>NZ_OY782498.1:1120000-3695000 GCF_963677845.1 uncultured Pseudodesulfovibrio sp.
CGAAATCAATGCTAAGTGGGAAAGGTGGTGGAGTTGCTGATACATCCAGGAGGTTGGCTTAGAAGCAGCCATCCTTTAAAGAAAGCGTAATAGCTCACTGGCCTAGCGATTCTGCGCCGAAAATGTAACGGGGCTAAGCATTGTACCGAAGCTTTGGGTTCATACTATGTATGAGCGGTAGGAGAGCGTTCTCAGATGGGATGAAGGTGAACCGTGAGGTTTGCTGGACTAATGAGAAGTGATCATGCTGGCATGAGTAACGATAAAATAAGTGAGAAACTTATTCGCCGTAAACCTAAGGTTTCCTGGGTAAAGCTAATCTTCCCAGGGTAAGTCGGCCCCTAAGGCGAGGCAGAAATGCGTAGTCGATGGGAAACAGGTTAATATTCCTGTACATGTATATGTGTGCGATGGAGGGACGCAGAAGGATAGATGGTCCGGGTGTTGGATATCCCGGTGCAAGCGTGTAGGGTTGAACTGTAGGCAAATCCGCAGTTCTTTATGCCTGAGACGTTATGCCGAGTCTTTAATCGACGGAAGCCATTAATTCCATACTGCCAAGAAAAGCTTCTAAGTTTAGCATATGCATACCGTACCGCAAACCAACACAGGTAGGTGGGTCGAGCAGACCAAGGCGCTTGAGAGAACTCTGGTTAAGGAACTCGGCAAAATGACCCCGTAAGTTCGCAAGAAGGGGTGCTTGAAATTGTGATCATTTAACTATGTGAGCAACTTTAAGACGCAGTGAATCGGGGGGGGCGACTGTTTACTAAAAACATAGGTCTCTGCTAAGTCGTAAGACGATGTATAGGGACTGACGCCTGCCCGGTGCTGGAAGGTTAAGAGGTGGGGTTAGACTTCGGTCGAAGCTCTGAATCGAAGCCCCAGTAAACGGCGGCCGTAACTATAACGGTCCTAAGGTAGCGAAATTCCTTGTCGGGTAAGTTCCGACCTGCACGAATGGCGTAACGATCCCCCCACTGTCTCAACCAGAGACTCAGTGAAATTGAATTCCCAGTGAAAATGCTGGGTACCCGCGGAAGGACGGAAAGACCCTGTGCACCTTTACTGCAGCTTGACATTGGTATTTGATTAATAATGTGTAGGATAGCTGGGAGACTTTGAAGCATGTTCGCTAGAGTGTGTGGAGTCAACCTTGAAATACCAGCCTTTATTACTTAGGTATCTAATCCATAGCCGTTATCCGGCATGGAAACAGTGTCTGGTGGGTAGTTTGACTGGGGCGGTCGCCTCCTAAATAGTAACGGAGGCTTGCAAAGGTTCCCTCAGGCTGATTGGAAACCAGCCGTTGAGTGCAAAGGCATAAGGGAGCTTGACTGTGAGAGAGACATCTCGAGCAGGAACGAAAGTTGGTCTTAGTGATCCGGTGGTTCCGCATGGAAGGGCCATCGCTCATAGGATAAAAGGTACGCCGGGGATAACAGGCTGATCGCGTCCAAGAGTTCACATCGACGACGCGGTTTGGCACCTCGATGTCGGCTCATCACATCCTGGGGCTGAAGCAGGTCCCAAGGGTACGGCTGTTCGCCGTTTAAAGTGGTACGCGAGCTGGGTTTAAAACGTCGTGAGACAGTTTGGTCCCTATCCTCCGTGGGCGTAGGAGAATTGAAGAGGGTCTGCCCCTAGTACGAGAGGACCGGGGTGGACGAACCTATGGTGTTTCTGTTGTCACGCCAGTGGCATTGCAGAGTAGCTAAGTTCGGAAAGGATAACCGCTGAAAGCATCTAAGCGGGAAGCCCGCCTCAAGATTAGTTCTCCCTGGACATTTATGTCCCTAAAGATCCCTTGAAGACTACAAGGTTGATAGGCTGGGTGTGTAAGCAACGTGAGTTGTTCAGCTAACCAGTACTAATAGATCGTGCGGCTTATTTAACAACTTAATGGAATTCTCTCTTCCCCTGTTTACTTATATATTCGAGTAGACATTACTCAACTCTTTTTCTTGGTGCCCAAGGAGGAGGGGGTACACCCGGTCCCATTCCGAACCCGGTAGTTAAGCCCTCCATCGCCGATGATACTGCATGGTAGCGTGTGGGAAAGTAGGTCGGTGCCAAGGATCTTTTAAGAAAAGCCCTGATTCATATGAATCAGGGCTTTTCTGCGTTCTACAAATGGACGCTGCACTACGAATTTCCAGCTTAATTAAGCATTGGGTAAGATGATTATTAAATTGAAGAATGCCGTGAAAAAGATTTATTGCTTTCATTTTCAATGGATGGGATTTTGGAAAAAACAATCATTGCCACTGACGGTTTTGTTTGGGATGTTCTGTAGAGATTAAATGTCGTTACATGGGAGTTGCTTGTGGCTGATATTAAGGCTGTCTCCAAGATTATACCTATTCGTAATAAAGAGCTTACAAAGAAGCGTCTTATCAAGGCAGTGGGTAAAGTCGTTTCTGAAGTCGGATTTCAGCAACTAGGTGTAAATCTCGTAGCTCGTGAAGCTGGTGTTGATAAGAAGTTAATTTATAGATATTTTTACGGTTTACGTGGTTTGATGGCCGCATACAGTGAAACTGTTGATTTTTGGCCTACAGCAGAAGAGTTGCTGGGTGATGACAAGCATCGACTGAAAAATATGTCGTCACATGAATTGATGTCGTTATTTTTTAAGCGATATTTGAAGGCTATTTTGCGACGCCCACACACTCTTGAAATCTTAGCATGGGAAGCTCTTGAGAGAAATGAGTTGACTAAAGTTTTGGAAGAGGTACGCGTTAAAACAGCTCTTGAGTTTTTTGAAATAATGGAGCAGGAACCTCCTCAGGATGTTGATTTGACTGCATTGGTGCTCGTCATGGCCGGTGCTGTTAACTTTCTTGCTGTTCGTTCTCGAATTCACCAAAGTCTTGGTGGTGTGGATTTGCAATCTGAGGCAGGATGGAAGCGTATCGAAGATACCCTTGATCTCATTTTTATGAGGACGTTAGGAATATAGAAAAGCCCATGAATTGAATTCATGGGCTTTGAGATAATTGAAAATTTTTTTAATTACTTGTTTTTGCCTCGTTTCGTCCAAAGCTTCATTTCCTTCATTTTTTTGCGGCGTTCACGTTGAAGGGATTTGCATACCAACGGTAATTTTTTCTTATATCCAAATTTCTCTCGGTATTCTTCCGGAGTCAGGTCATGACTGGCGAGGTGCTTTTTTGTAATTACTTTGAATGTTTTACCGCAAACACAGCAAAGGATGGATTTTTCTCTAATAGCTTTTTTAGGGTCTATTACTGGCGAGTCGGCTGTTGAAATATTTTCGCCGTCTGCGATAGCCTTGATACCCGCAGCAAGTTTTTGAACCATGGAAGTTATTTCATCTTCCGTCATTGTACGAACACTTGCCTGAGCTTTAACTATTTCCAGCGCTTCTTTTAGATAGTCTTCCATGTGTATCTCCTTGATATACGTATAGAATATGTTCTGTTATGCGTGTTGTAAAGGGTGGAGTGACATTCATTCTCAAAAATACCAATAAGATGATAATACATTGTATAAAGTTTGGCTTGTCAAGTGGAATGAGAAAGACGTTATTACATTAAAATATGAGCAAATTTTGCCAACATGTCTCTATTTGCAAATTAGGAGAGGCAACACCTTGATTCTGGTGTCTTGGTAACGTATGTTTAAACATGAAATTTAGGTAACTGGATAATAAAGTATCAACGGAGAAGGTCTTATGGATTCTGAAGACAATAAAGTCCGCAAGTTGGAAACGGCTCAGACTGTCGAGGATTGTATAGAAGAAGAGGTTCAGGCTGATGAACCGACTGCCAGTATGGTCGAAGCAAACAGGGATATGAGTAAGGTGGCGATTATTGTATCGCTACTTGTCGGTGTCCTGTTGATAATTTTTTTCTTTGGGATGAACCGGAATATTGCAGGTTTAACCGATGAAGTAAAAAGTCTCGGTCTCTTGCGTGACGACGTTTCCAGTCTTGATAACCGTATGGTTGACATGGAGAAGGGAATCCCTGTTCAAATTAAGAAGATGATTGCGCATGACATGGTAAACGAAATGGCTATGAAAGCCGCTTATCTGGGAAATACCATGGACGATGAATTGATGCGTAATAAGATGCAGGATGTGTTGAATACACTTAAGGAAGTGCGAGCCAGTCTCGAAGAATAAATTTTTTTAACATAGATGATATTGAGCGCATCGGGATACCCGGTGCGTTTTTTTGTTTTTATGTTTGATGCTTCTATGTTTATAGTTGTTCATACTTGTTCAAAATAGTCTTGACATAGAGCTTTTTTTTGCATTATGAACAAGGTGAAGAACAGTGATCAACAAGGCGTTGAGTGTATGAATAAGAAATTTATTAGCCTGAGAGAAGTTGGTCGGCAGTTGGACATACCGCCGTCAACCATTGTCTATTATAAAGATAAGTTTGAAAAATATATCCCATCAGAAGGCGGGGCAGGGCGTCGTCCTCGGTATCCCGTCGAAGTTTTGGAAATCTTCAGGAGGATTCGCACAATGTTCAATGACAACTGGTCTACTGAACAAATTGAAAGAGAATTAGCTCTTAAATTTAGTGTGTTAATGACTGATCAACAACATGATCAGTCATTTGATCAATCTGCTTCCTCGAAAGAGGTTATTGAGCTTGCCGGTGTGCTATCACGCATGTCTGACGTGCTTGATAATCAGTCTCTTTTTCAGAGTGAGATACGTTCTCTTCGTGACGAAGTGGCCGCATTAAGGGACGAGCATGTTGAACGTGAACGAGTGCAACGTGGGGAGCTTGAGTCCTTGCGAGTGGAGCTTGCTTCATTAAGGCGTCGTATTTCTGGTCGTGGTGTAGGTGGCGGGATTGATTTTCCTCCAGCTGATTTTCTTGCCAGTCCTCTTGTTATAGCCTCCGGTGGAGAGTTTTTAGGTGTCCAAGGGAAGGGGAAGAAAGCTTTTTCTTTGGAAGATTTTGTTCATCTTATAGAGCGGAAGCAGTCCGATCATGTCGGTGTGGAAACATCTTGGCGATTGCAGGATAACCATTGGGTGTTGGTTGTTCATACTGAAGATGCAGAGACCGGACGTGAGCAGGATGTTGTTTTAGTTGCTAAAAAAACTGTGACTCCGAGTAATAATACCGTGACTGAGATCATACGGTTGAATATTGATGGAAACGATGCTCCTGATGCGTTGCTGTTAACTCTTTTCAGGCAGTTGAGAATGGTTTTTAACGGTTAGTTTTGTTTTTTATTTAATGATAATCTAGAAAAACTCTTGATTCCTTTGGCTGTATTGCTTATATAGCTACTGCTAAATAAACCACAGGTTGTATGTTTCGCCGGTTCGTTTGGAGGAGACGGTATGCCCCAGGTCGCAGCAAGAATTACACATGATCAGGAAAAATGGCTCAAGGACTACTTCAAGACCAAGAGTGCTGGTGCTGAATTTATCCTACCGTGGGCCGTGGATGTATTTTTTAAATCCATTCGCAATGTCTCCAGTGATTTCTCGGTTGCCGAGCTGAAGACCATTTTGGAATCACATAAGGAAGTGAAACTCCTGCCAAATCAGTCGAAGCAGGCTTATCTTCTTCTTCGGGTTGAAGAGGCTTGTGATGAACATAATGTTCACATTCAGCATGGCGCGAGTAAGTCCAATCTTGAAGTTAAATTGCGTCGATTGACGGATCTTCAGGCAACAGCACTCATGATTTGGGCAACAGCGTATTGGGTCAGTAAGGCTTGGAACGGTGTTTCCGTGGAGGACTACGTCAAGTTGTCCTGCGGTTAGGCTTTGGCCCTCGGGCCACTTTATTTTTTTGATGCGATTGTCCCGTTCAGGTGGTATTGCCTGCGGGTGATCGTTTTTTGTTTTTGGAGGTTTAGTGTGGACCGACTCCCATGTATATTGACTATTGCCGGATCTGATTCTGGTGGTGGGGCAGGTATTCAAGCCGATCTCAAGGCGATAACGATGCTTGGAGGATACGGAGCAAGCGTTATTACTGCGTTGACAGCTCAGAACACCAAGACAGTTACTGGTATTCATGCGCCTTCGGCCAAGTTTGTCGGTCAACAGCTCTCGACAGTTCTCGATGATATCACAGTTGATGCCGCCAAGACCGGGATGTTGTTTTCCGCTCCGATTATCGAATCAATCGCTTCTTTGCTGGTTGATCGTGATTTTCCTTTGGTTATCGATCCGGTCTGTGTTGCTACATCTGGTGCGAAACTTTTGAAGGATGAGGCCGTGGAGGCCATGGTCGAATTGATGTTTCCTTTGGCAGACGTCTTGACGCCCAATTTGCCTGAGGCAGAACTTTTTACCGGAATGTCCATCAAGAGTCGGGAAGATGTCTTTGCTGCTGCAAAGATTTTAATGGGTATGGGGCCGAAGTCTTTGCTTATAAAGGGGGGGCATGCGGATTCTTTTGCTGTCACTGATTGGCTTTTTACGTCCGGTGCAGAGCCTGTCCCCCTTATGCAGCAACGGGTAGATACCGAATGCACACATGGGACCGGGTGTACATTGTCGGCAGCGATCGCGACAGGACTCGGCCAAGGGCTTGACCCTGTTGCCGCTATTGTCCGTGCTCAGGAATATTTGAATTTTGCTTTGCGTGCAGGGTTCAGGGTTGGGGAAGGTGGCGGTCCGCCTAACCACTCGGCACCTTGGTTAAAAGAACGTGCACGGCAAGATGTCATGGCTCAGGTGGATGCTTTAGCACGGAAGTTGACAGCGGCTGAAGGAGCGCAACAGATGTTTTCTCGGAAGCGGGGGAACGTGGCCGTAGCTCTACCCTTTGCAGGCGATCGTACAGAAGTGGCCAGTTTGTCTGGTGGTTTTTTTTCGATGGCGAATGGGAAAATTGCCGTGGTTGGTTATCCTGAATTTGGGGCCTCATTTCGTACTGCCTCTGCGCTTTTGGCCGCTCGTAGATTACGTCCGGAATTGGGGGCAGCTGTAGCCTTAAGCGGACAACCTGTCCTTGTGTCTGCTCTTGAGAAGGCCGGAGTGAATATTGTGTGGCTCGATCAGGGACGTAAGCCCGATTATATAAAGGTTGAAGATGGAGGATTGGAAGAGTGGGGAGCCTTTGAAATTCTCAAGGAGCATGCGGCCCCAGAGATGGTTGAGGGTATGGGGGATCCCGGTGGTATAGGACGTGAGCCGGCGGTGTATGTTTGGGCTTCGGACACTGACGCGCTTGTAATCCTGTTGCGAAATATTGCAGAATCCATATCATCTCCCTTTGGCGAGGTGTAGATTTCCGCATTTCTTCAACCTGTAAGGTTGACATATCTGGAGGAGCTTGCTTAATAAGCACGTTCTTTTCGCGGGCGTGGCGGAATTGGTAAACGCGCCAGATTTAGGATCTGGTACCTCATCGGTTTGGGGGTTCGAGTCCCTCCGCCCGCACCAAAAATGCCATATTACTAGTCTTGCAAGACGTTTCAGGAGGATACATTCATGGAATACAATGTCGAAGAACTCTCGCCGGTAAAACGGAAAATTTCGGTAGAAGTCCCCGCAGAAGAGGCTAATGCAGCCATTTCTACGGCAATTGCCCTGTATCGTATGCAGGCTGATGTCAAAGGATTTCGTAAAGGCAAGGTCCCGTCCACGATTGTCGAGTCCAAGTATCGTAAGCAGATTTACGGTGAAGCCACTACAGATTTGATCAACTATCAGATCAATGAAATCATGAGTGGCCTGTCCATTCAGCCCATGTCCCGCATCGATGTTGATGCCAAGGAATTGGTTCGTGACGAAGATTTTTCGTATTCCATTGAATTTGAAGTTGCTCCCAAGTTGGATCTGCCCAAGTACAAAGGACTGAAGGTCGAGGAACTGGATGTTGTTGTTGGCGACGAAGAAGTTGCTGAAGTCGAATCTCGTATCCTGGCGAACAATGCTGAAGTGAAAGTTCTTGAGGATGTTCGCAATCCCAAGGACGGCGAAGTTGTTTCTGTAAGCTTTGGTGCTTATCAGGGGGATCAGATCGTCGAAGGTATCCAGGCTGAGAATTTTGATTTGGTTTTGGGTGATAATCAGGCTCTGCCCGAGTTTGAAGACATGCTTAAGACTTTGACTTCTGGTGAATCCGGTGAGACCGATGTCACCTTCCCGGCAGACTTTATCAATGAGAATTTGGCTGGTCAGACTGTGACCATGAAAGCTAAGTTGCATGCCGTTAAGGAACGCATTACTCCCGAGATGACTGACGCTGTAGCCCAGAAGGCCGGATTTAAGGATGTCGAGACCATGCGTACCGGTATTCGCGAGTCCTATTCTTCTCAGCGCAAGCAGATGAATCAGTCCAAAGCACAGTCCGAGCTGCTTGCTAATATTATTGGTGAGATTAAGGACTTCCCGCTGCCGCCAGCCATGGTTGAGGATCGTATTGATCGTCTGATCCAGGATCTTGAATACAAATTGGATCGTCAGGGCAAGGGCTTCCAGTCTTTGGGCAAAACCCCTGAAGAGTTGCGTGGCGATTTCCGTGAGGAAGCAGAGTCCACAGTTCGTACTGAAATCTTCTTGCTGGCTGTTGCCAATGAAGAGTCTTTGGAAATTTCCCCCGAGGAAATCGAATCCACTTTGACCCAGTTGGCCATGCAGACTCGTCAGCCTTTGCATGATCTCAAAAAGTATTATGAGGACAACAACCTCATCGTGCCGTTGAAGGATCGTCTGTTGTGTGACAAGGCTTCCGAGCTGATTTACGATGCCGCAGAAGTAAAAATGATTGCAGCACCGACCGAAGGCAAAAAGACCGCAGCCAAGAAAGCTGCTCCGGCAGAAGATGCTTCTATAAAGTTTGAAAATAAGACTGAAGCCGTTGAATGGGCTGTTGCCAATCTCGGCCTCAAAGAGTCCACAGCTAAGGGATACTCTCTGGCTAAACTTCAGGAGCGCGCCGAGAAGTTCCTGGCTGAAAAAGACGCGTAGAGAATTCGTTTCTCCGCATAGAATGAAATGCGGCGGCCCGGATTTATCCGGGTCGCCTTTTTTTTTGGTGTTCACCCTTGACCTTGGCGTCGTAATACCTATTTGGTTCAAGGCTTAAGGAAGAAGTTTCCCCTTGTCCTTACTGGGGAAATATTTCATACTGAACTCACGCTAAAAAGGGCGGAAATGGCCGTTGAAGGTCAGTTTGAATGTGAGTGAGGCCCTCATGTTTTCACATTCACCGCCGATAAACCTGATAAGTTCCCGAGAAGGAGATGTTCATGGTCGCCATTCCGATGGTCATTGAAACGACTGGTCGTACTGAACGTGCGTACGACATTTATTCCCGACTGCTCAAAGACCGGATCATCCTGCTTGGCAGCGCTATTGACGATAATGTGGCAAGTCTTATTTGCGCACAGCTTCTTTTTCTGGAGTCCGAAGACCCGGAAAAGGAAATTTACATGTATATCAACTCGCCGGGCGGAGCTGTTTCCGCTGGCATGGCCATTTATGATACCATGCAGTATATCTCTGCCCCCGTGGCTACGTTGTGCCTCGGACAGGCCGCCAGCATGGGAGCGTTGTTGCTTAGTGCTGGTGAGAATGGCATGCGTTACGCATTGCCGCATAGCCGTATCATGATTCACCAGCCGCTTGGTGGCGCGCAGGGGCAGGCCTCCGACATTCATATTCACGCCCAGGAAATCCTGCGTTTGAGAGATGAACTCAACGATATCCTGGTCGAACATACTGGTCAGAAGCTCGACAAGATTCGTAAGGATACCGAGCGTGACTATTTCATGTCTTCCGAAGAAGCCTGCAAGTATGGTCTGATTGACAAGGTTATGAGGTCCAGAGAAGACGTGGGCGAAAGCAAGGGTTAAAGACCATGAGTGAAAAGAAATCCAATCCATCCGATTTGAGCTGCTCGTTTTGCAGTAAGACACAGGTGGAGGTTCAGCGGCTTATCGCCGGACCTGACGTGTATATTTGTGACGAATGCGTTGCCTTGTGCAATGACATTATGGCTCAGGAAACCATCAGCGAAGAGTTCGAAGATGGTCGCCTGTTGCCTCCTCAGGAAATCAAGGAATTGCTGGACCAATATGTTATTGGTCAGGATCAGGCCAAAAAGATTTTGTCTGTGGCTGTGCACAACCATTATAAGCGCGTTTTCTATGCTGCGGCCAATTCTGGTCCAGATGAAATCGAAATCGACAAATCCAATATCCTGCTTATCGGTCCAACCGGTTCAGGTAAGACTTTGCTGGCGCAAACCTTGGCCCGAGTGTTGAAGGTCCCGTTTGCTATAGCCGATGCGACCACGTTGACCGAAGCTGGTTATGTGGGCGAGGACGTGGAAAATATTCTTGTGCAACTGTTGCAGAATGCCGATTATGATATTGATTCCGCATCTCGCGGTATCATTTATATCGATGAAATCGATAAGGTCGCTCGAAAGGGGGATTCCCCGTCCATCACGCGCGACGTGTCGGGTGAGGGCGTGCAGCAGGCATTGTTGAAGATTATTGAAGGCACCGAGGCCAACATTCCGCCCAAGGGCGGACGCAAGCATCCGCAGCAGGAATTTATCCGTATGGATACCTCGAACATCCTGTTTATCCTGGGTGGTGCATTTATCGGGTTGGACAAGATCGTCCAGCAGCGGAACACCGGTTCCGGGTTGGGATTTGGTGCAAAGGTTGAGGCTAAGAAGGAAATGGATCTTGGCGAACTGTTTGCCTTGTCAGAGCCTATGGACCTCATCAAGTTTGGGCTTATTCCCGAGTTTGTGGGCCGTATCCCGGTACAGACTGCATTGCAGGAGCTGACTGAAGAGGATTTGGTTCGCATTCTTCAGGAACCGAAAAACGCGTTGGTCAAACAGTATCGTAAGCTTTTCGAGCTGGATAAGGTTGAACTGACGTTTACCGAGAATGCGTTGCAGGCCATTGCCAAGCAGGCCATTGAGCGCAAGACCGGTGCGCGTGGTTTGCGCAACGTTCTCGAAAAGACAATGCTCGAAATCATGTACAAGCTGCCTGCCATGCCAGATGTGCGCGAATGCGTCATCAACAAGGCTGTGGTCGAAAGCGACATGGAGCCACTTCTGTTGTATCATCAGGAAGTTAAATCGGCGTAGATCGAACACGGGCGTTGACAATCAGCCTGTGGATATTACTTCCTATTTATCGACGGCAAACACTCCCCATCGCGAGAGTGCTGCCATATATATAACCATCGGAGGAATCAATGCCGACCTTTGGATTTGACGGCAAGAAATCCCCTGAAACCCAAACCCTTCCCATGATGTCTCTTCGGGAAGTGGTCATGTTTCCGAAGTCTATCGTCCCGCTATTTGTCGGACGTGAGGCATCAATAAAAGCCATTGAGGCCGCTGTGGCGGACTATGGTAAACAAATATTCCTGGTTACCCAGAAGACCCCGGAGACGGAGCATCCCGAAGCCGACGATTTGTATCGTGTGGGGACGGTCAGCAAAATATTGCAAATGCTTCGACTGCCCGATGGCACCATCAAGGTGTTGTTTGAAGGTGTGTCCCGTGCTTCTTGGGATCCTGAAAATGATATGATCTCCTACGGAGAGGAAGAAGGGGACTTCCCCAAAGCGCATTTTGCTGTTTTGGAAGAGTCCAAGGAAGCCACTTCGGAGGCCAAGGCCTTGATTCGTGCCGTTCATGAGTCTTTGGATGATTTTGGCAAAGTCAACAAGAAGGTGGCCCCTGAGGCCATTTTGGCTATGTCCACCATCAAGGACCCCGGTCCGTTGGCAGATCAGATCATGCCGCATCTTAAAATTGAGTTCTCCCGTAAGCAGGAAATTCTTGAGGAGCTTGATCCGTCCACACGGCTTGAGCGTGTCTATGAATTGTTGCTTGGTGAAATCGAGATTGTTTCCATTGAGAAGCGTGTCAAAGGGCGCGTGAAAGATCAGATGGAAAAGAATCAGCGTGAGTATTATCTTAACGAACAGGTCAAGGCCATAAACAAGGAAATGGGGCGTGAAGACGACCCGCAGGCCGAGGCTCAGGAATTGGTGGAACAGCTTGAAGCCAAACCTATGTCCGAAGAGAATCGCGAGCGCGTTCGCAAGGAAATAAAGAAAATGCGTACCATGCAGCCCTCCAGTGCGGAGTATACTGTGGTGCGCAACTATATTGACTGGGTGCTTGATTTGCCGTGGGATGACGTCAAGGACGACAAGGACGTGGACATTGTTCAGGCCCGTACCATTCTTGACGAAGATCATTTCGGTTTGCAAAAGCCCAAGCAGCGTATTCTTGAATACTTGGCCGTTCAGACATTGGTTGAGACCATGAAGGGGCCTATCCTTTGTTTTGTAGGTCCTCCCGGCGTGGGTAAAACGTCTATTGCCAAGTCTATCGCCCGTTCCATGGATCGCGAATTTTTGCGGCTTTCATTGGGCGGTGTGCGAGACGAGGCTGAAATTCGTGGTCATCGCCGTACATATGTCGGCGCCATGCCCGGTAAGATCATTCAGTCTTTGAAGCGGGTGAAATACAATAATCCCGTCATCTGTCTGGATGAGGTCGATAAGATGTCTGCTGATTTCCGAGGTGATCCATCCGCAGCATTGCTGGAAGTCCTCGACCCGGAACAGAATTACGCATTCAACGATCATTATCTTGATCTGGATTATGATTTGTCCAAGGTTTTCTTCATTACCACGGCCAACAGTCTGGAAGGTATTCCGTTGCCGTTGCAGGATCGTATGGAAATCATTCGACTGCCCGGTTATCTGGAAAACGAGAAGGTGGAGATCGCCAAGGGCTTCCTTTTGCCCAAGCAGCTTGAACAGCATGGTCTTACACCAGAAAATATCAAGTTGTCTGAAAATGCCATTCTTGATGTGGTCAGGTATTATACCAAAGAAGCCGGTGTCCGTAATTTAGAGCGCGAGCTTGCGTCAATCTGTCGTAAGTCTGCCATGAAGATTGTGGAGGAGAAAAACCGCGATAAGGTTATCTCTGTCACCAAACAGGGGCTGCAGAAGATGCTCGGCGTAACCAAGTTTACCTATGGTGAACGCGAGGAAGCGTCTCAGGTTGGTGTGTGTAACGGTCTGGCTTGGACTCAACTTGGTGGCGAAATGCTGTTGGTTGAAGTCGTGCTTATGCCCGGTAAGGGCAAAGTGGAAATCACTGGCAAGCTGGGTGACGTCATGCAGGAGTCAGCCCGTGCTGCAGTTTCCTATATTCGTTCACGCTCAGACTTGCTTGGCTTGAAGCCTGACTTCTACAAGCAGGTGGATATTCATATTCATGTGCCTGATGGAGCCACGCCCAAGGATGGCCCGAGCGCCGGTGTCACTATGACGACAGCTCTCATCTCTGCGCTTTTGAATATTCCGGTTCGCCATGATTTGGCCATGACCGGGGAGATCACTCTTCGTGGACGGGTTCTGCCCATTGGCGGATTGCGTGAGAAGTTGTTGGCAGCACATCGTGGACTCATTAAAACCGTGCTTATTCCGGCTGAAAATGAGAAAAATCTCAAGGATGTCCCGAAGGATATTCTCAAGGACCTTGAGGTTATACCAGTCAAAACCATGGATGAAGTCATCGACAATGCCTTGCAGGCTGGTTCCGAGACTGTTTGGCATAAGAAACACGGTGAAGCACCGGTTGCTGCTGAATTGCTCAAGGATGAGTTGCAAAGACCTGCTCGTCAGTAAGACGGCGAAAATGATAATTTAAAGGCCGAACGGTTTACCGTTCGGCCTTTTTTATGATTTACATATGTGGTGGTTATTGGGCTGAAGTAGAAAGGAGTCCGGTAGTTTTATCGAGCTGTGTACTCAGTTGTGCGAAAAAGGCGTTTCGTTGAAGCATCTGCATGCCTGGATTCTTACTCTTTCCAGTTTCTTCTGCCATGGTATGATTTGCTTCTTTAGGATCTATTCCTGCTGCTTGCCGGGATTTGGCTTTTCCCTCTTCATCATCGTCTTTTTTACTGGGCATTTTGCTCGCTGCATCCGCAATGCTTGAGCTCATTTTAACACCGGTTATATCTGCAATCTCTTTTTCGATTTCTTTAATGCGGGCTTTCTGTTCTTCCGTTGGTTGACCATCCCCCATGGTCAGGAGTTGGGCGAGCATGTTTTTAAGAAATAGCACTCGATTTTTTTCTTCAGGTGTCAGTTCTTTTTGGAAAGAAAGAGAGGAAGATTCCAGACGTTTTTCTTCTTCGGTCTTTTCAGGTTCGAGCGACATGCCTTCGGACGATATCGTCCGTACCAACGATCGTGCGTTTCGCGTTGTGGTCGGGAAAAGAGTGTCTGACGTGGTCGATATGTTCATTGTTTTATCCAGTGGGTAAAAAATTCCACCGCACTTTAAAATGCAAATATCGGACCGTGGTAAAGTCTTCCATATGAAGGGAAAAGTTGTGTTTCGGTTTGTGCATCGTGTCGTATGCAATACCTTTATGTTTTTTTTGTGTATGGTGGCTGAAATCGGAGGAGCGTATGGCTGAATTGACAAAGAAAGATCGGGCTATGGGCAGCATTGTGGGCATGTTTGTCGGTGATGCGCTTGGGCTTGGACCACATTGGTATTACGATTTGGACGAATTGCGTAAGGATTATGGTGAGTGGATTTCTGATTATATGCCACCCAAAGAGGGCCGGTATCATGATGGGTGCAGGGCCGGCGATGTCTCGCAAACGGGGCAGGTTTCCCTTTTGTTGCTTCAATCTTTGTCAGATAGAGGGGAGTATGACGAGTCAGATTTTACGGAGAAGCTTGATGTCTTTCTCGATACGCTCGACGGGACTCCGAATGGCGGTCGATATACGGATATTGCCATGCGAGAGGTCTGGGAGGCGCGCAAGGCTGGATTAACGTGGGATGAGGCTGCGGGGCTATCGGATTCGGGTGAGGCTGCCATTCGAGGCGTTATGCTTGCCGCACGTTATGCGAACAAACCGCGTGATTTGGCTGCGCATGTCATGACGAATGTTCATTTGACGCATGCAGAGCCGTTTATTCAAGCGCAGTCCCTTGCTTTTGTGCTGGCTGTTTGTAGGCTTGTTCGTGGCAAGAGTTTGGAGAGTTCTGGTAAATCCCTGATGGGGTGGGCGCAGCATGAAGTTGATAGAGCTTTGATCGATGTGTTTTTACAACCTGGATTTGTGTATGGTGTGGCTACTAACCCGGAAGTCGTTATGGAGCCACCACATGCCATTGCTCAGGTATATGGCTTGGCCTGTCAACTTGGGTTTATGGCCCCGGCCGCCTATTGGTTGGCCAGTCGGTTTGAGGGTGATTTTGAGACAGCAGTGCTTACAGCCGTTAATGGTGGCGGTAATAATATGGCTCGGGCCTGTATGACTGGAGCTCTTTCGGGAGCCATGGTTGGAATTCAGGGAATTCCTCAGCGATTTATTGATGGTTTGCAGGATAAGGAAGAAGTTCTTGAAAATGCAGCAAAGGTTGCTTCTGCTTTGGAATGAGTTGTTGAAGCGAAAAAAAAGAGCCCTCTGCATGCAGAGGGCTCTTTTTTTGAGGGCTATTCGGTTTTTGATAGTATGTTGTTTTGAATCCAGCTCTTGTCCCACCATTCAAATGGTTGAGTTGGAATGCCTGCCACGGTGATACCATAATGCAAGTGGTCTCCACCGGCCAGGCCGGTTGTTCCTGTGTGGCCGATGATTTGTCCTCTGGTCACAGAGTCGCCTTTTGCCACGGCGGTGGAACTGAGGTGTGCATAAAGCGATTGCAGCCCAAGGCCATGGTCAATGACAACTACATTACCATAGATACCGAGGAAGTCGGCGTAAACGATGGTGCCGTCGTTGCCAGCCGGGACTGGGGCCTGTTGGATGCTGGCAAGGTCCAGACCAAGGTGGGTCTGAAAGTCGACCTTTTTGCCTTTGTACATGTAGTCTCGCGCATCAGCGAAGGTCGCGCGGTTGGCCGCATTGGGCAACCGTTTGAATGGACCGGACCAAAGCATGGTTGGACTTGTGTTGCGGCTGAGTTCTACCAGTTTAGCACGGTTTTGTTTACGTAAAGTGTTATTGATGTAAAGATATTGATCAATCAAAGTGCCTTCGTTGGGCACCAAGCCTTGGAATTCTGGGATGGTCCGTTCCATGAAATTGTCGGAAAGCCTGATCTTGTCACGTCTGAATTGACGAGCATTGGTGTGATAGTTGAAAGATCGTTTGGCGCTGTTACCAGCTTTATCTGAGGCGATAATAAATGGGTTGAATTTATTGGGGGGAGTGTCCCATGGCTGCGCGAACAGGCAGTAATACTGGAATTTCCCGTTGCCTCCGGGCTGGAGGTGTGCGGGGAAGAATCGTTCTCCCACCTGTATACCCGTATTTTCGACCTTTTCAGAGAGCGTAAAGACCATGAGGCCGCAACCGCCCTGATTCAGGTTGTTGGTATGAGATTGGACGAAAATGCGGGGCGGGGTCAAGTCAAGCGAGTAGGACTTTGATGTGCTGACAACCCCTGCATCACCAAACGGATACAAGGATGCGTCGCGAGCAGTAGCCTCAATAGTAAATTCGCCCTCTTTGATAGTTCCTTTGTCCAGTGCCAGTACTTCTTCAGCCAGCATGATGCCGCCGGGGTATGCCTTTGTTACCAATGGAATACGCTTGTCGTTTTGAATAACGATGACATCAAGGGATTTCAAACCGCTACCGGGGTCTTCTACCCTGATCGTTATTGTACTTTGTTTGCCTAAGTCGGCTGTGTCCGGCGAAATGGAAAGTGTCGGCACGGTCGTATCTCTGAAGAGCATGAAGAGTCCTGCGCCCAGAGTGCAGATGAGTATGATAGACAAGAGTGCCAGAGGCAGCCCTTTTCCGCTTTTTTTTCTTTGAGTCAGAGTGGTTTCTTTGCTCATGTTCCTTCCTGTGTGTAATAAATCTAGACTATTTCTATAATACTCAAAGAGCAGACACAAGGGGAGGCAAGGGGAAAAATGAAAATTGTTTTCAATTGGTCGTTTTCAATGAAAAAGCCGCATCAGTACAGATGCGGCTTATAAGTGTAAGGCTGAATGGGGTTAGTCTTCGTCTTCCAAACTGTCCATGAGTTGGATAGTTAGACGCAAAAAATCCGCTTCGGTAAGGATTCCGACCAGTTCGCCATTCTTGACCACTGGAAGACAGCCGTACTTGTGGTTGAGTAGAATTTGGGCTGCTTCCTTGAGAGATGTGTCGATTCCAATCGTGGTGATGTCGGTTCGCATGATTTCATGCAACGGTATGCCTGAATCAATTTCCCTTTGAGTCTCAGGATCGAGTTCGGCAAGGTGGGAAATGGTTGCTGACAGGATGTCTCGGTGAGTAATCAGTCCTGTGAAGCCGTTATCAACAGTAACGATGGGAATGTGTCTGATGCGCTGGAGGTTCATAAGTTCGCGGGCACTGTGTAGAGAGTCTCTTTCCTTCAGGGAAAAGACGGGTGATGTCATAAGGTCTTTGACCTTCAGCATGTATTCCTCCTCTGTTATATATACTTTCAGCGAAAGCGGAAAACCTGTCAAGGTGCATAGAGTTGAATTATACTTGTTTTTTGTGGCTTTTGTTGACTTGAGAGTCAAAATCTGTTCAGCATCCCGCAGGTGTTTTCACTGATGGAGCACCGTTGATTTCAGGAGATTTTGGTGGTTGATCCGGTACGGCTCAGAGAGCGCATGGTGCGCGAACAGATACAGGCTCGCGGCGTGACAGACTCACGTGTGCTCGAAGCCATGTCTTTGCTTCCCCGACATCTTTTTGTGGAGGAAGCTTTGGCGAACAAAGCGTATTCCGACAGCCCATTGCCAATTGGTGAAGGGCAGACGATTTCTCAGCCATATATTGTGGCGTTGATGTCAGAACTCCTTGAGGCTGAACCGGGTATGAAGGTACTCGAAATCGGTACAGGGTCTGGATATCAGGCCGCAGTCCTTGGGCAGATGGGAGTCGAAGTCTATACGGTGGAGCGTATTAAGAAGTTATTTCATGCAGCCCGTAAGCGGTTCATGGATATGCGTATGTTCTCTGTGAAGCTCAAACTTGATGATGGGACCATGGGGTGGCCGGATGAAGCCCCTTATGACCGTATTATTGTCACTGCTGGCGGCCCTGAGATTCCAGAACCATTGGTTGATCAATTGGCTGATCCAGGTCGAATGCTAATTCCTGTCGGTGACTCCAGGCGTAACCAGACACTCGTTCTTATTGAGAAGCGCGATGGTGAAGTGATCCGTACGGACATGGGAAGCGTTGCCTTTGTTGATTTGGTGGGAAGTCACGGCTGGTAGCCGGAGGTCTGTGTGTCCAAAAGTTCCATATCCATTAAAGATGCTTTTATGACGAGCCCGGGACCACGGACTCTCAAGGCCGGAGCTTTACTCTGGCTCAAAGGTTTGTGTATGGGCGGTGCGGATATCATCCCCGGTGTTTCTGGCGGGACAATTGCTTTTATCACCGGAATTTATGAGCAATTGGTAGACGCTATCCGTTCTTTTAATGTCGATTTTGTACGACGTCTTTTTTCTCTTGATATTTCCGGCGCTGTGAGTGTGGCCCATATTCGTTTTCTTGTTTGTCTGATGTTCGGTATCATGACGGCCATGATTACAATGGCCGGTTTCATGAACACCATGCTTCATGCACATCCCGTGGAAACATGGTCGTTTTTTTTCGGATTGATTACGGCATCGATTTTTGTGGTGGGTAGACAAGTGGAACCGTTGAATGCGGTGAATTTCGGTTTTATCTTTTTCGGTGCAGCAGGGAGTTACCTTCTCGTCGGTATGATTCCTGTGTCGACCCCGGAGACATTACCGTTTATCTTCTTGTGCGGGGCGATAGCCATTTGTGCAATGATTTTACCGGGTATCAGCGGGGCATTTCTTCTCCTGATGCTTGGTAAGTATGAATATGTCACGCGGACCCTTAAGAATCCGTTTGTTTGGGATAATTTTGTGGTTATGGCGGTGTTTGCAGCTGGTGCGGGCGTAGGGATTGTCCTTTTTTCCCGGGTGTTGCATTACTTGTTGCACAGGTGGCATGCAGCCACAGTGAGTGTGTTGACAGGGTTCATGATCGGGGCTTTGCGAAAGGTGTGGCCTTGGAAAGAGGTCTTGGAAACTTCTGTGATTCGTGGGAAGGTGCATGTCTTGCGAGAGCAGAATATGTTGCCGGACGCCCTAAATGGCGAAGTGTTCCTAGCCGTGGGATTAGTTGTGATCGGTATTATTATTGTTCTTGCCCTTGAAAAGTTTTCGCGAGAGCGTTGATAGAGTGTTGATTCTTCCCGCATGGCGGGGACAAAATACAATAAAGAGAGAATGGATATGAGCGAGTGCAGCTCCGGCTCCTGCAGTGGAGCCAACAAGGCGAATGCCAAGTTGAAAATCCAGGATGCGATGATTGAAACCACCCTGGAGAAGATCAAGTACAAATTGTTTATCATGAGCGGAAAAGGCGGAGTGGGTAAAAGCTCAGTCTCCGTTAATGTCGCAGCAGCCTTGGCTGCACGTGGATTCAAGGTTGGTCTTTTGGATGTCGATATCCATGGCCCGAGTGTGCCGACATTGCTCGGTATTTCAGGGACGTTGGACATTGATCGGGGATCATTGATGATTCCTAAAGAATACAACGAGAATTTGCATGTCGTGTCCATGGAGTCATTGCTTAAAGATCCAGACCAGGCAGTGCTGTGGCGTGGCCCCATGAAAACTTCCGCTATCCGTCAGTTCGTATCTGACGTACAGTGGGGCGAATTGGACTTCTTGGTCGTCGACTCCCCTCCGGGCACCGGCGATGAACCTATGACCGTTCTCAAGACGGTGCCAGATGCTCTGTGCGTGGTTGTGACTACTCCGCAGGAAGTGTCATTGACGGACGTGCGTAAGTCGATCAATTTCTTGCAATACGCTCAAGCTAACGTACTTGGTGTTGTGGAAAATATGAGTGGTCTTATCTGTCCTCATTGCCACGAGGCCATTGATTTGTTTAAAAAGGGTGGCGGTAAGGATTTGGCTGAGAAATACGGACTTGAGTTTCTTGGTGCTATCCCTCTTGATCCGGCGACCGTAGTGGCTGGAGATCTCGGTACTCCCGTCGTGCTTTTGGAAGAAGAGTCCCAAGCAAAAACGGCCCTCACTGAATTGGCCGACAGAATAGCCGAAGCTGCACAGAATAGTTTTGAGGCGGCATCGACAACCCACGCCTGAGGCGAATTATGAATAAGGACATCTTTAATCTGCCCAATTGTTTGACCATGGCCCGCATTCTCGCGGCCCCAGTTGTTGTATTTCTTCTCTATTTGGAGATGTGGTACCAGTTTCGTTTGGGGTCTTATTTTGCATTCGGACTTTATTTCGTCGCGTGTATGACGGATTATTTCGATGGAAAGATAGCGCGAGAGCAGAACACTATCACCAATTTGGGCAAGTTTCTTGACCCATTGGCCGACAAGTTGCTCATTGGGTCATTGTTGATCATGTTGGTCAAGCTTGGTGACGGATGGGGTGTCCCTGCATGGGTGGTCATTATCATTATTTGTCGTGAATTAGCTGTGACAGGAATGCGTGCCATTGCTGCTGAAATGGGTGAAGTTGTCGCTGCAGATAAACTGGGTAAGGCCAAGACTTTGACTCAGTCTCTGGCGGTCGGCTTTCTCATTTTCCATTATCCATTTTTTGGATGGGACCCTCGTCCATTGGGACAGGGATTGCTGTATCTCGCTTTAGCCCTTACTGTGATTTCAGGTGGTAACTATCTGTACAACTTCTATAAGAAGTGGATTAATGTTGCAGACTAGAGGTCTTCAGGACAGTATGAACCGGGTAGAAAGCATGCTTTCTGCCCGGTTTTTTTGTTGCTTTATTGTTTTTTCAGTGCGTCCTGTGAAACAAGCTGTCTAGAAAAAATTGAGAGATTTTATTGGTGGGCTTATTCGAATTGCCTTTAACTTATCGTTATTATTTGATAAAAACTATGGTGACAGGTGGTGTGATACATGGTAATTTTAACAAATACGTATCTGTACAATTTCTTTGAAAAAAGGTTATTAAGCCAAGAGATATAAACATTACCGCGAGATTTTTATGACTGACTCCAGTTCTGTGAAACATCTTGTTCGCATAACGAACTGCCTTCAAACCATTTTGGATCTGGAGCCCCAGCTTGAAAAGTTGGAGCACGGCCATTCTCTTTTGGATGAGTTTGCTGTGCTCAAGTCTTTTCTGGAGAAGATAGATAAAGTCGAATTGAGCGAGTCAGATGTGGAGCGAATTGAAACAGCCACAGCGAATTTCCTTAGAGAACTCGAAGGGCCTTTGGCGCGGAAAAAGGCTCGGAAAAAAATGAAGCAAAGGCTTCAGTAAACTGTATGCGTGGTCGTATTGTACTTGTTACTTTGCTCCTTATAATCAACCTTTTTTTATTGGGCCGGTTGATTTGGAGCGATCAAGGAATTTTTGCGTACCTAGAACTCAAAGGGCGTTATGATTCTTTGCAGCAAAAGCTTGATGACGTTGACAGTAAGAGTCTTGATTTGAGTCAGGAGATTCGTAAACTCAAGTCGGACAAGGGATATCAAGAAAAGGTTGTTCGCGAGCGGATGAATTTTGTGAAAAAGGACGAACTGTTATATATTTTCCCGGATGAGAAAGGCAAACCCGGCGGAGAAGGAACAGATGAGCGAGAAAATTGAGTGGTATCAAGAAGTTCTTTCGTTGGAACCCGGTTCAAGGGTGTTCTTCCCCTTGGCGAAACTTTTCGTTGAAAATGGAATGCCCGAAGATGCCGTAAAAACTTTGCGTCAGGGGTTGGACAGACACCCTGATTACCTTGAAGCGCGCATGCTTTTGGTTGAGCTTCTTACTGAACTGGAACGAGAAGCAGAAGTCCATGACCAGTTGCAGCGAGTCATCAATCCTCTCAGGGATTATCCTGCTTTTTGGCGAGGATGGGCACGGAGTCTGCCGCCAGAACAACGCGATTTATCAGTTTTTCTTATGTTGGTTGCATCCAATATTTCTGGCGATACCATCAAATGGACTGATGTCGTATTTGAAGGTATTGGCACTTTGGCTGATAGACTGGTGGGAGCACCATTGCCTCCGCCGTGCGATTGTCCCCCGCCTGTAATGCCTGCGGTTGATCTTGGCGAAGAACCCGTTTTTGGTGAACCTGAGCCTGAGTTCAGGCCGCGATCAGGGTCTTTCCGGACAAAAACCATGGCTGATCTTCTCGCATCTCAAGGAGATGTATCAGGCGCACTTGAAATCTACCGCGAATTGTTGCAATCAACCATGTCCGACGAGCGACGTGCCGAACTTAAGGAACGAATCGTGCAATTGGAGAATGGGGCGGAGAATCATGCCGCTCCCGAGGCGGAACAAACTGACGCATTTAGCGTTCATGCAAAAAATCGCCTGATCAGCACTCTGGAAACACTGGCTTCTCGTTTTGAAGCCAGGGTGCAAGGTTAACTCGCAGCTGAACGGAACATGGTTCATGTCGCAATAGCGACTTGAGTCGTCCATTCACGAAAAGTGGACATATGAAATATTTATTTTTGAGCCTGGTTGCCGCACTTATGGTGCTCGGCGGATGCAGTATGTGGGATTCCACTGCCAAATATACCAAAGATTCATGGGAAAGCACCCGGGATTTTGTCGATCCACCACCGGAAATCGATACTGATAGTTATCAGTTTTCCAATCCGAATCAGGAAAAATTGGCAAAACTCATTTCTCCTGTGGATGGTCCTTTGACGTCATTAATCCGCTATGTGGATAATACGGATACGTTGCCGGGTATCGACTGGCTTGATCTGTTGCGTGCTCGTTTTCCATGGGTCAACAGAGTGCTTGTGACCGACGAAGAAGGTACCATCATGTTCATGCAGCCAGAATTGCCGGTGAAAAAGATCACCAAGCCATTGGTGTTCGAAGGTGTATGGCGCAAGATCAAGCTGTTGACCGTTGTTGATTATTCAGATCTCGGAGCTGAATTGTATATAGGGCGTCCCTATTTTGAGGACGTGACTTTTAAAGGACTCATTGGCGTTGGATTCGATCCCAGAAGTTTGTTACGTTTGAGTCCTGATCCCAAAGAGCTGATTATTATTCATCCCGGCAGAGGCGTTTGGTCTCTTGGCGCGGATGTGGATGAAGAAGCCATATTGGCTGTGGAGTGGGAAGAGATTCTCAAGGAAAAGGTTGAAGGGCAAATTAAGGTTGGTAACAGATATTATACTTGGCTGACGAGATACGTTGGTGAAGATCAATATGTGTATGCCACCCAAAGTGCCGATCCCAACGCTGAAGGTTCCTGGTGGCTGTTTTAGCTAGTCATCGGGTAGAAAGGATAGAGAGAATGCCACAGCAAGTTACTGTTACCGAACATATTCTCCTGCATCAGAAAATGGTGCCAGGAGCTACAGGCCAATTTACTCGCCTGTTTAATGAACTTGTCTTGTCAGCCAAGATTATTTCAAGAGCTGTAAATAAGGCCGGATTGGTCGATGTACTTGGCTTCACCGGAGCTGTGAATGTTCAGGGTGAAGAGGTTAAGAAGCTTGACGAATACGCCAATAGAATCCTTATTCATCGTCTGGCTCGATCCGGCGTGTTATGTGCCATGGCCTCCGAAGAAAATGCAGATATCATTGAAGTACCGGAATCGTTGCCTCGAGGCGATTATATTATAATTTTTGACCCGTTGGACGGTTCATCCAATATTGATGTGAACGTCAACATTGGTACTATTTTTTCGATTTTTAAACGGAAAAGCAGTCCAGACGCGACACTTATGTCCGAAGATGTGCTGCAAAAAGGGAGTGAGCAGGTTGCAGCGGGGTATATCCTCTACGGCTCATCGACCATGTTGGTGTTTACCTGCGGAGATGGGGTGCACGGTTTTACCCTTGATCCTAGTGTAGGGGAATTTATCTTATCGCATCCGAATATTCGTATTCCTGAGCAAGGCAAGATTTATTCAGTTAACGAGGGGTATGAACGTTATTGGGATCGCGCTACAAAAAAGGCACTGGCCTACTTTAAGTCACCTAAAAATGCGCTTCGCAAACCATATAGTGGCCGCTACATCGGTTCACTGGTGGCGGATTTTCATCGGAATCTTCTTTATGGTGGTATATTTATGTATCCCGCCGATTTGCGAGATCCGAAAAAGCCCACGGGCAAGTTGCGGCTGACCTGCGAATGCAATCCTATGTCTTTTATCGTTGAACAGGCTGGCGGTATGTCCATTGACGGTGTGAATCGTGTTATGGATATCGATCCAGAGCACCTGCATCAGCGTGTTCCTTTCTTTTGTGGTTCCCGCAATGACGTTCAAATTGTTCAGGACATTTTTGTTTCTGAAGCTCAGAGGAAAAAAAGCAAGTAATGCTGACTCTTGGTATTGAGACTTCCTGCGATGAAACCGCTGTTGCCCTTGTGGAAGATGGCCGGTTATTGGGGGAAAAACTTGCAACTCAGATTGACACACATGCATTGTTTGGCGGTGTTGTTCCTGAAATAGCTTCACGAGAACACTTACGTGTTCTGCCGCGCCTTTTTCGCGAATTAATGGCGGAAACCGGCACTCAACCACAGGATATTGACACCGTGGCCGTGGCTCGTGGCCCCGGACTGCTCGGGAGTCTGCTTGTTGGTGTGAGTTTTGCCAAGGCCCTTTGTTTGTCTACTGGGGCGTCATTGATCGGGGTTAATCATCTTTGGGCGCATCTGCTGGCTCCGGGATTGGCCGGAGAAATACAGTTCCCTGCATTGGGCCTGCTCGTGTCCGGTGGTCATACTCATACATATCGGATCAATTCGCCGGTCGAGTTTGAATTGCTCGGCAGGACGTTGGACGATGCCGCAGGTGAGGCTTTTGACAAGGTCGCGAAACTTTTCAATTTTCCGTATCCCGGTGGTCGTTTTGTAGATGATTTGGGCCGTGAGGCCGAGCCGGATACCAAGCTGTTCCCTCGACCATATATCGAAAATGATTCGCTTGATTTTAGTTTTAGTGGTTTAAAAACCGCAGTCGCCAACTATGTGGCGACTCGACCAGAGCTGGTCTTCGAGAAAATGGCTGACCCCGAAACCGTTGCTGCATTGACTGGTCAGCGGCGTGCTGATTTGGCACGTGTATGCGCTTCATTCAATTGGAGTGTAGCTCAGACGCTGAAAATTAAAGTGGAGCGGGCCTTGAAACGGCTCGGGCCAACAAAGAGCCTGATTGTGGCTGGTGGAGTTGCTGCAAACTCCGTTGTTCGTGAGACCATGAAGGGAGTTGCCGAGAACCGTGGTTTGCGGTTGACCTTGCCGGATCTGGCCTTATGTACCGATAATGGTGCGATGATTGCCTTTGCCGGGTGGCAGCTTGCCAAGGCAGGGTATTCACATTCTCTTGAATTGGAAGCCATTCCTCGTGGCAGGGTTGTTCCGCAGGATTGGACCATTTTCAAAGAATGAACGGACAGATAGAGATATTTTTGCAGTGTCCTTCTTGACAGTAGTGTACATGGGGACCTATTTTAAATAAATTGTGAGAACAATTGCGATAAACCATCGCAACCGGTATACCGGTGATGATTGTATATGACGGCCTTAAGCCGAGAAAAAAAGGAGAATTCCATGGCGAATCAGATTACCGACGGTAGTTTCGAACAGGATGTATTGCAGAGCGATGTCCCTGTCCTTATTGATTTTTGGGCTCCCTGGTGTGGCCCTTGTCGTGCAATGGGTCCCGTGATTGATGAACTGGCCGAAGAATTCGAAGGTCAGATCAAAATCGTCAAAATGAATGTTGATGAAAATTCTGCTACTCCTGGCAAATATGGCATTCGTGCTATCCCGACTTTGATTCTGTTTAAGGACGGTGAAGTTGTCGACCAGAGCACTGGTGCAGTCTCCAAGAGCAGCATCAAGGAAATGATCACCAAGAAGGCACTGTAATATATGAAATCTTATGACGCCGTAGTCATAGGGGGCGGCCCGGCAGGAATGACGGCTGCCCTTTATCTTTTGCGGGCTGGTGTAAAAGTCCTCATGATCGAAAAGCTGTCTCCTGGCGGACAGGTTTTGATGACTGCCGAGATCGAGAATTATCCTGGATTCCCCAAGGGACTTCAGGGATGGGAATTGGCTGACAAGTTTGCGGCTCATCTGGATGAGTACGAACTTGATCGTATCAGTGATGAAGTGCGAAGTATTACCGTAGGTAATCCCGTTCACACCATCTCTGTAGGCGATGAAGAAGTTCAGACAAAAACTATCATTTTGGCTACAGGTTCACGTTATCGGAAACTGGGTGTACCCGGTGAAGAGCGATTGCTTGGTCGTGGTGTTTCCTATTGTGCCCTGTGCGATGGAAATTTCTTTCGTGATCGTGATGTCGCCGTTGTAGGCGGTGGCAACTCAGCCTTGGAAGAAGCCCTGTATTTGGCTCGGTTGGTGAACAAGGTGTACCTCATTCACCGCCGTGAAGATTTTCGCGGTTTACAGTGCTATCAGGACAAGTGCTTTACGCATGAAAAGATAGAAATTATTCGCAACACTGTGGTTGATGAAATCCAAGGTGCGGATGACCTTGAAACTTTGGCTCTGAGGAACGTTTCCACTGATGAAGTTTCTCAGCTTAAGCTCGACGGGACATTTATTTTCATCGGGTTTGAACCCATCATGGATTACGTTCCCGACGATGTCGTGAAAGAATCCAATGGTGTTATCACGGATGTTGAGATGCGGACTAATGTTCCTGGCGTTTTTGCCGCTGGAGATATTCGTGCCAAGATGTGCCGTCAGGTTGCCTCCGCCGTTGGCGATGGAGCCACCGCAGCTACCGCAGCATTCACTTATCTTGAGCAGTTGGGCGATTAGGAGTCCGTATGCGTCGTTTATTGGTTCCTGTCGTTCTTGTCGTTCTTATGTCCCTGACGGGATGCGTTTGGATCGACAGTTATTTCCTTCCTCCACCGGAGGATACGGCCCAAGAACTGTATGAAGCGGGTGTGGAGGCCTTGAAAGAGAAGGACTACGGTGACGCTCAGGACTACTTTTCCAAACTCAAGGACAGATTCCCCTTCAGCCCCTTTGCCTTGAAAGGGGAGTTGGCTTTGGGTGATGCTTATTACCTTGATGAAGAATATGTCTTGGCTCTGGAAGCATATAAGGAATTTGAGGCGTTGCATCCGAGCAACGATAATATTCCGTATGTATTGTACCAGATCGCCAATGCCAATATCAGTATGTTCAAATCCATTGATCGTCGTCAGGAGAATATCAAGGAAGGATTGGAATATTTGTACCGGTTGGCGGAGACATATCCTAAGTCTCAATACGCCGAGCAAGCCAAGCACTTAATCATTAAGAGCCGCAGGATTTTGGCGGAGCATGAAGTTTATATGGCCGACTTTTTCTGGCGGACAGAGCAATATGGTCCGGCTTGGCATCGTTATCAATATGTGGTGGAGAATTTTTCTGATATCGCAGACTTGCGAGATTATGCCGTTAAGCGCGCCGAGTATTCATATTTTGAATATCAAAAGACTCTGTCCGAGGAGGAACGCCAACGCATTCAGGGAAGCTGGCTGCGGTGGATCAAGAAGTGGCTATAATTCCTGAAGACGGACAAGGGGTTGTTTTCCCTATGCAGAAATCGGTGTTTGAATTTCCACATCAAATCAACGAGTTTGTTGTCAACGATACCCTTTTTGCACGCGCTTATCAGGAGACCCCTGCTCGTCATCGTGCCTTACTCAAGACGTGTATAGCTCGGCTGTACGATTGGTATGGCGGCGGTAAAGAGCTTGGAGGACGGGTTGAGAATTCATGGCGCGGCGGGTTTGATTCCATTCATGCATTTCAACCGGTAGATTTTTGTGTCGTTCTTTGTGGGACGATATTGGAGTCTCCAGCGCGATTGCTTGCTGGATTGGTTCCCGCACTTGCCAGCGGGGTGCGCAATGTCTTGGTGGTACGAGTCGGTGATAGTCCTTGGCCCAATCCCTTACTCACGGCTCTTGAATTGGCAGGGCAGGATTTAGCTGTTGATATGACGGTTGATCAGGCTTGTCAGTTTTTGACGGAGTTGTCTTCCGGTACGGCTTCCGGGCTTGTGGTTGATTTGGGAGTTGCAGCAGAAGGCGTTGATACCCGACGAGTAGCGTCCAGTTTAGTCGGAGTTTATTCGCCTGTTTTTGATGGAAAAATTTCTGTATGGATGGATGAGTCTCAGCCTGTTGATCTTGAAGCTCTTGCTTTTGCCCAACCGGATGTTTGTTGTACTGTCCATGGAACACATACCTTTTCCCCTTTAGACAAGTTTTCGTATGACGGAGACGATTTTCAAACATTCCTGGCTACAGTCGGGGATGCTGTCTTCGTTCCTTTGTCCCGAGTGAACGATGCGTTGACGCAATCACGAATTGTGTTCAGCCCCGGGCATGAGGGCTGTTGGGTTTGGCCTGATCTTCGTCCTGAACAACTTCATTTTCATCGGACTGCCTGGACCATTGGAGCCTGAACGTGAGCAAGAGCAACGCCCCCTCGGCGAAGGTGCTCGGCAACCTTCGCAATATTGGTATCATTGCGCATATTGATGCGGGAAAAACAACGCTGACAGAGCGAATCCTTTATTATTCAGGGAAGATACACCGTATTGGTGAAGTCCATGAAGGCACGGCAACCATGGACTATATGCCTGAAGAGCAGGAACGCGGTATCACCATCACTTCGGCGGTGACTTCCTGTCAGTGGGACCCGTGCATGATTAATATCATTGATACCCCCGGGCATGTGGATTTTACCATTGAAGTGGAACGTTCTTTGCGGGTTCTGGATGGTGCTGTTGGTGTGTTTTGTGGCGTGAGTGGCGTAGAGCCGCAGTCTGAAACTGTCTGGCGGCAATCGGAGTCTTATTCTGTTCCTAAGTTGGCGTTTGTTAATAAAATGGACAGACTGGGTGCCGATTTTGATGCCGTGCTTGACTCCATGGTTCAGAAACTCGGAACAAATCCATTGGCTATTCAGTATCCTGACGGGGCTGGGCAGGATTTTGCCGGTGTTTATGATTTGGTGACCATGCAACGGCTTGAATTCGATCAAGGTACTAAAGGTGTTGATTTTTCTTCCCGTGATCTGACCGAAGAAGAAGCAGGTCGTCTTTCTCCGTGGCGTGAAAAGCTCATTGAGGTCGCTGCTGATGAAGATGAAGAAATTCTTGAACTATATTTGTCCGGGGAGGATGTCCCTGCTCCCCAGATTCGTGCGGCTTTGCGAAAGGCGACGTTGGCTCGGAAGATTGTTCCGGTGCTCGTTGGTTCGGCATTGAAAAATATTGGTGTGCAGCCAGTGCTGACCGCTGTATGTGATTATTTACCTAGTCCGCTGGAAGTGCCGGTTGCCGAGGGAGTGAATCCAAAGGACAAGACCAAGCAATCTTTTGAGGTTTCGCATAAGGAACCATTGTCTGCTCTTGTTTTCAAAGTTGCTCTTGATTCTGGACGGAAGCTCGCTATGATGCGTATTTATTCTGGTAAGATAAGTGCAGGAGATACTGTCTATAACGTGACGCAGGACCAACCTGAAAGAGTGGCTCGTTTGTTCCGTTTGCACGCTGGGCGCAAGGAAAAGATTGAGAGTGCCTTTGCCGGAGATATGGTGGCCGCCGCCGGGATGAAATTTGCCAGGACTGGTGACACTCTGGCAACCAAAGAAGCCCCGATTCTTTTGGAGCAGATTGCGGATTACAAACCGGTTATTTCTTTGGCTATCGAGCCTCGTAATTCTGAAGAGGGCGATAAGCTTGATGAGGTTTTGGATAAATATTTATTGGAAGATCCGACTCTTGAGTTAAAGCGTGATGAAGATACAGGGCAGATTGTTCTGTCTGGTATGGGAGAGCTTCATTTGGAAGTGATTCAAGAACGTTTGAAACGTGAGTACAAACTCGAACCGAGAGTTGGTAAGCCGCAGGTGGTCTATCAGGAGACTGTTACCGGTAAAGGCAAGGGGAGTGCTGAATTTAATCGCGAGTTGGGTGAGGTCGTTCATTTTGGTGCGGTTGATTTGGCCGTGGAGGCTATGGATCGGGATCAAGGACGTCGTATCTCCATGGAGGTCGATGTTGAAGAATGGCCTGCTGCGTGGCTTGAGGCTGTAGAAGATGGTATCTCTGATAGTTTGCAAAGTGGTGTCGTTCGTGGGTATCCGGTTCAGGATGTGCGAGTTCGAGTCCTCGGTATGCAGAGGCGGGATGGAGAATCCAGCCCTGTGGGCTATCGTATGGCTGCCGCCATGGCTCTTAAGGAGGCACTTGGACAGGCTACGTCCAAACTGATGGAACCCATTATGTGGGTGGAGATCAGTGTACCGGAAGATTTTGTTGGTGATGTGGTCGGTCTGCTCGGGTCCAAAGGGGCCAAGATCGAGAATATGATTGATCGAAATGGACAAAAGGTGGTTCAAGGGCTTGCCCCACTGGGGAAGCTGTTCGGATTTTCCACTGATCTTCGGTCTGCCACACAGGGCAGGGCGGGATTTGTTATGAAATTTTCACGTTTTGATGTGTTGGAGTAGCTCTTGAGTGACCTGAGTCGTCATACCCCCCGCGAGAAAAAAAGCAATCGAGATTGGTGGACAGGCAGCAAGCGGTGGATACGCTATTGGTATCTGCGTTTGATGCGTCAGAACTCATCGCCAAAGAATCTGGCCGCGGCCTGTGCTCTTGGTATGTTTATCGGCGCTATGCCAATCATTCCTTTTCAATCCGTGGTCGTCATTGCCTTGGCTTTTGTTATGCGGGTCAACAAGTTGGCTGCATGGCTTGCTACATGTTATTCAAATGCCGCGACCATGGTGCCTTTTTATTATTTCCTTTTTATTGTGGGGAGTACTGTTGCTCCGTTCGACAATATTGTTTTCGATCCGCAGCATTTAGAGATGACCCAGCTGATCGCCTCCGGTTGGAAGGTTTTTGCAGTTATGTTCATAGGTGGACTGGCTTTTGGTATCCCAGCCACAATCGCTACCTATTTTATTTCTTTGTTTGTTATCAGGCGATACCGGGAACGTCGTGCCATTCGCATGTTGCGTAATAAGTCCGGGCGATAAATCAGACGATTTTTCATGATCCTATTTGGGGCGCTGCAAGTTTTTGCTTGCGGCGTTTTTTTTGTCTGTGTTTGCTTTTAAACTTGATTAATTGTACTCATCATATGGTAATTCATGTTGTTTTCATGCATTTCGTTTGATTTAATTCGCAAAGGGAGTTTGACCGATGTTTATCGGACCCGTGGGGATGATAATTTGTGGTGTTACCTTATGTGGTATATTCGCGGCCGTGACAGCTGTCGGCGGATGGTTGGCATATGGCATAGGTGTCCTTTGCGTTTTGATCATTACCTCTATTATCGGACTTTTACATTCCAAGTATCGGAAACGTGTGAAAGAAGCTCTTGAAGAGATCGCGGAATGTCGTCTTCCTGATGCTATGGCGGCAAAAGAATTTGATGGGGTTTTAGGACAGTGTGCGGAGGTTATGAGTACCATTCAAAGACAGGCTGTTTTTTTTGAAGGAGCGTTTCAGGAGCTTGGAAGTCCAGCTCTTGTGTGTGATTCCGATGGTATAATTCTTCTTGCATCGCAACCCATGTTGGAAATGGTCAGAAAGAACGCTGAACAGGTGGTTGGTAAGACTGTCAGTCAGGCGTTATATAATAAAAATAGTGTTTCTTTAACTGAGAAGGCACTTAAGCTTGGTAAGCCGCAAGTGGAAAGTGTGGATTTGGTTTTGTGGGATAAAAGAAAAATTTCTGTTCAACTCTTTATCAGTTTTATCCATGATCAAGAGGGAGTTGTTATTGGGGCGGCTACTTCATTTATCGATATGACCGAACAGGTAGAAAACCATCGTAAGATTCAGCAACAACAGAAACGCATGACTCAGGCTGGCGAACGGATTAGTGGTTTGGCAGAACATGTAGCGTCAGCCACGGAGCTGTTGTCAGCTTCAGCCGACGATCAGGCCCAGGGTGCGCAGAAGCAACGTGCGCAGACCTCTGCCGTGGCATTGTCCATGGAGAATATGACCGAAACTGTGATTGAAGTTGCAAGGAATGCTACCGCGACCAGAGGAGCCGCAGATGAAGCCAATACGTCAGCGACCGAAGGGGTTGCCATGGTGGATAAGGCTGTTGTGGCTATCAACCAGGTGTCGAATGAGGCTGTTGCGCTTGAGCAGGAAGTTGGCAAGTTGAATACTCAGGCCGGTGAAATTGGACAAATTATCAGTGTTATCAACGACATCGCAGATCAAACCAATTTACTTGCTCTCAATGCGGCTATTGAGGCCGCTCGGGCTGGAGAAGCTGGACGAGGATTTGCTGTCGTGGCTGATGAGGTTCGCAAGTTGGCAGAAAAGACCATGGACGCAACTCGTGAAGTGGAGTCAGCCATCGGGATGATTCAGACACGATCTCAAAAAGCAATGACGTCCATGCGTGCAACAGCAAAACAGGTGGCCGAAAGTACGGACCTTTCCAACAAGGCAGGAGAGACGTTACAGCAGATCATGGCGAGTATTCAGGATATGGTTGAGCGTGTGGCTGAAATTGCTACTGCTGCGGAACAGCAGTCCTCAGCAGCAGAAGAAGTTATGCATAGTGTTGAGGATATTGCGGTTATTGCTGAAGATGCTGATGAAGCAGCGGGGCAGGCGGCTAGTGCCACTCGAGATATGGCAGAGTTGGCTCGTGATCTTCTGAATGTGTCTCAGGAATTCAGAGATGGTGACGGTGATATGACATTGCGGGAATCTGAAGGTGAGATGAAGGGAGTTCTTCCCCAGATAGCCCAAAAATATGTGTTGCGAGAATATGGTAAGTCCGTGCATGCCGACATGCAGAAAGCCATGGGTAATCCTGTGTTTTTGCCTACGGACAGCTATCCCGACCAAGTTCTTATGCAAATGGCTGAATTTGTATCGAAGACCATTGGGGTTCAACCTCGTAATTTTTTTCTTGGTCTTGGTAGATTCTCTGTTGAACAGTTCAACAAGATGTACCCGGGGCATTTTCGAGATGAATCGTTGAAGGATTTCTATTTGCGTATGAATGATGTCCATTCGCAGTTGACCAAGACTCAGCCAGGGATTAAACCTCCCAAATTCACCTATGAGGATAAGGGTGATACATTGTTCATGAATTATCGTTCTGGTCGTGGGTTGTTTGACTATTTTGAAGGGATACTTCTTGGCTCGGCTCAATTTAAAGGCGAAAAAGTGGATGTTGTTATAAAGCCTTTTGATGAGGAAACAGCTCGGGCAGAAATCTTGTTTTTGGGCAAAGCGTGATGAAGAATACTTTTTTGAAAAGATTATAATGGGCTATTCGGTTTTTTGTGAGTGATATAGAGTCAGAGAATAGAAGTTACGGACTTCGAATTTGATAGTGAATTTTCATATATCGACGTGATTTCAGGAGAGTGCCGGATGTCAGATGATCTGAACAGGCAGATATTCAAAGAGGAAGCTTACGACCTTTTGCGTGAGTTGGAAGGTGCGTTACTGGAACTCGAAGAGACTCCAGATGATATGGATCTGGTAAACCAGATATTTCGCGCCTTGCATACAATTAAAGGCTCTGGATCCATGTTTGGATTCGATGAGATTGCAGGATTTACGCATGAGGTTGAGACTATTTTTGATATGGTCAGAAATGGTGACATTCAAGCGACGCCTGTTTTATGTGGGCTGTCTCTTCAGTCTCGGGATCACATCAGAAGCATGCTCGACGCTGATGACGAAGGTCCGGTAGATGCGGAAAATATGGAAGCAATCCTTCAAGGATTGAAAGATTTTGTTGCGAGTTCCGGGGAAGAAGATGTGGTTGAAGGAAGCGCGGAAGTTGAGGTGCTTTCTGCGGAATCTGAGACAGATGAGTCAGAGGAAGAATCTCCCGCACTGAAAGATTTTACTATTTTACTAAAGCCTGACGGAAAGGGTGAAGTAGACGTTGAATCTGTCGAGAATTTCTTTGAGGAATTAGATCGTTTGGGTGAATTGTCCGTCAAGTCCAAGCATGTTGATACTGGTGCTGGATGGGAACTCGTCCTGGTTACGGAAGTGGATAAAGACAATGTGGAAGATGTCTTTTTCTTCCTGAATGCAAATGTATCGGTTGAAGTTCGTGAATCCGGTTCCATTTCTTTGGAAGAGAAAGAGCCTGAAGTCGTTGTTTCGCCTCCATCGCCGTCAGCATCAAACACTGTCTCTTTTACGGGCGATGAACCTGAAGTCGATGCTGTTCCCAAAATAGGTGAGATTCTCGTAGAGAATGGGGATTTGAACCAAGAAGATATTCAAGCTGCTTTGGAAAAGCAGAAAACCAAGGGTGACAGGCCTCTGGGGCAGATTCTTGCCGAGGAAGGTAAAGTCTCCAAGGCTGCAGTCAATAAGGCCGTCAAACGTCAGGGAGAAGTCAAAGAACGGGAAGTCCATAAGAAGCGGCAGGAGGCTATGTCGAGCATTCGCGTCGCCGCGGATAAACTTGATTACCTCGTGGACCTTGTCGGTGAATTGGTTATTGTTCAGGCTCAAATTTCACAGGTTATCAGTGAGCGGAGCGATCCGGCCCTTACTTTATTGGCCGAAGAGTTGGAACGTTTGAGTGACGAATTACGAGATTCAACTCTTGGGATTCGTATGCTTCCAATTGGGACATCCTTCAGTAAGTTTAGACGTTTGGTACGCGATTTGTCTGCCGATCTCGGTAAGCAAATCGGGCTGACCACGAGTGGTGCTGAGACTGAGTTGGACAAGACTGTCATTGAGCGCCTAGGCGACCCCTTAGTACATTTGCTTCGAAATAGTATTGATCATGGCATTGAGTTGCCCGAGGTTCGAGAAGCTCAGGGTAAACCCCCTCAGGGCACGATCATGCTTGCTGCCGAGCATTCCGGTGGAGAAGTGCTTATTCGCATTACCGACGATGGTAAGGGAATGAGCAGTGAAATGATTCGCAAAAAAGGGATCGAGCGTGGTTTGATCTCTAAAGATGCGGAATTGACCGAAAAGGAATTGCTTAAGCTTATATTTGAACCCGGTTTTTCGACAGCTCAGGAAGTGACCAATGTTTCTGGTCGTGGCGTGGGAATGGATGTGGTGAAGCGGGCTATTGATTCTTTGCGCGGAACTATCGATATCGATTCAAAACCCGGGACCGGCACAACCATTACCATCAGATTGCCATTGACTTTGGCCATCATCGACGGTTTGCAAGTTCAGGTGGAGAATGAATTTTATGTCATCCCGTTGTCATTGGTTGAAGAATGCGTTGAATTGACACGGGCTCAGGTGGAAGAAAGTGATTCAGGGCAGCGTATATTGCATCTCAGGGGCGAAATCGTTCCGTATATTCACATACGTGACTGGTTTGATGTCGAAGGGGACAGCCCTCCCATCGAACAGATAGTTATTACTGGCGTAGAGGGAAGTCGCGTCGGTATTGTCGTAGATACTGTCATCGGCGAACATCAGACTGTTATTAAAAGCCTTGGTCGTGTATACAAAGACGTAGAAGGTATTTCCGGTGCAACGATTAAGGGTGATGGCTCCATTGCGTTGATCTTGGATGTTCCCGGTTTGGTTCGACGTGTTGTTGCTGAGTCCAAGTAGGTTGTTTGAGTTCTTATGAGGGTAGAAAATGCGTAAGATTCGTGTGTTGATTGTCGATGATTCTGCCGTTGTCAGGCAAACCTTGGAAGATATTCTTTCCTCTGATCCGCAGATTGAAATCATGGGAACGGCTATCGATCCTTATGTTGCCGCTGAGCGGATGAAAAAAGAAATTCCTGACGTGATTACTCTTGATATCGAGATGCCACGGATGGATGGTCTGACTTTCCTGAAAAAGCTTATGAAGCAGCATCCGGTACCTGTGGTGATCTGCTCTTCGGTTGCGGATAAGGGAACTGACAATGCGCTCAAAGCACTCGAATACGGTGCTGTCGAAATTATTACCAAGCCTAAAGTTGGTACGAAGAAGTTTCTTGAAGAATCGAGTATTCGTCTTATTGATAAAGTCAAAGCCGCGGCTATGGCTCGGCCAAGGGCGATAAAAAAAGCCCCAGCTATCAAAGTGAGTCCAAAGCTTTCTGCCGATGCAGTTATTCCAAAAGGAAAGGTAAAAACTCTGTCGGCAACGGAAAAGGTCTGTCTTGTTGGTGCTTCAACCGGTGGAACAGAAGCTCTTAAAGTCTTTTTGGAAGCTCAGCCAGTCGATTGTCCTCCCATTGCTATTGTCCAGCATATGCCGGAGCATTTTACCAAGGCTTTTGCTAATCGGTTGAATTCTATCTGCCGGATTAATATCAAGGAAGCTGAGGATGGCGATTCCGTCGTACGAGGACAGGCTTTGATCGCTCCCGGGGATAAGCATATGTTGCTTAAGCGAACCGGCAGTCGGTATTATGTTGAAGTCAAAGATGGTCCTTTGGTTTCTCGGCATCGTCCTTCCGTGGATGTACTTTTCCGATCTGGTGCACGATATGGTGGGCGCAACGTCGTTGCAGCCATTATGACCGGCATGGGTGATGATGGAGCTAAGGGCATGAAAGAATTGAGTGATGCCGGGGCGTATACCATTGCTCAGGATGAAGCCAGCTGCGTTGTTTTTGGTATGCCGCAGGAGGCTATCAAATTGGGAGGCGCTCAAAAGGTACTTTCTTTGACTCGTATAGCAGGAGAGATAGTCCGTGCATGCGGGTAGCGTTTTTCTTATTTAAGTAAGTATAGAAACGCCCTCGCAGAGTCTTTTTGCGGGGGCGTCAGCTTTTGGAATGCCGGTAGGCAATAACCTCAACGGGTTCCCGTGTAACCATTCCTTCTCCCATCATGTCGTCAAGTTTTTTAAGCAGGATATCCAAGCGGTCAGGATGTTCTACAATTTCTACAACCACGGGCAGGTCTTCGGACAGGCGAAGAATTTTGGTGGTGTGGATACGACTGTTTGCTCCGAATCCGCTCATGCCACGAAAGACTGTGGCCCCTGCCAGACCGAGTTTTCTGGCTTCTTTAACAATGGCTTCGGCAAGAGGAGTCCCTTTGTGCTTGTCATCCTCACCGATGTAGATTCTAATTCGTTCAGCCTTTTCAAGCAGTTTCATTATGACCTCCAGAGTGAAGTGTTAGAGTAGGCGACCAAGGGCTATGCCTGTAAGAACGAGTACGAGGCCCACGATGCTTTGACCAACTACGTTAAGCAAGGCGGTGAGCATCTGTCCATATTTGACCAGTTCAGCGGTTTCGAACATGTAGGTGGAAAAAGTGGTGAATGCGCCCATGAAACCGGTCAGTACGAGAAGTCGAATTTCACTTCCGGGGAGCATGCGGTTTTCGAAAAATCCCCAGACCGCCCCGAACAAGAGGCAGCCCAATGCGTTGACGGCGAATGTCCCGAGTGGGAATGAGCCACCAACCAGTCGTTGGGCTACGCCAGATAGCCAGTAGCGGGACATGGTGCCAGCCGCACCACCAAGAGAAAGATAGAGTAATTTTGTTAACATTCCGATATCCTTATTGCTCATATAGCAACTCAATGGGAGAAAGCCAATGGCCCTTGAATGTGAATTGAAATATCTCAGCGTGGATTTGAACGCAATACGTTGCAGACTGGAAGAGGTTGGTGGAACGTATTCAGGGAGATATTTTGAATCCAATTTGGTTTTTGATTATCCAGATCGATCTTTGAAAGCGCAGTCAATTTTACTCAGACTTCGTGAGAAACAGGGGCAGACTATCCTGACAGTCAAGCGTCCGCCAGAAGAAGATATTCCGTCGGTTCTTAAAGTTTCCGACGAGATTGAAACTTCTGTTGGGGATTTGAATGTTATGAGGGCAGCCTTGGAGACACTTGGTTTCAAGGTGTTTTTTTCGTATGAAAAGGTGCGGGAAAAGTGGTGTTATATGGATTGTACCCTTTGTCTCGACCAAATGCCTTTTGGGTATTTTGTGGAAATTGAAGGAACTGATATTTCTGTACCGGCCTGCGCTCAGGCAATTGGTTTGGATAGTCACGAGACGACAACAGAAACATATCACGCATTGAATATGTCCGATCGCCGGAACAGAGGACTTTCTCCGGATGAAAATTTTGTTTTTGAAGAACCTTTTCGTACACGATTGTTGGCAGAACTCGATAAAGAATGAGATTCCCCCCTCGACAGTCGGTGAAAAGGAATTTATATTACGAGTTAAGGAACAAAGAGTTTTTGGAGTCAATACCCTATGAGCGACCCTTTTACCGGTGACCGTTTTGAAACCGAACTTCTTGACGAACATGAAGTCAGGGAGCCTCGGAAGTATAAGGTCCTGTTGCATAATGACGATTATACGACCATGGACTTCGTGGTCGAGATTTTGGTTCGCGTATTTCGTCGAAATGAAGCGCAAGCCACGGCCATCATGCTTTCTGTCCACAATAAGGGATACGGAGTATGCGGCACTTACACTGCCGAAGTGGCCGAAACCAAGGTTGATTTGGTGCACAGGTTGGCGAAAAGCGCAGGCTTTCCGCTAAAGTGCAGCATGGAAGGTGAATAGATATGACGATGCTCAGCAAGGAACTTGAAAGTGCATTGACCTCTGCCGTCAATGAGGTGAAGCGTAGGAATCATGAATTTCTGACGTTGGAGCACCTGCTGTATGCCATTTCCATCGAGGATCAGGGGGAAGAAATCCTTGAAGCCTGCGGTGCTGAAATGGAGCGCCTCAGGGACCAACTTGGCAGGTTCTTCGTGGAGAACATGGAAGCCTTGCCTGAGGGAACTGAATCTGAAGTTATTCAGACCTTGGGGGTACGTCGTGTCCTGCAAAGGGCTGTGTGGCAGAAAAAGGCATCGGGCAAAACCACTGTTGAAGTTGGGGATGTCCTTGCGGCCATGTTTGACGAAGAAGATTCTTACGCTGTCTATTTTCTGCGTACCCATGATGTCTCCCGTCTTGATATTCTGGAAATCATATCTCATGGCATGTCTACTGGTGATGACTGGAATGATCTTGGTGATGACCTTGGTGGTCAACCAGATCCTCTTGAAGCCCGTCCCGGTGAGAAGAAAAGTCCGCTTAAAGAATATACAGTAAACCTGACAGACCGGGCGGCCGAAGGTCTTATTGACCCGCTTATTGGTCGAGGGGCTGAGCTTGAGCGTACCGTGCAGGTTTTGTCTCGACGCCGTAAGAATAATCCTATCTTTGTGGGTGACCCTGGTGTTGGCAAGACTGCCATGGCTGAGGGATTGGCCTTGATGGTTGTTGAAGGTAAGGTGCCCAAAGATTTCCTGAATGCAGAAGTTTATAGTTTAGATATGGGGTCTCTGTTGGCTGGCACTAAATATCGCGGTGATTTTGAAGCGCGGTTGAAGGGGGTGCTGGCAGAACTTAAGCTCAACAAAGATGCCGTTTTGTTTGTGGATGAGATTCACACCATTGTCGGCGCAGGGTCTGTCAGCGGCGGTAGCATGGACGCGTCCAATATTTTGAAGCCGCTCCTGCAATCCGGAGAAATTCGGTGTATCGGTTCCACAACATTTGAAGAATATAAAAATCATTTTGAAAAGGATCGCGCTTTGTCGCGCCGGTTTCAGAAGATCGAGATTGTCGAACCAACAGTGGAAGAGACCATTGCTATCCTCAAGGGTTTAAAGACTCATTACGAGGAGTTTCACGGGGTCAATTACACTCATTTCGCTTTGAAAACAGCAGCGGAATTGTCTGAACGGCATATAACGGATCGTTTTTTACCTGATAAGGCCATTGATGTCATGGATGAAGCTGGCGCGTTGTACAAACTCTCTTCTCGTACACGGAAGGGTGATCGTATTACGGTGGCGGACATTGAAAAAGTCGTGGCCCGTATGGCTCGGATTCCGGCTCGCCGTTTGACGGTGTCTGATCGTGCTCGGCTTCAGAGTCTCGAAACTGATTTGAAGAGTGTGGTCTTTGGACAAGACGAGGCTGTTTCAGCTTTGTCTCAGTCCATCAAGCGGTCCCGTGCGGGTATGCGGCAGGCTGGACGTCCTGTGGGGAGTTTCTTGCTGACTGGTCCTACGGGTGTCGGTAAGACCGAATTGGCTCGTCAGTTGGCGGATGTCCTTGGTATCAGTTTCTTGCGTTTTGATATGTCCGAATACATGGAAAAACATGCTGTGGCCCGTCTCATAGGGGCGCCTCCAGGATACGTCGGGTTTGATCAGGGTGGGTTGTTGACCGAAGGTGTGCGTAAAAAGCCGCATTGTGTTGTCTTGTTTGATGAAATCGAAAAAGCACACCCGGATGTTTTCAATATTCTGCTTCAGGTGATGGATTACGCTACCCTGACGGATAACAATGGCCGTAAGGCTGATTTTCGGCATGTTATTCTGTTAATGACCTCCAATGCCGGTGCTCGGGAGATGGCCAAGGGTGCTATCGGTTTCAAACGCAATGAAGGAGCCGACCGTGAAGGCGGTGCCATGAAGGCGTTGGAGAAGCTGTTCAGTCCTGAATTTCGTAATCGGTTGGATTCCATCGTTACGTTCAAGGCGCTTGAGTCACCCGTCATGGAATTGATCGTGGACAAGTTTATCAAGGAACTGAATGATCAGTTGCAGGATCGTCGTGTGTTTGTGACGTTGACTGAATCAGCACGGGCTCGGCTGGCCGAACTTGGACATGATGTCTCCATGGGCGCACGACCTATGGGCCGTGTGATTCAGACGGAAATCAAGGATATCATTGCTGATGAACTGCTTTTTGGTGAATTGATGAAGGGTGGTGTGGTCACTGTTGGACTTGCCGGAAAGGGCAAGAAATCCAAAAGGATACCCGCTGTAGGGGCCTCTGGAGAATTTACCTTTTCCTATGAAGCCGTCGGTAAAAAACAGTAGTAATTTGTATACACGACAAAAGGGGCGGCTGAGGCTGCCCCTTTTTGTTTGAGAGCCTATGACTATCTATCGGCTTTTTGATGATCCAGTATTTCCCGACCCGGAAGAGGCGGATCCTGACGGATTGCTCGCCGTTGGAGGGGATTTGAGTCCTCAACGGTTACTGACCGCCTATGCCAACGGTATTTTCCCTTGGTATGGAGATGATTCGCCAATTCTTTGGTGGTCGACCAATCCTCGACTTGTCGTATTCCCTGAAGAATTCCATATGCCGCGAAGTTTGCGCCGTGTCCTTAACAGGGGAACGTTTACTTTTACTATGGATACCCGATTTAATTCGGTTATTCGTCGATGTGCTTGTTGCCCTCGTCCTGAGCAGGAAGGCTCTTGGATTGTTGATGACATGATAGAGGCCTATACCATGCTTCATGAATTGGGCTATGCGCACAGTGTTGAAGCCTGGCAGGGTGATGATTTGGTTGGAGGTCTCTACGGCGTATCGCTTGGCTCTGTTTTTTATGGGGAGTCCATGTTCTACCATGTGCCCGACGCATCGAAAGCAGCGTTTGCGGTTTTGGTGGATCAGCTGAAAAAATGGGATTTCAGCCTTATCGATTGTCAGCAGACCACGCACCATTTACTTCGATTTGGCGCCCGGGAACTTCAGCGGTATCAATTCCTTCAGATGATCCGTGAAGGAATGGAGAGACCGTCTCGTGAAGGACAGTGGAAATTTGATGACCTGGAGTAGTTTTTTTACCCTTCCACAATGGGGGGATGCTGGCTTAAGTCGTAGAATCCTTTGAGCGGAATTTCCAGTGAATAACTGGGGATTTTTTCAAACTCAATAAATCCGATATTTTTTCCTGCCTCCACCTGTGAAAGGCCTTTCAGTCCGGCCGGGACGGGGAAGGTCAGCGGTGAGGAGTGGAGCGCTGTAAGTCTTGTGGAATACTGTTCTTTCAGGTAATTGAGTATAAGGTCGCGTTCACACTCCGTGAAAGATTCCAGAATGACTGTTCGGCTGCCTGCCGGATCAGTGCTGGAGGGATCAATGGGAGCGCCGATGAGCTTGTCGAGGTCCGATTCCTTTATTTCTTCGTCATCCCAATTGGCGCGGAAAAGATGAACTTCAACATCTCGCCGGCCTTTGAAGCTCTTGATTACCATGGACAGACAAAAGGCGCGATCTATGGGCAAAGTGGAAGGTGAGGGGGTGACGGTGATATCCATGGCGGTCTCCTTGCTGTTTATTATTGAATCTTACGTGTTTTGACGGGCTATCTCAAGCCCTGGATTGTCGAGAAATGCCTGATTTCAAACTTGTCAGTGAATACACCCTCAAAGGTGATCAGCCGGAAGCTGTCGCAGAACTGGTTAACGGTTTGCAAAGTGGTGTGCGAGATCAGGTGTTGCTTGGTGCCACCGGTACAGGCAAAACCTTTACTATGGCAAACGTGGTGGCGAAGCTCAATCGTTCTGCGTTGATTCTGGCTCCGAATAAGACCTTGGCCGCACAACTTTATACGGAGTTCCGTGGGTTGTTTCCTGATAATGCCGTTGAATATTTCGTCAGTTATTACGATTACTACCAGCCGGAAGCTTATTTGCCACATTCAGATGTGTACATTGAGAAGGATTCTTCCATCAATGACAATATCGACAAACTGCGTCATGCCGCAACTCATGCGTTGCTGACGCGCAAAGATGTACTCATCATTGCTTCGGTATCGTGTATTTATGGTTTAGGATCACCGGATTTTTATGCCAAGATGGTCATTCCCGTGGAAGAGGGACAAACCATGGCAATGGAATCGCTTCTTGGACGATTGGTGGAGATTCATTACGAGCGCAATGATTATGATTTCCATCGTGGTACGTTCCGTGTGCGTGGTGATGTGGTGGAAATTATCCCCGCATACAGCCGGGAAAAAGCTTTGCGTATAGAGTTTTTTGGCGATGAGATTGATTCCATTTCCGAAACCGACCCGTTGACAGGTGAAGTCAAGGATCGTTTGAGAAAGACTGTTATTTATCCGGGCAGCCACTTTGTCTCGGACAGAGATAATCTTGATCGGGCCACCCATGATATTCGGGAAGAACTTCGACTTCGACTGACCGATCTCAAGAAGCGCAACAAGTTGGTCGAGGCGCAAAGACTTGAACAGCGAACCATGTATGACCTCGAAACAATTGAGGAACTCGGATATTGTAACGGTATTGAAAACTATTCTCTTCATCTAGATGGGCGACATGAGGGACAGCCGCCAGCTACCTTGCTCGACTATTTCCCAGATGATTTTATTTTATTTGTCGATGAATCTCATATTGCTTTGCCGCAGGTGGGGGGCATGTTCAAAGGAGATCGGTCGCGCAAGACCACATTGGTGGATTTTGGGTTCAGGTTGCCATCTGCATTGGATAATCGTCCGCTTAATTATGAAGAATTTCAGGAGCGTATCAAGCAGGCTGTCTATGTTTCGGCTACGCCTGGTCCGTTGGAAATCAATTTGGCTCAAGGCGTGGTAGTTGAGCAGATTATTCGGCCCACAGGACTTGTCGATCCTCAGATTGAGGTTCGAAAAACACACGGACAGATTGACGATTTACTGTCAGAGTGTAAGAAAAGACAATCAGTGGACGAGCGGGTTCTGGTCACTACGTTGACAAAACGTATGGCTGAAGATTTGAATGAGTATTTGAACCAGATGGGTGTCGAATCCAAATATTTGCATTCGGATATTGATACCCTTGAACGAATGGCCATTATTCAGGCTCTTCGGGCTGGTGAGTTTTCTGTACTTGTTGGCATCAACTTGCTTAGAGAAGGGTTGGATATCCCGGAAGTTTCGATGGTGGCGATTCTCGATGCCGACAAAGAAGGTTTTTTACGTTCGGCGCGTTCGCTTATTCAGACTTTTGGACGGGCGGCGAGAAATGTTGATGGCAGGGTTATCCTGTATGCGGACAAAGTTACGGACTCGATGGCGTCGGCTATTGATGAAACAGACCGTAGAAGGCAGAAGCAGCAGGAATACAATGAAGTTCACGGTATTACGCCGACCACTATTCGTAAAAAGGTAGACAACCTGTTCGGCGAACTCAGCGGTGTAACCATGCAACATGCTTCGGTGGGAATGGCTGCCGAGGACTCGGCACAATATGGGGCAGACCCTAAAACCTTGCAGAAGAGTATTAAGCGGTTGGAACGCGAAATGCGTGAAGCTGCAAAAGAGTTGGAATTTGAGCGGGCCGCGGAACTCAGGGACCGTGTTGCCATGCTTCGTGAGAGATTCCTTGAGTTGGGGTAAACGATGATTGAGAGAGTTCATCGGCGAATGCTTCGCCTGAGGTCACGGCTAGGCTCCCTCTGGAGTGTCGTTCTCGGCGTGGTGTATCTCTTCGTGATTTTTGTAGTGGGTATCTGTTTTTACATGATGTACGAGCACTGGGATTTTGCCAGTTCCTTTTACATGATGGTCATTACACTTTCCACCGTAGGATTCATGGAAGTCAACCAGCTTTCGGAAGAAGGCCGCATGTTTACTGCCTTCCTGATTATGGGCGGTGTCGGCGGTTTTGTTTATATAGCCGGTGCTTTCGCACAAATCCTGATTGATGGTCGTTTGCAAATTATGTGGGGTAAGCACAAGATGATGAAAGAAATAAGCAAATTGAAAAATCATTTTATCGTTTGTGGTCATGGTCGTATCGGCAGCATTGTTGTTCAGGAAATTGCGGCTGAAGGGCATGATATCGTAGTTATCGAGCAGGCCCCGGATCTCATCGACAAGATGGAACAGGACGGCATTCTCTGTATCGAAGGGGATGCCACCAGTGACGAAGTCCTTTTGAGTGCCGGTTTGCTCCATGCAAATTCCCTTATTTCGGCTCTTTCCAGCGAAGCCGCAAATGTTTACGTGACATTGACGGGTCGTCAATTGAACCCTGGCATTACCATTGTGGCTCGTGCCGGAGATAAAACACATATTTCTCGTTTGGAATTGGCCGGTGCTGATAGAGTTGTGCTTCCGCATTTCATAGGTGGCGTGCGTATGGCGCAGAATGTTTTGCGGCCAACGGTGACCAACTTTATGGAATTGGCTGTTCGAGGTGGTATTGATCTTCAAATGGAGGAATTATTGGTTTCTCCAGAATCCGAATTGGTGAATCTGGACCTTATCGAGTCCAAGATTCGTCCTCGATTCAATTTGATTATCATCGCCATAAAAAGAGGTTCCGGCGAGATGGTTTTTAATCCTGGTCCCAAGGAAGTGATCGACGCTAACGATACGCTTTTAGCTGTCGGTACAAAATCGAATCTCGAAGAAATTAAAGAAATCTTATAATATAACGGTGGATTAGTAACCCCATGGTCTCAAAAAACGTCATTGAACGCGTTGCTTTGTTGCGCGAAAAACTCGAGCGGCACAACTATCTGTACTATGTACAGGATGCTCCAGAAATCAGCGATGCCGAGTATGATGCATTGTTTCGTGAATTGGCAGGTCTGGAAACGGAATACCCGGAACTCGATGATCCTAATTCTCCGACAAAGAGAGTGGGGGGTAAACCTGCCGATGGTTTTACTCCCTATGAACATGCCGAGCGTATGTATAGTTTGGACAACGGTATGGACCTTGATGCGTGGTACGCATTTACCGAACGCGTTATAAAAGGAACAGGACAAGAGAATATTCAGTATTGGGCCGATCCAAAGATGGATGGTCTGGCAATGGAAGTTATTTATGAGCAAGGTCGGTTTGTCCGGGCCGCCACTCGTGGTGATGGCCTGACAGGTGAGGACGTGACGCATAATATGCGTACGGTTATGAATTTACCCTTGGTCCTGCGAGGTGACGACGTCCCAGAATTGTTGGAAGTTCGCGGTGAAGTCGTTATGTCAAATGCGGATTTTGCCGACTTGAATCGACGGCAGGAAGAGGCGGGAGACAAAGTCTTTGCCAATCCTCGCAATGCCGCAGCCGGGACGATCCGCCAACTCGACCCAAAGGTCGCGGCATCTCGTCCGCTCCGTTTTTTGGGGTATGGCATAGGCCGGGTTGAGTGGAATACTGCATCGGATAAGTGGGTAACTCAGCAAGCGGTTATGGATGGTCTTAAGGAATTGGGATTTGCCATTCCGCCTGAAGCGAAATTGTGTGATTCAAGTCGAGAAGTTGCTGATTATTTTGAAGAACTTATGGTGCAACGTGAGGGCTTACCGTTTGAAATTGACGGTGTAGTCGCCAAAGTCAATGATCGGGATATACAGAGTGCCCTCGGGTATACTTCTCGGGCCCCACGATGGGCTCTGGCTCTGAAGTTTCCGGCGTATCAGACCAAGACCCGGCTCAATAGTATCCGCATACAGGTTGGACGCACTGGGGTTTTGACCCCTGTGGCCGAACTGGAACCGGTGGAGCTGGCTGGTGTAGTTGTGTCCAAAGCGACTTTGCATAATAAGGGATATATTGAGGAACGCGATTTCCGCATTGGTGACACCGTACTTATTCAGCGAGCGGGCGATGTTATCCCGCAAGTCTTGTCCGTTGATCTTGAAGAGCGAGCCGAGGACGCTGAAAAGTATATATTCCCTATGCAGTGTCCGGTTTGTGAGAGTTCCGCGGTGGAAGATGGAGAAGCTGTGCGGTGTACTAATACCGTTTGTCCTGCCAAGACCGTGCAACGGATCATTCATTTTGTATCCAAGGCCGGTTTGGACATGGAAGGCGTGGGGAAAAAATGGATTCAGAAGTTGGCGGAAGACGGCGTACTGACATCTCCTGCTGATTTGTTCAAGTTGGAAAAAACTGATTTGTTGAAATATGAACGTATGGGTGACAAGTCTGCCGAGAATTTCATGGCAGCCATTGAAAAGGCCAGAAAAGATGCCCCCTTGTGGCGGTTTATTGCCGGACTCGGTATTCGTCATGTGGGAGAGCAAACTGCAAAAACATTGGCCGCGAATTATGAAGAACTGGACGCCATTGGGCTGGTGACCCGCGAAGAGTTGCAGGATTTGGACGATGTTGGTCCCATTGTTGCCGAGAGTTTGGCTGATTTTTTTATCAATGAAGAAAATCGGATTATGCTTGGTCAGTTCAAGGATTTGGGATTTTGGCCGACAGGCGGTTCCGATGATGCCGAGGCAACAGCTCTGCTGCCATTGTCTGGCAAAGTGTTCATTTTCACCGGGACTTTGCCGGTAAAACGAAACGAGGCTCAGGCCATGGCGGAAGCCCAAGGCGGTGCGATATCCAAGACCATTTCCAAAAAGGTGGATTATGTCGTGGCGGGAGAGAAGGCCGGATCAAAAGTTACCAAGGCGGAGAAACTTGGGCTTGAAATTATTGACTTCGACACTTTCAAGGGCTTACTCGGTCAGAAGATAGAAAAAAGGCAAATGACTTTGCTGGATTTTTAAACAGCTATATATTTTCAAAGAATACAGGAGATGCAGATGAGTACCAATGTCGTTATACTGGGTGCAAAGGGCCGTATGGGCAACACTTTGGTGAATATGGCTCTGGCAGACAACGAATTGAGTCTCGTTGGCGTTTGTGAGCGCGAAGGGAACACTGGTGGCATGGATTATGACGGTTGTCTGACATCCGATTGTCTTGAAGATCTGCTGCCCAAGGTCCCCGGTGCGGTGGTTGTGGACTTCACCGCCCCTGAATCGTCTGTCGCCATGGCAAAAATTGCTGCCAAGCATGGAAGTCCTGCAGTTATTGGAACAACTGGTTTGAATAAGGACCAGCAGGATGAATTGGCAGAGTATGCCAAGGAAACACCTCTTTTTTGGGCACCGAATATGTCGGTGGGCGTGAATGTATTGCTCAAGGTTTTGCCTGAACTCGTCAAGGCTCTTGGCGAGGACTATGATATGGAAATGGTTGAGACCCATCATAAAATGAAGAAAGACTCTCCCAGTGGAACGGCGCTGAAACTGGCTCAATGTCTGGCTGAAGCCCGTGGGTGGGAATATGATGACGTCAAGAAGCATTGCCGTGATGGTATCATCGGCGAGCGCCCCCAGAAGGAAATAGGCGTGCAGACTTTGCGCGGTGGGGATGTGGTTGGCGATCACACCATGTATTTCTTTGGCCCCGGAGAGCGTATTGAAGTAACGCATCGTGCTCATTCTCGTGAGACATTCGCTTCCGGTGCGTTGCGTGCGGCAAAATGGCTGGCCAAGCAGAAGCCCGGTAAGCTTTATGCCATGGCTGACATTTTTTAAAAATTAAGAATAATTGAAATGAAGGGAGTCTTTTTCGGAAGACTCCCTTTTTTTATTTAAAGAACAGGGGAAAGCAGTCGGGCGAATTTGATGAGTGTTTTCTGGATGATGTTTTTTGAATCGATTTCGTTGGGACCGGTTTCAATACATCGGGTAAAGTCACTTAGGAACATCGTCTCAATTTTATTGGAGAACGATTTGTCCTCGACGAGCATGGTAATTTCAAAGTTGAGACGAAAAGAGCGATTATCCAGATTGGCTGTTCCGACTCCGGCCAGTATATCGTCGACGAGAAAAACCTTTTGGTGAAGAAAGCCCTTGGTGTAGCGGAAGACGCGGATGCCGGGAAGGTCTAGTTCCTTGAGACAGGCGAATCCAGCCAGGTAAACGAGTTTGTGGTCTGCCTTTTCAGGCAACATGATGCGGACATCCACACCGCGTAAGGCGGCCAATTGCAAGGCTTTCATGACCGCACTGTCCGGGACGAAATAAGGACTTGCGGTCCAGAAGCGGTGTTGTGCGGCTTCGATGGCCCTGATGAACATGAGGGAGCATGATTCCAGCGCATCTTCCGGTCCAGTGCCGAGGGCCAGAACCTCAGCGGTCCCAGTTGTGTCTGGCATGGTCAGGTCAAGGTCAAGGAGTTGGCGAGTTGCCCAGTACCAGTCTTTGGCAAAGGACACCTGCACTCCTAGTACGCCAGGACCTGCGATGCTGATGTGTGTGTCTCGCCATCCATTGAATATCTTGGATATGCCGAGATATTCATCGCCGACATTGTGCCCACCGACATAGGCGATTGCACCGTCAATAATGACAATTTTTCTGTGGTTTCTGAAATTGAGTTGAAATCGGTTGTGTCGTCCTTTGGTTGTATGGAATGGACGTGCATCTATTCCGGCCTTTCGCATTCCTTCCCAATAGGCGGCGGAGGTGGAGTGGCAGCCGACTTCATCATAGAGAAAATATATGCGAACGCCGTTTTGTGCTTTGCGGATAAGCAGTTCTTTCAAACGATTGCCGAGCATGTCGTCGTGGACAATGAAGAATTGGATCAGTATATAGTCGGTCGCTTTTTCAATGTCTGCGAACATGGCGTCGAAGGTGGAATTGCCATCTGTATAGAGTTCGATGGAGTTTCCACCAAGATACGGGATGCCGGAGAGCGTTTCGAATACCGTCCTTGGTGCGTGTGGCCGCTTTCGTTCGGCAAGATCACGAATGGTCGGGATGTCATGATTGCTACCTATAAGCCTGTGAAATTCTTCTTGTCCGGCACGGATGGCATCGACATAGCCATGGAATTTTGATCGGCCAAAAATCCAGTAAAGGGGAAGAGCGAGAATGGGGAATGTTACCAGCGAAATAGCCCAGGCAACAGCCCCTTGCGGTGTGCGAGTGTCATGAATCGCGATAACCGCCGTGATAACCGCCGTGATTTCCATGGCTGTATAGAAAAGACTGAACAACCAGAGAAGAAATGAGAGTTCCATTGATTCCATAAGAAGTTTAGTTAACAGAAAAAACGGGCAAATGGAAAGCTTGTCCTTGTTATTTCATGGGACTGTGGGCAGGTTGGTATACAAGGAGATTGCCGAGATGGCCGAGAGTGTTACGGAAAAATCAACGGACCACCCCTTTGTGAAGAAACCCAATCGAACTTTGCTTCGATTGGCGTTTCCCGTGCTGTTCTCTTTGGTTGCCGAACCGCTGACAGGGCTTGTTGATACGGCATTTGTTGCTCGTCTTGCCGGTTCCGAACCTGTGGCCGCCCTTGGTGTTGGGACCGTGGCTTTTACCTCTATCTTTTGGGCATTTACTTTTCTTGGTGTTGGTACACAGACAGAAGTGGCTCAAGCGGAAGGCCGGGGAGATCGAGAGCGTGCGATTAAGGTGGTGTCTTTGGCCTGTGCGTTGGCGGCGTGTATTGGATTCGTTGTCATGCTTGGCGCCATGGGATTCCTTTCGCCTATTGCATCGTTGTTCGGTGCCGAAGGACTGGTTAACGAGTTAGCCTGTGAATACATGTTGTATCGTTTGCTCGGAGCTCCCGCAGTACTCGTTTCTTTGGCCTGTTTTGGCGGATTGCGTGGTATACAGGATATGCGCACGCCGTTTTATGTGGCTGTGGGGGTAAATCTTGTCAACGTATTGCTTGATTGGGTACTCATTTTCGGGATTGGGTCGATTGCACCTATGGGGGTGGCTGGAGCTGCCATTGCGAGCACTGTCAGTCAGTGGATCGGTGCGGTTTGGTGTGTGTGGGCCATATGGAGACGCCTCGGGTTAACGTGGCATATGCGAGGGGCAGGAATCACCAAACTTATGAAGGTCGGGGGCGATCTCTTTATTCGTACTGGCGCGGTTCTTGTCTTTTTAGCCTTGTGTACTCGTGTCGCGAATCGTTTTGGTCCAGATGAAGGCGCAGCCTATCAGGCTATTCGACAGTTTTTCATTTTTTCAGCGTTGTTTCTGGACGCTTTTGCCATCACAGGGCAGAGTCTTGTTGGTTTTTTTCTTGGTGCATCTGACCAAGCTCAGGCGCGTCGCGTCGCCCGTTCTGTCTGTTTGTGGAGTATAGGGACAGGACTTGGTATGTGTGCCCTTATGCTTATGGGGGAAAAGAGTGTTGCATGGCTTCTCGTACCACCTGCAGCTCATGGAGTTTTTGGGCCTGCCTGGGTTGTGGTTGCCTTGACCCAACCTGTCGGGTCGCTTTCATTTGCGACGGATGGGATTCATTGGGGGACCGGTGATTTCAGGTATTTACGGAATGCAATGCTGATTGCTTCAGTCATTAGCGTATTTTGTATCCTTGTAGTTGATGCGATTCATCCGTCTAATATTCTTGTTTTTATTTGGCTGACAACGGCGTTGTGGACAGTGATTCGGGCTGGCTTCGGAATGGTGCGTATTTGGCCGGGGGTAGGCCGTGCTCCTTTGATCAGAGAGCATAAAAAAAGACCTTAGGCTGAAATAGGAAAAGGTCTTTTTCAGGGGTGCGTTTGGTGATCAATGTTCTGCCAAATAGTCGAACATGAAGGCGTATGCATTCCGCATTTCTTTTTCCAGAGAGTCCAGATGTACCATAGCCGCTTTCATATCTTTGGCTTTGGAGGCATTTTCAAGTTTCAGGCAACACTCTCGGACTCGATCAACGCCAATGGTGGCAGCGCCGCCTTTGAGTGAGTGCGCCAAATGACGCAATCGTTCGACATCCTGCGATTGTAGGGCGTCTTTGATTTCCTGAATACGTTTTGGCTCCTGAGATATGAATACGGTAAACATCCGCTTAAGGAACGGGCGTTTACCTGCCATTGATTCCAGGAATCTGCTATCTATTATTTCTTTATGCACTGACGAATTCCTCTTTCTGCACCGCCATGGTGTCAGTGTTGTGAATTATCCTCTTATACGGTGCCATGCGATTTTCGGCAACATTTTTGAACCCTGTGTTGACGTAAAAATGAAGAAAAAGGAAATGGACCGTTCTTGTTTTTGTATGATTTTATTTGAAACCATTGTAATATATTGAAAATAGAGTTGGGTATGACGAGGTACAAAAAAAGGGTGAAAGCAATATGCTTTCACCCTTTATTCTTTTGAAGTTGTGAGAACTACATGGCGTAGAGTTTGTCGCCGGGGATGATGGCAATATTGTTTTTCTGTAACAATTCAATGCCTTGGTCGGTGCGGTCAAAACGGAAGATAAGCACCGCCGAGTCTCCGCTTTGCTGTACAAATGCGTACATGTATTCCACATTAATACCGGCATTTTGAAGCATGCTCAGAATGGCGTGCAATCCACCAGGATCGTCGGAAACCTTGACGGCAACAACCGAGGTGCGACCAACGGTAAAGCCTGCTTCCTTTAATGTGTCCTTGGCTTTGGTAAAGTCGGATACAATTAGGCGCAGGATGCCGAAATCCGAAGTGTCTGCCAGAGACAATGCGCGGATATTTACGCCAGCCTCGGAAAGAATACGGGTTACTTCAGCGAGACGTCCGGCTCGATTTTCCAGAAATATGGAGAGTTGATCTACTTTCATAATGATCTCCTTGTGAATTGGAGGCGTTAGCCTTCTTTTCTCTTGTCGATGATGCGCTTGGCTTTACCCACAGAGCGTTCAATCTCTTTGGGACTGACCAATTTTACCTTGGCGGTGACACCGAGGAATTCTTTAATGTTTTTCATTACCTTTGATTCGACGCGTTGTAAATTCTTAATCTCATCGGAGAAAATGGACTCGTTGACTTCCACTTGAACTTCCAGAGTATCAAGGTTGCCCTTGCGATCAACAATAAGTTGGTAGTGTGGAGTTAACCCTTCGGTTTCAATGAGTATTGATTCGATTTGAGACGGGAAGACATTGACGCCGCGGATGATGAGCATGTCGTCCGAGCGACCAGTTACACGCTTCATGCGGGCAGTGGTGCGACCACATTTGCAGGGCGTGGTGTTCAAGGTGGTCAGGTCGCGTGTTCGATAACGGATGAGCGGGATGCCTTCTTTGGTCAGTGTCGTGAAGACCAACTCGCCTTCCTCTCCCGGAGCAACAGGCTCGCCGGTTTCGGGGTTGATCGTTTCCGCAAGGAAGTGATCTTCCTGAATGTGCAGTCCGTCTTGAGCTTCAAGACATTCAATAGCAACACCAGGTCCCATGATTTCGGACAGGCCGTAGATGTCGATGGCTTTGATGCCAAGTTTTTTCTCGATTTCAAGACGCATTTCGTTGGTCCATGGCTCAGCACCGAAAATACCGATGCGCAAGGGGAGCTTCTTGATATCGATGCCCATTTCCTCGCCGGTTTCTGCCAGGAACAGGGCGTAAGATGGAGTGGCGCAGATGACATCCGGTGCGAAATCCTTGAGCAGGGTAACCTGTCTGCGGGTGGCGCCACCGGAAATGGGAACGACTGTCGCCCCTAGGGCTTCTGCGCCGTAGTGCGCGCCAAGGCCGCCTGTGAACAAACCGTAACCGTAGGCGTTGTGTACGGTGTCACTGGCCGACGCTCCTGCTGCCATGAAGGACCGGGCCATGAGTTCGCCCCAGTTTTTGATGTCACGCTTGGTGTAGCCAACGACTGTCGCTGTGCCGGTGGTGCCGGATGAAGAATGGAGACGGACAATCTGGTCTTTAGGGACCGAGAAGAGGCCGAAGGGGTACTGATCGCGAAGATCCTGCTTGACGGTGAATGGGAGCAGGGTGAGGTCTTTCAGGCTTTTGATGTCTTGAGGCTTAACACCTTTCTCGTCAAATTTTTTCTTATAGAACGGGACATTGGCATATACTCGTTCACAGAGAGCCTGGAGCCTTCGGAGCTGTATTTTTTCCAGATCTTCTCTGGGCAGGGTTTCATTCTTTACATCATAAATCATCCCTAGAACCTCCTTGCGCGGCCTTAATCGGCCCATGTTGACAAAATAAAAAACCACGGTCCTTTCGGCCCGTGGTCTGATTAGCGTTTTTACCGCTCCAAATACTCCACGAGCCACCTACTGGGGGCACATAAAGAAGAAAAAGGAGCGAAATACGAGGAAATTTTTCATAAAGGAGAGACTGCCCCATGTTCCCGACTCCGTCAAGGGGTTTATCATTGGGCCGCAGCAAGGAACACGATAAGAAAGGAAAGGTTCCTGCCATTGCGGACCGGGGCAAAGTGCATTACATGGCTATGAGTCGCCTAACGAATGAGGTTTATATGCAGTTCAGGGAATTAATGGTACAGAATAGGTCGCGGCGGAAATTCGACGAATCCCGACCGGTGGACATACAGACATTGGTCGACTTGGTTGAATTGACTCGATTCATGCCGTCAGGCAGGAACATGCAGCCGTTGAAGTACATTGCTGTCGCAGATAAAGTACAGTGTGATGCCATTTTCCCGTTGTTGGGATGGGCTGGTTACCTTAAGGATTGGAAAGGGCCTGCTGAAGGTGAGCGTCCAACCGGGTATATTGTCGTGATGCTCGACAGGAGTTTGGCAGATGATCCTGGGTGCGATCATGGTATTGCCAGTCAATCCATCATGCTGGGGGCCGTGGAAAAAGGGTTTGGTGGATGCATTATTGGGACGGTTAACAGAAGGAAACTGTCTCGGATGCTCGACCTGCCGGAAAATTTCGATATACTTCTGGTGTTGGCACTTGGTGTGCCAGCTCAGGATGTGGTGGTGGAACCGCTTCCATCCGACGGAAGTATACACTATTGGAGCGGTGACGATGACAGGCATCATGTGCCCAAACGTGGGTTGGATGATTTGCTTGTTGGATGTTACCCGGAAAAAGAATAATATGTATCGAAAGATACGAGGATTACATTGTTGAACAAAGAAAAGAAATTTCAGGAAATGGCGAGTGAAGACAAGGCCCGAATTGTTGCTGAATGGCTTGACGAAAAACAGGGTGAAAATGTCGTTGTCATTGATGTGTCAAAGATAAGTTCTGTCACAGATATGACTTTGGTTGTTTCAGCCCGTGGTGTGAAGCATGCCAAAGCATTGGCAGAATACATTCTGGACAAGGCTGCTGAGGATAATATCGAGTTTTTGAGCATGGAAGGCCAGAAGACAGGTGAATGGATTCTGGTTGATCTAAATGATGTGCTGGTTCATATTTTCCTTGAAGAGTTGCGTGGGTTCTACAATATCGAAGGTATGTGGAACGAAGCTCCAAAAATTAAAATTTAGCCAATGCCTGGAGGCGTCATGCCCGAACCGAAGAAAACACTCCTGTTGATTCTGGACGGATGGGGTATTGCCCCCGAAGGGGCAGGAAACTGCGTCCGCAACGCCGCAACGCCACGCTTGGATGCTCTTCTGGCCGATTATCCCAATACCCGGTTGACCTGTTCTGGGCGTGCCGTGGGATTGCCTGATGGATTTATGGGCAATTCCGAAGTTGGACATATGAACATCGGTGGTGGTCGTATTATCTATCAGGATATGACTCGTATCGATATGTCCATAGAGAACGGCAGCTTTTTTGATAATGCGACTCTCAAGGATTTGATGGCGAAAACCAAGGCAGGAACCGGACGGCTTCATCTCATGGGGCTGGTTTCTGATGGTGGTGTTCATAGTCATCAGAATCATATCTACGCTGTGCTTAAGATGGCCAAAGAGCAAGGAGTGCCAGAGGTTTTTGTTCATGCCTTTATGGATGGCCGCGACACTTCGCCTACGAATGGTTTGGGATATGTGCGTCTGTTGATGGAGAAGATGGAAGAAATTGGTATCGGTCAGGTCGCGACCGTGAGTGGCCGGTATTGGGCCATGGACCGTGACAAACGGTTTGAGCGTAATGAGTTTGCCTATAAAACATTGGTTTCCGGCGAAGGTGGTGTCATGCCTGATCCGCTTTCCGGTATTCAAGCTTCCTATGATGCGGGGGAAACCGATGAGTTTATCAAACCGAGCATTATTGATGGCGTGAACGGACAGATTGCCGATGGCGACGGCGTGTTTTTCTTTAATTTTCGGGCAGACCGTGCGCGGCAGATTAGTCGTGCTCTATTTGAGAAAGATTTTAATGAGTTTCCGCGCGCTTCGGTTCCTGAAATGGTCGAATTTGCCACTATGACACAGTATGAATCTTCTTTCCCCATGCCCACAGCCTTTCCGCCTGAAAGTTATAGTGGAACATTGGGAGAAGTGGTTTCCGGCAAAGGAATGAAACAATTGCGTATTGCCGAGACTGAGAAATATGCTCATGTAACCTATTTCCTTAATTGTGGTCGTGAAGATCCTTTCCCGAATGAAGATCGTGTCATGATTTCCTCGCCGCGTGAGGTTGCTACATACGATCAGAAACCGCAGATGAGTGCTGATGAAGTTGCAGATACGCTCATAGGCAAGTTCCCGGACTATGATTTGTGTGTCTGTAATCTCGCTAATCTCGATATGGTGGGGCACACTGGCATTATTGATGCTGCCAAGCAAGCCTGTGTAACAGTTGATGCTTGTGTTGGGCGAATTGTAGATACGGTTTTGACGACTGGTGGCCGTATGCTTTTGACTGCGGACCATGGTAATGCCGAGAAATTGATTGCTGACGATGGCAGTCCGCATACGGCGCATACAACCAACCCGGTTCCCCTTGTATATATTGAAAAAGGGTGCGAAGGTGCTGAACTTGAAGAGGGTATTCTTGGCGATTTGGCACCTACGATTCTTGGATTGTGGGGCATTGAGCAGCCCGCTGAGATGACCGGAAAGAACCTGGTGAAAAAGAGAAAATAATGGCTGAAACGAAAAAACCACTGACCCCGGTCAAGCCTGCGGGCATGGAGTTGATATTTCTTTATCCATGTCCACATTGTAGCCGAGAGGTTCCACTTATTGCTCCATCCCGTCCTGCCATGGTGCAGTGTGACGCATGTCGGGAGAATTTCCCCATAGTCCCTGTGGATGATCGGACTATCCGTTATATGAAGCTTACTTTAGCGGGAGGAAAAGCCGCTATCGACCCAGACTTCCTGTAGTAAACAGATTCTTATAAGAACCGGTCAAAACGATTACGTTTTGACCGGTTCTTTTTTATTTAGATATAGTCTAGAAAAAATCTAGAAATATCTTTTATGATTTGCAATCATAGTATTTTTTTAAAAATGAATGATTTCAAAAGACAAATAGTTGGCTCGCGAATTGCTTTAAACGTATCATTGTTATTCAAGTCAAAATAGAGGACTTAAGGATTATGATGATGCGGAAAAGTGGAAAAATAGCCGTAATTACAGCGGTCTTTTTGAGTTTTGGGATTTTGTCAGTGGACGAAGCTGTGGCCGTGGAGTCTTTCGACAAGGTGACAATTTTGTCAGCAGAAGTTGAGTGGCTTTATTCCATGTTGGGTGTTGGTGGAGTTTTGAGCGTGTGTACCTGTGTTGGGCTTGTTCTTTTTTATAGAAGAATTGTGCGTAATAAATACAGTGCGTTATTGAATTGTTTGAAATTGGTTGAGCAAGGGAAACGGGATTTGAATTTCCCATTGAGTAATAATGACATTTTTGGTGATTCTTATACTAAAATAAACCAAATTGTTCAGTACATTAGCGGGTTAGAGAGTGAGCTTGTCGATGTACAGAGTGCGCTTCGAGTGACCGAAGAAAAGACCGATAAGGCCATTGAAAGTTTTATTATGGCGAAAAAACATGGAGAAAAGGCCCGATGTCAGGGGCTTTTGTCAGCAGCCGAGACAATGGAATTGTCGTTACAAAGTATTAGGGACCAATCCAATCTGTTGGACAATGCAACCTCCCAGGCAAGTCTCGGAGCCGTCAGGCAGCAACAGATCGTATTAAGTGCTGTCTCTGCGACAGAGCAGATGAATGGTGCCGTGGCAGAAACCGCTGAGAATGCCGCGGCGGCGGCCTCTGGTGCGAAGTTGGTTATGGGGCAGGCTTCGTCTGGGGCGACTATTGTCACACAGACTCGAGAAGCTATTGAGTCTGTTTCAAAAAAATCTCAGGTTTTGGTTGAGAGTGTCGCTGGTCTAGGGACTCAAGCTGATGGTGTGGGGACAATCATAGGCGTTATTTCTGATATTGCCGATCAGACAAATCTATTGGCATTAAATGCAGCAATTGAAGCAGCTCGAGCAGGAGATGCCGGACGAGGTTTTGCTGTCGTGGCCGATGAAGTTCGTAAGCTTGCGGAGAAGACCATGGAGGCGACTCGTGATGTCGGTTTGGCTATCGAAGGCATTCAGGAGCAAGTGTCTCAGACTATTGAAGGAGTACAGGGAATGGCTGGGCTTGCTGATACGGCTGCACGATTGGCTGATGAATCCGGCTCTGCATTGGAGGAAATAGTGGCACATTCAGGAGCAAGTGCTGGACAAATCAGTGCCATTGCTGCGGCCGCTCAGCAGCAGTCCGTATCCTGTGCAGAGGTAAATCGTACAATTTCCGAGATTCATGGAATTTCTACAGAGACTGGACAGGGAATGACTCATGCCGCGGATACTGTTGGTCTTTTGACTGAGCGGGTGGATGACTTGGCAACTATGACGGGTGTTTTCCGTCTAGTTGGTCATGGTCGGGTGCAAGCTGTCATTGAAGAATTGTCAAAAGCTGCAGATGTGCAGTCCTGTGAGCGTTTACGGCAGGAGGATGCCATACGGCGGACGTTGCATGCTAACGAATTTCTTGAATTAATGTATGTTACTGATTCAAAAGGCATGCAAGTTGTCAGTAATATGGGAGGATTGGTTTCGAATTATTCAGAGGATGCTTCAGCATTTGGTGCGGATTGGTCATCTCGTCCATGGTTTATGGCAGCCATGGCGACCAGCACTTTTTTTGTCTCTGATGTGTATACCTCGTCAGCATCAGGTGAGAGTTGCATCACTGTATCCAGTCCGTTTTTTAATACGGAAGGACGGGTGCTTGGAGTGATTGCCGTAGACGTCCGCGTGGCTGTCTAATTTTTGGTTCTTTTTAAGTTTTGCTTTTGTATTGCATGAGGATGTTGCCAGCGACGATAAAGCCGAGTCCGGCGATTGTTGCGGGCAGGATTTCTTCGCCCACCAGAAAGTGGATGAAGATAAGCGAGAGGAATGGGGAGAGAAATATGAGGTTTGCAATACGGGCGGTACCTCCGCCATCAGGTGTTGCTGCGTATTTCATGGCCGTGAGCCAGAGGGCGAAGGTGATGCCCATTTCGAAGAATCCAACATAGGCTGCGGATAGTGCTGATATCATGTCCAAAGTTGGCAACTTTGAGAAAACAAGTGTTGCAATAATGATGAGCGGGAAACCACAGAGAAAACCGAGGAGTAATCCAGCGATAGGATCAGCTTTGCTCCGGGTGTTGAATATCCAGTAAAGCGCCCATATGACCGTGCTTGCCAGAGCAAGTCCAACACCTGTGAGGTTGGAGAATTCAAGAGAGAACGGGTTGCCATGAGTGGAGATGACGACCACGCCGAAATAGCTCAGGAAAATAGCGGCCATATCTTTCCCTGACATTTTCTGGCCTAGCAGAGGGATGGAGAGCAACGACAGAGTAATGGCCCAAGTATAGTTGATGGGTTGGGCTTCTTGCGCCGGAAGCAGGTCGTATGCTTTGAACAGAATGACGTAGTAAAGGAATGGGTTAAGCATGCCAAGTAGGGCAGATCGTACCATTTCGCGCCGTGGCATTCGTGTTAGTTCATGGAGTTTGCCTTGAAGGATTAGGATCCCGGTGAGTGCGACAATGGAGGCGGCACAGGCCATGAGCAGAAGTTGGAGCGGGTCCAGTCTGGTCAGAGCTATTTTAAAGGCAGAGGCCACGGTGGACCATATGCCCACCGTGACCAATCCGAATGTCAGTGCTTTTTTTTTGTTGTTCACGGGTGTGTTTAAATGATGACGTGTTTTTTGATGTGGTTGACCACTTCTTCTACGTCGTCGGTTACGATGAACAAATTGAGATCCTCTTCATGGCAGAATTCGTTGGTGACAAGCTGTGTCTTGAACCAATCCACCAAACCTCCCCAGAATTCCGTACCAAAGAGGACGATGGGAAAAGGCTTGATGCGGTGGGTTTGGATCAGGACCAGAGCTTCCGAAAGTTCATCCAGAGTGCCATAGCCGCCGGGTAGGGCCACGTAGGCCAAAGCATACTTGATGAACATGAGCTTACGGATGAAAAAATAGCGGAATTCACTCTTTATATTCATGTACGGATTATTGTGTTGTTCCATGGGCAGATGGATATGCAGGCCGATGGATTCGCCACCGTTTTCAAATGCGCCCTTGTTACCAGCTTCCATGAGGCCGGGGCCACCGCCAGTAATGATTGAATAGCCCGCTTCAGACAAGGCCTTGGAAAGCTCCACGGTCTTTTCGTAAAGCGGTTCCTCCGGCTTGACGCGAGCCGAACCGAACATGGATACGGCAGGTCCGATTTCAGACAGATTTTCAAAGCCGTCTACGATTTCTGACATGATTTTGAAGAGCCGCCAGGATTCCTGGATCGAAAGGTCGTCAATGAGATATTGCTTGGAGCGATGGATCATGAATTCTCCTTGAATTTCGTATGGAATTGTTGCCTGAAACAAGTTTATGGGGCATGTAATTGTGACAGCGGACACTGAGTCTTGCTTGTAGACACATTACACAGATTCTTCCCCTTTCGAAAGTGGATTTTGTCGTTTTTCACAGGGGGATGGCATGATGAGGAACATCGATGAAAATTACATTCATGGGCGCAGCCCGTACCGTCAGTGGCTCCTGTTATATTCTCGAATGTGGCAACAAGCGGTTTGCCGTTGATTGTGGCCTTCATCAGGGAAACAAGGAAATCGAGAAGCGGAACTGGAATTTTGATCAATATGATGCCAAAAAACTTGATTTCATATTGATTACTCATGCCCATATCGATCATACCGGTTTGCTTCCGGCTCTGGTCTCCAAAGGTTTTACTGGTCCTATTTATTGCACTGCTCCGACACGGGATTTACTCGAAATCATGCTGCTTGACAGTGCTTATATTCAAGAAATGGAAGCGGAGTGGGCCAACCGTAAACGGCAGCGGACCGGTGGCCTGGCCGTGCGGCCTTTGTATTCCATCGCCGATGCGGAAAAGACCATTCCGTTGTTTGCAACAGTTGAGTATTCCCAGACGTTTGAACCAGCTCCAGGTATCAAAGTAACCTATATGAATGCGGGGCATATTCTTGGCTCTGCTTTTATTGAAATAGAATATGAGCAGGGCGGCAAGAAAACCAAGGCGGTTTTTTCCGGTGATTTGGGTCGCCCTGAGCAGCTTATCGTCGAGGACCCCAGCGGTGTTGATTGTGCGGATTATCTGTTCCTTGAATCGACGTATGGGAATCGTAATCACAAAGATGAAGCGGGAAGTCTGGAGGAATTGGCTGAAGCCATTGCCTACAGTTATAAAAATGGTGAAAAAGTTGTTATCCCGGCATTTGCCGTGGAACGGTCTCAGCAGATTATATACAGCCTGTTTTTATTGAAGAAACAGGGGAAGTTGCCAGACGATATGCCTGTATATCTTGATAGTCCGTTAGCTATCCGTGCAACGGAAATATTTCGTAAGCATCCGGAGTTTTTTGATAAGGAAACGCAGGAATTTCTTAAAAATGGTGAGAATCCTCTTGATTTGCCGAATTTGAAGTTTACCGAGAGTCGTGAACAGTCCCAAGCCATCAACGAGACTCGTGGACCGGCTGTTATTATTTCAGCCAGTGGAATGGCCAATGCCGGGCGCATAAAGCATCACTTACGGCATAATTTGTGGCGTCCCGGTGCCAGCGTCATTTTTGTGGGATGGCAGGGTGTGGGAACTCCAGGTCGAAAGATTGTGGGCGGAGCCAAGAATATTCGTATTTTTGGTGAAGAAATTGCCATCAATGCCAAGGTGTTTACCATCAATGGATTTTCCGGGCATGCTGGCCAGGATGAACTTATGAACTGGCTTGGTACCATGAAGGGTAAGCCTGTGAAGGTGATCCTTGTACATGGTGAAGCCGAAGTACAGAAAGAATTTGGTGCATTGATTACTGAAAGGTTCGGTTTCGAAGTGCATATTCCTGAATATATGGAAGAACTTGAATTGGAACCCGGTGTGGAGTTGCAACCTGTGGTGGATATGGATATTGCCAGACCCCGTGTGGATTGGGATTTCCTTCTTGCCGATTCCGAAAAGCTGTATGATGAACTTCGGGAGCGCGTGAAGAGTGTTGAAAATCGGCCATGGGTTGATCAATCCGAATTGCGTGACAGGTTACTTGATATTAATCGCAACATTGTTGCATTGGTTTCGGAAATGTAAGTATGCGTATAGTTGGTGGAAAATATAAAGGACGCAGGCTCAAGACCTGCGAGGGGCCGGGGTATAGACCGGCCACAATGAAAGTTCGTGAATCCATTTTTTCCATGCTGATGGCGCGGGGAGTGGATTTTGCGGACGTGCGTGTCATCGACATGTTTGCTGGTTCCGGTAGCCTTGGAATCGAATGTGTGAGTCGAGGTGCGACAACAGCTTGGTTTATTGAGAAAAGTTCAAAGGCCGCTGGGCTGATACGAAAGAACTTGTCTGATCTTGGCGTGGAAAAGAAGTGTGCTAAGGTGGTCAGCAAGGACCTTTTTGGCGTATTGTCCAAGTGGCCTGATACGCCTTTTGATCTGGTTTTCATTGACCCGCCCTATGGAAAGGACTTATTGGTCCCGGCTTTGGAGAAGGCGTTGAAAAAAGGGTGGATCGCACCCGGCGCATTAGTCCTGGCCGAAGTGGAGACAGCTATTTGTGCTCCAACCGACGGGCCTATTGCGGAAATGGAATTGTTAACTGATCGTGAATACGGTCAAACCAGGATACTTTTATGGCGAAATTGAACCATCGCACGGCTGTTTACCCCGGAACTTTTGATCCCCTTACCATGGGCCATGTCAGTTTAACTCGGCGTGGTCTTCAGGTCTTTGATACTGTGATCCTTGCCGTGGCAGAAAGTACGCCAAAGAAAACACTGTTTTCTGTTGAAGAACGTGTTGAATTGGCAAAAGAAGTTTTTCGCGATGAGCCAAATGTTATTGTCGAGCCGTTTGATTGTTTGTTGATCGACTATGTCGAAAGCACGGGAGCCGGAACCATTATGCGCGGTCTGCGTGCTGTTTCCGATTTTGAGTATGAATTTCAGATGGCACTCATGAATCGAAAGCTGGAGCGTGAAATTGAAACAGTTTTCATGATGACCGATTTTAAATGGATGTATTTGAGTTCCACGATAGTGAAAGAAGTCGCTCAGTACGGCGGTGATGTTTGCGGATTGGTTCCCGGACCGGTGGTCAAGGCCCTGAATATCAAATATGGATTTTCATACGGTTGTGGCGGCAAAAAGAAGAAAGAAAAATGAGCAAAAAGCCTCCCATAGTTTGTCTTTTAGGTCCTACGGGGACCGGCAAGACCGCTGCGGCCATTGCCATTGCCAAGCGCATGGATGCCAGTGTCATCAATTTTGATTCCCGACAGGTGTATCGAGATTTTCCCCTTATTACGGCGCAACCCGATGCTGAGGAACAGGCTGCCTGTCCTCATTTGTTATACGGTTTTTTAGGGACTGAAGAAAAAATGACGGCTGCCCGGTTTGTGGCACTGGCTGTTGAGAAGATCGAAGAGGTTCGTTCACAAGGCCGTTTACCAATATTGGTAGGCGGGACAGGGATGTATCTACGGTCTTTGCTTTCCGGGATTGCTCCTATCCCTGAAATACCGGCTGAAATTCGGCAACAGGTTCTTGATCGAGTTAAAATCGAGGGCCCGCAGATTTTGCATGCTGAATTGACCAAGAACGATCCTGAGTACGCTGCTAAAATTCACCCCAATGACACGCAACGTAATGCTCGTGCTACAGAAGTTTATTTGGCAACGGGGAAGAGTATTACATGGTGGCATACTGAAAGTGAACATGCCCCGGCACCGTATGAGGCTCTCAAGATTGGTATGAAGATCGATTTGAATGAACTCACACCGCATTTGGCCAAACGGATCGGAATGATGTTGGAGCAAGGTGCGGTGGATGAAGCCACACGAGCCTATGCGAAGTGTTCAGATGGCAAAGCTCCAGGGTGGACCGGCATAGGATGTGCGGAGTTATTGGCCTTTTTGCGAGATGAACTTCCGCTTGGTGACGTTCAAAATATGTGGATTAAAAATACGAGAGCCTATGCCAAACGGCAGATCACATGGTTCAAAAAAGAATCCGATATTCATTGGTTTGCACCGGGAGCCAACGAAGATATCGCCGACCTTGTGGAGCAATGGTTGGCTGAATTCAAGTGATTAATCCTGTCCGATAACGACCAGTTGTGCTGGCGTAAGATACCAATTCAATGTGCCGCAAGTTTCTTTCATGTTCATCTGTAATTGCATGAGACCGCCATTTTCGATGGCGATGTCCACCGGTGTTTTTGTCGTGAGTATGTGGGAAGCAAGTGCGCCGAGCGAGGGGAGATGTCCCACAATGAGGATGGATTTCAATCCGTTGTAATCTCGTATGTAATCCAAAGTTTTTTTTGCCGGAGTCATTGCCTTGACGACATCGGTTACTTGAATTCTGGAGGGGGGATACCCCGTCTGCTCCGCCATTATTTTGGCTGTTTCCAAAGAGCGGGTTTTAGGACTGGCAACCACCAGTTCAAAACGTAGACCTAGAATTTGGGCAGCTCGTGCGGATTTTTCGATTTGCTCTCGACCCACCGGGCTTAATGGCTGATGCAGGTCAAGCTCTTTGGATAGGCAGACGCCATGTTGCATTAAATGGATAAGCATGCGTAACTCCACTGTTTGGTTGCCGTATTCTGGAAATGTATCACTCGCGTCAGGGCGCGGCAAGCTGCTTGCAGAAAAGCGGCAACCACGATACATCCGATGGAGTTTTGATATCCCATACCGCATGCGGTTTTGAATACTTGAGGACACTATACACATGTCATTTCGTTTCGTTATTCCCATTTTGTTGTCATTGTTTGTCTTTTCTCCTGTGGCGCATGCTTTTCAAGGGCATGTGCAGCCTTTTGGAAAGGAAGGGGCCATTGCCTGGGGGAATGGCGAACTTTCCGTTGTTCAGTCTGTTGAGAAAGGGAGCGATGAGGCGACGCCATATACGCCGTTGGCCGTGCGCAAGGCGGTTTCCATGGCTCGTCGGCTTCTGCTTGATATGGTTTTAACTACACGAATTAGCGCCAAGCAGACTGTTAGCAGTGCTCTCGCTGATAATCGAGTGCTCTCCAGTCAGGTGAGGGGGCTTGTCCACAATTCCCTTTTTCAAGGACCGTCCCAGATGGATGCCGAGGGAACTGTTCAGGTTTCTGAGCGATTCAGAGGCAAGTTGGCTGAGCTGATATTGCCGACAACTATTCAGTTTCAAAGCGGTATCCCTCCTAAATTATCCACGTATATGGAGCAGGATGTTACAGAACTTGAGGCCGTCGGTTCTGCAGTAATCGGATATTCTGGTGTCATCATTGACGCTCGGGGTATGAAGATTACGCCTGCATTGGCGCCTGTTATTTATGGTGCAGAAGGGCTGGGAGCTTATGGCTCCTTTTTGGTCAGTCGAGCCAATGCTGTGAAAAAGGGTGTTGTAGCATATGCGAATACGTCCGATATTGCCGTTCTCAAAGAACGCGTGGGTAATAATCCTTTGCGGGTAAAAGCTGTCAGTGCGTATGGCTCCTGGCGGACGGATATTGTCATTGAGACATCCATGGCCCGGTTAGTTCGTGCTATTATGAAATCTGGGAATATTGTTGCGAATTGTGCCGTCGTGATCGTCGTGGACGAAGCTGCGCCTGTCGAAACCATAGAAACTGTCGAAACCGAAAGCGAATAAGCGCGAGTCGAGATAATGCATACTATTTTGAGAATTTGTTCTTTTTTGATGTGCCTCATGATTTTCCCTGTCATGGCAGCAGCCGGTACTGTGGATGTTTTTCGGGCTGCGGAAGAAAATGTATCTCCAATGGAGATGCGTACGCGAGCAATGGCCGAAGGGTTTGCTATGGCGGTGCTGAGCGAGGCCCGAGTCATGTTACCCGATCTTGACCCTTTGCGTACTGAAGCCTTGAAAATGTATCTCGTTGGGCACGCCAAACCGTATATTCAGGGCTACAAACTTTTGTCTTCCAAGGAAGTTGATGAAGGCCTTGAAATGCGCATGGATGTGCGGATTAACAAGCGAACATTGCGTGATGGTTTGAAAAAAATGGGACTTTTCCAGACGGTGAAAACGCCACTGGCGGCATCTGTGATTTGGCCTCAGGAAATGACCGTTGATGAAATGGCTATCTTGCAGGGACTTATCACGATGACTGGTCTGGAGTTGGAAGAGAATACGTATCCAGCTTTATTTCTCGAATATACCAAGGAAAAGGCCTATAAGGGGCGTATGGTTCTGGATAATCATGAATGGCTTAGTATCAACAAGGATTTGTCTGTGGTTTGGGTTGATCTTTGGGCCCGGTATTTTAATCAGTCTCAATTAAAGGCTGTTCCGGCCAAAACGCAACTGCTTACTATTTCAGGATGGTTTTCGCCCGACGGAGTTTTGGAATTTGATCGTGTCCTTAGAGGATGGGATTCTGCTGTTCAGGAAGCGCGATTAGTGGAAATGGATATGCAACCCACAGGAGCAGGTGCCGTCTGGGATGTGAATATTCTGAACCGTGATAGATTAGACATGCTGTTGCAGTCGTTTTTGCCTCAGCGTGGTTTGACGTTTCAATTGACGCAGGGAGACTAAGAGGGAGGCCATACCGCCGTGTCGCGTGATGCCATTTGGACTGTTCCCAATATTTTGACAATAATTCGGATTCTGCTGACTCCGGCCTTTGTCATGGCGTATATTTCAGAGAACTTTAATTTTGCCTGGATACTTTTTGCCATTGCCGGTTTGACAGACGCACTCGATGGCTTTTTGGCCAGAATGTGGGATCAGCGTACACAACTTGGTGCCATGCTTGACCCACTTGCTGACAAGGTCCTGCTCGTCACATCTTTTCTTTGCTTAGCCCTTAAAGGGTGGATTCCTTCCTGGTTTGCCGTGTTGGTTGTCAGCCGTGATGTCATCATTGTCGGAGGGTTGGCTTTGCTTCATTTTTGGGGGATTGAGGTGCGTAGCCGTATTAAGCCCATCTGGATCAGCAAGTTTACCACTGCCGCTCAAATCTTTCTGGTCATTTTTGTCATGATACAAAGGTCTTTTGGGTTGGACTTCTCCTTAATACAATTACTCATGGTTTGGCTGACGGGTGGTGTTACGGTTATATCCGGAATTGCCTATGTGCGTCGCGGCTTTGAGCTTTTTTCAGAAGAATCCGACGGACAATAATTTTTGATCACACAAAGAAAAACCCGGTTGCATGACAACCGGGTTTAAATAACATTTGAAAGATTGGACGTGGGCTAGCTTTCTTTCTTGTCTTCGTCTTTTTCTTCTCTTGGGGTGACGTCGATTTCGTCAGGTTCGTTGGTCGCTTTTTTGAAATTGCTGATTGCTTTACCGATGCCACCGCCAATTTCAGGCAACTTCTTGGCACCAAAGATGACCAGGACGATAACGAGAATTATCAACAGTTCCCAAACTCCGAATCCGCCGATCATATATTGCCTCCAATTTGGTGAAAGTCCACGTGATTATTTGTTGACTGAGGCTATACACCCGAGCAAATGCTCAGTCAAGGACGTGGATTCTTTTCCTGCCTTGACACCGCAGGGAGAAAAGGAGCTCTTCCTCCTTTACAATCAGGGGTATGGGTTTTACATCATTCAGGTCCGGGAACTGTGTGTTTTTTATTTTACAGCCCATATATGAATAATGAGCGACTATGAATGATATAAAGCGATTGCCGGGTGACGGATGTATGCATTACGTCCGAGGACGATGCCTGTACGAGGAACGTCTCAATCCTGGGTATACACAGTCTTGGCGATGTCAGGTTCTTAAGAGATGGGAATCGAAATTCGACGATTTTTTGGCTCGGGCAGAGTTTTTTGGTGTTGAACAGAAGGCTGTGCCGGATTTGTGGGATCGCCAATTCCAACGTATGGCCCGCGATGTGTTTCATTGTCAGATGTATACCTATGAGCCCGGCGTGGAACCCCCGGGGTGTCGCAACCAACTGGATGCCATTTGTATTCACGGTCTGCCTAAATGCCATGGTCGTTGTCGCCATTACGAAATTGCAATTCCCGAACATGATGAAGAATAGAAATTAGGAGAATACACATGCTGCTCTCTTTTCCCAATCTGCACCCTGAGTTATGGACAGGTAGTCCGGTGGAAGGACTCAAATTTCTTGACCCCGGATTGAACGAAGCATCGTTTGATGGCGCGTTCCGTCCAGAGGGGTTGCCGCTTGATCCCAAGACTGCGACTGCTCTTATCAATGATTGCATCAATTTTGGTGAACAATTTAAAGACCCCGGTGAGATGGCGTATTTCGGAGCTGTGACCACAGATGATTTTTATGAAGGGTCGAGTATGTCCATTCAGGCACAGCTCACCCGGCAGTTTGATGATGGTCAAGGCTCCAAGCAGGAGCGTGAAGAAAAGGAAGCTCGGTCCAAGGCACAGTTTATTTTGTTGCTGGCTTGGTTCTTTGAAGAGCGCATGATCGAGTTGTCCGGACTGGAGAAGGGGATCAAAGCGAGCTGGGAGTCCATGGATACTACTTTGGGAGTAGATGATGAAGATCGTATCAATGAGCGTGTTGTCAATCTTGGCAATGCGCAAAGTCATACGGGTGGCGTATCAGATGGCCAGACCATTCCGCTCCCGTGGCAACGAGTGGTTGAAGCTTTGCCTGCCTTTATCCCCGAAGACACGATATTGATTTGCTCCGACAGTGAAATTCTTGATGCATGGGGAGAACTCGACATCGACTTTTCCGAGAATGAGGACGGAATGCTTACAGCAACATTGCCAGCGTGGAAGTTTGCTGGACGGCGCAGGGCGCCGGAAGGCACACCCACTGCGCTCAAGAGTGTGACTGTCGGAATTCTCAAATAATTTTAGGAGATATTGATGGCGCTTGCCAACCAGATAATGAACTCGGACTTACTCGGGGGCCTCAAGACTGTTGTTTTTGATTGCGACGGGGTCCTCATAGATTCCTATGAAGCGAATATGCATTACTATGGGACGATTAGAAAGGAATTGGGGTTGCCTCCTCTTTCAGATGAGGAGAAATATTATGTACATACGCGGACTCATAAAGAGGCCGTGACCCGTATCGTGCCGGAAGATCTGTTTGATGAAGCGTGGAAGCTCGTGAAGGCTTTTGATTCCTCTTCATTGCATCAATATCTTAAACGATCAGATGGGATTCGTGAATTTTTGTGGTGGTTGCGTGATGCAGGCTTCGGCTTGGCTGTGAATACCAGTCGCGGTGATACCATGGATGGCATTTTGACCATGATGGACCTTGAAGGTTTTTTCTATCCGGTCATGACTTCGGATAAAGTCTGTGTTCCAAAGCCTCATCCTGAAGGAATATTTACAATTATGCGGGAACATTGTGTTCAACCACACGAGGTTGCCTACATAGGAGATTCCATCGTGGATGAGAAAACCGCCCGAGCGGCTGGAGTCCGTTTTTGGGCATATAAAGATACAAATATGACCGCTGAAGTCCACATTGATGATTTCTGGGCAATCAAGGCGGCCATGCAAAGGTGCTACAAAGGGCGTGGACAGTCGTTTTAAGACTTGATTCTTACTATGCTGTGTGCGAAATTGACCACATTGGTATTAATGGCGGATACAAAGGTATCCTTATGATTTTGGAGGATATATGGATTTTCTGGGCTCGTTAGTCCAAGCGACGGCGTATATTACCAACACCGTCCTTACGATATATTTTTGGATCGTTATCATTTCTGCATTGCTTTCCTGGGTCAATCCTGACCCGTATAATCCCATCGTGCGTTTTCTGCGTGGTGTGACGGAACCGGTCTTCTACAAGATTCGCCGGTGGCTTCCGTTTGCCGTTGTCGGTGGTTTTGATCTTTCGCCCATCGTGGTGATTCTTGCCATTCAGGTGTGCAAGATCGTTGTGGTCGAAAATCTGTACCGCCTCGCGTACTCCATGAGTACCGGCGTACCCATGTAGCCGACCACACAGGAGGACTGCCATGACTGTTTCCAAGATTGATTTGCTCAACAAACAGTTTTCACGTGGAATGTTTGGATATTCCCGCGTGGAGGTAGATCAGTTTATGATGGAACTGGCTGAAGTCCTGGGTGATTTTGCGGATAATCGAAAAGATATGCGCAAGAAAATCAAGCGATTGGAAAAGACGTTGGTGGAGTATCGACAGCGTGATGAAACATTGCGCGATACGCTTATGAGCACGCAGAAGATGGTGGATGATCTGAAGGTCGCTGCCAGCAAAGAAGCTCAATTGATTCTTGATGAAGCTCGGGCCAAGGCCGATGCGACCGTGCAGAAGGGTCATAATCGTCTGGCACAACTTCATGAGGAAATTGAAGGCTTGAAGCGAAGCCGGACACAATTTGAAATTCAACTCAAAGGGCTTTTAAACTCGCATCTTGAAATGCTTGAGATGTCCAGTCCCGAGCGAGACAAGGTGGAAGAGTTGGAATCCAAGTTGAAATATTTGAAGAAAGTCGACTAAAACGGGGATTGGGTTATTTCCAAACCTGAATTTGTACGTCGGCATAAGGACGGCTGGCAGATAGCCGTCTGGGTACAGCCCGGGGCTCGAAAGAGTGAGTTGTCGGGATTGTATCAGGGGTGTGCCAAGATACGCTTGAATGCCCCGGCTGTAGACAACAAGGCGAATAAAAGTCTTGTAAAGTTTGTGGCTGAATTGTTGAAAGTGAAAAAAAGTCAGGTGGCGATAGTATCCGGGCATACCAACCGGAGAAAGCTTCTGGCAATAAGTCCGACGGGGGAACCGGATTGGAGTAATCTTCTTCCGGAACCCGCACCGCGATAACCTGTAAAAAGGAGCAGAACATGGAAGCCAAAGACCTTGAAATCATTGAGATGCACGGGGCCAAAGACACACAACTGAAGGCTCTGTGGGAACAACATGCTACGTACGAAAAGATGTTGGACAAGCTTGAATCCAAATCCTACCTTTCTGATACTGAAGTTCAGGAAATGAAAGAACTCAAGAAGAAGAAGCTCGCTGGCAAGACGCAGTTGCAGAGCATGCTTGATAAATATCGCAAATCGGAGGCGTAAGATATGAAATTGACCGGGGCCCAGACTCTCCTGAAGTGTCTGGAAATGGAAGGTGTTGATGTCATGTTCGGTTTCCCTGGTGGAGCCGTCATCGATATTTATGACGAAATACCCAAGTCATCTGTAGAGCATATTCTAGTACGCCACGAACAGGGTGCTATTCATGCGGCAGACGGCTATGCCAGGGCTACTGGACAAGTCGGGGTATGTCTCGTTACTTCCGGCCCCGGTGCGACCAATACCGTAACTGGGATCGCGACCGCATATGCTGATTCCATTCCGGTGGTCATATTTACAGGTCAGGTGCCCCGCGCACTGATTGGAAACGATGCGTTCCAGGAAGTGGATATCGTGGGGATCACCCGACCGTGTACCAAGCACAATTATCTTGTGCAGGACATTGAAGATTTGGCTACCACCATCAAACAGGCATTTTATTTGGCCCGTACCGGTCGTCCCGGGCCGGTGCTGGTGGATCTGCCCAAGGATGTCCAGCAGCAGATTGCCGAGTTCAGTTATCCGGAAGAAGTATCCATGCGCAGTTATAAACCGACAAAAAAACCGCATGTCGGTCAGATTCGCAAGGTGGTTAAGCTGCTCAAGGATGCCAAGCGACCGCTTATTTATTCAGGCGGCGGCGTCATTACTTCCGGTAGTCATGAAGAACTGACATGGCTTGGGCAGAATCTTAATATTCCGGTGACTTCGACCCTGATGGGGTTGGGAGCATTTCCGGGGGATGATGATCTTTTCCTTGGCATGCTCGGTATGCACGGGACCTATGCGGCCAATATGGCTGTGAACAACTGTGATCTGTTGCTTGCAGTCGGAGCGCGATTCGATGACCGTGTGACCGGCAAGGTAGATACCTTTGCGCCGAACGCCACTATCGTTCATATTGATGTGGACCCGACGTCCATTCAGAAGAATGTTTCTGTTCATGTGCCGTTGGTTGCGGACTGTAAACCAGCGTTGGCCGCGCTCAAGAAAGAGACTGAAGCGACCTTAAGTGATTTTGATTGGGCCGGCAGTTATGGCGATTGGGTGAAAAAGGTTCAGGGTTGGGCCGCAGAGCACCCGTTGACATATAATGATGATAGCGCGTCTATCAAACCACAGTATGTCGTTGAAAAAATTTATGAAATCACTAAGGGCGACGCGATAATCGCTACCGAGGTGGGGCAGAACCAGATGTGGGCTGCTCAGTTTTACAAGTACACTCAGCCGAATACGTTGCTGACGTCGGGTGGTTTGGGCACCATGGGCTACGGTTTTCCCGCAGCTTTGGGTGCACAACGAGCCTTCCCTGACAAGCTGGTTATTGATGTTGCCGGTGACGGTTCCATCCAGATGTGTATTCAGGAGATGATGACTGCGGTATGTAATAAGTTGCCCGTGAAGATCATTATTCTCAATAATGGCTATCTTGGTATGGTTCGACAGTGGCAGGAGCTCTTTTATGAGAAGAACTACTGTTCCACCTGTATGGACGCACAGCCTGATTTTGTTAAGCTGGCCGAGGCCTATGGTGCTGCTGGATTCCGAGTGACTGAAAAGAAAGATGTCGAATCGACTCTTCGTGAAGCCTTCAAGGTAGATAAGCCGGTCATTGTGGACATCCGTGTCGAGAAAGAAGAAAACGTTTACCCCATGGTCCCGGCCGGTGCTTCGCTGACCGAGATGCTGTTGGTTTAGGAGGCACACCATGAGTAAGCATACTCTTTCTGTTATGGTTGAAAATGAACCGGGTGTTTTGTCTCGCGTGGCCGGATTGTTTTCCGGGCGCGGTTTTAATATCTATTCTTTGAATGTTGCGCCGACTCTGGAAAAGGGTGTTTCTCTCATGACTATTGTCGCTGAGGGGGACGATGCCATTGTCGAACAGATCGTTAAGCAACTTCGTAAGCTCGTACCTACTGTAAAAGTCAAAGATCTCACTGAATTGAATTCCGTAGACCGTGAAATGGTCTTGCTCAAGGTCAACGCCGAAGATTCAAAACGCGCAGAGATTCTGCGAATTGTTGACATCTTTAGGTGCAAGGTTGTAGACGTCAGCGTCGACGAATTGACCATTGAGGTAACGGGCGATCAGGGCAAGATCGGCGCACTCGTCAATTTGCTCACCCGTTTTGGTATTAAGGAAGTTGCTCGCACCGGCAATGTTGCCATGCAGCGTTCCATGCAGATCGATCTATAATTTGCAACCAAGCAACAACACCGGGTCAGGGGTTTTGCTCCTTGCCCGGTTTTTGTGCATGTTTATATAATTCAAGAGATTGCGGCCCATCGGGGCAAAAATATGAGGAGAGAATTCCCATGAAAGTGTATTACGAGAAAGATGCTGACCTGAACTTGTTGAAAGATAAGACTGTGGCCGTTGTGGGTTACGGCAGTCAGGGTCATGCCCACGCACAGAACCTTCGGGATTCTGGCGTCAACGTCATCGTGGCTCAGCGCCCCGGTGGCCCCAACTATGATCTTGCTAAGGAACACGGTTTTGAGCCGATGTCTGTTGCCGAAGCTTCCAAGCTGGCTGACATGATCATGATTTTGTTGCCTGATCAGCATCAGGCTGTTGTTTTTGCCAATGAAATTCTTCCGCACCTTGAAGAGGGCAACGTTATTGCCTTTGGTCACGGTTTCAACGTGCATTTTCAGCAGATCGTTCCGCCCAAGGGTGTTGACTGCGTTATGATCGCTCCAAAGGGTCCCGGTCATCTCGTACGTCGTACCTACACCGAAGGTGGAGCTGTTCCCTGCCTCGCCGCTGTCGCAACCGACGCTTCCGGCAATGCTATGGATATTGCTCTGGCATATGCCAAGGGTATCGGCGGCACCCGTTCCGGTGTTATCGAGACTACATTCAAGGAAGAGACTGAGACAGATCTCTTCGGCGAACAGGCTGTGCTTTGTGGCGGTTTGACTGCATTGTGTAAGGCTGGTTTCGACACTTTGGTCGAAGCTGGTTACCAGCCCGAAGTCGCATATTTCGAGTGCTTGCACGAGCTTAAATTGATCATCGACCTCATGTATGAGGGCGGTATGGCCAAGATGCGTTATTCCATCTCCGACACTGCTGAGTTCGGCGATTACGTCACTGGTCCTCGCATCATCACCGATGAAACTCGCGAGGAAATGCGTCGCGTTCTGAAGGATATTCAGGAAGGCAAGTTCGCTCGTGATTTCATTCTCGACAACCAGGCCGGTCAGGTCGGTCTCAAGACTATGCGTCGTATCGGTGCAGAGTCTCAGATCGAAGAAGTCGGCGGTCGTCTTCGCGAAATGATGAGCTGGTTGCAGAAGTAGTTCATTTATCGACATGTATTAAAGAGGCCGGTCCCTTTTGGGGCCGGCCTCTTTCTTGCTTTCAGCCCACCCATTTCTTTTTTTTATCTAAACTGCATTTTGCTGCTTTGCGGGTGAATTTTTTGAGGATGAAATAAACACTTGACCGTGGGAAGAAACGTCTATAAATCACGCAATCCAAATTTGAATATGAGGTTGTGAGATGAATATGGATGTCCTTTTTCTTGGCGTACTTATCTTTTGTGTTGAGGTTGCTGTCCTGACACTTGGGACGGTTCGTACAATGGTGACTGTGCTTGGCGAGTCGCGTGCTGCATTTTCTTTGGGGTGTTTGGAGATGACGCTCTGGGTTTTTGGTACGTCAACAGTCATGCTCAAGGTTGGTGATGAGCCAATTCTTGGTGTTTGTTATGCTGCGGGCTTTGCATGTGGCAATGTGGTGGGAATTATGGCTGAAAAGAAGCTTGCGCTCGGTAATGTCGTTGTGCGCATCATCAGTGCATGGAAAGGACACTCGATTGCTCAGGCTGTGCGGGAAGGGGGTTTCATGATTACCACTGTGGCAGGTGAAGGCTCTGATGGCCCAGTCACAGTGCAATTCGTGGTTTGTAAACGAAAAGATATGAAACAGCTTTTGGCTGTTGCGCGAGAAGTTGATCCCGAGCTTTTCTATACTTTTGAAACAGCAGGTGGCGCGAGTGTTATTACAAGTCCGTCTGGTAGCCGAATCAACAAACTCCTTGGCCCAATACGTAAGGTCGTTCCGCAAATCTAATCATGTCAAAACGCGTTCGTTTAATTCCCCTGACGGTGTGACAAAAAGTTGAGGAGAGTCCAAAAAGCCCTTTTTAAAGGGGTCTTTGGTCCTGCTGAAAGCGACTGCTAGCAGGTTTTTTCCTATTCCAGTCCCAAAATTTCCTGCTTGAAGTTTTTTCCCGGGCCGGGCTTTGGTCCAATCCAGGTGGCAAGAATTGCGTCGGCAAAGTCTTTGCCCAGGATGGCGCCTTTGGGCTGATCGGCGACCATGACGTCGGTGCCGGTAACGGGATTGTATATGAACCCCATACTTTGATTTTTTTTGATGTCTGTCATCATGGCGGCCAGTTGGTCGAACTTCGCCTTGAGTTCCGGTGTAACGTTCTCCACATTGTCTTCAAGTCCTTCATACCAGGCATCGATGATCTTTTTGGCTTCTACATCACGCAAGAAATGCATGACCATCATACGAGGTTCGTTTCGTTGGAGAATTTTTGCTGGATCAGAAGATTTTTCAGGGAGATAAAGACCGGCCACATACACGTCAAAGACGAATTTTTCACGCAGAGCGATACCGTTGAGAAATATCTGTTGGTCACCAACCATTTGAGAGTCGAGCAGGACCACATCGGCTTTGCTTGCACTCGTGACAGGGGCTGAGAAAATCAAGATCAAGAGCAGGGCCGCGAAAAGGGTGGTCAACGATCTCATTGGTCCTCCTAGGGAGCCGTTTGAGGCATGAAATTGGTCAAAGCGTCATTGAATAGATCAGGTTCTTCATAGAATGGCAAATGTCCGCTCTTGTCGAGGATGACGAAGCGAGAATTTGGGATTGAGCCCGCCACGTAGCGTCCTGTTGAGGGACCGTAGCACATGTGCCGGGAACGACCATATACGATGAGTGCCGGACAAGTGATCGTCGGTAAGACGGGAGTGTAATCCCGGTTGGCATAGTCTTCATATATGGCTGCGGCATTCTGTGGTGATGTTTTGAGCTGTTCCCGTTGCATCCAGTTGAGAGCGTGGCTTGGAGCCTGTCCGGAAAGAAACATGGCGTTGGCAAATTGGTCGGTGAATGTCGTGCGATCATCAATCATGGCTTTGATGTTGTCGTGCAAGGCCTCGGTATTGCCCCCGTGACATTTGTGGGTGTTCCATGGTGCAGGAGACATGGGGGCCGGAGCTGTTTCGACAAGGCCGATACTTGATAGCTTGTCCAGTCCGAATTGATTCCAGTATTCCATGACAACCGATCCGCCCATGGACCAGCCAACAAGCATGACGTTCTGAAGACGCAGAGCAATAAGGACTTCCCGGACATCTGTTGCGTATCGAGGCAACGTGTGTCCGCGTAGCGTATCCTGTGATTTGCCGTGACCTCGCAGGTCGATGGTAATGACTTGAAATTGGTCGGCCAGTGAAAGTTGACGTCGCCAGAACAGGGAACTCATGGTCCAGCCGTGGAGTAGCACAAGAGGACGTCCTGTGCCTTGAATGGTTACCCAAAGGCGAACTCCATCCGTGGTTTGCACCCATCCGGCGACCTGATTGTCGCCAGTGCTTTCCACAGCCTCAAACAGGTCCACAATTAGTACCCTTTGGGCTTCGTCTTGATATCGATGACAGGTGTCCCGTCGAGGACTTCCAAGGGCTCCACTACGAGTGTCAACGGTTCTTCAATGGCAATCAGTGTGACCCTGTGCAATCCAATGGGGTTGGGACGGGATGGAGAGCGCGTCGAAAAAACTCCGCGTTGTGGTTGGCTCAGATCTCCACGCGGGTGGACTTTGAGGGTGGTCCGATCGCCTTGGTGCAACCAAGTGAACAGTTCCAACTGTGCGCCGATTTCCATAGCGTCCAGACCTACTTTGTACGCAGGGTCCAATTCAATACGGGCGCGCACGGCTCCTGGTTCATTTTCCATCTTTGGGGCCGTTGCAAGATCAGTGATGTCAGAATGAATGACGCCTATGATAACAAGATTAGTGTCCATGTCAGCCTCCAATGGAGATGGTTAGTCGTTGAAGTGATCAAATCCCGGAGTGGTGAACGGTTCCCCGTTGACCGTAAGGCCGGTTTTTTTTGTCACTGTACCGATACGAGTAAAACCTGGTACTGATTCAGCTTTTCCGGCTTCGAAGGGGGAAACTGCGCCAAGCAGAGCATAGTCCTCACCTCCGAGCAGGGCAAATTCAACAGGATCAACGTCGATAGTCTGGGCAAAAGTTATCACGTTGCTATTGAGGTTCTTTGTTTCAATGGTCAGGTCAGCGCCGAGTTCTGGCCCAAGAAAGCGGGGAAGATCACGGGCCAGACCGTCGGATATGTCCATAAGTCCTTTGACACCAGCAGCGTTAAGTAATGTGCCAATCATGACCTTTGGTTTGGGGCGCAGGTGGGCAAGAACTGCGGCAGGCAATACATCACGAGCTTTTTCCCCGGTGGCTTCAAGGGCCATGAGTCCGGCTCGGGCTAAACCGATGTCGCCAATGGTGAACAGAATGTCGCCGTATGCACAGTTTTGGCGTTTGAGAAATCCGGTTGAGCCAGCCACGCCGAAAATGGAAATCGATATGCCGAGTTTATCCGCTTTGCTCAGGTCTCCGCCAGCCAGTACCATGTCATTTTGGCGGGCTAACATACTCATGGACTTGAAGAAGTCGTTCCAGAATTCGTCGTCCAGATTGGAGGGAACCATGAGGTCCATGGTAAAAGCCACGGGTTTGGCTCCCATGGCTGCAATATCACTGATGTTTACAGCCAGGGCTTTGTAGCCAATGTCGGCTGCGGAAAAATAATCGTGCCTGAAATGAACATCTTCCAGAAAAAGATCGGAAGAAACGCAAAAGTCTTTGCCGCCAGTCAAGACTGCGCAGTCGTCACCACGTCCAAGGGACACAAAATCATGATGCCCTTTGAAATGAGTATCAATGAGTTCAAGGAATTGTGCTTCGCTTTTCATATCTTAATCTCTGTAATTCTGTCTGTTAGATGAGTTCAAGGTAGTCCCCTATTATAACCTTGAGGCCGAATCCCGGGAAATTTACCCTATACTTATTCGGTTCGATGTGGGCGATGATTTTCCCTTTGCCGAAAATTTTGTGGCGGCAGAATCCGAGCTTGGAAGGATCGGATTTGGGGGTAGTCGCTACGTCCGGTTCGCTGGTCGTTGGTCGTGACAAGGGTGTTGCGCCGCTCGTGCCACGTTTGCGTCTTTGTTCCAGTCCGCCTCCATAGGATTCGTTCATTCTGTCGAAGACCGTATCCGGCAATTCAAGGATAAATGGGCTGGGCAGGGTCGGTTCCGACATACCGCTGGCTCGGTTGTATACCGAGCTTGGCACAAAGAGCTTGAGACATTTTTTTGCGCGGGTGCAAGCCACGTACATAAGGCGACGTTCTTCTTCAAGGTCCTCGGCGCGTTGCATGGCTCGGCGTGATGGAAATCTGTCTTCAACGAGATCGATAATGATGACCGCAGACCATTCCAATCCTTTGGCGGAGTGGACAGTGGAAAGCACCACGGCGTTTTCCTTGCGTTTTTCTTCTTCCGGGTCACCATCCAGACTCAGATCGCCAAGGAATTGCTCCATGTCAGAGTAGTTGACAGCAATTTGGCTGAGTTGTTCCAATCCAGCCTGACGCTTGGGGTAATCGTCCGGGTACTTTTCGGTGAGTATCGGTTGATAGAAGGCTAGAATGGATTCCAGAATGGCCGAAGGCTTGGGTGGAGTGGCGCGTAACTTATTGAGTTCTCCGAGGAGTTCCCCGAGTTGCTCGTGTTTTCTGGTCATCTTGCCAAGATATTTATCATCGCGGGCATGGATGGCTTTGTAGATTTTTGCCACGGTCTTGGGACCGACGCCCTTGATATGATCCAGAGCGCGTTGCCACGCCAGTAAGTCGTGCGGGTTGAGTACCAAGCGGAGATAGGACAATACGTCCTTGATGTGGGCGGCCTCATGGAATCTGATGCCACCATATTTTTGGTAGTCGATGCCGATACGCGTCAAAGCAACTTCAAGCGGGAAGGATTGATATCCAGCTCTGAATAGGACGGCTACGTCATGTAATGAAAATTTACGTCGAAATTCCAGAATCTGATCCACCACAAGTTTCGCCTGACTCTGGTCGCTGAGAGGGTGGACCACTTCGGGTAAGTTGTTGCTTTTGAGGTCTGAATAGAGCTTCTTATCGAATTTGATGGTCGCGCCCTTGAGAATTTCATTGGTCAGATCAAGGATGGGCTGGACAGAGCGATAGTTCTTTTCAAGGCGAATGACCTTGGTGTCTTTGAAAATTTTAGGGAATTCCAAAATGTTGGCAACGTTGGCGCCACGGAATGCGTAAATGGACTGGGCATCATCTCCTACGGCCATGACATTACCCTTGTCTCCGGCCAGAAGTTTGACGATGCGAGCCTGAACCAGATTGGTATCCTGATATTCGTCCACCATGATATAGCGGTATTTGGTCTGGAGCTGATTTCGTAACGGTTCGTTTTCCGTGAGCAGCTTGTCAACGAGAAAGAGTAGATCGTCGTAATCCATCAACGCATGATTTCGCTTGAAATGAGCATAACCATCAGAAATTTCATTGAGATCATCAAGATAGGAATTAAGGTGGTATGCCTCTCGTTCGAGGATCGTCTCAATGGGCAATTCCTTGTTTCGGGACTTGGTAATCATGTCCAATAGGGTGGATTTTCTCGGATAGGAGCGGTCTCCTTTGCCGAGCTTGAGATCATCCTTGACGTCTTTGCATATGTTCTCGCTGTCGGCACGGTCCATGAGAGTGAATCCGTTGTCGAATCCAATGTCCATGGCATTTTGGCGCAGGGTTGCATAAGCGAATGAGTGAAATGTCCCACCGGAAGTGCTGTGCAGAGAGCGGCCGAGGATCATTTCGGCGCGTTTGAGCATTTCCTGAGCAGCTTTTCGGGTAAAGGTCAGGAGCAGGATTTGACTGGGGTCGACGCCTGATTCCACAAGGTGGGCCAGTCGATAGACGATGGTGCGAGTCTTGCCTGATCCAGCTCCGGCGATGACCAGAACCGGTCCTTCGGTGGTTTGGACTGCCTCTCGCTGTGCCTCATTGAGTTCGTTTTCGAAGTCTATGCTCATTTATTTCTTAATATCAAAATGTTGGAGTATGGTGTTGCCAATGTCGCGCATCAGTTTTGGGCGCGAGCCGTCCGTGTCGGAAAAAATTGCTCCGTTTACCGTATGTGTCCCTGTTCGTCCATGCAAACCAAATATGTCATTGCGATCAAATTTTGCTTTGAGATCAAAGCCGGGGTTTGCTTCACAAACAAGGTCGGGAGCCTGTGCCGACAGTGTCCCGGGGTAGAGTTCATTCCTGTCATGTACAGCTTTTAGAACAAGCTCGCCTTTGTATGTTAACTGGAGCAGGTCATGCTTTATGGTTTTGAGCAAGTTGGTTTTATTCTCTTCCGTGACAAATCCACGGGCGAAACGTTCAGCCGAATGGATGTATATACGACCGGGATCAAGGGCGAATGCCTTTGATTCAGAAGAGATTTTTGACGCATCCCATTCGTCAGCAGGTGAGCCTGTGAGTGAGAGTAATCCTTGTTGCTTCAACCATGTGTTCAGGCATACTTCGGTTTTGAGTTCTGTGAAACCGTGGTCGGCAAGCACGAGTAATCGCTTTGGGCCAGGGAGGGCGTCGTATTTTTCGAGAAAAAGGCCAATGGCGTGGTCCCAGTCTGCGAGAAAGCGCATACATTCAAAGTGGGCCGGATGGTCTTCGTGAAGTACTGCGTCCATGAAGAAGTGAAAGAGGCGGTCAGTCTCTGTGAAGACATGGATGAACAGGTCCCAGCCAAGGTCCGGCCAGAGCATGTCCAAGGCCTTGAGGCGGGAGTCGAGGGTCATACGTAATTCTTTGAGAAGATAGTCAAGATCGTCTCGTCCCTTGTTGGTGTCAGCTTCGAGTTTGTAGTCGATTGATCGTATTTTTTCTTTTAAAAACGTGGGGTAAGCTGATTTTTCAAGATCGAGAGAGACAAACCCGGATATGCACATGCCGCGCAAGGGACGCACTGGGTATGTCCCCGGTAGATTGATGATACGGGATACAATGCCATTTTCACCGAGGCGGTCGAAAATGGTCGGGCATTCTATGTCGTGGCTGTTGCAAATCCGCAGTTGATACGTGTGCGGGTCCATGTGGGAGAAACCGAAAATGGTGTGTTTTTCTGGCCCTTCACCTGTGAAGAAGGCTGTCCAGTTCACAGGTGAGAGTTCCGGCAACTCTGCTTGGACTGTGGTCGCGTGTTTTGCGAGCCTGCCAATGTTAGGCAGGCTCAGGCCGAGGCGTTTGGCGAGGTCGAGCGGTACTCCGTCCAGACCGAGAACGACCAGCCGTTTGCGAGGTTCGGAAGAGAGGAGAATCGACATTATTATAGAAGGGTTGTTTCAAATTTTTTGAGGAAGAATGATGGATTGTAAGACAACTTTGCTTTGCGTAATCCTTCGTCGCCCAGGTCTTGCTCTCGGTTGACGTTGGTGAACCCTGCACCGTCGTTTTCCAAGAACATTTGGTTGATAGCCTGATATACACCTTTGTATCTGACATCACCTTTTTCGAAGTGAATAACGAGGGAGTCGTCACACAAGGGTTCAGCCACGGTGTAGGCGATGACCTTGCCTTCTACACGAAGAGTAGCTCCCATGAGTCCGTCGATTTGATCAATATTGTGTAATACACGAGTAATGGCGCGGTTTTCTGCCTTGAGGGCGTCAGACGGATTGTTCTCTTCGTACCACTTGTACCATTCGTCCTGCATCTCAAGGACTTCTTCGACACATTCAGGGGCCATGGATTCGTAAGCGTAGAGGTAATTTTTTTTGAACTGGTTGAGCAGATTCTTTTTCTTGTGAAATTTTTTGCCTTTGAGTGCTATCAGGTCTTCCACTGAATAGATGTAATCCCAATGCTCGCGGCTTTCCTCAATCAGAATATTATTGCCGTAAGCTACAGACCAGAGACGGGTGAGCGCTTCGGGGACACGGGTGAATTTCCCGCTTTCGTGCATGGTTTTGCAATTTGCCCAGTCGTAAGCTTCCCACGGGCCAACAGGTGCCCAGAGAATGGTTTCCGGTTTAGTCTGTCGAATAAAGCACAGGTCCTTGTGAAAGGCCCATTCCAGACCATAGTGTTCAGCCCAGCCAAACACATTGGCAAAGGAGAAGTCGCTGGTCAGCAGTTGCGGGCATCCAGTGAGGCAGGCGTGGTATTCTGCCTGCCGATCCAAACTGATCGGTTCAAAATTCAGAGGCATGTATATCCCTTAGCGTCCGTTGTGGCCGTTTCTTTTTTTGATCATAGCGAAACGTTGCCAGTTTTTGAAGGTGAAGAAGTAGAGAAGGATTGAAGCCTGAACAATTTGTGAGCAGAGCATGGCTATCCAAATGCCTTCGGCATCTTTCATCAAGACGTGACCGAGGCCATATGCAAGCGGGAGCCTGAGACCCCATGTTGCAGCGCCCATGATGAACATGTTGTACATCGTCGCTCCAGCCCCGTTAAGGGCTCCGGCCAGAATCATACTGGTCAGAGTAAAGGGGATGGCGAGTACGTTCCATTTGAGATAGCTCATGGCTTGAGCAGCAACAGCCGCATCACGGGTGAGCAGGCCGACCCATGGCTCCATGAATTGCCAAACGACAAAAGAAAAAAGTGTGATCGAGATCAGACCAATTCGTAAGATACGAAAGCCGAACTTTTTGGCTTCCTCGGGTTGTCTTGCGCCGAGATAGTGGCCGATGAGGATACTCGCGGTCATATTGAAGGCAAAGGCCGGGAGAAAGAGCAGGGCTTCAATGCGCAAACCTATCGCCATGCCAGCCAGAGCATCCACAGCGTCCCAAGGGAGACTTGCCGTAATGATGTAGAGAACCATGTAGCCGGAATGCCATACTATTTGCATAAGTCCTGATGGCCACGCGACTTTTGCAAGATAGGGCATTGCCCGTTTCATCCAGCGCCATGGGGCAAAGCTTTCCAACTTGAGCAAGCCGTGTTTGGCAAGGACCGTGATATTCAACAACATACCGGCTGTTATGGATACGAAGGTTGCCCAGGCAAGTCCCTTGAAACCGATATTGGGCATACCAAACCAACCAAGTCCCAAGCCGAGATCAAGGACAGTGTTCAGCACGGTGACAATGATCATGGAGTACAGAGGGTACATGACTTGTTTTCGTGCCCGAAAGATCGCGTTGGTTATCATGAGCATGTAGTACGATGGCAACATGATAAGGTAGATTGTGAGGAAGTATTCAGTGGTAATCCGCATCTCCGCTGGAATTTGTAGGGCAACCAGCATGACATTCTTCAAAGGTAGACCGATGATCAGGAACGCGCCTCCTAAAGCGGCAGCCAGCAGAATGCAGAGTCCTACATAGCGTTTGACCCGTCGGATAAGCCCGGCTCCCAGTGATTGGCTGATGGCAGCCACTGCGCCGTTGGCAATAGCCATTGCAACAACCAGCAGAAGAAAGAAAGATTGAGATATGATGCCGAGTGAAGCCTGAACCTCCCGGTTGATGTGCCCGGCAACCCATACATCTGTCATGCCGATGAGGAAGTGAAAAAGCATCATCAGGAGCTGGGGCCAAGCCAGATTCCAGATGGTGCGGTATGGTGCGCGTGACATGTTTGCAGTGAGTGTGTCGGACATTCTTCGGGGGTGGTTTGCAGGCTGGCCGGGTTTGGCAGACCGTTCAATAATATAGGTCGTATTTTTCAATTGCCAAGGGGAAAACTGGATTGTTTGTTTTCTGTCTTTTCAAATAGATTGCACGGGGTATACGCTTAGTGTACGGTTTTTTTCAAGTGTTAACTTGCAAGGTGAAAACAGTCTATCCTTCGAATATTAAAAGAAGAATCCTTAATGCCTGAACTCTCTCTCAATACCGATATGCGCATTTTGGTAGTGGATGATTCCAGTACCATGCGGCGAATTCTCAAAACATCTTTGAAGGATATTGGTTTAAAAAATGTGGTAACCGCTGATGATGGTGATGCTGCTTGGGTGATAGTCCAACAGGAGTCCATTGATCTTATTCTGTCGGATCACAAAATGCCCAATATGTCTGGTGAAGAATTTTTGGCGTTGGTGCGTGGTAATGAGGACTACAAGTGTATTCCTTTCATCATGGTTACGGCAGAATCCTTTCAGGAGAATGTCATGGCAGCTATTAGGCTTGGAGTGTCCAATTATATTGTCAAACCATTCAGCGCAGAGCAGCTACGAAATAAAATTTTAAAGGTCTGTGCTTCCGCTTGCTAATGGTTTTGCAATTTAGTGCTGATGAGGCACATCTCCTTCTTCGTGGACATGAACATGGGTGTGAGGTTTGAGTTCCCCCGGTCTGATGCGACCATCACGCATGGCAATAAGTCGATCAGTTGTTGCGGCCAGAAAGTCCGGGTCGTGAGATACGACCAACCGAGCCATATCCAGTCCTTGCAATATTACAATGAGTCTTTCTTTGGCTTCGGGAGATAATCCTGTGGTCGGTTCATCCAACACAAGTACTTCCGGGCGCATGGCGAGTATCGTTGCCAGTGCTACGAGTTTTTTTTCTCCGCCTGACATGCGATGGGGAATCCTGTCTTCAAATTCTGACAATCCCACAATAGATAACGCCTCACGTGCTCGATCGGCTGCGTCTTCTTTGGAGAGTCCCTGATTGAGTGGGCCAAAGGCAACATCGTCAAGCACAGTCGGGCAGAACAACTGATCATCAGAATGTTGAAACAAGAAACCGATTCTTAATCGGGCTTCATTAAAAATTTTGTGTTCGGTCATGGGAACGCCGAAGAGTTTCACACTGCCTTGATCAGGCGTGAGTAGACCCATGAGGATATGCAACATGGTTGTCTTGCCTGCACCATTGGGCCCGAACAGCCCGAGTTTTTCGCCGTGGTGCAAGTGAAAGGTCAGTTTGTCCAGAGCGTTGCTCCGGTTTGGAAATGCGTAGCTGACGTCCTTCAGCTCAATTATCGTATGAGTCATGGTAACGCTCCGGGAAAGAATCCCAATTGAATGATGCGTGCGGCGAAAAGCAGACAAACCGCCAGGAAAATGAAATCTGTCGATTTGGTAGAAAATTTGGTCAATGAATAGAAACGACCGTGAAAGCCTCGACAACGCATGGCGCCTTGAACTCGTTCAGCTCGATCCCAGCTTTTAACCAACAACATGCCGACAAGCCATGCGTATGAGCGGTAGGTATGCGCATTGGTTTTGGGTTTGAATCCCCGGGCCTGCATGGCTGTGCGCATAGTCCTGTATTCCTGATGGATTACGAAAATATACCGGTAGGTGAACAGGAGGATGTGACATAGTTTGTGGGGTATACCAAGTTGCTGGATGGCCGGACCAAGATTTTGGACGGAAATAGTCCCCATAAGCGCCATGAGAGTCAAAACAATGGCATTGGACTTGATGGTGATAAGCAATGCTAAGTTTACGCCCTGTGTCGTAGCGTTAAACGGTCCTATGGACCAAAGAGGATTACCGGGTAGAGAAAAGGGTAAAAAGGCCCAGAGGAAGAGAATAAAGGTGTTAACGACCATAAGTCGTTTGAGGACTTGAGCGAGTTTTAAGCGCGCTATAAATATGAGCAGGGCACCAAAGGCGAGGCCGATCAGTGCAGGCGGTTGTGAGTTCAGGATTGCCAAAGGTATAGTGAGGAGTGCACCGCAGAGAAGCCGGATGCGGGGATCGATCCGGTGAATAAATGAGTCACCTGCTGCGAAATGTTCAGTAATTGCGGCCAATTTTGCTCCCATGCCCTCTGAAAATCAGAGAAATTCAGTCAGGAAATGAGGAGTAGTATAAAAGCGGGAATCGTGCAACCGACAACGTCTCCTGACGTTGCCGGTTGCACAAAATTATTCGGCAATCAGGCCGACTTCGGGGGCAATGGCGGTGACCGAGGCTATGGCGATCTGGAGGAATTCACCCAGTTCTAGGCCTATTTTGTCACATTCACGGATACAGTCTCGGTTGACACTGGCGGCGAAGGCCTTGTCTTTCATTTTCTTTTTCAAGCTTTTGGGCTTCATGCCTTCGATCTTGGTAGGCCGTACCAACGCACCAGCGTGAACAAGGCCGGTCACGGTTTCGCCGCAGCGGAGTGCGTAGTCGAAATTAGTTTCCGGTTCGTCCGAGCCGTTCATTTCATAGGCGTGGCGGCGGATGGCGGCAAGAGCTTCATCCGGGAGTTTGCCGACAAGCAAGTCGACGCTGTCCAAGCCGTGGCGGTCATGGATTTCCTTGGTGACTGCGTAATCGAGATCGTGCAGCAGACCGGTGATGCCCCAGAGTTCTTCATCCTGTCCAAGTTTGGCAGCCAGGCCGCGCATGACGGCTTCTGATTCCAAAGCATGGTTAATGAGATTGGTTTCAGTGTTGTGTTCTTTCAGTAATTCAAAGGCTTCTTGTCGAGTTATCATATTCCTTTCCTTGAGATAATGGGGTTGTGTAGAGAATGATGCCTGAACAGTCTGGAGTGGTCCAGATACAGATTCGGGTTTGTACAATCCGTACAGATGTCAGGCGTTGTACAACCAACAAGCGACTTTTGTGCCGGATTCTCCGTCCACGAGTTCTGGTCGTTCGTTTTTACATTTGTCGAATGTGTGAGGGCAGCGTGGGTGGAATGGGCAACCCGTTGGAGGATCCATCGGACTGGGCAGATCTCCGCTCAACGGAATTTGTTGTGATTGTTTGGTCGGATCAGGGAGGAGCACGGCAGACAGAAGAGCTTGTGTGTATGGATGCTTGGGGGAATCGAATAAGGCCTTGCTCGGCCCGATTTCCATAATGCGACCAAGATACATGACAGCCACTTGATCAGAGATATGACTGACTACGGACAGATCATGTGAAATGAAAACGTAGGTAAGGCCGAATTGTGTTTGCAAATCCTTGAGCAAGCCGAGGACCTGCGCTTGGACAGAGACATCGAGTGCCGAGACAGGTTCGTCGCAGACGATGAGTTGAGGATCAAGAGCGAGTGTCCGGGCCACGGCTACACGTTGCCGTTGCCCGCCTGAAAATTCATGAGGATACCGTTGGCCATGTTCGGGCATGAGTCCGACTAACTGGAGAAGCCCGTTGACTTTTTCCTGCCTGTCGCCTTTGGTGCCAATATTGTGGATGTCCAATCCTTCGCGGATAATTGATCCGATTTTTTGGCGTGGATTCAGCGAAGAGTATGGATCTTGAAAGATCATTTGTATTTTGCTGCGTAACGCTTTTTCTTCCCAGGTCGAAAGAGCCTTATTGGCGAAAATGACTTCGCCGCTCGTGACAGGGGCCAATCCCATGATGCATTTTGCAAGTGTCGATTTGCCACAACCGGACTCACCAACCAATCCCAGGGTTTCGCCTTTATTAACATGCAGGCTGACGCCGTCCACGGCGCGGACGAGGCCGGACTGAAGTCCCAGTAGGCCACTGGTGACTTTGAAATGTTTAGTGACGTTAATGAGTTCGAGAAGCGGTGGCATGGCGTGTCCTTTACTCTTCGTAAAGCCAGCACCGTACGGTATGGCCGGGTTCCGGTTCAAAAAGAGGTGGTAGCATGAGGGAGCACTTTTGATATGCCTTAGGGCACCGAGGGTGGAAGCGGCATCCTTGCGGTCGGTTAAATATGCTTGGAACAATACCGGGAATGGGGTTCAGACGTTGGGTGTCGCCCAGAGTCGGTACGGATGCAAGAAGGCCCTGCGTGTAAGGGTGCAAGGGGCTGGCGTATATGCTGTTTACATTGGCAAGCTCTACAATTTTGCCGGAGTACATAACCGCGACCCGTTGAGCCATGCGTGCGACTACACCCAGATCATGAGTTATCAGCATCAGCGAACTGTGCATTTTTTCCGTGAGGTCATTCATGAGATCAATAATCTGGGCCTGAATGGTCACGTCTAATGCGGTGGTTGGCTCATCGGCGATGAGAATGTCCGGGTTGCAGGCCAAGGCCATGGCGATCATCACCCGTTGCCGCATGCCGCCTGACAGTTCATGGGGGTATGTTTTGGCGATAGCTGTAGGGTTGGGGATACCTACCATGTCGAGAGCGTCGACTGCTTTGTCGAGGGCCTCGTTTTTTGAAAACCCTTGATGAAGCCGAAGTGGCTCCGCTATTTGATCGTTCACCCGAAAGACCGGATTGAGCGCGGTCATGGGTTCTTGAAAAATCATTGAAATATGATTGCCCCTGACTTGCATGAGTTCTGTGTCGCTCATGTCGAGCAAGTCTTTGCCTCGGTAAAGAATACGTCCTTCGGTGACGCGGCCCGGCGGATCGGGTATAAGACCGAGAATGGAAAGGGCGAGTACTGTTTTTCCGCACCCTGATTCGCCCACGATGGCCAGGGTTTCTCCTTGCATAAAGGAAAGGCTGACGGTATCCACCGCCTTGGCTATACCTTGGTGCGAGGAAAAGCAGGTCGTGAGCTTGTCTATGTCCAGAAGGGGTTTGGTCATCTTTTGAATTCCACGGTTCTCCGTTTGGCCTTCTATACGGCATATCGCGGCGAACGTAAACGATATCGGGGATATGAAATGGCACATGTGGCAATAGTGGGTGGTGGACTGGCTGGAACCGAGTGCGCCTGGCAATTGGCCGAGGCCGGAATTGACGTTAGGCTGTATGAAATGAAGCCCGGTAAACGGTCTGAGGCTCACAGTGAAGACGGTTTGGCAGAATTGATTTGTTCCAATTCCTTTCGCGCAACCGGCCCCTCCGCGGCTATTGGTTTGCTTAAAGAGGAAATGTCCAGCCTTGGTAGTCTGATTATGGAAGCCGCATTTGCCACACAGGTTCCTGCTGGTGGCGCTTTGGCCGTGGATCGGACGCTCTTTTCTGAATACATTACGAACAAGATTGAAAATCATGAGAAGATCACGGTTGTTCATCAGGAAATACTGACACTTGATGCCGAAGAACTGCAAGGGCATGACGCGGTGATCATTGCCGCTGGCCCCTTGGCTAGTGCGGAGTTGGCTGAGAGTTTAATGGCCGCGGTGGGCGATGAAAGATTGTATTTCTATGACGCTATCGCACCGATTATTTCCCGTGACTCCGTTGATTTTGACAAAGCTTTCTGGGGCTCCCGTTGGAAGCCTGAAGATGATGACTATTTGAATTGTCCCATGAATGAGGATGAATATAAGGCTTTTGTCGCGGCCTTGATTGCCGGAGAAAAGGTTCAGCCAAGGGATTTCGAGAAGGAAATTCATTTTGAGGGATGCCTGCCAGTTGAAGCTATGGCCGAGCGTGGCGAGATGACTTTGGCTTTTGGGCCACTTAAACCAGTCGGATTCGTGGACCCCAAGACCGGGGAACGTCCTTTTGCCATTGTTCAGTTGCGTACAGAAAACAAAGATAAGACGGCCTTCAATCTTGTGGGATTTCAAACCAAGCTTAAGTATCCAGAGCAAAAACGGGTTTTCAGGATGATTCCCGGCTTGGAAGAGGCTGAGTTTTTACGCCTTGGTTCCATCCACCGTAATACATATGTCAATGCACCCCAAGTGTTGGACGAGACGTTACAACTCAAAAACAAGCCCGGGTTTTATCTCGCGGGGCAGATTACCGGAGTGGAAGGATATCTGGAATCAGCCGCGTGTGGGCTTTGGCTTGGTCTGTCACTTGGTTATCGAGTGAATGGGGATGCCATTACTGAACCGCCTGTGGAAACGGCTTTGGGGGCATTGCTTGGGCACCTCAGGACCGTCCCGGATAAACGTTTTCAGCCGTCCAATGTGAATTTTGGCCTTATGCCGGGATTGAAAAAGAAAATGAAGAAGAAGTTGCGCAAGGAAGCCTATGGAGTCCGTGCGCAGGAAGCTTTTGGGGCATGGACCGAAGCCGTTGGCTTGAAAAAATGATCCCCGCCCCGGTTCTGCTCAATCCCGGGACGGGGTAATTCCGCTGACCCCAATAGTGAGCGAAAAATATGAAACGTTTAACAGCACTTGCGTGCGTGTCAGAAAAATGTTCCTTGAGTCGTTTTTAAGCAAGTGTTGTTCCAATTATTGATTTTATGAGAATGTTGTTTTCCCGTAAGACTGGGTGTTGCCAATTCAATCACTTTGACGCACTGTGATTTGAAGACCGGGATACAGGAGGTATATGATCATGGCAGACAAACATTATGGACCGCAGACAATGGCTTTGCATTCGGGACATACCCCGGACAAGGAGACCGGTTCTCGAGCCGTACCTATTTATCAGACAACGGCGTACATGTTTCGTGATACGCAGCATGCCGCTGATCTTTTTTCTCTCAAGGAAGCTGGATATATTTATACAAGGCTGAATAATCCGACCACGGATATTCTGGAAAAGCGACTTGCCGAACTTCATGGTGGTATGGGGGCCGTAGCAACCGCGTCGGGTATGGCGGCCATTTTCTATGCGGTAACGACTATTTGTTCTGCCGGTCAGAATCTTGTCACAGGGTCCAATCTTTATGGTGGAACGCAAACCTTGTTTGAGTATACGCTAAAAAGATTTGGTATCGAGGTTCGTTTTGTCGATTCCAGTGACCCTGCAAATTTTGAAGCAGCCATTGATGAGAATACTCGTCTTATCTACAGTGAATCCATTGGTAATCCACGTTGTAACGTTGATGATCTTTTTGGTATTGCCGATGTCGCTCACAGGCATGGTTTGCCGTTTGTTTTAGATTCCACAGTTGCACCGCCGCCTATTTTTAATCCATTTGATTTCGGATGCGATATTGTTGTGCATTCCCTGACGAAAATTATTGGTGGGCATGGTGTTGCCATGGGCGGTGCCATCGTTGAAAAAGGAAGTTTCGACTGGGGAAAGGGAGGGAGGTATCCTGAGATCGCCGCACCTGATCCGACATATAACAATGTGAATTTGTGGGAAGCGCTTGGTGGGGCGGCGGGAGAACCATGTCCGGCATTTACGGCTAAAGTGCGGATCGGATTGCTGCGTGATACCGGTGCGACCATTTCGCCACACAATAGTTTTCTTATTCTTCAAGGAATGGAAACTCTTCCGCTTCGTGCAAAACAACATTGTAAAAATGCTCAGAAAGTTGCGGAGTTTTTGGATACACATTATGCTGTGGAGTGGGTTAATTACGCAGGACTTCCGAACCATGTCGATCATGATCGAGCCAAGAACACCTTTCCTCTCGGGCCGGGGGCTGTTTTTGGTTTTGGAGTCAAAGGAGGCCTTGAGGCGGGGCGTAAATTCATTGATTCAGTAGAACTGTGCTCACATCTGGCAAATATTCTGGATGCTAAAACATTGGTCATTCACCCCGCTTCGACAACGCATGGTCAATCCAGCCCGGAAGAACAACTGGCAGCAGGGGTTCCACCGGACTTGATTCGTATCTCCGTTGGTTTGGAGGACATTGAAGATATTATAGATGATCTGGATATTGCTTTGATGAAGTCTCAGAGCTGAAGAGTCTGAAATTGTAGTACATAATCCTCACTCGTAAGAGTGGGGATTTTTTTTGTAGATTAAAAATTGTTAATCAATATCAATATTGCTTTTGTCTTTTCATTGCTTTATCAAACATTTGTTTGTTTCTATGAGGCGGGACCCTTTTTATTTTGAATGATTAATATTTCGGGTGATTCAAGAGAGGTTTTTATGCGTCGTGTTCCTAGAGTGGCACCGTTGCTATTATGTGCGGTCTTTTTGTTGTGTTCCTGTAAGTCTGTGCATCTTGGGGGAGGTAAGGGTTTATCTGGGTCGCCGACAGAGAACGTCGAAGTTCTGCTCGATCAGGGGAAGATTGTTGAGGCATCTGATATGGTTGTCGACAATGAGGCCTATTTTGCGGGTTCTATTGGTGAACCTGAAACGAAAGCAATTCTTGCCCGATTGTCTGCTGCACTTGATTACACGTATTCTCCTCAAATCCAGACAATTATAGAACGCCTTCATTCTATACATTGGCCAGTTCCCCGTTCTGATTGGAAAGGTGTAAAGGATTCCATTTCACATATTCGTTTGGAATTGGATGAACTCGGCAAGCTCGCCATATTTAAATATCCGAGATACCGCCCGGCAATATATGGACAGGCTTTGCTGGCCTTGCAGGTCAAGGAAGACGAGATAAGAGCCGATGCTTCCAAAAATTTTGCTCTTTTTCCTTTGGTTGATGGCAAGAACTTTTTTATTGAATACCCTGTGCATATTGAAGAGGGTATTTTCCTTGATGAAAATAAATCGATCTGGAGTGGTGCTCTTGCTGACATGAAGGCTGCTGATAAGGCCGTTTTTATAGCTACATATGGGGCAAATCTTCCACACTCTGCCCAAAAGGAATTGGCACAGAGTTATTTCTTGTCATTGTGCCCCAAGGGTAAAGATGCAGATTTAAAAAATATTTTGGCAGCATACGAAAAGACGAGGGCCGCTGGGCTGGATTTACAGTCAATTCCTGGAATCAAGATTGCTTTTTTGCAAGTTACAAGTCCTGATTTAATTAAGGATAAAGCCCTTGATTTTGGTGTCGATATTAAATTGGATATGCCTTTTGAAGCTTCAAAGGCGAGCATGCGCAAGGCCTTTTCTCATAGTGCTGTCAAGAATGCTGATATTTTGATTCTGGTCAATATGGCTGTGTCCAAGGCAAAGCGTGTGGTGGAAGAAAATGAAACCATTTCTTCTACGTATGTTGCTTCGTATGGGCAGGAGATTAATCCGGAATACGAGATTGCCAAGGCTGAACTTGAGGCTGCTTCCGTGCAGCATCATGCCGCACAGTCCAAGACGACTACGAGTTGGGCGGTTGATGTCTTTGCTCATTGGGATGAGGAAAGCCAAAAGACAGACCTGATTGAGAGTACGGGGAATCGTTATGATGTGGCCAAGAAAAAGATGCGAACCACACCGAAGCATATCTCGATCGCCCAGTATCAACCGTATCCTGTTACGAAAGCACATATGGACATCTACAAGTTTGCAACCGTGAATTATTATGTCATTGACAAGCGTAAGAAAGTGTTTTTCAAAGATACTTTTGATATTAGTGAAAAGTCTTTTTTTACAGTCTGTTACGCCATGGAAGAGAGTGATCCCAACAAAGAGAAATTCCTTCAGACCTCAGTTCTTGAAGATGATGTTGTCCGCTATGAAATGGAGCCCATTCCAGTCAATTTGTCTGACCTTTTGGAGCAGTTTACGACCCGTCCTTCGGAGTGGAAGCGATATGCTTCCATGGAGTCAATTCATCGGACATTTACAAAAGATCGGAGTTTGGCTCAGCGCAAACATCACAGTGAAAAATATGAGATCGATAAGTATTCTGACAAACGTTTCGACAGTGTTGTTGTGGTGCGTAATACCGGGCAGGGCATGGGGACTGGGTTCTATGTCACCGGCGATATGATTATCACCAATTACCACGTTGTAGAAGAAGCCAATTATGTTCAGTTGAAGCGGTTTGATCAACGAGAGACCATGGGGCGGGTTATTGCTCGTGATGCTTATCTTGATCTTGCTCTCATACAGGCTGACATGCGGGGTAAGCCTGTATGTTTTTACAACAAACGAACATTACCACTCGGAAAGACCTTGGAAGTGATCGGACATCCCAATGGATACGAATTTTCCATTTCTCGGGGTGTTGTGAGCACAGTCAGAAAAACACGTCCAATAAACTTTCCTAGTTCTAATAAAAAGATACTGTATATTCAAACCGATGCGGCCACGAATGGCGGAAATTCCGGTGGCCCGGTCTTTTTTGGAAAGTATGTGGTTGGCGTGAATGATTGGGGGCAGGTAACTACGAGTTCTGGCGCCAGTGCGCAAGGGCTGAACTTTTCCATTCATTATGCGGAAGTTTTCAAGTTCTTGGATCAAAATGGTATTAGAGTCTCTAAGGGGAGTAAGTGATGAGGAAAAATATAAAAAGATTGAGCTTCTTGATTATGGCGGCGGTCATTTTGGTTTCTTGTGTATCTACTCAGAAGAATAAATATCGATTAGTTGAGGATGAAGAAACAGGTTATTCCTACGGTGCTATTAAAAATGGTGAATTCGTTGCAGATCCCGCAATGTTTCGTAACAACAAATTGAAGCTTCGCATTCGTAATACAACTGGTGATCCTGCATTGGATATTTATAAATTTCGCCAGCAACTTGAAGATTCCTATAGTAACGTAGGCTATGAAATTACTCATGGAAGTGATTTTGGTATTCTTCTGGATATTAATGTTAAGTATTTTGGGCAGGTCACGGAAATGTTGCCTGCGGAATACACTTTTCTCGGCGCGGCCATTGGTGGAGTTGCAGGTGCTACTCCCGGAATTCAGGGGGGGCGTTCTGCTGATGCAATTACAGGAATGGCTGCGGGAGCGGTGATTGGCGCGGCTTTGACTGAGGTAATGAGAAACTATGCGACCGAAGAAACTTTTATCATTATTTCTTCTGTGACCATGGCAACCGTCATGCCTGAACATCGAGAAGATGAACGGTCAATATCCTTTGTTACCGGGAAAAAAATAAAGGAAAAGAAAACGAATTTTAAGGGTTTTCGTTCTCGGGAAACAGTTGAGTTGGGCGTTTACGCCGGTGGACGAATGGCGGGTAAATCGGATATTATTTCAGAAGTTCGAAATCGCCATTTGAGAATCCTTAGAGACATTATTTAATTCGTTCATTTTGTAATACAAAAAAGCCCCGCCATATGGCGGGGCTTTTTTGAGTTTATGAATTCAGATTAAAAAAAGATTTTCTCAGGTGGCCTGCGTTCTGGCACCACTTCTTTTTCTATGGTTCCGTCGTTGTATTCTTTGCTGACATAGAGGGCACAGAAACAGGCGCCGTATTCCTTAACGTCCTCTTCTCGGTAGGTACACGGGCAGACGATGTCTTTATCGGCTTCAAATTCGCCGTTTGCCAAACGACAGGGGCAGGCCATGTAACCAAAGCGCTCTTTGTTGGTCAGCAGGCTTTCGAGTAGGGGCATGGTCATATCCATGTCCGAGTTGAAATAATATCCTTTGGGTTCCTGAGCCTTTTTAAGCATTTCGTAGAGTTGTTTCGCGTCCATGTTATTTCCCCTTGAGTGCTGCGTCTATTTTGTCTTTGTGATACCCCACGACAACCGTATTCTTGATAACAATAGTGGGGAAGGAGACAGCTGGATTGTGGCTTTTGATTTCCTGAACAATTTGTTTGCGATCATCTCCACTTAATTCATCGACGTGGACACATTCATATTTTACACCACATTCATCGAGGTATTTTTTTGCATTTCTGCAATGAATACAGGTTGAAAGGGCATAGATTTTGATGTCGTTCATATGAAACGCCTCCGTGTCGAACGTGTTTTCTGTTTCATTAATTTTCGGAGTAGGAGTCTCTTTGGGGTCTACGTCGAACATTCCTTTGAAAAAATCTTTGATGAATCTGAACATGGTTAATCTCTTTGCAGTGTAAGTTCTAGTTTTCTGACAATCAGCGAACACATGAAAGTAAGAGCAAAGTACATGACAAGGACCAATGTCCAGATTTCGAAACTCCGGTAAGTGGTTGTCATGAGTTGTTGGGCCTGGAAAGTCAGTTCCTCAATGGAAATGACAGACACGATGGCTGAGTCCTTGATGATGGATATAAACTGTCCAGCCAAAGCTGGCAACATGCGTTGTATGGCTTGGGGAAGAATGACATAAGCCATGGCCTTGGTCCGGCTCATGCCTGTCCCGGATGCGGCTTCCCATTGCCCCGGTTCGATGGATTCAATTCCTGCGCGAACTATTTCGGCAATATAGGCTGCCTCGAACAGAGCAAGTGTCACGAGTGCAGAGAGGAATTGCGAGAACCTATTCATTGGACCGAAAAGCCAACTGAGTACCTCTTTGGCTTCCGGGGACAGGGCATACACAGCTTCATTGACATGGAGCAGTGTCATTATCTGATCTCCGACAAAGAAATAGAAAACGAAAATGAGTACCAATGGCGGAGTGTTTCGGATTAATCCGACATAGGTGCTGGCAATTTGTCGTCTGAACAGACTCGGGCTGACACGGAAAAGTCCGATGAGTGTCCCCAGGATAACGCCCAGTAATCCCGACCAGAGGCTGAGCCGAATGGTCGTGAAGAGGCCGTGCATGAGCAGACCAGGAACCCATGACTGCGTGTCTGTGTCGAAGCGGATTAAAAATTGCGGAATGATGGCCCAATTCCAATGGTAGTTTAGGCCTGTGGCTGCTTTGTAGATGATGTAGCCGAACATCCCCGCCAGAACCACCATGATGGTGGTGTCTAGCGGGGTTATACGTATACGGCGTTTAAGAGGCTTATTTTGCAATGAATCGTCTCGGCTATTGAATCTGGTTTTCCCAATCGTTGGTATAGAACCAGTATTCGTAGCGATTCTGGAGCCATCCTGTACTCATGGTCACAAGAACCCAATTGTTCAACCAATTCAGGTAGTCCAAGTCGCCTTTTCTGATGGCAAAGGAGATCGGTTCTCTGGTGAAGTCTTCTTTGAAAGGCAAGTAAAGCTTGTCTGGATACTCTTTGGCCAGATTGAGAGGTAGTGGGTTGGAGGCAACCACGGCATGGACTCGCTCGTTGAGCAGTTCCTGAATGGTCTGTGATTCCTCGTCAAAGAAGAGGATTTTGGCTTGGGGAAGAAAGTTCTTTGTAATTTCTGCGGCAGTGGTACCGAGGCGGACAGCGACAGTGGTTGCCGGGTTGTTAAATTCAGAGGCCATGGTCCGTCCTGCTGCGAGTTTTTTGCTCGCGATGACAGACATGCCAGTATATTCATAAGGAATAGAGAAGTTTACTTTCAAGTTGCGTTGGGGAGTAATGGACATGCCCCCGATGATGATGTCGAACTTGCCGGTCAGCAGAGCCGGAATGATACCGGACCACTTGGTGGGGACGAATTCAACATCCACGCCCATGTCTGCGGCCAGTCGTTTGGCAACTTCGATTTCAAAGCCGATGTAATTGCCGCTTTTATCTTTCATGGCCCATGGTTTGAACGTGTCGAAGCCGACCTTGAGGACACCGCGCTTAAGGATGGTGTCGAGTTGACTGACTTGAGATTGGACTGAAGTGTCTGTTTTTTGTTGTGAAGGCTGCTGGCTGCATCCGAACATGAATGCAAACAGGAGGACGATAGATAAGATAGTCGTGAAACGGTGAGTTTTCATGGCGTTCTCCTTGCTCCGAGCTGTTCTCGGAACATGTTGCTGTTTACTTGCAGGATTCTTGGGCAAAAGTGACGTGTGACACCCCCAAAATGGCGATCATAATGGTGGTACCGGTTTTGACGGCTCTCCATATAGTCATGTCTTGCTCCTTTTTTAAGGTTATGGCTTAACGCCGTTGGATCGTTGTTCCAATATCTTTACCACGCCGGACAGAGCCAGAGTGACGGCAAGATATATAGCGGCAACGGTAAACCATATTTCAAAAGTAAGAAATGTTTCGGCATCGATCATGCGACCCTGCTGTGTCAGGTCGAGAATGGCGATTGTGCTGACAAGAGCGGAATCTTTGACCAATGAGACAGCCTGATTTGTCATGGGAGGCAAGACGCGGCGAATCGCTTGAGGTAGAATAATATGTCGATACATTGGAAATGGAGCCATGCCGAGGCTTTGGGCCGCTTCCCATTGTCCTTTATCAATGGAAATAATTCCTGCTCTGAATATCTCGGAGGCATAAGCGCCTTCAAAGAGGCTGAGAGCAATGACCGCAGCCCAGAATGCGGACATGTCCAGAATTGGTGCGAGTACGAAGTATATGAAAAATATTTGGATGAGGAGCGGGGTGTTACGGATGATTTCCATATAAACCCGAGCAACACCTTTGGCGACCCATGAATTAGTCATTCTGAGTAGGGCCGTGGTAATACCTATGATAAGCATCAGTATCATGCTGATGCCGGTTATCTGAAAGGTGACCCCCAAACCTTCTATGAGTGGTCCCCATGAAAATCCATTCTCATTGAATTGCCAGAGATATTTGGGGATTCTGTACCACTGCCAGTTATAGCCAAGGCGATCTGTGCCCATTGCGAGCAACCAGACAATACATCCCATAACAACAAGATATTTTCCGGTGTCAATGAGAACCGAAATTGGAAGTCGGACGGTTGAAGGGCGTTGTGTCTCTGACATATCTTTTGGTGTTTTTTGAGTGAGTTTATATGGCGTGAAAAAACGCCTATGGAGAGCACCATACCAGAATCGTCTGGAAAACTCAGGTACTATTCTGTTTTTCTTTGGTGAAAAACACCAAATTAGGAAGATTTAGGCTGATATGCCTCAAGAACATCTTTGATTCGGTCAAAGACGTCTTCTGGTGTTGCTGCGGCTTTGACAACCTTTATACGATCGCGATTGAGCGCGGCCCAAGTTAAATATCCTTCGCGGATGCGATTGTGAAATGAAATATGTTCGGCCTCGAATCGGCCCTCTTCTTTGGCTTTTCCGTCTTCAATATTGCGCAACATGGCGCGTTTCAGACCAATCTCCGGGTCGATGTCGAGAACAATGGTCAGATCAGGCCACAGGCCATCTACAGCCACTTCGTTGAGCTGTTTGAGGACTTGTGTATCCAATCCTCGGCCATATCCCTGATAGACAATGGTGGAGTCGGCAAAGCGATCGCAAAGTACAACTTTTCCCGCTTCCAAAGCCGGACGGATCACTTGAGCGATATGTTGGGCGCGGTCTGCCAAGTAGAGGAACAACTCCGTGATGGGTGTAATGTCTTTGTTGTCGACATGCAGAAGCATTTTGCGCAACTCAGTGCCCACACGACTGCCGCCCGGTTCCATGGTCAGGAATACTTCCTTGCCTTGGGATTCGTAATACTCTTTGATCTTGGTAATCTGTGTTGATTTACCGGTGCCTTCTATGCCTTCAAAGGTAATAAACATTGGTTCTCCGGCTTATCGTCATTTTTTTTCGTGTTATCAGGGGTGCTTGGTGCACGGTATACATTACGTTCTAAGAACCGCATGTAAGGAGACCATTCCTGGCCGGTTTTATCCATGTCGACATAGGCCTGATCAATGATATTTAGTTTGGCGTCCATGTTGTCCGCGAAATGCAGGACAAATGCCTCCGGCGTTTTGGGGCGGACCGGAGAACCAAAGTCGTGTTCGCCGTGATGGCTGGTAATCAAGTGCTTGAGGTGTAGTTTGAGACTGTCGTCCAACGTCTTGTTTCGTTTGAGGAACGGTTCCAGTTTGTCCTGTCCGATTTGGATGTGTCCGAGCAGTCGTCCTTCATCTGTATAGTCGTTGGTCAGACCGCCGGAAAGTTCCCATGCCTTGCCGAGATCATGGAATATTGCGCCGACCAGCAAAGTCTGCCGGTCAAGGTTTGGATAGACTTCGCACAGGGCCATACAGGCTCTGGCTACCTGTAAAGTATGCTCAAGAAGTCCTCCTACATACGCATGATGTACGGTCTTGGCCCCAGGAGCTATGAGCATTCGATTGCGAATTTCTTCGTCGTTGAGTACTTTTTTGCAGAATGTTTTCCATGGTTTGTACTTGATATGCTTGGCTATGAGATCTTCAACCATCTCCATCAGCTCTTCAGGCGGTATGCAAGACGTCGGCATAAAATCTGCGAGGTCGATGCCCGGAGTTGTAATCTCAAGGAGTTCCATGTGGTCGACCTTGAGCTGGTTTTTATCTCTATAGCTTTCCACAAAACCTTTGACATGCGCCATTTGTCCGGACTCAAGGGTAGGGTATTCTTGACTTTTAGGACTCCATATTTTGCCATCTATGGTCCCTGTGGCGTCTTGGAACGTAATGTTCCAATATGGTCCGTTTCTGGATTGGGCCTGATTGGCAGATGCCAGTATAAAAATATCATCGACCGGTTGGCCAGGGACCATGCTATGGATATATTGCGACTTTTTTCCCACGTATCTTGCCATTGGATTAATGTTGAGGTACCTCGCCCATACGCGTACTAATCGTTTGTGGGCGGATTGCAGACATTACTGTCCGCTTCAGGTTTGAACCTGATTTTACAAGGATTGTCAAATTGAAGAGAATACTTGAGGAGAGATTATGAATATACTCCTTGCCAATGACGATGGTATTCAGGCCGTTGGATTGCGAGCACTCTATTTTGCCTTGAAAGAAGCTGGGCATGACGTTCATGTCGTGGCTCCTGTGACGGAGCAGTCCGCAGTGGGCCACGCCGTGACACTGTCTATGCCTATTCGTGTCAAGGAATTCAAGGAGAACGGTTTTGTGGGGCAGGGGGTTTATGGGACTCCGGTCGATTGCGTGAAGCTTGGATTGTCCACATTGCTCGACAAAACACCTGATCTTGTTTTGTCGGGTATCAATGCTGGTGCCAATGTCGGGGTGGACATTTTATATTCCGGGACTGTTTCAGCCGCAACGGAAGGTGCTCTCATGGAAATTCCGGCTATGGCCGTATCCATGGATAATTTTAATCCACAGGATTTGAGCGGGCAGGCGCGATACTGTTCTGAACTCTTAGCAAATATCCCGTGGAATGAGCTGCCGAGAAAGTGTGTGTTGAATTTGAATTTTCCCAATTGTCCCATTGATGAAGCCAAGAAAATGAGAATCTGTCCTCACACTAGAGCATCCTATCAGGATTGGTATGACACACGAGAAGACCCGCGTGGCAGGCCGTATTATTGGCTTGATGGAGCCATTCCCCCGGAGCGGATCAGTGTAGATCGTGACAGGGCTTTGCTTACTGATGGGCATGTCACCCTGACACCCTTGCACTTTGATTTTACCGATAATGAAGCTTTGGATTTGTTGAAAAAGAATGATTTATAACCGTCGTTGACGGAAAATCATTGTATAAGTATTGTTGATTACTTTTAAGATTATCAGGATTAAACAATCGTATATCACAGGAGGAACCTGGCATGGCAACGAAGATTGGTTTGAACGGATTTGGACGGATCGGACGGTATCTTGCCCGTTTGTTGGCGGAAGAGAGTGATTTGGAGTTGGTAGCCGTTAATGCTCGTGCGTCCAATGAGGACCTGGCCCATTTGCTCAAATATGATTCAGTGCATGGCCGTTTTCTTGATGTGGAACCCACGGCTGACGGTTTTATGGTTTGCGGCAAGCCCGTTACCGTGACACGGAATGCTCCTGGCGAATGGACCTGGGGCGACCTTGGTTGCGATATCGTGGTAGAATCCACTGGTAAGTTCCGCGATCGTGAAAACTGCCAGAAGATGCTGGACTGCGGCGCCAAAAAAGTGCTTATTTCCGCTCCTGGTCAGGACCCCGATGTTACTGTCGTCATGAGTGTCAATGATGAGATTCTCAAACCTGAACATAACATTATTTCCAATGCATCCTGCACGACGAACTGCCTGGCCCCTGTTGCCAAGGTGATCAATGATTTGTTTGGTATCAAGCATGGTATTATGAATACCGTGCACTCTTATACCATGAGCCAGCGTGTGCTGGATGGTTCCCATAAGGATTTGCGTCGTGCTCGTGCCTGCGCAGTGAATATGGTGCCGACCACGACTGGCGCGGCCAAGGCTGTTGGCTTGGTTATTCCTGAGCTCAACGGTGTTCTGGATGGTATGGCCATTCGTGTACCCACACCGAACGTTTCTTTGGTGGATCTTGTTTGCGAATTGAAAAAAGAAACCACTGTTGAAGAAGTTAATGCAGCCCTCAAGGCTGCTGCGAATGAATCCATGGGATACACCGAAGAGCCATTGGTTTCCGTGGACTTCATGGGGTCAACATTTGGTGGTGTCGTGGATTCTCAGCTTACCCGTGTTATGGGTGGCACCCAGCTTAAGCTGATCATTTGGTATGATAATGAAGCTGGATTTACCAATCAACTTCTGCGTTTGACCAAAAAGGTTGCTGGAATGCTGTAGAGCAATTTTTAAGAAGTAAAAAAGACCGTTCGATTTTGAGTCGAACGGTCTTTTTTTTTGAGGAAATCAATGAGCAATAATATCTATATGAAAAAAGAATGGCGCTTTATTGTATTGATAAATATGTTATATTGATACATAATTACTTTTTTTGAGTGTAAGAATAAGGTCTCTTTTATTGGCGGATAAAATGATGGGAGATAGTGACATGAGTGATGATGCCATGGTCGCTCAGGAACAAAAGCGATTGCTTGTTGTAAAGCAGCCGATATTTGATCGGAATAAATCTGTCTGGGGATACAGATTTGTTGTGGTGTGTGAGGAGGGTGACCATGAGTGCAATGATGCTGAATTAGTCGCAGAACAAGTAGCTTCCATGGTAACGTGCGGTACCGGATGTCCTATTGGAAAGAAGTTCTTTATTTCAGTAACAGGCGAAAGTCCCATTGACCGTTCTGTTCTTCCAGAAAATTTGGACAATTGTATTGTCACCATGAGTGGCAAGGCCGCTAATAATTCACAATGTTTGCATCTGGTGGAAGCTATAGGTGATGGTGGTGGGGCTCTTGCTATTGATTATGATGTCGAAGGAGATGCTATTGAGCCTCTTATGGGCAAATGCGACATCGTCAAAGTGTCGATGGCAGACAAAAGACCTGCTGAAATTGTTGCGCTTCGTAAAAAATTCAAGGGCTTTCAGGGAAATCTTTTGGCTGCCAACGTTGATGATTGGGAAACGTATGAAGGTGCTCGGGCCCTTGGTTTCAAATATTTTCAGGGTTCTTTTTTTGGAGTTCCTGAAATTAAGGAAGCAGAGGGGTTACGATCAACCTCTGTTGCCAAACTACAATTGTTAGGGGAGTTGAATAATCCTGATTGTGGGATGGAAGATTTGGCTTCGATAATAGCTTCCGATATTTCTTTGAGTTATCGCATTCTTCAGTACATTAACTCCGCTTCTTTTGGTTTCAGGACACAGATAAAATCCATACAGCAGGCTGTCGCCCTACTTGGTTTAAAAGAGCTCAAGCATTGGGCGACTGTTGTTGTTATGACCGACATAGATTCAACTTCCAAGGGCGAGGAAGTTGCGTACACGGCTTTGCATCGAGCACGTTTTCTTTCCCGGTTTACAGAGATGAGCAAGAAAGTCAGTCAGTCATCTGAATCCATGTTTATGTTGGGCTTGTTTTCCAAACTGGACGCCTTGTTGTCGTTTCCTATGGAAAAGGCTCTTGAGAATATTCCTTTGGATAAAGAAATTATGGCAGGCCTATGCGGGGCAGCGAACGAGTGTCGAGGGCTTATTCGTATGATGGAGGCCGTGGAGGCTGGAAATTGTGCGGTGGCTAGTAAGGTTTTAAAACGATATAATGTGAACTGTGCAACGATGGCGGCAGAGTATATGAAGGCTGCTACGTGGACATCGCAACAGTTGAGTGAGATGAAAAATTAATAAAATTATCAATAAAAAAGCCGGGAAGCATCTGCTTCCCGGCTTTTTTTATTGTATTGTTAGGGCTGGTCAGGCTTTTTTTGAACGTTGAGAATCATCTTTAAAAAGTTTGTAATTAATAGCATCGACGACGGCCTGCCAGCTTGCTTCGATAATATTGTGAGAAACACCCATTGTGGTCCAGCGGTCAGTTTGGTCACCAGTCTCCACTAGAACCCGGACAAAGGAAGCCGTGCCGCCAGTATCGCGGACAGCACCGGATAAGACGCGGACTTTGAAGTCCAGCAGACGGATGGCACTCAGTTCTGGGTAAAAACGTTCAAGGCCTTTGCGCAAGGCTCGGTCAAGGGCATTAACCGGTCCCATACCAGTGGCAGCGGTGTGTTCCTGTTGTCCTTTAACTTCAATGATGACTGTTGCCTCGGTGAAGGGTTCGGGATCTTCTTCGCGTTTGGCGTCGACCACGAAGAAGTTCTGAAAGTGGAAGTAGTTGAGCGGCTTGCCCAAGGCTTCCTGCAAGATTAACTCAAAGGAGGCGTCGGCTACTGAATATTCGTAGCCCATGCTTTCGCGCTGTTTGAGTTCCTTGAGCAATTTGTCCACGGTGGGATCGTTTTTGCCCAGATCGTAGCCAAGCTCTTTGGCTTTGAACAGAATATTGGATTTGCCTGCCTGGTCGGAGAGCAAAACGCGTTGTTCATTACCAACCGATTTTGGTGGGATGTGTTCGTATGTTCGTGAATCCTTGAGAATGGCGGAAACATGAATACCACCCTTGTGAGCAAAGGCCGAAGCTCCCACGAAAGGTTGCCGCATGAAGGGGCGCAAGTTTCCTGTTTCACTGACAAAGTGGGATGTGTTTAGAAGTTTCGGTAGATTGTCTTGTCCGATCGTCTCGATTCCCATCTTGAGTTCAAGGTTGGGGATGACAGAACAAAGGTTCGCATTACCGCACCGTTCACCATAACCGTTGATAGTTCCCTGAACTTGTGTCGCGCCGAGTCGGACTGCTTCAAGGGAGTTGGCTACGGCGACTTCAGAGTCGTTGTGGGCATGGATACCCAATTGAGCATCCGGTAAGACTTTTTGGACGGCTTTCATGGCGTCTGCGATGTGCGACGGGAGTGAACCTCCGTTGGTGTCGCACAAGATGAGTCGCGAGGCACCAGCCTCGTGTGCTGCCTGAATGGCTTGGAGAGCATAGTCTGGGTTGTGTTTAAAGCCGTCAAAGAAATGTTCGGCATCAAAAATAACTTCATCCACGCGGTCATTCAGATAGCGGACGCTGTTAGCGATCAGTTCAAGGTTACGTTCCAGTGGGATACCAAGCGCCGTTGTCGCGTGCAGATCCCAAGACTTCCCGAAAATGGTGATGACCGATGTGTTTGCGGCCAATAATCCCGCGAGGTTGGGGTCATTCTCCGGGGTTGTTTTGGCAAAATGCGTCGAGCCAAATGCCGCCAGTTTGGCATTGGTAAAGGTGTGTCCTTTGATTTTATCAAAGAATCTTTGATCTGTAGGGTTGGCTCCGGGCCAACCCCCTTCAATATAATGTATTCCCAAGTCGTCCAGCTTGTGGGCAATGCGGACTTTGTCCTGAGAAGTGAAATTCAGTTCTTCTGCCTGTGCTCCATCGCGTAAAGTCGTGTCATAAATAGTAACGTGTCTCATTGATTACTCTATGTGTTTGCCTTCCTCCAAGCTGAAGGCTTTATGGAGTGTGCGTACGGCCAGTTCGGTGTACTTATCGTCGATCAAGCATGTAACCTTGATCTCGGATGTGCTGATCATCAGGATGTTTACGTTCTCATCGGCAAGCGCCTGAAATGCCCGTGAGGCAACTCCAGAGTGATTTCGCATGCCGACGCCGATAATCGAGATTTTTGAGACGTTAAGATTATGTGTTAGCTCTTCGTAACCTATTTCATATTGGAGTTTGGAGAGAGTTTTAAGGGTTGCATCCACATCTGAACGTGGGACGGTGAAAGTCATGTCGGTCAAACCGTCTTTACTCGGGTTCTGGACAATCATATCAACAAGAATTTTTTGTTCAGCCAAGGGGGAGAAAATCTGTGCAGACACGCCGGGGTTATCCTTGACGTGCACCAGCGTAACCTGGGCCTGATCCTTATCATATGCGATTCCGGAAACGAGAACGGATTCCATGATTTCATCCTCCTGAGTGACTATAGTGCCCGGCTCATCAGAAAAAGTGGAGCGGACATGAACTGTTACATTATATTTTTTGGCAAATTCAACGGAACGGATCTGGAGTACCTTGGCGCCCATGCTGGCCATTTCCAACATTTCATCATAGGCGATTTTGTCGATTTTTCGTGCATCCGTGCACATGTTCGGGTCAGTGGTGAACACTCCCGGCACATCGGTGTAAATTTCGCAAACATCCGCATCAATGGCGGCAGCGAGAGCCACAGCCGAGGTGTCAGAGCCGCCACGACCAAGGGTGGTGATGCGCATATTGTCGTCACATCCTTGAAATCCTGCCATGACCAATACATCGTACTCTTGAAGCATCGCTTTGAGTTTTTGCTCATCAATGTCCATGATGCGGGCTTTTCCATGGGCTCCGTTGGTTTTGACAGGAGCCTGGAAGCCTAAGACAGAGCGGCATTTGACGCCCTGTTGCTTGAGTAGCATTGCAAAGAGTGCGCTTGAGACTTGTTCGCCAGTCGAGACGAGGGAGTCAACTTCTGCCGGGTCGGGAGTGTCTGTCCATTCTTTAGCGAGGTCGAGGAGCCTGTTGGTTTCTCCGGACATGGCCGAGAGAACCACGATGACTTTGTTTCCTTCTCGATAAGGACGAAGGACTTTTTGCATGACCTGACGTTGACATTCAAGGTTGCGGACCGAAGTGCCGCCGAATTTTTGTACGACGATGTTCATAATGCGTTCTGCTTTGTCTCTACTGCTGTTCTCTTTGTGCCACGGCTTCAACTATCTTGGTTGCCGTTTCACCCATTGCGCTGAGTGTTATATTTCGTCCGTTTTTTGAAGGGGACCATTGGAAAAATAGAGCCTCTTCGGGCCAGAGTTTACGGTCAAGAAATTGGATCCATTCAATGATTGTTATGGTTTCCGGGTCTTCCAGCTGTTCAAACAGGGCGTCATCCGGAGGCATATCTTCCAATCTGTACAAATCGAAGTGTGCCACGGGCGGTGTCGTAGGGTACAGGTTGAATATATTGAAACTCGGACTGGAAACTTCCGCCATTTCCGAGTCTGGCAGTGACTCGACAAATCCTCTGACCAACGTGGTTTTGCCTGAACCGAGGTCGCCTTGCAAGAGTAATGAGGGCGGATTGACGACTTTTTTTACAAAATTTGCCAAAAATATGCCCAAATCAAGGGTCGCTTCCATGTTCGGAAGGTAGATTTTTACATCCATGTAAATTCCCGAACTATGCCTTCAAAAGAGTTTTGAGGACATCTTCTTTGCCGACAACACCAACAAGTTTTTCATTGTTAATGACTGGCAGGGTATACAGCTTCTCGTTGGCCATCATGGTGGCAATGTCTTCAATGCTTGTTTCCGGGGAGATGAATGTGGGAGCCGGCGTCATGGCTTCGGCAACTTTGGTCGCTGAAATCTTTGTCATTTCTCGTTCCAGCTCTTCGTGGGACGACAACGGAAAAACTCCATCAAGCAACGTGAAGAAGGAGGGTAATGTTATCTTTTTTTGTTGCGCGACAAGGTCTGCCTGACAAAGTACACCCACAACCGCACCGTCTTCTATAACGGGGGCGCCGTTGATTTTGTTTTCCAACAAGGCTTTGGCTGCTGTGGCAATTTCGGTGTCAGGGGTTAGGGTGATGCATTCCGTAGTCATGATGTCTTTGGCTGTCAGCATGGTGAGTACTCCTCGTTTGTTGGTGTTGCCACAACAGGCAACATGTGCGCGATCTCGGAAGGGAGGTTGCCGCGCAGGGGAAATTCTTCATTTAGGGCGTTACCGGCTAAGCCGTGCCAGTACACTCCGAGGCAGGCTGCCTGCATTGGGGGAATGTTTTGAGCCAGAAGCGAGCCGATAACGCCTGAAAGGACGTCACCTGATCCGCCTACCGCTAGATTGGGTTCAGAAAATGGGCTGAGACAGGTTAATTCGCTGTCGGACACTACTGTCCCGGCTCCTTTCAGAATCAGCGTAGCATCAGAAATTTTGGAAAAGGAACGTACTGCCTGCAATCTGTCTGTTTGGATGGCGGCCGATTGTGTTTTGAGTAACCGTGCCATTTCACCGGGGTGTGGTGTCAGAATAGTTTGTTCCGGGAGTGCGTTCAGTAGCTCCGGGGATTGTGCTATAGCGAATAGCGCATCAGCATCCAGAACTAGTGGGCATGTGCATCCTTTGATGAATGCATTGATAAAGGCCTGTGTTTCAAGTGTTCTTCCTATGCCGGGTCCGAGAACAACGGTGTCGAATCGGTTTAATTCTTTAAGTAGAGGGTTTACCATTCCCTGTTCCCATGTTGCGCCGGAACCCAAGGGGAGGGTCATGATATCCGGTCTTCCGCATTTGACGGAATCTGCCAAGTCTTCGGGGCAGGCGATGGTCACTAGTCCGGCACCACTTCGCAGCGTTCCCAGTGCAGCCAGATGAGGTGCGCCGGTCAGTCCCTGACTGCCTCCAACGATCAGAACATGTCCAGCCTTGCCTTTGTGCATGGTCGGAGTAGGGAGGGGAATGAGGTTCATGATTTCCCCGGTGATAAGATGATGATCAACACCATACTCATTCTGTATTTTTAATGGGATGCCGATAGGACATACGTGAATATTGCCGACGAAACCCTCTGCCTCCGGCATGACGAGGCCGAGCTTTGGAGCCTCGAATGTGGCCGTTGCATCAGCTACAACTGCTTCGGGTTGGGGTATACCGGTTAAACCGTTCAACCCAGAAGGAACATCTACAGCCAGTACAAATGCCCGCTCACCCAGTCTATTTATAGTTTGAATTAACCTAATATAATTCTGTCGAAGTTCGCCGGAAAAGCCGGTGCCAAGCAGTGCGTCGATAATGATATCAGGCTGATGGAGGCCATTTATATCAGTTAAGGCAAGGTGTTTGAGTGAAATGTCCAGTTTTTGCGCCCACAAAAGGTTGGTGCGAGTTTCACCCTTATATTCCTTTTGTGGTTTGGTATGAAAAACAGTTATGTTTGCACCAAGGTCCGTCAGATGGCGCGCAATTGCCAACCCGTCTCCGCCATTGTTGCCGGAGCCGACAAAGCAGAAAATGTCCGCTCCATCCACGGAGCCGTATTCTTCAATGATGACGTTAACGGCTTCGTGGCTGGCGGATTCCATGAGCGTGATGCCCGGGATACCAATGGAGTCAATGGTTTCTCGGTCCCAAATGACCATTTCGGCCGGTGTCGGAAGGGGCAGCAGCATGCAATCTCCCACGTTGGTTATATGAATCTATCCTTCCAATATCACGGTGGCACCAGCGGTGTCACGGGAATGAGTCAAGGATATGTGTGCGGCGGTGATACCTTGTTTTTTGCATTCTTCTAGACCGTTATGCAAAAAAGAGATTTCGGGTTTACCGCTTGGCGCGTGAAGTATTTCAATACACTTGAAGTGAATACCTTGGGCAAACCCGGTTCCCAACGCCTTGACCGCTGCTTCTTTTCCAGCAAACAACGCGGCCAAGCGTTTGGTTGGATATTTCTTGGGTAATTGTTCGGCCTCGCGGTCGGTCAAAATTCGGTGAGCGAACTTCATGCCGTACCGGTCCCACAACTCTTCGATGCGGTCCAGTTCCGCAAGGTCTATGCCGATGCCTTTGATCATGGTTAGTCCGCAAAAGTCCTGACAAGGTTCGCCATATCGCGCACGGCTTGATCAAGTCCGACATATATGGCGCGGGCCATAATGGAATGCCCTATGGAGTATTCCTTGATGCCGGGAACATCTTTGAAGTTTAGAATGTTTCGGTAATTCAGGCCATGACCGAGATTGACTTTGAGGCCAATGTCTGTGGCTAGTGCAACACCTTTAAGGATCTTTTCCAATTCTTCATTGCGTGCATCAATTTCTTTAGCATCCGCATAATGACCGGTATGGATTTCAATATATTCTGCCCCGGTGGCCTGTGCTGCTTGAATTTGTTTTGGATCAGCATCAATAAACAGGCTGGAACGGATGCCTTTAGCGTGGATGGGGGCGAGAAAGTCACGCAATTCATCTTCACGGCCAATGCAATTCAATCCGCCTTCAGTGGTCAATTCCTGTCGTTTTTCTGGTACCATACAGACCATTTCAGGTTCTATATTTAAAGCAATGGACTGCATTTCTTGTGTGGCCGCCATTTCTAGATGCAATCGAGTGTTACATGTCTGTTTGATAAGTTCTACATCTCTGTCCTGAATGTGGCGACGATCTTCACGAAGATGGACAATTATTCCAGTGGCTCCCGCCATTTCAGCTATATAGGCAGCAGTGACGGGTTCAGGCTCTATGCCCATTCTGGCCTGACGTAGGGTGGCCACATGATCGACGTTGACAACGAGTACCGGCATTATTATTTCCTCCAAACAGTGCAATAAAGTGATATCCTCAAATATTAAGCCTTCTTGATTTGAATGGCAATAGTTGTGACAATCGGGTATCGATTTATGATTCTATTGACATGAAAACGGGCCAAGGGGTATCGCCTTGGCCTGTTATTGATTTGAAATACCATTGGGAGCTGTAACGCTATGAACGTATGCATCGTTGGCACTGGGTATGTGGGCCTTGTTTCCGCAGCCTGCTTTGCCGAAATGGGTAACAATATTTATTGTGTGGACGTCAACCCCAAGGTGGTTGAGACCTTGAGAAACGGCCAAGTCCATATTTACGAGCCAGGTCTTGAAGATTTGGTTAAACGCAACACTGAACAGGGCCGACTGACTTTTACAACTAACCTTGGTGAAGGTTTGGCTGAAGCGGAAGTCGTTTTTATTACTGTTGGTACGCCGTGCGGCGATGATGGTTCCTGTGATCTTTCTTATGTTGATGCGGTGGCCCGTGAAATAGGTCAGCGTATGACGAGTCCGAAAATTGTCGTGGACAAGTCCACGGTCCCAGTTGGTACTGCTGATCGTGTTCGTGGTATCATTGCAGACGAGTTGGAAAAGCGCGGTGAGTCCATTGACTTTGACGTGGTTTCCAACCCCGAGTTCTTGAAAGAGGGTGATGCTGTTAATGATTTCATGAAGCCGGATCGTGTTATTGTCGGTACTGAAGATGAAAATTCCGCAAAGGCATTGCAAAATTTGTATGGTCCCTTTGCTCGCAGTCGCGAAAAACTTATCGTTATGGGAGTTCGTTCTGCCGAAATGACCAAGTATGCCGCCAACTGTATGCTTGCCACAAAGATCTCTTTCATCAACGAAGTCGCTAACATTTGTGAACGCGTTGGGGCCGATGTGTCCGAAGTGCGTGCAGGTATCGGTTCTGACAGCCGTATCGGTTATAGTTTTATTTACCCCGGTGTCGGTTACGGTGGTTCCTGTTTCCCCAAAGATGTCAAAGCCCTTATCGGTACTGCTGCCGAAAATGGTTATGATGCCAAGCTCATTCGATCAGTGGATGAGGTCAATAATAAGCAAAAGCATGTCCTTGCCGACAAGATCAAAGAATATTTTGAACCGCAGGGCGGGGTAAACGGACGTTGTTTGGCTGTTTGGGGTATCGCCTTCAAAGCCAACACTGACGATATCCGTGAGGCATCTGCCATTGAGGTTATCAAGGATTTGACCGCTCTCGGCATGAAGGTTCGTGCTTTTGACCCTGTGGCCAACGAGCGTGCTCGTGAGGAAGTTGGCCATCTTGAAGGGTTGGAAATCATGGATGACGAATATGATGTACTGGATGGTGCGGATGCGCTGGCTGTTGTGACTGATTGGAATCAGTTCAGAGACCCTGATTTTGAGCGTATCAAGAGTGCTATGAAGGCTCCGCTGGTTTTTGATGGTCGGAATCTTTATCAACCTGAACGGATGGGACAGGCTGGTTTTGCGTATTTCAGCATTGGTAGAATGCCGGTGAAATAACGTTTTGCTGTATTCTTAGAGTCTTTTAGAAGGTACAAAAAAACTCCCCGTCTCAATTGAAGCGGGGAGTTTTTCATGCCTTGTGCTGCTAAAATTGGCTTTTGAAGCAGGTCCGGTATTGTAATTCTTGTAATATGACGCGTTCATATTCAGGGTTATATTCGAAATCGGCTTGTTCTTCCTGATCCAACATTTTGGCAAGTTGTTGAGTTTCTTCCCAGAAGTCGAGCAGTTCTTCGTCAGCCAGATTCTTGACCTGTTCCTCAAGGGTATGTTGGTCACTGAAATTTGCGTATTGGCCCATAGGCGAAAGGTCCATCCTGTTTGTAAAAAGTCAAAAAAATCAAACAAATAGATGCAGTGCGGAACTTACGTTAGTCGTTTCTTATTTTATCGTCAATAAGACTTTAACTCACGGGATATTATAAATGATTCAACAGACCTTATTCATTGATAAAAAAAGATGCTGTTCAAATGATTGCAGTAGGATGCAAAGAAAGAGGAACGTCTTGTCAAATATTTCACAGACATGGAGATTCTGATTGACAAAAAACGGTGCTGTTGACAAATTCAATGATTGAAAATTGTGATAAATTGTATTTGGACCGAGCCATTGAGGATGGAGTTGTCATGAGCCTTGAAATTGAAGAAGTTGGCGATGTCAAGGGAGTCGAAGCCGATCAGGAGTTGACTCAACTGGTGACGTTTAGCATCGGTGAAGAGGAGTTCGGCGTCAATATCCTTCAGGTGCAGGAGATCATCCGTACAATGGAGATCACCAATGTTCCGCGTGCGCCTGAGTTTGTTGAAGGGGTCATCAATTTACGCGGTAAAGTCATTCCCATTGTGGATATGCGGCGTCGTTTTGGGCTTCAGTCCAAAGATCACGATAAATATACCCGTATCATTGTTATCGAAATTGATATGATAATCGTGGGATTTGTGGTTGATGCTGTCTCCGAAGTTTTACGAATTCCCGCCAATTCAGTTCAACCTCCACCACCCATGGTTGCTGGCATGGATTCCGATTATATTGATGGTGTGGGAAAACTTGATGACAGACTTCTTATCCTGTTGGATTTGGATTCTTTGCTTGATAATGAGGAGAAGGAAGCGTTGGGCAACGTTTAACGCTTGTAGATATTTGCTGACAAGCCGCTTTACTCCCGATAGGGAGAAGGCGGCTTTTCCGTTTTTCAACCAGAGATATTGAAAGCTCTCAACCAGACACACCATGTCATTATATCCCAAAGCTATATCTGAATTCATGCGCAAAGCGACTGATTCTGTTCGTATTTTTAAAAGCGGACCGGGTAGTCAGGCTCTTATGGCAAAGTCCCTTCTTTCCAAGGGGAACAGTGTGGTTCTTGTTGTGCCCGGTGTTACCGAATTTAAGGAAATGCGGGCGCTTCTGACACTATTTGCTTCGGATGCAGGAACTAAGCTTGAACGGCCGACTTGGGAAAACGATTGGTTTTTTCTTCCTCCATATCATTCAAAAACACCTGATGCACAAGCGTGGAGTGAACGTTGGGCAGCCTTATACGGTTTGACCTACGGGAAAAAGCCGTGCGGCGTGCTTATGACCTCCGACAATCTCCTGCCACACTGGCCGGAAGAATCTGTCCTGCGAGAGAATTGGGTTTCTCTTACCAAGGGCGAAGAAATGTCGCCCGATATCCTTTTGGAGCAGCTTGTCAGTTGGGGATATGTACGTCGTAAGCTGGTCTCTGGCCCCGGTGATATGGCCATGCGCGGTGACATTCTTGATATTCATGCGCCTGGATATGCACTTCCATTGAGGTTGGAATTTTTCGGTGACATTCTTGAAGAAATTAGGTTGTTCGATCCAGCATCTCAGCGATCAAAAGCTGATTTGGCAGAAGCTGTTCTGCTTCCGGTTTCACCGGGAATCACCACGGACGACTACGCGGAACGAGCGACAGTCATGTGGGATAAGTTCCGAAAGACCGGTGAGATAAACTCGGCGCAAGAGCACTCCCTGATTGAACGGCTTGATGCCAATAACGGTTTTGTTTGGCCAGGACTGTACTATGACAATCCAGTCGGGCTGGAGACCTATTTGCCGAAGAATGCGGCATACTTGTTGTCGGCTGGTAGCACCTTGCGGGCGCGGTTGGAAGATCGGGATCAGGCGTGGCGTGATTTTCTTAAGGAAGAAGAACGGGCGAAGGGTGTGAGCCTCCCTTTGCGTTTTATTGTGCGCACTCACGAAGCGGCCCGGCAAGTCTGGCGTCACGCCAGACAGCTTGTTTTTGAAGAGTTGACTATCGGGCGTGAGAAAGTCGGTATTGATCTGAGCGAGACCCCCTACAGTGATTTTACCGATATTTTTTGGCAGCCCGAAGCTTCAAGAAGGCCGTGGTCCGCGTTGATGACGGGGTTGAAAGAGTGGAATCGTTCGGGGCAGACTACAATTCTTAGTTTTCGGACACAGCGTTCACGGAGTAAGTTCCTGGCTCTGGCAGAACAGGAAAAATTGCCCATGAGTTTGGATTTCAAACCGGGCGGGCGTGGAATTTTTGCGTTGACTTCCCCATTGCGTAAAGGGATGGAGTTGGCGTGGGATCAAACGCGTATTCTTGGCGAAGAGATTTTGCAGCCGCAGGCTGCACGGGTTCATGTTGGGCGAGACAAGGCCTTTAAAGGACTGGAAAAGTACGAGGATCTCTCCGAAGGTGATCTTCTCGTTCATCGAGATTACGGGTTAGCGCAGTTTGGCGGATTGCATCATATGAATATTGGTGCTGGTGCCAATGATTATTTGCTATTGTTTTTTTCGGGCGATGATAAACTTTATCTTCCTGTAGATCGACTTAATTTGGTGCAGCGGTTCAAAGGCCCTGAGGGGGCAAAACAGCCTTCTTTGGATAAGCTTGGCGGAACCCGTTGGAGTAAAACCACCGCCAAAGTTCGCAAAGCTATTGAGAAGATTGCACATGAATTGGTCGAGATGTATGCTTTTCGCAAAGTGGGTAAGGGGTTTGGTTACGGCCCACTGGACGATATGTATTCCGAGTTCGAAGCAACGTTTGGTTTTGAAGAAACACCGGACCAGGATAAGGCTGTGGCTGATGTTTTCCGTGACATGGAAAAACCGGAGCCCATGGACAGGCTGGTGTGTGGTGATGTTGGCTTTGGCAAGACCGAAGTTGCCTTGCGCGCAGCTTTCCGTGCCGCATTGGAAGGATATCAAACTGCCTTGTTGTGTCCGACTACGGTGTTGGCGGAGCAGCATTATCAAACGTTCACCAAGCGGATGGAAGGATTTCCTGTTCGGGTTGGCATGCTCAGTCGTTTCGTCTCAGCCAAGCGGCAAAAGACTATTATTGAGGCGGCAGCCAGAGGCGAGATTGATATTCTCATAGGAACCCATCGCCTTTTGTCTAAGGATGTGGAGTTGCCCAATCTTGGGTTGCTCATATTAGATGAAGAGCAGCGGTTTGGCGTCAAGCATAAGGAAAAGCTCAAGCATTTCAGACAAAATATTGATGTTTTGACTCTGACGGCAACCCCTATTCCTCGTACATTGCAACTTTCCTTGTCCGGGATTCGAGGGCTGTCTGTTATTGAGACACCGCCAGTTGACCGTAAGCCCGTTGAAACGGCGCTTATGGAACGTGATGCTTTAGAACTCAAGGGTGTGCTTGAGCGAGAGCTTGCACGGGGTGGGCAGGTCTACTGGGTATACAACCGGGTGAACGGGTTGGCGCGGGTTGCTGATTTTGTGAAGGAGTTGGTCCCTGGTGCCAAAGTAGGCATGGCTCATGGACGGATGAATGAAAAAACTTTGGAAGAGGCCATGCGTAATTTTTGGCATGGTGAACTCGACGTGCTTGTCTGTACGGCCATTGTTGAATCCGGGTTGGATTTCCCCAATGCCAACACATTGATTGTGGATCAGGCGCAGTTGTTTGGTCTTGGGCAGTTGTATCAATTGAGAGGGCGGGTTGGCCGGAGTGAACGGCAGGCCTATGCATATTTTGTGGTCCCCTCCATAAAGGATATTTCCGAAATTGTGCGCAAACGCTTGCGTATCATTCTGGACATGGATTATCTGGGAGCTGGATTTAAGGTGGCCATGGAAGATTTACGTCTTCGTGGTGCCGGTAATATTTTGGGGGAGACCCAGTCTGGTCAGATTGCTAAAGTCGGTTTGGAGCTCTTTTTGGAGATGTTGGAGGAAGAGGTTCGACGGTTACGAGGCGAAGCCGAAACGCGAGCCAGTGACCCGGAACTTAATTTTGTTTTCGAGGCGCATATTCCGAGTGGATATGTTCCTGATTCAAAAGAAAGACTTCGGTATTACAAAGCGTTGTCATCAGCCTCTACCGATTTGGAACTCCGTGAATTCGAAGCGGAACTTCGAGATCGTTTTGGGGCATTACCGGAAGAGCTGGATTCCTTTTTCGGTGTGTTACGATTGAAGCAGACGTTGTCCAGATTGCAGGCAGCCAGAGCGGAGTTGTATCCGGGGCGGGCTGTTGTTACGTGGAGCGACAACGCTATTGCTGTTAGTCCTGAAAAATTGATGCAATGGGTTGCTGCTCGTGGTGAGATGACTCGTATTGTTCCTCCGGCCAAACTGGAGATTCGATATGGAGAAATAGACTCCATGCGGCAGGCCCTTGAAGAAACGGCTATTGATCTGGAAGCAATGTTGGATATGGAGTCTGACACAGCAAACGATACAAAATAAGAGTCAACATGTTGCGTAATATTATTTTCATATTGATTATTGCAGTATTTGCTGGTTGCTCAGGCGATTCCGACGATATAGGAATTGTTGCCAGAGTGAACGAAGCACCAATTTATTTGACCCAGTTGGAGTTCCAGCATGATCAGTTTCAGGCTGATTCTGTGGGAACCTATGTCCCCAGTGTTGAGAAACTCAGGAATGAGTATGGAGATATTCTGGCCGATCTGGTTGTGCAGGAATTGGTCGTTCAGGACTTGGTGCGTCGGGATATGGCTGTGACCGATGAAGAAGTGCAAAAAGCCGAAGAGGTTGTTCGGGCAGATTATCCCGAGGGTGCTTTTGAGCAGGTGTTGGTCGAAGAATATATTGATTTGAAATCTTGGCGTCGGCAGTTGAAATATTATCTCGCGCAAAAGAAACTTTTTCAACAGGTGCTCAGAGCGCAGATCAAAATTGATTATAAAGAGGCCGAAGCCTATTATCGTGAGCATATTTCCGATTTTTATCTGCCGGAAAGCATGCGTATACTCGTTGTGCGCGGCCCCAGTCGAGAACTGGTGGTCAGGGCAGTCGAAAAATTCAGTCAGGATCAGAATCAAATGGATCTGGCCACGGCCTTTGGTGAGGTGGAAACCCGTGAGGTTGTTGTACGTGAAGGGCGACTGTCCGCAGCGTGGCGAAGTGCCTTGGAAGGGTTGAAAACCGGCCAGTCAAGCGATGTCCTGACGGATCGACTCGGCTTTGAAGCCTTGGTTCTTATGGAGCGAAGTGAAGCCAAGGTATTGGCCCCTGCGCAAGCGTATCCTCTTGTCGAAGAGGCTTTGCTTGAAAGAAAATTACATGACGCCTTTGATGCATGGCTTTCAGAGAATCTTGCGGCGGCTACTATAACCGTGAGTGAGCATCTTTTGGCTGAAGCCATGGAGAATGTCGAGGCAGAAGCTGTTGAGCCTGATATGTCGGCAATTCAGGAAAATATGGAAGAATCAGGCAGTGATGTGTCAACAGAGAGCATCCCGGAAAATTAAATTGGTGGCTCATTCGTTGCATAGTCTGTCCAAAGTGACTAGCATTCGTCAAAATATCGGTGGGACGCACAGTCCGTTTCACTTTTTTAAGGAGTAAATGCGTGGTTAAATTTTTCTCGTTGCTCATTGGAGCTATGCTTATGATATCCCCGGTCCAAGTGTGGGCTGCGGAGACGGTTATTAACCGCATCTTGGTGAAAATTAATGATAATATCATTACAGAATACGACCTTGATGAGGAAATGAGTCCGATTTTGGATAAGCTCAAGGGACGACAGTTGAGTGCCGCAGAACAGCAGCAGCTTGGCAGGATTCGCAAACAGGCTTTGAATAATTTGGTTAATCAAGTGCTTGTGGATCAGGAAGTTGCTCGATACGGCATCAATGTTACCGACGAGGATATTGATAAGGAAATCAAGCGTGTCATGGAAGCTCAGAAATTGGATGATGCCGGTTTTGAAGCCTTGGTTGCTAAAGACGGATTAACCGTTGATGATTTTCGAGTTAAGCTGAAGAAATTACTCGAAAAACAAGAGCTTATTGGCTATATGGTCAATAAAAAAGTGTTGGTTACTGACACGGAAATCCAAGAGGAATATACAGCCAGAAAGGATGACTACACGCTAGACAAGATGGTTGAATTGGCCATTCTCCTGTTGCCTTCTGATATTTCCGCTGTTGAAGTGAAGGAACGGATTAATGACGGCGAGTTTACCTTTGCTGAGGCTGTTGCAAAATACAGTGTCGGTCCGGGCAAGGACTCTGGTGGCTCTATCGGTGAACTCGGATATGCGGATTTGGCTGAAGATTGGAAAAATGCACTGAAAGGTCTCAAGCCGGGTGAGGTGAGTGAGCCTTTGACAATTCAGGGAAAGGAAGCACTTCTTTCACCTGTGAATATTTCGGAAGATCGTCTTGTTCCACTTGAAGAAGTGCGCGACGGGATTTATCAGGAACTGATGCAGAAAAAACGGGATACTATTTTTACTGAGTATTTCGATAAGTTGAAACAAAGCTCGGTCATCGTCTATATGGATGATTCCACCAAGCCCGATAATGGAGTAGCTCAATGAATTTTCAGGAACTCGGACAAGCGCTGCAAGAAGGGCGCGAAGCCAAGGGTATGACTATAGAGGCGGTCATGGAGGCCACCAAAATCAGCCGGATTAATTTGATTGCCCTTGAGAGTGGCGACAGTTCTTCCATGCCTCATCCTGTTTATACAAAAGGTTTTGTTAAAAGTTACGCTCGTTTGCTTGGCTTGGACGCTGATGAATTATCCATGGTGGTGGACACGGAGTATCAACTTGATGAGCAGAATGCTGATGAAGTTGATTATGAGGTTTCTCCTTCAGCGGAGAAGGCATTTCAGGAAGGTGATGCTCCGGCTGTCAAGAAGCGCTCTGTATGGCCGTCCATTCTTCTTGTTGTGGTGTTGAGCTGTTCCATTATTGCTCTCGTCATGTATTTGAATAAAAGCGATGAAAATTCGACTTCCGTTCAGACAAGTGAAACTTCCGAGGCCGTTGAAGTCCCGCAAGCTCCTGTTGCTATTGAGTTGACGGAAGAGGCTGTTGAAACTGTTGAACCAGCTGAAACCGAAGCCGTTGTGGATGAAGCAGTCTCTCCGGTTGAAGTGCCTGAAGAGGTTAAACCTGAATCTGCGCCTGTAACTCCTCAGCCAGAACCAGAAAAGCCTATCGCGGCTCAGCCGGTAATTCCTCAGCCCGGTGCTGGGGAAAAAGAAGTCGTCGAGACACAGGAGGCGGCTCCAGGACAAACTCGATATGCCCATGTAATGATCATCACCGCAACATCGGCTAAGGGGTGTTGGATTGGGGTTTGGAAGGGGGATGAATCGAAAATGGCTCGAGATTTTGTTTTGAAGAAAGGTGAACCTCTTCGGTTAATGTTTAATTCTCCTCGGAGAATTCGTATTGGTAATGTGGCAGGCGTGACTGTGACGTATAATGGTAAGCCATACGTCCTTGATAAAAATAAGAGCAATATTCAGACATTGTTCGTCGGCATGGAATAACTTTTTTTTAAAGGTGATCGCATGAGCTCCACTGAAAAAGCTCTAGTACTCAAAGTGGGGCGTTTTCGGGAAGCGGATTGTTGGGTCAAGCTTCTTACGCCCGGACGTGGTGTTTTTAATGCTTTTGCTTTTGGCGGGTCCCGCAGTCGTCGTCGATTTGTCGGGTGTCTTGATCCCTTGAGTCTTGTTTTATTTACGATTGGAACCAACAAGACCGGGACGTATACGGTTCTTGAAGAAGGTTCTCTGCTTCATAATTTCCCTGCAATTCGCGAAGATCCTGCCAGAACCGGCCTTGCCGTTAATTGTATCAAATTTATTGAAGCCGTGGAAATCGATCCGTCTGATGCACGTCCTGTGTATGAGCTTTTGCTGGAAACGCTTCATATGCTGGAAAAGGGTGGTGGAAGCAGCGATTTCACTCCGTGGTTGTTTCGTGCGAAATTAGCCTTTGAAATGGGCTTTCACCCGGATTTTCTTTCCTGTGGAATATGTGGCCAATCTGTTGTTTCTCTGGATGGTTGTCATTTCGGGATTGAAGGGGGGCAAGTGGCCTGCCGGACTTGTCTTTCAGGCGGGAAACCGATAGAGGGACTTGCTCGACCAGTTTCCACCGGGGTACTTCGTGCTCTTGATTGGATTCAACATAGTCGCCCTTCTGATTGGCTGACGGTATCCATGAATAACGAAGTCCGGCGGCAAGCAAGTCAATTGATCGAGCTTTTCGTTGCGTATCACCTGGGCCTGTCCTGGGATAATGGCATGTATAAAAAGGTATGAGTTGGAGTAAGCAATGAATTTTCAGGATGTTATACTGAAATTGCAGAATTTTTGGGCAGACTATGGCTGTGCCGTTGTCCAGCCCATGGACATTGAATGTGGGGCAGGGACGTTCAACCCCTCCACATTTTTCCGTGTCATCGGCCCTGAGCCATGGAAAACCGCGTATGTTGAACCTTCCCGCCGTCCCACCGACGGTCGGTATGGTGAAAATCCCAACCGGTTACAGCATTACTATCAGTTTCAGGTCGTCCTGAAACCATCTCCTGACAATATTCAGGAGTTGTATCTGGAAAGTCTTGCAGCCATCGGAATTGACGCTGCGGCCCACGACATTCGTTTTGTCGAAGATGATTGGGAATCACCGACTCTTGGCGCATGGGGTCTTGGGTGGGAAGTTTGGCTCAACGGCATGGAAGTGACGCAGTTTACCTATTTTCAACAGGTCGGTGGTATTGATCTCAAACCCGTATCAGTGGAAATTACATACGGCCTTGAGCGTCTTTCCATGTATTTGCAGGAGAAGGAGTCTGTGTACGATCTCATGTGGAATAATGAGATTAAATACGGACATATTTTCCATCAGAATGAAGTCGAGATGTCCAAGTACAATTTTGAGCTGGCGAATACGGACATGTTGTTCGATCTTTTCAACAAGTTTGAGGCCGAATGTCTCATGCTTTGTGAAGAAGGACTGCCTTGGCCTGCGTATGACTGCTGTCTTAAGTGCTCTCACTCGTTCAATATGCTGGATGCCCGAAGTGCGATTTCCATTACGGAACGCGCCTCTTATATTGGTCGCGTACGTAATTTGGCTTCAAAAATTGCCAGGCTTTATGCGGACCAACGGGAAGAAATGGGCTATCCCATGCTTAATAAGTAGTCGACGCAACAGACACGAATATAGAGAATAAAGAGAAGTACAATGGCCGAATTCATTCTGGAAATCGGAACAGAGGAAATGCCAGCCCGTTTCGTACCCAAGCTGGCTGCCGAATTGGAAGGCGTCTTTGCCAAGTCTCTTGATGAGGCTATGGTCGAGAATGGGGGCGTGAAATGTTACGCCACTCCGCGTCGTATCACCGCACATGTCGCATCCATTGCCCTGAAACAACATCAGGAAGAGGAAACTGTGACAGGACCGCCGACGCGTATCGCTTATGATGCAGACGGCAATCTGACCAAAGCCGGACAGGGGTTTGCCAAAACCCAGGGCGTGTCTGAAGATGCCTTGTTCAAGATGGAAACCGGCAAGGGTGAATATTTGGCCGCCAAGAAAACTGTCGGTGGTGGCAATACCGCCGATATTTTGCCTGAGATTTGTATTAAAGGGATTGAATCCCTTTCTTTTCCGAAGAAAATGCATTGGGGCGATTATGATTTTACCTTTGGTCGTCCCTTGCGGTGGCTTTTGGCTCTGCTGGATGATCAGGTTGTTGAATTCACCGTGGAAAACTTGACCACCGGACGAGAAACGCGTGGGCATCGAGTAATGGGGCATGGTCCTCATGTGGTGAATTCCACTGCCGATTATTTTTCTGTCATCAAGAATGATTGCAAGGTTGTAATCGACCCGGAAGAACGGAAGAAGACCATCATTGCAGAGGGCGATCGTTTGGCCAAGGAGCTTGGCGGGGAAATCGTCTGGCAAGACGGATTGCTTGAAGAAGTTGCTAATCTCGTCGAGTACCCCAAGCCGCTCATTGGTGACATTGACGCCTTGTATCTTGAATTGCCGCGCGAGGTATTGTTGACGTCCATGCAGTCACACCAGAAAAGTTTTGGAGTGCAAGGACCGGATGGCAAATTGATGCCGCATTTCCTGACGACTTTGAACATTGAGCCGCTGGATGTGGCCTTGGTCAAGAAAGGATGGGAACGTGTGCTCAAGGCCCGCCTGGAAGACGCGCGCTTCTTCTGGGAAGCCGATTGCAAGGTTGAATTCGAGACATGGTTGGACAAGCTGGAAAACGTTGTTTTTCTCGGTCCCCTCGGTTCCGTAGGCGACAAGTCCCGTCGTATCGAAACCCTGTGTGGCAAACTGGCTGAAGTTCTTGGTGAGTCCAAGTCTATAATGCCTGGTGAAATTGAAAAGTATGCCATGGCCGGTCGTTTGGCCAAGGGCGACCTCGTGTCGGAAATGGTCATCGAGTTCGACAGCCTGCAAGGCAAAATGGGTGGCATATACGCTGAACGTGCCGGAAAGGGCGATATCGTGTCTCAGGGAATCTATGAGCAATATCTCCCGGCTGGCCCGGACACTCCGGTGCCGTCCAGTCTGGCGGGTGCACTCGTGTCCATGGCAGACAAAGTGGATACCATGGCCGGTTGTTTCGGTTTGGGTAAGGTGCCTACTGGCGCCAATGACCCCTACGCCCTCAGGCGTTGCGCTCTCGGCATTTCCCGCATCATTATGGAACATGAGCTTGATGTGGACCTTGATGTGCTTCTCCGCGAAGCTCAGGGAGCCTATGCTGATGTTAAATGGAAGGTTGAACAACCGGAAGCTTTTGTTAAGCTCAAGGATTTCTTTGGACAGCGCCTCAGAGCTTTGTTTATCGGACACGGTTTTGAAACCCGTGTGGTTGATGCCGCTTTGGGGGCCGGATTTAATGACATCCGTATATTGAAGGCCCGTTTGAAGGCGTTGAGCGAGTTTAGTAAAGAAGCTGATTTCGAGCAGGCTGTGCTCACATTTAAACGTGCTTCAAATATTATTCGTAAGCAAGGGGATGAAGCAGGGCAGACCCTGACTGGTTCCTATGATGCGGATTTGTTTGAAGGTGAGCATGAACAGGCTTTCGGCAGCAAGCTGGAAGAGATCGCACCTCGTTTCGATGATCTGTGGGAAAGTGGTGAGTTCGGTGGGTTGTTCGGACTTCTCGGAGAGTTACGTCCTTCTGTGGATGGTTTCTTCGACAACGTTATGGTTATGTGCGATGATGCGGATATCCGATTGAATCGGTTGAATCTGTTGAAAGCACTGGTTGACCGTTTGAGTCGTTTGGCTGATTTTAACGCATTGCAAGTCTAGTTTCTATTTAGAAAACACTTGACATCAGAGGAAGAGTCCATATAAAAGGCTCTCCCTTTGGGGATAATAACAAGCAATAGCATTTTACTACGATAATAAATTGATCAGGAGAAATTACCTTGGCTAATCACAAGTCCGCCTTGAAGAGGCACCGTCAGAGCTTGAAGCGTCGCGCCCGCAACCGCATTTCCAAGACCCGTATCAAGAACACCGTCAAGGCTGTTCGCGTGGCCATTGAGGAGAAGGATGTTGCAAAGGCACTGGAGGCCCTGAAGGACGCTACGTCCATTCTGGACAGAGCCGCCCGTAAAAAGATCATTCATCAGCGTCAGGCCCAGCGTCGTATTGCCCGCCTTCAGGTGGCAATCAACAAGATCGCAGAATAGTCTTTTTTTCGTTGCTATGAAAGTAGCCCGCTGTACATTTGTACAGCGGGCTTTTTGCGATTGGAGTTTTAATTTGACGTTTTATCGTCCTTGGTCAGCTATTTCCTGAAGAGCGATTTCATCCAGAATAGTTATTTCCTTGCCGCTGACTTTTATGATTTCATCTTCGGCAAAGCGTTTGAAAATGCGGGATAATGTTTCTTGTATTGTGCCGAGATAGTGTGCGATCTGTCCTTTTGGGAGGTCAAGCTTGAAGGATGCTGATTCCTGTGATGAGCGCAGCAGGAGTAGGTACGACGCAACTCGTGCAGGTGTTTCCTTGAGGCTCAAGTCATCAATTTTGTTGACCAGAATACGAAGACGTTGAGAGAGCATGGCCATCATTTTCATGGCTAAATCCGGGTCCTCTCGAATAATGCGTTCAAAATCGTTGCGTGGGAAAAACAATGTTTCCAGTTTTTCCAAAGCCTGGCCATTTGCCGGGAATGTACCACCTTGAAAAACCGGCACCTCGCCCACAGCTTCACCCGGGCCAAAAATGTGAAGTATTTGTTCCTTGCCAGCCGGGGATGTTCGAAAAATTTTTACCCTGCCAATGACAGGCGCAAAGAATCCGTGGGCTGGCACATCGCCAAGGAACAAGGTCTCTCCCTTCTTGAACTTTTTTATAACGGCAATATCTGCAAGCTTGGTGAATTTTTCTTCGGGGAGTCCTTCGAAGAAGGCTATGGCTTTGACTGCTGCAAGTTTATCCATGAAATAATTTGCTCCATTTTTCTTTATGATACGGTAATTTGACCTAAGTCATGGTTCCCGTCAAAAAAAAATGTTCATTGTCTGGGCACGGAGAACGAAACAGTGAAGAAGTTTTTTTGGATTATACCTTTGCTCGCCTTGCTTTTGTTGGCAGCCCATTCGCTCAGACAGGGTGACTTTGGTCTGATGGTTTCTTTCGTCATTTTGGCCGGGTTTATGTTTACCCGTCAGGCGTGGGTGCGCTGGGGTGTCGTTGCTGCTCTTTTGTGGGGTGGATTTATCTGGGCAGACGCCACTGTGAATTTTATCAGTTTTCGGCAGGCGTTTGATCTGCCATGGAAGCGACTGACCGCCATAATGGCGGGTGTTATCGTGTTTGACGGTTTTGCCTTGATGATCATGTTGAGTCAGCGCGCCAAGGAATATTTTTTTGTTTCTCAAGACAAGTCTGTAGCACGAGGGGCTATTTTCGTTTTGACGGTCCTCGGGTTGGTTCTGGCTCGAACCAAGGCTCTATTCCCTCTATTGTTGGCTGACCGTTATCTGCCCGGATGGGGATGGGCAGAGGTTTTTGCTTTGGGAGTGTATGCTCAGTGGATTGGTGGGCGTATGATGCAACCACGTGGACACCGTTCGCTTCGGCCTTGCATATGGGGATTGTTCTCAGCACTGTTTTTTCTGCAATTGAGCCTGGGACTGCTGGGCATGGAACAGATGCTCATGACCGGGAATCTTCATTTGCCGGTTCCGGCCTTGATTCTTGGTGGGCCTGTATTCAGAGGCGGTGGGTTCTTCATGCTTATCTTGTTCTCTGTCACGATCTTTTTGGTCGGTCCGGCGTGGTGTAGTCATCTTTGTTATATTGGTGCATGGGATGATGCCATGAGTCGCCTTGGTCCACGTCCTGCGCACAGTGATGTCCTGAAGCGTTTGAGCATTGTCGGACGTGGGGTGACCTTACTTCTGACAGTTGCTGCAGCATTAATTCTGCGGTCTATGGGAATGCCGGGCACTTCGGCCGTCTTATTCGCTGTTTTTTTCGGTCTGGTTGGTGTGGGAATAATGGCATTTGTTTCGCGTAAGGCTGGCATGATGACCCATTGTACCACGTTTTGTCCCATGGGACTGGTTGCTAACATTATGGGTAAAGTATCACCGTGGCGTATCCGTATTGATTCAGATTGTACCAAGTGTGGAGCCTGTTACACGAGGTGTCGCTACAATGCGCTGGATGAAAGCAGGATGGAATTGGGACATCCGGCTCTTTCCTGTACTCTTTGCGGCGATTGCATGTCCGCTTGTGCGCACAAGCATATAGGATATAGTTTTCCGGGGTTGTCCGGTGAGAATGCTAGAACACTGTTTATAGTTCTGATTGTCACCCTACACGCCATATTTCTTGGCGTGGCACGAATGTAAATACAAGAGAAAAGAGAGGATATTATCATGTTGAGTACAAGAAAGATGATCACCATTGATGAGGAATTGTGCAACGGTTGTGGTGAATGTGTCCCGTCCTGTGAAGAGGGCGCATTGGCTATCGTTGATGGCAAGGCCCGATTGGTTAAGGAGATTTATTGCGATGGATTGGGCGCCTGTCTGGGCGATTGCCCAACTGGTGCGCTCAAAGTTGAAGTGCGTGAGGCTGAAGACTTCAACCCGGAAGCTGTTACGGAGCATTTGAAGGCACAAGGGCGTGAAGTGCCGGATCACATGCCTTCCCCGGAAAGCTTACGTCTGGATAAGCCTGCCGGTTCTCCCAAGCCTATGGGCGGTTGTCCCGGTGCGGCCATGCACACCATGTCACCCTGTGAGCAGGCCAATATCCCCATGGCGTCACCTGCTGGTGGCTCTGCATTGTCTCATTGGCCAGTACAGTTGCGTCTTGTGCCGCCGACTGCACCTTTTCTCAAAGGCGCAGACCTGCTTTTGACAGCAGACTGTGTGCCGGTGGCCATGCCGTCCTATCATAGTGAATATGTTGCCGGGCGTGTAGTTGTTTTGGGTTGTCCCAAATTTGATAATCAGATGGAGTACGTGGAAAAGTTGGCCGACATTTTGACTGAGAACGATTTGAAGTCCATCACGGTTTTGGAAATGGAAGTGCCGTGTTGCTCCTCTATGTCAGTAATTTTGCGTGAAGCCGTGAAGCGTGCCGGGAAAAAGGTCGATACTGTTCGACTGACAGTCGGTAGAAATGGTAACGTTCTGGAAACTGTTCCTTTGGAATTTTAGCAAGGAGTGTCTCTCATGAAGAAGACTGAATTATTCAATGAACATGGTTTTAAGGACTTGACGTTTTCCAATTTCTTGGTGCACGAATCAGAATTCATGAAGGTGATTAATTTCAACTTTCGGGCCGGGCAGCAACTTCCTGTGCATTCCCATGAGTTGGAAGGAGAGTTGACCTTGACGATCCTTGAAGGCGAAGGCGAATTTCTTGCAGCGGATGGCGCGACCATGCCTGCCCATACCGGTGATATACTGGTGTCGGAAATTGCAGAACCCCACGGCGTGAGGGCTACGACCGACATGCGTGTTCTTGTAACCATAGCTCCTCCTATTTAAAGATGGAAATGAAAGAATATATAAAAGAACTTCCAATGCGAGCCGTCAAGCCCCGAGGTGACGGCTCGTTTACCGTGGTGCCTCAGATGAGTCAGGGGCAGGTCTCTGCCAAGCAGTTGGCAGCCATTCAGAGTGTTGTGGAAGAACACGGGTTGCCGGGAATTCGTGTTACGGCAGGACAGCGTATTATGATCGATGGCGTGTCCGCAGATATCTTGAAGGATGTCGTGGAAAAGGTGGGGCCGGTCGGTGATGTCTTCAAACATAAGGTCCAATCTTGTTTGGGCACGACCGGGTGCAGGCTTGCAATGCAGGATTCCATGGGATTGGCAGCAAGGATGGAGGAGTTTTTGAAGGATTACTCTTTGCCTACCAAGCTCAAGTCCAGTGTCTCCGGCTGTTCCATGTGCTGCGCGGAGTCCATGATTCGCGATATTGGATTGATTGGGCGTAAGACGGGCTGGACCGTTTCATTTGGTGGAAATGGGGGGAAATGTGTTCGTCAGGGAGATGTCCTCGTGCAGAATGTTACCGAAGTCGAAGCCTTTGAGATTGTCGGAAAGGCTCTTGATTTTTATGCGGAAAACGCCAAGGTTAAAGAACGCACTGCGCGATTTGCAGAGCGTGTCGGTGTGGACGCGATTAAAAAAGTAATTTTTGGCGAATAACTGATTATTATATTTGGAGTTTGCAATCATGGCTCAGAGAGAGACACCCAAGGGCGCGATACTTCAGCGTGACAAAAAGACCTATGCGATTGTTCCTAGAACGCCCGTAGGATTGGTCACGCCAGATGTCCTTGAAGCCCTGGCCCGGGTCGGTCGGAAATTTGAAATTCCGATTATGAAGATCACATCGGGGCAGCGAATTGCTCTTGTTGGTCTTGAAGAAGAGCAAGTGGACGAAGTCTGGGAAGATCTTAAGATGGACATTGGGCCGGCTGTGGGGTTGTGTGTGCACTATGTGCAGGCGTGTCCCGGTACTGAAGTCTGTAAGCTCGGTATCCGTGATTCTTTGGGGCTTGGTATGGAACTCGAAGAGATGTTTGTAGGTAAGGAACTGCCTGCCAAGCTCAAAGTTGGCGTATCTGGTTGCCCTATGTGCTGTGCTGAAAGCTATGTGCGTGATGTGGGGCTTATTGGAAAGCCCAAAGGGTGGACTATGGTTGTTGGGGGCAATGCTTCTGGCAGGCCTCGTATTGCGGATGTGCTGGCAGAAGAGTTAACCCGTCAAGAAGCTGTCGAGTTGGTAAAACGGTTTCTTGATTATTATCGTGATAACGCTGGGAAACGTAGTCGTTCTGCGCGTTTGTTGAATAAGGTCGGTATTGACGAAGTCAAGAAAGCCATATTATAGGCGTGCTGAAAAAAATATGAATGCGGCTCTGAGAGATCAGGGCCGCTGCTGTTTTTGACGGTCGGATATTATTGATTCGTATAGTTTTTCACGATGTTGCACTGGATGAGAAACACGCGTAGAAAGGATGGGGTTTTTACTCTCATCCACACAGGAGTTGTCTTTTGAGGGTTATCATCATTGGAGCCGGCGAGGTCGGATTTCATATCTCTCAGCGGTTGGCGGTAGAAAATAAAGAAGTCGTCGTTATTGACACAAGTGACGAGGCTTTGAGAAAAATCGCTGAATCTTCAGATGTGCAAACCATCAAGGGGTCGGGCAGTAGTCCGAAAATCCTTGAAGAAGCCGGTGTCGACAAAGCTGACATCTTTTTGGCTGTGACTGATTCTGATGAGATCAATCTCCTTGCCTGCTCTTTTGCGAATCTACTGAATCCAAATGTCACTAAACTTGCTCGTGTCCGTAGCGAAATGTATACTGATTACAAGCCCTTACTCACTGAGCGAGGAGCGAAGATCACCAAGATAATCAACCCAGACGAAGAGGTTGTGAATTCGGTGCTGCGCCTCATGAGTGTGCCGGGAGCCGTGGAGATTAATGAATTTGCCAATGGTAAAATTCGTTTGATCGGTGTCAATTTACCTGAAGACAGCCATCTTATCGGGAGCAAATTATATAATTTGCGAGAGAAGATTGGTGATGACCTCGGTATTGTTATCGCTGCATTGGTCAGGGATGGTGAATTGATTATTCCCAGTGGCCTCGATGTCATTGAGAAAGACGATCTCGTATATTTTGTTTGTGATATTCGTGACCAGGATGAAATTCTTCGACAACTCGGAATTTTCGCAGAACCTGTACGTAAAGTAATGATTATTGGCGGCGGCAACATTGGCTTCCGTTTAGCCAAAGCTCTGGATAACAAATACTATCACACCCGTTTGCTCGAAAATCGGCAAAAGCGGTGTGAATATCTCTCTGAGCATTTGGATCGTCCTATTGTTCTCATGGGGGATTCAACAGATCAGGAAATTCTTCGGGAAGAGAATATTCAAGATATGGATATGGTCATTGCCGTGACTGGTGATGAAGAGACTAATATTTTGTCTTGCCTTCTCGCCAAGAGCCTTGGTGCCAAGAGCACCGTTACTCGTGTGAATAATTTTGGATATATGCCTTTGATTGAGCCGATTGGTATCGATTATGTGGTCTGTCCTCGTCAGTCCGCCATCAATACATTGCTGCATTTTATTCGACGCGGAAAGATTATTTCTTCTGTATCCATCAAAGGAGAGGCTGCGGAAGCCCTTGAAGCTGTTGCGCAGGAAGATTCTCCTATTGTGGGTAAAGAGGTTAAAGACCTTAAATTCCCCAGAGGATGTCTTGTCTTGTGCTTTCAGCGTGGTGATGACGTTGTCATTCCACGCGGTGATACCGTGGTGGAACCCAATGACAGATTGATTATCATTTCTACCAGACAAAATATTCCCAAAGTGGAAAAAGTGTTGACTACGACGGTGGAGTTTTTCTAGATGCGGTGGAAATACGTCCTCCACATTATCGGTGCGTTGGTCGCCTGTATTGGGCTGACCATGGTATTACCTTTTGGTTGGGGGTTGTATTACGGCGATGGCACCGCCTATCCCATCGGCCTTTCCATGGGGATTACCGTTATCGCTGGTGGTTTTGCTTTTGCTTTTTTTCGTGATTCAGAGGCTTCGAAAAAATCGTCTGTTATGACTCACCGCGAGGGCATGGCCATCGTTGCCTTGGGGTGGTTTGCGGCCGGAGTTTTCGGAGGATTACCATTTTATTTAGGCGGCACCTTTGAATCTGTGGTGGATTGTGTTTTCGAGTCCTTGTCTGGATTTAGTACAACAGGATCATCGGTACTGGTTGATATAGAAAGCGTCCCTCGTGGCCTGTTATTCTGGCGAAGCCTAACTCATTGGCTTGGTGGGATGGGAATTATTGTCTTTTCCTTAGCCATTCTGCCTTTCTTAGGCATTGGTGGTATGCAGTTGTACAAGGCTGAAGTTCCGGGACCGTCTCCTGACAAGCTTAAGCCTCGTATCAAGGATACGGCTATGACCTTGTGGAAGGTCTATTTACTGTTTAGTGCCGTGGAAACCGTGTTGCTTATGTTTGGCGGCATGGATTTGTTTGACGCTCTTTGTCATACCTTCGGCACCATGGCGACTGGTGGTTTTTCTACCAGAAATACTTCGGTTGCTTCTTTCGACAGCGCATATATCGACTATGTCATTACCATATTTATGGTTATTGCCGGTGTTAATTTCTCCTTGCATTATCTTTTGTTGAAAGGGCGTTTTAAAGTCCTTGTAAAAGATCCTGAATTTAGAGTTTTTGCCTTTATGATTGCCATCTTTATCGCGATCATAACCATATTTGTTTATGCGGAAGGAAATTACGACACTGTTTCCGATTCCATCAGATATACATCGTTTCAAGTCGCTTCCATCTTAACCACAACTGGTTTTGCTACGGCAAATTATGAATTGTGGCCGGGGGTTACTCAGGCCATATTGCTGTTTTGTATGTTTGTTGGTGGGTGTGCCGGCTCTACTGGCGGTGGCATGAAGGTTATGCGCATCATGCTGCTATTCAAGCAGTCCTATCAGGAATTGTTCAGACTCATTCATCCCCGGTCTGTAAGTCATGTCAAAATGGGGAAGACCGTAGTCAAGGATGACGTCATCAGTGGCGTGTGGGGCTTTTTTATACTTTGGCTCGGTTTGTTGGTTCTTGCGGCCTTTATTGTCGCTTCAACTGGAGTTGATGTAGTTACGTCCTTTGCCGCTGCCTTGGCTTGCATAGGTAATATAGGACCAGGCATTGGTGGCGTTGGCCCAACGGACAATTTCGCTTGGCTTCCTGATATCGCAAAATGGGTTCTGACGTTTTGTATGGTTTTAGGAAGGCTCGAAATTTATACAGTTATTATTCTCTTTGTGCCGGAGTTTTGGCGCAAGTAATCTATATTTTTAAGAGATAAAAAAGCTCGGTAATACATACGTTACCGGGCTCTTTTTTGTAGATTTTTGATTTGAAAAACATGCTTTGATTTGTCTAGAGACTTTATAGAATTTTTCGAGAGTTGTTGTTGGCTGTCTCTTTACGCGTTATGGTTTCAGATTTCTTTCCTGAGAAAGCATGAAAATTCTTCGTACTCTGTGAAAGCAAAAAAGAAGGGTGAAATTCATGGTTATCATGAATTTCACCCGAATAGTTGGTGTGAGATAAAAGTCTGTCGGGTTTAGTCAATGCGGTAATGACAGCCTTTTGTTTTTGTGTTTCTCAGGGCCGCAAGGGTTATGATGTATGCGGCTTGTGACCCGTGGAAAAGGTCGATGATGTTTTTACTGACTTCGGTTTCACGATAGAAATCCTGAAGGTTTTTTGTCAATTTGCGCATGTCGGAGAAAGCTCGGCCCAATCGGTTGCTTGTGCGTGCGATGCCCACATAATTCCACATGGTATTGCGGATGTTGGACCAATCCTGGGCGATCAAAGCCGGGTCTTCGTTGTGTTCGTGACCAATGCTGATCCAGTCTGGGATGGACTCATCCAGTTTACGACTGAGTGCGGCAGAACGGTTCATACGAGAACTTATGTCCTGTCCGGCGCTGTAGCCCCAGAGCATCCCTTCCAGTAGTGATGTGCTAGCCAATCGGTTGGCTCCGTGAACCCCCGTACAACTGCATTCGCCAGCGGCATAGAGTTTTTCGAGTGTGGATCGGCCTCGATTGTCAACGAGAATACCGCCGCAGAAGTAGTGCGCGGCAGGAACGACAGGGACTGGGTCTTTGCTGATATCTATGCCCATTTCTCTGCATTTATTGGAAATAGTGGGGAAACGTTTGTTGACGTCCTCTTTGATACCGGAGGTGTCGAGGTACACGCAGTCATCGTCTATCTGGAGCATCTCGTCCATAATTGCACGGGTAACAATGTCACGTGGGGCGAGGTCCGCGCGGGTGTCGTACCGGGGCATGAATGCTTCGCCTTTAGAGTTGATAAGAACTGCGCCTTCACCTCGTACTGCCTCAGACACCAGGAAACGCCGTTCTCCGCGTCTTGACCCTTCGTAGAGGGCTGTCGGGTGGAACTGGACATATTCGCAGTTCATAAGCCGTGCACCGGCTCTGTGAGCCATTGCAAGGCCAGAGCCTATCGAGCTGGAAGTGTTTGTTGTGTGCAGGAAAATTTGTCCGATGCCACCTGTAGCCAACATGGTAAATTTGGACAGGATAGTTTCGACTTTCCCCAAGTCCTCATTGAAGACATAGGCGCCAATGCATTGATTGGAAAGATTGTATTTGAAATCAAGATGCTTGGCGTGATGTTGGGTGGTCAAGAGGTCAATGGCTGTTCGCTTGGTCAGGACACGAATATTTTCATGAGCTGTCACAGCTTCGCTGAGGACTTCCATGATGTTTCGGCCTGTGTGGTCATCACAATACAGAATACGTGCCAGCCCATGGCCTCCTTCGCGAGTCAGATACCAATCGCCCGGTTTGCGTTGGTTGAAGGGGATTTTGTATTTTTCAAGAAAGGTTTCTTGAAGAACTTCCGGGCCTTTACGAGCCAGAAAACGTACCGCACGAGTGAAATTGTGCTTCCATCCGGCTGTCAGGATATCCTTTTCCAATAACTTTGGATCATCGTTTTCATTGCGATAGACGATACCGCCCTGTGCGAGCGAGGTGTTGCCGTTGGCGAGATCTTCTCCGGCTGTGATAATAATGACATCATGCCCTTGGTCGGCCAGGGTAAGAGCTGCCATGGATCCGGCAATACCGGAGCCGATAATAAGAGCATCGCTTTGCAATCGGAAATTATTCATGACGAGGGCCTTAGCACGTCTGCCGGTCTAGGAGCAAACTTTGAGCATACGCTCAAGAGCCAGTTTTGCTGGTTCCTTGATGGAGTCGCTCACAGTGACAGGCGTAGCGGTTTCAAGGTTATCAAGCGTGTGGGCCAGTTTTTCCACGGTTATTTTGGCCATGTCGTCGCATTGACTTGCAATGAGCGGCTTGATGGTCTTTTCGCCTTTGTACTGGTCTGCCAATCGGTTAACGAGGTTCACCTCGGTACCGATGTAAATAGTTGCTCCCAGAGGAGCCTCGGCAGCATATTTTATCAAGAAGGTGGTCGATCCGTTGCCATCGGAAGCGTGAACCAATGCCGGATCACATTCAGGGTGAACCACAATACGAGCTTCCGGTTCAGCGGTACGAATCGCCTCGATGGTGTCGAGTGAAAATTCTTCATGAATTGGGCAGTATCCTGGCCAAATGATGAACTGCTTGTCGTCAGTCATGGATGGCGTGACATACAATTCAGGATCACCGTCGATGACATCGACCGGCAGAAGAATACGGTTTTCTTCGGAGATGCCGAGTGCATTGGCACTGTTGCGGGCCAGATGTTTGTCTGGAAGAAAGAGGACACCGTCACCTTGTTTTATGGCCCAGGAGAGCATGGTTTGAGCGTTGGCAGAGGTGCAGACTGAACCTCCATATTCTCCCACCACGGCTTTGACGGCTGCCGATGAGTTCACATAGGTCAGTGGAGTAATTGTTCGACCCGTTTTTTGGAGGATATCAAGAACCTGTCTAACTCGTTTTCCTTCTGCCATGTCTGCCATGGGACAGGTCGCAGAGGTGTCCGGGATATGAATTTTTTGGTCTGGGCGACAAAGAATGGCAGCGGATTCAGCCATGAAAAACACACCACAAAACACGATGTGCTTTGCTTTCAGGTCGTTAATCTTTCGTGCTAACTCAAGAGAATCGCCACGAACGTCGGTGAAGGCAATAACTTCATCCGATTGATAATGATGACCGAGAATGGACAAGGAATCGCCCATGGCCTCCTTAATCCTATCAATGGTGTCCTTGGGGTTTTCCACAATGTTTCTCTTTATGGTAAAGGTATAAATTTCATACTGAAATCAGATGATGGCGCTGAGTGCGTCAATTTGCCCACCGAGATGAAGTCCGGGCCAAGCTCTGCAACCTCTCTAATGTTGTTCAAAGAGATATTGCCACTGATTTCTGTCTCAATGTTATTCGGAATGATACCTAAAGCTGTTTTGGCTGTTTCTGCATCCATGTTGTCGAGCATGATGCGCTTTATGTCGCACTGACTTGCTTCTTCTACTTCTTCAAGAGTGCGACATTCAACCTCGATTGGAGGGCAGGGTGAATGTACCGTGTGGAGCTGAGTCACTGCCTGTGAAATAGATCCGGCTCGATCAATGTGATTGTCTTTGAGCATGAGCATGTCAGACAATGTAAGGCGGTGGTTTTTTCCACCTCCGGCGAGTACAGCGTATTTTTCAGGGAATCGAAGACCCGGTAGCGTCTTTCGTGTGTCGAGAAGCTGGGTCTTGGTTCCCTTGAGAGCTTCGACGTAGTTCGCTGTCAGGTTGGCAATGCCGGAGAGATGACAGAGGAAATTCATGATGACTCTTTCTGCTTTGAGCAGTTGGAGCGCCGGCCCCTGAATTGCTGCCACCATGGTCCCTTCAGAAACGGTGTCGCCTTCATCCACATTGAGGTGGATTTGGCATTCTTCTCCACCGAATTCGAGGATCAGCGGTATCAAGGGCAGACCGGCAACAACGGTTTCCTGTTTTGCTACAATCATGGCTTGTGCCGTGTCGTTATCAGTGAACAAGCCCATGCTGGTCAAATCCGAGGCATCCTCAGCGAGGGCAATACGGATGGTCGCCAGCAGGAACATTTTGGCTTCGGCTTGAAAGAAATCTTCAAAAGTGTTGGTGGGCATCATTTTATCCAATGTAAATAGGGTAGATGAACGCAATTAAGGCACGGATGTTGTTTCGTCAAGGGGAACGACTGTTGATGAAATATTTCACAATTATATAAAGTGGGAAATGGCGTATTTCTTTGACCTTGAGGGTGAATTGGGCTAGGTCAAGTTCCCATGAGTGTAGACAAGAAAAACGAGACTTTGCTGGATGAAAATTTCGAAGGCTTAACCGCTGCTGAAATTGAAGCCCAGCATCCTGCGGATGCTGCCGATACCATTGAAGGTCTCGACATTTCCGATCAGGTGAAATTTATCAAGCAGCTTCCTGTCAAGGATGCTGCTGACTCCATTGCAGAAATGGATGACCTTGATCAACAGGCACTCATTGTTAATCTAAACAAAGGGTTGGCAGCTCGTATTGTTGAACAGATGGCTCCTGATGATGCTACTGACCTTTTGGAAGGGTTGGAAGAGGATCAGCGTCGAGCTTTGTTGAACATGGTTGCGGCAGAAGACCGAGCCGAGCTTAATACTCTTTTGACTTTTGATCCGGATACGGCCGGTGGTGTAATGAACACCGAGGTGGTTATTCTTGATCAGGATTTGACTGCTGATGAGGCTATTGCCAAAATCCGAGAAGAAGTCGAAGACAAGGAAATTCCATACTACGCATATTTGACGGATAAGAAAGATCGTCTTGAAGGTGTTATTTCTTTGCGTGATTTACTGCTTGCCAAGCGGGGAGTCATTCTCAAGGAATTGGTCAAGACTCAGAATTTAATCACCGTTGGATATAATATTGACAAAGAAGAGGTCGCGCACCTCATTGCCCACTATAATTTATTGGCTTTGCCTGTCGTCGATTTTGGCAATCGGCTTCTCGGCGTTGTCACCGTTGATGATGTCATTGATATTATTCATGAAGAAGCCAGTGAAGATATGCAGACCATGGTTGGTGCCGGTGCGGATGAAACCACGGATTCTCCAGTTGGTTTTTCTGTAAAGAAACGGCTTCCCTGGCTTATAATCAACGTTGTCAATTCGGCTATAGCTGCATATGTGATTCATCTTTTTGACGACACTATTGGTGCCATGGCCATTCTGGCTGCGCTTATGCATATTGTTTCCAATCAGGCTGGTAATACCGGACAGCAGGCCTTGGCGGTTATGATTCGGCAATTGGCGATGGAGAAGTTCGATCGTAAAAAAGCGTGGTTTGCTGTTCTCCGTGAACTTAGAATTGGCATTATCAATGGCGTGCTGATTGCCGCTCTTGTATTGGGTATTATCGTAGCCTTTACAGGAGATTTTAAACTCGGGGCCTGTATGGGAATAGCTTTGATTTTTGATATGTTGATAGGAGCTTTTTCCGGTGCGGCCATTCCGTTGATTTTGAAGGAAATTGGACGTGATCCAGCTCAGGCATCCAGTATATTCTTGACCACGATCACTGATGCCGCTGGTTTTTGGAGCTTTTTGGCTCTGGCTGGTTTTATGTTGTTGTAGACACGGAATACATACGAAATAAAAAGCCCGCTTTCCTTTTGGAGAGCGGGCTTTTTTTAGGCTTATGGAATATCGATTTAATCGAGGCCGAGGGAAGCGAGCAGATCGTCTACATCTCCTTGGTTGGTACCTTCGGTCGGTCCCTGCAATTTTGAAGTTGCTTGGTTTTTTGCGGATTCGGATAAAGAGTCGATATCTTGTTCCGGTTCTTTTTCGCGTTGTTGGATCATTAGTCCTGTGGAAAGCATGACTTCGCGGACGATTTTTTCAATCTGTCTGATGGAATTGATGATTTTTTTGATACGCTGTCCGGTCAAATCTTGAAAACTGAGAGAGACCATGATGTTTGACAGGTCCATGCCAAGAGTCTGGTTAATTTCTTCAAGTTTTTTGCGATTGGATTTAGTTACGCCGCCGGATTCAAAGCCCTTTACAATGGTGGCTACGGAGCCTTGAAGCTCTTGGAGTTTTTCAACGATATCGATTATTTCTACAGCGGCTTTTTCTGTAGACTGCATGACGGCATCAAGTTGGTCAGATGCTTCGGAAAAAAATTCTTCAGGATTAATATCGGTTTCGATACTTTTGATTTCCTTACCACCGCGGGCAACTTTAACTTCTTGATAAATTTGTTTGAGGCCTTCTTGAAGGTCGTCATTGACTCTTCGGTAGAATTCCCCTTCAAGAAGAGCCTTGGAAAGGCTGGTGGCGATTTCTCGCTCAACAGAAGCTCTGATGGTATCTTTAAGGCTATCGACAAGTTGGTCGGTTACCTGTTCCATCATTTTTTTTACCAGAGCGTCATTGCTGGTCATATATCAACTCCTGAGAGGGGTTACATTTTTGAGTTTCTGATTTGTTCGCGCTGTTGTTTGAAGACGAATTGAACGATGGTTTCCATGTCTGAACCACGCATGTCAACAAATTCAAACCTGTAGAGTCCCGTGTCAGATTCCTTGTTTAGTATACGGCCTTTGGAGCCAGCCATCTGGACAGGCATTTGGCTGAGAACCAGAATTATTTCCAAGGGATCATCGGGCTTGAATTGTTGATTTGAACGAAATTTAACGCCTGCGCCTGATATTTCCATTATTTCAATATCAATGGAAAAGTCCGAGCGGACACTGTCTTTGCTGAGTATGCCGATGACCTGATCAAGTTTTCTGTCCATTTCGGTCAGAAATGCCGTTAATTCATCCGGGAGTTTGCTGTTTCTGAACAAAGCCTCGCGGGAGGCAGACTGATGCCCCGAATCGCCTGAGAACAGTTGTGGAGAGTCGATGGACTGCATGGGACGTGCATGGCCCTTCAGTCTAACTGGTATGCGTGAAAAGGATCGTTTTTCTTCGCTCATGAGGCCCCCCGGATAGTTATTGTCTGGTGTTTTCGTCCAGATCGAGAGTCATGGCCTTGACCGGGCAGACCCTTGTACACATGCCACAAGCCGAACATTTTTCAACGTCAAAGATGATGGTCTTATCGCTTTTTTCCAAGATTAAGGCATCGGTCGGGCACATGGCTGTACAGACACCGCAATGAATGCAGGATTCCTCGTTGCGAAAAATCTTGTGGGCAACAGGTGTGATGCGAACGCCGTTTTCTTTGAGATAGCCAATACCTTTATGGAAATCTTCTTCCATTCCAGATAATTCCAACGTCATTGTGCCTTCGTGTCGAGGGCTGATGTCCGCTTTGAGAATATTGAAACTCAAATCGAAATTGCGCAGAAGGTTGCAGACTACCGGACGACCGGAAACAGTCGGCGGAAAAGACAGGTAAACGATTTTTCGGAAGCCTTTGATCATTTCTTTCATTGATTTATCCTGAATGATGACTTTCGCACACCCCGAAGGATGACGGCAATTATTTCATTTTACTCAAAGAGCGTTTGGCCTGTGTGGCTTCAACTGATTTGGGGAATTTCTTGATAATTTCTTCAAAGCGCATTTTTGCGAGCTCCGGTTTACTCAAATAATTCCAGGAATAACCGGATTTGAGAAGAGCTGACTTATACTTGGAACTCTTTTTGTATTTTTCGATAACATCTTCGAAAAGGATGACTGCTCGAGCATAATCTTTAAGTTTGAAATAGCATTGGCCTTGCCAGAATACAGCACTGGGAGTGTAGGGATGTTTTTTGAAGGTATCCGTGAATTCTGCCCAGTATGAGCGTGCTTTTTCGAATTTATTCTCTTTATACAGGGCATACGCCTTATCGTAGAGAGCTTTTGCCGGATCGGTGTCAGCAGGTGGTGTGACTTGGGCAGGAGGAGTGGTTCCTGTCTGGGGCGTTGACGTGACGGCTTCCGTTGTTTCTGGTGTGGCACCGTCTTGAGTCGTTGCTATTGGAGCCAGAGTAGCTGCGCGTTCCTCTCGAACTTTAGGTAAATCAACCTGCAATTGGTTTTCCAGTGCAAATTCGATTTCAGCCAGCCGTTCGGCCAGGCCGTCCATGGTCGTTGCGGAGTCTGCTGCACCGACTTGTCGGTCCATACGGATATTGACTTCATCCATTTCTCCACGAAGTTTGGCGAAATCTGCCCGCAGGGATTGAATTTCAGCCCACATATCGGCAGAACGTTCCCTGATGGGAGAACTTGATTTTTCAATTTCGTTTTTAAGAAGCTGCTTGGATTCTTCCAGTTCAGATTCCAATTGCTTCATTCTGTTCAAATCTTGTTGCCGCTCTCCCTGTAACGTTTCCATGTCGGTTTTGCTGGCACAACCGATGAGTGAGAATAGGGATATGACCAACAGCAGTATAGTGAAATTCTTTGCGATTTTTATCATTTCATTAAGCTCCCTCTTTTTCTACCGAGGAAAAGATACGCCAGAGCGCCTAAAATGGGAATAAAAATGCATATCTGCATCCAGAGGGCCTTTTCGTTGGAGGACCCGAAGTTTCTTTTCCACACATCAAGTATGGTCCAGACGCTGAAGGAAAAGCAGATGAGAACGGAAATGGAAACAACGGCCCATTGAGTCGTTGTCAGGGATGAAAAGTCCGCGAACATTATTATTTCTCCTTTGACGGCAGGGGATTAATCCTGTTCCGAATTGCGCTGAAGAAGCATTGACAAAATGATGCAGCCTGCACCGACCGTGAGGGCACTGTCTGCAATGTTGAAGGCGGGCCAGTGATATGTCCCTACGTAAACGTCCAGAAAATCAATGACCGAACCAAGCCAGATGCGATCGATGGCGTTGCCTATGGCTCCGCCAGCGATCATTCCCAAACCGGCAATCATCCATGTGTCTTTTTCTTTGGTCGACTTGAGCATGTAGCCGATGGCAAAAACGGCAACGACCGATATTGCGATGAACATCGGTCGTTGCCAGTCAATATTTTCGTCATCCAAAAAGCCCCAAGCCGCGCCCTTGTTCAGGACGTGTACCAAGTTGAAAAAGCCCGGAATTACCTTGAAACCGGTCCACGGTTCAATGGCGTTGAGCACCCATAACTTGGTGATCTGATCAAGTGCGACTGTGGCCGCAGCCCATATGGTTGCCAGAGTATACCGGTTCATTCTGGCCTTAGGCGAGAGTTTTCAGGACAGCGGTACAACGAGGACATGCGTCCGGGTATGCTTCGTCTGTTCTCAAGTCTTCGCTGATACGCCAGCACCGCTCGCATTTTTCGCCGGTTGCAGCTTCGACGGAGACCTTGAGGTCTTCCATGTCTTCACCTTGGTAGGCATCAGCGGGTGCCTTGTCTGTATCATCCAATACCAATTTTGAAACGATGAAGAATTCACGCGGGTCGATGTCCTCGGAATCCACAAGCGTACGGATTTCTTCAGTTGCATACAGTGTGACCTGTGCATCAAGAGATTTGCCGATGACGCGGTCTTTACGTTTGGGTTCGATGGCCTTGTTCACTTCAGCGCGAACCTGAGCCAGTCTTTCCCAACGGGCACGTTCTGAATCATCCATGCCAGTGGCATCAGGAGTGAAGCGGAGAGCGAAAACCGTTTTGTCTTGCGGCAGTGCCTTTTTGATGGCTTCCGGCAGGTTTTGGAAGGCCTCTTCTGCTGTGAAGGAGAGGACTGGAGCCATATCCTGCAAAAGCATAAGCAAGGTTTGCCACAGTACGGTTTGAGCAGAGCGGCGTTTCAAACCATTTTCTTCTTCAACGTACAGACGGTCTTTGATGATATCCAGATAGAAAGCGGACAAGTCGACCACGCACAGGTTGTGCAGGGTGTGGTAAACTTTATGGAATTCGAAGTTTCTGTATGCTTCCTGAATTGTCTCGTGATGACGGGACACCATGTCCAGCGCGTAACGGTCAAGCGGCATCATGTCAGCTGCATCAACCTTGTTGGCGGGATCAAAGTCGTTCAGGTTGGACAGCAGATAACGGCAGGTGTTGCGGATACGACGGTACGCGTCCACGAGTCTGTTCAGGGTTTCATCCGAGATGCGGATATCTTCCTGATAGTTGGAAGCTGAAACCCACATGCGCAGGATTTCTGCGCCGAATTTGTCGATGATTTCCTGCGGAGCGATGACGTTGCCGATGGATTTGGACATTTTGCGGCCCTCGGCATCGACTACGTAACCGTGAGTGAGGACGGTCTTGTAAGGTGGTACTTCGCGTGTGCCGACAGAGGCGAGCAAAGAGCTGTGGAACCAGCCACGGTGTTGGTCTGAACCTTCAAGGTACAGGTCAGCAGGGAAGCGTGTTTCATTGCGTTGTTCAACCACGGCAGCAAAGCTGGTGCCGGAGTCAAACCATACATCCAGAATGTCAGTCTCACGTTTCCAGTGATTTCCGCCGCATTTGGGGCAGGTCAGGCCTTCAGGAACGATTTCTTCCAGCGGAGCTTCGAACCAGTAATCACAACCAGTTTCATGCTGTGCGTATTTATCACAGATGTCGTAAACCCACTTGGCATCGAACCATGTTTCGTCGCAGTCTTCGCAGATCAATGCGGAGATGGGTACACCCCAGTTGCGCTGACGGGAGATACACCAGTCAGGTCTATTTTCAACCATATTGTAAATACGTTCTTCACCCCAGGATGGGACCCATTGAACATCGTTACGGATGGCGTCCAGCGCCTTTGTGCGCAGGTTGTTTTCATCCATGCCGACAAACCACTGGGTGGTTGCGCGGAAGATGACCGGCTCCTTGCAGCGCCAGCAATGGGGGTAGGAGTGAGTGATGTTCTCGGAAGCCATGAGATTGCCGACCTCAGTCAGTTTCTCGATAACCTTGGGGTTGGCGTCCCAGACATTCAGACCTGCAAAGTGTTCGACTTCCTGAAGGAACTCACCTCGATCATTCATGGGGGAGTAGACTTCCAGCCCATTTTTGAGGCCGGTTTCAAAGTCTTCACGGCCATGTCCGGGGGCAGTATGAACACAACCTGTACCGGTTTCCAGCGTGACGTAGTCAGCAAGAACAACCGGAGAGGGGCGATCGTATATGGGATGCTTGGCTTGAAGTCCTTCCAATTCCGCGCCGCGAACGGTTTTCAGGATTTTGGGAGCTTCCCAACCAAACTTTTCAGTGCATTCTTCAAGCAATCCTTCGGCCAGAACATAGTAGTCGCCTCCAGCTTCAACCAAGACGTAATCGAAGTCGGGGTGCACGGCCACGCCCATGTTGTCGGGAATGGTCCATGGCGTCGTGGTCCAGATAAGGATGAACAATTTGTTAATGTCGATATCTGCGATCTTTGTGAAATTTGAGTCAGCCATGGGAAAGCGGACATATATAGAAGGGGATGTATGGTCCTCGTATTCCACTTCGGCTTCAGCCAGTGCTGTGCGGCAATCACAGCACCAATAGATGGGCTTCTTGCCCCGCACGACACCGTCACGCTCCATGAATCGACCCAGTTCACGGGCTGTGGCAGCTTCGTATTCTGGCTTCATGGTCATGTACGGATCGTCCCAAACGCCGAGTACGCCCAGACGCTTGAATTCTTTGCGTTGGGTGTCCAGCCATTTGGCGGCATAGGATCGACAGATTTTGCGGATGGTCAGGGTGTCGAGTTCCTTTTTCTTTTTCTTGAGTTCCTGTTCAACCTTGTGCTCAATGGGCAGACCATGACAATCCCAACCGGGAACGTACTGAGCTTTTTGCCCTTGCATATTCCGGGATTTTACGACGATGTCCTTGAGGACTTTGTTCAGAGCAGTACCCATGTGGATGTGGCCGTTGGCGTAAGGCGGGCCATCATGCAGCACATACTCATTGTCTGCGTCACCAGCGGCAACCATAGCGTCGTATGATTTGTTCTGTTCCCAGAACTTGAGCATTTCAGGCTCGCGTTGCTTGAGGTTGGCCTTCATGGGAAATTTGGTCTTAGGCAGGAGCAGGGTGTTCTTATAGTCGCTCATGGGTTTCGTTTCCTCCAGGAACCGTATATTTCTATAGATGAAAGTCTGTGTTTAAATGAGTCGGCGTAGATTGGTATAAGCCGGACCGTAAGTCAAGTGTTGCGCCTTTTTTGCGGTCAATTGCACAATGTTTACATGGTCGCGGAAACATGTTTTGTGTTAAATAGACCAAAGCGATCTGAAATTATACTTTTAGAATTTGGAGAATATATGGGTGTTCACAAAAAGAATCGTGAATTGGAAGAGTTGAAAGCACATTACATGAAAAAGTCTTCGGCAATATTTTTGGCGATAGTCGCTTTGCTTGTAGGGGCTTTCATTGGTAACACGGTTACCTCATTGTATATGGGGCAGCAGCAGGCGCGGACAGGGGGGGCTGTTCCACAACAACAGCAGAGTGACGAGCCTCATCAGGCCAATCCAGTTGCTTTGGCTAATTTGGAAAAAGCAGCGGCGGATGACCCAACCAATGCTGATAAATGGATTGAATTGGGTAATTTTTGTTTTGACCATGACTTGTCTGCACAAGCCGTTACTGCATATGAAAGGGCCTTGGAATTAGCTCCCATGCAGGTCAATGTCTGGTCTGATTTGGGTGTCATGTACAGGCGTACGAAACAGTATGAAAAAGCTGTGGAAGCATTTGGTCATGCTGCATCTTTGGATCCTCAACATATTACATCCCGGTTTAATATGGGAATAGTATACATGTATGATCTTAACGACCAGCCATCTGCCGTCAAAGTGTGGAAGGGTATATTGGCTATTGATCCAAATGCAAAAACGCCTTCGGGTGAGAGTTTGGCAGCCATGGTGAACGATTTGGAAAAATAATCGGATAGCTATAAAAAAAGGGAAGGATGGTTCACCATTCTTCCCTTTTTTGCGTCGAGATTTTGGATTGATTAGATGCCGCCACCATTTTCAAAGGCTTGTTGTGTCGCCCTGGATTGGACAATTTGTGCGCCAGCCGGAACATCGCGTGTAATCCAGACATTACCACCAATAACAGCGCCTTTGCCGATGGTAACACGGCCAAGAATAGTTGATCCCGCATAGACGATGACATCGTCTTCAACAATTGGGTGTCTTGGTAATCCCTTGATCAAACGTTCATCGTCGCCTTTAGGGAAGCTTTTGGCACCAAGAGTGACACCCTGATAAATGCGGACGTTATCACCAATAATGGTTGTTTCTCCTATAACTGTGCCTGTTCCGTGGTCGATAAAAAAACTCTTCCCGATGGTTGCTCCTGGATGGATATCTATACCCGTGTTTGAGTGGGCCATTTCTCCGATTATTCGCGGGATAATATCCACACCTAAAAGGTATAGTTCATGGGCGATACGATGGTTGGTCAAAGCCCTGATAGAAGGGTAGCAGAAAATGGTTTCGCCGTGTGTTTTTGCGGCAGGGTCGCCATCGTAGGCTGCTTCGACATCGGCCAAAAGCAGTTCTCTGATTTTGGGCAGTTTTGTTATGAATTCCTGAGCAATACGTTTTGCTCGAGCTTCGCAATCACTGCATTTGTCCTTTTCGATAGAATCGCAAACAAAACAATACCCTCGATTGATTTGGTCTGCCAATGTCCGCACCAACTGATCGAGTGTGGAGCCTATATAATAGGGCATGGTGTCCGGTGTGATTTCGGACGGCCCGTAATACCCGGGGAATAGAACAGATCTGAGATCCTCGACAATTTGGGAGAGGATTTCAACAGATGGCATGGGAGCTTCTTCTGTATATCTGTGTGAAGCAGGGCCGCTACTGCCGGATTCGACCAACTGTGCGACAACGTCGGCAAGAGAATATGTCGTGTTATTCATGGCTTCCTTTATTCGAAAAGCGGGGTGCTCAGATACCGTTCGCCAGTGTCACATACGATAAATACGATCAGTTTACCGGCATTTTCAGGTCTTTTGGCCAATTCAATGGCTGCCGCACAGTTGGCGCCAGAGGATATACCGCACAGAATCCCTTCCATCATGATCATTTGTTTGGCTGTTTCCAAAGCCGTGTCGTTATCAATCTGTATAACTTCATCAATGATATCGGTATTTAATATTTTAGGAACAAAGCCAGCACCGATGCCTTGAATCATGTGTGGACCTGGATTCCCGCCGGAAAGCACAGGAGATGCTTGTGGTTCAACGGCAATGGCCTTGATTTCCGGTTTCTTTTCTTTGAGGGCCTCGCCGACGCCGGTAATCGACCCCCCCGTGCCTACTCCGGCTACGAAGATGTCTATTTTGCCGTCAGTGTCGTTCCATATCTCACGGGCGGTTGTTTTGCGATGCATGGCAGGATTGTCAGCGTTTTCGAATTGTTGGAGCATGAAAGCGTTATCAGTCTCCCGGACAATTTCTTCAGCGCGATCAATGGCTCCCTGCATGCCTTTGGCTGCTGGGGTAAGGACCAGTTCAGAGCCGAATCCTCTGAGCAACTTGCGCCGTTCAATACTCATGCTTTCAGGCATGGTCAGAACCAGTCTCAAACCTTTGACCGCACAGACAAAGGCCAAGCCAATGCCGGTGTTGCCGCTGGTTGGTTCTACCAAAGTGGTTTCTGGTGTGATCGTGCCTTTTTCTAAAGCGGCCTCGATCATGTTCTTGGCGATACGATCTTTGACTGAAGCACACGGGTTGTTGAATTCAAGCTTGGCAACCAAAGTCGCATTCAGTCCTTCCGAGAGTTTGTTCAAGCGAACCAGCGGTGTGTTGCCGACGAGTTCTGTCATGTCTTGAGCTACTTTCATCGAAAACTCCTTTGAATATCTTTAGAGACTAAGCCCTTGTTTCTCAGGAGAAAACGGTGAGAGCTTTCTCAAGTTTTCTATGATGGGAGGCAATGTCTTTATTACAAAATCAATTTCTTCTTCCGTATTGAAGCGACTCAGGCTGAACCTGATGGAACCGTGCGCAAAAGTGAACGGCACATCCATTGCCCGAAGGACATGAGACGGTTCCAGACTGCCCGATGTACAGGCTGAACCGGAACTGGCTGCAATACCTACCTGGTCGATCATCAAGAGGATGGCCTCACCTTCGACATAGCCGAAAGATATGTTTGACGTGTTGGGCAGGCGGTTGTCTTTGTCGCCGTTGAGAATCGAATTGGGAACAGCGGCAAGCAGGCCGTTTTCCAGTTTATCTCGCAAGGTTCGAACTTCGGTGTTTTCTGCGTCCATGTTTTCATGGGCCAGCTCACACGCTTTACCCAGCGCGATGATACCTGTGGTGTTTTCAGTGCCTGCACGTCGGCTGCCTTCCTGATGACCGCCAATGAGAAATGGACGGAAGGGCGATTTTTTGCGGACAAACAGGGCCCCAACGCCTTTGGGAGCGTGTAGCTTGTGCCCGGATAAGGAGAGCATGTCCACCGGGACGTTCTTGAGGTCGATAGGAACTTTGCCAACCGCTTGAACTGCGTCAGTGTGGAAAAGTACGTCGTTGTCCTTGGCAATTTTAGCCATTTCTTCAATCGGATAAATATTGCCGGTTTCGTTATTGGCCCACATGATGGAAATGATGGCTGTATCAGGACGGATAGCCGCTTTGTATTCATCCATATTAAGACGGCCGTGTTCATCTGTACCCAGATACGTAACTTCGTAGCCGTCCTTTTTTTCGAGGAATTTGCAAAAGCTCAGGACGGCAGGATGTTCAACAGCAGTGGTGACGATGTGCCGTTTTTTCGGTTGGGCGGTCAGAGCTGATCTGATAGCGGTGTTATCGGATTCCGAGCCGCAGGAAGTGAAGAGTATTTCTTCGGGCAGGCAATTGAGAATGTTGGCGACTGATTCACGTGCTTTTTTGATTTCTACTCCAACTTGACCACCAAAGCGGTGCATGGACGAGGGATTCCCGTAGAGTTCAGAAAAATACGGCTTGATGGCTTCGAAGACTGCCGGATCAACCTGAGTGGTCGCGTTGTTGTCGAGATAGATGGTTTTCATGATTATGCCTCCCGTACCGTAAGATCAGGGTCGACTTTTTCTTTGAGTTTGCCTTCCACCAGATTGTGCAAAGTGGCTTGGCTGGAGGGGCAACCGGAACACATGCCCATGAATTGAACGACGACCATGCCGCCGTCAATGTCCACCAGTCTGATATCTCCACCGTCAGCTTGCAATGCGGGACGAATGTCATCATCAATGACTGATTCGATGAGGTGCATGCGCTGGATGTTGGTCATGCCCTGGGCCGGGAACGCTGTTTCAGAGGAAGGCGTTTCACAAACGGATTCACCATGGGCTTGAGCCAGAAGTTTTTCCAGGTCATCAATGCATTTGCCACATCCGCCACCGGCTTTGGTGAAGTTAGTGACATCTTCTACTGTCTGAAGATCATTTTCCTTGATGGCGTGAAGAATTTCTTCATCAAAAACACCAAAACATTCACAGATCAGTTCTCCTTCATGAGAGTGTTCTGCCTGAGGCGGAGCTTCGCCACGCATGTTTTTTAGTGCTTGTTCAAGAGCTTCTTGTCCCATGACAGAACAGTGCATTTTCTCTCTGGGCAGTCCCCCCAGATATTCAGCGATATCCTTATTGGTCAGCTTTTCAGCCTCTTCAACAGGTTTGCCTATGAGAAGTTCTGTAAGAGCAGAACTGGATGCGATTGCGCTGGCACAGCCGAAAGTCTGAAATTTTGCATCTGTGATGATTCCGTCGTCATCCACTTGAATGTAGAGCGTCAAGGCATCTCCGCAGGCCAGAGATCCGACTTCTCCTACTCCGTCCGCATTATCAATTGTTCCAACATTTCGAGGATTGAGGAAATGGTCTTTTACCTTATCTGTATATTCCCACATAATTGTCTCCAATAGTGCTGATATTTTAATCGTCAGACAGTGATAATCATTAATCACCAAAGGTCAATTACAGAGACATAAGTCCTGGAACCTGAGCTGCTTTTTCATAGACTTCCATAACATGGTCCGCGGAGCACATGGTGGAAACCATGGTAATGCTCGTATATTTTCCTGTCTTCGATTGCCGGAGCTTCAGTTCTTCTTTTGGAAATAACTCTTTGAATTGATCGAGATTGTCTGCAGGTACTATAAATTTATATACATATGAACAGGGCCATTGATGGTGTCCATCCAACGCTTGCTTGAATTGTTCTCGCTTGTCTGTCATATAATTCTCCTATCTATACTGGATGGTAGCGGTCTATATTAAATCTATTCAATCTGTCAAAAGTTGAAAGATTGCCTTCAAAGATCTAAATATTTAAGTTAAATGCAATGAGACTAAAGTAAAATTATAACATCATTTTCTAATGGGTTTTAATATGCTGTTTTTATCATCGGATTTCAAAATGGAAATACGCGATAATAATGAGGAAAAATGAGCGATATCGTTGATGTTCTCGTCGTAGATGACGAACGAATCAATCTCAAGTTGGTCGAAGGCATACTCAAGGGGTATGACTTTAATCTTGTAACAGCATTGTCCGGGGCTCAGGCCCTAGAGTGTCTATCCAATCATGATTTTGCAGTAGCTCTACTGGATGTCATGATGCCCGGTATGGATGGTTTCGAACTTGCCGAACGGATTCGTAGCTCCGAGTCCACTCGTGATATCCCCATAATTTTCATTACGGCCATAAGCAAGGACCAGCGACATGTTTTCCGTGGATACGAACTTGGAGCGGTCGATTATTTATTCAAGCCTGTCGAGCCTGAGGTGCTTCGGAGCAAGATGAATATCTTTGCCGATTTGCATCGAAAAAAACGGTATCTGGAAGAAACGACACATCGCCTTGAGGCCACGGTGAAGCAATTGGAGGCCTCCAAGGCTGCATTGGAAAAGTCCGAGCAGCGATATCGGCTGGTTGCTGATTATAATTATGATTGGGAGTGCTGGATAGGCCCGGAAGGGAATATTCGGTATATTTCGCCGTCATGCGAACGTATTAGTGGATATTCTCCTGATGCCTATGTGCAGGATCCAAGCCTGTTTGAAAAAATTGTTCATCCTGATGACCATCCTGGTTGGTCGAGTTTCATGAATGATGAAGCTGTTGGGGGCGATGAGACTCTTGATTTCAGAATTTATGATTCCAACGTCAAGGTCCGTTGGTTGAGTCTCATCAAGCATACAATCAGGACTGAAGAAGGTGCCAACCTTGGCGTCAGAATAAGCATGCGGGATATTACCAATCGAAAACGCATGGAAGAACAACTTAAGCATAGCGCTCTTCACGACACGCTAACAGGGTTGCCGAATCGGGTCCTTTTTTTGGATAGACTGGGGCAAGCCGTTGATAGATCCGTTGAAGATAGTGATTACTACGCCGTCTTATTTATCAACCTTGATAGATTTCAAGCCGTCAATGACCATTATGGTCATGCTGTTGGTGATACGTTGATGATGCGTATTAGTGAGAATTTGAAGGGGATCGTTCGTCCGTTGGATACGGTTGCCCGTTTTGGCGGAGATGAATTCGGGATATTGATTCATGAGATGGATGACGTGTTGGATGTGCGGGCCCTGATCAAAAAGATTCACGATTCATTTGGTAAGTCAGTTGAGGTTGATGGTATTAAATTTAATGTTTCTGCTAGTATCGGGTATGATATTGCCTCTGGTGCACAGATGGAATCGGAAGAGCTTGTTCATAATGCACAGGTCGCTATGAATGAAGCCAAGGATAGCGGAAAGAATCGTTATGTAGCCTATCATAAGAGCATGCGTGAAGGCGTGATCAATATTTTGGCTGTTGAAAATGATCTTAAGAGGGCTTTGAAGGCTCGAGAGTTTGAAGCGTATTATCAACCTATTGTGAATTTGGCGGATGGCAGACTTTATGGATTTGAAGCCTTGGCGCGTTGGAATCACCCGGAGCGGGGGATGGTCAATCCCGGTGAATTCATTCCGGTTGCCGAAGAGACTGGGTTGATCGTTGAGCTTGGAATGCAGATACTTGAGCAGGCATGCGTTGTCATGAACACATGGCGTAAGAAACATCCGATTGCTTCGGAATTGACCATTGCCGTTAATATTTCAGCCAAGCAGTTCGGAGAATCTTCGTTGGCTACTGATGTGGCAAACATCTTGGAGCGTTCCGGGTTGCCTTCGTGTTGTCTCAAATTGGAAATCACGGAAACCGTTGTCATGTTGGATGCCATGAAATCAGTTAATCAGCTGAATCTTTTGAAAGATCTTGGAATTCTATTGTCTATTGATGATTTTGGTACCGGTTATTCCTCCATGAGTTATTTGCAGAAGTTCCCTACGGATCAGCTCAAAATTGATTTGAGTTTTGTGCAACGGATGGAGTCGGCTCCAGAGAATATAGAAATTATAAGAGCCATTGTGAATATGGCACATAGTTTACGCCTTCGTGTTGTGGCAGAGGGCATCGAAACAGAGAGGCAAAGAGACTTGCTTTATTCATTGCAATGCGATTACGGTCAGGGATATTTATATTCAAAGCCGCTATGTGAAGCGGATGCTGAAGATTTTGTTAAGAATTCTGAATAAATCGCAAGACTAAAAAGCAATTGGAGCTTTGTTCATGAACCTCAGTGCCCCGCAGTTGATCACCTGGATCATCGGAGTCCTCATTGGCCTTCTCGGTATACTCATTCAAATCGATGTTATGTCTGTTCCTGCTTTAGAAGATGTTATTCGGCCATTTTGGCTTGTATCAACCGGATTCATTGTTCTGGCAGTATCCAACGTATTCCGCAGTTTGTAAGCGGATTTTCTTGAAAAAGATCAATAGACCGGAAGGTCCCGGAGTCTTTGCATGAATTTGTTGCGGCTGAATATTTGGCGAAAGATGATTCTGGCAGGATTTGTGGTGGCAGTTGTCGCCATGTTTGCCATTGATTGGGGATACCATTTCCATATAGGTCATGTCGTCCGTTTGTTTGTGGGCGCAGCGGCCTTTTGGTTGGCTGTCGACCGATTGTAAAACAGGTTGATCACCCCTTGGAAGTGAGAAAAACAGAGAAGAATTAAAAACAGCTTGACCTTTCCAAGGGACAGGACTAGTTGTCTTTTTTAGAAACGAAAAGGATTTTCCCAATGCAGCCTGATTTGAACACCATTTCCAACATCCCCGCCAGCCTAGTAGTGGTCAGCGTATGCGTCGTAGTAGACGTAGTAGTATGTGGTGTCAAAAAGGACGCGCCATAACGGGATCATTTTTAACAAATTTTCAAACCCCCGTCGGTGCATCCGGCGGGGGTTTTTCTTTTGAACCCCGCCAAACGCTTCGGGGCACACATGAGGAGAGTCACAATGAAATTGAGTGGTGCGGAAATTATTATTAAATTGCTGGAACGGCAGGGGATTGATACCATTGCAGGTATCCCTGGCGGAGCCAATTTGCCTATGTATGATGCGTTGGGGCAGAGTGATTTCATTCGGCATATTTTGACTCGTCATGAACAGGGGGCTGGCTTTATTGCTCAAGGCATGGCTCGCGTTACGGGCAAACCGGCGGTCTTTTTCGCTACCTCCGGGCCGGGGGCGACCAATACTTTGACAGCTATTGCCGATGCTAAGCTTGATTCCATCCCCATCATCTGTATTACTGGTCAGGTGCCGCTTTCCATGATTGGTACTGATGCTTTTCAGGAAGTTGACACGTATGGCCTGAGTGTTCCCATCACCAAACACAATTTTCTTGTTCGTTCCGTCGAGGACCTGCTCGAAGTTATACCTGCGGCATTTCGTATTGCGTCAAGTGGTCGACCGGGGCCTGTGGTTGTTGATGTTCCCAAAGATGTGCAGATGGACATGTGTGAATTTGATGCGTGGCCGAAAATTGGCGAACGCGAGCCCACTGAAGAATTGATTCCGGCCGAGATCAGACGGGCTGCCGATATGATTAACAAGGCGGAAAGGCCTGTTTTGTATCTCGGTGGTGGTGTCATTCAATCCGATTCAGCTTCTGAGGCTCTTGCTTTGGCGGAGAAAGCAGGTATCCCGTCCGCAATGACCCTTATGGGGTTGGGGGTTATTCCGACGGATAATCCGCTCTGTTTGGGAATGTTGGGTATGCATGCGGCTCGTTATACTAATTGGGCTTTGGAAGAGTGTGATCTGCTCGTTGCCGTGGGCGTTCGTTTTGATGACCGTGCAACCGGCAAGGTCCCGGAATTTTGTCCCAATGCCAAAGTAATTCACATGGATATCGATCCGAGTGAACTGGATAAGATTAAAACCTCCACAGCGTCTGTTTCTGGCGATATTCTTGATATCTTTCAAGCCTTAATCCCACAGGTTGAGGAGAAGGGACGTGAAGCTTGGAACGCGCAGGTTCAAGCGTTGAAAAAGGATCATCCAATGTTGATACAACACGCCGAGGACCCAACGTCGGCGTATGGAGTTGTGTTGAAGGCCGCTGAATTGGCTGGAGAAACTGCGATTGTATGCACGGATGTCGGTCAGCATCAGATGCGGACCGCTCAGGCATATCCTTTTAAACATCCGCGTCAATGGCTGACATCCGGTGGTCTTGGTACCATGGGATTCGGCATGCCGGCTTCTATTGGAGCCGCTTTGGCCGCTCCCGACCGTCCGGTGATCTGTTTTAGCGGTGACGGTTCGATCATGATGAATATTCAGGACTTGGCAACGGCCATGGAATACGACATCCCGATCAAGATTATTTTGACCAACAATAATGCACTTGGTTTGGTCCGTCAGCAGCAGGATTTGTTTTACGGCAAGCGGTATTTTGCTTCCGATTATTCAAAAAGCGTCGATTTTATCAAAATTGCGGATGGTTTTGGTATCAATACTCATGATTTGGGTACAAGCAGTAATCCAGCCAAAACACTGGAAGAAGCTTTGGCAGAGCCTGGTCCGTCCCTGATTCACGTGCCTCTTAGCCCTGATGACCCTGTTTATCCGATGGTTCCTCCGGGGGCTGCGAACTCTGAAATGATCGGAGGTGAGAAAAATGTGTAAGCAAACAGTTCTTGAGTTGTCTGTGAACAACCATCCCGGTGTGATGTCCCATATCTGTGGCTTGTTCGCCCGTAGGGCCTATAATGTCGAAGGAATCGCCTGTATGCCGATCAATGGTGGAGGCAAGAGTAAAATATGGCTGCTTGTCAACGCGGATCATCGATTGGATCAAATGATTAAACAGGTCGATAAGTTGGAAGACGTTTTAGGGGTAGAGCGTCACGATCACGGACATGAAGTCTTTATGAAAATGTCTGAATTTGTACAATAAAAATAGAATACGAGTTTCTGTGTGAAAGGCCGACAAAATGTCGGCCTTTTTTTATCGTGTATGAAATGTGTTCCCCTAAAGATAGTGCGAAACTCGCCGATAACACATTCGGAAGACTTTAACCGCATTCCCGGGAGAGGGCATGGCACTGTCTGATATCGAAAAGAATTTTATGTATACGTATTCCTCTCAACTGTTGCAGCAGGATATGCTGACAAATCAGTTGTTTGGTGCGTCCAAGGTCGGGCAGGACCTTCGAAGCCTTGTCCTTGGCGGGCCTGTGCGTGCAGAAACTTTTACCAACCCTTTTGAAGAAGCCATTAGTGGGCAGTTGCGGTCTGATGCCGGAGCGACTCGACAGGCGTCCCGGAATGTTGGAGAAGCAGCCTCCATGGTTGGTGTGGCACGGACCGACATGGCGACCATCGCTGATGCTTTGGAAGATATGGAAGACATCATCGACAAGATCAATACCGGAGAACTTGATGAAAATAGTGCAGTTGTTAAGGCTGACTATGATGCACTCGTGGACAAAATAACCGGTACAATCTCCAATTCTGATTACAACGGCATTGCCTTGTTGGATGGTTCTCAGTGGGGAACAGACCAGATTGACGCTTCTGGCAATGTGCACATTCAGTCCAGCAAAAGCGGTGGTTTTGATGTTACGTTTCACAATGTTGATGGCTATGATTGGACAGTCTTTGACAGCGCAGATCTTGTGGATGCTGGCGACAGAGCCACTCAGTTAGCGTCTGTCCAGTCATACTTGTCTGATATGAATGCCATTCAAGACGTCTACAACAACAAAGAGGACAGCTTGCAGGCGCAGGAACTTCACTTGCAAAGTCAGGCGCAACTTCTCGATCAGGCCGCACAGATGCGTAAACCCTCTGATCCAAGTTATTCAATGGAACAGCTCTTGGCAGACCTTATTATTAGGGAAAGTGGAACATTATTTGACGGAAGTGGATAGAAGGTTGTTAACAAGATAAAGTTTAAAAGGCCGGTCAGTTTTCTGACTGGTCTTTTTTGTGGAACTAAAATAATCGCGAGATTCTTTAGGGCAACGGTTTTTATTGGGTGTAATTGGTGTTTCGTTAGCCAGTTAACCTGTCGTTTGTTGTAAGTGGTTGTCATTACAGAGAATCAAAAAAACAGGTAGCATTTTTGGGGTTACTTAGGTAAATCGGAGCCGCTGTTTTTTATTTTAAATAGATGGGAAGAGCACTTACATATACTCAACGCCGGCGAGCGGCGTTGAATTTGTCATTCATGAGGCTCACCGAAGTCATTATTGGGGGTAAGAGGCTATGATAAAGGATATTAATGCATTTTCAAAATATAACCAACAGCGCGCACGTTGTGTTCTTGATGAAACCGGTATTTTGGATATTTGGGCCGCTTTTGGCTTTCGTGTCGAATTGGTAGGTTCCATGCGCATGGGGCTTTTGATGCGTCATTTGGATATAGATATGCATGTGTATTCGGAGCCCTTTTCTCAGACGGCTGGTTTTGAAGCGGTCACTCGTTTGGCCCATAATCCTCGTATTCGTCGCATTGAATATACGAATCTTTTGGATGCTGAGGATAAGTGTCTGGAGTGGCATGCATGGTACGAAGCTCCCGATGGCGATACTTGGCAAATCGATATGATTCAGATTCACATGGAGTCACCTTATGCTGGGTACTTTGAACGTGTTGCGGATGCCATTCTCGCTAAGCTTACATTCAAAACGAGGCAGTCAATCCTAGCAATAAAGAACGACATCCCAGAAGATCAGAAGGTCATGAGCATCGAAGTTTATCAGGCCGTACTTCGTGACAGTGTGCGTGATTATGCGGAATTTTTAGAATGGAAACAACAAACTCCGGCCCAAGAAATTATCGATTGGATGCCATGATTTTTTATGTGATTTGGAGTCGTTGCCTTATCGTTTTGTAAGAAAGGAGAGGTCGAGCGGAGGAGGGAATAGTACAATCATATCTGCATCGGGAAAGAGGCAGACGTGTAAAAAAAAGAAAATCGACTTTCTTAAGAAAGTCGATTTTCTTCGATATATGGAGCTGACGAGCAGGATTGAACTGCCTACCTCGTCCTTACCAAGGACGCGCTCTACCGATTGAGCTACGTCAGCTTCTGGTCTGTTTCGATGAAATACTGAACCGATTTAATTCAGTCAAGTGGGGGATTTCATCGTTTGGTCGGGATGAGAGGATTTGAACCTCCGACCCCTTGACCCCCAGTCAAGTGCGCTACCAGACTGCGCTACATCCCGACGCGAAGAGAGTAAGTATATGCGACAGCGGAGAGTGTCAACCATTGATTAGTGTAATGTGTAAATCTTTTGATCCAAGTGTGTTAAGGGCAGGGATTGCCTCGCCGAGAAGCTTGGGTGGACAGCCAATCGCAATGACAGTCTGTTTTTTTATGATGCATATTTGGTGTTGGAATGCAAAAAAGAAAACCGCCGATCAAAGATCAGCGGTTTGATATATGGAGCTGACGAGCAGGATTGAACTGCCTACCTCGTCCTTACCAAGGACGCGCTCTACCGATTGAGCTACGTCAGCTTCTGGTTATTTTCGATAAAATAATGAATTAACTTTTGATCAATTCATAGGGGGATTTTATCGTTTGGTCGGGATGATAGGATTTGAACCTACGGCCCCTTGACCCCCAGTCAAGTGCGCTACCAGACTGCGCTACATCCCGACGCGAAGTGAGTAACTATCTTTGACCGCTGTGAGTGTCAATCTTTTTTTTGAGAAAAAAGCCAACATGGTGGTTTTTTTTGAGAATCTTCTTGCTGATTGGGTGATCTATTCTATAAGATACTACATCTGGGTATATTTATAATGGTTTTTTAGTGTAAATATGTACTATTAACCACATAAGCATTGACTAAATCATGGGGAAGCGGTTTGCTTCTCCTGGCCCGGATGACTTATTCATGTCGGATAAAGTAAAAAATAAACATAAATTGATCAGGGGGTTGCCATGGCTGATGAAGCTTTGAAAGATATCAATCAGTTTTTGACCTTCACTTTAGGCAAAGAAATTTTCGCTTTGGATATTGGGACAGTAAGGGAAGTTCTTGAATTAACGTCCATTACCAAAATTCCTAGGACACCCGAATTTATGCGTGGTGTTATCAATTTGCGTGGTCACGCCGTTCCGGTTGTGGACATGCGCTTGAAACTGGGTATGTCGCAGGGTGAAGACACCGTTGATACGTGCATCATCATTGTTGAAATTGAATTCGAAGGTGAATTCACTGTCATGGGAGCTCTTGTAGATTCCGTTCGCGAAGTCTTTGAAATGACCCCGGATACCATTGAACCCGCTCCCAAGATGGGGGCTGCCATCAATGCCGAGTATATCAAGGGAATGGGACGGCAGAACGAGCAGTTCATTATTATTATTGATATTAACAAGATTTTTTCTGCGGAAGAGCTTGCCATTGCCAAGAATTTGGCAGGACTGGGCGGCGGTGCCGATCAGCCACCTGTTGAAGAGGCCGTGGCTACGGCTTCAGCGGCCTCTGCTTAACAAAAATAAAACCCTCGTTCGTAAGAGCGAGGGTTTTTTCTGAGAATGAGTCACTTTTGCTATTCATTGTCGTCCCAATTGACCATTGTATCCCATTTGATCTTGCCCTGAGTCTTCTTCTGCTTGCGTAAGAGGACGTATAGGGCGCCTGCTCCGCCGTCTTTGGGTTGTGCTGTGCAAAATGCCAATACAACGCGTCTGAGTGGCTCTTTGGTTAACCATGTTTCGGTTCCTGTTCGGAGAATCGATTGTCCGCCTGGAGAGTTTTTTCCACGGCCTGTAACTACCAGGACACATCGATGCCCTTGAAGATAGCTTTCCCGGATGAAAAAGAGCAGATTTTCTTGAGCTTGATCCGCTGTCATTCCGTGAAGGTCAAGATGTGTGGCAACGCTGAGAGATCCGGCTTTGAGTTGTTGGAATACTTTGATATCGAGACCGCGTACATACCCGTACATGAATTCGTCTGTATATTCGAGTTCAAACTCAATATCACCACGCATGAATCGCTGAAGGTCGTTTTTTGCTTCATCTTCAGCGGAAACGACTTGAGACGGGGCTGTTTCGGACTGAGGTGTTACTTGTCTACCGCTTGCGCCATCCATTTTTTTAACCCCACGCATGGCAGCCATGAACACTTCTTCGTCTTCAGGTTCATTTTGTGGGTTGACATTTTCTTTTTGAGGCTCATTTTTGTCATACGGAAGAGAATAGACATCGTCTTTTTTCTTCTCGAATTTGATCTGCTTGAGATCGCCAAGGTTGTTTATACGCTTCTTTCCCATTGTTTATCCTTCCTTTGGTCGAAACGAGTATATCCAAATGCTTGCACGGAGCAAGTGAAAGAGTTGTGTCCAGCGGCTTTCGTACGATTCGCTGGACTTCCAAGGCTGTGTTAAGTAATGAGCCTGTTTGCACAATGACTTAAAGCGAGGAAACAGATGCTGACCATAGAAGACTTACATGTCAACATCGGCGATAAAGAGGTCCTCAAGGGGATCAATCTCCAGATAAATGAAGGGGAAACATTTATTTTGTTCGGACCTAACGGTTCGGGCAAGACGTCTCTTCTTATGTCTCTGATGGGTTTTTCCGGATATAATGTCACCAAGGGAAAAATATATTTCAAAGGGCAGGACATCACAGAGGCCCCCATGTACGAAAGGGCACGCCTCGGAGTTGGTATGTCTTTTCAGCGGCCTCCGACGATCCATGGTTTGCGGACCCGTCATCTTGTCCAGATGTGTTCCCGGAAAGGTGAAGTGAATCCCGAACTGTTGGCTGAAACCGTCAACATGGCTGAATTCTTGGACCGTGATATCAATGCAGGTTTTTCCGGTGGGGAAATCAAGCGGTCTGAGTTGCTTCAGCTTATGGCGCAGCAGCCCGATCTCGTACTTTTTGACGAGCCGGAATCAGGAGTTGATATGGAGAACATGCAGTTAGTGGGTAAGGTTGCCCGCGATGTGCTGGATGGCAATTTTAATATCACCCCTGATTTGAGCCTGCGAGAACGCAAGGAACAGACAAAAACGGCTGGGTTGATTATCACCCATACCGGTTATATCCTTGATTATGTTAACGCCGATCGTGGACAGGTTTTGTATCAGGGCCATCTGTGTTGCGAAGGCCGTCCCAGGGATATTTTGGACCACATTCGGGAGCATGGTTACCAAGAATGTGTCCGTTGCATGAACTAGCAACTCCTCGTGAAGGAGATAGATATGAGTAAAGTCGATCTTACCGATTTCAAGTTTGACGGTCTTCAGCAGGAAGCCATTGATGATTTGTCTGCGTTGTCCCAAGAGGATAAAGACCAGCTTCTCATGGCGGGTGTTGTCTCTGACCTGAGCACTCGTTCAGCTTCATATTTACAGATGGATCAGTCTGCCGTGCACTGTCAGTCTTCGGATGATGGTGTCGAGATTATGGATATCAAGGATGCCCTCAAAAAGTATGATGGCCTCAAGGAATATTATTGGACGCTGGTAGACAAGGATAAAGATGAGTTTACCAAGTCCGCTTATGACAATTTGCATGGTGGATACTTTATTCGCGTCAAGGCTGGTGCCAAAATCAAGGACCCGATTCAATCCTGCCTGATGCTTAAGTCTGAGAATGTTGGTCAGAACGTGCACAATCTTGTTATTATTGAAGAGGGTGCAGAAGCGCATATCATCACTGGCTGTTCCGTGGCTCACGGCACAAAGGCCGGGGCGCATTTGGGAATTTCTGAATTTTTTGTCAAAAAGAACGCATCGTTGACTTTCACCATGGTGCACAACTGGAGCGAGGACGTTGCTGTCCGGCCCCGGTCTGCTGGTGTGGTAGAAGAGGGCGGTAAGTTCTTGTCCAACTACGTTCTGCTCAAGCCGGTTAAGGATTTGCAGATGTATCCCTCCATCGAAATGAATGGCCCGCACTCTGTGGCTCGCTTTAACTCTGTAGTGATGGCTCCTGAAGGTTCGCATCTGGACATGGGGAACCGGGTTGTCATGAATGCACCGAATACTCGGTGTGAGATCATTGCTCGGACCATTTCTACTGGTGGTACCATTATTAATCGTGGTCACATCGGTGCACACCATGTGCCGAGTAAGGGCCATCTTGAATGTCAGGGGCTTATCCTTGGTGGTGGGCGTATCTGGGCTATTCCCGAACTGGACGGTACTGTGGAGGGTGTTGAACTTTCTCATGAAGCGTCTGTGGGGAAAATTGCACAGGAAGAGATCGAATATCTCATGGCGCGAGGCATGGATGAAGATGAGGCAACCTCTACCATTGTCCGTGGTTTCCTGAATACCGATATCATGGGATTGCCAGCTCGGTTACAAAGGGAAATAGATAAGCAGATTGAGGAATTGCAAGCCTCTGATGCCATGTAGTCCCTAACGAGAATAAAAAATGAGGCGGTGGCTTAGGCTATCGCCTTTTTTGTGTGCTTTGTGGGAAATACCGCTTGTACAAACAGTACGGGCGTACTAAACAATGGCAAGTAATTTTACATATACTGAGTTTTTGGAGGGGAAAAGTGTCGATTGGGAAGAAAGAAAAGATTCTGAGAGCTGCCCAGGAAATATTCGCTCGATGCGGATATGCTGGTACGACCATGAAAATGGTCGCTGAACAGGCTGGAGTAGCGTCGGGATTGGTCTTTCACTATTTTGAATCCAAGGAAAACCTTTTCATGGTTGCCGGGAGTGAGTTGATCGACACAATGATCACCGAATTGCGGGTGAAAACAGATGACTGTAAGTCTGGTTGTGACGCTCTTGGAGCATTTATCGGGGCATATTTGGACTTTACCGTGGAGAATGAAAAGACGTTTCCAACCATTATTCGGTGTTCGCCTTTCAGTGATGATAATCCCGATTTAGATCGAGATAAAATTGGTGCCAAGTTCAGAGAACTTATTGATATGATTGAAGAGTTCTTGCGTCGTGGCGTAGAGGATGGCTCTCTCAAGGAGTTGCCTGTTTCTCAAACCGCTTTTATGGTTTACGGGAGTATCGTTGGTGCCGTTCGTACCCGTTTCCTGACGCCGTACAAAGTCTTAGATTTGTATGAAGAGGCCCGTTGGTTTATTTTGCGGAGTGTGTGTACTCCCGGGACTCTTTAATTCTATAATTTCCATTTTTATAGTGGTGACATATGCCTGATTACCGAGGACATCTTGCCGGTGGCCTTTTTTTTGGTGTCATGGGGTTGATTGGTGCAATATTGCTAGGATGGTTGGTTTTTGATCCGCTCCAGGCGAGCGGGTTGATAGGTTTTTGTTTGTTAGGTGCGCTATTTCCAGATGTCGACACCAATTCCAAAGGGCAGAACCTTTATTACGCAGTTTTCACCGTGGTTGATTTGGTGTTGATAATCAGAGGGTTGTATGTCTGGGCTGCATGGTTTGGATTTTTTTCCATGCTTCCTGCTGTTGGATCGCACCGCGGGTGGACACATACATGGTGGGCTATGCTTCTGGTGCCTGTGCCTATCTTGGCCGTTCCGTTTTTTATGCAGATGCCAGATGCCGTACGGGAGTTCATTCCGTTCTATGCGGCTTTTGTTGCGGGTTATTTTTCCCACTTGCTACTGGATGGAAAGTTCAAATAATATCAGTGATCAAATCGTGATCATGGTATTTCTAAGAGTCTGAATCCATCAATCGTTGATAGAGATCTACATATTTTTGCGCCATGGTCTTGTCTGTATAATTGGTGACAGACTCTGAACCATTTTTGATCAATTGGTCAGCTAATGCTTGATCCGTGACCACTCTGACAATATTGGTCGCTAACTCTTTGGCATTTCGATTACGAAAGACCAAGCCGTCATGTTCATGTGTGACCAACTCCAGGTTGGAGGGAAGGTCAGACGTGATAACGGGTGTTTGGGTAGCCCATCCTTCTTTGATAACGGCATTGGAGCCTTCTCCATCCACTGACGGAATAATCAGTACGTCGATTTCCGGGAGTACTACGCGGCTATCCTGATATCCGAGAAACAGGATTGAACGTGCCAAGTCCAGTTTTTCAGCCTGTTGTTTCAACTCTCGAAGTAAGGGGCCTTCGCCAGCAATCATACATTGCCAGTCAGGCATTGTCGGTGATTCTTTGAGATAGGCTAAAGATTCTATGAGAACTTCGAATCCTTTCTGCGTACTGAGTGCGCCTACTGCTCCAAGCGTTAAGACTGGGTGTTGTCTTTGCTCCAATTCATACATTTCTGCATCAATACCGCTATGGATTGTGCTTGTTTTTTCTTCTGGGATTTCACACGAGATCAATACTTCTTGAATCTCACGGCTGACCGCAACCAGTGCGTCTCCAGCAAGGTATTTGCTGCGACTCCATCCCGGTTTGAGCTTGTAGGAAACCCTTCGACTGTGAACCAATTTGAAGGTGTCGTTGAATTTTTTTACCAAAGCTGCGACCGATGCTCCTTTGGCGTCATTTGTATGGACAACATCTGGTTTAAAAGAACCGATCAAGCGTGTCAGGCGGAAAATGTTGAATGGGTTATAGTCGCTGGAGGAGGGGAGATCCGCATAGGGAATCTTTGCTTCTTCCAGCAAGGGCTTTAAAGGGGACTTTTTGGGAACTGCAACCAACGGTTCAAATCCGGGGGTGCGAGCGAGATGGCGGGCAAGGTAAAAGACCTGGCGCTGTCCGCCACGTATGATTTTTCCTAAATCAATAAGCAAAACTTTCAAAATAAACCTCTGTTACTTCAGTGCCTTGGCAGTCATTTCTGCAACGGCTTCAAGGCTTGGGCAGATAGCGAATCCAGCTTTACTCATGGTTTCGAGTTTGCTCTCGATGCCACCGCCTTTTTCTAGAATGGCGCCGGCGTGACCCAGTCGTTTGCCGGGAGGGGCTGTTTGGCCCGCGATGAACGAAATGACGGGTTTGTCAAATCCGGTTTTCATGACGTATTCGGCCAGGTTCTCTTCGGCCTGACCACCGATTTCGCCGAGAACGACTACTGCTTTTGTTTCATCATGATTACGGATCATTTCAAACATATCTACGAAATTGACGCCAATGAACGGATCACCGCCAATGCCGACACAGAGGGATTGACCAATACCAGCCGAGGTCAGACGATCTGCGACTTCATAGGTCAAAGTGCCACTGCGGGAGAGCACAGCGACAGGACCCGGAATAAAGGGTGTCGAGGGCAGGATACCGATTTTGGTTTTGCCGGGAACGATTATGCCCGGTGTGTTTGGTCCGACGACTCGAGTTCGTGAATCTTTGATTTGTTCAAATGTGGAAAGCATGTCGTGTTGGACAATGCCTTCAGTTATGCAGACGGCCCACGGAATATCATTGGATGCTGCTTCGTAAACGGCGTCTGCGGCCATTTTCGGTGGGACAAAGATGATGCTTGCGCCTATTTCATGAGCACGTTTTGCTTCAGCAATGGAGTTGTACACCGGCACGCCGAGTACTTCCTGTCCTCCCTTAAACGGGGTGACACCGGCTACCACATTTGCCCCATATTCCTGCATCAGGCGTGTATGGAGTTGGCCTTCACGCCCTGTGATGCCTTGAACTAAAATTGGAGTGTCTTTGTCGATACCGAATATTTCGTCGCTGGTGTAACCGACCGGTTTCGGAGTTTGACCCGCGGGACAATCCATAGGGGCTGGAAAATTAATAGATTGTGCCGCCGCAGGCTTGAGTGTGGTCAGAATATCGATGGCCTCTTTCATGTCTCCGGCCATATGCAGGCCTTCCACATTGAGGTCTTTGAGAATTTTCAGACCAGACTTGGCGTCTTTGCCGGACATTCGAGTCACGATGGGCTTTTTCGGAGCCTTTCCATTGAGGGCGCCCTTCATGGCGAGGGCAACTTTTTCGCAGGAGAGTATTCCACCGAAAAGATTGATGAAAATTGCTTTGACTTGATCGTCGCCAAACAACAGTTCCAGTGCTGTCTCCATGCGTTTTTGATCAGCTGCGCCGCCCAGGTCCAGGAAATTGCTGGCTGGGAGTTTGGAAAAATTCAGTAAATCCATGGTCGCCATGGCCAATCCTGCGCCGTTGACCATCAGGCCTACCCAGCCGGGGAGTTTGACGAAAGAGAGTCCTGCGTCGCGGGCTTCGTTTTCTTCCGGCGTGGCGTGTTCACGTTGGTAGTAAGCTTCCATTTCAGGATCAATGTCAGCATGGTTGTCGTCGATTTCAACCTTGCCGTCCAATGCGATGAACTGATTTTCAGGGGTAATGATCAGGGGGTTGATCTCGGCCATGAGCAGACCGTTGTCGAGCATCCCTGTGAATAAGTTTGTCAGCAATGCCGCGAAATCTTTGAGTTGCTCTTTTTCAAGGCCCAGATGAAAGAAAGCGGCTCTGATCTGATGGGGAGCTAATCCCCCGGGAAGTTTGATTTCTTGAACGAGCAGATTGTCTGCTCCGAGGTTTTCGATTTCCACACCACCTTCGCGCCCTACAGTGAGCAGAATGCATTTGCGTTCACGGGAAACTGTCAGTGAAATATAGAATTCACGAGCGATGTCTGCGCCGGGTTCGACACGGATGAATGGCACGGAATGGCCCTTGATGCTCAGGGCGAAAAGAGTGCGTGCAGTGGCCGGGAAATCGGCAGCGGTGTCAATACGCAAAATGCCGCCAACTTTACCTCGTCCTCCCGTAAGTACTTGTGATTTTAGGAACCACGGCAGGGGAAAGTTTGGATTGAAATTACCTTCTTCGCCTGGATGGACGGCAATACCCTCGGGAGTGGGGACTCCGGCTTTTTTGAAAAGAATCTTGCTCTTGTGTTCATTAAGCAGCATGTCGAGCTCCTGATTACATTACATATACGGAGGCACCTTATAGTGGGTTTGGGCATACGAATCAACGTAAATGTGCCGCCGTTGTGGGTTTATGGGATAAAAAGTATGTAAATTGTGATTTGAATATTGAAAAGAAGCAACGCGGCAAACAAAATATGCCGCGTTGCTGTTATTTTTTTTGAGTCCGTTGTTGAGGTTATTTGATGCTGAATAGCTTTAGTTTTTTACCCATCGGCATTGATTCTTTTGAGAATTCTTTTCAAGGTTTCTGAGGTCTTTTCTTCAGGAACTTGACATGTGCCAACGGCGCGGTGTCCGCCGCCACCGAATGATAGCATCAGTGAGCCTACGTCAGTTTTGCTCGTGCGGTTGAGAATTGAGTGTCCTACTGTGAATACCACGTTTTGTTTTTTGAAACCCCATATGACACGAATGCTGACATTGCATTGATCAAATAAGGTGTAAATCATGAAGCGATTACCACAGTAGATTGGTTCTTGATCTCTGAGATCTAGTACAACGGCATTATCGTAGACGTTTGTGTTTTCTTTCAGCATTTGGATGAACTGAGGCTCATCAGCAAAGTATTTGTCGATCCGTTCCTTGACGTCTGGTTGTTTCATTATTTCTTCGGCGGTCATGGAACGACAGTATTCAATCATGTCCAGCATGAGTTGGTAGTTACTGATTCGATAGTCCCTGTACCGCCCCAGTCCTGTCCTTGGGTCCATGATAAATCCCAAAAGAATCCATCCTGTTGGCGAGGTGATTTCTTTCGCAGTCAAATTGGCAGAGTCCACTTTGTCGACAGCATCCATGAGGTCAGTGAATGTTTCTGGAAATTTGTTCGCGCCATAATAATTATAGATAACTCGGGCACAACTTGGCAGTGGTTTGCTTTCGCCTTCAAATTTAATGTCGCCCAAACGGTCTTTTTCACTGGTGTGGTGATCAAACCACAAACCACAGCCTGCCACATACGGGACATTGGCAAGTATGTCGTTGGGGGTCACTTCAACTTTGCCGTCCTGAAGGTCTTTGGGGTGGGCAAAAAGATAATCGTCTATGAGGTCAAGATGCTTGAGAAGAGTGGCGCAGGCTAGGCCGTCAAAATCGGATCGGGTGACAAGTCTCATCGGCGATTCTCCATTTTATTTTACGTGCTTGTTTTTTGTCTGCATATTTTTTTCAGAATGGTATTGACGTATATGTTTCATTTTTTTTTGTCAAAAAGGGAGCGTTATTTGCGGAGTCGTTGGGCAAGAGTTTGCGCTCGAAGATCTCGAAGTTTTTCACCTGATTTTGCGCCAAGATTCCGGTCTTCAGGCTTAAGTTTTACCGCAAGTATAGTTGTGAGGTTTCTAAGGGCTCGGCGTTTGAAGTCTTTGTCTTGGTCGACCTGCACGAGCTTAAAAAGAGGGGGCAATACGTCGGAAAGGTGGGCGTCCATGAGAAGGTCAACCTTGGTGCCAGATCGAAGTTCATCATATCGGGCAGCAATCATGTGCCACTGCGCGGCTTTCATTCCAGCGGTTTTGAGACGGTTTGACAATCTGACTCGATGAGCAAGAGCCTTTGCAAGGGGAATACCCGCGTGATCATGTCCGTGGTGACTTGGAAGTTTTTCTCTTGAAGTTAAGGTTTTACCGAGATCATGGCAAAGTCCCATCCAGACAGCGGTTGCGTCCCCTGCCAAAGAGTCCATAGTCCGGCAAATGTGTTCAAGGACATGTGTGTCGTGGTATGGGCTTGGGCCTGCCGGGATCGTCGAAGCATTGTGAAATTCATTAAACCACGGAGACAGACAGCCTGTGTCAGAGAGCAGACGAAGGAAATTGCCTGGAGCCGGTGCGGAGAGTACTTTGTATATTTCTTGCCCAATACGGTCCGGTGCCAACGATGAAAGTTTGCCTGAGTCTGCTACGGATTGCATGGTCGCTTTTAATTCATCATGAGGCGTGAAGTCAGGAAGTTGTGCCCAGAATCTGGCCGCACGGAACACCCTGAGCGGGTCAATGTGAAAAGCTTGCTCTGAAGCCGGACGCAGGATTTTATTGTGGATATCTTCCAATCCTTTCGGGTGGCAAATCAAGTCGCCGTCTTCAGTCAGTAGTTGAGCATTGACAGTCAGGTCACGGGATTTTAATTCTTCAGAAAGCGGGGTTGCTCTTGGGAATGAAAATTCTGTCCTGTCCAATATGAAGACTGGAAATGCCAAGCCGACTTCATTGGCAGCAGGAAAGGCTTTTATGAACTCATCACGAGTAGCATCCATGACGAGGTAATCCCTGTCATGAATTGCTCTGCCGAGCAGCAGGTCGCGGACAGCGCCGCCAGCCAAGTAAATTTGCATGATCGACACGATAGCATAAGGTAACTCATGATTCCACAAGGTATTTTTCTCCCGGAAGGGACGACGGAACAGTTGGCCTCAACCCATGAATCATGGGGGACGGATGTAATTTCTTTTGGGCCATGGTGTCCTTTTGACGTAAGATGTGGAGATGAACGGGTGTGGCTCCGTGCTTCTCAGGAGTCTGAATCAACCATTATCGTTACTCAACAGTGTGGGACGACAATGGAATTGGCCCGCGAGATGGCGGAAGAAGGCCTCTTGGGTGAATGGGAGGCTGTTGTCAGCGTTGTACAGGCGGGTGGTAGAGGCCAGCTTCGTCGTCCATGGGTGTCCATGCCTGGCAACCTTCATGCTTCCATTGTGCTCCCTCTGCCTCCGGCTGAAGGACCATGGGCCGAATCTTTGTCAGACCTGTTGCCGCTGGTTGCAGGGTCTTTGTTTGCCGACGTATTGGATTCTCTCGGGGCCTCAATTCAGCTTAAGTGGCCGAATGATATTCTACAGAATGGTCGAAAAGTTGGTGGAATGCTCATTGAGGAGCGCAATGGGATCATTATTTTGGGTCTAGGGTTGAATCTCGCAGGATGTCCTGAAGATGCGCTAATGCGTGATGATTGTTCGGCTCCTGCCGGAACCATTGCAATTCCATTCTTCTCTGGTGGCCCGTTGGCCCTCCTTGAAACCCTTGTAAGTCGAGGAAAAAATGTGTATGCAGTCATGCTCGACGAGATTCCGCCTACTCAATTCATTCGTATGGTTGAGAACAGGTTGGCTTGGATGGGACAAACCATTCAAGTCCGCGAAGGGAACCTAGATCCATATGAGGCCGTGATAGTGGGCCTTTCCCCTCAAGGAGGGCTCGTTGTTTTGCGTGGTGGAGAAGAAACGGTTCTGTTTTCAGGTTCGATTTTTCCTCTCTAAATCCCGCTTACTGCGGGGCGGTGCAATGCCGTGTGTAGTTATTTCTGTCCAGGAGACCAGTGAGTTCCATGAAGCCGAAGTCCTTTGAAGAGGTTCTTGAAGAGGTCAAAGGGAAGCGCATACTTGTAGCCAACCGGGGTATCCCCGCACGGCGCATTTGCCGCTCCATTACCGAAATGTTCAACGCGAAGGCGATTATGACCGCCACAGACGTTGATAAAACCTCCCCCGCGACGTCGGGAGCCAATGAGCTGCTTATGCTTGGTTCCGACCCTCGCGCTTATCTCGATCTGGACCGTGTTATCCGTGAAGCTAAAGCCAAAGACGTTGTCGCCATTCATCCAGGTTGGGGGTTTGGTGCCGAAGATGATTCTTTCCCTGCCAAGTGTAAGGAAGCCGGAATTATTTTTATTGGTCCCGAGCAGGAGCCAATGCGTATCCTTGGTAACAAGGTTGCTGTTCGTAAGCTCGCCATTGAGCAAGGTGTCCCGGTTGTTCCCGGTTCCGAAGGTGCTGTATCTATTCCCGAGGCTCGGGAGATTGCCAAGGAAATTGGATTCCCCGTCATGCTCAAGGCTGAAGGCGGTGGCGGTGGCCGTGGTATTTATGAGGTTTATCAGGAAGAGGACCTTGAAAACGCTTTTTCTAAAGCTTCTGCTTTGGCACAAGCCTCGTTTGGCAATCCGCGTCTCTATGTTGAAAAACTGCTGACTTCTGTGCGTCATATTGAAATTCAGGTTATCTCTGACCAATATGGCAACGTGTTCTGTCTGGATGAACGAGATTGTTCAGTTCAGCGTAACCATCAGAAGCTGATTGAGATCACACCGTCCCCATGGCCCAAGTATACAGCGGAGCTGCGTGCGCAGCTGAAAGAATATTCCAGACGCCTTGTTTCGGCGGTTGGATACTATTCTTTGGCCACCGTGGAATTTTTGGTGGATACCGATGGCGTTCCATTCCTCATTGAGGTCAACACCCGTTTGCAGGTGGAACACGGTATTACTGAATGCCGATATGGTATCGATTTGGTTGAAGAACAGATTGCGATCGCTTTTGGTTCCAAGTTGCGTCTGAATGACAAGGATACCAAACCTTATCAGTGGGCTATGCAGTGTCGTATTAACTGCGAAGATCCGCAAAAGAATTTTGAACCCAACTCCGGCCGTATCACACGATATGTTTCTCCGGGTGGTCAGGGTATCCGTATCGATTCCTGTATTGGTGACGGTTATCGCTTCCCATCGAACTACGATTCGGCAGCATCCTTGCTGATTTCTTACGGTAATTCGTGGAACAAAGTTGTTGCTTTGATGAAGCGCTCTTTGCGTGAATATATGATTGGCGGACTGAAAACGACGCTTCCTTTCCATCGTAAGATTATTGATCAGCAGAGGTTCGTCGATGCTGATTATGATACCAACTTTGTTCGACAGAATTATACCGAACTCATGGATTATTCAGACCGTGAGCCGGATTCTTTGCGCATGATGCGACTTGTTGCCGAGATTTCGGCTTTAGGTCACAATAAATATGTCCAGTTGGGCGAATATCGTGGGCGTGAAGACAAGCGGGTCGGTCGTTTCGAATTGGTCGAGCCTCCCGAAAGATCGACCGGATTTGAATCCCGTTTTTCACGGAAAATGGATCGGGATGCAATTCTCGATACGTTGCGTACGGACCGTGAAGGTGGCATCGTCCATATGACGGATACCACTACTCGTGACATTACCCAGTCCAACAGCGGTAATCGCTTCCGTTTAGCGGAGGATCGTATTGTGGGTCCGTCACTGGATAAATGCGGTTTCTTTTCTCTTGAGAATGGTGGCGGGGCGCATTTCCATGTCGCCATGCTTGCAAACATGACATACCCCTTCACTGAAGCGGCGGAGTGGAACAAGTTTGCACCGAATACACTCAAGCAGATTCTTGTACGCTCTACTAATGTATTGGGCTATAAGCCTCAGCCGAAAAATGTCATGCGTTTGACCGGCGAGATGATCAATGAGCATTATGAAATCATCCGTTGTTTTGATTTCCTGAATCACGTTGAAAACATGCGGCCTTTTGCTGAGGTTGCTATGAATTCCACGCGTAATATCTTTGAACCGGCAATTTCACTGTCATGGGCCAAAGGCTTTGGCGTAGATCGGTATCTGCAAGTGACTGATTCTATCATCGCCATGTGCGCTGAGGCTGGTGGTGTTACTAAGAAGCAGGCTGAGAAGATGATCATTCTTGGCCTTAAGGATATGGCTGGTGTTTGTCCTCCCAGATTTATGCGGGAGCTTATTTCCACCATTCGTGCCAAATATCCGGACTTGGTTATTCACAGCCATCGTCATTATACAGATGGTTTGTTTGTTCCCACCATGGGGGCAGCCGCTGAAGCAGGTGCTCATATTGTGGATGTGGCTATCGGTGCTTCCGTGCGTTGGTATGGTCAGGGCGAAGTCCTGTCCACAGCCGCATACATTGAAGATGAGATTGGCTTGAAGACGCATCTTGATAAGGAAATGATCCGGGCTACCAACTTTAAGCTCAAGCAGATCATGCCGTATTACGACCGTTATACTGCACCGTATTTTCAGGGTATTGATCACGATGTTGTTCGTCATGGTATGCCCGGCGGTGCGACCTCTTCGTCACAGGAAGGAGCGCTCAAACAAGGGTACATCAAGCTTTTGCCATATATGCTGAAGTTCCTTGAAGGGACTCGCAAAGTCGTCCGTTATCACGATGTTACTCCCGGTTCACAGATCACCTGGAACACCGCCTTTTTGGCAGTGACCGGGGCATATAAGCGGGGTGGCAAACGAGAAGTCCGGAGACTTCTGAATGTGTTGGATATCGTGACTCTTTGCAAGGAAGAAGATTTGACCAACCTTGAGCGCGACGCCAGGCTTGCTTTGTATCGCGACTCCAATGATGCTTTCCGTAATTTGTTGCTCGGTAAGTTTGGTAAAATGCCTCTCGGATTCCCGGCTGATTGGGTTTACCAGTCTGCGTTTGGTAAAGGGTGGGAAATTGCCATTAAGGAACGTACTGAGGAATCTCCATTAACCACATTGGTCGATGTTGATTTGGACGCAGAAAAAAAGGCATTGCAAACGCGCCTGCATCGGCAGCCAACTGATGAAGAATTTGTGATGTATCTCAATCACCCCGGTGATGCGATTGCAACTATTGATTACTGTGAAAAATTCGGCAACATCAACAACCTGCCTGTCGACGTTTGGTTTGAAGGGCTGGAAAAAGGTGAAGTTCTGAACTTTCAGGGCAATTGCATGAAGCCGCACCGGATGCGTATTCTGGACATTTCAGAACCGGATGAGAACGGTATGGCCGTTGTCAGATATGTTCTTGATTCTGAAATTATGAGTCATCAAGTCAAGGTTGCTGAACCTGATGTTGGCGGCAAGGAAGCGACAGAAATGGCTGATCCGACCAATGATTATCATGTCGGTTCACCTAGTAACGGTGATTTGTGGGTTACTCATGTCAGACCTGGCGACAAAGTCAAGGCCGGCGAAGAGCTCTTTAATATCTCCATTATGAAGCAGGAGAAGGCTGTAACGGCCAAAATTGATAGTACCGTCAGACGTGTGATCAAGTCCGCTCAATATACTGAGGATAAAAAGATGATCCCGGTGGTCGAAGGCGAGTTGATTGTTGAACTTGGACCTGAAGTTGGAGTCTGTCCTACGTGTAAGTTTGATGTTCCTGGTGAAGATTGTAACTTCTGTCCTAACTGTGGTCAGAAAATTTAAAAAAATTGTCAGCTATGACAAATTGGTTCAGTTTTAAATTATAAGCTCGACCAAAAGGGCTTTGTGATGATTTACAGGCTGACGCGTAGTAACTACGCGTCAGCCTTGTTTTTTTGAGTGGCAGGTTATGGTATTTTGTCGTTTGTATACTGTAAAATGGCATTGAATACATGGTTTTTTGGTTTAATGGTCCAACCAATAGTTTCATTGACGAACAGGTCTGATACCCTGTAAGCGAGAACTCGAAGCTCAAGTCTTGATTGTTCTTTTTAGTATAAATCTAAAATAGTAGAAAGTCGGATATCATGGAGCGGAGAGAGAATCTTTTCCATTTATCGCAGGGACTTTCCAGGAGGAAGTGATGGCCAAGACCCAGAAAAAGCCCGCCGAAAAGGCATCTGCCAGCAAAGCCGGGGCGAAAACTGAGAGTCTCCAACAGAAGTTGGTCCTGAATGGGGCTGACATCAAGAAGATCGGTGAAGAGGCCGAACTTCTCGTAGGCGGAAAGAACTACAACACCGCCATCATCAGTCAGGTTGCAGGAATCAGGGCTCCCGAATTTCGGGCAATCTCGTCGCATGTTTTTCATCATATTCTTGATGAGACCAAGGTCAATGCTGCTGTTGTTCGTGCTACTGTGGACAAAGAGTACAACAAGGTTGACTGGACCTCCGACGAAGTTAACGAAGATTCCGAATATTTGCAGCAGTTTGTGCGCGATGTAGGCAAAAAAGTTCGTGAACAGTCTGAAAAGCAGTCAGGCACCCCTATCAAACTGCGTACTTTTATCAATAACGTTGTTGAAGGGTTTGCGACTTCTCCTGAAGGTATTGATCAACTCCGCATGCGTTCGGTTTTGGTTCAGTCCGCTATTTTGTCCGTTGAGATTCCTGCCAAGATCGGCAAGGAAGTCATGGGCGCATATGATTCTATATGTAAAGAAGCCGGTTTGGATGATGTTCCTGTTGCCGTGCGTTCTTCCGCTGCCGGTGAAGATAGCCGCAAGAAGGCCTTTGCCGGATTGCAAGACACCTATCTTAATATTGTTGGTGCTGATGAGTGTCTCGAAGCATACCATTGGGATTGTGCTTCTGCATACAACCTTCGCTCCATGACTTATCGCCGCGAGGCCATTCTTGATGCCATCACCAAGGCAGAAGAGACTGGTGATGTTGCTATCGCCGAACTCGCTAAGAAAGAGTGGGCCATTGAGCATACTTCCTTGTCCGTGTGTATCATGCGCATGATTAACCCCGTCATCTCCGGTACTGCATTCAGTGCAGATACTGCGACTGGTTGCCGTGGTACGGATCGGAATGATTTGGTGTCCATTGATGCCAGTTATGGTTTGGGCGAGGCTGTTGTCGGTGGCATGGTTACTCCCGATAAATTTTATGTATTCCAGCGTGATGGTGGTCGTGAAGTTGTCATTCGCTATATGGGCTGCAAAGAAAAGAAAATTGTTTACAAGGAAGATGGCAGCGGTACTCAAGTAGTTAAGGTGCCTGATAATGAAGTTTATCGCTGGGCTCTTTCCATTGCTCAAGCCGAGATGGTTGCGCAGGGTGTAAGAGCTATTTCCAAGGCGTACGGCGGCATGATCATGGATTCTGAATTCTGCATCGACAAGTCTGATCGACTTTGGTTTGTCCAAGCTCGTCCTGAGACTCGTTGGAATGAGGATATTGAACAGCATCCCAATACAATCTTCATGCGTCGTCTTGAAGTTGACAAGAAGGCCATCGCTTCGGCTGAAGTCATCCTCGAGGGTAACGGCGCTTCCCGTGGAGCAGGACAGGGGACGGTCAAGTACCTGCGTTCCGCTCTTGAACTGAACAAAATTAATAAAGGCGATATACTGGCTGCCGAGCGTACCGACCCAGATATGGTTCCCGGTATGCGTATCGCGTCTGCTATTCTCGCTGATGTCGGTGGTGACACCAGTCACGCTGCTATTACCTCCCGAGAACTTGGTATCCCGGCTATCATCGGTATCCAGCGCCTTGAGTCCTTACGGTCTCTTGATGGACAGCAGGTTACAGTCGATGGGTCCCGGGGTAAGGTTTATCGCGGAGAATTGCCATTGGTAGAAGTGGGTGGCGAGATTAATGTCGCTGAACTCCCTGCCACCAAGACGAAGGTCGGCCTGATTTTGGCTGATGTGGGTCAGGCTTTGTTCCTGTCTCGCCTTCGTGATGTGCCTGATTTCGAAATCGGGTTGCTTCGTGCCGAGTTTATGCTCGGTAATATTGGTGTCCATCCTATGGCTCTAGAAGCTTATGATAAAGATGTTCTGAATGATTTGGTGGAAGAAAAAATCCAGCAGATGGATATGCGACTGACCAAGGTCATGAAAGAACAGCTTGCGTCAGGTTTGATTACCATGCCGCTTAAACTTCGCGAATATGTTGGTCTCATCACTGGCTTGACTTCCCAAATGGAATCCTTGGCTGAGCAGGAAAGTGCACGCAGTACGGACGAAGTCTTGGCCATGCATCGTCGCCTCCGCGAGATGGATCATAAGTTGGATGATCATATTGCCTTGGCAACAGAACGTCTTGATATCTTGAAGACTTCTATTGATGCCGAAGCTCACGTAGCCGTTGTTCTTGGGTATCATGATATGTTGGAAAGCATGCCTGAGATCAGGTCTGAAGCCTGGGCCATACGCCAGCAGCATGAGAAGACAGTAGCTGAGTATGTTGAGCGGTTGAAGGATGAGCCTGAATTTGGCGCCTATCTCGATAAAATTATCAGTCTGCGTGAAGAAGTAGCCCTCAAGATGGGACTCAAGTCCGAGATGGACGAGGTGGCAACATTGCCTGACCGTATTCGTCGTCTTCTTGAAACCCGAGGCTATACCACCGGTAAGGAAAACTACATTCAGACTTTGTCGCAAGGCTTGGCTCTTTTTGCCATGGCTTTTTATGGTAGTAATATAGTTTACCGAACCACTGATTTCAAATCCAATGAATACAGGAACCTGCTCGGAGGTTTGTTGTTTGAGGCTCATGAAGATAATCCCATGATCGGTTATCGTGGTGTATCCAGAAATATTCATGATTGGGAATTGGAAGCCTTCAAACTTGCACGAGGCATCTACGGCAGTAAAAATCTGTCCATCATGTTCCCGTTTGTTCGTACTTTGGAAGAAGCCCGCTCCATGAAGCGGTATCTCAAGCAGGTGCACAATCTGGAATCAGGCAAGGATGAACTCAAGGTTATCCTGATGGCGGAGATTCCGAGTAATGCAGTGCTTTGCAAAGAATTCCTCAAAGAAGTTGATGGATTTTCCATTGGTTCAAATGATATGACGCAGATGGTGCTGGCCACTGATCGTGATAATGCGAGTTTGCAACATATCTATGATGAAGAAGATCCCGCCGTTGTCTGGGCCATCTTATCTGCCATTTTTGCTGGTCAGAAATTTGGCAAAAAGGTTGGTTTCTGCGGACAAGGTGTATCCAATAGCGTTATTCTGCGAGGATTGGTTGCTATTGCTGGTATTGTTTCGGCTTCAGTGGTTCCTGATACTTATCGTCAGACCAAAGTCGAAATGGCCGCTATCGAATCCGAAAATATCAAGACCCGAGACTTGGGTGCCTGGCTTAAGAAACAACATATGAGTAATCTTCAGGACTTGCTTGAAGCGAACAGCTACGGGCACATTTTGAAAAAGTACAAGTCCCCTGAAGACTTCATGGAATGGTATGAAGGTGAACTGGATCGCTTCGGCGAACAGCTGCGAGATCACATTGAAACTCCCAAAGAAGAGTTTTATCGTCAGGAGATGGAGCAGTTCCGGGCTGTGTTCCACAAGCCGGTCATCTATGCAAGCTGGGATTGGCATCACACTGTTACGGACGCTATGCGTCATGCTGGTTTTGAGTCCTTTGATGAGCAAGAGGCTGCTCTTGAGGAACAACGCAAAAAGCAGTGGTAATAAAGATTGATTAAATGAAAATAAAAAGGCCCCTGTCCAGAGACAGGGGCCTTTTTTTAAGCAAATATTATGATTATCAGGCTATTTTATCTGTAATACTTCCAACGCCTGTGTCTAACGTGGAGTTGACGGTTTGTTGAATGTCAACATCTGTTCCGGTTGAACTGAAATCTGTTCCAGATCCAAAAAATTCTTCTGTTCTTGAGGCGACTTCCAAGCCGGCTACGGCTTGTTCCATGGAATCCATGCCTCTTGGGTTCATGCCGGAAGCTATTATGCTGCTTTCCTCTGCGACAGATTCGGGGCCTGACAATATATTGTCCATGGCAATGGACTGCACTGTGTCAGTTGAAATGCTTATATCGGACATGGAAGCCTCCGTTGTGATGGAATTCCTTGTCCTGATTATGCCCTAGCCATTTGGCCTTTGCAAGTTCGTTAGAAAATGGAAACGCCATAGGCGCCCCTACCATTCGGCGGGGCGCGAGATATTGGCTTCAGTGTTTAGAACTTATGACACCGTGTCGAGAAATCCCTGTCCGAAATTCTTGAGCGATTGATTTAATTTAACTAAATCGTCGTCCGGGATTTTACGAATAGTCTTGCCGTCGGAATCAATGATTTCGACTTGTACAGTGTCATCTTCTTCAAGGATGTTGAATTTCAGTTTGACGTCATTTGCTTCGAGATGCTTTTCAGCCTCGGCAATGAGTGCTTTGAGCTCATCCCTGGAGTGGGTGTTGGACTGCTTATCCGCATCAGAATTGTCGGTACTATTAACCGCGTCAATTCGTACTTCAGTCTTTTCATCCTGTGCTGGCGGCTTATCCACTGCCTTCGCCGAAGCTGCGTTCTCCGAACGTAACTCCTGCTTCACAATACTTACTTCGGGGATATTCATGGTCTCCCTCCCTGGTAGTTACACGAATCATCCCAACCTAACTTGCCTCTTACGTATATTATCGGCAGAAATAGCGTTATCTTTAGAGAGAAAATTTTATGTTCTTCGTAAAGCGTTGTGTCCCAACAGTTAGGCAATAGCCGTTGACGCTGATACAAATTTTGAATATGGTTCCTATAAATCAAAAACCATGAAATATCAGACGGTTTGTTTAACAAATTTGTTCGTCGACTTGGTTATTTCATGAGATAACCCAAAAGTGTTACTCCAGAGTATTCATGCCGTTTTTATTGAAACACCATTTTGATCCAGATTGGGATCCCTCAAAACTTAGACCAGAAGAACAGGCTGACGGAAGCGTGGACCACCATGAATTGAACTTCGTCAACAATGTTTCGAAGGGTGATGTCATCGCCGAATGGGTTGACATAGAAGAAGGGGATGATGTTGATCGTCGGTTTGTTTTTGATGATAAAGAGTTTCCGGCCGGGCGTGGAACCGGCCTTAGACAGAAATTCCCCGACACGTTGTTTGCAGCTGTTGATGGGTATGTCTGTTATAAAGAAGGGAAAATTCTTGTTAGAGAGACTCTGACGGTTCATTGGGACATCGATTACCATACCGGGAACGTGGATTTTGTTGGCAACATCTCTGTTGAAGGGTCCGTCCGTTCAGGGTTCGCTGTTTGCGGAGTGAAAGTGACTATTGCAGGGCAGGTTGAAGGAGCGCTCATTGAAGCGACCCGTAACTTGAATTGTCATGGAGGCGTTAAAGGCGGTAAAATCGCTCACTTGGAAGCCGGCCATGATTTGAAGCTCGCTTATTGCGAATACGCGACACTCATGGCGAAGAACGATATTCTTGTTAAGGGAGCGCTTATGCATAGCAATGTCTATGCTGGAAAGCGTTTGGCTGTTGGTGGCAGACTTACAGGCGGAAATGTCTGTGCATATGAGTATATTTATGTTGGCGGACAGCTTGGAGGCGGGTTGGATACGGATACGTCTCTGGTTATGGGGTATAAGCCAACACTGTTGCATGCAGATGAAAAATATAATGAACGTATCAAGAACCTTCACGATGATATAGCTTCATTTGAAAAGGCGTTAAATAAGGGGAACGAATTTCGTGCCGAGTTTGAACCCAAGCTGGAATCAGCCATTAAGGAATTGGATTTGTTGAAGGCGTTGAAGGTTAAATTGTGGGATGGCATATACGCTACAGAGCGACTAGACGAGTGTAAGGTTTTGGTTCCAGGAGTTGTAAAACCTGGTGTTGAGATAAGTATCGGATCAGCTTTTTTGAAAGTGGATGATTTTTTGGAAGATGTATATTTTTATTATGAAAACGATGAAGTAAAAATCGGTGCTTCAACCGAAAAAATTAAAAGATAACATATGGATATTGCAACTTTAATAGGTTTGGCCGGTGCGTTTGGACTTGTGGTGACAACCATCTTTATGGGTGGAAACGCTGCCGGATTCATCGATATTCCATCGGTGGTCGTTGTTATCGGCGGGACGTTTGCCGTTACTTTTGTCATGTTCCCTCTTGGCGTTGTTATTAATGCCATCAAGGTCGGCATGAAGACTCTTCTTTTCAAATCGAATGATCCGCTTGAGATTATTCGTCTTATTACAGGCTTGGCAGACACGGCCCGTAAAGAGAGTATTATCGCTTTGGAAAAAGTCGCCATCGATGATCCGTTCCTCAAGAAAGGGGTTATGCTTGTCGTTGACGGTTCCAGTGAAGGCCTGGTTCGATCCGTTATGGAGATCGAATTGGAATTCATGAAACAACGCCATAGACAGGGACAGGCTGTTTTCAAGGGAATGGGCACCATGGCCCCGGCGTTTGGCATGATTGGCACGTTGATCGGTTTGGTTAATATGCTCTCCAATCTATCAGACCCTTCGTCCATTGGGCCTGCTATGGCCGTCGCACTTCTCACTACCTTTTATGGAGCAGTTATGGCCAACTGCATGTTTCTTCCCATGGCCACCAAGCTGGAGGAAAGGTCCACCGAAGATGTCTTGTTCATGCAGATCATGATTGAAGGCGTTTCTTCCCTGCAACGCGGCGATCATCCTTCTGTGGTCAAGGAAAAACTCCAAGCCTTCCTGTCTCCCGCACTGCGAGAGGAAAGCGCGTAATTCCCTGCGTGATTCGGAGGTTGCGTGGCTAAACAAGCAGAAGAACTCGTCAAGAGAAGACCCCCGGATGATCCACCGGTCGACGAGGGGTTACCTCCATGGATGGCAACGTTTGCCGACATGATGACACTCCTTTTGTGTTTTTTCGTATTGTTGCTGTCTTTTGCCGAACAAAGCGAGCAGAAGTATCGTGATGCTTTGGGCTCAATTAAGGGAGCCTTTGGGGCTAAACAAGTTCGGGCTGTTTCAGAGGATATGGCTCAATTCAATACGAGTAAAACAGCCAAGGACATGGCGGCCAAGATATCTCATGACGAGCGACTGCTTCTTGGCGTAGTCATGCGGATCAAGTCTTTGATTGAAGATGAAGATATCAAGCTGAAAGAAGGGATGGGAGTGACGGCGGATAGAGATGGCGTAGTTTTCAGCGCTAATTCCGCAGCTCTTTTTGTTCCTGGTACTGCTGATTTGGCAGATGGTGCCAAAAGAATTCTTGATAAGGTTGTGAAAGTTCTTAAGGACTACAAGTTGAATATAGTTGTGCGTGGACATACCGATGATAAACCGGTTTCTTCTAGGAGATATCCGTCCAATTGGGAATTATCAGCTGCCCGAGCGGCCATGGCCTTGAATTATCTTATTGATGAGGGGGGGATTGAGATCAACAGGGCTAAAGCTGTTGGCTATGCAGATACCCGTCCGGCGGTCCCTAATGATTCTGACGCGGATCGACTGAAAAATCAACGAGTTGAATTTTATCTTCATATGCCTCAACGGGATGCGTGGTAAAATAAGGTTATGGCTGAACAGGAAACAATGGAACAGCAGGGTGGCGTAAAATCTGATCCGCCCAAGCCTGATGAAGGTATTCCACCGTGGATGGCTACATTTGCCGACATGGTTACTTTATTGTTGTGTTTTTTCGTGCTTCTTTTGTCATTTACCAACACTGATGTTACCAATTTTAAAAAGATGATTGGATCCATTCAGGAAGCTTTGGGCGTGCAGTTTGATGACGCTGGTGCAACGGCGGTTCCCTATGCCGATACAAGCTTTTCTGAACGTAAGAGTGTTCGTGAAAACAGACAGATTGTTGAACTCGGTGCACGTATCAAGAAAAGCATCCGGGCAAAAGATCTGGCGCATATGGCTCGCGTGAGTAGCGATAAGTCAGGGGTTATGCTTCGTTTGAGCAATCAGGCTATGTTCAGCAAAGGTTCGGCAGATCTGACAGATGAAGCCAAGAAGGGGCTTTTGGTGGTTATTGATGCCATGGAAGGGACAGATTTTAATCTTGTCATTCGAGGGCATACGGATGGAGAGCGAGTTGAATCGAAAATATACAGATCCAACTGGGAGTTGTCCGCAGCCCGAGCCGCACGATGTCTTCGGTATATCCTTGAACATTCCAAGATTCCAGCAAACCGTATGAAAGCGGTTGGCTACGCCAGTGCCAAACCCATTCTTCCAAGCACTTCAGAGGAAAACAGACGTATAAATCGCAGGGTCGAATTTTTCTACATGCCACCCGGCCGATCAAAATGGTAATTTTTTCAACAAAAAAAGCCCCACCAATCTGGCGGGGCTTTTTTTGCGTCATACAAAGAAAATGGTGGAGGCGGGGAGAGTCGAACTCCCGTCCGAGAACGATCCGTGAAAGCTTCTACAGGTTTAGGTCCGGAATAGTGTTTCGCCTAGAGGATTGCACCGGGCCAAACAGCCCCTAGACTAGTTCTCTTATTATTTCGCGTCATGGCCAAAGGAACCCAACTATGATGCTAGCCCTATAATTTGTCGATCCTATCTGCTCATAAGGCGTCGGCAGTAGAATCGTGACACTCTATGGTGTCATGTAGCAATTCTGCAATTAAGCAGCCATTGCGTAGTCGTAATTGTCGTTTGCAATTATCTTGTGGTCGATTTTTACGAGGCCATCGACCAACCTCGACCTGCGGCCTTGACTTCAACTATCCCCGTCGAAACCAGTGCGCCCCCATGTCAATGAACTAACGGATACAACGTATATAAGTAGTTTGATTGGTTTGGCAACTCAAATCATGGTGTGAATGAATAAAAAAAAGAGAAGTATGGACTTTCGGGTATAAAAGATAGTTATTTTAGATGTTTATTAATTTTTCTAAAGAATCTCTAGATTTCGCCAAGGTGCTTCAAATGACATAAAAAAGAATTTCCATTGAAGGCGGGGAGATAATTAATCAAGCGTACGGCGGTATCTTTTTAAGCCGACGGCAACAATTACTATCCAGAAAATGAGGATGGGCCAAACGTGGTGAATTGATTCTTCTAAGTTGTTTCCTTTGAGCAGAATACCTCTGATAAGGCGAAGGTAGTGCGTCAACGGAAGTATTGAACCGACAGCTTGAGCCCACTGAGGCATTCCTCTGAAAGGAAACATGAATCCAGAGAGCAAAAGGGATGGCAGGAAGAAAAATATCGACATCTGAACAGCTTGGAGTTGATTTTTGACAACTGTTGAAATCGTGACTCCTACGGAAAGATTTGCGCCGATAAAGATCAGGGAGAGAGCAAATACCAATGTGACACTTCCGTGCATGGGAACATTGAATAAAAGGCGGGCAGCCAGAATGATGAGTGTGATTTGAATATACCCCACGAGAATGTACGGAATGATTTTTCCGAGCATAACTTCGAGCGGGCTTACAGGAGTGGCAAGCAGGTGCTCCATGGTTCCTCGTTCGGATTCTCTAGTAATGGCGAGTGACGTAATCATGACGAGCGTGAGTGTCAAAATGACACCAATTAAACCCGGGACAATATTATACTGACTTTCCGCTTCTGGGTTGTAAGTATTATGGATTCGGATATCGACCGGAGGCAAATTTTGATTGAGTTTGGAGGCGGGACCTTTAAGTTCCTTGGCAAGGGCTCGTCGGATGATTTCAGGAAATGAACCTGCGGCATTACCAGTGGCCATAGGGTCTGTGGCATCAGCTTCAAGGAGAAGAACAGGCCTATTGTTACGGAGCAGGTCGCGTCCGAACTGTTCGGGTATGGTGACGACGAATTGAACGACACCTTCTTGGATGAGTTTGATTGCTTCATCACGAGTCTTGGGATGATGCGTAATATCAAAGAAAGTACTGGTTTGCATCCCGGTTACAATGGCTCGGGAAAAAGGTGAATTATCCGCAGAGAGGACCGCCGTGGGCAAATGGCGTGGGTCTGAGTTGATGGCGTATCCAAAAAGGATCAACTGAATGAGTGGAATACCAATCATCATGGCAAAGGTGAGCCTGTCTCTTCGCATTTGTATGAATTCTTTGCTGACCATGGCAATGAACCGCTTGAGGGAAAAGAAGGTCATTCCAAATCCCCTTTGCTTTGCTGCATCAGGTCAATGAAAACTTCTTCAAGGCTGGTGTTTATTTGAGTCCATTCATATGGGGCTTTTTGGTATGGTTTGATACTTTTTTCAAGGCGTTCTGCATTTCTGCCACTGACATGAAGTGTGTTTCCAAAAGCAACAACCTGATCTATGTAGGGGAGTGTCTTGAGTTGCTCAGACAGGGCGTGGAGTGCTTCTTTGCTATCTGTTAGGCTGACATTCCACGTCGTCAGTTGTGAGTCCTTGATCATTTCTTCGACAGTACCCGTCGCGAGCAGGGTGCCATACGCAATATATGCGAGTCTGTGACATCGTTCAGCTTCATCCATGTAATGTGTGCTGATAAGCGCTGTGATGCCTTGAGAAGCCAATGTGTGCACCTGATCCCAGAAATCTCTGCGTGCGCCGGGATCAACGCCGGCAGTCGGCTCATCCAGCAGAAGCAGTTTGGGCGAATGGAGTGTGCTTACGCCGAGAGAAAGTCTTTGTTTCCAACCACCCGAAAGGTTTCCGGCCAGTTGTTTTTCAAATGGGCCAAGCCCCATTTTTTCAATACATTCGCCTGCTTTTTGTGTCGGGTTGTTCAAACCGAACACACGGGCCGTGAATTCAATATTCTCTCTGACAGTCAAATCCTCGTATAAACTGAATCTTTGTGTCATGTATCCAACATGTGGCTTGATACGGGCGGATTCATTGATAACGTCATAACCAAGGCACGTCCCGGAGCCCGAATTGGGTTTTAGGAGTCCACACAACATGCGGATAGACGTGGTTTTCCCCGACCCATTTGGGCCGAGAAAGCCATAGATTTCACCTTTGCGGATTTTCATGTCCAAGTAATTGACGACGGTTTTCTGTCCAAAGGATTTGGTTAATCCTTGTACATCGATGATTATATCAGAAGGCATGTTTTTTAAGTCACCGATATTATCGAATAAGTGTGGGTATGGTTACATCGACCGGTTGTCCGGGGTGGAGTCGCTTGGCGTCCTCTCGAGAAGACTTACCCTTGAGCATAAAGACAAGTTTTGCTCGACTCTGGCTGGAATAAATTACGGGTGGTGTGAACTCGGCCTCCGGTGAAATGTAGGAGATCGTCACGTCGATTGGTTTTTCAGCTCCATCATATGTCACGGTTGCTTTTTGTCCCTGTTGAATTTTTCCGACGATTGTTTGAGGAACATAGAAGCGGACTTCAATATTTTCTGGTGGCAACAAGGAAACAACCGGTTGTCCAGAAGATATCCATTCTCCCACCCGGAAAAGAGTATCAAATACGAATGCGGAGCTGGGTGCTGAACGAGCTTTTTGGTCAAAGTTCCATTGTGCTTGATCTAGCATCGCCTGAGCTTGCAGCACTGCTGCCATAGCCGCTCTGATTTCGTCACTGCGTGCTCCGAGGCGTGCTGTTGTCAGGTCTGCTGTGATTTGTTTGACCTGCTGAGTTTTTTGGTCATAGTCGCTTTTGGATCTGTCCAGTTCTTCTTGAGAGATGGTTTGTTCGGCAATGAGTTTTACTCGGCGCAGATATTCAATTTTCGCCAAGGCTGCCGATGCCTTTGCTTGTCTGAGTTGAGCTTGGATAGACGCTATCTCGGATGGTCTTTGTCCTTTCTCAAGATTGGCGAGATTGTCTTGTGCGCGTTGCAATCCATGTGTGGCTTCGTCTACAGCGGCTTTCTCGAAATCTCGCTCGAGAGCGAATAGCGGAGCGTCTTGGAGGATGGTTTGGCCTCGGGAGACAGAGAGAGCGTCAAGAGTCCCACCAATTGGAGCTGCTACAAGAACATATTCTCCCTCTACATACCCTTGAAAGACGTTGGTCGGCTCATCCGAGCAGGCAGCAGTGAGAAGAAGAAAAGAAATGAAGGCGCTGAAAAATGTCTTTTTTATCATGGCATATTGGCTTTGTTGATTATTCAACAAAGTACGCTTGTTTGTATAAAAATACAATCCATGAAGGAAAAAAGCCGTCTTGTTTTTTTGTTTTGAATCTCTGAAAGAAGTGAGGGAGTGGTTTGCTCTTGATTCGTACGTTAGAGAGGAGTGAGGATGAGTAAAAAAAAGAATCCCGTAAATCATTATGATCTACGGGATTCATTTTAATCGTGGTAGCGAGGAGAGGACTTGAACCTCCGACTCTACGGATATGAGCCGTATGCTCTAACCAACTGAGCTACCTCGCCACATTTGTTTCGCCCAAGCGAGGACAGCTTATAGAACGTCTTTTTGCGCTTGGCAAGAGGAAATTTAAATTATTTCGTTTTTTTGGAACATATTACAAATACAGGAGAATCAAAGGTGCAAGTGCAAGCCGGTAAATTGCGAATGGACGCAAGGTCAATTTACCGAGAAGATAGATGAATCCTTTGATTGCCAGCCACGCTGAAATGAAGGAGACAATAAACCCGATAAATAGGAAAATAAAGTCTTCCCCCTGAAAGAGTTGGTAATTTTTCAATAAGTCGTACCCTGTTGCTGCGAACATGATTGGAACCGCTGCGATAAATGAATATTCCGCAGCAACGGTACGGCGAGCACCAAGCAACATGCCGCCCATAATGGTCGCGGCAGATCGTGAAAAGCCGGGCCAGAGGGCCAAACATTGAAACAGGCCGATTCCCAGAGCTAGTTTTGGTGTTATTTCATCGAGGGAGATGATTTTTTCGGATTTGTTCATTCCTTCGACGATGAAGATAAGAACGGCGCCGACAGCCAAGGCAATTGCCACGGTGGATGGGCTGAATAGATATTGTTTGATGTAACTGTGTGTTAATAATCCCAGTATGGATGCAGGGAGGGATGTTAGGAAGAGGAGCCACAAGCCGTAGACTCCGGAAAATTGTTGATTTGAATTTGGACGCAGCAGGCCGAGAAAACGATCCCAATACAAAACGACAACGGCCAGAATGGCACCGAGTTGGATGACTATTTCAAAAGTTTCGGCCTTGGGGCCGGTAAAGTCGAGCAAGTGGCCGGTTATGATGAGATGTCCGGTGCTTGATATGGGTAAGAATTCGGTCAATCCTTCAACTATTCCGAGAATGACCGCGATATACCATGGTGCCATGTGAGCCTCATGCGAAGAAAAATGTTGATATTCAAGCTTGAACGTTCGGCCTAGCTCAACTAAGAGGCTCTTGCAAGCCCTTGAATGCTGGTGTATTTGATTAAGTTGAACCTTTGACCATTTTTCAGGAGTCATTCATGACGACCATTATGCCGCAGAGCGAACTGATGCGCAAAGCCGTTGCTTGGATCAGTGAAAAAATAAAAAATAATCCAGACAGCAAATTTGTTGCATTGGTTGAGAAAGCCGCAGTACGCTTTAATCTTTCACCCAAAGATGTCGAGTTTCTTCAGCGTTTTTTTCAAAAGAAACAGGACTAGAATTCGTCTGTGCAAATTCTTCACCGCCAAATATTTCGTGAATTGCTCAAGCTCTTCGGCTTGACTGTTTCTTGTCTTTTAGGGCTTATCCTGATTGGCAGAATGTTGCAGTTACGCTCTTTGTTTTTGTCTCAGGACATTGGTTTTTTCAACATATTGCAGCTTTTCTTTTATTTAACGCCATTTTTTTTACTACTTATTACGCCTATTGCTACCATGTTGAGCGTGTTCTTGACGTTTTTACGTATGAGCACCGATAACGAACTCACTGCACTCAAGGCGAACGGCGTCAGTCTTTACAAGATGTTGCCTGCGCCACTGGCCTTTTGTACTCTTTGCACTCTATTTACTTTTTTCATTTCGTCTTGGGGGCTTGCATGGGGAATGGACATGTTCAAGACCAAACTTTACCAGTTTGCCCGGACGCATTCCAAATTTGCATTGCAGCCGGGGGTTTTTAACAAAGAATTTCCGGGGATTACTTTTTATGCTCACCAGGTGGACAATGAGAAGGGCGAATTGAAGTTTGCTTTTGTTCGTGATGAGTCCATCAAGGGAACTTCCGTCGTGGTCGTGGCCCCTGAAGCGCAGATAGAATCAACGGCCGCAACAGCGGAAATTCGAATTACGTTTAAGAACGGAAATATCTTTCGAAAGAGTGGTGAAGAACTGAATATTCTTAAATTCGGTACTTATGCTATTAGACTCGACCTTGGTAAATTACTTATGGGATTTAATTTTAATGAAGACAAAGCCAAGGATATGCCGTTGTCTCGGTTGAGTTCCATTCGTAGTGATCGCAACGAAGCACCGGGACGAGGGGAACGGTTTTATCGAAAGGTCAATACTGAGTATTTTAAACGTATTACTCTGCCGATTGGATGCCTTGTACTTGGCATGTTCGCTATTCCCATTGCTTCTGCCTTTCGAGGTTTGAAGCAGCAATATGGCCTGCTTTTGTCCATGGGGTTGTTTCTAGTCTACTATACGATGTTTTCTGTTGGTGTGAGCATGGGAGAGTCCGGTGCAATTCCACCAGCGTATGGCTTGTGGGCGCCAAATTTTGTTTACGTGTTTGTTGCATTAATCGGCATGCGTTACGCCAACAAGGAGCGGACACCTTCCTTTATCCATTGGCTTATGCACTTACGATTTAATAAGAGGGCGAACGCATGAAGAATATCTTCGGCGTAGGCGTTCTCAGTCGGTATCTCATACGGCAGAATCTATACTTGATGGCTATTTGTTTGGCTGCTGGAACAGGTATTTATTTGCTGTCTGACGTTTTCGACCGTTTGGATAACTTTATTCAGGCGGGGCTGGGCGTTGAGACCATACTTTTTTATTTTGTGGTTAAGATTCCGCTCATCGTATCCCAATTGATGCCTGCGATTTTTCTACTTGCCATGGTTATTCAACTTGGCGTGTTGACTCGATCTCGAGAAATGCTTGCATTAAGAGCGGGCGGGGTTTCGCTCGCGTGGTTTATTCGTTTTTTTGTCATCTATGCGCTAATATGGAGCGTAGGACAGTTAGTCTTTTCTCAATTCCTTGGGGTGTTTGGAGAATATGAAGCCAATAGGATTTGGAAAGAGGACGTTCGGAAGAAACAACTGGATGAAATGACGATCAAGAATTTATGGTTTCGCGATGGTCCTTTCATTGTGTTGGCAGAAAAGGCCTATCCCGGCAAAAGTAAAGCAAGTGGCATTACTGTGTATGAATTTACCACAGACAGTCAGGATCTCATCAGAATTCTGAGTGCCAAGAAAGCGCTTATTGATGACCATGGATGGGGACTTTTGGATGTGCACGAACTTGATACCCGAACTTTTATCGGGGTTAGTCGACTTTCTCAATTTCTGTCAGTCCGTCAGAATCTCAAAGCATATGCTGCCGTGGAGCTTAAAGGGGACAAGGCTCAGTTGCCGTTGCTTGAGCTTTCGCGAGCGATCAAGAAGCTTGAGGAATCAGGTTCGAATGTAGAAATATTGCGAACAGTCTGGCATGGCAAGCTCTCTTATGCTTTCTCCATGGTACTTATGGCGCTGTTTGCCATGACTTTGATGACATTTTCTGAAAATCTCTATGCCAACATCGGTATGGCTTTGATTTTAATTTTTGTTCAATACGGAGTTCATGTTGTGGGGGCTACGGCAGGTGAAAAGGGTGTTTTACCACCCATTATGGCGGCCTGGCTTGGCAACGCCATAATGGGATCCCTGGCATCCTTGCGATTGGCTTGGGTGGCTATGCCTGGATTCCGAGCTATTGTCAGGGAGTGGATTGATGGAGTGCGGTTTAATCGTATTCGATCATAATTTTGCGTATTCTCCCAGAACGTCCCAGAGCTTGTCTTCACCTTTACCCGTTTTGCTGGAGAATAGCAGAGGATTACTTTTTTGTTGTAAGATGTTTTTCCATTGACTTTGAAGTTTGGCCAATTCCCGTTGTTTGGGCTTATCAGCTTTTGTCAGAACGGGAATGACCGGTATGCCGAGACTTTTTAGATAGGAAGTCAGTTCCATGTCGATTTTCTGCGGCGTGAGGCGTGAATCGAGCAGGACAGCAACTGCTTTGAGTTGCGGGGTGTCGGTCATGTAGGCCTCAATAAGTTTTGCCCATTTGGCCCGTTCCGTTTTGGAACATTTGGCATAGCCATAGCCCGGCAGATCAACAAGGAAGTAGCCATCTGGATTAACTTTGTAATAATTGAGACTTCGGGTTTTTCCTGGCTTGGAACTAATTTTTGCCAGTTTTTTGCGTCCGGCCAAACGGTTGACCAGTGAAGATTTTCCAACGTTGGAACGTCCCGCCAAGGCTATTTGGGGTTCGTCGAAATTCTCAAGTTGCTTGATTTCGTATATTGTTTTGACTAACTCAATGGTTCGGTTCATAAAGAAATACCGCTCTTGCTTATGGTTTTCATCAACCCCCATCTTTCGTCATTTTTCTGGGGAGAGTCAAGGCAAGGAAGCGAAAATCTTCTGAATAGAGGGAAATGGGTATGGCCAAACTCACTATATTGATACTGAATGGCCCGAATCTTGGGCATATAGGCAAGCGGCAACCGGATATTTATGGTTCGCAAACCATGGATGATATGCCTGCTTTGCTGGAAAAGACCATGGGCTCAGTTGCTGATGGTATTGGGCTCATGCATTTTCAATCCAATTCCGAAGGCGCCCTTATTGATCGCTTGGAGCTGGCCAGAGAGGAAGGTGTTGACGGTGTTGTGTTTAACGCCGGAGCATATACCCATACAAGCCTTGCCATTGCCGATTGTCTCGCCTGGATAGATATTCCATGCGTGGAAGTGCATATCAGTAACATCTGGGCGCGGACAGACCAGCCGCTCAGGCAACAGTCACTCATGGGAGAACAGTGTGTGGGTGTCATTGCCGGATTTGGCATTCTGGGGTATGCCCTCGGTGTTCAGGCGTTGTACGAACGTCTGGCTGGGTAAAATTTTTGAAAATAACCGGACTGACCGGGTAAACGTTTTGGAGTAGACATGATTTCAACAAAAGATTTCAGGACCGGCCTGAAAATTGAAATAGACGGAAAACCTTTTGAAATTGTTGAATTTCAGCATTTCAAGCCAGGTAAGGGTGGTGCCATGATGCGCACCAAGCTCCGTCATATGAGAACCGGTCAGGTTTTGGATAAGACTTTTCGTTCTGGTGAGAAGGTCAAGAAGCCGGATATGGTCGTCGTTGGCATGCAGTTCATTTATAAAGACGGTACAGATTATGTCTTTATGGACCTTGAGACCTACGAGCAGATGAATGTTCCTGACGAAAATGTCGGAGAGAAGGGCGGTTACATCAAAGAAGGCGATACCGTAAAAGTTCTGTTATATAATGGTGAGCTTATCGGCGTCGATTTGCCTGCCAATGTTAATTTGACTGTTGCGCAGACCGATCCGGGAATACAGGGGGATCGCGTGAGTAATGCGACCAAGCCTGCAACCCTTGAAACCGGCCTTAAAATCAACGTGCCTCTCTTTATTAACGAGGGTGACTTGATCAAGGTTGACACCCGCAGCGGAGAATATCTGGGACGCGAATAAGGCGGACTTGCAACTCGTTGTGAAAATTGCGTAAAAAGGGTCGTGGACAGCGTGCTGTCCAGGACCTTTTTTTACAAAGTGAGACCTCATGGTAAAAAAGCGGAAAACAACAGTACAGCATGACAAAAAAGGGCGTGGTCCAGAATTTATAGGACTGTTTTTCCTGTTTATGTCGGCCTTTCTGTTTCTGAGCCTCTTATCATTTAGCCCTGGCGATCCGAGCTTTAATCAGTCTGTGACATCAGGCGCACCCGTGCAGAATGTGGTCGGGTATGCCGGAGCATACTGCGCCGGTTTTCTTGTCACTGTTTTTGGCCTAGGTGCTTTATTTTGGCCAATTTATTTTTTGTATCTCGGTTTGACCAAGTTTGTGTCCAAATTGAAACTTTCCGCCACCCGTTGGTTAGGCCTTGTTGGGTTGTTTGTCGCATTTGAAGCATGGGCTATGCATCCATGGTTTTCCACGGTGCCCCATGACGCTTACGGTCTTATTGGGAGTGGGTATTTCGGTCGCGATATCATTACGCGATTTACCATGCCGTACTTGCGGCCCGTCGGGACATTTCTCCTGTGGCTTTTTGTCACCATTATTTCCTTTCAGGGTGTCCTCGGTTTTACATGGGCCTCCGTGTGGAATGCTTTGGTTCAATGGTGGGATGCCTATCGTGAAGGCGCTCTAGAGCGGCAAGAAGCACGCAAGGATCGCAAGGAAGCTAAGGCTTCGACAAAAGAAGCAAAAAAGAAAGAATCATCCCAAGAAGATATGGGGTTGCAGTTTGTTGATCTCGAGTCGGAAACGCCGGTAAAACCAAAACCGCGTTCAAAACCGAAATCAAAGAATGTTGTCAAATCCACTGCTCAAAAAGTTTCTGGCAATGGAGATCTTCCTACCACAGAACTTTTGACTCCTCCTGTTGCTCGTAAAACCAGTCAGACACAGCAAGTCTTGCAGCCTTTGGCTGACAGGCTCAAAGAATGTTTGAATGATTTTAACGTTCAAGGTGAAATTCAACAGGTTGTTCCCGGTCCCGTAGTGACCATGTTTGAATTTAAGCCCGCGCCGGGTATCAAGGTCAGCAAGATTGAAAATCTGACAGATGATATTGCACTGGCTTTGCGTGCTGAATCCGTCCGTATTGAAGCGCCAATTCCTGGTAAAGACAGTGTAGGGATCGAAATTCCCAATATCGATCGTGAAATGGTTTTCTTGCGGGAAGTGCTTGAATCAGAAGAGTTTACAAGTTCAAAGTCGCCGTTAACTTTAGCGCTTGGTAAAGACATTCATGGAGCGACCAAAGTTGCTGATCTGGCTAAAATGCCACACCTTTTGGTCGCAGGTGCGACTGGTGCGGGCAAGTCTGTTGGTATCAATGGCTTTTTGTTGAGTCTGTTATATAAGGCTGGCCCTGAAGACGTTAAACTTCTGCTGGTCGACCCTAAGCGTATTGAGTTGGCGCCGTATGCGGAGTTGCCTCATCTGGTACATCCGGTTGTCACGGATATGAATCTTGCCAAGAGCGCATTGGAATGGGCTGTGTTCGAGATGGATTGTCGATACAAAAAAATGGCCCAGCTTGGTGTGCGTAATATTGAAGGCTACAACCAAAAGCTGGCTTCCATGGGCGATAATCTCCCAGAAGAATTTCAACACATGAAGTCAATGCCATATTTGGTTATAATTATTGATGAGTTAGCAGATTTGATGATGACAGCCGCTAAGGACGTGGAACAATGCATCGTTCGTTTGGCGCAGTTGGCCCGTGCTGCCGGAATTCATATGATTCTGGCTACACAGCGTCCCAGTGTGGATGTTGTCACCGGTATCATCAAGGCCAACTTCCCCACGCGTATATCCTTTTTTGTGACTTCAAAGTTTGATTCGCGAACCATTTTGGATGGCGTGGGGGCAGAACGTTTGCTTGGCAAAGGGGATATGCTTTTCAAGCCCAGCGGTGGTAAACTTAAGCGTATGCATGGAGCGTACGTAGATGAGACGGAAATTGCGCATGTCGTCAAGTTCTGGAAGGAATCCATACCGCAGGAATTTGAACTTGATTTTTCTGATTGGAAGCAGAAATCAGGTGACGGCGGTGGTTCTGGCCCTGCCGGGCAGTCTGATGATCCTGTATATGATGAGGCGGTACAGTTCGTGCTTACTCAAGGCAAGGCTTCTATTTCTTTGTTGCAACGACGTTTCAGAATTGGTTTTAACCGTGCTGCACGTTTTATCGAACAAATGGAAACAGAAGGTATTCTTGGCCCACAGGAAGGCAGCAAGCCTCGCAAGGTTCTCAAGTCTGAATAATTGGAGAAAAGTGAATGTCTAGATTGTATATTTTGTGTGTAACGTTTTTTTGTACTTTGTTGATTCCTTTAACCGCGATTGCAGCGGAACCCGTGGCTCCAGAAGATTTGCCTGACCTTATTCAGCAACGATATGAAACTTTGAAGACTTTTCAGGCCGATTTTGTTCAGGAGTTGACCAATGTTGCCAGTGGCGAAGTGGAAACCCGTGAGGGGAAAATATGGTTCCGTCAGCAGTCACAAGTGCGGTGGGAAACCACCAAGCCGGAAAACGAATTGCTCGTCGTCGGGCCGGAGTTTGCCTGGAATTACATTGAGGACGAAGAGCTTGCTATCAAATACAGTGTGGCAAGTCTTTTGGATTCAAAGACCATTTTGCGCTTTATATCCGGTCAGGCCAACATCAAGGAAGATTTTGTAGTTAAGACGGAGTGGCAGGGTGCCGATGCCGTCCGTGAGCGGTGGGGCAAGGGCTTTACCGTATTGCAGCTCGTTCCCAAGGAAGCTGAACCGGGTATGGTTCTCGCCTTTGTGGGCGTAGAATCAGACACCGGTTTGCTTCGACAGGTTATGATTGTTGATTTTTATGGAAACGGCAATGAACTCAGGTTGTCCAATGTCGAGTTGGATGTAGATTTGTCGCCTGAAATGTTTACCTTTGTTCCGCCTCAGGGAACGCAGGTAGAAGACAATACTCAGGGGTTCTAAATGAGCTTAACGGCTTTTTTTAGAGCCTGAAGTTCACTCTTTGTCAACTCGCGCCACATACCGCGTTTGAGATTTCCCAAGTTCACAGGGCCTTGCTTGACCCGCCTGAGGTGAAGAATGGTGAGTCCCAAGATGTCACACATGCGACGAATCTGTCGATTTATTCCTTGAATAAGTGTGATTTCGACTTGTTGGGTGCCTGCGACAGGCCTCTTCAATTCTACTTTGGCAGGTGCCAGCTTGTCGCCTTCAGGGAGCGTCATGCCTTGACGCATGGTCTTGACCGCTGATTCAGGCACTGTGCCACGCACTGTCACCTGATAGACTTTGGGCAGATGGTATTTAGGATGGGTGAGGCGATAGCACAGGTCTCCGTCCGTGGTCAGCAAGAGCAGGCCTTCAGAAAAATAATCCAGACGGCCTACGGGAAAGGGTCTCAATTTTCTGATTTCATTGGGAAGAAAGTCAAGAACTGTCTGTCTTCCCTGCGGGTCATTAACCGTTGTAACCGTTTCTATGGGTTTGTGCAGGATTAGCGTTATATCTCCGGCTTTACCGGGGAGCCTGATGGATCTGCCATTAACCGTGACAGCATCTACATCAGGGTCAACTTTGATTCCGGGGGAATCTGCAGTTGTATCGTTAACGGTTACCTGACCACTGAAGACGAGGTCATCTGCGCCGCGACGGGAGGTTACTCCGCACTGGGCGATAAATTTATTCAGTCGGATTTGTTTTTTTTCATTGGACATTCGCTGTTCTTAGACACGAATTGTCTTTGTGGCAAGCTGGAAACTGGTTACAATGTCGAGCATATTAGTCACATCACCCACCCTTTTTTGTGCAGTCAGTCCGAAAAATTCAAGACAAGTTCCACAGACAAGAATGGAAACGCCATCTTTTTCAAGCTCTTGTAATGCATCAAGACATCGACTGTCTTTGACGGCCAGCTTCACGCCTCCGTTGACCATGACAATGCGCCACAAATCGTTTCCAAGCTCCTTGAGTGTGCTCAGGAAGTTGAATATGAGGCTGGAGCCAAGTTCGTCATCACCAGCACCCATGACGTCCGAAGCAATGAAAATCAATATTTTTTGATTATCGAGATCTTCGATTTCCTGTCTGGACATGACCTTGCATATTTCGCATTCTTCGGTTTCTAATTTGCAAGCGGTCACGACAATGTTGGAACCGTTCATTTCGGTTGAAACTTCGTAACCGTGTGTTGCCAAAAAACGGGAGACATTTTCTTTTGCCGCTTCATTGTCGACTGTGACCAAAAGACGTTCAGGCGTTTGATTTTCTAAAGTTTTTTTTGCTTTAAGCACAGGTTGAGGGCACGGCAGACCTTTGCAGTCGAGTGAAATATCAGTCATTGTTTCTCCTTAAAAAATACGTCATCACAGCTGCCCTAGTAGGTCAAATAGATAAAATGTATTAATTTAAGTTTTTGAAAAGAATTATTCGATAAGACTTCTTCACTTGTCCTTCATGTGTAGAGTCGATATGTAGGCATCATAAAAAGTGATTATATAATGAAAATACCATTTGATCCATTGCGCTTGGTTCCATTCGTTTCAGCTGTTTTTAACGGGTGGAGTAGGAGTTTACGTTTTGAAGAACATGGTAATTTTGAGTCTTTGATTGAACAAAGTAGACAAGGCAAGCCCTTCATTTTTGCGCTATGGCATGGAGAATTATTTCCTTTAGCGGCCTACGCAAAACGGTTTGATTGTCGATTTGCGATCATTGTTAGTCAAAGTAAGGATGGGGAATTTATTGCTCGGTTTCTTGAACGTAACGGACATACCACTGTCCGTGGGTCGAGTTCTCGGGGCGGTGTGAAAGCTCTCATCCAAACAAAGCGTTTAATATTAAAAGAAAAATTAATTGGCGGAATAACTGTTGATGGTCCGCGAGGGCCTCGGCATAAGGCCAAGGACGGTGTTATTTTGCTTGCTCAAAGGACTGGAGCACAAATTGTACCTTTGCGGGCGTCTGTTTTGCGAAAAAAGGTGTTCAATTCCTGGGATAAATTTGTGGTTCCGTATCCGTTTTCTAAATGTCATTTTCATGTTGGTGAACCGATGGATGTGACTTCGGATAAATTGGATAAGGATGTTTTGAGACGAGAGAGAGAGCGTTTGGAAAAACGATTGCTTGCACTCGGATCAGAATAAAAAGGGGACGCCTTGGCGTCCCCTTTTTTATTCTTAGTCGACTTTTTTCCTTGCCGTGCCGTCCTTGAAGAAGGGGAGGGCTACTTTTTGTGCTTTCAGTTCTACACGGGCTGTCTTTACGATAAATTCATTGCCATCGGCATCCTCTGCTCGAACATACGCCAGTGCGATGCAGTGTCCTAAACTTGGGGCGAAAGATCCGCTGGTGATTACCCCTGTCTTTTCTCCGTTGGGCAGTAAGACTTCGTCATGATGTCGTGCAGTGCGGCGTCCTTCAATGCTCAGGGCGATCAAGGATTCCTTAGCCTCTGCCAAGCCGGATTTTCCAATGTACTCGCTTTCTTTTTTCAGGAAGAAACCAGCTCCAGCTTCTTTGGGGGTGTGGTCTTCATCCAGATCCTGACCATAAAGCGGATAGCCTATTTCCAGTCGCAAGGTATCTCTGGCCCCAAGTCCAACGGGTTCTACTCGTTCATCTGCTGCAAGCTTTTCCCAAACTTCCAGAACTTTGTCCGATGGGAGATAGAGTTCATATCCGAGTTCGCCTGTATAGCCAGTACGACTGATGATCATGGGAAATCCGGTAACATCAGTTTTTTCGAAATTAAAATATTTCAGATGATTCCACTTGGATCCCAACAAAGTATTGAGGACTTCCAGGCTTTCAGGACCTTGTACGTCGATTTTGGCCGTTTCATCGCTCACATCGGTCAAGATCAAGCTTGCCGGCAGATTCGCCCGGATGTGATCAAAGTCTTTTTGTCGACATGCGCCATTAACAACCAGCATGTATTCGTCTTCGGCTGTGCAGTAGATAATGAGATCATCATTAATGCCGCCTGATTCATTGAGCAGGAAGCCATAGCGGCATTTGCCCGGAGCCAGTGTTTCCAAGTCATGGCTGACGACTTTGTTTAGGCCGTCTTTTGCGCCGACGCCGGATAACTTGAATTCACCCATATGGCTGATGTCGAATATACCGGCCTTGGAGCGGGTATGCTTGTGTTCGACAATAATGCCCTTGTATTGCACTGGCATGTCAAATCCGGCGAACGGTGCCATTTTGGCACCGTTTTCTCGATGCCACTCAGTGAGCGGTGTTGTGGCGAGAGATTCCAATGTAAACTCCTTTTTGAATTATTTGAATTGGCCGGAGGGACGATTACTCGCGACCCGAGATTTCCTGATGGACCGGAACTCATCAAGTAACATGACCAATTGTTGGTACAGTTTTCTGATTTCTCGTCCATAGGGTGAGAGTTTTTTTTCGTCAACATTCACATATTTTCTGCGGAGATAGGCGTCAGAAATAACGTCGTTGCCTATGATGAGCACTTTTACAACTAATTTATCGAAATAATTGACAATTTCGAATTTCAATTCATTGAGTATATCCGTCATTAAAATGAGCATTTGGTGGTAGGAAATAGGTTCTCCCTTGTACTTTCTGTAGCGGAGATCCTCAAGTATGCGAACCTTGCGCGCTTGCTGAATCTGGCCGTATCTCGCCCAGACTTCCTGGTGCAGTGCGTAATTTTCATTAAAAACTTCATAATTGTCCGGGGCCAACAGGTATCCGTCGAGCACGCGGACTATTTGTGAGTAATAGTCATCCGAGTAATCCACGATGCGGTGCATATGTTTGGAGAGCCACATATAGAGCACTTTAAGCCGCTTTTCGTGGGTGTCAGTATCCGAAATGATTTCGCTTCGTTTGTAGTTCACAGGGATGCGATATTCTCCTCGTACGATGTCGTTGAGGCGAAGGATCATGTTACGGACATTTTGAATGATATTCAGACTGTCGTTCACTCGTCCCGTAATGGGATGAATGATTTCCTGTTTGAGAACCGACAGAGCGCGAGCTTCCCGAACGTTCTTAGGGCTGTAATCATGCTGTTGGTATGTGACGCGCAGGATGACAACACGTTTTTTGTCATCGACAAAGAAACCCTGGTCTTTGAGCAACTCAATGAGATCTTTTTGGTTCTCATGAATTTGAACAAGGGCTGTCTTTTCAATCCTTGGATATTTCAGGAGTTTTTTTGGCGTACCGGGAGGCGGAGACATCATTGTCGTAATGGTCCGATCGCTTTGACCAAGTACGCGCACTATGAAACGTTCATTTTGGCGTAGAAGGCGAATGGCAAACATTGCCGAGGAGGTGCGTCGTTCCGAGACAATGGGGAATCCGTGTAACTCCATCATGAATTGATAAACGAATAAACGGTTACATTCGTACATCAAGTTGTTGCCGGGTTTGAATTTTCCGATTCTCAGGCCGAACTGTTTAAGTTCGCTATCCAGATTGGACGGCAAAGATGCATACATTCCTTGCAGGGTGAATTTGCCGGAACTGTCATGGGCTATGACATGGGCACGCTCCAGTTCAAGCAGGAGTGGGAGCATCTTTGAATATGCTTCGATAGAACAAATGTCTTTACCGTCAAATTCTTCAAGAAATTCAGCGTGATATCTTTTGGGAAGACGGCTTTGGAATGTGCGAATGTTGCTTGCGATGACATTTTCTTCAATGGTGCAATTGTCCTGAAGTTGCATTTCTTCCCAATCGGACAATGAGTGTAATGCGTCATACTGAAAAATTTCCTGAAATGAATTGAGCTGGCGTTCAAACGCAACCATGGAAAATCCGGGAAGGGCCTTGTATTCGTAAAGGTCGAGTTCAAAAGAAGGAAGAAGTTCTCGGGCTTGGACGAGTGGGTAGTCCTTTACTTCAAAATATGGTTTGAGAAGGCAATACTTTATGTGCTTGAAGTCGATGAATTGCTTCAGTTCTTCAAGAGTTTTCAGCTCATGCTGATTCGTTTTTTCTTCACCGGATTCCTGAAAATCAGGTGCTTTGCTAAATGCTTTTTCCCACATCAAGAGTTGTCCCAAAATCAACGATTTATTACAAATATATCATATTCAAATAATTATCTCTTGTTCATATACATATATTAGCCGAAATACAATGATTTAGGAGTATGGTTCCAGCTCTTTCAAGGGCTTGCGTCATGGGAGCCTCTTTGAGTTGTTTCTGTTCAATTCAGGTGAAACAATTGTCCTGAATAATTGACATTCTCTGAGGGTTTCGTTACTGTTCTTCGGCTTTTGAGGGAGTCTGAATGGGGTCAGGCTTAGTGAAGAAACGAGGCGAGAAATGAAAAAGAAAGATCAGTGTCCCAGGGCGAAAATAAACGAAAAATATTGTACATGTACGGCAGCATGCGACAAGCATGGGCTTTGTTGCGAGTGTCTGCATTACCACCGGCAGCGTGGCGAACTGCCTGCTTGTTATTTTACAGCTGAAGAGGAGCGGACGTTTAATCGGTCTGTGGAATTCTTTATCCAGCGGAGGGCATAGTTATACCAACCGTTGGAAAGGAGTCGGGCGGAGGTGCCTTGCTCCTTTTTTTAGAAAGTGCCTGAGGGTGTTACATGTTCGTCATTAAGCCCGTTTCCCAGAGGATAACAAGGTTGGGAGTTAGTAATTCTTTGAATTCTTTGACAAGACAGGTCATTTCTTCCAGAGAATAATAAAATCCTTCAGAGACTTCATCCGTGTTAGGGGTGATCGGGTGTATGTTTTTGGGAACAGTGTAGAGTGTGACGTGTTCAAATCCGGTTTCTGGTCCGGCTGGAATTTCCATCCAAAAATGAAGATGCTCGACTTCCAGATTCAATTCATCTTTGAGTGCGCGTAGCCCTGCGTCATAGTTGGATTCTCCCGCTCGAGGGTGGGTGCGGGCAGAAATGTCCCATCGACCGGGGAAGAACTGTTTGTTATTGTTTCTTTTTTGGAGAAAAATTTTCCCATCAGGGTTCAATACGATGACTTGTACTGAACGGTGTACCAGTAATTGTCGGTGTACTGTCGTTTTAGAAAGAACGGCTAAAGGACGATTCTTTCCGTCAACAACTTCTATCGGTTGGTTGTCTTGGGTCGGTTCCAGTGGTTTTTTATTGAAAATCATATCGTTGGTTCCAATCTTCTTTGATTTGCCATTTAACCCTGTATACACTTGATGTTTCCATTTTTCCAGTGTTCAAAAAAGGTCGATGAGGTAAGGAATGTGTGAAAAGGTAGTTGTCGTGCTGGGCGAAGAGGATGTCCAGGATCTAATCGATCTGGAGGCTCAGTGTTTTGAGTATCACTGGACTCGTGAACAATTCCTTCTTGGCTTATCCAAAAAGGCCTTCAGAGTTTTTGGTGTACGATCTGAAGAAGTACTTGCCGGATACATCGCCTTTTCGTTGATTGAAGATGAAATGGAGATTCTTAATTTGGCCATTCGCCCCGAATTTAGAAGACATGGGTTGGCTGCGCTATTACTGGCAGATAGTTTCAGGGTGTGTGAAGAGAACAACATCAAAAAGAGTTTTTTGGATGTTAAAGTATCCAATGAACCAGCCTTGTCACTTTATAGGAAATTCGGATACAAAAAGATTGGTGTTAGAAAAAGATACTACCCCGACACCAAAGAAGATGCATTGCTTTTTAGGTATGATTTCCCCCAAAAAGACTGACCTGATAAACGAGGATAGAGATGCTTTTTATTGATCAAGTTGATATTGTAGGAAAAAAACTGCTTTTTCGCGTAGACTTCAATGTTCCTCTTGAAAATGGTGTAATTACTGACGATAACCGTATCCAGGCGGCCATTCCAACTCTTAAATATGCCTTGGACAAAGGAGCTTCGATTATCCTTTGTGCGCATCTTGGGAAACCTAAGGGAAAGGTTGTACCGGAGTTGTCTCTAGCTCCCGTAGCAAAGCGAACAAGTGAACTTCTTGGAATAGATGTAGAGCTTGTGCCTGGGCTGTTAAGTAGTCAGGCTGGAGAAAAGGCGGCTGCACTCAAGCCTGGCCAGGCGATTATGCTGGACAATCTCCGGTATAATCCTGAAGAAACGGGAAAGACGGCGGCGGAGCGGGGCGATTTTGGTCAAAGACTTGCTTCTCTTGCGGATATTTATGTCAATGATGCTTTTGGTGTTGCCCATCGAGAAAATGCTTCTGTTGTGGATATTCCCAAGTTTGCTTCAGTGAGTTGTGGCGGGTTCCTTTTGAAAAAGGAACAGGAATTTCTTGGAGATGCTTTGCAAAATCCAAAACGGCCATATGTTTGTGTTTCTGGTGGAGCCAAGGTATCCACTAAATTGGGAATTTTGACCAATCTGCTTGGTAAGGTCGACGACATCATTATTGGTGGTGCCATGGCCAACACTTTTATGCTCGCCAAGGGCTATGAAGTCGGTAATTCCCTTGTTGAAACAGAATTGGTGGAGGACGCCCGTTCAATCATGGATAAGGCCGAGTCCATGGGGTCAAAGCTTCATTTGCCTATTGATTATATTTATGCCAGCTCGCATGATGCGGTCGAAGCTGGTGGTATTTGTGCCGCTAATGAGATTCCCTCTGATTCCATGGTGTTGGATATCGGGCCGGAAACCGTTAAGTCCTTTGTCGCTGTTCTTGGTCGATCCAAGACTATTGTTTGGAACGGGCCTATGGGGTTGTTTGAAACACCTGCTTTTGCCAAAGGGTCTCTGGCTGTTTGTGAAGCCATAGCCAACATTGATGATGCGCTCAGTATTGTCGGAGGTGGAGATACGGATGCCGTTGTTCATTTGATGCACCTAGCTGACAAATTTAGTTTTATTTCAACCGGAGGCGGTTCGTTCCTTGAATTTCTTGAAGGCAAGGAATTACCTGCTTTTATTGCATTAAAGGAGGGCTTGAATTCATGAAGAAACTCATGGCTGCCAATTGGAAGATGTACAAGACCTGCGATGAAGCCAAAGCTACGGCTGAGGCGTTGATCAAACTCGCGGCTGCTACTTTGCCTGCTGATCGAGAGGTGCTTGTTTTTCCGCCCTTTACCGCATTGAAAAGCGTGGCAGATGCTTTGGCCTGGCAGGAAGGCTTTTTTGCTGGTGGACAAGATTACTATATAGAAGAAGAGGGCGCTTTTACTGGAGAGATATCTCCGCAAATGTTGCTGGATGCAGGGGCTGCATATGGACTGACGGGACATTCTGAGCGTCGACATGTTCTTGGCGAGGATGATTCGTATATCGGCCAAAAGACAGCCTATGGGCTTGCCAGTGGCCTTAAAGTCATTCTGTGCGTCGGAGAGAAGATCGACGAGAGAAAGGGTGGTCAGGTAGAAGAGGTTCTTGAGCGACAAATTCGTGTTGGACTAAAAGATGTTCCAACAGATGTTGCTCCGGATCGATTGAGTATAGCCTATGAACCCGTGTGGGCGATTGGTACAGGAGAAGTGGCTGGACCTGAAGAAATTTCAGCAGCTCACGGATTTGTTCGGAAAATCCTTATTTCGATTTTTGGAAATAATGCTAATGAAATGAGGTTGTTATACGGAGGTAGCGTCAAGCCGGGTAATTGTGCTGAGATTATTGAGCTTGACAATGTCGACGGAGTGTTGGTAGGAGGCGCGAGCTTAGACGGCGAAAGCTTCAGTCAGATTGTTTTGGCCTGATTTAGCGCTTGTTAATGTGGAATAAGAGAAGGATATAATTGTGGATACCTTGGTCATAGTCATTCATGTTTTGGCTTGCATCTTTTTGATCGGTGCAGTAATGCTGCAGTCCGGCCACGAGGGGATGGGAGTCATCTTCGGCGGCGGAAGCAGTTCAATGTTCGGTAGCTCCGGTGCAGGCGGACTCCTGGTGAAAGTCACCGCGGGCCTGGCAACGGTTTTCTTGATCACCTCTCTTGGGTACAACATCCTGAGTGGTAACAAAGTAGCCGATCAAGACTCCATCATGTTGCAAAGCAACACGGTAGAGACAACTGCTCCGGCAGAGCCGGCCAAGCCGGGTATTACATTCCAGGATTCTGGAGACGCCAAGAGCGAATAGCTCAAAGCATATATAGTGCCGAGGTGGTGGAATTGGTAGACACGCTGTCTTGAGGGGGCAGTGGAAGAAATTCCGTGGGGGTTCGAATCCCCCCCTCGGCACCACGATATTAAAAGGGTTGTAGCTAATAAGCTGCAACCCTTCCTCTTTTTGTTTTTTTGAGTTGCAGCGACTTCTTAGAAGCACCAAGGTGATCCCTCTGTGCCAAACTGGTGTCTCAAAATTCGCGATTAATCAGGTGGTAAATGAGGTCGTTTTTGTATCTAATTATCGTCATTGAGATTTCTCGGCACTCTTAATAAGTGCTCATCGTTTATTCCCTGAGAATCAGAACATTTCAAGATCCTTTCGAAGAAAGATGGGAACCCTTTTACACTTTTATCTGTGTGATAATTTGTATTTATTCATTAAACATTTTAGTATTTTGAAGGAGAGATTGAAGGCTTTTCTAAATTTAGAATGAGTCTGTATCTGAATAAGTTATTATGCAAAACTCTAGAGTAAGAAGCTCAAGAAATGTCCCCCTCAGGCTAAGGCGACTTTCCTATAGCTGTCGAGGATGCTGATCTCGATAGTATGAAAACTCACTCAGAAATGGTTTAAGAATTCCTTGGCAAACACGCTTCAGAAAGCGGTCTCTGTAAGTTATAATTCATAACAGGAGTCATGATTATTTTTAGCGTGGTTAGTTTGCGTACAAAGCCGCAAGACCTTTTTGCGTCAGAAGCTTATCTTTAACCGGGAATCCTGCACTCTTTGCCTCATGCATCCAGTACTCGGCTTTGTTGAGGTCTCTGCTTACGCCAAGGCCCGCAGCATAGAGATTGGCCAGATAATACATGGCTGTGTCGTTGCCGTCATCGGCTGCGGCAGTAATCAAGGTCGCGCCTTTGTCGGGATTTTGGGGGATGCCGTCACCGTAGATATTAAACAATCCCAACATGAGTCGGGCGTTGTTATCTCCTTGCTCAACAGCTTGTTCAAGTAGGTCGGCAGCCTTGGGGTAATCCTGTTGGACGCCTTGGCCTTCCGCATACATTACAGCGAGATGATACATCGCGTTGGAATTGCCTTGATCCACGGCTTCCTCGTACTTCAGCCGGGCAGTAGTATAATCTTTTTTCATATATGCCTTGGTTCCCTGACGTTCGACCATGACGCTCATACAGCCGGTCAGAAACGTCATTAGGAATGTAAGAATCAGGATGTATCTGAGATAACGTTCCTTCATTTTTTATGACCTCCTTCAAATGCATCGATATGCAGTTTCATTTCATTCTGGCCTAATAATCACCGTACATATTGTCGACATCGGCAGAACCGTCGCTACCAAGGCCTGCTCCATTATTCGAGGAGCTGTCGGATTCAGCTGCTTTGTGGGCATTTTTTTGCAAAGTTATATTATTAAGATTTCCGTAATTTGGATGCTGATTTAGTCCACCGAGATTTCCTTTGCTTCGGCTAATGGCCGCTGCGAACGCATTGATTTTGCGGTCTTTGTCGGTTTTGCTTTTGACATCGCCTGTTTCTCCCTGTGTGGTCTGAGGGGCGGCTTTGATAACTCTGGTTCGTGTCTCCGGAGCTGTGGGGGATGGATTGTTCAAACCACCGTCAGGAGCTGCCTTTACGGAAAAACCGGCTCTTGAAATGGTTTTCTGCATTTTGGAGGTAGAGACTTCGACCACATGTCCGGGAGCTATGGAAAGTACGCCGATTTCTTCCTGTTCTTTTGTAAGTTCGGCAAATACTTCAGTGCCTCGAATGCCTATTGTCGTCATCGGAGTTACGAGAGCAAAAGCGTCAGGGTTCTGCTTGACCACTTGACCAGTTACGTAGCGAAGCGTTCCGACTCCGGCTTTTAATAGTATTTTTGATGCAGAGGGCGTTGCGGAATACACGAATTCATCCAATGAGGTGCTGGAATCCGGGCCTTGCGAAAATACTGAATCGTCCTTGAAAACGATTTCAATATTGCTTTTGCACCCGGTTTTTATGACATCTTTGGTTCTTACCGGAGCATTCAAGTCCAATGTGCGCATGGCTCCGTCAGGTTGGGTTGCTGTCGCAGTTCCCATTATGGAAACCACTTCACCGATGGCATCGGGTAAGTCTGCTGCGAAAGATAAAACCGGAACCGAACAGACAAGCAACAGGACCAAGAAGAGATATTGTACCTTCGCTACCAGTTTCATCAGAAGACCATGCCTTTATATTTATTTAACAGATGGTTGCGATTCTCAAATCGTATGATTTTTAAGGTTTGATTGTTTGCTTGATTTAAAATTTCTACTACCAAAGTTGGTAACTAAGCCCCATGGTGGCGGTGAGGTCGGGGACGGTTTCATCGTCACACCCCATGGCGAATCCGAGGCTGGAAGTAGCTTCCAAACGTTCGGTGATGTCCCAGCTTGCACCGACACCTGCATCGGCCCAGTCTTGGTCCAATTTTGCGCCGGGATAGGTGAACGCCCCCAAGCCGATTGTGCTACCGCCCATACCTGCGGAGGAATCCTCAAATCGATGATCCCAAGCCAGCCAGGCCCAAGTGCCGACTTTGTCGAAGATGGCCGCGTCGGCTCTAAGGCCTGCCCGGATAGAGTTGGATGTCTCAGTTCGGCTGTCAAAGCTGGCCGGGAAAGGGCCGTCGGATTCTGAGTAACTGTCGATATGCGTGGTTTGCCAAGTGTATTCGGCGAAAGGCGTCAGGTCGAAAGAATCGGTCATGTTTTTTGTCCACTGTACTCGACCGGAAAGACCGAAGACATTTGCGTCTGTGGAGCCGGATGAAGTGGCACTTCCTGCGCCATTGGCATAGCCTCGTGTCAGGTCTAGCGCCACGGATTGCCATAAGGCAGACAGTCGGAATTCAAATCCGGTTTGTTCCGGAGAGTAGACGGCGAAAACACCGGGTCCGATGGCTTGGATACTTTGGTCGCCACCGTGATTTGTCTTCAAATCCCGCATGTCACCAAACACGCCGCCGCCAAAACGCCATTCGTTGCCGTTGTCCCAAGTCAGGCCGACACCGCCGCGCAGGCCGAGGTCGTCGCCGTTCAGCTCAATGTTTGATCCCACGGAGCCAATGACCCACAGGTCCATACTCCCAGGCATTTCGTCACCACTGGACAGACCCCGTTCGGCTCCACCTCCGGCAGTCTCGGTGCCGGGGGTGGTTACGTGAAAATGTGCGCCTTGTCCGCCCGCAACGTTGCCCAGACGGCTCATGGAAATTTGGCCCATGCCGGAAACCGCTGATCCGACCTGCCCCATGGTCGCCAGAGATTGGTTAAGTTGGTCAGTGGTGATCACACCGATTGGGCCATTAGGATTTATATTGGCAAGAAAAGAACAAACTTTACTATTCAAATGAGCCTTTCCTACTATGATTGAACCATCGGAAGTTATGCCAGTTGCTTCCATTAAGTAATCAGTATTGAGAAAGGAAACACCATTCTCTTCCAGAGTTTCTTGCAGATTGTGGTAAGCGTAGGAAGAGCCTGAGCCGGACCAATAGATGGCTCGAGTATATCCACTCGATAGACGCCCGTGTCCAATTATCATGGAACCGTTGTTGTCCATTCCCGTTATAGTTGTTTCTGTGTAGTCTGACATGACAGGTACTTCTGTTTTTATTCCTGTATTGGAATCCCATATGAAAAAACCTGCATCAAATTTATTCATAGCCACTGTCGATCCATCACCACTTATGATTGGAATAGTATTAAGTCCGAATGAATCAGCCAACTCCACATTCGTACCTAACGTCCCATTTGAATTAACGGTTACGACTCTTGATGTAGTAGGGGTCTTTTCGACAACTTTCCACGTCCCGTTGTTTTGGGAACTGACCGCTTTCGCCTGGGAATTTGAGGAGATTTCTACTTCGACGATAGGCGAAGTCGAAGACCAATCCTCAGGAGAAATCCACAACGTCGATGTATTGTAAAGATTGGAACCTACTAAAGCTGTCCTGTCTGGACTAAGCCCTGTAATCGACAAAGCAGTCGGTATTTTTCCTCCTGTTCCCCTGAGAGCATACGAAGCGTTGTTAGCTTTGGAGTAAAAGTATGCACCCTGTGAGTAATCTGCATATAGTGCTGAACCGTCATATGTCGCATTCAAGAAAATCTTACAGGCATCCTTGCTTACGACTTGACGAGCGCCGCCGGAAACCGGCTGCAAAGTTAGATTGTCACCTGAATAATTCATAAAAAAAAGAGTTGTTCCGTTGCCGCTAATAAAAGTCCTGTCTGCAGCGGGATATGTAACGAAGTTGTCTGCTTGAACCGGTAGGCACAGGCTCAGGACGAACAGCAGTGATAGAGGCAACAACAGAAGTTGTACGATGCGGCCGGATGATGGATAATGGCATACTGATGGCATGGGGAATCTCCTTATGCGAAGGTCTGTGTCGCTATCGTTTTCGCAGCACGGACAGAATTTCAGTTTCTATAGGCAAATAAAAATGTCGTTTCAGCGTATTGTTTTTATAGTCTTTTTTTTAAACATAGATCGTAATATGTAGACATAAAGTGCCTACTACCCATTTGGTTTTTGGGTCGCAATATCACCTTGGGTGATATTGCGAATAAAATTCAGTTATTTTGAGTATTTATTAAAGAAAGTTTATTTGTAATAATGTCGGCGGTTAACAACGTGGGCGGACCTTTAAAAAACAATGAGAGTGACGAATGTTATTTCGTGTTGCATCTTCTTGTCTGTTTATGAAAAATTTCGATTATTTCCTTCAGTGAAACGAACAAGAAAAGAACGGCATTGGATATGCTCCAATGCCGTTCTTTTAGATTCGTGAAAGAATACTAATTTTTTGAAAATATTCACCTCACTCCTTATGCACATTTTTGTGTGATCGAAATGTAGGACAGATAGATGTTGTCTTTTGGGTATTAAGAAAATTTATTGCAGGGTGAATTGTTTGAGTAAACTGACGAAACAGGCGGATGGCTAAAAAATATTATTTTCTTGCTTCAAGAAATAATTTTTTAACTGTTCTCGATTGTTTATACCGAGTTTTTTATACAAGGCGGCAAAGTAACGTTTAACAGAATTCGGAGCCAAACCGGCGGCACCGGCGATTTCTTTATACGTCATACCGGTCATGGCCAATCGTCCAAGTTCGCTCTCCCGAGGAGTGAGAGAGGGAGTGACCTTTGAGAAAAAACGGGAAATGATACCGTTGCGGACTTTTTCCAACTTGGTGGACAGTTGCAAGATGCGGTGAATATCGTAGCCATATGAATCGTCGTCTTTCAGGCCTTTTAGCTGCGGCAAAAATGTGGAGTTTGTTGCAAAGGGCATATATATTTTATCCGGCAGTGCTAATTCCAGAGCGGCAAAGAGCGCCGTGTCCGCCTTTGCATATAGACCCAACCCCGTGTTACCCGCAGCAATAAATAGATTTGCATAGATGGAGAACATGATGTTTTGGCGGTAAGTGCCCTTTTGTATAAGGCGAGAAAAGTGGGCAACCAATTTTGCGTGTTCCCTGTTGAGTAACAAGGTGCCGCCAAACACAATGTAGGCCCAGCCCCCGGCGAAAGCATAGAGTTTTTTTTCACCGTCTTGCAGCAACCAATTGGGGATTTTTTCCGGTCGGTGAATACTCATATGCAAAAAACCAGTGCATAAATCCGTTGTTTGCAGCAGAGAAAAGGCCTTTTCTTCTTCCACACGTTTTCGCATGATTTGTAATTGATTTATGGATTTGTCGTATTCACCCTGTTGCATTTCTAATCGGGCAAGTAGAAAAAGAGCGCATACTTCAATGTCAATTTGCTTGTACGTCTGAGCCGTTGACAGAGCCTGATGACTGGCGATAGCGGCTGATTCGAATTTTCCGGCATTATACAACGCCTCTGCCAACATGATATCTTCCGCTCCGGCTCCATGCATACCAGTGAGTCGCGAATATTGTGGCAGGCAGTCGTGCATTTGTTTCAGTTCTTCTTCCAACATCCCGCTTTTTCTATGAAACATGTATAGAACCGAAGGAGAACCCATAGTCCATGGGTCTTGTCCTGAAAGACGGCTGCCATTGGTTTCCGATTGCTGGAAAAATTGTGCAGCCCGTTTGTGGTGGGCCGCCATGGCCACGATGTCGTTGTACTTGGTGAAAGCGCGTAAAAGCTCCATCTCACCTTTCCAACCGTTAGCTGTCGGATCATTCTCGGGTAAGGAGGAGCAATAGTATCCCAGGCGAGCAAGTAGGTCAGAAAAAGTTGGCAGATCCTTGGAGCTGAGGGCGGCCATGGCATATCGAAACATGACGCCGGGATATTGATTCATGGAATCCGGACTGCATGTACGGAAAAGGTCCATCAACAGGCCGTTTCCTTCCGTGACAGGCAGGTGTTCAACGACTGTGTCCAATAGATCGAGTGTCTCAGTGTCGTCGTGAATTTCCTTTAGGAGTTTGACTGCTTTTCGTATTTCGTCATGTTCAATTAACCATTTGGCATTATCCAGATAGATTTTTTGCTGCTGTCCTACCGGCAATGTTTTAAAATGTTGTAGCAAAAAATCTCGGAACAGAGCGTGAAGTATGTAACTTTCTGTCGTCGAATCGTAGCTGATAAATGCATTACGACGTAGGATATCTGCAAGGACTGCCTCCGCATTATCATAACAGAGCCTTGCCTGATGTACGGTGAATTTTTCCAAAGGAGAAAGAGCTATAAGCAGGTGCCTTGTCTCATCTTGCAGTTTGTCGAAGACCTGATTTGTCAACAGTGCTGACAGTTCCGTGGGAGCTGCCATTTTTCCATGTTGGGAATAATGCAGAAGATACAGATACAATGCGCTTATCCAGCCGCCTGTCGCCTTGAGCAATTTTGCAGTATCCGTTTCATCTAGCAAGATGCCGCATTGTTTGAAGTAGGCCTGCATTTCTTTCTTGTTAAGTGCAAAAAAGGTGGGGCCGATTTCCGTTATAATCCCCTTAAGTAAAGGTTCTGCGAACTTTTGACTCGGCGCATGGCGAGAAATGAATACAATCGGAGGGAAAACGCCTTGGCGAGCGAGAAGCAGGCAAAGTTGAATAAGCTGTCCAGCCTCTGATTCCTGCAAAAGGTGCACATCGTCAAAAACCAGTACTGCTTTGGAGGGATAATTCAGACGGGCGAACATACCTCGGACTGTGTCCATTTTTACGGGATCGGTGGGGTAGCCAAGTTTTTCCACAGCTTCCAGAACATCGACTTCTTTGGGCAAATTTTTACGAAGCACACAGCAGAAGTCTCGCCAAAAGGCGTCCTTATCTTTGGTTAATACGGAAACCCAGATGGTCTGAATTTTTTCTTTCTGAAGGTATTCTCTAACGGCTACAGTCTTTCCGTACCCCATGGGGGCATGAATGAACGAGATTGGCTTGATGTGAATCACGGAAAGGGCACGCATCAGTCGCTGGCTGTGGTATAGAGTCGAGGTGTCAATTAAAGAGGAGAGTGTTCGCATGAAGTGAATATCGCCTGAATAAAGTTCGAATGTAAAGAGCGTTACGCATTTTCTTAATATAATACAGGTTGTGTGTGAAAACGTCGAGATCAGTTATTTAAGCGCAACTCGTGAAGTAATTCAGGCCACGCTTTTGCCCAGTCTTCGCCCCCATGCGCCAACTCTGGCACTATATGGACCGTCGCAGGGGCATCTGGGCCGAGTTTTGCTACAAAAGAGTTTGTAACTTTTGTGTTGATGTTGGTATCTGCCGCGCCCAAGAAATGCACTTGCGGTAGGGAAGAAAGTCGTTTGACGTGTTCTGTTGGATTAAGTGATCCGTAAAGTGGCGTAATATTGTGTATGGATGTCCATACAGCATGGTCGAGGTTGCCGCAGACAGTAATCAGTGCTGCGACATCCGTTCGCCGCTCGGCCAACAGGGCTGCAACTGCTCCGCCCCCTGAAAACCCGATTAAGACTATACGTTTTGCCTTGGCCGATTTTTTGGCTGCATTCACAAGACTGTTCTCGGTTTGTAAAGTCGCCTCGGAAAATCTCCCAGAGGTCCAGCTTTTATTTGTGCAAGTATCGCCGGATACATATTGGCAAGGACGACCAATATAAGCCACAGCAACCGCATCGTCTACGCGGGCCAGAAGTAACGCTGTAGGGGTGACGGGTGTGGGGTCGAGAGAAGGAGTTGTAGGAGTTGAGTATGCCACGCCGTCGCCTTCAATGTAGATATGAATTAAATCCGCCTGCCCCCGTGCCCAGCCGATAGCAGGTAACGGCCCATTGGAATCCAGACGGTTCCATGTCGAGTCCGACGCCATGGATGCAATCACATCGTTTCGTGCACACCCGGATACACTCATCAGGATGAGCAACAACAGACCCATCCCATTGCCGATTATTTTTGGATACTTCATGGAAAAGTATATTCAACATTTGATGATGGAAGCGTCAAGCATCGTCTTTCTAATCTATTTTGAACAGGACTTGAATTGAGTGATCTTGTTTGTCTTATTATTAAAATGGTGCATGATTCGGTAGAATAAAAATTTTTAACAAAGACAGTTTGTGATATTAAATTAGCAGGATAATGGCTTTTGCTGAGCGAAAGAGAGGGAGACTGCTGGTTGAATAATTCGATAGCATGCTCAACACAATTTTATATTATTCTTATACTAACTTGTTCTGTTTAAAAGGTCGCACTCTTGTTAAAGCGCAACTCATGATATTTTAGATATATATTATCTCTCTGAGTTCTTGTCCTTTTGAATTCAGAAATAAGAGTGTTGCCCATGTTCTATAGCGCGGAATATTTTTGTTTTTCAAAGGAGAAAATTATGAGTTAAATTTAAAAAGAATTGCAAACCCTGCGACCTACAGTCAGAGGTGACCCTAGAAAACTGAATCACTTGTTAAGGCAATTGGATGCCCCTTGAACTTGACCTTCTTCTTCGGGAAATGTTCTTGATCGGTTATACAAACCTACATGATAATTTCCTCACTTTATGCAATCTGATTTTTTTGAAGCAAGCGAACCCACTTTTTCCCCTTTGCCTTATATTCTCTCAATAAATATTTCTATTTTTCATCGTCAGTTTTCATCTCGTCTTTACCTCAAGAGTAACATCTATTACTTTATATCCATATTGGGATTGAGTGATTTGTCTTTTATGTTGGCAAATTAATAGTTTTAAATTGATGATTTTATGTAGTTTTAATACGGTGTAGGTGTGACATCATGATTCCCTTTGAAAAAGACAGCTACGAGAATGAAACCTTTGAAGAGGTTGTCTGGAACGAAGATTTGGAAGATATTGAATTCTACAATTGTACTTTTAAAAATTCGTCTTTTCAATCCAGTCGATTTATAGAATGTAGTTTTGATAGCTGTGAATTTATCCGATGTAATCTGTCTCTCCTTGAAATTAAGTACACATCTTTTTTAGATGTAAGGTTTACTGATTGTAAGATGTTAGGAGTGAGTTGGGGAGGGGCAGGAGGTTTCCTTTCCGCCTCATATGATGGCTGTATTATGAACAATAATATTTTTGCGGATATGAATCTTACGCGATTCAAGTTTTCATCCTGTTTTTTTGTTGAAGCATCGTTTTCCAATGTAAAAATGAGACATGCGGTATTTGATGATTGTGATTTGCGTCTGTGTCAGTTTCATCAGGCGGATTTGAGTTTTGCAGATTTCACAACATCACGTAACTATTATATGAACGCGACTACCAACACGCTTCAAAAGACTCTGTTTTCATTGCCTGAAGCTGTTTCGTTGCTTGCTAATCTTGATATTGTCCTCAAGTAAAATCCGAAGAGTCCCATATTGCCTTCTTGCCTCCCTCTGAGGACGTTTGGGGCGACAATTTGCATATACAAGCTTGCATGTCTCTCTAGATTTCCTGAGCTCTGTTTTGCGTAGATTATGCATGACGGTTTTTTCGTTTTTTCCTTCATAACTTTACTTTGGGTGATCATTCTATGTGTGACAAAAGGGTATAATTGAGGGTTTCCCTGAGATCATGTTACAGTTTGTTCAGATCAAAGGAGAAGGTATGGGGGCGTTCATTACGAGATTGTTGGTTTTATTACTGTTGATGAGCCTTTCATCTATCGCTTTAGCTGGTGAAGTTTGGCGAATTACATCACTTGATTGGCCGCCTTACTCCGACAGCAAGGCTTCAACTCAGGGGAAGTCGATTCAAAAAATCAAGAAATTGCTTGAAAAAGAAAATATTGAAATTGTTGTCGAATTTTATCCATGGGCGCGTGCTCGTGATGTTGCTCTCCAAACAGAATACATAGGATATTTCCCGGCTTGGCCAGAGGAAGTGGAGGAGGGCTTTATAGCTTCATCTCCAGTTGACTGGTCGGAGATTGCCGTAATGACGTATGCTGGGTCTGGTATTGAGTGGACTGATCTGGACGCACTTTTTCAGTTTAAGGTAGGTCTTGTAAAAAATTATGACTATCCAGAGATAATTGCTTCGTTAGCTGACAAATGGAAGAAGAATGTTGATTCCACACCGAACGAAATTGCACTCTTGCGAAAGCTCTCAGACGAACGGATTAAGGTTGCCATTACGAGTCCGACAGTTATGCTTTATCTCGCAAGGCAATTGGGAATAGATAATATTAGAATTATCAAGAGAATCTGTCGTAATCCTCTTGTTATGGTTTTCAGGGATACTCCGAATAATAGGAAAAGACTGCTTTTATTGAATCGGCTGATTGAAAATTCGGGCAGCGAGGACTAAAGCTGTAGCAAGGGGAGAAGAATCAATCTGTTATGTTTTTATAGTAAGAATTGTCATCGAATTGAGTTTTTATGACCAATAAGCATTAAATATGAAAAAAAAAGCTCAAATTTCCATTTTTTAGTTGACTTTTTCGGTAGATAAGTCAAAAAACTCTTCCGGATGACGTGCCGAGGTGGTGGAATTGGTAGACACGCTGTCTTGAGGGGGCAGTGGAAGAAATTCCGTGGGGGTTCGAATCCCCCCCTCGGCACCACGAAATCAAAAAGGGTTGCAACTTACAGGTTGCAACCCTTCCTCTTTTTTAAGGTTGGAATTTTATGTCGACCTTGTAGTTTGAAAGTTCGGTTTTTCTTCTTATTTAATGTGTACATATCTATTCCTTTGATTGTTGCGCATTCATAAATGCCGGAACGCATTTCAGGGCTTGTTGTAATGAGTGTGAAGAGTTGTTTTTTAAGTGTGGATTGGAGGATATCAGAAGGCTTAAAAGATATCTTCTTCGTGATTCTCTTTGTAGTCTTTTTATGGATGGAAAAGGGTGGGGGAGAATTCCTTTTTTTCGGTGATTATACTGGGGACTCAAAGCTAAAAGCACTTAATAAATTGATTGGTCAATCAGTTAATTTTAGACTTTTTTTAAAAACTTAGTTTTTACAGTTGCTTACACGTAGTATTTTTGCTGGCCTTTAATTTTTTTTGTGATATCTTGCACTCGTTTTCAAGGCAGACAACTTCGAATATATAATTTTCAAGCCAAGGACAGTATCATGAAACGCATGGGTATTTTTTTAATTTTTCTTATGGTGATAGGTCTATATTTCGGTACAGCCGGTGATCTTCAGGCAGCCGGAGCACACATGGTCACAACCGTAGCTGAAGCCAAGGCTTCTGGCGTCGATACAGAGGTTGAATTGAGTGGTCGTATTGTCAAAGTGATTCAGGATAACAAGTTCCTGTTTACTGACGGGACGGGCGAATTGTTGGTACTTATTGATGGTCACATGCAGGATACAAATTGCGAGAATGCCAATGTCGTTGTTTCTGGCCTGATCGCTCAGAACTTTATGTATACGGAAGTGAAAGCTGACTCTATTGCGATTCGTTAAAAAGTTTTATCTCAATTTAAAAGGGGAGCCTCATCAAGAGGCTCCCCTTTTTTATGAGAATGGCCCTCTCGCTTTGAAACGAAAGGGCCAACAAGAGGCTTGTAGGTCCAAAAGGACTGACTTTAGACGATGTGGATTGCGGTCACACTTACTTCAAACCTCGTGTTTTTTTATTGCGTCAGCACGGTGAGAGGGCCGTGCTGACGTTTTTCTGTTTATCTCCCATCGTCGCAGGCATTGCCTCCGTCTGGACGGGAGTGTTCAGCGGTGTCCGTTGATTCACAGACATTTGATTTATCTTCAGGAGTTTTGAATTCTGCTGCTGCCATGTATTGAAGTTGGGAGTAGCGTTCCATGTAGTCTTTTTCGATGTTTTTGCGCAGATCGCGTGAGGCTTCCGGGTGCAATTTTTCGAGAAGAGCGTATCTGTTCTCGCCGGACAGGAAATCCTGCAATGTGCCGTCGGGAGCCTTCGATTCGAGCATGAAAGGATTTTTGCCTTCCTTAATCAAATCCGGGTTATAACGGTACAGTGGCCAATAGCCTGAACTTACGGCGAGTTTCTGCTCTTGTTGGGTTTTTCCCATACCTTTTTTGATCCCTTGATTGATGCAGGGAGCATAACAGATGATTAAAGACGGCCCGTCGTATGCTTCGGCTTCAGTGAAGGCCTTGAGCATTTGCTGTTTGTCAGCGCCCATGGCGACCTGAGCAACATAAACGTAGCCGTATGTCATTGCCATGCGGCCAAGGTCTTTTTTACCGGTGCGTTTACCTGCTGCGGCAAACTTGGCGATGGAGCCAAGCGGTGTAGCCTTGGAGGATTGCCCACCCGTGTTCGAGTAAACTTCTGTGTCCATGACCAGAATATTGATGTCTTCACCGGATGCCAGCACATGATCGACGCCGCCGTACCCGATGTCGTATGCCCAGCCGTCACCACCGAAAATCCAGACGGATTTTTTGGTGAGGAGGTCTGCCATTCCCGCAATTTCAACGAGGGTTTCATCTGTTTCATTTTTAATAGCTTCAAGGATTTTGTTACCCCATTCAGCTGATTCAGCAGGTTTATCCTTGTTTGCCAGCCAACCAGCCATGGCGATTTTTGCTTCGCTATTAATATTATTCATAATAGCTTTTCGCATCAGGATACCCAGTTGATCTCGACGGTGAGAAACGGCCATATCGATGCCAAAACCGAATTCGGCAGCGTCTTCAAAGAGTGAATTGCCCCAAGCTGGTCCATGACCATCAGCATTTGTGCAGTATGGTGTGGTTGGAGCACTTGCACCCCAGATAGAGGAACAACCTGTTGCGTTGGCAATGACCATTCGTTCGCCAAAAAGCTGAGTTAACACTTTAACGTAGGGAGTCTCACCACATCCTGAACATGCTCCAGAAAATTCCATGAGAGATTGGCGGAATTGACTTCCCTTCACAGTTTGTCGTTTGAATGCGTCTTTATAAGTCACAGTTTCAGAGAAGTTGAAGTTGTCTACCTGCGTGCCCGTTTGGGTTGCAATGGGTTTCATGACCAGAGCCTTATCTTTAGCTGGGCAGATATCGGCGCAGTTGCCGCAACCAAGACAGTCGAGAGTATTGACTTGCAAACGGAACTGCAGTCCTTTGATATCTTTACCTTTACCGTCAATGGTCCCAAATGTGTCAGGTGCTGATTTCATCTCTTCATTGGATGCGATGACTGAACGTAGGGCAGAGTGGGGGCAGACAAATGCGCATTGGTTACATTGGATGCAGTTGTCAGCAATCCATTCTGGAACCATAATCGCCACGCCGCGTTTTTCATATTTTGATGTGGCGACAGGCATGGTGCCGTCAATGGAGAAAGCGGAAACCGGCAGTGCATCGCCTTCCTGACGAAGAACGGGGCGCATGACGTTTGTGACGTATTCTGGTTCTTCAATGGGGGTTGTCTGTGTTTCAGGCAGCTCCAGCCATGCGTCGGGCACGTCGATTTTGACGATGGCATTCACGGCATTGTCGACAGCCGCGTTGTTCATGTTAACAATCTTTTCGCCTTTTTTGCCGTATGCGGTTTGGATGCCTTGTTTGAGCAGAGTTACTGCCTGATCAAAGGGAATAACGTCTGCCAGTTTGAAGAACGCGGTCTGCATGATCATGTTGATACGGCCACCAAGTCCAACTTCTCCGGCAATTTTAACCGCGTCAACAGTGTAGAATTGCAGTTTTCTTCGTGCGATTGTGCGGAGCATTTCGGCCGGGATTTTTTTGACCATTTCATTGTTGGTCCAAGCGCAGTTGAGTACAAAGGTGCCACCATCCTTGATGCCTTCTAATACGTTGTATTGGTTAACGTAGCTCGGATTATGACAGGCAATATAGTCAGCCGCAGTGATGAGGTATGTTGACTGGATCGGTTTTTCACCAAAACGGAGGTGGGAGATGGTGATGCCTCCTGACTTTTTGGAGTCGTAGGCAAAATAACCCTGCGCGTACATGTCTGTGTTATCACCAATGATTTTGATAGCCTGTTTATTGGCACCAACTGTTCCGTCTGAACCAAGTCCCCAGAATTTGCATTGCACAGTCCCGTCGGGAGTAGTGTCTTTGATCTTCGGTGTTGGAAGGGATGTGTTGGTGACATCATCTTCGATGCCCAACGTGAAGTGTGTTTTCGGTTGAGGTAAAGTCATATTGTCGTATGCAGCTTTAACCATACCTGGAGTGAATTCCTTGGAGCCGAGACCATAACGACCAGCGAGTACGTTCAAGGTGCTACCTTGCTCACTGAGAACCGTACGAATGTCTTGATATAGTGGATCGCCCAATGCGCCGGGTTCCTTGGTCCTGTCGAGTACTGTAAGCGTCTTGGCTGTGGTCGGAAGTATTGACAGGAAGTGCTTTGCGGAAAATGGACGATACAGACGGACTTTAATCAAACCGACTTTTTCGCCCTCAGCAGTAAGTTTATTGACGACTTCCTCAATAGCTTCACAGGACGACCCCATGGCAATGATGACATTTTCTGCGTCGGGTGCTCCAACGTAATCAAAGAGTTTGTATGCTCTTCCGGTGAGTGTCGTGACTTTGTTCATGTATTCTTCAACGATACCGGGAATTTCATCATAATATGCGTTTGATGCTTCGCGACCCTGGAAGTAGATATCCGGGTTTTGTGCTGTTCCACGAATTTCCGGGTGCTCAGGGTTCATGGAGCGAGCGCGGAAATATTGAACTTTTTCCATATTTACCAGGGGTTTCATGTCGTCATAGTCAATGACTTCAATTTTCTGGATTTCATGGGATGTTCTGAAACCATCAAAGAAGCTTATAAAGGGCATACTGCCTTCGATGGAAGCCAGATGTGCCACAAGCGAAAGGTCCATGACTTCCTGAACGCTGGCCGCGGCGAGCATGGCGAAACCAGTTTGTCGTGATGCCATCACATCCTGATGGTCACCGAAGATGGACAGGGCGTGCGCTGCAATGGCTCGTGCTGACACATGGAAAACACAGGGAAGCAGTTCTCCTGCAATTTTGTACATATTCGGGATCATGAGCAACAATCCCTGAGATGCCGTGAAAGTTGTTGTCAGCGCACCTCCGGCCAGACTGCCGTGGACTGAGCCTGCAGCACCGGCTTCGGACTGGAGCTGTCGAATTTTCACCTTTTGGCCAAATATATTTTGCCGTCCTTGTGCAGCCCATTCATCGGCTATTTCACCCATGGTGGATGAAGGGGTGATCGGGTAAATGGCTGCAGTCTCGCTCATCGCATAGGCGACATGAGCAGCAGCGGTGTTGCCATCCATCGTTTTCATCTTTTTTGACATGATTTACTCCGTTGATTTCTGTAAAGGTCTGTTTCTTTTTATTATATGTAAACGCTCGCTGTAGACCGTTTTTTGGGTCGCAAGTGCTATTTCCAATTCCTCATTGGTTGGAACGATCAAGATGTCTATGGCGCTTCCTCGGGCATGAATTTTTCGAGTGTTGTTCTCTCTTTTGTCGTTTTTCGTGTTGTCCAGTGAGATTCCCAGATGATCGAGGCCGTCACAGACCGCTGCTCGTGTATAGGCGTCATTTTCTCCGATTCCAGCGGTGAAGACGATGGCATCAACAGAACCAAGGATGGCAAGATAGGAGCCGATTGTTTTTTTGACCCGATAGGTGAACATTTCAAATGCGAGTTCTGCATCCATATTACCAGATTCACGTGCCGTGTGGATGTCACGCATGTCGCTTTGACCGCAAATGCCGACTAAACCGCTTTGAGTGTTAAGCATGGTATTGATTTCGTTCACGCCAAGCCCTCTGTTTTTGGCGAGAAAGGCGTAAATGGCAGGGTCAATATCGCCGCAACGTGTCCCCATCATTAAACCGGCAAGAGGTGTCAGCCCCATGGTTGTATCTACGCATTTACCATTCTTGACCGCCGCCATGGAGCATCCGTTACCAAGGTGGATCGTAATCAGGCTGGTTTTATTAACGTTTTTGTCAAGGTGGTCAGATGCCGCTTTGGTGACATACTTGTGTGATGTCCCATGAAATCCGTATCTGCGAATCTTGAGAGACGTGTATAACTCCATGGGGAGTGGATACATAAACGCTTTAGGAGGCATGGTCTGATGAAATTCCGTATCAAACACAGCCACCGCAGGTGTGTCTGGGAATAGTTCCATCGCAGTTTCGATGCCGGTCAGGTGGGCCGGATTGTGTAGTGGTGCCAGCGGAACCAAATTTCGAATGGATTTGATAACGTCTTTTGTTATCAACACCGGCTGGGAAAATTCGTCAGCGCCTTGAACAATTCGATGACCCAAGGCGTCAATCTCATTGAGAGAATCGATAACACCCCATTCATTTCCGGTGAGCTTTTTGACCATGATGCGCATGGCTGCTTTGTGGCTGAGGATTGGAATATCTTCAGTGTCCTTTGCATCAGGCCATTTTTGCGGATTGGAGATTTGGGTTACGGTACCCATTCTTTCGCCGATACGTTCGATGACACCGGTAGCGAGGACGCATTCCGTATTCATGTCCAGCAGTTGATATTTTAATGAAGAACTGCCGCAGTTGATGACGAGAATTTTCATTTATACATCCCTCTCTGCCTGAGCCTGAATAGCTGTGATAGCCACTGTATTAACGATGTCACGGATGTGGCATCCTCGACTCAGGTCATTGACCGGTTTGTTGAGTCCTTGCAGAACAGGACCGATTGCCATGGAATCCGGGACGGATCGTTGTACGGCTTTGTAAGTGTTGTTGCCTGTATTTAGGTCAGGGAAAATGAAGACTGTTGCTCGCCCTGCAACGTTGCTTTCAGGCATTTTTGTGCGGGCGACATCCATATCGACTGCGGCATCATATTGAAGAGGGCCTTCAATTGGGAGGTCCAGTCCTCTTTCTGCAGCCAGTTCACGGGCAATCCGGGTCGCTTCGATAACTTTTTGAACGTCTTCGCCTGAACCTGATTTTCCGGTGGAGTAAGATAACATGGCAACATAGGGATCAACGCCGAATAGACGAGCTGTTTCTGCGGAACTTAATGCTATTTCAGCTAATTGTTGCGCATTGGGGTTGGGATTAACCGCGCAGTCACCAAAGACCTGTACTCGGTCTCCCACACACATCAGGAATATGCTTGAAACAATGGAAGCGTCCGGTTTGGTTTTGATAAATTCGAAAGCGGGGCGGATGGTTTGGGCGGTGGTGGTCACCGAGCCTGACACCATGCCGTCAGCGTCGCCGGCCTTGACCATCATGGTCCCGAAATAGGTGGGATCACTCATGCGGTCTCGAGCATCCTCCATACGGATGCCTTTATGCTTTCTGATTTCGAAATAACGGTTGGCGTAGTCTTCGAAATAGTCGGATTTGGCAGGATCAATGCATTGGGCACCGTTGAGGTTGACTCCGAGCGTGGAAGCCTGTTGGCGAATGATGTCCGGGTCTCCGAGCAGGGTAATATCTACAACATTGCGGCGTTGTAATATCTCTGTTGCTTGAAGAACGCGGTCACTTGTTCCTTCAGGCAGGACAATGTGTTGGCGGGTTGTCTTCGCCTTTTCGATGAGGTTGTACTCGAACATGAAAGGCGTGACCTTGTGTGATTGGGTCGTGCCCAGTCTTTTTCGCAATTCTTCGGTGTCAACGCATGACTCGAACAGGCCGATTGCGGAGGCAATCTTGGCTGGATGCTCCGGGTCGATGGTGCCATGAAGTCCCTGTACTATTTGTGTTGTTTTGTATGTATGGTCTTTGACGCTGAGTATAGGCAGGGGAACACCGGTCCAGCCTTCAATCAATCTGTGGATTGTCTCCGACGGTTGTAGATCGCCCGTCAGTACAATACCGGCAATATCGCCATAGGATGACGATTGGCGTGAAGTGATGCTCGCAAGGATAATGTCAGACCTATCGCCTGGAGTGATGATCAGACTGCCGTCCTCAACATATTTGAGGAAATTGCTGATATGCATGGCCGCAGTGACAAAGTTGTCCACCGGGGTTTCCAACCTGCCGTGTCCGTAGAGAACTTTAGCGTCGAGCCATTTGATGACATCATGTATAGTGGGATTTCCGAGTCGTTTGTCGTCCGGAATGATATACGCCAGCAAAGGATGTGTGGCATGCGTTTTGGAGGTGATTTCATCAAGGATGCTCTTGGGAATATCAGGGTCAGCACGGTTGATGACAAGTCCCAAGACTTCCAATCCTTTGGCTTCAAAATTTTCAATAGTCCGTTGGGCCGCGCCGGTAATTTCTTGTGCTGTGGTGTTTAATCCATTGACAACCAGTAGAACCGGGCAACCGAGGTTGGACACGATTGATCCGTTGACCTCGTATTCAAAAGTTTCATTGCCTCCGATGTAATCAGTGCCTTCACACAGAACAAAGTCATACTCTTTTTCCAATTCCTTGAATTTGTTCAGCGTATTTTCCAATAACAGAGAGCGTTGACCTTCATTGAGCAGACGACGGGCTTCACTTAGCGTGTAGGCGTAAGTTTGATCATATTCCATATCCAGTTTGAAGTGTCTGAGAATCAGATCAATGTCGTGGTCCCGGCCATCTTTGACAGGGTCGTTGATGATGGGGCGGAATATGGCCACGCGTTGCACATTGGCACGTAGTAGTTGCATTATGCCGAGAAGAATGGCGGATTTTCCGCTTCGTGCTTCGGTTGCTGCAATATAGAGACTCTTTGACATAACTTTTCTCCATGAAAGGCCGGGTGGGAGGAGGAGGGTATCTGCGTTTATGCAGACACCCTTCCTGAATCATGCACCGAGTAGGTCTTGGGGTGATAGGGCGTCATGATGTCCTCCAGAGCCAGGGTATGGTGTTCTACCTTTTGAATGCGTCGCCATTGAGGGATCGATCATCAAAGGTATTGTCTTTGTCGTAGCAAATCAGTCCGCACTGCAGGCATCGGTTGGATTCGGCAAGAGCCTCTTCCTGACTAAGTGCCCCTTCAACTTCATTGAATGAGCAGTTCCGGTCATCGCCATGGCAGAGATGCGGCATTATGGCCCGATTTTGGCGTTCAACTTGGTCGATTTCTTTGAATAAGGTGTACGGAATCATTTCAGTCTGCGTGGTTTCCGGTATGGGGATATCGCCTTGTTGCATGAAGTAATGCATGGAGCGGGCAGCCTTTCTCCCATCACCAATGGCTGAGATGACGAGATCTGGGCCGGTATAGACATCGCCAGCGGTGAAAACTCCCGGAATGATGGTTTCAAAGGTTTTTTCATCAGCCACGATGGTCTGCCAACGGGTGGTTTCGAATTGACAGTTTTTTTCATCACCATCTTCATAGAGACAGCTGAGGTCAGGTTTTTGTCCGATGGCAGGAATGATCAGGTCTGCGGACATAAGTGCTTCCGAACCTTCTTTTTTGATTGGACGACGTCTGCCTGAGTCATCAGGTTCGCCCAGTTCCATTTCATAGTATTCAAGGTGTGTTGCCCTGTCGTTTTCGTCGCCGACGACACGGGCTGGAGCGGCCAGAAATTTGAAATCAACGCCTTCTTCTTCGGCGCCAATGATTTCTTCCATGTTGGCGGGCATTTCCGCTCTGGTGCGTCGATACATGAGTGTAACTTTCGCTCCCAGACGGATACAGGTCCTGGCGGCGTCAATGGCGGTGTTTCCGCCGCCGACAACAATGACGTGTTTGCCGACTTCTGGTTTTTGGCCCAGAGCATGAGCTGTGAGGAATTCAATACCGCCCATGACACCGTCAAGGTCTTCTCCTTCGGCGTACATGCCGCTGGCCTGCCATGCGCCGATACCAAGGAAGAATGTTTCGTATCCTTCTTCCTTGAGGGATTCGATGGTACAATCCACTCCAAACTTGGTGTTGACCTTAGCTGTGACACCGAGATCCAAAATTCCCTGTATTTCCCAATCCAGATCAGCCTTGGGCAACCGGTATTCCGGGATACCGTATCTGATCTGTCCACCGAGTTTCGGCATGGCTTCAAATATAGTTGGGCTGTGTCCCAGTCTGCGGAGGAAGTAGGCACAGGACAAACCGGCAGGTCCGCCACCGATGATAGCGACTTTTCTACCGGTGTCCTGGGCACATGGTATGGTCAGGTGTTTGCCGGAATGGAGTTCCCGATCAGCAACAAATCGTTTGAGCATGTTGATGCCGACTGGATCGTCCACAAACTGTCTGCGACATTCGGTTTCACAGGGACGAGGACATACGCGACCACAAGTGACAAGAAGAGGATTTCTTTCCTTGATGGTCATGACGGCGCCATCGAAGTCGCCTTCTTTTATTTGCTGAATATATTTGGGGATATTAATTTGTCCGGGACATTTTTGTCGACACGGGGCCAGACAATCCGTTGTCTGGTTCAGGTGTAACAGGCGAGCTGACATACCGGAAACCGTGATGACGCCGCGCGGACATGCATCAACACAATTGCCACAGGCCTTACATTCTTCCGGGTCAATGACAGGGAGTCCGTCAGGGCTCATATGAATGGCATTAAAGGGACAAGCACGAACACAGGACCCGAGGCCAAGACAGCCTTCGGGGCATGTTTTTGACCCGCCGTAAAGTTGGTGGGCGGCCCGGCAATCAAGAGCGCCTTCATAGTGAAAGTTGTTTTCTGCGCGAATGCCACCTGTGCAGTCCCGGATAGCGAGCTCTGGTTCACGTTCGATGACTTCCTGTCCCATGATACCTGCGACGACTTTGCTTGTATCAGCATCGGCTACGATACAAACGGACGCCGGAGCTTTGCCCGCAACAATGGCCGCTGCTGCGCCTGAGCATCCCGGGAATCCGCAACCGCCACAATTGGCGCCGGGCAGATTATCTTCAATGAGGCTTATACGTGGGTCTTCTTTGACATAGAGCAGCTTGGAGGCAATACCCAGAATACCTGCCGCCCCAAGTCCGATGCCGAAAAGAGTCAATCCTGATGTCACTATCATGTCAGTATTTCCTGTCTTTATTATTTGCGGCTTTTTTAGATCATGCCTTTGAATGCGAAGAATGCGAGCGACATCAGACCGGCCATCACCAGTCCGATAGGTGTGCCGCGCATGGCGATTGGGAGCCTGCGTACTGCCAGTCGTTCACGAATTCCGGCCAGAAGAACAAGTGCGACCAGAAAACCCATGCCTGAAGCAAAAGCGAACATGACAGACTTCATCAGGCCGAATTCCTCGCGTTGACATATGAGGGCAATACCCATGACTGCACAGTTGGTCGTGATGAGGGGAAGAAAAATTCCCAGAGATTTATACAATGGCGGGACCATTTTCTTGAGGAACATCTCAACAAACTGAACAAGTGATGCAATGACCAAAATAAAGGCTAATGTTTGAAGGTAGCCCAGTCCGAAGGGGATGAGAACGTGCCGTTGTACCAGCCATGTAATGGCTGTCGCCATGACAGCGACGAAGACCACAGCTCCCCCCATACCTATGGCAACACCGGATTCTTTGGAAGTTCCAATGAAGGGGCAGTTACCGAGATATTGTGCCAGTACGATGTTGTTGACGAACATCGCTCCTATGAAAAGAAGGAAGAATTCCTGCATGATAGTATCCCTCGTTATGAACAGTTAGAAGCGCTGCCGCATCCGCCGCAGGAACCACAGTCGTGAGTGGGGGCTTCGACCGCTTTCAAGCCTTTGCCCCGCCGTTGAACATTTTCCACAAAGGTCATCAGGGCGAGCAGAACGCCAAGGCTGACAAAAGCTCCTGGTGCTTCGACCATGAAGCCAAAAGGTTCAAAACCTTGCCATGTGACATCCGTTCCGAAGAGTTGCCCCTTGCCGAGGACTTCACGCAATGCGCCGAGAAATGTCAGGGATATGCCGAAACCCATTCCCATGCCGAGTCCGTCAGCCGCAGACAGTAGGGGCGGGTTCTTGGAGGCAAAAGCTTCAGCTCGGCCAAGGATGATACAGTTGACCACGATGAGTGGGACAAAGATGCCAAGCTGTTGATAGAGCGGGTATGCAAAGGCCTGCATGAGCAGTTCAACGGCAACGACCAGTGAAGCCGAGATAGCGATAAAACAGGCAATTCTGACTTTGGCTGGAATGAGTTTTCTGACCAGTGAGACCAGAAGGTTGGAAAGGGTGAGGACAAAGACTACAGCCATGCCCATGCCCAGCCCATTATCTGCTGTGTTCGTGACTGCCAGCACTGGACAGAGCCCCAGTACCAGTTTGAACGGGGGGAGGTCTTTCCAGAGACCCTTGGAGAATTCTTTCCATAATTTATTCATTATATGCTCCATTTAGTGGCGTCTTCACACTGTGTGCTAGGACCAATCCTTGGCGAATTCGGATTTCAGTGAATTGAATATGACAATGGCATTTTGAACAGCGGAAACAGTTCCGGTGGAGGAGATGGTTGCTCCGGCAACGGCATCAATGTTGCCGCCATTCTTTTTGAGGTTCATTGAATCAAGCGGATGCTCCTTGAATTGGGTGGTAAACCCATGAGAAGCGACGCGAGAACCCAACCCCGGTGTTTCTTTCATAGTTGTGATGCCAATGCCGGACAACGTGTCGGATTTGATGTCAAATCCAACCATAACGCCGATATTACCGCCATAACCTTTACCGGATGTCTCGAAGGCGACTGCGGTTAGCTCTCCGTTGTGGATCGCTGGAAAGACCGTTATTGTTTGACCGTCCACTTCGAATCTTTTTCGGTCCTTGATGGGGTTATTGTCATACTTGTGAAGGACCGATTCGATGGCGGGAGCCTGAACAAAGGTCAGCACCTGTTCTTCAATAATAGGGGCGGTGGCTTGTTTAAGCGCTGCCAGTGTCACTCCAGATAATCCACAGATCAGGGAGAGTACGATCATCATTTTGAGCATTTCTTTCATGGGTTACCTCTTTCCGAAAGGTCTGGGGCGAATACGTTCCAAGACCGGCGTGAGCAGGTTGGCAAGCAGAATGGCAAAAGGCACTCCGTCAGGATAGATGCCATAGACTCGTATGATGACAATCATGACCCCGGTAATTATTCCGAAGAGAAGCATGGGGATTTGTCTGTTAGGTGATGACGGGCCGTCGGTCGCCAGGAAAAAGGCGCCGAATAGCGTGGAACCAGTCAACAGATGGAGAGTTGGCGTGGCATAAATTGTGGGGTCAGCCATGTTGAAGAGACCCGCAGTAATAAGAACTCCTCCGATGACGCCGACCGGAATGATGGTGGATATATGTTTGCGAATGACGAGGAACAACGCGCCGACTACAACACCGGCGATTTGGGTTGCTCCTAGTCCACCGAGTTGTTTTCCGACGAATAACGCACGGGAGTCCGTAATCATGACGGCATCAAGACCGAAGTTTTTGAGTTGGGCCAAGGGGTACGTAAGATCGACATTGAGCATGGTTGCATCGATGTCCATGAATCCGGGCCAGGATATCCGACACACGGCCCACCCTATGAGCGGTGCACAGAATGGACTGCCGCCGAGTCCGCCAAACATCATTTTACCCAGTATAATGGATGCGGCACTTCCTATGGCAACAAGCCACCAAGGGGCCGATGCCGGTAAAAGAAATGCGAAGCAAAGTCCGACGGTGAAAGCGTGGAAATCGCGCACTTGGGGTTTTTGATCCATGAACATGGCGCACACAGCTTCTGTGAGGATAGCTGTTGCCACAGAAAGCGCCATGACGCGGAAAGCGGCCATGCCGTATGAAGTCATGGCCATAGCAGCCGCTGGTATCATAGCCAGAAGAATATTAACCATCCTTCCTTGAACAGTGATGCCACGATGTCGATGGGGTGGGACCGAGACGGTCAATGCAAATGGATTGAGTTGTTTCACGGTTATTTCTCCTCTCCAGCCACATTTTTGGCTCGTTCAAGTTCGTTTTTTGCGAGCCGGATATACTGAAGCATGGGGCGTTGTGCGATACAGAAGAAGCCGCACAATCCACATTCAAAGCAGGCATCCACAGATTCATCGGCTGCTTTGTCGTACATGCCGAATTCCGCGTAGCTGGTGATCATGGCTGGATCGAGTCTGGCTGGGCAGTGACGAATGCATTCACCGCAACCAACACAAGGGGAATCCTGTGCAACCGGTGTGGGATTTTTGACTAAAGTGATGGCGGTGGTGTCGCGAGCCACCCCCTGCATGGGGCTGGCAGCGGCTGACCCGCGAAGAACACCACCGAGTACTATACGGTCTCTATCTTCGATGTTGTTGTCATTCTTGTTGATGATTTCACCGACAGGTGTGCCAAGGAAAAAGATTTGGTTTTTTTTATCCACCGTGACCATGGTTTCCATGACAGGCAGGCCCGTTTCCATGATTCTTCCGATGTGAAAGACTGTTTCGAGCCCCACTACGAGCGTGTTGTCCGGGTTTTCCTTGCCGGTGACGGTCAAAGCAACCATGGGGTCCAATCCGGCAGGGTACTGTTCTGAGATTTCAGTGTATCGTGTGCCGTCCAGCAGGTTCGATCCATTGATCGCGGCTAAATAGGTGGCAGGAGGTGCATATATGGAAAGAAGAGCCTGTATGCCCCGTTCAAGAGTTGTCTTGGCTGTAGACAGAAGTGTTGAGCGAGCAGAGAGGCCTTGTTCTTCATCCACACCATTTATGATTAATGTCTGAATACCCGAAGCTGTTTTGATGTCAGCCCCAAGCTCAATGAGTATTTTCAGAAGCTCTTGTCCTGCAATACCACTGAGCGAAGTGGGTTCGACTGTTTCGTCGCCTTTAGCTGTTATGCGAATTCGGTAAGGATCGATATGATCGATGGTTCCAGCTATCGGAGCGTGGATATCCCCAAGGCCAGAAACAGAGGTCGTGGCAATTCGTTCACCGCGTTTGACAATCTGACCACACGTAACGAGGGGACAGTGCCTTTTTAGCGTTATTTCAGCCTGCGAAATGGCTGGAGGTGTATCGTGCTTATTCATGTTCGCCTACCTGCTGATGTGGCATTGGTTACAGTTGTCAGGTCCATACGGGCCAACCTCGTTCTCTTCGTGGCAGGACATGCATTGGTCGTGGAATGCATTCATGCGTGGAAGAACGAGTTCCCGTGTTTCGGATTCATGGCATTTGTTACAGGAGGTGAAGTCGCCCTCGTATTGAGTCATATCCACTTGAATATGGCAGGATTTACAGCTTGAGAGGCCTTTATCAAACATGTCTTCATGACAGTTTGCACAGCTTTGATGTCCAGCCAGACGCATGCTCAACAGATCTCCAGAGTCATCACCTTTGTGGCAGTTGGCACATTTTTGTGGCTCGGGTTCGATTTCTTTGCCGTGATGGCAGTCATAGCAATCGTCTGCGTAGTCTTTGTGTTCTTCATGATCGAAAATTACTGCTTCATATTCAGTGTGATGACAGCGAACACAGTATGATTCATTAGGAAATGAATCCATGTGGTTGTTTATGTATTCTTCATTAAATTCGTTGGGATGACATGAGCCGCAATCAAGCGCCTTGTTGTCCTCCATGGTCATTTCATCGGTGCCTTTTTCGTGGTGACACTGAACACAGTTGATTTGGTAGTCACGATGATGGACGAGGTGGGAAAAGATGACTTTTCCGCCATTGTTCTGGAATAGGATTCGTGCTGGCATCTGTGCTTTTTCACTGGTTTTGACGTATCCAATTGCGGACGCTGCCAAGAGTAAAATCGCTGCAAGAATGACCGGAAGTATCTTCGAATTTGAACGCATCTTTCCTCTCCGTCGCCTGAGCGCGACAGCTCAACAGTTAAAAAAAAGTTTTTTATCCTACGGGCGGTCATCAATGACCGCCCGTAGGAAGGAGGTGTTTATTTAGGCATGACAGCCCAATCCGGCACGGAGTGGAGATCGATTCCCCAGACAACGGGCAGGAGGTATACGACAAAGATCGTAATTAAGAGGGTTCCTATGATGTTTAACCATAGGCCTGCCTTGGCCATTTGTTTGATTGATATGCATCCGCTACCGAAGACGACTGCGTTGGGCGGCGTTGCTACGGGGAGCATGAATGCGAAGGAAGCGGCAACACATGCACCTACGATAGTTGCATAGGGATGGACTCCCATTGCAATAGCGGCGCTACCCATGATCGGGACAAGGAGTGTTGCTGTGGCTGTATTGGAAGTAATTTCCGTTAGGAAGATGGTAATCAGTACAACTGCTCCGACGAACACCATGATGCTCGTTCCTTCAAGACCACCAAGCTGGGAGGCGATAAAAGTTGCCAAGCCGGTTTTGGCAAAGCCGTTGGCAATAGCCAGACCACCACCGAAAAGCAGGATTACATCCCAAGGAATTTTGACGGCGGTTTTCCAATCCAGAAGGAATTCACCTTTTTTGAAGTTGGTCGGAATGGCGAACAAGATTAAGGCGCCAAGGATACCGATTGTGGCATCGTGGATGTATCCGAAGTTCGGCATGATATCGAGAACGAAAGGAGCTTTTTTCAGGAAACCGCGGGCCAACCAGAATGTGGCGACAAAACACCCGACCACAACGATTTTCTTTTCTTCGGAAGACATGACGCCAAGCTTGCGAACTTCTTCATCGATGATTTCTTTACCACCAGCGAGTTTCATATTTCCCATGGGGAAAAGAAGCCTGGTGAGTACGACCCATGAGATGGCAAGCATGAGGACGGATAGCGGTACACCAAACATCATCCATTGACCAAAACCGATTTCAACGCCGAACAATTTATCGATCATACCGACCATGATGGTGTTGGGGGGAGTACCGATAATGGTTGCAACGCCACCCATTGAGGCTGCGTAAGCAATACCAAGCATCAGACATTTACCGAAGTTTGATTCTGGACCGGTGGTTGCACATGCACGCAGGGTTTTGGAGTCAAAACCTGTGGCCTGTTGGATGACGGCAAGCCCGATGGGGACCATCATCATAGTCGTCGCCGTATTGGAAACCCACATGGACAGGAAGGCTGTGGCGATCATGAATCCAAGAATCATTCTGCCTGGACTGGTACCAACCATTCGAATGGTATGGACGGCAACCCGTTTGTGCAGGTTCCATCTTTCCATGGTGACTGCGAGGAAGAAACCACCCATGAACAGGTATATCAGATGGTTGGCATAGGGGGCAGTAGCAGCCTTTGATTTCATGATGCCGAGCAATGGAAACAAGGCGATGGGCAAAAGGGATGTCGCCGGAATGGGAATCGCTTCCGTAATCCACCAGATTGCCATGAACACTGTTACTGCGGCGACCCGCCAAGCTTCAACCTTCATTCCCTCAGGGGCAGGAAGGAGAAGCATTAATGCAAAGACGATGGGGCCTAGAAAGAACCCTACCATCCTGCCTTTTCCGCTTTCCTCTGCTGCTGCACTCATGTTTACCTCCTAATATATTGGCAAAAAAGCCGTATTGATGATTGTAATCCCAGTCTTGAAACTCCCGGAACCCGAGAGCCGGGCAGGTCCGCAACAACCCTGCCCGGTAAGAGGGGTTAGATACCGAGATCGTATGAATCGACGAAAGCTCCCACGCGAGCGGAGGAGTCTGCAATACGCTGACGCAGTTCCTTCTTGTATTCATCAAGATCAATCTTTTTGCGTGCGACACCTGTATCCATGGCAGCCTTGGCAACAGCCACGGAAACATATTCAATCAGCCGCAGGTCAAGAGCCTTGGGGATGATGTAGTCAATGCCGAATTCAAGCTTGTCGACTCCAAAGGCTTCGCAGACGTATGCCGGGGCAGGCTCTTTGGCGAGATCGGCCAGTGCTTGCGCTGCAGCAAGTTTCATCTCTTCATTGATGGCTGTGGCGCCGACATCAAGAGCGCCTCGGAAGATGAACGGGAATCCGAGAACGTTGTTTACCTGATTGGGGAAGTCTGAACGTCCGGTACCCATAATGGCGTCAGGACGAGCTTCTTTGGCATCGGTGTAGGAGATTTCCGGATCAGGGTTGGCGCAGGCGAAGATAATCGGGCTGTCTGCCATGGACTTGACCATTTCTTTGGAAACCATGTCCTTGACGGACAGGCCGAGGAAACAATCAGCTCCTTCCATGGCCTCTGCCAGAGAGCCGTATTCTTTTTCTGTGGCGTAAGCTTGTTTGGTCTCATTGAGGTCCGTACGGCTTTTGTTGATATGGCCGCGTGAGTCGAACATGGCGATGTTTTCGGGAAGGACACCCATACCTTTGTACAAGTTGGTACAAGCGATAGCTGCGGCGCCTGCGCCGGAGATGACAACGCGCATGCCTTCAGCTCTTTTGCCGGAGATTTCCAAGGCGTTCATCATACCGGCAGCTGTCACGATGGCGGTGCCGTGCTGATCGTCATGAAAGACAGGGATATTCATCTCTTTTTTCAATTTTTCTTCAATATAGAAGCATTCTGGGGCCTTGATGTCTTCAAGGTTGATGCCGCCAAAAGTCGGTTCCATGGCCTTGACTATTTCAATGATTTTGTCAGGATCGGAAACGTCGAGGTTGATATCAAAGACATCCACATCAGCGAAAACTTTGAACAGTACACCTTTACCTTCCATAACTGGCTTGCCTGCGGCTGCACCTATATTGCCGAGACCAAGAACAGCCGTTCCGTTGGACACGACGGCGACCAGATTGCCGCGAGCGGTGTACTCGAAGGATTTCGATTCATCTTCAGCTATTTCCAGACAGGAGTGGGCAACACCAGGGCTGTATGCCATGGACAGATGTTTTTGAGTGACGCACGGTTTGACAGGAACAACTTCAATTTTACCTTTTCTCCCCATGGAGTGAAAATCGAGAGCTTCTTGTTTGGTGAATAAGGCCATTTTTATCTCCTTGGATAACGGTTTTTTATTTGAGGCCGGCAGCTTTACGATCGGGGACGGCGTAGAGTTCTCCACCATGGGCGTCGTTGATAACGAGCAGGGGGAAGTCTGTGACTTTCATTTCACGAACGGCCTCCGGGCCGAGCTCATCGAAGGCGATGACCGTGGATTCCGTGATGGAGTTGGACAAAAGCGCTCCTGCGCCACCTGTCGCACCGAAGTAAACGGCTGTGTGGTCCTGCATGGCCTGACGTGTTTCGTCATTGCGTTTACCTTTGCCGATGGTAGCCTTGAGGCCGAGGCTGTAGAGACGCGGGGCATAGGAATCCATACGATAGCTGGTTGTTGGACCGGCTGCGCCGATGGGGCGTCCCGGAGGGGCCGGGCTGGGACCAACATAGTAGATTGCAGCACCTTCAAGGGCGAAAGGGAGTTCCTTGCCTGCGTCCAGCAGATCCACAAGTTTTTTGTGGGCAGCATCGCGGGCGGAGTAGATGGTGCCGGAGAGGAATACGACATCGCCAGCCACAAGCTGTTTCATGTCTTCGTCTGTCAGCGGGGTATTCAGTTTATATTCAGCCATTAGAGTACGACCTCCTCGTGCCGTTGAGAGTGACACTGGATGTTTACGGCCAAGGGAAGACTTGCCAGATGGCAGGGATCGACAGCCATTTTCACACTGAGAGCAGTGGTTTTTCCGCCGAGGCCCATGGGACCGATGTCGAGTCTGTTGATGGCATCTTCGAGTTCCTTTTCCTTGGCTGCGATATCCGGATCAGGATGAGTGTCATCCAGTCGGCGCATGAGGGACTTTTTGGCAATGATGGATGCATGTTCAAAGGTGCCGCCGATGCCGAGGCCTACAACGATCGGAGGGCAGGGGTTTGGACCGGCTTCAGCCACACGATTGATGACAAATTCCTTGATACCTTCCCAGCCTTGTGCTGGTGCCAACATGGTGCAACGACTCATGTTCTCACTGCCGCCGCCTTTTGCCATATAGACAATTTTCAGCGTGTCACCGGGGACGAAATCAAAGTGAATGATTGCGGGAGTGCCATCGCCTGTATTGGCCCGACTGAACGGGTCGCAAGCGGATTTTCGCAGAAAACCATCGGCATACCCTTTACGAACACCTTCGTTGATGACTTCACGGAGATTGCCTCCGTCAATGCGAACGTCGTCGCCGACTTCAACAAAGAGGACGGCAAGGCCGCAATCCTGACAGAGGGGGAGTTTTGTACTTTTGGCAAGGTCGGCATTTTCCAGAAGTTGGCGCAGGACTTCCTTTGCGGAGTCACTGGTCTCTTTGGCCATCGCCTGTTCGAGTTTGGTGCGGACATCGCTCGGCAGCTCTGTATTTGCCTTGATGCACATGTTTGCCACGGCATCGACTATTTTGCTGGTTTTGATTGTGCGCATGATTATTTCTTCCTGAAGATTTCTTTGATTGCTGTGATGCCCATCTTGCGGCGGAGGAAACCGAGTTGATCTTGCAGCGGCAGCCCTTTAGGGCAAACGTCTTCACAGGCCAGGAGGCCCATGCAGCCGAATATCCCGTTATCATTGCCGATGATTTCAAAGTATTGATCGTCAGAGCGTTCATCTCTGGGATCGACAACAAATCGGGCGATGCGGTTCAGAGCCGCTGCTCCCATAAAATCATCCCGTAAGCGGGCTGTGCCGCATGCTGAGACACAACAACCACATTCGATGCAGCGTTCGAGTTCATAGATTTGGTTGGCAACCTTGTCGTCCATGCGCTCTTCTTCCTTGGTCGGATCGAATGTCTTGGACGTGTGAACCCATGATTCGGTTTTGTCGTACATTTCTCTGAACCAGACACCCGTATCGACGGAGAGGTCTCCGACGAGTTTGAAGACGGGCAGGGGGTGCAATGTGATTTTGGTGGGTTGATCTTTTGTTTTGGTCTGACATGCCAGTCCCGGACGACCATTGATGACCATGGCGCATGCGCCGCAGATGCCTGCCCTACAACAGAAGTCGAAGATGAGGCTTGGGTCCTGTTCTTCACGTAATCTATTCAGAGCAATGAACAGGGTCATGTTCGGGGTTTCATCAAGGGTGTAGGTCTGCATGTGCGGGACCTCTCCCTTTTTTTCTGGATTATACCGGAATATTTCGAATTTTATTTCTCTACCCATGATACGTTCCTTTTTTGATCCGGGTTATTACTTCTTGCCAATTTTTGTGACAGGGCTTTTGACGGTGCGATCCTTCACGTATTTTTCGTCTGCGGGAATAATCGTTCCACCGCCGTATCCGCGGTCACCCGGGGGCAGTTCGAAAACAGGTGTGGTGTCTTCGTAGCTGAGTTCAGGCATGTCGGCCTTTTCCGGCCAGTATGCCAGAGTACGATTGAGCCATTCCTGATCATTGCGTTCGGGGTAGTCTTCGCGGTTGTGAGAACCTCGGGATTCAGTACGCACCATTGCTGCTTGGGCAATGCACAGGGCGAGCTTGACCTGTCCTTGAATTTTGAGTGCGGCGGCCAACTCGTGGTTGGGACCTGCACCGTCAGAAACAAGGCTGACCTTTTTAGATTTTTCGAGAGTTTTTTGTAGTGTTTCAACACATTCTTCCAAGCCGTCCTGATTGCGGAAGACAAAGCAGCCTTTCATCAGGGCTTCCTGCATTTCATTACGCACGTCGTAGACATTCAATTTGCCGTTACGACCGTGGATAAGATCGTGAATGCGTTTTTCCTGTTTTTTGACTTCTGCGTTGATGGTTTTGGTATCGAATTTTGTTTCATATCCCTGAAGGAATTCAACAATTTTATTTCCGATAATACCACCGGCCACGACGGTTTCCGCCAGAGAGTTCCCGCCCAAACGGTTGAAGCCGTGCATATCCCAACAAGCTGCCTCACCAGCGGAGTAGAGCCCCTTGAGACCATAGACCGCGCCGTCCTTATTGGTACGGATACCAGCCATGGTGTAATGCTGTGTCGGACGAACTGGGATGAGTTCTGTGCGTGGATCAACACCAAGGAAGTGATGACAAATTTCATCTACTTCACGGAGTTTGGTGGAGATATGCTTGTCACCGAGGTGCCGGATATCGAGCCAGAGATGCTCGCCATAAGGGCTTTTTACGCCTTTGCCTTCACGCATGTGATGGGTCATCCAGCGAGAAACAACATCACGAGAAGCGAGTTCGGCCTTATTCGGCTCATAGATGTGCATGAAGCGTTCTTCGTTGCAGTCGAGCAGGGTTCCACCGTCACCACGACAGCCTTCGGTCACGAGGATATCCGTGGGGACGATTCCGGTGGGATGAAACTGAATGGATTCAGGGTTGCCGATGGGAACGACGCCTGTGTCGTGGGCTATAATGTGTCCGCCACCATCACAAATGACCGCGTTTGTCGTAGCTTTATAGATGCGGCCGAAACCGCCGGTACAGATGGCGGTCGCCTTGGCGAGATAGGTTTCAAGCTGACCGGTCCGCAGGCAGCGAACAACAGCGCCCATGCAGGTTTCGCCGTCTTGAATCAGGGCAATGGCTTCTTTTTTATCGAAGACATCAATGCCAAGTTCGGCACAACGATTGTCCATGGTACACATAACTGCGTGACCAGTACCATCAGACGTGAAGCAGGTACGCCATTTGGCAGTACCACCGAATGAACGAGCTGTAATTAACCCTTCATTTTCTTTCTTTTCAAATTTTTCAAATTTTTCTCCACCCTTGAAGAAAAATGATTTGCCGGGAATGACGCGGTTCCACGGTACGCCCCAGTGTGCGAGGCGGCGCATTTCGATAGGGGCATTGTCTGCAAAAAGTCGAGCAACTTCCTGATCGCACCCCCAGTCAGAACCTTTGACTGTATCAATGAAATGGACGTCAGGCCCATCGCCTTCACCTTTTGCAGAATTGCCGAGTGCAGCTTGCATTCCGCCCTGTGCGGCAGAAGAGTGAGAACGTCTTGCCGGAACAATGGACAGGCAGGTAGCTTTAAAACCGCTTTGTGCAGCCTCACAAGCGACACGCTCTCCAGCCAGGCCAGCGCCAATAACGAGCAGATCTGAATAGTACGTTTGCATTGGATGATCCTTACTGACCTAATGTTACAAAGCGAATCAGCGTGGCGATGCCGATGACCATGAACATGGCGAACAGTGTCGACTCGAGCTTTTTGAAGCCCTTGCGCTTATCTGATTTGATGAAGCCCCATTTCACTGCGATACGATAAAACCCGACGCTGACGTGGAGTTCGACACAGGGAAGCAGGAGCATATAAAAAATAAACCACCAGAATTGTTGCATACGTGCTGCAGACTTCATGGCGGTGATAGGGAGATCATTCAGGACGACCCACATGTGGATGGCACCGAGGATCAGGATGATCATTGCTGTTCCAGCCTGAACAACCCAGAGCCATGTGTCCCGATGTTTGAGCATTTTGGCGTGTTGCCAAATCGTTGATTGACCTTCTACACGGAAGGGAATCTTACGAGCTGCAAGAACGAAGTGGACCAGGAATGTCAGAAAGATAATTGGTCCTCCCACCTGGGCCATGTATGTGACCTCAAAAAAATTGGCGATGGCATTCATGATGCTCGGCGAGATAACTACGGAAGATACGAGCAGCATATGACACCACATGAAGAGGATGAGTCCTGCACCCGTAAGCATCTGTAGCCAGTCTAGGCCAGCATCGACACGGGATAGTCCTGGAACTGATGTTGTGTGGTTTTTCATCATTTGTTCACCTGTTGTTCAAAATTGTAACGAAACTGGCTTTGGCCATGACCTCTTGTCGGGTGTTTTGCGTGGTAAACTGATTATTGTGGTGATGGTGTGAACCTGAATAGCGACGTGTTTCAGACGTATTCATTACCCACCCGTATCCCAACCTCCTCATTGTTGAATGGATTCAATAGGGAGGTAAAAGCAACAGCTGTGCCATAGCTTTATTTGAAATAAAGCTTAGTTATTTCGAAGTATTAGTTTTATGAGAGGAGAGGGGTGAGCGGATTTTCGCTGATGTCGAAAAGGGATATCAGCGAAAATCCGCCGAGAGATGTTTACTGGCGTTTTAAGTCGTACTTAGACATTTTTTCATTGAGAGTTCTTCGGGGGATACAGAGATCGTCAATGACTTTTTTGATGTTGCCTCCGTGCCGTGCGAGAGATTCCTTAATGAGATGCCGTTCAAAAAGATTGACTTGATCTTTAAGGCTGATGGAGGAAGTGCATTCCCCTGAAACCGAATTAGACAGTATTTGTGGAATACGTTCTTGGGACGGAAGAGCTGATAAGACATACCTTTCAGTCATACTTTTGAGTTCTCGAACGTTTCCGGGCCAGTCGTAACTGAGCAAGATCGCGAGACTTTGAGGAGTCGCACTGTCAGCGGAGGTGCCATAAGTGTCTGCGGCCTGTTCCAAAAAGAATGAAAAGAGCAGGGGAATGTCATCCTTACGTTCTCTTAATGGTGGGACAGTTAATTCAACAGTATTCAAGCGAAAGTACAGGTCTTCGCGGAGTCGACCTTCTTTAATGGCTTTTTGTGGGGATTCATTCATGGCAGAAAGTAGCCGAAATTCTACAGGCCTTAATGTGTTAGAACCCAATCTTGTTATCTCTTTATGCTCCAAAGCTCTCAGGAGTTTTCCCTGAACATCAATAGGCATGGAACTCAGTTCATCGAGAAAGAGTGTGCCACCGTTTGCCGCCTCCAGCTTGCCAATGCGTTTGCCCTGAGCGCCTGTGAAAGCGCCTGATTCATGACCGAATAATTCACTTTCAGCCATGTTTACAGGAATGGCCGCACAATTTAGGGCAAGGTAGTTCTTTTTATTGCGATGGCTCAATTTGTGGATTGAGCGCGCAACAACTTCCTTGCCGGTTCCGGTTTCCCCAAGGATTAGAACATTGGCAATGGTCGGGGCAATATGTGTCATCTCCTTTTTTAGGCTACGCATGGGGACACTTGAACCCACAAGTCTGGAATCCAAGCCTTCGCTGTCAACAAGTGCTTGTTTAAGTTGTCGGTTTTCAATAACAAGTTGTCGTTTCTCAAGGGCGCGTTTGATGGTCTCTATAATACGTTCAGGATCGAATGGCTTTTCTACGAAGTCGTAAGCGCCGCCACGAATGGCTTCTACGGCCATGGCAATATCCCCGTGGCCGGTAAAAAGAACCACTGGAATACCCCGGTCTACTTCTGCTATTTTTTTTTGGAATTCCAAGCCGTCGAGTCCGGGCATTTTGACGTCCGAAAGGACGATCCCTTCATAATTCTTTGTGATGGTTGTGAGAGCCTTGCTTGCATCTTCAAAGCTCAGCACTTCAAATCCAGATAGTTCAAGCCATTGTCGGGCGGAATCGCGTACAGATTTTTCATCATCAACAAGAGTGACCTTATTCATGGCTACGACTCCTTATTTTGTTTAGATAAAGGAAGATACACAGTAAATTCAGCCCCTTGTTCAAGGCAGTTCCTTGCACGAAAATCACCATTCATATCCTTGATGATCTTATAGGAGATGGAAAGCCCAAGTCCAACGCCGACGCCTTCTTTTTTGGTGGTAACAAAAGGCTCAAAAAGTTTTTTGTCGATATCAGAGGATATACCAGGACCATTATCCCAGACGCGGATTCTTGCCTTTTCATCACTGGCACTCAGCGTCACACCGATGAAGGATGACTCTGTGTTTTGCAAGGCATCAAGTGCGTTTCTGAAGAGATTAATCAGCACTTGTTCAAGCCGAACCCGGTCTCCCTTGATGAGAATGGGGGTGTCGGGCAAAGTTAATTTGAGTTCACAGTCTTCCACACGCATTTGATGCTTCATGAGTGTCAGGGATTCATTGATCGCTTGCCGTAAATCAAACTCTCTGTCCGTATTTGATGATTTTCGGGCGAAAGATTTCAATTGTTCAGTGACCTTTGCCATGCGGTCACCCAGTTCAGAAACTTTCGTCAGGGTAGGATCAAGTTCATCCAGCAGATTTCTCGCCAGCATAAGTTTACAACTGGCGATATATGTTTTTGTTGCGGCAATTGGTTGGTTCAATTCATGGGCGATAGCCGTAGCCATTTCGCCAAGCGCTGCCAGCTTGCCTGCTTGGACAAGTTCTTCTTGAGCTTCTCGTAATTCTACTTCAGTACGTTTGCGCTCCTCGATTTCCTGGGCCAACTGTTTATTTATATCGCGAATGTGTTCTGCTTCGACAGCCTGTTGTCTGGAAAGAATTTTTTGGTGACGTTCTCTCAGAAGAAGGCGAGTCAGTATGGCAAGACCGATAAGGACAAAAGTTGTTAAAGACATGCCCAAAGTTCTTTCCCATAAAGCACTTTGTTCCAATAGATAGAGAATCTCCCAGTTCATACCCGGAATGGCTCGAGTATTTTCAAAAAAACGTTCTTTATTTATAATTACTTCATCCATGAAGCCCATTCGTGTCGTGTGTTTTGATGGAAGATGCTTGAGTTTTAACTTTGGATATTGGCCGCGTTCATTGATTTTTTTCAGTGTATCATTTGAGAGAGGTTTGAGCGTCCTGTATTTCCAACTTGGACGACTCGACAGGATAATGACTCCATTGGCATCAACGACGAATACAGTCTCGCCACCTTCTTGCCATAGGTTCTCCAGAGACGAGAGAACTATTTTGGCTACAGCGACACCAATAATCTTTTCATTGCTACTGATTGGGTGAGAAATATAAAATCCGGGTTCTCCAATCGTTATACCAACACCAAAAAACATACCATTTTTACCATGAATGGCATCTTTAAAATATGGACGAAAACTCAGATTTAAACCAATGAAGTTCTTTGGTTTTTTCCAGTTACTTGATGCGATGACAATTCCATTTTTATTAATAATATAGACAGCGGCAGAACCCGAATTAAGACTTGCAGATTCCAGAAAAGAGTTTACTTCTCCAACATGACCATCACCTTCAAGAAGGTCCCTGACAATCTCTGTTTCCGAGATAAGAAAAGGAAGATATTCGTGTTTTTTGAGAGCTGATTGGAGAGTGCTTTCGTATAATGTCAGTCGTTCATTGGAAACGCGATCGAGATCTTGGATGTAGTCATACTGAACAATTAAGGCCACGAGCACCGGGATGCCGATCATGAACATGAACGTCAAGAGAATCGGAATTGCTTTGGCCTTATATGTCTTGAATAACTGCATATGAATACTCGTTATTTGCTGAGTGTTGTAGTCGTCAATGTGACCTTTTTGAATTACCCGATGCTATATGCCGTCATTATATTGGTTTGATTTTGAGAAACTCTTCGGCGAAAAACCGCTTGTTTTATAGCGTGTGAAAAAAGCTATGCTTTTTACAAATTTTCTAACTATTTGATTTAATATATTTTTAAATATTCTGTTGCAGTCGAAGTTACTTTGATTAAGCAAGAACAGTACCGGGACGAATCTAACAGGGCTACTTTTGGAAATTGTCTGTGGTTACAATCTGCATATCGGGAGTAAACCATATAGCTGACGCCATAGGATATTCTTTTTTCATGATATTTTTACCTTTATGAGGTCCAAGAATAAAGAGTGCGGTTGCTAATGCATCTGCCTTTTCCGCGCTGTTGGCGATGACGGTAACCCCAACCGACGCGTTGGCAGAACTCATATCGGATGGATTAATGATATGGTGTCGAAGTTTTTTCTTTCCATGGTCTTCGACGGTGACGAACTGTTGATAGTCCCCAGAGCCGCATACTCCTTTTTCTCGAACTGAGATGGTCCTATATACTGCATCGGAACGAGGATGCCGTATGCCGACGGTCCAATCTTTGTCACCAAAACAATAGAAATCTCCCCCCGCCTCTACGATGCCTGATTGGATGCCCTGTTTACGAAGCAGGGTAACTGCGGCATCAATGATCGTGCCTTTGGCTATTCCTCCGAGATCAAGAGCCATTCCGTGTTTTTTCAGTCGAATACGTTTGTTTTTATCATCAACGGCGATCATGTTGTGATCGACAAGTCCCTTTTTCATCTGGGTCAAAGTTTCATCAAGAGCATAGTAGAGAGGAGAGGTAGTTAATGCACCAATTGTCGGGTCAAATGCCCCGTCAGTTTTTTTACTATATTCGAGGGCTCGATTGATAAGGGCGTATGATCTGGTTGACGGCGTTACCCAATATTGGCCGGCTCCTCGGTTGATTCTTCCGATTGAACCATCCAAATTGCGATGATCGTAATCTTTTTGCAGCATCCTCATGGCGGTGATTGTTTTACGAGCGGCTTTGTCTGCGGCAGCCTGACTTCGTGCCGTGATGGTCAGATTAATTATTGTTCCCAAGCCGACGTCGGTGAATCGGTATATATTTTTGTCTTTGTTTACGGGGAAAAGATGTGTTTGAGGAATAGCCAAGAAATATAGAGGAATTGCGGCTAGCAATGCGCAACAAAGGGCACCACCCCATGAAAGTGTTTTTCCCCAATACAGGTGATTTCGAAAGCTGGAAGAAAGCAGGGGAATACAGGAAAAAACACCTATTATCGCTACCAATTGTAAGGCTGGTGCAACCGAGTGAGTGATTTGAATCAAAAATCCGCCAAGAAGTGGGCCAAGAAGAAATCCGAGTCCGGCAGCAAAATGTGTTGTACCAAAGGCCATGCCTTGATTTTTGGACATATCTGATGCGGCGGCCATAGAAGCAGGAATGGATATGGCGGTTCCAAGCCCCATAACTGCTCCCCAGAGAATAAAATGCCATGGTTCTTTACTTGTTCCGAGGGCAAAGAGGGCGCTTGCGCTGAGGAACATACCAAAAACAATCGAGCTGAGTTGTGTCTTCTGGGCATGCAATCTTCCCATGAGCGGAAGGCATATGCTTGTTGTAAAGGTTGGTATTGCATATAAAACAGCAATTTCAAATCCGGTCCATCCCAATTTTATCGTCAGAAGAATCGGATAAAAAGCTGTGAGTAGTCCAATTCCAAGAGTCCGACCGAATATGGAGCATAGAAGGTATGTCGCATCAAGTTTTCCGAGAACAGAGTGCTGGGCAGTGCTTTCATTTCTGACTGTTTGCGTGTTTTTAGGTAGGAAAAAAAGAATAATCAATGATGACAGTCCCATGCAAATGGACAAACCCAGAAGCGGTGGTTTGATGGAGCGGTTAAGATAAAGGAAACCACCAAGAAGAGGCCCGCAAAAAAGGGCGATGTTGAACGCCATCGAATATAATGCAAACCAACGCGGAAGTTTTTTTGTGGGTCCATTCCCACCCAATGTGGCCATTCCAATTGGTTTGATAAGACCGGAAACAAGCCCCAAGGTAAATTGAATGGCGTAGAGAACCGTTAAATCCGCATGGAAAAAGTACAGTAAGGGAGCAACACTCCCAACCAATGTCGTGATAAGGAGCGGCAAACGTGGGCCAACCTTGTCTCCTAAAAGACCTGCAACCGGTGCTATCAGCAATTTGGCAAAATAGTATCCCGCAAAAGCACTTCCAAGCCAGATGCCGCTGATTCTTTCATCGAAAGATAAGAGTGGAATAGTAAATGAAAATAGTCCGATACCTAATGTAGAAAAAAGTCCGCTTGAAAGTATTGCCCAAAAGATGCGGCCAGAATGGGGAATGTGGGGATCAGAAGTGCTCATACTGATTCATGTCCTGATTTGAGTCTGTCTGACTATAAATAGCCATGAATGGCAAGCTGTTCGTGTGTTTACAAGGACATTACACCAAGGGAATAAGTTGAATTTGTTACTCTAACATAAAAGAAGACCTTGCAAAAAAAATATGCAAGGTCTTCTTATGTTTCAATTTTACATAATTTGTAGATGGTTAGAACGGATAAACCAAAGTGCTGTCTGTATTCTTTTGTTTGCCTATTTTTTTGTTAATGGCATCAATACGGGCTTTCGCAGCTTCGCGTTGTTCTTTGCGGGCAGCATTGCGGACAACCGTTCCGAGCAAGCGTTTGGCCGTTTCGTATTTCCCTCGTTTTTCATAAATGAGAGAAGCTCGATACATCGCTGTCAGCGCCCAGATGTTTTCTTGTGGGTATTGCCAGGCCAGTTTAAGATAATAATCCAAAGCCTTATCCATATTCCGCATGGCGTGTTCGCCTTCGCCTAACCAGAATAATGTTTCAGCCTGAAGGGCGGTCGTCATAGTAACACGATTGTCCCACATGGCCAGCAATTCTTTTTGTGCTATTTTATATTCTTTTCGCTGTTGATACAGCAATGCCATACGTAAACGGGTCATGACAGGGATAGCTGTGCCGGTTTTGACCATTTCCTTATATGTATCTAGTGCAGCGGACTGTCTGCCGGAATCAAGTTCAATACGTGTTTTGATGTCTAGCCATGAGGTTTTAAGGTTTGAGGGAAGGCTTGGTTCATCTATTTGGTTCAAATAAAATGCGCTTAACTGTAAATTTTTGGCCTTGGCTGCATCATTTGCCAAATAGAGGAGACCTTGAATACCAAAGGATGAATCATCAAAGAGAAAAGCAGATCGTTTAGCCAAAGAAACAGATGGTTTCTCATTAAAGAGTTGTTGCCAGTATGCAAGCAGTAACAATTTGTCCAAGGGATATCGATCCAGAGAAAGCGAAGCAAGCTGTTTACTCGGTGCTGTTGTCCAGAAAGGAGCTTCGGTTTGAGCGTTTACATCTTGTCCGGCTGCACCGGAAAGGGCGGTCAAAATGGGGTATAAGGCATAGGATTTAGCCGGTTTTTCTGGCAGGATATTGTTAAAGTTATCCTTGAAGGTTAGGAGTCCTGCAAGACGAAGTGAGATAGGAAGATTTTTTTTATTTGAAGAATTCCAGATAGTTTTGGATGTTGTAACATCGCCGCTTGATAATGTTAAAGCAAGTTTAAAGTTTGTGAGAAGGGCGGATGTTTGCTCAGAAATGAGCATGGATCCCAGTTCATTATCAATCGCCTTTTTGGCGTCATCAAGAGACATGGTTAGCAAATTATTTCTGAATTGAGTCCATGGTCCTGAATGAGGATTGCCCAGAAACCACTGACTTCTGGATATGGAATAGGGAGCCAGAAGATTTCCAGCCCAAAAAGCATTGGCTTTTAGATAATTTCCGGTGGTGAAAGGTGCAAGGTCCGTAGGCAGGGTGCCATTTTCAAGGAAGATTAATATTGATTCCCAGAAAATTTTGACGGTTTCTTGTGAAATTTGGTCAATCTGATTCTTCGCTTCATCAAACTTTTCCAATGACGCTGAAGCCATGGCCTGTGCAATTAATTTTGTATCCTCAGGGAGGAGGAACGGAGCTGTTACGGACGGAGATGCTTTCGTTCCTGGTGCGTTTTCTTCTTTTAATTTCGAAGGCTTAGCAGTTGTGAGTGTTTTAGTAACGTTCCAGAAACCATCATTCCACACACGTTGTCCAACGGCCATCACCAAGTTGAGTGCTTCATGTTGAGAAGATCTGGAAAGAGTATGATTTGCAGTATATGACCAGTACATTTTGAGCCAGACATCATGCCATATGTCATCAAGTTCAGGTTCTGCTTTTAAACGACGTTGGGCGGCTGAATCATCCATGAATTTTGTAGCCTGAGTGAACCAGAGGACGGCCTTTGAAAGGTCACCTAGTCCACGATATGCCTGACCACCAAGCCACAGTCTTTCCGCTTCAAGAGATCGATCACTAAAAGCGGGTGTCATTTCAATTATTTCAAGTGTTTTTGATGGTGAATTAAGATTCAAATACACTTGGGCTCGTTTGAGTATTGCCTCGGGAGAGTCTTCTGTAGCCTCGGTTGTATATTCCTTTTCAAGACGATCCCAAGCACCATAATGTTCAAGCCATTGTTGAAAGGTTTGTTTTTGTGCTGCCAGACTGTTTGTACTTGGAACAAGCAAGCAGACGATTAAAGCGAAAAAGGAGAACGAAAGTTTCATGGTCCCTCAAATGCCGTAAACGGCTTTTTATTGTCTTCGATTAGGCATTCTTATCAGTCTCGAAAAAAACTCTCAATGGTGAGTTGGTAGAAGTTGAACCATCTAACGCAAAAAAGGGGATGTCTGATTTTATCGGAAATTATGAGAGCTGTTTTACATGTCATTTGTTAAAAGTTTACATAATTTACATTATGAGACAAATATATAAACGATTGAAATACATGTTTTATTTTGGATGAAAGTTCACAGTGGCTTCGGTCGTCTCCGTCCGTCAGCTTATCAGTAAGTCGGTCGGTGGCGTTAAATGCTTTGTAATGCTTTGTGCGGTAATTCGGTTGATTTTATGGCCTGAGGGTCGAATTGATCGGGCAAAGCCGTTAGAGACTGAATGAGAGCCAAAAAAAAGGCCCTGTTCAGGGCCTTTCTCTTTGTATGATGTGTTGAAAGTTCTATTCGTCGTCTTTTTCGATGGTCGTAGCTTGAATTTGCTTCAAGTATTTGTCCCGACATTCATAGGAACAGAACATGTGAACCTTGTCCCCTTCCCGAACTCGAATGGAACTGTCTTTTTCGACATACGTACCGCAAACCGGGTCTTTGACCATTTCGCCGGAGGCTACTTTATCCTTGATGACCTTTTCGCTTTGCATTTCCTTTTTCTTCTTGTCGCCCATGAAGAGCTTGTAAACAAGAAAAAGTGCTACGCCAATGACCAGGAATTTCAGCATGGTATGTCTCTTTTGTGTATTGGGTTAGGCTTTTTGCCAGATTTTTCTATCTTCGATCTGGTATTCAATGGCATCCAAGGCTTCATCGACGGTTGTTCCATCGGGGAATACATAGTCCGGTGCAATTTCTTTGAGAGGAACGAGGACAAACGCCCTTTCCTTTGCTCGTGGATGCGGCAAAGTCAGGAAATCCATGTCCATGGTCACGTCACCCCAGGCAACGATATCCATATCCAACGGCCTAGGGCCACCCTTTACCGTTCTTTCACGTCCCATTTTAGCTTCAATAGCCGTACACGTGGACATAAAACCTTGTGGTGACCAAATTTCGGCATCGATTTCCAATGCGATTACTTGGTTAGTAAACCACTGTTGATCCTTGACTTCGCCCTGCGGTTCGGTCTCGTAATATTCAGATACTGCCTTGAGACGTATCTCATCTCCATAGTCTTCCAGCTTAATTAATGCTTCGTGCAGATTGTCTTCGGTGTCTCCAATGTTGGAGCCGAGGCTGACATAGCATATTACAGTTTCGATATTCTGGATACCGCCTCCTCAAGCAGATCGTTATTCACAGTCAGGGAGATACGAAAATACCCTTCTCCCGGTGTTCCGAAACCATTGCCGGGTGTGAGTACAACGCCTGTCTGTTTCAGGACGTTCGTCACGAATTCCGACGAGTTATTTCCATCAGGTACATTGCACCACAAATAGAAGGAAGCGTCGGGGACGCGATGGTTTATGCCTACCTTGGTCAAGGCGGCACTGACCACGTCTCTGCGTTCTTTATAAATGGCGCGGAATTTCTCAGCGTAGGGTTCGCCGTTGCGAAGCGCTGCTATACCGGCCTCCTGAACAGCTTGGAAAATGCCTGAATCTACATTTTCCTTGATCTTGCCCAGACCGGCGACCAGATCGCTGTTACCTACGGCCATGCCGACACGCCAGCCGGTCATGTTGTAGGTTTTGGACAGGGAGTGGAATTCGATGCATACCTCTTTGGCATGTTCGCATTCCATGATTGAAATAGGACGATTGTTCGGATCGTAGTAAATTTCAGTGTAGGCGGCGTCAGAGATGACGATTACGTTGAATTCACGGGCTTTTTCAATCAGTCGATCATAAAATTCTTTGGTGGCTGTAGCTGCTGTCGGGTTGTTGGGATAGCAGACAAAGATCATCTTGGCCTTGGACCAAGTGTCATTGCTGATTGCTTCAAGGTCAACCAGATAGTCGTTTTCTTCCAGCAGTGGCAGATATTCAACTACTCCACCGGCAAATTCAGTTGCTACACCATAGACCGGGTAATTGGGCGTAGCCACAAGAGCCAAGTCGCCAGGGTTGATATATGCCAGCGGGAAATGAGCAATGCCCTCTTTGGAGCCGATAAGGCTAACCACTTCGGTTTGAGCGTCAAGGTCCACGTCAAAGCGTTCCTTGTACCAGTCTGCCACGGCCTGACGATAGGCTGGCATGCCTACATACGAGGGATACTGGTGATTAACGGGCTTTTTAGCTCCTTCATACAGAGCCTCGATGATAAAGTCCGGTGTGGGGAGGTCTGGATCACCGATACCCAGGCTGATGATGTCCATGCCCTTGGCGGCCACTTCTGCTTTGGCCTTGTCGATGGCTGCAAAAAGATATGGGGGCAGCGTTGAAAGGCGGTCGGCCAATTTAAAATTAGACATGTATGAATTCTCCTTAAATTTCTTCAATGCAAGCACTTTCATAATTGCGGCTTGACCCTGTGTCAATCCGAACTGTTGCGCTTTGGGCAGTCCCTTGGTAGCACCTCAAGAGTCAGAGTGCCGTTTACTTGTATCCAATGTCAGGGCTACTCTTATTCTTATGATATCATCCAATACTTTAATTGTATCAAATATGATCTGGTCGTGATCATGAATCGAAAAAATAATAATAAATTAAGCAAAAACGTAAACCATCCATGGGTTGATCGTTATTTGGAATATGTTTTAATCGAAAAGGGGCTGTCAGAGAACAGTTTGGCCGGTTACGCCGAGGACTTACATTCCTTGTTGGCCTTTTTGAATGACAAATCCTTTTTGCTGAAGGACCTTTCGGACAAGACTCTCTTTCTTTATTTGACATATTTACGGGCCAAGGGGCTGAAAAGTCGCTCTTTAGCTCGTCATCTGTCATCACTCCGTGGTTTTTTTGCATATGCCGTCGGTGAAAAGTGGTACAAGGAAGATCCCGGACATCTTTTGGAGAACCCTAAACTTCCAAAGAAACTCCCAGAATTTTTGACTAAAGAGGAAATATCCCGCCTACTCGCTTTACCTGATACTTCCACCAAGCTTGGTATGCGGGACAAAGTCATGTTGGAGCTGTTGTATGCGGCAGGTCTGCGTGTTTCCGAACTTATTGCGATGAAAGTGCTCGATTTTGATCCGCAGGTGGGTATGCTTAGAGTCTTTGGCAAGGGAGCTAAGGAACGTCTCATACCAATCCATTACACGGCGCAAGACTATTTGAATCAATATATTGAATTTACCCGCCCTTCTTTTAAGCCAGTTGAGGATTTCATGTTTCTCAATCGTTCCGGCAAAGGATTGACTCGCCAAGGTGTATGGAAGTTAATCAAGAAATTTGCTACATTGGCTGAGATAAAGCGATCCATATCTCCGCATACCTTCAGGCATTCTTTTGCCACACATCTTTTGGAAGGTGGTGCAGATTTGAGGACGGTACAATTGCTTCTTGGGCATGCTGATATCAGTGCTACGGAGATTTATACGCATGTGGAGTCCAATAGGCTGAAGAGCCTTCACCAAAGATTTCATCCTCGCTCATCAATGTGAATCTGAGAACAGAGTAAAAATATAATGACTAAGAAACAACCGAAACTCTCCGCGCCAACCGTTATTACCGCCCATGCCAATGCGGATTTTGATGCTTTGGCTGCCATGGTCGCTGCCAGTAAGCTTTATCCTGATGCCGTGCTTATTTTCCCGGGAAGTCAGGAAACAAATTTGCGTAATTTTTTCATTGAAAGCACAATTTATCTTTTTAATTTTAAGGCATTCAAGGATATTGATCCCGCATCGGTAGAACTGCTCGTTGTAGTCGATACCCGTCAACGCTCGCGCATTCCGCATGTTCGTCCTGTGCTGGATAATCCGAATTTACGTATTCATTTATATGATCATCATCCCGATAGCGATGAAGATTTGCCCGCTGAAAAAAGTGTGGTGAAGTTTTGGGGGGCAACCACTTCTATAATTGTTGATGAAATTCGGGAGCGAGGATTGACCTTGAATATGGAAGAAGCCACCCTTCTCGGCCTTGGCATCTATGAAGATACAGGCTCGTTTGCTTTCAACACTACCACGCCGCATGATTTTAAGGCCGCGGGCTGGCTCAAGCAACAGGGCATGGATATTGAGGCTGTGTCTGAGCTTCTATCACGAGAATTGTCTGCGGCACAGGTTACCTATCTCGGTGAATTGCTCAAAAATGCAAAGACATATGACATTCATGGAGTGGATGTCATTATTACGGAAATTTCTACAGATAGGTTTGTCCCCGACTTTGCTTTGTTGGTCCACAAACTTATGGATATGGAAAAAATTAAGGTCGTTTTTGCTTTGGGCAGGATGGCTGATCGAATCCATGTTGTTTCTCGTTCACGCAATCCAGACGTCAATGTCGGTCAGATTTGTTCGTCGCTTGGTGGCGGAGGACATGAGGCAGCCGCCTCGGCCACAGTCAAGGATAAGACATTGGCAGAATTGCGTGATGACCTGTTTGCATTGTTTTATTCTCAAATTAATCCTCAGATCGTGGTGGATGGGTTGATGTCTCGGCCACCGGTTGTCATTGAGGGTGACAAAACCATGGCCGACGCTGTGGAACTCATGACGCGCTATGGCCTCAAAGATGTGCCGGTTGTTTCTGCCAATACAATGAAATGTATTGGTATTATGGGGCATAAGACAGCTGATAAGGCGCTTTCTCATCATCTTGGTGATGTAGGCCTCAGTGAATATATGACCCGCAAGTTTGAGACCGTTGAGGTCAAAACAGATTTGTATCGCGTGATGGAGATTATTTTGAGTAATCGTCAGCGAATGCTGCCGGTTGTTGACGGAGAAGAATTGGTCGGAGTTATTACCCGAACTGATTTAATGAATATGCTTATAGATGAACCCGCGCGTATTCCAGATTCATTGTTGCCCGACAGGCGCAGAGAACGAAATATTGCCGCCCAAGTGAAAAATCGTCTTCCACAGAAGATGCTTGATTTGTTGAAATCTGCTGGCAATCTCGGTCAGGAATTGGGGTGGGAGATTTACGCCGTTGGTGGTTTTGTTCGAGACATTCTTCTTGGAAGGCCGAATTTTGATCTTGATTTGGTCGTTGAAGGTGATGGGATTGAATTTGCGCGAAAATTTGCAAGCTTGTCAGGCGGTCGTGTCAAGGCACATTCCAAGTTCAAAACCGCTGTCGTCATTCTTGATGACGGTCAACGTGTTGACGTAGCAACAGCCCGTCTGGAGTATTACGAATATCCTGCTGCCCTGCCAACGGTTGAGCTGTCATCCATAAAAATGGATTTATATCGTCGAGATTTTACAGTGAATGCTTTGGCACTGCGGATTAACCCCGGTCGTTTTGGCCAACTTGTGGACTTTTTTGGTGCAGAACGAGATATCAGAAATCGAACTATTCGAGTTTTGCATTCATTGAGCTTCGTTGAAGATCCGACCCGTATCCTTCGGGCTATTCGATTTGAACGTCGTTTTGATTTTCAAATCGGCGGTCAGACCATGCGTCTCATTAAAAATGCTTTGAATCTTGAGCTGTTCAGCAAACTTTCCGGCACTCGCGTTATGCATGAACTGCAATGGATCATGAATGAGGAAGATCCACTTGCCTGCTTTATAAGGATGCAGGAACTCGGAATAATGGCTGCAATTCACCCTCTCCTCAAGCTGACCAAGGACAGGGTTCAAATTTTAACTGAGTTGGGCAAAGTTCATAGTTGGTATAAGCTTTTGTATCTGGAGCCTGAAATTACGTCCTGGAAGCTCTATATCCTTGGCATGACTATGGGGATTAAGCGAGAAGATGTCGGCCAAGTTACTTCTCGTTTACATTTTACTCGAAAAGAAGAACGAGATTTCAAGCAGTTGCGAGATATGATTGGCGATGCTCTCATGAAGCTTATGGGGTGGCGTGAAGGAAAATCCAAGTTGAGCCGTTTATACTCTATCCTGCACCCCATTCCGGTGGAGGGTATTTTATTTCTCATGGCTCGGAGCCGGAAAGAACATATTCGCCGTAATATTTCTCAATATCTCGCTCGATTGCGTTATATTGAAATTGATGTCGACGGTAAGGATTTATTGAATTTAGGGATAGAACCGGGGCCGATTTATACCGTCATCCTTGATAGGCTGATGCGTGCAAAAATTGATGGCCGTGTAGAGACTCGCGAGGAACAGTTGGAGATGGCAATAAAAATTTTTAAAGATGACTTGGCTCAAAATGGAGATTCTACTGAAAACTAATGTGTTTCGCGCTTGCCCTCTTGTGGTAAGCGGTGTAGAAAAATTTCAAATTTACGGTGTCTATGGTATGATGCCTCAATCTATGGTGTCAGGCTTTGATATATTCAGTCAGATGCAAGGGATAGATATTAAATGGAAGTTTTGTGGGCGCCTTGGCGTCTGAACTACATACTCGGCCCCAAGCCGGATGAATGTGTTTTCTGTATTCCGGAAGATTCGTCTGAAGATGAAGAGCGATGTATCTTGGCAAGAGGAAAATACTGTTTTGTTATCATGAACAAATTTCCATATAATAATGGTCATCTCATGGTGACTCCGTATAGACATGTGAGTAATCTGACGGATTTGACACTTGATGAATCCAATGATTGCATGCTTTGGCTAAGGTATTGTACGACTATTTTAGAAAAAGCTTTCAATCCTCAAGGGATCAATATGGGACTCAATCTTGGGGAAGCAGCAGGTGCTGGAATTGCTCAGCATCTGCATTTTCAGATTGTCCCTCGTTGGAATGGAGACGCTTCATTCATGGCCGTTTTCGGGGAGACAACAGTCATCCCGGAACACTTGAATTCAACTTACAGCACTCTCAAGCCGCTGTTCGATGAAATAACTGTTTAAGGAGATTTTCATGCGTTTTATCAAAGTCCTGTTTTTGTTGGCTCTTTTCGTTTTTTCCATCCTTTTCTTCAGCCAGAATATTGAATCGCTGCAGCAGGAGTTGACGCTGATTTTGGATGTCCCCTATATCGCCACGTTGCATTCCATTCCTCTGCCCTTCAGCGTTTTGATTTTGGCTGCATTCGTTGCCGGCTCACTGTTGACCATGATTTATTTTATCGTTGACAAGTTCCGTGCCTGCTCCAAACTCAAGGAATGTCGTACTCGTATGGCTAGCCTCGAACAGGAACTCAACTCTTTGCGTAATTTGCCTATCAGTGAAGAACCCTACACTGAGACCAAGGAAAACGAAGAAGAGAACGCATAAGGATTTATATGGTTTGGCAATTTTTCAATCGTAAGAAGGCATCTACCTTTGACGAGAATGTCAAGGCTGCTCGTGAAGCTGGTGGTGGAATTTCTCTCCCCGTTCAGGATACCCGTGCGGCTATTGAGGAGCTCAGCCAGGTCGTCAAAAACGATCCGGAAGCGGTTGAAATTTATCTTGCTCTCGGCAGTTTATATCGTTCGCAGGGCGAGATAGAGCGTGCCATTCAAATTCGAAACAGTCTTATAGTCAGACCTGGCCTTGATCGAGAGTTCAAGGCCAGGGCCTGGTTTGAATTGGGTCGTGATTTTAGACGGGCAGGTTTTCTTGATCGTGCAGATAAAGCTTTTTTGGAAGCTCGTTCACTTGGTCAGGATCCGTCCGCCATCCATCAGGAAATGGCTCGTTTGGCCGCAGAACGCGGTGATTTTGAAAAAGCTGCCGAATCCTACGGACAACTGAATCTTCCTTTGCCCCAAGCTCATTATCTTGTTCGCCTCGCTCTCGATCGTTTTTCCGAAGGGAATAATTCTCAGGCGCATAGAGCGTTGCGGCATGCCATTCGTGCTTACCCTGGAGCTGTTGAAGCGTGGCTTGAGCAGATTGTACAGGCGTACCGGACGGGTAATGCGGGTAAGGTTGCTGATATTCTTGGACAAGCCCTTGAGCATGTCGCGCCCGATTTGCGTTTTGTGCTTTTTGAAGGTCTGTTTCTTGCCGTTAACCGTGCTGAAACAGCAAAACAAAATTCTTTTGGCGAAGAAAATGAATGGTCACGTGTCTGCAACGATGAAAAGTTGGTCAATGACATATTGCCAATTATTGAGAAACAAGACCCTGATGTTCTCTTGCTCTATTATGGAGCCATGTTTCTGCTTCGTATTGAAGATCAGGAAAATGCACAGTCCTGGCTTGAAAAGGCATTGATGCTTCAATCAGATTTTTGGATGGCTCGACTTGAGCTTTTCGAATTGTCTCGCATTGATCAGACATTAACGCCTTTTTACAAGGAACAACTTTCATTTTTTACAGGTCGAGCTCGTAAGGTTCGTCGTTTTTATTGTCGTCGCTGCGGTTTGAAGCGGGACCAACTGTTTTACAACTGCCCCCGTTGCCGAAGCTGGCATTCCATTGCTTTCCGCACGGATATTTCCGAATAAATCCAACATCTCAGGTTTCACGTGGCTAAGAAAAAACTGACGCCTATGCTTGAGCAGTACCTCCGTTTCAAGGAGGAAAATCCAGGCTGCCTTCTTTTCTTTCGTATGGGCGACTTTTATGAGTTGTTCTTCGAAGATGCTGAGATTGTAGCCAGAGCTGTTCAAATTGCTCTGACCAGTCGTAATCCCAATGACGAAAATCCCATTCCCATGTGTGGTATGCCCCATCATTCAGTGGAACCATACCTGAGCCAATTGCTTGACAAGGGATACAAGATTGCCATCTGTGATCAAGTGGAAGATCCCAAAGAAGCCAAGGGCTTGGTCAAACGGGATGTGACTCGAGTGCTCACGCCCGGTACGGTTGTCGAGGACTCGAATCTCAAATCGAAAGCCAATAATTATCTTGGTTCATTGTTTTGGGATGAGACAAAGGATGCAGGCGGTATTGCTTGGCTTGATTTTTCTACTGGTCAATGGGCTGGACTTCATAGCCGTCGAGAGGTCGAACTTTGGCAATGGATGATGAAGATTAGCCCGAGCGAGTTGCTTCTTCCTCAAGGCAAAAAGATACCTCCTCAATATAATGAATTGAGTGCACAGGTAACCAGTGTTGCACCAGCGGGCTATTTTGATTTGATAGCCTCTAAGAATCGTGTTTTGGAAATGCAGGCTGTTGCAGATCTCGAGAGCCTCGGGTTAAGCGGCAAGAATGAATTGACTCGTGCCTGTGGCGCCCTTTTGACCTATCTTGAACAGACTCAAAAAGGTGACTTCGGGCATTTGGGTGAATTCAAACCGTTAAATTTGAGTAAACATCTGCTTTTGGATGAGATTACCGAACGAAATCTTGAAATTTTCAGGCGTCTTGATGGGAAAACCGGACTTGGTACCTTATGGCATGTTCTTGATCGGACAAAGACCCCTATGGGGGGGCGTCTACTCGAAGCTCGTTTGCGTCAGCCTTGGCGACAACTTTCGCCCATTGACAAGAACCTTGATTGTGTCACGTTTTTCTTTAATCAGGATCAATTACGTTCAGATATTCGGCATGCGCTGGATTCAGTCTATGACCTAGAGCGTCTTTCCACTCGTATTTTCTTGGGGCGTGCTAATCCTAAAGATTTCATTGCCTTGCGGAAAAGCCTTTCAATGCTGCCCGTGCTTCATGCATGCCTGAAAAAACAGGAACTTGAAGTCGCTCCTGAATTGCGCAAAGTGTATCGCAAATGGGATGGCATGGATGATCTAACCGCCCTACTTGAATCAGCCCTTGTGGACAGCCCTCCTCCTGTGATTACGGACGGTGGATTGTTCAAGAAAGGATATGATTCAGTTTTGGATGAGTTTATCGAGTTGAACGAACACGGCGAAGATAAGCTTAAGCAATTACACGAAAAAGAATTGTCTGCCCATGATATCCCTAAGCTCAAACTTGGGTTTAACAAGGTCTTTGGCTATTACTTCGAAGTTTCCAAGGCGTACAAAGGACAGGTGCCGGAACATTTCATTCGTCGTCAGACTTTGGTCAACAGCGAACGGTATATTACCCCTGAGCTCAAGGAAATGGAGGATCGGATTATTTCGGCCTCTGATGAACGTAAAAGCCTTGAGTACAAGTTGTTTCAGGATTTGCGTGAGCGTCTTGCTCAAGCTAGGGACCGTTTTTTGTTCATGGCTGATATCGTCGCTGCATTGGATTATTGGCAGGGACTTGCTGAAGCTGCCCGAGTCAATGAATGGAACCGCCCCCTTCTTCATGATGGTATGGAAATTGAAATTGAAGCAGGACGTCACCCTGTGGTGGAAGAAGCTATGGGAGCTTCCAATTATATCCCCGGTGACTTGCGGATGGATAAAGATCGACGCATTTTGCTTATTACCGGTCCAAATATGGCTGGTAAATCTACGGTATTGAGACAGGTGGCTATTTTGACCATTATGGCTCAGATTGGCTCGTTTGTTCCAGCCAAATCCGCACGACTCGGATTGGCGGATCGTGTTTTTTCTCGTGTAGGAGCTTCGGATAATTTGGCACAAGGACATTCCACTTTTATGGTGGAAATGACTGAAACTGCACGTATTCTTCGGCAGGCTACCAAGCGAAGTCTGGTCATTTTGGATGAAATCGGTCGTGGGACCAGTACCTATGACGGACTTTCACTTGCGTGGGCTGTGGTCGAAGAGCTTTCTTCCCGCGCTAGTGGTGGGATTCGTACCCTGTTCGCCACCCACTACCATGAATTGACAGCCCTTGAAGGCAAGGTTGAAGGGTTGCGTAACCTCAATATCGCAGTCAAGGAATGGAAAGGTGACATCGTCTTTTTGCGCCGGCTGGTGCCCGGTCCTGCTGATAGAAGTTATGGTATTGAAGTGGCTCGACTGGCTGGCGTGCCTCGTGGCGTAGTGGAACGCGCGCGAGAAATCCTTGCGAAGCTCGAAGAAAAGTCGCAGGATAACCAATCCAAAGGGGCTGTTGAGCGAGCATCACAGACTTTATTGCCCGGATTTGGTGCTCCTCCCATAGAAATTTCGGGAGAATTGGTCGAACATCCGATCATCACTCAACTCGTTGACCTTGATGTGGATGGCATGACCCCCATTCAGGCTTTGATGTTGCTTAATCAATGGAAGGACATGATCAAGGAATAGGATTTATGCGTAAACAGATTGTCCGTGCCACCCTACTTATTCTTGTGTTTGTATTCCTGTCCGGCTGTGCCCTTGGTCGCAAGGAATGGCCTACGTCTGTAAACAGTGAAGATACTTTTAAATTGAAACTTATGGAAGGCGTCCGACAGGACGGCTGCCTTCTGTTACAGGTCGCTGTAACTGGAGCTTCCAATCGTCTTTGGCGTGCGAGTGTCCAATATGAAGCTGTTGGTACTGAGGAAGGGCAAGGCTGTGAAGGTTGTCCCTTTGTTCCCAGAAACGCAGTTCATTTTACCCGTGATCAAAAAGGTTTTAATATGGCAGGTAACACACTTCAGTTGAGCATTTGCGGCCTTGAACCCGGAATAGATTATCGATTCCGAGTGGCCGGTAAAAGTGAGTTGTCTACCATGTCCATAGAATACACCGATGTCTTTGAAGCTTTACCGTAGCTCTGATTTTGTTTGATATGAGAAAAGTATTGGATGATACAGAAAGATACAGCGTAGATATTCATCACATCACTTTTTAGGAGATAGAATACATATGCATCATTTTGAATACCGAGACGGAGTTCTGTCCGCTGAAGAAGTCAGCGTCACTGCTCTTGCAGAAGAATACGGCACTCCGCTGTACATTTATTCAGCCGCGACCCTCAGGCGTCACTTTAAGGCTTTTGATTCTGCTTTTGATGAGTTGGATCATTTGACCTGTTATTCTGTCAAAGCCAATTCAAATTTGGCGGTTCTTAAATTGTTGGCTGCTGAAGGCGCTGGCATGGATATCGTTTCTGGCGGAGAATTGTATCGTGCGCTTAAAGCCGGTGTCGCTCCTGAAAAAATAGTTTATTCCGGTGTGGGTAAACGTGATTCCGAAATTCGTGAAGCCCTTGATGCTGGAATTTTGATGTTCAATGTGGAATCCATCGCAGAACTCAAAAGAATTAACGCAGTTGCCAGTGATATGGGCATGACGGCCAAGGTGAGTTTCAGGATTAACCCGGATGTTGATCCGCAGACCCATCCGTATATTTCGACGGGTATGCAGGAAAACAAATTTGGATTGGATATTGAAAATTCGTTAGCGGCCTATAAACTGGCTTCCGAGTTGGAAAATGTTGAACCTGTGGGCATGGATTGTCACATTGGTTCCCAGCTCACTAAAATTGATCCATTCCTTGAAGCCTTAGACAAGCTTTTGGCTTTTAATGAGACGTTGAAAGGACTTGGTATTATTATTAAATATCTTGATCTTGGTGGTGGACTCGGTATCTCCTATGATGAGGAAGAGCCTCCCCACCCTTCTGAATTCGGTAAAGCTTTGAGCGCAAAACTAAAAGGTTTGCCGTTGAAGGTTATTTTTGAACCCGGGCGTGTCATTGCAGGCAATGCCGGTATCATGGTGACTCAGGTGGTTTATACCAAGTCCAATCCCACAAAAAACTTTTTGATTGTGGATGGCGCCATGAATGATTTGATCCGGCCGAGCTTGTACGGTTCCTATCATCGTATTGGTGAGGTGGAGCTCAAAGGCCGTCAGCACAAGCATTTTGATGTTGTTGGTCCCATTTGTGAGTCCGGTGATTTTCTGGCTCGTAATCGTGAGTTGCCGACAGTTGAACAAGGAGAACGTTTGGTCGTTTATTCAGCCGGGGCTTACGGTTTTACCATGGCCTCGAATTATAACACCCGTCCCCGTGCCTGCGAGTTGTTGGTAGATGGCAGCACCGTAACGGTTGCCCGAAAACGGGAAACATACGAAGATCTTATTGCAAATGAACTCTAGTCAAAAGGCCGGGAGTTCGCTCCCGGCCTTTTTTATTTTCAGGATATAATCATGCCAAGACTTAATTCCTTTTACCTTTCGCCGGAGTTGTGGCCTTCAAAAATCGGAGAGCATGTTGCGTTGGAGGGGCAGGAAGTGCGTCATATGGGAACAGTCCTTAGAACTGAGCCGGATCAAACGGTCAGACTTTTTGATGGACGAGGACATGACGGGCTTTTTTCTGTTCGCGATATTAAAAAACGTGGAGCTTTGCTTGAGGCTGTTCAGCTGGAGGATCATTCCCGCCCAGTTCACGGAATAACATTGGCTATTGGTTGGGGAAAATCCAAGCGTAGAAATTATCTTTTAGAAAAGACAGTTGAACTTAAAGGATTTGGGGTTGTTTTTTGGCAAGCCATACGGAGTCAGGGAGTTGTCCCTACCCATCCCAAGGATTCTTGGACAGACAAAAATATTCAGGCAGCCAAACAATGCGGAGCATATTTTCTTCCTGAGTTGCAAACATTGCCCGGTGGCATTGACTCGTTGATCTCCATGGCAGAAGAATATGACAATCGAATTGTTGCGTGGGAATCCGATGATGTTACGACTTTGTTGTCGCCTGCCATGCTTGCAAATGGACATACCCTTGTCGTCATTGGACCGGAAGGCGGTTTTGAAGATCGTGAAGCCCGTAAATTGATGGAAGCTGATTTTATCCCTGTTACTTTCGGAGATTCCATTTTGCGCTGGGAAACGGCTGCGGCCTATTGTCTCAGTCTAGCCATGTTTGGTACACAGGAAGCATCATGAAGCTTGAAATAGAAGAAACACACCCTCTTGCCGATAGAATTCGTCCTGCTTCGTTGGATGATTTTGTCGGTCAGGGACATATTCGAAATCGGATTGAAGCTTTTTCCAAGTCCAAAAGGATGCCGAGCTTGTTACTGTTCGGACCTCCTGGATGTGGAAAATCAACTTTGGCATTGTTACTTGCCAAGTTGACCGGCAAGAAATTTCTGCGCGTAAGCGCACCGGAAGCTGGTTTGACGGCCCTTCGTAAAAAGTTGCCGGGACAGGATATTCTTATCCTCGATGAGCTGCATCGCTTTTCCAAGGCCCAACAGGATTTTTTCCTTCCCATTTTGGAGACCGGTGAAATCATTTTGCTGGCAACGACCACGGAAAATCCTTCTTTCAGCGTGACCCGTCAATTGTTGTCACGGCTTCATGTTCTGCGACTTCGTCAATTGAGTCTTGAGGAGTTGGTCAATGTAAGTACTCGAGGTGCAGAGGAACTTGGCGTTGATCTGGAAGAAGAAAGTCATAAAATGCTGGCAGCCATGGCCGGCGGAGATGCTCGTACACTACTTAATTTACTTGAATATACTTCTGAACTCCCCAAAGAAAAACGGTGCCCGGAATGTCTGCGTGATTCATTGCCGGAAATTGTTGTCCGTGGAGATCGAGATGGTGATTCGCACTATGAGTTGGTGTCTGCTCTTATCAAATCAATTCGTGGCAGTGACCCGGATGCGGCACTTTATTATTTGGCCTGTCTTATCGAAAGTGGCGAAGACCCACGATTTATCACTCGTCGTCTGATTATTTCATCATCGGAAGATATTGGTCTTGGTGATCCACATGCTCTGAGTCATGCCATGGCCTGTCATCAGGCCGTTGAGACCATTGGTATGCCTGAAGGGTTCATTCCCATGTCTCAATTAACAGTTTACCTTGCACTGGCACCCAAGAGCAATTCGACATACGCCGCTTATCATACTGCACAAAAAGAGGTGCGAGAGAACGGTCCAAAGCCTGTTCCTTTGCATTTACGGAATGCTACATCTTCCCTTCAACGAGAATGGGGATATGGGCGCGGTTATCTTTATCCGCACAATTTCCCGAAATCATGGGCGGATCAGGACTATCTGCCCAGTGAACTCGCAGGCCGGAAATTTTATCATCCCAAAGATCAAGGCGAGGAACCAAAGCTTATGGCATGGTTGAAACAGTTTCGTCGAAGTCGTTGATTTATTAATGTAAAAGCGCTGATTAGTATATTGACCAGCGCTTTTCTTCATTTGTTACTTTAAGAAAATCATAGTCGGGATTTATACAATTTTTGCCACTCATCAAGAAAAAGAATTGCGGTATCGAGGTCGGAGAGCTTTCCTTGTTGCTGACGAACTGCCCAGACAAGATCTTCAAAAGATACATTTTCGGGAAGGCCTAGTTGTCCGAGCAATTTGCGAATATCCGTTTCCAGTTCCGGTGGATAATCTGCGGCGAATAAGGATGAGGCAGACTTGGGTTTTGGCCACCCAGGAATACGGTTTGCCGTGAATTCCATGAGCGTTTGCATACGTTTGGCATAGGTATGCTCCCGAAGCACCCGTGTGCGACTTTTGGCTGCATATTCTTTGCGCTCATCGGGTTTGTTCAGGAAATATTCTATCTTTTCAGTGAATTCCGACATGCTTGTGAATGTTGCTAGTTCATCGTCGTTGAAAGCGTCATCCATGAGACTGCGTTTATCCACCAGTTGAAATGCGCCGCAGGCCGCTAATTCGAATGTCCGTGGATTGATGAAGTCTCCACCCGTGACCAATTCTTCCGTTTGGACGCTGGAATGCAGATTCAAATTGATGGCGGTCGCGTTGAATATTTTAACGCAATCTTCCGATGAAATACGCGCTCCTTTGAGTTGTACCAACGGTTCCAGTACATGGTCTCCTTCCCATTCGGTTCCCCAGATTTTTAAGTCAAATTTGACTAATTCCCTGAAGGCTACCCTGCGATTAGGATAGCCTGCACCCATGAATGAGATGTCAGAACCGAATTTACGGTGTTCGACAGGTGATAAGTCTGACGGTTTGTGAAAATCGGGTTGAGCGGCAAGTGGAAGATAAAGCACGTTGGACTGTCCTACTGATGCAAGATCCTCAAAGAATTTACCTTTTTGAATGACTGCGAAAATGTCATACAAAGGCGCAAACGCTTTCCAATAAGTGAAAAGTCGATAGTCTTCCACAAACCACATGGCCGTGACAACGCCGTCTCTACGAAGTCTTTTAAGTGCCTGTCGATTGAGTGGGGCTTGAGCCATGGATAAAACCATGTCGGGTTCAAAGGTTTCGACCTTGGCCAGTACGGATTGGCTGGCAACATTCAAGAAGGAATTCTGCAAATAATCCAATCTGTCAGAAGTCACCTTGAGGTTGTTTAAGGAGTCGTAAGCAGGATAAAAATCCGGTGCTTCAAAGACTTCAACCAGATGGCCTTCTTCCTTGAGCGCTGAGGCCACGTATCGGCCAATGGAAAGAGATCCGCCATATAAGGGCAGAATGACAAGTATGCGTAAACTATCCATTGATTTTTCCATTGTTTTCGAAATTTTGTGGAGTCGTCATCCAGTCTTTTTCCCGATAGAATTCTTGAGCAAATAAATGCTCTTTTTCGAAGCATTCAGATCCTTCCCCCGTAAGATACTGGTGAATGAAGTGTCTGAAAATCGTTCGTTGGCTATCGTCTTTGTCTACACCGGCAAACGGGATATAAATTTGTCCTAAAGCGTCGAAACCGGATTTAAATCCGATAAGTCCTTCAGGTGCATGTTCTTTTTTCTGTGTGACCAGAAAACGCTGGAATTCTGGTGAAGTAAAAGGAGAAATACATTTAACTCCATTATCACACGGCTTGGTTTCCAGGCATGGGAGGCAGTCTGTTATACCTTGATACACAGTGTGCCCCACACCATAAGGACCGGTTTCAAAGCACCATGCCGAAGACAGGAAAAATGCCGTAACCGGCGTTCCTAGATGGGCGGCAAGATGCATGGTTCCTGTGTCGGGAGTCAGCAGCATGTCGAATGAGCCGACAATATCGACAAGGTCGTTCCAGTTTGTTTTGCCTGCCAGGTTTTGTGTTTTGGTTTGAAGTGAAGGTGGTAAGTTTTTGAGAACCGCTTGCCCCGCTGCTTGCTCCGCTTTTCCGCCGAGCAGAATAATCGAGTCTGCTTTCTGGGAGGCTCCAAATGTTGCTGAAATGGTCGCAAGAAGTTGGGGTGGTAATGAGCGACGAGATTCGCGTCCTGCGAGCACAATACCAATTCCCCCGCCTTTGGGAGTGGCTGGTGGATTAACGTCGGTTGGTGCAATCATATCCGGGCAATAACCAGCCCAGAAGTCGACAAGGTTCATACCCAAACGTCGTAGACTAGACCAGCGCATGGCCATGGCGGGCCAAGTGCCAGTCATCTCCTGTCCATTGTGCCAAGAATACCCTTCCACTTTATCCGGGGGAAATAATGCGGCCAGTCGAAAGTTAAGTCCTGAAAAATTGAGGTTGTAGACGGTGTCGAAGTCAATTGCTTGCAATTCGGCAAAAGCCCGCCGGTTTTCAACGAGCATTTTTAGGAGTGCTGTTGAGGCGTCCAGGCCGGTCCCATGCGCTGTAATCGAATGTACGACAGCATCAGGATAAACCAATTGTGCCAACGATTTCAGAGAAGTGTCCACACAGAGATGCACCACACCGTCGTTTCGTGCGGAAAGAGTCGTAACAAGCCGTTTTGTTTGGATAAGGTCTCCGAAACGGGCCAGCTGTATAACAAGATAGTTTTTCATTCGTATTTTCACGGCGTCAAAAATGTATCGTAACTTCAATGATTATTGCAAGAACCGGGCAATTTCTCATTTTACATGTCCCTGCGCATTGGTTATCAAGAGTCATGCGATATTACCCGATCTTTTTGAATCTGGAAAACAAAGCGTGCCTTGTTGTCGGTGCAGGCGGGGTTGGCAAACGGAAAATTCAGTCCTTGCTTGATTCCGGAGCCGGTCATGTGACCATCGTCGATACCTGTGAAGTTGACGTTGAAATGGAATCGATTTTAGGGGCGGATACTGCGACTTATCAGTGTCGTGAATTTGTTGAGAGTGATCTTGATGATAAATTTTTGGTGATTGCCTGTACTTCATCTGAGGCGGTGAACCAGCGCATCAGTAAGCTTTGCGCGGATCGTAACGTTTTGTGTAATGTTGCTGATCAACCTGAAAAATGCAGTTTTATTGTTCCGGCTACCATTAAGCGTGGCGACCTGACCATAGCCATCTCAACAGCAGGCCAAAGTCCTGCTATGGCAAAGTGTATTCGTAAAGATTTACAGGAAAGTTTTGGTGATGAATATGCCGTTCTCCTGTCGCTTATGGGCCGTATTCGTCCGTTGATACTTGGCCTTGGACAAGAAACAAAACAGAATACTGCGGTTTTTCGATCTTTGGTTAATTCGAATTTATTGGTAGCTATAAAGAACAAGAACCTTGACGCTGCCAGGGAAATACTTAAAGAATCTTTGCCCGAACCGTTGTACGCCAACATCCCGGAGATACTTGATGGGCTTATTTGATATGCTCCATATTTTTATTATCGCACTGTATGCGCTTGGCACCGTGCTTTTTTTGACCGGAATTACCGCCGGTAACGAAAAGCTTAAAAGGATTGCCATATGGCTTGCTGTTATTGGTTTTACTTTTAACACCATAGACTTAGGGGTAATCCTCACAAGTGATCCCACCGCGCTCAGCGGGGGGACATTCTATTTTAATATTTTGGCTTGGAGCGTTTTGGCCATTTACTTTTTCCTTTGGTGGCGGTTGCGGCTTGAATTTTTGGCGATCACTGCCTTGCCGCTGGCTTTGCTTTTGTTTGTGTCATCCATGGCTTTGGGAGGTATTCGGGTAATCATGCCTCCTCAATTGACAGCTCTCTTTTTTGGTTTACACATAGGGTCCCTTGTGCTGACACTTGGAGCGCTCATGATGGCTTTGGGAGCCGGTGTTGCCTTCATTTACTACAATCGAAAACTGAAGACCAAGGCGGGCCTTGCCAGCATGGGAAGCGCTGTTCCCTCTTTGGAGAAGTTTGATACTGTGAATCGATGGGCTGTGGCCATTGGATTTCCTTTGTATACGCTGGGGCTTTTTTCCACGTTCTTTTGGTACTGGATCGCACCCAACAAGGAATTTACTTGGGATATTATGAAAATCGGTTCTTTAGCCGTTTGGTTCCTTTATGCATTTCTTTTTCATCAACGAATTGTATTGGGGTGGCGCGGTCGTAAACCCGCCATTCTTGCCATTTGGGTTTTTGTCGGCATGTGCATTTCCCTTATACATCACACCATCACTTTTCGAGTAATGCCATGAACAGACAAATTATTCTTATAGGTCTTAACCACCGGACTGCCGGTGTTGATGTGCGTGAAAAATTCGCTCTGACTGATGTGGAGAATTTTGAGCAGGGACTGATGGCACATTGTCCTGTGCTTGAATGTATGGCCCTCTCCACTTGTAACAGGGTGGAGATTATTGCTGTTGCCAAAAATATATCCAAACGAGAAGTTGTTGATTCGATAATTCAATATTGGGCTGCCATCTGTAAAGGCGACCCTGCTTTGCTTTTGGATAATACCTACAACTATTCTGGCCTTGAGGCTGTGAAGCACGTTTTTTCTGTCGCTAGTAGTCTGGATTCCATGGTTATGGGTGAGCCGCAGATCCTCGGTCAGCTTAAAGATGCATACCGGGCCGCTGTAGCTAAGGGGACAGCCAAAACCATTGTAAATCGCTTGCTTCATAAATCTTTTTCCGTTGCCAAGCGTATTCGCACCGAAACGGCCATTGCCTCCAGTGCCGTCTCCATCAGTTTTGCCGCAGTAGAGTTGGCGCGCAAGATTTTTGGTGATCTGGAAGGCACCAAGGCTATGCTTGTAGGTGCTGGTGAAATGGCAGAGCTGGCTGCAACGCATCTACTGCGTAATGGTGTTCAGGATGTTATTATTGCCAATCGGACGCTTTCTCGCGCTAAAGAGTTGGCGGACAATCTTGGTGGCGAACCTATTCAGATTGAAAATATGCCGGATCGTTTGCATGAAGTTGATATCGTCATTAGTTCAACAGGCTCCCCGGTTGCTGTAATCAAGGCCAAGGACGTCAAATCCGTCCTCAAGCGGCGTAAAAACAAGCCCATGTTTTTCATCGACATTGCAGTGCCCCGTGATATCGACCCTGACGTCAATATTTTGGACAACGTATATCTTTACGATATTGATGACCTCAAAGAGGTTGTTGAAGATAATATGGCGCAACGTCACGAAGAAGCCGCCAAGGCCAGAACTGTCGTTGACCTCGAAACAGATACTTTTGGTAATTGGCTGCATTCGTTGAATCTTCAGCCGACCATTGTCGACTTGGTGGAAAAGACCGAAGACGTGGCACATCGGGAATTGAATAAGACGTTGAAAAGGATTGGTCAGGTGGATGAAAAGACGCGGAACGCGTTGGAAACACTTGTTCTTTCCGTGGCTCATAAATCCATGCATGAACCGATTTGTTTCCTGAAACGTCGGACTCAAGAAGAAGGTTCCGCCGAACGATTCATCGATTTGGCGCGGCGAATGTTCAATCTGGATGATGAATCTATCCCCGCAGAAGCCCATCTTGATCGAAAGAGTAGCACCTGTTCGGCAGAAGACATCAATGATCTTATTGAAGCATCAAAGAACAAGGAACAATAATGCGTAGTTATCTGATAGAAGATTTGGTCGACAAGGATTATCAGGCTGTTGTTGCCGCTTTTGAGGAACTGGGATTCAGAGGACCTCTTGATGGCATCTATTATCTGCCTTTGCCTGTCGAATTGTTGCAGCGTGAACAACAAGATCACCAGGAAGAATGTGGTCCGTATTTTATGGCTCTCGAATGTATTGAAAAAGAAGATGAAAACGTTTTGAAATTGGAATTGTTGGTTCGCGGAAGACAGAAGATGCGTTGCTCCTGTATCTCATACGCCACCCCGGACCAACGAGCTCATATGCTTGAGTATTTGGACCAATTTATCGATGAATTGGAAATTTCTATCTAGTTATGTTCAGTGTGCCTGAAAATTTTCCTGCTACGCTTCAGGATCTTTTGCCAAAATGGGCACACTTTTGTTTGTATGTTGAAAAGTTCATAACCCGTGAATTAAAACAGGAACTTTCTGGGAAACACCTTCTTATAGGTTTTTCTGGTGGTGTCGATTCTACCGCCCTGCTTCTTGTTCTTCACTACCTTTCTCAAAGAAATGATTTTCAGCTGACGGCAGCCCACTTGAATCATCAGTTACGCCCTGAGGCGGATGATGATGCTCAATGGTGTTCATCTTTTTGTGATTTTCTTGGTGTTGAGTGTGTGGTCGAATCCAGAAATATTGGGGCTTTTGCAGAAAAAAAAGGCGTCGGACTTGAAGAAGCTGGACGTAATGCCCGTTACGCATTGTTTCAGAATGTGAAAAATGACACAGGCGCAGATTACATCGTTTTGGGACATCAATTGGATGATCTCAGTGAAGATGTTGTAATGCGTCTTATTCGAGGGACAGGATGGCCCGGATTGTCAGGTATGGCTGGGTATGACCCTCAGCGCTCTCTTATACGTCCCCTACTTTTGATTCCAAAATCCACATTGATTGCTTTTGTTACCCAAACAGGTGTTGAATGGCGTGAAGATGCGTCGAATAACGAATTGAACTGGACTCGCAATCGAGTTCGGAACGAAATTCTTCCACTTATTCAAAAAGAAAATCCTAATTTTTGGCAATCCGTGAGCCGTTTGTGGAAAATCGGTCGTATTGAGCAGGATTATTGGCAATCTATGGCGTCTTTCTCTTCGGAAATTCTAGAAAATGATTTTCTAAAGACTGCTCATCAAGCACTCCGTCTTCGGTTATACAAGTCATGTCTTGATCAACTTGGTTCGGGTCAGGTTTTAGCTGATTCACTATTTAAACTTGATGAAGCATGGCAGGATAAAAAAGTTGGATCTACTTTTCAGTTTCCCGGTGAAAAGACTGCGACAATTACTGCCGCAGGTGTGGTTTTCGCCTGCACCCATTGACTTCCGCAACTCCCCGGTATAAGAGCATGTGATCTTTTGCACAATGTGCTGAAGCGTCATGCAGGCGCTTCGCTTTCTTATCATCAGGAGGAGTTATTATGAATATTCTGATTTTCGGCCCCAACGGCTCCGGTAAAGGCACCCAGGGTACCCTGGCCAAAGACAAGTACGGTCTGGATCACATTGAATCCGGTGCAATTTTCCGCAAGCATATCGGCGGCGGCACCGAACTCGGCATGAAAGCCAAGGAATTCATCAACAAGGGCGAACTCGTTCCTGATGATATCACCATCCCCATGGTTTTGGATGTACTGTCCAGCTCCAAGGACGGCTGGCTGCTCGACGGTTTCCCCCGCTCTTTGGTTCAGGGCGAAAAGCTTTGGGAAGCTTTGCAGAAAGACGGAGAGAAGCTCGATTACGTTATCGAAATCAAGTTGCCTCGTGAAATTGCAAAGGGTCGTATCATGGGTCGTCGTCTGTGCGAAAACAACCCGAATCACCCCAACAATGTTGGTATCCCGGTTATCGCTCCTGACGGTGACAAGTGCCGCGTCTGTGGTGGTGCTCTGTCAGCTCGCGACGACGATCAGGACGAAGCTGCAATCGACGTGCGTCATAATATCTACTACGATGAAGAGACCGGCACCATGGCTGCTTGTAACTTCTACAAGAATATGAAAGACGGTGGGTTCAAGTTCATCGAATTGAACGGTGAAGATTCCATCGACGCTATCAAAGATTATCTGATGAGCCAGCTCGTCTAGATCAGTTTATTGTAAGAGATTAAGCCTCTTCCACTTTTTGTGGAAGAGGCTTTTTTTATGCGTTACATGGCCTTTTAAGTTGTGCTGAGCTGATGTTGTAAACTCTTTTTATATGCTTTAAGAAAGCCATCTCTTTTGAGGAGGCCTGTTTGATCATACGATTTTATTTTGATTTTCCTGATTCTCAAGTTGGATTAGCTATGCATTATATATAAAAAAGGGAAGGACCATATGGCCCTTCCCTTTTTGTTTGTATTGTATTGAAGACTTATGCTTCAGCTTCCTGCAAATCAGCAGCTCCAGGGCCAAATCCAAGCAGGATCGGGCTGGCGACAAAGATGGAGGAATAGGTACCCACACCAACGCCGATGAGCAGAGCCAGGGCGAAGTCATGGATAACGCTGCCGCCCAGTACGAACAGGCAGAAGACAACCAACAAGGTCGTTACTGATGTCATAATTGTACGCGACAGGGTTTGGTTTACTGCGGTGTTGATAACCGAGGCGAACGTGGTGTTGCCTTTGCGGGCATTGTTGTTTTCACGGATACGGTCAAAGACAATGATGGTGTCATTGAGTGAATATCCAATGATGGTCAACAGCGCTGCGATAATAGTCAGGTCGAATTCTTTGCCAAGTATGGAAAAGATGCCGACCGTAATCGCCACGTCGTGTATAAGTGCTGCAACCGCCCCTAGAGCGTAGTTGAGTTTTAAGTACCAGCATAAACCGACGGTGATAACGAGTGCGGCAATGATCAGCCACCCCATTTCAACACCGAGCAGACCGATACCGTATACGCCGAAGCCCAGAGCCGCAGCCATGACGCCTGCAACAGTCCATCTTTGTTCGAAACGGCCAGAGATGTACACAGCAATGAGAAGAACTGCGTAGAACAGTGCTTCTAGAGCTTTTGTTCGCAAATCCGCGCCAACTTTGGGGCCGACCATTTCGAGACGTTGTATCTCAAAATGTGCACCATCAAGGTTGCTTGATAATGCGCTGGTTACCCTGCTTCTCACATCTTCTGAAGTGATGTTGGAGCTTGAGGTGCGAATCAGGTATTCATGATCGCCTTCCAGACCCAAGGTCTGAACGACAAGGCCGGGCAATTCAACGCCACTTACGGCGCTTTTGACCATTTCTACATCTGTGGTTTTATCGATCTTTACCTGGACGATCATGCCGCCAGCGAAATCGATGCCGTACTTGGGGCCACCCTTGATGAGAAGGGAGCCAAGACCGGCCAGGATGATAACCGCTGAAATAGCAAAGGCGATCTTCCTGAGTCCGATGAAGTCTATTTTGGTATCAGGTTTGATTATTTGAAGTCCCATTGTCTTCCCCTTAGATGCTCAGCTTGGCGCTATCGGAGCGGCTCTTTAAGTACAAGTCGAACAGGATGCGCGACACGAAGATTGCCGTGAACATGGACGTTATGATGCCCAAGGTCAGTGTGACGGCGAAGCCGCGAACAGGTCCGGTACCGAATTGATAGAGGATGACTGCCGCAATGACCGTCGTCACGTTAGCGTCGAGGATGGTCAGGGTCGCCCTGCCATATCCTTCAGCTACGGCCTGCGATGCGGACAGGCCGCGTCGCAATTCCTCGCGGATGCGTTCGAAGATAATTACGTTGGCATCAACAGCCATACCGATAGTCAGAATGATACCGGCAATACCCGGCAGAGTCAGCGTGGCGCCAAAGGCTGCCAGGCCGCCCATGATGAGCATGATATTGATGCAAAGCACAACGTCCGCTACCAGTCCGGCAAAGCCGTAGTAAATGGCCATGAAGCCAAGTACCATTGCCATACCGATGAAGGCGGACATGATGCCGTTGTCGATGGATTCCTGTCCCAAGGACGGGCCTACACTACGCTGTTCCAGAATTTCAACCGGAGCAGGCAGAGAACCGGCGCGAAGTACGACTGCGAGGTCGCGGGCTTCTTCTCGGCTAAACTGGCCAGTAATGGAAGCACGTCCACCAGAGATACGCTCCTGAATGACTGGCGCGGAATACACTTTGCCGTCCAGAACGATGGCCATACGCTTGTTCACGTTGTCAGTCGTCAGGTTGGTGAAAATGGAACCACCGCGTGCATTAAATGTAATGGAAACATATGGAGCGTTCCAATTATCAAGAAGCACCTTGGCATCGGTTACATATTCACCGGTCAAGACCGCGTCACGTTTCAGAACAATTGCAGATTCGGCGTAATCACCGCTCGGCAATTTCTTGAGCAAAACGGAAAGCTCACGGCCGGGAGCAAGGATGCCTTGCTTGGCCTTGGCGATATCAGCAGTATCGTCCACCATCTTGAATTCAAGATGAGCGGTCTGGCCAATGATTTTGATTGCGCGTTCAGGATCTTGCAAACCGGGCAACTGCACTTGAATGCGATTGTCCTGCTGTTTACGAATATCCGGTTCGGCAACACCGAACTGGTCAATCCTGTTGCGAATGGTTTTGATCGCCTGCTCCATGGTCAGCTTTTCGATATCACTACGATATTGTGGTGATATGGACAGGATGTATTCTTCCTTGCCGCCATCCATGATTTTGGTGTCTTCAATAGTGAACTGTGTGTAGTCAGTAATGACTTTTTCGAATGCCTCTTTCTGTTCACTTTTGAGAAGCACGACTTCGATTTGCGATTCATTCAAAACGTTTGGACGCAGAACAAAGATTTCTTTGTCGCGAGCCACGGCTTTGAGGTCGTCGCCGAGTCGGGCGAGGTTGTTGTCCATGGCGGTATCCATATCCACTCCAAGAGTGAGGTTGATACCACCTTTGAGGTCAAGGCCGAGGTTGATGGAGTCGCCTGGCAGAATTTTGCCTATTGCTGACTCCTTGAAGCCCGGTATGGATGGCAGCATGTAGGCCAATCCAAGAACCAGGACGACGAGAGCCGTGACGGCTCTCCAACGCAAACTTTGCATGAAAACTCCCTTAATACGAAATAGTTGCAACCTTTTTGCACCACCCTTGCAATAAACACAAGTACGGACCGGGCCACGATAAAATCGTGGTCCGGTCCGTTAGGATGTCGCAAAAACTGGTTGCAAGAACCTACTTTTTGTCAGCTGCCGGTGCGCCGCCGTCTTTGTCGGCAACAAATCCGCGCTTGATAACGACATTAACGCCGGTTGCAATCTCAATGGTGAGATTGTCGCCATCGATATTTACGATGGAGCCGAGAATGCCGCCATTGGTCCATACCTTATCACCCTTTTTCAGGGCTTCAAGCATGGCCTTGTGCGTCTTCTGCTTTTTTTGCTGAGGGCGAATGAGCAGAAAGTAGAAAATGGCGAACATGAGGACCAGCATGGGCAGCGGGCCGCCGAGAATGCCGCCCAGACCGCCTGCCTCGCCACCGCCCGCGGGCGGAGCCATGGCATAGGCTACGGAATCGAAGAACATAGGTTCCTCCAGAAAAGGTTAATAATGTTGCAGTCTTCTGAGCTATCTAACAGGGAACATACAGATTGCCGTACGGTCGATGTGAGAACGGACGAATCTTCACAAAGTTCTCACTCATTATTTCCGTGCTGTCCAGCTTCAATTCGTTGGCGTAATCTTTAACTAAATCTTCAATAATTTTCAAATCTTCAGAATTCACGGGTTGAGCGTTCAAACCAGGACCGAGTTGATTCTGAGGAACGTCTCCGCGAACATAGATTACACCGCCATGCATTCCTGTACCGAGACTTCGTCCCGCCACAGGCGCATCAGACTTATCAGAAAACATACCCAAGAGCAAAATAATTCCGCCAGCCATGTATTCTCCGAGGAAGTCCCCAGCTTTTCCACCAACAACAATTTTCGGTTGATGATCAAGGTAGGCTTTCATATGAATTCCGACCCGGTAGCCTACATCACCTTTGATGAATATTTCGCCGCCACGCATAGCGTACCCGATGACATCCCCAGCAATCCCTTCAATGATGATGCGGCCATTATCCATGGTATTCCCGACACCATCCTGAGCATTGTTGTGAATACGGATTTTGGGGCCACGCATAAATGCTCCCAGATCCTGTCCCGGAACACCATAAACATCAAATGTCAGGTCCCCTTCCAAGGCCGTGGCGATATAACGCTGCCCATTGCATTTCTTGAGAGTGAAATCGGTCACGCCGTTTTTAATAAGCTCACGAATTTCTTCGTTAAACTGCTTGTAGTATGTCCGCCCTGCCGTAAGGGTTTTCTTTTTTCTTTTGGCTGTCATTTAATCCTCCAGATCCACGATGACGGGTTCGCCCGCCTTGGGCATCCAGACTCTATCCAGTTCTGGGCAAACATCACGCACTGCCGATTCCTCAGAAGACATGAAGACCATGTCATCTTTTTCAGCCACCAGCAGCGGTCTGAGCTTAATGCGGTCGTTCAGTCCCATGAGCCGGTTGTTGTCTGCGACCAGAATGGCAAAGGGACCGTTGAGCATGCCGGGACCATAAGTGGCGCGAAGTGTCGTGTACAATTCTTTATCTTCGTCATCCATACGTTCGATTTCATCCCAGAAAGGCGGCGCAAAGCATTTTGCCGTCATTTCCCAAGACAGACCGTGTTTACGGATGAGCATATCCAGCTCATAGGCCACGACTTCAGTATCTGTCATCATGGTGCAGAGATAATCATGTTCACACAAGTAACGCCGATTAATGCCATAAGATGAAATTTCACCGTTGTGGACAATAGACCAATTCAAAATGGTGAACGGATGTGCTCCACCCCACCAACCGGGAGTATTCGTCGGAAAACGGTTGTGGCCAGTCCAGATATAGGCCGAGTATTCTTCCAAGCGAAAGAATTCAGCGATATCTTCAGGAAAACCAACCCCTTTGAATGCCCCCATGTTTTTACCACTGGATACGACAAATGCGCCGGGAACGGTGGTGTTAATTTTCATGACCACGGCAACGATGTAATCCTCTTCCGGCAATTCCCAAAATTCGTTGTCTGGTTTTTCAGGTACAGTTACGAAATACCGATTGAACTTTGGCGGATTGGGAATTGCTAAAGTCCGTCGTGTTGGAATCGGTTCGTAATAATGCAGATCAAAATATTGTTTGATCATTTCTTCCGAGCCTTTGATGGCCGCATCGTCATCACACATCATGTGGAAGCAGTATTTGTCTGCATGGTCAGGATATATGCCGTAGGCAGCAAATCCGCCACCAAGGCCGTTTCCTCGATCATGCATACAGGCCATGGCTTGAATAGGCATGTCACCTGGAATCAATCCACGCTTCTTGTTGATGACGCCGAATATTCCGCAACCGGAAATATCCTTTTCGAAATCATAATATCTATCAGGCGCTTTCATGTAATCCTCTCAGAAATCGCTAATTACGCTTCGGGGTTCCAGGTTTCCCGGAAGAAATCATCAGGCCACATAAGCACATCAGGCTCACCGGCCAAAAGTTGCTTCTTGGCCTCTTCTGGGATGGGCATCTGGAATTTGACAAATGCGGTATACATACCCGCCATATCGATATCACCCACCAGAACATAGCCCACTAGATGGTCGTTTTGAAAGACCAGCTTGCGGTAGCTTTTTTTCTTTTCATCTAAAGTGATAGAGGCCGTATACGACTCGTCTCCTTCGGGGGGATTGACCGTTCCAACCGAAATAGTTGGCAGGCCATAGAACGAGATGGAATTCATGGCCAATGACCCTTTGAACTCTATATCTGTGCCAGTCATGTTTTTACCGGCACAGAAGCCTTGATTGTAGGCATTTGTCCAGATGGGGATGACCCGATCATCACCGAACAGCAAATCTTTGGCCTGAGCGACATCGCCCGCCGCAAATATGCCGTCGGCGCTGGTGCGCATATGGTCATCTACATGAATGCCTCGGTCCACTTCGATACCAGCATTTTTGGCCAGTCCGTAATTGGGAACAACGCCGATGGCGATGACCACCACATCGGTCTGCAAGAAATCGCCGTCAGTCAGGTGGACACCCTTGAGCTTGCCGTCCGCATCTCGTTGAATTTCCTTAGCCGAAACGCCGCAGCGGACGTTCAGGCCGACTTCAGCAAGCCGTGAACCGGCCAGCGAAGCAGCGTTTTCATCAAAAGCAAGACTGAGTATGCGGGGAGACAGTTCCAGAATGGTGACGTCAACACCGCGATCAAATAGGGATTCACCGGCTTTCAGGCCAATAAGTCCGCCTCCGATGACAACAGCCCTTTTTATTTCCTTGGCTTTGGAGATAAGCGTCTGTGCATGTTCAAGATTGGTGAAGTTATACACGTCGGTACCATCAGACCCCGGAATGGGAGGTGTGAACGGGATACCGCCCGTGGCAACAAGTAGATTTTCGAATTCAATGGTCTCGCCTTTATCAGTGGTCACGGTCTTGGCCTTGGAATCAATGCCAATGACTGTTGTGCCAAGCTTAAGGGAAACTTTGCTTTTTTCATAAAATTCCTGAGGGCGAAGTGCCAAACGGTCTGGCCCTATCTTGCCTGCAAGGAGGTAGGAAATGAGCGGACGACCATATGCCGGAGAATCTTCGGCACCGATAATCAGGATCTCGTTGTCGGTATCTACTTTGCGGATACCCTCGATGGCACCGATGGAAGCGATGCCATTACCAATGATGACGTATTTCATGATCGCTTCCTACCTTTCCTCGAATTTTAGGGCTTGATTGGGGCAGGCCTGAACACAGGCTGGGCCTTCTTCACGTCCTTCACACAGGTCACATTTGACGATTTTACTCTCTGTGGGATGTCTACGAATAGCTCCATATGGACATGCCATGAGGCAGGACCAGCAACCAACGCATTTATTCCGATCATATACGGTGCGTCCGGTTTCTGGATCTTTGTGTAAACCACCGGAAATACAAGCAGCTACACATGAGGGTTCATCACAGTGACGGCAGCTGATAGCAACGCAGGTATCGCCTTTTTCAAAGACTTTTTTACAAGGAGACAGACCATCTTTGCTCCGCTCTTCGCGGTAAGCGACAATCAAATCCTTGGATTTTGAATGTGCAGTGATACAAGCCAACTCGCAAAGATGGCAGCCAATACAGTAATCTTTATCCGGATAGACTCTTTTCATGGTGTCCTCCGCTTAACGCCCGGCATGCTTGATGCCGAGAATGTCGAGTTCAGTGTCGGAAATACCCACACCGCGAAGTTTGTCACGGTTGCCGCGTAGGGATTCAATTGAGTTCAGTCCCATGCCGCCAAGCATTTCTTCGATTTCATGGCCCCAAGCCCGAATAAGGTTGGTCAATTTTTTTGCCGCGATATCCGGGTTTTGACGTTTGGACAACTTGGGATCGTTAGTGGCGATGCCCCATGGACATTTACCGGTGTAACAACGTCCACAAATGGTACAACCGACAGCAATCAGGGTCGCTGTACCGATGTAGACAGCGTCAGCGCCAAGAGCGATGGCCTTGACCACATCTCCGGCACACCTAATACCACCCGCTGCAACGATGGAGACATTGTTGCGGATTCCTTCGTCGCGAAGACGTTGGTCAACCTGTGCCAAAGCCAGCTCAATGGGAATACCGACGTTGTCTCGAATCATGGCTGGTGCCGCGCCTGTTCCGCCTCGCATACCGTCAACGGTAATAATATCTGCACCAGCCCGGGCAATACCGGAGGCGATAGCAGCAACATTATGTACCGCGGCAATTTTGACAGAAACCGGGACCTTGTATTCGGAGGCCTCTTTTAATGCGTAAATGAGCTGAAGCAGGTCTTCGATGGAATATATATCGTGATGCGGTGCCGGAGAAATTGCGTCTGAACCAATGGGGACCATTCGCGTTTCTGACACCATGTCATTGATTTTTTCACCGGGCAGATGACCGCCAATACCAGGCTTTGCGCCCTGCCCTACTTTGATTTCAATACCTGCACCAGCTTTGAGATAGTCAAGATGTACGCCGAAACGACCGGACGCTACCTGCACGATGGTGTTTTTACCATATTTGTATAATGACTTGTGTAAACCGCCTTCACCTGTGTTGTAAGCAGTGCCGGTTGCTGTGGCAGCTCGAGCCATTGCACGGTGAAGGTTGAAGTTGATGGCACCAAAGCTCATGGCAGCGAACATGATTGGTATATCAAGTTCAAGCTGCGGTGTAAGTTTGGTATTCAGCTTGGGCTTGCCGGTCTTTTTATCTGTTGTAATATCCAACTTTCTGGGCTTCGCGCCAAGAAATGTTTTGAGTTCCATGGGTTCGCGCAGTGGATCAATGGAGGGATTGGTGACCTGACTGGCGTCGAGCAACATGCGATCCCAGTATACGGGAATATCTACGGGAGAGCCCATTCCGGCTAGAAGAACACCACCAGTGTCAGCCTGTTTATATATATTCTGTAAGAATACGGGACGCCACAGATTGTTGGTTCTGAAGTCGGAAGGCTTGTTAACAATGTTTAGGGCAGCCGTGGGGCACAAGGCCTCACAACGATGACAGCCAATACACTTGGTGTTGTCGTGCATGACTTTTTGTCGGGCCTCATCCCAATAATGTGCTTCATATGAACATTGGCGGACACAGACCTTGCAATTGATGCACAGGTCTTTGTCCCGTTCAATACAAAACTCATGGTAATTTTTGTTGATGGGCTGAAAAAGCAAGACTGATACCTCTTTACGTTTGTTGCCAAAAAAGTCATCTCGCATTCAAGATGATTGGAACTTGGCCTTAAACTTTTCACAATTCGGGGAATATTGAGAGTCCTCCGAAGAGAAAATAGAAAAACACAAGTACTATTACCCTGTCAAGAGAAGTTTTAAACATCTGTATTTATTGATTTTGTAAATAAATGACAAAGTTGAAAACAGGCTGAAAGAGTCTGAAATAGCTGCAAAGCTGCAAAAAAAGTAGCTTAATGCGTGCAGATCCTTCGCCTCCTTGACTTTGCGAGCGTCTAACCGTAAGAAGTAAGCCATGAACACGTACCAAAACCGCTTTAGCTTCTTTTTCTTTTTTAGCTTTCGCTTTTTTAGAAGCGCCTGCGGTCTTGGGGTGTACGTGTAACAACTAATTTTACATGACATCCACAAAAAGGGCCGTAGGCGATAAGCTTACGGCCCTTTTCTCTTGTGCCGCAAGCTTGATGCTACGGCCCGAAACAACGAGGGGCATCCGTTATGATGTTGGGTTTCGGGAGTGTTGAGATCGCATTGGCGTTTTGGCTGAGCATTGGTGCGACTATTTTGTGTGTAGTTTACGGAATTGTGAATTGGAACAATTCTGGCGAGCCTACAAAGATCGTAAAATCCGGGGAGGATCGGTAAATGGAAGGTAAAATCCTCGGAATTATTATCTATTTATGTGTCATTTTTTATCTAGGGTATCGTGCCTGGAAAAATACAAAACAATCTACGGACTATATGCTTGCTGGTCGTGGCATGAATCCTTTTGTCCTTGCCATGTCTTACGGTGCGACTTTTGTCTCAACTTCAGCCATTATTGGCTTTGGCGGAGTGTCCGGCATGTTTGGCATGTCTTTGCTCTGGCTAACTTTTTTGACCATATTTGTCGGTATTTTCATCGCCATGGTCTTTTTTGGTAAACGCACACGGCGCATGGGACTGGCTCTTGATTCTCACACGTTCCCTGAACTTTTGGGAAGACGTTATAAATCAAAATTCATTCAACAATTTTCAGGTGTTGTCATATTTGTTTTTATTCCGGTATACGCTGCCGCTGTTCTTATCGGTATTTGTCGGATGCTCGAGGTGGCATTTCCCGCTGTGAGTTATGGGGCATGGTTGCTTATTGTGACAGCCATTGTTGCCATGTATGTCATTACCGGCGGTCTCAAAGCCGTTATGTACACAGACGCCTTTCAGGGGACGATTATGGCTGCGATGATGCTTATCTTAATTGTTACCACCTACTCTCTTCTTGGTGGTATGACTGAAGCTCATCAGGCATTAACTGATATGATTAATTTGGTACCTGCCAAATTGCAGCAAGGTGGCCTCGTCGGCTGGACAACCGGACCGCATTTGCAGTCTCCAATAGGTCTGACCATCTATACTACTATTATATATGGTGTCGGTATTGGTGTTTTGGCGCAGCCCCAGTTGGCCATTCGATTCATGACTGTACCATCTGACCGCGAGTTAAACCGAGCTGTTGCCATCGGCGGTGTCTTCATTCTTCTGATGACCGGTGTCGCATTTCTTGCGGGCGCATTGTCCAATGTTGTTTTCTATAAGGAGTTCGGCAAGATATCTATTGTCATGGCTGGCGGTAATTTTGATAAAATTATCCCTCTTTATATCGACAAGATTATGCCGGGTTGGTTTTCAGGTCTTTTCCTTGTCGCCATGTTTGCGGCAGCCATGTCCACCATGAGCTCCCAGTATCATGTAGGCGGCACCTCGCTGTCCCGTGATTTTTTGGAACAGCACGTATCCATTGGCAATGGTGGCTCTTCCATGAAACTGAATAGGTTGGGAGTGACTGTCGCTGTTATCGCTACCCTGATTTGGGCGTGGCTCCTACCCGGTGGAGTTATTGCGCGTGCCACGGCCTTTTTCTTTGGCCTGTGTGCGGCATCCTTTCTGCCCATCTATGTTTTGGGGCTTTATTGGAAAGGTATGACTAAAATCGGGGCCAAAATATCCATGGTCGGTGGTTTCGTTTTCTCCATGTTCTGGCTTTTGTTCATTCACATCAAGGAAGCCGCACCAATTGGATTGTGTCAGGCTTTGACCGGACAGGTGACCTTGGTGGCAAACACGTCAAAAGGTTCATGGATCTGGTTGCTTCAATGGGTTGACCCCAATGTTGTCGCCCTGCCCGTTTCGTTAGCTTTGGCAGTCGGCATAAGTCTTGCCACCCGACGAATGGAACAAAAACATCTTGATCTCTGCTGGGACGGTCTGTGCTAACTATTCAATGTTAAAAGAAAAACATGGGTGCCGGAAGAATCAAGCCGGCACCCTTTTTTTATGAGTAATTGACAGCCGCACGCATTGCGCACATAAAAAGTCATTCACGAACAAAAGGATTGGATAAAATATGAAAAAGATCGATGTAAACGTCAAATTCCTGCACCCAGTCTGGGAAGAAAATGAACTTGCCTATGCAACCGAACATTCTGCCGGACTTGATTTGCGTGCTTGTATTGACACTGAGGACCTTGAAATCGGTCCCGGTGAAAAGGCTGCCATTCCTGCTGGAGTTGCCATTGAAATCCGTGAACCGAGTATTGCCGGTTACGTTTTTTCACGCAGCGGCCTTGGCACCAAGGATGGCCTGACCGTTAGTCAGGGCGTTGGCGTTATTGATCCCGATTATCGTGGTGAGATTAAGGTTTCCCTGCTGAATACCTCGGACAAGGTGCGACGAATTAAGCGCGGACAGCGCATCGCACAATTGGTGTTCATGCCCATCTTCCAGGCTGCCATTCTTCCGGTCGAGGAACTCGGCGATACGAACAGAGGCGCTGGAGGATTCGGGTCCACGGGAAAACATTAACTCAATAGAGATATAGAAATGAGTAATAAATTCGATGAAATAGTAAAAAAAGAAAATGCCCTCCTCTGTAACACGTATGGTCGGTACCCGTTGGCTATTTCCAAGGCCAAGGATTGCAGATTATATGACCTTGATGGCAACGAGTATTATGATTTTCTGGCAGGCATCGCGGTATGCAGCCTTGGTCACAGCCGTGAGGATTTGGCAGAAGTCATGGCCGAGCAGGCTAAGAAATTGGTTCATGTTTCCAACCTATTTTATCAGGAACCACAACTGGTACTGGCTGAAAAAATTTTAAGCACATGCAATGCCGGAAAAGTCTTTTTCTGTAATTCTGGTGCAGAAGCTAACGAAGGAGCTATTAAGCTTGCCCGAAAGTATATGGCCACAGTTCGAAAAGATGATCGTTACGAAATTATAACCTTGGAAAAATCCTTTCATGGCAGAACGTTGTCCACTCTGACGGCGACTGGGCAAACAGGTCCAATCAAGGACGGTTTTTCTCCATTACCTGAAGGATTCATTACGGTTCCCTTTGGTAATGTAAATGCCTTACGTGGGGCTATTGGCAAGAATACGGCTGCAATTATGATTGAGATGGTCCAGGGAGAAGGCGGTGCTCGCCCTCTGCCAAGTGATTATGTTAATGATATCGTTCAACTGTGCAAAGAAAATGGTATTCTTCTTATTGTCGACGAAGTTCAGACGGGCGTATGCCGGACCGGAAGAATGTGGGCGCATCAACATTATAATATTACGCCTGATATTTTTACTTCTGCCAAGGCGTTGGCCAACGGTCTGCCTATGGGGGCTGTGTTGTGTACGGATGAACTTGCCAAGGGCTTCACGCTTGGCTCTCATGGCACCACATTTGGTGGTGGAGCTGTTGTATCCGCTGTTGCTGCCAAAGTTCTGGACATCATGATTGACGAAAAAATGGCAGAACACGCATGGGACATGGGAGAATTTGCCGTAGCAGAAGCACAAAAATTGAAAGCCAAGTATCCCGATAAAATTGCTGGAACCCGTGGCCTTGGATTGTTGTTCGGTATTGAACTGACTTTTAATGGTGCGAATGTCTGGAAGGCGTTACTTGAGCATAAAATGGTTTGCAACCTCACTCAGGGAACCATTTTACGTCTAGTGCCACCCCTGACTATTACAAAAGAAGATATCACAGTCTTCATGAATGTTTTGGATACAATTCTTGAAACCGTGGAAATCGAGTCTGCTTGACCGCTCACGGTGTAGAGCGTATCTTTTGAAAAGAGGTACAATGTCATGAGTGGCGTCGCTCCCATAGGTTCGGTCAATGAGTATCAGCCCCTTACCCGAGAGGATGAGCGGGAACGCATTGAGCCGGATAATCAACCTCCTGTGCATGAAAAGTCCACAGAGGCTGTACAGGGAGCTGTTCGTAAGCAGTCCGAAAATGAAACCATTTACGGATTTAAATACACGGGCAGAGGCTCATTCATTGATAAGGTATTCTAATTGATACCAACGATATAATACATCATACAAGGCCGGGACATGGTTCCCGGCCTTACCATATGCAACCACTGGAGACACCACGACATGTCCACCCTTTTGAAGATCGAAATTGTCATTGCCGATGAACTGGCTGATGAAGCCGAAGGATTTATATCCACCAGAGTTGCTCATGGGTGGGAAGAAGGCGAAGCTGAAAACGGTCGTCGAATGACAATCTTTCTCGAAGATCACCCTTCTGGCAGACAGATTGCGCAAGATTTTCAAGCACAATTCCCAAAAGCATCCGTAATTTGTTCAGAAGAAGAACCGCAGGATTGGGTCATGGCATGGAAGGACTTTTTTACCCCTGTCAATTGTGGTGAAACATTCAAGATTTTTCCTCCGTGGCTTAATGAAGATGCGAAAAACGGTACTACGCATATTGTTATTGAACCCAAAATGGCTTTTGGAACAGGACATCACCCGACGACATCATTGTGCTTGGGGACAATTGGGACACTGGCAAAGGGAAAACATATTCATTCGGGGCAGACTTTTCTCGACCTTGGAACCGGGTCTGGTATCCTTGCCATTGGCCTTGCCAAGGCTGGTTTGACCGGTGTGGGCTTGGATATTGACCCGATTGCCATCCCATGTGCCGTTGAAAATGCAGAAATTAATGACGTTGCAGATTCTGTTGAAATGGCGGTCGGAACCATTGAGTGCCTTGATGAAGATGCGAAGTTTGATTTGATTGTTGCCAATATTCTTTCCGGTCCGCTTATTGAAATTGCTTCGGACATCCTTGCTCACATTGCTCCCGGCGGTTCTCTTGTCCTTTCTGGAATTTTGGCTGAAAAACAGTCTGATGCCGTGGCCCAAGCTTATGACAGACGAGGAATAGGCATGCCGCAACGGTTTGTGGAAGGCGAATGGGTCTGCCTTGTCTGGGAAAACATCAAGAGATAGCACCCATGTCTCAAGCTGACACAATTTTAGGCATGTATGAAGCCATGCATGCTGCACTTGGCGATAGCAATTGGTGGCCCGGCGAAACACCTTTCGAAATTTCGATAGGGGCTATCCTGACACAGAATACGAACTGGACGAATGTTGAAAAGGCCATCGACAATCTCAAGAATGCTGACTTGCTGTCGCCTGAAGCGATGCATGATCAGGATATCCATGAATTGGCAGAATTGATTCGTCCGGCTGGATATTACAATATTAAGGCTCGTCGGATATTTAACTTTCTCGGATTTCTGAAAAATGAAGTTTCCTACGATTTGTTGGCATTAAAAGAATACTCTTTGGAAAATGTTCGTCCAAAAATACTCGGCGTCAATGGAATCGGGCCGGAAACAGCCGATGCTATTCTTTTGTATGCACTTGATTTTCCCACCTTTGTTGTTGATGCGTACACAGCCCGGCTTGCCCACAGGCATGGACTGGCTTTCGAAGGAATTGATTACCACGAGCTTCAATCTCTTTTCATGGACGTTTTGCCGCAAGATGTGGCAATGTACAATGAATACCACGCCCTTATAGTCCGCATCGGCAAGGATTGGTGTAAAAAGAAACAAGGGCTGTGTGACACCTGCCCCTTGAAACACTTTTTAGAGTAACAGACTGAATGTATAAGCATTTCCTACTTATTCTCCTTATGACTTTACTCCTGACCGGCGTTGTTTTTGCTCAGGATGAAGGTGATATGTTGCATGAATCATTGCAACAGGAGCACGAACGTGCTGACGAGAATGAACAAAAAGTTCGTGATTTGACTCGGAAGGCCGGACGAATTTCAACCCGCCTTTCGGACATTGAACACGATGTGAAGTATTTGCAGGGGAAAATTCGCAAGCAGGAAAGATTTCTCAGCAAGATTAAAGAGAATGAACGCAAAGCTCGACAGGATCATTTTGCACTGGAAGAGGAAAAGCAACGGATATCCCTTGAGCTTTCCGGCTTGATGCAAACCTTGTGGCCCGTTCATTTACAAAATGTGCGTGCTCGATTTGAAGGCGTTGACAGTTGGGCAATGTTTGACCGTCGATTTAATTGGCTGGCTGAGATTTATGGGGCAACCAGTGATAAATTGGACGAAGCTCATGAAAATTCTAAACAAATCGCCAAAAATCTTGAGCAACAACGACTTTTGGAAGTTGAGGCTGAAAAACAACTCGCTAGTATTAACAAGAATAAAGATCGTTTGTTGGGCAACAAATATACCCTTCGAAAGAATTTGAAGACAATCCGCAAACAACGACAAGATGTTGAAACTGAGTTAACCGAGATTCTTTCGACTATTGAAGATCTTAAGTATCAGTTGCAATCTCAAAAAACCAAACGATTTTCTCTTTATAAGCGCACCCTTCCGTGGCCTGTTCAAGGACGCTTGGTGTCTGGTTTTAACCTTCGGGCAAAGCCGCCGATTCGCGGATTGGTCATTAGGACAAAAGAAGGTGCCAATGTTCAAGCTGTTTTTTGGGGCAAGGTTGTCCACAACGATACTTTGCGGGGGTTTGGGCATGTGGTGATTCTTTATCATGGATATGATTACTACAGCCTTTACGCCTATTTGGCAGATACTTTTGTCAGGAATGGACAAGAGGTTGAGAAAGATGAACCCTTGGGAACAGTTGGTTTTTATCCCAAGGCCGATGGGCCTGGATTGTATTTTGAATTGCGTTTTCATCAAAAACCAATTAATCCAAGAAATTGGTTAACAGCTTTAAAATGATAATCGTTAACCCTTTATAATACTCAGGACTCCGTTTTTCGGGAGGCTTTCATGCGCGTCACGCTTTGGATAGTTACATTTCTTCTTCTTTTTACTCTTACCATCGCCCCTGCACCGACCATGGCAGGCAGGGAAGATCATTTTGAGGCGCTCAAACGCTTCTCCCAGATTCTTGACTTGGTTGAAGGGCACTACGTAAAGCCTATTTCCAAAAAGGAACTCATCGACAATTCCATTAAGGGAATGATTGAACAGTTGGACCCCCATTCCGCTTATTTGACCCCGGAAGATTTCAAAGAAATGCAAGTTGATACTGCTGGTAAGTTCAGCGGTATCGGTATTGAAATCAGTCAGGAACAGGGCCGCATTCTTGTAGTTTCTCCCATTGAAGATACCCCTGCATACAAGGCCGGTCTGCTTGCCGGTGATCTTATTCTTGAAATCAACGGCGAGTCGACTCAAGGCATGACTTTAATGGACGCTGTAAAGCGTATCCGCGGAGAGAAAGGAACGACAGTTACCTTGCTCATTCTGCACAAGGAATCCAACAAGCCTGTGGAAGTGCCTATCGTTCGCGGCACTATTCCCATAGTTAACGTCAAGAGCCAGTCTCTTGAGGATGGATATTTATACCTCCGTTTAACCAAGTTTCAGGAATCCTCCACTCGTAATCTGCGTGAAGAAATCGAGAAATATCAGAAGAATCATACCCTCAAAGGTATTGTCTTTGACTTGAGAAATAACCCCGGAGGTCTTCTTGGTCAGGCGGTTTCCGTCGCCGACACCTTTATCGAAGACGGTACCATTGTTTACATTCAAGGAAAGGACAAGGCCAATCGTAAAGACTTCTATGCCACCAAGAATTCCAATGAAATCAAGGTGCCTCTTGTTACATTGATCAACGCTGGTTCTGCTTCGGCTTCCGAGATCGTAGCTGGCGCTCTTCAAGATCACCATCGCTCTCTCATTGTCGGTGAAGGTTCCTTTGGCAAGGGGTCGGTGCAAACCATTATTCCCATGTCTGATGGTTCCGGCATTAAATTGACTACCGCGTTGTATTATACTCCCAGCGGACGTTCCATTCAGGCCACCGGGATTGAACCTGATCTTCGTATTCCTTTCGTGGCCCCCAACAAGGACGACGATGCCGGTATGCGCGACAGGTTTACCCTTCGCGAAAAAGACCTGAATAGACATCTTGAGAACGGCTCCAAGTCGTCCAAGAGTGGTAAGGATGCTGACGCAGAAAAGGCCAAAGATATGCTTGCTCGTGACAACCAGCTTCGTATGGCTTTGGAATTGGTCAAAAGCCTGCCGAAACTGAGAGAAATCAGATAAATAAGGAAGACCGTTCCCATGGACGATCGCCCTACTGAACAGACCGATAACAAGACCGGGTTCGATGGATTCCTGCAAAGGATCTATCGGCCCGGTCCTCTTATTTTTCTTTTTGTTGTCGCTTTTCTTGGACTCGTCTCTTTTGGATATTTTCTTTTGACAGAAGAAACTCCTCCTCCCTCTGTTTTGGCATCAGCTCCAACCCCTGACACTCCATCCACAATAATTCCTGTAAAGCAAACACCCATTGCCAAGGTCTATGAGGAAGAAACAGCCGAGATGGAGGACTTCGTCAAACAGGCCGATTTCGCAATCCTTGAGACATTACGAGAGCTTGCTGTTGCTATGAGTGATCTTGATTTGGTGGATGTGGAACTTCGCCAGTACGAAGGGCACAGCTATCATTATCAAGTGTTGCAACTTCCTAGAGTAAAGGACAGAAACAATTTCCTTGTAACCTTAAGAAGACATTTTTTTGAGCGTCTGCCTGACGCTATTCTTCTCGATAATGGTGATAATGAGGCCATTATTCGAATTAACGATCTCCCCACACATCGGTTGTTGTTAGAAGCAAAACCTGAAATTATTGTCCGTCCTGAAGCAAAAAAACCAAAACTGGCTATTATTATAGATGACATTGGCGAGAATCACACCGTCCTCAAAGGATTGCTTGACCTTGATCTGCCTTTGACTTTCGCGGTCTGGCCCCATGCAAGCCATACAAAGGATTCCATTTCTCTCATCGGCTTGAAAAAACGGGATTTAATTATCCATTTCCCCATGGAGCCCAAGGGATATCCCAAAGTCAAACCGGGCGAGGACGCCCTTTTCGTCAATATGACTACAACCCAGATCCAACAGCAGATCGCTGAAAATTTGAGTAAAGTCCCGCAGGCTATTGGGGTCAATAACCACATGGGGTCCCGTTTTACGGCTTTTTCTCCTGGAATGAAGACTGCCTTAACGGAATTTAAGCGACGTGGATTATTCTTTTTGGATAGCATGACATCTGCCCAAAGCGTTGGGCGTCAGACCGCCCAATCTGTTGGTATTCCGTTTTACAAACGGGATATCTTTTTGGATAATGTCAAGGACGTGAACGCTATTGTTCATCAACTCAAAAAAACAGAGCGTGTAGCGGCCCGTCAAGGAACTGCCATTGCTATCGGCCATCCATACAAAGAGACTTTGGCCGCCTTGAAACAATGGCAGGCTGACAGAAAGCTATCGATTCAAATCATTTCTCTTTCACAAATTTCGCCCAAATAAACGTTTTTTTTGGCTTGGTTGGCATTTTAAATAGGGCACATCTGTATTGTTCTTCCTGTTTGTTCTTATAGAAATATATACATTATTAGTTTATTCAGAACACATTGGTTTTATTGTTATATGTAGTGATATTGATATTGATATTTGAGAAAATCTTATAATTCTCTAGAAAATTTCGACTGAATTTACGCCTTTTTATTGCCTAATAAGGGACTCCCGTGTAAAAATGCATTTAAGCAATTATCTGTTTTGGTCGATAAAAAATATTGAACCCGGCCCGCTTTTTGCTAACGTATTTAAGGTATTCAAATTTCCGGCATCGCCGGTGAAAAACGGGCCGAATATTCGGCAAAAATGAGGCTTTCTCCCAATGAGCAAAATCCTCGAACAAGATGAAGTTGATGCCCTGCTCCGAGGTTTATCCGGTGGGGATGTCGAAACAGAAACCGAGATACCGGAGGACGATACCGGTGTTGTCGCGTTTGATCTGGCTAATCAGGACAGAATCATTCGTGGTCGTATGCCGGTCCTTGAGATCGTCAACGATCGTTTCGCACGTCTATGCACCAATGCGCTGGCTAATACCATGCGTAAGCGGGTGGACATCAACCCCATCTCCATCGACATGTCCAAGTTCGGTGACTTCATGCGCTCTCTGCCGGTCCCGACGTCCATTTCCATTTTTAAGATGGACCCGCTTCGAGGAAATGCCCTGCTCGTCGTCGACTCCAGACTTGTTTTTGCCTTAGTCGAAAATTTCTTTGGTGGTGCAGGCAGTCAGCCCAAGGTCGAAGGTCGTGATTTTACGCCCATCGAACAGGCCATTGTCGAACGTGTGGTGAAAATTGCTTTGGCAAACATGGAAGAATCGTGGAAGCCTGTGCATGAAGTTCATGTTGAAATGGTTCGTACCGAGGTTAACCCGCAATTTGCAGCCATTGTCCCGCCATCAGATGTTGTTATTGTCGTCACGTTTGAAGTTGAGTTGGAAAATGCCATTGGTTCTCTTATAGTCTGTCTCCCTTATGCCACAATGGAACCCATTCGTTCAAAGTTGCATGCATCTTTCCAATCAGAACGTCTTGAAGTCGATCATGTTTGGATTAATCGCTTCAAAGAACGTCTCATGGAAACCCCTGTAGAAATGGTTATTCGCATGGGACGAACTTCCATTAGCGGTCGTCAGTTGCTCTATCTTCAGGAAGGAGACATCATTCTTCTCGATACAGATGAAGACGAACTGTTGGAAGCAGAAGTCGAAGGAATTCGTAAATTTCATGGTTTGCCCGGGCGCGTCAAAGGCAACAAATCTTTTCAAGTGGTCAAGGAAGAGGAAATTCGTTTTTAATTCTTTCTGCAAGAAGTCATTTATACGGGCCGCTTCATGCGGCCCTTTTTTATGATCAACGACTGAAATGCCTTGACTTTGCACACTCCAATTGGTCAAATTTTCTCTTAATTTGAGAGAAGGAGTCTGTTTCATGAAAAAGTTGTTTTTGACTATGGCAGCAATTTTGTTGCTTGCCACCACCGCTTTTGCCGGTAAATCCTATGTTGTTTCTGTGACCCAGATCGTCGAGCATCCAGCCTTGGACGCGATGCGTAAAGGTGTTGCCGATCGACTCAAAGAAAAGGGCATTGATGCTACATTCAATGTTCATATCGCTCAGGGAAATTCTGCCACCAATCTGCAGATAATTGGTCAAATCATGGGCGAACAGCCCGATGTTGTTTTGGCTATTGCCACTCCCGGAGCGCAGGCTGCAGCACAGAAAATCCATGACCGCCCCATCGTTTTCACTGGTGTCACCGACCCGGTAGACGCAGGGCTTGTCAAAGATTTGCAAAATAGCGATGGCAAAAATGTAACTGGTATGTCTGATTTTAGTCCTATGGATAAACATGTTGCTTTGATTCAGGAAATTGTGCCCTCCACTAAAACGATTGGTGTGATTTATAATGCAGGCGAGCCGAATTCCGTTGCTCTTGTTGGTGCATTACGCAAAAATGTCGCCAAGGCCGGATTGAATCTCGAAGAAGCCACCATTGCCAATTCAAGCGGTGTGTATCAGGCCGCCAAGAGCCTGATAGGTCGTTGTGACGTTGTATATATCCCGACTGACAATACGGCTATTTCTGCCCTGGAATCAGCTATCAAGGTTTGTACACAAAGTCAGGTTCCCCTGATTGTTGGAGACGTTGATTCAGTTGCTCGTGGTGCTATCGCTGCTGTGGCTGTCGACTACTATAAAATGGGATTACAAACCGGTGATATGATTGCTAGAATACTTGTGGATGGCGTGAAACCTGCCGATATGCCAGTCGAGTTCCTCAATGATCTCAAATTGCATGTGAATAAAAAAGCCGCTGCAGCCATGGGCGTATCTTTGCCAGAATCAACGATAAGCCGTGCAGCCAAGGTTATTGAGTAACCCCGCATTTGCTTATTCTGTCTAATAAGTATAAAAGGCGCGTTGCTTAAACGCGCCTTTTTCGTTGTTTCGTCGAGGGAGTGTTTTGGCTTGATTGTCGACTCATTTAGGAAGCAAATATGACCAGTTATGCTTTTTTCGGTGCTTTGGAGCAAGGATTCGCCTATGGCCTCATGGTCATTGGTGTTTATTTGACATTCCGAGTACTGGATTTCCCGGACCTCACCGTTGATGGTAGCCTCCCTCTTGGGGCAGCCGTCTCTGCTGTGGCCGTAACCTCAGGGTATTCACCGTTTCTTGCTATTATGATGGCAGCCGGAGCGGGATTTCTTGCAGGAATGGTGACCGGTATACTCAATACAAAATTCAAAATTCTGCATCTGCTCGCCTCTATTTTGACCATGATCGCTCTGTATTCAATTAATCTGCGAATTATGGGCCGACCAAACATGGCCTTACTCGGACAGAATACCGTTGTTGACTGGTTCATGGAGTTGACCGGACTCCTACCGTACTATTCTACCCCACTTCTTTTCTTTATTATTTGTCTGGTAATTGTCATTATACTTATTTGGTTCCTGCATACAGAACAGGGACTTGCTTTTCTGGCAACTGGCAACAACATGCAAATGATCACCAGTCAAGGGGTCAACACGGATACCGTGATTATCTTCGGCGTAGGCTTGTCCAACGCATTGGTGGCCACATCCGGCGCACTTGTTGCTCAGAATCAAGGGGCGGCTGACGTCAACATGGGGGTGGGAACTATCATTGCCGGTTTGGCTTCAGTTATCCTTGGTGAAACGATTTTTGGTGATAAAACTATTGGACGAGCGCTTATCGCAGCCCTTCTCGGGTCCGCTTTGTATCGTATAGCCATTGGTTTGGCTCTAGGTCTTAAACTCGGTTCTTTTTCCATCACCCCAAGTGATTTGAACTTGATTACGGCCCTTCTCGTTGTAGTGGCTTTGGTGGCTCCCAGAATGAAACGAAAATTTCTCGCAGGGAGGTCCAAATGATCTCCATAGCTGGTGTAAGCAAAGCCTTCAATAAAGGCGATGTCAATGAAGTAACTGCTCTTAATGGGGTAAACCTTGAAGTAAAAGATGGTGATTTTATTACGATCATTGGCTCCAATGGCGCAGGAAAATCCACTTTTCTCAATGCCTTGGCAGGTTCATTCTTTATTGATTCAGGAAAGATCATTCTGAATGACGTAGATATCACCAAGTGGCCTGAATACAAACGGGCCGGGCTCATAGGCCGGGTTTTTCAGGACCCTTTGCTTGGTACCTGTGCCGGAGCAACTATTGAACAGAATCTCGCCATGGCTAACAAGCGAGGGTTGTTTCGAGGGTTATCCAGAGGGGTTAAAAGTAAGGACCGTGATTTCTTCAAGGAAAAGTTGGCTGTGCTTGGCTTGGGGCTTGAAGATCGGCTTAAGACGCATACTGGTTTACTGTCCGGTGGGCAACGACAGGCCTTGACCATGTTGATGGCAACATTAGTCCGCCCTCGCCTGCTGTTGTTGGATGAGCACACAGCGGCTCTTGATCCCAAGACAGGAAGTATGGTTCTGGGGCTTACCGAAGAAATTGTCAGTGCACAGGAACTGACAACATTGATGGTGACGCACAACATGAATCAGGCAATTGCCATGGGCAACCGACTTATCATGTTTCATCGTGGTAAAATCGTTCTGGATATTAGTGGGGAAGAAAAAACAAATCTCAAGGTCGAAGACCTGCTTCAACGTTTCTCGAAGTTGCGCGGTGAAGAAGGTGTCTCCGACCGGATGCTGCTGAGCTAGGGGTGTTCAGTACTGTCCTTTGGCAAGAACTGGCATTTTTATGCCAACGCGTATAAAAAAACAATAACTGACAAGACGGAGGCTATTATGGCTATCGAACAAACTTTTTCTATCATCAAACCCGATGCAGTGGGTCGTGGTCTTATCGCTGAAATTCTGAAAATGATCACCGATTCCGGTCTGAAGATCAAAGGCATGAAAATGATGCACATGGATCGTGCCAAAGCTGAAGGTTTTTATGCCGTTCACAAGGAACGTCCCTTCTTTGGTGAATTGGTCGATTACATGATTTCCGGTCCCGTAGTTGTTTCCTGTTTGGAAGGTGAAAACGCTATCGAAGCATACCGTAACCTGATGGGCGCCACCAACCCGGCCGACGCTGCAGAAGGCACCATTCGTGCTGCTTACGGCGAAAACATCCAGAACAACTCCTGCCACGGTTCTGACGGTCCTGACACTGCCAAGACCGAGGTGGCATACTTCTTTAACAACGACGAGCTGGTGGGATAATGACTCATACTATCGGGTTCATAGGCGTTGGCAATATGGGGACAGCCATTCTCAAAGGGCTGACCTCGCGTGATGATATCAAACTGCATGGATTCGACCTGCACACGGATAATTTGGTCCGGGCTGGTAAGGAATATGGTCTGATTGCGGAAAAAAGCGCTCAGAATCTCGCCAAGGCATGCGACTACATCATTGTGGCCGTCAAGCCACAACACGCCGAACCCGTGATTAAGGAAATTGCGGCATCATTGGATATGTCCAAATGTCTGATTTCCATTTGTGCCGGTCTTTCACTTGGAAAGTTCGAAGAATGGACTGAAAACAGATGTGCCGTGGTGCGGGTCATGCCCAACACACCCGCGCTGGTCAATGAAGGCGTGTCTGCCATTTGTCTGGACAATACCAATCTCACTGATGAGATGAAAGTATTTGTCCCAGCCATGTTTAAAGGAATCGGTCAGGCTCACATTTTGCCGGAAAAACAATTTGATGCCTTTACCGGTGTTATTGGTTCCGGTCCGGCCTATGTCTTCTATTTTATGGAAGCAATGATTGAATCCGGTGTTGCTCTCGGTCTGACTCGGCCACAAGCAACGCAAATGGTTGAGGGGCTTTTCCTTGGCTCATCAAAATTGGCAGCGGAAAGTGATCTTTCTGTCACCCAATTGCGTGAAATGGTAACATCCCCTGCCGGTACGACGATCCGTGCTCTTATGCACTTTGATCGACAGGCAGTTAAGGGCGACATCATTGACGGTGTTTTTGAATCATACTTTCGAAGTATCGAACTCGGTAAAAACTAAAAAAAAAAGGGGCTTCATTTGAAGCCCCTTTTTTCTTTTAAATCTATAGGGTTAAAAGGCTAATGACAACAGGCCCAATATTGGAATAAACACCCAAGCCGCTATGATTCCTGTCTTATCGCACAGGTCGATTAACGAACGAATCATGGATTTGTCCCACAGCTTACCATGAGGACCGAGTACAGGTTTTTCCTTAACCGTACCAAAATACACGGTTGGTCCACCCATTTGCCCTTTAATGAGCCACGCAGCGGCGGCCATGGGCCATCCTGCATTAGGGCTTTCCATTTTCTTAGCATCTGTTTTGAAATACGTTTTTGTTTCTTTTACATTCAGACCACGTAATTTGCCTGCAAAAATCATTAAAAATGCTGTAATGCGTGCAGGTAACCAGGCGAGGATATCGTCAGTTATAGCAGCACCACGTCCAAGATCATTAAATCTTTCGGTTCGATATCCCCACATGGAATCCATGGTACTGACTGTCTTGTAAGCCCATAATCCACCGGGCCCAAACAGGCAGAGATAAAATAGTGGAGCGACAAAGCCATCGTTTAAATTTTCGCTGACTGTTTCTGCGAGAGTGCGACGAATACCGTTGGCGTCAAGTTCACTCGTATCCCGGCTGACCAACATGGCTATGGCCTTGCGTGCTCCGATAATGTCACCGGATTCCAATATATGAAGAACTTTGCGGGATTCTTTGATCAAACAACCGAGAGCCAATCCTGCGTATGAAAGGTACAAACTGATAAGAATGCCGAAATATGGGATAGCCGTGATCAAAGCAACAATCCCCCAAGAGACTGAAGCAAAGAACAACACGGCGATCCAACCTGCAAGACCAAGGTTGATTTTGACCTTGCGGGCTGTATTCTCATAAATATCAAGCCCTTTTCCGATAAAACGTACGGGGTGTGGCAAACTCTTTGGATCACCAAGTACGCTGTCTAGCATAACAGCCAAGGTGGGGATGATGAGAGCGGATGGGAATGTAGACATGGTAATAAAAAAGGCCGGGAAGAATTCTTACTCTCCCCGGCCTGTGTCGTTTAGTTTTCGAAGTAAGATCGCAGCAAGGCGCTTCTTACGGGATGGCGTAACTTGCGTAAAGCCTTGGCCTCGATCTGACGGATACGTTCACGGGTAACGTTGAAGAGCTTACCTACTTCCTCAAGGGTGTGGTCAGACTTTTCGCCGATACCGAAACGTTTTCTGAGCACCTGTTCCTCTCTCGGAGTCAGGTCGGACAAAACAGAGGCAATCTGTTCACCGAGTTTGGTGGAAACCACCTCTTCGGCAGGCGCGGTGGCCTTCTTGTCTTCAATGAAATCACCCAAGCTCGAATCTTCCTCGTCTCCAATGGGAGTTTCAAGGGAAATGGGTTCCTTGGCAATTTTGAGAACCTTTTTGACTTTTTCAAGCGGATAATCCATGCGCTCGGCGATTTCTTCCGGGGAAGGATCGCGACCCAATTCCTGTACAAGGTAACGAGAGGTGCGAATAAGTTTGTTGATGGTCTCAATCATATGCACCGGGATACGGATGGTTCTGGCTTGATCCGCGATAGCACGGGTGATAGCCTGACGAATCCACCATGTTGCATATGTGGAGAATTTATAACCGCGCTGGTATTCGAACTTGTCCACAGCCTTCATCAAACCGATGTTGCCTTCCTGAATAAGATCCAGGAATTGCAAACCACGGTTAGTGTATTTTTTAGCAATGGAAACGACCAAGCGCAGGTTGGCGCGAATAAGTTCCTGCTTAGCTTGCAAAGCGGTACGGTTGCCACTCTTGATACGCCACAGAACTTCTTCCAAGTCATGTACGGAATGACAGCATTTATCCTGAAGACGCTTCATGATCTCCAGTTTACCAGCCAGCATTTCCTTGAAAGAGAAGAACTCTTCAACAGTCATGCCCAATCGGTCTGCGGCGACCACGGGATTAACTTCGCGATCATCTACTTGCTTGAACAATTCTTCAATCTCGCTCTTGGTCATGCCGACAGAAAGAATATAAGCAGAAAAGTCACGCTGGCAGTTGTGCATTTGGCGGACATAATCGTTGACCGTTTCAATAATGCGATCAATAAGCGTCTTTTCCAACTTAATATCGCGCAGTCGAGTGACGACCTCTTCCTTATAACTAAGGATATCTTTCTGAACGCCGTACACGCGCTTGTCCAAGCAGGCGCAGTAGTCGAGCTTTTCGTAAATCTTGTGTTTTTTATTGTAGAGTTCTTTGACCTCTGCGAGCAGAAAAATAACTCTTTGACGCTGGTTCATTTCATCTTCTGAAGGATCGTCTTCCTCGATGGTTTTAACCACATCTTTCAGTTTGATGCGTCCATCTTCAAGGTCTTCACCTACTGCGATGAGTTCTTCAACGGCAACAGGGACCTCAATCAAGGAATAGAGAACGTCCAACTCGCCGTTTTCAATCTTCTTGGCGATTACGACTTCACCTTCACGGTCCAAAAGGCCTACAGCGCCCATTTCACGCAAATACATGCGTACAGGGTCTGTGCTGCGAGAAGCGTATTCTGCAGAATCTTCCTCTTTTTCGTTTAAGGCCAGTTCCTTGTCAGGATTCATTTTCTTGTGAGTCTCTTCCGAGTCCACAATAGCAATGTCCATCTGTTCAAAGATGGCATGAATTTCTTCCAACTGTTCCGTGGAGTTGTAATCAGCAGGCAGTGCCTTGCTTAACTCCTCGTATGTCAGGAATCCTTTTTTCTTACCTGCAGCGATCAAAGATTTGATCTGTTGGATTTCCTTAATGTTGCTCATCATCCCTCCTGCGAGATTCTTTCAAGGCCAAGAGTTCCATTGCCCGATGGGTATCGCCGTTTTGCTGTGCCTGGCGTATGGCCTCTGTGAGCTGCCGTTTGTTCATTTTGTCTTGTCCAAACGTGATTTTATTACAAATATGATTCCATTCGTCCAGTAAATCCCGGCCGGAAAGAATGTTGCTCCGCATTTCTTCGCGACACCTGTAGTAGAAGCCTTTTTCTTGTTCGTTCAGCAGGCTCGTTATATGGCCTGGCTGCGTATTTACAAGCTTCTCCCAAAGTGCTTTCGCCCAATCGGTGCGAAGAATGCGGTCAAATCCTCTTTCTGCCAGATGGGACACATAGTCCGGATACTGAATTGGAAACCGCAAAAAATACCGATCATCCGTATCATCCTTGCCGACAGCCATTGCCGCCTGTTGTCGCTGCTTGACTGGTTGACGTCGTTGAGGCTGCTGTTGCGTATTGCGCGACGGTGGCATTGCACCGGCATCGCGTCTGAAGTCAGCCTCCGACAAACCAAGTCCGCCAGCTAAACGAGGCAGATAGTATGCCCTCAATGATGCATCGGACAAATCCGACAAAAAACTTTTAGCCCACGCCATGATTTCCCTGGGGGCGAATTGATCCCTCAAGGTTGTCATGCAAAAATCAAGTCCGTCCGGGGCAGCAGACATGCATGCCTCGAAACCTTCGGCTCCTTTTGCCTGAAGAAGACTGTCCACATCTTCCCCATCAGGCATGAGAACAACTTTACAGGCCACACCTTGCAGAAGAATCATCCTGCTTGATTTGAGTGCGGCCTTACGTCCTGCTCCATCACCGTCAAATACAAGGTCAACGCGAGAGCAAAATCCAGTCAATCGCTTCACTTGGTCCGGGGTCAGGGCTGTTCCCAACACACCACAGGAGTCTGTGTAGCCAAATTGATGGAGCGATATTACATCCATGTACCCTTCGGTCAAAATAGCCCGTTTGGAACGGGTCATAGTAGACCGAGCCAAGTTCAACCCATACAAGTGATCGCCCTTCTTGTAGATAGGAGTATCCGAACTGTTCAGATACTTGGGTTCTCCATCTGTAATAATTCTACCGCCAAAGGCAATAACCCGACCCGATAAATTTTGAATGGGAAAAATCAATCTTCCACGAAACCTATCGTAAATATTGCCTTTATCATTTTTTGACAAAAGTCCGGCTTCAACACCTTCATCAGGTGATCTTCCTTTTGTCTTAAGAAAATTGTCTAAACCGTGCCAATCATCTGGACTGTAGCCAAGACCGAATTTTTCGATCATTTCTTGAGTCATACCCCGATTGGTCAGGTATTTCATGGCATGGTTTCCGGCCCCCATGCGTAGATTTCGTTGAAACCAGTCACTGGACTCGTGGTGCATATCAATGAGTTTCTGTTTACGCGCTTTACGCTCCGCAGCATGCGGATCGCGCGGCACGTTGGAAAGTTCGACACCAGCTTCAGCAGCCAGTTGTTCCAAAGATTCCCGGAACTCAAGACCGTTGATACGTCCATAAAAATCAATAACGTCACCCGAGGCCTGACATCCAAAACAATAGAAGAACCCCTCCTCGTCATTGACTGACATGGAAGGTTTGGTCTCTTGATGAAAAGGACAAGCCCCCATCCACCGGCCAGATACCGGTTTCAGGTCTACGTAACGGCGCACTATGTCCGAAATGTTGATACGGGCCTTAACGGCCTCAACACCGCTTCTGTCCACCAGATGCCTCCAAACTCAAGAATTACTTGAGTTTCACTTCGGTCATACCGTCCCCGCCCCGATCTTCGGGTGCCAAGGAAAATTTTTCTACCGCAGGATAATATTTTAAAAATTCATGAACTTCGCGACGTAACGCCCCTGTTCCACGGCCATGCACTATCTCAAGTTTTCCAGCACCTTTAAGCAGGGCTCCGTCAATAGCTCGCTCCAATTCGCTGATGGCCACGTCTGATCGGTTGCCTCGAAGATCAACTTCAACAACAAGATCACTTGGCGCCGGGGCAGTCTTTTGGAGCCCTTTTGAGGCAGCTTTCTGTGTCTTGCCCACAGGCCCAAGGTGTTCCGCCTTGACCCACATTGCAACGCCGTTAATATCGACCTTAGCCTGTTTTTTCTTTGCGTTAATTTCAAGCACGGTGCCAGACTTGTTCCAAGCCAGATACGATACTTTTTTGCCCGGGACAATATCTGCGAAGGTAAAGGCAGGCTCTTTTTTTTGCTCTGTGCCTATTTCTTCAACCTGCATACGGACTTGCGCGAGTTTTTTTCGTGTCTCTTTTCGACCTATTTTTTCAGCTTGCCACTGCTTGACCACATTTTGGGCACTATTTTGAATGTCGTTGAGTAGCTTGGTGCGTTTCTTTTCAAAATTCGCTTCCAGTTTGACACGTTTTTGCTCAATTTTGCCCCGTTCTCTTTCAATGGCATCCAGTTCATCTTCCTTTTTGACTGCCATGGCATTAAGACGATCCAGCACTGATGTGGTGTCAGAACCGTCCAAAAGAAGGTATTGCTGTGCACGTGACAAAATTTCAGAGGGCAAGCCGTGTTCCTTGGCTACATCCAAAGCGATAGAAGCCCCGACCTGATCATAGGCCAATTTGAACAAAGGTTTTTTTGTGCCCGGATCAAACAGTACGCTTGCAGCACGAACAGATTCATTGGCCATGGCGTAGGCTTTTAAGGCCGGAAAATGAGTGGCTGTAAAGGTCGTAGTTTGCCGTTCGACCAAAGAATCAATGACAGCCTGAGCCAAAGCCGCTCCCTGAGTCGGGTCGGTTCCAGCGCCAAATTCGTCAAGGATAAAAAGTGATTGGCTTCCCACCTGATCCCATACACGTTTCAAATATTGAATCTGTGCGGTAAAAGTGGACACATTCTCTTCAAGGCTCTGCTCATCTCCCATAATAACAAAAACTTCAGACCAAAATGGCAACCGACTGCCTTCTGCAACAGGAACCGGCAACCCGGCAAAGGCCATTAATCCTATAAGGCCAACGGTCTTCAAACAAACGGTTTTACCACCTGCATTACCGCCGCTGACGATCATTGCCTTTTGCCCTTCCAGCAATTCGATGCTGAGAGGTTGCACGGAATCATCTGTCAAAGCCAAAAGCGGATGTCGAGCCTTGATAAGATTTGGGGTACCGTTCTCCACGACTTGTATCGTGCGTCCATTATATGATTGGGCAAGCTCAACCTTGGCCATGAGAACATCGAGAGAAACAAGCCCCTGATAAGACTCATAGACTTCTTGAAATTCACTACGAATAAGTTCGGTCAGATACAGGAGAACCTTGTATTCCTCTTCCCGTTCTTCCCGCTTCAATTCCTGGAGCCTGTTATTGGTCTCCACAAGAAACATTGGTTCAAAGTAGCAAGTTTCACCGGTCTGAGAATAATCGTGAATGATGCCTTTGGTCTTGTTCTTGTAGTTCGCTTTGATGGGCAGAACATATCGATCTGAGGAGACCGTCATGAATTCGTCCTGCATGGCCGAACTCATGTTCTCCTGAATGATAAAATCTTTAACTCGTTTGGTGCACCGTTGGTGGATAGAACGTATTTCCTGCCGAACTGCCAACAGATCAGGCGAACTTTCATCCTTGATCTGCCCTTCCACATCAAGGCAACGCCCTATACCGGAAACGGTTTTTTGGGGCCACGAATACACGAACAGAGTTTCGGTAAGTGTGTCCCACTCCCTTTCCTTAAACCGCTCAAGAGATTCTCGAGCGGTCTTAGCCATTTCCAATATTACCTTAAGAGCAAAAAGCGCGTCTTGATCGAGAACGGCTTTGTCACTTTCAAGGTGCGGGAATATGGCGTCCATTTCAGGGAATGGGCGAAGTTTAAAACCGGATTCTCCAACCCAGGCTGCGGCCTGTTCAAAGAGTATTCCGGCTGTGCAAACTTTTTTAAAGGTCGCAAGTGGGCGGATTTCCAAGCACGACGAAGCGCCGGGCTCGGAAACAGCAAAGCCGGACAGTGCCCCGAGAATTTTGGGGAACTCCAATACGTGGAATGTTCTGGATTCCATCTATGAGCCGTTTGGTTGGAAAGTTAGGAAAGCTTGGATTTGACCAATCCGCTGGCTTTTTTGCCGTCAACTTGCCCTTTGTGTGCGCCGAGAACGGCTTGCATCACCTTGCCCATGTCAGCCATAGAAGAAGCTCCGAGGTCAGCAATAGCCTTTTCGATAGCAGCTTCCAACTCTTCATCGGACAAAGATTGAGGGAGATACGACTCAAGTGCTGTGAGTTCTTCGGCCTCAATTTTGGCCAAATCATCTCTGCCTGCCTTGGTGTATTGATCAAAGGAATCCTTGCGTTGCTTAACCTGCTTGGCAATGAGATCAAGAACGACATCGTCGGGAAGACCATCGGACCTTTCTTCGACCATGCGGTTTTTAATGGCCGTCTTGAGATGTCTCAAGACGGCCACTTTTACCGTCGATTTAGCCTTGTAGGCCTCGATGTAGTCTTTGTCTATTTTTTTTGACAGACTCATGGCTACATGTTGCGCATCTTGCGCATTTTTTTAGCAAGCCTTTTCTTAGCGGCAGCTTTCTTTTTCTTCTTCTGCACGCTGGGCTTTTCGTAGTGCTGACGTTTTTTCAGCTCGGACAAAATCCCGGCCTTCTCTACCTGCTTCTTGAAGCGACGCAGAGAGATGTCGAAATTGTCATTATCGTCAAAGTAAACACCCGGCAAAGTAAATCACCTCCTCGGTGAACAGCCCGCGCCTTTGGCGGGCAAGCGAAATAAGAGATACTACATATACGTATCAAAATTGGATTGCAACAGATAAATATAAAAATATCCCACAGGCTCCACAAAGACAAAGGCCTGTCGATTTATTCGACAGGCCTTGTTTGTCATGTAAAATTAATTCTAGTGTTCAGCGTTTTTTGCGTCACGCAAGGATTGCAAAACGGTGACTGCCAGTGCAACACCGAGAACGCCAAGAACAACATAGAGGACACCAAAAAAAACAAAATGGTCTGGCATCCACCAGGGAAGGTCCTGGAAAAGAGGGCTATGAACGGTTTCACCATGTATCATCATAGGATTGTCTCCAAATTATTTAACGGCGTCCTTGAGGATCTTGCCGGGACGGAATTTGACGACCTTGGTGGCCGGGATCTTGATTTCGGCGCCAGTGCGGGGATTACGGCCAACACGAGCTTTACGTTCTTCAACAACGAAGGTGCCAAAACCAGTCAGGGTCAGCTTGCCATCTTTGACCAGAGTACCTTCGACGGTATCCAGAAAAGCATTCAGAGCACGCTCTGCATTTGCTTTAGTCAGGTTGGCTTTCTCCGCAATTTTGACAACCAATTCAGCCTTTGTCATCAGTCCTTCCTCCTCAATGAAATAATTCCTTTACGTATCTGGGTAAAAGTACGGGCAGTGATGAAACTGCGTTCGCACCTTGTTTCCTTCAACAACTCACCCCATCGCCTTTAAATGAACTTTTGGCCTGTGTCCAGTCCGGTGGTTCAAATATTGCGAAAAAACCTATGCCCTACCAAGGTTTCGGGTATTTTTAAACTCAGTGAATTTAATCAGAAACAGTATTTTTCCTCTCAAGTCAATAGAGAACGGCCTTTTTGTTGTGAAAAAATGAACTAAAGTCGTTTTGACAGGCTGGAAAACTGTTTTGGAGTTAAGTTTTCCGGACGAACCTTTGGACTTACCCCTTCTGATTCAAACCACTCTTCAATTGAATCATTCCATCGTTTTTTCAATATGGTTGAAATCTGCTTTCTTCGTTGTTGAAAGAGAAGTTTGATCAATTCAGACAATTTTTTCGGATCAGAGGGCCATTTCTCAATAGGGAGCGGATCAAATCGAACGACAGCCGAATCAATTTTAGGTTGAGGTCTAAAGACGGTGGGCGGGACTTTAAACAAATACGTCGTTGTGCAAAAATTCTGCACCCACGCCGTCAGGCCGCCGAAGGCCTTGGTCCCCGGTTGTGCCGTCAATCGATTTGCAACTTCGTGCTGAACCATAAAGACAGCCTTTTGCAGGGTATTTACCTTGCTGACAATGTCCCAAATCAATTTTGAACCCACATTGTATGGCAAATTGCCAATGATTTTACATGGGCCTTTATTCAGTGATTCCCAAGGAAACTTAAGCGCATCCGTTTTGATGACTTCCAGGTTTGCCCATCTTTCATCAAGACGTTGAGCCAATTCATCGTCCATTTCCAGAGCAACAATTTTGTGCGCATCAGTTTCCATAAGGAATTCTGTCAAAGCGCCCCGCCCTGGTCCAATTTCTATAATATAGTCGTTTTCTGTCGGAACAATGGCATCTACAATTTTTCGGCAGATATTTTGATCTTTAAGAAAATTTTGGCCCAAGCTTTTCTTGGCCCTGTGCTTTGGTCGTTCGTCAGACATATCTTTTCTCCGTGTGCCATGGATAGCTGAACACCATTTATCTGGCAACATCATTGACACCATATAAATTCAAAACGTATGAGTCTTCGTTATCTATTTTTTAGGAGGATTTTATGAATTTACGCCACTATGTGAGAGACATTCCCGATTATCCCAAAAAAGGTATCACCTTTTACGATATAACTCCGATTCTCAGCAGTCCCGAAGCATTTAAATATGTCATGGACCAGCTTTATGAAAAGTATAAGGATTGTGGGGCTGAAAAGATCGTGGCAGCCGATGCTCGTGGTTTTATTTTTGGCGCACCCTTGGCTTTGAGAATGGGGATTCCATTTATTCCTGTCCGTAAGCCCGGCAAGCTTCCTTTCAAAAACCGTTGCGTCACCTATGACCTTGAATACGGTTCTGACACTTTGTGCATGCACGTTGATGCCGTTGATCAAGGCGACAAAATTCTGATGATTGATGACTTGCTGGCCACAGGTGGTACTGCAGAAGGCATGGTACAGCTCGTCAAAGAGGCAGGCGGAGAAATTGTCGGCTGTGGTTTTGTCATTCAACTCAGCTTCCTTGATGGCGACAAGGTCATGAAGGCTGCTGGTGTTAATCACGATTTTCTTATTGAAGTATAGTATAAGGACACGTCATGACCAAAATAGGCATCATCGGCGGGAGCGGACTGGATAATTCGGACCTCATGCAAGATGCACACGATGTTGAAGTAGAGACCTCCTATGGCTCCCCTTCTGCTCCGCTTAAGGTAGGAACAATTGCAGGGAAAGAAGTTGTTCTGCTTGCACGACATGGTCGGGAACACACAATTCCACCTACTTTCGTAAACTATCGTGCTAACATTCAGGCGCTGAAGAACGCTGGCTGCTCGTTAATTCTTGCGACAACCGCCTGTGGCTCTTTGCGTGCTGAAATTGACCGTGGACACCTTGTTATTCTTGATCAATTTATTGATTTTACTCGCCGCAGACCGGTCTCTTTTTATGAAGAATTTGAACCGCATGGAGCTGTTCATACCGGTATGGCTGACCCCTTTGATAAAACTTTGCGTGGTGTATTCAACCAGGCATGCGACTCTCTTGATCTCACACACCACAAGACAGGTACTGTCATTACCATTGAAGGTTCTCGATTTTCCACTCGGGCGGAATCCAACATGTTTCGCATGTGGGGTGCCGATGTAATCAACATGTCTGTCGCACCCGAATGCATACTCGCCAATGAGGCCGGTGTTCCTTATGCCGCAGTAGCCATGTCCACTGATTACGACTGCTGGAAGACCAATGAAGCCCCTGTGACTTGGGAAGAAATTCTTGAAGTTTTTCAGGGAAATGTGGAAAAAGTTACTTCTTTGCTTGTCGAAGTTATTAAAAATATAGATTGATTTTAATGAATACGAATCAAACCACTGTATCCGTTCCAACCAAATGTGATCTGCTTGTTCGAACAGATGTAGTTGTTACACAGGATGCGGACCGTCGGGTTATTACTGGTGCCGGCGTGGCTATCACCGATGGCCTTGTCGTAGAAGTCGCTGAATATAATGAACTTGAAGCCAAATTCCAACCGACTCAACGATTGGATATGTCTGGCAAAATGCTTATGCCTGGACTTGTCAACGGACATACTCATTTACCCATGACGCTTTTTCGCGGTTATGCCGACGATCTACCACTCATGGAATGGCTTGAAGATCATATCTGGCCCGTGGAATTCCAATTAACCGATAAAATTCTCACCATCGGAGCAGACATTGGTTGTTGTGAGCTAATCAAGACTGGCTGCACCGCTTTCCTTAATGGCTATTTTCACGAGTATGTCACTGGTGACGCAGCCAATGCAGCCGGTTTGCGAGCGGTTTTAGGCGAAGGTTTCTTTCATTTCCCTTCACCACATTTTCCCACGGCCAATGATTGCTGGGATACAATACGCACCTTGAATGCCCGCTATGATAAAAATTCCCGCATACGAACGGCAGTCACCCCACATGCCGCGTTCACCGTTAACCCAGATGAATTACAGGCCAGTTTTGAACTGGCGATTGACCTGGACATTCCGTGGCAGGTGCATCTGGCTGAATCTTCTGTAGAAACATCTGTCTGTCTGGAGAAGCATGGTAAGCGCCCTGTGGAACTCCTCCGCTCTCTTGGCTTGTTGACATCAAGAACCACCCTTCATCATTGTGTTGATGTAACGGATGATGAGATCGCACTTCTTGCTGATAATGATGTGAATGTCGTTCATAATCCGGCTTCCAATCTCAAATTGTGTTCAGGCCTTTCGCCGGTACAAAAGATGGTGGATGCAGGAGTGACGGTTGGCTTGGGAACTGATGGGGCTTCAAGTAATAATCAATTGAATATGTTTCGTGATATGGCTTTGGCGGCTTTGATAGGCAAAGTCCGTCATGAGGATGCTTCGGCAGTAAACGCACAAACCGCTCTTGATATGGCGACTATCAATTCAGCCCGCTGTCTCGGTTGGCCTGAACTTGGACGTATCGAAGAGGGGTGCCCGGCGGACATGATTGCACTTGATCTAGGCAGTCCAAATCTTATGCCAATGTTCTCGCCTGTCTCTCATGCCGTATATGCGGCAACAGGCATGGAAGTGTGCATGACCATGGTCGCGGGAGAAATTCTCTATCTTTATGGAGATTTCAGAACTATCGACGTGCAAGCCTTGCGAGACAACGCTTTTAGTGCGGTTGAGTGGGTTCGATCCAAGGCGAAAAAATAAAAAAAATGTCGTAAAAAACTTGACAACACCCACTCCGGGTGCATATCGAATTCTGCTCTTGCATTAATATGAAATTTTTATGCCGCTGGCATCCCGTGAGCCGCATTATTTTTAGGAGGAAGGCACCAAATGGCCAAAAAGAAAGTTACCGTTTCCTTGGAAGGCGCTGTCATGACCGATGAAGGTCTGAGCTACAAGGGCGTTATTATGGAACCCATTGATGAGAAATGTGAAGGTTGCGAACGTATTGTCACATTTGAAGACAAGAAATACTGCCCGACTTACGCACAGCCCACGACCAAGTGGAGCAAAGGCGTCTGCAATTTCGCCACTCATGCCCGTGCAGAAGTTGATAAGGCCGGCAAGGTCAAGGTCAACCCGCTGAAGGCTTCCAAGCGCGCTGCTCGCGGCCGCTAGGCTAAAGTTCTTAAAAAAAGGCGGGGCAAGTCCCCGCCTTTTTTTTGTTTGTATGAATCGTATTTTGGACTATTTTATTGAAAATAAACCGGAGGCACCACATGGACGCTCTCTTTTCCGAACTGGACAAACAGTCTGAAGCCGTTGTCGAACTGCAAACTAAGCTTACTGCTATTCCTGCCCTTGGGCCCATGAATGGTGGTGACGGTGAAAAAGACAAAGCTGATTTTCTGATTGCTCACCTCAAGTCCATGGGTATCGAAGATATCCGCGAGTATAATGCCCCAGCCAAGGACGTTTCCTGCGGTTACCGCCCGAACGTTGCGGCCATCATTCCTGGCAAAAACACGGAAAAGACCTTGTGGGTCATCTCTCATATCGACATTGTTCCTCCGGGCGACTTGTCTTTGTGGGACACTGATCCTTACACGTTGGTACGCGATGGTGATAAAATCATCGGACGAGGCGTTGAGGACAATCAACAGGGTATCGTTTCTTCGCTGCTGACGGCACAGGCTCTGCTCGATTTGAAAGTTACCCCGGAAGTCAACTACGGCATGATTTTCGTTGCTGACGAAGAGACCGGCAGCGGCTTCGGTTTGGAGTATTTGGTTAATGAACATGAAGATATGTTCGCCAAAGACGATCTTTTCCTGGTTCCCGATTTCGGTGAACCTACTTCCGAAATGGTTGAAGTCGCTGAAAAGTCCATGTTTTGGCTCAAAGTTACTGTTGAGGGCAAACAATGCCACGCATCAACCCCATATCAGGGTGTGAACTCTTTGGTTGCCGCTTCCGATTTCATTCTTCGTATTAAAGAGCTTGAAAGCATTTATGATGCCGAGAACCCCATTTACGATCCACCCCGCTCCACATTTCAGCCAACTATGAAAGAAGCAAACGTGGCCAACATCAATACTTTGCCTGGCCGTGATGTTTTTTATATCGATAGCCGTGTCATGCCTGAATATGATGTTGAAGAAATCCTGAAGACCATCCGTGGTTTTGGTTCTGAAGTGGAAAAAACGCATGGCGTGACCATTTCCTATGAGACCGTACAGGCCGAACAGGCGGCTCCCTCCACACCGGTCGATAGCGAAATAGCTGTCAAGGCGATCAAATCCATCAAAAAGATTTACAACAACAATCCTCGTACTGTTGGCGTTGGTGGTGGCACTGTTGCTGCTTTCCTGCGCCGTAAAGAGTATCAGGCTGTTGTCTGGGCTACTTTGAATCATTGCGCTCACCAGCCCAATGAATGGGCCTCCATCAAGAACACCATCAATGATGCCAAAGTCATTGGTGATCTTCTGCTGACCAAATAAACGGATGCGAAAGGCAAATGCAGCGTAAAGCCCCATTTCCAAATCAATTCGATCTCATTGTCGTGGGAGCGGGTCATGCTGGCTGTGAAGCCGCCATGGCCGCTGCCCGATTTGGGCTTAAAACGCTCCTTTTAACCATCAATGCCGACCGCATTGGTCATTTGTCCTGCAATCCTGCTATCGGCGGATTGGCCAAGGGACATATGGTCAAAGAAATCGATGCCCTTGGTGGTATGATGGGATTATGGGCTGATGCTGCCGGTATTCAATTCCGTATTCTGAACACCCGCAAAGGACCAGCCGTTCGATCCAGTCGTGCACAAATTGACCGCACCGAATATATGCGTGTGGTTCAAAAATCCATCTTTGCTCAGGAAAATCTGTGGGTATTCCAAGACATAGGTGCTGCCGTGCTTACCAAGGATGGACGAGCCTGCGGAATCCGTACGGAATTGGGTGAGGTATTGCCTTCCCGAGCAGTACTCCTCACGACCGGTACATTCCTGCGTGGCCTCATGCATATTGGTTTGGAAAACATCAAGGGCGGTCGTATGGGCGACCCAGCCTCGAATCAGTTGTCTGACAACCTGCGAGAACTTGGCTTTGATTTGGGACGCCTCAAGACGGGGACTACTCCAAGGCTCTTGAAAGATTCCATTAACTTTGATGTTATGCAGATGCAGGCAGGCGATGATCCGCCGATGCCATTTAGCTTTCGTAACACAACAGTCCCGATGCCGCAGGTTCCCTGTTATTTGACCTACACCAATGAACAGGCGCACGAAGCCATTCGTTCCGGCTTTGATCGTTCCCCTATGTTTACAGGTGTCATCGAAGGAACTGGCGCACGATACTGTCCGTCTATTGAAGATAAGGTTGCTCGCTTTCCAGAAAAGGATCGCCATCAGATTTTTGTGGAACCGGAAGGTTTAAACAGTCCTGAAATGTATCCAAGCGGTATCCCTACCAGTCTCCCTTTTGATGTGCAGAAAAAAATGGTTGCCGCCATTGTCGGATTGGAAAATGCACAGATCGTCCGCCCTGGTTATGCCATTGAATACGATTTTGTCCCGCCCACCCAACTTAAGCCCACGCTAGAGACTAAAAATGTGCCCGGCCTTTATTTTGCCGGACAGATCAATGGCACTTCTGGATACGAAGAGGCTGCAGCGCAGGGACTCTGGGCCGCAATCAATGCCGCCAGTCAGCTCCTTGGCCGTGAGCCATTCCTGCTCTCTCGCGATCAGGCCTATATGGCCGTGCTTGTGGACGACCTTGTCACCAAAGGAACTGAAGAGCCGTATCGTATGTTTACCTCTCGCGCCGAACACAGACTTTTGCTTCGAGAAGGGAATGCGGATGAACGACTGACCTCCATTGGTCGAAATCTTGGTCTTGTTGATGATGATCATTGGAACATTTACACCACCAAGCAGGAGCAACTGCAGTCCACACTCAAAGCCTTGCGTTCCATTCGCATTCGTCCTGACGCGCCGACTCGTGCGATTATGCAGGAAATCGGAGCCTCGGTACCAGGGAAGGCAGTTGAGCTTGCTGCCTTGTTACGCCAACCACAAATGACCATTGAGCAATTGGAAGTTTTTTATCCAGCTATTGCCGACTTGGATCAAGTGGTCCTGCGTGAAGCTGAAACTCAAATTCGTTATGAAGGATATCTTGTCAAACAGGCAGAACTCGTCGCCAAGTTCAAATCCATGGAGAACGTCGCTCTACCGTCTGACCTTGATTATTCAAAAGTTTCAGGTTTAACGCGTGAAGTTGTGGAAAAATTATCTTCAGTTCAGCCAATGACATTGGGACAAGCCGGACGTATATCCGGCATTACTCCTGCCGCACTGACCTGCCTTGAGGTCCATCTCAAAAAAATCGGACTCTTGTAATCAAAGCGTTAGTTCGTTGTATTGACAGTGAGTGACTCTCTGTCTAAATATAAAGAATACGATGAACTGATCGTAGTTGCGTGATTTCATCAATATTTTAACGTATTGCCAACCCACCTCAAGGAGTCTGATCTTGGACGAAGGATCTGACAGTCGGTTTTTTACCATTTTTAAAAAACTATTCGGCACGAACGGCCAGCAAATTGAGGAACATATCCTTGAAGCCAAAGCGGACGGCGAGCTTGAAAGCGATGAAGTTTCCATGCTGCTCAATGTTTTGGAACTTGACGAAAAACAGGTCAAGGAAATCATGGTTCCACGTACGGACATGGTTTGTGCCGAAACCGACAGCACGGTAAAAGCAGTCGCCGATCTCATTGCCAATCAGGGTGCCCATTCCCGTATTCCCATATTCAAAGAGACCAAAGATCATATTCTTGGCCTAGTCCATGCTAAAGATCTTTTGGAACCACTTCTGCAAGGAATGGATAACACATCTGTAGATGGACTTATGCGTCCGGCTTTTTTTGTCCATGAGGAAAAACCATTGGATGAAGTCCTGGCTATTCTTAAACAGGAAAAGCTCCACATGGCTATCGTGCAGGACGAATACGGCGGAACATCTGGCATGGTCACCATGGAAGATGTGCTGGAAGAAATTGTCGGCGAAATCGCGGATGAATATGATCAGGAACGTCCTATAGAAATTCAGGAACTTCCTGATGGAGCATATATTGTCTCCGGCCGCGTGCCTTTGGATGAAATCGGTGAACGATGCTCTCTGGATCTTGAAAGCGAAGACGTGGATTCTATTGGTGGGTACATTGCCGACATGGCAGGCCGTATTCCGGAACAAGGAGAATTCTACACTTTCGACAACAGACGATTTACGGTCCTTGAGGCCGATGAGCGACAAATCTGGTCTATCAAAATCGAACCTCTCGCACACGAGTAAGCTGTGTTAACACTGGTCCTTATCGCTACTGTCGGTGCGTGGATAGGTTTTGCCAATCCCGTGTTCCATTTCCCTCTGGCCGCATTAGCCTTTCCTTTAGGGCTTGCCTGGATTGGACTTCGGGCTACATCCTGGAAAAAGGCTCTCAAATACAGTTGGCTGGCCGGGACATTGGCTGCCATGGGTTGCTATTATTGGATGGTTATTCCTGTCCAGATATACGGCGGACTTCCATGGTTTATAGCTCTCCCCTGTCCGGTTTTATTAGCTGCCTTCATGAGCCTTTATTTTGGTTTGTTTTCAGTGGGCATGTACCACGCAGGCAAACAAATTGACGGCATCCCATTATGTTTATTGGCAGGTTTTTCCTGGGCAACCATGGAAATGCTTATGGGAACATTATTTTCAGGCTTTCCATGGATCAATCTGTCTTCTGCATTCGCCACGTGGCCTTTTGCCATTCAAGGCGCGTCTGTACTCGGGGCCTATGGCCTTTCCGGCGTATTTGCGATGTTGGCAGTGGCTTTACTGCTTTACAGCACATATAAAAGCACTCTCTGGTTTGCTATAGGATTGACTGTTTGCCTAACGGTGTTTGGTGTCTATAGGGTAACGACTTTTGATACCGGCGTATCGAGTTTCCCAATTTCTCTGATTCAAGGAAACGTTGATCAAGGAAAAAAGTGGGTGCCATCTTATCAGGCTTCAACCGTCAAGAAATACAGCAAGCTGACCTTGGAGGCCATGCGCAACCATAAGTCTGTTTTGGCTATCTGGCCCGAAACTGCCATGCCATTTTATTTGCAAAATATGACTCCACAGCGCAAAGGTGTTGAAATATTGGCCCGAGAAGCCAAGATCAATATTATTACAGGATCTCCGGCGTATCATGTGACCAACATGAAAAAGAATAATTACGTGCTCTACAACCGGGCATGGCTTATGGATACAACGGGAAGAACAACTCAGCACTATGATAAAGAACACCTTGTTCCATTTGGTGAATATATGCCTTTCGAAGAATGGATGCCTTTTGAAAAGCTCGTTCAGGCTGCTGGTAATTTTCTTCCTGGCACAGACAATCATCCGCTCAAAGTGAATGGCGTTGCTCTTGGAATACTCATTTGTTATGAAGCCATATTCCCTGATTTAGCGCAAAAACAGGTTGAACGAGGGGCAAGCGTTCTGGTGAATATCAGTAATGACGCATGGTTTGGAAACACTTCGGCCCCACAACAACACCTCAATTTATCAATCATGCGCGCCGTTGAACAAGGCCGTTGGCTGGCAAGAAGCACCAATACCGGCATTTCTGCATTTGTTGATCCTGTTGGTCGAATTGCAGCTATGGGAAATCAATTTCAAGCTGAAAGTTTGAGTTTGAGCATTGCACCTTTGAACAAAACGACTGTGTATCATCAAATAGTTGGCTGGCTAACCTTCTTTATTTACACCATGACCATTGCTGCATTCGGATTTATCGGCTACACAGCCTTTCGACATAAAGGAAAAATTGAATAATGTTTGAATATCCTGAACTTAAAGCTGCTTCCCAAGACCTTCTTGGCCAATTCGAAACCCTTTGGGGGCGTCTTTGACTACGTCCAGACCAAAGAACGACTCGACGCCATAGAAATAGAACTTTCCAAGCCCGGCGCGTGGGATAAGCCTGAAGCGCTTACCCCTGTACTCAAAGAAAAAAGTCAACTTTCCACCAAGCTTGGCATGTATGACGCGCTGTCGGAGGCCAAAGAAGATCTTGAGGCATGGCTTGAATTGGCTCAAGAATCGCCCGACGACGAATCCTTGACGGCTTTGGATGGTCAGGTGTCCCTGTTGAGGGAACGACTGGCAGGGACGGAATTGGCGACAATGTTCGCCTTTGAGCATGATAAAAGCAATGCCATTCTTGAAATCCATCCTGGAGCAGGTGGCGTAGAATCGCAAGATTGGGCGGAAATGCTCCTTCGCATGTACAATCGTTATGCGGAACGCAAAGGATTCAAGGTCTCTCAACTCGACTTTCAGGCCGGGGATGAAGCAGGAATTAAATCCGTTACCCTTCAAATCGAAGGCTTGTTTGCCTACGGGTTACTTAAAGGCGAAGCTGGCGTACATCGTCTGATACGCATCTCACCTTTTGATTCATCAGGTCGACGTCATACGTCTTTTGCATCGGTGGATGTTTATCCCGATATGGACGATGATATTGAAATCGAAGTCAAAGATGAAGATATACGAATAGACACTTTTCGTTCGAGTGGCCCCGGTGGACAATCAGTCAACAAAACCAGTTCTGCTGTCCGAATCACACATATCCCCACTGGTATTGTAGCTCAATGTCAGAATGAAAAATCACAACACAGAAATAAGGCTACAGCTTTACGTTTGTTAAAAGCGCGACTCTATGAGCAAGAGTTGAAAAAGATTGAAGAAAGCCGCAGGCAGGATTATCAGGCCAAGGAAGCCATAGCCTGGGGAAGTCAGATACGCACTTATACGCTCCAACCTTATCGTTTGGTCAAAGACCACCGGTCCAACAGTGAAAGCGGCAATGTTGACGCATTTTTGGACGGAGATCTGGACGAAATGATCCGAAACCACCTACTCTATATCCATGCCCAAGGAAAAAAAGATTAATTTCCCTGAACAGGAACTCGCTACTGAACTTTCTGAACTTCAGAAAGAACTGTGTGGCCTTTCCCAGTCTTGCCTAGGCAAGCTCGATACAGATGCAGTCTGGATTTTTCGACTTTTTGAAGGAGTTACTCCGGAAGAATGGGACGATCTATCCGCAAAGCATGATTTGCAACAGTGGTTAACCATGCCCATCGACGGAGATGCTTTTCCTCAACTCAAAAAACTACAGAAAACGCTGGAAAATTTATCGTATCAAACCGACCATGATGCCTTAACTGGTTTGGCGAACCGACGGGCTTTCGATCGTATTCTTGATATTGAAATGGAACGATCAAAACGAGCCAAGACCCCACTGTCTCTCGCAATTTTCGATCTCGACAACTTCAAGTCCGTCAATGACACTTATGGTCATACCAAAGGCGATGAGGTGTTAGCACGCTTTGCCGAGCACCTGCAGGCTTCAACCAGGCGATATGATTTGGCTTCCCGTTTTGGAGGAGAGGAATTTGCCTTGATTATGGCAGGTTCCGGTGTGGTCAAGGCGACACAACTTTTGAATCGTTTGCTTAAGGAATTTAAGGAAATAGAATTCTATTCTTCAGATGGAGAAACTTCCTTCAATGTGACATGTTCCGCAGGGTTAACCTGTTTCAAGGGAACAATGGACATGACAGAAAAACAACTCATCGATCTGGCTGACGAGGCCCTCTATGAAGCGAAATCGTCCGGTAAAGATCAGGTGAAAGTATCCAAACTGCCCTTTGTGGACAATGTACCAAACGCCACCCTTGTCCAGGCAAATGAAAAGCAATTCCTGTTCGGCGGGAAATAACGGAGACAGGCCATGAACAAAAACAAGACACTCAGCCTTGCCATAATGAGCGGAAAAGGCGGCGTGGGTAAAACCAATATCGTTCTTAATTTAGGATATGCTTTGCAACAGGCTCAGGCAAAAGCAATGCTTATGGATTGCGACCTTGGGCTGGCAAATCTTGATGTATTGCTCGGCATTTCACCAGAAAAGAATTTACATGATCTTTTACAGACCGGGGTTACAGCTGAAGACGTCCTTGTGTCCATTGAACCGGGATTTGATATGTTGCCAGCCACCAGTGGCGTACCGGAATTGGTCGAAATGGACGAGGATATTCAGGATATCCTTTTCAAAAAACTTATCACTATCGCCGGCCAATATAATTATCTCATGCTTGACCTTGGAGCAGGCATCAGTCCGACAGTTTTATCTCTTGCTGCTTTATCCCAGCTTCGGATTGTCGTTGTCACCCCGGAGCCAACATCGTTAACTGATAGTTATGCCATGATCAAAGTCTTGACTACACAGTACGGCATCAAGGACTACTTGGTTGTTGTAAATCAGGCTCTCAGTGCTCAGGAAGCGAATCAAACATTTGATAGATTGTCAGCTGCATGTAAAAATTTTCTAAATATTGAATTGCGAAACCTTGGATTTGTCCATCAAGACTCGACACTTGTTGAATCGGTACGGCGTCAGACGCCACTCATGAAATATGCCCCAAAAGCCCCGGCCAGCAAGGATATTACAGCACTTGCTCGTAAAATAATGCGGTACCGAGAAGACAATCTTGAACGAATCGGTGGACGTCCGATTTTGAAAAATTTTCCATCCTGACGAAAATACAAATAAAGGGTTGACGAAAAGAGTTATTTTTCGGCATAGTTAGTGAGAATTTTGGAGAATGACTTCATTTCCATTCTTTCGTAGAGCCATTTGCTGGTGCTACGAATCAAGCAATGTTTCAGGGGGAAACCATGAATAAAAGCGAATTGATCAAGGCTCTGTCCGAACAGAAAAAAATGCATGTTGACGAGGCCACCAAGGTGGTCGGAGCTTTCGTCGATTCCGTCAAGGAAGCCCTTCGACGTGGCGACCGTGTCGAAATCAGAGGTTTTGGCAGCTTTAAAATCAAAGATTACGAAGGTTACACCGGACGCAATCCCAAAACCGGGACCGTTGTTCAAGTCAAACCTAAAAAACTTCCCTTCTTCCGTCCTGGTAAAGAGTTGAAAGAATTCATCAACCAGTAGGATGAAGCGACTTTCATACTGCCTTTTTTTGGCGGTCTGGCTATTCGCCTGCACTAACGCGTGGGCGAAAGAGCCGGTCCTGACTTTTCTTTACTCGGCAAATACGTATGGCACGGTGCGTCCATGTCCATCATGAGGTGGTAAAACCCTTGGTGGCGTGGCCCGGCGGGCCACGTATTTTTTTGACGTCCATAAAACATCGGCACCACGATTTGTGGTTTCCGGTGGGTGGGAATTTATGCGTCCACAAAGCAAACTCCCGACCCCGGACGTTCTGCGTTCTTTGATCAAGGCATACAACATCATGTCCTACGATCTTGGTTTTATCCCCAAAGAAGAAGCTAAAGCCCTGAAACAAGCTCAAGTAGCTGTGGGTTCATGGCAAAAAACTTCTGAAGAAGCTCCTATCACAATTTTAACAACCAAGAACGGTGATAGGATCGGATTTGTCCGATTTCCTTCCTTGGGCCAAGATGAAGACATACCAGGGGCTGAACTCATTTCACGCATTGGACGACAGATTAAATCATTACGTAATAAGGTTCGTCTCATTGTCGGCTTGTCTGGTTGGGGATGGCTTGGAGAGAATGAATATTTGATGAAAAATCCTAAGTTCGTCCCTGATCTTCTTTTGGGAAGCGGACGAGGATCAGGGCTGAATGGTCGAGTTTTGGCTAATGACCGTTGTATCTGGGTTCGTTCTTATGACAAAGGACGGAGCATTTGCGAAATACAGATATACGAATGGCCTGATCGAAAGAATTCGTTTGCCTGGACTGTCGCGAAGAATTATAACACATCTTCAATAGGGTTAAACGATTCCTATAAGGACAATCCGGAAGTGGCCGCTATATTACAATAATGGCTTACATCCGTACGTTTCATAGAAACAAGAAGGAGATGACTATGGAATTCAGAGGAGCTTATACTGCCCTCTCGACCCCGTTTATAAATGGGGAAATCGATGAATCTGCATATCGAGATTTTATCGAATGGCAGATTGAGCAGGGAATTGACGGACTGGTACCATGCGGTACTACTGGTGAAGCCGCAACGTTGACTCATGAAGAACAAGGGCGGATCATCAAAATTTGCGTGGAGCAGGCTAAAGGCCGTGTACAGGTTGTGGCCGGTGCCGGTTCCAACTCCACAAAAGAGGCCATCGCATTAACTCAGATGGCTAAAGACGCCGGCGCAGATGCTGCCCTGCAAATCACACCCTACTACAACAAACCGACGCCCGGTGGATTGGTCGAACACTTCAAAGCCATCGCAGCAGAAGTCTCCATGCCTTTCGTCATTTACAATGTCCCGGGTCGAACAGGTTTGAACCTTCTCCCAGCTCATCTCAAGATGATTGTGGACGCTGTTCCCGAAACGGTTGCTGTTAAAGAGGCAACGGGAGATATGAATCAAGCCGCTCAGGTCATTGAACAGTGTGGTAAAGATTTCAACTTGCTGTCTGGGGATGATTTCACTGTCCTTCCTCTGCTTTCAGTCGGTGGTGTGGGTGTTATATCCGTCGTTTCAAACATCATGCCCAAAACAATGAGTGACATGTGCAAAGCTTTTTTTGACAAGGATCACGCAACAGCTTTGGATTTGAGTTTAAAAATGGCTCCAGTTAATCGAGCCATGTTTATGGAGACCAACCCTATTCCTGTCAAAACATCCCTGGCCATGATGGGTATTTTTAAAGATGCACAGTTCCGTCTGCCAATCGTTCCCTTGCAGGATGAGAATAAACCCAAATTGAAATCCGTGTTGAAAACCGCCGGTATTTTGTAATTTCAAAAGCCCCTGCCATTTGGTTGGGGCTTTTTTCGTCATCTCCTTAAAAGGACGACCAAATGGTCGTCCTTTTTTTATTCACCAACTTTTTTTGTTATAAAATCTATAAAACAATTAAAAAACCTTTTTTCTTCGCACGTTCCAGTGCATGAATCCTTTCGCATTTGAATTTTGTACACCGTCTACTTTAATATATGTAAGGCAGATCCCCATCAATGTGAATTATTGCACAACCAATCCGTTCTGCATAAAAAAAGGCCCGCCAGCACAACGCTGACGGGCCAATACTTTGCGCTTCAATCAGATCGCTTCAACTAGCCTTCAAAGGCCTTGATGAAGTTGGGAGCAACCTGTTTCTTACGGCTCATCACGCCGTCAAGGTATACGGAGGTTCCTTCAGGTGCGATACCAAAGGCTTTCTCGACAACGGAAGCGTCATCGGAAGCGATCAGCATCTCGGAACCTTCTTTCATGATATCAGTCAGGAGAAGGAAGACAGAATGACGACCATCAGCCTTGACCTTTTCGATTTCGGCCTGCAGGGCTTCCTTGTGAGCATCCAGCATGGACAGATCAACAACTTCCAGCTGGCCAATGCCAACCTTGTTGCCATTCATATCGAAATCTTTGTAATCACGGAAAACCAATTCATTCGGAGTCGCACCGTCAACGGCAGACTTGACCTTGAACATTTCCATGCCCAGAGCCATGACATCGTCAACACCAGCAATCTTGGCCAGAGCTTCAACAGCTTCTTTATCAGCGTCAGTGCAGGTAACGGACTTGAACATGACAGTGTCGCTCAAAATGGCACACAGCAGAATACCAGCGATGTTAGCAGGCATTTCTACGTTGTAGAAATCATACATGTTCTTCAGAACTGTTCCGGTACAGCCCACGGGCCAGACCCACATTTCCAGCGGACCGGAAGTGGTGATATCACCCAATTTGTGATGGTCGACGACGGCAAGGAGTTCACCCTTGTCCAAATTGTCGATGGTCTGAGAAATGTCAGTGTGGTCAACCAGAATAATCTGCTGATCAGTCGCATCGGTAACGATCTCGGGAGCGGCAAGGCCGAACTTTTCGAGAACGAAAACAGACTCAGGAGCGATTTCGCCCTGGGTGATTGCCTTGGCTTCCATGCCACGCTTTGAGTACAGATCAGCGGCAGCAATCGCGGAAGCGACAGTGTCGGTATCGGGGTTTTTGTGTCCAACAACCAAAATAGCCATATCAAGTCCTCCTAATTGAATTGTCCTTTAATAAGGAAATTTGCCTCGAAAATAGAATGTGACGAATATCACAACCTACCCGGACTGCCAAGCTAAAAACGGCTCCAAACTAAGAAAAGGACAAAAAGACTTATTCCTGTTGTCAAGACGGCATACGCACGTTTCACCCGAAGGGCCATTAATCCACCAAGAGTGGCTGCAACCCATAGGTGTGCCCATGTAATATCAATGGATGTAAGAAAACCAGGATACACAGAAAAAAGGAGTTGCATACATTGTTTGATGACAAGGATAGCAATAAAAAAGGATAAACCTGACATGATAAAAGTACGTGCCAGGGATTTCATAATCAATGTCGTCGGCAAATTGTGTATTTCAGGATTGCGTGCCCAATTTAACAATCGATTATAGCTGCCCTGCTCTTGGTCACGAATCATCATTTCAATTCGAGTACCAAGCCATGCGAGCGGCATACTAGCAAAGAGTACACCCATAATTCGGGCTGGGTGCTCCAGACCGAAAAATGTTGTTAGGGAAAGTGCTGAAAAAGTAGCAGCCGTCAAGTGCGGTGGAATGAATGTACCGACGGGTATGAGATCGAGCCACAAAAGCTCAAAAAAAATGGCGATGTAAAGACTCGTCGTATAATCGCCGCTAAAGGCTCCCCAAAAAAGACCAATGACAAGGGGACGCTCAAGAAGTCCTATGCTGATTGAATATCTAAACAGGGAGAACAGGGCAAAAAAAAAGCGACCATGGCAAACCATGCGAACGGGTTATGAACTATCATGATTCAAACCTCACCTGAACAGGGTCATTGGGAACACATCTGAAATCGAGTTTCACACCTTTTCGGTTGAGAAGTTTGAGACAGTTCTCGTCCTCATCCGACAATGCGACACTCGGAGAAATTTGTTTTTTACCAGGGCTGTAATGGACATTGCCAACATTTAACACATCAAAATCAAAACCGGCTTCATAGGCTCTTTTTGCGTCTGCACAACTAGAGAACAGAATTATAATCTGTTCTCCGTCGAATCCGATTTGGTTGATGGTATCGTGGAGAGCTTCAACACTGACAAAAGAACTATCCACGGTTTGTGGAATGGCTAATGACATTATTTCCTGTTGCAAGATATCACGAGATAATTCGTCATTGGCAACAACGACTTGTTTTGCTCCAGTATAAGGAAGCCAAGTCTCAATGATCTGGCCGTGAATCAGGCGGTTGTCAATACGAACAAGAATCACGGCACTACCTTATTTCTTCGTTTTTTTTCGAAGCATTGCGCCCGCAACTTTAATACCCTGCCGTCCAGCGGTTTTTACTTTTTCGGCCAGAGCATTCAAATCCATTTTGCGTGATTGCAAAGTTGCGACCAACATTGGCAGGTTAACGCCAGTGATGACTTCAAGATTCTCAGACTTCATGAGAGAAAGACTCATGGTGGTGGGTGAACCGCCAAACAAATCTGTCAAAGCGACAACGCCCTTTCCGGTTTCGACCGTCTGTATAGCCTTCCTGACGGCCTCCATGGTCTCGTCTACACTTTTTTCGACATCAATTCCCACAGCCAAACAGTTTTCCTGTTTGCCCATGACCATTTTTGCCGCGTCAAGCAGAGTGTCCCCGAATGTTCCGTGGGTTACCAAGACGATGCCAACCATTGCATCTTTTTTATCTGACTTTGATGCCATTATTTATCCAAGTTCCATATGTCGGTGTTCAATCGAAACAGTATACCCTTTTTTCTTCAGGGTCGCCAGTACGGACTCTCCCACTGAAACCGACCGATGTCGACCTCCAGTGCACCCAAGGGCCAAGGTTATCCTGTATCGCCCTTCATCGGCATACAAGGGGAGCATATAACTCAAAAAATCAAGAAAACGTTTTTCAAATTCATTCCCTACATCACTTTCAAGAATGTATTGAGCGATGGATTTGTCCATACCGGAAAGTGACCTGAGTTTTTCGTCAAAATAAGGATTAGGTAAAAAACGTAAATCAAAAACCAAATCGGCTTCTGACGGCACTCCGTATTTAAATCCAAAGGAAATGAGATGCACACGCATACCACGGCCCACTTCTTCTATTGCAGACCATTTAGTTTGAATTACGCGTCGAAGGTCGTGAATTGAATAATTTGTTGTATCAAGAACTAGAGCAGCACCTGTTCGAACTGGATCAAGAAGTTCTTTTTCCTGTTCGAGCGCCTGTTCAAGTCCAAGATTCTTACTTTCAAGGGGGTGTGGCCGACGAGTTGTGGCATAGCGCCGAACGAGTTCGTTCATCCGTGCTTCAAGGAACAATACCTGCGGAGTAATTCCTAATTCGTGAAAATCCCGCAAGGCCTGAGCCCAACCGTCCACAAATTCAAGCTGCCGCAAATCCATACCAAGGGCGAGGCCTCTATATTGGGAATCAAATTTTAAAATAAGGTCCGCAATCTTGGGTGACATTTCCGAAGGCAATCCATCAATACAAAAAAAACCCAAGTCCTCAAAAACATTAAGGGCTGTACTTTTTCCTGATCCGGAAAGCCCGGTCACGATGACAACGGGGAATGAATTGGAAGGCGTCACAGATACGTCCTCAGTTTATTATACACCCTTGAGAAGCCCCCACAACTCTTCAAGACCATCGGCTTCAAGAAAGGATTGTCGAAAGGTATTGTCCTTCAATAACCGGGAGATCTGAGCCAAAATGCGCAGATGTAATCCAGCTGCTTGCTCTGGTGCAAGTACAAGGAAGAAAATTGAACAAGGCTTTTGGTCAAGAGCATCAAATTCGATCCCTTTGAAACTCCGTCCAACGATAACAATGACTTTTTCCAGATTTTCCAATTTCCCGTGCGGGATGGCTATACCATCACCTATTCCGGTGGTTCCCAGTTGTTCACGGTCAAGAAGGACACGGACCGAAAGGTCCGTGTCCATCTCTGGATATTTAACCCCTAATGGGGCTATAAGTTCTTTCAATGTGTCCGATTTGCTTTCGGACAGCAGTTCGGGAAGGACAAATTCCTTCGCCAAGTAATCACCAAGTTTCATTTTTAGTATCCAGGATCAATCAGGCCGTAATCGCCATTCTTTCTTTTATAGATGACATTAACGCCTTCGGTTTCGGCATTGCGGAACACCAGGAATTCATTCTCAAGAGTATCGAGCTGCATAGCGGCTTCGTCAACTGACATTGGTTTCGGTACATACTCATCAGTGCCGACAATAGTGGGCTCAGACTCATTCGGCGTATCTTCATAAGACAACACATTCATCTGTACCATCTTGTTGCCACGGCCCTGCTTAGAACGACTCTTCATTTTCTCACGCATTTTGCGCAGCTGGGCTTCCAGCTTGTCCAACACCATATCAATGGTGGAATACATGTCTTCAGAAGCCTCATAGGCTGATATGTGAATGCGATCCGAATTCAAAAGAACGTCCGCCTTGTGGCGAAATTTGTCGACCAACAGATTTACCTGGAGATCGGCTTCCGAATCGGAAACGTATCTTGCTACTTTTTCAAAACGCTTCTTAGCGTATCCCTTGAGATGATCGGACGGCTCAAAGTTCTTGAAAGTGAAGCTGATGTTCATACGTTGCCTCCTGGTTTTGAGTGCGGCAAACAGAATTAAAAATACTGCTTGCGTTTTGATGAAGACGGGATGCCCATGGCTGAACGATATTTTGCAACAGTACGTCGGGCGATATTCACATCAAGCTTTTCCTGAAGTATTTCGCCTATACGTTCATCACTGAGCGGTTTTTTCGTGTCTTCATCTGCAATCATTCTCTTGATGAGCGCCTTGACGCTCTCAGAACCCACCTGTGAACCATCATTCAAATCCAAGGCTGAATTGAAAAAGAATTTTAATTCAAAAATACCATGTGGAGTTGAAACATATTTACTGGTGGTAATACGGCTCACCGTGGATTCATGCATCTCGATGTCCTCGGCTACCTCCTTGAGGATCAGGGGTTTGAGCTTTGTCACACCTTCTTCGAAAAAATCACGCTGAAAGCCAACAATACTCTCAACTACTTTATACAATGTTCTCTGACGCTGGTACAGGCTTTTCATGAGCCATGCGGCAGATCGCATCTTTTCCTGAAAATATTCTTTTTCCTTGTTTGCAGCACCTTTCATTGAATCCATATAAAAAGCATTCATCTGCAAACGAGGGAGACCATCTTCATTGAGAATGATGACAAAATCCTCACCATACTTGTAAACGAAGACATCCGGACTAACATAATGAGGCTCAGTGCTTGAAAAGTTGGTCCCGGGCATGGGGTCAAGCGTCTGCATCATGTCCAGATATTCCTTGAGCTCTTCCATGGATATCTTAAACTTGCGAGCTAATGGCTTGTACCGATTCTTTTCCAAATCTTCCAGATGATCGGTAACCAGTGAGACAAGGATGGGGTCCTCATAACCAAGAACATCCATTTGCACGAGTAAACACTCTTGCGGATCTCGTGCTGCTATACCAACCGGGTCAAGGCGCTGAATACGCTTAATGGTGGATTCAATCTCTTCATCTGAAGCCTGAACCATCAACTGCAGTTCTTCGATAGATGCTTGCAGATAACCATTCGAGTCGACATTTCCAAGAATTATTTCACCAATGGCAATTTCGTGTTCGGAAAAATTGGAAAGACGCATCTGCCAATTGATATGCCCTTCAAGGGATGGCTTGGAAGCAAGACGAGCCTCAAAGGACATCCCTTCTTCCGGGACTTCTGAATCCCGTCCGGTCGCTTGCTTTGAAGTGCTTGAAAATTCGCCAAGATAGTTTTCCCAGTCGGCATTTCTGACCAGTTCTTCCTCAGCTTGAGATTCGGTGAGAACTTCGGCAGGGTCTGGAACATCTGTTTCCGTTTCCTTTTCATCAAGAAAAGGATTTTCCATAAGTTCCTGTTGAACAGTTTCAAGCAACTCAAGTCGCGAAAGCTGCAGCAATTTGATTGCCTGCTGCAACTGCGGAGTCATAACCAGTTGTTGAGAAAGCTTGAGTTGTTGTCTGAGTTCCAATCCCATAGTGTATATCTCGAAAGGCTAATATGGTCTCGTTCACGCTACCGGTTTGAATTCTTTTCCGGTCATACCCTTATGATTCTGATTTGAGTATGTCATACCTACGATAACGAAGCAAGGACATTGTTATAACATGCCGTTACTATTAACGATATAGCACAGTGCAAACCGCATGAAAAAAGTGTACCAACCTTTGTGTACCCTGTAAATCGCGAATGCGTGAAAGTTGAATGATAGTGATTACAATCGGAAATCTTCACCCAGATAAATCTGGCGTGCACGACTATTCTGAACGATCTCCTCAGGAGACCCTTCTAGGATAACATTCCCTTCGTAAACGAGATATGCTCTGTCACAAATATTGAGTGTTTCCCGAACGTTATGATCTGAAATCAAGATGCCGATCCCCATGCTTTTCAGCACGGAAATGATCTCCTGAATATCAATAACCGCGATGGGATCGATACCGGCAAAAGGCTCATCCAAGAGAATGAATTGAGGGTCAAGAATAAGTGCACGGGCGATTTCAAGACGCCGCCGTTCACCACCAGACAGATACATCGCAGCCTGATCGGCCAACTTAGTGATGGTAAACATTTCCATCAATTCATTAGCACGCGCCTTCTGCTGCTTGGAAGACATGGCTGTTTGCTCAAGAATAATTTCAAGATTTTGGCGCACTGTCAGCTTTCGAAAGATAGAACTTTCCTGAGGAAGATAGCTGACGCCCATACGGGCTCGTTCATGCAGTGGTTTTTCCGTCAAATCCACTCCGTCCAAAGCCACGTTCCCGGTGTTCGGCTCAACTATTCCGACAAGCATATAAAAAGTCGTGGTTTTACCTGCTCCGTTAGGGCCAAGCAGTCCGACAACTTCCTTGGGATTCAATTCCAGACTGATGCCATGCACGACCTCTTTTTGGCCGTACCGCTTGGAAAGATTTGCTGCGCGCAGTCCTTCTGCCATTTATTGCACCTTCATATTGCCGGGAGTCATGAAAATAGCTTTGACTCGTTGGCCTTTGCCGCCCACCACTTCGGAACGATTGTCCTTCATGTTGAACTTGATAATTTCACCGGTCAAACTATTGGGGCCATCTTGCAACAATGGATTCTGTTCCATCTGCAACAATTGGTCATTCACAAAGTATGTTAATTTGCCGCAGGTACCTTCCGCAGTCCCCTTTTTGGCTTTGACATTTCCTTCCGCAATAATACGATCCACGCTGTCTGCCGTAAATTTTTTACCGCTCTTGGAAGAAAGATACGCTGACAAATTATTTGCCCACAAAGTTAATTGGCCGTGTTCAGCCACAACGTTTCCTACAAATGAAACAACTTTGCCCGATTCATCGTAAGTCATGCGATCAGATGAGATTTTCACTGGCATGCGACTCGGATCTATACCAATCTTGGTAGGATTTTCTTTGGGAGCGACTGCTGCTGAAGCTTTGACTTCACCATCCCCACTCTTGGCGCTTACTACAGCCTCAGTCTGCTCTAAACTCTTTTCAGAGGAGGTAACAACAGGCTCAGGAGTAGGAGTAACCACCAATTCAAGGTATTTCACATTGGCATACCCAATGGCTTTGGTTTGATCTCTATTGGCTTCTGTTAGATTAAAAATTGTTGCCCATCCATTTTGAATAAAATCAACCTTGACCCGTTGGCCTTTTGCCAGTGTGAGAATATGTTCACTGTCCTTATCGGGGCGCTCGCGAACATTAAGATTGACGGTGGCCTCACGAATTTCACCCCATTCCTCAGCCATAACCACGGAAGGAAGAGATAACACGACCAGTAAGAATAGGGTCGTCAGTGCATATATATTCTTCATGAAAGGCTCACTCCTCGTCTTCATTCAATGGATTCTTATCAAGCCCTTCTGGGGCCAATAAAGCCGTTACACCGCCCGCTGCCACGAGTTGACGAGTAACAAGATCAATTTCCAAGGCTTTGGCTTGTACGGTCATATCGGGCCGGCGTATTGTTACACCACCCTTAAGATAAACTTTATCAATCGCTCCGACATAATCAAGTTGCTGAGCATCAAGAGCAAGATCTCCGAAACGCCCTGATACGCCGTCATACATTGTTAGGTTATCATTGGCCTGATCAACCTCGCCACGGTCTGCTCTGACGTACACTTCTTTACGATCTTCACCGAAATAAGCCGTCAATTGAGGACGTTCAACGCCGATAAGCCCTTGTTCTTGATTATATTTCGCTGTTTTTGCGAGCAATTTCCATGCGAGGTATCCTTGTTTACCCTGTACAAGTTCAATATCCTCGGCCGTCACATCAGCTTCCTCAAGCAGACGTTTTCGCGATTTGGAACTACTCTTTTGTACTGAATCCGGTTCAATGATCGGATCAGCAAAGAACACAGAATTAACCGTAATCCCGACAACGAGACCTACGGCAAATATCAGAATAAGTATCAGCGCCGGACGCCCTTTCATTAGTCCGCCCACTGCTTTAAAGCTTCATCCTTAAGTCCACGAGCTTCGAGAATATAAGCGATGGCTTCTCTGACAGCTCCATCCCCACCCTTACGAGTAGAAATCCAATCTGCAGCCTCTATGACTTCAGGCACTCCATTGGGGACACTCATGGCTAATCCAGCCACATTCATGACACCAAGATCAATCCAGTCGTCGCCCATAAATGCGGCTTCAGACAAAGACACACCAACTTTCTCACATATCTCTTCAAAAAGCGGTGCTTTGTCGTGCTTTCCAGCATAATAATGAGTGATACCTAATTCTCGCACACGTTTTTCGACAGGCTTCTGGTTCAATCCTGTGATAACACCTATTTCAAGGCCCACAGCTTGCGCCAGCTTAATACCGAGACCATCCTGAACATGAAAACGTTTCATGACAATCCCGTCGTCACCATAATACAAGCCGCCGTCGGTGAGGACACCGTCCACGTCAAGAACAAGCAGCTTAATGCTTTGCGCAAGCTTCATCGCGTTATCAGCCACGATTCAACTCCCACAACGCTTTAAGGCGAATGAGCAACGGTTCCACTTTGTCCAGCGGAAGGCTGTTCGGGCCGTCACAGAGTGCTTTGTCGGGATCTGGATGTACTTCCATGAACACCCCGTTAACTCCTGCAGCCACAGCTGCGGAAGCAAGCACCGGTACATATTCACGTTGCCCACCGGACATGCCACCAAGGCCACCCGGTAATTGAACCGAATGCGTGGCATCCATGACTACGGGGACATCAAAGCCCTGCATTTGCGGGATGGAACGCATGTCTACGACAAGATTATTGTATCCATAAGTGGAGCCACGTTCGGTCAACCAGACCTGCTCATTGCCGGAAGCACGGACTTTTTCCACGGCATTTTTCATGTCCCAAGGGGCCAAGAATTGCCCCTTTTTAATATTGATGACCCTGCCAGTTTTGGCGGCAGCGACAAGCAAATCAGTCTGACGACACAAAAAGGCCGGAATTTGAAGCACGTCTGCCACTTCGCCAACCGGAGCAGCCTGCTCCGGATGGTGAATATCGGTGACCACGGGCAAGCCCGTGGTTTTCTTTACTTCAGCAAGTATTTCCAGCCCTTTTTCCATGCCGGGACCACGAAAACTGGTTACGGAAGTCCGGTTTGCCTTATCAAAAGAGCTTTTGAAAACAAGCGGAATATCCAGTTTTGCAGCCAGTTCGGCCAGAGTACCAGCCGTCTGAAGTACAATTTCCCGACTTTCGATGGCGCAGGGACCGGCCAGAATAAACGGACCGGACCTGCTTGCTTGATAAAGGTCTGCCATAGGCTATTTCTTGCCCTTTTCGTCCTTTGATGCCTTGATGAAGTCTCTGAAAAGCGGATGAGGCTTCATGGGATTGGACTTGAATTCCGGGTGGAACTGACAGCCCAGAAACCAAGGATGATCTGGCAATTCAACGATTTCCATAAGGGACTCGTCAGGAGCTGTGCCGGACAATACCATGCCGTGCTCCTCAAACTGCGGAATAAACTTATTGTTGTATTCGAAACGATGACGATGACGTTCGTCGATCTTTTCGGTCTTGTAGGCCTCGTATGCGACCGTGCCTTTCTTGAGCTTGCACGGGTAAGAACCAAGGCGCATGGTGCCGCCCTTTTCAGATTCTTCACACCGGGTTTCGGTCTTCTTGGTACGGAAGTCGTACCACTCTTTCATCAGATAAATGATGTTGTTCGGGGTATTCTTGTCAAACTCTTCGGAGTTCGCATCTTCCAGACCGATCACGTTACGGGCAAATTCAATACAGGCGCACTGCATACCGAGACAAATACCGAAGAACGGCACCTTGTTTTCACGCGCATACTGAATGGCCAGAATTTTTCCTTCCACACCTCGTGAACCAAAACCGCCCGGAACGAGAATGCCGTCCAGACCTTTCAATTTCTTTTCAACGTTCTTGGCGTTCACCTTTTCGGAGTTCACGTACTCAAGTTGTACGTCAACTTCATTGGCCACACCGCCGTGCACCAGGGCTTCATGCAGGCTCTTATATGCTTCTGTCAGATCGACATATTTGCCGATAATACCAATTTTGACAGAGCCTTTGGGGTTCTTCAACGTATGAACGAGGTTTTCCCACGGAGCCAGTTCCGCATTACGTGCAGGCAACTTCAACAGAATAGCGATCTTTTGATCAACGCCCTGTTCATAAAATTTCAAGGGAACTTCATAAATATTGGAAACATCTTCGCCAGTAAATACGGCGTCTTCATCAACGTCACAGAACAAGGCAATCTTGCGCTTGAGGTTATCCTCAAGTTTCACCTCGGAACGACAGATGATGATGTCCGGCTGGATACCGATGCTGCGCAATTCCTTGACAGAGTGCTGCGTGGGCTTGGTCTTCAACTCACCGGCAGCCTTCAGGTAGGGAACCAGCGTCAGGTGAATGTACAGAACGTTTTCTTTGCCAAGGTCATTCTTGAGCTGACGAATGGCTTCAAGGAAAGGTTGACCTTCGATGTCACCGACTGTGCCGCCGATTTCAATCAGGGCTACATCTTCGCCGTTGGGCAAGTTGATGACTGCTTCCTTAATGGCATCGGTGATGTGCGGGATAACCTGCACGGTACCGCCCAGATAATCACCACGGCGTTCTTTCTGAATCACGGAGTTGTAGATGGAGCCGGAGGTGTAGTTGTTCTGCTGGCTCAGAGCAGTTTCAAGATAACGCTCGTAATGACCAAGGTCGAGGTCGGTTTCTGCTCCATCATCGGTGACGTATACTTCACCATGCTGGAAAGGATTCATGGTGCCAGGATCGACATTAATATACGGGTCGAGTTTCTGGATTGTTGCCTTCAAACCTCGTGCTTGAAGGAGTGCGCCGATGGATGCGGCAGCAAGTCCTTTGCCCAAGGAAGAGAGAACACCACCGGTAATAAATATGAATTTGGTTTTCATACGGAAAAAAGCCCCTTACTTCTGCTTGAATTATATGAATATATTATGATCGACCTTCTGCGTCGACCATGTTGACTGTCATGCGCCGGACACGTATGTTCCTTGCCCAACACGGCACTGCTTTGCAAAGTATGCAAGGTAGTACGACAAAGTCAATACGAAGAGGAGAATTTCATGGCGCGCGTCAATGCACTTGTCATCACAGGATACGGTACCAACTGCGAAAAGGAATCCGCTTATGCACTTAAGCAGGCGGGAGCAGAGAATGCCGATATCGCCTACTTTTCCGACCTTGCCGCAGGCCATGTGCGCATGGATAAGTATAATTATTTGCTCTGTCCAGGCGGATTTCTTGACGGTGACGACCTCGGAGCCGCTCAAGCCGCTGCACTGCGCTGGCGTTGGTCAAATGATGCCGAGGGCAAGCCTGTTCTGGATCAGCTCAAAGTTTTTTTTGATAACGGCGGTATTATTCTTGGTATCTGCAACGGCTTTCAACTTTTATGCAAACTTGGTTTGCTTCCGGCTATCGGCGGTAAATATTTCGAACGTCAGGTTTCATTGTCCTATAATGACTCTGGCCGTTTCGAAGATCGTTGGGTTCGCCTCAAAACCAACCCGGCCTCCCCTTGCGTGTTCACCAAGGGCATCGACATGATTGATGTTCCTATTCGTCATGGTGAAGGAAAAATTATCCCCATGGACGACGACACATTCAAGGCCATTCAGGATAATAATTTAATCGCTGTCCAGTATGTCCACCCGGAAACCGGCGAACCTACATTGGAATACCCTTATAATCCAAATGGTTCTCCTTTGGGCATCGCTGGCTTGACCGATCCGTCCGGCCGTATCCTGGGACTCATGCCCCACCCCGAGGCTTACAATCACGTCACCAACCATCCGTCATGGACTCGCGGCACTGATCCGAACATGCCGCTCGGTTTGGCTATGCTTGAAGCCGGTGTAAAATATCTGGCCGACCAATAATCGCCGGAACTTTCATGTCTATTCGTATTCCTCCTGAACCGCCTGAAGGCGCAAGCTGGCGTTCATTTATGGATGTGGCGTTTCAGGAGGCGTGCAAGGCCGCCAAAGTGGGGGAATCTCCCATTGGTGCGGCCTTGTTTGACATGGACGGCACGCTTATCGCCAGCGCGCATAACCAGCCTATTTCTCTCAACGATCCGACAGGTCACGCCGAAGTTCTTTGCCTGCGTAAAGCTGCGGATAAATTGAAAAACTATCGTTTAACAAACACCATCATGGCAGTCACTCTGGAGCCGTGTCTCATGTGCACAGGTGCGCTTATTCATGCCCGTGTACAAGGTGTAATTTTTGCCGCACGAGACACACGGGCCGGGGCATTGGTCTCCAATCTCGACGGCCACGCCCTGCCCTTCACGAATCACAAGATATGGACCATCGAGGGTGTCATGGGCGATGAGTGTAGCGGTCTGCTCAAAAGATTTTTTCTGGAACGCAGAAAATAAACTCCCCACTTTACAAGTCTGATTTCTGTCTTATTCTCCGTACTCCACCAAACTTTTTTAGGAGTATTCGAGTATGAAAATAGCTCTCCCCACCCGTGACGGTAATATCGACGATCATTTTGGCCATTGCGACCATTACACTATAATCACGTTGGACAATGATCAGAACATTGTCAGCAAAGAACGCATGGACTCCCCGGAAGGCTGCGGTTGCAAATCCGACATTGCCCCGATTCTGGCCTCCAAAGGCGTAAAAGTCATGCTCGCCGGCAACATGGGCCAAGGCGCGGTCAATATTCTTCAGGCCAACAAGATTCAGGTCGTGCGCGGCTGCTCCGGCCCAATCGACGAAGTCGCCGCCAAATGGTTGGCCGGTGAAATCAAGGATGAACTCATTGTCTGCAACCATCACGACTGCGGCAATCACTAGCCATCTCCCCTTTTCAACAAAACTTTTCGGCGCGATCGGCAAAATGTCTTGCCAGTCGCGCCGAGTCTGTTTATATACCCTTTCCACATCGGCGTTAGCCGACTGTTGATTGAAAGCGCATTGTCCTCGATGCACCCACACAATAATAAAAGCGGCTTTGGCTGTTCAAAAATGTGCGAGTGCCAGGCGCAAGAAAAAAGCAGGACCGAAGCGTATCTTAATACGCGAGGGTCTGATTTTTTCGCAGCAACGACGCAATCGTGCATTTTTCAACAGCCAAAGGAGAGGTAGCGAAGTCCGGCCGTAACGCGCTCGACTCGAAATCGAGTTATGGGTCAAACCATACGTGGGTTCGAATCCCACCCTCTCCGCCATGAAAGTAAAAAGCCTTTGGGTCATAGACCCAAAGGCTTTTTTGTAATTAATTTCTGTATAATTCATTAATTTAAGAATTGTAGAGCCCCACCTAATTCTGTGGCGTTCTGTAACCATTATCCCTGACTACTCCTCTGGACGGGCTTTATCTTTGCGTGTTTTAGTCTTGGGGTGTATTTTCCTTTTTTGTATGGCTAATCTTATTATTTAACTGTCGAATCAATATTTCATTACGAACAGGTATACATAATGGCAAATAAAAAGCGTATAAAGCGAATGTCTGTCTACCAAGGTTTAGCCAAGTACTTCGAGAAAACAGCACTTGAATTACTATCTTCTCAAGAAAGGAAACATCTAATAGGCAAGGGCTTAGGGCTGTCAATTGCTGTGATAAAGCGACATATGAAATCTCAAATTCGTGCTTTCCCATATTCGGTAAAAAAAACGGGAGCCTTCATCGTGCAGGAAGGAGCGATACAAGATCCTATCGTTAGAACTAAGCTTGGCGAACTAATTGATTGTTTACAGATTGGGGATAAGCGTCTCAACAACCCAAATCTTAACAAACGTGAGCGGTTTGTTACGCATAACAATCAAGGTTTTTTTGACAAATCCGGGCGATTCATAGCTGACTTTATGGCAGACAGTATGCACATACGACACTTCCATGTTGGGTACAACAAATTGACGAATGACCAACTCGTATATGCTTTATTTCATACGCATGAAATAACATTACTTGCTATAGGTTGCCACTCTGACATGTATATCGAATCGAAAGAAAACCCTATTTTCAATGTGCTAGAGACTGAACTTCCAGTTGTTGCTGATTCGTTGTGTCCCGTTATGAAAGGAATTTTGCCATCTTTCACAGATCAACCTAGCCCCCAAGATATAAAAAACCTGAAAACCAATGGAGTAAATATTCATTTTGCAGACAGCCAAGGACAAGCCAGAATGGTTCTTAATGGAAATACAATGGCTCGTACGCCAATTGATACAAGAATGTTTGCAGATCGAATTGCCTACGAACTGAGAGATATAGTCCAAGATGAAAATGCTACATTTATATCACTAGAACATCATAAAGGTCATCCGTGTTTATTGTTAAAGTTACCTCATGGACATGACTATCGATATGAGCTTGTAAAACTGAATACGCAGTCTGCATTAGTGAGTGCCGCTGAGATGTTAGAAGAACTTTTCATTGTTGAAGGAGTGGGCCAATCTCCTCAGTATCCTAGGATACAAGAGCGTTTTAAAAGTAAAAAGAATCAGAAACGAATTGCTCGCACGTAAGCTAGTAGACCACAGCTACACAGAAGTGCTACACAGCGCCCTTTGTGCACACATCAAGGTTAAATTATTACAAGGTTGGAAAGTCGGACAGACCTTTTTCCACCCTCTCCGCCAGCAAAATAAAAAGCTCTGAACATCGATTCAGAGTTCTTTTTCATTTAAAACAGGTTTTATTCTTTGAATTTTTCGCCTTATTTTTTCTATTTCCTGAAAGATTGCATCTAAAAAAGGACACTTTACTTAACAAAGGCTTTAATCTGACTTTAATTTTAAACAAAAATTTAACTAAAAAACCATCCCAACATACCAATTAGTCTAGATAAAACCACCATCTTCGATATCCCTTTACTTTCCTCTCTTAATAGTACAAGTAGTACCTGCTCAGCGTAACTGGACGCACGATTACTTCTTTGTCCCATTTGGACGCCATCGTTTCGGTTTGTCGAAACAAGATTTATTCCACGTACCAGAGCCATCCCTTATACATAATCCGGTTTACCCGGACACGACCGCTGTTGCGCGCCGTCGTCATTAATACCTTTTCACACAAGGATCATATGGCTTTTTCCTCTTTTTCTTTTGATAACCGTCTTAATGCGGGCATCAAATTCTGTGGCTATGAAACCCCGACCCCTATTCAAACTCAGGCAATCCCTCACGTGCTCAAAGGGCACGATGTCATGGGATTGGCCCAAACCGGCACCGGCAAAACCGCTGCGTTCGCCCTGCCAACCCTGCAACGTCTGCTGGATGAAAGGCTGCCCGCCAAGGGTGCACCCAAAATTCTGGTTCTTGCTCCGACTCGTGAGCTGGCATTGCAAATTCATGAGAGCTTTGTCGCTCTTGGCAAACAAACCGGCGTTCGCAGTGCGGCTGTCATAGGCGGCGTGGGCATGAACCCTCAAATCAAGGCCTTCAGCTATTCTCGCGTTATCGTGGCCTGCCCCGGTCGATTGGTCCGCCTCATGAAAATGAACGCCGTCAATCTCAACCAGATCAACACGTTGGTTCTGGACGAAGCGGATAGGATGCTCGACATGGGCTTTATGCCGGACATCAAACGCATTTTGGCTAAACTGCCCGCCAAACGGCAGAATCTGCTCTTCTCCGCTACCATGCCCTCCGATATCAGAAAGCTCGCAGAAAATATCCTGAATCAACCCAAAACCGTTCAGGTCGCCAACACGGTCTCCGTGGAAAGCGTCGGGCATGTTCAGTACAAGGCGCCCAATCATCTCAAGCTTTCACTGTTGGGAAAAATACTCGCGACAACTGACCATAAAAGTGTACTCATCTTTACCCGCACAAAGCACAAGGCAAAGAATCTGGCGCGCAAACTCTGTAACAACGGAGAAAACTGCACTTTCCTTCAGGGCAATATGAGCCAGGGGCAGCGTCAAAGAGCGTTGGATGGATTTCGTAACGGGCAGTTCAACATCATGGTAGCCACCGACATCGCCGCGCGCGGTATCGATTGCGACCGTATTTCCCATGTCATCAATTTTGATATGCCGGATACTGTCGAGACATATACTCACCGCATCGGACGGACAGGTCGAGCCGGTCGTTCCGGTACAGCCGTCAGTCTTGTGACCCCGGAAGAGCGGTCCCAGATCAAAGCTATCGAGCGGGTCATGCGTATCAAGGTTGAACAAAATACCATTGACGGATTTGACCATAACGCTGTCAGCACCAAGGTAGACACTCGCAAACCCGGTCGCCGCCCTCCCAAGAATCGCTTTTCCAATTCAAGGAAACGCAACTCCAATCGAGGTCGTCGCTCCGCAGCGTAGTATCCCTTTCATTACAATAACAAAGCCCTGTCCTTCGGCAATTAAACCGAAGCACAGGGCTTTCCCTTGTCTATCCCTTTCCTGTCTACAACCCTACACTCTTCAAATCATCTCCGAGATATTCACGTTCGTTTTCGCCGAGGATACCAAGCGAAAGACAAATGAGCGTCCAGAGGTGAACTACCGGAAAGTGTGCGCCGGAGTATTCACTGAGATCATGAATCTGAGAATGGCAGTTGTGACATGGCGCGATACAATAGTCTGCCTTGGTGCGGAGAATCTGGTCGAGCTTGATCTGACCGTACTTGCGCCGTTCGTCTGCAAAACCTGACTGGAGGAATCCGCCGCCACCACCGCAACAGTAATTGTTGGATTTATTCGGCCACATATCGATGAAATTCTCTTCACCGACAACGGATTTAACCACAAAACGAAGGTCCTCGGCCACCGGATCACCCAGTGATTTCCGTACAAGCTGACACGGGTCCTGAACCGTGAAGGTCACACCCAAGTCCTTGTTCCAATCGGAATTGACTGGCAGCTTGCCCTCACGAATCCACTGGGCATACAGCCGGATGATGCTTTCCATTTCGAAGTCGTGTTCGACATTAAACTTTTGCAGTCCAGCCCGGACTGCATAAAATTCGTGTCCTCACTCCGTATTGAGCCAGACCTTGCACCCCAACTCTTCCACAGCTCCTGCCTTGTTGCGCACCACGTTTTCCCATGCGTCATCATCGGCCAAAAACATACAGTAATTTTCTGCTGCCCAGCCTTTGGTGCTATATGTCCAATCCGCGCCGACCAGATTAAGTATCTTCCAGAGCGGCACCATTTCGTCCGGCTCGGTAACTGGTTCGCGTGAGTTTTGATTCAGGAAATAATAGGCGCCCTTTCTGTCTACAGAGACTTGAATATTTTCCTGACCAGGCTGCATTTCACGTACTTCTTCGGCCACATCCTCGACCACAAATTTAAAATCTTCGCTGGATGCACCCATGGCGCTGTTGCCCGGAGTGTTCAATGCCTGCTCACAGGAACCAAGTATTCCCTTCGGACGATCTTCCCTTGGCCATGATTGACGACATTGGTAGATCAGTTGAGGGATATCCACTTCCATGGGGCACGCATGAACGCACCGCCGACACATGGTGCACAGCCACACCCAAGGTGTTGACCGAATCGTCTCTTCCTGCCCCATAAGCGCTAAACGCAGAAATTTACGAGGGTCCATGTCTTCCATACCCGTAGCAGGACATCCGGCAGAGCAGGCTCCACACGTGAGACACATATTCAAATTACCGCCCTCGGGCAGCAGTTCCCGGACCTTGTCCACCAGTTCCGATTGCTTCGGCTCGATAAGAAGCGCTGCTTCACCCATGGCTAACTCCTTTCGCGGACTTATGCCGCCGGATTCCCGGGAGCGGTCACCCGCTCCCGAAAACCGTTTATCGTAAGGTTCAACTCTTATTCACACTGAATTTTCGTCTAGGCCAAGGCCTCTGTCTGAACAGCTGCGCCTGTCTGGTCGTACATAAGGCCACAACGCAGATCGAAGTGACGGTTGACGCTCATGGTCGGACACGGTGCATTCAATGCCACCTGAGTGACTGTCGAGCCAAGGAAAGCCTTTTCTGGGTCACGTTCCTTGGAATGGTGAGCCATGATGATCAGGTCTGCATCGGCCTGATTCCCCATACGCAGAATTTCCATGGAAGGCTTGCCGCGACAGGCTTCGAAACCGCACTCGCCAATACCGTCGAGGCGAGGACCATATTCATCTTCCAGTCGACCGATGACCTCGGAACGGCTGTTTCCATTTTCCACGACATGCATGATCTTGAGATTGGCCTTGTACTGACGGGCCATCTGGCCGCCGTAACTTACGGCGCATTCAGCTTGATCAGAGAAGTCGGTTGCCACAAGGATGTTGCTATACAGCGGTTCCTTACAGACAACGTCCTTGTGAACAATCATGACCGGACAGCGGGCCTTCTGGCTAACGCGTTCGAGCGTACTGCCTGTCATACCCCACATCTTGGAACGGGTCTCCTCGTATTCCTTGGTGTGCGGTCCCATGACGATAAGATCAGTGTTCTTCTTTCGTGCCAGACGCAGAATTTCGTTGTGTGGGATACCCGGTACGACAATAATTTGTGATTCCGGGATGCCCTCAAGCATTTCCGCATAGGTTTCAGAGATCTGTTCCTTGAGCCGAGAAGTTTCACCCGAAGGTTCCAGGGTTTCGATGGAGCCCCAGCCCTGAGCCATGCCCGCTACGTGAACGAGGTAAAGCTTGGACTCGAACTTACGAGCGAATTCCATTGCTGCCTGAACCGCGCAATTGTCGATTCCGGTAGGAGTGACTCCTACGATGATGTCCTTAAACATGACTTGCCCCCTTGCTGAGGTTATCCGCCTTTGCTTCCGCCATATCGTCGCCGCTTTCGGTCTGGTTCGGCTGGCTCCAGACCTTGTTGGCGATATCCCTCCTGACCCCAGCCGATATGGTCAGGTTTTTCTCGAATTGAATGGCCCCATCCTCCAGCCCAAAGGCTTCGCCCATCAATTGTGTCAGATAGAGAATGGGGATAGGTTTGGCTCCAAGTTTCTGCGCCTGCGACTGATATGCCTCAAGATTCATCTGGCACAATGGACAGACTGTAGCGATGGCATCCGCGCCCTCTGCGTCAGCGAGTATTGCTGCAACAGATTGAAGCGCCACATCGCGATGCCCCATCATGAGCGATGCACCGCAACATTTGTTTCCATGATCCCACTCATGCACGTCGGCACCCAAAGCCGTAAGAACTCGATGCATGGATGTAGGGTTCTTGGGATCATCAAACACCGGGTATGGTCGTAAGATCTGACACCCGTAATATGGGGCGATCTTCATGCCCTCAAGATTGTTGGTCACCTTCTGTTCAATAATTTTTGCCCCGACATCATTGATGAGAACATCGAGAATATGTCGTACTTCCACCTTGCCGGAATAGGTCAAACCGGACGCAGCCAGCACTTCATTCACCTTGCCATGTAGACTCCTGTCTCCAACTACTTCCTTGTTAACCTTGAGAAGGTTAAGATAACAGGCGGAACACGGCGCAATCACATCAATGCCATCAAGTTCCTTTTCAGTAAGAGCAAGGTTCCGTGCCGGAAGCGCATAATTCATGAGCTTGCTCACAGGCTCGGCTGCACTCGCGCCGCAACAGGTCCAATCTGGAATTTCGATCAATTCGGCACCAAGATAATCCATGACTGCACGCGTAGAGATATCAAACTCCGTCGCACTTTCAGTCAAAGAACAACCTGGGTAGTATGCGTATTTCATGACAATCCCTCCATCTCTCGCGCCTTGGCGAACATAGGCTTCAGCACTCCGCCCTGACCGCCACCCGGCATATGTACCTTGCCCTTGGCCATCATCTTCATACCCAGCGGTACAAACTTGAGCGGTAGCGTCGGGTTATCCATGCGTTTGAAGAAGTAATTGCTCATCATGCCCATTTCCTGCACCCGACCATGTGACTCGACGTTTTCCATGAACGCTCTATAGAACGCACTGTTCTTACGTCCTTTGCCACTGAGCATGGCCAGTCTCTTCAGAGAAGCCATAACCGAAGTGAGTTTGAGACCTCGTGGACACCGCAGTGTGCAGGTGTAACAGGACGAACACATCCAGAAGGTATGACTCTCAAGTATCTCGTCGAGCATGCCGAACTGAATCATCCGCCACATGGCCCGAGGAGTGATATCCATAGCGAACCCATTAGGACAGGACGCGGTACAAGTACCGCACTGCATGCAGGCCCCAACTTCTTCCTTTAATTGGGCGAGCACGAACTCGATTTCGTCTCCGGCCGGGCTCCATGTTTTTCTTACTGCTTCGCTCATGGCGTTATTCCTCCATATTTCCGAATTACGCCGGTTCTTCGAGTGCTGCGTCAATGACAGACATCATCGGCCCGTCGTGGAATCCTTTAAGGACCGTGGCGCTGTTGGGACAGACTGCTGCACAGGAACCGCAGCCCTGACACAGAATTTCGTCCACCTGAATCTGACCGAGTTCCATATCAAGCACACGTGCTCCATATGGACAGGCCGCGACACACGCCTGACACAATGAACACAAAGAGTGTCGGACAGAGGCCACGACGGTTTCGCGGGCAATGGTTTCTGCATTGAGAATTCTCAGTGCGCGTTGAGCAGCTGCCTTGGCAGAAGCGACAGATTCTCCCATTCGACGGGGAGCCAAACCTGTTCCGCACGCGTAGACACCCTGCTTAAGGAAATCCACGGGCCGCCACTTGAAGTCAGCTTCCTGATAGAAACCGTCTTCGTTGATCTCCACACCAAAAACTTCTTGGATATCATCCATGTCATTAGGTTCCATGCCACTCGAAAGTGACAGGATATCCGGCCTAAGAACGATATTTTCTCTGAGAATGGGGTCGTAGGCCGTAATAACCGGTTTGCCTTCCTCAAATTTCACCTGTGGAGGTTCATCCTGTTCATATCGAATGAAGATGGCTCCGGCCTTCCGCGCCTGCGTGTAGTAGGTCTCAAGGAAACCAGGCATCATGATATCACGGTAGAACACGTATATCGGTAAATCGGGGTTGCGCTCCTTGAGAGCAAGTACATTCTTAACCATTTCCGGGCAACAGACCTTGCTGCAATAGGTGCGGTCCTCACCGGGTTTGCGCCAACACTGAATCATGGCAACCGAAGAAAGTATGCCTGCATCAAGCTGACCTGTAGCTAGCTGTTCTTCCAATGCGAAATGAGTCATCACCGACTTGTGTACGCACAGACCACTTTCATAGACCTTGGCCTCGTGTGCGCCTGTAGCGAGAATGGATACACCATGCTCAAGCGGGAAGACTCCTTCCGGGCTGGCGATGGCTGAACGGAACCGTCCTGCACTGCCTCGAGACAGCACGACACGTGAATCCTTGAGCACCCTGATATTTGGATGCTTTTCCACCTGTGCGATGAGTTCTTCCATGTACTTGTGAGGATCGGAACCATCAAGTTGTGTATGCAGTCGCATAGCCATGCCCCCGAGTTCTTCCTCGGATTCCACTAAACAAACTCCGTAACCCTGATCTGCAATGGACATGGCCGCTGTCATACCCGCCAATCCACCACCGACAACCAAGGCCGACCGTTCTACGTCAACCATATTAGGTGGCGGTGTTGGGTCGACTCCTTGCAACCGAGCAACAGCCGTGGACAAGGATGCGTAAATTTCCTTCTCCGCTGTTCGTGCGTCTGTTTCCGGGCCAAAGGTCGGTGTATAAATATCCACCACATCCATAAGTGCGGGATTGAGACCAATGGTCTTGCCCAATTCCTTGAGACGGGGAATGTAGGCGTAAGGCATACACGCACCGATGATAATACGGTTCGGCTTAAACTCTATGGCCGCCTGTTCAATATCGCCCCACCCTTCTACGGTGCAGGCACTTCCTACACTTACAACCTTGCATACCGAATGCACATTAGCCATACGCTGACTCAGCGCCTCGATATCCACAGATTGCTCCAAAGTAGGACAGGATGCACAGACTGCCACCAATGTACGAGGTGGCTCACGCGAAACGTCTGGGAACTCGGGGTCAAGTTCGTCCTCAATACCCGCCAGCACGTCATATGCCTTGATGATGCGGGACGCGGCTTGCGCTGCGGCCCCTGCATGAATCACGGATTCGGAGATGTCCTTGGGTTCACCAAACGCCCCGGCGGCAAAAATACCGACCGCGCTTGTACGTTCCGGTGAATACGGTTGCGTATCTGCAAAACCCCATTGATTAAGATCAATGCCGATAGTTTGCGCGAAGGTGTCTGTATTCTTTGGCGGACGAGCGCCCACGGCCAAAACAACCATGTCATAGATTTCAGTGACCATAGTCCCGTCTTCGGCAAAGTACTCAAGCTTGATGTCCTGCCCGTTATCCGTCGGCAAGAGGGAATGAGGACGGCTGCGGACAAAACGCACGCCCTCTTCCTTTTCAGCATTGATGCGATAGCGTTGATACCCCTTTCCTGCCGTACGCATGTCCATGTAAAAGATGGAGGTCTCCACAGCACCATTGGTCACTTTTTTAGCGAGCAATGATTCCTTGATGGAAAACATACAGCATATACCAGAACAGAAGTCCGCATTCCTCTGCACATCGCGTGAGCCGACACACTGAATCCATGCAATCTTTTTGACGGGCTTGTCATCACCGGGACGCAACAACTTACCTCCGGTAGGACCGGTCCCGCTTAGAAGTCGTTCGAATTCTACCGCCGTGAGTACGCCAGGATGGTTATAATTCCAAATTTCCGACGAAGCGGAAGGATCAGTCTTCGGATCATAACACTCAAATCCACCAGCCAAGACAATAGCTCCGACTTCCAGTTCCTCGACTGTGTCGGACAGAATACGCACGAATAATTTATCGAGCCACGGCACAAATTTCTTTGCAGTCAATGGCTTAGTCAAATATTCACGTGCACCCTGCATAACAAGAGCTGAAGCAGTCTCTTCCTGACTACTGTCTGCCAAAATGACCACTGGCATATCTGGATGAAGTTCCTGACAACGTGTCAGGACACGTTCAGCGTCCATGTCATTGATATTTAATCCAAGCAGGACAAGTCTGAATTGATCGGTTTCAGCGAGCTGATCCACAGCCTCACGCCCACTTGCGGTAAAATGAAGGGGGAAATTCTGTTCATCGAGACTTCCCTGCATCATTTCCTGAACCATTTCATCTCGATCAACCACAAGGATATGAAAATCCTTGCGCTCTTCGAATTTAAAATCAATGGCCCCGGTAGGACACACTTCATGACACTTCCAACAACGCAGGCAGTTGTCCAAATCCAGCACATACTGATTGGGGATGGCGTGCGGAACCGGCAGATAAATAGCCGCTCGCTGTGTCAATCCAGCGTTGAATTCACTGTCCACACGCACAGGACACACCTCTGAACACTTGCCGCAACTGACACATTTCGTCGGGTCCACCAGAGGTGAAGTTCGGTTTAACGAGACAAAAAACTTGCCCGGTTCACCCTCAACTTCTGCCACCTCGGTAGAAAGAAGAATGTCAATATTATCGTGAAACAGCCCTTTGCGTAGACAATACTGGCTGGATGAATCTCGTGACATAAGCGGCAGCATTTTACACATACCGCAATGATCGGACGGGAATTGGTGGTCAAGTTGACTCAAAATTCCACCGTGATTTGGACGGCGGTCGATAAGAGCGACCTTGTGACCAGTAACAGCCAGGTCGAGGGCGGCGCGTATACCACCGATTCCTGCGCCTACCACCATTGCTCCGTATTGCTTCCTCATAACGTCCTCCCGAAACTGGGACCTGTCATTAGGCCATGTGCGACACTGTGTCCTGGAACTCGTCTTCCTTGAAAACCGAAAGCGGCGGCGATTCTTCCAGACTTCTGCCCGGCTCATAGTCAAAGCTCTTCTGTGTCCGAGCTGCGACAGTACGGAACAACTCCATTACGGGGATGCCGTTAGGACAAGCATTGGAACACTGTCCACACCCCACACAGGCCATGGACATATGCGCCATACGGGTCAGATGATAAAAGATGGTGTCGGTGGGCAACTTGAGACTTCCCTTACGCTTGGCCCAGCCCATGTACTGCCACGGCTTATGTTCGAACACGTCAGTATTAAACACACATTCCTTGCAGTAGCAGACTGGACAGGCCACTCGACAGTTGTAGCAATTCACGCAACTCGACAGATACTCCGACAAATCCGACAGTGTTCCGGTAGCAGCCTGAGTTGCTTCAATCATGGCGTCACGATGTTCAGTACGGACCTTGATAAGCGATTCGAGTACCCCGTCGCGCCCATTGGTTTCCATGTCGGGCAATCCAAGGCTATTAAGCAAAGCTTCGCCTCGCGCACTGTCAGCCATGACAGGAATAGCATCGTGCAGATCTGCACCGGCAATTCCAATAACGATATCCGCATTGGTTGGAGCCGGGAATTCACAGGATTTACAGGCCGGAGCGATATCCACGCCGTTCAACGCAGTTTCATTCGCTCCACCATGTTGCCCTTGGAAGGCGAGCGTCGCCTCAAACGAATCCCGATCACCAACAAAAGTCTTATAACCGGTGTTGTCGTAGGCCCCCATACAGTCCACTCCCACGATAATGACGTCGTCGAGACTACCCTGATTGAGTTTGACCAGCTCCACGAATGCACGAATCTCACAAGGTCGCATGACAACGGCAATGCGCTCGCCAGATTGCCCTCGTGTCAATCGCGAAAGTAGTTTTGCACTGTTCATGGGAAATGCCGGAGCTAATGGATCAGCACCTGAAAGTTGATCTGGATCAGTTACCAGCGTGGGCATGGGAATTCCTTTGTCGAACAGGTGGACCGGTACCACAACTCCGCCTAACGACTCGTCTTCCAGCAAGCCGCGCAAAAAGCCCTGGATCGCCACAACCGGATTGATATTTTCAACTTGTATTTTCACAGTGGTCGCCATGTCGCCACCTCCCAGTGTCTAAACCACGGCCATGGAACGCGCTTCCATGGGACCGAGTTCTCTGATTTCGTTAATGAAAGAATTTACCGTTTCCGCAAATTCATTCCCTTCACTCGCTCCCACCCAAGTCAGCTTGACGCGCTCCCGTTCAACACCAAACTGAGGCAGGATTTCATTGAGAAGCTTAACCCGACGCCGGGCTTTGTAGTTGCCGTTGATATAATGGCAATCACCGGGATGACACCCACTGACAAGCACTCCGTCAGCCCCGGAAAGAAGCGACTTCACAATGTACTTAGGGTCCACCATGCCGGTACACATAACGCGTACTAATCGTAAATTTGGCTGTTGTACCATTCTCGACGTTCCGGCGAGATCTGCTGCGGTGTAGGTGCACCAATTGCAGACAAAAGCCAGAATGGTCGGTTCAAATTCACTACTCATCACTGCCTCCTAGGCTTCGCCCGGTTGATTATCACTGACTGCCTCAGCTCTTTGTCCCTCGGCCTCAGGAGGCACAAGGTCAAACATCATGCCAAGCATTCCGTCGATTTCATTGAATATCTGAGTCTGATTGAAGTGCTTGATCTGCGCGGCCCCACTTGGGCAATATCCTGCACAGCTGCCACAGCCCTTACACATTGCTTCGTTGATAACCGATATCTGTCGCCGTTCGTCAAACTCGATGGCTGAGTACGGGCACAGATTAATACACACCTTGCATCCGATGCAGACGTCCGGGTCGATCCACGAAGTTGTCGGAGATATGGAAACAGTCCCCTTCGCAGCAAGCGCAAGAGCTTGCGCTGCACCACCTGAAGCATGAGCAACGGCATCAGGAATATCTTTTGGTCCCTGACAGGCTCCGGCAAGGAACACACCATCGGTCGCGGTAGAAACCGGACCCAACTTGGGATGTTCTTCAAGGAAGAATCCATCCTGCCCTTGAGCCACACCAAATATACGGGCCACTTCAGTGACATCTTTACGCGCTTCCATGGCAGTGCACAGAATGACCATGTCCACAGGTACACGCACATTCATCCCGAGTAAGGTGTCTTCACCAACGATCACCAGCTTGTCATCTTCTTCAACAACTTCAGCTGGACGACCCCGAATAAAGGTCACACCTTCCTCTTGAACACGCTTGAAGAACTCTTCGTACCCCTTGCCGAAGCACCTCATATCAATGTAAAAATTGTACACCTTGGTATCGTGTCCGACTTTATCCTTGATAAGATGGTCAAATTTGAGGGCGTACATGCAACAGGTGCGCGAACAGTATTCGTGATAGTTTTTATCACGGCTGCCCACACAATGAATTATGCCGACACTTTTGGGCGCCTCGCCATTCTTCAAGACAATCTTTCCCTCGGTGGGACCAACTGCGTTGTTAAGCCGTTCGAATTGTAACGCAGTGTACACATTGTCGAATCGACCAAAGCCGTATTCGTACAATGGTGTCGGGTCCATGGCATCGTATCCGGTAGCCAATACAATGGAACCGACATTAAAGACTTCATGAGTCTCCTTCATAGTATAATCGATGGCTCCAGTAGGACATATGGTCTGACATATTCCACATTTATCTTTAGTAATCTTTTTACAGATAGAACCATCGATGACCGGCGTACTCGGCACGGCCTGTGGCGAATTCCGATAAATGGCCTTTCGCATGGAAAGCCCTTCGTTGAACTCGTTCAAAGCTTTGGTTGGACACTTTTCCAGACAGGCTCCGCAGCCGGTACAGACAGCTTCGTTCACATACCGAGGCTTGTGCTTCACGGTTACTGTATAATTCCCGACAAAACCTGAAACGTCCTCAACTTCACTCCAAGTCATCAGATTGATGTTCGGTTCCTGCGATACCGCTACCATCTTGGGAGTGGAGATACAGGCTGCACAATCCAATGTAGGAAATGTCTTGTCGAACTGGGCCATATGCCCACCAATTGACGGACTTTTTTCAACCAAATGAACCTTATGTCCTGATTTGGCGATATCAAGAGAGGCCTGAATACCGGCGATGCCAGCACCAACGACCATGACATCCGGCAGGACATCCACTTCGCGTGAAAAGAGTTTCTCGTGATCGCCCACTCTATCAACGGCCGCTTCGACTATATGCTTGGCCTTAGCTGTCGCTTCATCCGGATCAGCGGTTGTCCATGAACAATGTTCCCGAATACATGCGTGTTGCATGAGATAGGGATTTAACCCAGCCCGTGCACAAGCCTTCTGAAAAGTCTTTTCATGCAGACGCGGTGAACAGGATGCCACGACGACCCTGTTGAGCCCATATTCGCGGATATCCTTGATAACCATTTCCTGTCCCGGGTCCGAACACATGAATTGGTAGTCTCGAGAGACCGCCACGTCCTTGAGTTTTCCGGCATACCTGGCCACGTCTTCGCAATCGACCTTTCCCGCGATGTTCGAACCGCAGTGACAGATGTATACTCCGATTTTGTTGCCCATGGTTCCTCCATTCCTCGACGTGTCAACGACTGCTCTTGCCGCTGGTCAGTTCCAAAGTCAGTTCGCCCACCAGTTTTTTGAGTTCTTCATTTTCAGCGATCAACTCAGATTCACTCGAAAGATTTGGTCGCTTTTCAAAAATCTGATGGCATTGCTCCAGGAATTGCCCTCGCCACTTGTAATACTGTCCGGGTCGCAGGTCGTGGGAGCGACACAAGTCATTGACGCACCCTCCCATAAGGCCTTCCAAGACGATCTTTGCTTTTTTCCGTGCATCCCATTTGCGCCGCATTCGTGATACCTCCTTGCCGTATTCCCTTGTCTTCTCTTTTCCGGGGCGTTCACATGGAGAGTATGAGAGTGTCGCGCTACGCGAACCGCTTGAATATTGTTGCCCTTGAATCAGCAACCCCGCTTGAACCAAAAGGAAATTCATTTTCCCGGATATCCGCGTTACTCCCGGACGATTCTCACTTGCTCTCTAAGAACAAGATGCGTACCGCTTTCGAGTTGTATAGATATTCTCGATTGATGGAGAGAGAGTCTATTGGCAGGCATGCTGTTTTCCCTTGAAAATCAGGCTAAAAACGTCTTCTCGTACAAGATAAGTCTTGCAAAACAAGACACATCCTCACCTTGAAGAGAGTCCCCTGCCATTCATAAGATGAAATTATTTGCAAAAGATTGTGCGAGGACTCTCAAGAGTCTCTCATGCTTCAAAGAGCGTTGTGTGTCTTGTCAGACGAGACTTTTTAACTCTCTCAAAACGATATGTTTTTTTCTTCAACAATTTCAAGATGTAGACAGATTTGACAATTCCCGCACAATTCATGGTATAATTATGTGAGGACTTTTTTGTAGGAAGAGGGAGAATTACGTCATGGCCGAGATTCTCATTATTGATGGGGACAGGAGTTTTACTCAAGCCTTGGGGAAAGCTCTTGCAACACACGGTCTGCCGACGGCAGACTGTGATACACTGTCACGTGCGATGGGCCTACTTCACACCGGAGACTACAAGGCTGTACTGCTTGGAGATGATCTTGCGGATGGTGACAGTCTAGCTTACCTCGCAACGATCAGAGAAATTCCGTCCTTTCCTGAAGTCATCGTCATTTCCCGTAGCCGAAATCCTGACATGGCGGAATTGGCCATTCAAAACGGTGCGTGGAATTACATCACCAAACCGCTGAACATGCAGCGACTTCTCGTCCTTATCAAGCGTGTCATAGAATATCATGAAGAACGATATAGCGGTGGCATCCGATGTTCCCTGCGTCGTTCCGGTATCATTGGCAACAGCCGCCTGCTTCAATCCTGCCTGGATACACTGGCTCATGCTGCCAGCTCAGATGCAAATGTTCTTATCACCGGAGAAACCGGGACAGGCAAAGAACTCTTCGCACGAGCCATTCACAAAAACAGTGAACGAGCAGCAAATCCTTTTATTGTTGTTGACTGTGCTGCCCTACCAGACTCTTTGGCAGAGAACCTTCTCTTTGGTCATGAACGCGGAGCATACACTAGCGCAGATAGAAATTCCGTGGGGTTAGTCAAACAAGCTGACAGCGGTGTTCTCTTTCTTGATGAAGTAGGAGAATTGCCGATGTCCCTGCAAAAAGTTTTTCTGCGTGTACTGGAAGGACGAAGCTTTCGTCCTGTTGGTGGCATGAAGGAAATCCAGAGTAATTTTCGTCTTGTAGCAGCAACCAATCGAAACCTTGAGGCCATGGTTGAAAAAGCAGACTTCCGGCGGGATCTTTTTTATCGGCTGCGCGGTATCCGCATGCAACTTCCGCCACTTCGATCAATCACCGAAGACATTAACGAATTGACATGTAAATTCATTCAGCATCATTCCAAACGACTTAAAATGGCGAGCAAAGGATTTTCGCCTGATTTCTTGGATGCACTGATGAACTATAAATGGCCAGGCAACATCCGAGAACTTCAAAACACCATTGAGCAAGCCCTTTCACGAGCTGGCAAAGAATCGATCCTCTACCCTCGTCACCTGCCACGTGCCATCCGTGCGGAAATTGCTCGTCGTGATATGGAAAAAGGAATCAGTAGAGAAGAACATCAGGACCACTTACGTATTGATCCACAAGATTTTCCGACTCTCAAAGAGTATCGAAATCTTCAGTATGAAGAAATGGAAAAACGGTATCTTCTTAATCTATTTGAGATAACCGGAGGAGATGTCAAAAAATCATGCGAAGTCGCAGGAATTTCTCGCGCTCGATTTTATGTCCTCATCAAACAGCACGGAATATCAAGGGATTGAAAATGATTAGCCACAAAAAAGAACTCCCTGATACCACTTATTGTGATTTCAGGGAGTTCTTTTTTTGAGACAATAATTTTGAATTATTCTTTCAAAGTTGCGACATAATCCATAATGGCTTGTGCAGAACGTTTGGAGAGATTCACCGCCTCAGCCACAGTCTTGGCGCCTGTGACAACATCACCTGAAGCAAAAACTCCTTCCCGAGTGGTTCGGCCATCTTCATTGGTTATGATGAGGCCTGTTTTACCGACTTCAATACCGGACAAATTATCTCGCGGAGCCTGACTGGCCGCAATAAAGACTGTGTCCGCTTCAAGAAAGTGTTCACTGCCCTCTTCAGTCACAAGACGCATTGAACCGTCCTGTTCCTCAAGGTGAGTTTTGACACATCGAATACCATCATCCAAAATTTCGAGAGGTGTAGTATAAAATTGAAATGCGACACCATCAAGTTTGGCATACTCATACTCGTATTTGGTGGCCGACATATTTTCTTCGCCACGGCGATAGAGGACTGTGACCTCTTCCGCCCCCTTGCGTCGGGCTGTTCTGGCAACATCCATGGCCACATTTCCTGCGCCGATAACAAACACTCGCTTGCCTAAAGAATAAACATTAGGATTTTTGAGATAATTAATCGCGTAGTGGACCGTTCCCAAAGTTTCACCTTTGATACGTAAAGGCTTGGGACTCCACACACCGGTCCCGATGAAGATTGCCTTGTATCCATCACGCAAAAGATCTTCGAGCGTAATAATAGGACCAATGACCATATTGGGCCGTATTTTAACACCCAGCCGTTCCAACATCTTCTTGAGTTTGACCAAAATGCTTTTTGGCAAACGAAAATCGGGAATGCCGTACTGAAGAACTCCGCCTATCTTATCTTCGGATTCGAAAATAGTCACATCAAAACCCTTTGAAGCAAGGATAAAGGCAACAGTAAGGCCAGCAGGCCCGGAACCAACTATCGCTATCTTTTTGCCATTATTCTCATGCTCGGGCTTCTTCATCTGAAGCTGTTCCAGATAATAACTGGAGATATAGTTTTCGATGTCACTGACCTGAATAGGAGAACTCTTTTTGCCAAGAATACAATGGCCTTCACAGAAATTTTCATGCGGACAGATAAGAGAACAAACAACAGATAGCGGATTGTTATTAAACAAAAGTTCGCCCGCTTCGTATGTCTTCCCGTCAAGCAAGAGTTTTATAACTTCATTAATTGGGGTACTGATCGGACACCCCTTGCTGCACAACGGTTTCTTGCATTGCAAGCAGCGACTCGCCTCTTCAATGATATGCTTTCCCATAAGACTCGGATATTTGTTAGGAAGTGTTAACCCAATGGAAGACTCAAAGACATCTGAATGTCGTTGTCGACCGAACTTTTGACAATAAGCAGTGATTGATGATGATATTTTGATGCCATTGTCAAGGAGATTTCAGACTTCAAAAGCCTGTTTTAAAGCAAACATAACGAAAAAGAATTCACCATTGTAACTACGTATATTTGAATAAAAAAAGACAAGAACTTTTTATGTGGTCTTATTAACTACAAACAGTTCATTATTGGGGTAGACAACAAGAAAAGCGAGGTAAATTATGCAAGTAGCCGTAGAATCACAAGCTCCTGACTTCACTTTGAAAGATGTAGCGGGTCAAAAAATATCTCTGTCTGATTATGCTCAAAAAAAACATGTATTGCTCGTCTTCAATAGAAGTTTCTTGTGACCATTCTGCCGACAGCACATGACGCAGTTGCGTCAAGAATACGAACAGATCAAGGCTTTGGACATTGAAATACTCGTTGTCGGGCCTGAAAAACCACAATCTTTTATAACATATTGGGAAAAAGAAAAAATTCCCTTTGTCGGGCTTCCCGACCCGAAACACTCTGTGTTGAATCTTTATGGACAAGAAGTACGTCTTATTAAATTAGGCAGAATGCCAGCCCAAATGTTGATAGATAAAAATGGAATCTTAAAATTTGTATATTATGGAAAATCCATGGCAGACATACCCGATGTCAACCAAATAAAAAGCGCATTAAAGGCCTAAAAAAAGAACCCGGTCCTATGGCCAGGTTCTTTTTTATGATTTTACGAAATCGCTACTTAAATTCATGCACCAAAATAAAATCATTGGCAGCACGCGTCCCATGGCAACCAATGCAACCTGCCGGCTTTCCAGCCTTGTCTGCCGTGCCATCGGGTGAATATTTCACCCAAAACCAGTCTCCATCGCTTGGATTATACCCACTCACCTTATACATGACTGTTATGGCCGCAAGCTTTTCATCAGGGCTATAATTTTCTTTAACCTCAATGGTGCCACATGCAACTGGCGGCATTTTTGAATTCAACCCAGCCGAATTCACATAAACCTTGTGTTTCGGACCATGAGGAGCACGACCGGGTTGCATTCCTTCATGATCCGGCCAGAAACCCCACTCAGTATATGGATCAACCTTGGTGATATAGTTCCATAACTCTTTTGCATCTGGTCCCGGTTTTCCTTCGGCCAAAGCAGAACCAGCCAGCAAAGACAATGTAAAAGCCGCACAGAGAGCAATCAGACAACACTTTTTCATGGGAGACTCCTTGTATTATCATTATGGCCTAAAACAAACCTCTCACAAGATAAAAGCCGGTAAAAAGCTGCATGAAAGCCAATAGGACCAGTATGAGATTATTGACGCCATGGAATATGGGCAGTATTTTTCTCGAAGCTTTTTTGAATTTCATATATAAACCGGAACCTTCACCAAAAACAATCATTGGTAACATGATCATTGCAATCGTTCGGTGGTCACCTGTCATGCCGGCCTCGCCATAGATCAGTTTTGCCATAATTCCTCCAGCAATCATGCCGAAAAACCATGTACTCATGACAACAATTCCATAGCGGACATGCCCTTTCCAATTAAACCGAACTTTATGTTTAAAAAGGGAAATTCTAATTCGATTGATACCCTGCCATGCTACCCAAAGAGATAAAACAAACGCGAGGGTCATGAAAACGGGATGTCCAAGAGCCATAAAAATGGGCATTTTTTGCGATGTGGAAATAGTCACATCAGCTTTATGAGAAGACTCACAGTTCAGAATTTGTGCTACAGGCTGAGTCTGCCCACTCAACAACAGAGAGAATGCCGCAATCTCATCGTCCGAGACTTTTGCTCCATTGGAAACCATGCGCTTGACAGTCGGCCCCCAAAAATCCTCTCCCTTACCCCAATTGGCACAAATGCGGTCAGCCGTATGACAGACAACACATCGCTCCTTGATTAAGGATGGCTCAATCTGTAAAGCGAAGCCATTTACAGCAGGAAAAGAAAACATGACCATTACCAAAAATATAAGAATACGATACGAAATTTTCATACTTAAATACATCTGATAATCATCCCTATAAGTCAACACATCTCCCTTATTAATAACATGAACTCTTCTTGTTTCTTCTACTCAACCATTCTATGAATGGATCATGTCGTCATCGCCATTTACGTTGAAAGTCATAAAAATCATCCGTTCGATACCTCATGGAAAGGTTGCTACGTATGGTGGGATTGCCACCATGGCTGGTAATCGTCGAGCGGCCCGACAGGTTGCTCGTATTCTCCACTCCTGCTCTCGAAAGGAAGGACTTCCCTGGCACAGGGTACTCAACAGGGAAGGTCGTATCTCCCTCGCTCGTCAGCAGGGGTATGAGGACCAAAAAGAATTACTTGTAAATGAAGGTATCTTATTCGACGCGTCGGACAGAATAAATCTCGACGATTTTCTGTGGTATAAGAAAATAGTCTGATCATATATCTTTTATTGCTAAAATTGGTTGCATTTCAGCCCCCTTTTGCAATAGATTGCCTCCATGAAACAAATACAAATTCGCTCTATTCTCTGTATTTTGGCCGTAATTTCATTGTGTGCTTGCGCCAGTAAAGCCCCTGAAATGGGAATGCACAATGGCACATTTGCCGTATGCGGCGAAACAAATGACTGCGTTTCATCACAAGCCACTAATCCCAAAAATAAAATTGCTCCAATTATAGCCCATGGAGATTCTGAAATTGTCATGGTTGATTTGGGCAACGCAATTGAGTCCATATTCGGGGGTAAAGTCTTGCTCGTTGAGGACAATTATCTTCGTGCTGAATTCAAAAGCTCAGTCATGCGTACCATGGACGATGCTGAATTCTTCTATGATCAGCATGCGGGAATAATTCACGTTCACGCAATCTCACGTGGAGACTTTTTGGATTTTGGCGGAAATAGAGATCGTATTGAAGAATTACGACAAATTTTTGAGAAATCACAATAGATTACAATTCTATCACGATAAAAAAAAGACCGCACAATGTGCGGTCTTTTTTTTCACGAATGTTATTCTTTACTTGGAGATAGCTTCATTAGGACATGTTTCAATAGCTTCATCCACGCAATCAGCAGTAGAATCTTCTTTGATCACGATAGCCTTTTCACCGTCGTCATCCATTTCAAAAACTTCTGGACAAATCTCAACACAAGATTCACAGCCGATGCATTCATCAGGATCAATAACAATACTCATACTACAACCTCCTATAATGGTTGAAACAACTCAACCTATATGATTTTCAGTTGGTGTAATATAGCCTGTCTGTCAATTTGGTGGCAACACTTTTCATGAAAAAATATTGAACACACTCAATCAACCATTATGAAAACTGTTGAAAAAACGTGCGCCTCACTCAAGGCCCCATAATATTAATTAGTTAAAATATTTTAAATAATTAAGCTCTTTTGCGTTCTTCATCAGTAAAAAGCCTCGGAAAAAAAAAGATTTAATGATAATTTGTCATGAGATAATAGTTCATTACCGAAATCAGTTGTCATTAATAATCTCTTTTTTGAGGATTCCATGCCGTCATTTCTTAAAAATGCATTTAAAAAAGATCAGCTCATCCTTCTTGTCGCCGGAGTGAGTATTACTATTGTCATGGTCCTCCTCTTTCTCAGTCAGCCTCAATTCCTCTACTTACTGGAATTAAAGATATATGATCATTATATAAAAGAATATCATGGACCAGTTTCAACCAATATCCCTGTTATCATCGACCTTGATGAAAAAAGCTTGGCTGAAAAAGGCCAATGGCCCTGGCCAAGATATCGTGTAGCCATGCTCATGAAATATCTGCAGGCATACGGTGCAGCAGCCATTGCTTCAGATATTATTTTTGTTGAACCAGACCGGACATCGCCCATAAACATCAAAAAAGATGTAAAAAGGGATTTGGACCTCAATATTAGTTTCAAAGGATTACCCGTTGATTTTGATGACTACGATGCATTATTGGCGGCCAATCTCAAAACAGGACCTTTCGTTCTTGGCATTGATTTTATCGCAAGCGCTAAAAATCAGCGAAATGTTTCTCAAGAGCGACCCCAATGTACTGTCAAACCCGCCAAGGTTGCAGTCCTCGCCCCTCCTGGTTCTATGGCTCCGCTTGATGCCATTCCTCAGGCAGAGGATATGATCTGTCCCATTCCGATATTAGCAGAGGCCGCTGCACGAAGTGGGTTCATTACAATTTCCCCTGATGCAGATTCAGTCTACAGGCGCGTGCCTCTCCTCTTCAGTTGCAAAGGAAATATCTATCCCAGTCTTGCTCTGGCCTCGCTCATGCAGGCAACCGGCATAAATAGCATGATTCTAAAAATGTCCTCGTTAGGCGTAGAATCGATCAAACTCAAAGGAATGGTTATCCCAACAGACCATCATGGACGAATGTTGATCAACTATCGCGGTACAATGAAAACATTTGAGTATATAAGCGCCGCTGACGTTCTTGACAGGAAACTCCCTAACGGAGCACTTCAAGGGCGGATTGCTCTGATCGGGACGTCTGCTTCAGGACTGAAGGATTTGCGCCCTACACCACTTGATCCGGGCGCTCCAGGGGTAGAAACCCATGCAACAATCATCGATAATATTTTATCAAAGCAATTTATTTCCATCCCGGACTGGACGAAAGGAATTGAGTTTTCCGGCATGGTACTAGCGGGGCTTGTCACGACCTTTCTCCTCATGTGGGCCCGAGCTTCCTGGATAGTACTCCCTCTGATAGGCCTAAGTTATGCGATGTGGTATGGATCAATTCTCCTTTATCAAGAACAAAACTACTTCATATCCCCCATGTATTCCTATCTTACTTTGGCTGTAACATTCGCTTCTTTGACCATTCTAAAATTCTGGCGAGAAGAACATGCCAAAAAATTCATTCATGGAGCGTTTGCCCATTATCTGTCTCCATCAGTTATTTCTCAAATAATGGACAATCCAGATGCCTTATCTCTGGAAGGTCAGGAAAAAGACATAACTATTCAATTCTCAGATGTTCGTGGTTTCACCTCACTATCGGAAAAACTTTCTCCGACACAAGTGACAGACCTTTTGCATGATTACCTGACGCCAATGACTCGAATCATTACAGAAAATGAGGGGACACTGGACAAGTTCATCGGTGATGCGGTCATGGCTTTCTGGAACGCACCACTTGATGTGGAAAATCATCAAGATAAAGCATTAATAGCCGCAATTAATCAACTGGACCGTCTGGAACAATTGAACGATGAATTCATGAAAAAATATGGATTTACCATCGCCGTAGGCATTGGTATTCACTCGGGTCCTGTGCGAGTCGGGAATATGGGGTCCGCAGATTTATTCGATTACACACTCATTGGTGACAATGTAAATCTAGCTTCACGTCTTGAAGGATTGACCAAATATTACGGTCAAAAGCTGGTGGTCAGTCAAGACGTAATCAATGCCTGTAAAGAAGGATATTACTGTCGAATACTCGATAATGTTCGAGTAAAAGGCAAAAAAGAATCAGTCACTATCTATACGGTTTACAAACAAAAAGAAGCCTTAGAACGTAAGGACGAACTCGCTCTATATCAAACAGCTTATGATGCATATACAAACAAAAAGTTCGAGGAAGCCAAAAAACTGTTTATAAAACTCAAAGGAACAGGGAAAGATCAATTATTGTACGATCTGTACATCAAACGATGTGCACACCTCATAGAGGTCCCTCCTGAATCCGATTGGGATGGTGTATTCAATCACAAAACAAAATAAAAAAGGGCCGTTAAAAAAACGGCCCTTTTGCATTTTTATATGATTTAAAACTTAGGGGTTATTCATCATACCTTCAATAAAACTGTCAGGCCACAGGGCAGGAGACGGGTCGCCTTCCATAAGACGTTCCTTGGCGGCATTATCCAGTTCAAAACCATTTTTGATAAAGCTAGTATAAAAACCGGCAGCATCAATGTCACCGATCAAAATACAACCAGCCAAAACATTTTCTTTGAATATGAGCTTTCGGTAAATTGAGTTTTCTCGATCCAAATGAATGGTTGTCTCATACCCATCCTCATCTGCCAGATTTGTTTCACCAACAGAAATCGTCGGCAAACCGTAATACGTAATAGAGTTCATTGACATGCCACCTGTGTAAGGGGCATCCGCCCCAGCCATATTCAACCCAGCATATCGTCCCTGAGTGTACGCATTAGGCCAGATGGGACGCACGGTATATTCACCGGTCAGTAGATCCTTGGCTTCAGCAACATCGCCCGCAGCAAAAATATCAGGATCGCTTGTTGCAAGGAAATCATTAACCCGAATACCCTGATTTGTAATTAATCCAGCCTGTGCAGCCAGTCCCATATTCGGACGTACACCGGCAGCCACAATGACCACATCTGCATCGACAAGCCCCTTGTCGGTTTCTACACCTTTAATAGTTCCGTCATTGTACCGAACAATTTCCTTGGTGCCGGTCCCTTGCATAAATTTAATACCATTCTTTTCAAGATGATCGACAATTAACTCTCCTGCCGTTTCATCAAAATAGGTGCGCATTATACGGGAACGAACAACAATGGTGACTTCTACACCCTTTTCGGCAAAGCCTTCGGCAGCTTTCAAAGCGATCAGTCCAGCACCAATGACAACAACCCTCTTAACTTTGTCCACCAATTCCTTGAGTGTCTCCGCATGAGCGACAGTTGTAAAATTGTGGACCCCCGGTCCATCAATTCCAGGGAGGTTCGGCTTGACGGGTGTCCCCCCTGTAGCAAGCAGTAATTTGCCATACGGTACAGTATCCCCACTGTCCAAGGTCACAATTTTATCATTGGTATCAATGGACAACACCCGTGATCCGAGCCGCATTTCAATCCCGTTATTTTTATAAAATTCTTCTGGACGAAATGGTAATGTTTCGAATTTTATCTTATCTGAAAGGTAATAGGAGATCAGCGGACGTCCATATGTCGGCACAGCCTCATCACTGATAACCGTTATGGCCCCTTTCGTATCATGTTGACGAATACCTTCAATGGCACCGATGGCCGAAACACCATTTCCTACAATAACGTAATTCATACTAAACTCCTCTGCGCCCAAAATTCACAACATTAACAATTATGACAATAAAACGCCTCTTTTTGGGGTTGGACAGACTATCTACACATTTTTTAGTAAAAAATCCACTTCGACAATTAAAACAACCGTTTTAGATTAATATATTGAAATATTTGATTAAATATGAAAGTGAAAAATTTGCAAGAACCGAGAAGAACCGTTAACTAAAGCACCTCCCATTTACTCTAAACAAGAGATAAGCAAATCGTGAGCATTCAGGGAAATAAAGTACTCATTGCCAACAGGGGCGAAATAGCTGTTCGGATCATGGAAGCATGTTCCGATTTAGGCGTTCAGTTTGTCGCTCTGTATACAGAAGAAGATTCACAGTCCGGTCATATTGATGTTGCCAAAAGACTGGGCGGCGAAAAATCACTCTACCGCATTCATAACTATCTTGATGCCGGTGATATCCTTTCCGTAGCCGATGAATCTGGTGCAACCGCTGTCCATCCGGGATACGGATTCTTTTCGGAAAACTACCGTTTTGCCAGACGGGTAGTAGAACGAGATCGTCCCATGACCTTTATTGGTCCTTCATGGGAAGTTATTCGCGACCTTGGCGACAAGATTAATACCAAACGACTAGCACGCAAAATTGGGGTACCGACTGTCCCCGGTTCCGACCGTGCAATATATGATGAAATGGAAGCTGAAGCTATTGCCGAGAGCCTCTTTGAATTCCAGACGAAAATGGGCATTTCTCGTCCGGTCGTTTTGGTAAAGGCATCCGCCGGCGGCGGAGGCATGGGCATCGATGAAGTCGAAGACATGGCTCGTTTCAGACAAACCTACCGTCGAATTCGCAACTACTCGCTTCGTACATTTAATGATGAAGGCGTCCTTATTGAACAGCGCGTATTTAACTTCAATCATCTTGAAGTACAGATAGCTTCAGACCGAACCGGTATCAACCCAGTACACTTCGGGACTCGTAATTGCTCCGTTCAAAGTCCGGGTCTGCAAAAACGAATTGAAGTTGCCCCCGGATTCCGACCTGAAGATCTGCAATACAGTTTTGATGCCCAGAAGCTAATGGATGACATTACTGAATATTCCCTCTCGATCGCTCGCGAAATCAAATACGACAATGTCGGTACATGGGAATGGATTGTAACCCCCAATGGCGAGCCCTTTCTTATGGAAGTGAATACTCGTATTCAGGTGGAAAACGGCGTTTCGGCTTGCATCGCTTCAACGCAGGGCAACAAGGACGTCAATCTCATTCGTGAACAAATTCGCATCGGCCTTGGTGAGGATCTCGGTTATACGCAGGATGACGTTTCCTTTGACGGCGTCAGCATTGAATACCGCCTCATCGCTGAAGACACGACTCAAGGCTTCACTCCATGGGTTGGCAAGATTGAAGAACTAAAATGGACCGCCTGCGACTGGTTGAGCATGCATACGCATGTTCCTTTAGATCGAACATACCAAATCCCCACAGAATACGACCCCAACCTGGCATTGGCCATTATTTGGGGCAAGGATTTGGAAGAGGCAAAGAAACGCGGTCTGGAATTCTTGAACGACCTGAAACTCAACGGCGGGGACTCAAGCGGTGCTGGCATGAAGTCCAACATTCCCTTCCTCATTGAGAAAACAGAAAATTTGCTTGAATTCTAATACTATGAATATAGAAAAGAAATTGCAGGGACTTCAGGAACGGGTTAATTATGCCCGCGATATCCTTGGCGGCGCTCCCCGGCCTGAGTTGGATGCTTTTACCACGGAAATCAGTTCGTTCTCCGAAAAAAACAATGACCTGTCCGAAGAGTTAAAAAATCGGGCACTGGACTCATTGGACGCTCGATTGATTGCCATGGAATCCGCCATCGACACGCAGCTTACAGCCATGGATAAGGTGCGAATTGTTCGTCATCCTCAACGTGCATGCCTCAAGGATATCCTTGAAAACGTCTACGATAACTACACTGAAATCGGTGGGCAAGACGAACATTCTATTGACCCCGGCATGCTTATCGCCAGAGCGTACATCACTCGGCGTCGTGGCAAAAAGATCATTAACCAGCCGGTTATGGTTGTGGGGCAAGAAAAAGGCCACGGCGAAGAATTTCGTAATGGTGGCTCCATCAAACCATGGGGCAACAGCAAGGCCTTGAAGTACATGAAGGTTGCTGCTCGGGAACAAATCCCCATCCATGCCTACGTGAATACGCCCGGCTCTTACCCTGTTGAAGATTTCCCGGGTGCAGCCCAGCAAATAGCTGAAAATATATATGAAATGGCAGGGCTTCCTGTTCCCATTATCGCCATCTTTTCAGAAGGCGGTTCCGGTGGCGCAGAAGCCATCGGCATGGCTGACAAACGTCTGATGCTTTCCCATGGATATTATTCAGTCATTTCTCCCGAAGGAGCTGCTGCCATTGAAGGCCGTATCCGAGGCTCTCAACGTGCACCTGTTGAGCTTATTGAATCCTGTGCATTGGCACAACGCATCACAGCTCAGGACAACCTGAAAAATGGTTACATTGATGAGATCATAGAAGAACCGCCGCTCGGTGCTCGCGCCGATCATTTCGACTTCTACAAACAAGTTCGAGAACAAATTGTCCGCGCCACAGATGAAGTGGCTCTTGGCGTTCGTGGCGTTCGTTTATTTCGTGCCATGGCCATGCGTCACTTCAAGCGACATACGGATATTATCGTTCGCTGGTCCCTCAATGAAACCGCACGAGAACGCCTGATTGCCAAACGCTTCAAAAAATACCGCAAACTCGCTCAGCATGCTTATCAAGACAATCGATCCTTGATGGATAAACTGACTGCAACGAGTTCCGGCATCGTTTCCAACACTTCAAGCCTGCTCGTGTACGGATTGGTTAAACCCTTCCGTCAGCGTATTGGGCGTATTGTGGAAGAAGCTACTGATGAAATTCATGTCGTCACCGGCAAGGTCGATTCCGTTGTAAAGACAGTGCTCAAAAAAGTGGGCATCAAGGCTGAAGGTGACAAACAGAAGGAAATGGAGCTGACGGGGCTGTCTACAACACAAGAAACAGAGCCTACGGTAACCAATGATAATGGTTATATAAGCCCTCAAGCTAATATCGACAGAGAAGTTACTTGCCCGCACGCCTCAAAGCGTGGTTGTCTCGATATTTGGGCTAAAGATTTGTTTATTGATTTCGCCGGTGTCTGCCCTCATTGTGGTTACAACTTTCCAATGGAATACCAGTGGTATCTGCATAACCTCTTTGATAAAGGCTCTTTGCGTGAATTCAACCGCGACATCGCGGCAGGCAATCCCACGAAATTCCCGAACTTCGACGCACGCGTTGACGCTGCCAAGGAAAAAACAGGCCTGCAATCAAGCTGCATGACGTTCAATGCTAGTCTTGAAGGGATTAATGTCACCTGCGCTACATTGATCGCAAACTTCCGAGGCGGCTCAGTGGGCGCAGCCGAGGGCGAGAAGTTCATTCGCGCTCTGGAACTGGCACAGACAAAACATCAACCGTTTCTCGCCTATGTACACGGCACAGCGGGTATTCGCATTCAGGAAGGCGTTAACGGCCTTATTCAAATGCCACGCTGCACAATGGCGGTCCGTAAGTATATTGAAGAAGGTGGACTGTATATTGTGCTGTACGATACCAACTCGTATGCCGGTCCAGTTGCATCCTTCCTTGGATGTTCTCCGTACCAATACGCAGTCCGTTCCTCACGCTTGGGCTTTGCTGGCCCCGGTGTTATCAAGGAAACCACAGGCATTGAAATACCACCCGACTACCACAATTGCTACAAAGGCCTTTCCCGAGGTCACATTCAAGGCGTGTGGAGCCGTAAGGACATTCGTAAAAATCTGCATCAGGCTTTCCTGACAATTGGTGGACGCAACCTCTATTATAGGTAGCTTTTCACCCTTCTATTACCTGCATTAGGCAGCCTCTTCGGAGGCTGCCTTTTTTTTAATCCAAAAAATAACGACACTGTAACGTGGTGGTAACTTCCATTTTACTTGAGGGTGTAGAAAAAGACTGGTCTTATTTGTTATTGGTAATAATTTCTGCATATTTACCTCTACAGAATTAACATGCGAGAAACACCATGCTTCCTGAAAAGATCAAAGCCCTATTTTCAGATAAAACAGAGGATGCAATGCACCTTAAACTCCCCGAGTATGTACTGACAGATTTCAAATTGGATACAATTCATACCCAAACACTCGTTCTCATTACAATCAGGGACTATTTTACTCTTCGAGAAATGTACGGCCAAAGTTTTGTTGATCATTTAGAAAATGAGCTCAAGGCGTCTTTGCAGCAAACAGCAAAAAACAACAACACAAACTCCATTCAAACGAATAAAATAGGTCCTGGTGTTACGGCTTTTCTCGTTCCGCAAGACAGCAACCCTGCTGATATTGCCTATGGATACAAGGGGCAGGCTCGAATGGCTCTTGGAGCTATAATGCTTCGCCATACAGGTATCGGCATTGATCTTGGAATGGGGTTCGCTTCTGTGCCCTGCAATCAGCAAGAAAAATGTACCACGATTATCACACAAGCTCTTAGAGATGCCCGTCGAATGGAAAGTCGACCACTGGATATGAAGAATCTTTCCATCAACACTCGTTTCAACACCATTCTCACGCAAAAACTGATATCAGCCCATTATCAACCCATTTATGACTTTCGCACCAGCACGACCTTAGGTTGGGAGGCTCTTGCTCGTGGACCGAAAGGCTCTTCTTTCCGCTCCCCTTTTATGCTTTTTGAAACGGCTGAAGAACTTGGTCGCCTTTTTGCCCTGGAAAAACTATGTAGGGAAGTTGCTGTCAACAATGTTGGCACATTATCAGAACAACAAAAACTGTTTCTAAACATCCATCCAAAAACAATGGCCGATCCACTCTTCTCTCCCGGTCATACCCGTGAACTTTTGGAGAAAGCCCAATTAACCCCAGATAACATTGTTTTTGAAATAACCGAACGCCATAGTGTCCAGGACTTTGATCTCTTTTACAGGGCATTAGACCATTACCGCAATCAAGGCTTTCAAATTGCCGTGGACGATGCAGGAGCCGGTTATGCGGGATTATCGCTCATTGCTGAACTTCAACCAGATTACATCAAACTAGATAAATCACTCATCGACGACATTCATAAAGACCCGGTAAAACGTGCATTGGTAGAAACCACCGTCACTTTTGCCGACAAGATAGGTTCCCGAATTATTGCTGAAGGTATCGAATACAAGGCACAAGCACTTTGCCTCAAAGATATAGGCGTTCATTGCGGCCAAGGTTTTTTTCTTGCAAGACCGGCGTATCCGAAGCCTCGGGTCGGCGACGAATGTAAGAATCTGAAAGCTGTCCGTGACATTTCATCCAACATCACCTGCTCTCGCCCTGTCGGAGACCTCGCGGAGACACCCCATCCAGAGGGGCTTGACTGTAGGGTCTCACAAGTTCATAAATTTTTTCGAAAAAACAATCAATTTAGCAGTATTGTCATAGTTGAAGACAATATTCCACGAGGAATCCTCATGGAATATCACCTCAATCGTCAACTTTCATCTCAGTATGGAATAGCCCTTTACCACAAACGCTCCATAGCTTCGATCATGGATGACAGGCCGCTTGTTGTGGACATGGAAACCCCCGTTGAGCAGGCAGCTCGTTCTGCCATGCAACGGGAACACTTCAAGACCTACGATGATATCATCGTGACCAAAAAAGGGAAGCTCTACGGAGTGGTCACGGTGCAAGCTCTACTCAATGCTTTGGCCGAAATTCAGGTTGAAATGGCCAAAGGAACCAATCCTCTCACCGGCTTACCGGGCAATGTCGCCATAGAACAGGAAGTGGAACGTCGTATTAAACAAAAAGAAAGTTTCAGCATCATCTACGGCGATCTTGACCATTTCAAGGTGTACAACGACACCTATGGATTTAAAAATGGTGACAGAATAATCAAATTGGCGGCAGATATCATGTCTTGGGCCATGAAAAAACATGCACCGCAGGATGCCCAACTCTGTCACATCGGCGGCGATGATTTTGTGCTCATTACCACACCGGAATCCGTTAATAGGATATGCAAATCCATAACTCGCTGTTTCGGACGGTTGGTTCACCAATGTTATTGTGCAGATGATCGCGCACGAGGTTGGATCAAAGCCAAAGGAAGAGATGGTAAAAAAAGGGAATACCCTTTAGTTACCATCTCCTTAGGTGTTATTGAGATTTTCGGTCAATGTTCGCTCATGGAGATCGGGGAACGGGCCGCGCACATCAAAAAATACGCAAAATCCATTTCCGGAAACTCCGTGGCTATTGATCGACGTTCCGCAATCGGAAGTGATTCAACGATTCTTATAGAGCAAAAATAGACCTGAGTCTTACCGAGTCAATTTACGAAACTTAAGTCGGTGAGGCTGACTGGCATCTGCGCCGAGACGTTTCTTTCTGTCAGCATCATAATCGCTATAATTCCCTTCCACCATGACCACTTTGGAATCCCCCTCAAAGGCAAGGATATGCGTGGCAACTCGATCAAGGAACCAGCGGTCATGGCTGATGACCAGAACACAACCGGCGAAGTTTTCCAGACCATCTTCCAAAGCACGCATGGTATTTACGTCCAGATCGTTGGTCGGTTCATCAAGAAGCAGGACGTTGGCACCGGATTTCAACATCTGGGCCATGTGCACTCTGTTCCGCTCACCGCCTGACAGGACGTCAACATTTTTTTGCTGATCCTGACCGGCAAAGTTAAAACGAGAGCAGTAGGCACGAGCATTCATCTCGCGCTCTCCGAGTTTGATAAACTCAGCTCCGCCGCTGATGATTTCGTAAACGCTTTTACCCGGAGTCAGAGAATTACGATTCTGATCGGCATAAGCCAATTCAACGGTTGAACCGATAGTCATTGTGCCGGAATCAGGTTGTTCATCGCCAACGATCATCTTGCATAAAGTAGATTTACCTGCGCCGTTAGGACCGATAATCCCCACGATGGCATTGGGGGGGAGGATGAAATTAACATCTTCCATAAGCAATTTATCGCCCATGGATTTTGTGACATTCTCGGCCACGACAACCTGTTTTCCAAGATGTGGTCCCGGTGGGATATAAATTTGCAGATCATCTGCCAGACGTTCGCTCTCATGGCTGATCATTGATTCATACGCATTAATACGCGCTTTGGACTTGGCTCGACGTCCTTTTGGAGACATACGAATCCATTCCAGTTCCCGTTGCAAGGTCTTTTGACGATCTGCTTCCTGCTTGCCTTCCTGAGAAAGGCGATTCTGCTTCTGATCAAGCCAGGAAGAATAATTCCCCTTCCAAGGAATACCACGACCTCGATCGAGTTCCAAAATCCAACCAGCCACGTTGTCGAGAAAATACCTGTCATGAGTTACAGCAATGACGGTACCGGGAAAACTGGACAGAAATTGTTCCAGCCATGCAACAGAATCCGCATCAAGATGGTTGGTAGGCTCGTCCAACAGCAAGATATCAGGTGACTGAAGCAACAGACGACACAAGGCCACACGACGTTTTTCACCACCAGAAATTACGGATACAGACGTGTCGCCCGGAGGGCACCGTAGGGAATCCATAGCCATTTCAAGCTTGGAATCAATATCCCACGCGCCCTTGGCATCCATGAGTTCCTGTACTTTGCCTTGCTTTTCAATGAGAGCGTCCATTTCGTCGGCTTCCATGGGTTCAGCAAATTTTTCGTTGATCTCATTGTATTCACGGATAATATCCATGACTTCGCCAACACCCTCTTCCACTACTTCACGAACGGTACGCTCTTCATTCTGGAGAGGCTCCTGTTCAAGGTAGCCGACAGTAAATCCATCCTTGACCTGTATTTCGCCTTCAAAGGCAGTGTCCACACCGGCCAAAATCTTCAATAAGGAAGATTTACCAGAGCCGTTCAGACCAAGCACGCCGATCTTGGCGCCATAGAAGTAGGACAGAGAAACATTTTTCAATACTTCCCTTTGCCCGTGACGCTTGGTCACTTTATACATGGAATAAATAATCTTATCGGGTTCGTTGCTCATTGATACCTCGTTAAAAATGAAAATATGCGGAACGGTGACTAGGTATACGACTGTACCACCGCTTTCAAGTCGTTTCTGTCATACTCATGGACAGCAAGCCTGCCTTGAACGGAAAATACGGGCCGATCATTTTGATACAACACTCCCAGCGGGATACGTTCGCCAAATTCGTCGCTCTTTTCCATGGCCGCTCCCCAATTGGTCGGATCATGATCTTCCAAAAAATACGTTCGTTCCTTATACCATGAAAATGTATTGATTTTATTAAAGGAAACACATGGTTGCAAAATATCAACCAAAGAAAAACCTGTGTGATTAACAGCTTCGGTGATGACGGCAGCCAAGTGATCAGGCTCACCAGAAAAAGCCCGCGCCACAAAGTTGGCCTTCATTGACACAGCAGTACTCACCGGGTTGAAGGCTTCTGACTGCGCGCCGTTAGGTTGTGCTTTGGTTACATGGCCGCGCCCAGTTGTCGGGCTAGCTTGTCCTTTGGTCAAACCATAAATCTGATTGTTATGCACCAACATGGTGATATCCAGATTACGCCGGATAGCTGCGAGGAAATGATTGCCCCCTTCACCATAGGTACAACCGTCGCCCGAGACGCAAATAACGTTCATTTCGGGATTCGCCATTTTCATGCCCTGCGCCACTGGCAAAGACCGACCATGCAGACCATTGAACATGTGACAGTTCAGATAATGAGGCATCTTGGCGGCTTGCCCAATACCAGAGGAAATTATCACCTCGTGAGGCGCGATATCCATACCCGTCAAAGCCTTTTTCAAGCTCGAAAGGATGGAGAAATTACCGCAACCGGGGCACCATGTCGTTTCGAATTGACCGTAATCTTCGATGGAAACCATATCCCTACTCCATGGTCTTGATAATGTTGTCCAAACCGGCAAGTACATACTCAGATGTCATGGGCCGTCCGTCAAAACGTAAAATGTACTCCCGAATCATAAATCCGGTTTCCTGAGCGATAAGTTTGGCAAATTGGCCGGTGGCATTGCCTTCCACTGTGACGACCATGCCTGACTCCTCAAGATAATCAATAAACGTATCCTCAAGAAGCGGCCAAACCTGTTTAAAATGCAACACACCAATGCTCTTGCCTAAGTCCGCGGTATCCATAGCGTCTAGACACGCTCCAAGGGTGGAGCCCCATGAAACAAGCAAAATATCCGGCTTATCTTCTCCATAATAATCGGGCTCAATCACTTCATCCCAAAGACTGTATTCTTTGTTCAACCGCTTGGTGTTTTGCATCATTCGGTTGAGGCCATCCTCGGTGATTATCGTATTCTCATCGTGTTCATGGGAATCAGCCCGCACCAACGCTTTGGTGGAACCCGGCACCAATCGGGGCGACACACCATCTTCTGTCAATTGATACCGCTTGTAATCACCTTCATCGACATCAAGCATCGGGCGAGCTGTTTGAGGTAAATTTTCAATGTCAAAAGGCTTTAGAGAACGATAGGAATCCGCCAGATATTGATCGGATAATATAAAAACCGGCGTCTGAAACTGCTCGGCCAAATCAAAAGCCCTATGTGTCAAATAAAAGCATTCTTCCGGGTCTGCCGGAGCAAACACGGCTCGTGGAAATTCTCCGTGCCCGGCATAAAGCACCAGATTGAGGTCTCCCTGCTCGGTCCGAGTCGCCATGCCTGTTGCTGGTCCGGGGCGCTGTACCACGACACAAACCAATGGAGTTTCAGAGACACCAGCCAGGCTCACACCTTCAACCATAAGCGCAAACCCGCCGCCCGAAGTAGTGACTATGGCTTTGGCTCCGGTAAAAGATGCTCCGATAGCCATGTTGACAGCCGCGATCTCATCTTCGACCTGCTCATACATCAAACCAAGTGGGCCGCCCTTCTCGATGAGTGACATGGCAACCGTCGTAGCAGGCGTCATGGGGTAAAATGACAAGAAGTTACACCCAGCGGCCAAGGCTCCAAGAGCAATAGCTTCGTTGCCATTGACCATAATTTGCTTGCCATTTTCTTCGGGTGGCGCAAGACATGGGAAATCGCACTTTTGCGATGCCACCCAAGTGTATGCAGCTTGAAGTACATCAATATTTGCCTGCACAACTTCATCGCCTTTCTTGGCAAATGCTTCAGAAAGGAGTTGTTCCAAAATCTTAATGTCATGACATACGACCGCACCAAGCACACCGAGAGCCACCGTATTGTAGAACAACGGCTTGGACGCCAACTCTTTGAAAGGAATACGCAAGGCGTTAAAACCTTCTGTATCAATATCATCACCAGCAACAACTATTGCATCAGGATTAAGTCTTGCTTGATGAAGCTCCAAGGTCTCGGCATTGAGGGCCACCAAAATATCAATGGCCTCGGTGGGGCCGACAATGGGGTCTGGGCCAAGCCGAATGGCAAAAGTGTTATGCCCTCCACGCACTCGTGACATGTATTTCTGATTGACCAACAAATGGTAGCCGGACCGAGTGACGCCCTTGGACAAAAGACGACCTATGGTAGCCAATCCCTGCCCTGCCGCGCCGCCGATAACGATATTGATACTTGTGTCTGCCATAATTTCCTCGTGGCTGAGACCGAAAAAAACCGGAAGGGGCAAATCCCTTCCGGCACATTAGACTTAAGTTCTACGCATTTGCCGGAGGTGTGAAAACCCGGGTGGCCAAGTCTCGATCCAGCATAAACAGTCCGCCGCCGTCACCGACCATTTTCATTTTGCCGACGATGTCGCCCACAGTGTCTTCTTCTTCCACCTGTTCAGCGATAAACCATTGCAAGAAGATGCCCACAGCGTGATTCTTTTCTTCAACAGCCAGATTGGCCAGATCATTAATCCGAGCAGTAACACCCTGCTCATGACTCAAAGCTTCCTCAAAAGCCGCCAATGGGGATTCCCACGAATATTCAGGAGCTTCAATGGTGCCGAGTTTGGCATGTCCGCCAGCTTCGTTGATATAATCAAAGAACTTCATGGCATGAAACATTTCTTCCTGATACTGCGCGTACATCCATTTTGAAATACCGGACATTCCCACCTGTGAAAAATGGGAAGACATAGAAAGATAGATGTGAGCGGAGTAGATTTCCCAATTCATCTGCGCGTTAAGCGCATCTTCCATTTTTTCGCTGAGCATAACTTACGTCTCCTTGGCTTTGTTATCATCTTGATTCCGAGCGTGTAATCATTCGTCGCCCGTCACGTACGCAAGACACAATGATAATCATTGTGAATGAAAAAACCAGTGTATAATCCACCATTTTTTCAATTGTTTTGCAACTGATGAAAAGACTGTTGCAAATACTAATATAACCTGTTTTCGGAAAAGATAGTCCGTATCCGATGGTCAAGATGGGTATGCCGCTTTCCTGCCGTGGCATTATTCAATCCAATCTGAAAAGCTCGATCCGAGCCGATAAGCACAGCCAATTCCCTCGCCCGCGTCAAACCGGTATACAACAAATTTCGTTGCAATAGCATATAATGCTGGGTCACGATTGGCATCACCACAGCGGGATATTCACTTCCCTGCGATTTATGCACGCTCACAGCATATGCCAATCCAAGTTCATCCAACTCGCTGGACTCGATGTGCACAAAATTACCATCGAACTCTATAAGCAATTCATGAGAATCTTCATCCACTTCAATAATCCACCCAAGATCGCCATTAAAGACTTCCTTGTCATAATTATTTTTAAGCTGGATGACACGATCTCCTTCTCGATACGTCACATACTTTCGTTCAAGTTCCCGCTTTCCGCCCGGAGGATTCAAACGTTTCTGCAAGGCAAGATTCAAAGCCTGCGTACCGACGTCTCCCTTGTGCATGGGAGTAAGAACCTGAATATCTCGAAGCGGGTCCAAACCATACCGTTTGGGGATACGATCACACACGCTGTCGAGTATGAGCTTTTGAACCTTGAGCGTATTTTCCTGTGGTATCCAGTAGAAATCCGCTTCCGGGGCCTGACACGGGTGCTGACGCGGAAACTGTCCGTTGTTAATCCGGTGGGCATTGACAACGATAAAACTTTCTTGCGCCTGTCTGAAAATATGGGTCAAAACAGCGCACGGTATTTTGTGCGAATCAATCAAATCGCCAAGAACATTTCCCGGCCCGACACTGGGAAGCTGGTTGACATCTCCTACCAGAATCAAGCGACAGGTATGCGGCAACGCGCGTAGAATCGCCACAAATAACTGCGCATCCACCATGCTCGCTTCATCAACGACCAACACGTCCGCCTTGAGCTTTTGATCCTCGCAATAATGAAAACCGCCGTCCGGTTGATATTGCAAAAGTCGGTGCAATGTCTTGGAGGGATGCCCAGTCGCCTCGGCCATACGTTTGGCTGCCCTGCCCGTCGGAGCCGCCTGTTTAATCTTGAGGCCCAGTTCTTTCAAAGTGAGCATGATCGCCTTGGTAATCGTTGTTTTACCAGTACCAGGACCGCCGGTAATGATGAAAACCTTATTACTACATGCTTCAAACACGGCTTCACGCTGTTCGTCGGACAACGTAAACCCAAGCGTTTCCTCGACACGCGGCAATGTCTTGTCGATCTTTTTTCGACTGACGGGCGTGGGGTGACTAACGAGCTGATACAACCGTTGTGTAGATTCATTCTCATAATGATAGAAATACATCAGATACACAGCTTCGGAAATATTTTGCTCGGACAAGTCTTCAATGCGTATCCGCTTTTTCTCTTCCAACGAATACAGAGCCAGTTCAAGTTTCTCAATATCAGAAGTATCGAGCATTCGGGCTACATCTTCGAGCAACTTGGGCTTGGGCAAAAACAAATGCCCACCCCGCTCGCAACTGGTAAGCATCGTGTAGGCGAGAGCCGCCTCCAACCGCTGCGCGCAGTCATGATCGAACCCAAGCTTCATGGCCATCTGGTCCGCTGTACGGAAGCCGACTCCCCGAATTTCATAGGCTAGATCATACGGATTTTCTCGCAACTTGCGCTCGGCCTGTGCGCCATAAAGATGAAAAATCTTCCCGGCAAATGTCGTGGGGACATTATGCGTCTGCAAAAATACAAGCAGGTTCTTAATTTCCCGCTGTTTTCCCCAAGATTCAATGATATCAACGAGTTTTTTCTTCGAAATTCCACGCACTTTGAGAAGCTTTTCCGGGTCGTCATCCAGAATATCCAACACCTCAATGCCGAATTCTTCCACTAATCTCGTGGCGGTTTTTTCACCAACACCTTTGATGGAAGATTGCAAAAAACGAATAACTCCGTTCTCTGTCGCCGGACGAGTCTGTTCAAATGTCGAGACCTCGAATTGACGACCAAATTTCGGATGCATAAGCCATTTGCCGTGCAAATCCAAAGACGCACCGGCAGCCAGTTCGCCCAAAGTACCGACGATGGTCGTCTGACCGGGTTCATCTTTCACACGGACACGGGCAATCGTGTACCCATTTTCCTTGTTATGATAAATGACTGTCTGAACTTCCGCGCCAGACAAGTAGGAAAGTTGATCGTCGCTCATGGACACTCTTTTCGGCTAAATTTTTTGCCGGTGAACGAGAGACTGTTTGAGAGTCTCTTTGTCCATGAATTTGACTTCCGCGCCAATGGGTATGCCCTGCGCCAAGCGGCTCACAGACACCTCAGGGAATTCGGACTCCACCAGATTTTTCACATAGGATGCGGTCGCTTCAGCGTCCAGCGTGGCGCCAAGGGCAAGAATCAATTCGGAGATTTCACCTGTCGCCAACCGACGACGAAGCCTATCCACCTCAAGATGCCCCGGTTCAACCCCATCCAACGGCGACAACAAGCCGCCGAGGACAAGATATTTCCCGCGATAAACACCCATTTCTTCCATGGCGAGAAGCGCATCCCATTCCGGCACGAGACACAGTTGAACCGATTCTCGGGATGGATCCGCACAGATAGAACAGGGGCTGGATTCCGCCAAGCAGGCGCAATCGTCACAAAGACAGAGTCGTTCACGAAGCTCGACAATAGACTGCCCTACTCCCCGAGCCTTTTCCCTTGGCATCTTAAGTAATGTCAACGCAATACGTAAAGCCGACTTAGGGCCAATACCAGGCAGGCTGGAGAGTTGATCGACCACTTCCTTGAGTGGCCCAGGAAGATTCTGCAAATCAGTTCCTAAAACATACCGGGGATATTCATACCGCCGGTTATGCCCTTCATTTCTTCTTCCATCATTTCCTTGGACTTCTTGATCGCTTCATTGGCAGCGGTCATGACGAGATCCTGCAGCATTTCGACATCTCCAGCTTCCATGACGGAATCTTCGATCAGTACTTCGACAACTTCCTGTGCACCGGAGACCTTGACCTTGACCATGCCTCCACCGCTGGATGCTTCAACAATCTTGCTCTTCAGGCCTTCCTGAGTCTCAGACATCTTGCGCTGCATGATCTGGGCCTGACGGATCATTTCATTCATACCTTTCATTATATACTCCTCAATCGTATTCGTTTATTGTTTACGGGCATTTACCGAAATAATCTGAGCGCCGAACGTTTCAATAATCTTGTTGACGGCCGGATTATTTTCGGCATCCTCCATGAGTTGTTTGTCCGATTTGGGCACGACAATATTGCCTGTTTCAACTCGAACCTCAACCCCTGGATCAAAATATTCTTTCGTTAACAATTCAAGCGCATTAAACGTATTCTTTTCCGTCAACTGCCCACACAGTGTTTTGGATCTACACGTCACGACCAGCTCGTTGTTCGCAAGCTCTCCCTTTGTCAGATGCAACATGCTTACCTTAACACCGGCTTGTCCATTTCGTTCTTCCACAAACGCCAAAAAGCCTTTCCAACTTTTGGGACCGGATAACGAAGCTGAAACCGACACCGACGGTGTTACTGTTTCAGCTATTGGAGCAGCATCAGACGGCATCACCGCCGCTGGCTCAGGCTCCTTTGGTGCTGTAGGAGAAGCCGGAGGTTCGGCTGCTCTTGCAGGCGCAGCCTGCGGAGACGCTTGCCGTGGGGGCATCTGGGGTCTTTGTTGTGCTTGTTGTGGAGCTTGAGGTCGAGATTGTTGCATGGAAGGCGCTGCCTGAGGCGGAGAAAAACGCTGGCCGTTAGCAGGTGCACCACCTTGGCCCTGTCCTTGTCTGAACCCAGCACCCGGCCCGCCCTGCATTCCACCAGAACCACCCATTGGACGTTGTGGTGTATTTGAAGCCGGAGCCTGTGCAGACACGGATTCAAGACGAATCAATTCGGGAAGACTGGTCAAGTTCAACAACAAAAGTTCCAAAGCCAATGCAGGTTCAAGACTGGTCATAACCTTGCGTTGACCGTCCAATGTCATCTGCCAGCACGCATGAATATGCGCGGGTTCAAATTTTCCAGCCCAGTCCATCCAACTGGTAGCTTCTTCGCCGGACAAACCAAGAAGTGGCAATGCCTCTTCGCCAGCCTGTCTAAGTAAAAACATGTTACGCCAGCAATTGGTCAACTCACGCAAAAAGAATCCAAGATCAAGTCCCTGATCAAGCACCTGACGGAGCACGTATCCGACTGAAACAAGGTTGCGCGAATGCATGGCCTCCATCAAGCCGAAGAAAACATCCTGACCAGCCAGACCAAGGAAGCCACGTACATCCTCTTCCTTGAGCACATCTTCACCCATAGCGAGAGCCTGCCCCAATAAAGACATGGAGTCGCGTACACTTCCAGCACCACGCTTGGCGATGATCTGTAATGCGCCGGGTTCAAACTGCAACCCTTCCAGATTCATTATTTTTTCAAGGTGATTCACCAGTTCGGACTGAGTCAGCATCTTAAAGGTATAATGCTGGCAACGGCTAATAATTGTTGCCGGAAATTTATGATGCTCAGTTGTCGCCAAAATAAATGTCGCTCGCGGCGGCGGCTCTTCCAACGTCTTAAGAAGCGCGTTAAACGCTTCTTTGGTAAGCATGTGCGCCTCATCGATGATAAAGACTTTGTAACGGCATTCTATCGGCGCATAGCCTATATCTTCCTTCAACCGGCGAGCATCATCAATACCACGATTGGATGCGCCATCGATTTCAATAACGTCTACAGCAACGCCGGCAGTAATCTGCTTGCAATTTGCGCATTCATTACACGGCTCCCCGGTGGGAGCATTCACACAGTTCAGTGCCTTGGCAAAGATGCGAGCGATTGTGGTTTTACCCACCCCGCGAGTGCCAGAAAAAAGATAAGCAGGCGCAATCTTGTCCTGAGCGGCAGCCCGGGAAAGAATAGATTTGATTGCTTTTTGTCCGGCAACGTCTTCAAACGTCTGGGGACGATACTTCGCTGTGAGATTCGATGTACTCATTGGTATGCCTGATGCTTAAACGTGGAATTCATACTCGCCTGATAAAACAGAACTAAAACGGGGAAGCCCGATATTCCGCGTCGAATTTCACCATTAATATCAGATGATGGTCCGACTTTCTAGACTTTCTATCAACCCAGTTTTCAATCTTGTTTGTTACTCTGTTTTTTCAAAAAACTGAACAAACAAGATCAACCCCTCGCGTACTCGATTGTACGCAAGAGGCTGATCTATGTTTCAAAACAACGCACTTCACACGCGTATATCTTTCATTAGATAGAATAACGATGGAGCCAATGTTCGTAATCCGGATTCTCACCCTTGACGATCTTGAAGTACTCGGTTTGCAGCATCATTGCCACAGGACCAGCCTTGCCCTCGCCTATTTGACGACGATCAATAGAACTGATGGGCGTCAGTTCAGCCGCAGTGCCCGTAAAAAAGACCTCGTCGGCCACGTATAGCATGTCACGGGTGATCGGTTCTTCTCGGACCTCATATCCGAGATCGTTTGCCAAAGAGATGATGGAGTTACGGGTCAAGCCGCCCAGTACGCCATCGGAGTGCGGAGTGTAAATAACGTCATCCACAACCATAAAAATATTTTCGCCAGACCCTTCGGACACATGACCTGTGGTATCAAGTAAAATAGCCTCGTGATAACCGTCGGCCACGGCTTCGGTCTTGGCAAGTACGGAGTTTACATAGTTACCACACGCCTTGGATTTGGTCATCATGACATTGACATGATGACGATTGAACGAACTGCATTTGACGGCAATACCATTTACCAATGCGTCATCGCCAAGGTACGCACCCCATGGCCATGTTGCGATAATGGTGCGAATAGGGTTGTCGCCGGGATGCACACCCATGGCACCGTCACCAATGAAAACCAGAGGACGGACATAGGCTCCGGCCAACTTGTTTCGCTTCAGGGTATCAATGGCAGCATCGGTCAATTCTTCTGCCGTATACGGAACCTTGATGCCCAATATCTTGGCAGAATTAATCAGACGAACCATATGTTCATCAAGTCGAAAGACTTCTGAAGATCCGTCCGCGCACTCATACGCACGGATGCCTTCGAAAACACCAGCGCCGTAATGAAGTGTGTGAGTCAGGACGTGAACATTTGCCTCGTCCCAGGGGACCTGTTTACCGTCGAACCAGATGGTTTCGGATTTCTGGACCATTGATGATCTCCTTATTGTATTATGGCGCGCTCGCCGATCTATTCTTGAGTTGAATATGGACGCTAAGAAAATCTCCTTCATAGGTCAAGATACTAAACCTAAACCATTTGAACAGGAACATTGATTGCCATTCAATTTCAGCCATTTTCATTTTGACAGTGCAGTAAGTGGAGAGTAAGAAATCTGGATTGAACTATTATATTTTAGGAGTTTTACGTCATGTCCAAGTTTGCAAGAGTCGATAGACTGCCCCCGTATGTTTTTGCTCAGGTCAACGAATTGAAAATGAAGATGCGCCACGCGGGCGCGGATATCATTGACCTTGGCATGGGCAATCCTGATGTGCCCACCCCCAAGCCCATCCTCGACAAACTGACTGACGCGGCGCACAAAGCCGGTAACTCTAAGTATTCAGCGTCGAAAGGCATCAAGGGTTTACGCCACGGAATCCGTGACTGGTACTACCGTCGCTATAATGTTTCTCTAGACGCTGACCGCGAAGTCTGTGTCACCATGGGAGCGAAGGAAGGCTTGGCCCACCTTGCGCTGGCCATGCTTTCCCCTGGTGATGTCGTTCTGGCACCGGACCCAGCCTACCCGATTCACCCGTATGCTTCCATCATTGCTGGTGCAGACGTACGTCGTGTACCCATCGGCCCCGGTCAGGATTTCTTTGAAAATCTGGAAACCGCTGTCTCCCACACATGGCCCAAACCCAAGTTGTTAATCATCAACTTCCCGCACAACCCGACCACACAGTGCGTGGACTTGAGCTTTTTCCAGCGTATCGTTGATTTCGCTAAAGAACATGACCTCTACGTCATTCATGACTTCGCCTATGCGGATTTCGTATTCGACGGTTACGAAGCCCCCAGCTTCATGCAGGCCGAAGGCGCTCGTGACGTAGGTGTCGAATTCTTTTCCATGACCAAAAGTTATTCCATGGCTGGTATGCGCGTTGGTTACTGCGTCGGTAACCCGGAAATGGTCAATGCTCTGACTCGTATCAAGAGTTACCTTGACTACGGTATTTATCAGCCCATTCAGATCGCTGCCGCCTGCGCCCTCAACGGTGACCTTGAGGATGATCCCAAGTTCACACAGGACGACATGGACGCATCGGTCAAGGAAATCATGGCCGTGTATGAAGATCGTCGTAACGCCTTGTGCGAAGGCCTCAACCGCATCGGCTGGGAAGTGACACCACCCAAGGCAACCATGTTTCTGTGGGCCGCCATTCCTGACGAATTTAAAAAGATGGGTTCCGTTGAATTCTCCAAGATGCTCTTGCAAGAAGCAGAAGTCGCAGTCTCGCCCGGCCTTGGTTTCGGCCAGTACGGCGACGACCATGTCCGCTTTAGTTTTGTCGAAAACCGACATCGCACCAATCAGGCAGTCCGCAACCTGCGCAAATTCTTCGCAAAGGGGTAAGTATGGACGTTATTAAACTCGGTCTTGGCGGTTTCGGCACAGTCGGATCTGGTCTGGCAAAAATTCTGGACAGCAATGCACAACGCATTGAAAAAAGACTCGGCAAACGCATTGAAATCAGATCAGTACTTGTGCGCGATCTGACCAAGAAACGTGCCTTTGATCCGGGTCCGAACGTCACTTTTACCGATGACCCAAACGTACTGGTCAATGATCCAGATATTGATATCGTGGTCGAACTCATGGGTGGTCTCGACACAGCAAAAGACTTGGTACTCAAGGCTTTTGCCGCAGGCAAACATGTAGTCACAGCCAACAAGCATCTTTTGGCCGAACATGGACTGGAACTTTTCGACGCGGCCCGAGAACACTCCACAGGCCTTATGTTCGAAGCAAGTTGTGCCGGTGGCATTCCTATTGTTCAGACCTTGAAAGAAAGTCTGGCCGGAGATGAAATCACACAAATGCTTGGTATCATGAATGGTACAGCCAATTATATCCTGTCTGAAATGACCACCAAGGGGCTGGATTTTGAAACAGCTCTGGCTGACGCTCAAGATCTTGGGTATGCCGAGGCCGACCCAACCTTTGATATTGAAGGTTTTGACACAGCGCATAAACTTTGCGTGCTTATTCGCATGGCTTATGGTGTCGACTATCCTCTGAATGAAATCCCCATTCAAGGAATCACCGGGGTCACCCCCATGGACATTCAATTCGCTCGCGAATTCGGCTACCGTATCAAATTGCTGGCTCATGTCATGGACGTGGACGGCAAATTGGAAGCGGGTGTCCATCCGGCTTTGGTGCCATATACTTACTTGTTGGCTCGTGTGGGCGGCAACTACAATGCCGTACGACTGGAAGGCAACGCGGTAGGGCCGATCATGTTGCATGGTCAAGGTGCCGGAGATCTCCCGACGGGCAGTGCCGTGTTGGCAGACATCCTGAATATCGTCCGTAATGTTGGAAAAGGATGCCCTGCACCGGATAATACCGGTTTCAGAAATCAACCCCTGACAAAAGCGAATATTCTTCCACCAGAAGATTCAGAATCCAAATATTACTTCCGTTTCACCGTTGCCGACCGCACAGGTGTCATGGCCGCCATCACCAAATCTATGGCGACTCACGGCATTTCCATTGCGCAGGCCGTACAAAAAGGCGAAGCCGGAGCCGAAGGTGTGCCATTGGTGATAGTCAGTCATGAGACCCCTGCTAAAGCAGTAACTGCCATGATTGAAGAAATGGACGCCATGGATTTCACCGTCGAACCCTGCGTCAAATTTAGAATACTTTAGAGATAGATAATGAAAGTACTGTACCTTATCGCCGACGGAATGGGTGGTTGGCCGCTAGACGAACTTGGCGGCAAAACCACCATGGAAGCGGCACATACACCAAACATGGACGAACTGGCCAAGACCGGCATAATCGGTCGTGCCCAGACGGTACCTGCGGGCATGCCCCCCGGTTCTGATGTCGCGAACATGTCACTGCTCGGCTTTGATCCTGCCACCTATCACACTGGCCGTGGACCTATCGAAGCTGCGGCTCAGGGACTTGAACTTGGAGCAGATGATCTGGTCTGGCGATTAAATTTGGTCACTGTTTCCAAGTTGACCATTGATGGCTACATGCGCGACTACTCGTCAGGACATATCTCCACAGATGTTTCGAGGCCTGTAGTAGAAACGTTGCAGGAAAGGCTTGGTGACGACACCTACACTTTCTACCCAGGAATCCAATATCGCCATCTGTTGGTACAAAAAGACGGTGCTCTTACTGAAGATGCCGACTTGCTCATCAGCCCCCCTCATGACATCACGGACAAATCCATCAAACCGGACTTGCGTGCTTTTTCCCGTAGTCCGTTCCTTTGGGATTTGGTATTCGAGGCCAAAGAGATACTCGCAGACAGAGCCATAAACATGTCCATGGCGAACTCCATCTGGCCATGGGGACAAGGTCGCCCGCTTAACCTGCCGAATTTCAAAGAAACTTCTGGCATGAAAGGTGCGGTTATCTCTGCTGTAGACCTGATTAAAGGACTGGGCAATGCTTCCGGTATGGATGTCATTGACGTTGAAGGTGCAACGGGCCTGTTAGAAACGAACTATCAAGGCAAAGTTGATGCGGCACTCAGGTTCCTTGAAGACAATGACTTCGTATTTGTTCATCTGGAAGGCCCGGATGAGTGTGGCCATGGCGGTAGCGCCAAGGACAAAGTAGAGGCAATCAACCGATTCGATGCCCGTGTAGTCGCCCCGCTTCGAAAAGCACTCAAGGATCAGGAAACCGCGTGGATCATTACTTGTGACCACTTCACTCCTATTGTCGAGCGCACACACACAATGGATGCGGTGCCCTTCATTCTTAATGGCCCCGGATGTAATGCTTCCGGCATTGAGTCCTTCAGTGAGCAATCGGCAGATTCTACTGGCCTGAAGCTGGAAAAAGGCCATGAACTTCTCTCATTCGCATTGAAAAAATTCGGATTAAAATAATGGCACGCACATCAGATTTTCCCGCGTGTGACAGCTGGTATTCGCACTTCATTTCTTATGGCGAAACCGATGCCATGGGTGTGGTGTATCACGCTGAATATCTGCATCTTTTCGAACGGGCACGGAGTAAACTCATCAGAGAGTCGGGCATGAGTTACGCCGAGACAGAACGTCGAGGTATTATGTTACCTGTCCGCGAGGCACAATGCAGATATCGCGTCCCCATCAGGTATGATGAGGAAATTCATATCCATGTAGGCATCGAAAAATGGGGCCGAGCTTCAGTCGATTTCATTTATGAAATCTGGAATCGAGAAAAACACACACTCCATTCAACCGGCAAGACTAGTCACGCCTGCGTTAACATGGAAGGAAGGCCGGTTCGAGTTCCGGACTGGCTTAAAGACCTCTTCTAATAAAAAGACGACGAACCAAAAACTCATAATATAAATTGAAATAGCCGGTTGCGACACATGCTCCCCGGCAAGGATTTCTCATGCGCATTGACATTCACGCCCACGCCTTTGACCCTAAAATCGCTCACAAGGTTCTAGTACAACTTGAGGATCACTACGGCATCAAACCTGTTGGTACAGGCAAAGCTGATGATCTTATTCAACGTTTGGATGAAGCCGGTATCGACAAATCCGTTGTGCTGACTGCTGCAACAACTCCAAGCCAGGTAATTCCGGCTAACAATTGGGCCATTGAACTCAAAAAAAACAACCCTCGTTTTATCCCGTTCGGCACTGTCCACCCCGGATTTGATCATAACGCAGAAGAATTGGATCGTTTGGAAATAAATGGTATCCAAGGATTAAAATTCCATCCTGATTTTCAAGGGTTCAGAATGGATGACGAAGATTTTTTCGAAGTCATGGAACTCGTCCAAGGAAGATTTGTTTGCATGTTCCATGTCGGAGATACTCTGCCCCCTGACGAGAACCCTTCATGTCCCAAAAAAATGGCTGCACTTCGTAAAAAATTCCCTAAACCGGTCCTTATTGCAGCTCATATGGGCGGCTACCAACACTGGGAGTATGCTATTGAGCATCTTGCGGGGACAGATGTTTACGTTGACTGCTCAAGTGTACTGGACTTTGTGGATGACTCACTCCTCAATCGTCTATTCAAAGCCTTTTCGCACGATCACATTCTTTTTGGCAGTGATTATCCACTGTTCGATGCGGCGACAGAGATCAAGAAAATTGCACGTCGTCTCAATTTGAACGACAGTCAAGTGGATGATCTTCTCAGCCGTGGGGAATCTCTTTTCGCCTAAAAAATAAATCAACACATTTTGCAAAATAGGAGTTGATAAAAAGTGCGATCAGATTGTAAGAAGAAAATACCATTCAATGCTTACAAGGGGTAATCAATGAAACGTTTCTTCACACTTGTCATGCTGTGTCTCTTTGCTTTCTCTTTGACCGCATGCTTTTCAAAAAAGTACATGATAACAACGAATACAGGCAAAACTTATATTGCTGACGGTTCTCCAGAATATGATGTCCAAAGCGAGACATATAAATTTGAGGACGACAAAGGGAAAAAGGTCATCCTCAATCAGGAAGACATTGAAGTTATTAAAGAACAATGATTTTCAACAAAAAAGCCCCGATAAAAATCGGGGCTTTTTTGTAAACAAATACTGATTGAATCAAATCAGATCATTAATAGATCCGAAATCTGGATCAAAAAGACGTTTATACGTCCGCACCACAAATCCGTCAGTCATCCCGGAAATATAATCACACAACATACGACGCCGCTCATATATATCATGATTTTGCAGGGCCATATGATAATGGGCCGGTAAAAGCCGATAACCGGGAGCATCGTTAATCACGTACTCTTCTTCCATAACCGTGAAGAGTTCACGGAGAATGCGGCCCCCTTTGTATTCAAGTTGATGAACCTGAGGCGTATGAAAGACCAAATTAATGGATAACATTTTCAAGAGGGTACAAAGTGCCAAGCCCTCTTCCTCAATTTGAATATCAAAACGATAGCGATGTGTTTTCTCTGCAAGGACATTGTCACGTTCGACAAGTTTCGTTCCGTGAATAAATGTTCCGATCAACCGTGCAAGAAAAGCACTGAAAGTGTCATCCGTGATGGCGGTAGCGAGCCCCTCAAGAAATTCCCGGTCATTACCGGTATATTCTTCATCTTTGTCATCCATCCAATTTCGAATTTTCTTTATCGTAATAAAGCCAGCACGAATACCATCATCAATGTCATGAATTGAATAAGCGATGTCATCTGCCCAATCCATGATTCTACATTCAAGCGACTTGAATGAATTCAATGCATTTTCATTTTCAAAAAGAGTAGAAAATTCAACGTCAGGGCTGACAAAATCCAAAATATCCTTCTGGAAATTATAAATGAAATGATTCTTTTTCTTCTCTGAATCAGCAAACAACACTTTATATTTGAGCATTCCATCAAGAAAAGCCCGTGTGGGATTCATGCCGGACCACTGGGTTTTATCCCTGTAAAACAAATCAACCAGAATACGAAGGTTTTGCGCATTCCCTTCAAACCCACCCGATTCAAGCATCAATTCATTGAGAATCTGTTCTCCAGCGTGACCAAAAGAGGGATGACCGATGTCATGTGCCAAACAAATTGATTCAACCAAATCCTGATCTATCCGGAAATGGTCAGACAAAACATCAGAAGAACGATTGAGATGGTTCACTATGGAACGGCCGATTTGCGACACTTCCATGGAATGAGTCAGACGAGTACGGTAAAAATCAAATTCACCGGATAGAAAGACCTGTGTCTTATTTTGAAGTCGACGAAAAGCCGGAGAATAAATAATACGATCCCGATCTTGTTCAAATGGAGTACGGCCCTTAACGTTTTTGGACTGACCACGCCCTATCCACTCTGTATCGAAGTCGCTGTAAAAACTGTTTTTCACGATTCCTCCTCGTCCTTGGAACTTACGTGGAACTCGGGATAAAAGAAAGCCCCTCCCGGCAGGTACCGGAAGGGGTTTCATCGTCAATATATTGAATATTAACCCAGGTCTGGAATTTTCCCGGCATTCTCACGGGCACCACTTCCAGCTGACAGTTTCTTTTCAAGAGCATTAAAGAAGCGCGAGAAAGAAAACGTCAATGTCAAATAGATACAACCAGCACCCACAAGGAACGGAACATAGGTGTAATACCGAGCACCAAGTACTTTTGCAGAGTACATCAACTCAGCAACACCAATGGTAGATATAAGCGATGAATCCTTGAGCAAAACAATCAATTCGTTGCCCAGAGGCGGAATCATACGCCGCAAAGCTTGAGGCAGGATAACATGAATCATAGCCTGCACATGGCGCAATCCGGTACTCCGGGCTGCTTCCATCTGTCCTGTATTAATGGACTGGATGCCTGCCCGGATAATCTCGGCGTTGTACGCGCCACTATTAATACCAAGGGCAATCATACCTGTGAGCAACGGGTCCGGGGAAATCCCTTCGCCTGTTATCATCATATAAATTTGCGGAAAGCCCAGGTAAAAGAAAAAAATCTGCAACAACATAGGTGTGCCGCGAATAATCTGAATATAGGCATCCGCGATAACACGAATATAAAAACGGCGGCTGATGCGACACGTTCCGGCTAAAGTGCCAAGAATAAGTCCCATGGTAAGTGCACCAAGGGTAACCTCAAGGGACGCAAGCGCACCATTGAGTAGCATGTCGTAATGTTTAAAAACCAGAGCGAAGTCCACTATCGGCTCCTGAAAAGACAAGCCGGGAGGAAAGTTATCCCTCCCGGCAAAGTTGTATTAAAGATTCCACTTCTTGACGAGAGCGTCGTACGTACCGTCTTTCTTTACGGCTTCAAGAGCCTCATTCAGAGCCTTGAGAAGCGGGTCATTACCCTTGCGGGAAATGATGGCGAACTCTTCGAAAGAAAGCGGCTCACCTGCACGCTTGAAAGTACCCTGCTTCATGTATTCATCGGCAACGGACAGGTCGGCAATGACAGCATCAGCAGCCTTGTTACGCAGCATCATGAAAGCGATGTTGTAGCTCTCGGGCTTGACGACTTCAGCGCCTTCGACCTTGTCAGCCTGCTGTTCACCGGTGGTGCCCAACTGAACGGCAATTTTCTTGCCTTTGAGATCGGCAACCGAAGAAATGTTGGAATCAGGACGGGTCACGATCACCTGACCACTGGCAATGTACGGAGCGGAGAAGCTCACCTGCTTGGCACGATCAGGTGTGATGCTGAAACCGGACATGCCCATGTCAACCTGACCGGACTGTACAGCGGTAACAATAGCAGCAAATTCCATGGTGACCCATTTGATCTTCAGGTCCATTTTTTTGGCCATGGCAGACAACAGATCGATATCAAAACCAACGCGTTCTCCATTGTCGCCAATGGCTTCAAACGGAGGATAATCGGGGCTGTTACCGACGGCAATTTCGCCAGCGGCCTTGACTTTATCCAGAGTGGTTCCGGCAAATGCGGAAACAGACAATACACCGAGCAACATGGCGATAGCCATAACGGCTACGACATTGAACCTATTGAACTTCATACCTTTCTCCTAGAAAATTAAGAGTCATATCCAGACCATATGGCCTGAATGAAAATTAAGTACACCTGCCGCCTATTCCACTATGCCCGCCATAAGCGGACCTATCTTACGAGATGTTCCTTCATCTGCCGTATCAAGAATGTCAAGGATCCTGCCTCGGTAAATGACAGCAATTCGATCAGAAAGCTGTAAAGCTTCGTTCAAATCCCCGGTCACAAGCAGTACGCCAGCCATCTGTCTGGCTTCAAGTAAACGGTTCCAAACTTCTTCAGTAGCAGAGACGTCTAACCCTTGAGTTGGCTGCTCTGCGACAATTAAACGGGGCTGCCGATACAATTCACGCGCAAGTACTGCCTTTTGCAGATTGCCGCCTGAAAGCTGCCATGCCAACGCATGAATTCGCCCAGGACGAATATCAAACTTCTTAATCAGGTCAATCGTATCTTTGGCTGCTTTTTTCTTATCCAGCAACCATCCCTTGGCAAAACCTTTACGGGTGGTCAAAAGCAAATTGTCCACAAGGTTTTGATTTGGCAGAGTTGCCAGACCAAGCCGGTCTTCCGGGATATAGCACATGGACCGATTCCAAGTGGATTCGGCAAAAAACTTGCGCCACGGTTGTCCCATTATAAAGACACTATCCAACGGCGGTTTGATTAAGCCCGTGACAGCCTCAACCAACGCTTTTTGCCCGTTACCGGCAACACCCACTATAGCGACAATTTCACCTTTCTGAACATCCAGATCAACTTCAGACAATCCAAGCCCTGTGAGGTTCATCACCTCAAGGACTTTATCGCCCTTCTCCACTGGCTCTCGATCAACTTCCAACAAGACCTCTTTACCGACCATGCGAGAAGCAAGATCAGCTTTGGATTCGATGGTGTTGGGATCAAGTTCGCCCTCTATTTTACCACGCCGCAAAATTGCAATTTCATCTGCCAAGGCGATGACTTCTTCCAACTTGTGACTAATAAAAATAATGGATTTACCCTGTTCGGTCATACGCCACAGGGCTTTGAACAATCGTCCCGTCTCTTCTGGCGTCAAGACAGCGGTCGGTTCATCGAAAATGAGAATACGACTTTCGCGATAAAGCAGTTTCAAAATCTCGACTAACTGCCGCTCACCCATGGAAAGATCAGCAATACGAACATCTGGATCAATTTCCATATCGTATTTTTCTGCCAATTCCTTCACACGTTTTGACATCTCCTTCCGTTTAATGAAGAAACTGCCTTCCTGTCCCAAAAGGACATTTTCAGCAACAGTCATGGAATCAACCAACATAAAATGTTGATATACCATACCGATTCCGGCTGCGATGGCGTCTCTGGAAGAAGAAAAACGGACAGGTTTTCCGTCAATCTCAATGGTGCCTTCATCCGGTTTGTACCGACCAGCAAGCATGGACATCATGGTGGATTTTCCAGCACCATTTTCACCAAGCAACGCTTTAATACGCCCCGGATAGACATCGAGAGTAATGGAATCATTGGCCACAACTTTACCAAACCGTTTAGTGAGTCCTTTCAGACGCACAACAGGTTTTACCCCTTTTTCAACAGGGCGGCTTGGTACCGGACGAATATATTTCAAAGCGGTCACGCCCTAACCCTCCGGCTCGATGTTGGTACCGAGGGCAGCGGGGCCATCAACACGACGACCGCGCCAAGCGGAAAGGATCAAGACGAAGATAGTCAACAGGTAAGGAAGCATGAGCAATAGAGAAGACGGTAAATTCGTACCAATGGCCTGTAAACGAAGCTGAAAAGCCATGACACCACCAAAAAGATAGGCGCCAACAACAGCCCTGCCCGGTCGCCAAAAGGCAAAAATAACCAGTGCTACGGCGATCCATCCACGCCCGCCAGACAAGCCGTTCGTCCATAGATGTGTATATGCCAACGAAAGATACGCTCCGCCAAGACCGATAAGAAAACCGCCGGCAATAACTGCGAAGTAACGAAGAGCCACAGGCTTCAGACCGACTGCAGCGGCAGCGGCCGGCATTTCACCAGTCGCCGTAACATGCAACCCAAGGCTGGTCCGTTTGAAAAAGAACCAAAATAGAAACGGTACTATAAATGACACATACACCAGCATGTCGTGCTTGAAGAAAATCTCACCAACAAATGGGATTTGTGACAACACCGGAAAATCAAAAGGACTGAATCCCGGAGCAGGCAAACCTACATATGGCACACCAAGGTAATGTGTCAGCCCAGTGCCAAGAATAGTTAACGCCAAACCGGAAACAACCTGATTGCCCAGACAGGAAATACAGACAAAACCGTGCAATGAAGCGAAAATCATTCCAGCGGTGCCACCAGCAAGAAAACCGAGCCACGGCGACCCAGTGGTCAAGCTAACCCAAAAAGCTGCCAAAGCAGCAACGGACATAATGCCTTCAACACCAAGGTTGAGCACACCGCCCTTCTCGGTCATCATTTCGCCCAAAGTCGCATAAAGAATTGGAGTGCCGGACTGCACTGTAGCAGCAAAAAGCGGTATCAAAAATTCCCACATACGCCTAGTCCTGCCTTTGTTTGCGTTCTAAGGTGTATAAAAGGAAAAACTGTCCAGCTAAAACAGTCAGGAGGATCATGCCCTCCATAATCACACCGAATGCAGCCGGAATCTGCAATTCCAGTTGCAAATTTTCCACACCGACCCGCAATGCAGCCAGCAGGAATGAAGCAAACGCAATATTCAAAGGTTCAAGACGAGCCAACCACGCCACGACAATGGCAGTGTAACCGTATCCGACGATAAGACTCGGCTGCAACCGATTCAGAACAGCTGAGGTTTCAATACATCCGGCAAACCCGGCAAATCCACCAGACAGACACATAACGAACATAACGAGCATGCCGTAACGAATCTTGGCATACTTGGCCACACGAGCACCTTCACCACTCGCCTGTAATTCAAATCCAAGACGGGTAAAGCGCATGAAAGCCCACAGCCCTATGCCTACAATCGCACAAAACAGTAGTCCCCAATGCACACGGGTGGAACCTATATGTGGAATAATAGCATTCACAGAAAATTCAGGGGTCATGGGAAACCCAAAACTAGCAGGGTCTTTCCAAACACCAAAGACGAGATAATCAAGAAGAAGTATTGCAATATAATTGAGCATCAACGTGGAAATAATTTCGTTAACACGCAATTTGAGCTTCAGAAATGCGGGAATGAATGCCCAGGCTCCGCCAAGAATGAAAGCCATGATAAACATGAGCGGAAGCAAAATAAAACCTGGCAAATCAGGAAACAGGAGAGCCATCCATGTGGCCCCAATAGCCCCGAGTGCAAACTGACCTTCCGCGCCGATATTCCATATCTGCATGCGAAAGGCCACGGCCACACCCAAAGAACAGAGGAAAAGCGGAATGGCTTTAAGCAGTGCGCCTTCCAGCGCCCAAAGGTTACCAAAACTTCCCTGCCACAGGACCATCATCCCGTGCAGTGCGTCCTTGCCCTGCCCTTCAATGAGTAGCGCACTCACAAAAAGGGAAAAGAGCAGGGCGCCCAGGAATACAACCAGGGCGCCCCACTTCCAGGGTTCATCTCTTTTTATTATTTTCAGAGGCATGTGCCGTACTTATTTTACAGTACCGACAACGCCTTCAACAAACCACATCATATCATGCAGTTGGGCGTCGGTGGCCTTTTCGCCATCGGCGATCTTGATTGCACCATTCTGATCCTTGATAGGACCAACAAAGCAGATGTCATTACCTTTAACGAGTTCGGCACGCTTGGCCATCACAGCACTCTTGACGTCTTCCGGGACCATCGGACCCATGGGAGCGATATCGACAACGCCGTCTTCCATGGACCACCAAAGAGACTCGTCACCCTTCCAGGAACCATCGCGAACCTGTTCAACAGTCTTGGTGTAGACCGGGCCCCAGTTCCAGATAGCGGAAGTCAGGTGAGCCTTGGGAGCGAAAGAAGACATATCGGAATTGTAACCAATAGAGTACACACCAGCTTCTTCAGCAGCTTCCTGCGGTGCAGGAGAATCTTGATGCTGAGCGATAACGTCACAACCAGCATCCAAAAGAGACTTGGCTGCGTCTTTTTCCAAAGCCGGATCATACCAGGTCTTGGTCCAAACAACGCGGACTTCGGCATTCGGATTCATCTGGCGAGCACCGACAGCAAAAGCATTAATTCCGCGAATAACTTCGGGAATCGGGAAAGCTGCCACATAACCGAGCTTGTCGGTCTTGGTCATGGCGCCGGCCACCATGCCCGTCAGGAAGCGGGCCTGATAAACACGGCCAAAATAGTTGGTGACATTGGCAGATTTTTTGAAACCGGAACAGTGCATGAACTTGGCGTCCGGAAATTCCTTACCAACCTTGATGGTCGGGTCCATATAACCAAAACTGGTGGTAAAAATAATATCAAAGCCCTTACGAGCCATGTTGCGAATGACACGCTCGGAGTCTGCTCCCTCAGGCACGGACTCAACGAAAGAAGTGGTTACCCAATCAAGGGCATCCACGGCCTGACGGCCCTGATCGTGAGCGTAAGAGTAACCTGCGTCACCCACCGGGGAAACATAAACAAATCCGGCCTTGACGGTCTTGGGCTCTTCCTTGGCAGGAGCAGCAGCTTCTTCAACCTTTGCAGGCTCTTCCGCTTTTTTCTCCTGAGGGGCTTCGCCGCAGGCAACCAGGGACAGGAGTAGCGCCATGCACATGGCGGATACACCAAACAGTTTCAGCAATTTTTTCATGTGGACCTCTCCGTTAGCGATTTAATATCTAGAAACTCTATCCCAGCGAGTCCGATCGAGCAAGGCTCAAGGGGTACTGCCGGGAGTAATCAGCGTGGATAGTAGTCTTTCTTCGTCTATTCGTCGTCAGAGACTTGAGCAATTGGTTCAACAAATTGAGAACCGGCATCCCATGGAAATAAAATCCAAGTGTCCTGACTCACTTCCGTAATATATGTTTCGACCAAAGGACGCCCTTCAGGCTTGGCATAAACCGTAGCAAAATGTGCTTTAGGAACCATGTCACGAGCCAGCTTTGCGGTTTTGCCGGTGTCAACGAGATCGTCAATCAGCAACCAGCCTTCTCCGTCACAGTCTACCTGTTTGAGAACATTCGTATCACCCTGTTCTTTCCAGTTATAGGAAGAGAGACAGATAGTATCAATCAAATGAATATCCAATTCTCGAGCAATGATCGCAGCCGGAACCAAACCGCCACGCGTAATGGCGAGAATACCCTTCCATGGCCCCTTTTCCACAAGTCGCCAGGACAAAGCTCTGCAATCGCGATGCAGTTGTTCCCAAGAAACCGGGAACATCTTCTGATATCTGCTCTTGTCACCCATAGTGAAACATCTCCTGCATGTGCTGTTCAAAGGAATTGGCTTTCTTACCCGTATCAAACCGCTTAATCAAGCAATTCTACGCCCTAATTACACCTTATCGCGTCAGCAGTTGCATTCCATGGAATCCCGCCCCGTATAATCCGCTCTCTTCATTGCAATTGAGTCGAATGGGAACAGAACGCAAAAGATCACCATAGATATGAGAATCATGAAATTCTTCCAAAAAATCCGGGATAGTAACAAACATATGATTCTTGGCGGCGATGCCACCAGCAATAAAAAAACCACCGTGAGACATAACTCCGATGGCCCAATCGCGACACGCTCTGGCATAAAACCGGGCATACCATTTGGTCGTCTTACTCTTCAAAGTAATGGACGCAGAGATTTCTTTTGGTGTCAAATCCTCGCCCGTCAAAAATCTATGCACCAATTGCAAACCAAGCCCGGTAACAACGGAATCACCTTCGGGCCAACGACGACCGCTTTCCTGCCGATTGAATTCACCATATTCAAATTCTTCTTTTCCGTAAAAAGGGAAAGCCATATGCCCACCTTCGAAAGGTAATGCACTCCAACCGCAATCGGTCGGAATAAGTGCGGAGTATCCAAGCCCCGTCCCTGCGCCGATGACAGCTATGGGGTCACCGTCAACATCTTCCCCCTCCTGGATAACCATGGCATCGTCCACGGCAGAAGTTCGACAGGCATACGCTTGTGCGGCAAAGTCATTGATGACACTTACTTTTTTCGTCCCAAAATCGACATCACGGACATCTATTCCCCAGGACGCATTGGTCAAACGAGGACATTCCACACCACCAACAACCGCCCCGGCAGCCGCCACAACAACACTCTCAAAAGCCCCCGGTCGTGCAGAAAAATCACTGCTCCAAAGTTGTTCCAAAAGTTGAGAGAACGTCTCTGCACCATGGGTTTCCAACCAAATGGAATCCACCATGACGAGGTCGTCACCTGTGGTTTCAAAAAGTGCAAACCGACTGTTGGTGCCGCCAATATCAGCGGCCAGAATCTTCGCCATCAGTAAAATGCCTCCTGTGAGCGGGACACTATCATAATCAGACAAAAAGAAAAGGAGCCCGAAGGCTCCCTTTTCTGCTGTATCGATTGGATTTAGCTACGCCGCTTCCGTAGCTTTCTCTGTTGACTCTGTCATGGACGGCATATCCGCCAGCTCCACAGGTTGCTGTCTCTTTTGTACATACTTCCGAGTAATCTTACGCAGGGTTTCTGTCTTGCCTTCGCGTTCACTAGGACTCAGAAACGAAGCAAGCTTACGTTCTAATTTATACGAATTCTGTTCTTTGCTGATAGCGATAATACCTTCAAGGACCAACTTCTGATTCAACAATTCAGCACGAGTGGAAAAATTAATATTTTCTGCAATGGGTGAAAACACAAGATTACTCAAAATCAACCCATAGAGTGTAGAAATAAACGCCACAGGGATATTTTTGAGAATGACAGCCGTATCATTAATTCCCATAAGCAAGCCAATCAAACCAATAACACTACCTGCAACACCGAACGCCGGAGCCATTCGAGCAAGAGTTTGGAAAAAACGCTCACTTTGCTGACGGCGCAGGTTGAAAAATGACATTTCAGCATTCAGACATTCACGGATTTCATCTTCCTTGTAGTTGTCCACGAGCAGAATCAAGCCGTTCTTCATGAACGAGCTGATATCTTTGGCCTTTGAGCGCTCCAAAGATAAAATACCGTCCACTTTGCTCTTGACCGAAAGATCGAGCAATGTGTTGACAATAGATTCAGCCGAAACACTTTTGGTGGAATAGATATTCTTCGCTACATTGAAAGCATTTTTCACGTGCAGCACAGGGTAGCTGATCAACATTGCGGCTGTCAGTCCAGACATAACGACCAAAAATGCTGCCAGATTAAAATAAGCTCCTGCGGCTCCGGTCAGCATAAAGCTGCACACGAAAATGACAAGACTCAATCCCACTCCAATAAAATTCTTTCTACTCATGACACTCTCCAATCGATCAGCTTTGATGGATGATGACGATTTCAACTCGTCGATTTTGCGCTTTGTTGGCTTCGGACGTATCGGGCACTTCCGGTTGATATGACCCTCTGCCGGTTATAATGATTCGCTTAGGAGCAATTTCAAACTGCGTAATAAGAAATTCCGCGACATTAGCCGCACGTTCTGAAGACAAAGTAAAACTTTGCGGCCCTTCCGATTCACTCTTGTCAACGAAACCAACAACATGAACTGTCCCCAGACTGAGCTTCACCACTTCAGCAATCTCGTTTAAGTACTGCCATGATCCAGTTTTGAGTTCTCCTGATTTCTCGTCAAAAAACAGTGCACCTCGCAATGAAATACGCACTTGTCCCGGAGCTTCTCGGATAACGGAAATCCCTTTTGAACGAGATCGAAACAGCACTTCAGTCTCTGCAACGCGCACTATATCTTGAGAACCACCACTCTCCGCTCGGCTGGCAATCTGCCCGATCAATCCAATAAGAGGATCAAGAGTACTCGCAGCCTGCGCCTTTTCTGCGGTTTGATGACTAAACAGAATTTTCACATCCTGATGCGTACTGGCATACATAAACAACACCACGAACAGAACAAACATAACCATCATCAGATCAGCCCATGGCACTGACCAATCGTTCATGCCACGGATTGCCCCTTCTCCTTCCATTTGACCAAACGATGAAAAATCTTTGGTAAAATTCTTTTCGATTTGCTGCATATATTCTCCTGCGCATCTACGCGCACGATATGAAGCAAGAATCCTACCATTATAGTAATCACTTAAAATAATGATATTTATTTAATCAAATTCCATCCATCAATTCATACTGACAAAAAGCTGACAGCCTATACATTGACTCAGGCAGGAATATGGGAGAAACATTCATCCTATGATAAAATCTCAAGGTCCATTTATCACCATCAGTCCCATTGTTTTGGCTTCCGGCTCTCCCAGACGTCGAGAACTTCTGGCCGACCTCGGACTTAAGTTCACTGTTCACCCAAGTCCCCTTGATGAACCGAAGCCGGAAATGAATGAAACCCCGTTAGAATACGTCAAACGAATGGCAGAACTAAAGACGCTGGACGTTGCACGGCACTATACCGGCCAAACCGTACTTGGAGCCGACACCATTGTGGTTTTAAACAACCGGATTATGGGTAAACCTTTAGATGATAATCATGCGTTGGAAATGCTGACGACCTTGTCTGGAAATACGCATCAGGTCATCACTGGATTTTGTATGATGATGCCTGATGACACACGTATTACCAAAGCTATTAGCACGGATGTCGACATGCGCTCCTCCACTCAAATAGAACTCAAGGGATACATCGCAACAGGTGAACCCACTGATAAAGCAGGAGCATATGCCATTCAAGGGATTGGGACATTTCTTGTTACCGCTATTCGAGGGTCATACACCAATGTAGTTGGGCTGCCTGTTGCACGAATCCTTGACGAACTTCTTGCTTCAAAGATCATTACGCCTGCATAATTTTAAATGGAACACACTGTTTTCTTCTTCAACCACTAGGTATTTTTGATTTTAATTATTATGTTGACTTTTAGTTAGGCTACCTTACAATAATCCCATGACCGAATTCAGAAAATCTTATGAAAAAATGCAGCATGCGTTGCTGGAGCTTGTCGAAACTGTAAACGCTCATCATCGCGGTGGCGTTGATTTTGGCACTGGGCAGAGGTTGCACCCTGCGGAAATACACACCGTAGCTGCAATTGGTGACGAACCCAAAATCACTGTCACAAAGTTGGCTGAACGACTCTCCGTCTCCAAGCCGACGATTTCTGAACGTATTAGTAAACTCATGAAGAAAGGCCTTGTCAAAAAAGGTACAAAGCCCGATGACGCCAAGGCTGTCACTTTATTACTCACTAAGAATGGATGGACAGCCTACTCTCATCATGAAGCGCACCACGATAAGATGTTTAAGAATTTTGTGTCTCAATACGGTGATAAATCAGAAATTATGGCACAACAACTAGGTGAGGCTTTATGCGAAATGCAAAAGTTAGCAGAAATGTCTGATTGTCATAACAATTAAGAAAGTTTTTTTTAAACCACTTGTTAGGTAACCTAACAAAAAGGAGTATCCATGAAAGTTTTACACGTTTTCCATTCACAAACCGGAAACACAAAAAAAGTTGCTCAAACTATTGAAAAGTCGGTGATTGAATCAAGTTGTGAAATAACAACGGTACAAGCAAAGGCAAAAGGAGAATCCGTTCAAATTATGGACTATGATTTAGTTTTGATTGGTTCAGGTGTGTATGGATGGCTTCCGGGGAAGCCCATGATGGACTGGTTGGCTGAACGAGCAAAAGAAAGCATGAACGAATTTGGCGGGTCAGGAATACTCAAACCGGGGTCTCCTCGAATATCTAACAAATACGTCGGCATTTATTGCACATTTGGTGGAAGTCATACTGGTATCAATGAAGCCATTCCTGCCGTGAAATACATGGGACAATTGTTTGATCATTTAGGATTTACGATTGCTGCGGAGTGGTACATGCCGGGTGCGTATGGAGTGTCAAAACTTGAACACCACAACACTCAGGGGCGACTTGGGGACATTAGAGACCGTCCAAATGAAAACGACTTGAACGCAATAGCGGAAAAAGTGAAAGGATTGATAGTATCTATCCGACCGTCTGCTCTAACAACGGACTAGCAATGAAAAAGACATCGATACTGTCTATTTCAGACGGATATTATGAATATACTCACCCTCGGCAACTCCTCTTTCCCGGGGTTGCCGAGGCAGCTCTCATGGCAGCAGGCATTTCGGCAGGGAAATGGAACTCATGGATAAGTCCGTACACTCCGACAATTATTCAATCAGAAGAAACCACCATTCTTGTAGATGCTGGGGCAGGAGACCTCGCGAGCACTACTGGACAGCTTGTTGATAATATTAAACTAAAAAATATGCATCCGAACGACATTGATTGCATAATCCTTACCCATCTCCACCCGGATCATATAGCAGGATTACTCACTTCTAATGGTCAAAATCCATTCACTAACGCACGGATTATACTATCTGACATTGAAAATTCCTATTGGCGAACAAAACCAGATCTTCTTGAACTGAATATCCCACCTGAAGTTCGTACGATCCTCCAAAGTACGGCTTCGGAATTCTTACAGCGATATTCAGACAGAATCGAAACCGTTTCGATGGATGAACAGCTGACGCCAAACATCAGTCTATTTGCAGCCCCCGGACACACTCCCGGCCACGTTGGGGTCGAAGTGCAAACACACGACACCTTATTTTTAATTGCAGGAGATGCTTTTTTACACCCTACTCACCTTACTCATCCTGAATGGTCATCATCTGTAGACATTATGCCCAAGACAGCAACACGCACCCGACGTCACATCTTGGAACGAATGGAAAAGGGATCATCAAAACTTCTCGGATTTCATTTCTAAAAACACGACGGCTTAAGACTTCATTCAACTGACATAGAAAGCTATGCTTTGTCTAAAACATCAACTAACTCTTCATACTATAAAACCAATAATCACGAAGTATCGTAAAGGAAATTGTCAAATGGAAACATTCATCCCCTCTGTCCCTTTACAAAACACTTCAAATTTCACGCAGGCTAAGGCTCAAGCTCTTAAAAATCTGGATACTATTCCCATTGACATGCCAATCAAAGACATTGTCATATCTATAAACAAACTTCCTTATTGTTATACAATTCAATGCTGTTGGGGGCATTTCGTCAATTCCAAGCAACCAGATAAAAATAACCTTGAAGTTGTCAAAAAAAATGACATTGACGAAAAATTTGAATATAGAATTGCATATCTTGCCTTGAGTCTGGAAAACACTTCAGCGGGCACATTTTTTCTAGATGATATGAAAAAAATACCTTCAATAGTAAATTCAAACTATGTTCAATTCGGATGTGCACAATGGTTTTTACAAAGACATATCAATTCCTATGTCCTACAAGTACAGCCTTCTGACCGCGCTCACATTGATTCAATGACCGTTCCACAAAAGGAAGCCTTGCTTATTCAATCCACCCGAAATGTTTTTTGGGACACGATACGACAACGAGTACATAAATTACAAAACAATCCGCTCACCTAACTTGATAACATTCAAAAATAACGAACTATAATAATCATGATAGAAGGCTTAAGTCATATCACTCTTGTTGTGCAAGACTTGCAAAGGACATCCACTCTTTTTACAGAAATACTGGATGCCGAAGAAATATATGCAAGTGGCGACACGCACCATTCATTATCTCAAGAAAAATTCTTTCTGGTTGGCGGTATCTGGGTCGCCATAATGAAAGGAAAACCACTGTCTAACAAAACATACAACCATATTGCCTTCAAAATTCCACACAATGAAATTGACAACTATGCAAAACGCATAGAGGCTCTGGACCTTCATGTCCGTATGGACAGGTGCAGGATATCAGGAGAAGGTTGTTCCCTGTACTTTCATGATTATGACAACCACCTGTTTGAACTCCATACAGGCACACTCAAAGAACGACTGACGGCGTATGCCAAAGATGATTAACATGAAAACTCAATCACCACTCGACAAACTAGCCACGGCATTGGCAACCCTCGGCCCTATCGGACATTTCCCTAAAGCACCGGGGACTTGGGGCTCTCTGGCCTCCATTGTTGCAGCTCCATGGCTATATCTTTCACTCCCCTTATGGGGACGCGTTGCCGCTTTGGCCGCGATTTTTCTCGTTGGCATCTGGGCTTGTGCACGTGCGGAAGTCATCTTCGACAAAAAAGATCCCGGTTGTGTCATCATCGACGAATTATTTGGTCAATGGCTTGCTTTGCTCTTTTTTTATGGTCTGCCCATCTGGTATCTGATTGTTGGATTTGGACTCTTTCGTTTCTTTGACATTCTTAAACCATGGCCAGTCAAATGGGCAGAAGACGCTTTCCCCGGCGGACTTGGAGTTATGCTTGATGACGGTGTGGCCGGACTTTATGCCATGGGCTTCCTCCACCTTCTACATTACCTCCTTTCCATATAATAAAAAAAAACGCCGCTTCCCAATGGAAGCGGCGTTATCATGTCATAACTGATTTAATTTACTGTACCACAAACTCAGCGCGACGATTCTTAGCCCATGCACTTTCATTATGTGCGGGATCAAGAGGACGCTCTTCACCAAAACTGACAATTTTCATACGTTCAGGTTCAACGCCAAGAATCACAAGATGTTCGTATGCAGCTCGGGCACGACGTTCGCCCAAGGCGAGGTTGTACTCTTCGGTACCACGTTCGTCGCAATGTCCTTCGACCACAACACCAACATCTGTATATTTACGCATAATACTTGCCTTAAGAGCAAGAATCGCACGAGATTCCTCGTTTAATTCATAGGAATCAAAGGCAAAATGGATAGTAATACTGGAAAGTTCTTCCACCGCTTCGGTCTTGGCACGAGCTTCGGCTTCAGCAGCCAGAGCAGCCTCATCGACCTTGGGTTCTGTCGGCGGCGGAGTCCACTGGGAGTCATCCTTGACCTCAACCTTGGTCTCAGGCGGGGTAGTGGTGGTCGTCTTTTTGGCACAGCCAGCAAAGACAAAAAGGGACAGGGCCAACAGGGCCACAATTCCGAAATACACTCTGTTTTTCATGCTCACTCCTTGGTAGAGCCGTCGCCCGGCCATTATTTCAGATGCTTCCGAAAGCCAATGATTCTCGCATTGGGTAGCATGCACCTTTTCTTACAAAAAAATCAACCCCGTCTTTATGACAATTTACCACTGCAACGAAGTATCCCATGCCGGAGCAAAGGCAGCACCTTTTCCGGTGGATATCATCCGAGGTTTATCTCCATGACGAGTTGACAAATACAATTTATATTCACCACTTCTACTGGAAGCAAAAGCCACGAAGTAACCATCAGGCCCAAAGGCTGGGTATTCATCGTTACCAGGGCCAAATGTCAACTGCTTTTCCCTGCCTGTCTGTAAATCATGCAAGAAGATACGATGCCCGTCTGATGTTTGATGAGTATAAGCCACATAACGGCCATCAGGACTAAGGCATGGATGGGTGTTATACCGCCCGGTCGTTGTCACGCGTTTGATCTGACCGGTCTTCATATCCAACAGATAAATATGAGGATTCCCCGCCCTGGCCGAAGTGAACACCATCTTTTCTCCAGCTCTGTCAAAGCTCGGAGAAACGTCGATATACGGACTGCGGACCAAAATCTTACCGGGCCTATAATCACTCTTCAAATTGTAAATGTTGGTGGTGCCATTCCGATTAAGCGCTACATACAAAGAACCAGTTGGGCCATAAACGGGACTGATAACAGTCGACCCCAATCCCTTATACATTCTTTTTATCTTACCGGATTCACTGTCGTACACCCCAAGCTCATGCCGCGTCTTGCCGATATGGGTAAAAGCAATTCGCTTACCATCTTCAGACCATGCAGGGCTCAGATTATAGCCGCCCAATTTCGTGATACGTTTCAGCCCACGCCCCTGAGGAAGAACAGTAAAGACTTCCTTTGTCTTCCCTTCCTGTTTGACAAAAGCAATGGGAGAATCAAAGAATCCCTTCTTGCCAGTCAAAGCCTCTAGAAAGGATGAACAAAAACGATCAGCCACTAATGGCAGATTTTTACTCACGTCCCTATAGGACTTTCCGACCACACGGCGGCCACTAAAGGTCTCAAAAACACGAGCTTCAATATATTCACCGTTCCAACCTGTCGTCATGCATAAATCAACACGAGCCAGCTGAAGAGGTTTGAAATCTATATCCGCAGCCTTCACACCCTGACTAGGGTCACCTCCCAACAAATCGGTCACCGGCACAATATTCAGAAAAGGGATATACCCCAAGTCATTAGAGACCAACTCCTGAAGGGCCTTGGCTGCCGCCTCAGGTAATGGAGAACCGTCCAGTCCTTTGGGTGTCAAAAGAGTGATGTTCACCATACGTTGGCCTGGGCCGTGAATGTCTACTGTCAACGGTCCCTGGGCGAACACAGAAGCCGCCATAAGACAGGCACAGATGCAACTTACACAAATTGTCCAAATCCGTTTCATACCGTCTACTCTGAGAGTTCCTGGCTGTTGAAATTAATACGCAGAACCCGATCCCTATCGGTCCTCGGTTTCTCCACATATTCTGTTTCCGTGATGGCTCGAAGAGCTGAACTGTCAAATTCAGGATTGTTTGACGATTCGATGACCTTCGAGGACAAAATTTTTCCGTCAGCTTCGAGGACTATTTCAAGGGTTGCCATCAAATTAGCCTCCCCTGCGAATGCGGGATATCGCCAATTCTTCTTGATGGCTGCCCCAACTATCAGGGCATACACTTCAGATAAACCGGAACCTGACCCGCCGACTGTACCGCCGACAACGCCACCCTCTACTCCACCGGGCTGACCGCCATGGGCATAGACCTGATCCCCTTCACGCTTTTTAAGCGCGGCTAATTCCTCGGCCAAAGCCTTTTTCTTTTTTTGATCCTGCCGTTTGGTCCTCGCCTTTGCAGCGGCCATCCCTTCTGCCAACAACTGATCAGCGGTCTTCTTAGGCTTTGGTTTAGGCTTGGGCTTGGGTTTAGGCTTTTCTTCCTTCTTCTTGACCACGGTCTTTTTCTCAACCTTCTTAGGGCTAATTTTCTTGACCTCTGGCTCAGGCTTGGCCTCAACCACCGGGGTGGGGGGTACTTCAACAGCAGGCTCGGCCTTGGCTTCGACAACTGGCACAGCCGGGGTCGGAGTTACGGGTTCAACAACAGCCGTCACTTCCACTGGCGGTCCAGGGGGCGGCGGCGCTAAAGAGACGAGATCAACCGTATACACAGGTCTGTCCATATTCACTTTCACTCCATCCGTGTTCACACCATAAATGGCGACCACGGCCAGAGCAGTGTGAAAAAGAATGGAAAGTATAAGACCGAGACTTTGCCGCATTATATTTAAATACTACTTTTTTTTATTTTTTTTCAAATCAGCAGTCTTTTCCGCAACAATGCCTAACCGATCAATTCCAGCACCTTTAATTTCACCCATGATCATCACCACAGTACCGTAGGCCACTTCTTTGTCAGCGCGTAAAAAAAGTTGTTTTTTCTGTTTAGCGACCAGTCGCTTCAGATGATCTTGCAGTTCATCCAATCCAACCTGATACTCATCAAGAAATAATGTGCCGTCTTTCTTGACTGACAACACCAGATGTTCCGAATCCTGTGGCAAATTCTTAACCGTCTTGGTGACGGGAAGGTCAACCTCGACTCCCTGTGTCATAAGTGGAGCGGTGACCATAAAAATAATCAAGAGCACCAACATCACGTCGACAAATGGCGTGACGTTAATCTCGTTAAGAAAACCGCCTCCTGTCTTGATAGCCATGAGGCGCTCCTACTTTTTCTCGGGCTTGGATGCCCAGGCGATTTCGCGCTCAGCGCGATTCAAAAAGGCACCAGCGAAATCAACCATGCCAGTTTCGACTTCTCCAAGTTTGCCAAGAAAATAGTTATAAAAAATGGTGGCAGGAATCGCGACCAACAAACCGATAGCTGTGGCAATCAGTGCTTCGGAAATACCTGGGGCAACGGTTGCTAACGCAGCGGATTGAGCCAATCCAATGGAATGGAAGGAATGCATAATCCCCCAAACTGTACCAAACAATCCAATAAAAGGAGCTGCATTGGCACATGTCGCCAAAAACGGCAGATTACGAGTTAACACACGCATTTCCTTCGAGATGCCTTGCTTGAGGACACGACGTAAAGTATCTTTGACAAGTAACCGTTTGCGCTCACGATTAACATCCGCCTTTTCCAGCAGCCGAAACTCATGTACCGCCAAAGTCGACACGCGAGCTAAAGGAGACTGAGCTTTATCGCCCAAGACCTTCAATCCGGAAGTCAAATCCTGTGAATCCATGAAAGCATCGTAGCCTTGCATGACTTTTTTTCGGGCCGATCCAATGGTAAAAAATTTGAAAAAGATAATGGTCCAACTCCATACAGACATTAGAGCAAGAAAAATCATCACCAGTTTCACAGCTAATGTGGCCCCTGTCAGAAGGGTCAGCATGTCACTCTCAGGCAAAAAATTCATGGTGGCACCTATACTTTAATCTTTGGGCTCAAAGCCCCATTATGCAAAGAAAGCCGGACTTAACCCAAGCCGCGGCTTTCCGATGTCACTTTGACGTATACACTTCCATGGTCACAATTATGCGACAACGTAAAATTACTTCATGCATCGCTGAACAATCTCCCAGGCATTGGACTCTGTCTGGCGGTATTCCTCCAGTGTCAGTCCAGCTCCAAGTGCGATAGTTTTTCGCAAATCACTGCTTATCAAATCGCGAGGGGCGTGGGCGTCATTGTTCACGACTAATTTGGCACCATGCTTTCTTGCAAGGGCTGCAACATGTCCATTCGTGTAGCTGTGGCCTCCGCGAGTAGTAATCTCCAAAGCCACACCTTTCTCCACGGCCAACTGCACTTCTTCATCAGTAATCAAACCAGGATGGGCCAAAACATCGACACCTGCTTCAATGGCAGCCAAATTAGTTCCAGGAGCAACAGGTTCAACCGGAGTCTCACCATGCATCACAACAACCTGTGCACCAGCATTTCTCGCTTCTTGCACCATCCCCTCGATCAATGCTGGCGGAACATGAGTCAATTCAACCCCTGCCATCACATTGATATCAAAGAAGTGCCCATGTTTTTTCACAAACCGGAGAATGTTCTCCAAAGTATAATACATGGTACTTTCATCTGCATGGTCGGTCATGCAGAGAGCCTTGTATCCTGCGACCTCAGCCCGACGGACAAGCTCGGCAGGAATAAGTTCACCGTCACTAAAAATCGTGTGTGTATGCAGATCGATCATAATAGGCCTACATTTTATATTTAATATCGTCTTCCGAGAGCTTTTCCAGCTCATCCACCCATGTATCCGAATCCTCTGTGCTGATAACAGTTTCAGCATGTTCCGGAAACGGCGCTCCAGCTTCTTCGAAGACAGATTCACTCGCCAAAATTTTACACTCGGCACGAACAGCTAAAGCAATTGCATCAGATGGACGGCAGTCAATCCGACGGGTCTCCTTGTCTGTGGTGACCACTATCTCGGCAAAAAAAGTCCCGTTTTCGATGTCGGTAACTTCCACTCTGGTAATCGTACCACCCAAAACACGAATCGCATTCAACAATAAATCGTGCGTCATGGGACGAGGAAATGGAACTTCGTTAATAGCCATGGAAATAGACATGGCCTCCACAGCACCAATCCATATAGGCAGGACTTTGGTTTCATCCATATCCTTAAGGACGATAATGGGCGACTTGCCCGACTCGTCCAATGCGAGTCCGAATATTTCCACCTCTACCACGGCTGCCCAATCCTTTCCCCGTTCAGGGAGTGCTTTTTTGCTTCAACTATTTTCACCGGGACCATCATGCCAACAAGACCGCTGTCGCAATCAATGTCCACATTCACAATTCTTCCGGCTGGATCGCGTCCTTTCCAAGCTGTCAAGGGGCCATCCTGTTTACGACTTAATCCCTCGATAAAAGCAATGGTTTCATTGCCAACAAGATTTTTTAGACATTCTCTAGTAATATTATTTTGCAGAGTCTGCAAGCGCATCAGTCTCTCAGACGCTTCTTCCGGTGACACCTTCGGTTCCATATTCACTGCAGCCACACCCGGTCGGTCAGAATACTTGAAAGAAAAACTGGATTCAAATCCGACTTTTTTTACCATATCGAGTGTTTCCTGAAAATCATCTTCAGTCTCGCCAGGAAAGCCCACAATCAAATCAGTGGTTAACGAAATATCTGGTCTTGCTGCTTTCAAACCATCAACAATGGAAAGATAGCGCGTGATATCATACCTGCGTCGCATAGCCTTGAGAACTCTGTCAGAACCGGCCTGCATGGGCAGGTGCAAAGAAGGGCATAAATTTTCGAGTTCCCCGAATGCCGCTATAACCTCAGGAGCAATATCCTTAGGATGCGATGTCGTAAATCTGAGTCTTTCCAATCCATCAATCGCAGCCACGCTGGTCAGCAATTCGGCAAAGCTGACGCCCACACCGCCCTTATCCAACCCGAAGCTGTTGACGTTCTGACCGAGCAAGGAAATTTCACGCACCCCACTTTCAACCAGCAAACGACATTCGTCGATAACAGCTTCCGGGTGGCGAGATTTTTGCCGTCCACGAGTATAAGGAACTATACAATATGAACAGAAATTATCGCACCCTTGCATGATATTTACGAAAGCCTGCCGTGTATCCTGAATTGAGATAGTCTTTTCTTCGGGTTGCTCGCGTTCCTCATATATTGAAACAAAATCAAGCAATGCTAAACGTTCTTCTTTACCCGCTGCAATGCGTTCCAAGGCATTGGGGGCATCCGCTATTCCATCAGAGCCAAAGACGAGTTTGACGAAGGGGAAACGGTCAAAAAAGCCCTTTCCCACCTGTTGAGCAACACATCCGCCCACAGCAGCGAAGACATTCTCATCACGTTTGACATGCGCGGCGATACGACCAAGCTCACTATAAACCTTTTGTTCCGGTTTATCTCGAACACTACACGTGTTGAGAATAAACACTTGAGCATCGGTTTCGTCTGTCTCGACCCACCCCCGACTTTCCAACGCTCGATTGAGCCATTGGGAATCATGCACGTTCATCTGACACCCGAAGGTGGTGATGTGAAATTTCATATATGATGTCCTACCCCTATAAGGGCAGTTGAAGGTTATTATAAATCATTCATACCCGTGCAAGCCACTTAAACACTGGCAAGCCACGTGTCCAGAAAGTGCAAGGCTTTTCCCAAAGTTTCCTTTGCAGTCAATCGAGTATTGTCGATAACAAGCTCTGCATCCGGATCCATTTCAAACTCTACATCTACACCAATGACCTCACCAAGACCGTCAAATTGTTCACCAGTCTTCTTGCGTTGCAAAGCCTTGCTGTACAATCCGGCCATAACAAGTCCTTCTGGCCTAACCGACTCCCGACGAATGGCCTCGGTAATATCACACTGAATAAAAATCTCAGCAAATCGAGGCAGCTTTAACCGTGCATACTCTCGCATGGATCGTTTATATGCGGAACCATCCATCAAAACATTCTTGCCCTGTCGCACGAGTTCAGCCACTTCATTGACAAAAAGAACGTATGCCTTTTCACGTTCTTCAAGTGTATAGTCAGGATGCGGGAAATATAATTTGCGTCGTTCATCCATCTGAAGAAAGGTCACCTTGATGCCACGGTCTTCCATGTACGCAAGAACACCTTTCGCCAACGTGGATTTACCGCTTCCAGGCAGTCCGACAATCCAAAGAGCCCATCCCGACACATTTTCGGCCATGACTACTCCAGATATTTATTGATATTCTCCCAATCAAAAACATCGTCTTCAAGCACATTGCCTACAAAATTGAAAAGCCTTTGACGAACGGACTCGGGATGATCAGGATACCATTCCGGTGACGCGATGACCAACCCACGAAAAACGCAAAACGGGGCCATGACGTCAAAAATATCCGTATCGCTTGTCCGGGCTATATATTCCTCGACATAAGCCCGATACAACTTCTCAAAGGGTCCACTCATTCGATCATGACCGTAGAGACTCCACAATAGATAATTAACAGCCATGGTCGCCAAATCTCCGGCAGGTTCTCCCCATTCTCCACGACTGCGATCAAGAACTGAAAATTCTCCATCATCAGTGACAAGCACATTCCAGGGATGAAAATCGCCATGAACAACGCTCAATCTATGGGCGTAACCCTTGAGTTTCCATCGCCAATCAATGAGACGTTTTTCCAAGGCCATGAATTCATTGTCGCCAAACGGTGCATAAGGATGAGGAAACGCTTCGTCTATCAATCCGAGAATACATTCGCTTGAGCCAATCAGATTACGGATACGCCGATAATACAGATGGGGATCATCAAATTTGACGCTGTGCGCCCGTGCAAGCCACCGAGCAAATTCACGAGCGGTTTCAACATCAGATTCACGAATGTCGCCAGACTTGATCCTATCGAGATCAAGGAAATAGTCATGCCCTTCCAACTTCTCATTGAGGATAAAGAATTCCTTGGGTTCATCCACCGGTATCAGGGAATCCGAACTATCGACATACCCAAGGCCAAGCGGGTGAACATGCCGTTCCATGCGTGCGGAGGTCTCGTACTGAAACATAAGAATTGCTCCTCTGTCCCAATAAAACTGGTGGCCGTATTTGTCCCCTTTCATCACGGACAAAACAGCCTCTCGCATCTCTCCACCAACTTCGAACTGAAGCAATAAAGGCTTGCCGTACCCAAATCCCTTCATACCCTGTTCGTCCAGATTGCCAATGGAACCAGCCCCGACGAGTCGGGCGTCATCTCCGAAAGCACGCTTCAAATATGCCTCAATGGATTCGATCTTCAATTCGATCATGACGCCCTCCCCGGCGGGGCCTTTTAAAACTTATTCCATAGGACCAAATACGGCCTCATATCGAGCAGTAAACTCATCCATCGTGAAGGAGTGTTCCTGCGTTCCATTCTTTTCAACTGCATACGTTGCACAGGTTGCACCAAGCTTGCAGGCATCCACCACGGTCTTGCCCATGGACAACCCCTTGAGCAGTCCCGAGCGGAAAGCATCACCTGCGCCAGTAGGATCAACAACCGCTTCAGCTGGAACAACATCCACAAAAGTTTCCTCGCCATTACAATTTACGACAGAACCTTTTTCTCCCAGTGTTGTGACAAGATAGGCAACAGAATCCAAAATATCATCTTTGGACATGCCTGTTGTATTCATGATCATCTCCAACTCATAGTCATTGGTGATGAGAATTTCCGCGCCAAGAAAAGCCTCTTTAAGCTGTTCACTGGTAAAAGCCGGAATCTGCTGCCCCGGATCGAAAATGAAAGGTATTTTATTCTCTCGGTAATACTTGGGATGATCAATCATATCGCCCAAATTACCAGGAGAAATAATACCCAAGGCATCGTTGCCATTGATCTTGGACATATCATACTGGCAAGGATATTTCATAGCACCGGGGTTAAAACCTGTAATCTGATTATCAGACTGATCAGTAGTGATGTAAGCCCCGGCAGTAAATTCCTGATCAAGGGTACGAATTCCTTCTACGGAAAAACCAAAATGATGCAAACGTTCATCATAAGTTGCAAAATCCTTACCTACCTGACTGAGAATAACAGATTTTTCATCAAGCAATGCAAGGCTGTAAGCAATATTACCGGCAGTACCGCCAAACCTCTCGGTCAGACCGTCAACGAGAAAGCACACATTCAAAATATGAATCTTGTCAGGAAGGATATGATTAGAAAATTTGTCAGGAAATGACATGATGCGGTCAAAAGCAAGGGAACCGGTAACATAAATATTCATTGTAACTCCTCAAAAGATGGCTGAATTTTTCACCGGGAAGGTACGTTTTTGCTCCCATTGCTGTCAACGGTATGCCTGTATTAAAAACACATATTCATGATTCCATGGTTTCTCCGTTGATCCATTGTAAAAAATCCGGGTTACCGTCGGTAATGGGGACAGCCACAACACACGGCACTTCATAGCTGTGTATAACCTTAACCGCTTCAGTTAATTCATCAACAAGACTCTCTTTTGTTTTCGCGAAGAGCACAACTTCTTCAGCCTTTTCCACCTTGCCTTTCCACCAATACATGGACTTCATACCACCAAGAATATTCACACACGCAACCAACCGACGTTCCAAAAGCACTGTCCCGATATTTTCCGCTTCGACCATGGTTTCACATGTCATATAGATAAATGTTTCGCCCATGAGATCTCCTTTTTAGAAAGTTGTACCAATGATACATGCTTTAAAGTCCCACGCAAAGAAGAGTAAGCAATTGGGACTTGAGCGTTGGAAAAGCAGGTGCTAACACCGTCCATCACGGAGACATCATGAAAAAGAAAGAACGCGCATCAGAAATATACAAACGTTTGGCGAAACGGTATCCATCGCCTGAGCCGGCACTAACTTGGTCCACTCCATGGGAATTACTCGTGGCAACGGCCCTGTCCGCTCAATGCACTGATGAACGGGTAAACAAAGTCACTCCAGTTTTTTTCAAGCGATGGCCCGAAATTGAAGATGCAGCCAATGCCGATGTGACAGACATCGAAGAAGTGGTCCGCTCAACCGGTTTTTTTCGGAACAAGGCTAAAAATATCAAAGCAGCAGCCCTGCGGATTATGACAGAATACGACGGCAAGGTGCCACAAACAATGGCGGAACTCATCACGCTTGGTGGTGTTGCTCGAAAAACTGCAAGTATTGTTCTTTCTAATGCATTCGGCGTTAACGAAGGCATTGCCGTAGACACCCACGTCAAACGACTCGCTTTTCGTATGGGACTGACCACCAAAACAGCACCCATTCCCATTGAAAAAGACCTCATGCCACTGTACCCGCGTGACCAATGGGGTGATATTAACCATTACCTTGTTTTTTATGGTCGCGAGGTTTGCCCTGCACGAAAACCCAAATGCGACATATGTGAACTCAACGACATCTGCCCAAAAAAGGGAGTAAAATAATGACCAAACCCGGCGACTTCAAAGTCCACAATACCGACGGTAAAGCTCGACGTGCCACCTTAAGCACAGCACACGGCGACATCCAGACACCTATTTTTATGCCCGTAGGTACTCAAGGCACAGTCAAGAGCTTGACCCCGCACGACCTAGAAGAGATGGATGCTCAAATCATACTCGGCAACACATACCATCTCTATCTTCGCCCTGGTGATGAATTGGTCGCCCGACGGGGTGGTCTGCACAAGTTTTCCAACTGGAAACGCCCGATCCTGACAGACAGTGGCGGCTTTCAGGTCTTCAGTCTGCAAGGCATTCGTAAACTTTCTGAGGAAGGCGTGGAATTCAGATCGTATCTAAATGGTTCCAAACATTTTTTCTCCCCGGAAAAAGCCATCGATATCCAGAAAAATCTCGGTTCAGATATCATGATGGTCCTTGATGAATGTGTGGGTTACGGCAATGATCGTAAGTACACTGAAAAATCTCTTGAAATGACTACACGATGGGCGCAACGGTGTCGTGATCACTATCCCAAGGGAAGCGGCGAACAGCTCATGTTTGGTATCGTCCAAGGCGGTTTTCACAAGGACTTACGAGAAAAAAGTCTTTATCAACTTCGCAAAATCGATTTTGAAGGATTTGCCATCGGCGGCCTATCTGTTGGTGAATCCACGGAAGAAATGTACGATATTTTAAACCACATAGCCCCAAAGATGCCGGAAGAAAAACCTCGCTACCTTATGGGAGTTGGTACACCTCTGGATATACTGGAAGGCGTGTCTGCCGGAGTTGATATGTTTGACTGCGTCCTGCCCTCACGCAATGCACGCAACGGGACCCTGTTTACATCCATGGGCAAGATCAACATCAAACGCGCAGAATATACCGAAGACGATTCACCTCTGGACCCCAATTGTAACTGCTATACCTGTCGCAACTTCACCAAAGCATACTTGCGACATCTGTATCAGGCTAAAGAACTCTTGTCATACAGGTTAAACACTTACCACAATCTCTACTTTTACCTGGATCTCATGAAACAGATCAGGGCAGCCATTGAGAACGGAACCTTCAATGAACTCAAAGCGCGCTATGAAGCCGCCTATGCAAAATAGGAAAATCAGACCGATGTGTGAGAACAGGTTCCCATCTGCTCACTCTCAGGCGCAATGCCGAGAATGGACGATGAATACTGTTCAGCACAATCAAGCAGAGTGAGGTTCGCCTCACTCTGACTGGTATCGTCAGCCAAAGTCCCAAGCAACTTGTCCAAAAAACCAAACTTCTGGTCAAATTCCTCAAAAACCCTGTGTTCACCGTCCATGTTTACAACACGAATGATATCCAACACACGAATTTCATCCAATGATCTGGCTGGGGCGTATAGCTCACACCCCTTTACATCAGCTAACACCGTATACCCTGCCTTTTGCAACAGGGTAAACAGATCAGACACCAGTGTTGTCGGAGCCATGAGCCCATCCGATATCTCTTCTACTGACGGCAAGGGCTTTCCCGCGTAAAAGCGTTTGGCAAGAACAATCATCATTAAGACGGCGATCTTCTGACGCTCATATGGCGTTGCCTCGCCAAAATATCGCTGTTTCACAAAAGAATTGAGATTTTGCCAACTATAACTCACCTCAGACCCAAGCAAGACAATAAGCCAGCTGATGTAAATCCAAATAAGCAAAAGGGGTAATTGAGCAAAACTGCCATAAATGGCGTTATACTTGGCCGCGCCTATCTGCCAGTTGATGTACAACCATTGAGCCATCTGCCAAAGAACGCCACCGACCACTCCACCAACAAGAGCGGCAACCATATCCACACGTGTATAGGGGATAAAGGCATACATAAACATAAACGCCAATGAAATAAGTATATATGGAGCTACCTTGAGAAAGACCGTTTCAAGATATCCAACAGCCTCAACACTCAAAAGATCGGTCATCATTTGTTGCTGTTGAAGGCTCACATTAAAACTCGAAGCGATAATCAATACGAGAGGACAAATCAAAATAACGGGGAAAAAATCTGCTATTTTTCGCCAAGGCGAACGGCCTTTGGTCACATTCCAAATAGTATTAAAGGCCTTTTCGGTCGTGCCAATGAGGGAGAATACCGTAAAGAGCAATGTAGCCACACCAACCCAACCCAAAGCCTGAACATTGGTCCGGTCAATATATTCAATAATCTTATCAGCAACCTCAACGCGACCAGTAGTAAGCTTAAGAATGAGAGTTCTTATAAAATCTGTATTTTGCAGTCCAAACCCTTTGGAAATAGAAAAAGCAACGGCAAGAAACGGGACGATTGACAAAATAGTCGTAAATGTCAGGGCCGCTGCGCGAATAACAGTCTGATCCTTGATAAAACCGAAACCGACCAGATAAAGTAAACGACTTGCCCCACGCCAAAGACGAACATAACTCGGAGTATCCGGTGTGTTTCTTACCCAGATACTTTCAAGAAAAAGCCGTTTCACATTTCGGGATGTTCGTTCCAACTTGGCTGCACTCATGATAACTCCACTCGTATCCACCTATTTCACTGCGTACCTATCTGTCGAACAACATACACTGTTTTACGTTCGACAGGCAAGACAGCTACTCACATTAGAAAAGATCACGTAAGAACTCGAAAGAGGTCTTTGGTATACTCAAAATGTTGAATACAGTATCGTGAACGATTTTGCCTGTAGGTATCTTCACCTGTGGATCTGTCAACTTACCTACCAATTTAATAGTCACACTTGGAACCACTACAAAATCATTACGGATTGCAATATCTATTGTGTTGTCCGGCAAATTAAAATGACCTTCTCCAGAAGACTGAAGAACCGGAGGGGCTTCAACCCGTAATTTGTCGACATTAAAGATGCCTTTCTTGGCAGATAAATCAATTATAGCTTTTTGAAATGGTGTTCGTGGAAGATGTTTTTGCTGGGCCTCTTGCCCCACAGTATCAGTCGATCTTTTTGCTGATATTTGCTCCGGCTTTAAACTGTAGCCGGTAAACTTAAAAGAGCCATTAGCTACGCGTATTTTTGTGGTTCCTTGAAGATTAGCCAAGATATCATCATCAGTCGCACCTCGGCTTTTAAGGTCGATGTCTACATCGGTTTCACCACGGATATAATCTCGTTTAGCCATATCCTTCAAAAGAGGGCCCGCCTGCATGTTTTTAACATCAAGGACAAGATCAGTACTCAATGAAATTTCACTCACCAACCCTGTCCAATCACCCGTCAACGAACCTCCATGAAGCTGCCCCTGCACTTTTGAAACATGGATATCACCGTTATCAGCTCTTACCCGCCCGACCAAACGGGTTGCCCGGATATCAGCCAAAGTAAATGAATCGAAAGTAGCTTTCCCACTGAGACGAAGAGCTCGTAAAAACTCCAAAGGCAATTTTACAGGCTTGGCCTCTGGCAATTTTCCTGTACGGGAATTCGGTTTATGTGATGGTGGAAGATATCGATCTAAATCGAAATCTCCAGCTGTCAGAGTAAAAGCAAGAACTGGATTTTTGAATCCAGCTCCAGCCACGTGCCCCTTGATGGCCATGCCATCAAGTTCCCCCCTTAATTCGCTCAACACAAAGCCTTCTTCGTCAACAGTAAATCGAGTATTAAGGACTGCCTTAGTCAACGCTTTACTATCTTTTGTTCTGAGAGCCTTACCCACCAATAAATAGACCACACGCTTGGGATTAGCTCCAGAAATTGAAACGTTTCCCTTGCCTTTGAATTTCTCGTTCAAATCAGTCAACTGGACCAAACCGGTTATCGAGGTCTCCAATACCCGGACAAAGCCCTCAGACACCTTCAACGTTCCCTTCTCAGAATCAAAGGCAACAGTTCCGTTCGCCGTTGCCCTTTTGGCTTGCTTTGGCAACAGTGAAGACGTCACATGGCCATTAATAGCCATGCCGGAACTTCGTACTTCTCCACTATCAATCCCAAGGGTTAACGGCCCTTGCGCAATCAAAGAAAAAGTTTCGATTTTTTCCCCACCACGAGTTTTCACGGTGGCATCAACAATGTTGTTCCATTCTGTATCAGACGTCCCTTGTGCAGGAACCACACTCACGTTTACATCTGCTTTGGAATAATGCAGCGCTCGTGTTCGCCCAGAGGCATCCTTATACCGTGACACCCCTCTGCCCAAAGAAAAACCAACAGAGCTTTTTAAATTACGTAAAATTGAAATTGAACGTTCTTTTGGTGGGCATTCCATTGGAGCAACAGATGCAGAAAAAATGCATTTACCAGCCCCTCCAACAAAAAAAGGAGAACGTTGTAATAAAGTAAAACCGTCTTTAGACGAATGAGCCTTGATAAGCGTCTCAATAGCCAATGTAGGAACGTTTTTTTGAGAAGAGCTCCCTAGAGTTACATCCATAGAGCCCGTAAGCGATGTCAAATTATGCCGGGCAGATTCAGCAACAAAAGAAATTTTGGAATTGTGTGCTGAAACCTTGAGGCGAATATCAGATATATTTGCACCAATAACCTTGAGCCCATCAGCCCGAACAAGACCTTTCCCTTCAATTTTTTTAAAAAAATTCAAATTGAAGTCATTCCAAACAAATGGAGTATCAGTCACAAAAAGGGGAAGATATCTGTCAAGTTCAAGAGTATTACTACGCAAGGAAAAGTTGAACACTGGCTTTGTGTACCCAATAATGTCCAATTTTCCCCGTACGATAAGATCATCAAGAGTTAAAGCCAAATCTTCAAATGATATTCCCTTCTCTGACACTCTGACAAAAGTTGTCATCGCAGCGCTGGCAAGGCCGTCCACCGTGTCTACAGGCAATGAAGGGACGTGTTGAGCAATTAATTCAGAAGGAGTAAAAGGATGGACTGTTACATGTCCTTCCGCAAAAAAACCCTCTCGCAAATCGCCACTTTTAAGGTTGCCTTCTGCCCGGAGTCCCAAAAAAAGGACCTGTAAACCCCGCAGCCCCACAGAACGATTCTTCCAGTCCACATCAAGGTACGCCGTTAGTTCTCCTGGGGCCACCCCTTCCGGCAAGATATCGCCAGAAACAGTTCCGTACACAGACGAATTTTTGAGAGTAACATCAGAACCATCTGAAGAGACGCGAAGAACTCCTTTTAAGGTCAACGCTGAAGTAAGGCTCTGTTCAGCCCATGTAAAATCACTGCTAACAGAAAACGGAACATCCTGGCCGGGCCGAAACATGCCAGTACGCAAATCAATACCGCTCAATCGGTATTCGCTCTGGGTGGAAACATCACGGTAAACAATTTCCGCATCAGCAATCTCTACGGATTCTACAGACAACACCCAGCCATCTAATAAAGAAGAATAATTTCCTTTATTTTGTCCGACAGCACTATCTAAAACAGTCTGCCAGTTAAACTGCCCATTTTCACCATAAAGGATAGTCCCCCGCATGCCTTCAACAACAACAGACTCAATTTGAAGCTGTTTCGAAAACAGCGGCAGAACCTCGACCATAATTCGAATGGTATCGAACTCGGCAGCAAGACCGGTCCCAAAATCAGCAGCTTCATGAACGGTTAACCCGTCGACTTCCAAGGCCAAGTCTGGCCAAGCGACAATATTGAGATCGCCGGCAAGTTCCACCTTTCGATCAAGGATTACACTTAACTTTTGGGTAAAAGTCGTTCGAAATTCATCGGTATCAATGTAGTATGAAGCCCAAAACAAAGCGATGGTCGCCCCAAAAAGAAGGACAACGCACAACTCCATAAGGAGAAGAAGCAATCGTTTAATCGCTACTCGCATCAGGGACACCTCCGTCCCTACTATCTGTTTCATCTATTTTGGTCTTATAAAACACACTCGTACCTAAATCCAATCCGGTCTTTTCTGCAATCCGTTTACATTTAACTTTAAAAGCACAATAAATATCAGGCCAACGCCCATCAAGCGCTTCGAAATTTCCCAATCCTTTGGCAAGGATTATATCGGCCTGCTCCATTGTTTTCAAAAACTCGGGACTACATCTATCCAAAATGGTTCCGGGAGTATCCACTCCACTTTCGACTACACGACAGAGCTGTGTCATCCCAACGGTTACAGCATCTTCCATGGTCGCATCGTTGATAACAGGATAAGAGCGGACTGCAAACGTAACATCACACTTCATCCGTTTGAATTCTTTAACCAAAATTTTATCCAAAACAATTTCACCGGTATTATCACCAAGAATAAGCACTTTGGCTCCGGGGAAAATATCGTCTTTCAAACTTTTAAGTACATCCGGTGAAATCGTCTTGGCAACATTGGCCATTTCGTCTTCCAAATCAAATTCAAGCTCAACGCCTCGATCAATATAATTACCTATTATCGCAAACTCCAGAGCAAGAGCCAACGCATCACCACCATCAGTAGCTCTCTCTTGAGCTATACGCACCTCAAGATCAGGTAAAAGCGCGGCCACACACCTATTAGCCTCATCTTTATCCGCACGATAAAGGTCACCACACCCAGTTTTTATGCGTATCAACTCAGCCAAATGTCGAGCAATGGCAGGCGGTGGATCACTCAAATCAAGTTGAGAAAGAGTCTTCCCCCACTCCATAACGATCTCTTGTTGCAAAACAACGTCATCAGGGCAGGCAAGTCGAGCCTCCCGAACAGCCATTTTCATAAAACACGGCATGCAATCCAGAGCAGTATCCATCTGAACACCTATTTACAATATATAATGACGGCAAGAAGTCTAATACCGTCAAAAAATTTGAAGAACTACGCAGATTAATCGCACAACACCCCACTCATTGGCAAGATGTGTTCAAAGATAGACTATATAGAATTATAAAGATTCGGCAGGAAAATCAGAATGCAACCCAACAATAGTTATGCCAGCTTTATCAGCAAATTCGAGAGCTGCTTCTCTATCAAAAAAAAGGCTTTTACCAGCCTCAATACCAAGACAGGTAGCTTTGCCTTCAGCCATAACTTTTAACGTATCAATTCCCAAGCTCGGAAGGTCAACCTCTTCCTGCTGGCCAGGTTTAAAAACTTTTACGACTACACACCCGCTACCACCAAACTCACAACCACGGCGAATTGCGGCATCGGTCCCTTCAAGAGCTTCGACTGCAGCAACAACGCCCTCCCGCACAACAAGACATTGACCAACATCCATCCGTCCGAGTTCTTTGGCAATACTCCAAGAATATCGTAGGTCACTCCATTCACGCTCATCAGGCTTTCGATGAGTCAAAACACCCTCAGGAGTTAAGAGTTCAGGTAAGAATTTATGCGCAGGAACAACTTGCATTCCTTCTTTATCGAACTCTCCAGAAATAAGATTTAGCAAAGCAGAATCACCACGATTCTTTTTTCCAAGAACCAATTTCACAGCTCTCATATCCAAATGTCTGATATCCATGACCTTTGGTTTAGCGATTGTTCCTGCCATAATGACATTATCAACACCGTTGGACTTCAAATAATTGATAAGTTTGTTTAACTTACCCAACTTTAGTTCCATCCAAACATCGGCCAGAGGAACAACATCCATATTGGTATGCCCGGTAAACCCAGCCACAACAAGTTTGTACCCTTTGGCTTTTACACCTTGGGCGACAAGAACAGGAAACTGCATCCCCCCGGCGATGAGACCTATGGTCTTTACGGATTCTGACATAATAACTCAGATTTAGCTGCCGTTTCCACTGCGCTGTTTATGATCCGGCGTCACGCCATTCTTACTCTCACGAATAAAGGCGACCAAACGATCCACTTCTGCAATACCTGGAATCTCTTCCTCGACCTTGGCAAGCCCTTCATCACGCTTCAAACCTGAACGGAAAATCGTCTTATAGGCCCGCTTCAACCCTTTACACGCTTCACTATTGAATCCATTTCGACGCAAACCAATAAGGTTGGGACCAAAAAGCATTCCACGTACACCATGAGCCAACATAAACGGCGGGACATCAAGCTTATACCCACTTGCTCCGCCCAAAAAGGCATATTCACCAATGCGAATAAACTGCTGAACGGCTGACAATCCACTGATTATAACATTGCGTCCGACTTCAACATGCCCGGCCAGTTGAACGGCATTGGCAAGGATTACATTATCTCCAACAGAACAATCATGGGCAATATGAGAATAGGCCATAAACATACAATTAGAGCCTATTCTTGTTTCTTCAGAACCTTGAACAGTACCACGGTGAATAGTAACACACTCGCGAATAATGTTGTTATCACCAATACGCGTATATGTTTTTTCACCTTTGTAAGCACTATGTTGAGGCTCTCCACCAATTACGGCATGGGGATGAACATGGTTGTTCTTGCCGAGCTCGGTGTTAGCCTGAATAACCGTATGCGATTCCAAAAAAGTACCGTCACCGACTTTTGCTTCCGCACCAATCACGACATAAGGCCCAACGTGAACACCCTCACCAATTTCTGCAGAAGGATCAATAACAGCGGTCGAATGTATATCGTTCGACATTTTACATGGCCCCCTTGTCCGCAATTGCTGCGGAGAACTCACCCTGGCACGTCACCTGTCCATCGACTTTGGCTACGCCACGCATTTTCCAAATATTCAACTTATGTCGTTCGTAATGAACGTTCAATTCCAGTTGATCTCCAGGGACTACAGGTCTACGAAATTTCACTTTATTCAACCCTGTAAAGAGAAAAACCTTATCACCAAGAGGTTCATCAATGGAATTTATAACGAGTATTCCACCGGCCTGCGCAAGAGCCTCCAACTGCAACACCCCAGGCATCACTGGCATATTCGGAAAATGCCCTTGAAAATACTCTTCATTCATGGTGACATTCTTGATGGCTTTAAGACGAACTCCCGGATCCAGCTCAAGCACCCTATCTACAAGAAGAAAAGGGTAACGATGCGGTAGCATCTCCATTATTTTCTGAATATCAAAAACTAGTTCATTACTCATTACGATCTCCACCAGCAGCCTGTTCCGTAAGGGACGCCAGTTTCTTTTCCAATTTCTTCACCCGCTTAAACAAGTCAGGCAATTTGGGCATGCATACACTGGCAGCCTTCAAAAAAGTTCCCGCTTTCATGGCTGGAGTACCGGCTACCTTGCTTCCCGCCTCAATGTTACCTGCGACACCGCTCTGCGCACCGACCATAACACCATCACCGATCTTTGCATTATCTGCGACACCAACCTGACCGGCAAGTACCACACCATTGCCGACAATCGTACTTCCGCCAATACCGACTTGACCAATAACGAGGCAGTGTTCACCAATCTCAACATTGTGGCCTATTTGCACAAGATTATCGATTTTAGTTCCTCGCTTGATACGAGTGGAGTCTAGTGCTGCACGATCGATCGCCGTATTGGAACCGACTTCGACATCATTTTCAATTTCCACAGTACCAATCTGCGGTATTTTCATATGCCCTGCCGGGGTTTGGGCATATCCGTAGCCATCACCACCGATAACAGCACCTGGTTGTAAAATAACATTGTCACCAAGATGCAAACCACCCATAACCACACTGTTCGGATATAAAATGCACTGCTCGCCTACGTGGGAATTTTCCCCGACATAGGTACCAGCAAAAATTACTGTTCCCGAACCAATGACCACTCCTTCGCCAATGAAAGCAAAAGGATAAATGGTTGCAGATTCGTCAACTTGGGCATCAGGGTGAACATAGGCCAACTCACTAATCCCACTCAAACATCCTTGCGGACGGGCAAAAAGATTAACCACTTTTGCCAAATCCATATAGATATTATCGCTGATCAGGGCACACTGGACCTTGTCGGCATAAGGGCCGGATGTGAGTACACATCCGGCCTTTGTTGTTTCAAGTAGGTGCTGATATTTCGGATTAACAAGAAATGAAAGTTCTCCTGCTTCAGCCTTATCCAAGGTATTCACCCCGGTAATATCAATGTCAGCACCAGTATGTTCTAGCCCAAGCTCCGAGGCCAAGGCTGACAATTTCATGCTCATGATCTACTTTCCGGCTTTTTTCATCTTATCGAGTTCTTTAGTGATAGCAGCAGAAATATCAAGGCCATCCGCAATAAAAGCAAGGCCTGGTGTGTTCTTGTCAAAAGCAATGCTGAACTTATTTGCAGTGCAGTATTCCATGACTACTTTTTCCAACTTCCGAAGAACAGGCTTGCCCAGTTCATTCTGATCACGTTGGATAGACTTCTGGTAAACCTGAAAATCCTCAGTCCAATCACGGCTTCTACGACGAATTTCAACAATTTTATCCTGCATGGTCTTTTCGTCAAAGGCCTTGCTTTCAATCTGCACTTTCAGCTTTTCAAGAGCGTCTCTTTCCTTCTTGAGCTGTTCACCACGAGCACCAAATTTGGCATCAAGTTTTGCCCTCACATCTTTCCCATAAAGACAATCCTGCATGACTTTTTTAGCATCAAAAACACCAATTTTAGTTTCGGCAAATGCTACGGCCTGAAAAAGAAAAACAAAACAAATAGCCAGCAGACACACTTTTTTCATTGTATAACTCCTTAAATGAAAATCATCTTTAAATTAGAACTGTTGTCCCATAAGCAACTCAATCTTATGACGACCATTATCATCAAGCGGATCCAATGCGTAACCATACACAAGGCCAACAGGACCCATGGGAGAATTCCAGTTAACACCGGCGCCCACACTCTTATACAAACCAAAGGAAGGCTTTTCTCCATATCGGGTAACGGATTCGAAAAACATTTCCTCTTCCTTCCATGAGTTACCAGCATCAAAGAAGACTAAGGCCATTATACCCAATTCCTCACTAATGGGACGCTTCAACTCAATATTGGTATAAAACGCTTTATCACCGCCAACTGTTGAGCTGGAAGTCGAATTTTCTGTCGGAGAAATGTCATAGTTGCTATAACCACGCACACTATTAACACCACCCAATTCAAACCGAGGAGCTGTTGGAATCTCTTCTCCGCCAAAATTCTGGTGAATGTATCCGGCCCAGAATTTTGTATGGAAAACAACTTTTTCAAAAGCTGGCATATACCAATCATGTGATCCTACATATTTAACGTAGTCATCAGTACCACCAATTGGGCCACCGGCAAAAATCATCCTTAACAAGATCTTTGTTCCTGTGGTCGGTGAAGTGTAATTATCAAGTGTATTGCGAGTGACGCTTGCAGAAACAGTGGAAGCAAGATGGTATCCAGCATCGTCTTTAACGTCGTCAGAAGCATCATCGGCCACATTTTTAATATTATACTTTTCCAAACCGTAATCCCACTTGAGAGTCGTATACTCACCAAGAGGATAGAAGAAATAAACGTTACCGCCGAGGGCATCTTTGTCGTACTGGTTGTATTCAGTGTCAGTGTTATGAGCCTGCAAACCAAACCCAAGATCAGTGTCATTTATACGTGGGTTGATAAACTTAGCGACATATGAAGTCTTGGAGCCACCAATCTGCCCTTCAAAACTCGCTTGATAGCCTTTACCGAAAAGGTTGTTTTCACCAATAGTACCACCAAAGAACACACCATCATACGTTGAATAACCTATACCACCACTGATCTTACCAGTAGACTTATCTTTAACCTTAACGACCAAATCCATCTCTTCAGGATTGCCAGTCGGAACCGGTGAAATGTCAACTTTTTCAAAGAAGTCGAGATTAGTCAGCCGCTGGTTAGATCGTTTCAATTTATCGCCACTGAACTGATCGCCATCAGCCAAGCGCATTTCACGCATGATAACGTTATCACGGGTACGCGTGTTGCCTTCAATTAGCACGCGACGAATATGAACGCGTTGATGCTTGGAGATAGTGTAAACAACATCAACAACTTTACTTTCTTTGTTGTCCTGTAAATTTACACCAATATCAGCATAGGCGTATCCATAATTATTGTAATAGACGGTCAGAGCTTCAATATCCTTTTTAAGGATAGTTCGATCAAAATACTCATCTTCATCATGAAGTGCGTCAATTGAAGTCACATTAATCAATTTGGAGGGATCGTCGATAAGGTCGCCTTTGAACAAGGTCTGCCCCATCTTGAAACGATCGCCTTCCCATACGCGATAAATGACATCAATTCCATCGTCTTTGATATCAACATCAGGACGCCCGACTTTGGCAGTAAGAAAACCTTTGCTCTGATACAAAGCCATAATCGCAGCAGCATCTCGCTCCAAGAGCTCTTCTTTTAAGACGCCGGAATCATCAATCCAGGAGAACATGCCACGCTCTTTAAGAGCCAGCACATCCTTAACATCATCTGGATCCATTTGTTTGGCACCATCAATAATGATATTTTCAATGTAGAGTTGCGGCCCTTCATCAATCACAAAAGTCAAACGCGCCACGCCTTTTCCGGCATCTTCTACTTCATGAGTAACTTTGGCCTTGTAATATCCTTCCTTACGGTACATTTCACGGATAACACGAATATCATCAGCTAAGACCTTAGGGTTAACAACGCCACCCTTTTTCGTTGAAAGAGCTTCAAGAATATCTTCGGAATCAATTTTGTCGGCCCCACGTACACCTAAAGCTTGAATACGAGGTTTTTCTTTAACATCAAAAATGACCCTTTTGCCACCCTCGACAGAATCAACCTTTACTTGAACGTCATCAAAATAACCGAGATCATAAATATTTTTAAGTGCAGTATTCACCGACTTTGCTGTCAAAATATCACCCTTCTGCATAGTAAGGCGCATCACAACAACTTCTTTGTCGAGGACCTGAGTACCTTCAACATCAACTTCGGCCACCACATCCTGACGGAGAAGATCCATACGCATACGGTCAACTAAAGCATCAACTGCAGGCAGCAGATTAATAAGACCGTCCTTAGTCACAGAAATTTTCTTACCAGGCCCCTTAGCGTACGCATCAACAAGGCGAGCATCCAAAGTCAGACTTTCACCAATTTGATTTAAAGAACCGTAGACGGAAAATTCACCACCTGCCAATAGTGATATCTCACGCGCGGTGGTGGGAGTGAATTGAGTATAGCCTTTTTCGTCGACAATACGTGCAACTTCAGCCTGATCAACAACATTAAACCCAGCCTCACTGAGGCGATCAGTCAAAAGCTCAGGGAGGCTGTCCTTAAGGTAGGACAAATCGTCACCGGCATTAACCTCGAAAGGCAATACGGTAACCTTGATATCCTGATTGAGACCATCGGCAGCAAAAGCCGCACCAGCGACCATCAACAAACAAGCTGCAATCGCCCCAACGGCAAGTCTGCGAAGACTAATGAGCATAGAGTTCTCCTGAACGCAATTCAACACGCCGATGCATCATACCTGCGAGTTCCGGATTATGTGTAACGACAACAAACGTCATGCCTAATTCATTATTAAGAGAGACCAGTAATTTGCCTATCATGGCTCCGGTCTCTGCATCAAGATTGCCCGTAGGCTCATCAGCGAGAAGCACCTTAGGACGCAGCAAAATGGCACGCGCTATGGCTGCCCGCTGCCTTTCGCCTCCAGAAAGGGTGGTAACCTTGTGCTCAAGTCTATGAGTAAGCTCAACCATATCAAGTGCTTCCCTAGCAAGTCGCATCCCTTCAGAACGACTTTTACCTGCAATAAAAGCAGGCATAGCGACATTCTCAAGCGTTGAAAATTCAGGGAGCAAATGATGAAACTGAAAAACGAAACCAATATCCTGATTTCTTAATTCAGCCCGTTTGCTATCTCCCATAGAATTCAAATCGACCCCATTCAAAAAGATCTGCCCAGTAGTTGCTTGATCCAACGTTCCAAGCATATGCAACAATGTTGTCTTGCCTGACCCAGAAGCCCCCAAAATAGCCAAGGATTCCCCTCGATCAATTGTCAGATCAACATCTTTCAGAACTCGCACCGTCTCAGGCGGGCCCTGAAACTCCTTACTCACGGCAACCAGTTGGTATATAGCCTCTTTATTCATAACGCAAGGCTTCACTCGGGCTTAAAGCAGCAGCTCGTTGTGCCGGATAAATGGTTGCCAGAAAACACAGCAGAAATGCCGCGACACCTATTGCCACCATATCAATAGCCTCAAGACGAACCGGCAGGTAATCAACCGGATAAACATTACTTGGCAGTTTGATAAACTGATATTTCTTCAACAACAGACTGAGCGGCACTCCAATAAGAAAACCAATCAGGGTTCCTGCAAGACCGATAAATGTCCCTTGCAGCATAAATATATTTCTGATGCTTTTGGCATCTGCACCAATGGACATAAGTACCGCAATGTCTTTTGTCTTTTGTATTACCAACATTACCAACGTTGTAACAATGCTAAATGAACCGACCAATACAATCATGGCGAGAATGATAAACATCGCAGTTTTTTCCAACTCTAAGGCCGCGAATAAATTCGCATTCATCTCCTGCCAGTGACGGACATAAACCGTGAACGTAGCTATTCTTTCCCGTAATGCGTCAGAAATAGCTTCAACATTGTATACATCGTCTACGCTAATCTCTAACCCGGAAACAACATCACCTTTGAATCCAAGTAATTTTCTTGCCTCAGGAAGACTTACGTAGCCCAATGACGAATCATACTCGAACATACCGGTACGAAAGACGCCCGCGACAATAAATCGACGGATTTTCGGCGTAAATCCTGCTGCTCCTGAGCGGCCTGAGGGCGACAACAAATTCACTTCAGACCCTTCAATCAGACCAAGTCGCTTTGCCAATTCCGAACCGATGATAATTCTCGGGAAATCATCGGCATCTCCAAGCCTCCGAACATCGCCACTGATCATGTCTTTAGACAAACTCAATACGGTATCAGAAGTGGACGGATCAATTCCACGAAGAACCACGCCTTTGACGCCAGTTCGTGTAGACAACATGACCTCTGAATAAATAAAAGGCGTTACGCCTATAACGCCAGGTACCTTTTTCGCTTCATCGGCCAAAACGTCTGAATCCTTGATCCCCCCCCGGAGGGAGGTCACAAGGATATGAGCGTTGACGCCCAAAATCTTATCGCGCAAATCTGTAGAAAAACCATTCATCACGCCGATAACGACAATAAGCGCACCAACCCCAAGAGCCACACCGCACACAGCAAACAATGATATGACAGATATGAACGACTGCTTACGCAGTGCGAACAGATACCTGAGTGCAATGAAGGCTTCAAATCGCATATATTTTACTCGCAGGCTAAAAGCCTTACCCGGCCTCCGGCCTGAGCAACGGAAACAAAATAACTTCACGAATAGAGGCACTATCCGTCAGAAGCATCACTAAACGATCGATGCCAATCCCTTGCCCGGCTGCTGGTGGCATGCCATACTCAAGGGCTCGAACATAATCTTCATCCATAAAGTGGGCCTCTTCGTCTCCCGCCTCCTTTTCCTCAACTTGAATTTCGAATCGACCACGCTGATCAACAGGATCATTCAGTTCAGAAAAAGCATTGGCCAATTCCCGACCAGTCATGAACAGCTCAAAACGGTCCGTGATCTCCGGATTCTCTTCATTGCGCCTGGAAAGAGGCGAAATATCCGTGGGATAGTGGTAAATAAAATGAGGCTGCACGAGCTTAGGCTCTACAAGCATGTCAAAAAGTTTGGCCTGAAGCTTACCGAGTTTTTCGTCCTCGACAACCTTCTCGCCCTTCTCCTTCACAAGATCGCGACATTTTTCGTAGTCAGTGTAAACCTCAGGAGGCACTCCACCGATTTTTTCTAAAGACTCATGAAATGGCATGCGGGTCCAAGCCCCGATCGACAGATCAATCTGCTCACCCTGATATGGAACAACGGTGGAACCGGTGACCTTTTTCGCAAGACGAGAAAACATTTCCTCTGTCAAATCCATAAGATTTTCAAAATTCGCATAAGCCCAGTAGAATTCAAGCATGGTGAACTCGGGATTATGCTGAGTTGAAGTGCCCTCGTTGCGGAAGTTACGATTGATTTCATATACTCGCTCGAACCCACCCACCAAAAGTCGTTTTAGATACAACTCCGGCGCGATACGCATATACAACTTCATATCAAGCGCATTGTGATGGGTTTCGAAAGGCTTAGCGGTAGCCCCACCAGGAATGGCCTGCAACATCGGGGTTTCCACTTCCATGAAACCCTTTTCATCAAGTATGTCGCGCAACTCACGAACAATAGTTGTCCGCGCCTTGAAGATTTCCATGGTTCTCGGTGTAACGATAAGATCTACGTACCGTTGACGATACCGTGTTTCTACATCCTTAAGCCCGTGATATTTCTCCGGCAAAGGCCGCATGGACTTGGTGATCAGCTTGAAAGCCTTTGTTTTGACAGTCAATTCACCGGTTTTAGTCCTAAACACCCCACCAGTCACACCAACGATGTCGCCGATGTCTGTTTTTTTGAAACGTTGATACTCTTCGGTACCGAGTTCGTCTCGAGCAGCGTAGACCTGAATCTTGGCACTGCGATCTTGAAGATTAAAGAAAGTAACCTTACCAAATGAACGGTAGGAAACAACGCGTCCTGCAATAGCGAATGTCTGCTCACTTGCCTCAATGGTTTCATCGTCAGCTTCGGAGAACATATCCAAAATGGATTTTACTTCCGTGTCACGCTTGAAATCATTAGGGTATAGGTGAACATTATCGTCCATAAGACCACACGCCTTTTCAACGCGAGTCTTAATAACAGAATTCAACTCATCCTTGGCCTGAAGGGCCTCGAGCATCGGCATAAACCGAGTCGCGTACTGCGACTTGGTTGCGAGCTTGATTTTCTTATTCTTTTTCTTATTTTGTCCCAAAGTATTTTTCCCTGTCTCTTGTAAAGTCTAGAAAAAAACAAGAGACGTTGATTCCGTAAGCCAAATAACACTTCCCGTCAAGAAAATGGGCCTTTTAAGACCCGGTGAATTCTTTTTTAAATTTTCTTAAAAAAAATACTTTTTTTGCTTGACCGTCACATGAGATTTATTTAGACCGTCTTTCGCTTCACACGAACAAATGTTCCCCAGTAGCTCAGTTGGCAGAGCGGGTGACTGTTAATCACTAGGTCCGCGGTTCAAGTCCGTGCTGGGGAGCCACTGAAATTACAAGGGTTGTATCAAAAGATACAACCCTTTTTCTTTAAATTGAGTTGATACATTGTTTCGTTTTAATTGATTTTTTCTCTTGACGACTGCCAGCGTTTTATTTAGACAAATATTCGCTTCGGCGCCAAATGTTCCCCAGTAGCTCAGTTGGCAGAGCGGGTGACTGTTAATCACTAGGTCCGCGGTTCAAGTCCGTGCTGGGGAGCCAAGCAAATACAAGCTCTTACGAGAAATCGTAAGAGCTTTTTTGTTTCCTCATCTACTACAATCCTTCTTTTGATTCCTTCCTAAACACGTATCCCCTCCACAATCCGGCCTGCCAATCCGAACCATAAACCTGTTTACTTTGCCTCCATGCCAAACTAAGAACGTAATATCGATGAATTGCAAGGAGCTATGAACCGACTATGATCTTTTCACTTGGAGCCGGTCTTATCGGCGGACTGGGACTTTTCCTTCTCGGCATGAGGCTAATGACCAAAGGACTGCGCAATGCAGCCGGTAACGCCCTGCGTTCCATACTTGGTAAATGGACCAAAACTCCTCTCAGAGGACTTGCTTCCGGCTTCATGGTTACAGCTCTGGTCCAGTCATCCAGCGCCATAACTGTAGCGGTCATAGGTTTCGTCAATGCGGGACTCATGACAATGCCGCAATCTGTAGGTGTCATTTTTGGCTCCAACATAGGCACGACAGTGACCAGTTGGATAGTTGCCGCAGTCGGCGTCAGTGTCAAAGTTAAAGCTCTGGCTCTCCCCCTCATCGGCTTAGGCGCAATTCTCAGACTCACAAGTGCTCATTCTCGACGCAAACATATTGGTGACGCCCTCACCGGCTTCGGCATCTTCTTTCTCGGTATTGAAATTCTACAATCCACCTTTCAAGACTTGGGCACGGCAGTTGATCTTGCTTCATTCAACATAGGTGGCATCCCTGGCATTCTGCTTTTTGTCACCCTTGGTGCCATCCTCACATTGCTAATGCAAAGCTCCAGTGCTGCCATGGCCATCATCCTCACAGCCGCAATGTCAGGAATCGTCACGCTGGAAAGCTCTGCGGCTGCGGCCATTGGTACCAATATAGGCACGACGTCAACGGCCCTTTTTTCGGTTATCGGTGCAACTTATAATGCAAAAAAAGTTGCTGCTGCACATATTATTTTCAATATGGTGACCGGCATTGTCGCCATCATGACCATCCCACTTCTCCTCAAGGCTGTTAGCGTTTTGTCCTCACTGAATGGAGACTACAATTTAGCAACAACACTCGCAGTTTTTCATACTGTATTTAACTTACTCGGAGTTGCCATTTTCCTCCCTTTCACCTCAAAACTCGTTAATTTCCTAAATCGACATATCGGTCGTGAAGTCACTGAAAAGGGCAAACCCAAATATCTTGACAACAATGTCCTGAGTACTCCCTCACTTGCAATGGACGCTTTATTTATGGAATTGGGTCGTTTGGGCGAAATGACTCGTGAAGTTTGTCAAAAAGCGGTGACTTCTAAATTCCGCCACACGGATTTTATCAAAGATAAAACCGTCCTCGATACATTAATCGTTGCCATCCGTGGATACTGTGTCAAAATTCAACGACTCGACCTACCAGATACTGTCGCAATCAGGCTCCCTGCGGCACTCAGGGTCATTCAGTACTATAGAAAGGCCATCAACATTATTACTGAAGTTTCTCAACAACACACCCTTCTGGATCACTCTCTTCCAGAAGCAACAACAGAAACAGCGCGTGCATTCAGACGGGAAGTCCGGGACATCATCAATGTGGCACACACACCCTGTTCACCGGAATTTGTCGACCTCAAACAACAATTGCACCAGCTTGACGATTTGTATCACGACCTCAAAGATGATCTTTTGCGTACCGGAGCTCAAGGGCATATAGAATTAAACACCATGGTTTCGCTTCTCGAATACTACTCCAGCATGCGACAAATGTGCGAACAGGCAGTTAAAGGAACGACCTATTGGGCGTTGTTACGAGATATCGATCTCACTTGTGCAAACGCCGACGAAGACAATGAATACAGCTGGAAACAGGATGCATAAACTGATAGAAACCTCTCAGGAGATATCACCATGAAAGAACGCCAAACTGCCTTAATCCTCATTGGATGCGCCATATTGCTTGCCCTCGGCTCATATCTGCTTCTGTCTGACTCCCCGGATGAAACACCGAAGAATACAGCTCAGATCAAACAACCAGTAGAAAAACCAGCACAAGCTCCCGATTGGGTCAATGGAGGCCAAAAGGCTACCCCAGACTATTCGCCCTCTACAGCTACTCCAGTAGACACAACTCCACCAACAGAGCCAGAGCCAGTTCCGACTCCTGTCGTAAAAGAACCGCAGACCATCGAAGTATCAGAGGACAAAATCGTTACTTTTACATTTGTAGAATCATTGGCTGATTATTTCCTGCATCGCTTCCTCCCCTCTGGTCCCAATGGTAAACCAGCCTCACTGGCCTCAGCCATGACGTTGAACAAATATTATGGCCGAGAACTCAATGGTTTTGCAGTGTCTGGCAATAACATCCGTGCATCACGCCAAGCAGTCCTTGATTATGCCTTCACTCCCACTATGCTCAAAACGCTTTATGGACTTTATGCTGACGCTTTTGTTGTTCACTTAGCTGATACAGCAGCTACAGATGAACGCCAATATATTGAAGGCAAAACTCAAACCATGCGTACACTGACCAATGCTGAAATTGCAGTTATGCTCCGACTGAATAGTCGCCGAATTGAACGCACAGCGACCGTATTCAGAGCCATCGCCCAAAAACCCCATCTAACAGAAATGGCTGGCCGATATCTTCGAGCAGTCAAAGCTGTAGAACGAGCAAACGGGCAAATGCAAGTCGCGCTCGCTGACGAAAAAAACACTAAAAAAGCCGGCGCCGACCTGAAAAGAGCTATCTTACAACGTCAACAGGTCAAGGCGGAACTGCTTACTCAATTAAAGCAAATTTGCCACTCATGTACTGAAGCCGAGCTTTTCTATCTGGCCCAATGGTCATATCGTCGAACTCTCAACGAACCGGAAAAGAAACTTAAAACATTCGACACAGCTGCTGAAATCATGGATGACCTTGCAACTCGATTTATCAAAAAGGCTGACGAGTTAAAATAATCATTCTCACTTGTTGCCACGGCTTCGTTTTCGACTTATCGTCTTATGCAATATAAGAAGAGTGTTGAAAAAGGAGCCACTTATGTATTTCAAACAGATCACCACTCCCGGACTCGGGTGCTTCTCTTACGTCATAGGTTGTCCTGCGGCCGGAGAAATGGTTGTTGTCGACCCCAAACGCGATGTGCAGGATTATTTAAACATCTCGCGTGATGAAGGGATGAAAATCGTCCACGCCATTGATACCCATGTGCATGCTGACCATGTCTCAGGTGCTCAGGAACTTAAATCTCATACCGGTTGTGATGTCATGGTCTACGAGACTTCACCGGTTACATACGACTTCACTCCACTCAAAGAAGGCGACAAACTGACCATTGGCAATGCAGGTCTCAAGGTACTGCATACCCCCGGTCACACCCCGGACGCACTGTCCTTGCTCGTCACGGACTTTTCGCGCAGCAATGAGCCGTGGATGTTACTCACAGGTGACGTTCTATTCGTCAATGATATTGGTCGCCCTGATCTGGTCGGCGACGCTAAACTTGATGAACAAATTCAAAACCTCTGGAACACGCTTTATATCAAATTCAATAAATTCCCGGATAGTCTGGAGGTATTCCCGGCCCACGGAGCTGGCTCTCTGTGTGGACGTGGCATGAGTTCCAAGCCCAGTTCAACACTTGGTTTTGAACGTCGCCATAACGCCATGCTCGGCTTTGATAGCTATGAAGCTTTTCACCTCGCCATGAGCCAGGAATTCCCAGCCCGTCCCAAGAGTTTCACACACATCATCTCAACAAATGCCCATGGTGCCCCCCTGCTTGAACGGTGCCCCATGGACCTTGCCATGGACCCTTTCAAATTCGAAGAAAAAATGCAGGATGGCGCTGTCGTTATCGATGTACGGGACGCAGCAGCCTATGCCGGATACCACATTCCCGGCTCCATCAACATTGGATTTGAACCAAGTCTAGCCAATTGGGTTGGCATGGTCGTCGACCCCAAGGCGGACATATTGCTCGTCGTGGATTCCAAGGAAGGATATGATCGTATGAGGACGGAATTACACCGTATTGGATACGACAGAATTTATGGTTACTTATCCGGCGGTATTCAATCATGGGTCTTCAGTGGTCGTCCGGTAAATAAATTATCCATTGATTCGGCTCAAGACCTCCAAAACTGTCAGGCAGACAATAAACCACTGAGTCTCGTGGATGTTCGCACCCCGGCAGAATGGGAAGGCGGAAGAATCCCCGGAGCAAAGCACATCCCGCTGGCCGATATACTGAACGGCAAATATGACTTGTCCGAAGACGATCATCATATCCTCTACTGTGCAGGCGGTTACCGTGCCAATATCGCAGCTTCGTACCTACAAAAACATGGTTTTTGGAATGTTCGCAGTTTGGCTGGAGGCTATATCGCCTGGAACAAGGCTGGCTACGACACAGAAAAATAATCATCCCATAATACACATCAAAGACCCTGATATTCAGGGTCTTTTTTTTAAGCGCATTTATATCGAACGGATACCTCTTGCCCACCTTCTTTTAACTAGGGTAATAGTCAAATAGGTTTAATCTGTTGACAACTATCAAGACGGAGAAAAGACATGATCACCATTATTGAAATCCCTTCTACAAAGACTGTCGGCATGAAAGTATCTGGCAAAATTACCAAAGAAGGCATGGAAGATGTCATTGAAAAGGTCAAAGCAACAATGGAAAAAACGGATGAACGATTAAATATATACGTCGAGCTCGACAAATGGGAAGGATTTACTCTTGCAGCTCTCTACGAAGATATCAAATTCGCTCTTCCAAATATGCGGCGTTTTGCCAAAGAAGCCATCGTAACTGATAAGGCATGGATTAGTAATCTAGTCAAAGCCGGTGACAGACTCTTCCCAAGTATCGAATTACGAACATATACAACTGAAGAAAAAGGCGAGGCATTGATGTGGATTCAGGAATAACGCAAAAGTATAAAGGCTCTGACAGGCATTTTGTTTTAGAACTTTTTCTTTGATGAGTGTAAAATAAATTATATATAAATTAGTGTGAATTCTCCCCAACGAGACGAGCTGTTGCTTCGAATGGTATGACATCTTGAAAATGCTGTGTGACACGCATATTAAAAGATGACAGAGGAACTCTTTTAGTCGGCAATCCAGTAATGTGAATTATATCACAATAGTATCTAAAACGTTTTTGAGTGGAATTAATCGGTAAGTGGCGTACATTCATCGGGGAACGGAAGCCAAAGCCCTTGACCCGGCTCCCATAAATCGAGACAAAAGTCATAACGATGCGCGGATATAGCCCGAGCACGATATCATGGCAAAGTAACCCTATTCACCGCTCTACTGTAGAAGATGAATATCGGATACTTTGCAAAAAATAATTCTGGCAATTGATTTCAGAAATTATTGGCTAATTGAGTCCTATCAAAAACTGTGGAGAGTTACATGCCAAAAAAAACGATGAAGACAATGGACGGCAATACCGCTGCTGCTCACGTGGCTTATGCCCTGAGTGAAACAGCTGCCATCTATCCTATCACCCCTTCCACCCCCATGGGAGAAATTGCCGACGAATGGGCGGCGCAAGGGCGAAAGAACATTTTCGGACAAAAAGTTCAAATCCGTCAGATGCAGTCTGAAGCGGGTGCGGCGGGTGCCGTTCATGGCTCCTTGGCCGGTGGCGCACTGACCACCACCTTCACCGCCTCTCAGGGCTTGCTGCTCATGATCCCGAACATGTACAAAATTTCCGGCGAACTGCTTCCCGGCGTCTTCCACGTATCTGCCAGAGCTATAGCAGCGCACGCACTGTCCATCTTCGGCGACCATCAGGATGTCATGGCTACCCGACAGACTGGCTTTGCGATGCTCTTCTCCAACTCTGTACAGGAAGTGATGGATCTTTCATTGGTAGCCCATCTTGCCTCCATCGAATCTTCTGTTCCTTTCATGTCCATTTTTGATGGTTTCCGTACTTCCCATGAGATCCAAAAAATCGCTGTTATCGATTACGAGGACATGAAGCCGCTGGTGAATATGGAAAAACTGGCTGAATTCCGTAAAAAAGCCATGAACCCAGAGCACCCGGATATTCGCGGCACAGCACAGAACCCGGACATCTACTTCCAGGGTCGTGAAGCAACCAATACATATTATGAAGCTATTCCCGACATGGTCACAGACGCCATGAAAAAGGTCGGCAAAATCACTGGTCGCCGCTATAAGCTGTTTGATTACGTTGGTCACCCCAAAGCGGATCGCGTCATCATAGCCATGGGTTCTGCCTGTGAATGTATTGAAGAAACAGTCAATCATCTTAACGCATCTGGTCGTAAAGTTGGCCTGATCAAAGTGCGTCTATTCCGTCCCTTCTCCATCAAGCACTTGATGTCTGCGATTCCAAAAACCGTTAAGAAAATCGCAGTACTGGACCGTACAAAAGAACCCGGTTCTTTGGGCGACCCTCTGTACATGGACATCTGCGCAGCCTATGCAGGCAAGAAAAATGCGCCAGTCATCGTCGGTGGCCGTTACGGACTTGGCTCCAAAGACTTTACTCCGGCACAGGCCAAAGCAGTCTTTGATTCACTGGCAAAACCTAAACACGGTTTTACCGTGGGTATTAACGATGACGTCACCAATTCATCTTTGGCTGATTGCGACTGCGTTGACACCACGCCAGAAGGAACCGTGCAGTGCAAATTCTGGGGCCTTGGTTCCGATGGTACTGTTGGTGCAAACAAACAGGCCATCAAAATCATCGGCGACAATACCAGAATGTACGCACAGGGGTACTTCGCTTACGACTCCAAGAAGTCGGGCGGGATTACTATTTCCCATCTGCGTTTTGGCAAGAAGCCCATTCAGTCGACATATCTGGTTACAGATGCTGACTATATTGCCTGCCACAACCCGAGCTACGTCAACCTCTATGACGTTTTGGAAGGCATCAAGGACGGCGGTACATTTGTCCTTAACAGCCCTTGGTCTGCTGAGGAAATGGATAAAAAACTGCCCGCTTCCATGCGCCGGACTATTGCTGAAAAGAACCTCAAGTTCTACACAGTTGACGCAGTGAAAATCGCCGGTGAAGTCGGTCTTGGTGGTCGCATCAACATGGTCATGCAAACAGCCTTCTTCAAACTGGCAGACGTTATCCCGTTCAAGAAAGCCGTTACCCTGCTCAAGGAAGGCATTGAAGCCGCTTACGGCAAGAAGGGACCGAAGATCGTCACCATGAACAACGCCGCTGTTGATAATGCCGTGGATGCCATCGTTGAAATCCCGGTTCCTGCGGCTTGGAGAAAGCTGAAAGACGACAAGACTTCCTCCCGCCGTGAACCCGCATACGTCTCCGATGTCATGCGTCCGGTTCTGGCTCAAAAAGGCGATACCTTACCGGTTTCAGTATTCTCACACGACGGCACCATGCCCGTTTCCACCAGCAAATATGAAAAGCGTGGTGTTGCCATCATGGTTCCTGAATGGATTGCAGACAACTGCATCCAGTGCAACCAATGCGCGTTCGTCTGTCCTCACTCTGCCCTGCGTCCGGTTCTCGTTGATGAAACAGAAATGGGAAAAGCTCCCAAATCTTTCGGTACCGTGAATGCAATGGGCAAAGATGTGAATGGAATGCAGTACCGCATGCAAGTCAACACTCTTGACTGTCTCGGTTGCGGCAACTGTGCAGACATCTGCCCGGCCAAGGAAAAAGCTCTGGTCATGAAGCCCATCGCATCCCAAACCACCGAGCAGGTACACAACTTCAACTTCTCTGAAAAAGTATCCTACAAGGACGCCTTTGGCCGCGAATCAGTCAAGGGCAGCCAGTTCCGCAAATCCCTTATGGAATTCTCCGGTGCCTGCGCAGGTTGCGGCGAAACTCCTTACGTCAAGGTCATCACCCAACTCTTCGGCGAACGTATGGTCGTCGCCAACGCTACAGGTTGTTCCTCCATCTGGGGTGCTTCAGCTCCAACCACACCGTATTGCACAAATGTAGACGGCCACGGTCCGGCTTGGGGCAACTCCCTGTTCGAAGACGCTGCTGAATTCGGCTTCGGTATCGAAATGGCAACAGACCAACGTCGTTCCCATCTCGTCGAATTGGCTAAAGAAGCCGCGAAATCCGAAACAGGTGCGCTCAAGACTGCCCTCAACAACTGGGTCAAAGTCAAAGACGATTCGGAAGAGTCCAAGGTTGCAGGAGACAAGCTCAAAGCAGCTCTGAAGAGTACTCGCAAAAAGAATTTGCGTGAGATAGCGTCCATGGCAGACTTGTTCACCAAACAATCCGTATGGGTTTTCGGTGGCGACGGTTGGGCATATGACATCGGTTATGGAGGTGTTGATCACGTCATTGCTTCTGGCAAAGACATCAACATTCTGGTCATGGATACCGAAGTATATTCAAATACAGGTGGACAGTCCTCCAAGGCTACCCCAATGGGGTCCATTGCCAAGTTTGCTGCTGCCGGTAAGCCCACAGCCAAAAAAGACCTTGGCCGCATGGCTATGACCTACGGATATGTCTACGTCGCTTCTGTAGCCATGGGAGCCAATAAAAACCAGTTCCTCAAGGCAATCAAGGAAGCTGAAGCCTACCCTGGCCCGTCTCTGATTATCGCTTATGCCCCCTGCATCAACCAGGGTATCAAAAAGGGTATGGGCAAGACCCAGTTCGAACAGAAGCTAGCAGTCGAATCGGGCTATTGGCCGCTTTACCGTTACAACCCGGAACTGGCCGATCAAGGTGAAAATCCCTTCATACTGGAATCCAAAGCCCCTGATGGAACTTTGCAAGAGTTCCTGTCTGGTGAAAACCGTTACGCCATGCTTGAACGATTCTATCCCGAGTTCTCCAAAGAATATCGTGAAAAAATAGAAATTGATTTTAACAAACGATACGAGATGTTGAAGCATATGGCTGGCGGCTGCGACGACAAATAGCACCACTAGACGACACTCAAAAACCAAGCCCCTCTCAGTTGAACTGAGAGGGGCTTTTTTATGGGCGAATAATTCTTCCTTGATTAGAAAAGAGACCGGTCCAACAAACCAGACTCGTCAACAATGTATAAAATAGTATATAGTAATCTCCACTGACTAGAATCTGTAACTGACCCCAGGAGGACGTTATGCCGAATATGGACTACCCCGGACCGTGCCCCAGTTGTATGGGCATTGATGGTTGCCCCTCAGACGCAGGAAAACAGGAAGCAGTTGCCCACTACTGCAAAGGCCTTGAGATGGAATTGAACACATGGAAAGCCCGTTTGTATGATGTTCTGGCATCTGACAAGGGTGAAGACGTTGCAGACACCATCACCCTCATCAAATCAACCGTTAAAGAACTTGATGCCATTGCAGCAGAAATGCAGCAAACCTGTCCATCCAGTCTCGGTGGGCAGGAAAAGGTAATCGGCGGTAAACTTGAAGACCTGAGGGTCCACTATACAAAAGCTCTCGAAGTCATAGCTCCCGGCTGGTTCGGCGGCTAAAAAAAACACTTAACACAATGAAAAAGGCCGGAACATTGTTCCGGCCTTTTCCATTGTGTAGTGAAATTGCACAAGTTTGTCTCCTTTATCAGAGACGGTTACTGTTATTTCTAAAGGAGTTCTCCCCCAATGGCACAAATCATTTACCCTCTACCAACAAAAACACCCCGACTTTTCAGACGGGGTGTGATATTCAGAGTGGTGGGTCACCAAGGAATCGAACCTTGAACCTCCGGATTAAGAGTCCGCTGCTCTGCCAATTGAGCTAGTGACCCACTCGGTGTTGAACGATGTTACGCTCAACGGAAAAATTTTCTATAAGTCAACGTACAATTTGTCAACAACTAAATATAAAAGCCCGGCCTGAAACCGGGCATTGTTCTCAGAGTGGTGGGTCACCAAGGAATCGAACCTTGAACCTCCGGATTAAGAGTCCGCTGCTCTGCCAATTGAGCTAGTGACCCACTCGGTGCTGAACGGTGTTGCGCTCAACGGAGAGAATAACTATAAGTCAGGCTTGAATTTGTCAACAACATTTTTTCACTTTTTACCATTTTTACAATGAAGATAACTAAGCAAATTTTCACGCTGTTTTACGCCCTGCTGCTCTCTCTGTCCTGGACAGTTGCCCATGCACAGATTTCACCAGGGAACATCCCCATGGTCACTCCGGTGAAAGCCTATTGGCTTGCCCCGGACTCACTACTCCTGACACTCTCTTTGGACATGGAACCGGATTGGTACACCTATGCCGATGTTCCCGGCGGCATGGGCAAACCTACACGTCTTTCAGGCACCACGGCTTCCGGTGCTACGATCAAACCACTATACCCTGATCCGATCGTCAAACCAGATGCCTTTGATCCGAGTTCGATGGTCAACACATATAAAAGTGGTACCAAACTTTTTGCGATAGTACCGATTGATAAACCGATCTTTCCGATAAAATTGCAATTAGACCTTCTTTTATGCCACCCAACCAAATGTGTACCGGCTCGTTTGGACCTTACCTTTGGTGACACCAGCCTTGATATTGCAACTCTACCGCTTGCAGACAAACAGCCATGGTGGAATACATTCAACCTACTAACCCAAAAAACTACGGCACAACCTGCCGAGGCTGTAGTCGATTCCAATCAGCCCACGATCGTTGAGTGGCAGTTTACCCCCACATATCTCCAACCGGGGCTGGAAGTAGCCAGCCTGCTGTCTGCTGTCCTCATGGGGTTGTTAGCTGGTCTAATACTGAATATTATGCCCTGCGTCCTGCCCGTGGTAAGCCTCAAGCTCTCTGCCCTTCTTGGCGCAAACACATCTACAGACGGCAAAGACCCCATCGCCGCATTTCGCGAACACAACCTCTTTTTCGTCTTAGGTGTCCTCAGCTTCTTCCTCTTTCTCGCCATTGTACTTGGAGCAACAGGTCAAGCGTGGGGAGCGTTGTTTCAATATAGGTGGCTTGTCCTTGTCATAGCCGCCATCATGGGAGCACTTGGCCTCAGTCTGTTCGGATTGTTTCATCTGCCAGTCATTGATTTAAAATTCGGTGCAGGGCACGCCAACCCTCGAAAACAAGCCTTTTTCACAGGGATGTTAACCACACTCCTCGCCACCCCCTGTAGTGGCCCGTTTCTGGGCGGCGTACTTGGTTGGGCGCTTATTCAAGGACCACTGGTCATTACCATTGTTTTTATTTCCATCGGTATTGGCATGTCCAGTCCTTACCTTTTGTTGATCCTCAATCCGAAGTTCGCCCGATTTCTCCCAAAGTCAGGTCCATGGATTGAGTACGTGGAAAAAGGCATAGCCTTCTTCCTTCTGGGCACAGCTTTCTACTTGGTAGCCATCGCCATTGGCAGTGACAGCTTGCGTATTCTAGCCCCACTCTGGTCCATTCTGCTTGGTAGCTGGCTATGGGTACGTACCCAATCAGTCAAAGCGACAACACGCTGGGGCGTTCGGGTAGGCACTTTGATCCTATTGGCAAGTTCTGTCATATGGACAATGCCATCCTCAGTCGAATCCGATCCATGGATTCCTTTTGACCCCGTGGCTGTTCAGCAAAACATGGGCAAAGAAATTTTACTTTTAGATTTCACTGCCGATTGGTGTCCCACCTGCAAGGTACTGGAAGCAACAGTCATGACACATAAAAATGTCAGCCGTTGGAAAAAAGAATATTCTATCAAATTCATCAAGGTTGACATGACTAAACGTGATCCTGAAGCTGAAGCCTTACTCAAGGCTCTGGGAAGCAGGAGCATCCCCACTGCAGCCATTTTCACAAAAAACGATCCATCGTCACCTATAGTCCTTCGCGATCTCTTCACAGAAGACCAACTTGAAAACATCATGAAATCGCTATAGTAATCCAACAAAATAAGGAGCCTTCAATGTTAAATTTTCAATATTTCATGCCCACACGGGTAATCTTTGGTCCAGACACCCTGAAACAACTGGGGGATACACCGCACCTTCCCCGTGGCAATAAAGCCATGGTGGTTATTGGTGAGTCCGGTGTCATGATCAAACAAGGGTATCTGGCGACCGTCCAAAGTCAACTGGCCAAACAAGATGTACAAACCATCGTATTTGACAAAGTCCGCCCGAATCCTGAATCAGACATGGTAGACGAAGCCGCAGCGATTTGCCGTGAAAATGGCGTAAATTTCATTGTCGGCCTCGGCGGCGGATCAACCATAGACTCTGCAAAATCAATCGCGCTCATGGCAACCAACGACGGCAAGTACTGGGATTACATGCAATCCGGTAGTGGTGGAGGACTGGAACCCGAAAAGGATGCTTTACCGATTGTCGCTATCCCAACAACAGCAGGCACCGGCACAGAAGCCGACCCATGGACCGTTATTAGCAAATCAGGCACCAACGAAAAGATCGGATGGGGAAATGATTCCACCTTCCCGGCCCTGTCTATTGTGGACCCATCACTGATGCTGTCCGTACCTCCCAAACAGACAGCTTACACAGGCATGGATGCCTTTTTCCACGCGACCGAAGCGTATCTGGCAACCTGCCGTCAGCCTGCCAGTGACATGCTCGCGCTGGAAGCCGTACACCTTATTGCACACACGCTTCCCCAGGCCGTCACCAACGGGGACGATCTCGAAGCTCGCACCATTATGGCATGGGCCTGCACTGCAGCCGGCCTATGCGAATCCTATTCTTCCTGCATCTCTCAACATTCGCTGGAACACGCCCTATCCGCTTTCCACCCGGAGTTGCCTCATGGAGCCGGGTTGGTACTCATTTCAAGAGCCTACTTTGGTTTCTTGGCTGCATGCGGTGAAGAACGACTGGAAGACCTTGCTTTGGCCATGGGAGACACTCTGGCAGAAAGCATTGATGAAGAAGTCAGCGGCGTAGCTTTCCTTGATGCACTCGACAAACTCATCACTGACATCGGCCTGGCTGACGAAAAGCTCTCCGACTACGGTGTGACTCGCGAAGAAATCCCGGCGTTAGCAGAGAATGCCCTGACGACCATGGGCGCACTCTTTGACATCACGCCAGTACAAATGTCCATTGAAGACGTTATCGCGATTTTTGAAGCAGCTTACGAATAAAATTAAAGGCGCACGGTTTAGACCGTGCGCCTTTTCAGGAAAACATTATGCCAACTCATTACTTTGCATCCATTCCTGAACTCGCCCCGCTTTTCGAAAACAGTGACTACACAGACCTCAAGTCCATTGACACATCAAAAACACTTCGAGAATTCCTACCGGGATTCATCTACTATGCTCCCAAATGGTTATGTTTTATTTATAAGATTCGAGCTGTATTCGTCAGACTCCTTGGCATGCGTCAGGAAAGCGTCGATTTAACGCCAATAGCACCAAAAGATGTCTCTTTTACCCCGGGAGATCCGTGTCAGGCCTTCACCGTGACCCACGGCAGGGACAACGTTTATCTGGCTGTTGAACATGCAGCAGATCACCTGTGCGCAAAGCTTTTGATTGCAGCGGAACCACATGGCAACGGAATGAATACAATGCACATTGGCACCATTGTTCATTACAACCGCTGGACCGGCCCCTTCTATTTTACCTTTGTCCGCCCTTTCCATCATCTTGTCGTTAATAGAATGATGAACGCCGGAAAATAATCTTTTTTCTTTATATTATAAAAATCAACACAGACGTAAAAGCTCTCATTTGAGAGTCTCTTTTAACATGGCAATTCAATTCTCAATTTCAAAATATTTCCTATGCAAAACTATTCAATAGGAATCATTTCATATGAATCGCCTGAAAGGCACCGACATCCGTCGTCCGTAATTTCAAACGTATTTTCCACACCTACCATAGCAACACCACGTATACTCTGTTTTGGCTCAATGGCGATAACCATGCCCTTCTCAAACGGAACATCAAATCCCTTGGCAATGGGTGGAAACTCATCAATGGTTAACCCTATACCATGACCGATGAAGGGCACTTTGTTTTCATCCAACCCCATAAAACCATCTGCAAAACCTTGCTTGTCCGCTTGATTAACACAATATTCATACAGTTCAGCAGGAGTCACACCCGGACGAGCTGTTTCACAACACCAATTCTGCATCTCAATACAAAAATCATGTGCCTTACGGATTTCGTCAGTCTTGGCTGATTCAGGTCCTGCAAAATACGCTTGTGTCTTATCTGTATGATATCCTTCGATCTGAAAGCCTATGTCGAGCATAAGCGGCTCACCTAATTCCCACACTTTGTTCGCATTCCCCATAAAGACGGAAGCGGGATGTTCGCCACGCAAACCAAGCGGCCCATTAAAACCACTAGGATAATTTCCTGAATCGCCAGCCGCTATATGACCAAGAAATATTTCTTCACCATGAGCCTGCATACGCATCATGCCCATATGCCCCTCTGCAAAAAACGCCTCCCAAGCAAGATGAGAAACTTCTCGTTCTGTCATGCCCGGTTTCAACTTTTCGGGTAACAACTCATACAGGCATTTATGATGCAAGGCTCCACAACGGCGCATGATTTCCAATTCAAAATCTGACTTGACCATCTTTGCCAATGCAACAGCATGATCCCCGGGAACAATGGTATAATCCTTGAGTTTGGCAGACAGCATAACCCCGAGCTGCCATGTCAATCCGGCCATAACAGCCGCAAGAGTAGTGGTAAACGGGCTACCAACGTCAGCACATAAATTCGGAAGTTCTGAATAGGATTTAAACGACAAAACATATTCAACCCCAGCCTCAATACGCGCACGTTGAATACCATTGCGAATGAGTAAAACAGGTTTACCTTCCAAAGGAAGCCACAATACTCCTTGACCGAAAGTCCCTGTCAAATAGTAGATATTAAGACGTGAAAAAACCAAAATACCACCTGCGTCTGGGGCAACCGTCTGTAAATGACGTCGAACGGCATCTTGACGACGATTCAATTCAATTTCAGGGATATGGGCAATGGCTTCAAACATGGGAACTCCTTCACTCTATTACAACTAGGCAATCGGCATCGTTTGCTGTACAAGTCGTCACAGTCAAACGAGGTAGATACAATGTTGATTGATATGAAAGAGCTAGCCCCACTGTTGCGTGAGGTCAAGACCATTGCAGTGGTCGGAGCCATAGATAAACCGTCCAGACCTGTGGATGGTGTTGGCCGGACGATGATCGATATGGGGTTCGACATCATCCCTGTTCACCCAAAACGTTCGGATGTATGGGGACTTCCCACCTACCAGACAGTAACGGATATTCCGACTCCCGTAGATGTGGTGGACCTATTCAGAGCTGCACAATTCTGTCCAGATCATGCTCATGAAGTTTTGAAGATGAATCCGCTTCCCAAAATTTTTTGGATGCAGTCCGGTGTTGTCAGCCCCGAAGCACGAAAGATCTTAGAAGGAAGCGGCATCGTTGTTGTTGAAGACCGTTGCCTTAAAGTCGAACTCCAAGCAATGGGGATCACGAGATGAGTGAAATAGCTTTTGATTGTCAAATGTGTGGGCATTGTTGCCAAGGCGAAGGCGGCATCGTCATGACCGCCAAAGACCGCAAACGTCTGGCCGAACATCTCAACATTTCTGTCGATGAATTAGTCAAAAAATACGCACATCAACGCGGTGGAAAACTTCACCTCAACGTTGGGAAAGACAACTACTGTATCTTCTACAAGGAAGGATGCGGTGTGCATCCGGGACGCCCTGACATTTGTCGTGCATGGCCGTATTTTCGAGGTAACCTTGTTGATGAGTTGAGCTGGGAAATGATTCAGGATTACTGTCCCGGTGTGAATCCCAAGGCCGGACACAAGGAATTTGTCCGTCAGGGGCGTGAGTATTTGCACAAGGAAGACCTTTTGCGCTATGATCCAGAGACTTCACCAAACGCATTGATTTCAGAGGAATAGGAAAGGGTCACCCCATGAATCTCCAGGAATGTCTCACAGTGCTCCAGCTCGACGCAAACGCATCCCTGGACGATATTAAAACCGCTTTTCGCAAACTCGCATTCAAATACCATCCAGATCTGAACTCCGGCCCGAATGCGGGTAAAAAATTCCGCGAAATTAACGAAGCCTATGTTACTGCCAAAGGCCTCCTGGATACAAATGGCTCTTCTCGCAATAATTCTGGGCAGGCTGAAACAGAAGAGCCAAAAGCCAGTCGCAAACAAGGCGCAAAAGCGTATGCGAAACAACAAAAAAAATCTTCACCCAAAAGGCCAAAACGAGCTAGGTCCACACGCGCAAGAACCCAGAAGTATTATTACAAGGAAGAAGAAGTCCTCAAAACAATTCTTGGTGACCCTTTTGCAAAAAAAGTTTTCGAAGACATTTACAGTCAAATTCGCAAAGAACAACCAGGGTACCAAGGACCGCTTGAACTTAAAAAAAGAAAACTCCAACTCCATTGGGGCGAACGCACACTCAATCTCGACTTTTCCAAGGGTATCAAGGGATGGTTTAAAAGCCAGATGGACCACGAACAAACCGTCCAATTCCCATCACACCACCTCATGCCTGGCAGAAAAATCCGCATTACGGTAGAGCAAAAGTTTTCTAAAGGCCCCAAGACAATTGAAGTAACCCTGCCCCGAGACTTTGTCGTAGGCCGTCCCATCCGTCTTAAAGGATTGGGGAGAAAACTCGGTCCCATTGCCGGAGATCTTCTTTTACGAATTTTGGGGAAGTAACCTGATCAATCGGTAAATATCGTTCACAATTCCCCCCTCATTTGGGAGATTGTCCCAAATTTGACTAAATCGGATTGACATCTTTGTAAATTTCAAGAAACTCCTTGTTTTCCCCCGTTTTTTTTACTAGTCGCTGTAAGGTAAGAGTACATAATTCGGAGGGACAGATGCTCGCCATATTTGACTACAAAGCGGGAAACCAGACCAGTGTCCGTCGGGCACTTGATCATCTGGGTATTCCAAATGAAATTACCAATGATGCCGAAAAGCTCAATAAGGCTTCCGGTATCATTTTCCCCGGAGTCGGGGCAGCAGGTCAAGCCATGGAGGAACTCCATTCCGGCGGCCTTGATGAAGTCATAAAAGGACTCATCTGGCAAAAAAAACCTGTACTCGGAATATGTGTTGGCTGCCAGATTCTGCTGGACTATTCAGAAGAGAATGACACCAAGGCACTGGAAGTAATTCCGGGAGAATGTAGGCTGTTCAACCCTTCATGGGTTGATTATGAAGACACCACAATCCGCGTACCGCACATGGGTTGGAACCAAGTTGAACTGATCAAGGAATGTGAACTCTTCGCAGGAATTGACCCTGATGCAGATTTCTATTTCGTACACAGTTATTTCCCGCACCCTCAAAATGAATTTGTTATCGGCAACACCCGGTATGGAATTGATTTCTGCTCGGTACATGGGCGCCAAGGACTCTGGGCTGTTCAATTCCACCCTGAAAAATCTGGACGGCCAGGTTTAAAAATGCTGCAGAATTTTTACAACTACTGTCAGGAGGCCGCCAATGCTCAGTAAGCGTGTCATTCCCTGTCTCGATGTCCGCAATGGCAGATTGACCAAGGGCATAAAATTCAAAGACAATGTGGATATCGGCGACCCGGTTGAAACCGCCAAGAAGTATTATGAAGAAGGCGCTGATGAAATCGTCTTTTACGACATCACCGCATCCCACGAAGCTCGCGGTATTTTTCTTGATGTTGTTGAAAAGGTAGCCTCTCAAATATTCATTCCCTTCTCCGTCGGTGGTGGCATAAATACCGTTGACGACATGCGCGATGTGCTCGTTGCAGGCGCAGAAAAGGTCTCCGTCAATTCCGGGGCTGTCAAAAATCCGGATATCATCAGTGAAGGTGCTGCCCGCTTTGGTTCACAATGCGTAGTGCTTGGCATGGATGTAAAACGTGTGGACAAGTCCGAAAAAATCCCCTCTGGATTTGAGATCGTCATCCATGGCGGTCGTAAATTCATGGGCCTTGATGCCATTGAATGGGCCAAAACAGGCGAAGCCCTTGGAGCCGGTGAAATCTGCCTCAACTCCATTGATGCAGATGGCGTTAAAAACGGATATGATTTAGAACTGACCAAAATTATTGCTGAATCCGTCACCATTCCGGTAATTGCTTCCGGCGGAGCTGGTAACGCCCAACACATGGTGGATGCTGTTACCACGGGCAAAGCAACAGCCGCGCTCATCGCCTCAATCGTCCATTACGGCGAATACACTATTCCCGAACTGAAAGAATATATGGCTAACGCCGGAGTGCAAACTCGCGCGATCTGGTAGACCATACTCTCTCGACCACAATAAAAGCCGCCCTCCATACGGAGAGCGGCTTTATTCTTATTGACTTAATTTAGATTACTCAGCCCGGAAGGTTCCACTTTTACCGCCTGACTTGAAGACCAACCGACAGGCGTCGATGACAACGTCTTTCTGTACGGCTTTGCACATGTCATAAATAGTGGCAGCAGCTACCTGAACGCCAATCAAAGCTTCCATCTCAATACCAGTCTTGTATGTTGTACGCACTTCGCACTCAAGCTCAATGGCATTTTCATCGTCCAAAACAATAAATCGAATGTCCACATAGCTGATAGGCATCGGATGGCACATGGGAATCAAATCGGCAGTCCGTTTTGCAGCCTGAATACCCGCTATTTTAGCGGTAGTTAACACATCACCTTTGGGCAATGCATTCTGCTTAAGCAATTGCAGTGTCTCGGGAGCCAGTCGAACAATACCCCGCACAATAGCTGTACGCTGAGTATCCTTCTTCTCTGACACGTCGACCATGCGGGCGTTACCGTCATCATCCATATGCGAAAAACCGTCAACCATGTGACTAATCTCCCATTACTTTTTCTTTGGCCTTCTTAAAAAAGCCTTTAGCCTTAGTAGACAATTTACTTGCCTCGATCTCGGCAAACTCTTTCAGCAGCTCTTCCTGGCGAGCATTAAGCCGAGTCGGAGTCTTGACCTTGATTTCCACCAAGAGATCACCATTATGCGTGCTCCCCAAATGAGGCATGCCAAGCCCACGAAGACGGAAAACCTCTCCGCTTTGAGTGCCACTCGGAATATCCAGATTAACCGGATCATCCAAAGTCGGCACTTCCATACGATGACCAAGTGCTGCCTCGACCATGGATATTTCACGGCTAATAATCAGGTTCTGTCCCTGACGTTCAAAAATCTCATCCGACGTCACCCGAATAACAACATACAAATCACCTGGGGGACCGCCAAACATACCAGCTTCACCCTCGCCACGAAGACGAAGTCTGGAATTATTATCAACTCCAGCCGGGATTCTAACTTTAAGATCCTTGTCCTTAATGACAGAACCACGGCCCATGCACTCATCACAGGGATCAGTAATAATCTGTCCTGCCCCCTGACAATGAGGACAAGTCACGGAAATACGGAAAAACCCTTGCGATTGCTGCATGGAACCGGAACCACCGCACTGGGGACACGTTTCCGCCGTAGACCCTGGTGCTGCACCGGACCCGTCACACTCCTCGCAAGCGACTTCAACGGGGATCTGAATATCAACTTCCGCTCCCTTTGCCGCTTCACGGAAAGAAATTTCCAGATTGTACCGAAGATCGGACCCGGCACGTGGACGATTGCCACCGCCTCGACCAGCAGAAGAAAAACCGAAAACTTCACCGAAAATATCGCTGAATGCTCCGAATATATCTTCGTTACTGGAAAAACCGGAAAAACCGTTCCCGTTTACACCTTCGTGACCAAAACGGTCATAGGCTTGCCGCTTATCATCGTTACCGAGAATCTCATACGCTTCAGCTGCTTCCTTAAACTTGGATTCAGCTTCAGGGTCATCCTGATTCCGATCTGGATGATACTTGAATGCTTTTTTTCGATATGCCGACTTGATCGCGTCCTGGGATGCAGATGAATCCACTCCCAACACTTCATAATAATCGCGTTTGGACATGATGAGTTACTTAGGCATCCTCAGGAAGTTCAGCATCAAGATTGGCCTCGGGAATCGGACGGTCGGGGACGACCTTGCCCGCTGCGATTTCACGCAGAGAGCTGACGATTTCCTTATTACTGGATGTCACCAAAGGTTCGTACCCTTCACGGTACTGCTTGACCCTTTTAATACCCATCTGTGTGATAAGAAAACGATTACTCACCTTTGCCAGACAATCTTCAACAGTAATACGAGCCATGTTATTCTCCTTCTTCGTTACGAAGAGATAATTCCTCGATATTTCAAATTCTACCGGCTGGGAACATGCCCTGCAAATCTTTCAACAACCGGCTGGAAACCGGATAATACATCCCATCTCCATTCTTCATCCAGCACTGACCTTGAGGCAGCTTCGGGTCAGCGTAAAAGGTCATAGCCTTCAACAACTGCCCGGCATCATCCAAAAGCCGACACTGCATGAGCTTTACAGCCGAAGCTGCCAAATTATTAAGCGGCAACGCTTCGAACTGTAACTCAGTAAATCTCCAGAGCGACATGTCAATGCCGGGGATATCTTTTTCTCCCCCATGTACACGCCACCCTGAATCACTTCGTTCGACCACGTAACGATTACTTCCGTGCTCAATAACAAAACTGGCTACTTCACCAATCTCTAAAGTAAAAACATTCCGTCCTTGAACATCAAACGCGCTACGCACCAACTGGCTGACACTTTCCGCGTCAAGCAAAAAAGGTACTGTCAGCCAAGACGACCTGCCGATATACCGATTCGGATCGTCCTTAAAAGTAAAAAATTCTACAGAATGAGCCATGTCATTCTGTTTGCTCCAAAGTCGAATCGTCAACGCAGCCATTCTTTGTTCAGTCACGACAGGATCAAGCATCAACTTTCCGGCCCGCAACAAAGCCAAGGCATGAATATACAACTTAATTTTTGATTCCGAGGCTTTTTTCCCCTTGAGATACCCCGGCAAGTTAAAAGTATACCCTTGCGCAGACTGCTCTACTAGCCAACTGGACCCAAAGGGCTGAACCAGTTGAATCTTATGAATTTCATTTTCATTAAAAGAAAAGACTCTAGTATCAATAAAATTCTCAGCCGGTTGCATCAGTTCATCAAACGACTGCTTATCAAATGCGTATACCAATGCTGGATTTTCGGAATTCCAACCGTAAACAGTCCCAGACTCACAGGAGGTCAATCGAATCGTTAACGATTCTCCACCCTTTTTGCCAAAAGTCAGTATCACTTTAAATTCTGGCTCTTCCAAACCGAACTCTTCAGGGCCACCTCGATCAAAACCACCAATGGACCTATGTGGAGTCAGGTCAACAAGCATTGATTTATATGACAAAACTCGTCCGGTCAGTGCACGAGCCTTAATATTCCACGAAGCCCCCGGCACATGAATTTCCCATCCAGTCCCGACAGACACTAAGGTGTATGAACCGTCAGGGGTCTGAACATGTATCGACTCGACTGGATCGAGAGATCGAGACAACCATCGGGATACAACCTGATTGGTATTTCCATAAGACGAATACCAATAAGCGCCTCCGGCCAGACCGACCACAAGTACCAAGGCTGCGAAATAGACGTATCGTTTCAAATCAGGCATCCCTCCGCAAGGAACCCGTTATCAACAAAGGAAAGGGCACACCGCCACCGCTTTCGGTCGGAAAGCTTGTTAAATTGCCCCAGGAGCACTTGCAAGTCAAGGAAGAATACTCTATCTGCCTGACTTGGTCCGCCTTTCATAACAAAACCGGCAGGAGAAGAACAGATGGCCTCATGGGGCAAACTCACCTTTGCACAAAAAAACTGTGTTTCAGCCACAGGTAAACTCATGCAAAAGACCGAAATGGTCTCACCCAACGCACGAATCGGCCTTGCCATCTCTGGCGGGGTTGACAGTTTTCTCATGCTCAAGGTCATGATGATTCGTCAAGCAATAATGCCGTTTCCTGTTGAACTGATGGTTCTTCATATAAACCCAGGCTTTGACCTAGAATCTCATATGCCGCTTGTCGACTGGTGTGCTCAGAATGGCGTCCCTGCTCACATTGAACTGACTGACTTCGGTCCTCGCGCCCATACAAATGAAAACCGAAAAAACTCACCTTGCTTTTATTGCAGCATGCACCGCAGAAAAAGACTTTTCGAACTGTGTCGCGATTACAACCTCAGCCATTTGGCTTTTGGACACAATGCCGACGACAATGTCATCACTTTTTTTATGAATATTATTCAAAACGGACGAGTTGCCGGTCTTTCAGCCAACGAACCTTTTTTTGACGGCAATCTTCAAGTCATCAGACCAACCATGCTTCTAGAAAAAAAGACAGTAATTAGAGCGGCAAAACAATGGGAACTTCCTATTTGGGAAAACATCTGCCCATCCAATGGCGCTACAAAACGGGATGAAATCCATGATTGGCTGCGCACCATGTGGCAAGCCGACAAACGAATTAAAAACAATGTCTTCAATGCGATAACTCGCCAACAGGTTGACTTGACAAGTAAAAAAGTCTAGACTAACAACATTCAAAGCTACATTCTGGCTTAAAAAAAACGACCTATAACGCACTGGAAAGGAAATGCTTTTCAGAAAATATCATATAGTTGTCTTTAAGGACAAACAGGGTTCCTGCAAAAAATTCCAGCTTCGTGGCTGGCTTATCGCTACTCTTTTCTTCCTGATGGTCGGCATGGCCACCGGGAATGCTATTTTATGGAAGAAGTATGCACAGCATTCACGAGTTGAACAGGGACTGAATATTGCCGAAAAAACGGTTCAGGAACAAAAGACACAGCTCTTAAGTCTTTCACAAAAGATTTCCACGCTACAAAAGAATCTTGGACGTATTCGTGACTTTGATTCCAAATTGCGTGTCATGATAAATCTTGATCAAGGTGAAGGACAAGCAGCCGCTCCCAAGGGTGGATCTACCAACGAGAACTTTTCCAAGGGATACCTTCCTCTCTATCGTCAGGAACTCCTAGCTCGCAAAATGCACGAATTCCTGCGTCAGTTAAATGTTGAAGCACGACTTGAAGAAGTACGCCAACAAGAAATCATGCATACCTTGCGTAGCAACAAGAACATACTTGAAGCCACGCCATCCATCTGGCCAACTTCCGGTTGGGTCACCTCTGGTTTTGCATGGCGCACATCGCCTTTCACCGGAAAACGAGAATTCCATAAAGGTATTGATATTTCTGCACCTCGAGGCACACCGATTTACGCACCAGCCCGCGGCTCCATTACTTTCTCTGGTCGCGACAGTTCCTACGGATTAAACGTCCAATTAAAACACAATTCTAGCCTAACGACACGCTATGCGCATATGTATCGCATTGCAGTTAAAAGCGGGCAGGAAGTTACTAGGGGCGAATTGATCGGCTACGTCGGTTCCACAGGACGAAGCACTGGTCCTCACCTCCATTATGAAGTCCGCCTGAATGGCGTTCCGGTTAATCCGAAACGGTACATTCTCAACTAGCGGTCACTATCTTGTGAATTCATCAGGCCCTTTTGGAATTCAATTTTCCAAAAGGGCCTGTCTTTTGATAATCGCTTCCTGCCTGTTCCCAACTGGTGCAGGTTTTGCAAAGAGCTGACATATGGATATTTTCGGATTCAACCCGAGCGACATGCTCAGCTTTTTCCTCACGCTCTTCCGAATAAGTGTGGTCCTTTTTCTGATGCCTTTTTTCGGAGGGAATTCCACTCCAAAAACAGTCAAGGCTGCTCTCGTTCTCGTCTTATCAATGGCTGTTTGGCCACAGTTGTCTTTCCCTGGTACCCTGATGCCCACAGGCTGGAATATCGTCATCATGTTTATTGGAGAACTGGTGCTCGGACTCATTCTCGGGTTGGTCGTCAATTTTTTGTTTGCGGCTGTTCAACTTGGAGGTCAGATCATCGGCTTCCAAATGGGTTTTGCCATGGTTAACGTTGTGGACCCAATCACTGGCACCAGCAATGCTGTCACTGCACACTTTCTTTATATGACAACCATGCTAACCTTTCTCGTCCTCAACGGACACCTCTACCTTCTTCAGGCTGTCGGGATGAGTTTTGAACATATTCCACCGGGTGGCCTCCTGCTCAACAATAATCTGGCTACTGATATCTTCCAATTTTCAAATCTTATGTTCACTTTGGCAATCAAAATAGCAGCACCAATCATGGCATCTCTTTTTCTGGTCGATCTCGCATTGGCACTCATCTCAAGAGTCGCTCCACAAATGCATGTACTTATTCTTGGTTTCCCCATCAAAATTACTGTTGGTTTCTTCTTTTTAGGCTTCATTTTAACTCTCATGTCTACATATGTCGGCGACTTCCTTCAGACACTCAACCTCATGAACGAAACTATCATGAAATACGGATTGATCGACACCCAATAGGGAGAGAACATGATAGGCCAAGAAGATCCAAGTAAAACAGAAAAAGCCTCAACAAAACGGCGAAACAAGCAGCGAGAGGAAGGTAACGTAGCCAAAGGGCAAGAAATTAGCAAAGTCATGGTTTTACTCGCTGGTGTTATCGCTATGCGTGTAATGATTGACTATTATCATGAAGAATTTATCGAAATATATAGATGGACATTCACTGAAGCCATCCTTTTGGAAGTAGACCAAAACGTCGCATACACCTTGTTTACCTGGGGTGTTCACAAAATGGCCATTCTGGTCATGCCATTCATACTATTCATTGCTTTCGTAGCTTGGCTCACTGGACGCTTACAAGTAGGGTCCTTATGGACCATGACACCTCTCAAACCCAAATTTGCTAAAATTTTCAATATTATAGGTGGCATAAAAAAAATACTACTCAGCCCAGAAACATTCATTAATCTGGCAAAAAGTATACTTCAAGCTCTAGCCGTTGGCATCGCACCTTACATTGTAATCAAACAGGAACTTCCTAACCTTCTGCCACTTTTTCATGCAAGCACCTATGGCGTCATCGTTTTCATTTTATCTGCCGCATACAAAATGACCTGCTATGCACTAGTCCCTATGCTTATAATCGCTATCATCGATCTCTGGTATCAGCGTTGGAATTATGAAGAACAAATCAAAATGTCCAAAGAAGAAGTCAAAGACGAAAGAAAACAGGCGGAAGGCGACCCAAAAGTCAAGATGCAGCAACGCAATAAAATGATGGAAATGATGGCCTCAAGGATGTTTCAGGATATCCCCAAAGCGGACGTTGTTATTACCAACCCCACACACTATGCCGTTGCCTTACAATACGATGCCATGGTCGCTCCAGCCCCTCTTGTTTTAGCCAAAGGCGTCAACAAAGTTGCTGAACGAATCAAAGAAGTTGCACGAGAAAACAACATACCCATCCAACAGAACGTTCCCTTGGCACAGGCTTTGTATAAACAGGTGGAGATCGGGGAAACCATCCCGGAGGAACTGTTTCAAGCCGTGGCTGCGATTCTGGCAAAATTGGAAAAATTCAAGAATCGATAGGCACTTACACAAGGCAAACAGCATCTCTGGCCCCAACGGGAAAACCATCCAAGAGGTGTCAAAAACATGGCTCAGCCTTCCAATAAATCAGCGATTCCCAAAATCGACTATTCGAAATTCTCAAAACAAGGTGATTTACTTCTGGCCGGCGGTGTTGTGACCATCCTCTTTGTGATGCTCATTCCCTTACCTACCCCGTTCATTGATTTCATGCTCACAGTGTCCATTTCACTGGGGTTGGTCATCTTGGTTACATCCATGTTCATGACGTCTCCACTTGAATTTTCCATATTTCCTTCCCTACTTCTGGTAACGACTTTGCTCAGATTAGCACTCAACGTTGCCACGACTCGTGCCATTCTTCTACACGGAGATGAAGGTACATCAGCCGCTGGATCAGTTATCCAAAGTTTTGGCGAATTCGTTGTCGGAGGTAACTATGTTATCGGAATCGTCATTTTTATGATCCTGTTCATCTTGAACAAGACAGTCATTGTCACCGGTACTACCCGTATTGCCGAAGTGGCTGCTCGTTTTACCCTTGATGCTATGCCCGGTAAACAAATGGCTGTTGAGGCTGACTTGAACGCCGGTCTTATTGATGAAGAAGAAGCCACTGAACGACGGGATCACATGCGCCGCGAAGCTGATTTCTACGGCGCCATGGATGGTGCGGGAAAATTCGTTTCTGGAGATGTTAAGGCAGGACTTATGATTACTGTCATCAATATCATCGGCGGCTTTCTCATCGGAGTTATTCAGAAAGACATGCCATGGATGGACGCAGCCCAAACATATACCCTCCTGACAATTGGTGATGGCCTTGTTGCCACGATTCCTTCCCTGATTATTTCCACCTCAGCGGGTATCATTGTCTCACGCGCAGCAGCAGAAGCCAAAATGGGTGAAGAATTCATCGGCCAGTTGTCTTTCCATCATCGCGCACTCAAACTGGTGTCCGGCATTTTGGTTATATTCGGCATCGTCCCTGGTATGCCCACGATTCCTTTCCTGACTCTGGCGATCATCACCTATACCATCGGACATCTTTCCGCCAAACAACAAAGCGAAATCATCGGTGAAACGGAAGACCTCACACCGAAAGATATGCCCACACTTGATACACCAGAAGAAGTTCAAGCGCTCCTCCCCCTCGACCAATTGGAACTGGAAGTTGGTTACGGACTCATTCCTTTGGTGGACGAAGAACAAAATGGCAATCTACTTTCACGCATCCGCTCGATCCGTCGGCAATTCGCTCTAGATATGGGAGTGGTTGTTCCCTCCTTGCACTTGCGAGATAATTTACAACTCAAACCCGGTGAATATCGTGTGCTTATCAAAGGTAACCCCGTGGCCAGCGCCGAGCTGCTCATAGACCATTACCTTGCCATGGACCCGGGTGATGCCAAACAGCGTATCGAAGGTGTCGAAACCGTCGAGCCCGCCTTCAATCTTCCGGCAGTCTGGATTCCAGAAGCCCAGAAGGAAGAAGCCATGCTTGCAGGGTACACCGTGGTCGATCCGTCTACAGTCATCGCTACACATTTAACTGAAGTTTTCAGACGCAACCTGCATGAATTCCTTGGTCGTCAGGAAACACAAGAACTCTTAGACAACCTTTCAAAGCGCGCCCCCAAGGCCGTGGAAAGTCTGGTGCCTGCCGTACTCAGTATCGGTGGCGTCCAAAAAGTCCTTCAAGCCCTCGTCCAGGAAAACGTTTCAATTCGCGATCTTCTCACTATCGTGGAAACTCTTGCCGACTATGGTGCAGCGACACAGGATCCTGTTCAGTTAACCGAATATGTTCGTGCGAAAATGGGACGCACCATCGTCAAGCCTTATATGGGTGAAGAAGGAGTTCTACCTATCATCACCATGAGTCCACAGATTGATGAAATCTTAAGCAACGCAATGCGCCCAGCCGAACAAGGCGGCTATCTGGCCCTAGAGCCGGGCGTAGCTCAACAACTCATTCAGTCAATCAACCAATCAACGGAAGACGCCATGGTTGCCGATGGCCAGCCTATCCTGCTGGTTACTCCACAACTCAGAGCGCAACTCGCCCAATTGTTGACCAGATTCATACCGACCCTACCTGTCATATCTCAGGCCGAAATTCCCGCAGATGTCAAAATTCAGTCAGCCGCAACCGTTGAAATCTAGGAACGCATTATGAGAATGAAAACATTCAAAGCCGCCAATTCAACTGCTGCATTCGCCAAGGTTAAAGCCGACCTAGGAGAAGATGCAGTCATCCTTTCCAACAAGACTATTACGGATAATGGATGCAAATGCTGCGAAATCGTCGCTGCGGTTGAACACTCCCCGGTGGCTCCGAAAAGACAGGCCACCAGAGATCGCGTCGTTGATGACGCTTTGCAGGACACTGTCGGCTGGCAGCGAGAATGGAGTCAGATCAAAGGCCAGATTATGGCCTTGATGAAGCCTCAAATAGATTTGAATAGTCTTTCTCCAAAGCAAAAAATGGCTATGGAATATCTTGAACGAGAAGATGTTAATGAGAAGGTTCTGGCCCGAATTTACTGTAACCTCCGGGACAACCCCACCCGATCCATAATGACGGCTTTGGATCCATTGCTCAAAGCAACGCCTTTTGAACCGATAAATTGGGCTAACAAATTTCAAGCGTTCACCGGTCCCGGCGGCGCAGGTAAAACAACCAGCCTTGTCCGCTTGGCACTCAAAATAAAAAAAGAAAACCCCAATACTCGTATATGTCTGGCAACCGCTGACGGTGGACGAGGTAAAGGACGGCTTGTCCTTAAACATTACGCAGAACTAAGTGGTCTCGCTTTTCGAGAAATTATTACTCGTGACGACTTCGCCCTTTTACAAAAGGAATCCGGGCAGTTTGACATGATACTTGTCGACCTTCCAGGCCTTCCGGGTAAGACAACACTTGAAGAATGGGTTCATCTTTATGGCATGCAGAACTGCCCAGATATGTCTATACATCTTGTCTTGAATCCTTATTACAGCACTGCTCAATTTGAACGCTTCGTTGAAAAATATAAAAGTGAACAACTTGCAAGCGTTATCTGGACGAAACTCGATGAAGCCTGTACATTCGGATCAATACTGAACATGGCGTGCGCCAGCGGGCTACCGGTTTCCGCACTTTCGTACGGTGCCGGCCTGAGAAACAGCATCAAAGCTGCTTCGGAAGAAATGGTATGGCGGCTTTTGTTCATGCGCACCATGCCCAACGGCGACATTCAACCTTAAAGGAGATATAGATACGCCATGAGTTCAAATTTACCTCTGGTTTTCTCAGTTACCTCCGGCAAGGGCGGCGTTGGCAAAACAAACATGTCTGTCAACCTTGCCTATTCGCTGAGTGCGGCCGGTAAAAATGTTGTACTTCTTGATGCAGACCTCGGTCTGGCAAATGTGGATGTCATATTGGGCCTCGCGCCAGAGCACAATCTCTTTCATCTGTTTCACGAAGACATGAATCTCGAAACAATCCTATTCGAGACTCCTTACGGATTTCGCATTCTCCCGGCATCTTCCGGTGTCAGTGACATGGTTAGCCTCGACATGGGTCAAAAGCTTGACTTGCTGGATGCCATGGACACGCTTGAAGATAATGTCGATTACCTCATTGTCGACACAGGTGCAGGCATCAACGACAATGTTCTGTACTTCAATCTGGCCGTGCAGGAACGCCTGTTAGTCATCACGCCGGAACCAACTTCGCTGACAGATGCATACGCACTTATCAAAGTTCTCAAGCTTCACCATGGAGTGGAAAAATTTCGTGTAGTAGTCAACATGGTCCAAAACAAAAAAACAGCACACGACGTCTATCTCAAACTTTTGGCAGCCTGTGACCACTTCCTTGACGGGATATCTCTGGATTTAGTCGGTTTCATCCCCTATGATCAAAATGTTCGCAATTCGGTTATTGCTCAAACACCGTTTTGCCATAAATTTCCAAAAACTCCGGCTAGTGTCGCCGTAAAACAAACGGCACAGAAGATTAACGCTTGGAAGGTTACACCTAACACAGATGGCAATATTAAATTCTTCTGGAAAAAACTCCTCTTCCAGGAACGATCCGTGGCTTGATCTGGAAAAGGGCGTCAAAGCTTGGGACGATTTTTCCCCGAGAGATCGGGAAAACATCGTTCGCTTTTACGCGCCCAAAATCCGAATTCTTGCCTTACGGCTCAAAGCCAAACTGCCACAAAGCGTTGAACTTAACGAACTTATCAGCGCAGGAAGTCTTGGCCTGCTCGACGCTCTAGGTAAATTCAATCCCACTCTTGGCATCAAATTCGACACCTATTCAGAAAATCGAATCAAGGGAGCCATGCTTGATGAACTCAGAAGAATGGACTGGTTTTCCAGAGGGTTACGTCAAAAAGTCAAAGTACTGGAAGACGCTACACGACAGATTGAACATGAAACAGGTGCTCCTGCAACAGCTGAACAATTGCAAGACCATACTGGCATGTCTGAAAAAGAAGTCCGTCAAGGACTTGAGGCTCTTCATAACCAAGTATGCCTAAGCCTCGACTCTTTTCAGGAAAATCTCATCGGTCAAAAAAATATGACTGACGACGAACCGTTTCAGTCAGCCGCATTTCAGGAGATTGTTGACAAAGTAGCCAATCTCATTGAAGAATTGACGCCGCGAGAAAAATTGGTCATATCTTTATATTATGGTGAGGAGTTGAACATGAAAGAAACTGCCGAAGTTATGGATATAACCGAAGGTCGCGTCTCTCAACTTCACTCCCAAGCATTAAAAAAATTGAGAAAAACGTTCCGAGCTCGCTATGAATGCGAGTAGAACTCACGAAAGGAGATATTGAATGGGTTACGATACCAACATGCGCGTTCTTGTGGTCGATGATTTCTCCACCATGCGAAAAATCATTAAGAATATTTTGCGTCAAATCGGCTTTACCAACATTGTCGAAGCTGATGACGGCTCAACCGCATGGGAAGTTCTCAATAAAGATAACATCGACTTTATCGTTTCTGACTGGAACATGCCGACTATGTCCGGCATTGAACTGTTGCGTAAAGTTCGTGCGAGTGAAGAATATGCCGATATCCCCTTCTTGATGGTTACCGCTGAAGCACAGCAGGAAAACATCATTGAAGCGGTTCAAGCCAAGGTGTCCAATTATATCGTCAAGCCGTTCACTCCTGAAACCTTGGGCCAGAAGATCGACAAAATCTTCGCCTAAACGTCCAGCAACAGCCGGTTAGGCGTACACAATGGTCTTGCTTGTTCCCGATGACACTGAAGATGTAACCAATGTTACTTCGACAGACGATCTTTCTGAGCAGCCGAAAGCGCAGCTTGATGATAGCGAGGCAAGCAGGGCCACGCAAAAAGTCGACCTTGACCTCGACGACGCTCCTTTTTTGGAAGACGAAGAAGAGGAAGAAGAAATAACGGATGTAGAGGAGGAAACTCCTCTACTTCAGGAAGATGACAGCGAACCAAAACCAGGACTTGCTGCTCTCTTAAAAAACAAACTGTTTCTCATCAGTTTTGGCGTCATTCTTATTCTTGTTGTCGTCATCATTATACTTCTCCTACGCGAACCAGACGCTCCCCCTCCCCCGCCTCCAACTCCAATTGAAGAAATTCTACCAGAAGAAACACCTGTAGCCGTTGAAACACCGCAGATACTCATTCGGCTTGATCCTTTTCTCATCGAACAAAAAGATGAAGAAGGAAATATCAGATTTCTTGAAATACGTGTTTTGGTTTCTACCGAAGACGAAGGACTCTCCATGCAGTTCAAGCAGGAGACCTATGCCGTTAGAAACGCGTTGTTTTACTACCTGAAGAATAAGGATTTACAATTTTTATCCGATAAGAATAATAGTGATAAACTCAAAAGTGAATTATTGGCAATTATCAATCAATACATGGGATTTGGTCAGTTTGAGACACTGATGTTCGAACAATATCTTGTGAGGTAAGCCATGAGCCCGACTCCGCTGGATCTGCCGATTTTAATATCGCAACTGCCGTATGTGCAGAAGATCGCTCATGCGGAAAAAGCCAAACCTGAAATCCAGCAGTTATTGTTTGGCCCACTCATTCGTGAACAGGTAAAACGGCAGGAGGGGCTTGTTCAGCAGGTCGAAAAAAAGGCACAAACAGACCCAATCGACAGAGATGGCCGCAACAACGAGCAGCAACAAGCGGCATCTGAACGCAAAAAGAAAAACACGGACGAAGAAGATTCACCTGAAAGTGGGTCTTCCAATGCTTCTCCTTGGGCTGGAAACATTGTCAACGTGAAGATTTAACAGTATATTCTCCACTTCAAATAATTTCTCACAGAGGATGACCTCCATGTCCGATCTGCTCATTATCCTGTTTTCTTTTAGCGAAGTCGTTCTGCTCGCCATCGTTATACTCTTTTTTTTGCGACTAAAAAAATCAGAAACCCTCTTATCCGGTCTTCAAGCTAATCAACAAGAATTCATCAAACGCCTTCAATTCAATACGCAATTAGAAAATGAACTTGTTTCAACTTTTGAACAACGCCAACAAGAATTGGTTGCTCTCAATACTGAGCTTGAGAAAAAAGCAACATCCCTTCAAAAACTTGTTGATCTCGCCAATGAATATTGTAAGTCACCGCAATTCATGCGAGAAATAATAATTCAAGGACATAGAGTCGGCAAGTCACCTGTTCAACTCGCCAAATCAACGGGGTTAAGCCTCGAAGAAATTGAACTCATCATTGACCAGTCCTGAACGGAAAAACAGCAACCAATGCGTATTAAAGGATATGGAAATGGAACGGGCGGCTTCGGTGGCGGTAGAGAGCGGTCTGATTCATTTCGTAATAAACATCGCCTTGGACAAAAAATCCGTGGGAAACTCATTAAGAATATCGCGGACAACATGGCTTGGGTCGATTTCAATGGTAACCGCCTACTAGCACAATTGGCGAATCCTCACTCAGAAGGAAGTCTCCTTCTTTTTATCATCAAACAACTTAACCCTCAGATCATCCTAAAAGAACTTGGCGCCAATCACGCAGATGGAACGAATGCTTTAAATTTAGCAAACACTTTTGATACTACTCGCACCCTTTTTGAAAAAAAATTCTGGGCAATTACAAAAGCATGCTCTCTTACTCAACCGTCACTTTCTTGCATTAATTTCATGAAAATTATTGCAACAAATTCTGAATTATTTGCTTGTTATATGGATGCTTCCAACTGTGCTCGATCCATATCTAACGCCTTACTAGATGCCAAGCGCGGGACAATTATATACCAACCCTGGCTTGCTTCAGAAAGTCATCGTCAAGTCACGCTGGTCAAAGAAACAAATCATCGTTCTAAGATGACGGAATCCATCGTGGAATTCGATCACCCAAGTATGGGACTTGTCCGCATAGAATTCTTCCACAAAGCAAAAACAGTGGCATACAAACTTAAAATGCAACGCCCTCAACATAGCGCTGCACTTATGCGTTTTCTTTCCACTAAAAAACACCATGTAAATCAATTGAACCTTCAACATCTGGGAATATCCAAACTCCCTCAAAGTGGACATGGGGGAATACTCGCTGAACTATTGTTTCGAACAGAAAACCTCATCAAGTAACTCAAAAGGACATGGAACGTAAAAAATAATAGAAATCTTTTTCCCAATCAAAAAGCCCCGGAGCATTTGCTCCGGGGCTTTTTGATTTTCTTTAAAATCAAAGACTAAGCAACGGCTGTAGCTGGTTCCAGAATATCGCCACCAAACACCTCCTCAGCAACACGAGGCTGAGTTAACACCTTCTCTTCCAAATACAAATCCCTATTTTCATCCAAATGACGCAGGAAGGAATTGTTTAATGCGTGACCAGAAGCGAACACTTCAAAATGACCACGAATCGGTGCACCAAAAATCGCCATATCACCGACAAAATCCAGCACCTTATGACGAACAAATTCATCCTTGAAACGAAGACCTTCTGCGTTAAGAATACCATATTCATCAAGGACGACTGCATTGTCGAGAGACCCACCAAGAGCCAAACCGTTTGCATGCAGATAGTCGACTTCTTTCAAGAAACCGAACGTGCGAGCCTTGGCAACTTCCTTAGCGAATGTGTCAGGAGTAATTTCAAGTTCCATCTGTTGGCGGCCAATAAGAGGATGGGCAAAATCTATAATATAATCGATACGAAACCCATCATACGGACGAGCCTTGATGTATTTACCATCTTGCTCAAATTCGATATTTTTCTTAATCGCCATGACCTTACGGGCCTTGCTCAATGTACGAATACCGGCCTGCTTAAGTAAATAAACAAAAGAAGCAGCACTACCATCCATGATGGGCAATTCGCGTCCTGAAACTTCGATTTGAATATTATCAATACCCATACCGTTAATTGCGGCCATGAGATGTTCGACAGTAGCAACGGTTTCGCGACCATCACCCAGCACAGTAGCAAGACTGGTCTCAACAACCAAAGACGGAGCGGGAGTCAAAAAGGTGGAACCGGAACCATTGCGTAGAGCAAAGAGAATTCCAGTGTCCTCGGCCGCGGGACGCAACACCAACTCCACCTGCTTCCCGCTGTGAAGTCCAATGCCCGTACAACGGACCGATTTATGTATAGTAGTCTGAGACATTATTCCTCCGGTAATTAACCTAAATCATTACAAGCAAGAACAATGCCATCTAGCGATGCACTAGTAAACTATCAAAAAGATTGAATTAATTAAGAATACGTCTTTCTAAAACAGTGTTGCTTTCTCGCAACTAATTGTATTTTTACAACAACAATTTTTAACTATTGTTGCATTTATACGATTATAATTTTTGAGCACTGACAATACGATCATGTCCAGCAAGGTCTTTGACCACCTTAACCTGCCCAAATTGCGGAAAGAGATTGAGTATTATTTTTTTCACGCTATCCCCTTGCCCACAACCAATCTCCATAAGAAAATGCCCACCGCTCTTCAATGCTGCAAGCATTCCCGGAAGCATTTTTCTGACATGGTTGAGACCATCACTACCACTGACCAAAGCCATGGTTGGCTCAAAACGAGTGACCTCGTGACTTGCCTTATCGAATTCAGCCAGTGTCACATAAGGAGGATTGGAGACAATAAGATCGAAAAACTCTTCACCGAGGTTATCCTGAGTAAAATCAGCATGACGAAAACGGATACGTTTTTCAACGCCATGTTGAATGGCATTCCTCTTAGCAACTGCCAATGCCGCGGGACTAAGGTCGATGGCCACACATTCAGATTTTAGGAAAAAAGAAGCAATGGTTACAGCAAGAATTCCTGAACCAGTTCCGAGATCAGCATAACTAAAACAAGCGTCTTTCTGATAGAGGGATTCAACCTCCTCAACTATATGCTCAGTTTCAGGCCGCGGTATCAAGACATCCGGCGTGACAAAAAAGTCCAAACCGTAAAATTCTTTTTCACCCAGAATATAAGCAACAGGCTCGCCTGCAGCCCGCCTTTCAACAAGTGCATAAATCTCTACGAACTCTTCATCGGTCACGACTCGCTCTTGATCAATAATCAACGATAGACGTGAACAATCGAGGACATGTGCTATAAGTAGCTCAGCACTCAAACGAGGTGAATCAACCTCGTTCAAACGAGTTTCGCACTCATTAAGAATAGATAAAATTGCGGGAGACAATGTGAGAGTCCCGTATCAACTATTAATCGCCTTGACGTTTCATCGCCTCAGCCTGGTAATGGCTGATCAAGGCCTCGGTCAACTCCTGAAGTTCACCTTCCATGATTTGCGGCAACTTATGCAACGTCAAGTTGATACGATGATCAGACACTCGTCCCTGCGGATAATTATACGTACGAATACGCTCGGAACGGTCACCAGAACCAACTTGACTGCGACGTGTTGCATCTTCTTCGGCTTTGGCCTTTTCCTGCTCCAACTGTAAAAGTCGAGAACGCAGGACTTTCATGGCCTTGGCCTTATTCTTATGCTGAGACTTCTCATCCTGACAAATAACGACCAATCCGGTCGGTACATGTGTAATGCGAATAGCGGAATCGGTAGTGTTGACCGACTGTCCACCTGGACCTGAAGCCCGAAACACGTCAACACGCAAGTCCTCATTACGGATATTTACATCTACTTCCTCGGCCTCAGCCATGATAGCCACGGTCACTGCGGAAGTATGAATACGTCCCTGAGACTCAGTTGCCGGTACACGCTGTACACGATGAGTGCCAGACTCATACTTGAGCTTACTGTATACCTTTTCACCAGAAATAGAAGCAATGACCTCCTTAAGTCCACCGGAACCTGTGGAGTTGGAGCTCATCTCCTCTACTTTCCATCTGTTATCCTCAGCGTAGCGAGAATACATACGATAAAGATTGGCAGCAAAAAGCGCGGCTTCATCGCCACCGGTACCTGCTCGAATTTCAAGAATGATATTCTTCTCATCCATGGGATCTTTTGGCAAAAGAAGTACTTTAAGTTGCGCTTCAAGCTTAGGAAGTTCCCCTTCAATTTCAGCAATCTCGGCCTTAGCCATCTCCTGAATGTCGGGATCCGAGTCGTGCAAAAGCTCCTGATTGTCAGTCAATTCCTGAGAAAATTCTTTGTACTTGCGAAAGACTGTGACCATATCACCAAGGTCTGCATGTGCTTTGGAAACCTTTTTATACCGTTCCTGATCATTAAAAATATCAGGTTGGGCAAGCTCCTGTTCCAATTCTTCGTATTTAACTTCAATCTCTTCAAGCTTGCCGAACATAATTAGCACTCCTCGGGATTAACAGCGCATTGCAAAGCGGCTATGGCAACTTCGATCTGACTGTCGTCTGGTTCCTTGGTCGTCAACAACTGCATCATGAGCCCAGGCCAGCACATAATTTTGCATAACGCATTCTTGCTATACTTACCGGCAAACTTAATCATTTCATAGGCAACGCAACTAACCGGAACCATGAGAAAAAGCTTCATGCCTACAATATACAAATGCTTAACCATAAAATTTTCTGGGGAATAAAAGGTAAGCAGGTACGGAACTAGAACTGCATACAACAAGATGGAAACAACCAAGACAAAAAGTAAGAAAGCGGTTCCACAACGGGGATGCAACCGACTATAAAAACGTGTGGAATCAGGGGTAAGCTTTTTACCATCTTCCCAAGTCCAAATAACCTTATGCTCCGCGCCATGATATTCAAAAACGCGACGAATGTCAGGGATGAGGGATATGGAAACGATATACCCCACAAAAACGAGCATTTTGATGAAACCATCCCATGCATGAAAACTCAAAGAATCAACATCGCCTGCCCAACCGAGATATTCCATACCTACGGACAAAAAGTGGGGCAAAACCACAAACAGACCAAGTGCAGCTCCGAGGGCAATAACCATCGTCATGACGAGGTGCCATGATGTTAATTCTCCACCCTCTTCCTCGTCGTCTGCGGCCTGCATAGCAGAATAATTAAGTGCCTTGATCCCATTAACCATAGTTTCCATAAGAACCGGAAAACCACGAAGAAAAGGCTTCTTGAGCAAGGGATGCTTCACCATGGTAAACCACGGCCTGACATCTGTGACGATTTCTCCATCTGATTTACGAATGGCAATAGCCAGCTTATCTTTGGCGCGCATCATGACGCCTTCAATAACGGCCTGACCACCGACGGCCTGAGGAGCGGCCATCGTCAAAAGTCCTCGCAGATTCAAGTAGTTACCCTCCGCTAATGGGTGGTAGTATTGACAGATCGCAGGAAACCCCCTGCGAATCACACAGGCAACAGAATTAAGTATTCCCTGGAGATTGTAAAGCCCGTCATACAATAGAATATGCCTTCGCAGGGTCTTCACCCTAACGAAGGCATATGCTTTCGGCACAAGGCCGGGAAAAGCTACTTTTTCTGAGCGAGGGAATTCAGATCGCCGTACTTCTTACGGAAACGATCAATACGGCCTGCGGTGTCAACAAAACGCTGCTTGCCTGTGTAAAAAGGATGGCAATTGGAGCAGATTTCTACTTCCAGCTCTTCGCCCTTTGTGGTCAACAATTCAGACTCGTACCCGCAGTGGCAACGAATTTTTGCCTTGTAGGTCTTGGGATGAATATCGTTCTTCATGACTATCTCCTGTCATTCTTTTTGCGTGGAACTCGGTCTTATACGCACTGGCCCACCGGTTGGCAAGTAAAAAATCAAGCCTTTTTCCAGACAATGAAAGCATTTCATTTCTTTCGAGGACGCTTGAGACACTTACACCATATGATATTAAAGCTGCGTCGAACAGCCTCGAGAAAAATGAAAGGCGGACGCCGGAGCGTCCGCCTTGATAATCAAGCTCTGGTGCGGACTAAACGCAGCCGGTGGGCTTGGGCAGGCCAGCCATCTTACAGGCTCCCTTACCAGGTCCGGACGGGAACAGTTCGTAGATCTGCTTCAGTTTGAAGCCAGTGACCTTGGAAAGAATACGGACCATCGGTGCGATGCCGTTCTTCTTGTAGTAGTCCTGCAGGAAATCGATGACTTTCTGGTGATCTTCGGTGATTTCCTTGATACCTTCAGACTCTTTTACGTAGTCAACCCACTGCGGGGTCCAGTCTTCAAATTTCTGCAGGAAACCGTCTTCATCAACTTCAAAAGAAGCACCTTCAAATTCAACTACAGCCATTGTATCCTCCTAATGGATGTTTTTCATGCTGTGCCCCCGAAACATTTCGAGGTAACCATATCCGTTTAAACAGCGATCCGCTGCTTAGATGCAATATAAAAAATACACACGGCCTCAAACCGTGCAGGGACATTACGACCACGCATACCCTTTGTCAAGCACAAGGCTCATTTCAATTCAAGAAATAAAGCCCCACTCTAACCATTCTAAATAACTAAGATTCCAAGAGTTCATCTCGATGCTTGCGCGCGAAGTCCAGAGTCGAATCCATATCAAGTGCCGCATTCAAATAATCAAGGGCTTCAGAACGATTCCCCATGAACTTATGGCACAACCCCAAATTGGCAAGATCATGGGGTGAACCACTATCAATATCCAGTGAGGCCTGAAAGTTCTTCGCAGCCTCACTGTATCTTTCACTCTTGAAATGGGCAACGCCACGAAGATTATAAAATTCTTTGCATTCCCGATCCAATTCGATAGCTCGATCGAGAGGTTCAATGGTTTCTTCCCATTCTTCCATCTGCGACAAAGCGTATGCCTGATAAAATGCAGCCAGAGCTCTCTCCTGGTCTGCGGGCTGAAAAGGCTCTGCTTCCTCAAACTGTGCAACTGCATACAAGGGGTCTCCCATGCGCAACGCTAACAGCCCTCTGAAAAAAGGCAGGAAATACGCATCAGGATAAACCTCGGCTAACACCTCCAACCCTTCAGTCGCCTCATCAAAATCAACGTCTTCAGCGAGAATTCGCCCAACAAATAAACCAATAGATCTATTGGGAGTCCGCTCTCGAAAATCAAAACCAGGGACAACATTATAGTTGGTGGTGACCATCAATTCAGGGTGTCGGGTGTCGACGGCATAAAGAGTATTCCCTTTGTCCCGCAATCCATTCGAAAGAGCCATCAATTCATTATATATATCTGAATCCTCAACAGTAGGCAGAGAATCCAAAGGCACGACAGGGCCTTCTTTGAGCCACTTGATCTGTTCAAGTTCAGTAAATTTTGACAACCCTGACGCTTCATACACCCGGCTGGTTTCAAAATCTCCCGCCAACTGAGCCACTTCGGTCACAGCCCTAATAGCCGCCTTGGCCGGAGAAGCTGCGGTACCAGCAGTGAACACGATTTCACTCAAAGCAGGAAACGTCTTTGGATCCCACGCCACAGCTGCAACCGTAGGCACAGGATACCCCATGGTAAAATCCTTGAGGATCAGTTTGACGCCGTTGCGCTCAAAACACTCGACCAACCGAAGAAGAACTGTATCATCTAATGAAGCAGGATCAATAGTCGGGGTAGTTATCCGACTGCGATCGATCACGGCACAAACATGCCGTTCGACCAATTCACAGGCTCCCTGACAGATGGATTCTTCAAAAGTGTTTCCGGCAGACGATCCGTTGAACTCGTTAAGTTTCTTGAACCAATCCAATGGAACATACTCTGCCTGTCCAGTACTGACGTTCAACGCAGGATGAAACCGCCATTTCACTAGATCCATGAGACGAATCGCCTCCGGTTCGGAAATGTCTTCTTCAACGGACAAAATAACCTGTCGGATATCCATGATCGAATCAGACCACTTTGCAGCAGCTTCTGACCATGTCAGTTCAGTAAAATTAGTCGCGTCAGCCCAAAAACTGAAATAGGAAAACCGTTCAACCAACTCCATAAGAGCAGAAGCTTCAGCCTGCTCAGGGGATGCCCCTTTACCCATCTGCTTACGAGTGGGCATAATTTCCCGCGCCTCTGGTCCGCACACACTGACAAAGACAGGGATACCGAGTCTCCCGGTATCAACTCGATCTGTCTCGCCAAGAACACCTTTGCACTTATCTGCCAAAGCCGCTTTAACTCGTGCCACAGTCTCCTGAGGGCTACAGGCCTTATCTTGATCAGTGGTAAATTCCTTCAGACATTCCTTGAGTTCAATCACGCCTGTTTCCTCTTCATGCGGAACAAATTGACAACGTTCTCTTCACCAGTCTCTCTGTCCTTATACTTGGCGGCTGATTTCATCATGGAATACTGCTCATTTGCCATGTCAAAGAACTTTCGGCCCTGCCGCTTTTGATCCATGGCAAGGACAATCTCGGCAGCCGAATCGTCAGACAGATGATTGCTCAAGAATTTCAACAAAGGCTCAAAAGCTGCCTCAGCATAAAGAACTTCGCACCCAATAATGTAATCAAAACGCTTTTCAACCGCATCTGCCGTGAAATCGACACGATGCAATGTGAGTTTATCATCTACCGCATTTTTCAACGCGTTAATCTTACTAAACAACAAAGCAAATGGATCTACATCGCTTACCGTTACTTGATGACCGAGCTTTGCCAAAACAAGGCTGTTGACCGCCCCACCAGCACCTACTTCCAAAATGGAACAATCATCGGGGAAGGGGAACTTTGTCAGAGTGTAGCCAAGAATAAGACAGGAAGGCCATATCTTGGCCCATAAAGGCAAAGTTATTTTTTTTCCAGCCCGAGTCTTATCAATAAGTTTATCTAAATATTGCTGCATATTCTTGATCTGCAACACTTCAAGAGACATACCACCCACGTTAACCGTCTCGAATTCGACTTCGCCGAACTCGCGCACAGCTATGTCAATAAGCGCACCAATAGGCTGGTCCAAATTATGAACTATATCCGCCACTTTTCCTCCGAATATGATTTGTCTCGGAAAACTGAGACTACTGATCTACTTTATTGATCTTTTCCAGAACCCACAATGCACCCGAAACAGTGTCATCCCGAGAAAATTCCCAGACGACTCGCTGGTGAACAGGCTGTCCGCCCTCCCCAACCCTGAGCTGCGCATCATAAAACACTGTGGCCATGGTCCGACCTTCTTCCGACTTCATTTCCATCATTTTTGCATTGAGCAACATGACCTCTGTAACACCCTGCCCAGCTTGACTTATGGCATCGTTGTAGACTTCATCGGAAATAAAATCCCGAAGAGCCTGAAAATTCTGTTCGCCACTCGCCTGTTGAAATCGAGAATAGAAAACTTTGGCCCCTTCCAAGAATTCGGCTTCATCAAAACCATCCGCTCTTGCCGAAGGCGTCGCTGTAGGTGTGGTAGAAATCGAACGCTCATCATCCCCGGAACTGAGCATATCCCAAGTCTGACGCGCAGCCTCATGCCGATCCATGGGGCGAGCTGAACGCTTTGCCGGGCGCTCCGAAGAATCATCAGAGGTATCCTCGTTCTGGTCACGACTACCCCATGAATCAGAGCGGGTCTTATCACCACCGGAACGACGACGAAAGGATCTCACAAGAAAATAGGCTATGCCCGCAAGAAGCAAGATGTTCAGGATGCCACCGCCGCGACTGGCAGGTGCCTCTTGAGCAAAGGCTGGCGAAACCATTACAAATAATGAGAAGACAACTCCAAGACAACGGAAGCTCATCCGCTCAACCCACTTCGACAATGATACGAAAATATGTGTGTGCATAAACTGATATGTAATTGAGAATCCCGATCCAGGCAATCACTCAATAAGAGCCAGGTCTCGAAGAACTGCATAGAGACTTTCAACTTCAATAGGCTTGGGAAGATAGGCGGCCGCTCCGCCTTTGTAATAGGCTTTGACCACGGTCTTGGGATCATTAAGAGCGGTAATCATAATAACTTTCGCTTCGTCGGAAGATCGAACTCCCGCATCCTGTTCGATAACACGGATGTCCTTCAAAGCCTGATGTCCATCTTTATTGGGCATCATAATATCCATGCAGACCAAATCGTAAGGCGAATTTTCGTCAAGAGCCATTTTAAATAACTCGACACACTCAACCCCATCAGATGCGGTGTCACACTGCCCATAATCGGACAGTAAGGCCGTCAACAATTTGCGGCTGGTAAATTCGTCTTCGACAATCAAAATACGCATGAATTCTCCCTTCTCTCAAGTGGATTATTTCGACCTCAAGAGAAACAAAGGGACCATAGTCTGTAAAAAGGACAAACACAAGAAGATGATTTTGGACGACTCTACACTGCAAAGACTTGCCTCACAGACGATTGGCACGTAGGAAGATGCACCGGTTACATAAGCTATCTGGAGGAAAATTAATAATGACATTTTCGGAATTGCCCTTTTTGCTTACCAATTTTTTTGATTTTCTTGATAGCCCTGCATGGAGAGCTTGGCCCTTCAATTCAGGATATGGTGAAAACCTTCTCCCAGCTATTGCCCGCCTCGCGTTTATTACACTTATAATGGGTGCCATTCTTCTTTTTCTCCGTTTCCTTTTCGGCCCGGGTGGGCCACTCAGAGACAAAGAACTGGAGCAGGAAGCAATGGAAGAAACCGCAAAGGAGCGAGCTGAAACCGAGGAGTTATTCGCTCAAGGTGAAATCACGGAAATGGAATATAAAATACGCATGAACCACCTTAAAGACTGATCATGCCCCTGTCCGACCATCAAGCGTCACTCACCGCTTTTGCAAACAGCCATTTGAACGGTGAAATGGACCACGATTACCACATCAGACTTAAGCTTGAACACTCTCTGCGTGTGTATAAAAATGCCAAAACAATTATTGCAGACGAAGGCATACCCGGCCATATAGCGAACATGGCAACGCTGGCAGCCCTATTTCACGATATTGGCCGCTTTCCCCAATATTCCATATACGGCACATTCAAAGATGCCGAGTCCATAAACCATGGCCGATTGGGTGTTTTAACCCTTCGAAACCTGAAGCTTCCGTATGCAACGCCTAGGAAAGAACTCAGACTCATTCGAGCAGCCATAGGCCTCCATAACATTAAAATTCTTCGCGACACCACGCCACAACCATTGGCAACCATTGCAAATATAGTCAGAGATGCAGACAAGATAGATATCTTCTCAGTCATCTTGGATCACCTCGGTCCACAAGCGGAATCCAAGCCAGTGGTAATCCATAGCCTCATCCAAGACCCAACCAAATACTCCGACGATGTTTACCAAGCGACACTCGCAGGAGAGATTGGAGACTACAACCTTTTACGATACAGTAATGATTTTATTCTTCTTCTAATTGGCTGGCTTTTTGTCCTTCACTACCCTACTTCAGTCCGGCTTCTCGCTGAACTAGGCCTTATTGATCAAGCTTTCTTAATTTTACCTAAAGACAATAAAATTCAAGCTCTTAAAGAAAAATCTCATATATTCATGCGTTATAAAAACACGCGAACCCCTTGATATGATTATCATGAAGCCGTAGGTTGTTTCAAAGGAGTACAGGAGCAACCATGCCGCAAAAAAAAGACAGCAAGGCATTCGGCATATATAACAGGATACTTATCCTGACCAATGTCGAAGTACATGCCAAACGCGATTTAAATACCATAAAAAGCTTTGGTCCCAAAGACGTTCAGGTGTTCACATCCGGCGCCCCAGCCATCGATTACCTCTCCGAACATTCCGTTGATCTAATTTTCTGTGACTCATCATTAAATGACATGAGCGGTCTCAAATTTGCTCAAACAGTCAACACCAACATGAGCGGGCGCCCTCTGCCCATTATCATGGTCACATTGGAAAATCGCCGAGATTACGTCTTGGACTCCATTGCTGCCGGTTGTATTGGCTACATACTCCGCCCCTATTCCCTTGATACTTTTGAAAAATATCTTATTCTTGCCGATCAATTGGATAGTTATCCAGAAATTGAAGAAATGGAACTCAAAGAAGCGCAAGAAATGGTTGAACGTGGTAATTTCGACGAAGCCATTGAAGCCTTTGAAGAACTTATTTCGTATCAGGATGAAGCCCAGAAATACTACGACATGGGCTGTCAATTCATGGTTCAGGCCAAGTATGGCAAGGCTATTGTATCCTTCAAAAAGGCGGTCAAGATCAACGACCTATTTGCTGAGGCATACAAAGGATTGGCCGAGGCATATAAAGGTCGCGGAGACATGGAGTCTTTCAAAAAGTTTCTCCGCAGGGCGGCAGATGTCCATGCCCAGTTCGATAATTTGGAAGAAACCAAAACTCTTTTCATCGAAATTCTCAAATACGATTCAGATACACCCAATCCCTTCAATTCCCTGGGAGTAACCTTGCGGAAACAGGGCGACTATCCGGGGGCAATTCACGCCTATCGTCAAGCTCTTGAGCTCACTCCCCACGATGAGAACATCCATTTCAACATGGCAAAAGCTTTGTATTTTATGGGGAAACTAGAAGACGCATCAACTGAAGTCAGCGCCGCTCTCTCGATGAATCCGGAATTTCACGAGGCCAACAAGCTCTTTCAACGCATTCATGGACAGCCTTGGACCCCGCCTAAAGGGAATAAAGTTAAAAACCGTACCGTCCACGAAGGGGTCAAAGAATCAGCCAAGGACCTCGGCCCTTAACAAAGCTTCATCCTTCAACTTTACATTCTCTTTCAGGTGATTATTGTATTCACGCAACACATCAAATACCCCCTGGAGGTATTATGTCGAATACAATGTACGATGTTACCATTCTTGGCTCTGGCCCAGGTGGCTTGCAGGCTGCAATTCACGCTTCTCGCAAAAAAGCCAAAGTCCTTATGCTGGGCCGAATAGACAACAGCAGCCTGTATTGGGCGCATGTTGAAAACTATTGCTGTCAACTCAAGATATCCGGTGAGGAAATCCTTCGAACAGGACGCCAACAGGCAGAAAGTTTCGGTGCGTTATTCCGTGATGAAGACGTTCTTTCCATCAATCCCATAGACAATACTTACTCAATAAAACTGGAATCCGGTGACACCGTATTATCCAAGACTATCATTATTGCCACCGGTTCTAGCCGTAACAAACTCAAGGTCCCAGGTGAAAAGGAACTGCTTGGTAAAGGCGTCAGCTATTGCGTGGATTGTGATGCAGGTTTTTACAGGAATGAAGTTGTTGCTGTGACTGGATGCCGAAGTGCGGCGGCACATGGAGCCGTCACTTTAACTAATTTCGCAACTAAAGTTCATCTGTATTGTGAAAAACTCGATGTAGCCGATGGTTTGCGTGAGCAACTCGAGGCAACTGGAGTCATTGTCCATGAAGGTGTTCAAATAAAGAAGATTCAAGGCGAAAACGCTGTACAATCGATCCTGCTTGATGACGGCTCCACACTGGAAGTCAGCGGAGTTTTTATTGAACTAGGCGCCAAGGGAGTCTTGGAACTCACCTCAATACTCGGCGTACAACTTGATGAATCGATGAAATATATAGACGCTGACAAAAAACAACGCACCAACATTGCAGGCATCTATGGTGCTGGAGATATCTGCGGCCCACCTCTTCAAATGGCAAAAGCCGTGGGTGAAGGCTGTGTGGCCGGAATAGAAGCCGCAAACTACGCAAAAAGTATGTCGTAAAATAATAGAATCGGGTGCAGACTTCAATGCACCCGATTCTCCCCTAAAAAAACAGACCGAAATTCGAACGAATTCACCCATTCTACATTGGGGGCAACACACAACAAATATGCCCACCAATAAAACCAGATAAACGTTTGCGTGCGTCCGGCTCGTCATTATTAAACTGGAGAACCGCATACCGTTCCCCACTCTTCATGAAGGCTTTAAGCACCGTGCACCCTATAGAATAGCTTTCTTCACTCGTATCAAAGGGGTGAAAGGAAAGCCGAACAGGCCTCCCCAGCTCTTCTGGAAAATCCGTCAACCCGCCATTCATATAACGTACTCTGGAGCAACTCGCCGACATATCTTCAACAACAGCTTGGGCAGCTTTGTCTCCTTCAACGACAATGGCAGGATATGAACACGAACACCTTGGTTCTCCACGGTCCTCGGCATCAAAAACAGACTCAGGCCCCGTTAATTTTACAGTAGCTTCACAACCTCCGCTCACACAAAGAACTCGAGAAGAAAAACCAAGTAAATGACCATCAAAGACATATCGAACAAGGGCGAAAGCATGGATTCTCACCCGTTTGACAACGCTGTCAGGAACAGTGACCTTAACCACAAGATCACCTTTGGTCGTCACATCAGACACCACGCCCAAAAAACGATCCTCAAAGGTGGAAAACTCCAAGATTACTCTATCACCGGATGCGATATCCATTGTGTCCATCCTTTCACACATTCAGAAATATTTCATGGCAATCTTGCAAGCAATTATATATATTAAATCCATGCTCAAAAACATGGGAATTCTTGCGTGGATCGGTTGCCTGATTACTCTTGCCTACCAAAGTGTGTCTTGGGCTATTTCTGCGGTTTGGCCATCTGTAACACTTCTTGATGTCCTCCGTTCCTTCTTTGGCCTTGATCTACTAAGCTTTGTCACCAACCTGCCTCTGGATATGGCCGCCAAAGCGGTCTACATATGCTTTACCACACAGCTGACCCTTTTCTTCTGGTGGATGGGAGTCGCACTGTTCGTGACTCAACTCCTCACGCAAATCTTCATCAGAAAATAGCGCGCACGGCACTGGAAACGCCCTTCCGAAATCATTTCTTAGGCCATACCATTTAATTATGGAGTGGACTTTTCACACCCTTTTCAGCTATGAAATAGTATTACGCCTAAAATCCAGAGGTTTATGCATTGCAGAAACGGTATTTTCCCATCGCCATCGTGACAGGTGTCCTCTTTCTGATTGCCATCGGAGGCTACATAATTCCGGCTAGTTCCGAAGGTCCTCCTATACGCGCCCTGCTCGACAACAAGGGTGGAAAAGTTATTCTCAACCACTCAAGTCATATACAAACCATGCAGGAAGACTGTGGAGTGTGCCATCACACGACTGGCGGCGATCAAAATCCTCCGGCATGTGCTGATTGCCATGCCAAAAAATTTGATGAAGCCTTTGCCGCTAACCATCAAAAAGCATTAAACGACACATTATGTATTTCTTGTCATCATCCCCATGCCAGCATCGACAATTTCTCCCATGACGACCACGCTGACGACTACTCGGAAGGAGATTGTCAATCCTGTCACCATGATCCGTCCATTGAATCAGAACCTCAAGCCTGCTCGAACTGTCACATGGATGGCAGTAACAGTGTGCTCAACCTCAAAGAAGCCACACACACCAGATGCGCAAATTGCCACGACGACATGTATAAAGACGGCATCAAAGGATGTTCCAATTGTCACACTCGGTCCACAGATATGATGAAACCGGAACAACAGAGGTGTGAAAGCTGTCATGAAACACCTGTCGACCAGCTTATTCCAACCACAATGAACGCATTTCACACTCAATGCATGGGGTGTCACGAAGACAATGGCACAGGACCGTTCGGCGACGAAGCTTGTTACCAATGCCATATGAAATAGGGGATCACTACCATATGACCAAATTCAACTTCAGCCTCAAATCCGGCGACACAGGTCCCCTTATCAAAGCATCCAGCCCAGACATGCTGCAGATTCCCATAGATGGCATGACCCCTGTCATGGCAGTTGGAGATCAGGTGCTGGGAGGGACAAAAGTAGCCATTGCCAATGCTGACGACGAAGGCGATATGCACTCGCCGCTGGCCGGGGTCATTCGAGAAATTCAACCCTACGCCATGCTTATTGAAGTTCGAGGAAATGAACGAATTAAACCACATGAACCATGTGTTGATAGTGGGGACCAACTCCGTTCCTGGCTCAAGGACAAAGGAGTCTGCACTCGCCACCTCATCAAAACCGCGACACTGATCATCAACGCAGTTCCACCGGAGCCGGGTATATCAATATATGACCCACTACTCCGCGATTACCGAAAGACATTGGAACTCGGTCTTGAAACTGTTCAGAAAATAGTTGAACCGAACAAAATGTTTCTCGTGGCAGCCAAAGGCAATCGGGCCAATGCGTTTGCCAACTGTACGGTCATGCACGTCGCTCCCATTTATCCCAACGGACTTGATCCGCTGATCATCAAGACTGTTACAGGACAAGAGGTGCTTCCGGGCATGCTCCCGGATAATGGCACCATTCTATCTGTGAAAGACCTTTACTTCATAGGTCGTGTCATGGAGACAGGTCGTCCGGTTACGGAAACTGTCATGACCATCAATGGGAATAACCATCTTGTCGCTGTGGGAACACCTGTCGGCTTTCTCGCTGCCAAAGCCGACATTACCGTGCACCCCGGTGACAGGGTAGTCATTGGTGGCCCACTCCGAGGACTGGCCGCTGTCAATCTTGAACAGGGAGTGGATAAAGATGCTTCAGGACTTCATATCCTCCGCCAGAGCGAAGGAATGAAAGCCACCGACAATTTCTGTTTGGGATGTGGTGAATGCGAACGCCATTGCCCTGCCCGAATCATGCCCGGTCTCATCAGCCGGTGTGCCGAATTCAAACAGTTCAAACGAGCTGAAGCATACCACATTCATTCCTGCATGGAATGTGGCCTATGCGGTTACTGGTGCACGGCGGGACGCCCTCTACTACAATACATCCGACTGGCAAAATATGAATTAGCCCTGCTGGCGGGAGCCGTACAACCTCCTCGCCCTACACCTGAAGAAATCCAAAAGGGACAATCAGGAGACGAGCCATGCTAAAACAACTCCAACCTATCTTGACAGTATCGGCCCCTCCTCATGTTCATTGCGGCAGAACCATCAAGCGATACATGCTCGAAACAGTGCTTGCGTTGTTACCTGCAGCAATCATGGCTGTCATAATCTTCGGCATGGATGCTCTCAGGATCATGGCGTTATCCTGCTCTGTGGCAGTCGCAACGGAATGCATCTGCAATAGAGTTATGAAACGGGAACAATCAGTGGACGACCTCAGCGGTCTGCTGACAGGTCTCCTCTTTGCATTTCTGCTTCCTGCCTCAGCACCATGGTGGTTGGTCTTCATCGGTTCGGCTTCAGGCATCATCCTTGGCAAAATGATCTTCGGAGGACTCGGAGGCAACCCGCTGAGTGCCCCCCTTGTAGGATGGGCATTATGCCGCATCTCATGGGCAGACTTCATGGACACCAACGCGGCCATGTTGAATTCGATACTTCCAGCACCGCTCCAACAACTCAAACATTTTGGTTTGGAATCAATCCAATCAATCGATTTGAGCTCGTTACTTCTCGGACAACAACTTGGTGGACTGGGTGAAATTCATATCGCAGCCCTGCTCGCTGGCGGTATTTTCCTGCTCGCACGTCGCCACATCCGCTGGTACATTCCAACAGGATTCATCATTGGCTTGCTGGCAACGGCTTGGATTTATCAAATCATCGACCCGACCATGTATGCATCACCTATTTTCCATCTGCTTGCGGGGGGCTCAATTTTTGGAGCATTCTTTCTTGCAACAGATGCAGCATCGACTCCCGTGGGGTTGGTTCCGTCCCTGCTTTTCGGTCTTATCGCTGGTGCAATGGTCATCGTCATCCGTGTATATGGCATTTATCCAGACGGAGTTCCCTTTGCTATCCTATTAGCCAATCTGTTCACTCCACTGCTTGACCGCATACGCCCCAAACCATTCGGCGGCTCATACTCTTTTGAAGACACGGAGGACGCAGCATGAAAGAAATGATCAAGATGATTCTTGTGCTGTCACTTATTTGCGGCCTCTCCGGCCTGACGTTGGCAACCGTCCGGCAGGCTACCAGCCAACGCATTGAAGAACAGGTCATGACATATGTTCAAGGCCCTGCTCTGGCACAAATATTCACAGATTATGACAATAATCCGGTCAAAGATCGCAAAGTCTTTAATTTTCCCGATGGTTCCATCACCGTTTTTCCAGCCATAAAAAACGGCACCTTGACCGGAATAGCTCTTGAAACTTTCGGCAAAGGCTACGGCGGTGATATCGGCGTCATGGTCGGATTCAATCTCGACGGCACTATGCTGAAAGGTATAGGCATCACTACTCTCAAAGAAACACCCGGTCTTGGCGCACGCGTGGTCGAACCAGACTACCGCGACCAATTCAAGGGGCATACCACGACATCCCTCGCCTTGAAAAAACAGGGAGGCGATATCGCAGCCATCTCCGGCGCGACTATTTCGTCAACTGGCACAGTGGCTGCTGTCAACGACGCAATACAGATATTCACAAAAATCAAAGACAAACTCCCCACAGCTTGGGAATCGTAGGATATTGTCATGAGCATGTGGAAAGAATTCTCCAAAGGCCTGTGGCGCGATCTGCCCCCTTTCAAGCTGGTACTTGGCCTCTGTCCGGTGCTAGCTGTGACCAAAACAGCATACAACGGCTTCGGCATGGGAATGGCCGTCATATTTGTCCTTGCCCTGTCCAACCTGTTCGTCTCGTTGCTCCGCAAAGTCATTCCAGCCAAAGTACGCATCGCCTGCTTCATCGTGGTGGCAGCATCGCTGGTTGTCTGCGTGGAATTGCTCATGCAGGCATATGCTTACCCACTATATCTACAACTCGGCATCTTCGTCCCTCTCATCGTTGTCAACTGCATCATTCTGGGACGAGCCGAAGCATTCGCTTCCAAAAACCCAGTCCATCTGGCTGTTGCTGATGGTCTTGGCATGGGCGTAGGATTCACTCTCTCACTGACTTTCCTTGGCTCCATCCGTGAACTCTTCGGGTACGGTACATGGTTCGGCCTGCATATCATGGGGGACTGGTTTGAACCGTTCACCTTCATGGTCGAGGCCCCCGGTGCCTTCGTCTGTCTCGGACTCGTATTAGCTGGCATGAATGCACTGACCAACTGGCAACGCAAGACCAAAGGACTGGAAGCCATCGAAGGACCAGTCCACGACTGTAAGACCTGCGGCATGTGTTCAACGAAACCGGGAATGTAGGGAGAAACCATGGACTACTTCGTACTCATTATCGCCGCCATATTCGTCAACAACATCGTGTTGGCGCAGTATCTGGGTAACTGCCCGTTCATTGGCACATCCAAAGAATCAAGTGTAGCTATCGGCATGGGACTGGCCGTCGTCTTCGTGGCCGCCATGGCCGCATGTATCACATGGTGTGTCCAAAAATTCATGCTCACACCTAATGATCTGGGATATCTTCAAACCATCGCCTTTATTCTTGTTATCGCTGCACTGGTTCAATTCGTAGAAATGTTCCTGAAAAAAGCAATACCACCACTCTATAAATCACTTGGTATCTTCCTGCCACTCATCACCACCAACTGCGCAGTGCTCGGTATCGCTATCATCTGTCAACGTGAAGAATATTCTTTCGTTGAAACCCTGATATTCTCAATAGCATCAGGCTTCGGTTTCATGCTTGCACTCGTCGTGCTGGCTGGTATTCGTGAACGTCTCGACCTTGCACGTGTCCCGGTAGCGATGAAAGGCACCCCGCTTGGTTTGATTATGGCCGGCCTCATGTCTTTGGCATTCTTTGCCTTCAAGGGCATGGCTTCATAGGAGTATTGAAATATGATCACAGCTTCCGTACTCGTCCTTCTCGGTATCGGCTTTACTGCCGCTGTCATTCTGGCCGTGGCCTCCAAGGTACTCTATGTTTATGAAGACCCACGCATCGCTCAAGTTGAATCAGTCCTTGCTGGTGCCAATTGTGGCGGTTGCGGATATCCCGGTTGTGCCGGAGCCGCTCAAGGCGTTGTCGAAGGCAAAGCCGGTGCCACTGTCTGTGTCATTGGTGGCGATGAAGTGGTTGCGAACGTTGCCGCTATTATGGGGCTTGAATTCTCCTCCATGGAAAAACAAATAGCCTTTGTGGACTGTACTGGCGGCACTCGCGCCGAAGATGTGTACATATACGAAGGGGCCAAAGACTGTCGCGCACAGCATCTACTCTACAGCGGCTCAAAGATGTGTCCTGAAGGATGTCTTGGTTACGGCACCTGTGTAACAGCCTGTCAATTTGGCGCTATCGAAATGGGGCCCAATGGTTATCCAGTCGTTGATCCGAACCTCTGCACCGCCTGCGGTGGTTGCGAACAGGTCTGCCCGCGCGGTGTCATAACAATATGGGGTATGACTGCGCGCATCATGCACCTCAACGAAACTACGGATTGTCTGGCTCCTTGTCGCCAACGCTGCCCCGGCCAAATCAACATCCCACGCTATATTGAACAGGTGTCACGCGGCGACTATGCTGGTGCCTTGGAAACCATCCGTGAGCGCATTCCCATGCCGCTCTCAATCGGACGAGTCTGTCCTCATCCCTGCGAAGGCGTCTGTCGTCGTGGTCATGTGGATGAGCCTGTGGGCATCAACATGATAAAAAGATTTGCCGCAGACTGGGAAATGAACTCAGGGCAACGGCTCTCTATTTCCTGTGCACCTGATACTGGCCGCAAAATCGCTGTAGTAGGTGGCGGCCCAGCCGGACTGTCCTGTGCCTTTTTCCTACGCCGTCTTGGACACAGTCCAACCATTTTTGAATCCATGCCAGCCCTTGGAGGACAGCTTCGTTACGGCATCCCGGAATACCGATTGCCAAAGGATGTTCTTGATTGGGAGATACAGGGTATCATCGACCTCGGCATTGACGTTGAATACGAAAATTTTTTCGGTACAGACTTTACGCTGAACTCATTAAAAGAAGACGGCTACGAAGCAGTCTTTCTCGGAATTGGCGCATGGATGAACATGAACCTGCGCATTGAAAACGAGGAAGCCAAAGGAGTTGAAACCGGCACAGAATTCTTAACCAAGGTCGGCCTTGGAATTGAAACTGGTGTCGGCAAAAAGGTCGTGGTCATCGGCGGCGGCAACACAGCCATCGACGCAGCCCGGACCGGTGTCCGACTCGGTGCGGACGTGACTCTTATGTACCGACGCACTCGAGATGAAATGCCAGCCAACATCGAAGAAATCATCGGTGCAGAAGAAGAAAACGTTAAATATCTCTTCCTGGCTGCCCCCACACGCATTGTTACCGACGACTCCGATCACGTCACTCATGTTGAATATATTGAAATGGAACTGGGAGAACCTGACGACTCAGGTAGACGTCGTCCAATTCCCATAGAAGGATCTGAAACGCTCATTGAAGCCGATACCGTATATACTGCCATCGGCCAAAAGCCAGAACTCTCCTGCCTGTACGAAAATGGAACATGTGACCTTGAAGAAACACGTTGGCGCACATTAGGCGCCGATTCAGACACTCTCCAAACAGCTCTCCCACATGTCTTCACCGGCGGAGACATGCATACCGGCCCCGCGCTGGTAATCACTGCGCTTGGTGAAGGCAGAAAAGCGGCTCGCTCAATCCACCAGTATCTCAATGAAGGCGCTCCGCATATCTCGGTCAACACCCAACGTGAAATGATCGATTACACAATGTTCACCAACGTCCCTGATGTTGGTCTGCGCGACCGCTCAAAAATGCCAAACCTCATTGAATGTGATGAACGAACCTGCACGTTCAAGGAGATTGAAGGCGCAATAAGTGAAGTCGAAGCAAAACATGAAACCTGTCGCTGCTTACGCTGTGGCTTGACCTGTTACAACCGAGATCTCGTCGATGGACAGGAATGCATTGCTGAAGAGTGTGTGAAAAATCCGTAAAAAACAGTTGCAAACTGAAAACGTTACAGATATACATTTGCTCCCTTGAGACAAAAGTCACAGGGCAAAAAAAAGGGCGATTAACTCAGCTGGTCAGAGTGCCATCCTCACACGGTGGAAGTCACAGGTTCAAATCCCGTATCGCCCACCACTTTGTACTAAATAAAACGGGTGCTTAGAGATTCTAAGCACCCGTTTTTTGTTGCACAATAGTTCCCGCCCACTATATAATCATTTTCTTGAAACGAACCCGCTTCAACCAGAACAGACTTCACTCCATCAGAAAGGTATATATCTCCATGATTGACACACATATTCAAACGATATCCCGCGAACTCTCTCTCAAGCCACATCACGTCAAAGCTGTTGCAGCACTTCTTGATGAAGGGGCGACTGTGCCTTTCATTTCTCGGTATCGTAAAGAAGCAACCGGCACCATGGATGAAGTTGGAGTGGCCGGAGTCCGAGACAGGTTGATCGAATTGGCAGAACTTGACAAACGACGTGAGGCAATACTCTCCTCTTTACTTGAAAGAGACCTCCTTTCCGACAACCTCAAACAGGCTATCGATCAAGCCAAAGACAAAACTCGGCTGGAAGATATATACCTACCCCACCGTCCCAAACGACGGACACGGGCGGCCATGGCCAAAGAACGAGGACTGGAACCTTTGGCAAACACACTTTTCAGCCAACGAGGCATCGATCCTAAACGTGAAGCTGAACGGTATGTAAATCAAAACAAAGACGTGGCCCATGTTGAAGCGGCACTGGCAGGAGCTCGCGATATCATTGCTGAAAACATCAATGAAAATCCAAAAGCGCGAGCAGCCATGCGTATTTTGTTCGTTAAACGTGGCCGCTTTGTTTCTCAAGTCGCCAAAGGTAAAGAAGAAGCCGGAGCAACCTACCGAGACTGGTTTGACTGGGATGAACCCTTGGCGCGAATTCCCGGTCATCGAGCGCTTGCCATGTTTCGAGGTGAAAATGAAAAGCTGCTCAAACTCTCTTTACGCCCACCTGAAGAGGAAGCCACAGGACTCATGCGCAAATCTGTTTTGCGCGGCAATGGCGCAGATTCCCGCGAAGTAGGTATCGCTCTTGATGATTGTTATAAACGTTTGCTCGGCCCATCCATGGAAAACGAAGTGCGAGCTGAAGTCAAAAAACGGGCAGACACTGAGGCTATCGGCGTCTTTGCAGCGAATCTACGAGAATTGTTGCTGGCTGCTCCACTTGGACAAAAACGCGTATTGGCACTCGACCCTGGATTTCGTACCGGGGCCAAACTCACAGTCCTTAACGCTCAAGGCGCACTGAAAGAACACACAACCATTTTTCCCACCGGATCAAAAAGACAACAGGAAGAAGCTGGCGCAACCCTCCAAACGTTATGTTCCAAACACGCTGTTGAAGCGATTGCTATTGGCAACGGCACTGCAGGCCGTGAAACTGAAACCTTTGTCCAAAGTTTGAACCTTGGTATCCCGGCCGTTCTTGTCAACGAAGCAGGGGCTTCCATCTATTCGGCTTCGGAAGTCGCTCGTCGAGAATTTCCCGATCTTGATCTGACCGTTCGCGGTTCGGCATCCATAGGACGCAGACTTATGGACCCACTGGCTGAACTGGTCAAGATTGATCCCAAATCCATTGGTGTAGGCCAATATCAACATGATGTTGATCAGACGGCTCTCAAAAAAGGCCTCGACGACGTGGTGGAACGATGTGTCAACTCGGTTGGGGTAGACTTGAATACGGCAAGTCGGGAATTACTTGCTTCCGTTTCTGGGTTAGGACCTGTTCTGGCTGAAAATATCGTCAATTATCGCGACGAGAATGGCCCGTTTACCTCTCGGCGAGAGCTGCTCAAGGTTAAACGACTTGGACCAAAGGCATTTGAACAGGCTGCCGGGTTTCTACGCGTTAAAGGTAAAGAAATACTGGATGGCAGCGCAGTTCACCCCGAACGATATAAATTAGTTAAACAAATGGCCAAAGACGCGAATTGCACCGTTGCAGACCTGATAAATGATACAACGGTTCGTGAACGGATAAAGATTGATGATTACATCTCTGAAGAAGTAGGGCTACCTACACTGCGAGACATCATGGACGAACTCACCAAGCCGGGGCGGGATCCTCGTGCCGAATTCAGTGCATTTTCATTTGCCGAAGGAATTAACGATATCAAGGACCTGCACGAAGGCATGAAGTTGCCCGGAATCGTCACCAATGTCACAAAATTCGGCGCATTTGTAGACATTGGTGTACACCGTGATGGCCTTGTTCACATTAGCCAACTGGCCGACAAATTTATCCGAGATCCTTCAGAAATTGTAGCCGCTAGCCGCGAGGTCACTGTCACCGTCATCGGCGTTGATGAGAAACGCGGACGCATAAACCTGAGCATGAAAACGCGTACGGAAGCGTAAGAAAATAGCCATAAAAATGAGCTAACCCCAATCCTACTCATTCGCTCTTTAAAAAATTACAAACATTCAAAAGGACACTTGATTACCAAGTGTCCTTTCTTACGTACTCTCGTACTCATTCCAACAGAAACTATTCAAATATCACACGAATCCCGACTTTATCTTTCATCGTACGAATAGACTCAATAAATTCGTTCCCATTTTTGCTGTCTGCCTCAGTGATCATATCTTTTTTCTCTCCGAGAAAATCAACTAAGACCGATGGAGCAACCAATATTCCACGTCCAAGTATATCGATACCGGTTTCTACGGCCAATGTACTAAAGATCTTCATGGATACTGTAATTGGCACAGCACGAATTGCCTTTACTTCTTTCTGCGCAGAAATTTCGCTACGAAAACTTTTATACGGATTATCACGCCCCATAACTATACCGACAATACCGGGCATAGCACCACCAAGAGCAAATCTGTCTCTATCCTTAATAAAAACATTATCAATATCATCAACCGGTCTGTTGTTTCTAAAAATAGTCCGCACTTTCTGTTCAATGAAATCATCTTCATATCCCAAGACGTCATGCAAAAGATTTCTCACGGACATCCCGGATTTTCCCTGAAGAAAAAAACCTTTCTGTAACAAAAAATTCCAACCGGATGCAGCCCCGGACATCATTTTTATAGTCATGAAAGCAACATTATTCATTATTTTCCCCACCTTGGATAAACATCTGTTTCATCGACAACTACATTATGTCCAACAGAACACAATCGACTGTTTTTTTTGACATTATTTCTTGAAGAGGTGTATGAAAGTCTTGTTAGACAGTTTACCATTATTGCGTCAACACGAACGCATCAATATTAACAAAGCAGAGGGTAATACAATGCCTCAGATTCTCAGAATCAACTGCCGAACCAAAGAATACAGCTTTGATGAAGTCGGCCCTTACGTCAATCTTGGTGGTCGTGCTCTGACCTCCCGTCTCATCAACAAAGAAGTTCCTGCCGACTGCCATCCGCTGTCCGCAGACAACAAGTTGGTCTTCGCTACTGGCCTGCTGGGCGGTTCCACTGCTGCCAACTCCGGTCGTGTGTCTGTTGGTACCAAATCTCCACTGACCGGCGGTATCAAGGAATCCAACTCCGGCGGCCTGTTTGCCCACAAGATGCCAAAAATGGATCTGCTGGCGATTGTCCTTGAAGACAAGCCTGCCGAAGAAGCACCCTTTTCCACTTTGTTCATCACTGACGGGAAAGTCGAATTCCGTGATGCTACCGATATTGTCGGAATGGACAACTACCCTGCACATGACAAACTGCTTGAACAGTATGGCGACAAACTGTGCGCAGCCATGATCGGCCCTGCTGGTGAAACAGTTCGTCAGACAGCGACCATTCAGTTCACAGATCCTTATAAGCGTCCTGCACGTTCTGCTGGCCGCGGCGGCACCGGCGCTGTCATGGGCTCCAAGAAAATTAAGGCTATCGTACTTGATCCCGAATTTGCCAAAAAGGTCACCCCTGTCGACAACGACAACTTTAAAACCGCTCGCTCCACCTGGGTCAGTATTCTCAAGGGCCATCCGGTCACTTCTGAAGGACTTCCCGGTTTTGGTACCGCAGTGCTTGTAAACGTTGTTAACGAAGCAGGCGCTCTGCCCACCAAAAACTTCCGTTACGGTCAATGTGAACACGCTGCAGATATCTCCGGCGAAAAAATGGCCGAGATCATCGAATCCCGTAAAGGCAAAACCACTGAAGGCTGTCATGCAGGTTGCATCATCCAGTGCTCTCAGCAGTACAACGATGCCGATGGTAATTATCTGACTTCCGGTTTCGAATACGAGACCATTTGGGCCTTCGGTGCAAACGCACTGATCAAGGATTTTGACGACATCGCCACCATGGACCGCATTTGCGACGATAAAGGTATGGATACCATCGAAGCAGGAAACACTATTGCTGTAGCCATGGACGGCGGCATCATCCCCTGGGGCGACGGCAAAGCTGCTATTGAATTGCTCAAGAAAGTCGGTACCAACGACCCCATGGGCATGATCATCGGTAACGGTGTTGAGTTTGCTGGCGGCGCATTCGGTGTTGACCGTCTGCCCACTGTCAAACGCCAGTCCATGCCCGCCTATGACCCTCGTGCGGTCAAGGGTGTTGGCGTGACCTACGCAACGACTGCTATGGGCGCTGACCACACCGCCGGATATGGTGTTACTGCGAACCTGCTGGGTGTCGGTGGTTCTATCGACGGTCTCAAGAAAGAAGGCAATATTGAGTTGTCCAAAAATCTTCAGGTCGCTACTGCTGCCATCGATTCCATGGGCTTCTGCCTGTTCGTAGCATTCGCCGTGCTGGATTCCGACAACGGTGTCCAGACCATGGCCGACCTTGTTCAGTCCTGGACCGGCAACACCTTCACCCCTGACGATCTGATCGCCCTTGGTGTCGGCGCCATGAAAGATGAGCAGGCGTTCAACGAACGTGCCGGCTTCACTAAGGCAGACGACAAACTGCCCCGTTTCTTCGAAACCGATCCGCTTCCGCCTCACAATGTCACTTGGGATTACGACGAAGACGAGCTTCAAGCCGCCAAAGTCTAAAAAGCTCCTATTAAAAATAAAAGGCCGGGAATCTATTCTCGGCCTTTTTTTCGCCTGTTGACCCACTCACTTCAAATGACTAGATTGGACATATGGGAATAGAACTCAAATGTTTTGCAACGTTGGCTAAGTTCCTGCCTGAAAATGGCGACGATTACCCGATTGAAACGGGGGAGACCGTCAGGTCACTCGTCGGCAAACTCGGCATGCCTGAAAAAGATGTAACACTCATATTCATTAATGCGGTCCGCTCCAATCTGGATAGCGAAATCAATAATGGTGACAGAGTTGGCCTGTTCCCACCGGTCGGCGGAGGTTAAACCGTGACAGGGATTTTGGACAACATTCGCGCGTATGCCAAAAGCTCTCTACTCCCTTGGGGAATAACAGGTTCCATAATATCCAATGAGGCCGTCTCTATGCTGGCCCAGCAATATCTCGTGTCGGGTCATGTTGTTGAGTGTCAAGCATTAACAGAGGGAATTTACCCACTCAGATACCTTAGAAACCTGCAGTCCATTACGATCGAAGGACAACAACGCCTTCTGAAATCAACCGTTGCACAAGTTGGCCTTGGTGGACTTGGCGGCAACCTACTCGAACAATTCCTGCGAATGGGCATCGGAACCATTCATGCTGCGGATGGCGACCACTTTGAGGAAAGTAATCTTAATCGACAACAACTATCCACACTGGGTAACCTCAACCAATCCAAAGCGCATGTTGCAACCCAAAGAGCCGAAGCAATCAATCCATCAGTAGAATTCTCTGCAACAGAAAAATTTCTGAACGTAGACTCCTTACCCGACTTCCTGTCTGAAGCCGATATTGTTATTGATGCTTTGGGAGGGCTGGAAACACGCCTTCACCTGCAAAAAGCTGCTGCTAAAGCCAAAGCACCTCTTATCACAGGAGCTTTAGCCGGATGGACAGGGTATGTTAGCGTTGTTATGCCTAATGAAATTGGTCCGGCAGACATCATGGGCGTCGACAACGAAGCAGAACGCATACTTGGCTGCCCTGCCCCTTCCGTCACGTTGATAGCGTCACTTATGACGACTGAAGCGATAAAAATCCTTACCGACAACCACTCAACGTTACAGGGGAAAATGCTTGTCATAGACCTTGCCTCGTCCACCTTTGAAACAGTCTCTCTGTAATTTATCGGTGCCGTATCACAAGCGATTATGCTTCCGTTGACTTAATATTAAAGTTCCTGCATATACTTTTTTGAACAACAATTCATGAGAACAATCACTTAGTTAATATATAGCCTTGGCACTTTACCATGACAAAAGAACTAGATACAACACTTCGTCTTCGCATATGGCTTGAACAAAAAGACAAGACCTATATTGGCATTGGAAGCACGCTGCTGCTCAAACATGTCGAAGATCTCGGCTCTCTTCGAAAGGCGGCCGAAGCACTCGGGATGTCTTACAGGCGGGCTTGGGGAAAACTCAAAAATGCTGAAGAACGCATAGGCCAACCTCTGGTTGAAAAAACCAAAGGTATGGGACAACGATTCAACCTATCTCCTTACGGCAAAGAGTTGATGGAAAAATTTCTCAATTTTTATCTCGATGTCGAAGACTATGCCACCAAACGGGCTGGAGAACTCCTGGAAATGGATGTCAAAAAGTCCGGCGAATTCTATCGTGACGACACGCAATAGAAACAACCTAGCTACAACCAACTAATTTTTTTTAATAAAATAGTCATCACGTTGTAAAACTATCAAACAAAACCCTACCTTTGGAGGACACAATGAAACGTTTACTTCTCATCTCTCTCTCGCTCGTACTCTCTGTCGCCCTGGCTGTGCCTGCTCTGGCCGGGAAAACACTGATGATGGCAACAACAACGAGTACCGCCAACACCGGTTTGCTGGATGAATTAATCGTTCCACAATTCTTGAAAGACACTGGCGTTGAAATTAAATTTGTTGCAGTCGGCACAGGTAAAGCCTTGAAAATGGCTGAAAACTGCGATGTCGATGTTGTTCTGGTTCACGCCCCCGCTTCTGAAAAAGCATACATGGACAAAGGCGTTCTTATCGACCGCACTGAAGTCATGTACAACGATTTCGTTATTATCGGCCCCGCATCTGATCCTGCAGGCGTCAAGGGCATGAGTGTTGCCGAAGCACTGAAGACCATCGCCACCAAGAAGGCTTCCTTTGCTAGCCGAGGTGACAACTCCGGTACCAACAAAAAAGAACTTTCCTTGTGGAAGGCAGCTGGTATGGCTGTTCCCGAAAAAGACGCATGGTATGTCCAGACTGGTCAGGGCATGCTTCCGACAATCAATATCGCCAATGAAAAGTCAGGCTACACCATGACAGACCGGGGCACCTTCATCAAATATGCAGACAACAATGGTGGCAACCCGCCGCTGATCGTTCTGGTAGAAGGCGACAAGGTTCTGTTCAATCAATACAGTGCGTTGGCCGTGAATCCCGAACACTGCAAAGATGCTCAGTATGATCTGGCCAAGCAGTATATTGCATGGATGGCCTCCCCTGAGACTCAGAAAGCCATTGGCAATTTCAAGCTTTTGGGCAAGAAGCTTTTCATTCCCAACGCAAAGTAGATAGAGTAAGCTAATCCACCGGGGGAACGGACTCCCGTTCCCCCGGTCAAAAAAGGATTGTGAATGGACTATCTGCTTCAAGGTTTTCTTCAAGGTTTTGTTCTCCTCTTTACTGGCGACCCTGAAACGTATTCCGCAATTTGGGCGACAGTAGGTGCATCCTCTCTATCAATGTTTTTCAGTCTTGCCATTGGCGTTCCGCTCGGTTTCTTTCTCGGCCACAAAACATTCATCGGGAAGCGAATTCTTCGAACTATCGTAGACACGCTGCTGTCATTCCCCACGGTCGTCATTGGTTTATTGGTCTATGCTTTCCTGACAAGACACGGCCCTCTAGGTGGGACCGGTCTCCTTTTTTCCATACCAGGAGTTGCCATAGGACAAACCTTGCTTGGCCTGCCCATTATCATCGCCATGACCGCAAACGCGGTGGAAGGATTGGACAAAAGACTCCCCATGACACTCATCACTCTTGGAGCCGATCCCCGACAAATTCTCTGGGCCACTGTTATGGAAGCACGATTTTCCATTATGCTCGCCGCCATGGCCGCCTATGGCCGCATCGTGTCGGAAGTCGGCATATCTATGCTTGTGGGTGGCAACATCAAATGGCACACGCGAACCATCACCACAGCTATTGCTCTGGAAACAGGTAAAGGAGAGTTTGCCGTAGGGATCGCACTCGGCATTGTCCTGCTTGCTGTAGCCCTGCTTGTCAATGTCGCGGCCACTGGCCTTAAAAAGAAGGCTGTCCAATGAGCAAGTCCTTAATTTCACTACATAATATTCGACAAATATTTTCTGGCCGACAGGTTCTCAGCATCGACGAACTCGACATCAATCAAGGCGATATCATCGGGCTGGCTGGTCCAAATGGCTCCGGAAAATCAACGTTGCTTCGCATACTCGCTTTTCTCGATGCCCCATCCTCCGGCACTCTCTCTTTTATGGGAACAAAAACTTCTACTAAACCGGGCGCAGTGCACCGCCAAGTCACATTGCTTGTTCAGGAACCGTATCTGCTTAAACGCACGGTCCATGCAAATGTCGCTTACGGACTTAGAGTCCGTAAAAAGTCAGACATTACAACGAAGGTACATAACGCTCTAATTGAAGTCGGCTTGTCCCCGGAATCCTTTTCATCAAGGCATTGGTTTGAGCTCTCTGGCGGCGAGGCTCAACGCGTGGCACTGGCCGCCCGCCTGGTCCTCAAACCCAAAGTACTTCTTATGGATGAACCCACAGCCAGTCTTGATGCCAAAAGCGCTACTCTTATTCGACAGGCTGCACTTAAAGCTCGCACAAACAACGGGACAAGCCTCGTCGTTGCCAGTCACGATCTCGACTGGCTCGGCAAGGTCAGCGATCGTATTATTCATCTTGAACACGGATCTATTGTTGAGACATCATAGCTTTCCCCACGGAGATACACCATGAAAGCAATATCCATCGTTGGACCTAAAAATTCCGGCAAAACAACACTTGGCCTTGAACTGGCTCGTCACTTCAAGGCTTCAGGCCTGACTGTCGCTGCTGCAAAATTCAGCCATCACGGATTTGACTGGGCTGACACAGACACAACTCAATATGCAGAAATCTGTGACGCTGTAGCTGGTCTCAGCCCCAAGGAAGCATTCGTCAATTGGACCGACCAACGGTTTCTCCCTGACATCCTCCCCCTCCTGACCGCCGACGTTCTCATTGTCGAAGGAGGTAAATCGCTAGGATATCTTCCACGCATCCTCTGTTTGAATGGCGACCTTGCTGACGGAACGGATTGGCTCATTCCCGACCTTGCCGTAGCCACTTACGGCGACACGAAACTTGATGGTATCACCGCTTATGACACCATTGATTCTCTCGCCGAAACCGTACTCGAAAAAGGATTTTTCCTGCCCGGCATGGATTGTAAAACATGTGGCAGGCCTGATTGTCATACTTTGGCTGCCGAAATCGTGGCCGGGAAGGCAACCACCAAGGCATGTCTCGCCATGCACAACTCCATCGAAGTAGACATAAACGGCTCTGCGGTAGGAATGAAACCTTTTGTCGAAGATATTATTTCCGCCTCTATCCGAGAAATGATCAGAACGCTCAAGGGATACTCTCCGGGCAAAGCAACAATCAAACTGGACGTTTAATTCATGCGTATAGTTCTTTTCGAGCCGGAAATCCCTCCCAATACCGGCAATATCGCTCGATTGTGCGCAGCGACCAAAACACCGTTGCACCTCATTGAACCGTTGGGATTCTCTGTAGACAATAAGCACCTCAAACGAGCCGGTCTCGATTACTGGCCCCACGTGGATGTTACTGTACACCCGGATTTCAACGACTTCATGAACCAGATTCAGCCTTCTCGCCTTGTCATGGCCAGTGCAAAAGCCTCAACACCATACCATCGCTTTGAATTCATGGCAGACGATGCCATTATTCTGGGACCGGAAACTCGTGGGCTCACACCCGAATTCATGAACGGACACCCTCGAATTCGTATCCCAATATGGGGAGAAGTCAGAAGTCTAAATCTGTCAACAGCTACGGGCATCCTTCTTTTCGAAGCACTGCGGCAAACCGATGGGATCATGGAAGACATATCCATATCTTGAATTTTACATCCACGCCCTGTACTGTGCTTTTGCTAAACAACACACACAACTTTCAACCCGAACACTTGGGATAGAATATACCTATGAAACTTCTCGTCACAGGCGGCTGCGGCTTCATTGGGACAAACTTTGTCCGACTCATGCTCGCCAAGCATCCAGACTGGTCTATCATCAATCTGGACAAGCTTACCTATGCCGGAAACAGACTCAACCTCATGGACCTTGAACAAAATGAAGACCGCTACTCGTTTGTTCAAGGAGACATCTGTAACCGTGAACTAATCATGGACCTCCTTGCAGACAAATCCATTGATGCCGTTGTCAACTTTGCTGCAGAATCCCACGTGGACCGTTCCATAAACGATCCGTCTCCTTTTGTGACAACCAATGTGGGTGGGGCACAAAATCTCATGGAATGCGCACGCCAAAGAGATATCGGTCGTTTCGTCCACGTATCAACAGATGAGGTTTATGGAACTCTAGGTAAAACCGGTAAGTTTACCGAGACCACACCGCTCGCACCAAACAGTCCGTATTCATCAAGCAAGGCCGGAGCCGATCTTATGGCCCGTGCATACTTCGAGACCTATGGATTTCCTATTCTGATCACCCGGTGCTCCAATAATTATGGACCATATCAATTCCCGGAGAAACTCATTCCGCTCATGTTTCTCAATGCCAAAGCGGACAAATCACTTCCTGTGTATGGCGATGGAATGAATGTCCGCGACTGGATTTATGTTGATGATCATTGCCTCGGAGTTGAACTGACCCTGACCAAAGGACGCGAAGGACAGGCGTACAACTTCGGAGGAGATGCCGAAGAAGCTAACATCACAGTGGTCAAAACGTTATTATCCCTTCTGGGAAAACCAGAATCACTGATCACCTATGTCACAGATAGGCCCGGGCACGACAAACGTTATGCCATGGACTTTTCCCTGGCTCAGCAGGAACTCGGTTTTGCACCTACACTGAATTTCGCGGACGGTCTAAAACGAACTCTTGATTGGTACGAAGCCAACACGGAATGGCTTAAACAAGTCCAAAACGGTGAATACCGCACATTCATGGACACATGGTACGAGGAACGGGCCTAATGGACATAAAAGGACAGACCATTGCTATTCTCGGTGGAAAGACGGGGCTACTCGGTCAAGCTTTATGTCATGCCTTTACAGAGGCGGGCGCACGACCAATAGCCCTTTCCAGTAAAGATTGTAATGTTCTTGATCCTCAATCCGTGGAAATTATACTGGACAAAGAAGACCCGGATATTCTCATTAATGCGACGGCTTACACACAGGTAGACCTAGCAGAAGAAGAACAGGATAAGGCTTTTGCTCTCAATGCAACCGCCCCTCCTCTTCTGGCAACATTAGCGGCAAGACGATCCATACCTTTTGTCCACTACAGCACAGACTTTGTCTTTAAAGGGGACAAGACCTCACCTTATACTGAATATGACGAAACCAGCGCCTTTTCCGTATATGGCATCAGTAAGGCAGATGGCGAGCGAGGACTCCTTAAACTAGGTTATGAGCGCACACTCATCATACGAATTTCTTGGTTGTTCGGCCCAGGTAGAATCAACTTTGTCGAAAAAATTCTTGGCTTGTGTGACTCCCACGAGACCCTGACAGTCGTCGAAGACCAGTTCGGTTCTCCTTCCTATGCACCGGATATTGCAACCGGCACCATCAAACTGTTGAAAAAAGATGCCACAGGAATCTTCCATCTCTCCAACTCCGGCCAAACCTCATGGCATGGATTGGCTAGCATGGCCACAACCTTGGCAGGGAAAAAAAATACAATAACGCCCGTACCCTCCAGCGAATACCCAACCAAGGCTGTTCGTCCACGGTACTCCGTATTAGACATATCCAAATACACACGGACAACCGGCATGACGCCCCGAAGATGGGAAGACGCTTTAAAAGAATATGTTCAGAATGAATTAGGCATGCAACCCGAAGCGTAGCAGGAAGTTTACCGCATCAAATCCCGTACCCGCATATTCGCGTCAATCAAACGTTCCGACAAAAGGTTGATCAGGAAACGGTTGATAGCGGTCACAAGTCGAGGTGCCCGGCTCTCTATGGCATCAAGTTTTGCCAAAGTCATACGGTACAAGACACAGTTCTCTGCAGCTCGAATAGTGGCGGAACGCGGTGCCAAAGTATAAATTCCCATTTCGCCAAACACGGCTCCAGGACCGACTTTTTTCAACCGTATTATCTTACCACCTTCCAGCTCTAACTCAACATCCAGTCGACCTGATTCGACAAAAAACATTGAGTCCGAGATATCCCCTTGTCGAAATACGGCTTCACCAGGTTTTGCCACTTCTCTTTTGAGAACCTTCATCAAAGCCGGAATATATTTTGTTTCTGGAAATACGGGAGCCAGAAGTTCCGGCAGGTTCAACTGTTTAAGTTCCAGCATATTTTCCGCATCAAGCACACGGTTCTCACACCATTCCAATGCGTAATCCAGATTAAGAAAAGACTTGAAAACACCTTCCTGATCACCCACAAGCCCAATTGCTTCTAAATGCTCTTCTAGTTCCAAGGGAGCACTGGTTATAATAAGCTCCATATCATACCTAGCGACGAGAAGACGCAACTTTTCAAATCCTATACCGGCAGCCGACGCAAAACCATTTACCAACTTGAAATCCAAAATAAGGAATTCTACTGGCAACTGATTTCGATCGTCGATTCGAAAATGTATATCCTTAAGCAAGCGCTCCATCGATCCTAAAAAAAGGAATCCTTGCAAACGCATGATGTGAATATGATCCCCATACTCCTTCAATGTCCGTTTTTGGAGGGAGGCACGATCAACGTTGCTGTTGTGATTGGCACCGGACAGGATATTACGAACAACCCCATCCTTGCTAGCCCTACTCACTGTAACCATAAGGGCTAACGCCACACCAAAACCTATTCCCTCCAACAACCCCAGGCACAATGTCGCCAAAAAGGTCAACCAAAGAAGCCAGATATCTGATCGACCGGTAAAAGCCGTCCGAGTCCGAAACATCCAGTCACGAATCAAGTCAAGGCCAGCATAGACAAGTAATCCTTCAGGGACAAAACGTGGGATCAAGGGGAGGACAACGTCTGCACAACAAAAACCAACACCACACACCAAACCGGCTACAATGCCAACAACAGGACCGCGGCCACCCGATGCATAACTGCCACAGCTTCGTCCATACGTAAGAGAAGCGGGCATCCCACCACACAGACCGGATATAATATTGGTCAAACCAAGAGCACGATACTCCATATTGAGATCACTTTCCCGGCCCCGCAATATTTCCAATCGAGTTGTTCGGTACATGACGGTCAAAACGGCCAGTACAACCATGGCACCTATATACAAACTGTTGGCCTTAATGACAGCCCACTGAATATTCTTGAAAAAGAACTCTGAATTCAAAACTTGAAGAGGATAGACCATCTTCGGCCCTTCAGGAAAGTCAACAGGGGCCGCCAAAACCTTGAGCGCATCAGTTCCTCCCCAAATACCTGCCGCGTACCCTGCCCCCGATGCCACAAGAATCATGGCCACCAAAAAGAGCGAATGTTTGGTCCGACACAGTGCGAAAAAAAGCACTACTCCAAAAATAAGACTGGGACCAATAGTTCGAAGCACTCCGCCGGCATCAACCCCATTTACCAAAGAGGTGATGACGGTATATGAGTTACTCCAATCAAGCCCAATGCGACCAATCCAATCAAATGCCCCCAAAAGCACCATAACACCAACCGCACCAATGACACCGCCGATGATTTGCAATGGGATATATCGAATATATTCACCCAATCGAAATTTCGAAAGAACAAGCAGACTCACCCCAATAAGCATGGCCGCGAATGCAACACCGGCTAAAAGAGTCGGAAGAACAAGCTCGGCAGACTCCATAGCCATGGTTCGATACATGCTCCCAACAAATAAAAAAACGACGGCTGTCAATACCGTTTCCGGGCCGACCAGCCCAAAAGGAATTCTCGAAAAAAAGGCGTTAAAAACACTTCCAACAATCACACCTGTAAGAGCTGTGCCAATAACATATGGTAAGAAATCATATGTCCCGGCATTGGCTGAAGCGAGCAAGGAAAGAGCATAAACAAAAAACAGCGCCAAAACACCTGAGACTATCCCGGCATACAGATTGAGAGTAAAAGACCCTCTGAATAATCGCCACTGGTCAGGATCGCGTATAAGATCAAGGCTCTCAGCCCCACCATCTTCGCCATCAAATTTTGCATCCCACACTTGCGCTTCTTCAACGTCGGCAAGATCACTGACATCGATATCACTTTCATCAATTTCCAACACATCAGCCACAGGAATAAAGGGTGTCCCACATTTGGAACACACTCCTTTATGTCCGGCACCCTGTATATGTCCGCACTTGGCACAAACCACATCATCTGGATCATCCAAATCCACCTGTACATCTTGTTTGTCGAGATTAATGGACTCTATGGGCGTCCCGTCACTGCCGAGCGACTCCGGGATGCCGGTTGTGACCAGAGATTCATCCTCTTCAAACTTCACATCATATGGAATTTCTTCCTCGGGAAGTTGCTCAAGAATAACTACACCATGCCCACAATCAGGACACTTGGCCTTTTTACCGGTCAATTTGGCCGGAACTTCTCTTTCATAGCCACACGAATCACATTTGAAAATCGCCACTGTCTACCACCAGAAACCATAAAGATGTACGGTAGGGCCGAACCTCTACTCCGATAAGGACATTGTCTCAGTCTTTTAAGTACATACGTGAACCACTGCACGCACGCAAGCTGTGCATTATTTTTTGCCGAAGAACTTTTTTCAAAAAAGACATCGCAAAGTATAAAGTTCTCCATTTTAGCGTCGATAAGATGTGTACGAGTAAGGTGTAATGTGCACACGGACCGTGCCGACTCACCCGTTAAAAGCGATTTCCCATGGAAGGGACGCACCATGAAGCCAAACACCATTTCGATAATAATTTCCGATTTGGAAACACACAGCAGTCTCATGCGACTGCTCCATTCCATTTCTCGACAGTCCACAGGACTTGAAGACATGGAAATCATCGTGATTGGCAACGGCGAACACGCTCCTTCCGATCCATCCTTGTGGCAAGCCGTCACAGGCATCGATGCAATACGTCTTGAAGAAATGGACGACGCCATCACCCCTTCAGCAGCCAAAAACATTGCAGCGGAGCAGGCTACTGGCGATAAACTCTTATTTCTTCAGCCAGACTACCGTCTTGACCCCAAATATATAACTACAGCCCTATCTGTTTTTGACGACCATCCTGAAACGGATATTATGTACTCGGACTATATTCGACTTGCTCCGTCTGACAAATCAGGACGGCCCGGTATTGTTCAACTCCCCTCCTTTCGGGAAGGATTACTTCAGGCGAGAGGTTTTCTCGGGCCAGCAGTCTTGCTGACACGTAAAGCTTGGGAAAGCGTCCAGGGCTTCAGGGAAAACACTGTATATTCCGATTGGGATTTATGGGTACAGACCGCACTGGCTGGGAATCATTTCTACCATGTTAATTACCCTCTAGCCTCCTGTGAACATCGTAAAACTTCATTCAGAGAACGCGCTGAAGATGGTCGATGCAAAGCCATGATCGTCATCAATAACCAAGCTTTTTTTCACAAACATACAGTACGTTGGGCACTCTCTTACCTTCGTGGTGAATCTTGGGCTGAAGCTTATAGTTTCATGACCATTCCAGGCCCCATTGATGTTACGCGAATGATGCACGATCACGCAGTAAAGACGATGGGTGTGGATATTATGACCAGAAAAGCTGTTCAACAATTCGATCATGCAGTGACTAACACCAAAGTTGCCCTATAAAAAAAGGCCGCCCGAAATCGGACGGCCTTTTCATGTTTCTTCATTCAATCTCTACAACTGTATTCCACACTCCACCAAATCCAACTTGAGCAATTCTCGAAGTCGCTTTGCGACAGGACCAGGCTTAACATCATGAATAGGCTTGTCGTTATACCGAACAACCGGGATTGCATCACCAGTCGTCCCGACAATAATGACCTCTTTGGCCATCAGTATCTCTTCTTCACGAATTCCCCGGAAGATGACAGAGATATCATCCTTAATGAGATCAACGGCTCGTAACATCGTCGTACCGGGCAAGGCATTCGTGAACTCAGGGATAATCAATTTACCATCTTCATTGACGATACAAACATTTTCAACAGCCCCTTCGGCCAGAAAACCTTCATCGTCGTAACAAAACGGATAATCGTACCCTTTCTCAGTAGCCTCACGCTTCATCAAAACATTGGGCAAATAATCAATTGATTTGATGGTTGCCAAATAAGACTGCTTGGCCGGAACCGATGTCTTGAAGGCAGTCACACCATTCTCATAGGCCGACTCTGGCTTGATGTAGAGATCATAAGCCACCACGTAAAGGCTCGTTTCAGGGCACTCAGCCGGATCTACACCGAAGCCCCCCGGTCCACGTCCGATCATCACCCGTGCCATTCCGGTCCCTCGACCTCCAGCGCGGCAAACTTCCACGACCAAGTCGCTAATTTGTTCCCAAGAGCACGGAGGCTCCATGAAGATTGATTCACAAGAACGCTTCATGCGTTCCATGTGCGCATCAAGCTGATACAGCTTGCCGCCAACAAACTTCATAACCTCAAAAATACCATCACCACGATGCACCAAGTGGTCATCCCATGGCATGAGCATTACTTCAGGATTCAGGCAAATCATGCCTACGCTATGATCATAAAAGGCGTGAACCTTACCACTGACGGGCCGATCAACGGCTGTCAGGGCATCAATATAACCTTTGGAATCAGTGACTTTTACCACAACAAAATCCTTTTAGGGTACGCGCACCAGATCACGTTCAATCAATGTCTCAGCAATCTGGACAGTGTTCAATGCGGCACCCTTACGAATGTTGTCAGAAACAACCCACATATTGATGCCATTCTCAATGGTCTCATCCTCACGGATACGGCCGACATACGTCGCATCGTCACCCGCTGCATTGACAGGCATGGGGTAGGCGTTCTTCTCTGGATAATCTTCAATAACGATACCAGGGGCTTTTGCCAACAACGCACGGACATCATCCGCGCTCAGTTTTTCCTCGGTTTCGATATTCACAGCTTCGGAGTGACCATAAAAAACAGGGACACGCACACAGGTGGCAGTCACCTTAATGGTCGGATCGCCCATAATCTTAACAGTCTCATGGACCATTTTCATTTCTTCTTTAGTATATCCGTTGTCCATAAAGACATCGATATGTGGCAGGCAGTTGAAGGCAATCTGATGCGGATATACATCTGCAACAACAGGCTGACCAGACAGAAGTCGACGCACCTGATTTTCCAGTTCTTCAATAGCCTTCTGGCCTGTACCGGACACAGCTTGATATGTGGAAACAACGACACGCTTAATCCGCGCTTCATCGTGAATAGGCTTGAGAGCAACCATCATCTGAATAGTCGAACAATTGGGGTTGGCAATAATTCCCTTATGCCAATCAAGATCCTGCGGATTCACTTCGGGAACCACTAAAGGACACTCGTCGTCCATACGCCAGGCAGCAGAATTATCCACCACTACACAGCCGGCTTTGGCTGCAATGGGAGCGAATTTCTTACTGGTCGCGCCACCGGCGGAAAAGAGTGCCAGATCGACGCCGTCAAAAGAATCTTCGGTTAATTCTACAACAGACAATTCCTCACCCTTGCAGGTCACTTTCTTGCCAACACTTCTCGACGAAGCCATGGGGATGACCTTGCTATATGGGAAATCACGCTGTTCCAACACCTGTAACATTTCCTGACCGACTGCGCCCGTTGCGCCGCATACGGCCACTACCAGATTCTTATTCATACTCTACTCCCAACTCTAAAACTTTAAATTCTGTCCAATTTCGAGACAAGCCTTGGTCTGATTCAGCGTGTATAAATGAACGCCCGGTGCTCCACCATCAAGAAGTTCTTGGGCCTGCTTTGTGGCATAATCGATACCCAAACGATACACGGCGTCATCTCCGCCATCTTCGTGAGCTTTTTCAAGACTACTCAGGAACTTCCCGGGAATAGCAGCACCACACAATCCCAAAATAAACTTGGCGGACTTAAGCGTCATGATAGGCAGGATGCCTGGAATAACAGGCACATAAGATCCAAGAGCTTTGAGTCTTTCAACGTAATCGAAATAAACACGATTATCGAAAAACAACTGCGTTACCAAGAATTGCGCTCCCATTTGAACCTTCTTGTTAACCATTTCTAAATCAGATTGAATGGAAGGTGACTCAAAATGAGGTTCTGGGTAAGCTGCCCCGCCGACGCACATCTCTGGATAATGCGATTTGATATATTTGATAACATCCGTTGCGTGTCTGAATTCCTGAGAATCAAAATCGAAGTTTTCCACTCCACGCGGGGGATCACCACGCAAGGCCAAAACATTCTGGATATCAGCATCACGAAGGCTTCTTAGAAAATCATCTAGCTTATCGGCCGATGCTCCAACGCTGGTCAAATGGGTAATCGGCTCAATCCCATGATCCCGTTTCATTCGGGTGGCAATTTCCAACGTGTTATCCTGAGTCCCACCACCCGCACCATAGGTGACGGATGCAAACAAGGGATTCAGGACCTTGAGCTGATCAACAACCTCAAAAAATTGAGGCCAAATTTCCTTTTCCTTGGGGGGGAAAAACTCTAAAGAGATGAAAGGGGACTGCCCTTCGATCAAATCACAAACTCGCAATGCTTTTCTCCTTCAACGGTATTTGCATAAAGGCACCCTTCTCAGGGTAAGAGAAATTACATACTCTTTCTCGCCACAACCTTCAATGGAGAAATAGGGGGAATTCCCGCTCAGTCATTTTGTTATCGGGAATGAAGAGCGTCAACGATAACAATATCGGCAGGAAGATAGTCCAAAGTAGGAGGATTAGACGGACTCACCCAGGCGAACTGTTGTTTTTCCTTCATTTCTAAACAACCAGAATAGCAATGAATATGATAAAAATACAAACAGACCACAAATTCATCATACTCATGCTCAAGGTCGCGCCAGTATTCAAACTCAGTCGGAGTAACGCCGAGTTCTTCCTGAAACTCACGGACCAAAGCGTCTTCACGTGACTCATTCTTTTCTATCTTGCCGCCCGGAAACTCCCACCAGCCTGCCATACGCGCACCTTCAGGACGCTGAACGGCAAGATACTCCCCGTCACGCCAAATAATACCGGCCACAACTTCCAGACGAGGCTTCATCATTCATCACCCACTTCTGGCGTAATGGCTTCAATCTTTTCTTCAAGTTCTCCCATACGCAACATTAAATTTTCCGCCCACTCAGAAGCTTCCTTATACGCATTATTCAGCTTGAGTGCTTCTTCCGGCTTCTCATATGTAGCAGGATCATTCATTTTTTCTTCAAGGTCGGCCTGTTCATCAAGCACTTTTTCTAAATCGCCCTCAAGCTTGTCATACTCTTTCTTTAGTGGCTTAAGGGTGCGATACAGGCGATTGCGCTCTTCTGCCTGACGACGCTTCTCTTCCTTGGAGAGTTTACGTTTTTCACCACGTACTTCTCCAGAATCACACGCAGCCTGTTCGGCACGGCAGGCCTCTTCCTGTTTGCTCTTGGCATGGTACGCCTCAAATCCACCGAGATGTTGAGTTATACCATCCTTATCCAAAGCCCATATTTCTTCGGCGACTTCGTTGAGCAGATATCTATCATGCGCCACAAAAAGCAAAGTGCCTGCATAATCCTTGAGCGCACGAATAAGCCCTTCACGAGTCTCAATATCAAGATGGTTTGTTGGCTCATCAAGGACCAAAAAATTGGATCGTGACAAAAACAAGGTAGCGAGTAGAAGCCTACTTTTCTCTCCGCCGGATAACCCTTTAATTTTACGCTCAAAAAAAGACTCACCCAACAAAAACAAACCAAGCACACTCATGACCTGTTCTTCAGTCAAATTTGAATCAGACAATCGTCTGATTTCACCAATGACAGAATTATCAAGATTAAGAATTTCATGCTGGTGCTGGCTAAAATAGCCAAGATCCGTACCGCTACCGACTTTGACATGGCCTGCTGTAGGCGTCAAAGAACCGGTTATCAGTTTAAGCAACGTGGATTTACCAGCACCATTGGGGGCAACAACTGCGACTTTCTTGCCACGAAAAAGTTGAAAATCGAGCTTCGGCCACACAGATTCAACACCGTCGTAATGAAATTCAAGATCAACTGCCGAGGCCGGAACTTTATCCCCGCGCTTGGGCTCTGGCAGGCGAAAATTCAAACTTTTTCCCCGATGGGAAGCAGCCTGAGCTTCTTTGATTTGATTCAATTCCTGCTCAAGTTTTTCCACCTTTTTCAACTTGCTCTGCGCTTGTGCAGCCTTGCGAGCCTTCACACGAAATTTATTAATATATTTATATTCATTGTCAATTCGAGCCGACAGCTTGTCCGCTTCTTTCTGACGTTGAGACCGATTCTCTTCGTCCCAAACCAAAAACTCATCAAAAGAACCTTTACGAAAAACAGGCTTGCCTGTGCCAAGAAACAAAACATGTGTGCCGACACGATTAAGAAAAATTTTGTCGTGAACGACAAAGGCCAATGTGCCACGAAAGCCGAGAAGGTACTCCTCCAACCATTCCACAGCTTCAAGATCGAGATGGTTGGTCGGTTCATCAAGAAGAAGGATATCTGCGCCCTGCAAAAGTACTCTGCCGAGTTTCGCACGCTCACGCCATCCACCGGACAATTCTCCAATATTTTTGAACAAGTCTTCATCACTAAAACCTAAGCCGGTCAAGATGGCTCGCGCCTTGTGATCCGGATTATATCCGTACCGCTCCTCGAATTCAGCCTGACGATGGGACAATTTTTCTATCCGCGCATTATCATTGGCAGCAACAGCCTTTTCCCATTCTTCCCAAAACTCGTTCCACGACGGCAGTGCAGACAGGACCCAAGACAACAATTGATGTTCTAAAACCGTCCCAGTCATTTCCTGCGCAACATATCCAACCTGCGCCCCTTTGGACAACGTTAACTGTCCTGCATCCGGTTCAAGCTTTCCGGCCAAGACCTTGAGCAACGTACTTTTCCCGCATCCATTAGGACCAGTCAGGGCAAGACGCATGCCCGGTGTGACCTCAAAGGCTACATCAGAAAAAACAGGTTCTCCACCATAGGATTTGCCAAGACTTTGAACAGTAATTCGCGACATGAATTATAATACCTCTTTAATGCTTGGATAAGGGAATATATTGACCGGTGCAGATTGGCAAGACCGTTTTGACCAGCCCTCTTGTTCAGGCTATAAAGTCATATGCAACACTGGTACGTATATCTCATGCGCTGTGCTGACGACAGCCTCTACTGCGGCATTACAACCGATATCGATCGGCGCTTAAAAGAACATAACGCGGGAACTGCATCAAAATACACCCGTCCACGACGGCCTGTAAAAATTGCTGCCTGCGGAAAAGTGTCTGACAAGAGCAGTGCATTGAAACTGGAAATAGAAATCAAAAAACAACATCGCAACCATAAAATTGGCCATCTCAAAGCTTCAACAAATGCGGTACAATAAGGTGACACCTTTTCTTCAAACAACTCAAGAGGGTTGCCAACAATCAAAATCATAGGTAATCAAAAAAATTAACCCATAAAACAATCTACAAATTATCTATGTTAGATTCCAATACATTATATATGATTCTGGCTATGGCCGGATTTGTTCTCATTGCAATTATCGTGGTCCATCACCACAATTGCTCTGATCTTATCAGACACAAACGTGCCGAGGTCAAAGGCATTACAAAACGACTTGGATACAAAATAGACACGCTTGAGCAGGAAGCCATAGACCTCAAAACACAAATTGAAGAAATCGATGAACAGATCGACACCTTGAAGGTACAGGACTGATCATGACCATCCCTCTCATTCTCCTAGGCCTGATCGTTCTCATCTTCACTCTTCTGCTACGGACTATAAGCCAATACAAAATTTCCAACCTGAATACCCTTTCCAATGAACAACAAAAAATACAGTCAAAATATGACTTCATGGTCAAACACAGAAAAGAATTAAAAGCTCAGCTGGAAAAAAAGACCCAACGTCTGACTCGACTCAGAAACAATCAAGAAGGCGTCCGAATCATTTCGTCAGATGACTTGAATTTTGAAGATATCGATGACACTGAAAAAATAAGTCGTTACCTTCTGCAAAATGGCAAAATAAGTCTTGAACAAAATGAACGCGCTCTCAAAAAAATGGAGATCCTTAAAATGGACTTCCTTGCCGTTTGCCTAGCCCTCGGTTTTGTTGATATGGAAACAGGAAAACAAGCTCTCAAGGCAAACAATATCCAACTGAAATCATCACATAAAGTATAAAAAAGAAAAGGCCGCGTCTCAATGACACGGCCTTTTCACTCTTCGAAATTATATTCTCTACATATTCGCAAGTACGGCTTCAGCCATCGCGATACATCCAACGGATTTGCAACCTTCCTGCCAAATGTCACCAGTCCGGTATCCCTGTTCCAAAGTCTTCTCCACTGCCTGCTCGATGCAATCAGCCTCTTCCGTCATATCAAATGAATGACGGAGCATCATGGACACAGACAAAATGGTCGCCAAAGGATTGGCCTTATCCTGACCGGCAATGTCCGGGGCAGAGCCATGGATCGGTTCGTATAAACCGGGATTGGCCTCACCAAGAGAAGCAGACGGCAGCATACCGATAGAACCGGTAATCGCAGCGGCCTCATCAGACAGGATATCGCCGAACAGGTTACCGGTGACAATCACGTCGAACTGAGACGGGTCACGCACCAACTGCATGGCAGCGTTGTCCACATACATGTGAGACAACTCGATATCCGGATAATTCTTATGCTCATCAATAACGATTTCGCGCCAGACTCGTGAAACATCCAACACGTTGGCCTTGTCCACGGAACAAACGCGGCTTGAGCGCTTACGGGCGGCTTCAAAAGCCACACGGGCAATGCGACGGATTTCATGCTCATAATATGTCATGGTGTTGTAGCCAAAACGCTCACCATCTTTTTCGCCATCAAAACGCGGTTCACCAAAATAAATGCCACCAGTCAACTCACGCACAACCATGACGTCCAACCCTTTGGCCACGATATCCGGACGCAAATAACAAGCGTCAGCCAACTGCTTAAACAAATTGGCGGGACGTACGTTGGCGAACAAGCCCAATTCTTTACGAATGCCGAGCAACCCTTTCTCAGGGCGAATGGACGGATCAATGGTATCCCATTTAGGCCCCCCCACCGCGCCAAGCAATACGGCATCAGCGTCCTTGCATTTGGCAATTGTTTCGTCTGGCAGGGGAACGCCATCAGCATCAATTGCGCATCCACCAATCAGGGCCTCGGTGGTTTCAAAAGTCTGCCCGTATTTCTCACCGACCTTATCCAAAACACGCAAGGCTTGAGTAACTATTTCCTGCCCTATGCCGTCACCCGGCAAAACACATATTTTCATCGATCTCTCCGATACTTATCGTTAGGCCAATTTCTTCTTGACGTATTCCACGAGTCCACCGACATCCAAAATTTCTTGCATAAACGGCGGAACGGCGGCGGCCTGTACGGTTTCGCCTGTGGTGATATTTCTGATTACACCAGTGGTGGTATCAACTTCGATTTCATCGGTATCATTGAATTTCTCAATATCATCACCGATCTCAAGCAACACCAGGCCCATATTGAAACCGTTACGGTAGAAAATCCGGGCAAAACTATGAGCAAGAACCACAGGAATTCCTGCGCCCAAAATGGAAATAGGGGCATGCTCACGAGAGGAGCCACAACCGAAGTTCACGCCTCCGACCATAACGTCGTTTTCTTTGACTCGTTTGACCCAACCGGCCTCCAAGCCTTCCATACAGTTCTCACCGAGCACCTTGGAATCGGTGGTCACCAAGAAGCGAGCGGGAATGATGGCATCTGTATCTATATGGTCGCCCACTTTATGAGCAGTTCCGGTAACTTTCATTTTATTCCCCCTCCTACAACTTTCCGGGGTTGGTGATCTCACCCACAATGGCACTTGCAGCGGCCACAGCGGGATTGGACAAGAATACTTCCGCTTCGAGAGACCCCATACGTCCCTTGAAGTTGCGATTGGTAGTCGCGATACACCGTTCGCCGCCAGCCAAAATACCCATATGGCCGCCCAGACAGGGACCACAGGTCGGAGGACCTACAATACAGCCTGAATCCATAAATACTTCCATCAAACCTTCACGCATACACGCTTTCCAAATGGCAGGAGTGGCAGGCAAAATAATGCAACGCACCTTGGGATCAACTTTGCGACCTTTCAAAATGGCTGCAGCCACACGCATATCTTCGATACGACCATTGGTGCAGGAACCGATGACCGCCTGATGAATCTGCAAACCACTGGTCTCATCAACGGATTTCACATTGTCCGGCAAATGCGGGCAAGCAACCTGCGGTGCCATATCTGTGACGTCAATATTCAGCACGCGTTCATATTCAGCATCAGCATCCGGTGCCATCAATTCTCCGCCAGAAAATCCAGCTGTCTTGGCGTATTCCATTGTTTTCTCGTCCACTGGGAACAATCCAACCTTGCCGCCGGCCTCAATGGCCATGTTGGCAATCGTCATACGCCCTTCGATGGACATGTTGTCCACAACTTCACCGGAGTATTCAAGCGCCTTGTAAAGCGCACCGGCAACCCCAAGCTGCCCAATTTGATTCAGCACGAAATCCTTGGCACTGACATGTTCACTTGGTGTACCGGTAATATTCACCTTGATAGTCGGTGGCACTTTGAACCATGTTTCCCCCAGAGCCATTGCCGCACCGATGTCCGTCGATCCCATGCCGGTGGCAAATGCGCCAAGTCCACCATAAGTGCATGTGTGGGAATCTGCCCCCACCACCACATTACCAGGACCGACAATGCCCTTCTCTGGCAGCAACGCATGTTCCACGCCGACTTCACCACATTCATAGTAATGGGTCACACCCAATTCTTCAGCGAACTCACGAACAACCTTCACCTGTTCAGCAGAATCAATATCTTTATTTGGAGTGAAATGATCACAAACCAACGAAATTTTGTCCTGATCAAACACTTTTTTTGCACCCATAGCCTTGAAAGACTTGATGGCCAAAGGCGCAGTAATGTCGTTGGCCAGCACCATATCTACCGCACACTGGACAATCTGTCCGGCACCGGTAATTTCTTGGTCTGTGTGTTTCTGTAATATTTTTTCAGCTAAAGTCTGACCCATGGTCTATCTCTCCTCTTTGGCTTTTTCCATGCGATTCAATGCGTTGATCATAGCGAGAGCACTCGCCTTGACCACATCGGCGTCATTGGCGCGCCCAACGGACCGAGTCCCATCGTGCGCGATACGAACGGCCACGCTTGCCAAGGCGTCGGACCCTTCGGTTACGGCGTTCACCGAGTATACTTCAAGTTTCGGAGCCACACCTACCATTGAGTAGATGGACTGGAACACCGCGTCAATGGAACCTTCTCCAAAACTGCTGTTTCGTTTGACTTCGGCCTCACCTTTGGCGCCAAATTCCATGACAGCGGCAGCATGTGGCGGAACATCACCAGTACCGGAAAACACTGACATATCAATCAAACGGAACCTATCTTTACGACGATATACGGATTCAAGAATCAAAGCTTCAACATCTTCATCAAAAACCTGCTCCTTTTTATCGGCCAAGTCCTTAACGGCCTTGAAAAGCACCTGAATCTGTTCCTCGTCCAAAGTGTATCCCAGTTCTTCGGCTTTATTCTTGACCGCGTGCGAACCGGAATGTTTGCCAATGACAATATCATTACTTGTCCGGCCAATGGAATCCGGGGTCATAATCTCATACGTCAAACGATTCTTGATGACGCCATCCTGATGAATACCGGATTCATGAGCAAAAGCGTTGGCACCCACAATTGCCTTGTTGGGCGGAATGGGCATGCCTATAATCTGCGACAAACGACGGCAGGAAGGATACAATTGCTCGGTTTTAATATTGGTCTCGACATTGTACAACTCCTTACGGGTGTTGATCGCCATGACCAAATCTTCCAAGGCAGCATTCCCCGCCCGTTCACCAATCCCAAGCACAGTGCATTCAACCTGACGAGCACCTGCTTTGACCGCAGCCAAAGTGTTCGCCACAGCAGAACCAAGATCGTTGTGGCAATGAACAGACAGGATGGCCTTGTCTACATTTTTCACGTTATCCTTCAAATGTTTAATCAAATCATAATACTCAAAGGGCTGAGTGTATCCCACAGTATCCGGGATATTAACGACTGTAGCACCGGCCTCAATGGCAACCTCAGTTACCTTAACCAAAAAATCCCAGTCCGAACGAGATGCGTCCTCAGCGGAGAACTCCACATTATCCGTATACTGCTTGGCGTGCCTGACGGCTTTGTCGATCATGACGATCACTTCATCGGCAGTCTTGCCCAACTTATGTTTCATATGAATTTCACTGGTAGCGAGAAATGTGTGGATCCGAGGATTTTTCGCATCCTTCACAGCTTCCCAGCAACGGTCGATATCTCCAACAACGGCCCGGCACAGTCCAGCAACCTGCACAGTGTCCACAGCTCGAGCAATGGCTTGGACCGCCTCAAAATCGCCTTGACTGGCAATAGGAAATCCTGCTTCGATGACATCAACACCCAATGTTTCAAGCTGTTGGGCCATGCGGATTTTCTCATCCTGATTCATGGTTGCGCCAGGTGACTGCTCGCCGTCACGCAAGGTGGTATCAAAAACGTACACTCTGTCTGCCATGGTGTCCTCCGATTCTTCCCCTTTTATAGGGGGATTCAGTCTATGATTGCAAATATAGAAAATCGCCAAACGCACCGAATGCGTGGCGATAAGGGTCAGTACGACGTACCAATATGGGAGTGAGGGGATGAGCTAGTTGAGCTCTTCTTCCTTTGAACTATCCCTATGTAGTCGTTTGTTTCTGCGGGATAGTAGGAAAATAGTGTAGAGAGGGCCGGAAATAATATAGCCCAAGAAAATAACGAAGCCGAGAACCTTGGGGCGCGATGCGACCAAAGAAAAAATCAAAATAGCCGTGACCATCCAGCTAAAAGGATGGGCCTTAAAAGAACTGAGTTCCTTGAAGGAATAGAAACGAACTGTGCTAACCATAAAGAAAGACAGCACATACACTAATACCAATGCACCGGTGGGCATAACCGAATGAATATACTCTGCGGGGACATATTCGGAAAAGAGCACCAGAGTGGCAAGGGTGCAGGCTGCCGCGGGGATGGGCAGACCTACAAAGTGTTTCTTGGAAGTAGTGGCGGCCTGAACATTAAAACGGGCCAACCGAAGGGCTCCACACGCCATGAACAGGAAAGCGGCCATAAGACCGAGTCTGCCATAGTCATTCAGTACCCAAAGATATGTCATGACTGCCGGGACCACACCAAAGGCCACCAAGTCAGCCAAGGAATCCAACTGGACTCCAAACTCACTGGTGGTATGGGTGATACGCGCGACCTTCCCGTCCAATCCATCGAACACACAGCTTGCCAGGATGCACAGGGCACAGGAGGCAAAGTCCCCCTGAATAGCCCATGTCAATCCCAGAAAACCAATAAACAAGCTGGCCGTAGTCAGCAGGTTCGGCAGGAGGTAGACGCTCTTGTGGCGCGGCAATTTTCTTTCTTTAACCATGACAATCTTCTGTTCTGTTTTCTGGAGTAAGCCTAACGCTTTTCAGCCAGAGGAGTTTCGCCTGCGACGACCTTCTGACCGACGCTGACAGTTGGTACATAGCCATCAGGCATGTAAAGGTCAACTCTTGATCCAAACTTGATCAAACCATACCGTTCACCGCGTTTGAGCTTATCGCCGGGTTCAGCCCAGCAGACGATACGTCGAGCAATGAGGCCGGCAATCTGAACCATGGTAAACCGCTGATTGCCCTTGCCGGTGATAACCACAACGTTACGTTCGTTGTCTTTGCTTGCTTTGTCAAAGGAAGCATTAAAAAACTTGCCGGGAATGTAACGGATGACTTCAACCTTGCCGCTGACCGGCATACGGTTCACATGCACATTGAACACATTCATAAAGATGGCGATAACTTGACGCTCTTCGCCGGAAATCGGATCGGTTTCACGTGTGACCTTGATCACTTTGCCGTCTGCAGGAGAACACACTGCCTCGGCATTCTCTGGACCAACCCGTTCGGGATCGCGAAAAAAATGACCAATAAAACACGTCAGGCCAAGCCCGATAATAGCCATGGGCCAGCAATCTATCAAAGCAAAGATCAAAGTGGTAAACGCAGAAATGATAATATAAGGCAGCCCTTCGAGAGCAACACCGACAGAAGGTTTCAACATGATTTGTCATGCTCCTTTGCGTATTTTTTTCAAATTCTTATCTGCCACACAGTCAAACTGCAAGGTTTGTTTTACAATATTCCAACCAAAACGTATATACTCTACATGATATATCAAATTACTATAAGCCTGCAACTGGCCTCTCCATGACATGGTTCCTGCTTTCTATATCCGCCGCTTTTCTGATGGCCTCAAACTCGGCCTATATGAAAAAATTCTTCTCCGACGTTTCTCCGTGGGAGATGAGTATCATCCCGTTTTTCTATATTGTCCCCTTATGTGCCGTGGGCCTGCTCTTCATCGAAATACCAGATATCGGCCCAGAATTTCTTCCCGCCTTGGCCTGGGTCCTCCCTATACTTATGGTCGCCATCATCCTGCATTTCCGGGCCATTCACATGTCGCCACTTTCTCTTACCCTGCCCTTCCTGAGCTTCACACCGGTCTTCGTCTTATTTACCGGCGACATAATACTGGATGAAAAACTCAGCACACTCGGTGTAGTCGGAATGCTGCTCGTCGTCGCTGGTGGTTATATTCTGAATCTCGACAGCGCAAAGAACGATCTATTCGGCCCCGTGAAAGCCATCTTCAAAGAGCGTGGCTCAGCGATTATGCTCGTTGTGGCAGCCCTGTACGGATTGAGTTCCGTCGGTGGTAAAGTTTTGATTCTCAATTCCTCCCCCATGTTCACGGGCATGGTCCTGTTCGGACTATACGGGGTTCTACTTACCACCCTACTCGTGGCTATGGGCAAAGCATCATTTAAAGTGCTCCTCCGCAAACCGCTTTTGGGGATGGGAACTGGAATGATCGTTTTTGCAGAAATACTTTGTCATAACCTCGCCATGTCCATGGTAGCCGCAGCCTACATGATCACCATCAAACGTATGGCCGGAATATTCTCAGTTTTCTATGGGTGGATATTATTTAAAGAACACGGCATCCGTTACCGATTTGCCGGCACAGCAATAATGACCGCCGGAGCAGCCGTTATTGCGTTATATGGATAAAAGACATCAACCCCATCACTTAATCAGACAAAGAATAAGGCCGCCCGGATAATCCAAACGGCCTTATTTTATTCTTAATCTTATTGTTAAAACTTTTCAAAACCTTCGTCATCGTTATCCATGGATATGACGACCCCCGAGGATGTCGCGGGAGCATCAACCCGAGAAGACCTGGAAGCCTGAGGTAAGGATTGACGAGGAGCGACATTCGCTACGACATACTGTTGCCCCATATTGCCTGCGTTGAAAAAGCTCATAGCATCCTGCAGTTGGACACTATGACCGTTAAGCTGCTCACTCGTAGAGGAAAGCTCCTCGGCAGCTGCTGCTGTCTGCTGAATGTTTGAATCCAGCATCGATACAGCTTCGTTAATCTGGGTAGCGTTTTCGTTTTGATCAATACTGGCGGAAGCTATTTCTTGCACCAATTCGGCTGTTTTCTGAATATCCGGGACAAGCCTTTTCAACATTTCACCAGCTTTATCTGCCACGGAAACACTTGATGTAGAAAGTTCACTGATCTCAGCTGCGGCCTGTCCACTTCTCTCAGCTAACTTTCGTACTTCTGCGGCCACGACAGCGAACCCCTTTCCATGTTCACCAGCTCGTGCGGCCTCAATCGCAGCATTCAATGCCAACAAATTAGTCTGTCGCGCAATTTCTTCGATGATAGAAATCTTTTCAGCAATATTCGTCATCGCAACCATTGCCTCGGAAACAGCATCACCACTTACTTGAGCATCAGAAGAAGCTTGGCGGGCAATATCCTCAGTTCGTTGAGCATTATTGGTATTTTGAGATATATTATTGGCCATCTCTTCCATTGACGATGATATTTCTTCTATTCCAGCGGCCTGATCATTAGCATTATCAGACAGGCTCCCCGCTGCAGAAGACAGTTCATGACTCCCGGTAGCCACTTGCACCGATCCTTCCTGTACATCGGAAAAGACCTCACGAAGCTTATCACTCATAGATTTCATTGAACTACAAAGTTGGCCAATCTCATCTTTTTGATCAACGTTGATTGAAACCGTCAAATCACCTGATTCAATCGCTCTGCTTAATTGAAGGGCCTTTCCCAAAGGACCTGTAATACCACGGGCAATAAGCCATGCGGCAGCCATTCCAATAAGGATAGCTATACCAACAACAATGATGATCAAAGTTACAGCTTGTTCATTTGAGGCTTGAACTTTGGGACCAAGTTTATCCTGATCTTTTTTAACCGATAATTTAACTTTTTCGATATTCTGGGCGATAATGGGCCCAAGACGATCAAGAGTACCAGCTATTACCTGATTATTACGGTCAAAAATAATTTCGACGACTCGCTCAAATGTAGAAAAATAGAGAGCCTTGGATTTCGCAACCTGCTGAAGTGATTCGTTGAGTGTTGAATTCTGTAATTCCTTATTCAAAAGCCCAATATATTCATCCATTTTGCCCCCTTCACTGCGAACACGATCAAGATGAACCTTCTCGTTAGAGGCAAGAAATTTGGCCTGATAAAGACGAGCCAACATAAGGTGTTTGATACAAACCGCCGCATTAAAGGCTGCTAGCGTATTATTATCACGACTGGCGGCATTCAAAATACTTGTCAACGTCTTTTCCATAAAAGGCCCTTGAACGTCCAAAGTATTCGTTACCAAATCATTCCGCTCAGCCTGCATTCTGGCCAACTGAGTAAAGCCCGCATTGTAATCAGCAACATCTCTATCAATCTTTGCAACAAATTCAGCTCGCTCTGGTTGCTGAATTTCATTCTTTATCTCCCGCATGAATTCCTGAACGACCTGCCAATACTTTTCATATTGCTGTTTGTCGTTGTCACTATTTGTAATAATAAAATCTTTAACATTCATGCGTACCATCAACATATTTGCCTGTACTTGCCCGGATAAATTCGTATCACGAGCCAAACCTCGATACGTTGTGAAACCGTCTAATCCGCTAGACATAGCGAAATAACCGATGCCGCCAACCAGCAGCATCAAGGTCAAGACCCCACCAAACCCCAAAGCAAGTTTCAAATTCACAGATATATTTTTTAACACCCCGGCTCCTTAAGACCTTTTTTTGCCCAGAATATTGCTATAATCTTATCCACTTGTCAGATTTCAACACAGAAATAGCAATAGTGACTATTGTTAGAAGGTGAAAGACTTATAAAAGAGGATTAAGGGTGTCAAGATATATAACAACTTAATATCACGAGTTTTAAGTAAATTTCCCATAAAAAAAAGAGAAAGAAAATCTCTCCCAAAAAGGAAGAGAATTCATTCTCATTATTTTAACAACAAAATTTCAGATTGAAGGCCAATATTTTAAACCATGACTGACCAACTCTACGAAGATAAACTTTGTCCACAATCAATTCATTTGATCAGATTCATCAAAAAGGAACCAATATCTCAACTTTAAAACTTATTATGATGGACAAATACGGATTACAATCAGGTCAGGAATTCATAAAACTCCTGCCCCAATTTATGCATAGGAAGCAATTTCCCCTCAATAATCAACCCTTGAGGAATAAACTTCTCATTAATAAATTCCTGCGGTGGCTGAAATCTATTTTCTTTAGCAAGAATCACTGAAGCATGAGCTATGGCACTATGAGCGATCAGCCCCTCTGGAAAAAATGCCGCCGAGTCGAGATTAACTCCCACTGCATTAAAAAAAGCCTGATATTTTCGAAAACAATTTTCAGCAGACAAAGATTGCTGAACACCTGCCAGCACTTCGTTGGCGACAAAACTAATATTTCGTCCTTGCACGACGCCGTAAGCACCCTCCCGAGTCGGATCTGCCAACATAACACTCCCCGCGCCCAAAGAATGAACGAGGTCGTGTGTCCGTTCACCAGAGATAGGATCAGTCTGGTAGCCCAAAGTTTGAATATCGGTAAAACCATTACGCCGCGCCTGAATCTGCAAGGCAAGCAACATGATACCGGTTCCAGCACCCAAATCGACACCGACAAAAGGGCCACCACCACACTGAGGCGCTTCAGTCTGTGTAATCACTCCACGCATCACATGAGCGGCACGCGGGGCATCCGCCAACACACGCAAAACGGATGACCACATACGTAATCGATTCATTGTTTCGATGTCATCCGAAGGCTCATTCATGGACTGATGTCGCGAAAACTGTTCATACAGCCCGGCCACATCTCCATATGACACAGGCTCATCATACGCATCATGCACATAAGAAAAGAAATATTTCACCGCGACATTGAGAAGACGGGCATCCGTAACAGCCTCAGAAGGATCACACAGTAGCTCTACATCCTGCGCCAAACTCTCCGCTGAATAAAACCCTGGAGCAATGCCGGTTCCAGGCTCGTTAATAGCTGCCGTAAAATTTCTGGCCTGGATTCCTGCTGATGCCAAGGGAGAACCGATCAACCCCATACAATCGTCATGCCTGCGCTCGTATATATCTTTTATCTTATTCATAATAATCAGGACGGTGTTCTCGGTTGGGAAATTGTTGCCACCGCGATCATAAATGCACGGACCATACCGAGAGCTAGTAAAAACGATCAAAAAAAATAAGATTTTTAAAAAGACGAAAAAAAGGGAACTCAAACAAGCGGATAAAACACACAAACGGCCCAAAACGAAAAAAGCCGACCTCATTGAGGTCGGCTGGATTCTCTGGAGCGGGAAACGAGATTTGAACTCGCGACTTCAACCTTGGCAAGGTTGCACTCTACCACTGAGTTATTCCCGCGTTTGAAGCGAGAGACTGTTTACCTACAGCCCTCTGGGATGTCAACAGAAACTTCCCAAAAAAAAACAGAAAACTTTCAAGAGAAAAGCCGGCCTCTGAGAGACCGGCTGAATTCTCTGGAGCGGGAAACGAGATTTGAACTCGCGACTTCAACCTTGGCAAGGTTGCACTCTACCACTGAGTTATTCCCGCGACTTGGAGGCGACATCCGGATTTGAACCGGAGAATGGAGGTTTTGCAGACCTCTGCCTTACCACTTGGCTATGTCGCCGAATTTTGGAGCGGGAAACGAGATTTGAACTCGCGACTTCAACCTTGGCAAGGTTGCACTCTACCACTGAGTTATTCCCGCTCTCAAAAGCGAGTCACTGTTTACCCACGCACCTTCTGGGTGTCAAGCGGATTTTTTCTTTTTTTGCAGTTTTCTAGACTTTAAGAACCTCTTGTAATTTTTCAACTAATGGAAAGACTTTACTTTTAGTAACTTTTCGGTATACCAACTCGCTTTGATTCAGTAGAAGAAGGTTTACACCCTTAACTCCTCAACCACTGTATAAAACTCTGAGGGGAGGTAGCTATGGAAGCGAAAGATCTGCAATACTTCAGGGAGACCCTGGCCGGTATGCTCGATGACATTCTCAAAAAAAGTGAGGAAACCATCGAAGACATGACAGAATCCGGTGAAGTTTATGCTGACCCGGCAGACCGGGCAACTGCGGAATCCGACCGCGCGTTCACTCTTCGACTGCGAGACCGTGAACGCAAGCTGATCAAAAAGATCCAGCAGGCAGCGGACCGCATTGAAGACGGCGAGTTTGGAATCTGCCAGGAATGTGGTGATGACATCTCCATTCCCCGTCTTAAAGCCAGGCCTATGACCACGCTCTGCATTAACTGCAAGAGCAAACAAGAAGAAGACGAGGCCGTTCGCGGCGACTAGCCGTCAACACCCGTCAAATCGACGTCGCCAGACATGGAAGCCAATTTCTTCCGATTTCTCGGAGAAGAACTTGCGTCTTCGCTGGTTGGCCGCCGCATTGACAAAGTCTTTGGACCGACTCCCGGAATCTGGACAATCAAAATTCAGAATACCGGCGATCCTCTTCATCTGATCTACAGGCCCGCCAAATCGGCGGGCCATTTATTTCTTTCGGCTACGAAACCGGCCAATCCTCAAGATGCTCCGGCCATGGCTATGTGGTTTCGCAAACGCCTGCGAGGCCGGAAAATATTGTCCGTTCATACAAACTGGCCCCGCCTTCAAATGGCTCTGCACCTCACGCCTCGCGACGAGCCTGAATCCGGAAATTATCTGCTTATTGATTGCCGAACAGGGATGGAACTCGTGGACACTCTGGAGCATGATTTTAATCACCAACCGGAATGGCCCGCTCTGGAAGATGTCTTGACCGAGGCTGACATATGGCGTGAATACCCTCATATCTCGCCACGCCTACGCAAAGTTCTCAATTCCCTCCCCGAAGACCAAGCCCATGCGCTCTATTTTGGCGTAGCAACAGGCAGCACCGAATCATTCTATTTACCTAAGACCAAAGAGGGGTGGTCCCCACCGCTTGCGTGGTCTTCCGCCACGGAAGAAGAAACATTCCCTTCAGCCTTGGACGCAGCAAACGCTTATGGCGAACGCACGCTTTTCCCGATGATGGAGATGGAAGAAGACAAACCTCAACGCATACTGGTCAAACGGGCTAGGAAAAAGATTCGCCGCAATCTGGCTCGACTGGATGAAGAAAAAAACCGACTCGACGTCTTGGCGCAAGAACAGATCAAAGCCGAAGCATTGCAAGCTGAACTCTATCGCTTCAAAAAGGCCGAAGGTTTAGAGGAAATAGAAGTCACGCACCCCGTGCATGGAACCATGACGGTCCCCCTCAATCCATTTCTCTCTCCTACAGAGAACATGGCTAAATATTTCAAACTGGCTGCCAAGGCACAACGAGGATTCCCTCACATTGAACGCCGACGCAAGGAACTGCTGCGTCAATTGCAAAAGGCGGAAGACGGCACTCTTGAAATTCACCCGGCTATTCAAGCCAGTCAATCCATCGAACAGGATGGTCCTTCCGCTTTGCCGAAACGATATCGCGATTTGGCCGTAGCCCTATTCCATTCCTCAGATGGCTTCATCATTCTTCGCGGCAAAAACAAGAAAGCCAATCATGATATGCTGAGTAAGGCGGCCAGCCCGTTCGACTACTGGTTCCATATTCAGGACGGCCCCAGCTCTCACGTCATCTTGAAACGAGACCATCCCGGACAGGATGTACCTGAAAACACCTTAAATGAAGCTGCCATCCTGTGTGGATTGAAGAGCTACCGCAAAGACGATGACAAAGCGGACGTCATGTACGCACTGGTCAAGGATGTACGTAAGGTTAAAGGTTTCAACCTCGGCCAAGTTGCCGTCGATAAAAAAATTGGAACTCTTCGTGTAGAACTTGACCCAACTCTCGAAGACTCTCTCGGTTAATACTCTTTCTTCCTTTCTCCTTCTCGGCAGATAACTGCCGTTATTATTATACTCCTCCCACTAGACAGTGTTCAAAGTGCCGTGCAAGGTGCAAGAATACCAATTTCTCCTTTTTACATGAAGATAACACCTTTCAGCTGTAAAATAGGCGAATACAACAACAAAGCACACATGGAGGCAGATATGGAAATGGTTCAATTTAATAAATGGGATACGTATCTCGTCCACGAACATGAACTGATCGAAAGAGCCATGGCTGTCCTCAAAAAGAATATTGAAGGGCTTGAATCTGGACAATACGATGCCACACAGCTGACCCGCGCTCTGGATTTCCTTCTCGAATTCGGCGACAAAGTCCATAATAAGAAAGAAGAAGACCACCTCTTCCCGCTCATGAACCAACTTGGCATTCCCATTGAGGGAGGCCCACTCGGCGTTATGCTCATGGAACACGAAGCTGAACGGGACCTACTTGCCCGCATGATGCTCGACATTCCCAAGCTGGAAAGTTTCCCTATAGAAAGTCTCACTAAATTCAAACAGGAAGGCATGGAATACCTTCGTATCCGTGCAGAACACATCTGGAAGGAAAATGATGTACTCTATGCCATGGGACGCCGGGTCATCTCGGCTGATACGGCAGCAAAGTTGGTAAAGGACTTCAACGCCATTGATCAAAATGCATATGGCGACTCAGCCAAAGAAAACTACCTGTCCATGGTTGAAGAACTGGAAAGTACAGATAACGTCCGAACCAAACTGGTAGAAAATTTAACGACAGAACAACTTCATGGTATTTTGGAAACGTTGCCTTTTGAAGTTACCTTTGTCGACGCTAAAGATACCGTTGCCTACTTCAACAAACTCGATAAACCCAAAGTGTTTGCCCGGACACGATCCGTAGTCGGCCGCAAAGTCCAAAAATGTCATCCCCAAAAATCAGTGAATACCGTTCAAAAAATTGTTGAAGGCTTCAAAAACAAAACCCACGACAAAGCGGAATTCTGGATCAACATGGGCGATGAAACCATTATGATCCGATATTTCCCTGTCTTTGACGACAATAATAAATATCTCGGCGTATGCGAAGTAACTCAGGAAGTAGGATGGATCAAACGGCTTAAAGGAGAACAACGCCTCCTCGACTGGTAAACCGTCAATCATTAAAATAAAAAGGGGTATGGTTAACCATACCCCTTTTTATGACCAAATCGCTGTCTCCCCAGACAATTACACGATCCGGTTGAATTTCGTTTGACCCAGCATATTCAAAGCTAATTGTTTTTCGGAGTTCAATCTGCTGACAACGGATTCCTGTACCCGTTTAGTTGAAGACCCGAACTGTCCTTTTCGACTGTCATACACCCCCTCAATAAGGGAAGCATTGAAATCAACTTTCTGTCCACCTTTCACAAAACGGTCGATGACCTTATTGAAAATTTTAGCAGCCCCAGTCGGACCATGTTGAACCGATGTGGACCACAACACCTCGCGCAAAGCAGGTGGAGCGTTATCAAAATCAAGACCAGTCTGTCGCAAAATCATATTTCGTGCCGGCTGGTATGTTTCGCCGGCGATAAAATCATGTTGCAATTTCTCAAATCGTACCGACGATTCTGCGGCTATAGCTTTCCATTCTGATGGCATGTCTCCTTTCTTGGAACCGGTATTCGCCGGACCAGCCTCTCGTAACCGCTCACTCAAATCAGGAGCTGTCTTATCAAGATAGGACAAAAAACGATCCATTGTGCCAGGCTTTGAAGCTATTTGATACTTCCCATATGAAGTCCCGCCTACACGGTCATAGCCGATGGCTGACACACCATTTCGACCAGATTCAAACTGCGCTGACAATTCGCCGGGAACATGAACTGGAGAATTCAAAACATCACATTTTAAAGGACGTCCAATGTTGGGACTTGAATCCGGCATAACCTTACGTTGCGGAAGGGCGGCCTCATCACGCATAAGTCGCGTAATGGTTGCCAAAGCCTCCAGCATTGAGGAATCATTGATCATGGAGACATCAAACGAACCAGAGGAACTCCCCTCCCCATATGAGTCAGACCCTTCTCCAAAAAGACTTTGCGCCATGGTCATCTGGGAATTTAAAGCTGTCTGAAACTGCTTGTTACGCACCCCATCCGTTGCCCCGGAGTGCATCCCGTTGCGAACCTGCCCACTAACCAAAGCGGCATAATCATTGATCTTGCCAAAAGACATGCAGAACTCCTGCGTCAAAGTTTTGGCCTGCATACAGACCTCCGCAAGGAGTAAAGCAAAGGGTATGCCGATTAAGACAACCCACGATAATTAAAAAGGTATTTACGCGCCTGAAAATAACGCGTCAAAGACTCTGTCTTTTTTCATGAACTCGATAAGACGACGTTGTCCCGCAGGAAAAGCATAGGATTCCAGTTCACCTGGAAGCATAAATCCACCTTCAACCGCTTCATTAAAGACAGGAACGGAAGGCTCTTCTGCAAATCGGCAGAAAAAGCAATGCATAGTCACATGATAGCGCGTATAATTATAAACAATGGTAGTAATCTTTTCCACCGGATCAATCGCCAGTTCGACCTCTTCCATATACTCACGCACAACAGCCTGCTCCGGAGTTTCACCCTGCTCAATCCCCCCGCCCGGGAATTCCCACAGACCGGGCCAAACATCATCAGGCTTACGCTTCTGAATAAGGATTCTCCCTTCATGCACTAACACACCGGTCGCCATATTTATACGCATGGTCTTTTGGGGTACTGGCAAAACTGGACGCTTTGACACCGTTCCAGCGCCATAGGATTTACAATGCTTCAAAACCGGACACTGCTCACAATCAGGTTTTTTGGTACAAACCAAAGCACCCAATTCCATAATGGCCTGATTAAAATCACCGGCCCGACCTCTCGGAATAAGTGTCCGCACCTGCTTTTCTACACGAGAACGCCCCTTGGTTTCACGGACCGATTCTTTCATATTAAGCAGACGGGCAAAAACACGAAGTACATTGGCATCAATTGCTGGCTCAGGCTGACCAAAAGCTATGCTGCTAATAGCACCGGCTGTATACTCTCCAATACCAGGCAAACCACGGATGTCCGCATACTCTGTCGGAAAATTACCGCCATATCCCTGAGCAATAACAGTTGCCGCCTTGAGCATATTCCGTGCTCGGGAATAATAGCCCAGTCCTTCCCAAAGTTTGAGTACTTCCTCTTCATGGGCACAAGCCAAAGAGTTCACATCAGGGAATCGTTTCATCCACCGGTCATAGTACCCAACGACACGGTCAATCTGTGTCTGCTGAGCCATAATTTCAGAAACCCAAACAGCATATGGTTCTGGAATTTTACGCCACGGCAATTCTCGGCGATTGGCATCATACCATTCAAGTAAATGTCGGGGGAATTCAGCTTCGATCATGATGAGGCAGGGTGTACCCGCTCGGGAAAAGATTTGCAACACGGCCATAGAACACGCCGTGTAAAGCCTACTGCCGAATCAATAGCGCTTACGAGATCGCTGACGATACTCTTCATCCATCTTATCAAAAAGTTCGCGCTTTTTCTTATCAAAAGTCAAAGCACTTTTCACTGCAGCAAAGGCCACGCATAGGATACTCAGAATAATGATTATCCCTTTGGATATTTCCCATCGCTTGCTTTCATCATTAAATAAATCGACAATATAATTTCCCTGAATATCTCGAGTAAAATAAATAAGCGAAGGGATACCGATAAGCAACAACCCAAGGCCAATAAGTTCCAGCCATATAAAATTACGGCCCAACATCAAAACAAAAAGTGTTGAATCACGAATAATACGCAAAGTAACAAGCCGTCGTTGGAGACTGTCAATATGATCTTCAATCTGCTCGACAAATTTCAATGACTTCCTGAAATTCTCCGCCTCATTCAAATGTTGCGTACTAATCCAGTTTATTTTATCCACGCAGGCATTGAATTCTTTGTTGAATTCCAAAAGCAATTTAGGAAAAGGAAACCAGGCTGCTTCCTTTTGAATTTGACGCACTCGTTCCGACAGGTATTCCAGATTGGAGTTAACACGTTTAATTTCACGTTTAACTTCAACATCAAGGGCAGCCTCAAACTTATCTGTTCCCCGTAAAAGCAACTGGTACGCTACAAAATTATTTGTTTCTCCTAGTAACCGCAGTCTTTCCAATTCTTCGTTTGCGGTTTCTGAATACTCGTGATCCTGATTAAAACGTTTAGTGATATCAGTCGAAAGATCATTCACCTTGATACGAACAGACTCCACAGACTCCTCGGCCTGCGTCCACTGTTCCCACAAGGCATTCATAAGCTGTACCCGTCCTCGATCAAGCTCTGGGTCAACCAGAATACGGTTGAAAATATTAGGATCACGACCAATAAGATCAAAGAATAGGTCCATTGCTTGACCAGTGAACCCCATCTTCACCATGCAAACGGCTTGCCTGTATGATGGTTCCAACCATGTAGGAGATTGCGAATTGGCGTGCTTGTACAAATTGATGGCATCCTTAAGATTCCCCTCAACTTCCAAGAGTCTTCCCTGAAGATAAGCCATGCACCCTTGCTGCAAAGAGGAGTAACTCAAGCGTTCGGCTTCCTGCCAATGAAACAGCGCCTGATTAAAATCTCCCTTCTCCATATACCAAAATCCCCACAAGGAATGTGGCTGGTAATTCCGAGGTGATGCAGATTGCGCCTCCTTGATGAGGTGCTCTGCTTTTTCCAGTTCTCCGTCTTCAACAGCTCGGATAGCGTCCCAGACGAATTCACCCTCTTCAGGGGCTAATTGCTTAAATCCGTCCGCCCAGTCCTTGCCCCGACTCCGCCAAACGAGTCTCAATGTTCGAAGTTGACTTGGAGCATTAATTTCAAACACAGCACGGGCCATAATGCTTTTCAAATCATTCTTGGCATTCATCAATTGTGAAATGCTAACGGAAAAATTCTCCATATCCACACCGGTATCGATTTCATCAAAACCACTGGAAAAATCCTGAATATCCGTCTTGGCGAGTTGACGCCATATTTGCGGCTGAGGTTTGGCTAACCCTTTTGATGGACAATTTTTAGGGCTATGGTTTTTCAAGCCACAATAAAAACATTCAGTACCTTCCACCGAGACCAATGCGTTGGGTAATGCCACCTGCATTGACCCATACCCAATATCCTCGCCTCCTTCTTTCAATGAAACAGTACACCAGGATTCAAGTGAAACCTGCTCGGTTCCATATCGGGCTTCGTTCATACGAAACCATTCAGAAAGAAGAAACCCATCCATGAATCGAACGTAAGGAAAATCCGGAGTCATCCGATTCCAATCCAGCCCAACCTTTTTAGGCAAATCTGCCGTAAAATGATAAGGACCTTGCAATACCGCCGCCATGACAATTGGCCAGTACCGCTTTGTATCATCTTCTTTCGTTGTCTTGATCAATCCAAGCAACTCAGTACACAGAGTCCGAAGCAAACGGAAATTATCCAGAGGGAAAAAGAGTGCGCCTTCCTTGACATCAGAAATATATTTGAGCCCCAACCTCTGGAGTAATTCAATAATTTCTCCGGAAAAATCACGCCAACCAAGAATGCTTTCCTTATCGGACATCTTGCCCAACGGTTTGACGATAAAGTACCACTTCCTCGTGGATTCATAGTCAAGTCCCTGATCTGCCGTTATCTTGAGCCATTCAACATTGGCCAAGCCATCAATTCCGCCGACATTTTCGACACTCAATCCCTGAACACCGTTGACTTTTTCTTTCAGTTTGGGATGAACCACCAACTCAAATTCATCAGGGACAGTAATCGTTTGCCGATCAAGTTCCACCGACAAGGAAACTGTATATTCAAGATCGTATCCAACCAAAAAGGTCAGTGGGACAAGCTGGCAAAACACAGGCGTTGGATTAACACGAGTCCAAACTTGCAACCTCGCAACCGCACGAAACACCTCGTCGGAATTGCAAAACCATAAGGCCTGATCTCCCTGCCGAGCGATGCATAGCGCCCCATACTCCTGAAGAGTATTGGGAATAGCATTATGCAAGTCACCCTTCCAAGCCACCCAGACGCCATAGCCAGAGGCCACAAGCCTAGACTGACTGACTTCGGGAAGAGTCTCAATGAGTTTGGCTATATCCGCCACGCGCTTACCTCACACCTGAACAGGCGTTTCCTAAATTTGAACTGTCAACCGTTCATGTCATTGCTAACATAATGTATTCAAGGGAACTTTTTTCCCTTCACGCACTATGCAAAACAGATTCCAAACCCGATTGGCCTCATCACTTTTCCCTCTTTTTTCACACCCTTGCATATATATCTCAACCTTTCGCTGCAAGGACGCCAGAGCCATATTCCATTGTTCTGCGTCAAGTTTACGACTTTGCAGGATTTTTATCAAAGCACGAATACGATGAAGGTCTGCACACGGAACACAAATTGACAACTGGTCAGCACGCCCACCATGTTTAATAGTTAACTTTTCTGGCACCAACCCAACAGGATAATATAGGCAGGCTCGAAGCCACATATCATAATCTTCACACGACGGCATATTCGTATCAAATGGCCCGATGTCGTTCCATGCTCGTCCCGTAAACATTGTGCAGGATGGACTTATCAAACACATTTCCAACGAAGCCTCAAAGAACCACCCTTCAGGCTTGGCGTACTTCTTGGGTTGATTGACACGTTTTCCGCCACGAAACCATATCTCTTCTGTCTGGCAAATTTCGTATCCGTGATCCTCCATGTAAGCAACCTGTGTAGCGAGCTTGGCAGGCAACCACTCATCATCGGAGTCCAACAGGGCCATCATGTCCCCCCTGCAAGCCTCTATACCAGTGTTGCGTGCTCCCGACACCCCTTGATTGTCTTGATACAGATAAACAAAACGCGGATCATCATACTGAGAAATGACGTCAACGGTCTCGTCTGTGGAACCGTCATCAATAATTATACACTCCCACTGCTCATAGGTTTGAGCCAGAACAGATTCCAAAGCTGCTCCGATAAATCCTGCACGATTGTACGTCGGGAGAATAATAGATACGATTTTATTTTCCATATATCGAATACCTTGCGTTCCCCGCCTTGAACTGTCATGTTGTGAATCCAACATTCCAACAGGCGATTTTTATGAAAATATTCCAAGTTATCAATGTCCGCTGGTTCAACGCCACCGCATGGTATGCAATCACCCTGAGCCGCCTTCTGGCCGATGCAGGCCACGACGTCGTTGTCCTGACCCAAGCAGGAACCGCTCCTGATAAAATAGCCCGCGACATAGGGCTTAACACAGTCCCTATCGATCTGAACACGACGAATCCTGTCCGGTTTGCCACCGCTACGAAGCATATCATACAACTATTACGTACACACCGCCCTGACATCGTGAACTGTCACAGAGGTGAAGGTTTTTTCCTGTGGGGACTGCTCAAACTTATGGGCTTCAAATTCAAACTCGTCCGTACCAGGGGTGATCAACGTCCGCCCAGAAATGATATTTTTAACCGCTGGCTTCATGCAAAGGTTGCGGACAGTGTGGTTGTTACCAACCGCCGCATGGCCGAATACTTTCTAGAAAAGATGCGCACTCCAGGTAAAGGCCTTTGGCTCATCCACGGTGGCGTAGACTCTAAAAAATTTTGCTTCGACCAAGAGGGCAGAAATCGGGTCCGCAAAGAATTCGGATTCACTTCAGACCATACTGTGGTGGGCCTACTCGGTCGTTTTGATCGGGTCAAGGGACACAAGGAAACAATCGCGGCCGTAGCCCGCTTGCGAGAACAGGGGCACGACTCAATCCGCCTATTCCTCATAGGTTTTGACACAGCCATGACCAGTTCACAGATTCAAGAGTACATCGACGAATATTCCATAGACGACATTACTCACATCAGCGGCAAAAGAGCCGATGTTGAAGCTTGCATCAGCGCACTTGACATTGGAGTAGTTGCATCACTCTGGTCCGAGGCCATCGCTCGATCCGCTCTGGAGGTCATGGCTGCCGGGCGCCCGTTGGTGTCAACCAATGTCGGAGTCATGCCCGATCTGGTCAGCCCCGCCATGCTCGTCAAACCAAACGACATTGATGGTCTTGCACAAACCATTGGTATGTTAATTGAGCAGTCCGAACTCCGTAAAGAAGTCCTGGAAGCCCAAAAAAGGACTATGTCGCAACTGACTTTGGAAGAGTTCCTCAAAAGGACACTGAACCTCTACCAAAGTCTACTTGATGAAAGTTGACGAAAACAGACGATTTAACCGCCAAATAAATCCTTTGTTTTTCTGATCTTGTCAGCAACAGAAAGAATGGTCATGGCGTAACTGTCTGAATGGTTATATCTGTACAACACTTTATGCTTGCCTTCAGGCGACAAACTGTTTTTCCAACCATGTTCAGCTATGAAATTTGCCATGCTGTGTAAGGCATCACGAGTTTCAAACAAATCAACACGCCCATCACCTGTGCCATCTTTGCCATAATGCTCTGCGCTGGTTGGCATGAACTGGCATTGCCCAATGGCTCCATACATAGAGCTCGGAATGGAAAGCGGGTTCTGACCATTCCCTTCAGCATATCTCAACAAGGCTTTCAGTTCCGTATATGCCCAACTCGCCTTTTGCTGCGTTCGTTTAACCAGCCATTTCATGATGTCATCAGAAACATCTGTCCTTTTTATACCAGCCTTAATCAATGAAAAATCTCGTGATAACGCCATACTTGCCAAGATGGTAAACGCATTACTGTCACCAACGTTCGTCCCGAGACGAGTCTCCACAAGCAAAAGTGAGGTCAGCAACTCCCCCGGCACCCCATAGCGCTCCTCGATAATGGCAAACTCAGCTCTATTTTCACGATAAAAGGCATACGCCCCTGCAATCAAAATAGGATTGAGATACCGAACCATGACCTCGGGTTCCTTGGGAGGCCCGGGCTTCTTCGTAGAAAGTTTGATGTTAAGTAGTGAATTCATCTTCCGGGCCATAATCTGTGGAGAGAATTCCAAGTCGGGGCTGGAAAAAAGATAGGTCATATGGGCTTGATCAAAACCGTCATCAACCAACTGACTAACCAATGGCTGCCAAAGCTCCTGATCTTCTGCCTTTGCAAAAGGAGACATTGAACAAAAGAAAACGGCGGCCAACGCAAACACGAAGGCCGCACGTTTCATGCGAGTAAAATTCATGGAATCAGATACGATCCATCGGGACAAACTCCATCTCCTCCTCGAAGTCATCATCCATTTTGGAGACAAACTCCTTGAGATCATACGTTTCCCCGCATTGAGGACATCGTAGGGTCACCTCTTGGCACCCTCTATAAGCTGTCAGGTCGAATCCGCACAGTTTGCACTCCATGCCATCAGCACGCCAAGTGCGTTTACGATGAACAAACATGCTATTTGGCGTCTTTCAGTCCGAGGTTCTTCTCACCCATGGCAACATACAGAGCAGAAACGGCTGTGCCGTAATCAGCCAAAGCCTGAGAAAGTTGTGCCTCGCTGGCTGTCAGTCTTTCCTGAGCATTCAACACATCCGTGTTAGTACCGACCTGAGCCTGATACCGAGCCACAGCCATGCGATAGGCTTCTTCTGCAGCAGTCACGGACTTCTTAGCAACAGTAATACGGTCGGCGGCCTCTTGAATGCTCAACAAAGCACGCTTGACTTCAAAACCAGCATTGAGGCGAGTGTTTTCCAAGTCCGCTTGCAACTGCTTCACAGTTTGATCGAACTGCTTGGAATCGTAATAATCGGAACCCCATTCGAAAATGGACATTGATGCACTCACGCCGGCAGTCCAGTATTCAGAACCTTCATGAGTATAGTCTCCGCCGCCATTCAAACCGGCGTTATCACCCCGGTTAACGTAATCCCATGTAGCGTCAACCGAAGGATAAAAACTGCTTTCGGAAATAGTCACGTCCTTCTTGGCAATCTCAACACTCTTTTCACCAATCAACAAGTCGGGACGATGATCATAAGCACGAGTCAGGCACTCTTTGAGGGAAAGATCAAAAGGAACGTATTGAAGTTGACCAACATATTCCACATCCATTTCGATAGGAATATTCAACAAAGTGTTGAGTTGAGCTTCTTGAGTAAAAACATTGTTGCGCGCAGTCAAAAGCCCCTGTTTGGAAGTCGCCAAATCAACTTCAGCGTCCAGCACTTCGGCTTTAGGCCTGAGGCCAACATCATAAAATGCACTGATAACCTTAAGCTGAGATTCCAGTCGTGCAACAGAATCTTCCGCGCTCTTCACATCCATCCGAGCCTTTAGCAAAGACAAAAACGTCGTCTGAACATTTTCAACAAGGGTCAACTCGACGTTGGTCAAAGAAGCCATCGTGGATTCTTCAGTCAGTTGAGCCTTCTGCCAAGTGGCAAGCAGATTAAACCCCTTAAAAACAGGCTGCGTGACGTTAACACCAGCAACCCAATCGGATTGTTTCCCACTCGATGTGTACCCACGATCATAATGCTTATAGCCATAAGTCGCACTCAAAGCAGGCCCAAAATCACCCATGGATGAACGTGTTCCGAACTTGGTGCCCTGCAACTGAGCACGAATTGAAGTCATGCTCGGATTAAGGTCCAAAGCGCGTTGCACGCACCGCTCCAAATCAAAAGGACCAGTGATTTCCGCAGATTTGGATTCGGATCCCATAGCGGGATCAGCGTCTTGGGCAAAAGCCAAGGTAGAAAAGGCCAGAACGGCCACGAGGGTCAAAACAAAAAGAGAAAACCGATTACGGCTCATAGTGCGTTCCTGCTTGGTATCATATGAAGTTCAGTTGCATTAGCAACGATTAACAATTCAACCTTGTATCAACTCTCTTCGGGAGTCGCAACCCCTAAAGGGACTCACTCTTTTCGTAAAAGTGCACAATCAGACGGATCACCCTGCAACTTTTGCAAAGTATGACGCAAGGTTGGCAAAAGAGGTTCGAGACATTCTGCCACAGCCCTGGGACTCCCCGGCATATTAACGATCACCGTCTGCCCCAACGTGCCAGCAACGGCACGAGAAATAGCACCGTGTGGAGTCTTAAGAAGGCTGGCTGCTGTCATAGCCCGTTCATACCCCGGGAGTCGTTTTTCAATCACAGCTAAAGTTGCTTCGGGAGTAACATCTCGAGGTCCGACTCCTGTCCCGCCAGTTGTCAAAATAAGATCAACGCCCTGATTCAACGCTAAATCCACCAGAAGTCCTTTAAGTTGAGAAACGTCATCGGGAATGACGAACCCCTGAACAAAGTTAAGCGCAAGCTTTTCGGCAACCAGTGTTCCGACAAGCGGACCTGACTCGTCCACCCTTTTTCCCTGTGAACCTTTGTCACTCAATGTAATCCAGGCCAACGCATACCCTTCTCGGACAATACCACATTCCAATAAACCGGCTTTCACATCCTGCATGGCTTCAACAAGGTACACAGGTGTTGACGGCTCACCGATATCACCGGGGAGCCATGTCACAGCTTGCACAAGGAATTCACCTGCATCAGAGGTCAAACGAGTGCCTACCCGCAGGTTAGGCAATGAATCGGCCGTTGCAATCACGGAAACCGGCGGTGTCACACCGGCACAACTCAGGTACCCGCGGTCACCAGAAGCAATCGATATTTTTACAGTCAGGAAAAAAGTGGAGGCTAACATTATGACTTCCTATTAATGGAGTTAGGCCAAAAGCACGGACAGAATTCCCGCAATAAACACACCGCCAAACGTTCCCGGCCCACCAATGGAAACAACGGGCGTACCAACAGAATTGCGAAAACGGGGAATGAGTAATGGAATCAAGTTGCCACCGATAATGGCTCCCATAGTGCCTGCAATATATGCAGCAACGGGCCTGAACGGTTCAGGCACAAAAAAATACACAGAAAGAAACGTCATAATTGCAGGAAGAACCAAGGGGATACGCAATCCCGTCAGAACATCCGGCTTTGCAGTGATATAGCAACCAAGTGTAACCATAATCATGGCAAATCCAATCCAAAGATAAACCCCGTCCGTTTGCCCAATCATGTGTTGACGAATCAAAAAGGTCAGACTGAGCAAAAGCGGCAACAAAAAACCGCCTACATTGACAGCGAAAACCTGCTTTTTCAGTTCGTTGGTGCCATCTTCTTCAATCTGAACCGGCCTTCCGAATTCATCCAAACCAAAGCTGACCGAACGCGGTTTTGGAACCACAATAAGCCTCTCGCTCGTAAAAAACGGTATATTCATAGCCCTGCCAACAAGAATGGCGATGAACATCAACACACCTTGAGCGGGAGTCAAACCGAGCTTGGAAAACGCCTCGGCTACCATAGAAACCGGCAAAAAAATAAAGAGAAAAAAGAGCGCTACCAATAAAAGTAGTGCCGGAATCATGCCGCCTGAAAACTGAAAATACGGATACATTCATTCACCTTGCATTTCCATTCGTCAAATGCCAGTTGATTTTTCTGTTATCCCGCCCCTATACTAGGGCAGAAGTCATGCAATTGGGATGTAACCCAACTCGAACTTGATGTAAATTACAGGACCAAGAGGCACCCATGAAAGGCATTATCCTCGCAGGCGGCTCCGGCACGCGACTCCATCCCCTGACTCGCGTCGTCAGCAAACAACTCCTGCCCGTTTATGATAAACCTATGATATATTATCCTTTGTCTACACTTATGCTCGCAGGTATAAGAGACATACTCATCATATCCACCCCTCAAGATTTGCCCAATTTCAAGAAATTGCTGAACGACGGCTCGCAACTCGGGCTGAATATTTCATATAAAATACAACCGAAACCAGAAGGATTGGCCCAGGCCTTTATCATTGGCGAAGATTTTATTGGCAATGATTCCGTATGTCTGGTCTTGGGCGACAACATCTACTATGGACACGGCCTTGGATCCATTCTCAAAAAAGCTGGAGACTTGGAAAAAGGCGGTATTGTTTTCGCCTATCTGGTTAAAGATCCAGAACGATACGGTGTGGTTGAATTCGATACCAACTTCAAAGCATTATCCATAGAAGAAAAACCCGAAAAACCAAAATCAAAGTATGCAGTCACGGGACTGTATTTTTACGACAATGACGTCATCGAAATAGCAAAATCACTCAAGCCCTCAGCTCGCGGCGAATTGGAAATCACCGACATCAACAAAATATATTTGGAAAGGGAAGAGCTTGAAGTGCAAACGTTGGGCCGTGGATATGCATGGCTCGACATGGGCACCCACGAATCCTTGCACGGAGCGTCAAGCTTTGTTCAGGCAGTTCAAGCCCGTCAAGGATACGTTATTTCCAGCCCAGAAGAAATCGCGTTTCGCAGAGGCTTCATATCTCGCGATCAACTCAAAGACTTGGCGTGCAAAATGAGCAATAACAGCTATGGTCAATACCTTTTGGATGTGGTCCTTGAAGATTCGACAGACTCTTGTCCAAGCACATAAAAAAACCGCTTTCCCCCCAAGGAAAGCGGTCTAACATCAATAATCTAAACGCGGCGAATTCGTCGCGTTTTTTTGTTTAATGATGGTCTTCGTTCATGGCTTCACGAACTCGGATAATACCGATAGTCAGAATCCATGCGAGATAAATGAAAATCAAAGATACGCCGACAAAGCCGGGACCCGAACTATGAGCCATTCCAGAAAGCAGTTCGCCAATCATCTTATTCCTCCTCGATCATCCGCTTTTTGCTTGAAAAGATGTATCTAATTGCTCACCAAAAGGACAAATTGTCAACCCTATTCCGCAAAAATGACTCAGAGAATATCATCGTTCACGGATCACTTGTCATAGACTCTTCTTTTCAATACAATTCTATGCAAGTTTTCATCAATCAGCAGCAAAAGTGGTGAACAATGGGCCTTCTCAACTTCTTGAAAAACATCCTCTCCTCGTCAAAAACTACCACCCACAAAAAGAATCAGGGACCGACGCCCACAAAAACAAACAAATTAAAGAAAACGGCACGCAAAAAAAAACCTGTCCCAAATTCTTCAGGCATGTCCCTCAAGGTCCAAACAAAGGGAAAAGGCCGAAAAAAATCCAAACAAATATCTTCCGACCCTATTGATGAAACGGCTCTCGGCTTCAGTATTTCTCTCAAATCCGATGATGCCTATGCAAAAAAACGCAATGCCATTCGCATCTCGGTAGATGGCTTGGCTGTCAATATCCCTCGACTTAAAAAGACCTTCGAAGTCTCTGACATCAGCGCAACAGGACTCGGCTTCAAATTCGCAAAACCCCGTATCAAGGCCGGAGTCAAAATCAAGATGGACCTCATTCTCAAGGGTACAAATTTGGCGACAAATGTATTGTGCCAAGTCAGACGCCACGAAAAAGGAAATGTCGGTTGTGTTTTTGTTGAACTCGACCGAGCACAGGACGACGCCGTCCACAAAATCGTTCTTATCGGCCAAAAAGAACAAGCTGCCCGAAAAGCAGCTAGAAAAGATCAGGATTTCAAACTCCCAAGCTAGGTCAGTTGGCGTAAATCCTCTATATATGTCTCAAGATCGTTGGGTTCCCCCGGTTTGTGGTCTTCCGGATAAAGTAACGCTGTCATAAAAAAGACACTCCCGATACGCAGGGCTGCACCTGCGCTTGTGGAGAACTGTTCAAGTCGCGTAGAAATCTCTGCTCCCAATGCCCCTTCAATTTTTTCGGAATATTTCCACGCATTTTCACCAAGAGCGGAAAGAATTTTAGCCTTTTCTTCCAACTTGATCTGGAAATCGCGTTGCCCTCCGTTTTGCAAAGCTTCTTCTCCTTCAGCTTCCAAACGAATAACATCCACATTGGTTTTTTCAAGAAATTCTATTAAATCCAACAAAACATGATCGGGCATAATTTTCTCCTGTTTGCTGCCATGTACCCTCTGCTCATCAGGAAAACAAGCAGACAGGCTCAAATATGAAACCATTCATGTCCCAAAATTTCTGGACAAAAGCACGCATTGATCTTACCTCAAAGGCTCCCCCGAAACACATATCTACTCGAGGAGACTCAGTTGAGCATACTCTCCGCCAGCCTTGGGCTGACACGATACCGCATCATTGAAGATGTTCCCAAGGACTTGTTGCAAGAAGTCCCGGAAAAACTCCAGAAATTCTGTTTTGTCGACATAGATGCCACAGCCGATGAACGGTCTTTCGGTTGGTCCAACATTGATGACATGCTGGACATGAACTGGACACAATCTCCGCCTGAAAAAGCGGAATACTTCGCCTTTGGCCTGCGTCTGGACACACGCCGCATCCCACCCGCAGTACTCAAGAAGCACACGACAATTGCGCTCAACAAAGAGCTTGAGCACAACAAAGAACAGGGCAAGAATTTCGTGTCCCGAGACCGCAAACGGGAACTCAAGGAACAGGTCACACTCAGACTGCGTGCACGGACGTTACCGATTCCGGCCATGTTTGATATTATCTGGAATCCATCAAGCAATCGTCTCTATCTGACCACCACCAACTCAAAGGTCTGCGCTCTTTTTGAAGACTACTTTGCCCTGACCTTCGATCTCCATCTGGAGCCTTTGACTCCATTTTTCATGGCCATGGATGTCCTCGGCGAAGATGCCGCACCCAAGTTGGAAAATCTCGATCCCACAATTTTTGTATAAGGATTTCAGTTCATGGATCTTTCACTCGTCGAACGCGAAAACACTCTGCTCGGTCAGGATTTCCTGACATGGCTCTGGTACAAGACCGACAATGAAAACGTACTTTTCTCTCTAGAGGACAAACGTACCTTCACCCTACACATGGAGCAAAAACTCTCGGTTCAAGGTGGCGAAGGTGAAACTAAGGCCACAGCCACAGTATCCAGCCCTGCAGGAGAATTATCTGAGGCCAAAACAGGCTTGGGGACCGGCAAAAAGGTCAGCAAGGCACAGCTCCTCTTTTCAATGGATCAAGACGACTGGCTGGTGTCGGTAAACGCCGCAGATTTTGGTCTTTCCGGTCTCAAAACGCCCAAGATAGCCACAAAAGACGATGAAGGCGACGACCCAGACGCAAAATTCCTTGAAAAAATGTTTCTGCTGGAACGATGTCTGGAAATGCTCGATATCGTCTTCACCCAATTCCTTAAATTGCGCATGAGCAAAGCGTGGAAAGAGGAATCTGCCAGTGTCAAACTCTGGATAAACGGCTAACAATGACACACAGGCCTCTGCGAATAGCTTGCTTCGGCGATAGCCTGACCGAAGGATACGGCCTTGCCCCGGACGAAGCTCTACCCAAAGTTCTGGAACGTCTGCTGGCCGACGAAGCCATTCATGCAACCTGCCTTAACTTTGGTGTTTCCGGTGACACTTTCGAAGACGGGCTCAACAGAATCGACATGGTTCTGCAAGCCCGGCCAGATGCTGTGATTCTTGAGTTCGGGGCCAATGACAGCTTCATGACTTATCCTGCTGACGATATTATGGCTACCGCCACGACTGTCATCAAAGCCCTTCTCACTCATGGTTTACCTATCCTTTTGGTAGGTATCACTGCCCTGCCTGACATGGGGGCAAAGTACAAACACAGCTTCGATCCAATATTCCCGACATTAGCCACAAATTTCGGACTTCCGCTATTCCCGGATATCCTCAGTAGCTATTTCGGAGACTCTTCATTGACATTACTCGACGGGATGCACCCCAATGCAAGCGGTGTCCAAGCTATTGCCCGCTCTCTGCTTCCGCAAACCCGTGAATTGATCAACACAGTACAGACGAGGGATTGATGCGCTACAAGCTGCAAATGATGGATACGGACTTCGGAGTTGGCATGTTCGCCGCTATGCCTGACGTCAATCTGAGTTTCAACGAAATGACAGATTATCTGCGAAAGCATCCGTATGATGACTACATGCATGAATTCGTGCTTCAGGGATTCAAAGATTTTCGCACCCGAAAGCTACAGAAACTCATTAAAGAAGTAATGAAAGATAACGGTCAATCCGACCCGGTTCTCACCGCTGTCATGTATGAAGCATGCATCTGCCATTCCCGACAAGCTCCCTTGCTTCCTTTATTTGAAGGTCTGGATCCGGCATATTTGCTCGACTTCACTCCGGCGATACACATCCGTTCGCGACTCGTAAAAGATCAACCGCTGCATCGTGAATGGATCAATCTTTTTGGGGAAAACATCTTCACTCTGGCTCCGCTGCCCGCACCAGATGACGCACCAGAACCGCTGTATTCGCAAGTCGATTTGGACGTACCCATTTCAGTCTCCGCAGGCGAGGTGCGCAAAGAATTGAACTGCCAACTCCCACCAGCTAACCCTCGTTGTCCATTGGAAAAAACAATTGAGCGGGCATTCGGAGCACTGGACAAAGTGGACGCCTTCCTTGGGCCGGTCATGGCACACAAGGCCTCCTTGTCGCCCATAGCCAGCCTGCGTCACTGGATGGTCAAAACGCGCTCGGTAAACGGAACGCTTTCTAATTCACTTGAGGGTATCCAAACGAGTTACGGTCGAGGCTTGTCCCGAAAACAGGCAGACGCTTCCTGCTGTATGGAAATGGCCGAAAGATTCTCTTCATACGCCAGCGCCAACAAAGACGGTCTTGTCGGTTACAAACAAAAGTACCCGCTGACATATGGAACATATGACGAATTAAGCCAGGACGCGATCAATCCAAACGACGTTCGACTGGAAGTCCCTTACGCAAGTCAAAAACTCCATTGGTTGGAAGGCCAACGACCAGATGGAAACGGCGGGACAACATCCATCCTGATCCCGGCCCAATTTATATTTCTTTTCTGTAATCTGGACGAACAAAGCTTGTTCAGTGCCCTTGGCTCTACCGGTTTAGCCTCAGGCAACACCATTGCCGAAGCAAAAGTTGCCGCGTTGACAGAGGTTATCGAACGAGACTCTGATGCAACCATGCTTTATGATCCGAAACACTGTTTCCGCATTGAAACAGATGATCCGGGAATTTCTAAGTTACTCGAAGGCTACAAGACTGACGGCATTGATGTGTGGTTCATGGATATGACCACAGAACTTGGCGTACCATGTTATAAATCAGTCGTCCTCGGCAAACATGGTGATGTAAACAAAGGCGGCGGTTGTGGCCTAAATGGAAAATCCGCCCTGATCTCCGCCATGACAGAAACAGCATACCCATACCCTGGCCCCGCAAGCGGATCAGCCCCGGAAGGACTTGAAACCAGACGCCTAGAAGACCTGCCTGATTATTCCACAGGAAGCGCTGAGGGAGACCTCATGGTCCTTGAAAAGACGCTCATGGACAATGGATACACGCCAGCTTACGTGGATCTGACCCGTAAAGATTTGGACATACCAGTTACCCGCGCCGTTATCCCCGGCCTTGAGCTTATTTCCGACTTTGACCAGTACTCCAGAGTCAGTCCCCGGCTGTTCAAAAATTATTTAGCAATATTCAAATAACCAAAACCATTGACGTCCTGCCTTTTTGCGGGATAATGAAACAAAACTTCGCGCCTGGGTGGTGGAATTGGTAGACACCAGGGACTTAAAATCCCTTGATCGCAAGGTCGTGCGGGTTCAAATCCCGCCCCAGGTACCAGAAATTATGGGCTTATGTCTTGTGACATAAGCCCTTTACTTTTAAGCAAAGTTTATAAATAATTTTGAGCGATTATCGAGGCGCTCTGACAAAGACAAAACAGTGACTCAAAATTTGCAAAACCAATTAAGTCAAACTTACGCAGGATAAAGATATGAACTGGTGGGCAACACTTCCTGTTTTTTGGAAAGGTTTTATTTGTGGAGGCATTTCTATCCCTGCCGCTATTATCTTCATTGAAATCATACTTAAATTTACTGTTCACAAGAAATAAAACAGATAATCACACCCAACATCCTCTGAATAGATCATCTTTTCAGACCTCTCCAAAATCCGCTTAAAATGGACCTTTCATACGCCAACAGACCGCTCTCCCAATAGCGGCACTTTCTGCATCCCCTCCAAATATTGGTATCCCAATTAAGCTCAGTTGAATCATTAGAATAGCTATCTGCTAGCATTTAAAACGAACTGTCGTTTTAATACGTAAAGAAAAGTAAAAGCACTCCACGAAACTCACGATGAAGAAAAACTACAAAAATATCAAAAACAAGATACGAGGCAATATAAACCACCCTTCCACGGAAGGACATGTAGTATTGCTAACTTTTTAAAAATATAAATAAAGCATATATTTCAATATTATATACGTATTAACCAAAAAGAGAAAGTCATATTGACACGATGCCGCAATAATGTTGTAATTTTACAAGAACGACGGACCAAAGTGTCAAACAGTGACTTTATCAAGAGGAATACATGGATATTTTTGAAACAATTCGTTCAGAAATGCCTACAATGCGAAAATCTGAACAAAAGGTAGCAGACCTTGTTTTAAGATCACCTGACATCGTTATGAATGGCTCCATCTCCGAGGCAGCCACTCTGGCCGAGACAAGTGACCCAACGGTTGTCCGTTTTTGCAAACAACTGGGTCTAAAAGGATTCATGGAGCTCAAGCTTCGTCTGGCCAGTGCACACCCTATCGACAAGACAGTCCTTGAAGACATCACCGAAACCGACTCGGTCAATTCCATCTTTACTAATGTCATGCGCTCTGTGGTTGAAGCTGTAAGTAGCACCGAACGAGGCATGGACCGACGGATGCTCGAAGATGCAGTGGACACGATGGTTGCCGCCACCCGTTGGGAATTCTACGGCATGGGCGGCTCAGGTGTCATCGCGCTGGATGCACATCATAAATTTTTCCGTCTCGGCGTCCCGTGTGTTGCTTACAACGACTCTCACATGCAGGTCATGAGCGCAGCACAGCTTGACGAAAAAGCTGTCGCGGTCGTCATCTCCCACTCCGGTGCCACCAAAGACATCATCGAATCCGCCGAAATTGCAAAAAAAACCGGCGCTAAGGTCATCGGTATTCTGGGCAAAAAGAACTCTGAAGTCGCCAATCATTGTGATATCCCTCTGTGCGTTTCCTCTCGGGAAATAGCCCTTCGTCTCGCCCCAAAAGCTGGCAGACTCATGCAGCTTGCCCTACTCGACACGCTCTTCGTTGCTGTTGCAATGCGTCTCGTGAACGAAGAAGGCTTCGACCGGCTGGACAAGGTGAAACGCGCACTTCTCGGAAAAATCATTTAATCATGCCGGTCCGACCGGACTCGTATGAAAAAATAGGTGTGGTTTAATAATTGCGGTTCAATCATCAAAAGCAGGAGGAATTCTATGCGTAAAATCTGGTTACTGTCTGCCTTGGCACTCATCATGACTTTCGGCCTCGGTTCTGTCGCTTCCGCCCAGACCGATCTTCTGGACAAAATCAAAAGCGACGGCAAAATTGTCATCGGCACCACTCTGGCTGCCCCACCTTTTGCCTATCGTAACGACAAAGGCGAGCCCGAAGGTTTTGAAATCGATCTGATGAACAAACTCGGCGAGTACATGGGCGTTGAAGTTGAAGTTGCAGACATGGCATGGGGCGGCCTGATTCCTGCTCTGCTGTCCCAGCGTATCGATCTGATCGGTGCTCGCATGTCCGCTACCATGGAACGCGCTACCAAAGTCGTTTTCGCTCACCCTTGGCTCATGACCGGAACTTTCGCTGTTGCCCGCGACGGCAAAGGCTACAAGTCCTGGGAAGACCTGAACAAACCCGGCGTGAAAATCTGTGCTATCGCTGGCGCCATCGGTGCCACCGTTGCCAAAAAGAAACTCCCCAACGCTGAACTCGTCACCTATGAACTGGACGGCGATCAGCTCAAGGCACTGAAAGACGGCCGTGTCGATGCAGCTCTGAATGATGAACTCATCGTCATGAGCTTCCCCAAAAAGGTCAAGGGTCTGGCTATGCTCGAAGGCAACATCCAGCCTGATGCTTACGCATACGCAGTTCGCCCGGACTTCGAATCCTACCGCATGAAGAACTGGCTGGACCTGTTCTTCGCCACCATCATGCGCACTGGCGAATATGGTGAAATCTACGAAAAGTGGCTCGGCAAGCCTTGGCAGGCCGACTGGAACATGCATCCGTAGACGATAATGACACATGTCATCGGGGCAGGGGAAATCCCTGCCCCGTTTTTTCACCTGTTAAAACGGTCTAAATAATGAATTACGATTTCAACTATCAGATGATGGTCAATTACATGCCTGATATTATGACAGGCTTGCAAAATACCATCCTCATTTCTCTTATCAGCATCGTGCTCGCCGTGGTGTGGGGTGTGTTGGTGGCATTGGCCCGCCTTTCACACAAGCCATGGCTGAAACGAGCAGCAACCGCTTACGTGGAGTTCATCCGCTCAACACCGCTTTTGGTACAAGTGTATTTTCTCTTTTTTGGTCTGCCTGAATTCGGTATTATACTGCCAGCCTTTCTGGTGGGTGTAATGGCTCTGATGCTCAACTCTGGAGCCTATGCTGCCGAAATTATTCGAGCGGGCATCGAGTCAATCCATACAACTCAATATGAAGCTGCTGATTGTCTGGCAATGTCGTATTCGCAAAAAATGCGATATGTTATTTTGCCACAGGCATTTCGAAACATCTTTCCTCCGCTCATCGGACAAGCATCTTATCTGGTCAAAGACTCCGCCCTTGTTTCAGTTATGGGTGTTGTTGACCTGACCAAAGCTGCCGCCGTTACCCAAGCTGTGACCTTTCGCCCAATGGAAGCGTTTCTTCCGGCAATGGCATTTTACCTCGTGATCATCCTGACTCTTATCTACGGGACCTCGTTCCTCGAAAAACGCATGAGGAGATGGTAAGATAATGGATATACTTTCATTGACTGGTAATCTTTTCGTTCTCCTTGCAGAACGAGGGCTGCCAGCGACCCTTCTTCTGGCCGTCGCAGGCTTCGTCGTAGCCATACTCTTTGGCATTATCACTGGCCTGATTAGATTCCTGAAAATACCGGTACTGTCACAGATCCTTCGCATTTATGTTGACTTCATGCGGGGACTGCCTTTCCTAATGATTTTGTTCTTTCTGTTCTATGTACTACCGTTTTTTGGACTGCGACTTTCCGCACTGACAACTGGCATTTTGGCTTTATCCATGCATTCAGGAGCATATGTTTCTGAAATCATCCGCAGTGCCTTGCAGTCAATCCCTACGGTTCAACATGAAGCAGCAAAAGTACTGGCACTGACTACATACCAACGCATGAGGTATGTCATCATTCCTCAAGCCTTTAAACTGACACTACCGCCTCTTTCCGGGCAAATTGTCCTGCACATCAAGGACACATCCGTTGTTTCCGTCATCGCCTTAACCGAGTTGACCCGCGTAGCGCGAGTTCAGATGCAGTCCAACATGGAACCACTGATTACATTCGCGGTTCTGTCTGTGTTCTACTTTGCGCTCTGCTACCCGATTCTCCACCTTTCAGCGAATCTGGAAAAGCGGCTCAAACAAAAGACAACTTAGTTTCAAGGAATACATTATGCCTATAGTATCAGTTAACAATCTTCACAAAAGCTTTGGTCCCCTTGAGGTTCTCCGAGGTGTCGGCTTTGATGTTGAACCTGGAGAAACCGTCATCTTTGCCGGTCCCAGTGGCTCAGGCAAATCAACCCTGCTCCGTTGCCTTAACGGTCTTGAAAAAATTCAGGCAGGCGAAATTATAGTCGACGGGACATCGGTTCACGCTCCAGAGACAGACCTGCTCGACCTGCGTCGCAGAGTCGGCATGGTATTCCAAAGCTTCAACCTTTTTCCGCACCTGACCATTATAGAAAACATCACTATGCCTTTGACCAAGGTCCTGAACAAGGAATTGGATGAAGCCCGTGAAATCGGACAGTCATTGCTGAAAAAAGTCGGCATCGTGGACAAGGTGGATGTCTACCCGGACAACCTCTCTGGTGGCCAGCAACAACGTGCAGCCATAGCTCGCGGCTTGGCCATGAATCCTCATGTCATGCTGTTCGACGAACCAACATCTGCGTTGGACCCAGAACTCACCGGTGGAATTCTTGATGTCATGGATGAACTCAGCAACTCGGGCATGACTATGCTCGTCGTCACCCATGAAATGGGATTTGCCCGCAAAGCTGCTGACAGAATGATCTTCATGGATGGCGGAGTTATTGTCGAAGAAGGCGCACCTAGCCAGCTCATTGATAATCCGCAGAATGAACGCACGCGTCAGTTCATGCACCAAATTACCCACGACTAATCCAGCATCTACAAGGAAATACAATGCAAAAAATATTAAAAGCAATTCAAATCGCCGGCATCTTCCCTGTCGTCGAAATCGAACGACTTGAAGATGCTGTGCCTGTTGCCAAGGCCCTTAGAGATGGTGGCATTGCCGCCATGGAAATCACACTCCGCACAGATGTCGCTTGCGATGCAATTAAAGCCGTACTGGAAGCCTATCCAGACATGCTCGTTGGCGCTGGAACAGTTTTGACCCCGGAGCAGGTAGAAGAAGTTAAAGAAGCCGGTGCATGTTATATAGTTACCCCTGGCTTCAACTCCAGGGTTGTATACCATTGTGTTGATAACGACTTCCTCATCATTCCCGGCATTGACAGCCCCACGGGTATTGAACTGGCACTCGAAGCAGGTTTACCTGCCGTCAAATTCTTCCCCGCTGAATCGAGAGGCGGCATGAAGGGATTGGCATCAATGGCAGCACCGTTCAAAGAACGTGTTAAGTTCCTGCCATTGGGTGGCATCAGCCCCGACAACATCACCAGCTATGCAAAAAGCAATTCCGTTTTGGCTGTAGGTGGAACATGGATCGCCAAACAAAAGTACATTCAGGCTGGTGAATTCGAACAGATCACCCGCAATGCCAAGGAAGCCATGGCTCTGCTTCATGGTTTTGAACTGCTCAGTGCAGAAATTGGCACAGGCGCAGACAATGCGGGCTCGACAATGCTTGACACACTTGCCATGGCATTTGCGCCGTCAACAGTTCCCGGCTTCACCCCGCTTTCTGCTACAGGAGATGCCCCCGGCACACTCCGCATTGCGTGCAACAACATTCAACGAGCAGTCGCATGGCTTGAAAGCAACGGCCAAAAGGTCGAAGCTATCGATACCAAAACAAATTCTGCGTGGATGGCTGAAACCGCTGGCGGCATTTCCATCCAACTCATTGAAAAGCAGTAGGAGGAAACCATGACACGGTATGCCATGTTAGGTGAAATCATGATGCGACTCAAAGCCCCTGGCTATGAAAGACTCTTTCAAACGCCGTCACTTGAAGTGACCATGGCCGGAGCCGAGGCCAATGTCGCAGTTGGTCTTGGACGACTGGATGAAGATGTTTCCTTCATCACCGCACTTCCGACAAATGACCTCGGAAACGCAGTGCGTGACGAATTGCGGAAACACGGCGTGGATGTTTCAAAAATTGCCCACCACGAGGGTCGTCTCGGATTGTACTTTGTTGAAACCGGTGCCAACCAGCGCCCTATCAAAGTCGTCTATGATCGAGCCGACTCCTGCATTGCCAAAGCCGAACCAAAAACTTTCGACTGGCGTAAATTATTGGCTGATCGGGACTGGTTCCACATCACCGGCATCACACCCGCTATTTCTGAGACAGCCATGCGTTGTACCCTTGAAGCTATGAAAACAGCCAAAGAAATGGGGCTGACGGTTTCATGTGACCTGAATCTTCGTGCAGCACTCTGGCAATACGGCTTCAATCATGTAGACGTATACCGGCGCATGATGGAATATGTGGATGTGCTGGTCGGTAACGAAGGCCACTTCGATTCCTGCCTCGGCCTGTCTGCTCGGGTTGCCGAAAACGATATCTACGACAACCCGTCTGCATATCGCCCGATGGCCGATGAAGTGTTCGAACAATGGCCTAACATCAAAAAAATCGCCATTACTGTCCGCCGAACACGTTCCGCTGATCACCAGTCCACTGTCGCCATACTTGCAACACCTGATGAAATGTGGACTTCCCCTGTCTTTGAAATGAAAAACATCGTCGACCGTATCGGTGGTGGAGATGCCTTCACCACAGGCTTTCTGTATGCCCTCGACAAGACTGGCGACTCTCAGGAAACCATTGATTTCGCGGTTGCGGCCGGAGCTATAAAGCACTCCATTCCCGGCGACTTCCTCCGCGCAACAAAAGAAGAAATACAGGCCCTTGCCGATGGTGCAGCTGGCCGAGACCAACGATAACCATAAGTATCACAGGAAAAAATTATGAAGACTCTCTGCGAATCCCTGAACAAGATGCCCCGTTCCGGAATCCGTGTCATCATGGATCTGGCCATGGGAATGGAAGACGTCATCCACATGGAACTCGGCGAGCCCGGCTTCCAGACCCCGGATCACATCAAAGAGGCCGCCTGCAAAGCGATCCACGACGGATTCACCAAGTACACCGCCAACAATGGCCTTCTCTCACTGCGCGAAGCTGCTCTCAATAAAATATCCAGAGATGGTGCTGAAATTGGCATTGACCAGATCGGCATTGCCCCCGGCTCCGTTTTCGCTCTGGCTCAAGCCATGATGGCCGTCACCAATCCCGGTGACGAAGTGCTGCTGTCCGATCCGGGCTGGCCGAACTACTACATGCAGACCATCGCCATGGAGCGCACCCCGGTATTCTACCCGCTGCGCGAAGAAAACGGATTCGAGCCGCTCATCGAAGATTTGGAACCACTGATCACGCCCCGCACTCGGGTCATGCTCATCAATACTCCGTCAAATCCTACCGGCGGTGTGTACTCCAAGGAAACCGTCGAAAAGCTTGTTGAATTTGCCAAAAAGCACGACATCTACATCATTTCTGATGAAGTCTACGACAAAATCGTGTTTGACGGAGAGCACCACTCCCCGCTGAATATCGACCCCAATGGCAATGTAATTTCCATCTATGGAGTGTCCAAGGCATATGCCATGACAGGCTGGCGTGTAGGTTACTACAGCGCCCCATCCGAAGTTGCTCCGCAGATGAACAAAATCCTTGAGCCTTACGTTTCTTGCGCTTCCGCAGTCTCTCAGAAGGCAGCAGAAGCCGCATTAAACGGCCCTCAGGATTGCATCGGAACAATGGTCGAAGCTTACCGCGAACGTCGGGACCTCGTCCTCGACAAGTTGTCCGCAGAAGGCTTTGAGTTCTCCCGTCCCAAGGGGGCTTTCTACCTCATGGCCAACGTGTCCAAGGCAGGAATGGATTCCTACACATTCGCAAAGGAACTGCTCAAGGAAACAGGCGTTGCCACCGCGCCCGGCCTGACCTTCGGCCAAGATTCCGACAAATTCATCCGCTTCTCCTTCTGCGCTGACACCGAGCAAATCAGAGAAGGCATCAATCGCTTCTGCTCTTTCTATAAAAGCAGAGTTTAACAAAGAATCGACCGTTTCCTTCCTAGGACACGGATATCCCGATCAATCAATGCTTAAAGGCCCGGAAGGTTTTCCTTCCGGGCCTTTTTGTCTGTCATTTATAGCAAAACAATACACCAGATATGAGAAACAAAAAAACCCCGGACTCGGCAAATGCCGAATCCGGGGTTGTACATTTTGATTAATTAATTCTTGTCAGGTGAATCAATGATGGTCTGAATCAAGGAATTCAAGGACTCGTGGTCGCTGGAGATATCCATGTGACCAGTCGGCAAATCCATTTGATCGACGCCGTGGAGTGAGTAGTCCGTCAAAGTGATGGTATAATCATCACCAGGATTCACATCCCCAGCCCCTTCATTGATAGTCAAAACCGTGTCATTCCCAGAATGGTCGATGGAGATGAACATGTCGCCCATATCATTCAGGACCAATTCGTCGCCGTCACCGAAACCGGATACCGTGATGTCGCCACCGGCAGTACCGATGTAATCAGGGTCAACGATAATGGTATCATCGCCGCCATCTGTCAGGTTCACCATGGTGGCGTCATCCGCGATGTAGATAAGATCTTCACCGATTGTACCATCCATTACGTAATCGCCTGTCGCGGTATCTAATGCTGCATCCGTCACGACATTGGCATCAACGTGAATCGGAATTTCGAGGTTAGCAACATCCGTAGCACCATGGCTATCGGACACCGTGTACTCGAAAGTCTCGGTAACCGTGTGATCAAGATCCTGCCAACCATCATGGAGCGTGTAATCATACGAACCATCAGCTTCAATTGTCAGATCACCGTAAGTACCATGAATGGTAGTCTGACCGGATGCACTGACATCGTCACCATTAACGTCAATAACACTCAGGGTATCACCGGTATCAACATCGAAGTCGTTTGCGAGGACATCGCCGGTAATAGCGCCAGTACCGTTATCAAAAGAGCCAAAGTCAATCTCTGCTGGAATTGCGGCACTGCCAGGGTCAGTCATAATGGCATCGGGAACAGAAACCGATGAGATAGTGAAGTTATCGTAATTACCCCACTGAGCCTTGGGGCCAACTTCAATATAATCAATCTGATGGAAGACTCCTCTGTGATCAGTCCATCCACCTAATTCAATTGTATTGTTATGATTGCCCAAGTAATTATCAGAGTAACTTCTGTTAAACACATGATCAGTGCCTTCAAAGTAAACCCAAACTTCGACATCATCATTGCTGTCAATAGAACCAACGGTCACGTTAACAGCATCAGCTCCTTCACTCACATCAATCCTAATTTCTTCATACCCATAATGACCATCAGAATCAATTTGCTGATTTCCATCACCAGAATCGATACCAAGTTCACCATTAGGCAACTGAACAAGTTCAGCCTGATTGTTAGACCAATGACTGACGCTGATGGTGATTCCATCATTTGTAACGGAACCATTCGCTGCAGTGCTAAAATCATTCAAAACTGCATCCTGATAAGTAGGCAAAACAGCGTCAATACCAGAGGTTATGTTAATTTCCTGATAACTGTCATTAATCGCCACAGGCGCGTCATTGGCACCGTTAACTTCGAAGCTGACCGTTGCCGAGGCCTCTCCGCCGTTACCATCAGAAATGGTGTAGGTGAAAGACTCGGTTTCGGAATCGCCTTGATTCAAAGCATTTGCGGCAGCCTGATCCGGTGTGTACTCGTAAGAACCATCACCGTTAATGGTCAATGTACCGTAAGTACCAACAATGGTTGCAGACGGATTGTCTACACCGTCATTAGTGCTGTCTACGAGGTCTACCGTATCTGTATCATTAGCGATGGATATGACACTCAATGCGTCGCCATCGGGATCGGAGTCATTGGTCAACACGTTGCCTTCAGCGGTCGTGGCCGGAATGGTCGTCTGGGACAAAACGTCCTGAAGCAGACCATTTAAACCGTTGCCATCCAGCATGGAAGCGTCATTTCCTTCATCGATAAGGTCCATATTCCCTTTGTACTGAGCAGGCATATTGACACCAACGGCAATGAGATTGACATCTGGATTATCCTGTATGGGAGTGATCAGATTCTTCCAACCATTTCCACCTTCCGTAGGTTCGCCATCAGACATGAAGATAACTTGAGTCGGATCAGGATCCGGACCAAGTAAAGCCGTAGCGGCCCGGAATGCTGCCGTATAGTCAGTGCCACCACCAGGGGAAAACGTTCCAATAAAACCAACAGCAGCATCGTAAGCAGTTGAGTCTCCACCAGTAAGGGTGAAGGTGTCGATATCAGTCCTATCCCAGAAATTGATGATGCTCACCTTGGATGTAGCACCATCCGCCAAACTCCCCTGCAAAGTATGAAGCATATTAGTAAGAGCTGTCTGCGTCTGAGCCATTGCTGTATGGCTCAAGGACCCAGATGTATCCACGATAAGCATGTAATCAGACGGGTTGGTAGAAGTACTGATTCCGCCTTCAGTTGCTGAAGTGTCTGCTCCACCAGCTAAATCGTTTACAGCGTTAGGAGCTCTATTGTCGTCTTCACCGTTAACGGTGACCTTGATATCCGTGAAGTCGTTACCATCCTCGGTGTAGACTCGGAAGTACTCGTCAAAGCTCTCGCCACGATCCTGATTCTGAACTTCAGGCAGGGAGTTATCAATCTTGTACTCCCATACTCCGGCATCATTAATAGTCAATGTTCCGACATTCGCAGTCGACAATACGTTACCGTTTGCATCCACTGCATCAATGTGTGTGGTGTTCATGGCACCATCGCCGTCGGCGTCGGAGAAAGTGACACTGCCGGACTCAACCAGGAAACCATTTCCATCCAAATCAGCAGGAGCATCTTCATGAACGGCTCCATCTGTGTGATCGGTAATGCTGGTCGGATCATCTACGCCAACCACCGTAATGGTGGATTGAGCCGGATTACTCCAGTCTTCGCCGTCATTCACACGGATGGTTATTTCACGCGTACCGTCTTGTAATGTCTCTGAGTCATTCTCGAAGGTCAGGCTTTGCAGCAATTCTTCGTAATCAGCCTTGGAAGCATCGCCGGAGATTGTCCAGGTCACGCTGCCATCAGAATTGGTAACAGTCCCTTCGTCGACAAAGGAACCGAGGTCAACATCCAAAGCATCATGCTCTTCTGGTGTATAGGTAATTTCAACCTTGGTGATGGTATCAGAATCAACATCAGAGATGTCCACGGCACCGGTAACCGAGAGCGGAGCGTCACCTTCAGTAAAGGTCGCGCCATGATCCGCGCCAGCCGCGCCAGGATTCTCATCGGCAAGGACGTCATCGAAGTCATCGTCATCAACAGAACTCTGCTGATCATCGACTTCAATGTCATTGTTATTATTAAGACTATCGCCAAAGGTAGCTTCAGAGTCATTCGGATTCAACGTTGCATCGTCAAAGTGAACGTTCTGAGTCGTGGTGCCACCATCAAAAGAGATATCCCACTCATTGTTGGCTGCATCCCACACAAACTCAGGGGTTCCGGTAGGAGTGGAACCGTATCCAACATCAACCAGGAAGTAATGCAGGTCCTGACCGTCACCAAATGTGGTGAGGACATCGCCAACATTTGCATCCTGCACATCTTCCATAATGATTTCAGGATTCACGGGCTTACCGTCAACCATCTCATAAACACCAATCATGTTATGGTAGCCGGCGGTATGACCTTCGAAAGTCACTGTACCGGCTGAGAGGTCGAGAGTCGGAGCGTCATTCTCGGATTCTACCGTAATGGTAGAAACTGCGGAATTACTGGCCTCACCCTGATCGTCGTAGACTGTAATGGTGAATTCTCTGTCCCCATCAAGCGGAGACTCATCAGCTGCATTGCCGAAGGTTATACCATCAAGGACGGACTCAAAATCACCCATGGTCATATCATCACCGTTGGGACCAGTGATCGTCCAAGTTATTTCTCCGGTAACAGGATCAACAGAACTTGTAGCATCCCAACCCGTAGGCAGATTCAAATCAAGAGCAGTTACGTCAGCATCCTCAAGCGGAGTGTAGGAGACAGTCGCCTTGGAAACCATTGCATTATGGTCCACATCAGCGATATCCGCATCACCCGTAATGGAAATCGGAGCTGCATTTTCAACATATGTATCAGCAAAGTTGAAACCATCAGCATCGGCTGACAGGTCCAAAGTCGGAGTATCGTTAGAACCAGTAATGGTAATGTAAAGAGAGGCCTTAGAGTGAGTCTCTCCATCAAATACCGTGTAATCGACCTTAATGGGGCCGTCACCATAGACTTCGCCTGCTGCCAGAGACTGATAGAAAGACGGATCAAAGGTGTAGGAACCATCCGGATTGAAGGTCAAACCTTCGGGGGCATCGGCCGGGTTATCGAGGGAGAACTCAAGTTCACCAAGCGTATTATCAAGATCGATATCATTGTCGCCGACGTTCAGACCGGTCGCCGTTGTATCGTCTTCATTAATGGTCAAGAAATCATCTGCCGCTTCGACTTCCTGATTCACAGGGCCGTCAGGCTGGATGTTGATGGTAACTGTGGAGGCTCCATCGGGATCAACCAATGCGCCGTCGTTACCAGGCTGACCGGAATCAACAGGGATGTAATCAAAGGAATCAGTATCGGTGAACTCTGCATCAATATAGCGAAGTTCCCAGTTAGAACCATCCGCATCGGAAGCGGTGCTAAAAACTATTGTATCGAATTCAAAGCCAGAGACCGTGATGGAATTGAACAAGTCTCCGTCGCTGCTAACAGAGCCGGAGTTCACTTCTTCACCGTTCAGGTACGCGGTCCATTCTGCAGTCGCATTCTGATAACCATTTGCGTCAGGATCAAAATGCCCACCCAAACCGTCGAAGCCGATTTCTGCGTATGAAACGGTTGCGCCATTAAACCTCACGGTCAATTCATCACTACCAGGTCTATCTGGTCCAGCATTGAGCCCCTTGTCATTACCACCGTTACCAGTGGCATCAGCGATACCAAATCCTATATGATTTGCCTGCCCATGGAACTGCTGGAGTTCAGCGGCTACTCCATCACTGGTCACGCTGGTGGTTACGGAGACACCATCGCCAAGGTCCATAACGCGGTTCAGACCATCGGATTCACCCCAGTTATCAAGAGTTACATCACCTGCAAGACGAGAACCAAGGAGCACACCGTCAATGCCGTCGGAGTCAGGAACATAGGTCAAACCATTCAGATCAAACTGAGTGCCGTTGTCGTCGATAATCCCGTCGCCATCAGCATCGCTTGCCAAATCGGCTTCAGTCACTTCCTGCCCGTTGTACATCAACTTGCCACCCGTAGGCAGTTCGGTGATCATAACGTCAAGAGCATCAGCATCATCTTCCGGGTCAGACACATGATCAGCGTTGTCACCAATGCCACCTTCTGACCCGTCAGCACCGAGGAAGTCGACTGAGCCGCCGTCAAGACCGACGGTCATGGTGAAGTCCTCGCCGCTCGGAGCTTCGTTCACATTGCCAATCTGGACATTAATATCAACGGACTGCCCAACACCACCCTGCGAGTCCACTGGGGATACGGAGATGGTGTACTGGTTGTTTGCTTCGTAATCGAAGGTCGCACCGTCTGCGGTCACAACCTGGTTCCCATCGATAGCGAACATGAGATCGGCGCTATCAACCGGGTTACCATCTTGATCGTAATATTGGCCGTCAGCACCAAGCTCGACATATTCGGTATCCGAAATCTCGATCTTGTTGATGACGTAATGCACATCCTGTCCTTCCATGTCGCTGGAGGCCAGTTCTGCAACAGCAACGGAACCTGTCACGTTTTCAACAACCGTGAAGATAGGATTGCCATCAGCATCAACTGAGCTGACAGCCAAGTTGTCAATACCAAAGGATTCGTCGTTGAGATGGCTATCCAAATCAGCGGAAAATTCAAGATCAACCTGCCCATCCGGGTTCGGGATAGTGATAGTCACATGGTGAATCTGATCAGTACCCCACTGCCAAGTATCGCCAGGCTCCAGATTTTCAGCATCGCCAGTCATCGGTGTAACCGTGAAGGTCACACCATTGGGACCGGTGAATGTACCATCTGTAATCTCACCGTCGATTCCGCGCCAAGACAAAATGGTTCCGTTCAAAGCATCGTTGTGTCCCAAATTGATTTCAGCGGAATCACCGTTGACAGACATAATGAAGTTTTCGTTATCCCAAGAGTCAATTTCATAAAGATCAAACTCTATGGTCATGGTGTCAGTGCCGTCGGCAACTGCAAAAGTCTTGGTCAGGGTATCGTTACCACCAAGACGGCCAAGGTAATCAGTCAACGGTCCATCAGTCTCAGTAACAGGGACATCTCCACCATTGACCAACCAACCATCAGCGCCGTCCTCAAAATCTTCCACAGGAGCAGAGACATTGGTGATAACCGGAGCATCGTTGGTGCCGTTAATCGTTACGGTAATAACCTGTGTTGCCGTCCCGTCGTAAGAAGTAACCGTTACGGAGTCCGTCAAGCTTTCGCCGTCACCAAGCTGCTGGATCGCGGCCTGATCATTGCTGGCCGTATACGTCCAGTCGCCATCTGCATTAATGGTAAACGTGCCGTAACCATTGCTGCCCGGTGCGTCAGTCAGCGGTTGGAAAGTATCTTCAATATCAGGATTGGTGTTGCCCGGAACCGAGGGATCAGGATTGACTTCATGAACATCAGGATCACTCACTTCAAGAGACCCCCCGATGGTCAAATTCCCACCATCAGGTTCAACGACATCACTACCGGACTGATACTGAGCGCCATCAGGCAGATCTTCGAGAGTATTTGCATTGTCATCCGTCTCGTTGACAGAAGCGATAACCACGCCTTCGTCATTCATAACACCTTCAGCAACAGAGATAGTTGCGGAATCGTTTACGCCTGAGACTGATATGGTCAATGTAGCGGTACTCGTGACATCGCCATCGGTCACGCTGTACGTAAAGACATCGTCAACCGGGTCACTGCCAGCGGCCAACTCATTGGCTGCATCTTGATCCGCCTCATAGGTGTAATTACCGTCAGCATCGATCTTCAAAGTACCGTAGGTACCGACAATAACAAGATTACCTTCTGCATCAAAGGAGTTAACGAACTGGGAACCGTATTGGATTCCGGCGATATGCAGAACGTCTCCAGTGTCAACATCAGAATCACCGGTCACTGCGTCTGTAAGTACATTGCCGGTAGCTGGGACCAAAGCGGCATCATCAACGGCCTCAGAGGCAGTATTCACGTCGTTCACTGCGATCGGAGCGTCGTTGGTACCATTAATAGTAATGGTCAGATCAGCCGAGTCGCTGCTAACGCCATCCTGCCAATCATTCGTAGTAACGTAAGAGAAAGTCTCGGTAAGAATTCCGCCATCATCGAGCGCATTAACTGCGCCATTTTCATTATCAAGAGTATATTCATACTCGCCGTTTTCCCAGACCCTCAGTGTACCGTAATCACCGTCAATATCGACATATTCATTGGTACCGTCATAGTCATAAACAGCCTGAGTATTGTCACCATGGCTAATGGTTTCAACAAAAATCTGTGTATCATCTGCATCAGAATCCACATCGCCATCGGCATTCACATCAGTGATAACATTACCAGTTACCGTACCGATATATTCAACATCTTCGAAGATATGCCCGAATTCACGAATTGAATTCGCATCAGAAAACGCCTCGGGAGCATCGTTGGCACCGTTCACTGTAAAGGTGAGGTTGGCATAACTCAGGGCACCGGAGTCATCCATAATTGCGTATGTAAAGGAATCCGTACCGGAATTATCATAATTCAATGCCTCAAGATCAGCATTCTCACCATCATTATCCAATGTATACGTATATGAACCATCATTATTGATGGTCAAAGAACCGTAGTGACCTTGAACGGAGAATGAAGCCTGTGAAGGTTCAACCGCTCCTTCTAAACCACCGTTCACGAGCGAGGCATCATAATCAAGCTGATCGTCGATGTTATCCGAAGGATGTTCTGAATAAACACCCATGACGAAAAGACCGGATTCTTCACCGGGCTCATTGACCATGTCGTTGTCATCAACGTCCGAATCGTTTTCCAAAACGTTGCCGGAAGCATTATACGGTCCTTCGGAATAGGGATGATACTCTTCTTCTCCGTCGGAAAGTCCTGTTTGTTCAGTATCAATGTATGGGAAAGGTCCGTCAGAATCTCCATGCTCAACAGCCTGCACGTTTGTATCAGCCACGGCCGTCGGCGCATCGTTAGAACCATGAACCGTAATGGTCAAACTGGCCTGATTGCTCACCGAACCGGAAGGATCTTCGATAGTATAATTGAAAACCTCGTCGTAATCTTCGCCTTCTTCAAGGCTATCAGCCAAGTCTTCATTTAATGTATATATATAAGAACCATCAGATTGAATAACCAAAGTCCCGTACAGCCCTTCAACAGTCTGCCCGGTTGACGGAATCTCGACCGGGCCAGGGTTCTGACCTGTGGAATCAACGCCATCGTAATCGATGGAGTGCATAAGCAATGTATCATTAGAGTCTGAGGCGTCAGGATCGAAATCATTATCAATGACATTGCCTTCAATCGGTTCTTGAATTTGTGGACCATCAGTTTGATAATTGACGACAAAACCTTTGCCTTCCTCACCAAGACTAAAGAAATCACCTTCAAGGTCGCTATCGTAAAGTTCTTCTTCCTCAGACACGAAAGTGACGTGCTCACTCCCGTTAAAATCGGCATCACCTATTTCAGTGATCTCATTAAAATCGTCATTGGCTATGGGATTTGTATTATCTCCCGCCGTCCCGGAAACAGCTGTCAAAGCGCGACTGGCATATGCATCACTCTGTCCGCCCAAAGCATCAACCCCATCACCGATCTGACCGGGATCATCCGAGTACTCACCTGCACCAGACCCGCCACCGTTGGCATCACCTGCGGTCTCCAACCCGGCATCAGCGCCATCAACGCCGTCGGCAAAAGCGAAGAGATACACATCACCGGCAACCTGTTCTCCATCCAGCATTTCAAAAATAGGCATGGACCCCGCATCTGCGAGAGCCTGATAATTTTCGAGAACAACCGTACCACCATTTTCAATGGCAATCGTAAGATTACCGTTGTTGCCGGTAAAAACGGCTTCGGAAATATCGAAAGTAAATTTGACGGGAACATCAGCGGTCATCTGATAGGTGGTTGTCTGTCCTGCGCCGGGGAGAGAGACTTGAAGCATTTGAGTCTTGGGGTCAGCCATGAGGTCCTCCAGTTGGGAATATTTGAGCATGGAATATGAGTTGTACAAGCAATTCGAATAATTCGAGCAGTTCAAAGAACTTTTAAGATTCGATACACTTTATACATATCGCGCATTTTTTAGTCAATCCGAAAAAAGGTCAATAAACCAAGATGTTGTCATGTGGATAGCAAGATTAGCCACCTTAAACCCCTTAAACTCGCTGACAAAATCAACTATCGGTGTTTTTTATATTTATTACAGATTTATCATTTTTATCCACAGCATGTTGTTGATAACTATTTTAGATATTCACAGTTTTCCACCGCTCCGCTCCTACAAATAAACCCATTAATACGCTGATATTATGGAATAAAAGAATAAAAAATATTCCATACCAAGTCCGGCAAAAAAAAAGGACATAAAAGACAAGGGGGGAAAACAACTTGCAAAAAAATGAAAGGCAAGAATCTATTAACGACAATCATTATTTAAACATTTTCACTCACAACTCTGAATTGACATGAAATCAATTCCCACATAAGGACTTTTTTTACAGACAACACATCACCTGAATAAAAGACATAACAACCCTAAATAAAAGATTATTTTTTAAAGTTATGAATAAGATCCACACTAACATCTGGGACATAGCTCTTCCTTATCAAGATAAAAGGGACGATGCAGGGCATGCCTTCATTACTCTGGAATTTGCGAAGCAGCTGGTTGATCTGGAAAACGGCAATCAAGACGTTGTATTACCCGCCATCATTTTACATGACACAGGGTGGAGTCAGTTATCACGCGCTGAATGGCAAGTGGTTTTCAGCTCTGACAAAACCCCGGAAGAAGAAATGACCGTCCGCCTCCGACATCAGGAAGAAGGCGTCAAAATTGCCCAGAAAGTTTTGCAGCAAGTCAACTACCCAAAAGACCTAATAACCGAGATCGTCGAGATCATAGCCGAACACGACACACGGCAAGGCTTCATCTCAAAAAATGAAGGATTAGTCAGAGATGCAGATAAACTGTGGCGTTTTTCCAAGACGGGTTTTGATGCAGATGTTGAACGCTTTCAATTTGCCCCTCAAAACCTTCATGACACAATATATCCACAAATAGCATCTGATGGTTTTTTCTACTGTGACACCTCACGCGACTTGGCTTACCTTGAACTCGAAAGACGACAACGGGAATTCACACGGGCCGCACGCGCACACTTAAACGACACCGATTACGCCCATGTAAGCTAATCACTTAACGGCTCTACGTCCTACAACGATAAAGACTGACTTCATTGGTCAGCCTTCACTTTCTTATTATCCTATACTATGAAGCCCCAACGCCTTATTTGAAAAATCCGCGGCGGTCCTACGCCACATAGTGATATCCGAGGAGATATTTTGGCTCAAAAAGTTAAACTCCATAAAATGAGTAACCGATACCTGCTTAAACGCAGCATCGGCTATTTCGGTCCATACAAAGCACGAGTCGTCCTTGCAATTATCGCCATGCTTTTGTACGCGCCAATCGCTCCTGCCCTGGCTTGGCTGACCAAATTCATTACGGACGAAGTACTTATAGCCAAAGATATAAACACCTTAGAACTCTGCATATATGGATTTGCTGGTCTCATAATTCTCAAGGGAATGCTTCAATTGGGACAGGTTTACGTGATGAACGCAACAGGCATACTTGTATTGCGAGACTTGCGTCATGACCTTTTCAAGAAAATAATCCGCCTTCCCATGCCCTACTTCGCTGAAAGTGAAATCGGCATGCTCATGAGCCGAATCGTGGCCGATGTTGTTGCAGTCCGCGTCTGTCTGCCCAGCGGAATCATGTTTGTCAGACAAGTTTTCACCCTGATAGGTCTGATCGGCACAACCATCTATCTTGATGCATATCTGGCTTTCTGGAGCCTGATTGTCATGCCTGTAGCGATCTATCCGTTTGTCTTTTTCGGTCAGAAAATCCGCAAATACGGCCGCAAAATGCAAGCCGAACTTTCAGGCATCAACGTTGTTCTTGAAGAAAGCTTTTCAGGCATCAAAGTTATCAAGGCCTTTGCCAATGAACTCCGTGAAGAATCAAAATTCAACAAGGAAAACAACAACCTGACAAGAATGATTATTCGCCGTATCCTCTACAGTGAAGGATCTTCAAGAATCATGGATCTTATAGCTGCCGTGGCTGGTGGAACCGTTCTTTGGGTCGGCGGCAGCCGCGTCATCAACGGTTTGATGTCTCCGGGCGACCTCACGGCGTTCCTCGTCTGTCTCGTTCAATTGTATGACCCCATCAAAAAACTTAACGCCTCCAACCATCAGATTCAAGGAGGGCTTGCAGGCGCAGAACGTGTTTTCGACATTCTTGATTCACCAGATATTCTGGCTGAAAAGGATGGCACCATCGCCTTTAGTGGCACACTCAAAGAGCTTACTTTCAACAATGTCAGTTTTACCTATCCGAATACATCGGAACCTGCGATCCAGGACCTTTCTCTCTCTATCAAGGCAGGACAGCGTGTGGCCATTGTCGGTCCCAGCGGATCTGGCAAGACCACACTGGTCAACCTGATTCCGCGATTTTACCTGGCCCAACAGGGCGACATAAAAATCAATGGCACATTACTTCAGGATTACACATTGGACAGCCTGCGTCTCAATCTCGGTCTGGTCTCACAGGACACATTTCTGTTCAATGCTTCCGTAACAGAAAACATCGCTTATGCGCAGGATGAATACGACACAAAAACAGTCACTCAAGCAGCACAAGGTGCGTTCGCTCATGAATTCATCATGAAAATGCCCGAAGGCTACGACACTGTAGTCGGCGAAGGCGGCGTCAAAATATCTGGTGGACAAAAACAGCGTCTGACCATTGCTCGCGCCATAATGAAAAACCCGAGTCTTCTCATTTTGGATGAAGCCACAAGCGCACTGGATACCGAATCCGAAAGAGTTGTCCAGAAAGCACTGGATAATTTGATAGAGGATAGGACTTCGATTGTCATCGCACACAGATTATCGACGATTATGTCCGCAGATGTTATAGTGGTCATGGAAAAGGGCCGGATTGTGGCTCAGGGTAAACACGACAACTTACTCGAATCATGCCCTCTGTATAAACGCCTGTATCAGATGCAATTTGAAAACTTTTGTGATTCAGGGGAAAAATAAGGATACCACCATGCGCCGCCTGCTCTTGGCATTCTGCATTCTGTTGCTTTTGACTTCTTCCGCTCTGGCAGACGTGGTCAGAACTGTCAGCACGGAGTATTATTTGGTGGAAGGACGTGATCCAAAGACTATTTTTACCAACCTGAAGAACCATTCGCCATTAAACAAAGGGATTAAGACCTATCAGGCCCACACCCTGACGAACATCAAATACAACCTTAAATGGCGTAATGCGGGTGGAAAGTGCACCGTTACACAGGCAACGATCTACCTTCATCTTACATACAAATATCCAAAACTTGTTCACAGTGTGGATTACAAAACTCGCAAGTGGTGGAAAGAATTCATGACGAATCTGGAAGAACATGAACTCATCCATGGCGAGATATCAACCAAAGCGGCCCATTTGCTTGACGACACCTTGGAATCTTTTCCGACGACAAGCTGCATTAATTTCAAGGCCGAAATCAAAAAACGTGCGACCCGTATTCTGGACAAAATGAAAAGAGATCAAAAGGAATACGACAGGTTGACAGAACATGGCTTGAAGCAAAAACGAAATATGGGACGATACCCGTAACCCGTTGATACAGACAAAAAAAGGCGGCGAGAGATTCTCGCCGCCTTTTTTAATCATTCCCAAAATTACTCCAACGGAGCCGGATTCTTCATATCCCAAATACCACAAGGACAAGAATCAGCGCAAAATCCGCAAGCAATACACTTGTCAGGATCAACCACCCGTTCAAAACCACCGTCCGGTAATTCGTTCCGACTAATGGCAGCCTGTGGACAAATCGTGTCACAGATGTAGCAATCCCGACAGGAACCACAGGAAGAACACTCAGCCCCACAATGATTCATATCACTGAATTCAATGACACGTGGGTCAAAATATTCCAACGTCATGCGGGTATAATCAATCATCTCACGAGTATCACTCTGAGGTCGACGATTGTTCAAGATGTCATCGATAACCTCGGCTGCACGGCGCCCATGACCAATGGCATGGGTCAACAAACCGGGACGCACGATATCACCGATGGCAAACACGCGAGAATCCGTGGTCTGATAGTCATCGTTGACCACCACATGGCCACGGTCCAAAGCAATGGTATCCGGCAGGAAGTCCACATCCGGCTGATCTCCGATGGACATGATAACCGTGTCAGCTTCCAGCAATTCACCGCTTTGAAGCAAAACTCCTTCAGCAGTAATTTCCTTGGTAAAACAAGGCCACTTGAACCGAGCGCCCACGGCTTCGGCTTCCTTGCGTTCCTTACCGAAAGAAGCCGGTTCCTGAATATCGATGAGCATGATGTCTTCGGCACCAACAGTCGCCGCGACAGTCGCCACGTCACATCCGACATTGCCCGCGCCGATAATGACCACACGCTTACCGGATTTCATCTCGCCATTTTTCACTTCCTGCAAAAACGTCAGGGCCGGAATGATCCGTTCATACCCGGGTACGGGAATCATCCGAGGTTTCTGCGCGCCAATGGCCAAAACCACGTAATCATATTCCGCTTTCAGTTCTTCAAATTCCTTTGATTTCAATTGCTGTTGCAGATGCACATGCGGCAATACCTTGGCAGCACGTTCAACCTCAGCTTCGACAATTTCTTTGGGCACACGACTATAGGGAATGGCCGAGGCAATCTTTCCACCAAGTGTCTTTGCCATATCAAAGACAACGGCTTCGTGCCCCTTCATACGAATCTGCCACGCCACGGAAATACCGGCCGGTCCGCCACCGATGACAGCGACACGCTTGCCGGTCAATTCTGGCAACTTCGGAGCAGCTGACTTGTATCCTTCTCGACCAAGTTTGGTGATATCCACAGCGGCCATGCCCTGTTGTGTGGAACGGGTACATCCCTCCATACACAAATTGGGACAAAGATAGCCGCAAACCGTGGCTGGAAACGGCGTATACGCCAAAGCAAGGTCAACGGCTTCATCAACCAATCCATCACGTACCAATTGCCACCGTTTTTGTACTGGCATCCCCGTAGGACAACTGGACTGACAAGGAGCCATATATTTACGATTTTCCCACACAGGGACTCGACGACGAAGATCACCATGAACCACCAACGGGATCGGCGAACGATCAAGTGATGTCAGATCTCCAATCATACCACCCTGCCCTAATTCAGCATCCCAAACATTGGAACGGAAATCGGCCATGGACCGACGGACCTTTCCTTTCTTTTCAAACGGCGTCTTTGCCCGAATAAGCTGCCATTCCTCACGCCGAGTGAGTCGTTGAAGCAACCGGCTCCGTCGTATTTTCTTGAGAAAAACGGTCAAATTTTCTGTCAGCCATGCCCATGTCTCGTCGTCAATGGGTTCCATCATGGCATCGGCCTGAGAGAATCCCTCAATAGGCCCACGAACAAAGATTTGCCCACCCACCATGCCGACACACGGCCGATATCCAAGGACATTATTCGGACTTTGCGACTCATGACCACAAACAACAGCAGTACCGCCAGCCATGAATTCAGCAAAATAATCACCCACCGAACCGAGCACCCAGAGTTCTGGCGGATCGAAACGGGGATTAGTCTTGGTCATGGTCATACAACGAGAACCTGTATTGCCACCGATAAAAACTTTTCCCTGAGCCATGGCATTACATGCCCCGTTGGAAGCATTCCCATGCACAATAATTTCGGCTCCGGCATTCAACCAACCAAGGTCATCAGAGACAGGCCCCATGACCTCAATAGTCGTACCCGGAAACCCCTTGGAACCAATACGCTGCCCGGGCGAGCCGGTGATGGTCAGGGTAATCGGCTCTTCCTTGGAAATCCACAACCGCCCACCAATACCGTGCTGGCCCATGGCCTCGATTTCAAACTTGCGGCCACCTTGGCGAACAGCACTTTGAATACGCTCCTCAAGGATACGCGATTCAAGGCGGCCACCATCTTCGTGACCTTGTATGCGATATATTTTCTTTGCCATTGTATTCTCCAATTGCCTGAGACTTCGATTAGATCACGTACTTAATATCGAGACGGTCAGCCGCATCCTTATCCGAGATGCCCAAAGCATCGGACATGCCGACAGGCAGAGATGTGGACCGACCAAGCGGTGCGAACACCTTGCGCAATTCCGTGTCAAAACTCAGGTAGAAGTCCACCACTCTTTCAGCGACCTTTTCCGGGTCAAGACGGCGATAGACCCGTGGGTCCTGTGAAGTAATACCTTTGGGACAAACACCAATGTTGCACACATTACAGCGATCCTTTTCACTCCCAACACATCCAGCTGCGGCCTGCATGACGTATTTACCAATCTGGACCATAGATGCACCAAGCATGATAAGTGCCGCCGCATTGGCAGCCAAATTGCCCTGTTTACCGATACCACCACCAGCAATGAGCGGAATCTCATTCTGCGCACCGGCCAAACACAAGGTTTTGTAGCAATCTCGCAAATTCGAAGCGATTGGATGCCCCATGTGATTCATAGAAACGTTGTATGCTGCGCCTGTACCACCATCTTCACCATCAATGGCAAGACCTGCTGCATACGGATTACGCACAAGATTATTAAGCACTGCCAACGATGTGGAGGAAGCGGAAATCTTGGGATAAACAGGCACCCGGAATCCCCAGGCCATGGACATGGACTGAATCATCTTGGCCACGGCTTCCTCAATGGAATACTTGGTCTGATGCGTCGGAGGACTGGGTAAACTCACACCTTTGGGAACACCGCGAATCGCGGCAATAAGGCTGTTCACCTTATGCCACATGAGCAGCCCACCATCACCGGGTTTTGCTCCTTGTCCATATTTGATTTCAATGGCACACGGGTCTTCCTTCATCTCAGGAATGGCATGAATGATTTCATCCCAACCAAAATACCCGGAAGCAACCTGCAAAATCACGTATTTAAGGAAACGGGAACGCAACAGGCGCGGGGGGCAGCCACCCTCGCCCGTACTCATACGCACCGGCATATTCATTTCTTCATTGAGGTATGCCACGCCCATCTGAAGGCCTTCCCACATGTTCGGAGAAAGCGCGCCAAAGGACATACCACCAATAACAAGTGGGTATATTTCACGGACTGGTGGTTTCCAACCGTTATTTTGAAAACACTTGATTTCTTCTTCAGGTGGCAACACACGACCGAGCAAGGTCCGCATTTCAAACTCATGACGACCAGCATCCAAAGCGGGATCGGTCAACATGGAAATACGGATAAATTTGATCTGATCCAGCAAAGATTCAGAACTGTTCCGACGTCCACCACGGGTTCGGGACTGTCCGCCGCCATTATTGTGAAACTGAAGCGTGGTCGAGTCGTACTGCCGACTCGGCTCAATAGCGTTATTCGGACAGACCATATTACACATGGAGCAGCCAATACACGCATAGGCTGGGTCCGTACGCTGCCGGATGCCATAAAAAGTTGAGAATTCGGTTGTCGGCTTGGCTGCAAGGCCCATAGTAGTCTTAATATCCCGTTTACGGAACACGCCAAGTTCAATGGCATTAACCGGACAAACCGCCGTACACCGACCACACTTGGTACATGTATTGATGTCCCACTTGATCTGCCAAGGCAGATCCTTGCGACTTAACGTTGAGGGCGTAATGGGTCTTTCTGAGAGCATTGGATAACCTCCCGGCAATCAGGTCCAACGATTGCGGTATCGAGATGCATGGGTTGAAAATCCTTGGTCCGATCACGTTCGGGAATAGCGGCATTCAGCCCGCAAATCTCGGAAGAAAATCCGTAAATACCAAGTTCAGGGTTACCACCGACAACACCAGGACGTAATTTTTTACGATCCTGCGCCATAAACATGGAACCGTCAGGCAAACACCCTATAATACAGTTAGGGCCATCGATAATCAGCTTGCGGCATGATCGTTTCAAATTGGACAAAAACTCACGGTCTTGATGCCCAGCCATTTCTTCATCACTCATAGGCGTGATGACATGTTTATAGGAACTGATATCCAGACCAAGTTTTTTGGTGGTGAAATGGGCGATATGGGTAAACACCTCGGAATCGGACTGGTAGCCCTGATACCCGGTGACACCTCGGGACATGAGATATTCGCGAATGGGAAGAAACGCCGTATTCTCACCATTGGTCATGGTCGAGATTCCTTCAATAAAGAAAGGATGACAAGCGTACAGGTCGATGGCGTAGTTGGTATTTTGACGACCCTGCGCCATAATATGCCTGGCGTGCAATTCCTTACGACCAAGCCGAAGATATTCCCCGATGGCCATGGGATCGCCTACTTCCTTGATCATGATAGTGTCCCGCCAAAAGGAAAAAACCATGATACCACCAGACTCCTCGCCCATGGCTCGCAGGTCGAGTCGCATCTGTACCAGACCACGATCAATCTCTTCCTGCGTCCGAGCACCCCACTCTTTAGGAATCTTATAAGCAATGGAAGCGTAGGTTCCCCGCTTGGGAGTCCCGACAGGTGGTTCTGAATCAGGCTTGAACATAACTGAGTATTTGGACCGAAATCCCTTGTCTGCCATGTATTCGAAAACACGGGCCAAACCTGGTTCGGTAAAAATGCCAGAAAGGACAGGGTACTCCTTCAATTCCTCAAAGGCTCCTCCCAATCCGCTTAAAAAAAGTCCCACGCCAGAACCATCATGCCCTTCCTTCATCACATTAAGGGCATCAATGGCGCGCATGGGCGACACCGGATCACGGCTTGTCAGCGCAAATAAACGGCACATGCTCTCGCCTCACTCCATCGTTACAGGATGATTGGATCACATACGGGAGAGTCAAAGCGACTGTTGGTGAAAATTGAGAAGAACCCAATGGCTCCGAGAGCCGCCAAACTCCCGAATTCGAAAAGCAGTAAGCGCACTCCTTTCGTCTAACCGTTGCTTTATCAACCTTGGCATCGTCGAAATGAGGAGACATTCACAATTATGCAAGAAGGCTAACAACAACTATCACAAAGGAAGGAGCACGCTCACTTTTCTCCCTCTGTGAAAACGGTAGGGGAAAACAGATAAAGCCGCAACCCCAACACATTCATAGATTTTAACAAAAATGTGCAGCTTTTTTTTCAAACAATGAAAGGCGAATACCGTAGGTCTCACAAAAAACAGGATAAAAATAATCCCATTTTTCAGAGTAGAATTATAAAATAATAACAAGAAAAATAAAATTATTCAGACTTACCCGTCAAATTCATCAGAATCGAGTGCATTTCTGGCTGCCATAGCGAAAAAGTCAGCGGGCGAGATGTTGTTTTTCCGACAACTCTTCTCAATTCGCTCCAAAAGATGCGTATGCATAACGAGTTCAAACTCTTCAAAGTCAGTTCCATCTCCTTTGACGGAAATATTGATAGCTTTTTTTGACTTATTTTCGATTTGCGCCAGAATTTTTTTCTTTTTTGAGGGCTCAGGCAACACTTTCCCTTCTTCGACAAGGTATTCTACGAACATAGCCAAGGCTTCATGTGCGTGATCAACAGCCTCGTCCAACGTTTCACCACACGTTGTACACGCGGGGAAATCTGGAAAGACAACCGAATATCCCTGCTTGTCTTTTTCAAATAACGCTACATATTGCACTAATCTGTCCTTTTATTGTAAAATCTTCCTACTGACTTAATTTGCATTTCCTGTAGCCGAAACAAGAACCTTCCGACTCACGAGCATAAACACCTCGGAATCCGCCTGAAGATGACCAGCCAAAACTTCGGCCTCATCACCAGAACCACAAAACAAATCCATTCGAGTTCCCTTGATAGCTCCGCCAGTATCTTGAGCCAATACTAACGACATAAACGGATCAGAACCGCCATCGGCCGTAAGCAATGACGTTTTAAGTGCCACAACGCTTCCCAACGGGATCATATTTCTATCAACAGCTACACTCACGCGCGGCGTCAGGATACCGCCAAAGGAACCATACGGGCCTTCATCAGCCAACCGAAAAAAGACATAGCTCGGATTTGCATAGAGAATCTCTTCTATCTTGTCTGGATTTTCAGTAAGAAAAGTACGAATGCGCTGCATACTCATCTCTTCTTTGGGGACATATCCCTTGTCAATAAGCAAACGGCCAATGGAAACGTATTGACGCCCATTTTTCCCTGCGTACAGGATATGTTTGGTGCTACCGTCAGGGAAAGCTAACCGCCCGGAGCCTTCTATCTGAAGAAAAAAAGCGTCTACCAAGTCTGAAGTCCAAGCAATTTCCTGCCCCTTTCCATCCAACACACGCTCTCCATCGATTGCAGCACGATCATGGTATGGTTCAATACCGTTCTCGCCCATTCGATAGACAAGAGATTGTCCTTTCCACCGAGGATGAAAACCATTTAAACTGGTCGTTTTTAAATCATCAGGCACACCATAAAGCGGGAACTTGTAGGTTTCATCTGGGGTCAAAGAAGCAGCCAACCATGGCTCGTAATACCCAGTCAGCAATGTTCGGGGTGCAAGCTTCAACCATTGGAAACGCTCCGCTGCCAAACGCGGATTTTTATCCAGCTGATCAAGCATACCAAGAAGTTCCGTGACAGATTCTCCAAGCTGTGCCCATGTCAATTGCAAACCGGATTGATCTACACAAATCGCTTCCTGCGGACGAGAACGTATGTAGCGAAGATTCAGTTCCAACGCAGGTCGAAGCTCCGTCCATGATTGCATTCCCTGCAACAGACTGGACAAGTCGTCGGCCAGGTCCTCGGCTTCACTCATATCAAGTGGAATATATGTCGGCTTGTCATCGATGGCAGGCATTCGAGTAGTTTCAGGTCCACATCCCAAAAACGAAATGAGTAAAGCAGCCAGAATCAAAGGTAGAATCAATCGCACACGCATTATTCGCATTCCTCGGAGTCCTTGAGGTCTTCGGCATATTCCTCAATATAGATTTGCAGCATGACCATGACGAAACTCAGGATAAGCGGGCCATAAAAGATGCCCAGCATACCAAAGGAATAAACGCCGCCGAGAATGGCCAGAAGTATGTAAAAGGTAGAAACGCGAGCAGCCTCACGCATGAAAATCGGTCGAAGTATCGTGTCGATACCCACCACGAATATCCCACAATACAATGCTAAAAACAAAGCCATTTTCCAATCCCCAACCAAGAAAAGGTATACCACGGATGGTACCCAGATCAATCCGGTGCCAAGGACTGGAATCAACGAAGACAGAGCCATCATGGCACCCCAGAAAAATGCGGGAATACCGACTACCGCCAGCCCAATCCCTCCGGCAACGCCTTGCAGAATGGCTACCAGCAGGCAGCCCATGAGCACTCCTCGTGCTACTCGCTTGAGAGAGTCGATAATAAAATCTTCCTGTCGTCTTCTCAGCGGAGACAAGTGCTTGATATATTCAACCATCTTGGCGCCATCTCGTAAAAAATAAAACAAAATAAAAACCATAAGCAGAAAATGTAAAATAAACTTTGCACCGTTTCTTACCAAATCAGTGCCGAAGGTAAGCATCCCCTGCGCAAATTGTCTGGAATACTGAATCACGCTTGCCTTGATATCGACTTCATCAATCCGCAGAAACGGCAATTGTTCATTGAGCATATGGACATATTTATCCAACATATCAAGACTCATATGAGACTTATACAGCCCCTGGGCCACCCATTGGTTCAAAGAAACAAGCGATTCAACCCCTTGACCGATAAGGGCCATAAACAAAAAGGCCATCGGCAAAATCAAAGCAAAAACGATGATGGATACGGTCATGACTGATGCCAAATTGCGCCGTCCTTTACAGACCTTCAAAGCCCAGACAAAAACCGGAGCAAAAAGCACAGCAAGCACCGTAGAAAAAATCAAAGTATGTAAAAAGGGCGCGATCAAAGAAAAGCCTAGGTACAGGGATAAAGAAAAAAGCAGGAGAAAGAAGACCTTGTAGATCCCTCCGTCCAGTAACGGGACCGATTTCTTTTTGTCACTCATAATAAATCACGCTCCACAGGGTGCCGAAATGCCGACATTTTTACTCATTGTTCAGCGTTGATTGTATGATAGCGGCGATGGTGTCAATATCCACGGGCTTAGAAACGTAATCGTTCATACCCACATGAATACATCGTTGCTCGTCTCCCCACATTGCACGCGCTGTCAATGCGACGATAGGAACATCAGGATCCAAACAGCCCGTATCCACCTTTCTTATAAGTCGAGTCGCTTCGATACCATTCATAACAGGCATTTCAACATCCATAAAAACGATATCGAACGCCTGCTCTTTGAGCACATCCACTGCCTGCGCTCCATTTTCTGCCAAAAGGACATTGCACCCCATTTTCTGAAGTAATCTGACAATATATCGCTGATTAACCAAATCATCTTCCGCCACAAGGACATTCGCCCCCTTGAGCGGGGATTGATCACTCAATACGGTCGCCGATGGGGCCTGATCTTCATAACGACTCCTCTTAAATGGGAGAATAACGGAAAAGATACTCCCCTTCCCTTCAACACTGGAACATTTGATCACACCACCAAGAACACTCACAAGCCTGCTGACAATAGCGAGACCTAAACCCAATCCCCCTGTCGCATGCCGCAAATGGTCCTCGGCCTGATTGAAACTCTCAAAAATATCATCCAGTTTTTCTGCGGGAATACCAATTCCTGTATCCTGAACCAATACTTGAACTGCCAAATCGACATCTCTATCAGTCGCAAACGTTTCATCGCCATTACTGGGCGGAGACACATCCACCATAACCTGTCCGGAGGAAGTAAACTTCACGGCGTTGTTGATGAGATTGCCCAATATTTGCCTAATTTTGGTGGTATCACCTCTAATCCAGCCAGGAACATCCGGGGAGATGGAATATTCAAGTGTAACGCCTTTAATTTTTGACGTCCGTTTATACTGAGACAACAGACCGGATACCATGTCCTCAAGACGAAAATCCATCTCTCGAACCGGAAGTGAACTGGCCTCAATTTTGGAATAATCAATAATCTGATTTAATACAGACAATAAAGACATGGACGATTCTCGAATAAGCTGAACATTCTCACGATATTGAGCATCAATATCGGACATAAGCAGTAATTCGGTCATACCGAGTACACCATTCATAGGTGTTCTCAACTCATGACTGACTGTAGCCAGAAAAGAAGTCTTGGCCCTATTCGCAGCCTCAGCTTCTCTCCTTGCCTTTTTCAGTTCTCGTTCCATTTGGTGTTTGTATAGACCAACTTCAATCGCTAATTTAAGTTCATTGCGGTCAACTGGTTTTACCAGATACCCCAAAGGACCCGTATTTTTAGCCCAATTTAAAGAGGCCGCATCGACCACCACAGTTAAATAAATGACCGGAATGTCAAAACGACGAAGAATCTCCCCTGCGGCTTCAACGCCATCCATGACTCCTTCAAGCTGAATATCCATAAGCACAAGATCAGGATTAAAGGATTCTGCCATCTCAATGGCTCTTTCTCCACTTGTGGAGTAGCCGACGATATCATATCCAGCCCGCTCCAAGGCAACCTGAATATCAAGTCGGACGACAGCATCGTCTTCCACAAGCAAAATCTTTTCTGTTGGCATGCAGCATCTCCCTCGCGCATTAATTCAACCACAATATAGTTATCATAACCCAGAACCAAGGGTAACCCTCTTAAAATCATTATTTTCTAAAGGACGACGCATTATTACACTATTGTCAACAATCCGCCGGGCGCTCACCTTTGTTGCACTATAAACACCTGAAAAACTCTTCTACCGATAAAAGCCCTGATTTCCTCTTCTATATGAATGACGTTGAAAACGGCACTATAGCTGAACAACATGAAAACTTTCTTGATATTTCTTACTATTAAAGCTAAGTAATAATTTCGCTCAATAGACAATTTTGTTCACTGAGCGGGTGTCAAGGACCCAAAACCTCATCATGTTGTTTTAACCCGGACAACAGAACGAGGCATAGGGCCCAAGCCAACAGCGCGTTGTTTTAACCCGGACAACAGCCTTGGCAAAGGCTCCAAAGCCTCTGACTTGTCGTTTAACCCGGACGACATTTCAAGGTATGGGCATACCATAACCCCAATTTTACTGGAGGAAAGGATGAAACGCATCATTACCATTCTGGCTGCGCTGTCTCTGCTTCTGTGCGCCGCCATATCAGCTCAGGCGGCTGACATCGATCTTGCTAAAAAATCGACCCTGGAAAAGGTCATCCAAAGCGGCGAACTGCGCATTGGAACCGAAGCTGGCTACATGCCCTTCGAAATGACGGACAAAAAAGGGCAGGTTGTCGGTTTCGACATCGACATGTGTAAAGAAATGGCCAAAGCCATGGGTGTCAAATTGACCATCGTCAACACGGCTTGGGATGGGATTATCCCCGGCCTCCTGTCCAACAAATATGACCTCATTGCCTCTGGCATGACCGTCAATCAGGAACGCAACCTGAAAGTCAACTTCGCCAACCCGTATATCGTTGTGGGGCAGACCGCTCTGATCAACAAAAAATGGGCTGACGAAATCAAGACATACAAAGACCTGAACAACCCCAAATACACCATTACTTCCAAACTCGGCACGACTGGTGAACAGGCTGCAAAACGCATGTTTCCCAAAGCGCAGTACAAATCATTTGAAATGGAAGATCAGGCCATGCTGGAAGCTCTGAACGGAAAGGCCACCGCCACCGTTTACGACCTGCCTATGACCTCCATTTTCTACGCTCAACGCGGTAAAGACGCTGACATGAAATTCTTGAACGAACCCTTCACTTACGAGCCTCTGGGCTGGGCCATCAACAAAGGTGACCCCGACTTCCTGAACTGGCTCAACAACTTCCTCGTTCAGATGAAGAACGATGGCCGCTACGACCGCATCTACAATAAGTGGTTCGGTTCCAACAAGTGGCTCAAAGACGTTCAGTAGACTTCATAGAATCTTCCGGGGATCGTGCACACACGGTCCCCGGACTTTTTTCCGTTCTTTACCTTACCGAGTAAATCAATGACAGATACTGCGACCGTTGGAACTCCCAAGGGATTCAATAAAAATACTTTTTGGAAGGCAGTCTACTTTGTCCTGCTCTTCGTTGTCATCGGCGGCTTCTATTGGGCCACAGAACAAGCTGATTACATCTGGAGATGGAACCGTCTTCCCAGATATTTCTACTACGTCGAAACAATAGACGTAACGGCCGAAATCGAAGGAGAAGTCGCCTCCATCACCCAAAAGGATGATGATTCCGTCGTCATAATCGAAGGCGGAGGCGAATCAGAATATTACACCATCCCCGGTTCTGACGTTCGCGTGGACGTTGGCGACACTATTTATATGGGGGATCCCATAGGGGTCTATGAAGAAGGCAGAATGGGCCTGCTTCTTGATGGTCTGTTGGTGACCATCGAGGTCAGCCTTGTTTCCATCTTTCTCGGTATTCTTCTCGGCCTGTTCACCGGCCTTGCCAGAATATCCAGTAACCCCTGTCTAAAATGGGGAGCCATTACATACATTGAATTGATCCGAGGTTCTCCCCTGCTTGTCCAGATCATGATCTGGTACTTTGTTCTTGGAACCATCATCAACAATCTCTTGGCAAAAGCCGACTTGTTCCAAATTCCCGAACTATGGTTTGCAGTAGCATCCCTTGCTATTTTTGCCGGCGCCTATGTAGCCGAAATCGTTCGTGCAGGCATCCAATCCATCCATAAAGGACAAATGGAAGCAGCCCGATCTCTCGGAATGACCAAGGCGACTGCGATGCGCAAGATCATCCTGCCCCAGGCCTTCAAACGCATACTGCCTCCATTGGCTGGTCAGTTCATCAGTCTGATCAAAGACTCATCTCTGCTCGGCGTCATCGCAATACGCGAGCTGACCAAAGCAACACGTGAGGCGGTCACCACCAGTCTCATGCCCTACGAACTCTGGTTTCTGTGCGGCATCATGTACCTCGTGATTACATTCACTCTGTCCATGTTTGTTCAATATCTTGAAAAAAGGACAGCGGAGGTCTAAAAAAATGATAGACGTCAAAAACGTATACAAGACCTTTTTTGTCCCGCATGAAATTCAAGCTTTGCATGACGTGTCCTACCACATCAATCCGGGCGAAGTGGTTGTTGTCATCGGCCCGTCAGGGTCAGGCAAGTCCACGTTCCTTCGATGCCTCAATCGTTTGGAACATGCCAACTCCGGCCATATAATGATTGATGGCGTTGACGTCCTCGATCCCAAGACCAATATCAACAAAGTTCGCATGGAAGTAGGCATGGTCTTCCAGTCCTTCAACCTCTTCCCGCATCTGACCGTGCTTGAAAATGTCACCGTAGGCCAAACATCCGTTCGTAAACGTGGCAAAAAAGAATCTGCGGAAAATGCCATGACCTTACTTAACAAAGTAGGCATTCATGCCAAGGCAGACAACTACCCGGCCCAACTCTCCGGCGGCCAAATGCAGCGCGTCGCTATAGCCCGTGCTCTAGCAATGGACCCCAAGGTCATGCTCTTTGATGAGCCAACCTCAGCACTGGACCCTGAAATGGTCGGCGAGGTTCTCGACGTCATGAAAGCCTTGGCTAAAGAAGGCATGACCATGGTCGTCGTTACCCACGAAATGGGCTTTGCCCGCGAAGTGGCCGATCATGTCGTCTTTATGGATGAAGGAAAGATCGTCGAAGTCGGTAACCCCGAACATTTCTTTACCACCCCCGAGCACGAACGCACCAAACTCTTCCTAAGCCAAATATTATAAATTGGCTAAAATCCTCATTACTAAATCAAAAGGGTTGCGGTTTGCCGCAACCCTTTTTTTCATAAAAAACAAAATTCGACACTCTCCACCCATATATTTCCTTGTTATTGTAAATGTCATTCACCAGTCTCTAAATCCATTCCCAAAATGAAAAAACCTACCCCTTGTGTGTGAGGAAAAACACGTATACTAACTCCCAACATAGACTTATATGAGAAATGAAAAATCATTGCCGTGCGTTATTCGGCTCGATAATTTTCTATAATTGCTCCAACAAACGATCATAGAACCATAATGAAAGATATCTCAAACATTCACCCCAAAAGAATTCTGGCTTGCCAGCTCCGGCAAATCGGAGATGTCGTGCTCGCTACGCCATCTATTCGGCTGCTCAAAGAACGATTCCCGAATGCAAAACTCGATGTATTGACAGAAAAAAAATGTGCATCGGTTTTAGAAAACAACCCACATATCGATCACATTTGGACTATTGACAAAAAGGCTCTTAGCAACCCTTTGACCGCTTTAAAATACTATCGAAAAGTTGGCAAAAGCGGCTATGATCTTATTGTTGATTTTCAACAACTCCCGCGCTGTAAATGGGTCGTTCGTTTTTCAACGGCTCCAGTTCGTTTGACCTTTCAACCTCCATGGTACAACCGTCATCTCTACACTCACTGGACAACGCCCCTCAACGGCTATGCGGCCAAGTGCAAAGCAAGTGTTCTCCGCCCCTTGGGCATTGAGTGGAAAAACGAACCACCTGAAATTTTCTTCACAAAAGTAGAAAAGGACTGGGCCAAAAATTTCATTGCCTCACAAGGCATGGAGCCATGCCGCTTTGTTACTATCGACCCCAGCCATCGCCGGATCACCCGGAAATGGCCTGAACGGCACTTTGCCGGCCTCATTCAGCTCATGAAAAAACGCTATCCTGATCTGAAATTCTTCATATTGTATGGCCCTGGAGAACTACCGGTTGCGCAAGAAGTAGCCCAAATAGCCGGAGATGGTGTTATCATCTCCGACAACATGCTTTCCCTCCGCGAAATGGCTGCAGTCCAATCCATGGCAGCACTCCATGTAGGAAACTGTTCAGCCCCCCGACACTTTGCCGTAGCGGTAGACACACCTTCTTTGGTTATTCACGGTGCCACTGGCTTTGGTTGGCGATTTCCATCAGACGAACACGTCAGCTTGGATAAGGGATTGCCTTGCCGTTCCTGCAACCAAAACAAATGTGAAACCCGAGAATGTCTGGAAACTTTCCATCCCGAAGAGTGTTTAGACGAAGCCTTACGGCTCCTCGCCTTAAGGTATGTTTCCTAATTTTACATTTGAAAATGTCCAAAATCAAAATATTGACATAAATAGACATATCATCCTCTGACGCTCTCATATTCCTCTCTTGCCTTCCTCTAATGGAGGACATATGTTCACAATAAATTACAAGATCTTCCGTCTTAAACAGGAATGGGTATAGTATGAATCTAAAAGGAAAAAAAATTCTCGTCACCGGCTCAGATGGTTTTATTGGTTCCCATCTGGTCGAATATCTAATTCGCCAAGGGTATTCAGTCCGCGCCTTTGTCCTTTATAATTCCTTCAACTCTTGGGGATGGCTCGACGAATCTCCAAAAGATATAATAGACAATTTGGAAATATTCTCTGGTGACGTACGCGACCCTAACGGGGTACGCGAAGCCATGAAGGGATGTGATGTGGTCATGCATCTTGCTGCACTCATCGCTATCCCGTATTCCTACCACTCTCCGGACACGTATGTTGATACCAATGTCAAAGGCACTCTGAATATCGTTCAAGCTGCCAAAGACCTTGGCGTAGAACGTGTTGTGGTCACTTCCACAAGTGAAGTTTATGGTACAGCGCAATTTGTTCCCATCACCGAAGATCATCCGCTTCAAGGTCAATCTCCATATTCAGCCACAAAGATCGGTGCTGACCAGATAGCTATGAGCTTCTACAATGCCTTTGAAACACCCGTATCCATCATTCGTCCGTTTAACACCTATGGGCCTCGCCAGAGTGCTCGAGCGGTCATTCCAACCGTTATTACGCAAATTGCCAATGGTGCGGAGACTATCAAACTCGGCGCACTCACACCCACTCGTGACTTCAACTATGTATCCGATACAGTCCGCGGTTTTGAAGCCGTAGCAGCATCTGACGACTGTATAGGGGAAGTGGTCAACGTGGGGAGCGGATTTGAAGTATCAATAGGTGACACAGCACAAGCCATTGCCGATGTGATGGGAGCAAATATCGAAATAGTCTGCGATCAGGAACGAATTCGCCCTAAAAACAGCGAAGTTGAAAGATTATTTGCCGGAAATGAGAAGGTCAAAAAACTTTGTGATTGGGAACCGAAATTCAACGGGTTGGATGGTTTCAAACGCGGCCTTGAATTAACAGCCAAATGGTTCGCTGACGGTGAAAATCTTAAACGCTATAAAGCAGACATATACAATATTTAGGATAGCCTAATGTTTGACGACGTACTCTCTTTCATCAGACAACTCTATCGGGAGCCCGAGGGATTCATCCCTCTCCATGCACCTATTTTTTTCGGACACGAAAAAGAATATCTATGCGACTGCATCGACTCCACTTTTGTTTCCAGTGTGGGAAAATATGTTGACCGATTCGAAGATATGGTCTGCGACTTCACAGACGCGGCCCGAGCTATTGCCGTAGTTAATGGCACCTGCGGCCTCACCGCAGCCTTGGGTATGGTCAACGTACGTCCTGGCGATCTCGTCCTGACTCAAGCATTAACCTTTGTAGCCTCAGCCAACGCCATCAGCCACACCGGAGCCAAGCCCGTTTTCCTCGACTCGGACAAAGATAGTCTGGGGATGAGTCCTGACGCACTGAAAACATTTTTAAAAAGTCATAATCCTGCTAATGGGCATATCGCCGCATGTGTACCGGTTCATATTCTGGGCCACGCCTGTCGTATCCGTGAAATCTGCGAAATTTGTGCAGAATACGACATTCCGGTGGTAGAAGATGCCGCCGAGGTCCTTGGGAGTCGTTACGAAGGACAGCATCTCGGCACTTTCGGTACTTTTGGGGTCCTCAGCTTTAACGGAAACAAAACCATTACCACTGGTGGTGGAGGTATGATCCTGACAAAAGATGCTGAGTTAGGTGCGCACGCCAAGCATATGACCACCACCGCCAAAATCCCACATAAATGGGAATTTCGCCACGACAACATTGGCTGGAACTATCGCATGCCAAACGTCAACGCTGCCTTAGGCTGTGCGCAAATGGAAAAACTTGACGCCATCCTCAGGGACAAACAGGTAATTGCTTCGGCTTACAAAACTTTCTTTGAGGGGAAAAAAGATATTACGTACATTGATGCACCAGCCAATTGTACGGCTAATTATTGGTTAAACACCATCCGATTTGAATCACAAGAACAACGCGACCATTTCCTAACCGCAAGCAACGATGCAAGTATCATGACTCGTCCCCTGTGGACCTTAATGGCCGACTTGCCCATGTATGCAAACAACCTCAACGACGGTTTGATTAACGCCAGATATCTGGCTGCCCGCACCGTCAACCTACCAAGTAGCCCCCGCAAGGAGGAATGTGTATGAACCGCAATTCGGTCTTTATAATCGCCGAAGCAGGGGTCAATCACAACGGAGATATGAGTCTCGCTCGCCAACTGATAGAGGTGGCAGCCAAAGCCGGAGCGGATGCGGTTAAATTTCAGACTTTCAAAGCCAAAGAAATCGTCACAGATCTGGCCCAAAAGGCAAACTATCAAAAAGAGACTTCTGGAGCTGAAGAATCCCAGTTTGCCATGTTAAAGAAACTCGAACTGGATACAAAGGCGCACGAAGACCTCATCGCTCATGCCCAAAAACACAATATAGAATTTCTCTCCACCCCCTTCGATGCAGACAGTCTGGACATGCTTCTTGAACTCGGTGTTAACACTATTAAAATCCCATCTGGAGAAATAACAAATCTCCCCTATCTACGCCGAGTGGGCAACAAGGGAGTCCCCATGGTCATGTCTACAGGCATGACCACGTTGGAAGAAGTCAAAGCCGCTGTCACAGCCCTCATGGAAACAGGGGCATCAGCTAAAGACATAACTCTACTCCATTGCAACACCCAATACCCAACACCTCTTGAGGATGCCAACCTCAAAGCCATGGACACACTGGCTCTCGCTTTTCCTGAATGTGCAGTTGGTTATTCAGACCACACTCCCGGCATATCCTGTCCAGTGGCGGCTACTGCTATGGGGGCTTCGCTCGTTGAAAAGCACTTTACTCTGGACAAAACCATGAAAGGCCCGGACCATGCAGCGTCTATTGACCCAGAAGAACTCACTGCCATGGTTTCCGGTATCAGAGATATTGAAAAGGCACTGGGTGATGGGACCAAACAGCCAAGCGTAAGCGAAAAAGAAAACATCAACATTGCTCGGCGTTTTCTCGTGGCGGCCGCCCCCATTATGGCAGGAGAACCGTTTACCGAAGCCAACGTGGTCGCCAAACGAACTGGGCAAGGTGGGATTTCCCCCATGCGATGGGATGAAATCATGCAAAAATCAGCATCCAGGAATTTCCATACCGGGGAGATTATCGAGCTATGAAAATTTGCGTTTTCACAGGTACACGCGCTGAATACGGCCTATTACTCCCATTGCTTAATCGCATTGAGCAAGACCCTGATACCGAACTTCAACTTCTGGTCTCAGGGTCACATTTGTCTGACCGGCATGGGCATACTGTCGACGCCATCCTTGCGGACGGTTTCACAATCCAGGCTACAGTACCGCTTCAACTCAATGACGACACTCGCCTCGGAATAGCCACAGCCATGGGAGAGGCACTCACTGGCTGCGCTCATGCTTTGGATAAAATTAAGCCAGATATTCTGATACTACTCGGTGATCGATATGAATGTTTTGCCTGCGCCACTGCTGCCTCAATCCTGGGATATCCTATTGCCCATATCCATGGCGGAGAAGTAACCGAAGGAGCCATGGATGATTACTATCGCCACTCCATTACAAAAATGTCTCATCTCCATTTCACCTCTTGCGAAGCATACAGAGATCGAGTCATTCAATTAGGAGAACATCCAGACACTGTCTTCAATGTGGGAGCTCTCGGGGTAGAAAATATCATGACCATCCCCCTGATGGACAAAATTGAACTTGAGGCTGACCTCAATTTCTCCATTGGTGACAACTGTTTGCTCACGACCTATCATCCTGTAACTCAGGATAAAGATGATAAAACCCAACTCAATGAATTTTTCTCTGCCATTGAGACACTGCTCTCGGATGATCCGACAATGACAGCAATCATCACCGGGGCCAATGCTGATCCCGGCGGTAACGCCATTGATGAACGGGCCGCTCTACTTGCAAATAAACATCCTCGACAAACTTGCGTTGTTCCGTCGCTTGGCCTTGTCCGATATTTATCCGCAATGAAGTACTGTGGAGCTGTCATTGGCAATTCCTCTTCCGGCATTTTAGAAGCACCAAGTTTCAAAATCCCTTCTATTAATGTAGGCATACGACAAAAAGGAAGAGAACAGGCCAAATCCGTATTCAACTCACCGTCTGTGTCTGAAATTCTTGTACGAAGAACCCGCCGAGCCTTGGAAGCTGGCCAAACCCGAGTTGTCAAAGAAGTCATGAACCCGTATGAAAAAGAAGGAACCAGCTTGCACATTTTGAATGAGATCAAGCAAGCTACCTTCCATGTTGCCAAACCATTTTACGACATCACGCACAGCCTGCTTGCAGGCGAGGAATAACCTATGACTCGTTGGAAAGAATCTGTCATACCACCATCAGCCACAATCCGTGACTCGGTGGAAGCACTCAATCGGTCAGCAACACAGATAGCTTTAGTCGTTGATAATTCGGGACACCTCAAAGGAGTCATCACTGACGGCGATGTCAGACGTGGTTTATTAGCAGGAAAAACACTGGAGTCACCTGTTGCTGAAATCATGGAAACAAATTTTTTCTCGGCCAATGAACACGACGACCAGTCTGTTCTGCTGACAACTATGCGAGAACAAGAATTCCGCCAGGTACCTTTACTTGATAACGAAAATCGTATTGTGGGTTTACGGACCCTTATGGACATGGTCACTCCTCCCAAAAAAGACAATTGGGTCGTACTCATGGCGGGCGGCCTAGGCCAACGCTTGCGCCCCCTTACCGAGGATTGTCCCAAACCGCTTCTGACAGTGGGCGGCAAACCGTTACTCAGTACAATTTTGGACCAATTCGTAGAATATGGCTTTGAGCGTTTTTATATTTCCGTCAACTACCGCGCCGAAATGGTCGAAGACTACTTTGGCGACGGCTCAAGGCATGGCGTGGAAATTCGGTACCTTCGAGAAGACAAACAACTAGGAACAGCCGGAGCTGTTGGCCTTATCCCCCAACAAACTGACAAACCAATATTTGTCATGAACGGAGACCTGCTTACCCGCGTAGATTTCCCAGGTATGCTTGCTTTTCATCAGGAACAAAAAGCCCGAGCAACAATGGCAGTCCGCAGGTTCGACATTCAAGTCCCATATGGTGTGGTCAATGTTGAAGACAACATAATCACACACCTTGAAGAAAAACCAACACATAAATTTTTTGTCAATGCGGGAATCTACGTGTTGGATCCGGACATTGCCGCATCTATCCCTAAAAATGAATACCTGGATATGCCGACCCTGTTTAGTCAGCTCATGAACAAAGACGAAACGACATCGGCTTTCCCCATCCATGAATACTGGATGGATATTGGCCGTAAACAAGATTTTGATCAGGCCAATTATGATTACGACATGCACTTTCGCGTAAAGGAAGAGTGCTAACATGAAAGCATTGATCATAGGGTATGGATCTATTGGAGCACGTCACGCACAAATTCTCGATTCATTGGGCTACTCTCTAGCGTGCGTAACCAGCAATCCAAGTTGCCCTTACCCGATCTTCTCAACTATAGCCGAGGCCATACAAACAACTTCGCCTTCACTGGCTATCATTTCCAATGCCACAGTCGAACATCTTCCAAGTCTGACTATGCTTATGGACACTGGCTTTACCGGACTTATCCTGGTTGAGAAACCCCTATTCGATGAACCATACGCACTCGTTCCTCCACGCGACACCATTCGGGTGGCGTACAATCTTCGCTTTCACCCACTGGTCACACGCACACGAGAGTTGCTCACGGGTCAAACGATTCTCAACGCACAATTTCACGTTGGCCAATACCTGCCCGACTGGCGGCCCGGCACAGATTACACGACCAGCTATTCAGCCAGCCGTGCGCAAGGCGGTGGGGTACTACGAGATCTGTCGCATGAACTCGATCTGTCCTGTTTTCTTCTGGGATGTTGGAAACGCGTCACAGCCATTGGTGGTCATTTCAGCGATCTCAGAATCGACTCCGATGATCAATTTTCCATCCTCATGGAAACCGCTGGTTGCCCTGCCGTCACCATCCACATGGACTACCTGAGCAGGACCACACGTCGAGGATTCGTCATCACCACGCAAGAATTCTGTCTCCAAGCTGACTTCATTACAGGAACGCTTACGATGGATACTACAACGGAAGAATTTTCCATTGACCGAAACACCACATATGAAAATCAACTCAGGGCCATGATGGTCGATAATCCGCACCTTTGTTCGTTTGAACAAGGTATGAACGTCGTCCAATTAATCCAAGCTGTTGAAAAAAGTGCACACGCTAATACCTGGATAACGGCACCATGAAACGATATGGATTCATTTTTGCCAGAGGCGGCTCCAAGGGCGTACCAGGAAAAAACATTCGCCCTCTTGGCGGCATCCCACTCATTGGTCACGCTATCAAAGCAGGTCAAGACTCCGGTTTGCTAGACCGAATTATCGTGTCTACAGACGACGAGGCCATCGCTGACACCGCTCGGCAACTCGGTGCGGAAGTTCCCTTCATGCGACCGACAGAACTGGCCCAGGATAGCAGCCCTGAATGGTTGGCATGGCGACACGCCATAAACGCCGTGGATGATTTCGACATATTCGTTTCTCTCCCTTGTACCGCCCCCATGCGTATCGGAGACGATGTACGTCGCTGTATCGAAACATTCGAAAGAGACAAGTGCGATATGGTCATCACAGCACGTAAAGCTGAACGACATCCTTCTTTCAACATGATAACAGTGGACACTGCCGGATACGCAACCATTGCCATGCCCACAGGTACGGACTTCATACGTCGCCAAGAGGCCCCCCCGGTTTTTGACATGACCACAGTTTGTTATGTTACCACCCCAAACTTCATTCTCAAACACGATGCCGTCTTTCAAGGCAAAGTTAAAATGGTAGAGATACCACCAGAGCGAGCCGTAGATATCGACACGGAACTCGACTTCGCCTTTGCTGAATTTCTTATGGAGCGAAACTCATGAAAAGCATAAAACAACTTATGGACCTGACTGGTCGCACTGCCCTGATTACTGGCGGTGCCGGATATATTGGAACAGCCTTTTGCGAAGCATTGGCTGAAGCAGGCGCGAACATCGCAGTACTCGACATTGCCACTGATCGCGTACAGGAATCGGCGTCGAAACTGGCTGCCACTTACTCAGTCAAAACCTTAGGCCTAACAGTCAATCTTTCCGACGAGGCCGCGGTTGTTGCTGCCCCCAAAAAGGTCAAAGACGAACTGGGTTCACTCGACATCGTCGTCAACTGCGCCGCATTTGTTGGCACTTCAGGCCTAACCGGTTGGGTCACGCCTTTTGAAGAACAAAGTGTAGCCACCTGGCGCGCTGCCTTGGAAACCAACCTGACGGCCTGCTTCGCCCTCATTCAGGCTGCAACTCCATTCCTCCGTGAATCCGGCCATGGTTCAGTCATCAATATTGGTTCAACCTATGGCGTGGTTGGTCCGGACATGTCTCTCTACGAAGGCACGGCCATGGGCAACCCTGCAGCCTACGCCGCCTCCAAGGGAGGTCTGACTCAACTCACTCGCTGGCTCGCCACGACACTAGCCCCGGATATCCGCGTCAACTGTATCAGTCCCGGTGGAATTGCCCGAGGCCAGGATGAAAAATTCGTCAACCGATACAAGGAACGCACCCCTATGAAACGCATGGGCACTGAAGAAGACATGAAGGGTGCACTTCTGTACCTTGCTAGCGACTTATCGGCCTATGTTACAGGGCAAAATCTGCTTGTTGACGGCGGTTGGACTGCTTGGTAATTCCAATTCGTTGACGTTATCCGACTGATCGTAACTACAAAAAGTTCATACGAACTGCCCTATCATAACAAATTGAGATAATATAAGATGACTCTGTCGCAGAACACTTTACTCATCGACGGTTTTATAAAGAATTCTTCTTTGTATCCCGACAACAAAGCCCTGTACGTTGATGGTATCGAATATACATATCAGATGTTGGCTAACAGAATCGACAGCACATCAAAACGCATTACCCAGCTTGACAATCACTGCAAACTCATTGGTGTATATGCCTATCGTTCGATTCACATGTATACGGGAATCCTTTCAGCTCTCCATAGTGGAAACGGATATGTTCCTCTCAATCCAATCTTTCCGCAAAGTCGTGTACTTGCTGCCATAGACAAATCCGGCATTAATATCATCATCACTGATGCTGACCACCTCAACGAACTTTTAGATATGCTTGGTGATCAGGAACAGGAATTTACGATCATTGTTCTTGGAAACCTGCCCCATCTCGAAACGGTTGCACAGAATATTACCATTTCCTCTTTGGACGAATCAGAACTAGAAGCTTCGGCACACACCCACCTTGTCTCACCTGAAGTCAAACCAAGCGAAATCGCATATCTTCTCTTTACTTCCGGCAGCACCGGAACCCCCAAAGGTGTTGGGATAACTCACACAAATGCAGTCAGCATGGTGACAAATTCCATCCAAAAGTTTTCATTCACTTCTGTTGATTCATTTACACAACTTTTCGATTTCACCTTTGATCTTTCCGTCTTTGATATCTTCATTCCTCTGACGGTCGGGGGGGCCATTTTCTGCGTGCCTCAACCAGAAGTTATGCTTCCAATAAATTTTGTGAATAAACATAAAATATCAGTATGGTTCTCTGTTCCAGCAGTCGCTGTTTTTCTTTCAAAATTCAAACTCCTCAAACAAGAATCATTGCCTCATCTCCGTCTTTCCCTTTTTTGTGGAGAGACTCTCCTAGAAACAACTGCACAAAATTTTGCGGCAGCAGCACATAATTCAAAAATCTTCAATCTCTATGGGCCCACAGAAGCGACCGTCTATTTTACAGATTACGAATACAATCCTAAAACGCCGCTCCCCGCCGACTGTCAAGGTTGCGTCCCGATTGGAACCCCACTGCCTGGGCTTGACGTTGCCGTTGTCGATGAGACTTTGACACCCGTACCAACCGGAGATATCGGAGAACTTTGCTTGGGAGGCAACCAATTGGCGCCAGGCTATTGGAAAAATAAAACACTGAGCGATGAAAAATTCTGCAAATTGAACACCAATATCAGAAAAAGAGACAACAGGTGGTATCGTACCGGCGACTTGGTCCGCTTCGATAACAACTGTGACCTAATTTTCATTGGCCGCATCGATAATCAAATCCAAATTGCAGGATATCGAGTGGAGCTTGGTGAAATCGAACATGTTCTTCGCACAGGCTCAAATGTTGAACATCTTGTTGTTGTTGGATTCCAAGAGGACCCTGAAGCTCCTATCGAACTCATTGTCTTCTACAGCGGTAGCCCCGAAATTGATTTCGAAGCAATTTCCAACAAGAATCTCCCGACTTACATGCGAGCAAAACGCTATATCCAAGTCGAAACCATGCCCCTTAACTCAAACGGAAAAGTTGACAGGAAAGCTCTTGTCACCATGATGAAAAAAAATGAATGTAAAAGATCTTAAGCAATTCATCTTCACAAAATATTGCGACAAGCTGACCAAACTTGATATCCATTCTGCATCAGAACTGGCTGACGATTTTGATATTATCGCCTCTGGACTCATTGACTCCATGAGCTTCCTTGCATTGCAATTAGAATTTGAAGCAACCCTCGGAAATGGAATGGATCTCAGTTTAGCTGGCGATGGTCCACTCAGTACCCTTGAAACCATGGCCTTCTGTATGGGTGGCGAAAAACACCAACATACAGTTACGATAAAAGAATGGGAAGAAGCGCTCAAAAATACGGGCATTACATCTGGGGACATGCTTGTTATTCATTCCGGCCTTCAACATCTTGGTTCTTTCGAAAATGACCTTGATGGTTTTCTCCAAGGAATTTTCAACGTCATTGGCTCTCAAGGAACGATTATGGTTCCGGCTGGCAATATACCGGTATTCAAAAATGATGCTTTCGATAAACAAAACACTCCTGCCATTCCTAGCCTTGGTGTTTTCCCCGAATTCGTCAGGACGCGTCCAGGTGCCACAAGAAATAACAATCCTCTTGATGGTGCATGTGCATTAGGAGCCAAAGCCGAAGATCTCATGAGTGGGGAAAATACATACGCGTATGCAGACGACTCTCCATGGCAAAAGGCCATCGATCAAAATGCCAAACTCCTCTGTGCTGGTATTGACTTAAGTTACGCTTCTATTGTTCACACGACAGAATTCCGAGAAAAAGTTCCCTATCGCAACACTCTTGAATTCAAGCACACGTATACTGACAATGGATTGACTGACACACGTTCTTATTATCTCTACGCGAGAAATCCAGAGACAACGCATTATGATTTTGGCAAACTAAAAGCATATCCGGCAATCATTGAAGACGTAAAAAAAGCGTCAGTCGGACATGGAACAATCGAAGTATACAATACTCAAACGGTTATCAAAACAGCTATGGCCGCACTTCGACAAAATCCTGAAGCCTTTCTTGCTCAATAACATTAGCATCGCTAACACTCTGACAAAACGGATTGATTGATATTATGCTTTGTGCAATTCCCATGGAAATCGCAACTCGCGAACTTGACGGCATGCTTTATTTTGCCCTCAACCTTGCCTCTCGCGGCTATCCTGTGTTGTTGGGTGAAAGAATGGTTAATCAATACGTCAAATCAACGACTGCACCCATTTGTTACTTTGACAGTGATCAACACCAACCGACGAATAAAAAGATTCTGGAGAATGGCGGAATTGTCTTCAACCTTAACGCTGAAGGCCTATCTCTCATTGGCAGTCCAGACCAATTGATCGATAATTACACAAAAGTTGCCCCCTATACGACAAAGCTGTGCATGTGGGGAGAAGAACAGACACAACTCATTTCTTCCCACCTACCAGAGGATCAGCAAAGTAAGGTCATACCGACCGGATATCCTTCATTTGACTTGCTAAAAAAAGAATTCGTCCCCCTCTACAAAGACAAATCCATCACCGATGAATACGGTGAAAATTTCATTCTGATCAATACTAATTTTTATTTCTACAATCACAAAATGGGATTTAAAAATTATATCAAAATGTTAAGCAGTATGGATGAATGGAAATGCTATGGAGAGGAAGGTCTGCAAGACTATCTTGAAAATATAAATACTTACCAAAAAGACCTTCTCAATGAATTCAATAGCATGGTCAAACATATTGCAGAAGCACTCCCAGATCACACAATAATCATTCGCCCCCATCCTGTAGAAAACGCTACTGTTTACGAACAAGAATTTAGTACACTCAAAAATATCTTTGTCACAAACAAGGGGGGAGTCAGAAATTGGATTGCTTCTGCAAAAGCAGTCATTCACCATGATTGTACAACTGGAATAGAGGCCATGCTTCTTAGTATCCCAGTCATCCAATTTCGACCAATTTTTGATGAAAGCATAACGTCGCAGCTTTCAGGCAAAATTGGACACCAAACAGTGACCGCAGAAGAAGTTCTAAAGACTTTGAATAACTGTGATTCAATAACAGAAAGCACCAGACAAACACAAACGATTAGCCCATATCTCCATACGATTCAAAATGATTCTGCTTCGATTCTTGCGGACCTCGTTCAAACCAATTGTCCACATGACCACACCTGGCTTCCAGAACCATTGGGACTGTGGGGAGATATAAAATGCTGGCGAAAGCATTTAAGCAAACTCATCCGCGCTCACCAACCTGGTCGCAATGGTCAAAAGGTTCGCTATGCTCTGGATAAATTCCCACGGCTTACACGCAGCATGGTTTTAAATAGAATGGCTGAAATTCAGAACATCAGACCGAATCTTCCTCAGGTGGATGTAACTGAATTATGTCTCAATACATTCCTGATCCAACCAGCATAGTATTTTCAGTCATCGTTAAATCTAATTCCCAGTATTTCTAAAACGAAACTCGACAGGACCAGGTTTTCCGTAGCGAACCGGAATCCTGTAGACTGACGCATTAAAATTGTTATCATTGGTAGCTATGCCGATCGCCTCAAGGCGATCCAAAGGAATCGAATCAATATCAAATACAAAGCTCCAATGATTCCCTTCCTGTCTATCCAAATTTTCATGAAAACAACGTTGGTCTAATGTTTTAAAACAAAGCCAAGGCTGTGGGCCCCAAATATTTTTATCCGCTACAATGTCCAATCGGTTGCCTGTCCATTCGAATTCTAATTGAACAGGTGACTCTGTACTCAAACCACATACTGACCGGACTGCATCTACTGCGTTTGCATGACGAATTGAAATATCAGGATAATGCTTCTGAACTTTTCGAACAAGCTCCATGTATTGAGATATGGGAGCAGCCATCCGATTTTGATCATGGCTAGTCACTGAAAGAATCGTTGACTGTCCTGATTGTACTTGACGAAAGGCCTTGTGCACCTCGTCTTCTGTAATTGCTCTGATACGGGCATTGAGATTAAGGCAACGCGCAATGTAGCGTTTCATGCTTCCTGAGCGCTGATAATCATACCAATCAGGATGATAAACGCCCCAATCTGAGGATGCTCTCCGCCAATCTCCAAAACGTCCACCGCAGACATCTTTCTGCATGGCATCTTCAGAACTCTCCGGCATTCCCTGATTACCATAGTCAACAGGAATCCACATTTCCAAAAACAAATTGATATCAGGTCTTTCACAATGCAGGCCTGGACGAAATGCAGCAGGGAAATCAAGAAAATCTATTATCCGCCGACTAATTGATTCAATATGATACGAAGTGAAGCTATAATTACATGAAGCCCTGTTGGCCTCATAAGAAAACGGTACAGGATGAAAGTGCCAATACAAAGCATCATTTTTAGGTTTATACTCTTTAAATAATTCTTTGTAATGTTCGTATACGGAATGAAATCCCAAAGCTCGTTGTCGAGGATTGACTGTAAATCCTACATGATCCATGACAAACCAAGAAAAAACGTACCCATTACCATGATCATCTGCGTGACTCATGCGCCAGTCGTCTGACATCAACAATTGAAGCATTTCATCCACTTCAGTCCAAGTCGAATTATACCCAAGTCGCTCGTCAGAAACAAAGTCAACCACTTTGTCCTTCAACTCAGTAGGTATATCTTTTCCAGCTTTCAACCGAATCAATTGGCTTCGTGAAGGTTCATACTCCAAGCCAAAAGTACTTTTTACACGTTCAAAAGTAGCTGAAATGGATTCGTAAAGAGGACCTTCCGTATCGACACAATGAACAAGGATAAGTTCTTTCATAGCATACCACTAAAACAAATTGGATGCCCTCAAAATGAGAGCATCCACTCGCTTTGATTACATATTGTCAGCATTAAATAATACAAAATGAAACTACTTTTCAAAAGGCTAACTTTTTTTCTTACAATGAACAATCCAGTCAGATTGTTTTATGGTCCGATAGTGAAAAGAATGAGTTTGCTCTTGAACATCCTCAATATCGAACAAACTAAACTGATTCTCAATTTCTGCATAATCAAAAAAGTATACCGTTCCCAAACCATGAAAACACCCTATTGGTATTTCTGTATATACATAATCATCAACTTTTTTACCAAAGCCAAATCCTGTACATGATATTTGTGGCATTATTGAATAGAATTTACCTTCTGGCTTCAAAACTCTATCAACTTCTTTCAATGTTGCCATATGAACTTGTTTATTATTACTACACAGGGCGTAGCCATCAATCACTGCATCAAAAAAACCGTCTTCATATGGTAAATTCTGAAAATCACCTACAGTGAATTCTCCTTTCAAGCCATTACGCTTAAAACGTTCTTCAGCTCGCTTGACAGCAACTGCGGATCCATCAATGCCATATCCATTGAAACCTTCTCTGCCCAAATACCATGAAATTGCGCCGCTTCCACAGCCAATATCTAAAATTCGCACAGAACGCCGATCTTCAACCCCGTAATAATTACGAGCTACAAAGCGAATAACGCTCTCACTAGGATATTTACCCCATTCTTTTGCAGAATATATTTCATCCCAAATCTTTTCCCACACAGGAACCTACCTCGTTACTACTAAAATTAAAAACTACTTGTGGTCATTCATATAAACAAACATAGAAAACAGCCATCTTTTTCACGGAGAAAGGCCATTTCGTAAAGAGCCTATTTTTCCTCGTCCTTCTTGTCATCTTGACGATTCTTGAAGGTAATGGCGGCAAGGCAGCCTGCGAGTCCGCCAAGGACGACAGCTTTGCCGGGGGGCATCATATCGGTGAGGCTGAACAGGTAGCCAATGGCAGCACCAGCGATAATTCCCTTGGCAAGGGCATCTATCCATCTCATGAAATCTCTGGAATCGTCGTCCATGACCTAAACTCCGTATATAAGCTGTTATGATAGTGCGACAAACTGTTTTAATGCCTCAACCCAAGACAGTCATCTCAGCACAAAACAGCATTGAACACAAGTAACCCAAGAAGACATCATTCCGATAAGGTATGAAATAATTCCAAAGAACACTTGACACTGATTCTCAACATCACTACATCTCTCATGTCCGACCTGAAACTCAGGTCAAAACTTTGAGGGGATTAAAATGATCGACACCATACTTGTAGTTTGCATTGTCTCTATTGCTGGGATATTCGTTGCCCGCAAGCTCTTCAAGCAATTCACGTCAAAACAACCTTCTTGCAACTGTACAGGTTGCGGACATTCCGGTTCATGCGCTGGCATTCAGGACAGTCCGAACAATGACAGTTGCCCAGGTTCGCGATAATTTTTTTTGCTCCATCGTTGATATTTATTATCAACCAGAACATTTCAAGGAATACATAATGTCTCAAGATTTTTGTTTAAGAAAAGCCAAGGTCAATCAGAAACTCAAAATTAAAACCGTTGCCGCTGAGGGAGAACTTGGTCGACGAATTCGAGACATGGGTCTCATCTCTGGCACAGAAGTTCATGTTATCGGCAAGGCACCACTCAAAGACCCTGTTGCCCTACGACTCAAAGACTTCACACTCACCTTGCGCAACAGCGAAGCAGATCACATCACCGTCACCCTGTTGGAGGATTAAGCGATGGCAGAGTATACCATTGGCATCGCAGGCAATCCCAACTGCGGCAAAACCACTATGTTCAACTCCCTGACCGGAGCACGGCAACACGTTGCCAACTGGCCCGGTGTTACCGTTGAAAAAAAGATCGGCCACATCCAAACCAACGGCGACTCCATTGTCATGGTGGACCTGCCGGGCACCTACTCTTTGACTGCATACACACAAGAAGAACTGGTTGCCCGTAATTTCCTCGTAGATGAACGGCCGGAAGTCGTCATCGACATCATGAATGCCGATGCTCTTGAACGAAACCTCTATCTGGCTGTCCAAATTATGGAGTTGGGTGTTCCGCTTGTACTCGGCCTCAACATGATGGATGAAGTTCGCAGCAGCGGTAAACAAATCGACAGTGAACGACTTTCCAAACTCTCAGGTTGTGCTGTGGTGGAAACTGTAGCCAGAAACGATCAAGGCACACAGGATCTTCTGAAAGCGACTCTGGAACTTGCCAAAGAGCAAAATGGTGCATGGAAACCTTTGAACATTTCCTACGGGCCAGATCTTGACCCTGTTTTAGATGACATGGTCAAACTTATCGAAGCTGAAAACTTTCTTACCGAAAAAGTTCCAGCCCGTTGGACCGGCATCAAATACCTTGAACGCGACGAAGATGTGGTCGTCAAAGGACGAATGATCAACACGGCCCTGTCCGACAAACTCGAAGCCATGGCTCGTGAGGTTGCCGACCACACAGAAAAGACTCTCAAAGCCAGACCGGATGCACTCATCGCCGACCATCGCTACGGATTCATCGCAGGCATGATCAAGGACGTCGTATCCTACCCAGTGCTTGACGAAGATCGCATCAGCCGTTCAGATCAAATGGACAAGGTACTCACCCACCGCTTCCTTGGTCCGGCTATCATGCTCGGCATCGTTTATCTCATTTATAAGATAACATTCACTGTGGGAGAAATTCCCATGGGTTGGCTGGAAATGCTTTTCGGATGGATGGGCGACACTGCATACAACGCCTTACCTGATGGGCACCTTCGCTCTCTGGTTGTTTCCGGCATTATTGATGGTGTCGGAGGCGTCCTCGGATTCGTCCCGCTCATCATGTTCATGTTCCTGATGATTTCAGCATTAGAAGATTCTGGCTACATCGCCCGTATGGCATACATGCTTGACCGCATCTTCAAGATCTTCGGACTCCATGGCACGTCAGTATTGCCCTTCATCGTTTCCGGAGGCATTGCTGGTGGTTGTGCCGTTCCCGGCGTCATGGCCGCCCGCACACTGAGAAGCCCAAAAGAAAAACTCGCCACGTTGTTCGTCGCTCCTTATATGACCTGCGGAGCCAAAGTCCCTGTTTTCCTCATGCTGACCGCTGCCTTTTTCCCGCACAATGCTGCCACGGTCATGCTCATGATCACCCTGTGCGCTTGGGTAATGGCCCTTATCGTGGCCCGTGCTCTGCGCTCGACCGTCATCAAGGGAGCTTCCACGCCATTCGTCATGGAACTGCCCCCCTATCGCATGCCCACAATGCGTGGAGTACTTATCCACACCTGGGAACGCACATGGGAATATGCCAAAAAAGCGGGAACAGTCATTCTCGGCATTTCCATTCTATTGTGGGCCATGATGACTTTCCCACAACTGCCGGAAGAACGCCTCGCCCACTATGAATCTATGCGCTCGACCGCTCAAACCGAAGAAGCCATTGTACAGATAGACAACACTGAATCCGAAGAAGCTATCCGACACACCTATGCAGGACGTATCGGCACAGCTCTGGAACCCATTTCAAAACTGGCCGGATTCAATTGGCGTGTAAACATTGCTCTGACCGGCGGCTTTGCAGCCAAGGAAGTCATTGTGTCAACTCTGGGAACTGCATATTCACTCGGCGAAGTTGATGCTGAAGAAGCTCAACCTCTGTCTGACAGACTCGTAGCAGACCCTCTGTTCACAAAAGCCTCAGCCCTCGCTCTTATCATCTTCACCATGCTCTATGCCCCCTGCTTCGTGACAGTCGTCACCATGGCGCGGGAATCAAGTTGGAAATGGGCGGCCTTCAGCGTTGTAGGCTCGACAACACTTGCATTCGGCATGGCGGTCGCCGTTTATCAAATTGCCAAAACGATTCTCTAACATCCTGAACCTATAAAACATTCAAGGGAGCCTTTCGGGGCTCCCTTTTCTTTTAATAAAAGATACTCTATGGTCGCTCCGATTAAAGGAGCATCATGAGCAAAATTATTACCATCGTTCAAGAACTCATTCGTGACGCTGTTTCCGCCTGTTATGAACTGTTCAAAGTTATGATTCCGGTCATTATCATCGTTAAACTATTACAGGAATTCGACCTGATTCAATACGTTGCTTTACCGCTCAAACCTATCATGGGGCTTCTTGGCCTTCCGGCAGAACTTGGACTTGCGTGGGCAACAGCCATGGTCAACTCCATGTATGCAGGCCTGATAGTCTTTCTTTCGCTGGCTCGAGACATGACTCTCAACACAGAACAAGTCACCATTTTTGCCGTATTACTCCTTATAGGTCACGGCTTTCTCGTTGAAGGGGCTATTGCCCAACGATCCGGCGCAAAATTCGTTTTCCAAATTCTATCCAGGCTATTCGGAGCATTTGCACTCGGCCTTATACTACACTGGACATACACTTCCAGCGGCACCCTACAGGAACCAGCCGTCATTCTCTTTCAAGGGGCCGGCCCCGTTGATCCCACACTGCTCCAATGGGCTTGGGGCGAAACCAAAAACCTATTCTCGATCTTCGGCATCGTCCTCGGACTCATGATCATGATGCGCATTTTGTCGGCCATCCGCGCTGTTGACTTGATGAATGCCCTTTTACGCCCGATCCTCAAGCTCATCGGCATCGGTCCAAAAGCATCCACCATTACCATAATTGGATTCACTCTTGGTCTGGCATATGGCGGAGGATTAATCATCAACGAAGCTCAATCTGGACGGATTGACCGCAAGGACGTCTTCTATTCCCTAACGCTCATGGGATTGTGCCACTCCATGATTGAGGATACCCTGCTCATGTTGCTTATCGGCGGCCACCTCAGTGGCATATTCTGGGGACGCATGCTCTTTGGCCTCATCGCCATGGCCATTCTAGTCCAAATAACACGCCGACTTCCACTATCTTTCTGTGACAAGTATCTCTGGGGAAAACCCAGACAAACCATTCAATAAAGGAGAAAATCATGTCCGACATCAAACTGATCCACACTGACACTGCTCCGGCCGCTGTCGGTCCTTACTCTCAGGCAACAACGGCCAACGGTATGTTGTTCGTCTCCGGCCAGCTCGGCATCATTCCCGGAGAAGGCAAACTCGCGGAAGGATTCGAAGCTCAAACCAAACAGGCTCTCGAAAACATGAAAGCCATTTTGGAAGAAGCCGGTTCCTCCTTGGAAAAAGTTGTGGCCGTTGATGTATTCGTCATGGATATGGGCAAATTTGCTGATTTGAATGCCATTTATTCCGAATACTTCACTGAGCACAAACCAGCCCGGGCAGCCATTCAGGTTGCTGGCCTGCCATTAGGTGGCATGGTTGAGCTTAAATGCATCGCTCTTGTGGATTAAACGACCGGGCAAGAGCCATCCTGTTGCAGAAACTCTACTTGACAGGGCACAAACGAAACGGATAATCAAATAATATGCACAACATCACCACACGTTTCTTTTTCTTTTTTAGCTTTTATTTCAAGAACGCCTGCGGTCTTGGTGTGCACTAGTATTTAAGTCTAAAAAACACTCAAGAGGCCGCGGCAAAAACCGCGGCCTCTTTTTTTTGAAAGAAGTCGCACCGCCGGTCAAAAAAACAAGGAGAGTCCAATGCATCTCGGAAAAGCCATTCGCATGGAACGCATCATGAATCGTAACAACGGTCGCACCATCGTTGTCCCTCTGGACCACGGCGTAACTGTCGGACCCATTTATGGGCTGGTTGACCTGCGGGAAACCGTGAATCAAGTAGCCGAAGGCGGTGCCAACGCCATGCTCATGCACAAGGGAATTCCCAGATGTTCCCACCGTGCCGGCGGCAAAGACATCGGCCTGATCATCCACCTGTCAGCGTCAACATCGCTGTCTCCACACCCCAATGCCAAAACTTTGGTGGGTACGGTTTCAGACGCCCTCAAACTTGGTGCAGACGCCATATCCGTTCACGTAAATCTGGGAGATGAAACCGAATCGCACATGCTGTCAGACCTTGGCGCCCTCTGCTCCGAAGCCAATGAATGGGGGATGCCTGTCCTTGCCATGATGTATGCACGCGGTCCTAAAATAGAAAACGAATATGATCCGCAAGTCGTGGCCCATTGCGCCAGAGTTGGCGTCGAGTTAGGTGCAGACATCGTCAAGGTGAACTACACTGGCGACACCGAATCCTTCAAAACAGTCGTTGAGGGATGCTGTGTCCCTGTGGTCATTGCAGGTGGGCCCAAGCTGGAAAGTGACCGGGATCTCGTGCAGATGGTCTATGATTCCATTCAAGCCGGTGGTTCAGGGCTGTCTGTAGGCAGAAATATCTTCCAGCACAAAAACCCGGCAAAAATCGTAGCCGCATTGAATAAAATAGTTCATGAAAATTGGGATGTGGATGCAGCTATGAAACTGCTGTAGATAAAAAGAATCTCGGTCGTGGGCGGGCAATCAAGCCCGTCCACGAGGGGAATCACTTTCCAAATTCAACTTGTACACATTGAAGATATTGAAAAAGTAAGCCTATCTGCTCGCGCCCCTTCTCAAAATCACACGCCTTGGCTGCAAGTTCGATGGCACGGGCTATCTCGCCCATACCTTTGAAGCCATAGCCACACCCCGTCCCTCTGGTAGTGTGTCCCAATCGATTGAGTGTTTCGAAATCTCTCTCTTTCAAGGCAACCTGCATTTTCTCCAAATCTTCCATTGATACTTCAAAAAATCGAGGCAACAATTCTTTGAGATCAGGATCAATGAGTTCGATAATAGGAGAATCAGACATAATGGGATACTCATTGTGCAGGGAGGTGCACGGGCTTGAACATGTTACGGAAGGCCTCTAATGTGGTGCGGGAGCATTAACAGCAAAATCAACCATGTCAAACACAATAATCTTTACAACGATATGACACGACCTTTTATTTTCTTACTCTGCCTAGTCATCACAACTGGATGTTCACGATATGATGCCATGCGTATTGCCCGTGCTGCCGCCACAGGCAACCCTGCTACTGCAGCCGAAAGCTTGGCTCGAGACAAAGCAATGAGCTATGCCACAAATCCGGCATCCATTGGTACTGATATTAAACAATTTCAAAAAGCCGTCGATGATTTTATTCATGCGGTTGCTTCAATCTGGGGGCAAGATGACATCCGAACGCCCCAACCCAAAAAATACGTTAAATACACTCAAAATTACCTATCACGCGCCAGCGTTGATTTTGACTCCGGCATAATCACTGTAGAAACAGTAGACACAGACGCACCACAGAAGAGTCTACATAACGCCATTGTCACCACGCTGCTCACTCCCAACGACCCGCGGGCCGTGGATTTATATTCAGCCAAGACAGTTAAACTAGGCGAGACTCCATTTCTGCTAGGAGAAGTCAAAGATAATGAGTCAAAAAACATACGATGGGAATGGCGTGCCAGTCGTTATGCTGATGTGCTCATGGGAACACGTCTCAAAACACGAACCACACATGGTAAAACGATTAACTACGTAACCATTCCGATGGTTAAAGATCATTTAAATATTCGAGCCAGCAAGTATAAAAGGCAAGTTGTCTCTGCCGCTAAACAATTCAACGTAAGCCAAAATCTTATTTACGCAATCATGAAAGTGGAATCCGATTTCAATCCATTTGCGATCAGTTCGGCCATGGCCGTTGGGTTGATGCAGGTGGTACCCAAAACAGCCGGAAGTGATGTATACCGCTATCTCAACGGCAAGAAAGGACAGCCGTCCAAACAGGACTTATTGAACGCCTCTACCAACATCATCTATGGTTCAGCCTATCTACACCTGCTGGGAACCCGCTTTCTTAAAGGAATAACAAATCCAACCTCGAGAGAATACTGTGTGATCGCCGGATACAATGGAGGTGCGGGGACAGTGCTCAGAACCTTTGACAAAGACAAGAAAAACGCGGCACAAACCATTAACAGGTTGTCACCCGGCGAAGTATACACCACACTTCGCACAGATACGCCCTATGCGGAAACACGCCGTTATCTTGGCAAGGTACTTGAAGCCAAGAAACAATTCGTTAACTTTTAGTCACTACACGCAATGAACATACAGGAAACAGCTCTCACCCTGACCCGCCAATTGACCGAAATAGGCCAACAACTCTTCCCCGGCATGCCGGAAGGAGTAATACGAAATGCCGAAGCAATACTCTTGGGCATAATGGCCTTTATTTTACTACTGCTCGGTCTTTTACTTCTTCGTCGCCCGAAAAAAAAGAACACTTCTACCAAAACAAACATCCCAAAAAAACTCCAAGAAAAAGGTGCTGTCGTAGATATAATGGCCGGCCCAGAGGACGAAACGGTTACTCTGAGATGTGTTTTTACTTCGATAAAATCCAACAAGATCACATGTGAAATAATCGAACGACTTGAGCCGCTCAAAACAGGAAAAAACCGGCAATTAATGTGTGTATTCGCACCCACTAAATATCAGGATAGCAAAGTCAATTCATTTGCTTCTACTCTGCTGAAACTCGGGCATTCCAATCGGACGGCAAACCTTATGGTGTTATCGGCCCCAACAGAATACACCTTGATCCCGCGCCGCAAGCACGCACGGAAAAAAGTGGCTGACCAACAATTCATCCGTGTCAAACTCTGGTTGGAAGACCACATATTTTCCGACACCTCCTATCAAGACGCCACTCCCCATATTGGTGTGAACTCTTTTTCGTCCGACAGCCCGGAACAAAGTTCAAATGGTGTGGTCAACATCTCAAACGGCGGGATAGGTCTCAGCATTCTAGACAGTCTCGTACCGGAAACCTGTGGCCCGGACTCTCCGGTGGTCATCAACCTGTTCATGTTCAATTTCAGGGAAAAGGCTTTCAAACCCTATTGGTACGCCGGAGCTATCCGCTCATTGGAAGAAAGCCGTCCCGGATTCATCCGAATGGGTATTGAATTTACATCAACAGCCACCCCGGATTCATCCACAGGTCGTCTCAACTGGTCTGATCGATGACTGCATTTTCATAGCCTCAAAAAAAAGCCCCGACCACAAGGTCGGGGCTTTTTTTAATCATTACCCTTTGAGGCACTAACTTTTCTTATTCAGAAAACGCTCTTTAGCCAATCTTGGCATGTTGCCGGAACCGTAACTATATCCGGCAATTCGACGATTCTGCCGTTTCATACTGGTCAAATCCTGTTTCATGGACCGATGAAGCTTTCTGGCCTCATCCGTAATATCGTCATGAAGCGATTTCATCTCGACCAACTTGTCCGCCAAAATTTCAAGATTGTCGCGAGACAAATCTCCAATGGCTTCATCCAAAATCCGCTCCCTGTCGTAGGCAAGCTTTTCTGCGCCGAAGACATCGCCTTCAGTCAAGCATCCGAGTTCTCGACGTCCAATGGACAAAGCCTCGTCCAGCATTTGGCTGCGAGCAGTCATGTTTACCTCGTTGTGATCCGAATGTCGTCGCGCAGGTTTTTGATGACTTTTTTCCATTTTTCCACCGCCGGGAGAAATTCGTATTCAAGCAAATCTGCCAAAAGAATCCAGTCTTCATTTTCCAAAACATCACCCATTTCAGTGAACATATTGTTCATTTCCTCTGCGCTTTGCAGATAATCCGGATGATCCTTGAGGGAATACTCATCACGCAACACGCCAACCATGTTTAGGAAATTACGAATGACATCAATAAGATCCTGGTATGTTTCCAGGGCCTCGGCGTCATCAGCCTGACGGAAAAGTTCGGCAACCCGTTTGCCACCTTCTGCCATAATGTTGACGACCTTATACAGCTCCAGAGTAATCTCCACGGCCATCTCATTAGTCGCCATGGTCATGATTTCTACAGACTGAATTTCAGACATCTCAATATCTTCGGCCTGATGCGGATAAATTTCTGAAAAGGACTCCGAATTGACCTTTACATCGGTCACAACACGGTCTTCAAGGTGACCGTCTTCAACCACCTTATTGAAAACCTGTTCCAGATTCTCGAAATTATTTGGACCGATGTCATACTGTTTGCCGTCAATAATGATCATGATGATCTCCTCCTCGAAAGGGTATGATAAAATTTGCCGTTTACGTCGGCTCTCAAATGACTATTCAAAATCCATGCCGACTAAACAAATTCATCGCGCAAGGAAGTTAAAAGAACTCGGTAGCGCTCAGCTAAACCGAGAAGAGAAGCAAGATCTTCACCATATCTTTGCGTCTCAAAGAGCCACAGTAATGCAATTATATTGAGATGTTGACAAGAAGAAAGAATGTTCTGCAACCGTTGCCACGAAGTCAAAAACTTGGTTTTGGCTGCAGGTCGGGGACTTTTCTGCAACAGCATTCCCTGTTGGGAAAGCAGGAAAAGCATGTCCACCGCACTCGTCAAAGTTTTGGATATATCTTCTCGCATTTCAGGACGTATTTTCCGAGCCAGTCCTCGTTTTCCCGCGAGCCCATGCCCATCCAGAAAACTCTTGAAATACACTCTCTGGACGGCAATCCATACAGCTCTATCCGTCGTATCATGCCCTGACAATGACTCAAGTTCCATAAACCCATCTGCCCCGGTGTGAGTACGCCACGCTCTCACTCCAGAAGCAACATCAACCTCATTGCCTGACAGCAAGGACTTGGCATACCCATACATGATTTTTGGTGTCACAACCTTACGACATATTTCATCATGCGAGCAATCCGTACCGAATTCACAAGGATGACATTCCATGTCCGGTTCCAGACAAATGTTACCGGCCCGATACGGCCCGGTGTCCCACGGTTGAGCAGTGGCCAAAAACACTGAACACAAAGACACTCCAAGCCCTGCAGCAAGATGCATGGTCCCGGTATCATTGGTCAGCAGCATTGAACAACGAGAAAGCACACCGGCCAACTCATTCAATGATGTTTGTCCCATACAGTTGATAGATGGACACTTTGCCTGCTCGACAAACCGACTGCCCAAATCCACTTCATTATTGGAACCAAGGAGGACTGAGACCAAACTGTCCCGCTCCCAAAACATCTGAGCAGTTTCAACAAAATATTCTACGGGCCACCTACGACGATCTTCACTAGCTCCCATTTGCAGGGCTACAAATCCCTTGCAATCTTTTGACAATTTGCTCAACAACCTATCAGCTGTCGCCAAAGCCTCTTCATCTGGGTGGGCTAATTCAAGAGAATTCCCTTCCCGGTCCAAACCTGCAGTACGCCGAAAAATATCGCAGATATTAAACGGACTGGCTCCCCGATGTGCTCCGGCCATCTGCAAAAAAGCCGCCCAAGAAGTAGTATCTGCATTAAAACCAAACTCATCAACAGTGAACCCTACAGCCTCAGCACCTTGTCGTGTCAGGTCAAAAGTAAGTAAACGAGACGAGACTGACGGCGTTAAGTTAACAATACGATCAGGTTGAAAATTCTGAAAAATATTCTGCTTGAACTCCACGGCGTCCCTGACAGCCTGCCGCCAATCGTTATCCACTCCCGACAATAACCCCGCCCCCGGAAAAGCAAAAACGCTATCCACACCATCAAGCAAGGTCGTCGCAGATACGAAATTCTCAAGACAGACCACACCCACCCGATAGCCACGACCCTTGAAGCCGGAAATAACGGGCTGTGTCTGAATAAGATCCCCGAAACGGGTCAAATTGATGATCAGAACATTCACGAACACTATCCTTATATACAAACGTCCGCCGGAATTTTGTCGGACTGACGATGAACTGCAAGATTAAAGCCGAGACTACAGCCCAGCCCCAGCCTGAACCAACCGGACCAATTTTTCCACGGCTTGAATAGCCATTTTGAGTTGCTTCCTTTCATCGACATCGAGAAGCACCGGATTCACAAAATTATGCGGGGGGATAGACTCACGATCACATTCCAGCCCGATTTCAAGCCGTTTTCGCTGTAGATATTCCCACGCTTCCATCAAACGATACCCATGTCTTATAGACACATGCCCGGCCTCTGCCAAAGCACGAATACGATCACAGGTATTGGACGGCGTCAGATTATATTTCAAGGCAAGTATCCGCGCGCTGTTGGTCAAATGTGCAAGTACACTGTTCTTGATATTCAAATGTCCCTGCCACAGCCCGCCTTTTTCGGTTATAAAAGCACCATAAAACGTCAAGGGAAGTCTATAGTCCGTCAATTCCTGAATAAGTAAGGATACCGCAATCGGTTTTGTTCGCACATACTCCCAAAGTTTTTCACGCAATATTCGAACGTCTTCTTCAGAGCCGAAGATCGCCAAAAAATCAAGAATAAGACCGGATTGCCATGAACCCTTTTCTGCGGGATTGGAAAGCCACCGAGTTAACCGAGTCAACCAGGAATCAAAATCACCACGCCATTCCTCATTGCTCACCATGACCCCGCCTTCGCACAAGGTGAGTCCCGCGCCATCCAAGGCAATAACAATGGACTGGGTGCAGTCATCCAACTCATCAACATCCGGCGAAACATGCATGAGTAAACCGTTATCCTGATCCGAGCCGAGCACCTGTTCCTCTCGACCGCCAGAACCGAACTCAAGAAAAGTACACTCCCGAAGCCACGGGTACTCTTCGGCATGCGCTTCAAGAACCGCCATAATGACGTCCCGATTGAACCGGGAAAGTCGCTTGCAGGTCTCCTCGGCAGACAGACCGAAATCAAGCCATTCCCGCACCAATTCCAAACGGGTTCGACGGATTCCTACCAGTTTACCTTCGCGGGCCATGGTCAGCAATTCAGCATCGAGACCATCGGGAATACCCGATTTTCCTCTGGCACTGCCGTTTACCGTTCGTTTTTTACCCGAATCCATGTTCACCAATAATCTCCGTCGTTCGAGTATCAACCGTTGACCGGGGGAAATTGCCCGTTAGCCGCCTGTTTCAAACAGACCAACCCAATGACCGTGCGAGTTTGACCGTTTACCTGAAAAGGAATGCTCTCAGCATTTCCACTACTGTAAAAGAAGTGCAACGGCAAACACCACAACCGTATTGGGGGTAAATCATGGACCAAATCGAAACAATCCGCAAAAAACAACTCAAATTTGCTCTGGGCGTAGGCATCCCATATTTCGCCTTTGTCATCAGCATCTTTCTGCTCGTGTATCTGGCGAGCGAAGCGGTAACCAGCATCAGCCTCATGGGATTCCCTCTTCACTACTGGCTGGTAGCCATAGCCATCTACCCTATCACTTGGGTGCTCTTCATCTGGTACGTGGGCAAAGCAAACGCCTTGGAAGATGAAATAGCCGAAAAGGTCGGAGGAGAATAAGATGGAAACCGGATATCAAATACCATTCACCGCACTGGTCTTGATCGGGTGCATGCTGGCCTTCACCATCGTCACCACGTTTATGTTCCGCAAACAAAAAACATCTGCCGACTATTATTTGGCAGGACGCAAGGTCAATTCCTTCATCAATGCGTCGGCCATTTCCTCGGATTATCTGTCCGCAGCCTCTTTTCTCGGCGTTGCCGGTGTCGCTTTCCTGTTTGGATTCGACGGCATCATCTATGCGCTGGGATTCTTCGTAGGCTATATCGCCCTGTTGCTGTTCCTGGCCTCTCCCCTCAGGAAATTTGGCCGTTACACCGTGCCCGACTTTGTTTCGGAGCGTTTCCACTCAAAGCGGGCACGCGTGCTCGGCGTTATTGGCGTCCTGTTCGTGTCACTCTTCTACATGGCACCGCAAATGCTCGGCGCTGGCAAGGTCATGGGCCTGCTTCTGAATCTGGAATATGAAACTTCCATCATCATCATTGCTTGCATCATCACATTCTACGTCACAGTGGGTGGCATGAAAGCGACCACCGTCAACCAACTGGTCCAGTTCTGGATTCTGTTTGGTGCCATGTTTCTGCTCGCCTTCATCCCCTTCATGATTAAAGGATACACATACACCGACATTGTCAAATTCATCGGTGATTTCAAAGGCGCGGAACCGGTCACCGGGAAAATGTTCGACGGTGCGGCATACACCAGCCCAGCCTACTGGCTGACAAATTTGAAAGACACCTTGTCCCTTCTGCTGGCCCTGATGTTCGGTACCGCTGGCCTGCCTCACATTCTCGTACGCTTCTATACCGCGCCAGATGGTAAAGCAGCACGCAAAACAGTTATCTACGTACTGCTTCTGATCGGTATGTTCTACATCCTCAGCCCGTATGTAGGCCACGTGATCCGTTACGCCTTCCTGCAAGGTGAAGCCATGGGTGTTTCCCCTCATTTGATGCAGTGGCTGGCTGACAATGGTAAAAACCTAGCCGTCCCTGTAGCAGGCTCATACTTCGGTGGACAAATCTTGCTCGGCATTGTCGTGGCCGGGGCATTTGCAGCCATCCTGTCCACAGTTGCTGGTCTGATCATCGCATGCGCCGGAGCCATCGGCCATGACTTGGTGGTCAACGTCTTCAATCCGAACATGCCTGAACGCTCCCGCGTCAAGGTCGCCCGCATCGCGTCGGTCATAGTCGGTCTGCTCGGTATCCCGCTCGGTTTCTGGGCGGAATCCATGCAGATCGCCGTCTTGGTCGGACTGGCCTTTGCAATCGCAGCTTCCACCTTCTTCCCAGTGCTCGTCATGGGCGTGTGGTGGCCCAAGATGACCAAAAATGGTGCTTGCGCCGGCCTGATTACCGGTATTGTCGGATCATTCTTTATGATTCTCGGCAAGGACATGCTCCCCGAATTCCTGCAATTCAAAAACCCCGGAGGATTCGTCATGATTCTGACCTTCATCGCCATCTATTCCATTTCAAAGATGGAATACGCCTCCAAAGATGAAGCCGCCCTGCCTCCTGATACGGCAGAGGTCATGGCCATCCTCCACGGCCCTGAAAAAGCATAATACTCCTTCCTCCATCCTTGAGGGACGGGACTGATTCAAAACAGTCCCGTCCCTTTCTGTTGACTTGATGCCTTCACCCTGTCTTAATATTAAAGCTGAATCTCATACTCACGAGGAAACCGGCAATGCCTAAAACAAAAATCATGAATCGTTGGCTCGTCGTGGTCGGCGCCATTCTCATCCAACTCAGCCTTGGCGCAATCTACGCATGGTCAGTCTTCACTCCTGCCCTAAAAAATGTTGGCTGGTCAAAAATGCAAACACAGATTGTCTTTGCGGTGGGTCTCGCCCTTTTCGCCATCATCATGGTCTGGGCAGGCAAAAAACTCCCGACATGGGGTCCTCGCAAACTGACCATGGTCAGCGGGCTGGTACTTGGCTCTGGTTATGCTCTGGCCGGACTGTTCGGCGGCACCAATTTTTGGCTTCTACTCTTGTTCATCGGCATAATTGGAGGCTCTGGTATCGGCATCGGCTACGTAGTCCCCATTGCGGTGGGTATGCGCTGGTTCCCTGATAAAAAAGGCATGATCACCGGCTTGGCCGTGGCCGGATTTGGTTTCGGCGCTATGGGTTGGGTCAAGCTCGCCGGATCATGGGGGCATCTGCTGGCTACCCTCGGCCTCTCCACCACCTTCATCATATATGGTATAGCCTTTGCCGCACTGGTCATTACCGGCGGCATATGGATGGTCTTCCCGCCCGAGAGCAGGCAGCCTAAAGGCTATACTCCACCTAAAACAACGGACACAACAAACGGCACAAATGGCGGATTTACCTCCGGCGAAATGCTTGCCACCCGTCAGTTCTATTACATTTTTCTGACCTTTGTTTTCAGTGCGGGAGCAGGACTCATGTCCATCGGACTGATGAAACTCTATCCCATGGAAGCGTTACAGGGGGCCGGGTACAATGCAGCCGAAGCCAGTGCCATCGCAGGCACGGCCATGGCAATCTTCTTCAGTCTCGCCAACGGCATCGGCCGTATCGCATGGGGCATGATGAGTGATCTCATGGGGCGAAAGGCCGCCATTGTCATCATGACCGCCACACAGGGAATCTGTGTCATTGGATTCCCAACTATGGCAACCAATGAACTCATCCTTTATGTAGGGGCAACGTTCATCGGTTTTAATTTCGGCGGCAACTTCGCCCTCTTCCCCACCATGACAGCCGATACCTTCGGCGCCAAAAGCGTCGGCCAGAATTATCCGTTCGTTTTCCTTGCCTATGGCGTGGGCGGTATTTTCGGCCCCATCCTCGGTGGTATGCTCGGCGATATGGGCAACTTTCCCATGGCCTTCACTATCTGCGGCGTACTCTGTCTGGTGGGCGCAGTACTGACGTATAACGTCCAGCCTCCAAAACGTGCTCAGGATGCCACCGGCGGCTGAGGAAAAAGAGAGAAAGGGTACCGCATTCAAACAGCTATCTCTCCCTCTAAAGAGCGGAAGCGCAGCGACTCCGCCCCACCCCACACCGGAGGCTTGGAAGAGTGAAGGAAATGTGCAGATGCACCGCTATCTCTAGCCGGGGCTTGACAGCGCGAGGGCTGATACCTACTTAGAGGCACCAACACACCAAAGGAGATATTTCATGAGTAATTACGATATCAGACTGGCCAAACTGGTCAGTGGCGAAATGATCGTCGGCAAATACGACGGCGTCGCACGCAAATACGATGATCCCGCAACCATTCAGGCCATGCCAACCCAGGGCGGTACCCAGATGGTACTGCTGCCTTACGGCTACCCATTCGATCAGGAAATGCACGGTGAAATTTCCTTCGACAACGTTCTGTTCGAGTACAAAAACTGCCCGGAAGAACTGAAGACCAAATACATCGAAGCATTGACCAACATCTCCATGTCCAGTGGCGGCCTTGACCTTGGTGGCGACACCTCTGGTGGTGGCGGCCTCGATCTCGGCTAGCCGATACCGACAAAAACTGGTATTTCAAGCGGGGCTGGCTCACCAGAGCCAACCCCGCTTTTCCGTCCTCTAACCAACGATTAGCATGAAAGAACTACTGCCCATCCTCCCCCGTCCGTCACGTTATCTCGGCAGCGAATGGGGAACCACGATAAAAGATCCTAACACCGTCACTGTACGGTGTGCCCTCGCATTTCCCGACATGTACGAAGTCGGTATGTCCTACCTTGGGCAGAAAATTCTTTCACAAGCCATCAACGCCCATCCTCAATTCTGGGCAGAGCGCGTGTACACCCCATGCCAGGAAACCGCTGCGATACTGCGCGAGCATGACACCAAACTCGCGACCCTTGAGTCGGACACCCCTCTCATGGATATGGACGCTATAGGTTTCAGCCTGACGCATGAGCTATGTTACACCAACATTCTCTATATTTTGGATTTGGCAGGCATCCCATTCCGCACAGCTGACAGAGACGGCTCACACCCACTCATCATTGCCGGAGGCGGTGCGACCTTCAACGCGGAACCTGTGGCACCATTCTTCGATGCTATGGTCATCGGCGACGGCGAAGAAACCATGCCCGCAGTTTTGGCCTGTATTGAACAGGCAAAAGAAGTTAGTCTTTCCCGCGCAGAACTCCTAAAAAACCTGACGACCATCCCCGGCATATACATCCCATCATTTTTTGAAGATCAGGGCCCGGGGAAACCGATTAAGCCCTTAGTTAAAGGATATGAAAGTATTGAGAAAGCCGTGGTTGACGATCTCAACTCAACACCATTTCCCACAGGCCAAACCATTCCTTTTGATGCCATTCATGATCGACTGACCATGGAGATTGCCCGAGGGTGTACTCGTGGCTGTCGCTTCTGTCAGGCGGGCATGATTTACCGCCCTGTGCGTGAACGTTCACTGGATCAACTGGATCGAATTCTGACTGATGGACTGGCCCAAACCGGCTATGAAGAGACCTCCCTTCTTTCTCTGTCCACCGGCGACTTTTCAGGGCTGGACTCATTGTTTACGCGTAGCTTCGATAAATGCGCATCTGAACAAATTTCCATTTCTTTACCGTCCCTGCGAGTCGGTTCACTCTCAGCCCCGATCATGGAGCGTATCTCCTCCATTCGCCGGACCGGCGCGACACTGGCCCCTGAAGCAGGCAGTCAGCGCATGCGCGACGTCATCAACAAAGGAATTGACGAGGAAGGCCTCCTTGATCACGTGCGCATGCTGTTCGACAACGGCTGGCAAGGCGTTAAATTGTATTTCATGATCGGCCTCCCCACCGAAACCGACGAGGATCTGGACGCCATTGTAGACCTGTGTCTCAAGGTGCGCGATTCTGCCGGACGCCATATCAAACGGTTGCAGGTCTCGGCTGCGGTGTCGCCTTTCGTTCCCAAACCACAGACCCCTTTCCAATGGGAACCACAAATTTCCTATGATGAAATATACCGACGTGTTCACTACCTGCGCGATCAATTCAAGCGGCACAAACGTATCAGTATCAAATATCATGAGCCCGAGATGACCTCATTGGAAGGCGTGTTCTCCCGTGGCGACCGGCGTTTGGCTGAAGTGGTGGAACTGGCCTATGCCAAGGGTGCACTTTTCTCCAGTTGGAAAGATCATCTTCGCTTGGGACCTTACAAAGAGGCCATGGAAGAAGCTGGACTGGACTGGGATGAGTATACTGGCCCCCGTGACCCGGAAGGGCCACTCCCTTGGGACCATATTTCCAGCGGACTGACAAAGAAATTTCTGCTCAAAGAGCGTGAACGTGCTCTGACCGAAAAAATCACCGAAGATTGTCGCTACGGTGCCTGCCGCAACTGTGGAGTGTGCGAATTCGATGGTCGAAAGACGACATTAACGACACAAAGCAAAGACAAGGATATCCGACCAAGACTCGTCTTTCCTCAACGCGATCAGGAAGGAGAACAGCCTCCCTATACCGTTGAAAAACCGGACCTTACCATGAAAGAAGCCCATTTTCGAATCTGGTATGAAAAAAATGGCCCGGCCGCGTATCTCAGTCAATTGGAATTACAGGCAGTATTTGAACGAGCTTTCCGCCGTGCTGGATTGCCAATGGCATTTTCTGCCGGATTCCACCCTATGCCTAGACTGTCATTCGGTAAGGCACTGCCTGTAGGCGTCTCCAGTAATACAGAATGGATCAATGTTTTTCTCAGAAATAATTTTGAACCTGCTGAAGTAATCAAGAAATTGATACCCAACATGCCGGAGGGACTTGCTCCCATCAAGGCAGACCGCTTATCCATGGGGAAAAAACAACCACAGTCAGTGGAAGAAGTTTTTGAAATCAAGTTTATCAAGGATACAGATAAACGTTTGATCCAATGGAAGGAATTCTTCAATACCAAAGAATTTATCGTTGAAAAACGGACAAAAAAACGCGGCATGAAGCAGGTAAATGTTCGCCCCATCATCAAAGAAATGACCGAATTGGATTCCGGTCTGACTTTAGTTATGGACTGGCGTGAACTTTACATGAGTCCTTTAGCCCTATGCATGAAAGTCATGAAAGACGCGAGTCAACTCGACTTCACACTGACCAAAACAGCCCAAAAATTCGAAAAATAAACAAAACTCCCCACAATAAATAAAGGATTAAAACAATCCTTCATTTTCCCCTGTACCGACAGTTATCTGTCGGTACACTTCTTCAGTGCCACCCTGCAACGGTTCCATTTTTATAAGGATATCGCTGGAACCTTCCATGAGCAACGTAAAAAGATATCGCGCACGGCTTTCTCCGTCCTCAGAATATTCCAGAAACCGTTCCATACGCACCATGGACGGATCAAACGAAGCCCCCGAAATTGTATATCCCTTGACTAAAGGGTTAGGCATATCAATGGCCAGAACCTCACCCCGTTCAAGCGTCACGTTCGTTGAATAATCATCATCAATTTCTATAAGTTCCGCAGGATTCAATCCAGTTTCAACAGACGAACTACTAAAACAAGCTGTCAACACAAAAAGACATACCACAGACAACGCTAAAACATTGAAAAATCTAAACATTACTACACATCTCCAACATCGCCTTCATAGGCAAAACTCTATTGTTAAAATCAAGTTAAAAGTGTATGACGGAACAGATTTCTGCCTAACCCATTTACGCCGTGTTCTGCAATGGAAGCAACCCCTTCCGTTATATCGGCTTGGTAAAGGCGAATCGTGTCCTTTGGACACAGGAGAGGTATGGTAGCGCCGTTTTATGGCGTAATAGCTTAAATTAATGGAGGAATAACTCATGAAACTGTCGACGTTCAAATCCGCCGGCAAATTCTCCCTGCTCCTTCTCACCATCGTCGTATCCGCCATGTTGTTGGTTGGTTGCGCCGGGGAAGAGAAGAAAGATGATGCAGCCGAGAAAGCCGAATCTGCAACCCCCGCTAAAGTCACTCTGAAACTCGCCATGGACGCCGATCCGGTTTCCCTGGACCCTCAGGTCCAGCTGTCCGGTGGTATGCTTCAGTTCTCCCACATGGTCTTCGACTCTCTCGTTCGTTACGACCAAGACATGAATTTCGTCCCCCGCCTGGCTACCAAGTGGGAACGTATCGACGACCTGACCATGCGCTTCCACCTGCGTGAAGGCGTCAAGTTCCACTCTGGCAATGAATTCACCGCTGAAGACGTTGTTTTTTCTCTGGAACGCCTGAAGAAATCCGAAGACTTCAAAGGGTTGTTTGAGCCTTTCTCCGGTGCCAAGGTTGTGGACGCCCACACCGTGGACTTGATCACCAAGCAGCCCTACGGCCTGGTGCTCAACATGGCTACCTACATCTTCCCCATGGACAAAAAGTTCTACACTGGCACAGATGACAAGGGTAAGCCCAAGGATATGATCCTCAAGACAGACTACTCCTACGCCAACGTTAACGAGTCCGGTACCGGTCCTTACGTTGTTACTCAGCGTGAGCAGGGCGTAAAAGTTATCTTCACCCGTTTCGCCGATTACTGGGATCACACTGGTAACATCGAAGAAATCATCCTCACCCCGATCAAAAACGACGCCACCCGTGTTGCAGCTCTGCTGTCCGGCGATGTCGATTTCATCATGCCTGTACCTCCGCAGGATCTCGAACGCATCAACTCCACTGATGGCCTGCAGCTTGTGACCATGTCCGGCTCCCGCATCATCACTTTCCAGTTGAACAGCGAACGTAACCCTGCACTGGCTGACCCCAAAGTCCGCCTTGCTATGGCTTATGCTTATGACAACAACGGCGTTGTCGACAAAATCATGAAAGGCTTCGCTACTGCAGCTGGCCAGATGTCCCCCAGAGGGTATGCTGGTCACGTAGAAGAACTGGCTCCCCGCTACGACCTTGACAAAGCCAAGGCCCTGATGGCCGAATCCGGCTTCCCCAATGGTTTCGAAGCAACCATGATCGCTCCTAACAACCGTTACGTGAACGACGAAAAGATCTCTGAGGCATTCGTTTCCATGATGTCCAAGATCGGTGGCAAGATCTCCCTGAAGACCATGCCTAAGGCCCAGTACTGGGATCAGTTCGATGCACAGGTCGCCGACATCCAGATGATCGGTTGGCATTCTGATACTGAAGACTCCGGTAACTTCTACGAGTTCCTGTCCATGTGCCGCAACGCTGAGACCGGTTACGGCCAGTACAACTCCGGTAACTACTGCAACGCCAAGGTCGATGAACTGACCCTCGCAGCCCAGACTGAAACCGACATGGCCAAGCGTGCTGCACAGTGCCAGGAAGCTGAAAAGATTCAGTATGACGAAGCTGGCTTCATCCCCCTGCATTGGCAGAACCTGTCCTGGGCTTCCAAGTCCAACATGGACACTCCGAAGGTTGTCAATGTCATGAACTTCCCGTACTTCGGTGATCTGATCGTCAAGTAATGTAAATCATCACTTGCAATAGATCGGAAAGAAAATTAAAGGGGAACCCCGGCCTCAAGCTAGGGTTCCCCTTCATATAGTTGGCGATCATTGGAACGCCCTAAAAAAAACCAATAAAATCAAAAACCTGTAGCATAATCCCATGTGCAGGAAACAGACGGCAATCGAGTAGACATGTTTGCATTCACTGTTAAAAGAGTCCTTCAAGCAGTGATGGTCATGCTGATCATCAGCTTCATCGGATTCGCTATCAAACACAATTTCGGTGATCCTATCCGCGATCTCGTGGGCCAACGGGTCACGCCTGCCGAGCGTGCTGAAATGCGCGAAAAACTCGGCCTCAATGATCCCTTCATGGTCCAATATGTCCGTTTTCTGGGCAACGCCATGCATGGAGATCTCGGCCAAAGTTACTTCTTCAAAAAACCCGCAGCACAAGTCATCATCAAAAAAGCTCCCGCCACATTGGAACTGGTTTTCTGTGCAGCACTGATCATTGTGCTCCTCTCCGTTCCGCTGGGTATCTATGCAGCCATCAAACCTCACAGTTGGTTTAGCAAGTTTGTCATGGGAAGTTCGATCGTCGGGGTATCAATGCCGGTCTTTCTCACCGCCATTCTCCTCATCTATATTTTTTCGGTTGAACTCCATTGGCTTCCCTCATTTGGGCGAGGTGATACAGTCAGGCTCTTCGGATGGTGGGATACTGGCTTGCTGACCTTGGACGGTTTGAAACATTTAATCATGCCATCCATCGCACTTTCCTCTATCATGCTCCCGCTCTTTATCCGCCTCATCCGATCCGAGATGATGGAAGTACTGGAAACAGAATACGTCAAATACGCTTGGGCCAAAGGCATCAAGCCTCGCCGCGTCTGGCTGGTTCACGCCTTCAAAAACACCTTGCTTCCAGTTATCACCGTGGGTGGTGTGCAGCTCGGTATCATGGTGGCCTTTACTATTTTGACTGAAACCGTTTTTCAGTGGCAAGGCATGGGTTCCATGTTTATTGAATCGGTTGAACGTTCCGACACCTCGCTAATGGTTGCCTATCTCGTTTTCGTCGGCATCATTTTCGTTATGGTCAACACATTGGTCGACATCATCTACGGCCTCGTCAATCCCACAGTGCGCGTGGCAGGGAGGAAGTAGTATGCGATCCAAATGGCAAAGATTCAAAGAATCATACATGCTCTATAACTTCCTCCGGGATCCTGTTGCTCTCATCAGCTTCATTATTCTGGCGGTCTTATTCATCTCGGCATTTGCTGCCCCCATTATTGCACCACACGATCCATACAATTCGACCACAATCGACATCATGGACGCCCAGATTCCTCCCGCATGGGAAGACGGTGGTGGTACCAAATTCCTCCTCGGAACCGATGCTCAAGGCCGCGACATTCTGTCCACCATGCTTTATGGCATGCGTGTATCCATCATTATTGGTGTCGGCGCAGTATGTCTTCAGGCCTTCCTCGGTATCGTGGTTGGCCTCCTCTCCGGCTATATCAAACGACTCGATAACATTCTCATGCGAATAGCCGATGTGCAGCTCTCATTTTCAACATATATGGTCGCCATTTTCATTGGTGCCATTGTCCAGACTGCATTCGGTGTAGCCGGTTATGATAAAGTTGCTGTACCACTGATCATTGTCATCATCGGTTTAGCAGAATGGCCTCAGTACGCCCGTACTGTTCGCGCCTCAGTTCTTGCTGAACGCCGTAAGGAATACGTGGAAGCAGCCCGAGTTATCGGCTTGTCAAAAGTCCGCATCATGTGGCGACACATTCTGCCGAACACGCTTTCTCCTGTACTGGTTATCTCAACAGTTCAAGTGGCAAACGCTATCATGTCCGAGGCAGCTCTTTCCTTCCTCGGACTCGGCATGCCCGTAAATAAGCCTTCTTTGGGATCGCTGATCACAGCCGGATTTGAATACATATTCTCTGGCTCCTGGTGGATTACCATCTTCCCCGGCATCCTGCTCGTTACCCTGATTCTTGTCATCAACCTGCTTGGTGACTGGGTCCGGGATTTCCTCAACCCCAAACTGTACAAGGGGTAAGGTGTGGAACCTCTCATAGATATCAAGAACCTTCGTGTTGACTTCGAACTGCGCTCCGGCACTGTCCGGGCTGTACGCGATGTCAGCCTGGCTATCAATAGGGGCGAACGCCTCGGCATTGTGGGTGAATCCGGAGCAGGTAAATCAGTGCTCGGCTTTTCGCTCATCAATCTCATATCCAAACCCGGTAAGATCTCCGGCGGCGAAATCATTTTCAACGGACAGGATATCGCCAAATTCAAATACGACCAAATGCGTGAAATCAGGGGAAATCATATCTCCATGATTTTTCAGGACCCAATGATGACCCTCAATCCGGTGCTTACAATCGGCACCCAAATGAAGGAAACAATTCTGGCGCATATGGACGTTTCGGAAAAGGAAGCAGAAGCAATCTGTCTCGACAAATTGCAGAAAGTCTACATCCCGTCTCCGGAAAAACGGTTAAAACAATATCCACATGAATTCTCCGGCGGAATGCGTCAACGTATTGTCATCGCAATATCCTTGTTGACCAGTCCACAATTGATCATCGCCGATGAGCCAACTACTGCGTTGGATGTTACCATCCAGGCTGAAATCATGGATCTGCTGTTGGAACTCTGCAAAACAGAAAACATGGGCCTGATCTTGATCACTCACGACTTGGCCGTTGTTTCAGAGGTCACTCAACGCATAGCAGTACTCTATGCAGGCAAGGTCGCTGAACTTGGTGACACCGATCAAATTATCAGCAATCCACAGCATCCTTATACACAGGGTTTGCTTCAGGCTCTTCCGCAAATGGCAGGAGGAGAACAGCGACTCAACCAAATCCCTGGAATGATGCCGTCACTCCGTGACATGCCAGTCGGCTGTCCTTTCGAACCACGCTGTACCGAAAGCATGGAAAAATGTAAGACTAAAATTCCAAAGCTCACTACGCTTGAAAACGGAACACAAGTGGCTTGTTTCGCTCGCGAAGGAGGAAAGTAACCATGAGTGCAATCCTTGAAGTCCGCGATATTGACAAGCATTTTGACATCTCCGGCTCCATCATCGATCAGATTAAATTCTCTGGCGGTAAATTTAACCGCAAGCAGACTTTGGTCAAAGCCGTGAACAACGTCACACTTGATGTTCAGCCCGGTGAAACTCTGAGTGTTGTCGGCGAGTCCGGCTGTGGCAAGTCCACATTGGCCCGAACAGTCATGGGACTCTACCGCCCCAACAAGGGAGAAATCCACTACAAAGGCGCACGAATCGACAATCTCAGTTCACACCAAATGCGCCCCTATCGCACTAAAATGCAGATGGTCTTTCAGGACCCATATGCATCTTTGAACCCTCGCATGACCGTCCGTCAAATTCTGGAAGAGCCAGTCAGGTTTCATAATCCGGACATGTCCCGCGCCGAGATTAAAGACAAAGTTGCAGAAGTCATGCTGCAAGTCGGCGTTGATCCGGTCTGGGCTACAAACTATCCGCATGAATTCTCTGGCGGCCAGCGCCAGCGCATATCCATTGCCCGTGCTTTAGTTGTTGACCCGGAATTCATCGCTGCAGACGAACCCATCGCCGCTCTTGACGTATCCATTCAGGCACAGATTCTGAACCTGCTCATGGATGCTCAGGATCAACGTGGTCTGACATACTTGTTCATCAGCCATGATTTAAGCGTGGTCGAGCACATCTCCAGCCGCGTGGCTGTTATGTATCTCGGCTGTGTCTGTGAACTGGCTCCGGCCAAGGAACTGTTCTCCAACCCGAGACACCCTTATACACAGGCTCTGCTCTCCGCCATTCCAAAAATCGGTGGCACCGCAGGTGGGCACGTAAAGTTGTCCGGCGATGTACCCACTCCTATCAACCTGCCCACAGGGTGTGTATTCAACGGCCGGTGTCCGCACGCCAATGAACGGTGTATGCGGGAAATACCCAAACAAGAAATTCTGGCAAACGACGTAAGTGTCGCCTGCCATGCTGTCGAAGAAGGTCGCCTCTAGGCGGCATGCCTCCGGCGGCTGGTGGAAGGGAGAGAAAGAACCTTTTACAAAAGGTTATTCTCTCCCTTCCACCAGACCCCCATCCCTCTCTTTTCCAAAACATTTTGTATGCGCATTTGCGCAGATCAGTTGTTAGAGTCAATCTTGGCTTTTACGCATTATTCGTTCGTTTGCGTCAAAAATAGATAAAGAAACCTATAGTACTTTCTTCTCCTAAAAAGTATCCACGAATTGAACCCCAAAAAACGACGCACCATGTATCAAACATGGTGCGTCGTATTTTTTCAAAATTAAAACAAATTCGACTGATAATGACGTAATACATCTCGCAAAAGATGGCGCCGGTAGGCAATCACCCCCCGTCAGCTACACGTCTACTCCATACTTTTTGATAGAAGCCATACCACCATGGATGTTGGTGACATCCTTATAGCCTTTGGCGTCGAGCATAATTTGCGCTTCATAAGATCGTGCTCCGGTATTACAAATAAGCACAATAGGCTTGTCCGTAGGGATCTCATCCAAACGATTGTAGATTTCACCTTGGGGCACGTTATGCCACTGGCCGGGATGACGATCTATAACCGGTTGAGCATCAGGATTTTCACGACAATCAAGGAAGAAACACTCACTTGATTCACGGTTATCCCACAACTCCTTGAAACCATCAGGGCCAACGCCACGGTTAATGCCGCGCAACGCGTTGTCCGCAAGGTTTGCCAAAGTGTTGAGGATATCCATGGCAGCCGCGAACGGCGGGGAGTAAGCAACTTCAAGATTGGAGATATCATCAATAGTCGGCTTGGATTTAAGAATAGCAGCCACAGTATTGATACGTCCAACCATGGCATCACCGGAACTACCAAAGCCCTGCACGCCGAGCACACGGCGCGTCGATTTTTCAACAACCAACTCAAGGGTCATAAGCTCTTTGGTTGGATAAAAATGCGCACGGTCAAGTTGAATAAGCAGGACACTGATAGCATCGAATCCGGCAGCCTTGGCGGTTTCGAGACTCATGCCGGTTCCGGCCATGGATGTCTCAAACAACTTGACCACAAAAGAACCAATCACACCGTCAAACTTACTCTCACTTCCAGCCAAGTTGGAACCGATAATGCGTCCCTGACGATTCGCCATGGACCCAAGCGGCAAAAACGCAGGCTGATCTGTGAGAAGATTTTTAACAAGGCAGCAGTCACCGCCAGCGTAAATATCCGGGTCATTGGTGCGCATGAATTCATCAACGAAAACACCACCGCGCTCGTGCACGTTCAGACCGGCTTCCTTGGCGATATCGGAATTCGGGACAACGCCCGCAGCGATAATCACGGCCTCGGCATCAAGGGTCCGTTTGTTAGTTACAACACGAGTGACCTTGCCATTTTCACCTTCGATAGCCGTGACGGTCTCACCGAAGTAGAAATTCACACCGCCCTCTTCCATATGCTTCTGGCCCATGGTCGCCAAGGCGGGGCTGACGAGACGCGGCATAATTTGATCAGTGATCTCCACAACAGACGTTTCCACGCCCCACATATCAGCAAAAGCCTCAGCCATTTCCAGACCGATAAATCCGGCACCAATAATAACGGCGTTACTGACTTCACCCTTGGAAATCGACTCTCGAATACACATAGCATCATGCGGATTACAAACGTAATTAACGCCTTTAAGATCATCACCGGGCAAATTCAATGTGCGAGGAGAGGCGCCGGTAGCAATAACCAACTTATCATAGTTGATGCACGCCTTCTCACCGGTCGTCATATTCTCAACTTCAACACATTTCTTCTCGCGATCAATACGCGTAGCCTTGGTCAAAATCTGAACGTCAATCCCTTTTACTTCCTTGAAGAACTTGGGATCACGTACCATATGAAAGCTGGTCTGAGACAACTCTATCGCATCGGACACATCGCCGGAGACATAATACGGAATACCACATCCCCCGTAGGAGATGAGCGAACTCTGATCGATCATGGTCACCGTGGATTCCGGTTCAAGCCGCTTGAAACGGCAGGCGGCCTTGGGCCCAAGGGCCACGCCGCCAATAACAACAATATGCTGAGACATGGTGCTTTACCTATAAGATTGCGCTTTGATCGTCCCTCACGACCAAAGACGTTACTTCAAGAATGAGTCAATGCTCAGACCCAACCGTTTGATACCTTCTTCAATCCGCGCTTCGTCGGCGTTGGAGAAGTTGAGACGCAGGGTGTTCTCACCAGACCCGTCTACATAAAAGGGCCTTCCTGGAACAAACGCAACCTTATCTTTAATGGCCGCATCAAAAAGATCCATGCTTGAAAAACCTTCAGGCATGGTTGCCCACAAGAACATACCACCCTCAGGACGAGTAATGGAAACATCACTCGGAAAATACTTTTCAATCATCTCGACCATGCACGCACGTTGACGCCCATACCGTTCCTTGATGAGTTCCACATGAGCTTCGATGTCGTTGGTTTCCAAATACCGACGCATGATGGCCTGCGCCACAGTGGATGTGTGCAGATCAGATGCTTGTTTGGCGATGACCAATTTGTCGTAAACAGCCTTCTCTGCGACCACCCAACCAATGCGGAAGCCTGGTGCGGCTATCTTGGAAAAGGACCCACACAATATACCCGGTTTCTTGCTGAAGGAGTACACACTTGGCATATCCTCACCCAAGAAACGTAATTCACCATACGGATCATCTTCGACAAAAAGAACATCATACTTATCAGTCAACTCAGCGACAGCCTTACGCTTTTCCAAGCTGTAACTCACGCCTGATGGATTTTGAAAGTTCGGTACAGCATAAAAACACTTTGCACCATCCTTGAAGGTCGCTTCCAACTCTTCAAGATTTGGGCCATCGTCTTCAAGAGAAACGGTCACAAATTCTGGCTCAAAAATGGAAAAAGCCTGAATGGCCCCAAGGTAACCAGGTCGCTCAATCACAACCTTATCACCCTTATCCAGAAAAACCTTGGCGCAAATATCTAGAATCTGCTGCGACCCTGTGGTCACAAGAATAGAATCCGGGTCCACCGTTAAACCACGATTGGCATATCGTTGTGCAATAATAGCCCGCAAACCGGCATCACCCTCAGTAGTAGAATACTGCAGGGCAGAAGCACCTATATTGGCAAAAACTTCCTGTGAAGCTTTATCCATGGCGTCCACTGGAAACAATTCAGGATTGGGTAATCCACCAGCAAATGAAATAATTTCGGAATCAGCAGTAACTTTCAAGATTTCTCGAATGAATGAACGGTGAACCGTCTCCATCCTCCGAGCGAATTTCTCTGACATAATATTTCTCCTTTCAGGAGAGTCAGATACTCGGAAAACCCAGACCTTGCAAGGCCGTATGGAGAATAAGAGGAAAAGAAAGACAATGGTCTAAACTTCATCAAAAAGAGAAACGACAACCAGTCCCTCTCTCAAAGCCAAAAAGAAAAAATGTTTTATGTATACTATGACTATCATCACAAAAACCAAACCGCTCTTACAGCTTATATTTATCCTCTAAATGAACAACAATTGTTCCCTTTTCCATATGAGTACATATCTATTGTTCGACAAAAAAAAGGACACGCCTTGCAACAACTGTCAAAATATTCCGGCACGATATTTGCTTTTAATAATTTGATTTTATTCATATTTATACTTATTGAGAGCCATGAATTACATCCAGCTTATTCTCGTATGCCTCTTCACTTCCTTGATAGGATTCAGTTCTATCGCCAAGGCTGAACATTTTCTAGCGATGGCGGCCCCGTACCCCCCGTATAGCTTCAGTAAGGGATTGCAAGTTGAAGGGATATCCGTCACCACGTTAATGACCATCATGAAACGATGCGGCACCCCTATCAGCAATCAGGAAATAAAGCTGGCCCCATGGGCTTATGCCTATGAATGTGCAGCACGCACACCACAAAGAATTATACTCAATGCAGTTCGCACCCCCAAAACGGAACAGCTCTATAAATGGGTCGGCCCCATCGCAACAAGCAAAGTCGTACTCATAGGTCGAAAGACAGACCATTTTTTGATAAACACAAAATCCGATCTCAAAGGACTTCGCATAGCTACCGTACGATGGAGCCGACCGGAAAAAGCTTTACTGGCTGGCGGTATAAAAGCAAACAGGCTCCACCGCAGCCCTGCTCATGTTCAGGCTCTTCGCCAATTAAGCAATGGAGAAGTGGACCTTTTTGCCTTTACGGAAAAAGGTGCCCCATATTTAATGGATGGACTGGGGATGATTCAAAGCGACTACACAATCTGCTATACCTTCGATGAGCAACCGCTCTACTTCGCCTTCAGCAAAGATACGGATGACAGCCTCATCTCTCGACTGAATAAAGAACTTAAAGACCTCAAGGCAACAGGAGTCAATGGCCAGAGTCAATTTGACAAGCTTTTGGCTCACTGGAAGTAGGTGCTAACTGGATACCACATTCCGGCACTACCATTTCGCTCTATTCACCCGTTAACTTTAAACAAATTCATCCCTTATCACTCCAAAAATAGCACATAGAATATAATAGATTGACAGAATGATGCATGGCTGAATCCCTCCAAATTCATGCAAAGGAGAGAGTCATGAAAATTCGGTCAAAATTCATTCTATCTATTATCATCCCTGTCATACTGTCAGTGGCTATCGTTTCCATTGCGGTTTCCCTTCAGTTCACAGGCACAGTCACAAACCTGTTTGAAGAATCATCCAAAGGTCAGCTTCAACGCATAGACGGATTGGTAAATCAATTCCTCAAAAGTCCAGCCAACGTCACCAGATATGTTGCGTCCCTACCATCCGTTAAAAATGGTGTTGGAGATTGGACTAAATTCTACGAAATACCGGGAAAACCTTTTGCCGAAAGGCCCGATATGAATCCACAGGAAAAACAGGCATGCCAAACTTTCAACCAACTTCTCAAAAGTCACCCCGAATTTGCATATGTTCAAGCGGGACTGAAAGATGGTGGATATGCAGTTGCTCCCAACGAACAGCTCCCTGAAAAATATGATCCACGGAGACGTCCATGGTATAAGCAATGCATTTCGTCCCCTGATGAAACGACTCTCTTAAAAGCATACAAGACCACGGAAGGAGCACCCAATATCAGTATGGTCACGAAAATCAGAGCTGCCGACAATCAGGTGATTGGCGTTGCCTCCGTTGACCTTTCACTCTCGACCGTGTCTAAAATTGCTTCGGAAATCAAAATTGGAAAAACCGGATATGTCATGATCGTGCAAGGGGACGGGACAATTCTTGCCGACCCTCGATACAAAAATCATTTATTTCAAAAAATAAATGATTTGCCCGAAGCATATGTTTCAATGGACAAAACATCAGAAGGCATCATCGAGGACCTGGATATCGAAGGAAATTCAATGTACGCGAGCGTATTTGTTTCTCCTAAAACAGGCTGGAAGTTCATTGCCCTTATTGAAGAAAGTGAAATTGTGGCTGCATCGAATTCAGCCATATTCCAAACCCTGATAATCGGTCTTGTTATCGCCCTTATATTCGCACTGTTTGGATGGAGAATGGCTCAGTCGATGACTACCCCAATTCTAAGAAACGGTAAGTTTGCCAGAAAAATTACATCTGGAGATCTTACGGCAGATCTCAGTTCCAACGGAAAGGATGAAGTTTCCAATCTAGCCAACAACCTTGGCATGATGGGCAAAAAACTGCGCCAAATTGTCGGTGAAATCAGAACAACCGTTGAAGGAGTCACAACTGGTGCGGACGAACTCTCCACCACTTCCGAGACGCTCTCTCAAGGGGCAACTCAACAGGCAGCTAATGTTGAAGAAGTTGCTTCATCCATGGAAGAAATGGTCGCAAACATCTGCCAAAACGCCGAGAACGCCAAGGAAACAGAACAAATTGCTCTCCGTTCCGCTTCTGACGCCGAACGCGGTGGGCAGTCTGTTGCTCAAACGCTTAAGGCAATGCACGAAATAGCAGACAAAATATCTGTAGTTGAAGAAATCGCACGGCAAACCAACTTGTTAGCACTGAATGCAGCAATTGAGGCAGCACGGGCTGGTGAACACGGTAAAGGCTTTGCGGTTGTCGCTGCCGAAGTTCGAAAACTGGCTGAACGTTCGGGGCTGGCCGCAGCCGAAATCAGTGAATTATCTTCGTCAAGTGTACGGGTTGCTGAAGAAGCTGGTGAAATGCTCAATCAAATGGTGCCGGACATTAAACATACAGCTCAATTGGTTCAGACTATTGCTGCAGCTAGTGAAGAGCAACAATCTGGCGCTGAAGGCGTAAATACGGCCATCCATCAACTCGACAATGTCATCCAACAAATAGCCTCCGCTTCGGAAGAAATGTCATCAACATCTTCCGAATTGGCAGGACAAGTCGACCATCTCAAAAACACTGTGGCCTTTTTCAACACTGGTAACACCAGTACATCAACTCACCAATCCTCAGTAACGATCACAAAAACGGCACCCTCTGCTATTCAAACAGACACAAACCAATATTCAAGCATTGCGCTTGAAATGGATGATCAAAACGGATTCGAAAAATTCTAACCACAGACAAAGAAAAGCCCCATTTCCATATGGAAATGGGGCTTTATTATGCACTTGTTAACAAGGATTGAATCGTTAATTATTCCTTGTCAGGAGACCAATTCGGGTCACGGTATTTGTCAGGGTTGTACAGACGCCAATCAGAGCCATCGTCATACTTCTCATCTGCACCGGGATACGGCGTGAATATTTTTTCATCTTTCTTGTCGTCTTTATGACAATCGATATTTTCAAAATATGACTTTTCCATTGCAAACCCCTGATACCATTCTCTTTTTACTTATCTCGAATCATCTCATTAGGACTGAAACGCCAAAGCGTTCAGGTCCTCTGTGAATGAATTATTCTACGCTGTCAAGCTTGGGTTTTACATACAATTCCCCGCCGTGACAGTCGTTAATAACCAACAACGGAAAATCCTTCACTTTCATTGCGCGAATAGCTTCTGGGCCGAGTTCTTCAAAAGCAATCACCGTGGATTCCACAATAGAATTAGACAACAAGGCTCCTGCTCCACCAGTAGCTCCAAAGTACACACCCTTGTGTTCTTTCATGGCATCTTTAACTTCATCAGAACGTTTCCCCTTACCGATGGAGGCTTTCATGCCAAGCGAATGTAATCTCGGGGCATAGGTGTCCATTCGATAACTGGTGGTAGGACCAGCAGAACCAATAGGACGGCCCGGAGGGGCCGGAGAAGGACCAACATAATAAATGGCAGAACCTTCCAGTTCAAACGGAAGTTCCTTGCCTGCATCCAACAAATCAAACAACTTTTTATGGGCCGCATCACGTGCGGAATGAATCGTACCAGTCAGGAAAACGACATCTCCAGCCTTTAACTGCACCATATCTTCATCGGTCAACGGGGTGGTCAATTTATATTCAGCCATTACAGTACGACCTCCTCGTGACGTTGGGAATGACACTGGACATTGACCGCCAGAGGCAAACTCGCCAAATGGCACGGTTCCAAAGTGATCTTGACGCCAAGCACGGTCGTCTTGCCGCCCAAGCCCATGGGACCAATGCCAAGCCCGTTGATGGCTTCTTCCAATTCCTTTTCCATTTCCGCAACACGCGGATCAGGATGCGTGTCATCCAATTCTCGCAGAAGTGAACTTTTCGCGATCTTGGCAGCGTGTTCAAAAGTGCCGCCGATACCAATGCCGATAACAGTAGGCGGACACGGATTGGGACCAGCTTCCGCGACCCTGTTGATGACAAACTTCTTGATACCTTCCCACCCTTGAGCCGGGGCTAGCATGGTGACACGAGACATATTCTCTGCACCGCCGCCTTTGGCCATGTAGGAAATTTTCAATTTGTCGCCGGGGACCATGTCAAAATGAATGACAGCCGGTGTCCCGTCGCCTGTATTGGCACGAGTTAGCGGATCGCAAGCGGATTTGCGAAGAAAACCTTCGTCATATCCTTTACGGGTTCCCTCATTAATGAGGTCACGGAGATTGCCGCCGACGATTTTACAATCATCGCCCACCTCAACATAATACACAGCCAGACCACAGTCCTGACACAGAGGCAACTTAGTCTCCATGGACAGATCTGCATTTTCCAGCAATTGACGCAGAACTTCCTTGGCAGAAGAAGATGTCTCTTCAGCCATGGCCTGCTCCAATTTGTTACGAACGTCCTGAGGAAGCTCCGTGTTGGCCTTGATACACATCGTGGCCACAGCTTCAACAATGTCCGCTGCCTGAATTTCTCTCATAAGATTGCCTCCGGCGGCTTAGGGAACCTTTTGAAAAAGGTTCCCTAAGAACCCTCCAAAACTTTTTATCGCTCGCTTCGCTCAAAGCTATGCAAGCGCGTTACGTTAACTTTCGAAATACAACTAAAATAAAACCAACTCTCAACCCGACAGCCTGACCGCCCACCATTCTCCCCCCTCCGCAACGCTGCATAAAAAGTTGAGGAAAGGAAATGGGATAAGGATCTGGGGGAAGGGAAGAGGAAGAACCTCTTCTCTTCCCCCAGCCATCTGAGACATTCCTACTTCTTGAATATTCTTTTCAATGAAGTGATACCCATCTTCCTGCGAAGGAAGCCGAGCTGATTTTGTAACGGTAAATGTTTGGGACAAACGTCTTCACAAGCCAAAAGGCCCATGCAGCCAAAAATCCCCATGTCATTACCAATAATTTCATAATAATCATTTTCAGTCCGTTTATCACGCGGATCGATAAGGAAACGGGCAACACGATTCAACGCAGCCGCTCCCATAAAATCGTCTCGCAGACGAGCCGTACCACATGCAGAAATGCAGCAACCACATTCCACACACCGTTCCAACTCGTAGATATCCACGGCCTGCTTGTTATCCATCCGTTCTTCAAGAGCGGCTGGATCAAACTTCTTGTTCGTGTGTATCCAGGACTCGGTCTTGGTATACATCTCACGGAACCAAGAACCTGTATCCACAGACAAATCGCCAACCAACTTGAAGACCGGCAGCGGCAACAAGGTGATCTCACCGGGCAAATCTTTTGTCTTGGTATGACAAGCCAAACCAGGGCGGCCATTAATGACCATGCCACAGGAACCACAAATACCGGCACGACAGCAGAAATCAAACTGCAATGACGAATCCTGCTCCTCACGAATACGATTGAGCGCAATAAACAACGTCATGGAGTCGGTTTCTTCCAACACGAACTCCTGCATATGTGGCGCAGACTGCTCATCCTCTGGATTATACCGGAATATGTTGAATTTCAGTAATCTGGACATGCTTTATTCCTTCTTGTCGTCGGCGCTAATAATTTCAGACTTGCCGTAGCCACGGTCTCCCGGAGGAATTTCGACGACCTCGGTGGCGGCTTCATATTCGAGCGTCGGCAAAGTATCGCCTTCGTTCTTCCAGTAGGCCAATGTACGATTAAGCCAGTCACGATCATTACGTGCAGTAAAATCTTCGCGATTGTGAGAACCACGGGATTCCGTCCGCATGAGAGCACCGTATGCAACCATAAGGGCCATCTTGGCCTGCCCTTCAAGTTTCAGTGCTGCGGCCAGCTCCGGGTTGACCCCCTTGCCGTCCGACCGCAAACCGACATTCCTTGCACGGGCTAATGCTTCTTGAAGAGAAGCAACGCAGGTTTCAAGACCTTCCTGAGTGCGGAAAATGTTGGCACCCTTATGCAAAGCGTCCTGCATGGCAGCACGAACCTTATAAACATTCTCGGAACCGTTAGTGCAGTTGATAAGAGCATCGATGCGCGATTGCTGTTTTTTGACCGTATCATTGATAAGCGAAGTCTTAAATTCGGTCTCACACCCTTGGAGGTATTCAGCGATTTTGCGACCGATGATACCACCAGCGACTACGGTTTCTGCAAGGGAGTTACCACCAAGACGGTTAAAGCCGTGCATATCCCAACACGCAGCTTCACCTGCTGCAAACAGACCGTTAAGGCCATACGCAGCGCCGTCCCTATTGGTACGTACACCACCCATGGAATAATGCTGTGTGGGACGAACCGGAATCAACTGATGAATCGGATTCACGCCAAGGAAGGACGTACAAATTTCGTACACTTCACGAAGCTTGCCGGTAATATGCTCTTCACCCAAGTGCCGAATATCAAGCCAGAGATGCTCACCATAAGGAGACTTGACGCCATGGCCCTCACGCATGTGATGAGTCATCCAACGAGAGACCACGTCGCGAGAGGCAAGCTCGGCCTTATCCGGTTCGTATTCGTGCATGAAACGTTTTTCATTAACATCAAGGAGCGTTCCACCATCACCACGACATCCTTCAGTAACGAGAATATCGGTCGGGACGATACCCGTCGGATGGAACTGAACGGCTTCCATATTACCCATGGGAACGACACCTGTGTCCACACACATAGTGTGCGCTCCACCGTCACAGATAACTGCATTCGTCGTATTCGGATAAATACGTCCGAATCCGCCAGCCGCAATCATGGTCGCCTTGGACAAGTAAGTCCGCAACTCACCAGTACGCAAGCAACGGACAACAGCACCGTAGCAGGTATCGCCATCCTGAATCAGGGCAATGGCTTCGGTTTTGTCATGGACCTCGACACCCATCTGGGCACACCGGTTATCCATGGTGCACATGACCGCATGGCCTGTGCCATCTGACGTATAACAGGTACGCCATTTAGCCGTACCGCCGAAGGAACGGGCCATGATGAGCCCTTCTTTATCCTCGGCTTCTATTTTTTCAAACTGCTTGCCGCCCTTGTAGTAAATAGACTTGCCGGGAACAACGCGGTTCCACGGCACGCCCCAATGGGCCAGGCGGCGCATTTCAATGGGAGCCGCGTCTGCGAACAGACGGGCCACTTCCTGGTCACAACCCCAGTCAGACCCCTTGACGGTGTCTGCAAAATGAACGTCAGGGCAATCACCCTCACCCATAACCGAGTTGCCCAAGGAAGCCTGCATGCCTCCCTGTGCGGCGGAAGAATGGGAACGACGAGCCGGGACCAGGCTCAAACAGATGGCGGAGAAACCAGCGTCAGCCGCTTCTACAGCAGCGCGCTCGCCCGCCAGACCTGCGCCGACAACAAGAAAATCGGTGTAGATAGTCTGCATGGCTATTTCTCCTAGTTAACGCTCAGGAACAGGAAGCGGACCAAGGTGATCAATCCGATACCAACGAAGAGCAGAGTAAGCATATTTTCACTACGCTTGAACTTGGGACGATCCTTGTCCTTCACAAATCCCCACTTCACGCCGATACGGTAGAGACCGATGCCGACATGCAACTCTGCCAAAGGCAGAAGGATAAGATAGAACACGGCCCAGAAGCCACCCTGAATACGGGCAGCGGACTTCGCAGCGGTGATAGGCAGATCAGTGAGAATCACCCACATGTGGATGGACCCCATAACCAGAATAATCATGGCGGAGACAACTTGGACTACCCACAACCAAGTGTCACCATGACGCATCATCCGGGCATGTTGCCAGATGGTTTTCTGACCATCAGCACGAAACGGAATCTTCCGTGCGGCCAGTACAAAGTGTGTCAGGAAAACAAGAAAAATAAGCGGACCGCCAACCTGAGCCATACCTGTCGCCTCAAAGAAATGAGCGATAGCATTCATGACATTCGGGCTGATAACAACACTGGAAACCAGTAGCATGTGACACCACATGAACAAAATCAGACTGACGCCGGACAGCATCTGGAGCCAGTCCAATGCGCCATCCCACTTGCCGGATTTGCCAGCTGGTGCGTAACTGATGGACATTCAATCCCTCCGTTAGGTTAAACACAGAAGTTCCCTCGACAATCAATCACTAAACCTATGCTTGCCAAAGGTTTTTTGTCAATATCTCCAAACATCTCTCGCAGGGTCTCCCCTCTGAATGCAGGATAAGAAAAAGCAAAAAAAGCTATTGATTGCACGGTCAAACAATGCTCTTTGAGTGCAATATTTTTTTCTCACTTTTTCTTTTTTTTCTTGGAGAAAAGAGAAGATTCAAACAAAACGCGCTGCAATCAATGACGGATAATGGTTTTCATTTGAGTCGTGCTCGGTTACGGTGCCCCTCTGCTCAGATAGCTGTAAGTCTACTTAAACTTGCCAGCACGATTTTCCGACTTATCTTGTTGGAACCCAATTAACCTTTGAAACAAACTCTTCACGAACATGATGAACCATACGGAGACTGCCCATGTTCCGAACATTATTATTGCTGGCCGGTCTAACCATGATCGCAACCGGCTGCCAAATTACACATATGAATAAAACACAGACTACCGACCTTTCGACAAGCCATAAGTCCACCCTATCCGCAACCACACAGGGTGATACAAACATCGTCAAGCTCAAAAACGGAATGACTGTGCTCATCAAGGAAGATGACCGCTTCCCGCTGGTCAACGTCCGGCTGTATGTCCACGCTGGCAGTGCTTACGAAACTCCTGAAATTGCAGGAATCAGCCACCAGCTGGAACATATGGTTTTTAAAGGGACGGAAAAACGCGGTCCCGGCGAAACAGCCCTTCAAATCGAATCTGCAGGCGGCATGCTCAATGCAGCTACAAGCTTCGACTACACTGTCTATTATGTAGAAGTACCTGACGACAAATGGGCACTCGGCATGGACGTCGTCACAGACATGGCATTCCATCCGGCCATTGATCCCGTTGAGCTTGAGAGTGAAAAAAAAGTAGTTCTTGAAGAGCTGGAACGCGGCGAAGATACCCCCAGCAGTAAGCTCTTTAAAACCCTACAGTCCATGATCTGGAAAGGTTCCTCATACGAATGGCCCATTATCGGCTATCGAGAGACCGTTCAATCCTTCACACAAAAAGACATCAAAAAATATATTGCCGATCATTATCAGCCGCAGTCCATGCTTCTGGTCGTGACAGGCAAAGTGGACCCGGATCTGATTCTGGCTGAAGCCGACAAATTGCTCGGCTCTCTGGAAAACACCCGTTCTTTCACCCCGCCTGCGGCTATCGCTATCCCAGAAACAGGTTCCGGACCGCAGGTCGTCAAGATGAGCGGCAACTGGAACAAGGTTTACCTTGGAGCCGCCTTCCCCATTCCGCACGGTTCATCCGGAAAAATCGCCGGACTGGAATTGCTGTCGCAGCTTATGGGTGGAGACGACACTTCACGTCTATACAGAAAATTCAAATACGAAGAGCAGTTGGTTGACAGCATTTCGGTGTCACCTCTCTCTCTTGAACGCGGCGGCATGATGTATATTCACGCCACTCTCGACGCAGACAAAGTCGATCAATTCTGGTCCGAACTTATGACCGAACTGGCAACTTTCGACCCCGCAGAATTCACGGATCGCGAAATCGAACGTGCCAAGCTGAATCTTGAAGACTCTTTATTTCTGACCAAGGAAACACTGTCCGGTCTTGCCAGTAAAATCGGATATTTCCAATTCTTTGAAAATGGAGAGCAAGCTGAAAAAAATTACCTCTTTGCGCTCAGTCAGGTCACTCGCGACGAAATGAAAAATGTCTATGACGAATTTATCCGTCCCGACCAGTTATCTGTGGCTGTACTCGTGCCCGAAGGCAACGGCGTATCTGCAGAGAACTTGACGACCATTACCAATAAAGAATGGCCCGTAAAAGATGCGCTCAAGAAAAAGGCGGCTGTCAAACTGGCAGATGCCCCCACTGAAATCGCTCTGCCCGGCGGCAGCAAGCTTGTGCTCCTGCCCGACGAAACCCTTCCGTACACAGCCATGAGCATGTACTGGAGCGGTGGTGACGGCGAACTGACGCCTGATCAACAGGGACTCGCCTCCCTGACCTCCACGAGCCTGACGCGAGGCACCATGAAAATGACTGCCACTGAAATTCAGGATTTCCTATCCGACCACGCGGCCAACCTCGGTTCCACAGCAGGCCGTAACGTTTTTGCTGTTGAATCCAAATTCCCTACTCGGTTCACCGACAAAATCTTGCCGCTCATCAGCGATACACTGACATCACCGGCTTTTGACGAAACCGAAGTGAACAGGGCCAAACAGGATCAAATAGCAGGCATCAAACGCAGTGAAGATCAACCGATGGGTCTTGCTTTCCGGCATCTATTCCCCTTCTTGTACAAGACTGGTCCTTATGCCTTGTTGCATCAGGGAACACCTGAAGAAGTGGAAAGATTCACCAATTCGGATATCATTCGTTTCTGGAACAGGCAGTCCATGCAGCCTTTTACACTGGCTGTTTGCGGACAATACGATCAAGCGGCCATTGAAGCGTTCGCCACCAAGATAGCCAAGACTTTGACCGCACAGGACAAACCGTACGAATTCACAACACCTGAATGGGGCAAGGACCGAGAAGTCACCATGCAACTGCCGGATCGCAATCAGTCACACATCCTGATGCTCTTCCCCACTCCCGGCAAAACTGACATGAAAACCTCTGCCGATTTCGAAATGCTCAAAACAGCTCTGTCCGGTCAGTCCGGTTTGCTGTTCCGGGATCTGCGAGACAAACAAGGACTCGCCTACACTGTCACATCCATGTTCTGGCAAAGCACAAACACCGGCTTCATCGCCCTGTACATCGGCACCAGCCCTGACAAGGTCGATCAATCAATGGCCGGATTTAAAACGGTGCTGGCAGACCTGGCAGCCACCCCGCTCCCGGAAGTAGAATTGGAACGCGCCAGGAACATCATTGTCGGCAACTACTATCAGGATCATCAATCCCTGATTTCACGAAGCCGTCAAGCGGCCAGTCTCATGGCTCGCGGATTTGATCGAAACTATGAAGAAAAACTCATTGAACACGCCAAGAACGTCACACCGCAAGACATTCAGGAAGCGGTCAAAAAATTCATGACTGTGGACAAGGCATACATCATGAAGGTCACGCCATAGCGTCATAGACCTCAAGTTGAAACAACAAGGCCGGGAGGAGACTCCCGGCCTTTACATTTCTGAACACTTGCCCATATCCCCTTTTCCGCGCTACATATCTTCAAGCAATACAACGACCAAATTCAAGGGGACTCTATATATGTCACTCATTTTCGGCTCGCAAAAAAGACAAAATATCGCCAGAGAAGACGTCAAAGTCGACCAACGCATGAAGCTCGCCAAAGACATGTACATGGCGGGAAAAATAAAAATCATGACCACCGAAGCCATTCCGGGACGAGAAATCCTGTCCGCCTTCGGCCTGATCGTCTGCCGCAGCTACGTATTCGACAATGCCTTTTACGGCCTCATGGCTCAAGCCATTGACGTGAACGCCGATGCCATCGTCGGCTACCGCGAAACAGTGTCATTCCATCCTGAAGGCGATAAGTACTACTCTTGTTACGGCACAGCTGTACGTATGAAAAAAGTCAAATAGTCCATGGACAACGAAAGCCCCTTTTCTCGATATTTCCCGCACGGACTCGCCGCGGCCTTCACTTTGCTCTGGGGAATTCTCGCGATCAATCCGGTAATGCGTGATGTCTGGTGGGCAGAAAATCTGCCGATCATTATTGTTTTTCTACTCTTGATCGTGACCTTCAAAATCTTCCGATTCTCCAATCTTGCATACGCACTGATGGCCTGTTGGCTCATCCTGCATACCATTGGCGGGCATTACACCTTTGCCAACGTGCCTTTTGATTTCATCACGGATTTCTTCGAATTCGAGCGCAATCATTTTGACCGATTGGGACATTATTCAATCGGCTTCTACGCATTTCCCATAGCAGAATTTCTGACCCGCAAACGACTGGCGAAACCTGTCGTAGTCTATTTGTTCAGCCTGTTCGCCATCATGGCACTGGCCGCAGGATATGAAATCATCGAATGGTGGTACGCCGTCATTGCTGGCGGAGATGCCGGAATCGAATTTCTCGGATCACAGGGTGACATATGGGATGCCCAGACAGACATGCTCGCGGACACCCTCGGTGCCGTAACCACACTCATTCTGTTCAAATTCTCAGGAATCCGGGCTGACAATTAATCCCGTACGCCCAACCTTCTATCCAACAGCAACATATCCGCAATGGTCATAGCCATCATGGCCTTGAGTACAGGATTGATGCGCGGGATAGCCGCTATATCGTGCCTACCGCCAATAGTGATGGACGTTGCCGTTCCATCGGTGGTGACAGTACTCTGCTCCTGCGAAATAGACGGAATCGGCTTGATGAATGCCCGCGCCACAATATCCTGACCGGATGAAATACCACCAAGAATACCACCTGCATTATTGGACAAAAAACCATCAGGCCCTATGGGGTCATTGTTGAGACTCCCCAGTGAGCAGGACGCATTCATACCGGAACCAATTTCCACACCTTTGACCGCCCCCACAGACATAAGGGCATAGGCAAGTCGTGCATCCAGTTTGTCGAACACTGGCTCCCCGAGTCCGGCAGGAACTGATGTAGCCCGAACTTCCACCACGCCACCCAAGGTATCACCCTGAGACTTTACGTCTTTCACCCGATCATTCCAGACATCAACAATATCAGGGTCAGGACTAAAGTAGGGACGATCCTGTGCACCTTCAAAATCATACGCATTCACAGGGATACCGCCCAACTCCACGGTATAGGCATAAATGGCAATACCTTCGCTTCGCAGAAGCTCTTGGGCAATGGCTCCTCCGGCAACACGAGAGACTGTCTCACGCCCCGACGAACGACCGCCTCCGCGATAATCACGAAAACCATACTTGGCAGTGAATGAATAATCAGCATGACCGGGCCGAAAAACATCCTTGATTTTTGAGTAGTCATGCGAACGTTGGTCTGTATTGGGAATAGTAAACCCGATGGATGTCCCCGTTGTTCTGCCTTCAAATACACCGGACAGAATCTTGACTTTATCGGCTTCCTTGCGTGCGGTGGAAGCCAGTCCACCCTGCCCCGGCCTGCGTTTATCAAGCTCCTGTTGAATCATGGACTCATCAAGGAGAATTCCTGCGGGGCAACCGTCAACCACGCCCCCAAGCCCGGGACCATGGGATTCTCCAAAAGTGATCAGTTGGAAAAGATTGCCAAATGTATTGCCGCTCATATTCACTCCCTAAAATTTATCGACTTGAATGATGTCTTCTGTCTTTCCAAGCAGGACCAGTACATCGCCTTTTTCCAGTACCCGATTTGCCTGCGGGACAAAACGGAACTCTGATTCACCGGAATGGCGAAAAGCAATAACCTGCACCTGATAAGCATTAGTTAAGTCTAATTCTCTCAAGGTCTTTCCAGTCCAGTCATCTACTACGACCTCACGAGTCGCTACATCATTGCCAAGTCCAAAATATTCATGCAATCCCGGCACTGCCAACCGATGCGCCAATTGAAATGCCACAAAAGCCTCAGGAAAAACCACGAATGGCACGCCGAGTTTGTACAACACCCGTTCGTGTTCCTGGCTAAAAGCCTTGACCCATATGTTTTTCACACCAATGGTTTGCAGATTCAACACCACCAAAATACTCGCTTCCATGGAGTCGCCAGTGGACACGATGACCTTTTCAAGATCTTGAAATCCAATCTGGCTGAGCGTCTTTTCATCCGTGGCATCCGCTTCATAAACCTGAGCTAGTGTATCCTGCGCCCGACGGACATTTTCTGCATCATTGTCAACACCGACCACGTTTTGTCCAAGGTCGGTCAAAGCCTTTGCTAATGCGAATCCGAACTTGCCAAGTCCTATGACGCCGACTTCATTATTACCCGCCATGATCTTCTCCTTAAATTCTATCCAAACGGCAAATTTGAAGTAGGCACCTTGTACCGCCGTTCAGTCTGCCAGCTCTGAAGAGCCGACAACAGCCAAACTGGTCCCAGTCGCCCGACAAACATAAGTATGATAACCGTCACTTTTTCCACATCATCAAGCAAGGGAGTCAGGCCGGTTGAAAGTCCTACCGTACCAAAAGCGGAAACGGTCTCAAACATATTAAGAATAAATTCTTCACGCGCCATGAGGTACGAGCTGTCCCCGCTCTCAAGAGCCGTCAACACCATGGTCCCGACAGCAACTAAAATAAATGTCATGGTGGTTAACGAGATAACCTTATTCAACGCGCCCTGCGTCAATGCAAAACGCCCCAACTGGACTTGTTCTCGCCCACGAAACTGCGCCCAGACAAATCCACACAAAGCCCGAAATGTCGTAGTCTTGATGCCACCAGCGCACGACCCGGGGGAACCGCCAATGAGCATAAGCAGCATCATGAAAACCAACGAAACATTGGCCATACTCCCGATATCAACAGTGTTGAAACCGGCAGTTCGACAGGTCACAGACTGAAAAAGTGCGGTCCACAGATGTTCCGACAAACCTGCTGGGGCATTCCCGGCAGCGCCTTCGGCAAAATAAATAACCACTGCGCCAACCACCACCAAAAACAGGGACGTACTCAGTACAACGGATGAATGCCAACTCAACTTCGGCATGGCCTGACGTTTTCGCACTAGCCGAATAGCCAGCTTCCGCAAATACGACGCACAATCAATCAGCACGTAGAACCCCAAACCACCGGCGGTAATGAGTATCATGAAGACCGAATTCACCCCGCCATGCCCAGCCCAGTGTGTCAGACTATCTGAATACAAAGAAAAACCGGCATTACAAAAAGCCGAAATAGAATGAAAAATCGCTGAATAAGGAGCAAACCCCACCGGGTCCATAAGCCAGAGTGCCACAGCACCGGCTCCTTCAAAGAAAAATGTCCACAACACAACTCGCGCCAAAAATTTCGGTAGGCTGAAGGAAGGATCACGCAACAAACTCTGTCCCACGGCGATACGATCATTCAGCGATACATGCTTGCCAAGCAAATGGATAATGAGCGTGGTAAAAGTCATGATCCCCAGACCGCCGAGTTGGATAAGCACCAACAACACATCCAACCCAAAGGTAGAGAAATACGAACCAGTATCGACCACAGCCAAACCAGTGACGCACATGGCGGACGTTGCAGTAAAAAGCGCATCCACAAAAGAAAGCGGACCGCCGGGATGACTTGCGTCAAGATGCAGGATGAATGCGCCGATCAGAATGGTTCCGCCAAAGAACCAGACAGGCAGCCAATATGGAGAAAATAATTTAGCGCGCATGAGCAATCACATTTATATGCCTGTCAGCATATCCTGTCAAAACTGTCAGGAAAGTCGTTCAAGCTCACGAAGGACCTGGTCGACCACATCATCAAGGCTCTCACCACTGACCACAATATCAGCACATCCCTCATACAACGGAGCGCGTTCAAGCAGAACTTCACGAACTTCATCGGCCACAGATTTCCCCGTCAGGGATGGACGCTGTTTTTCATTGGGATCATTCATCAACCGACGCGCCAATTCTTCAGGAGCGGTCTTAAGATATATGGTAATACCGCCATGCAAAACAGCACGGTTCTCTTTTCGCAGGACAATGCCACCGCCACAGCCTATGACACGCCCACCAGGCATGGCTTCACGGAGCAACGCCTCGCTCTCTCGTTCCCGAAAAGCATCCCAGCCATGACGCTCTACATATTCCGCGATTTCTACGCCTACGGTTTGCACCAAAACCTGATCCGTATCCACAAAATCAATACCGAGACGATCCGCAAACAACCGTCCGACACTCGTCTTGCCACACGCTCGCGGGCCAATAAGAAATATATTCTGCTGTAGTTCCATGCTTGGGACCGTAGTGGAAAAAGCCGCAGGCTTCAATCTTTCAAGCGCATTACATATTTTCCAATTCAACCAATTACTGATAGGCTTCGACCACTCACACGATATCCATGAAGAGAGGCGTATATGAAAACTGCTATTTTCGGATTTTCCGGCTCAGGCAAAACAGATCTTTTCGCGGCTCTGGCAGGCCCAGACGCTGCCGCCGCAGGCAACAGGGCCATGATCAAAGTTCCAGACGCCCGCCTTGACCCGTTGATTCAGCTCTTCAACCCTAAAAAGATCACCTACAGTGAAATTGAGTACCTCGATATCCCCGGCGGGGGAGGCAAAGGAACCGGGCTCGGTGACCGCGTACTCAATGAAGTACGGCCTTACGATTGTCTTATTGGCGTTCTGGATGCCTTCTCCGGCATGAACGACCCCAAACAACAATGGCAAGCAATCGAGGCCGACATGATGGTCACCGATATGGCTGTCATCGAAAAAAGACTGGAAAAGCTTGAAGCCGACAGCAAAAAAAACAAGGCATTGGTTGACCCCAAGGAACAGGAAGCACTTCAACGAGCACTGGCCCTGCTGGAAGAAGAAAAACCACTCAGAACCGACGAGGAAGTCTCCACCCTGCCAGAACTCAAGGGGTACAAATTTCTGTCTGCCCGCCCAATACTTTATGCGTGGAACTGTCCTGAAGGCGAAGAAGCTCGTATCGAGTTGCCCGAAGATACCACTGGCATGACCCATATTGCAGTGGCAGCCAAACTCGAACGTGAACTTGCTGAAATCGATGATCCCGAAGAAAAGGCCATGTTCCTGCAAGACCTCGGCATCTCAGAATCGGCATTGGATAAAGTCATCAGCAAAACATATCAGCTGCTCGGACTCATTTCCTTTCTGACTGCTGGCGAAGATGAGTGCCGCGCATGGCCTGTCCGCGTCGGTTCCACTGCACCTCAAGCAGCCGGTGTCATCCATACTGACTTCGAAAAAGGATTCATCCGTGCCGAAGTTATTGGTTATGATGACTTCCTGGTGTTTGGTGATTTCAAAAAAGTCAAAGATGCAGGCAAAGCTCGGTTGGAAGGTAAAGAATACATCGTTAAAGATGCAGATATCATTGAGTTTCGATTCAATGTGTAGAAGAGGTATCATCTTTTGGTAGAATCTTCCGATAAATTCTACCCCAGCGACTCAAAGGGTATACCTTTGAAAATCATTCTATCGCCTTCAATGAAATAAAAAGACACTGCAATGCAACTTTTTTTGTTGCCAAATCGATAAGTAGTAATTATTATTGATTCATGACAAACGAAAACACTTGCACAAAGCACCGCGAAATTGGAATCGAGTTAGGCGATTGCCGCCTGTGTCAGGGGTGTATCGAAATGAACCCGGATGTCTTTGAATGGGACGAGAATCTTGACATGCCGTATGTCTGTCGCTCCAAGGTGACAGAAGAAGAGGTTCGGGACATCATGAATTCATGCCCTGAAGGCTGTATCGTCTTTGTGGATTGCTAATCATAAAGCATAATTCCTAAAAAAGGATAGCCGGGAATTTTCCCGGCTATCTTACGTTTATAGCAACCATCATTTTCATATACAAACGACAACTAACACGACTCGCTGCAACACGTTCCATAAACAAAACCACAATACGTATGGAACACTCGGGTCTGTTTTTCTCGTTGCTCATCGGTCAGCGGCTTCATTTCAACTTTGGACACCATCTCCACCAAATCTGTAAAATCAGGAACCGCGTCCATGCTTTGAGCGATTCTCTCACCGCTTTTCACATCCATTAACGACGCATCCATAGTATCGGTAACCAAAGCATACGGTACAGGGCCGCCGTCGATGAGTCGGGCCGCACACACGGTCTCACGCTCAAATGTCCCGACATTTCCTGCACAGAAAATGATAATGAAGATAGGCTTGCCTTGCTCGTCATACAGCACATAATCGACAGGCCGCTCAAACTCTTCACCGTCCACAGTATAAGACAGCAAAACCTTGGCTTTGATTCGTTCCTTGGGATATCCCTTTTCTTCCACCAATAACTTCACAAGCAATTGCCGAAATTCTTCAAAAGTTGTCTCGTCAATTTCTTCGCCACTCAAATAATCACGGAGCGTTCCGCCCAAACTCGTTTCATGCATAGAATCACATCCTTATACTCAATAAATAACTCTCCCCCAGGCCAGAAGCAAGAGGGAGAGGATCATTTCCGTAAAGGCTACAAACAATAATCGAAAAGAATTAAAGAAATTGAAAAGACAAAGACAGCCCGGTTACTCAAAGTTTATACTTCGGCGGTGGAATCTCTGCGTCACAATTACAGCACCGTACAGTTTTCCCCTTACAGCAAAGCTTCACTTTTTGAACCTTGCCGCAGGCTGGGCATTTACGCCACAAATCCAGAGCTGCCTGAAAAGCAGAATAAAATGCCCACATTGTGTCACCTCTCTGGTATCGTCTGTTTGCCAAAAAGCTTATACAACTAGCCTCTCACCAACAGACTCACCGTTACACTACGTTACTGTCAAGAATTAGTGATGAAAGCGTTACCATTCCAACAATCTCGCCCATGTGTTCTACCGGCGCACGGTGCACTCCCGTGCGATAAATCAACCGAATAGCATACCGAATATCCATAGTCGCTGGGACAGTAATCACAGGTTTTGTCATCACTTCATATACACTGACATCCTCGCCTTCACGGCCAGGTACAATAACATCTTTAACCAAATCCATTATTGTGACGATAGCCCACGCGTCGTCTTCATTACGTTTATTCACAAGCAGTTCAGAAGTCTTGTTCTTACGCATCATAGCTGCAGCGTCTTTCACAGAGGCCATGCCATCAATACTCAAAATTTCAGGGTGCATGACATCTCGAACTCGCACTATTGATAGTGACATTCATCCTCCTTATTCTTTCCCGTAAGTATTTATTTCGTATTAAAAGTATGAATCACGAACCTTTTCCTTGAACCGCTCAATCTGACTTTCCATGCCGATGACATCTTCAACAGGCAAAACAAACGCTATACCTGTCCCCGGCTCATGAAACTGTCCCGTAGTTTCAATGGCTTTCAGCACAGGTTTAACCGTGTGCTCCTCCAACAGAAATAGAACGATGTCAGTCTGATCCTCAAGCGTCAGGCCAAAAAAGGTGTGCGCTTCTCGCATACCTGTACCGCGAGCGGTGATAATGGTCGCACCAGTGGCTCCAACTTCCTTTGCAGCATCAACAATGGAATCCGTTATATGCGTCTTGACCGATGCGAGGATAAGTTTGAATTTCATAGGTTTCTCCTATCTTTCTTCGACTTTCGACGAGCCGCCCAATCAGTGTACTGGGCATACCCCATGACGGTTATTATCGGGAACAGACTGGCAAACGCAATAAGACCGAATCCATCCAAAGCCGGATTTCTCCCAGGAACAGACTCCGCCAAACCAAGTCCCAAAGCAGCAACTAACGGTACTGTGACAGTAGAAGTTGTTACCCCGCCAGAGTCGTACGCCAAGGCTATCATTTTTTTGGGCGTCACAAATGTTTGCAAAATCACTATGACATACCCTGCTAAAATATACACATATAGAGGCGTGCCGGTCACTATGCGAAAGGTCCCCAAAGCTATTCCTACCGCAACCCCTATAGCAACAGTGATACGCAAGCCCCACTGGCTTATTACGCCACCCGAAACTTCACTTGCCTTAATGGCTACAGCCAACAAAGAAGGCTCGGCAATAGTGGTTGAAAATCCGATCATTGCTGCAAAAACATACACCCAACCATATGAAGACCAACAAGTCATGGATGTAATGTCACCATCAACGGCCGTGAATGCGGGACATGAGAGTTGAAAAGCCATAATCTTTCCCACAGGGAAAAGAGCCTTATCGAGTCCGATGAGAAACAACGTGAGACCAAGTACGACATACACTCCTCCGACGACAAGACGACGAAGATGAGGGATGGGTTGCCGCAAAACAAAAAGCTGAAAGAACACGATCAAAATCACTATCGGAAGAATATCCCGAAAAGTTGCAAGAAAAGTTGCTGAAAATTCGATCAAAATATTCATATTTTCTCACTCAGCCAAAAACAAATAAACCGTAACCCATAACAAAAATCATGGGGAGCAATGATGCAAAAGCAATAAGGCCAAAACCGTCAAGTAACGGGCTGCGTCCTTTGATTATCGAGGCAAGCCCAACTCCTAGGGCAGCCACCAATGGAACAGTCACGGTTGAAGTGGTAACACCACCGGCATCATACGCGATACCAACTATTTCTTTAGGAGCAACAAGGGTCATCAACATAACAATAACATAGCCCCCAATGATCAAATAATGAACAGGCCAACCACGAAGAATCCGTAACACACCAATAAGAATGGCCACGCCCACGGAAAAAGCGACGGAAAGCCTCAGGCCCATGGCGTACCGGTTCATGGACGATTCATTTGCTGCTATGAGATCACCCTGCGCCGCAATACTTGCTGCTTCAGCAGAAACCGCTATAAGAGCCGGTTCAGCAACAGTTGTCGAAAACCCAAGAGCAAAAGCAAAAGTCAGAAGCCAAAACAAGCTCCCTTTTCGAGCCAAGGCATGGGCCATGTTTTCACCGACAGGAAACAGCCCCATCTCCAGTCCCTGAATGAAAAGCGTCAAACCAATAACAACAAGCAGCCCACCAAAAATCACACTCCCTAGATCCGGCAATGACTGCTTAAGAACCACGATTTGAAAAAAAGCGATAACCAAAATGATCGGCAACAAGTCTTTGAAAGAACTCCATAGCTTTTTCCGCACGCTACGAAAGACAATGCCCAGCCGAGATGACATATGCTGTACTTTCATAATCTTATTTGCTTCCTTTTTCTGCGGACGAAAACTGTAAGTAAAGATTTTTGCCAAACTGTAATCATTACAAAGTCTGTTCCACAATTGGCTTTGTGTCCACATCAATTCAACACGCTCACAAGGAATTACATAACAATCTAAAATAATTGAAACTACAAATAAAAGCCCATAAATATTAAATCTCATTGCTATCGATAAATCACACGCCTCTCTCATTCATATGGGTCATTATCTCCCGACAAGACACTCTCAATCATCGAATAAAACCATTATGACTCTATAAAAATCAACAAAGGGATGTTTTACCCCGGCGGAACAAAATGTATCAACGAAAAATAAAAAACCGCCCGGTTCAGCATGAAGCCAAACCGGGCGGTTGTTATTCATTTTCTACCAGAGGCTAGTGACCGCCACCGGAAACAATCCCGTACAAGCTTTCACCTGCAGCGATGGCAAAGTTGAACATCGGTGCCGGAATGATACCAATGATCAAAACGGCTGCTGCCAACATGCCTGCACCAGCTGAAGCAAACCAGCTATTATCTGGTGCCGGGACATCACCGGGAACCGTCTCTTCTGTAAAGGCGTGGCGGAACAGACTCAGATAATAGTAGATGGCAATGGCTGAATTCAACACCAAAGTGATGACCAACCAGTTATATCCATGATCCCATGCTGAAGTGATAAGGAAGAACTTGCCCATAAAGCCCATGGTCGGCGGCAAGCCAACAAGAGCAAAAGCGCCGACCGCAAGTGAGAATGCGAGTACCGGTGCTTTCTTATACAGACCGTTCAAATCACTCAACTTCAAATTGCGTCCATCAACGGCTACACGACTAACGATCCAGAACACCAACAGGTTCATGACCAGATAGGCCAAGCCATAGAATGCGGCTGCACCAACACCCTCAGGAGTGCCACTGACCAAACCGACCATTATGTACCCAGCGTGTGCCACAGACGAGAATCCAAGCAAACGCTTGAGATCTGTCTGAGCCAGTGCGGACAGATTACCCCACGTCATGGATAAAGCACCAAGAATCGCAATAATCGTGGTAATCTCCAGACCGGGCTTGAGCAGCACGGCAAGACGACACAAAACGACAATGGCACCCATCTTGGGCATGGTAGCCACAAATGCAGCAGTCTCGTTACTCGCTCCCTGATAAACATCTGGGCACCAGAAGTGGAACGGGAACAAAGCCAATTTAAAGAACATACCGGTCAGGAACAAAGTCAGACCAACAACGGCCATGGGCTGATCGGCAAACGACCAGGATTTGTTCATGAGTTCAGCGATGTACGTAGTATGCTGAGAAGCCATGATGTAAGACAAGCCATACAGAGCCAATGCCGTGGCTACGGCACCAAACATGATGTACTTGATACCCGCTTCAGCCGCACCCTTTGATTTGGCGCGTAACGGGATGATTGCATACATGGAATAAGAAGCCAGCTCCAAAGCCAGATAGATGGTAATCAGCTCCACGGAGGAAGCGAGCATCATCAGTCCGAGGGTGGAGAAGCCAAGCAACATATAGTAATCAGCCCGTTTCCCTTCAACAAGCGTTGGCTGACGTGATGCGTTAAGTACAGTCACGTAAAAGCCAAACGCAATAGCGATCTTGAAGAACTGGGACATCAAATCAACTTTGTATACATCCCAGAACATGGTTCCGTGAAGGCCAAAGCCAGTAATGGCTACAAAGAAGGCAAGTCCCGCACCAAAGGGGATCCATTTTTCAACCGGAGGTTTCCACTCCCTGTTGCCGAGAGACTGGACCAAAAGGACCAGAACAAGACAAAAGAAGAACAGTTCCGGGACAAGCGCAGTGAGATGGAAGTTCACGTCTCAATCCCCCTATTTCTTGCCCGCAAGGACGTTCAAAACGTCAGCGGCAGCAGTTTGCAACGGTTGTTCAGTTTCGATGGAAGCGACCTTTCGCTTATCGAAATCACCCAACAACTTGTCAATTGAAGGATTGATGATCTTGTAAAACGGTGCAGGAGCCAAACCGATCCAGAGTACGAATACGGCAGGAATGGTCAACATGATCCATTCGCGAGCATTAAGATCACGCCATGTTTTGGCGGAACTAGGTCTGCCCCAAGCCATCTTCAAACTCACACGGAACATGTAAGCTGCGGCCAATAATGCACCAGGAATACACAAGAAACCGATTATAACGGACGACTTGAATGCACCAGTCAACACCAACATTTCCCCGACAAACCCGTTGGTTCCCGGGAAGCCGAATGATGCCAGAGCCATAAAGCCCCAGAAGAACATGAAGGCTGGCAAATATTTGCCAAGGCCCAAGTTGTCCTTGATGTCACGACTATGACTGCGTTCATAAACGGTACCAATCAACATAAAGAGTGCGCCTGTAACGATACCATGGTTCAGCATCTGGAAGAGCGCACCTTGGACACCCTGTTGATTAAACAGGAATATGCCCAAAGTAACAAAGCCCATATGGCCTACCGAAGAGTAGGCAACAAGCTTTTTAATGTCAGTTTGTCCCAGCGCGATAGCCCCGCCATACAAAATGGACACGATGGAAATCGCGATCATCATGGGAGCGAAGTACTCACTGGCGGCTGGAGTCAGCGGCAGACAGAAACGCAGGAAACCATAAGTTCCCATCTTCAGCAGGACAGCCGCCAGTATGACGGAACCAGCAGAAGGCGCCTGAACATGCGCTGCGGGCAGCCATGTATGGAACGGGAACATGGGGACCTTGATGGCGAAGGCCAAAGCCATTGCCAAGAAAGCCCAGAACTGAAAGCGGAAGCTAAAGTTCATATTCATGAGTTCCGGGATAGAAAAGGTACCACCCGTAATCCTGAATGCAACGATAGCTGCCAGGAGCAGAGTAGAACCTGCCAACGTATACAGGAAGAACTTAAGCGATGCGTATCGACGATCATCGCCACCCCAAACTGCAATAAGCAGGTACATGGGGATAAGCATGGCTTCCCAGAACACGTAGAAGAGGACCAGATCCAAGGCGCAGAAAACGCCGAGGACCGCAGAGGTCATGAACAGCAAACAGAAGTGGAATTCCTTCTCCCGTTTGCCGATGTAGGTCCAAGAACACATGACACATAGCGGCAGGACCGCGATAGTCAACAGGACCATGAGTATGCTGATTCCATCTATGCCGAGGTAGTACTGAAGTCCCCATTTGTGGACCCAGTCGATTTTCTCGACGAACTGGAATTCAGCGTTCATTGTAAAGCCGGTCAAAGGTATGGCCAGCAGACACTCTATAATGGACGCTACCATAGTATAGTAGCGTACCACCTGCGGCGACCGCAGGAAGAAGAGTCCGCACGCCGCGACCAGCGGGAATGCTATCAGTATCGTAAGAACCGGATATCCGAAGTCCAAAACTAGCTCTCCTTAGATTGTCCGGCTTAGCCGAAGTACCAAACCAGGGCGAAGATGCCCAAGCCGAGAACGGCGGCCAATGCCAGGTAATCCTGCAGATTGGCAGTCTGGACTTTCGCCCCTGCCCTGCCGATGTTCCTCACAGTGTAAGCACCACCGTCCACCACTGTATCGATGCCCTTCTTGTCAAACCAAGAAGTACCATCCCCCATACCGATGAGCGAACGCAAACCAATGGTATTATAAACCTCGGTCCAAACGTCATCCACCTTCGAAATCGGCCAACAAACAACACGCATGAGCGTAGTGCCGATGAAACGATAGAAGATATCGAAGTCCAGATTGAGCTTCGCATGCGGAGTAATGATCTCGCGGGTCAAGTAGAAGGCCAAGCCGGAGAAACCGAGCAACAGACCAGAGTTGATGACCTTGTCGAGATGCCAGGGCTCAAATGCATGTTCTACCGGGAAAGGCAGATATTGATACAACATATGAGGGTAGACACCTTGGGCGATGCAAAGCAGGCCGCAAATTGCCATACCGACGTACATGTTGACTGGCAGTGGCTTGACTTCGCCGACATATTCTTTTTTACCGCCCCAGAACGCAAAGTACGGGAGCTTGATACCGACAGAGATAAACGTACCCACTGCGGCAATCTCCATTCCGAGAGCCAAAATCGTGCGATGGGCTTCAGCCGCACCGGCGATAGTCATGGTTTTCGAAATAAAGCCGTTGAAAAGGGGCATACCGGAGATGGACAGGGCTGCGATCATATACAAAACCATAACCCAGGGCAGTTTGTAAGCAAGCCCACCCAGTTTATCCAGCTTGGCAGTACCGACCGAATAGAGAATCGCGCCGGTTCCCATGAACAGAAGGCCCTTATAAAGGATATGGGCATAAGCATGAGCCACTGCGCCGTTGAGCGTCATGGCCGTACCAATGCCGATACCCGCCACCATGTAACCCACCTGGGATACAATGTGGTAGGACAGAATCCGTCGAGCATTATTTTCAATACACGCGTACAAAACACCAAAAACAGCCATACAGGTACCTGCGATAGCAAGGACTTCCCATCCTGCATAGCCGCGTGCCAGCACATAGACTGCCGTCTTGGTGGTAAAGGCGCACATGTACACAGCACCCGCAACGGATGCGCGAGGGTATGCGTCAGGCAACCAAGCATGCAAAGGCACGACTGCAGCGTTGACACAAAAGCCGATCAGGATCAGCCAATCATACAGTTGGGCCCCGGAGGGATCCACTGCATTGAAAGCAAAGCTCCCTGTGGCCTTGTACTTGAGCAGCAATCCGCCGAGCAGGAACAGGCCGCCAACGGTATGGTACAAGAAGTACCTGAAACCGGCACCAACAGACTCTTCAGTCCGGGCCTGCCAGATCAGGAACGTGGAACCGATGGACATAAGTTCCCAAAACAGGAAGACCGTCAGCAAGTCGCCTGCAAACACGCAGCCGAAGCCACCTGCCACATAAAGCGAACCGCAAACGTAATGCCCCCTGTCCTCGACGTGCATGCCATAGATGGCACCGATGAACGCGATAACCGAGAAAACCTGGCCGAAAACGATGGACAACTTGTCCACACGCCCCAGTACCAGAGCTTGATCAAGATATTCCAACGCACCATACGTACCCGGTTCCACCGTGAAGATGGAATAGAGCGCGATAAGCGGTGCAAGTAATGCCAATGTGCCGCGAAACGCCTTGTTCATCCAAAGCGCTTTGGGGACAAAGGGCACAACAATAACCAATGCAAGGAAGGCCATGGAGGGATGGATGAACATACTAGTCTCCATAATAGTCCTCCTTCCTGGCTATAAACGGCTGAACCACTTTCTTCATAATGATAACCATGGCCAGCCCCACGATAAGACCGAATCCGGCAAAGAACCCGGGGTACTTATCGAGACCAAAGTGCGGGTGATGTGTGACAAACGGAACATTGAGCACCAAAAGCACTCCCAGCGTCACGAAGAATATAATTCTCCACGCTTTCCAGTTGTCTCTCCATTTGGCGAGTAATCCGCCCAAACCTTTTTGACTCATATCATTCCCCCTAGAACTTGCCGAGAACGTTGACGAAGTTCAGGAATGTCTGCGGATACAGACCCAAGAACACCGAGATGAATGCCGTGATCATTAACGGCACGACCATGGTCATGGACGGCTCGTTGTATTGCCCGATATTGGCCTCCGGTTTGGGAGCCTTGAAAAAGGCACGATACAAAATGGGCACGAAGTAACCGGCGTTCAATGCCGTACTGAGAAGCAGTGCGACGAGCAGCGGCCACTGGTGCGCATCAAGCGTACCGTTGATCAAGTACCATTTGGAGACAAACCCGCAAGCGGGCGGCATACCGATCATTGACAGGGAGGCTATACCAAAAGCACCAAAGGTGAGCGGCATTCTGCGTCCCAAACCATCCATGAGGCTGATCTTCTTCAGGTGGCAGGCGACATAAATGGCACCTGCAGCCATAAAGAGTGTGATCTTGGAAAAGGCGTGGTGGGCGATGTGCATGACACCACCTTGTACCGCCGTATCCACCAGCATGGTTACACCAACAACGACATAAGAGAGCTGGGCTACCGTTGAGTAAGCCAGTCGCGCTTTAATATCATCCTTGGTCAAGGCGATGAACGAAGCCACCGTCAAAGTAAAGGCCGCAATATAGGCCGTTCCCAATCCGATGCTCAGATCACCAAGCCAGGTACCGGGTGCGCCAACATAAATCTGACTCATTGTCAGCATGGCAGCGGTCTTGGTCCCGAAGGCCGAGAGCACGATACGGCAGACACAGAAGACACCGGCTTTAACAACGGCCACAGCATGCAGCAAAGCCGAAACCGGAGTCGGCGCGACCATTGCTGAAGGGAGCCAGTTGTGGAACGGCATGAGAGCCGCCTTACCGATACCAAAGATGAACAACCAGTACGTGAGGGCCACCAGTCTGGGATGTTCGGCAATAACTTCAGCGGAGAACATACCGTTCTGGATGTCACCCAAATTGAAGTCCAAATTGCCGACCAATACGTAGGTAAGCACCATTGCGGGCAGGAGGAAGAGCTTGGAAGTACCCATCAAGTAGACAATGTACTTGCGAGCGCCAATCTTGGCAGCTTGATCCTCATGATGATAAACAAGCGGATACGTGAATACGGTGATCACTTCATAAAAGAGATACAATGTAAACACGTTGGCAGAAAGAGCCACACCGACGGCGCCAAAAATAGCCACCGCAAAACAGATGTAATATCTGGTCTGTGCGTGCTCGTTCAATCCCCGCATGTAACCGATGTTATAACTGGTTACAAAGAACCAGAGAAACGGCGCGATCAGAGCAAAGACCATGCTCAGCCCGTCGGCCGCAAATGCTATTGATATTCCGGGCATGATGGTGGTGACTTTGTAGTACAGCACCTCACCGCCCAGTACCCTCGGAGCCATACAAAGCACCGAACCGAACGTCAAAAACGCGCCGATGAAGCTCATGGCCTCGCGTCTGTTTTCATCCCCTCGTCCGAGGTAGATAAAAAGCGGCACAAGGAGAGTGATCACCACCGGCAGAAGAATTTGACTATATGTAGTTACGCCTTCCATCATAGTTATTCCTTCAATGTAGTGATGTCACTGATTCTGGCGGATTTGAATCGCCGTGCAACGACCACGATGATTGCAAGGACCAGTGTAGCCTCAGCTGCGGCAAGTCCCATGACAAACAAGGTGCCGAGTTGTCCAAGAACTGCACTGAATTCAGTCAACTGAGCCGCTGCCACCATGGACAGTCCTGCACCGTTGAGCATGAGTTCCACCGAGATCAACATACCGACGAGACTCCTGCGTTGCGTCAAACCAAAAAGGCCTGCACACAGAAGCATCAACGCGACAATTTGATAAAGGGTCAGAGCACTCATTTATTTCTTCCCCCTTTTTTCCCATGTCAGAAGCACTGCTCCGGACATTGCCACCATGAGGATGACCGAGATCAACTCAAAGGGCAGGAAGTAGGAACCGAGCAATCCCTGACCGAGTTCCTTGATGGTTACTTCAACGGGAACCGCTACAGAGTCGACAGGCTTGGTCATAACCAGCCAGCCTAAAATGGCAGCAGGTGACAAGGTTGCCGCCAATCCGTAGACATACGTCTTCATGGAGGCATATCCGCTTTCGTCACCGCCCTTTTCCGCTCGAGTCAACATGACTGCGAAGAAAATCAGGACACTGACTGCACCTACATAGATAAGAAGTTGCATAAAAGCCATAAAAGGCGTCGCCAAGAGTAGATACATCCCAGCCACACCGATCAAGGTGGTGATAAGTCCCACCAAGGCGCGAACCAGACTACTACTCGTGACGGCGACAATGGCCCCGCCCAAAATGATGAGCGTGTACACGCAAAATGCTACTTTTGCCATGACTTCCATATTACGCCTCCTTCTCTGCCGCGGCCGGTTTGGCCTCGGTTTTGGGAGCCGGTGCGGACAATTCCGTGGCCTGCTCCTTGAGCCTGGCGAGAAGATCAATGTTCATCTCTTTCCGTGAAGTCGCCACCCAATACATATTATTAGAGAACTTCAACGACTTGGCCGGACAGTTATCAATACATGTGCCGCACAGCGAACACAGCGTATAGTCGTAGGTGAATTTCAACGGATTCTTAGGAGCTTTAGGTTTGACAACCTTCTCTCCAGCTTCCTTGGCAGCAGCCATGGCCGCTTCCTGCTCAGGCGTAGGCTTGGGAGCCTTCTGCTTGACGACTTTCAAGCACTTACTCGGGCAGTTGGTCACACACATCATGCAGGAAATGCACTTGGGCATGGCCGGATCCTTGGGCTTACCTATCAATTCGATATGCCCGCCGTATGTATTCAGATTCTCATCGTCAATGACCTGCCGGGGATAGTGGACAGTGATCAAGGGCTTGCAAAAATACTTACCCGTAATCTTGAGTCCAACGATCAAACTCCAGCAGTCGAGAATCGGCTGTATTACTTTTTCTCTGAATTTACCCATATCTACACCCCTACAACTTGATGATCAGCGCGGTGGCCAACAGGTTGAATGTGGCCAACGGCAGCAACCATTTCCAGTTGATGTTCAGCAGTTGGTCAAACCGAACGCGGGGGAAGGTCCAACGAGCCCAGATCATGACGAACAGCAAAGCGTACGTCTTGAGAAGCATCCACCACCATCCTTCGATGCCGGGGATAGGGCCATGGAATCCGCCCAGGAAAAGGACGGAACAAACGGAGCACATGACAACCATGTATCCATACTCAGCCATGAAGAAGAGACCAAATCCCATGGAGGAATACTCCGTATGGAAACCGGCAGTCAGTTCGGACTCGGCCTCGGCCAAATCAAACGGAGCGCGGTTGGTCTCACCAAACATTGCGATAATAAAGATAATGAATGCCAGCGGCTGCTTCCAGACAAACCAGTTGCCAATGTGACCAGCCTGCAACGAGGTAATCTCGGTCAGGCTCAAGGTACCAGTCATAAAGGAAATGGCCAGTACGGTCAGAAGCAATGGAATTTCATATGCAACAGTCTGCGACACGGCACGAGCGGCACCGAGAACGCCCCATTTATTGTTGGATGCCCAACCAGCCAAAATCACCGCCAGTCCGTTAAAACTGGAGAAGGCCAGAATCAGCAACAAACCAAGGTTCACTTCCATCCCTGTCAGCACTGGGCCATACGGAATGGGCATAAAGAGCAACAACACCGGAATCATGGACAAAATTGGAGCGAGCCAATAAAGGACCGGGTCCGAATTGTCTGGAGTCAGGAGTTGTTTACCCATGAGTTTCAAACCATCTATAAGTGGCTGGAGAGCGCCGTGAGGACCAACTTCAAACGGACCGGGCCTGCGCTGAATGTGGCCCGCGAACTTACGTTCGCAGTAGACCAACACCAGGGCATTGAGACCCAGCCAGACCATGGCCCCGATCATGGCGATGACCAGAGGTATCAGGTTCTGTAAGAATTCGTTCATTATTCCCCCTACCTATCGATTTCCGGAATAATCAGGTCCAGACTACCCAAAATGGCGACAGCGTCGGCCAGGATAGTTCCTGTTGCGGCCTCAGCAAATGCGCTCAAGTTGGAGAAACCCGGTGCGCGCAGCTTGATGCGGTACGGGACCTTAGTTCCATCGGAAACGGCGTAAACGCCTATCTTTCCGCGTCCGCCCTCAACATTGAAGTAAGCTTCGCCTGCTGGCGGCTTCATGGACGGTTTGGGGGCCTTCTTAATAATATGGCCACCTTCTGCGGAGTCCAATTGCTCAAGAGCTTGCTCAATAATACGCATTGACTGTTCCATCTCGGCCACGCGGACATGATACCGTCCAGCCGAACATGCAGTGTCCTGCGTCGGGATATCGAAATCGAAACGATCGTACACGGAGTACGGCTCGTCCTTACGCAGATCATAAGGGACACCCGCACCACGAACGACAGGACCGGTGCAGCCATAACGGCGGCACATATCCTGATCCATGATACCTACTCCCTCAATACGTCTACGCAGAATAAGGTTTTCAGTGACGAGATCATGGTACATGGGCAGTCTTTCCCTGAAATGCGGAATAAACGCCTTAATCAACTCGAGACACTTGTCGTCCAAATCCATCTGCACGCCACCGACACGGAAATTGGAATAGGTCAATCTGGAAGCCGACGGCCTCTGCAGGATGTCCAAAATCATTTCACGATCGTCAAATGCGTACATGATGGGGGTAAACGCGCCAAGGTCAAGGATGTAGGCTCCCCACCACAACAAGTGGGAGGTCAGACGGTTGAACTCGGTCATAATGACCCGCAGATATTCCGCCCTTTCCGGCACCTCAATGCCCATCAGTTTTTCGACTGCGCCCACGTAGGCCCAATTCCAGGCCATGGCGTGTCCGTAGTCGACGCGGCCCATATTGGGGATATAACCACCCCAAGTCTGGGTCTCGCCCATTTTCTCATGCATGCGGTGCAGGTAACCCAGTACGGGTTCGGCTCGGACGATGTACTCACCGTCCACCTCGATCACGATCCTCAGCACGCCATGCGTTGACGGATGCTGCGGACCCATATTGATGATCAGGGTTCCGTCCTGCTTCCCGGCCTCGAACTTCTGGGTGTAGAAATCACCCTTCATTTGTTCTAAATTTTGGTAAGCCGACATACACTCTCAGTCCGGTTTATATACCGACCGGTTGCCCCGGCCTACGCATCGGCGGCCTCCTCGGCCACCGCTTCCGCAAACAATTCTTCCACTTCCTTGGAACAAGACACGATTTCACCAAGTGTCAGAATGTCCTTAATGGACTTACGAACCTTGGCCGTCTTGATCAGGGGGTGAACATCAACATCCTCTACTGCCATCAAAAGTGGCACTAGGTTAGGATTGCCCTCGAAGATGACACCATGGAAATCACGGGTTTCCCGCTCATGCCATTCGGCACCCTGAAAAACAGAAGCAATGGACGGCACTACCGCGTTGTCCTTGGGGAGCAATACACGCAAAGTGACACGCTCTTCGATGTTCCATCTATTAAAATGATAGATCACCAAAAAACCCTCTTCGATATCCAATGCAAAGATATCTTCAAGAGAGTATTCTGCTTCATACAATTTCTGGGCTGCTTTGACGATCTGGTTCGGAGCCAGAAAAATCGACCAGACATGTCCGGTCGCGCCTTTGTCCTGCTTGGCAACACACTGAGTCGCCACGCTTTCCAAGACTTGCAACATGATTAACCCTCCACCTCGGCGGCGACGGGCCACCAGCGTTTACCGGTGATCAGACGCTGCAACTCGAAGAACCCCTCAAGCAGACCTTCCGGTCTTGGAGGACAACCCGGAACATAGACATCAACGGGGATCAACGTATCCACGCCTTCGACTACATTATAGTTATCCTTAATCTTAAAGGGACCGCCGGAAATGGCACAGTTACCCATGGCAATAACCCACTTGGGTCCGGGCATCTGTTCGTACAGCCTGACTACGGCTGGCGCCATCTTCTTGGTCACGGTGCCTGCGACGATCATGACATCAGCCTGACGCGGGGAGGGCCTGAAAACCTCCGCCCCGAACCGGGCCATGTCGAATCGAGCCATACCGGCAGCCATCATTTCGATAGCACAGCACGCAAGTCCGAATGTCATGGGCCACAAAGACATAGATCGACAGACGTCGAAAAGGTCCTGCGCCAATTGAAGGTTGACGATGGGCGGCTCCATATAATGGTTGCCCGTCGTCAAAAAGTCCTTGGGAACTACTGAATCCTGCGCGGCCATGTAAACACCCCTTTCGCCCAAAAATAGATGACGGAAAGAATAAGGAAGAACAGGAAGATGAACAACTTTACGAAAGGAACCCATCCTTCGGCGTCAGCGTACGCCGTAGAAACCGGAAACAAGTAAAGGACATCTACGTCGAAAGCGAGGAAGATCAAGGCGTATACATAATAAGATACACCCCACCTCGCCCACGAACTGCCGTAAGGGACCATGCCACATTCATATGGCATACCAACGTCCCCGCCCCGCGCTTTGGGAGCGAACAGCACTGCGAGAATCAAAGGCCCGACGGCAAAGAGTAGTCCGCCGAGCAAAAACAATATGATTGCAAAATGCAGCCAGTCGAAAACCATACCCCATCCTTTGGCTTTAAATTTGCGAAAACCCTAAAACAAAACATTTTTCAAGGGTTACCGAGTTCCATGCCCCGAAAAAAGGCCTAAGTCAAGCACATTGCTCTTTTTTTCGCGAAAGACTTGCACTCTAAGTATATAGTTTCCTTGACTCTGATTCTGATATAAAAAAAAGGAGAATACAGGCTCGCGACACAGTTCCAGCAGTCTAAAAAAACAAAAAAAACGCCTTGCATATGCAAGACGTCTTACAAAATAAAAATAATCAGAGAGAAAAAGTCTATTTTAATTCTATCGAATCAACAAAGGTACCAAATTTATCACGCCCCTTCTTTTTGGCACCGTACATGGCAGCATCTGCCCGACTGATAAGAGAAACACTATCCTTGCCATCCGTGGGATAAAAACTGATCCCGATAGTCGCTCCCACATGAATCTCCTGCCCTTGAAGAGACAAAGGCTTGTCCATCTCTTCCAGAAGACTGCGGGTCACAGCAATTGCACTCTCTTCGTCAACAATACCTGCGAGCAGCACGCCAAACTCATCTCCACCCAACCGGGCTAAAGTGTCCGACTCCCGGATTCTCATTTCAAGTCGCTGTGCAACCATGCGCAACAACTCGTCTCCCATTTGATGCCCAAACGTATCGTTAACCTTTTTGAACTCATTCAAATCGATAAATAATACAGCTACAATCTGTTCATACCGTTTAGCTATAGCTAACGCGTGTTCCAACCTATCAAAAAATTTATGTCGATTGGCGATACCGGTCAAACTGTCCACAGTTGCTAAATGTTTTAACTCAAGTTCAGTCGTCTTCTTGTCTGTGATATCCTCAAGAACACCTTCAACAAAATCATCCCAGTCATCCGAAGAAACAATACGTGAACTCTCGGAGCACCAGATAATCTCACCATTCTTTTTACGCACCTGATACTCAAAGCCGGACACAACACCCTTTTTTTCAAGAGAGGCTGTATACGCTTCCCGCTCATCAGGATTAGCCATCATATCCATATGTAAACGAGGTATGCCTATAACGTCCTGAGCGTCTTCGTATCCAAGAATGCGGACCATGGCAGGGTTGACTTCCAAATACTCACCATTCGGTGTGCATTGGAAAATCCCTTCCACAACACGCTCAAAAATCAAACGATATTTTTCCTCTGCCTGACGCAGGGCTACTTCGGTTTTTCGGTGAAGTTCAACCGTTTCTTCAAGCTGAACTTTCTGCTCATGCATTTTCAGAAAAGCCTGCACCTTACTCGTAAGAATCTGAACATCAACGGGTCGAAACAGGTAATCTACCGCCCCGGTTTCATATCCTTGACGCACGTTCTCCTCATCTTGGAATATGGCCGTAATGAAAATGATGGGAACATGGCGCCCTCGTTCATAATCCTTAATTCTGGCAGCAGCCTCGTACCCATTCATGCCGGGCATTTGGATATCAAGCAAAATTAGAGCAAAATCATAAGATTTAACCAGAGACACTGCTTCCATGCCACTTTCAGCTCTGACCACTTCACATCCGATATCCCGCAGCATATGCTCCAGCAAAGCAAGGTTGGTCGGAGAATCATCGACGATAAGAACTTTCTGCAAAATATCACTCATACGACATCCTATGCCTTTTCTCCGCAATCAACATTAATTTTCTGCAACCGTGCGCATCCCTCTCGGACAACTTCGGCCTTGAGCACAAAATTAAATCTGTTCAAATCCATGCACAAATCAAAATCCGACTCCGGGGCATCAGGTCTGTCATCGTCAAAAAATTTCTGTGCGCTGTCGACTCCAGCCAAAAAAGACTTAAGTGTCTTGAAGCTATTGGGATAATCTTCCAACTCGTTTTTAATGTACATTGCGCACATCATGTCTTCCTGAGCCCTCATAGTGCCGCCAGTGCCCATGGCAACGAGCGTAACAATCTCCGGTTCGCAACTGCGAATATATCCCACGACTGCGGCGGCATTGACAAAAGAGCCGATAATGACCTCGTCTCCTTTTTCACAGGCAGCAACAACACCCCGCGTTCCTGCATTGGTCGAATGAACAAATGTTTCTGATGAAAGATCCATGTTTTCAAAAAGGGTTGGCGAGTTCCCGTAGTCAAAATCCGTGACAGGCACTCCTCGCTGCTCACCGACGATCTTAGCTCCTTGAGTTGCAGCGATTTCACGAGCCAACTCAAGACCGTCGGCCATAAAATATTCCTGAACACCGTTGTTCACCACAAAACACCCAACCGTACTTGATCGAAAAACATCGATAACGACGATCAGACCTTTGGCTCTCCGCATTCCACCTAGACATTCGACAACATTCACTATCATTATTTATACCTGCCGTAATTCTATAATCAGGGACGCTTTTTTTCACACGCCCATCGATGTCACGTCAACTGTTTGCACAATTTAATTTATTTACGCACAAAATCGATACCAAGTATACTCCTCACGAAAAACGTGGTCCCATTGACGAAATAAGCTTGTCATTGTAACCCACTGATCATGAAGAAAAAACGTGTACTCGTCACTGGCGGCTCTGGATTTCTCGGTTCACATATCTGTGAACGCCTGCTCGAAATGGGCCATGAAGTCCTTTGTCTGGACAACTTTTTTACAGGGAATAAAGCCAATATCCTGCACCTGATCAACAATCCTTATTTTGAGATCATTCGGCATGATGTCACCTTCCCCTTGTATGTAGAAGTCGACGAAATATTCAATCTCGCCTGCCCGGCATCACCTATCCACTATCAATTCGACCCAGTACAAACCACCAAGACAAGTGTACATGGTGCCATCAATATGCTTGGACTGGCAAAAAGGATCAAAGCCAAAATTTTTCAAGCATCTACAAGTGAAGTATATGGCGACCCTCAAATCCATCCACAACCGGAAAGCTACTGGGGCAATGTTAATCCTCACGGTATCCGCTCCTGCTATGATGAAGGTAAGCGCTGTGCCGAAACACTCTTCTTCGACTACAACCGTCAACACGGCCTTCGGATCAAGGTTGGACGTATATTCAACACCTATGGTCCCCGCATGGCAATGAACGATGGACGAGTTGTTTCCAACTTTGTTGTCCAAGCCCTACGCGGTGAAGATATCACAGTGTATGGCGATGGAGGACAAACTCGTAGCTTCTGCTATGTTGATGATCTGGTAAGCGGTATAATTCGTTTCATGGAGGAAACTCCGGACGAATTCACCGGCCCCATGAACTTGGGCAACCCAGATGAATTCACCATTCTGGAGCTCGCAGAAACAGTCATTGAAATGGCTGGTTCTAAATCCAAGATCGTATTCAAGCCTCTCCCCGCAGACGACCCCATGCAGCGACGTCCTGACATCAGCCTTGCTAAGAAAGCCATTGATTGGGAACCAAAAATCAAGCTCAGAACCGGCTTGGTAAAGACCATAGAATATTTCGACAACCATCTGAAGTCGTTATAAGAAGAACAAAAAAGGCCGGGGCATATGCCCCGGCCTTTTTTGTTCTCTCAATCTGCGTTTATTTCCCAACAAGACGATTCTCAACCATCTCTATAAATGGCTCCAACCCGGACACAACCTTTTCAGGCCATTCCAACGGACCGGGACGTTCTTCATCAGACGCCCGTAAAACAAGCTCTGCCATAGCCGAGACATCCGCAGGATCAGAAAATATCCACCTCTCCGGCAAAAAGTACGCACTCCCGTTCAAACGACTGGACAACGACTTGCACCCACAAGCCATGGCTTCAAGCACGGCGTTCGAGCAGGCATCATAAAATGTTGCCAAAATAAAAATGTCAGCAGCTCGATAAAAAGCAGGCATGTCGTCCACACGCCCTAAAAAATGCACCCTATGTTCAACACCAAGCTCTCTGGCCTGACGTATGTATTTGTCGGGGTTTCTGCCCCCGGCGACGTGCAATACAAAATTATCAGGAAGCTTTGTAAGCATAGAAACAAGATGACGAACGCCCTTGAGAGCAAAATTGGTGGCCGCCGTAGCAATAACCACCTGATCATCATTGATTCCACAAGCTGACCGCAGTCGCAAACGCTCCTGCTCTCCCAACGGTGAGAACCGGGAAAGATCCGGCCGATTATAAACAACATCAATATCTGCTGCGTTCAAATGAGGGTGCGCTTCGACAATCCAATCCCGCACCAAGTGAGAGACGGCAACAATACACGGTGTCCGCCGCATACGCACCTTATCAAGACAATGGATAGCCCAGTTCGCAGGAGAACATCTTCGGCGCAACATTTTGAAAGATCGGGCAAAACCTTTGGGCCACGCTTGTTTGGACAGTTCCCAAAACTTGGATTGCGGCCCTCCGCCGATACGCAGTATGTCCTGACGGACAGTCTTCCCCATACCGAACACAAGATCGTAATCGCCCCTTTTCAGAGCTTTATCGGAAGCATAAGCAAACCACAGCACCTTAACGAATCGAAATACGCCGAATCGTCCCAAGACAACAGGAGTCACTCCTTCAGGCGGTTCTCCATCACATCGTGCACAAATAAAATCCACGTTATGCCCACGTTGAGCCAAGGCCTCACTCAAACGCCAGGCAAAGGCCTCTGCCCCACCATAACGACTCAATTTAGGCATGGTCATGGCCAATCGTGCTTTTTTTGAAATATCTGTCATTATTTTTTTTGTCCGATTTTCGCTGGTTTGACAACCGGCACGATTGCCCCGTGGGACAAAGCAGGCTATGAATTCAAAAAACACAACGGGAGCATCATGTTTTTTTCCACTTTACCCATTGACCTTAATCTTTTTCTTCTCATCAACCAGCAGTGGCGACTGGATATTCTTGACATAATCATGCCTGTTCTTTCTTCCATGCCGGTACTGCTGATAGCTTTGGGACTCTCGCTTGCCTGGGCCATTTTCAAAGGCGGCAGGAAACAGATCATATACTTTCTCATTCTATTCGCAGGAATGGGGCTCGCTGACTTCTCAACAAAAATTATCAAAGATGAAGTCGGCAGAGTCCGTCCTCTCAATGCCGTAGCAGAAACCTTTTTTGTCGAAGATGGGAGATGGCAGACCCGGCCATCCGGCTTTGTCCAAACCAAGGAACGCGGGACCTCATACGCATCAGCTCATTGTGCCAACACCATGAGTCTCGCACTGCTCTCCATGCTTCTGTGGCCCGCACTCAAAAAATGGCCGTTGTTTCTCCCGCTCGCCGTAGGATATTCCCGCGTCTATCTCGGCAAGCATTACCCCACAGATGTTCTGGCCGGATGGCTTACAGGCATCGTCGTTGCAGGGATTGTCTGGCTTCTTTGGAAGGAACTGGAGCGACGATACATGCCGCCCGATCCGATCTAATCTTCCGACTCAACCAAAGACTTCGCTTCTTTTCTGTATCGGCTGTAGACACGGATTCCCAACCACCCGGACACGGCAAAAAGCACAACACTCATCCCCACGGACAAAGCCACGCCCATGGTGGACTCTCTGTTCATGCCCGATCCAAACAAGGCAAAGATAAAATTCTGTGGAATATATCCCAATGTAGAACCAAGAATAAACGACATCAGGGGAATGGAACTGACCCCGGCTGCAAGATTGGTAATCAAATTACTACCCAATGGAAACAATCGAATTGCCAGCGCAGTATTAAACGGCTCATGTTGTAAAAAACTATTCACCTTGCCTATCCGATGCCCCAGTTTGCGTTGCACCAAATCCCGACCGCCCATACGTGCATAAATAGCCGCTATAGCACAGCCCAACCCGGACCCGACTGTGGCAAGCAATGTGCCACTGAAGACTCCAAAGGCAAATCCTCCAAGAAAGCCGACAAGCTGACGAGGAAGCCCCACCGCCGTAAAAGCTGCGCCAACTCCTAGAAAAATGACAATGGAAAGAGGTCCCTTACCGAGCACGTGATCATTGAACCATTGCGTATTGGAAAGCATATCTCCCAAACCTACTGCTCGAGAAAGATATACGGCCAGTCCAAGTCCGGCCAACATCACAAGTCCCTTTGCCAGAGACTTAATGCTTTTCATGGTGGAATTATTCTTTTCTTTGGTCATCGCCTTGCCGTTGTAGCAAATGATAAATAGCCAGCAAACAAAGCTGACCGAGACAGAACAACGGATCACGCTGCACTATTCCATAAACGATTCCAGCCATGCAGGATGCCACAAGCATTCCCGCGACTGAACGCGCCAAGGGTTGTACTCCTTTCCGCCACATCCGTAAAATGATGATTCGAACGAAAAAAGCCCCCTGCACAAAAACGACGAGGGCCAGGAGCCACCAATAGGCGGGGAGTTGCATAGGCTACTTCTTCTCTTTCACCGTAAATTCGATATGCCGATTGATAAGCCACTTGACGCCGATCAAATCATAAATACCAGCCATGGCACGATCCAGAGTGCCATACTTGGATACTCCGGTAGCTCGTTCCCGATGATTCACTTTCACTTCCCGAATGCGAACACCCTGCATTTTCATAAGGATGGGGAAATACCGATGCATATTCTTGAATCGAGGCAATTTACGAAGAAAATCCGCACGCATTACTTTGAGGGAACACCCGGTGTCATGCACACCATCGTCCATAATTCCATCACGAATGGCATTAGCGATCTTCGAAGATATACGCTTGATAAATGTATCTTTACGCTTAGCACGCCAACCGATGACCATCTCACACTCATCTCCGAACACAGCCAGCATATCAGGAATATCCGCAGGATCATTTTGCAGATCGGCATCCATGGTGACAACGATATCAGACTGCACAGCGTCGAATCCGGCACAAAAGGCCGCCGACTGCCCTCGGTTCTCAGCAAAGGCCACATACCTGACTTCATCAAAGTCATCGGCCAATTTCTTTATAATAGAAAGGCTGTTGTCGGTGCTGCAATCATCCACGAATACAGCCTCCCAAGGCCGTCCGGTAGCATCAGCCGCCGCCCGAATTTCCGCAAACAAGGATTGCAAGTTGTCCTGTTCATTAAAAACCGGCAGGACTACCGAAAATTTTTCTGTATTGTTCATAGGGTGATGATGTACGGAATTCGAAGCCGGTTGTAAACTTTTTGCTGGCCATTTCACCACCAACCACTAGCTTTTCTCTACTTTCCGTTTTTTTTTCGAGGAATGAAGAAATAGATGTTGACAAAAAGACACCATCCACCTAGAACCTCTTTCTCACGTGTCGCGGGGTGGAGCAGTACGGTAGCTCGTCGGGCTCATAACCCGAAGGTCGTAGGTTCAAATCCTGCCCCCGCTACCAAAGAAATCAAACGGTTACATCTGAATGGATGTGACCGTTTTTCTTTTTATTTTCTTTTCTGTTGACAAAAGTTCATCAGCCACCTAGAACCTCTTTCTCACGTGTCGCGGGGTGGAGCAGTACGGTAGCTCGTCGGGCTCATAACCCGAAGGTCGTAGGTTCAAATCCTGCCCCCGCTACCAAAGGATATCAAGCGGTTACATCTAATTAGATGTAACCGCTTTTCTTTTTTATATAACAAGAAGAAATGCCCAGCAGATTTTTCTCAAAAAATCTCAAACTTGAATGACCATGTGCCACCAATCAAGCCAACTTCGTGTCGTGGTCAAGGATAAAAAAAGATCCGCCTAGACACCTACGAACACCCTAAACAGATGGACTGACTGAAGCCAAAGGGGTAGTATCAGCATAGATTCCCACCTCCCCTACGAAGACTATTCGAAAACGATTTCTTTTTATCAGCGTCATCATACAATCAACTCTGGCGGCCACTATGCGCATCTTGATCATTCCCATGATACTCCTTATCTCATTTATCATCTATCTCGCTTTTTCTAACCCGAATATGATTGTTGTTTCTGAAAATCTGAAACTCAACGATATTTCGAACCAAACCCGTGAAGCAATCCAAGGCAAAAACTTCTGGAAACATCAGTTAAACGAAGTAAAACGGCTCAAAATGCAACTTAAAGAGAATCTTGCATTAAACAAAAGACAAAGAGAGGAGCATATTCAACTGTTGAAAAGAATACAGTCAAGAGAAGAAGATAACTCTTTCAAGTCATTAACTTCGGATCAAAAGGAAACACTCTGGGCCACGAAAGAAGCAAATATGATTAGAGAGATAAAAGACATCAACAGGCAATATGAACACAGTAAGCAGATTGTCACAGACGATTTCCCCGAACTCAACAAACTCATGGAAAAAATCGAAGGTCACATCAAAACTCTTAATTAAAAAAAGAAAAGCCAAAGAAAAAGGTAGGTCCACCGAAGACATGAAATAAAAGGAATCTATGCAACCCAGCTCATACACATATAATTGGAATAAAAATTCGACAGTACTATTTCTGGACTGTCTGTAAAAATCGAACAAGCGTACGACAAATAACTTGATCGTACTTCCGTTCGTTAGTGACAAGTTCAGCAGCAGCATTAATCGGTGGGATGCAAGTGCGATAGGCACAATCCGTAATCATGGCACAATAGGAGTCAGCCACAGCGGCGATTCGCCCCAACTGGCCAATACTCTCGCCTTTCAATTTATTGGGATAACCGGTGCCATTGAGTCGTTCATGATGCTGAATGACAGGTTCGACAATCTCCTGCCGCGTCAAATTCAACTTTGTCAAAAGTTCCACCCCGGCATTAGGGTGCTCTCGCATAGTTCGCCGTTCGGAAGTGGTAAGTTGTTGGGGTTTTCCAAGCATCAATGGAGAAAGGCGCGACATACCAATATCATATAATAGGAAACCTAGCGCTATTGTTTCCAAAAGCTCAAGCGTCATATCCCCCTTATTCAATTCCACATATATGGCTAAAGCAATGATTGACGCATTAATACGCCGTCTTTCTATGGAAAGATCTGCATGCACATCCTTGACTAATCGAGCAATACGTTGCGGATTCTGAATCAAATAAACACAAAGAGACTCGACAGCGCGTTGTAAATCTTCAAGATGCCCTGCCAAATGGTGGGTATAGAGTGCCCCCTGCCGACGATTTAATTCATTAATAAAGAGCCCGGCTTTCTCTTCCCAAGTCAAATTTGGATCTTCAAGAGCAGTATCAAGATTACAAGCAACACATTCAGTATATTGTTCGATTTGATTACGAGAAAAAAACAGTAAACCCTTTTCGCTCAATTCTCTGACTTTGCCGCGTAAATGGCGATCGAGGTCTCGCCCAGCAACATACACAGGCGACAAAACCCGAATATCTTCCTTCCAATGGAAAAGATTCACAGGATACTGCTGCCGAGGAAAACAATCTAAAATATTTGGATCTATCTGATTATAATCTTCAGTACTTATACCGTCTGAACAATCAACTTCCTTGACGCCCAGCATATTCTCTTTGATTGCCATAAACCTCTGCCGAATCCCGAACGTATCTTTGAGTTCATATTCATAACTAAAACCAGATTATCACCGATAAAAACGTGTTTAAAACACTCAGTATCAATTCCCCTAAGTTCGCCTCGGACATATTGTCAAGCGCACCCTCAAGGAAAAACCGAAAAATCAATACACTACAATTTGATATTACGCCAAGAAAATTAGCATACTGAATCCCAAGTACGATATTCTCGTCAAATTAACATTCTGTACAAAAAAAAGGTCCAGCCTTTCGGCTGAACCTTTTCTTTTTTTATATATAATGGTAATTTATACGTATTCTGGAGAATCTATTATAAGCTGAACAGTATCACTAACTGAATCATACCCGTCAGCAAAAGATCCCATCGGCATTTCATGAACGACCGGAATCGAAGTTGCCCCCAAAAGACTGACCGCAACGAATTCACTCCCAACATTGTCATTGTTGTCACCGAAGAAAAGGTCATCAGGAGTCAGAATGTCGAGCGAAGAAGAATCCTCAGCATCTTCCGGTATCATTAACGGCTCAAGCCATTCATTTGGTGAGATGGTATCGCCATCCCCATCGCCTGTCGCAGAGTTGTCCATAATGCCACCAGCAGCCGTCTCAATGGATTGATCTGCATCATTAAAAGCAAAAAGGTAGATATCGCCGGGAACTTCTTCACCTCCCTTCAGTTCAAATGAAGGAAGTGCATTTTCCTGAGCCAGAGTCAGATAGTTCTTGATAACGACAGAACCACCGCCCTCCCCGGTAAAGACAAGATCATTACCGTTGCATGAAAAAACGACTTCAGAAACAAAGAAGGTAAATTTGACTGGTACGTCCGATGAAACCTGATACTCAACAACCTCTCCTGCTTTAGGCAAGGAGACTTCAAGATTTGATGTGGAACTGATCTTGTCCGCCATAAGATCCTCCTGGAGCATTTATAGAAAAAGTCTAAAAAACAATCATTCCATAGTGCTTGTTTAAAAATAGCCGAAATCAATGATTTTCGTCAACCAAATAAACACTTACAATCCGATATGTTAGAATGTGAATAACTCAGCACCCCCCGAAGACATTACAAGCAGCCCTTTATTGGCAGCAATTTTTAATCATAGGCGTTTACAGCAGAATTTAATATTTTTCCACAGCTCAATGTTGATAAAAAAAGACACATCACACATACCCCCCTAGCGTATTACCCGACATCAAACTGACAATCATTTGATTTTCATGCAAAAATAAAACCAAAAAAATAACAATAAAAACACCTACGCATTTGCCTTTGTTCCTGTTGAAACATATTGTACCGATATTTCTTCAACCATTGTCGGGCGTTCATAATCATGATCACATTCAAAGATACAACCATCGGCGCACTAGAATTTACTGTCCGGTGGGAACATAACAACATTCAACACGAAGAATGGTTCCTTGGCCGGAAATTTAATCCGGTCAATGACGTTTTTCCTCGTGGTATGCGTGAATCTCTGGAAGGAAAAGGTGTCGGAGACTCGGTAACAATCACCTACGAACCACGCATGTGTATTCCGCGACACAAGGAAAGCATGGTTCAAACCTTCGACTTGGACCGTTTGCGGCCCAAGACCATACAGGGAGAGTCCATTGTTCCCCGTGAAGGAAGATTCTACCCCCAAGGACATATCAACGGTCTGCTGGATGTTTATCCAGACACCCTCACCCCTTTTCGCCTGACACAAATAGATGATGAGACTTTTACAGCTGATCGTAATCACCCTTTATCAACTATCCCTGTCACCATAACAGCTACCATTCAATACATGGAAGAACGCGGGACTGGTACGTATGGTTCTCTTACTCACTGGCGCGAAAAAATATGTGATTGGGGTCCAGGCATGCAGGCAACGCATGATGACGAGCCGACAGATTTTTTCCATCCGGCGTTCTTTGATCGAAAAGCTACAGAGGATACCCCCTTCAGCCCACCTCCTGTGGATGTCACAGCGAAACAAAATCTTGAAAATGCTTACGCCCGCTTCATCAAACCAGATATGCGCGTCCTCGATTTCTCCATGGGTACAGAGCGTCCCCAAGGCAAATTTGACGCAGCAATCTGCACTTTCTCTGTCGAATACATGCACAGGCCAGTAGATATCATCCGGTATGTCAGCCACTTTTTGGAACCCGGCGCCCCCATTGTCATAGGATTCTCAAACACGTTCGACGAGTCCAACGTCATTCAAGGTTGGAAAGAAATGCATGAATTCGAGCGCATGGGGCTGGTCTTGGAATACCTACGCTTTACCAAACTCGACAATGAAGCAGGAACCCTCTCATTCCGTAACGACTGGCGACAGAAGGATGATCCCCTCTTCAGGGAAACCAAAGGAGTCAGTGACCCGATCTATGTCGTCTATGGACACAAAGCGAAATAAAAAAAGCCCCGGAGAATAATTCTCCGGGGCTTTCATTTTTATAAACCAAACTTAGTCATCCAATTGAATATCTTTACCTTCCAACACACGGTTCATGTTGCGCACTGCGCACATCTTACCGCACATAGAGCAGGAATCCTCATGTTCGGGCTTGGAAGATTCACGGTACTCGTGAGGACGAACCGGGTCCATTGCGAGGTTGAACATGGCTTTCCAATCAAGAGCGGCGCGGGCTGTGGACATTTTGTCATCCCAATCGCGTGCACCAGGGTATCCTTTTGCGATATCGGCGGCATGAGCAGCGATACGCGTAGCGATAATCCCCTCTTTCATATCCTCCATAGTTGGCAAACGCAGATGTTCAGCCGGAGTGACGTAACACAGGAAATCCGCACCAGACATACCAGCGATGGCTCCACCAATGGCAGAAGTAATATGATCGTAACCAGGGGCAACATCTGTCACGATAGGACCGAGCACGTAAAACGGCGCTCCGTGGCACAATCTTTTTTCCATCATCATGTTACCGGCAATCTCACCCATAGCCATATGACCCGGGCCTTCAATCATAACCTGAACATTTCGCTCCCAGGCACGCTTTGTCAGCTCGCCCAAAGTGATAAGTTCCTCCACCTGACAAGCGTCAGTAGCGTCATGCAAACAACCGGGACGGCAACCATCGCCAAGGCTCAAGGTAACATCATACTCTTCACAAATGTCGAGCAGACGGTCAAAATGCTCGTAGAACGGATTCTCTGCATTATTGATTTCCATCCACGTGAAGAGCAAAGACCCACCGCGTGAGACAATATTGGTCAGTCGCTTGGCATCCTTGACTTTTTCTGCGGTATGCTTGTTCAAACCGCAGTGAATGGTCAGGAAATCCACACCGTCTTCAACATGACGTTGCACGACATCAAAGAACTCATCCACAGTGATATCCTGCAAATTCTTGTCATAGAATCCTACAGCATCATAAATGGGCACTGTGCCGACCATGGCCGGAGACATCTTCACCAATTTCTGCCGAAACTCTTGTGTCTTTCCGTAGCAGGACAAGTCCATAATGGCCTCGGCCTTGAGGTCCAACGCAGCTTGAACCTTGTCCAATTCCGGGTCCACATCGCTGCAGTCCTTGGAAATACCCAGGTTAACGTTGATCTTGATACGCATGCCTTCGCCAACGGCTTCGGCATCCAGATTGGTGTGATTCTTATTGGCCGGGATAATAACAGTTCCCTTGGCCATACGTTCCATAAGGTCCTCGATACGGATATTTTCCTTACGAGCCACGGTTTCCATCTGGGGGGTGACAATGCCTTTCCGAGCCGCGTCCATCTGAGTGGTGTATGATGCTGCCATGCTTACTCCTTCGCTGCTTCAATCTCATGACGAAGCGCGTTGATTTTTTCGTTTATATTTTTATCACCGACAATTTCAGTCACTATCGCCACGCAAGATGCGCCACGTCGTACAACTTCGCCAATGTTATGTTCCTTGATGCCGCCGATAGCCACAAAGGGGATATCAACATTATTGACGACATAATCCAGATATTCGAACCCCACGGGGTCTACAACATCTTCCTTGGTATAGGTTTTAAAAATCGGTCCGACACCGATGTAATCTGCACCACGCTTGACTGCATCACGAGCCTCAGCCGGACTGTGGGTCGACAGGCCAATAGCCATATCTTCCCCCACCAGTCGACGTACAGCTTCCACAGGCAGATCTTCCTGCCCAATATGAACGCCGTCCGCGCCTACCAATCGAGCCAATTCGATATCGTCATTGACGATAAATGCAGCTCCGGCCTCACGGGTCATATCTCGAATAACAAGACACTCCTCGTACTTGGCGCCCATCTTCTTTTCCTTTTCGCGGTACTGAACCAGCTTGATCCCGCTGTCCAACATTTCCCGTACAACATCTATATTAGACCGGCCCAACGAAAATTTTTCGCCAGTCAGACAATATATATCCGTATCAAGAATAGTATTTCGCGTAATTATCCGCGCCATTATTTGCCTCCTTCAACCGCATATCGATTCAGGAAATGACTGAGCACCACATCCGCCTGCTTGGCAGCGGCAATACCCACTCGCGGAGAAAATGGCGGATTTTCATCCGTACATTCAGTCACCCCGTCACCGATAAGATAGAAGTTATCGCGTACTTTACGTGTAATCATGGCGTCACTGCTACCAGTACCGCCCATGCCTGATGCGGCGACAACGAGCACTCCTTTCGGAAGCAAGGTTTCCACCAGCGCCTTTTTGGCTTCAGGGTCATCAAAAGCCTCAACCACTATGTCGCATTCAGCAAACAATTCAGCCATATCCTCACCCGTCACCTTACCGATACACGGTTCCAGATCGAGATCAGGATTGACGGCCAATAGATTGGCAACCAAGGCTTCCACCTTGTATTCCCCCACCTGCTGTGCTGTATACGCCTGCCGATTGAGATTGGAGGGCTCCACACGGTCAAAATCGACCAATACAAAACGCTTAAACCCCGAACGCACCAGATGCATGGCGCAATTGGACCCAAGTCCGCCTGCGCCAGCAATACCGATGGAGACCGTCTGCAAAAAGGCCAGACGGTCTTTACCCAAGTAAGCGGCTATGCCTTGCTCGGTCCGATTCATGCGCTTGCCTTTGCCTGCAACTCGATGGGTTCCCAATCTTTATAAATCGGCTGATATCCGCACCTACGCAGCATCTCACACATTTCTTCCACGCTCCGTGTATCAGCAATCTCAAACTGCCCGACCTGATCATGTTCCTGAGTATGACCGCCCACAGCAGTGGTGACACCGGCAGACATTTTGGTCACGCCCAACGGCAGAATGTGTTCACGGAACTCCGCTGATTCACGAGTGGAAACGGTGATACCAAGACGCGGCAAAAACAGTCGCAAAGCAAGCATGTACTGCACAAGATCTCTGTCATCTGCGATGCTCGCAGGCTGATATTCACCGGCATGAGGCCGCATCCTCGGCGGCGATACGGAGATATCCACTTCGGGATATTTATGCATGAGATAAGCCGCATGCATTCCTGTGAAGAAAGCATCCCGGTGCCAATCGCCCAATCCAAGCAATGCGCCAATGGTTACCACACGCATTCCGGCCTGACAGCCGCGCTCTGGGGCATCCAACCGATATCTATAGTCTTTCTTTGGACCCTTGGGATGCAAGGTGGCATACAACTCCTCGTTGTACGTCTCTTGAAACATGGTCAAACCATCAGCTCCGGCAGCCACCAAACGAGCATACTCGTCCTGATCCATGGCAAAAACCTCAATGGACACGGACGGAAAATGCTTCCGAAGCACTCCCATGCAATCTTCAAGATAATCTACCCCAGCCTTAGCCGGAGCCTCACCTGTAAGAATGAGCAAATGCTTAAGCCCGGTGTCAGCTATGGCCTTGGCCTCCACATCCAACTGTTCCAAGGTCAATTGATCACGAGGAATGTCGTTCTTGCAGTTGAAACCGCAATACACACAGTGATTGGAACAGAAATTGGATAAATACAATGGTGTAAACAACTGTATGGCACGTCCAAAATTCTGGGCGGTCAGGCGACTCGCTTTCTGTGCCATTTCTTCAAGAAGAGGTACGGCAGCAGGACTCATGAAATTCATGAAATCTTCAATAGTCGGCGTCATCTTATTCAAAGACCGACGAACATCCTCCGCTGTAACAGCGGCAAACTTTTCATCGAGAGGTACAGAAGCATATTCTGCAAGTACTGAATAGAAACTCACTTTACTCACCGCCCAAAAAGCCCGTCAGGGGTGATGATGCGTCCGCATGCATTTTGGTGACACCCGGACCGGACAAATAGGCTTCACGCCCTGCCTTGACTGCGCGCCCGAAGGCCTTAGCCATCACGCGTGGGTCAGAGGCTGTGGCAATAGCCGTATTCACCAAACAGGCATCTGCTCCCATTTCCATGGCTTCACACGCCTCGGAAGGACGACCAATACCTGCATCAACAATAATTGGAAGATCGATTTCTTCAATAAGGATACGAACCATTTCGCGGGTTTTGAGGCCACGATTCGTGCCAATAGGCGCACCCAAAGGCATGACAGCGGCAGCGCCGGCGTTGACCAAACTTTGGGCCACATACAAATCCGCGTTGACATAAGGAAAGACAACAAAGCCTTCCTTGGCCAGAATCTCAGTAGCTTTGGCTGTTTCATACCCGTCGGGCAACAGATATTTATTGTCAGAAATGACCTCAATCTTAATCCAGTCTCCACAGCCCATAGCTCGTGCCAGTCGAGCAATGCGTACAGCCTCTTCTGCAGTACGAGCACCTGACGTGTTAGGCAAAAGCTGCATATGCTTTGGAATAAAATCCATGACATTGCCGGTACTGGATTCAAGGTCAACACGCCGCAGCGCTACGGTGATAACCTGCGAGCCTGAAGCTTCACAAACATCGGGAACAATCGCGTCGTCACCATATTTACCGGTGCCGGTGAACAGCCTGCTGTTCAATTTTACACCACCGACTTCAAATATATCTTCACACATGATTCTCTCCTAACCTCCACCCACAAAACGAAGGACCTCTAAATGGTCTCCATCATTGAGCGAAGTGGTATCGAAGTTTTCACCGGGCACGATGTCACCATTCCGCTCTACCACGACAACTTGCGGCGAAACATCTTTGCTTTCGAGCAGAGCGAGGATCGTCATCCCCTCCGTCACATTTACTTCCTTGCCATTCAGAACGACAATCATGAGCATCTCCTTTAAGTTCCCGGTCACAAAAAAAGCGCTTACCCCTATGAGGGCAAGCGCGGTCTGACGGAATATCAGTTGCAACCAGCTTCCCTACGGCGGAATTAACCGCATCAGGTTCAAAGGGTTGGACTGCTTCGTCCATCTCAGCCTCAACAAAGAGGCTCCCCTAGCTGCGGTGAAGACTATGCCTTTTGTTTCTCCCTGTAAAGCCCCCTAGATTAAAAAATAACATTCCAACAAAAACCTAAAGTTATCATAATGATCAGCCGATATAGTTGCCGTGACCACATAAAAAATAGGGGAAATCTCTCATGTTCTCGACCATGTTTCAAGCCACAGGTTTCAAGCGAGCTCTTGATCTGTGCAAACAAGGTAAAATTGATGAAGCGGCGGTGCTTCTCAAAAGTCTCCAGGATGAATTCCTGGCAGTCTGCGAAGAGAATGAAGCACTTAAAGAACAATTATCAGAAGTAGCAGAAGTTCTCGATCTTGCTGAAAAGATACAATTCGATGGTCAGAAATACTGGCTTACGGATGAAGGCGAGAAAAAAGGGCCCTTCTGTCAAGTTTGCTATGATCGCGACGGTTTGCTGGTTCACCTCCATGAACACAAAAACCATTGGGAATGCCAGAGTTGTCATGGACTCTATATGGTTCCACAGGACTCACAGGCAGAAACCAAGAAAAAACCAATATTGCGAACAACGTTGAAAAAAACTATTCCACTCTTTCTTGAACAGGAAATGGTTTAAGATGATTCTTACAAAAAAAGCCCTCGCCCGAATATTCGGGCGAGGGCTTTTTTTGTAAGAATCATCTTAAAGGAACTGAGTGCCAAACAATGTAGCCTCACGAACCCACAATTCAAGAAGTTGTTTGTCATCAAACTTTATCACCCCATAAGCCAAATCTTCCACATCCATGCCTGGCAAGTAAATCAACACTGCCACATTCTTTGTGACCCGGCGATTCTCCTTCCACAGTGTAGTCGAAAAATCCTTAAGAGAATCACGCGTTGGCTTCTTTGTTGTAGACAAAAAAACCTTGAGAGTAATCCACGTCTCGCCAAGCTGCCTTGTTTCTGATTTTTCCATAACACGATACTTGTACCCATGAGCGGTTTTGTTCGGTGTGGGATCAGGTTTTTTCGTTTTAGCAAAACTCTTTCGATCAATGGTAATCGTCTTTTGACCACTCTCCGAAGAGCCTGAAGTTGAAGCAACAATAGGTGTCTTCTTGGCAACAGGCGCAGTCTTTTTTGAAACCGACTTTGTAGAAACTGTCGGCGCAGGCCCTGTAGACAACGCCAGTTCACGAGACTGATCAGTCGCCGCCCGCGTTCCTTTATCCATGATAGATTGCAAAGAATACCCAATGGCCCGTCCCTCGATAAGGACTAATTCATTACGATTAAACACAGCATACCAACCATGCTGTAACAATCCGACCTGAACGGTGTCGCCCGGTTTCAACGTCCTGTTCAAAGACGAACCAGTCGTCCGGTCAGCGTGCACATTTATCAAGGTCGTTGCCGTGACAACCTTCGGCTTGGGAGCCGCAACCGGGGCTGGTGGTGGCGTTGTTGCCACGTTGCCACTGACTTGCCCTTGGCCACTGACGACCTCATCAGGCTCAGTCACCACAAGAATCTTTTCTTCAACCTGAACAGGTTGTGGTTTGGAAGCTTTTGTCGCCTTGGCCAAAGATTTTTTGGTGGCTGGTTTGAAATATTTCGCACTACTGTAGCCAAGGCCATTCAAATTGGATCGAATGGTCGCATTTGGTGGAAACACACGAACCCAATCTCCATCAGGGAAATCGATGCGTACATGTGTTCCTGCCTTCAATGTTTCTATCTTCCTGCCGCTGACATCTGGTTTAGTCCGAACATTCAAGGCGCGATAGGTATATACCAATTCCCCTAACTCTTTCGGTTCGTACCGCGCCCGTTTTTTCTGAAGATATTTCGCGTTGGAAAACCCTATGGCCGCGCGTTCACTTCCATCGGTTGCATCCGGCTCGTATATGGCCACCCAACCATCACGAAAATGAGCAATTCTGACTTTTTGACCAGCATAGAGATTACCGACCCATTTTGCCTTTGGAGATCGACCATCTCGTAAATTCAAAGGCCTATCCGTATATCGAATTTCACCAAACGCAAAGGCTTGTGCTGTTGCCAACACAAGAAGACAGACTAGGGTTGTCGTTAATATCACAAATTTACGCATTCTTTTTTCCCCGTTACATCATCGAATTGAGTTCATGAATGACGCGATCCGTAATATCCATGGAATCAGCCACAAATCCGATAATTTCCGGATCTGTCAGTATCATGGTAAATCCTCTTTCCTGAGCAATGGCCCTGAGCAGCGAGTCTGCCCGCCGCATGACAAATTGAATAAGGCGGCGCTCCTCACTCTGAATTTCCATATTACTATTTTTAACCAAGCGTTCATAATCACGAACAGCTAAACGCATCTCTTCTTCCTTGGACTGCTGCTCTGTAACGGAAATAGTCTCCGCCTTCAGGCTATCCTGCAGCGACTCAACGACAGCAAGAGCTTCACGGACTCGCCGGTCCTTCTCTCTGCCCAGCCGCGCCAAATCATCCTGAGCAATCCTGCCGATTTTGGATTCATTGATGATCCGCTGAGGATTGACAAATCCCACCTTGGACGTCTGGGCCAAAGCTGTCCCGCCTAAAAGCAGAAACAGACTAAACACGGCCAGAGATATTTTCATAATCTTCATAAGAATAACTACCTTGTTAGCTCATATAATGGGGCAATGTATCCGAAAATGGACACCCTTGTCGACCATTTACAATGTCGTCAAAGGATCGAGATCGAGACTTGTGCGCACGAATTTCAAATTCGGGTTGGCCGCAGCCATATGTCCATACAATGTCCGCACTTTGGCCCAGTCGTCAGACTTGAGCAAACAGTTAAATCGCTTACGGCCACGCAGCATGGAAAGGGGTGCTGGCGCTGGCCCAAGGATATCAATACCCAACTTCCGGCCTTGCTCATGCAAGACCTGAGCGAACAGAGATACTGCCGCAGGACCATCCTGATACTGAGCTGGAAAACTGATACGGACAAGGGCCATTCTGGAAAATGGCGGGTACTTAAACATCGAACGCCGAGATATCTCCCGTTCAAAAAAACCAGCATAGTCACCGGCCACAACTTCCGTCCAGATAGGATGCCCCGGATTCCGTGTCTGAATGAGGACTTTGCCCGGATTGTCTCCGCGCCCGGCACGGCCTGCTACCTGTACCAACAGTTGAAATGTCCGTTCCGTAGATCGATAATCCGGCAGATTCAATCCAAGATCACCATCTGCGACCACAACAAGTGTAACACCGGGGAAATGGTGTCCCTTTGAAATCATCTGAGTACCGACAAGAACCTGAGCTTCCTTGCGGCCAAAGGCTCCAAGGATTTCCTCCATCCGCTCCTGTCGCCGGGTGGCATCCCGATCAAGGCGTAACACCTTGGTTCCTTCGGGCAACTGTTCCTGCAAGACTTCTTCGAGTCGCTCTGTGCCTTCGCCCATAGGCACAAAACTCGTTCCACCGCACTTCTTACACGTCAAAGGATACGAATATGTCAGGCCACAATAATGGCAGACAACACGTTGACGGTCCTTATGATATGTCATGCCCACTTCGCACTCTGGACACCGCACGGTCTCCGTACAGTCCAAACAATACATGAGCGGTGCATATCCGCGCCGGTTGAGCATGACAATGACCTGCCCTCCGACCTCAACGGTTTCACGAATAGCCTCTTCGGTGGCAGGGGCTAACAGCTTGCTGCCTCCCTTAATATCGGTGATGTCCACCAATTCCACACTCGGCAAAACACTATCGCCAACACGTTCTTTCAACGCAGACATGGCGATGACACCCTGCTTGGCGGCTTGAAAAGTTTTCACATCCGGCGTAGCAGAACCAAGCAACAACAAGGCTTTACTCAATCCAGCCCGGAACCAAGCGACTTCCTTGGCATGGTATGCCAACCGTTCTTCCTGTTTATAGGACTCGTCATGTTCTTCATCGAGCACAATCATACCAAGGGTTGGTATAGGCAGGAAAAGCGAAGATCGCGTCCCAACCACAACAACAGGACCAGCTTCGCAAGATAATCCCTTAAAAGTCCGTTCCCGTTTCTTGGGACTTTGATAACCATGATAAAAAAAAGTTTTCGCAGTGGGAAACCGCTCTTTTACGGTACGATACAGCTGGCAGGCCAAGGCTACTTCGGGTGCAAGCAACATGACGGATCGACCGTTTGCAAGACATTTCCGAGCCATCTCAAGATACAGAACCGTTTTGCCACTCCCTGTCACTCCATGAACAAGGTGCGGCCCTCCACCGTTCTCCATGGTTGCTGTCATGGCTTCCATGGCCGCCTGCTGTTCATCGGTCAGCGTGTACTCACATTCATCACCGCAGGGTTTTACCGAACCAGCCTCATCAACTTCTGCCAACGTATCCGCTGTTAATTCACCGGTGCGAACAATGGACACGCCCTCCAATTTGGCAACAGTAGCCGCAGTCCAGTCACCCAAAGCATATCGCAAAGAATACAAGCTCTGTGGACCATGCTCCAAAAGATATTCCAAAAGACGAAGCTGTCGTTTTGCATTGGGTCTGACGGCCCATGGAGGATCACATTCCAAAGAAACAAACCGCTCTTCGGCTTCACGCTTGGCGTTAACGCGTACTCGCATCCGTCCGGCAAGCCACAAATCCATGAGTGCAATCCGGTCTTCCTTTTCAAAACGTCCGATTTCCGCAGGACGCACCGAACCGGGCAATTGACGATCAGACATGTGCTTATCCACACGAAAAGTAACCGCAGCCGTTCGCAAACCTCGCGGTAACGCGATCTCAAAAATACGCCCGACATTCACCATCTGACGTGCCGCAAGATTCACGGCCATATCCACATATTCTTCACTAAGGAGCTGAGTCCGTTCCAAAGGCCAAATCATTGGCTTGACCACGACCCCCACCGGGGCCTGTTCGGCTGGCCCAACAACAATGCCCACGCGATGGGATTTGCCAAAAGGAATAATAACCCGCTGTCCGGCGGACAAGTCGGGGAAAAAGGATGGCCGCTCATATGTCCACGCTTCATAAGGCGGACTGACGAGCGTTACCTGCCACAGATCGGCCATATGTGCCGCCTATTGGCTTGAAGGATAACGGAAAGAATTCCGTAAAAAATCAAAAGGCGCTGGAGGCTCGGCGCACGGGATCGGGCTCAATGACTCTTCGGCATATAATTCGTCATCATCCGCACCGTTGATTGCAATCCATTTAACCGTAACCTCGAGGGAAACTTCACCGACGGTGATAACAACCTTTTGCGGCACACTATATCCGGCCACGGTTTTGTGATTGAGGAAATCCATTGAAGTCAAGCCTGCACTGGTTTCATATCGCACCAAAAGCGGCGTCATATCCTCGTTGTTGAGTTGAACCGCCGGACTCACATCGTCACCGGGTTCTGCTCCAAGTAAAAAGCATGGCTGAATACCACAAAATCCGTAATTACGTTTTTCTACAGCCACGCCCCAACTCTTCCAGGTTTCCAATGGATTTGGCGGCATCCAGACAAACAATGGTGACAATGCAAAATGTCCGGCTGTACATGCACTGGTTACATTCCCACCAATTCCGACAGCCGTAGCAGTGTCCCCGGCCCTCCACTCCTGCCGCCACTTACCTCGGGCGTACCAAACATGAACTTTCACACCCGGATAATTCGGAAAGGCCATCTCCGCTTCCCAAGATCGCATAGGGCCATATTGTTTTTTTAAGGAGCCGATCAGTTCGTCGTCGTCAGGAGTAAATGCAGCCACTGGCAAAGCGATCAACACAACAAAAAAAACGACGACAATAGCGGACAAACGTTTCATCATGCTTCTTTCCCACCACAAGGCAACAGTTCCAACAGCCGCTTGACAAGATCATCCCTGAGCTCTTCGTCATGAAGAGCAAAATAAATATTGGCCGTCAGGTACTCTACCCAGTCGCCCGCATCAAAACGCTGACCACCCAATTTTACAGCGATAAGCTTGTCCTGATCTGCCAACCCCTGCAATGCGTCGGTCAGCTGAATTTCTCCGCCAACCCCGGCTTTCTGCCCTTCAAGAATATCAAAAATTTCAGGGAGCAACACATATCTACCGATAATTGCCAAATTGGATGGAGCCTCTTCCTTAGACGGCTTTTCTACCAAATTGGTCACACGATAGGTGCCATCTTCCAATTCTTCACCCTTGATCACCCCGTATCGACTAACTTTCTCTTCCGGCACTTCGATCACGCCGACCACGGCCTTGCCGGTAGCCTTTGCCGCACGGAGCAATTCTCCTATGCCAGTGTCCACACCAAACATGAGGTCATCACCGAGCATGACAGCAAAAGGTTCATTCTTGCAAATTTCACGAGCCGAAAGAACGGCATGGCCCAACCCAAGCTGTTCTTTCTGACGAACGCCAATGACATTGACCAAAGAAGCGACTCGCTTGACTTCTTCAAGCATCTCATCCTTGCCCGCTCGCTCCAAAAGCTGTTCCAACAAAAAGTTGCGATCAAAATGATCTTCAATGATGGTCTTATTCTGGTTGGTGATGAAAACAACATCAGTCAACCCGGCATCAATGCCTTCCTCCACTATATATTGCACAATGGGCTTGCGAAAAATAGGCAACATTTCCTTGGGAACATTCTTGGTAGCCGGGAGTGAACGCGTGCCCCAACCAGCAACAGGTATGACGGCTTTCTTGATTTCCATGGGACTCTTCCTTGAAAAAAGCTGTTTATTTCAAATGTTTTTCACAGGCTTCAACAATATCACCAGCGTACAATTCTACTTTATCACTGTCTGGCCCTTCCACCATAACTCGACAGACAGCCTCGGTTCCAGAGTAACGAAGTAAAACACGCCCTTTGCCTTTGAGAGCCTCTTCGACCTTGCGAACGGCTTTTTGCACTTCAGGAGCATCATCAAACGGGATTTTCCGTTTCACATGAACATTTTTAAGGATCTGGGGGAAGGGTTCAAGCAAACCGGCCAATTCTGACAAAGGCCTATCTTTTTCCCGCATGAGACGAAGCAATTGCAATGCAGCCAATAGTCCATCGCCCGTCGTAGAATGCTCCATATAAATAAGATGCCCTGATTGTTCGCCCCCGAGCATGGCTCCTTCGCGGCGCATGGCCTCAACCACGTAACGATCACCTACATCTGTTCGTAACAATGTGCCGCCATGATCCTTCATAAACAACTCAAGCGCCATATTGCTCATGACCGTGGACACAAGCATATTCTTGGGCAAGGTTCCCTTTTCCAAAAGTTCCAAAGCAGACAACGCCATGATCTGATCGCCATCCAGAATACGACCATTCTCGTCACAAACAATAAGCCGATCAGCGTCGCCGTCCAAAGCGATGCCCATATCAGCCTTTTCTTGAATAACAACACTGGAAATGACTTCGGGATACAACGATCCACACTTCTGATTGATATTCAAACCATCGGGTTCAACACCAATCCTGATTACCTCGGCTCCCAATTCTTCAAGAACCTTGGGCGCGACACCATAGGCAGCACCGTGCGCACAATCGAGAACAATTTTGACGCCATCCAGAGTCAGACGCTGCGAAAAACTATTTTTCAGATACACAATATATCGACCCGGAGCATCTGTAATGCGTTGCGCACGGCCCACTTCTTCGGCGGCAGGATAATCCCACTGGGTCTCAGGATTCAAAACGAGTTCACTGATCTCATCTTCAACTTCATCAGGCAATTTAAAACCACTGCGATCAAAAAATTTGATGCCGTTGTCCATAAAAGGATTGTGTGATGCTGAGATCACCACTCCAAGATCGGCACGCATATTCCGAGTCAGGAATGATATAGCCGGTGTCGGCATGGGACCAACCAAAAAAACATCCATACCGTTAGCGCACAGTCCGCTGGTCAGCGCAGTCTCAAACACATACCCCGATAAGCGGGTGTCTTTACCGATGACCACACGATGACGTTTGGAACCATTGCGAAAATATTGGCCTGCGGCCAGACCAAGCCTGAGTGCAATCTCAGGTGTCATAGGAAATATATTGCCCTGCCCACGCAGGCCGTCAGTACCGAAAAGCCTCTGCTTCATGGATGACTCCAAAACTTCGCCCCGAAAGGCGATCTATTGCTTTTTCAAATGAGTTATTACGGTTTCCGGATTTTTCTTTTCCAGCCGGCATCCGTCAGGAAGAACGACATCATAATCCAAATCGAATTTTCCAGGAGCCATTTCGCTCCCGAACAAAAGACTGACAACGACATCCTTGCGGTACTCATTGTCACGGAAAAGATAAATAGGCCCTTCAATCAACAGTCGCACAAACTTCTGTGAGACCGATGCCTTGTACCCTTCCGGAGCCTGTACTTCAAGGGGGACTTTAACCCATATCTGACGGGTCTGAGGTCCAAAAAACGCTTCAACCCGAACCTGTCCCGGTGACGCTTCAATTTCAGGGGCAAGTTCAAGTCCGACATCTTCAGCCCATGACTCTGGAACATCTTCAGGAAAATCTTCCTTCATCACCGCACGAGCCTTTGAAACCTTCCGAAGTACCGTTTCAGGACCACGCACAACAACAAGTTTCGGGTCAACGGTAATTTCCTTTAACTTATAATCAGAATTAAGATCACCAGACCAGGCGGCCTCCACTTCGATCTCCTTCGAAATACGACGGTCCACCGTAAGTTTCAACCGGTTCGGTTTAACCTCGATAATCTCATATGTGCTGGGTAAAGGAATGTTTGAAGCATCAATATCCACAACCTGTATACCAATTTTCAAATTGCTGACATCGACATGATAGGGAATATTCTGTGTCGTCAGGTTGCCCACCAGCCCTTTAGGACCACGCAAACGAACCTGAATTTTATCAACAAGACCGTCCTCGATAATAAGTCCTTCAGGCGGATTAGTCATGACAACCGGCATATCCACCCATGACTCCACCACTTCTCGGCCTGTCACCAAAAACCAGGTGAAAACTGCCAATGCAAGAGCCAGTATCGCTGTTTGCCAATTCTTCATATTATCGTCCCAGTGCGTTCCTGAGCACACGCATTAGACGGACTTCGTCCAGACTGGTTGTCAAACGTCCATTCATGGCCACAGAGACCTCTCCCCGTTCTTCAGAAACAACCACGGTAATAGCGTCAGACCCTTCACTGATACCAAGTGCGGCTCGATGTCGGGTTCCATACATGGGCTGTCCCCGCAACTTGCTGGACAGCGGCAAAATACATGCTGCCGCGACAATCCGATCACGACGAACAATGACAGCTCCGTCATGCAACGGTGTATCGGGTACAAAAATAGTTTCGATAAGCTCGGTATTGACCTTGGCATCCAATTCAATTCCACGCTCAATAATGTCACCGAGTGGCATATTCTTTTCGATAACGATGATTGCGCCAGTGCTGCTTTCAGACATGCTCATGACAGCACGAATCATCTGTTCCAACGTATCATCACGAACCTGCGACTTGGTCCAAAACCTCTTAGTACCGACGCTGGCTAGCGCCTTACGAATATCCGTTTTGAACAAAATAACCACAATAAGGAATATGGATGTCAAAAACTCGCCGAGCATGGCGTTAAGGGTGTACAGATTAAACAAATCGGAAAAATAATAGATTACCAGCACGACAACCATACCATAAAGGACGGCGGCAGCTCTGGTACCTCGAACGAGCACAATAAGATTGTAATAGATAAAGGCAACCAGCCCAATATCGAGCAGGACCCTCCAAGTGATCTGAATTCCGAAAAGTTCAAACATATCTTTGACTACGCTAATTCACGAACAATGGTCAATGTTTGCTGCGTAAGCGCAACTTCATGCACTCGATGAATGGGCACACCTTTTGCGGCCAACACTGCTGTCGCCGCCTGGGTTGCATTCTGTCGTTTTCCAACAGCCAAACCAAGAAGCCCCTGCCATACGGATTTATTGGACAATCCCATAAAGACAGGAAAACCCAAAGCCATAATCCGCTCAATATTCTTTAAAATCAAAAGATTGTGCTCTAATGTTTTTCCAAAACCAATGCCCGGATCAAGGGTCACGCGATCCATGGGCAACCCGGCCTTATCCAAGACTGTCAACCGTTCTTCAAAAAAAGCCAACAACTCACCAACAACATCTGAATAGCGAGGCTCATCCTGCATATCCTCGGGCCTACCAAGAGAATGCATAAGCACATATCCCGGTTTGTACTCGGCGATAACGTCCAACAATTCCGGCTCGAATCGAAAGGCGGACACGTCATTGATAATATCCGCACCGGCTTCCAACGCATCGGCCGCAACCTTGGCTTTATAGGTATCAACCGAAATCACGGAAGCATGATCCGCTTCAGCCAATCCGCGAACAACAGGAATGACACGATTCAATTCCTCGGCTTCTGAAACAAAATCAGCATAAGGCCGCGTAGACTCACCGCCCACATCCAGAATAGTCGCGCCCTGTCGTGCCAATTCCAACCCGTGGGCTACACCGGTAGAAACATCTTCATGTGTTCCACCGTCATAAAAAGAATCCGGAGTCACGTTCACAATGCCAGCAATAAAAAAGGGGGCAGGTCCCAAGACCTTGCCCCCCTTCAATGTCCATGTTGTATCAATCATCGTCACTTTGAACCGATTATTGTACCTTATTTTCTCCGTCGTCTCCGTCAGGCCCACTCTCTGAATCATCGTCCTCAAGGATAAAGTCATCATCCTTGCTTTCGGACTCTTCACTGACTGGCTTATATCCGGGGCCTGTAGCACGACCTTCGGCCGTGTATCCATCGGCTGTCCCGGAAGGAGAGGATCCACCATTATCCGACTCCATGGGCGGCAATTCCTTGCCTTCCATGAGCAGATCAATATCCGCTCCGGTAATGGTTTCCCTTTCAAGTAAGGCCTGAGCAATGGATTCCAAAGCGTCACCATTTGCCTTAAGCAATTCGGTGGCCTTTTCATAAGCATCATCCACAAAACGCCGGACTTCGGAATCAATCAACTTGGCAGTATCCTCACCGTAATCCTTGTTGTGAGAGAACTCCTTGCCTAAAAAGACCGGCTCCTGATTATCACCAAAGCTTATAGGACCGAATTTCTCAGACATGCCCCACATGCAGACCATATTGTGTGCGGTCTTGGTGGCGCGTTCAATGTCATTGCTCGCACCCGTGGTCAGCTGGTTGAGAACAAGCTCCTCAGCCACACGGCCACCCATAAGCACAGCCATATTCTTCAGAAGGAAGTCTTTGGAATAGTTGTGCCGATCTTCACCGGGCAACTGCATGGTCACACCAAGAGCACGACCACGAGGGATGATGGAAACCTTATGTACAGGATCGGTACCAGGCAGCAACTTTGCCACCAGAGCATGCCCCGCTTCATGGTATGCTGTCGTCTTCTTTTCTTCATCGGAAAGAATCATGGAACGACGCTCACGCCCGCCCATCATGACCTTATCCTTGGCCTCCTCAAAGTCACTCATGTCCACACGGTCTTTACCGAGCTTGGCAGCACCAAGAGCAGCCTCGTTGACAAGGTTCTCAAGATCTGCACCAGAGAAACCGGGGGTCCCTCGGGCAATGACTTCAAGATTAACCTCAGGGGACAACGGCGTCTTACGGCTGTGCACCTTGAGGATACGTTCACGACCACGAAGATCGGGATTAGGCACGACCACCTGACGGTCAAAACGTCCGGGTCTCAGCAATGCCGGATCCAAAACGTCGGGACGGTTTGTGGCGGCGACCAGAATAACGCCTTCGTTTGATTCAAAGCCGTCCATTTCCACAAGCAGCTGGTTCAACGTTTGTTCACGTTCATCGTGACCACCGCCAAGGCCAGCGCCACGTTGACGGCCAACAGCATCAATCTCATCAATAAAAATGAGACAGGGAGCGTTCTTCTTACCTTGTGCAAAAAGATCACGCACACGGCTTGCACCAACACCCACAAACATCTCCACAAAATCAGAACCGGAAATGGAGAAGAAGGGAACACCGGCTTCACCGGCAACTGCACGCGCCAGCAAAGTCTTACCTGTACCAGGTCCGCCGACGAGAAGTACACCCTTGGGGATACGTCCGCCGAGACGGGTAAACTTACGAGGTTCGCGCAAGAAATCTACGATTTCAGAGAGTTCTTCCTTGGCCTCATCGACGCCAGCCACATCTTCGAAGGTAACCTTGGCGGTCTCTTCATTAATGAGACGGGCCTTGGAGCGACCAAAGCTCATGGCTCCACGTCCTCCTCCACCACCACCCTGCATTTGACGCATAAAGAAAATCCAAACGCCAATGAGCAGAAGCATAGGGAACCAAGACAAGAGCATGGTCAAATACCAGGGAGATTCCTCGGGCGGTTCCGCATTGACTTCAACACCCTTGGAAATAAGCGTATCGATCATTTTGGGATCGTCCGGGGCATAGGTCTGGAACTTTTCACCAGACGTCTTCATGCCAAGAATCTTCGGACCCTGAATTTTGACTTCAGCCACACCACCACTGTCCACCATAGTCAGGAATTCGCTGTAAGACGGCGTATCCTTGGGAACGGGCGGCTGGTTAAAGAGGTTGAAGAGGACGACCATCAATACAAAGATGATAGCCCAAATAACAAGATTTTTCATATGGTTGTTCAAAGGAGATTCCTCCGTATAGTCTCAGATCCAATCCGTCATTAAAACGGACTCATTATCGCTGTCACTACGATGCAGGATAAAGAATAATGCTCCTGCATGAAAAATCAAGAGATACTGGGAAAAAATCCCTTCATTTCACCTATCACACCGTTTTAAGCCACCCTTTCAAGGTGTCAATCTGATTTGCCACGGAAGCTGGACCGGTCCCTCCAGGGGATGTCCGTCGTTCAATGGCCGCTGCATAATCAAGTACGCCAAAGACATCATCATTGATGTCCCCGGAAAATCGCTTGAGTTCAGCAAGGTCCAAATCTTCGATACCAACGCCTTTCTGTTCAGCGTGAGCGACAACCGCGCCAGTAATATGGTGTGCCTCACGGAAAGGTACACCTTTGGCTGCCAGATAATCAGCCAATTCTGTAGCATTCAAAAAACCACGTTTCACCGTGGCCGCCATCTTTTCCGGCACGAATTCAATCTGCTTAAACATGTCTGCCATAATGGTCAGCGATGCCGAAACAGTCTTGTCCGCATCAAAAAACGGCTCTTTGTCTTCCTGCATGTCCCGATTATAGGTCATGGGCAAGCCCTTGATAAGCACAAGCAGTCCCATAAGGGAACCGACAACGCGCCCGGTCTTGCCACGCATGATCTCACAGGCATCAGGGTTCTTTTTCTGCGGCATGATTGAAGAACCGGTAGAATACTGATCCGGTAACTTTACATACCCGAAATTCGGATTGGCCCAGATGATGATCTCCTCGCACATGCGAGAAAGATGCGCCATAACCAGACTCCCTGCGAACACGGCCTCAAGCACAAAGTCACGATCAGAAACAGCATCCATGGAATTGGCAAAAATCTCGTCTATGCCAAGATCATCCGCCACGGCCTGAGGATTCACAGGATGAGTTGTCCCTGCAAGTGCGGCGGCACCCAACGGCATGACTCGTACGCGCTTCAGACAATCAGTCACCCGTTCGTGATCGCGCTTGAACATCTGACAATATGCCAGCAGATGGTGCGCCAAACTCACGGGCTGAGCAGGTTGAAAATGCGTGCAACCGGGAAGCATGGTTTCTTTATGCTCTTCGGCACGCGTCACAAAAACCTCGACAAGCGTGGCCAAGGCCTGCTGCCAACCAGCAAGACGAGCACCTACATGCAACCGGAAATCTAGAGCGACCTGATCGTTGCGACTCCGTGCGGTGTGCAACTTGCCACCCAGCGGTCCGACGATCTCGGTCAACCTGGACTCAATGTTCATATGAACATCTTCCATCTCGGTCTTCCACTCAAAATCACCGGATTCGATCTCAGTTTTGACCTGATCCAGACCGTCGCAAAGAGTCTTGGCCTCATCGTCGGTCAAAAATCCCTGCTTGGCCAACACGCGAGCGTGAGCCTGGGAACCCCGAATATCTTCAGCGTAGAGAAGCCGGTCAAAAGACACAGACTCTGAATATGCTTCCATGGATGCGGCGGTCCCTTCAGCGAACCGCCCGCCCCACATTTTTTTATCTGCCATATATTTTACTCGCAGGAGTCTTCGGTATCTTTGCCGCCCCACTTGGACTGCTGCATCCGGCCCTTGAGCCTGAGACCCACCAGCTTGATGAAGCCTTCGGCGTCGGCCTGATCATATACATAATCTTCTTCAAATGTAGCCAATTCAGGGCTGTACAAAGAAAACGGAGATTTACGACCCAACGGCACGCAATTGCCCTTGTACAACTTGACCCGCACTGTGCCAGTGACCTTTTCCTGAGATTTGTCGATCATGGCCTGCAATGCCTCACGTTCAGGCGAGAACCAATATCCATAGTACACCATCTCGGCATACTTGGGAATGAGACTATCACGAAGATGCATCATCTCGCGGTCCATGCACAATCCTTCCAGATCGCGATGGGCTGCAGCCAAAATAGTGCCACCGGGAGTCTCGTACACACCACGGGACTTCATGCCCACAAAGCGGTTCTCGACCATGTCTACTCGACCGATGCCGTGCTTGCCGCCCAACTCATTGAGCTTGGCCAGCAAGGCTGCCGGAGAATATTTAACATTGTTGATGGCAATGGGATCACCGGCTTCGAAATCAATGGAAATCTCTTCCGGTTCATCCGGGCACATCTCAGGCGGCGTGATGTTGCGGTAACAATCAGGGCCGGGAGCATTCCACGGATCTTCCAACTCGCCACCTTCAAAAGAAGTGTGCAACAGGTTGGCATCAATAGACCACGGCTTCTTGCGGCTTACCGGGATATCAATGCTGTTTTCCTTGGCAAAATTCATGAGATCAGTACGAGACTTGAGCTCCCACTCACGCCACGGAGCAATGGTCTGCAACCGAGGGTTAAGGGCCATGGTGGCCAACTCAAAACGAACCTGATCATTTCCCTTACCAGTGGCACCGTGAGACACGGCCTGTGCGCCTTCCATTTCAGCGATTTCAACCATACGCTTGGAAATCAACGGTCTGGCGATAGCAGTACCGAGCAGGTAGCGACCTTCGTACAGAGCATTTGCACGGAACATGGGAAAGACATAGTCACGCACGAATTCCTCGCGCATATCTTCGACGTAGGCCTTGACTGCGCCCGTAGAAAGAGCCTTGTCTTCAATGCCGTCCATCTCTTCACCCTGACCAAGGTCAGCGGTCATGGTCACCACTTCACAATCATAGTTGTTCTTGATCCACTTGAGGATGATGGATGTGTCCAATCCCCCGGAATAGGCCAGAACGACCTTTTCAATCTTTTTCATTGTATATATCTCTCTTCTCTCAATTATTTATAAATCCATTCAAGAATGGCTTTCTGCATGTGCAATCTGTTCTCAGCCTGATCCCAAACAATAGATGCAGGACTTTCGAACACAGCTTCCGAAACTTCTTCACCGCGGTGAACAGGCAAACAGTGCATGAACTTGGCATTGTCTGCTGCTCCGGCCATCAAGGCGGCATTGACTTCGAAACCGGCGAAAGCGGCCTCGCGTTTCTTCTGCTCTTCTTCCTGGCCCATGGACGCCCATACGTCTGTATTGACATACTGCGCACCACGTACAGCCTCGGCGGGATCTCGCACAACCGACACCTTGGCTCCGGCGTTCACACCGATATCCAAAAGTTTCGGGTCAGGGTCGTACCCTTCCGGACAAGCGATGACCAGTTCATAGCCGAATGTCGCCGAACCGTTAATGAAGGAATGTGCCATGTTGTTACCGTCACCGACCCAAGCGACCTTGAGGTCTTCCAGATTCGGTGTACGCTCATACATGGTCAACATATCAGCCATGATCTGACAAGGATGGTACTCGTCTGTCAGGGCATTAACCACCGGGATATCGCCGTATTCGACCAGGGTTTCCAACTTCTCCTGGCCGAAAGTTCGCACGATAAGACCATCCGCGTATCGGGATAGAACCCGTGCGGTATCCTTGAGGGGTTCGCTGCGGCCCAGCTGGGAATCCTTGGAAGCGATAAATACAGGATCGCCACCGAGCTGACGCACGCCCACCTCAAAGGACACGCGGGTCCGGGTGGATGCTTTCTCAAAAATCAGGAGCAGTGTCTTGCCAGCCAAAAGATCAGTACGGACCTTGTTGTCCTTCATCTCTTTAGCTCTGAGCAGAACCTGCTTGGCCTCATCCCTGGGGATGTCCAGAATGGTCAAAAAATGTTTGGGCATCGTACGTTTTCTCCATCTCGATTGCCATTTATAGGGAAAGAGCAGGAGTGTGTCCCATATTAATATGAATGTAAAGGAATTTGGATGAAGGAAAAACTCTTAAAACGGCGTAACAACGGGGCTTGCGGCCAAGCCTCCTGTCGAGGGAATACCTATTTCAAAGGCAGCAGTCCTTTCTTCGAAACAAAGACGCATACCCCCGTTGAAATGAGCGTGTAAAATATTTTAATGTTCTTTGAGCCATTCGTAAAATTGACGCAGGCTCAAACTCCGACTGGCTGGGCCACTTCGCACATAGAACTCTTCGCCCTTTTTCATATCCAGAATAGCCGGAGTAGGAGAAGGGACACAGTGTATACGAAGAATATCCTGCCCTCGCACATGAATAATTGTTGTATCAATATACCGGGTGAATTCTGGACCAACATGCTGATTGACCAAATTATTAAAATGCAAAAGGGCGTGATCAGCAGTACCAAATTTATCTTCTTCGAATCCAGCCACAGTCCCGTCATCAGCCACACCGACCAGCAAAGTTCCGCCGTCTGAATTCATAAATGCTGAAACGGTTTTCAAACTGGCATGTTCTATCTCGCGCCCATTCTTCCCGGACTTGAGATTAAACCTGAGTGTCTGCTTAAATTCCAACCGCCCGCTCTCGCCGGAGGCAACAAGAGCAAGGACTTCCGCCTCGCTCACGGCTGCTTCTCGACGCAAACCAAGCGCCTCGATTCTCCCACGATTCCGGTGCAGGACAAAGAGAATCCAACCAGCCACAATGATCAATATGGCCGCACCACCTTGCAAAAACGTATCGCTGGTCAACGTTGAAATCACATTTTTCCGTGGAAGGACAACACCAAGTGACATCGTATCGCCAAAAATGGACAGAGGCAGGGAATAAGTCCACCAAACTTCTCCATCTTCAACAAACGAAAAAGGAGCCTGCGGCGTTTTATCAATTTGAGCCAACTTCAACACCGCTTGGGAAATTATGGGATCAGTAATTTCGGACGGGGAAAGAGCTCGACTTGTCGGATTGATTGCAGTTCCACCAGCGCCCAACCCGGTTACAGGCAAAGCTGTCCCATTATTCCAGTACAAAAAGACACGATCTGCACCGCCCCGTTCAGCACCATCAAGTTGCGACACAATGCCGGACACGGGAAATGCAAACGATACCATAACCTTTCGGCCTTGCATTGTTTCCATCAATGAAGAAGCTGAAATCAAAGATTCTTGGGCATTAAAAGCCTTGCTGGCACTCCGCCAATTAACTTGCCCCGGCTTCAGGTAGGAATATTCATCGCTCAGGACACGATCCATCGCGCGTTTGTCTAAACTCCATCCGGTAAACGACGTATCACTTGAACCGTCACTCTTGAACAGGGTCCATGTCATCTGTGAACTTCGATCCTCATCCGGGAAGGCTTCCACAATGCCTTGCCCTCGTCTGGCGAGCATATACATCACCCCCTGCCCGTCACTGACCAAGACAGCTTTCACGGATGAATGCTTGGCAAACAGATCACGAAATTCTTTGCGCAGAGCCTTTGGCTTCAAGCTGGAGAGCGTACCATCACTTATCTCATCGTTTGAATTCCTGACCGCGTTGAGAAGAACGGTTACCGCACCGGACAACCCGCGAGCCGAACTTTCCACGGCAACCACAGCCGCATCGCGTCGAATTTCCCGCACGCCCCAGTAGGCCAGAGTGCCAACAGCTGCCACGACAAGAATCACACCGTAAAATACGAGTCTATAGAGTTCCTTGCCGCGTATGTGCTTTTCTCTCGCCATAATTATTCTCCGCCGTCCGTATCACCATATTCAAGCAATATGCGGTCCACCGCGCCATCAGTAAGATCAAACATTTCGTCACTGTGATCAAATCCGGCCAAATGCAATATGCCGTGCGCCAACAACCGCGCTAAATGCTCCAACGGTTGTTGACCATAAAGTTCGGTCTCTCGTGCCAAGGTGTCCACTGATAACACCAGCTCTCCCAAAGAACTGCCGTCATCATCCGCTACCACCAATTCTACGTCTGCATCTTCAGAATCAGGGAAACTGAGAATATTGGTCGGCCCCGTACAGCCAAGAAATTCCGCATTGACCAAAGAAATTTCGCGATCATCCACCAGCGTCAGGGAAAAGGTTCGTCCTTCCAGCCCCAAAGACTCCAAAAGGAGATCAGACAACGCCTCCAATTCCCTTCGAGACAAAGGGAATCGAGGATCAAGTCGAGCCTTGCTGACAATCTTGACCGCACCACTCATAATTATTTTCCATCTCCTTCGTGAACATCATACGCACGAACAATCCGACCAACCAAGGGATGACGAATAACATCATGTTCATCAAAGGTCACAAAATTAACGCCTTTGACGCCCGTCAAAATCTTCCGGGCCTGCAGCAAACCGGATTTGGCGTGAATGGGTAGATCGATCTGCGTCACGTCACCAGTAATAACTGCCTTGGAGCCAAAACCAAGCCGGGTCAAAAACATTTTCATCTGTTCCGGCGTGGTATTTTGAGCCTCATCCAAAATAATGAAAGCATCGTTGAGAGTACGACCACGCATGAAAGCCAATGGCGCAATTTCAATAATCCCGGCTTCTTGATAATCCTGAACTTTGGCAAAATCGAGCATGTCATGCAGGGCGTCATACAGTGGGCGCAGATACGGATTAATTTTCTCCGCAAGATCTCCCGGCAGAAAACCAAGCTTCTCCCCTGCTTCCACAGCAGGTCGAGTCAACACGATCCGTTTGACTTCCCGACGAGAAAGAGCACCCACCGCCATGGCAACGGCCAGATATGTCTTACCCGTTCCAGCCGGACCAATACCGAACGTCATGTCAGAATTATGGATTGCATCCAGATACTCTCGTTGAGTCAACGACTTGGGAGACACGGTTCGCTTGCCCGAGGTGGCGTAAACATCACCTTTGAAAACTTCACCCACATCAGCGGTCGGCTGCCGTTCAAGTATGCGACATGCAAAATCCACATCCTGCGGATGCACGGACTTGCCTCGCTGAATCATTGCATACAACTGCGACAAGACCTGACCGGCCAAATCGGCCTTAGCTTCATCTCCTTCAGATGCCGCAACAGTGACCGTGTTACCACGGCTTTCAACGGTTACCCCAAGACGCTCACTCAACAACTTCAAATGCTGATTATGTGGACCAAAAAGCTGGCTCGCCATATGGCCGTCGTCAAATTCAAGTTTAGTGGAAGACAGAATCTTTTCCTCCGGTTAATCTTTGATACGCAAAAACATCCATTTGCATGCCCTGCGTTCTAAAAAATTTGCAATTTCATACAGAGCCGCGCCCATCATGCTCATTCCCAGAATACCGGAAAACATGGTCAGGTAATCCATGGCTCCCCAAGCATCCATTATCATATAGCCCAGCCCTCTGGTGGTGGCAAAAGATTCCACAAAAAAGAGCACAGCCACAGCCACACCGGTTCCCAGCCGCAAAGCGGTAAATCCATGGGGCAAAGCCGCAGGAAGCAGCACCTCGCGCAGGACATCCATACGGGAACCTCCGAGAGAGCGAACGGAATCAAAATATTTCGGATGAATGGAACGAACACCATCCCGTGTCGTCACGAGTATCTGATACCCGAGGATCAACCCGATCATGGCGATCTTCGCACTGTCACCCAACCCCAACAAAAGCAAAAACACCGGAAGCAAAACGATCTTCGGAATAGGATATGTCAAAAAAACAAATGGCGCGAAGATAGCATCAACACGCTTCATACTCCCCATAATCAATCCAAGGGGAAACGCCGTAATCCATGCCAAAATCATCGCCATCACTGCGCGATAGCCACTGACGAAAAAATGTTCCCAGAACTCGCGCGTCAGCATCGCCGACACAAAAGCTCGAAACGCATCTTCAGGATGTGGCAATATGACTCCACCCATTCCTATCGCCGCGAGTTTCCACAACACACCGATAACAAGGATGACCACCCCGTACCGCAAACACGCTTTACACAGGCCTACCATAGGTCCTCCACGGTATGCCTGAGCTTTTTCAAAAGCGAGAAACACGCCTCGGTATCACGGATGGACGCATCACCGAATCCGGGATTATCGAACACAGCCACAGGACTGGCTGGACGACCAGACATGACCATAATTCGTTTTCCAAGCACCACGGCTTCTTCCAAAGAGTGAGTGACCAAAACAAATGGCACTTTGCGAACCTTCCAAGCGTCAAGCAACGCCCGCTGCAATCGTTCTCGCGTCAAGGCGTCCAATGAGGAAAAGGGTTCATCCAGCAACATGAGCCGAGGTCTGGTGACAAAAGCTCGGGCAATGGCCACCCGTTGCTGCTCACCACCACTCAGATTGGCGGGGAAATCGTTATCCCGACCAATAATCCCAACCTCGGTTAACTGTGCGCGGGCCTGCGCCATGCGTTCTTTTCTGCCCACGCCTTGCACTTTGAGACCAAGGGCCACGTTGTCAATGACGGTTCGCCACGGTAACAGTCCATAATCTTGCAATATAATGGAAATATCAGAGGATGGAGCATCAATAGGACGACCTTCAAGCAAAGCTCGCCCGGTATCTGGCGCAGCAAGCCCGCTCAACAAATAGAGCAAGGTTGTCTTGCCGCAACCGGAAGGCCCGACAACAGCCAGAGTCTCCTCTTGCCCAAGAGAAAAGGAAACATTTTCAAGAACGGCCTGCCCGTCGTACAATTTCCCCAAATTTTCAGCAGTCAGCATACGTTAGGGGGTAACCGGAGAGAGAGCCGTCTCGTCCGGCACTTTTACTTTGAGGATACCCTTTTCAATCATCCAACTCTGGACTTCGTCCAACTCGGCAGAGGACGGCAGCGAGGGCATGGGATACGGGTACACAGGAAATTCAGCCATCAACGGTTTAGGGATACGACAAGTCTTTGCCATAAGAGACCGATACTTTTCCGGCGAATCAGCCAGACGTTGCACAGCCTCTTTATATGCAGCGATAAACGTTTTATACCCCTTGGCGTCGTCGGCAAAATAGGTATCATGCAGACAGAGAACCGTCAGCGGCATGTCGAGCTCTTCGGCAGTCGCCAAAGTTGCTCCGCCCTTGATTCGGGCAAGTGAAAGCAACGGCTCAGGCAACAAAGCACTGTCCACCTGATCAGTCATAAGCATTTGCATCCGAATGGGGATCTTCTTGATCTCAAGCAGCGAAAAGTGACCACGGTTAACACCAAGTTGATCTTCCATCTTATCAGCGAGATATTCCATCACAGAGGACTTGGACAAACCCAGGGTACGCCCTTTCATGTCGCCAATATCACGATCTTTGTTCGCCGGAGACAACACGATGCCAAACATGGGATAGCCGGGAGTCGTACGCCATGAAGTCAAGGCTATGCGCATGGGCACTCCCTGATTTATCAATAAATATGTGGCAATAAGATCGCCAAAATATCCGTCCAGTTGCCCTGCCTGCATGGCGGTGTCCCGTTCCAACGCAGACGCGAACCGGATTAGCTCCATATCAATGCCATGTTTTTCAAACAGCCCATCCTGAACACCCACCTGCAATGGCAGCGTGTCGATTACAGGAAGGATGCCGAATCGAATCTTCAAATTTTCCGCATGGGCAGACACGCTCATCAGAAACAGCAAGACAATGGCTATACAGACTTTTTTCATTAATTTCTTCCTCTTGGTTTCGAAAGAGCCTGTACCATGCACCAAAAAGAAAGAAAAGGCGAAGAGGTGCAACCCTTCGCCTATTATCGACGCTCTCACGTCACTATAAATAACAGATTTAAAACCCTCCCTTTATAATTATCAAAAAGAAAAGGCCTTCAAAATTAATGATTATGGGAATGAGGACGCACAAAACTCCATGCGACCAGAAGCAAGGTGATCACAGCGGATGTCACTCCCAACCAGTGTGGAGTCACTTCGTTCACTTCACCAACGACAGCCGTGATATCCAGTCCGAGAGAGAGATAAAGCAAATCCGTAGCCCATGCCAACGCCAACGAACAAACCACTATGGACAGGACATACATACCTGCCGCACGCTTACCTAACGTCTTAAGCATGACCGTGATGGTTGCACCATTGGTAGCTGGACCGGCAAGCAAAAAAACCAAAGCCGCGCCCGGAGACAACCCCTTGAGCAGCAAAGAAGCGGCAATAGGCGTAGATGCCGTTGCGCACACATACAATGGCAAAGCCACGACCAACATGACGAGATACGACAGGAAGCCGGTTCCGACATATTGATCCAACGCATCTGAAGGCACCACTGCAGAAATGATTCCAGCAATAACCACACCGACTAGCAGCCAACGGCCGATATCGGCTATCATTTCGCCAAAGGCATAGTTCATCCCCAGTCGAAACTTGGCACCGATACTCGATTTACCAGCTGGACGACAATGATCATGACCGCAACCGCAGCTTTTCACTCCGCATTCATCCGGCGCAGCCGCGACACTGGCCATAGGCAACGGTTCCTTCTTATCTGGAAACGCATTAACCAGTACACCGGCAAAAACAGCGGTCACAGATGCGGCAATAGGCCGAATAACTGTCATAATCGGATCAATGAGAGCATACGTCACAGCCATGGAATCCACGCCGGTTTCAGGAGTGGAGATCATAAACGCAGTTGTCGCACCTTTGCTTGCGCCCTGCCGACGAAGCCCCAATGCTGTAGGGAGTACTCCGCATGAGCATAACGGCAACGGAATACCGACGACGGCAGCTTTGAGTACTGAACCCACGGACTTTTTCCCGAGATGCCGAGCCATATACTCATCCGGCACAAATCCCTTGAGCAAACCTGCAACAAAAAAACCAAATAAAAGGTACGGTCCAGCATCTACGAGCACATGCCAGGACTCGGCCACAATCTTGATAAGGACATCCAACATAGTTAACACTCGTCAATGGTTATAATGTTCATATATGAGTATGTATTCATAAAACAAGTTAAAAAAAAGAGAACAGGGGGCTCTTACCCCTGTTCTCTGACATGCTCGAGCCCCTGACTGACCAGATTGCGCACGTGGTCATCATCCAGAGAATAAAAAACATTCTTTCCTTCCTTACGATACCGAACCAGCTTTGCGGCACGGAGCAAACGCAACTGATGGGAAATGGCGGATTGAGACATATCGAGAACTTCAGCCAACGCACAAACACACAACTCACCAACAGACAAGGCATAGAGAATACGGACACGGGTATAATCACCAAGAGCCTTGAACAATTCTGCCAAAAAGAGAAATTCCCTTTCGGACAGCATCTTTTCCTTGGCTGCAGCCACATTCTTTTCGTGTTGTTCTGTATCACTACACGCCATATTGGACATGATTCGCCTCACATGAGTAGTTGTTCATTTGTCGTTAGAGTACGATCTGCTCATATGTTTGTCAAGATTATTTCATACCAATATAAGAAGAAAAAGCGGTTCCTGATGAAATATAAAATCATCAGGAACCGCAGATATTTAGAATTCAATCATCCTCAGCCCAATCCAAGTTTACCCAATGTAAGTTGCTTGCGCCCGGAATTTTCCAGAATCTTGGAAATAAGTTCTCCATGCTCCAATCCAGCCTTTCGGACCTCGGCCAGCAGCCCTGCAACAATCTTTTCCTGTGCCAGATAGCTGAAGACTACATCACGGATATCCCGCAACTCGACAAGATGGTCAGCCCACCCCATGCCTTCCTGATACAACATCTTGGCCGAAACAAACGATGCCAACAGAGCCATTTGATGACCTCGCGGCAGATCATTAACGATTCGATCACGATATTTTTCCACGAACACCGCTGGGCAGTAGGACAAAAGGACCTCGACCAGTTCGGGATCATCAGCAACCTTATCAACCGAATCATTCAGGACCAAAGCGACTCTGTCAGCAAGTGAATTAATGGATTCAGACAGTTCAAATGACAACTCGGTAATGGTCCGCTTTCCGCCAGCCAGCTTAAACTCACGCATGAGAACTTGCGCCTCGGACCGAGCCCTATCCCGTAGGATATCGATCAATTGCGCCACGTACTCATCCTTGATTTCCAGGAATTCCTCTTCATTAAGAATAAGGCCCGCCAAAATCTCATAGGAAGAACAAATGACGCCTGTCTTATTGGCAGAAGGTCCCGGTACAGCAAGGACCCCAGCTTTTTCCATTTCGGCACGAGCATCAGTGGAAATGAAAATATTCGCTCCTTCTACCAAGCCACGCGCTGACGGAGTACCGTCCTTCTGCAAAAACTCCTTCCAGTTGGACATATTAATTGTATCAGGCCGTCCTCCAGAAGGTATGAAGATATCAGCAACCGCCGTATTGTGGAGCGTATTGCGTATGCGCGTGCCCTCCGGTTCTTCCGTGGACACCACAAATGCCCCCTCCCCTTTCAACTTGGATTTATCAAAATGGGAGGCTTTGTATTCCCCGTCCATGAGGCGAAGAAGTTCGGCATGATCCATACCATCTGGATCATAGGCCGCCCCGTGCCCATCGGTCATGGCCACGATCTTCGCATTTTCGCCATAATCCCGCATGAGAAAACGCATAACATTGGAAGCGACGTCACCCGCAGGCCCACCGGTGATTTTGACCGTAAACGGGTCTTCATCCGGATTAATACCAAGCGTACGCAACAACTCGTCGGCGAAAACAATAACGCCTTCGGAAGTCACACCATATTCCTTGTGCGCGATGCCTGCTCCGGGTTTGGAACTCATAAATGCGCTAGGCCACTTGTACCCGCGTTGTTCCGCCCGTGCTGCAATCCACCGAATATGATCGGGAGTAATATTCTCATCCGGGCCAAGGAAGATGATCTCTTCACGCCCCAAATGGTCGACGATACCAGGCTGGACAAAACCGTCCGTCCCTTCAGGGATAACCAAAAGATCAAGAAAAGAATCCACCATGGATTTGACGGCCAGATCAATATCACCATCTGGTCCAAGAAGAATAACTGCCTTGGATCCTCCCTCGGGAATATCCTTATTTTTAAACTGTTGAGCCGAGGCAAGTTTGGTCACTTCATCAAACAATCGGTTGGATTCCATTTCAAACCCTTCCTGACTCCAGGTCCGAACGACACGCACACCACCACGCGCCGTATCTCGATACCGCACCTGGAAAGCAAAACTGTATGGACCATGGAAACAATAAACGCCAAACGGCCGCTCTTCTTTGGGCATGGGAGCTAAAATCAGTGGATCAAGTCGGAAACTCAAGCCAAGCTTATGTTCCAAATAATAATTTGTCCGTAATGTATACCTGAAGAATTTATAGATATATGTCAGGATATCGCGATGAATGGCGTTTCCGACATCCCGAATGGCAGCCCGCGCAATTGCACGTTTCTCGGCCATTGCGGCTTCTCGATCTCCGGTAAAATCGGGATTAAACCGTGCATCAAAATAGTCGAGCAGCTTCTGCGCAACATCCCGATGTTTGAGGATAACGTACACAATCCGACTGGACGTATAAGCGTGCATGTCCTTCTTGATAAGGAACTGATGTGCAAACTCTCCGGCCGCCTGCATAAGCATGACCTGCTCAAGTTCCCACCCTTCTTCATTGGCCAGGGCATCCAACCCATGGGGGGCAAACCATTTGGTCATTTCAAGCTGACGCTTGAGGCGCAGCCACTGCTCGCTGGTCTCTTCAAAATCAATGCGTTTCTTGTCCAAATAAAAACTCATGATAGCCACAGGTGATTTCTCACCGCGCTCAAACTGGTCCGAATAAGCCCGATCAACAGGAATACTTTCGCGAGCAAACACATTCACAACTCGCAATAATAAGGATGTCCGTGGAGGATTAGCCATGGCCACACTGATGCGGTCAAAGCCTGGGTGGACATCCTTTTCAAGCAAAACCTGCACCCTTTCTTGAGTTTCAACGCAGCCACAGGTCTTGAAATGACGCAACACCCGTCCCGGTTCAAATTTCTCAATGTAATCTTCACTCACCGAACCAAGAAAGTTCTTGAACTCACCACTGTCTTCCGAACCAAGGTCAACGGTTCCGTCCTGAATCATCCCCATCACATTTTTGACAGATTGAGCGTCAACGGCACACAAAGGTTGCGGACCAAAAACAAAAGTATCAAGCCGCAACGAATCATCACGACTGGAATAAATACGAGCAATCTGAATATCCCGATCCTGATATCCTTTAAGAACCCCGGCCAAAGCATCCATATCTCCGCCCGGAGTAATGTGTGTAACCTTAGTTCCACACGGACTATGCAGGGCCAAAGATTGCTTTTCCTTGCGAACCATGCCGGAAAGCAATGCCATGACATGATTTATTTGTTCTTCTTCGCCATGCGTCAGGAAATAGTATTCCGGCATGTCGTTGTAGAACCAAGGGATAAGATCTGAAATTGATTTCTGGAACCTTTCAACGACCTTTTTCTGAACATTCGTCGGATCCACAGTGATTTTGTCGCTCATTATGCATCTCCATTACATTTTATGAACATTTTCAACCAATATCCTTGTGCATGGGCTGAGTGAAGACGTCAAGGCCTTACGCAAAATTACACCCCACCTTTTTTTGTGGATAATTCACCATGAAGGCATTATAAATTCACACGAAACTTTCTAACGACATGGACATAAAATCCATGACAGCGTATATAACTGAAACTTGGTTGAAATCGTCGATATGAACCTGATTGGGAGACCATTCATGAGTAAGAGTGCAATAGACACCGGAATCCTGTTGGAAACAGGAACCAATGAACTTGAAATTCTCGAGTTCTCCATCAATGAAATCCGCAAGGAAGGCGAAGAGCCTGTCCCCAATTTTTTCGGAATCAACGTGGCCAAAGTTATGCAGGTCATTGAGACTCCGAACCTCGATCCGCCGGAATCAGCTCCCCATCCATCCTTTATGGGAACCATACCTCTTCGTGACCTGATTCTCCCGGTTCTCGACCTTTCTGTTTGGCTGGAACTGAATATGCCAAAAACTGAACGTGACATTGTCATTGTCACTGAATTCAGTAAATCCGTCACAGGATTTCTGGTTTCAGGCGTCACGGAAATTCACCGCGTGGGCTGGGGAGAAGTCATTCCCCCTTCAAATATCATCTCCAGTAACACTGACGCCATCGTTGGCCTCATTGATAAGGGAGATTATTTTGTCCAACTCCTTGATTTGGAAACCATCCTGACACAATTCGAACCGAAATCAGATAAAGATGTGACCATCTCTGAAACTCGATACAATGTGCTTGTCGCTGATGACTCCGCCACCATTCGGGCCATGATCAAACAAAACCTCACTGAGGCCAATTTCAACCCGATCATAACGAATAACGGTGATGAAGCCTTGCGGACCATCAGAGAATTCAGAGATAAAGCTGAAGCAGAAGGTAAAGACATCACTGAATTCGTAGACATTGTCATTTCCGACATCGAAATGCCGCTTATGGATGGATTTAGCCTGACCAAAAATATCAAGGACGATCCCCTCTTGCATAAGTTACCTGTTATACTGTATTCCTCCATCATCACGAAGGAACTGAAGCATAAAGGCGATTCTGTCGGTGCCAACAGGCAGATATCCAAGCCCGATTTGAATACGATTCCAGAAATCGCAATCAACCTCATAGAAGGTGGCATAGATTGATCCAACGCGGCGACGAAGTAGTTGAAATCTTCATAGAAGAAACAGCCGAACGGCTCGACTCCATCGAGTCGGGCCTTTTGCGTTTGGAAGAATGCGGGATCAACTGCGATCAGGAAACAGTCAACTCTATCTTTCGCGACGCCCATTCAGTCAAGGCGGGGTCCAATCTGCTTGAACTCAAAAGTATTGAGGAATTGGCACATAAGATTGAAAACATACTGGAAATGGTCCGCAAAAAGCAACTCACTCCAAACGAATTGATCATCACGGCGTGCCTTGAATCCGTCGACAAACTCAGAGAACTCGTCGACAATATTGAAAACAGCGACACCATTTCCATTCGCCTTCATACGCGCATGCTTGAAGTGGCTCTGGAAAGAGCACTCAACACATAATACGGATACATAAAAAAAGGCCGCACTTCAATGAAGTGCGGCCTTTTTTTATGTGCTCTATCAATTTTTGATGACTTCCAAAAACTCTTGAGCTTCACTCATTTGAGAAAACGATGTATTCTTAAACACTTCGCTTTCTATAGCGGTCGTAAATTCTTCATAATTCATTTCTCTGAAATTGATCATCACACCTTTGATCTTGAAGTACATTTCCAGAAAAGCCAAAAGAGGTTCATCGGCCAGATGTCTGACCAATTCCTGCCCATTGGACAAAGAAGTAAAGGGTTTATTCATGCCACCGAGATAAAACATATCCAAACCGCTCTCTCCATCGGTAATCACGCCGAGTAGATTGAACGTATGCAACTTATCCACGAATTCTTCGGTCAAATTGGGGAATTCCATAATGTCTTTCTTGGGAAACATCCCGGCAAAAACCATCTGCCCGTCTTCTTCAGCCATGGTATGACGAAAAACATGCTCATCACGATTCTTGCGAGCAGCCTTGACTGTTTCATACACATCGCAGGCAAAGGCGAGCTTCAATTCCTTTAAGACTTTCTCGTCCATTTTATCTCCACTGCTAGATGATTCCATAAAGAGGGCCGCCCTTCGCACCAAGTGCGTCAACTCGCTTCTCAACTTCAGGGTCCGGGACAAGGGGCGGTGCATGATACGTCTTGAGACGGGCGTCAACAACAATAGCCTTGTCTGCACCCCAATGCTTGGCATGAGTAAATCCACCCACTCCATAAATATCCGTGGCCGGATCTGAACGAGTAAAAGCCACCCATAAGAAATTATCCCAATCCCTTGCAGTGAAACCGGCATCGTCGGCCACCACAATCATAGGAAATTTTTCGATCCCTCGCACCGTGTTCAACATATCGCCAATGCGGTCCAGTGCAGGATCCTGTTGATCCCGCTTCCGACGATGTTTTGGACCCTTAATAATCATAATTCCGGGAGCAAAGACCTGCGGATCACGAAAACCTCGCGGTAAATCAATTCCCGAAGGGAGATCCGTTCCAAGTTCGCGCTTCACACTCCCGGCAGCGGCAAATATTAACTTGGACCCCTGATTCAAACTGATACCGGAATAATCCAGCGTATCAATGGTGGTACGAGTAATGAAATGTAGATCCCGTGTAAGGTCGACCCGTTCCAACATATGACGGAAAAACCCCGGGATATCATGACAAGAGGAGCCGCTCACCATATCTTCTCGGGCCGCGATCAGCACATATTTTGACAACGATGTCTGAGTATTTCCAAGCAAGCCCAGCGCATTAGTCAACAATTCCTGCGGCTGCCGTTCCTCAGCATAAGGAACATATCGTTCACTCCCTACAGCCAGCAGCAAAGGATGAACCCCTGCCGCATCAACTGCATGAACTTCATGTACGCCAGCAAAAACAGACGGCACCAAATCAGCAGTCAACTCATGAATAAACTGACCGAACATGGTATCTTCCTGCGGAGGACGCCCCACAGTGGTAAACGGCCAGATTGCATCATCTCGATGATACACTTTGTCTACTTTGAGCACTGGAAAATCATGTGCCAAACTGTAATATCCCAAGTGATCACCAAATGGTCCCTCGGGTTTCTGCAGATCTTCAACAATCGTACCGCAAATACAAAAATCGGCCTGAGCCGGAACAGACAAACCGCCCTCACGCTTGACCATGGGGATACGATGTCCAGCCATGGCTCCGGCAAAAAAGATTTCAGCGAGTCCTTCGGGTAAAGGCATGACCGCAGCCAGCGTCATGGCCGGCGGGCCGCCCACAAAGACGTTTACTTTAAGCGGTTCCCCTTTACGCAAAGCCTGAGCATGATGATGTCCGATGCCCCGATGAATCTGATAATGCAAGCCGATTTCTTCATCAGGCACATAGTTGTTGCCCGAAAGCTGAACCCGATACATCCCCATGTTGGACCCAGCAAAACCCGGATTGTCAGGCTCTTCGGTGTATACTTGTGGCAAAGTCACATAACCGCCGCCATCCATGGGCCAGGACACAAGCTGCGGTAATGAGGAAATAGAGGTTTCATTCTCCATAATCGGCCCTGACGAAACCCGCTTCGGCATGGTATTATATCCGGTCAGGGGCGCACCAAGGTATTTCCATGGACGTTTGAGCAATTCCATCGGGTTCATCTTCAGTTTCATCAACCGTTCTACCATATCAATAGTATCACGGAATATGAAATGCATCCGCTCTCTTGTGCCAAAGATGTTAGCGGCCATGGGGAACCGACAACCTTTCACATGATTAAAGAGCAAAGCCGGTCCGCCTGCCTGAAAAACCCGGCGCTGAATCGCGCCGACTTCAATATTGGCATCAACGGACGCATCAATGCGAACCAGTTCTCCTCTGGCTTCGAGTGCGTCGAGGCACTCCCCAGTATTTTTGTATCCCATTGTGGTTCCCGTTCAGTTAGTTTTGGCGAGTTAATCTAGACGGAAAAATCAGAAAAGTTAAGCGGAGATTCGAGACTTTCGGGAACCAATGATTCACAAAGATAAAATAACTACTGCAAATTTGTCGGCTGCCAAACACATTCAAATTGCAATGCATGAAAATGCTTGAATGTCGCTTTCGAATCCATTTCAAGCGGTTTCATTTTACAAGAGGCAAGATTACGACAGGTGTTACAGAACTCTCTGGGATAATTACACACTAGACAATAGGGTCGAAAATCATCACAACTCAAAGAATTCCAGGGACGTTTGTGTCCAAGTACGCATTTTTTATGATAAAACACACACTCACGACATTTGTTTGACATAATTAACATTTTACTCATTAAGCCACCTCCAAACCGGGCATATTCTCAGTATTGGATGCAACCACAACATATATACTTTTGGAATTATAATCTGAACATTTTTCCGAAAATGGTATACTTCAAGAAACAACAAAGAATAATCGTTCAAAATCACAGAGACATAACACAACACTCCGAACGACATCTTGCCATTATCTCCGTTTCTGATACTATTTTATCATCTAAAACAGCACAATGGAGTCAAAAATGCCCCTCATGCAATGGGATGAAACCATGTCCGTCAATGTAGATGAACTGGACAAGCAACATCAGGAACTTATCACCCTGATCAATGAATCATTTGAAGCAATACAACGGCACGACGAACCGGCTCTGTCTCTTCTTATTAAGAAAATGCGTACGTATGCTGCCATGCACTTTGAAACTGAAGAAAAGTACATGCGAGAAAACAATTTTTCTGACTTAGAAAATCATATAAAATTGCACAGAAAATTCAATGAGGACGTCGATGAGTTCCAACGCAATCTTTTCAACAAAACAAACCTCTCTCAAGTGTTTGTCTTCCTGAGTCGATGGTTGACTAACCACATCATGGAACAAGATAAAAAATACATGCCTTACATAGAAGAGAAGCCTATCGCCGCTGAAGAATCAGAATCTCTTTAAAAAAATATTGAGGCAAACAAGAGAAAACCCACCATAAGGTGAGTCTTCTCTTTATCGTTATTGCCATCCACGCTTTTCTCGAAACGCATCAGCGAACTTTTTGATGATGGCTTCGACATCCTCCTGCAACTCTTTCTTGAAATCAAAAGTATTCGGAGCAATGCCCATCATTGCAGTTTCCCAGTACACCTGACGAGGTGGAACACCGAATTCAAAATTCAAATGGTACGCATTTACGCCGCCAACAGTCCTGATATTCATAACCTTGAGAATGATATATCCGACATTCTCAATCTCGTACCCAGCGGCTGGATAGTTATCTACCCAAGCCTCATCATTCAGCCGCATGTCCCCCATAAAAGCCTGAAAATATTTGCGGGCATACGCCTGAACTTCATCGGCTTTCACCATATCATCGGCATCGACATAAACCCGTATGCTATCGACAATCTTTATTTTCTTATACTTATCGACATCGTCGGAAGCCTGAGCAACTGTGGCCCCCAGCACCATAGCCAACACAATCACCATACTCAAAAAACGCTTCATTTTCATCCTCACACGGTTATTCGTTCAGAGAGAACACGTATTCCCATGATGATAACCACAGAGCGACAATTTTGTAAGCAAAAAGAAAAGGACCTACGTGTCATCAAACACATAAGTCCTTAATTCCTTGATGGTGGGCTATGCAGGATTCGAACCTGCGACTTCTTGCTCCGGAGGCAAGCACTCTATCCAACTGAGCTAATAGCCCACAAGAAGCAAGTAGCTATACTTCGCTCACTTCTTTGTCAAGGATACATTAAATGCTCTAAAAAAAGAACACGTAAAACACAGGAAATACCGTAATGGTCTTTTCTCTTGCAAAAAAGTCTAAAAAAAGTCTATATGGCAAAAAGACAATTCGGCAGGGAGACAATGGACACAAAACGCATCATCCTCGCGGTTAGCGGGGCAAGCGGCACTTTGTATGCCGCTTCATTAGTCAAGGCCCTGGGTGGTCGGAATGACGTGGAACTTCACGTCATCATTTCTGACGCGGCCAAAAAAGTCCTTGCCCTTGAAACGGACCTTCCCATTGATGCCCTGACAAAAGGGGCAACCGCCATTCACGCACAGGATGATATCGCGGCTCCGCCAGCAAGTGGTTCATGGCGACATGACGGCATGATTATCTGTCCCTGTTCCATGGCGACAGTATCTGCTGTGGCTACAGGCTTCGGACACACACTCATCCACAGGGCCGCAGATGTCACCCTCAAGGAACGCGGCAGACTCGTTCTTGTTCCCCGGGAAGCTCCCTACTCCATCATTCATCTCGAAAACATGCTCACAGCCACCAAGGCCGGAGCTGTCGTTGTACCGGCGAGTCCGGGCTTTTATCATCGTCCGGCAACCATAGAGGACTTGGCTGATCACCTAGCCGGAAAAATCCTCGACCAATTGGACATCCCCCACACTCTGTTCACGCGGTGGGGGGAATAGGAGACACACAATGGAGATTACATGGTTCGGCCACGCAAATTTCAGAATCAAGGCCGCTGATGCAACCCTGTTTATCGACCCATTTTTTGTGGGAAATCCCAGTGCCACCACTTCATACAAAGAAGTGGACGAGTGCTCTCTTATTCTGGTCACTCATGATCACAGTGACCATATAGGTCAAACGCTGGAACTCGCTATCAAACATGACGCCGAAGTCATTGCTATCTTCGACGTCATTCAGGAACTCATCAGACTCGGTTTACCCGAACATCTAGGCGTTGGCATGAACATTGGCGGCACTGTCACCCGACAAGGTCTGGACATAAAGATGGTTCAGGCCATGCACTCCACAGTAAACGGAGCGCCTACAGGATTTATCATCACTGATCCAAAAGGATTATGTGTCTATAATTCCGGCGACACAGGGCTCTTCGGCGACATGGAACTTTTCGGTAAATTCCACGACATTGACATTGCGATGCTGCCCATCGGGGGACGTTTCACCATGGACGCCAAACAGGCCGCCTATGCCTGCAAACTGCTTGGTTGCAAAAAAATAATCCCGCAACATTGGGGGACATGGCCTATTCTTGATCAAAATACCCAAACCATGGCAGAACAACTTGCTCTAACGTCACCCGACACGGAACTCCTGACTTTGGAAATCGACAAGCCGTTCGAGATTTAGGCTTTTCTTGAAGCTTTTAGCGATTGCAAAGCTATATAAATTTTCTCTGCCCGCTTTCGACCAATACCGGGCAAAGCAGTAATATCCGCGCTGTCAGCCTTGATCATTTCGTCGACCGATGCGTATTGATCCCATAAAATTCGAGCTGTTTTAGGGCCAATGCCCGGAAGAGATGTCAGCTCACTGCTCAAAACAGCCTTCTTCCGCGATTTGCGTTGACGCCCAATAACAAATCGATGCGCCGCATCCCGCATCTTCTGCAAGAACAATAACTCCGCACTGCCGGGCTTGAGCGGCATGGGATTCTTGCGCCCGGGCCGAAAAATAAAATCTCCCAACTCACCAGCCCGCCGGGACTCCCCTTTGGCAATGGAAGCCAACTCCCAACAAACATCATCCACACATTCATTCAAAGCCGCTTCGACCGCCGACAATTGCCCCCGCCCACCATCAATAAGCACCAGATCCGGCCAGGGCGGCCCGGATTCGACCCTCCGTCTGGCCCATGCTGACAACGCCGCATAGTCATCACCGGTCCCATCCAGCTCGGGAAAGGCATAGAGGCGAGAGGCCTCGGGGCTTCGCCGCCCCTCTTCAAACACCACCTGCCCAACCCGCATATTTGTGCCTGACAAATGCGATGCATCCACGCACTCAATACGTACTGGCTCCTCGGGTAATCGCAGCACCTTCTGTAACCGTGCGGCAATGGTATCTCTTCGCTCACGCGCCTGCGCTCCAACACTCCGAGCCAATCCAACCAAGTGTTTTTCTTTGGTCGTTTGCGGCAAAGCGATGCGAACCAATCCGACTCCCCGATCAGCCAACACCTCGGACAAAGGCGAATCATCAAACTTGTAGGGTGATATAATCAATGAGGGGATAAATCGTCCCGGCCCATAGAACTGAGAAATAAAACTCTCAACCACCTCCGGCCCTTCATCCAACGTCAGGCCGGGCCAAAAAAATTGTTTCTCATCAAGCAACCGTCCTTGACGCACGAACAAAAGGCCAAGGCCAAGACCCTGTCCACTCTGAGCCAATCCGATAACATCCCGGTCACGGTTATCGTGGATGACCGCAATCTGCCCTTCCACGGTCTTTTTGACAGCACGAATCTGATCACGGAACACCGCGGCCTTTTCAAATTCCATATCCTTGGATGCGACTTTCATCTGACGAGTCAGAGAATCAACCAACTCCATACTACGACCAGAAAGCAACATTTCAATGCGCTGAACCATATCATTATATAAGGGACGGTCCACTTCCTTGACGCACGGTGCCCAACATTGATGAATATCATGATACAGACAGGGGCGAATTCGATTTTTGAACGCCGTATCCGTACATTTACGCAGAGGAAAAACCTTGCCAAGCAACTTCCATACGGTTCTGGCCGCAGTCGAGGATGTGAATGGGCCAAAATAGACAGAACCGTCACGAACAACTTTACGAGTAATAGATAACCGTGGGAACTCTGACTGCTTGTCCAGTTTAAACAAGGCGTACTGTTTGTCGTCCTTGAGCACGACATTATACCGGGGACGATGCTTCTTGATCAGACCAGACTCCAAAAGCAAGGCTTCCTTCTCCGTACTGGTCAACAAAATATCCACTTTATGAACGTGACTGACAAGAGCAATGGTTTTCGGCGTATGATTCGCACTCGCTCGAAAATACGAGGACAACCGCTTGCGCAGGCTCTTGGCCTTACCAACATACAGGATACGCCCCCGGTCATTCTTCATTAAATAGACCCCGGGTGTATCCGGAAAATCAGCGGACAAAAATTTGAACTTTGTACCCATGGCAGTGTTGTTTTTTTTCGACACGTTCGCTCCAGATTGAAAGCATACTGTATTTTTCAAGACAAATCATCTTTTCCAGAAAGCACTTTAAACCTCTAAAATTAAAGACTTTTATAGATAATTTATGCGAGTTGAAGTTCAAAAATTTACACGGTAAAAAAATTTATACTTTTTGTATTTATTTCCTCAAAACCCCTTGCAAAAGCCTGAACCATACGATAAACAGAAAACAGTTTAGGCGTTCACTTGGTTTGAATTGCAAAAAAAGGAAGATTTATTATGAAACGTTTGACTCTGCTTGCAGTCGCCCTGACCATGGTCTTGGGCATGGCTGCTACTTCTTTCGCAGCTCCCGAAGTTACCATCTCCGGTAACGTTCTGGTCAACGCTGTTTGGCGTGCCAACTGGGATTTCGCTGACAACAATGACGCTGTGAACAAAACAACTCGCGCCATGGACATCCGTGAGCGTGCTGACCTGTACTTCACCGTTACTGCCAATGAAAACCTGAAAGCCGTTCTTGGCTTCCGTTCCGTTCGCGGCGACTGGGGTCAGGCTGGCATGGTTGCTGACCAGTCCGGTTCTGGCGCACTGAACACAATCGATCTGCGTGATGCATACATCGATTTCAACTGGCCCGGTACTTCCGTGAACGTTAAAGCTGGTCTCCAGCCCGTCGGCCTGCCCGCAGCAGTTGGTGGCGCCAGCATGGTTCACAATGCTCGCACCACTGGTGTGCTGATCAGCTCCCCGATCACTGACAACGTCAGCGTTCTCGGTGGCTGGGTCCGCGCAGGCGATCTCAACACGACCGCTGCTGTTGATAACACCAACGATTCCGCTATTGATAGCTGGATTTTGGCTCTGCCCCTGAACTTTGAAGGCGTTGCCATGGCTCCTTACGTCATGTACGCCCCCATGGGCGCCAATGCTGGTAACACCGCTTCTGCAGCAATCGTTGGCCTGACCAACCGTGCTGTCACTGGCGCTTACACCAACGATGCAATCAACAATGCTTACTGGCTCGGTACTGATTTCACCCTGTCCATGTTTGATCCTTTCGTAGTTCGTGCTGACCTGAACTACGGTCACGTTGATGGCGACAGAGACCTGTACGACCGTACCGGTTGGTTGTTCGACATCGCTTTGGACTACACTGGCTTCGATTTCATGAACCTGTCCCTGACCTACGCCTACACCACTGGTGAAGACGATGACAACACCAACGGTTCCGAGCGTATGCCTGTTCTCATCAACGACTGGGCTATCGGTTCCTTCTGGTTCGGCGGTGGCTTGATCACCGGTGACGATCTGGACAGCGACTCTGACAACATCGGCTTCCACGCCGTTGCTTTGTCCGCTACCGGCATCCAGTCCTTCGCTGAAGGCCTGACTCACGATGCTCACATCGTGTACGCCAAGGGTACCAACGACACCAACGCTGGTGGCATGGTCTACGGCGCTTCCTTGACCGAAGACGACACCATGTGGGAACTCGACTTCAACACCATGTACAAGATCTACGACGAACTGACCCTGTACAATGGTCTTGGTTACGTCAATCTGGACCTCGACGAAGACGCTTGGGGCGCTAACGCTGACGGCGGCGACGCTTGGAAGTTCCAGATTGGTATGGTTTACCAGTTCTAATTTGATTAGAACTTAAGCTGAAAAGCTTAATTGCCAAGTAACGCCAGAGGGCCGGGGAGTGCAAACCCCGGCCCTCTTTTATTATTTTGTGTCGTCACAGCTGTGCTCAAAAATACGCAAAAACACTGAAACAATAAGATGATTATCAACAGCTATGCTCGACTTTTGGTTTTGCCTCGGATATATAATTCCTCCTTGGACAACAACACACCATATTGAATAGAGGTCATCATCATGCCTTGCAGAGCATTGAAATATTCGACCAGCGACGATTGGTCCGCCATCCGTGAATGGCTCGATCAACGCAAAGACCCTGACACCAAGGTCGACACCTTGGTGCGAGACATTCTAAACAATGTCAAAAATCGCGGCGATGAAGCGCTTGTGGAATATACCCGCAAATTCGACTGTGAATCTCTTCAAATTTCGCAGATACGAGTCCCGGTTGACATCATTAAAGCAGCCTTGTCGGATATCCCTGAATCCGATGTTGCCATTCTTGAAGAAGCCATTAATCGCGTACGCACTTTTCATACTAACCAAAAAGAAAAATCGTGGTGGACCACCGACGAAGATGGCACTATTCTCGGCCAAATGGTTCGCCCTATTGATCGTGTCGGCTTATACGTCCCCGGCGGTCAGGGCGGTGAAACGCCACTTATTTCCAGCCTCATTATGAACGCTGTCCCGGCTCAAGTTGCTGGCGTCAACTCCATTGCCGTCACTTCGCCTCCGCGCAAAGACGGCACTCTGAATCCACATATTTTGGCAACCGCCGCCCTACTTGGTCTGGACGAAGTCTATCTGGCTGGTTCCGCATGGGCCATTGGCGCTTTGGTCTATGGAACAGACACCATTGCACCGTGCGACATGCTGGCCGGTCCCGGAAACATCTTCGTTGCCACTGCTAAATCCCAACTTATCGGACATGTGGGCATTGACATGGTCGCCGGTCCCAGTGAAATCGCCATCCTTGCAGACGAATCCGCGACTCCAGCATGGCTGGCCGCTGACATGCTCTCCCAAGCTGAACATGACCCATTGGCCGCATCCATTCTCGTCACCCCTGACACGGAATTGGCCACAAAGGTCAAAGACGAATTGATTGCCCAATGCGCCGAGTTGCCCCGTGGTGAAATCGCTGCAAAATCTTTGGAAGACTGGGGCGCCATTGTGACTGTGCCTGACCTTGAAACAGGTGCGGAATTTATCAACCTACTGGCTGCCGAACACCTTGAATTGGCCATTGCCGATCCATGGACCATGCTTGGTTCCATACGACATGCCGGGGCCATCTTCATGGGGCACAACTCACCTGAACCTGTTGGAGACTACTTCGCAGGCCCCAACCACGTACTGCCGACTTTGCGTACTGTCCGCTTCTCATCGGCTTTATCCGTGCAAAATTTCTGCAAGAAATCCAGCGTAATTGCGACCAGTCCAGACTTTGTTGCAGAACACGGTGACAAAATTGCCCGACTGGCACGCCTGGAAGGACTGGAAGCCCACGCCCGTAGCGTGGAAAAACGAACCAAGTAATATTACATTAATAGAGAGGGAAGACTCATGGCCGGCGTTCTGGAAACAAACATCACCGAATATCCGCTCATTTCCAAGGGCAAGGTACGCGACATCTATGAAATTGATGACGACACCCTGCTCCTCGTGACCACAGACCGCCTTTCAGCGTTCGATGTGGTCATGCCTGATCCCATCGAAGATAAGGGCAAGGTCCTCAACCAGATCACTTTGTTCTGGATGAAAATGATGGAAGACCTCGTGCCCAATCATATAATCGCCACCAATGTGGACGACTACCCTGAGCCGCTTCATAAATACAAAGCGGAACTTCAAGACCGCAGTGTGCTTGCCAAAAAAGCCAAGCCCCTGCCCATCGAATGCATCGTGCGCGGTTTCATTACTGGTTCCGGTTGGAAGGATTACCAAAAAACTGGTGAAGTCTGCGGCCACAAGCTGCCCGCTAACCTGAAAGAATCCGAGATGCTTGAAAAGGCGTTGTTCACCCCATCCACCAAAGCTGATCTCGGCGACCATGATGAGAACATCACGCTGGATCAGGCTGCCGACCTGCTCGGTGAAGAGATGATGCGCAAGGTGGAAAAACTGACGCTGGACATTTACACTCGCGCTCGCGACTATGCCAAGGAACGCGGTATCCTCATTGCCGATACCAAGTTCGAATTCGGCACAATTGATGGTGAATTGATCTTCATTGATGAAGCCCTGACACCGGATTCTTCCCGCTTCTGGCCTGAAGAAGGTTATGAACCCGGCAAATCACAGCCCAGCTTTGACAAGCAATACTTCCGCGATTGGTTGGAAGAAATCGGCTTCAACAAACAGCCCCCTGCACCAAGTATTCCGGCTGATATTGCTGCACAGACTCGTGCCAATTATCTGGAAGCATACAAACTTCTGACAGGTGAAAACCTCGAAGTATAGGAGGCTCCCATGCCTGAATGGTTGCAACTCGTAGGCCTTGTTATTCTTGGGCTTGTTATCGGACGAATGGTCCGTGGCAAATTCGGCGGAGGCGGCTGAGGCCCCTCAAATGACAAATGCGGCTGGACGCCGCCGGAAAAAGATGATCAAGATAAATAGATAACCGGAGGGGATGCTGTTCCGACTTGACAGGTACGGTAAATACAACTACTAATCCCCTCTTGCCTTGCCCTCCTCCAATTTGTGGAGCAGGGCCAATGACCAAAAGGAGTAATACTAATGGCTAACAACTACGAGACGCTCGTGCTTCTCTCCCCGGAGTTGGCTGAGGAAAACAGGAAAGAAATCCTGGAAAACCTCACCACCATCGTGGACCGTGAAGGCGGCAAAATGGTTGAGACCGATGATTGGGGCATGCGCCAGCTGGCCTACCCCGTCGAAAAGCAGACCCGTGGATACTACGTCCGCCTTGTGTACGCCGCTCCCGGCGCACTGGTTGCCGAACTGGAACGCAACATCCGCATCACCGACGGCATCTTCAAGTTCATGACCGTCAAACTGGCTGCCTAGGAGGTTTCACCATGGCATTTCGCAAAAAATTCACACCGAGGAAGAAGTTCTGCCGCTTCTGCGCGGACAAGGAACTGCCCCTGGATTACAAGCGTCCTGATATCCTTCGTGACTTCGTGACCGAGCGTGGCAAGATCATTGCCCGCCGTATCACAGGCACCTGTGCTAAGCACCAGCGTCGCCTGACCAACGAAATCAAGCGCGCCCGTCAGATGGCTCTCCTGTTCTACACCACCGTTCACAGCACTGATGTGAAAAAGCGTAGCTCCATGTAGGAGGGAGGACTTATGAAACTTATTTTACGCGCAGACGTCGACGCTCTGGGTCGACTCGGAGATATCGTTACAGTCAAAGACGGTTATGGCCGCAACTACCTGATTCCTCAGGGCCTTGCAAAGCCTGCCACCAAAGCAAACCTTAAAGCTTTCGAACTTGAACGTCGTAAGCTGCAGGAAAATGCTGATTCCCTTCGTGCACAGGCTCAGGGCCTGGCCGATAAGATTGCCGCCACTCCGGTTTCCATCGAAGTGCGTGTTGGCGATGGCGACAAGCTGTACGGCTCTGTCACCACCACCAACATCGGCGAAGCCATGGAAGAAGCCGGCGTCAATATCGACCGCCGTAAAATCCTGCTTCCCGAGCCCATCCGTGCTCTGGGTGAGTACGACATCGAAATCCGGCTGCACCCCGATGTGCGCGGCGAGCTGAAGCTCACTGTTGCCCGTCATGGTGGCCCCATTGTCGAAGAAATTGAAGAACCCGCTGAAGAAGTGGCTGAGGCCGTCGAGGAATCCATAGAGAATGCCGAAGACGCCGAAACCACAGAGGCCTAGATCAGGCCGATACGAGGTTAATCCGGAAGAAGCCCTGGATAGGGCTTCTTCCGATCTCGTACGCAAAGTCCCCCCTCACTCCCTTGATGCAGAGCAGGCCGTTCTCGGCGGCGTGTTTCAATCTGAGCACATGTTCCACCAACTGGTGGACCTGATCAATGCTGACGACTTCTATTCACCTGCACACAGGGATATTTTCAAAGCATTTACGCAGCTGTACGACAGCCACAAGCCTATTGATGTTGTCACTGTCGCCAACCAGCTAGAGCAAGATGGCACCCTCGATACCGTCGGTGGTCCTGTCTACCTTGCTGAACTTTCCGATTCAGTCATCAGTGCGAGCAATGCGCTCTATCATGGCCAAATCGTTCGTGATAAATGCATTCTGCGTCGTCTCATCGATATTTCAAGCGGCATTATTTCCAACTGTTTCTCTTCTCGTGATGTCAACGAAGTCCTTGATGAATCCGAAAAGGAAATCTTCAAGATTGCACAGAGCAAGGAAATGCGCGGCATGATGCCAAGCAACCAACTCATCACCAAAGTGTTTGAAGAGTTGGAAGCAAAGTTCAACAACAAGTCCGCTGTCACGGGTATCCAGACCCACTACACCGAATTCGACAGCATGACAGCCGGATTGCAAAACTCGGACTTGATCATCATCGCGGGCCGCCCATCCATGGGTAAAACCGCCTTTGCTTTGAACGTTGCATTGCGTTCAGCGGCCCGTTCCGAATGCCCTACAGCGATTTTCTCTCTTGAAATGAGCATGGAACAGCTCATGACCCGTCTGCTGGCCGTACAAAGTAAGGTGCACTTAAGCAACCTGCGTACCGGTTTTCTGCAGGACGAAGACTGGCTTGCTTTACAGGAAGCAGCCGATGTCATCACCAATTCTCCGATATTTATCGACGACACGCCTGCTCTTTCCACTTTGGAACTTCAAGCCCGTTGCCGACGCCTCAAGGCAGAACACAACCTCGGGCTGGTCGTGGTCGATTACCTCCAGCTCATGCGTTCCAGCGCACGCCCAGACTCTCGTGAACAGGAGATTTCCGACATCTCACGCCACTTGAAAGCGCTGGCCAAAGAGTTAAACGTCCCGGTTATTGCTTTGTCACAGCTCAACCGTAAGGTTGAAGAACGGACAGACAAACGCCCCATGATGTCTGACCTTCGTGAGTCCGGCGCTATTGAGCAGGACGCCGATATCATCATTTTTCTCTACCGTGATGCCGCATACAACAAGAGTGAAGACAACCCCCTCAAAAACCACTGCGAAATCATCATCGGCAAACAACGTAACGGCCCCACTGGCCGCTGCGAACTCTTTTTCCAAAAAGAGTTCACCGCTTTCGAGAACATGGACGCCACTGTATATCCGTCCGAACTTCCCGAAGGATTCCACGAAGACAACAATTAATCTCAACCACAAGCGAACGCCATGTACTTCGACTCAGTAGAGGCAATGGACCGCGCCGAACTGGAACAACTCCAGGTCGAACGCCTCAAGAAGACCATCGAGAATGCCAAAAAGTCACCGTTTTATTCGGAACGTCTGGCCGACTTCAATGTCGATGACATTCGCACAGCAGATGATATTACCAAGCTGCCCTTCACCACGAAGAATGATCTTCGCAGCCAATATCCCCACGGTCTGCTGACCAAACCGCTGGAAGACTTTGTACGCATGCATGCGTCTTCCGGTACCACTGGTACACCTACCGCAATTTTCTATACCCAAAAGGACCTGGATACATGGGCCGAACTCATGGCTCGCTCCATGTACGCCTGCGGTTGCCGCAAATCCGACACTCTCCAGAACATGTCCGGGTACGGTTTGTTCACTGGAGGACTCGGAATTCACTATGGTTCCGAACGACTGGGCATGATCACAATCCCATCCGGCGCAGGCAATACCAAACGCCAGATCAAGCTTATTCGTGATCACAATGTTTCTGTACTGCACATCATACCATCATTTGCCCTGTACTTTGCTCAACAAGTTCAGGAAGCAGGCTTCAAGACGGAAGACATGCCGTGGCGCATCGCCCTTATCGGGGCGGAACCACACACCGAAGAAGCCCGCGCCAAAATTGAAGAAATGATGAATATCAAGGCATACAACTCCTATGGCCTTTCCGAAATGAACGGTCCCGGTGTTGCATTTGAATGTATTCACCAGACAGGTATGCACCTCTGGGAAGATGCTTACATTGCTGAAATCATCGACCCCGCAACAGGTGAACATGTTGCCGAAGGCGAAATCGGTGAGCTTGTCATGACGACCATTAGGCGAGATGGTATGCCCATCATTCGCTACCGCACCCGCGACCTGACCCGCTTCATTCCAGGCCAGTGCGAATGTGGCCGCACCCACCGCCGAATTGACCGCATCACGGGTCGTGCCGATGACATGATGATCTTGAAAGGGGTAAATATCTACCCCATGCAAATCGAACAGTGCCTCATGTCCATGCCCGAAGTTGGTCAAAACTATCTCATCGAACTGGTTCGTGAAGGCGTGTCCGATCACATGACGGTCAAGGTCGAAATCAAAGAAGAATTCTTCGTAGAAGATATGCGCGCCCTGCAGGGATTACAAAAGAAAATTGCCAAGACCTTGTGCAGCGAAATCCTGCTCACACCACGCGTGGAATTGTGCCAGCATGACTCCATTCCAAAAACGGAAGGCAAGGCTGTACGCGTCATCGATACGCGCGACGAGGACTAATCCATTATGGAATATGTCTGGGCTATTTTCCTCATACTCGGTCTGATGTTTTCGCAGGTGTTGCAACTGTTCAGCCTGCCTGCGAACTGGATCGCCATCGCTTTGGTGTCACTGTGGAAATATATCTACCCGGATTCCATGACATGGGATTTTGTCATCATCATTTCAGTGGTGGCTGCCGTCGCCGAAACTTTGGAGTTCTTCCTTCAGGCCCGATACGCCGGAAAATACGGTGCCTCAACCCGTGGCAATATTGGCGGCATCATCGGGGCCGTTGCTGGGGCAATCTTTGGCGCACCGTTCTTTCTCGGACTAGGCGCGCTCATCGGCGCACTCAGTGGCGCCTATCTCGGCTGCCTTATTGCCGAAATGCCTGGACGATCCCGTCCGGAAGCACTCATGGCCGCCAAAGGAGCTTTTGTCGGCAAGGCTCTCGGCTTTACCGTCAAAACGGCCATTGGAGCCACTATCGTGGTCATTTCAATCCCCAAAGTCTGGCCATAACGAACATTTAGTTGAAAGCAAAAGGCTGATTCTCGTATGAGGGTCAGCCTTTTTTTGAATCATCAAGGATACCGGACAAACGATCAGCGGCCAGATCATAGCCGTATTGGATCAATGGGGCAGCCTTATCAAAATCAAGAATCATGCAGAGATTTCTCGGAACTTCAAGGACATGATCGGGAGGATACGCAGCGATTTTTTGTCGCGCGATTGTCCCTTGCATGGCATCAAATGATTGCAAAACAATGTTGCGCGTTTTCAGGCCGTTCTTTAAATGCGGCAACGAAGACTTGATCTTCCCCGTAAAATCCGAAATTGCGTTGCCCAACATAGAACTCCCTTCCTCTTCATCATCAGATAAAAACAACCCTTCCTTGGGTTTTCCACACAAGTTCACGGCAATGGTAATATCTGTATGATCGCTAAAAGTTGGAGCTATGGGAACAGGATTAAGTATACCTCCGTCAATAAGATCAACACCATGGAATTTGAATGGAGTGAAAAACAAAGGCAAAGAAATGGATGCACGAATGGCATCGAAAAGTGGCCCCTCATCAATCCACACTTCCTTGGCCGATTCAATATCTGTAGCTACAGCGGTAAATGGAATATCCATTTCCTCAATCAGTTTTTCGCCGACTAAGCCTTTGAGGGTGTCAATAATCTTGTTACCTCTGAAAAGCCCATTGCTTTCAAACGCCAGATCAAGCAATCCAATCATATTGGCCATTGTAACAGCACGTACCCACTCTTCAAACTCGTCAAGTTTACCAATGGCGTGGATACCACCCACCAAAGCCCCCATGGAACACCCAGTTATGGATTGAATTGCATAACCATTTTCTTCAAGCCAATGGATAATTCCTATATGGGCAAGACCACGAGCACCACCGCTGCCAAGAACGAGAGAAACCGTTTTTTTCTTTACCATGTCACACTATTTCCTTGATAGAACTCAACAAGTACCTTTATCTACCGTCACCGCTTTGAAAAGGTCAATGACAGACCTGTCTTCATGTAACAATTGACTTGCACAGCGAGGACTTTTAAGCGAACGTGGTGGCCGTTGAAGCGGCCCAGATTGATCAACCCAAAACAGTATACCGGATGGACCAATGACTGCCGACCTTTTTCCTACTTATCGTGGACACATGGAATACTTCTGCCTTGGCTGCGGCAAGCGATTCCCCACCGATGAATTGCATTACACATGCCCCGAATGTGGCGGCGTGTTCCTGCTCGACAACTTGCTTTTTGATGATCTGAAAAAAACATCGGGTAAGCAATGGCGAGAACTTTTCGACAGTCGTGCCGCTTCCAAAAAAACTGCCTTGCGCGGAATTTTCCGTTTCTATGAGCTCATGGCCCCTGTGCTTGAAGAAGAAGATATTGTCTATCTCGGCGAAGGTAACACCCCTGTTGTCGAATCCAGCCCCGGCCTGAATCAAACAACAGGCCTGACCACTGCATACAAAAACGACGGCCAAAACCCATCTGCCTCCTTCAAGGATCGTGGTATGGCCTGCGGCTTTTCCTATCTTCGTTCGCTCATCCGTCAAAATGATTGGGATCAGATTCTCACGGTCTGCGCGTCCACAGGGGACACTTCGGCCGCGGCCGCTCTGTATGCCTCCTATGTCGGAGGGGCCATTAAATCCGTGGTTATTTTGCCACACGGCAAAGTCACACCGGCACAGCTTGCCCAACCACTCGGTTCCGGCGCAGTGGTGTTAGAGGTCCCCGGCGTTTTTGACGACTGCATGAAAGTAGTCGAACATCTGGCCGACAATTACCGTGTAGCCTTGCTCAATTCAAAGAATGCATGGCGCATTCTGGGCCAAGAATCCTATGCTTTTGAATGCGCTCAGTGGTTCGATTGGGACATGAAGGGCAAATGTATTTTTGTTCCCATCGGCAATGCGGGAAATATAACAGCCATCATGGCCGGATTCCTCAAGCTGTATGAACTGGAAATCATCACCGACCTGCCACGAATTTTCGGAGTCCAGTCACATCATGCTGATCCGGTTTATCGTTACTATGCAGTAGATGATCCCAAAGAAAGACAATACGAGCCAGTGACTGTAGCCGCATCCGTGGCTCAGGCTGCCATGATCGGCAACCCGGTATCCTTCCCTCGCGTAAAATATTTCGCCGAGAAATTCGAAGCTATTGGAGGCAAGGATTCTTTCCAAGTCCTTCAGGTCACGGAACAACAAATCATGGATTCCATGATTCAGGCCAACATGCACGGACACATCGCCTGCACACAGGGTGGTGAATCCTTTGCCGGAGCAAAACGCGCCTTGGAACTCGGTCTGGTAACGCCTGAAGAACTCTGTATTCTCGATTCAACAGCACACCAACTCAAGTTCGTGGACTTCCAGAATATGTATTTCGACAACAGCTTCCCCCCTGAATTTGAAATCACCCCTGACATGTCTCTGGCGAACACGCCGGAACTGGTCATTTCCCCCGAGGAAAAAGACACTCTTTCCCCCGAAGAATACACCCGCAATACTGCGGACAAAGTGGTTGAAAAACTCGGTCTGGAAAAGAAATAAACGGGGACGATGGTGGCGAAAAAACAACGGGCTGATCAGTTGCTTGCCGCATCCGGTGCGGTGGAAAGCAGAGAAAAAGCCAAACGACTCATTATGGCCGGAAAAGTCCACTATATGGACCGAGGCCAAAAAATCCCCGTGGGCAAACCCGGACAACAATTCTTCCCGGATACGGAATTTGTTGTCCCGGATGACTCTCGTTTTGTCTCACGCGGTGCCTATAAGCTGCTGACGGCTATTGAAGAATTTTCCATCGATTTCACAAACAAAATCGCTTTGGATGCAGGAGCGTCAACTGGTGGATTTACCGACTGTATGCTTCAACACGGCGCAACACGGGTGTATGCCATCGATGTCGGCTATGGTCAGTTGCACGAAAAACTCCGGCAGGACGATCGGGTCATCAACATGGAACGAACGAATGTCCGCCATGCCGAACAAGACCTTATTCCAGAGCTTGTCGATGTCATCGTAGCCGATGTATCCTTCATTTCCCTGACGAAAATCCTTCCGGCCTGCTGCCAATTCCTCAAGGACGACGGGGAGCTTGTCGTACTCATCAAACCACAATTCGAAGTCGGCCCCGGCCTGACTGATAAAGGCGTGGTCCGTGATGAAAATTTACGTCAAGAGACTGTGGATGTGGTCACCGGATTCTGCGAAAACGAACTGAGCCTGATAATTAAGGGTGTCGTTCCATCAAAAATTCTCGGTCCTAAAGGCAACCAGGAATATATGGCCTACATGGCCAAAGCGTAATTTCATGATCCAAGGGCTTATTTACTCGTTGATTTCAGCAACGGCGTTTGCCGCCTTGCCGATTTTGGTCAAACTCGGCTATGCGGCAGGCATGCGTGGAGCGGTCATGATGCAATACCGCTTTTCCTACGCAGTCATTTTCCTGTTTATATTCATGTTGATCAAAGACCGATCACTCTTCAAAATATCCAAAAGCAGTTTAGCCAAATGTGCTTTTATAGGCATTATCGTTTATTGGACTCAGACAACCTGTTTTGTGCGAGCTCTTGCCACGATTCCGGCTTCCACTACCTCTCTGATCCTCTACGGCTATCCGGTAGTAGTCACTTTGGCCTCTGTTATATTCCTGAAACTACGACTCAACAAACTTATTGTATTTTCACTCTGTTTGGTCATGGCTGGATGCTGTCTCGTCTTTTTCGACGCCTTTATGCGCGAAGTGGACGCTGTAGGGCTGGCCTATGCATTTGGCGCTATGGCTACCTTCTCAGCATATCTTGTCCTGACCCAAGTGCTTCTCAAAGGGCTTAAACCTTTGACGGCCACCTTTTATGTAATGCTCTTTGCCGCCATAGTATTCACCATGTCAGGCGATTTCATGGCTTGGTTCCACACCTCAGGCGAACAAATGCTTATCAGCCTCGCTCTTGGATTATTTCCGGGAGTACTGGCTGTCACTCTTCTGTATCAAGCCATTGAAAGAATCGGTTGTGCTTATGCCAGTATTTTTTCGTCAGTTGAACCTGTGGTAACATTGGCAGGGGCTGCCGCCCTGCTCGGCGAGAACATAGTCGTGCTACAAGTAGCCGGCATGGCCCTGATCCTCATAGGCATCATTGTCCCCAATCTCCGATTCGGACAGCCGCCTCTAAAATAACTTCCTTCACGAACTCTCTCCAGAGTTCTCTTCCGCACCAACCATTTCACTAAAAAAAGTCGACACCCCCTCAGGAAGCACCACGTCACCCTGAAATCGAATACCCAGCCCTTGATGAGGGCCAGCCTCACAACGAGTCATGAATTCCCCCGTAAAAGAATACGGCTTCTGACCTTCCATTGTCTGAAACGTTCCGGCAACCGGAGTCTTCGTTTCCAATTTCAATAAGGAGACATCAGCCAAAACAAAACAACACCCACCCGGACTAATGTCTGAGATGTGACCACTATACACATCTTCGTTAACGGATACCGTAGCAGGAAAATGACACGTCATCCGGTCCTCTTGCCTAAGGTTATGCTCAACGAACTCAGTGGGATACGTCAAAAAAACCAAAGACACCGGCGCTGCCTGATAGGAAATGACATCCACACTGAAACCCACAATTCTCCCAGCGCCCAAATATCTCACCTGTAAATGAGTCCCTTTAACAAGACGCTCACGTATACCAGGCGTTATCGGTACTTTTAGGAGAAGGAATTCCCCTTTGGATTGTCCCACATACCGACAGTTCATACGCTCCTTGTCCGCATATTCAACAATAATCCGGGAACCGGATTCAATATGCATAGGACCTCCCAATTACGCTTTTCGCTTGTCCATATAGCGTCCCAACAACTTCAAATGAGCCTTTTCTTCCCTCGCTAAAATTTGCAATATGGTTTCAGTTTGCGAATCAGCTGCCCTTCGTGCACACCGCAAATAGTAATCCAAAGCCTGAGCTTCAATCATGGTCGCCAATTGCAGGATTCCTTCATCGTCGTCGAAAGCAGCAGGATGTTGGGCCAAAAAGTCACTGATCTCCACCCCTCCCTCCGCTGCCAAACCAATTGATGTAAAAGCCGTTTTCTCAAACCGATCACGATCCATTTTCTGTCCAACAATCCTGCAGTAGAGGGTAAATAATGTATCTTTATGTCGATCTTCAAACCCAGCCAATTCCATGAATAATTCTATTCTTTCAAGTGTTTCTGCCATATCAGCGCGTTCCACATAGAAGCGTTGCAGATTACTCTCCATGGAGTACGCCTTAAGTACAACTTCGGCAGAAGTTTCCGTCCCAGTAAATTCAATCAGTCCAAGTTCCATAGGACCAAAAGCTGTCTCTCCATTCCAACCGGACATGCCGCCAACAAGATTATTAATCTCGGAAAACCCCTGTCCTTCTAACAATCCCGAAGCGGCCATACTCCGGGCACCCGATCGACAATAGGCCAAAACAGGCTTCTCCTTGTCAATCTCATCAATACGATCGATGAGTTCAACTAAAGGGACAAGACGCGCTCCGGGAATATGCTCATCAGCATATTCCCACTCCTGACGGACATCTAACAAAGTATAAGAGTCAGGTTTACGACTCTCCATAAAAGACCGAGCAGCATCCGCAGTCAACATAGTTATCTGTGCCATAGACGTATTCTCCGATCGAAACGGTAGAAAGTAGGGACTTTTTCGATGAACAAACAATACGGCAGGAAGACGCATGGCGTCAATATGAGCGAATTTAGCGATCAAATAAAGAACATGACGATGATTACCGTCATACAAAAAAAAGCAGCTATGCCATCCTGTATACGCCAAGAAAAATCGGGAGCCCATGCATCGGCTGAATCCAACCGGCGACAAGCCACCGCCAGCGTTTGGTTCCATGTTTTCTGACCAAGGTTACGCACCAAGGCCAATGGGATGACACGCATCCGCACACTCAGCCCAGACCCGAGACATCGCCGCGACGCCACTTCCTTAACCTTGGCGAGGGTCTCCAAACAGATAGGCAAAAAATGAATCATTAATGCAAGAGATAAGGCAGCACGCCAAGCTCTTTCCTGCCCGATCAGTGGTCGCAAAGCCCACGAGACAGCAAGTCCAAGAGACCGTGCAGATGTAGACAATGCCAATCCCAATCCAAGCAAAAGCAATGCAACCAGCCGTGCGCCCAATTGAAAACCATCCATCACTATAAACTCTACAGGCACACCGGAGACACCATCCAATGCCATCTTGATCCCCACCCAAAAAAGAACAAAAACCAAAAGACTCCGAATCATCTTGAATCCGACAGACTGCCCTGCAGCCAAAGGCCAAACAAGAAAAAACAAAAAGACTATGTACACAGCCACCGCAAGGACATGGACCTTCCACAAACATGGGCCAAGCACAAGAGCAACAACCAGTTTCAAGCGTGGGTCCAATTCCCTGATATGAGCAGCCACACCGGGCATCAATTTTCCCCCGCGTCCCACGATCCAAGAACACGATCAACAGACCATGAGTGAGGAGGTCGTACACCATGCTCACGAACAGAATCCAGTATGGACTCAGGCGGACCTGTCACAACAAGCTTTCCCCTATCAAGAACAGCCAGACCATCCACGAGATCAATAAAACTTTCCAGATCATGGGATGATACAACTTGCGTCAACCCTGCCTGTCGGTTTTCTCCTATGATGGCTCGCATTTCGCGGACTCCATGGTAATCCAGCCCGCTAAAGGGTTCGTCGAGCAGCAGAACATTCGGATCATCCAACAATGCCGCAGCCAAACAAAGCTTACGCTTCATGCCCCAAGAAAGAGTCTGCACTGGCCGTTCCCATGCCGAAAGCACATTGAATCTGTCGGCCATATCCTTGGCCTGAGCAATGGCTTTTTCATCACGTCTTGAGCCCATCAGCATATCTTCTTCCACAGTTCCACCAAGAATTTGCAGATCGGCATCCTGCATAACCAAACGACATATGGCGCGAATGGATTTCTCCGAACCGGGGCTGACACGATCGGCAACGGTCAATGAACCTCCAGTAGGGGGATACAGTCCAGCCATAAGCGACAGAAGTGTAGACTTCCCGCTCCCATTGGCTCCGACTAACCCCAAAAGAGTGCCTTTGGGAATATTCATGGAAAGACCGGACAGGACATTCCCGCCGGATGGATAAGCAAAAGAGAGTGCGTTCAGTGTAATCATGCTGTTCCTCAAACGTCAGGTTCAACCATTGCACGTGAAAGTGTCAACGAAATAAAAAAGCCCCCGCCGAAGCAGGGGCCTGAATATCGTCAAAAACGATGAACTTAGAAGGTATACCCAACAGAAAGACCGGCTCCCCAGGTACGCCCATCCTTAAAGTCCACATCGTATGCAGTGCCAGCAGTGTCAGTCATCTCCATACCATGGCGTTCCTTGGTCACGATATACATACCAGACAGGTCAAATGTCAGGTTATTAATCGCGTATCCAGCACCAAGAGTGAACATCTGCCGATCATTCGCGGGCAGCATGGGAGAGGTATAATCATGTCGAATAGGACTCTGGTCGTAGACATAACCAGCTCGCAAAGCCAACGCATTGGTAACCAAATACTCTGCACCAAGCTGGAAGCGCCAAGTACTCTTATAGTTAAAATCTTCTTCAGTATCAGGCAGGGCGAAACCGTCAAAATCAAATTCGATACGGTCAAACTGTTCCCACTGAGTATACACAATATCAAATTCAAACGTCAGATTTTCAATGGGAGAATATCCCAGTCCAGCGGTATAACTGGCAGGGAAATCCGCGGTAAGCGTTGCATTACCAGAAGAGACAAGAGCACCAGCTCCATTATGATAGGTAGCTTTGCCTTTTCCGACAAAATGAACCGGAGACCGGTAGATGAATCCAAAATTCAAATCATCGGTGATATCGTAGAGCATGGACAGATTAAATGCGAGAGCGGCGGAATCTACGTCAACTTTAAACTTATCTCCACCGCCGAGAAGCATCTTCTTAATCATAAAACCACCCTTAATGAACTCAACGCCACCTGAAAGCGCCAAATCATCAGTCACCTTGTAAGCAACTGTGGGTGTTAATGAATATGTCTCCAGCAAAGCTTCCTGAAGTAAGGTTGCACCGGCCCACTCGTCGTCATACTTGGTGCCAAGACCAAAACGGGTGTATTCACCCAAACCGATATACAGATCATCATTAACCTGATGAGTAATGTAGGCATGCGGAACAACATGGTTCACAGAACTGGTGGTAGACTTATCACCGTCAATGTAAACATCCGACATGGGATTAATAACCGCTGCACCGGCATAAACATTGGTGCCTTCCAGCTTGGTCATCTGAGACGGGTTATAAGCGATGACTGAAGCGTCATTACCTGTCGCATAGTTGGCGGTACCCATACCCAGCGCACGGTTACCCCACTCATAAAGAGCAAAACCGCCCGCATGAACAGTCACTGCGGACGCTAAAATACAGAGTACGAAACTACAGAAAAAAATGGCGGATGCACGTTTCATCCTTCCCCCTTGAATCCTGCCGATTCGCATCGACAGCGGTCTTGTTCAATGTGTCCGGCACCCTCCCAGATATGGCAACATGAAAAGCCGCCCCGAATACATTGAAATAATTATTTTGCACAAACTCCCACGTCTTAACCGACACAAAAAAAAATGTAAAACATTAAAACAATTTCAAACACTTGTTTGATATGTAATTTGAATATGATGGGACATTTTTGCACGGCATGATTCTGGCATTTCTCCAAGATGAAAACTTATTCGGGAATTTTATTCCCACGGAGATGTCATGCATAATCTGGTTCCCACATTGGATATCAAGGAAAAAAGCTTTCACGGCACTTTGGCCGTCGGCGGTCTGACTGGCATTGTTGAAGGGTCCATTCAATACGGACACCTGACCCTCCACACAGTATTTCCAGGGATGATGTTGACCCTCATCGGGGCCTTTCTAGGCGGATTTACCGGATTCTTCCTCAAAGACCTCTTCAGGACCCTTCGGGGCAAAAAACCGTATCGAGGTGTCAATAATGACGGATGGACAATGGGGGCGTTTCTGGGAACGATGGTGGGGACATTACTTCAAGTGGCAGCCAGCATAGATGGAGCCAATCTCGTGATCGGCTCCATTGTGGGTGCTTATTTCGGGGCCGCGTGTGGTGCCTTTCCTGATGAATTCATCACGCCTATCCTGCTCAGAATGCGCGCTGAGAAGCACGCACACACGCCCACAAAACGAAGGCAGCTTCTATAGCTGCCCTCTTCACTTACTTCATTTCGACCCAGATCACTGCGCCGAGTTCAAGCTCACGACCTTTGTATGGTTCATCAGCAGTCGTCAAACCAGCGAATCCCCACCAACCCTGCCACGGACAAACAAAAGTAAAAACGCCATTTGAGTCGGCGATCACTTCTTGAGTAACCATACGTTCATTTGGAGCGGTACGCTTGCCGTCTTTGTTGTAAAATTCAACTTCGACACGGGTAAACGGTGCAGGCTTGCCCTTATACATAATTGTGCCCTGAAATACGTTTCCGGCATAATTACCGAACGGACGGGTCAAAGGAACAATTTCTGTTTCCAAACCTAACGGTTTGTTCCATTCCTCACCTTCACCAAAACCATCGACAACAACCTTGGTAATATGACGGATATAATTATTCTCGGCATCTTCCTTGTACGGAACCGGATCAAAAACGAATGAGTACATCCCAGGACGCTTGGGTGTATAGGAAGTTTTCCAACCGGTATGATCCATAACGCGGGTTTCTTTAAGTGTGGACAACAAATCCATGCGTTTACCATCATCTATGACCAAAAAAAATTCAGCGGGTTTCTCCAACTCCATCCCTTGCAATTCAAATGGATGGGAAAAAGACAAGGTCAACTCAACATCACGCTTCTGCTGTGTTGTCTCGTCCGTATCAGGAATTAACATACCAAAATGAGCGGAAGCGGTTGTCGCCCAAAAAACGCAAACCAATGCCAATACGATTCTCTGTAAACTCATCATCATTCCTTACCTGTTAGTGGATACCAGTTTCTTTTCTGTGACCAAATAATGTTACTAATACTAAATTTGTAACACGTGTCAAGAACCAATCGCCACTAAATAGCATTGAATAGCCCCCATCTACTCCGACTTTGAAGCAGTCTTCCAACGACGGGCAAGGGCCACCCCAGACAGATTGTGCCACAAGCTAAATAACGCTCCGGGTAAAGCACTGACAGCTCCAAAATGCTTCACCGCCAAAGCGACGCCAAGACCGGAATTTTGCATACCCACCTCAATTGCAAGAGTTCGAGCGTCACGCTTCGAACACCGAGCCAGTCGTGCCAAACTGTACCCAGCAATAAGCCCGATACCGTTATGAAGAATCACAGCCAAAAGAACGAGTGCCGGGAATGTGAGCAACGTTTTCTGATTCAAACCAATGATACAGGCGATAAGCAGTGCAATAACCATGATGGACAAAGACGGGAAAAACCGCAAAATCGGCTCCAACCGTTTTCGAAAAATACGCCTAAGAATAAGACCATCCAACATGGGAAAAACAACAATCCAAAAAACGGATTGAACCATTGACCAAAAATCAATGTGTACCTGTTTTTCAAGAAGCAAATAAATAATAACCGGAGTAAGCAATGGAGCTAGACACGTGGAAGCCAGAGTCAAAGTAACAGACAACGGGACATTGGCACGCGCTAGATACGCAATGACGTTTGAAGCTGTTCCACCAGGGCATGCTCCCACAACGACCATGCCAATGACAGCTTCAGCCGGCAATCCGAGAACAAATGAAATACCAACCGCAAGTACTGGCATAAGCACATACTGCATGAGCACTCCGAGGCCGACCAGATGCCACTTGCTCAGGATGTCACGAAAGTCACCAAAATCAAGCGTCAACCCCATGCCGAACATAATCACGCCTAAACCAAGAGGGATATGCGGTTTAATCCAGATAAAGGACGGTGGATAAATCAGGGCAATTCCTGACAACAAAACCGTGATAAAAATAAAATTCTTTTCTACAAATCTGGGAACTACTTCCAATATCATAAATTGACACCATATCCTTTTACAAAGACGTGAAGCGAGGTGCGACAAAAAGCCAATCTTTCTGGAAGATGTAAATATATGATGATATGATGGCTGTGAAGAGTTGACGAACCGGCAGGAACGCTGTAAGTATCCGTTTCCCGAATGAGGGAAGCCGGATGGCGGTTGCGCTGAGAACTCCGTCAGGTCCGAAAGGAAGCAGCGGTATTGGTTGCTGCCGGGTGTCCGGTTTCCACTCAAAGGCGCGTTCGATCATGAACGCGCCTTTTTTCATGCGCGATCATCCACATCCAATCAAACTATGCGCTTTTCCAAGCCCTCAACCAAGACTAAAGCTTTCTTAAAATCATACTCTGCAATAAGCTTTAGCATCCGTGCGACATCATCATGCAACTCTCCGGGCCATACAAGCTCTTGAACCTCTTTCGCTTTCTTCCGACACACAACAGGTGCACCTTCAGATAATGGCTCCTTAAGAGCTTCCAGCGAAGCCTGCAAATCGGCAACGTCAGCAACCTCGCCCGCCTGCTTAAGAACGGTTTTACTGCATTCCACTTTCTTAATCACTGCGATGCTTTGTATAACCATCGCCAGATCGTGTGAAAAACGTTCCAGTTTCTCCGACACATCGTCGGAAGACTCATCCAAGGCATGTTCCAAATCGCTGGACGACTCAAACAATTCCATGGCCCCGAGCATACCAGAAGTCCCCTTTACAGAGTGGGCAAGTCCCACAGCATCTTCAGATCGTCCATCAGTTCTTGCCTGCTCAATTTCCCGAGCAGCATCAGCATATTTTTCGTCCAGCAACAAAAGAAGATTTCTGTAAAGCTCTTTGTTACCCCGCGCCCGGCGCAAACCAAGCTGAACGTCAATGCCCGCCATGGAAGACGGAAGACAATCCTCGGATATGGACTCTTTGGTCAAAGATAAAGACCGAGACTGATCCATGGAAGTCGGTCCAATCCACTGCGCAAGGACCTTGAAAAGATCTTCAGGGTCAAAGGGTTTGGCCACATGCCCATTCATACCCACGGACTGACTCCGTTCGATATCCTCAACCATGGCGTGAGCAGTCATGGCAATAATCGGCAGATCATTAAATCGATCCTGTTCACGAAGTCGACGAGTCGCTTCATACCCATCCATAACAGGCATCTGCACATCCATGAGGACAAGATCGACATCCGTTTTATCAAGAAAGTCCAAAGCAGCCTGTCCATTGACGGCTTCAAAAACCTTGATTTTTGCAGACGCCAAAATCTCCAAAGCCACTTGGCGATTAATTTCATTATCTTCAACAAGCAAGACTCTGGCCCCACCCAGATTATCCGTAACGCCTTCACGGACCACGGAATCACTGGTTGTGACCATACCTTTACCCAAAGTTTCAACAACAAGATTAAAAAGGAAAGATTGATTAACGGGCTTAAACAGCAATCCTTTAAATCCCATTTCATTGGACTTTTTCACCAACGAAGCATTGCCATATGCTGAAACCATGAACATGGGAGGCTTAGGGGATATGGACTCATCTGATAAAATGGCCCCAGCAGTCTGAATACCATTCCGCCCAGGCATACGCCAATCAATAACCAAAAGATTAAACGCCTCTTCTTCAGGTACATTACGCAATATTTCTAGCGCCTCTTCCCCCGAACTGGCTAAGGATACACACAGCCCCATGTGCTCCAGCATCCCCTTAAGAATAATTTGAGATGTGTCGTTGTCATCCACCACAAGCGCACGCTGCCCTTGCAACTCTCCCGGAAGCAAAGCGGGCTCCTTGTCCCTATGATAAATCGGAAATGGGATTTCAAACCAAAACAGGCTTCCCTTGCCCAATTCACTTTCAACACCGATCTCTCCACCCATCAAGCTGACGAGCTGATTGCAAAGATTGAGGCCCAATCCGGTCCCGCCATATTTACGGGTAGTGGAAGCATCCGCCTGCGTGAAAGGCTGAAAAAGTTCATCAATCTGATCCGCCTTAATCCCTATACCGTCATCCTTGACCGTAAAACGCAATCGAGCCTGCTCTTTTTCCAACTCCAGTGGAACAATAGAGACAACCACGGCCCCTTCGTCCGTAAATTTAACGGCATTATTACACAGATTAATAAGAATCTGTGCCAAACGCATGGAGTCACCAACAACAGAATTCGGAACATCTTTATCTACGTTGATAAGAAATTCGAGTTTTTTCTCATTTGCCCTTGGCGAAACAATGGTTGTCAACTGCTCCAACACTTGATCAATCGTGAAACCGACAGACTCCACACTAAGCATGCCCGCTTCAATCTTGGACATATCCAGCACATCATTAATAATCCCGAGTAAAGACTTGGCCGAAATGTCTATCTTGTTGAGATAGTCCTTTTGAGTCGCAGACAAATTGGTCATCTTCGTCAAATGCGTCATGCCGATGATGGCATTCATGGGGGTACGAATTTCATGACTCATGTTGGCAAGAAACTCACTTTTCGCTCTGGTGGCATCTTCAGCGGCTTCCTTGGCATCAATAATCGCTTTCTCTGTCTGTTTGCGAATGTGAATCTCAGACGTCAAAAGCCTATTCGTCTTATTCAACTCATCAGTCCGCAAAATAACGCGTTGCTCCATTTCATCATACGCGATCTTGAGTTGAGCCTGTGCTCTTCGTAAATCAGAAATATCGGTGATCATTCCAAATGAACCATCAAATTCTTCATTCATTCCGATCATCGGACTTGAAGAAACAATAGCCCAAACAATATGGCCATCCTTATGCATAAGCCGACGCTCATACTGCGATGAAAGCCCCTGAACCCGCTTTTCCATCTCCTGTTCGTGATCAACCAAATCGTCAGGATGCAACAAATCAACTATAGGCTTGCCGTACATTTCCATCTCGGTATACCCAAGCATGTCGGCCAAAACCTTGTTGACCATGGTTAAACGCCTATCCTTATCGATAACGATTATACCTTCAGTCGTTGTTTCAAAAAGACGCCTGTATTTCTCTTCGCTCAGTCGCAACTGATCTTCGCGGGACCGAACTTTTCCAGCCATTTCATTAAACTTGGAAAGAATCGTACGCATTTCCAAGAGATTGCCCTCTTCCTCATGTTCAGCATATTCACCGGCAGATATACTTTCGATTCGGGCAATGAGCAGATCCAATGGTGTTCGTAAATTCTTGTTAAGAATCAACTTGGTAAAAACACCGAGAACAATAGCAACAAACAACAGGGATAATAGACTGATCCAAGTGGTTTCATACACTTTATCTTCAAAAATAAGCGGCGTCAGACCAAGTTGAATATATCCAACCTCAACATCTTCATAGCTTATACGTTTTCCCTTGACGATAGTTACCCCTTCTTCGATTTCTCCAAAGGAATAAACCTCGTTCCCACGGTGGTCGACAACATTGATAAAAACGACAATATCTATCTTTGAAAAGGCATCGCACAAACTGACAACAGATTCTTCTTCCATATGCCAAAGATAGGATTCAAGACTATTGGAAAGGTGGGTGAGAGACTCATTGGCCCTTTGCTCAAATTGGGCCTCGGATTTTTCATACAAGACAAAGAAAACGATGGAAGAAATAGCAATGGCAGAAGCTGCAAGAACACAAAAAAGACTCGCAGTCAGATGCTGAACAAGGGATCTGTTCCCTCTATGTCTCGGCCTTGTCACAAATTTCAATGAAATCACCTCTATCCTGCCAAACCGCCAATCCGAGCAGAATTATCGTACAGCTACATTATCCCCGGTCTTTTTCACCGAGCAAAGCTCCAAAAAAAGGATACCCATCTGACGCCTCCATCTTTGCACTTCCTATAACACTGGCATATTTCAGTCGATTATATTTTCACTTGTTTAAATAGAAATTTCTTCGAACAGTACATTGGAGTTACGCCATCAACCAAGCGGCGTCAAAGCAAAAAGGCCTACCGAAAATTTCGGTAGGCCTTTGTATTTGCGTGGCGGAGAGGAGAGGATTCGAACCTCCGGTGGACGTTAGCCCACACACGCTTTCCAGGCGTGCTCCTTAAGCCGGACTCGGACACCTCTCCGCGCTGAGAGGCAGTAACTAACCAATATGATGTGCCTTGGCAAGCAAAAAAACGGTCTAATTTTACTTTTTTACAAAGGGAGTTGCAGACTGCCCCGAAATTCATCCAAGCTCGCTGCTCCCAACTCTTCCAAAAGCGATTCCATCTCGTCGGCAAGAGTAAAAGCAAAATCCGGACGAAGGAAATTTGCCGTCCCCACCTGTACGGCATGAGCACCAACAAGAATGAATTCCAACGCATCTTCTGCGGAAGCAATGCCGCCGATACCAACTACCGGGATATCCACAGCTTGAACCACCTGATGGACACAACGCAATGCCACAGGTTTGATGGCAGGACCAGAAAGACCGGCGATAACATTCGCTATGCGCGGTTTACGATTCCTGATGTCCACAGCCATGCCTGAAAGCGTATTAATCAACGACAACGAGTCTGCGCCGCCTTCGGCGGCCGCACGTGCACATACAACAATATCCGTCACGTTTGGCGAAAGTTTAACCATGACATGCTTATTGCCTGCCTGCTTCTTCACCGCTTCTGTCACACTGCCGATCTGAGCCGGGTCCTGACCGAAAGCAATACCGCCTTCCTTCACGTTGGGACAGGAAACATTGACTTCCAAAGCAGCCACACTGTCTTCACCCGCAAGAACTCCCGCCAGTTCGCCAAACTCTTCGGCATCACATGCATAAAGATTGGCAACCACGGACACATCTTTCCCTGCCAATGCTGGAAGCGCCTTAGTGACGAATTCCTCAACTCCGGGGTTCTGAATACCAATGGCGTTGAGCATACCACACGGAGTCTCTGCTATACGGGGCATAGGATTGCCCTCACGCGGTTTAAGCGACAACCCCTTGGCGACGATACCCCCGAGCTTCTCCAAATCGCCATAGGGCGCAAATTCCAATCCAAACCCAAAAGTGCCGGAAGCGGTCATGATGGGATTCTTGAGTTCAAGCCCGCCGAAAGAAACGTTCATATCCATAGAGCCAGCTCCCTAAAGTTCCACTTTGTCGGCCCAGAACACGGGACCCTTAGTACAGACTTGTACATGGTGACCTTCGCCGTCCTTGGTCACACAACCAAGACAGGCCCCGACGCCGCATGCCATACGATTTTCCAAAGAAACTTGCGCACGTCCGCCAAATTCGTTCGCAAATCGTTGGACAGTTTTCATAAATGGGGTCGGCCCACACGAAAGGATCAAACCGTCTTTCTTGGCGTATTCCTGAATCAAACCCTTCATCGTATTGATAATAGCGTCCAGATCCTCGGGCTTTTCTTCAATGATACATTGCCCTTCCACCTTGTCTGACAGCGTTTCAAAGGGGTAACACTCGAGAGGCATCCGGTGTGCCAGAAAAAGTTGCAAATTTTCTGGATGCGGATGAGACTCGACATAACCGCGAAAAGGTGCGATGCCGATGCCCCCGGCAAGGAGCAAAGTCGGTGTTTCCGGCTCCATGGCAAAGGAATTGCCAAGCGGCCCCCACATGGCGACCGTGTCGCCGGACTGAAGTTGGGCGATGCGACTGGTGCCGCGCCCCACGTTCTGAATGAACAGGGTCACGGATTCACCATCTGCGGAACAAATGGAAAAAGGTCTGCCCCAAAGCAAATCCAATTCCCAGTCTACCGGACGAATCATAACGAACTGGCCGGGTTTCCACCCGTCCCAATCCGGATATTCAAGCTTCAACTCGAAGAATTCACCCGCAGCTTTTGATTGACCGACCGGGGAAACTTCCAATACCTTCACATTGCGGCAATTCCTCAATGACATAGAGATACCTTATGAGTAAAAAACATTTACCTGAAATTATGGCCCCCGCAGGGGACAAATACTCCTACCTTGCTGGCGTCGCCGCCGGAGCGGACGCTATCTACGTAGGTCTGAAACACTTTTCGGCCCGCATGCAGGCCAAGAACTTCTCTATCAGTGAGCTTGCACAACTGGCAAGCCTCGGTAGAGACAGGGGCACCAAGACCTATGTAGCCATGAACACGCTGGTTAAACCCGGCGACCCCGAATCCGCAGGGCGGCTTATCGAACGTTTGCAACGAACCGTCAAGCCCTATGCGCTCATTGTTCAGGATCTGGCCATGCTGACTCTGGCAAAACAGGCCGGATTCACTGGTGAACTGCATCTTTCCACTTTGGCAAACATCAGTCATCCGACCGGACTCGCCACCGCCAAAAAACTCGGCGCATCCCGTGTAGTCATCCCCCGCGAGCTCAATCTTGACGAAGTAAAACTCATGGCCGAAGCATGCCCGAAAGATCTCGATCTGGAAATTTTCGTTCACGGGGCGCTCTGCCACTGTGTGTCGGGTCGATGTTACTGGTCCAGTTATCTGGGTGGGAAATCAGGTCTGCGCGGCCGTTGTGTCCAACCCTGTCGCCGACTCTACACTCAGGGTAAACAGCAGCCGGAACGCCTGTTCTCCTGTTCCGATCTTTCACTGGATGTGTTGACCAAACCCTTGCTCTCCATGCCCAAAGTCGCAGCATGGAAAATTGAAGGACGCAAGAAAGGTCCCCATTACGTCTTTTATACGGTCAAGGCATACCAAATGCTTCGCGACAATCCTAACGACGCAAAGATTAAAAAGGCGGCTCAGGACCTCCTTGATCAAGCGCTTGGGCGACCAACAAGTCACTCCACTTTCTTGCCGCAACGTCCCTTTCAACCTGTGCAACCCAAAGAACAGACCAGTTCCGGCAGACTCATCGGTGAAATCAAACGCGACCAGAAGAAACCTTTTTTCCAACCCCGTGAAGTACTCAATCCCGGCGACCTCATTCGGATCGGCTATGAAGACCAGCCCGGTCATCGAACCATCCCCATTCGTCGCCGTGTGCCCAAACGCGGCCGCATGGATATCCCCTTTTCCAAACAACACAAAGGCCCCGCGCTGCCTACTGGCACTAAGGTCTTTCTCGTTGACCGACGTGAACCGGAACTGACAAAACTCATTAAAGGGCTGAATAACGAACTCGACATGTTCCCGGCCCCTGAGTCCAAGGAATCCCGTTTCACTCCTACGTGGCCCAAAGCCGCAGCTCGTGGCAAGACTCGGAACCGGGCTGAGTCCATCAACCTGTTCCGTCAACCGCCTCGCGGCCGTATTTATGACAAGACCGCTTTTTGGTTGGAAAAATCCACTGTCAGCAAAGTACCACAATCATCAGTGATTCGGGCACAATGGTGGCTGCCACCTGTCATCTGGCCAGACGAAGACAAAAAATACCGCTCCTTGATCAAAGAAGCAGTCAAAAAAGGCGCACGGGAATTTGTGTTGAACGCTCCCTGGCAGGCCGGATATTTTGAAGACCGAAAAAACGCCAAATTGATAGCAGGCCCATTTTGCAACATATCCAATAGACTGGCTCTCGGCGTACTCAAAGATATCGGTTTTTCCGCAGCCATTATTAGTCCAGAACTGCCATTCGAGGACATTGAAACCTTATCGCAGAATTCGCCTTTGCCGCTCGGGTTTGTCATCAAAGGATTGTGGCCCTTTGGGCTTGCCCGCTTTGAAGCAGAATCCGTCAAGATGAACGAGACTATCAAAAGCCCCATGCACGAAGTCTCCTTCGTACGTAAACACGGACAGAATAATTGGATTTACCCCGGTTGGGAATTGGACATGACGAAGGAATTCCGCAAGCTGGAACGCCTCGGATTCAAATCTTTCGTCACCATCAAGGAAGAATGGCCCAAAGACGTCCCGCGTCCCAAAAGAACCAGTGAATTCAACTTGCGACTCAAGTTACTGTAGTCTCTAAATGCAAAAAGCCTCCATACCGAAATCGGTATGGAGGCTTTTTTTATGACGTTCAAACTATTTTATAAAACAATCATTCCCTTCATATACGTCACGGCTTCGCCTGCTATCTTCACACGGTCACCCATATTTTCACACTTCAACACTCCGCCGCGAGCCGATGCTTGAAATGCGGTAAGTTGAGATTTGCCCAAACGTTTTGCCCAGTATGGCACCAACATGCAGTGCGCGGAGCCGGTAACGGGGTCCTCAGGAATACTCACGTCCGGTGTAAAAAAACGAGATACGAAGTCATAGTCCAAACCGGGGGCCGTACAGATAATACAAAGTCCGTCCACCTTGGCTACCAATCTAAAATCTGGCTCCAATCCACGAACCTGTGCTTCATTTTCAAACACGGCCATCATGTCACGATGTCCCATGTAGAGTTTCTCTGGACGCGCTCCAAGAGCTGCAGCCACACGTTCGGTTACCTGAATTTCATGAAAAGGCCAGGCAGGGAAGTCCATGGAATAAAAACCGCTTTCACGGTCCACAAACAATCGCCCGCTCTTGGTTTCGAAAACTACGACAGGATCATTATAATCAAGATGCTCGTAAAGGACATGCGCGCTTGCCAATGTGGCATGGCCGCACAGATCAACTTCACTTTCAGGAGTAAACCATCGTAACTCGAAATACTCACCTTTACGCACGAAAAACGCTGTCTCAGACAGATTGTTTTCCATGGCGATATTCTGCATCAACTCGTCGGAAAGCCATTCATATAAAGGAATGACCGCCGCCGGATTGCCACTGAACACCGTATCAGCGAATGCGTCTACCTGATAGAGTTCGAGATCCATGGGTTCCCCCTATGCTAGAAGGTCTGCTTGAACAGATCATCATCGGAGACAGGACTACCACTGTTACTCCCACTCCCACCGGATCGAGACATTTCTGTAGGCTCCGACCCAACCTTGAACGGCAGAAAAAACTCCTTAGTCGAAGACGGCGATGCAAGCTTGCCCGTCGTGCCATCTACTCGGACCATAACAATTCCCGGCGGCTCGGTGAAGTCCTCATACGGATAATCTTTTTCAACGGCCTTACGATAGCTCACCCAGATAGGACTGGCCGCACGAGAACCGGTCTCCCACTTGCCCATGGGTGTCAATTCGTCAAACCCAACATATACACCGGTCAGCAAATACGGAGAAAATCCCATGTACCATGCGTCCTGCTCATTATTGGAGGTTCCGGTTTTGCCTGCCACTGGCCGCTTAAGCACCCGAGCACGCCAACCAGTCCCGTTCTGAACGACCTGCTTCATCAATGTGGACATGATAAAAGCGGTTTGCGGGCTGATAGCATCAGAGACTTCAGGAGCCGACGTAAACAGATCTTCACCCCATGCGGATTTCACAGACAAAACAGTGCGCGGTTTAACGTAGGAACCACCACGAGGAAATGCTGTATATGCTTCGCACAAATTCATCAGTGACACTACAGCTGAACCAAGGGAGACTGACAGATCATGCGGGAATTCCGTCTTAAGTCCCATGGCCTTGGCCCGCTCGATAATTTTACGGATACCGATTTTCTGAGCCACACGAATAGTGCACAGGTTCTTGGACTTAACCAGAGCCGTCCTCAACAAAACCGGACCATCAAAGGTGCCTTCAAAGTTCTGGGGACGCCACAGCTTGCCTTCTTCGTCATTGGCGTAAACTATCGGAGCATCAAGAACCAATGTAGACGGTGTGAAACCGTTATCAATGGCCGTAGAATACACAATAGGCTTGAACGCGGAACCCGGCTGACGCTTGGCCTGCGTGGCACGATTGAACTGACTTTTCTCAAAAGCATATCCACCAACAAGGGCCACGACTTCACCGGTATCAGGCTGAATGGACACCATAGCTCCTTCAACCTTCGGTTCGCGCTCAAGATCGAGAATCCAGGTGCCACCCTCTTCCTTGGGAGCCTTGGCAACAGTCACCCAAACTACATCGCCTTTCTTGAGAATCTTGCGGGCATCTTTCGGATTGGGAACATCTTCGTGAGATTTTTTGATGTTCGGTTCGCGCACCCACCACAGGGCCTTGATCGGGATTTCGCCCTTGAAGACACCAAAACTCACCGAAACCTTATCGGCAACAACCTTAGTGACAAAAGCCTTCATCAGTCGGGTCTTGTCCATGATTTCTTTGGTATCCTGCGGCCCTTCTTCTAGAATGCCAGGCATGTCTGCAGGCGTAAAATTCCCGATGGGTCCGGTCCAACCACGTCGTTTAGCTGAATTGAGCAGTCCTCGCTTGACCGCTTTTTCCGCAGCCCGCTGATGCTTCATGCTGCACGGCGTTGTCACAGTCAGACCACCGTTATAGGTCGCATCCTCACCGTATTCGGAAATCAGCCAACGCCGTACTTCTTCGAGATAATAAGCTCCGGTTTTCCACGATGGGTCTGGCATGGATTTAAGTTCAATCTCTTCATCCATGGCTTCCTGATACTGTTCAGGAGTAATCCAGCCGAGGTGACGCATTTGTCCAAGCACGTATTCCTGACGCTTCCGGGCGTGCCGCATATTTCTATACGGATTATACCGAGTCGGCGCCTGAGGTAGGCCAGCCAACATGGCCGCCTGAGCAATAGACAATTCATTGGAGTGTTTTGCAAAATAAGTTCTGGAAGCAGCTTCAACTCCATAGGAGTGAGCGCCAAGAAAAATATGATTAAGATAGATAGTCAGAATCTCTTCCTTGGTCAGATAATTCTCCAACCGGAAGGCAAGAATCGCTTCCTTAAGCTTACGCTTGTAGCTCTTCTCCGAAGTCAGCAACAACCGTTTAATAATCTGCTGCGTAATAGTGGAGCCACCCTGACGAGTATGTCCAGCCCTGAGATTCGCCATAAAAGCACGAGCAATAGCGGTTAAATCAACACCATCATGCTCATAAAAACTCGCATCCTCCGAAGCAAGAAAAGCCTTGGGGATCCATGGACTCATCTGATCAAGAGTGACAAGAAATCGTTTTTCCTTATAGAAATACCCGAGGACTTCATTGTCCTGAGCGTACACAGTGGTCACCAGAGGAGGGTTGTAATCCGTAATATTCTTGAAACCGGGCAGATCGCTGGCCGCCCAGTTATACACCCACACAGCACCACCGACTCCAGCGAACATGCACAAAAGGAATATTATCAATAAAACTTTCAGTACTTTCATAGACCTATCCGTCAGAACTTTTTATTGACCCGGCATGCGCCCTTTCGTGGCGCGAGTCCCCATACAAGCCGCAATCGCCCGTACAGGTCCTTGATCGTAGCCCTGTTGGTATCAAGCCGATCAAGTATTCGTGTAAGTGTTCTCCCTTCCCGCCGAGCCAGACAAGTCGGGGAATCAAAAAATGTCACGCTACTTCCCGCCATCCAAAACGGAAACAAACGACAATAATAAGGCCGCGCTTCCTTCGGAATCTCGCACCCTTCCGGGCCTAGAAAACGGCAGGCTCCCATGGAATCCACCGCCAATCGAAAATGTTCCTTACCTTCTGGAAACAATTCTCGTGCCGCGTCTTCTTCTCCCGGAAACAACCGGCAGACATAATCGATAAACGCCTTGGAATTGGGTGACAGCACAAAGCCACCGGTAAAGGGAACATGCTCTTGAATGCGTTCTTTCTCAACCTGAGAAAGAGGAAAACAAAATTCTTCCTGACCAGCTGCGATACGACAACAGGTCGGTCCCTGAAGGGAACACCGTCTGCAAACGTCCGAGTCGTCAATCTGATTTTGGGACACAGTCCACACCCACCGGATTATCCGGCTTCTCTGTTATGACCATTGGAAAATCGCAATTCTCCCTTGCCCAACAGATCATGCATATGAACCATGCCAACTAAGGCGTCGTCTTCACTCACAACAGGCAATACGGTAATTTCATTGCGTTCCATCACGTCGAGTACATGAGCTGAACTATCACCTGCGACTGCACGCCGAGGCGAAGCAGTCATAACTTCGCTGATGGTCTGATTCCCGTCCAAGGCATCATCACACACGAGCCGGCGTACATCTCCGTCAGAAAAAACACCCTTGAGGATATTTGCAGCATCTACAATAGCGACAAGGCCGAGCCCACCGTCATTGAGCACTTTCAGGGCGGCCGCCAGCGAGACATGTTCCCGGACAGTGGGAAGATCTTCGGTGTGCATAAGTTGATCCACACAAATAGCCAACCGCTGTCCAAGTGAACCGCCAGGATGATACTTTTTGAAATCATCCTTGCCAAAAGACTTCCACTCCATGAGACACACGGCCAAAGCATCGCCCACAGCCAGTTGTGCGGTGGTGGAAGACGTCGGAGCCAGCCCAAGCGCACACGCCTCACGCGGCACACTGACTTTTATAGTAATATCGGAAAGCTGTGCCATAGCGGACGCAGTATTGGACGTCATGGCGACAACCGTGGCTCCAAGGGACCGGAGCACCGGAATAATAGTATTTACCTCATCCGTTCCGCCTGAGTTAGACATGGCTATCACCACGTCTTCCTTGCGGATCATCCCCATGTCTCCATGCGCCCCTTCTACAGGATGCAGGAAAAAAGACGGAGTTCCTGTACTGGATAATGTGGCGGCAATTTTGCGACCGACCAACCCGGATTTACCGACGCCAGTAATGACGACACGACCTTCGCATTCAGCCAAAGCAGTCAAAGCTTCCACAAAGGGTTCACCCAGTTGATCCTTAACCGCTGCCAAGCCCTGGATTTCAATATCCAGAACTTCACGCGCCAGATTCAACCAATCAGTTCTTTTGGAATTGCATGTCATAAACACCGGCTCCGCTAGCAAAACTCTTTAATAATACCAGGTTCTGCTTCAAGGCAGTCCTTGCCCATATGATCCGCCAAAGGCACGGGGTACTTGCCATCAAAACAGGCCAGACACCAATCGTTCTGCGTCACGGAATCAAGCAAGCCGGGAATGGTCAGATAATGCAAAGAATCGATACCCATGAAACGGGCGATATCTTCCGGTGTATGGTTAGCTGCAATCAGTTCGCCCTTGCTAGAGAAATCGATTCCGTAAAAACACGGATTCATAATCGGCGGACAACTGACGCGCAGATGAATTTCCTTTGCGCCCAACTCGCGCAACTTTTTGACACGGGCACGAATGGTCGTTCCGCGAACAATGGAGTCCTCCACGATAACAATGCGCTTGCCTTTGATCATGGATTTGACCGGATTCAGCTTCACTCGCACGGAAAAATCACGCATATCCTGCGAAGGCTGAATAAAAGTACGGCCCACGTAATGATTACGGATCATGGCAAGTTCCAGCGGCAAGCCGGATTCCTGAGAATACCCGACAGCCGCGTAGTTACCCGAGTCGGGAAACGGCATAACGAAATCGGCATCCACTGGAGCTTCTTTGGCGAGCATAGCCCCCATGGCCTTACGACGTTCGTAAACCACATCACCGAAAACATAGGAGTCGGGACGAGCAAAATAGATCAGCTCAAAAATACACTTACTGGTCTTCTTTTTCTCGGCAAAACGATGAGAAGTAAGCTTGCCCTTGTGAATGGTCACCATCTCACCAGCTTCCAAAGGACGCAAATACTCAGCTTCGATCAAATCGAAAGCGCAAGTCTCGGATGCGAACACATAGGAATCCCCCACCCGCCCGAGGGCCAGAGGGCGAAAGCTGTTGGGGTCCTTGATCGCGATCATCTTGTCGTTAGCGAGAATGAGCATGGAGTATGCACCACGTACACGGCCACACGCCTTGCCAATGGCCTCTTCAATGGTCTCGGACTGATGCAGGTACTTAATGATCAGATGGGCAAAAACCTCAGTATCCATAGTCGTCTGAAAAATGGAGCCACTGGCTTCAAGTTCGGAACGCAACTCATACGTATTCACGAGGTTTCCATTATGCGCCACGGACAGTTGCAGGTCGCCATGACGAACCCGAAAGGGCTGAGCGTTACGAATAAGTGATGCACCAGTCGTGGAATAACGGATATGCCCCATGCCGATGGAACCCTTAAGTTCCTTGCTCAGATGACGCTCATTAAAAACATCGGCTACAAGGCCCATGCCCTTTTGTTCGCGGATCTTTTCACCATCCCAGGTGACAATGCCTGCGGACTCCTGCCCACGATGCTGGAGGGCATAAAGACCGAAGTAGGTCATTCTGGCGGCTTCTTTGTTGCCGTAGATTCCGAAAAGACCGCAATACTCTTTTTTCATGGAAGACTCTCTCGTCCTATCCGGCAATTAGCCGTAATATTTTTGCAGGCTTTGAACTTTCAGCCCGGTTTCTCTTACTTCAAGAATGGCCTGAGCAATGGCCTTGGCCCCGGATACCGTAGTGGTATACGGGATATCGTACAACAATGTATTCTGACGAATCATCTTGGCATCGCTCACGGTCTTTTTGCCAGACGGAGTATTGATAACCAAGTCAAATTCACCGTTCTTGATATGGTCGACAACGTGGGGACGCTGGCCCTCATGAACTTTGTAGACTTTCTCGACGTTAACGCCTTTTTCAGCCAGAAAATCGGCAGTACCGCCAGTGGCACACACTCGGAAGCCCATAGCCTCAAAGTCACGGGCAACCAAAACAATTTTGGACTTGTCCCAATCGTTGACGGACATGAAAACCGTCCCTTCCAAAGGCAATTTCTGCCCTGCCGCCAACTGCGCCTTCATGTAGGCCAGACCAAAACTGGGATCGATACCCATGACTTCGCCTGTAGAACGCATCTCAGGTCCAAGCAGCACGTCCACATTGGGGAAACGGCTGAACGGGAATACGGATTCCTTGACGGACACATGGCCCTTCTTGCGCATTGCCTTGGGCTTCAAGTCTTTCAACTTCTCACCAAGCATGACGCGGGTAGCGAGCTTGGCAAGAGGAACACCCGTGGCCTTGGACACAAACGGCACAGTACGGGAGGCTCGTGGGTTGACCTCAATGATATAAACTTCGTTATCCTTAATAGCGAACTGAACATTCATCAGACCGACAACACCAAGCTCTTTGGCCATGGCGATAGTCTGCCGTTCGATTTCACGAATCAATTCTCCGCTCAAGGAGTACGGAGGCAACACGGAGGCAGAATCGCCGGAGTGGATACCAGCCTCTTCGATGTGCTCCATGACACCGCCAATATAAACTTCTTCGCCATCGGCCAAAGCATCAACATCCACCTCGATGGCGTATTCCAGAAACTTATCGATGAGGGTCGGATGTTCCGGGGAAATGCGTGCTGAATGACGGAAATAATGATCAAATTCATCCATGGTGTAGACGATGTCCATACCACGGCCACCCAACACGTATGAGGGACGAAGTACCAACGGGAAATCGAGACTTTCAGCGATTTCACGAGCTTCAACCATGGACATGGCCGTTCCGTTCGGTGGCTGCTTCAGATGCAACTTATTCAGGAACTGCTTAAACCGCTCACGATCTTCAGCGCGGTCAATGGCGTCCGGACTGGTACCAATAAGCGGCACGCCCGCATCCATAAGCCGTAAAGCCAAATTGAGCGGTGTCTGCCCGCCAAACTGAACGATAACACCGTCCGGTTTTTCGAACTCGATGATGTTCATGACATCCTCGAAAGTCAGCGGCTCAAAATACAGCTTATCCGAAGTGTCATAATCAGTGGAAACCGTTTCCGGATTGGAGTTGACCATGATGGACTGAACACCGAGTTCCTTCAAAGTAAAGGAGGAGTGGCAGCAACAGTAGTCAAACTCAATGCCCTGACCGATTCGGTTGGGCCCACCGCCCAAAATGACGACTTTCTTCTTTTCGTCACGGACGTTTTCCTGACCGGTCTCATAGGTTGAATAATAATATGGCGTGTAGGCCTCGAACTCTGCGGCACAGGTATCAACCAGATAGTAGGTCGGAATAATGTCCAATTCCTTGCGCAGAAGACGGATTGCGTCTTCACTGGTCCGCCACATGGCAGCAAGCTGCGCATCGGCATAGCCATATTCCTTGGCCCGGCGGAGCATTTCGTCCATGCCATCGGCATCTTTGGACACACCCTCGCGCTTGCCGTATTCGATAAGAGTCTTCTCCATTTCAAAAATATCGACGAACTGGCGCAGGAACCATGGGTCAATCTTGGTCGCCTCGAAAACCTCATCCTCTGTCATGCCACAACGCAACGCATTACGCAGTGCGAACAAACGTTCTGAATTAGGACGGCGAAGCAGACGTAAAATTTCGTTTTTATCAATATCACAGGTTTCGAAACGCTTACCCAGACCGATGTGTCCGGTTTCCAAGGAACGCAAACCTTTCTGCAACGCTTCCTTGAAAGTCCGACCAATGGCCATGGTCTCACCTACGGACTTCATGGCCGTAGTCAGGTAATCCTCGGTGCCGGGGAATTTTTCGAAAGTGAATCTGGGAATCTTGATAACGCAGTAGTCAATGGCCGGTTCAAAAGAAGCCATGGTCTCGCGTGTGATATCATTAGGGATTTCATCGAGGGTATAACCGACAGCCAGCTTGGCCGCGATCTTGGCAATGGGGAATCCTGTTGCCTTGGAAGCCAGAGCAGAAGACCGGGACACGCGAGGATTCATCTCGATAATGATTATCTCGCCATCCTCAGGATTAATGGCAAACTGAACATTTGATCCACCAGTCTCGACACCGATTTCCCGCATGACGGCAAGTGATGCGTCACGCAATTTCTGGTACTCGTCATCCGTAAGCGTTTGGGCCGGGGCCACAGTCACGGAGTCACCGGTATGGACGCCCATGGGGTCCAGATTTTCGATGGAACAGATGATCACGCAGTTGTCATTTTTATCACGCATGACCTCAAGCTCGTATTCCTTCCAGCCAAGGATAGAACGCTCGAGCATGATCTCACTCTTCATGGACAGAGCCAGGCCGTTGGAACAAATTTCCTCAAGCTCTTCCATGTTGTAGGCGACACCACCACCGGCTCCGCCCAATGTGTAAGCTGGACGGACGATAATCGGAAACGGGATTTTCTCACCCCACTCCCGCACGTCATCCATAGTGCGACAGATACCGCTCTCGGGCATACCAAGACCGATATTTTCCATCGCCGCACGAAATTCTTCTCGTGATTCTGCCTTGTTGATCACTGGAATGTCCGCACCGATAAGTTCAACATTGTACTTATCCAATACGCCCATCTCCGCAACAGCCAAAGCGGTATTTAAACCGGTTTGCCCCCCCAAAGTCGGCAAAAGAGCGTCGGGACGCTCTTTTTCGATGATTCGGGCTACGGTTTCGGGCTCAAGGGGCTCGATGTAAGTGGCATCGGCCAACTCCGGGTCGGTCATAATTGACGCGGGGTTGGAATTGACCAGAACGACTTCGTAGCCTTCTTCCTTAAGCGCTTTAAGCGCCTGGGTTCCGGAATAATCGAATTCGCAAGCCTGGCCGATAACGATCGGGCCGGACCCGATCAACATGATCTTTTTGATGTCTGTACGTCTGGGCATTCTCGTCCAAGGAGTTGAAGTTACGGTATTTTTTGTGAACCGGGGAATCCTGTGCCTACCCCGTCCGATCAGGCAATACCGCCACCCGCCGGACAAGCAAACTTTATTACAGGCTTACCCCCCGAATGGCAATGGTTTTATGCCTCCTCCTGTTGTGGGAAAAGCAAGAAAAATCCCCTTCAAAACTTCCTCAGCAACTCTTTCCAAGTGTACATTCTTACCATTCATATTTTATTTTATCGTTCAAAACTCAAAACTGTAGGCAAAAACCCATCTTTTTACTTAAAACACCCTTGAATAGTATGAATAATTTTCTTCTTTAATCTCGGCAGCAAAAAACAAAATTCTCCCATTGACACAAGCGTAGTTGAGACTTAATTTCACTCTCAACCATTTTTTGAGGGAATATTTAAAATGCAAAAGCCTTTGACACAATACCCCACCGGGGCTGTTGTTCGTATAACCGGAATTGACGGAGGCCGACAGGCCCGCGCCCGCATGCTCGCCATGGGCATGACGCCCGGTTGTCCCGTTGAAATCCTGACTGGCGGCCCAACCGGCTGTCGAGTCCGCGTACGTGGATCAGAAGTCGTTCTCTGTTGCGGCCTGGCCGGAAAGATAATGGCGGTAGATAATGACTCCAACGAAGGCCCGCACTGCAGTTGCTGCCCCGGACCACGGGCTAAAGCTTCATAATTGAAGACACACACCCGAATTCATCAAGCCGCCTCATGGCGGCTTTTTTCATGCACGATTCTCCGAATTATTCTTGTTTCAAACAGATTATTGATGACACCCCGTGTCAAAAATCAACGAAGGCCACTCCTTCCGAAACACCGCAAACAGATGAAACACGGGACACAAAACATTGATACGAGCCCATAATCTCCGAGGGTATGGAGAACAAGGAGACCTACTGGAGCAATCACCCAGCCATACTCACGAACTACGCCCCCCCTGCTCTTCAAAGCCATGACTTTCAAAGCTCAAAAAACGTACTTTCCCATGCCATAGGATTCTTCAAAAAACTGTTGGACTCTGGGGATAAATAGGACTTTCAAAAAAAAAGTGAACTTATAGAACGAGCAAAAGTCTCTGGTGATACTCATAACGTTTCTAAACCATTACGCCAAAAAGTATCAGAAACCGTATTGGAGACATCAATATTACCTGAATCCGTCTCCGACGGAACTCATATTACCCAACCATGTCTAAAGAGCTGAAGCACTCCCGGCGGGTTCCAATTCCAAGCGGATGCCCTTGATATCCCCACCGCTTTCGAGCCAAGACTTCAGTAAAGCCCGATTGCGAAAGACCACTGGATGAGGGCATCCATACCCGGCCTGAACCAACAATCCCGCGGCTTGATCCGGGTAATGTTTAGCTGCGGACAGACAGGCAAGCAGGTTGAGGCAAAGTTCATTCATAGGAAAACCAAGGGTCATGGCCTTTCCCAAAGGCAACATCACTTCAGCGTATCGGCGTGCACCATAATAGGCCACGGCCAAGTCAAATTGCGCTGCGTGCAATCCGGGCAGTAGCTCGGCAATAGCCTCACGCTCGACCACGGTATAAGAAATTCTATCGGCGATGTACGGAGTTCCGTCCACATTACAGACATGCACATCAAATCCGTATCGACGAGCCCAAAACACCCCCTCAACGGCCTCATCGGAATCAAGCATCATATCGACTCGTTGACATCCTGCCAACCGCATGGATTTAAGCAGCCCATCAGTAGGTACCCTGTCGAGATTAGCACTCCACAGAACCTTTATTTCACGAATCCGCATTTCCTCGCACATGGCAACAACTTTTGCGTGATCCCTGAACATGACTGGATCATTGAACATGAGCGTAGCAAGATTCTGCTCGCAGACGACCTGTTCCAATTCATCCAAATTCCAGTTGTCATCGAACTGGACAAAATTCTGCGAAAACATACCGCAATTGTTACTAATATCACTCAATCTGATGTTCTTTCTTTGCACACGCATAGTCCACCCCATGTCGCCTGTTTTTTGACGATTCAACGGCAATGGGCATAGAGCTGCAAAGAGTTTGCCAACAAACGGACAAGGTATATGGCAACACCACTCACCTCTTTAAAAAGAAAGCCCCGGAAGCAAATGCTTCCGAGGCTTATAAACTGCTTTTTTTCGCGTTTGGACTAGCTGACTTTGCTCCCTGCCGGGACATCGCCTGAAGGAGTAAGAAGTTGCATGCCGTCTTCTGTCTTCACAGCCAGAATCATACCTTGCGACAACTGTTTTCTCAGCTTGCGCGGCTTCAGATTGGCAACAACGACGACCTGTCTGCCCACGAGATCATCAGGGCTAAAGAAATCGGCAATACCTGCCACGACCTGACGCAATTCAGCATCACCGGTGTCAACACGAACCAACAACAAGCGATCTGCATCAGGATGCTTTTCCACTTCCTTGACCGTTCCGACACGCAGATCGAGCTTTTGAAAATCCTCAAATTCTATATTTGAGATTTCTTCATCGGCTTTTTCCTGTTTCTTGGACTTCTTGGCAACCTTTTCTTCCTTGGCTTCAGGCAACTCTACACGAGGAAAGAGATTAGATGTCTTGGCAACAGTTTCGCCAGATTCCAACAGACCCCAAACATCCAATTCCTTGGGCAAATTAACCTTCTCAGGATCAAACGCTATGCCAAGCTGTTCCAACATCTTTTCGGAAGCTTCCGGCATCACCGGCCACAGATGGACGGCGATCTTGCGCATATTCTCCAACAGCACATAAATGACCGTGGAGAGACGCTCCATGTTCTCTTCTTTGTACAAAGCCCAAGGAGCGGTAGCGTCGATATATTTATTCAGACCACGCACCAATTCCCACAACCCTTCAAGGGCACGGGAGAATTTGAATTCGGAATAGAAACTTTGGAAAGACTGCATGGCATCCTGACCAATTTTCTTAATTTCCGCATCCACGATATCTTCCACGTCGGGACGGGGAATACTTCCACCAAAATACTTATGTGTCATGGACAAAGTTCGGCTGAACAAATTGCCAAGATCATTGGCAAGGTCCGCATTGAGGCGTCCAACCAAAGCCTTTTCAGAAAAGCTGGAATCCTGACCAAATGACATTTCCCGAAGCAGGAAATACCGAAAGGCATCCAGTCCGTAGGCATCTTTCATGGCCAAAGGTTCCACCACGTTGCCAATGGACTTGGACATCTTGGTGTCTTCCACCAGCCAATACCCGTGCACGTTAAGGTGCTGATACGGCTCAATACCTGCGGCCTTGAGCATCGTTGGCCAGAATATCGCATGTGGCTTGAGTATGTCTTTCGCAACCAAATGATTGGCTGCCGGCCAGAACTTCTTAAACTTGTCGCCCTCGGGGTAGCCAAGTGCGGCCAGATAGTTGATCAAAGCGTCAAACCAAACATAAGTGACATACTGATCGTCGAAGGGCAGTTCGATCCCCCAAGTCAAGCGGGACTTGGGACGGGAGATGCACAGATCTTCAAGCTCGCCGGATTCCAGCAAGCTCATGACCTCGTTTTTGTAGCGTTCAGGACGGATAAAATCAGGATGCGCGTTGATATGCTCGATCAACCAATCCTTGTATTTGGACATCTTGAAGAAATAGTTTTTCTCCGAAATGTATTCGGGCACGGTCAGATGATCAGGGCATTTACCATCAACCAGTTCCTTCTCGGTATAAAAGCGCTCACAACCGAAACAATAATGCCCGCCATATTCGCCGAAATAGATATCTCCTGCGTCATAGACCTTTTGCAGGATGCTCTGCACCACCTCTATATGCCGAGGCTGCGTGGTACGAATAAAATCATCATTTGAAATATTCATGTCCGGCCACAGGTCTTCAAAGAGCTTGCTGATGGTATCAACATATTCCTTGGGAGTCTGGCCGTTGGCTTCCGCGGCTTGAACGATTTTGTCACCATGTTCGTCGGTACCGGTCAGGAAGTAGGTCTCCTCGCCCATCAGCCTGTGAAAACGATTCAAGGAATCGGCCACAGTCGTGGTATACGCATGCCCCAAATGGGGCTTGGCGTTTACATAGTAAATGGGCGTGGTGATATAAAAACTTTGCAAATCAATTCTCCTTGTCATGACGAACTCTGTCCGCCAGCCACGCAGTTATTTTTTGGAAGGCCTGCGCCTACGCCTTCTGGGCCTGCGCCCTCTTTTTGATTTTTCATCGCCGGAACGGGATTCGCTCTTCCCTGCGGGGGCTGAACGATCCGGCGTGCCATCCCGCTCTTTCTTCTCGGGACGCTCCTGACGGCGACGCCGCTTGCCATCCCGCTTGTCACTGCCACTCTTATCACTCCGCTTCGGCTTCCCTCGCCCCTGAGGACCACCAGCTTTTTCTTCAGATTTTTCCTTGCCACGTTTAGTATCACGACGAGAATCATCTGGTCTGGGAGGTCTGCCACCACGCTTGCCGCGCGGATTCCGAGGCTTGGCTTCAGCCAAGGCTTCTTCACTCGGCGGCTTGTTAACTATTTCATTCCATTCGTCAATGGAAACTTCCCGCTCCTCGAATTTGTCGGTAAGCAAAGACAAGGTCTTTTTAAAGAAATTGGAACGGAGGACTTTCACCTGTCCCATGGACGTGGTGTACTTCTTTCCTACACGCGGACACATGCGGTGAAATTCTTCATAGCCTTCCTGCTCAAAGCTGAGACAACAAAGCAAACGGCCACAAATTCCTGAAATTTTGGTAGGATTCAAGAAAAGATTCTGTTCCTTGGCCATTTTAATGGTCACGGGAACAAACTTACGCATAAACCGACGACAACAGCATATCTGGCCACAGTTGCCGATAGCACCGAGCATTTGTGTTTCATGCCGTACACCGATTTGTCGCAGCTCTATACGGGTCCGATATTCTCGGACAAGGTCCTTGATAAGCTCACGAAAATCGATTCGACCAGGAGCTGTGAAATAAAAAACCATCTTGGAGCGATCAAAAAAGACCTCAACATCCACAAGCTTCATTCCCAATTTATGGGTAACGATGCACTTGCGACAGAACTTGAAGGCATCCTTGGACAGCGCCTCATTCTCGGCTATGGACTCCATGTCCTTTTCGTTGGCAAGACGATAAATCGGCTTATGGCCTTCGTTATCGTCCTCCTCTTTAGGGGCCTGACGAATCAGAATAACCTTGCCCAACCCCATGCCCTGATCGGTCTTGACGATGACGTGTTGTCCTTCCCGCACGACAAAAGGACCGGAGGTAAAATAATATACCTGTCCGTAATCGTTGAATTTAACACCAAGTATTTGGCTCATTATATTTCTATCCTGTATATAAGCACCCCGAATGATCGGGGAAGAAAGTATCATGCAAAGAGAATCAATATATTAGAAAACGGCTTGGACTTCAAATAATGCCGTCAAAAGAAAAACGGGTGCCGTTTCAGTCGCACGGCACCCGGCTTTTTTACTTGATAAACAAGGACTTAAAGCAGCCCTAGGCTCTTAATCTCATTGAGAAGTTTTTCCTCATCAATGGGCTTGACCAAATAGGAAGTAGCCCCACCGAGGAAAAAGGCGTCGTGTGTTTCTTTCTCATCCGCGAGCATGGTGGTCACGATAACCTTCGACTCATCCTGAGGAGCCACATCGTGCTCCTTTTCCAATGCACGAATCTCGCGAAGAGCCTGCTGCCCATCCATTTCAGGCATGAGCAAATCAAGACAAATCAAATTATACGGTTCGCCATGAGCCAACCCTCGACCAAAGGCTTCAATAGCCTCTTCGCCGTTGACGGCAATGTCACACTGAGCAACCTGGCGTAAGATCTCATGAATCATATTCCGGCTGTAAAAATCGTCATCCACGATAAGCGCTTTCATGCACACCCTCCTGAGCAAACTCACAGCTTACAGCAACCTGAAAATTAATGTCACTTTACACGACAAAATGCAACTCCTGCCATCCCCCGAATTCAACCTAAATCTGTATGGTCTTTCCTTCACGCGCCAATTCAAAATTCACACCGGAATCCCCCCACTTCTCCTTGAGACGATCCTGAATGCCATCCAACTCTTCATCGGTCCGGGTTGTATCATGATGCGTCAGGTATGTCTTCCCCGCGCCCGTGTCCCGCGCCAACTCAAGAGCGCTTTCATATGTCGAATGCCCCCACCCCCGCTTGGTCTCATACTCTTCGTTCGTATATTGTGAATCCACTATCAACACATCAACGCCACGAATAAAATCAACAATAGCTTGACTGCGCTCCTGCACAACTTGTTCATATTCTTCAAACTCAGCGTCACCGGGCTGATATATGTTCTGCAACTGCTCATGATCACCCGTAAAGAAGAGGCTTTTGTCGTCACATTCCACCTTAAACCCAAAATTCATGGCAGGATGATTCATGAGGATCGTTGAGACTTTTGCAAATTCAAGATCGACAATCTGCCCATCAGACAAGGTGTTGTAGGAAATATTCGCTTGCAATTCGGCCACACGCACTGGGAAATGGGGATATTCCATCTGCTTGGCAAGCACGGCTTCAATGCCTGTCATGGTCACAGGATCGGGTGGACCATAAATAGTCAATTCATTCCCCGGTACAAACATGGGGATAAAAAAAGGCATACCCTGAATATGATCCCAATGCGTATGGGAAACAAAAAGATGACAATTGACTGGCATACTCTCCGACAACTCAATACCCAATTCCCTGATGCCGGTCCCGGCATCAAGAATAACAAGATCATCAGCGTCGGATCGGACCTCAATACAGGTGGTATTACCGCCATATTTAACCGTGTCTGCTCCTGGTGACGGCAAAGAACCCCGCGTCCCCCGGAATTGAAACCGCATGATCAGGCCTCCCCAAGCTTGATAAATATCCGAGCACGTTCCACTTCTTCATCAAGAGTTGGAAGCTCTGAGATGAGTTCCTCCATATCCATGGAAAATCGTTCCCTGACAGACTCGGGCAAAGGCTCAATCTCAAAATCTCCGGCCGCCCCGAAAGATAATTTTTTGGTAATTTGGTTAGCCGCAAACAAACAATCAAGAAGCTGAGAAGACTCTCCTGAACCAACAACATGATGCCGAGCTATGGCATCATGCAATTCCACGGGAAGATTCCACTTCTTGGCAAGCATAGCACCAATATCAGCATGATTAGCACCAATAACATCCTGCTCACACCGATGAAACGCAGCACCGGGTTCTGAAGCTCTTTCCGAAACTTCTTCAAACTCATCCGGCATGTACAGGGCAAAAACAGCCTTGCCAACGTCATGAAGTAATCCGGCCGCAAAGTAATCAGCAGCGTCATCACGCGAAACACCAAGTTTAACCCCTAGCATTCGTGTTGCCGTGGCCACGGCCAATGAGTGTAACCAGAATCCTCCCATGTCCAAATGCTTCCCTGCTGACTTGGGAATGGCTCCGACAGCCGCCAAACCTAAGGCGACATTCTTCAACGTGTTCAAACCGAGATACACGCTGGCCTGATTAATGGAAGTAATTTCGCGAGACAATCCGAAATAGGCAGAATTGACCAACCTCAAAATTTTGAGAGTAAAAACCGGGTCCCGCTTGATGACCTCGACCAGATCTCTCTGAGAACAATTGATGTCCCCTGTCAGCTTCAAAACCTGATTAACACTCTGAGGAAATGCAGGCATTTTCTCAACGGCAGTCAATAATTTATCTTTAAGTTCTGTCATTGATTCCATTCACTTGAATGTGACATGTTTTACTAAATTTTGTGTACCTAAAAACTGAAAACCAAACCATCTGATATACATGAAAGAACGGTAGCTCAGGAAAAACTCTGTGGCAAGTGAGATCTATGGATAAAACGACTGCACAGTACACCCATCCCGCCCCCAACGACACGCAACTTGCCCATGGCGAGAGGTTGTCAAAACCTCACCTCCAGCAACACGCACAACTTCAGGATGCGGGAATCCATATCGATTGAGATATCCATTGGAACACAGGACGGTCTGTGGCGCTACGGCCTTGTTAAACCGAGGATCAAGACTACTCCGACTCCCGTGATGCGGCAAGACAAGGACCTCGGCCCTTATATCTTTTCCCTCAAGCAAAATGGCATCAATCCCAAACTTCTCAACATCCCCCGGCAACAAGGCCAAAGCCCCCCCCTTCCACATCAACCGCATAACCAGTGACCGTTCATTGGCTTTACCACTTTTAAATTGGGGCCCGGGATGCACAACTTCAAAAACTGCATTATCCGTCAACGACACCACATCATGACTCGTCAAAGGCTGAGGATGAAGATGCTTCCGAGCCAAGACGCGCCGCATCCGCTCACCTGTCAGAGCTCGCGGCATCATGCCATTCGTATAAAACTCCCCAACCTGAAATCGATCGAAAATAAAAGGCAGACCATGACTGTGGTCCACATCAGGATGCGTCATAAAAACACCGTCCAGACGCGGAGGCCTACCATACGTCAAAGCTGGCGCCACGACGGCCTCCCCCAGATCAAAGGTTCGCGATCCGCCCCCGCCATCAACGAGCCACCGATGACCGCCGGGCAAAGAGACAACCAAAGCTTGTCCCAACCCGACGTCCAGCATGGTCAATTTCACTTCGTCTCGAGCATCGACAACCATCAATGATACGTGTGGGAAAACGAGCAAAACAAATCCAATGGCAGCCAACTCCACAGGAACTCGTCGAGAACTTCTCATAATGGAAACGACCACGATCAATAGAACAGAACACCCCAACATTTCCGGCCATAATGGTCTCAGTACGGCAAAAACAGGCGTCAATCCGGCATTAGCAGCCCAATATAATATGTTCAACAATACGTCCGCGACCTGTGAGGCCCACGCAAGGAGAACCCCGCCAAGGAATTGCGTCCAAGGGAAGACTATCAAAAGCATACCAGCCAACCCCAAAGGCATAATCACCAACCCAAGCATGGGCAGCCAAACCAAATTGAGCAAAATGTTCGGACTCATCGTTCCGAAATACCATGAAACAAGTGGTAACAATGCGATGTTTGCGCAGACACTCATACAGACGATACCGATAGCTCCCCGAACAAGCTTACGAAGCCATGACCCATCGGCCAAAAACAAGGAACGAAAATGAGGATACATAAGGCCTATGCCAGCCACGGCGACCACTGACATTTGCAAGCTCAAATCAAAAACAGCCATGGGGGTGATAAAAACGATGGTCAACAGGGCAAAAAAAAGCCCATCCATGAGAACTCTGCCCCGTCCCTGAAGTAAGAGAAATCCCCAGAATCCAAACATCGTGGCTGCCCGAATCAATGACGCAGAAGGTTGGCCGAGCCATGCATAACCCAGCACCAATGGGGCAGCCATCAACACTGCCAGTTTGGGACGGGGGAGGGATAGAAGTAACGGGGGATATATCCAACTCACGAATAATGCCAAACCGACCCCCATGGCCGCCACAAACCCCACATGCAAACCGGACAAGGCCAATGTATGAGCCAATCCCGCACTCCTGGTCGCGGTCATAGTGTCGCTTAAAAGCAGAGATTTATCGCCAGTAGTCAAAGCCAGAATCATGGCTCCACCCTGCGTCTCAGGGACAGACTCTGCCACGGCATTCCGCAGTCGGGATTTCAACTGCCACAGAATATCATCGAGAGGCTCTCCCCATTGCAAGGGAGCTTTCCCTACAGGCCATGCTCGCCAAAAAACACCTTGGCGCTGCCAGTACCAACCATAATCCCAACCACCGGGATTACCAAAACCACGCGCCGGAACAACTCGCAGTACAGCCTCGAGACTCTGCCCCGGCGAAGGTCTATACCAAGGATGACGGATGGATAAAACGAGTTTACCCGGCAAAGACTCTTCAACACCATCGACCATGCACCGCACATTCCCAAGCACGACACGAAGCCGGTTGCTTGAACGAGGTTCCACCCGTTCTGCCACAGCCCGTACCATGATTGGCTTTCGACTCTCTGCCCATTCGGGTCTCTCGTGGGGTAATTCAGGTGTACGCTGAGAAGCATAACCAAAACCAAAGGCCGCACAGCAGATAAAAACCAGCAATGGCAAACGACACGCTTGGTCTCGCAACAGGCAATCGGCCAAATACACAATACCAAGCCCCGCTATGGCTGGAACAGGATATTTGAAGGACACAATCCCGAGAACAAACGCCAATCCATAGGATTGCCATGGCAACAATCCGGGAACGATTGATCGTGATGTCCAACAGGCTTTATCCATGGTCACTCGGCTTTCACCATAACGGTTGCAGAAATTCCCCCGACACCCTTGGAATTAACAGGAAGCTTTCACGTTATCCAGCATCCTTTCAAAAAGCATATGCCGTTCGTCTGTGAGACGATTCATCTGAAACGACAACAAAAAACGACCGACATCACACGGATGTCGGTCGCTAAAATAATAGGTCTATTTAAGGACTATCCGCTAACACGCTTGATACGTGCGCCCACACCGGAAAGCTTGGCTTCGATATTTTCGTAACCACGATCCAAATGATAGATACGTTCAATAGTAGTCGTCCCCTCGGCAGCCAGGCCAGCCAGCACGAGAGATGCGCTCGCCCGCAAATCAGACGCCATAACCGGTGCTCCCCTGAGCTGATCCACGCCATGAACCATGGCAGTACGCCCCTTGAGTCGAATATCGGCACCAAGACGAACCAATTCGAGAACATGCATGAATCGATTCTCAAAGATTTTCTCCTCAATAATCCCCGTCCCCTTACCAAGACACATGAGAGCCATGAGCTGGGCCTGCATATCGGTAGGGAATCCGGGATGAGGCAGTGTAGTCACATCCACATTTTCCAGCAGTCCATTGGCTCGACGAACAAGGACATAGCCTTCTTCCTCCTGCAACCAGACGCCCATTTCGCGCAGCTTGTAACTGACAGCATCCAAGGCATTAAACGGACAATCCAGAACTTCCAATTCACCACCAGTGATAGCAGCAGCGACCATATAAGTTCCGGCTTCAATACGGTCCGGCATGACGCGATAATCACACCCAGAAAGGGAAGACACACCTTGGACCGTGATGACACTGGTTCCCTGCCCGGATATTTTCGCACCACAGGCATTAAGGAAATTCGCAAGGTCCTCGACCTCCGGCTCACGCGCCGCATTCTCGATAACACTCTCACCTTCAGCCAGACAAGCCGCCATAAGGATATTCTCAGTCCCGCCAACGGTTGGGAAATCCAAAGTGATCTTGGCCCCCTTGAGGCCGCCTTTGCAATGCCCTTTGATGTACCCTTCGGTAATTTCGAACTCGGCCCCCATACGTTCAAAGCCTCGCAGATGAAGATCCACCGGACGCGCACCAATGGCGCAACCGCCGGGGAGTGCAACTTTGGCTTCCCCCAGTCTGGCGAGGAGCGGTCCAAGACACAACACTGAAGCGCGCATGGTCTTGACGAGATCATACGGGGCTTCAGGTTTAAGCCCTGTACATAAACTCGTAACTTCGTTGTTTTCAAAAGAGGTTTCACAACCAAGAATATTCAAGAGTTTCAAAGAAGTTCTGATGTCAGCCAATTTGGGGACATTACTCAGATTGACCTGACCCTCCGCCAAAAGACATGCCATTAATATAGGCAGAGCCGCATTTTTAGCTCCGCTGACCTGAATACTTCCCTGAAGAGGAACGCCGCCTTCAATAATTAGTTTATCCATCTGTTACCTTTTTTTATTCTTTTGCTTGACCGTAGTAAAAAGCTTAGTTAAATACTGCCCCTCACACGGTGGGTGTAGCTCAGTTGGTAGAGCACCTGGTTGTGGCCCAGGTGGCCGTGGGTTCAAGTCCCATCACTCACCCCAAGTGACCATAATTGGACGGAACATCAGTTCCGTCCTTTTATTTTGCCTGTTTTCCTCGCGGCAAGCCAGTCCAATCAGACCTCCTGCATTTGAGATCAGCCGAATTGCGACACCACGTGCCACTTTCTTGGTTTGGGAGCCCTTGATTTTCATAGCCCCAAGGCCTCCTGAAATTCTTTTTCCATCTTCGACGCAGCCTGTTTCAAAAGCGTCAATTGTTGAGGTCTAAACGCAATAGCTTGAGAAAAATCGCTGTAGACAGGCCATTCTTCAAGCATTTCATGATACATTTGAAGATGTTTATCTACATTCTTCACCGTAATCTCATCATCTCCATCAAGCATCGCCCCAAAAATAAAGTCGTTAACACCCTGCCCGTAGTGATTCTCGTCCTCATAGTTCGCATTATTATTCACAATTCCCTTAAGCGTAACGAACGAAAACAATTTGACGTTGGGCAAATCAGAAATCTCTGAAGTAAGCGCTTTGATATATATCGGATACAACGCCCATGCATTGTCACCCAAACTGGTAATGAGAGAAACCGGTGGAATAAAAAAAGAAAACTCAACACTCGGATATTCAACAGCCAACGACAACATTCTTTTAAAATTCTCAAAAGAAGGCGACCCAATCTTCCTTCCTGTACCGATCACTTTTCGTTGATTTGTTACATAATCATCCCGGTCGCCCTTTTTTTTCAAAGAATTATAAAGCAAAAATCGCCCCTTAACGACATGCTCATTCATCCACTGATTATATGTTACAACAGTCTGATCATTAAACGCTCCATTCTTCAACAGATCAAACGTCAACGCACTGGTATTACCGTTTAACAAATAACTGATGGAACCAACGAAATCACTTTTTTTTGCGGTATACAATTTTTCGGGAAACCCCTTTGTCGATCGAAAAGGCGTGGGGTTGTCTTCCATATAAACCCTATTCCGAAGTTCCCAAAAAACTTTTTTTACTCGTCCGGTTTCCAGCGCAGCCTGAGCTTCAAGATAATGTTCCTTCCAGTATCCCCCAAACATGGTCAACCGAATAGGCTTTACTGAATGATTGCCATATTTCTTTGAAATATCGAAATTTTCAGAAAGAGATGTGCCTATAATAACAGCATCATAATCAAAGGGGCCGTCCAGATAAGACCGAATAAGACCGCTATTCTGAAGCCGCGGATTTTTGTAAAATCCAATTGATTCATTACAAGCAAAGAACTGCAGAGGATCAACACAATAATTAGCTATAGCCACCACACTCAAAAAAAGAACAGGGACGATGCAAACAAACAGCGCATGTTTTTTGTAATTTGAACTCATATTAAAATTGCCAGTAAATAAATTCGCTGATTCGCTGGTGCTGCAGACTCACGATTATCGCTGTGATGAACAGTGCACAGTTTGCCATACACCATTTCCACTCCGCCCGAATATGACGAACCCACTGTTGGCTGTTACGAAAGAAAATATCCTGCAAAACCAAAAACAGAATAAAAATAAGACCAATACTGACCACAAAAGGAGAATCCACCACATTTGCTCCGAACTGCTCAGCCCACCTGAAAGTCCGTGAAACAGTCACACCGTGCATCCCCACCATTCCCGCAAGCACATCAAAGGCATCATGCATGGAATCAGCCCTAAAAAACACCCAGGCCATATTCACAAACAAAAAAGTCATCAGCCATGCCAACGGCCTGTAAATCCCAACTCCCAACTTTTTCCAAAACCGCACAACACAAATGCCGACCCCATGCAGGATGCCCCACAAAACATAGGTCCACCCTGCTCCATGCCAAATACCGCCAACAAAAAAAACGATAAAAAGGTTACGATAGACACTGGCTTCCCCTACTCGGTTCCCTCCAAGCGGAAAGTATATATATTCACGTAGGAAACGGGACAAAGTGATGTGCCATCGACGCCAAAAATCTTGCACATCAAGCGCTCGATATGGCGAATCAAAATTGATGGGTAATCGAATATTAAATAAAAGCCCGATGCCGATAGCCATATCCGCATAGCCGGAAAAATCAAAATAGAGCTGAAGAGAATAACTGAGACTGGTTCTCCACGCTTCAAAAAACTGAATATGACCGGTATCTGCATACCCCGCAATAGCCCACTGAGCAAAGGTGTCGGCTATTACGATTTTCTTAAATAAACCAATGATAAACAGCGTCAGCCCTTGATATATGTTCTCCCAATTCAATATTTTATTCGTCAAATCCTTGAACTGCGGCATCATCTCCCGATGGTGCACGATCGGTCCGGCGATCAACTGAGGGAAAAAGCAAACAAACAAAGCGTATCGTCTAAACTTATACTCATCCGCCACACCTGAAAACGAATCATTCAAATAAGCGATCTGCTGAAAAGTAAAAAAACTGATCGCCAATGGAAGGATAATTGTATCAATCGTAATATTTGATCCAACCAAAACATTGACATTATCTATAATAAAATTCGTATACTTAAAATAGACCAAAAGCAGAATATTAAAACATACTCCGACATAAAACACCGCTTTCCGTCTTGACACATTCCTGTCAGCAAAACGGCCACCCCAATTGGTAAGCAATGTCCCAAACCCATAATTTATGACAATAGACGACAAAATGATAAAAATATTATCGACTTTGTAATAAGCGTAAAAAACGAGAGAAAATAGGATGAGTGCGACTTCAGCAAATTCCGGATGTTTCTTGGAAAGTGCGAAAAAGACAAATACGGAAAGTGGTAGAAAAATAAAAATAAATTCGAACGAATAAAACAGCATGAAATATTTGATTCCTAGTTAGGTCGCTCCCTAACAAGGAAAACGTCCATTATCAGTTGCATCATGTCAGGAATACGGAGTCGGGAAAGCCCTTTCCGCAATCAAAACCTTCTACTCAGCGGCCTTTGCCGTGTCCAGCAGTTCACGCAAACGCTTTGCAGCTTCAGGTTGAATTTTCTGTTCCAAAAGGATGGCTCGTGGTCCACCGCCTTTCACGCCGGTGTATGCTTCGTTCAAAACCGTCCGGTCAGTGAAACCACCGCTATTGACGGCTAACCCCGCATACAATCCACTCCGCTCTCCCACAAAATACACGTTACCGGATTCATAAAATTCATCAGTTTCATGAATTTCATAATCAATATTGAGAACAATCAGGCGGGCATGGGCCTGCAAAATGGCACCTGTCAGCAACATGTAACGAACATCATCTTCATGCATAAACAAGACAATGCCGGACTGTTTTGAAACTCCTGCCTGAAATCCGAATCCGACCGACCCCTTGGTCATAAAAACCGGCCCAGTCCAACCTTCATCCGTCGAGGCCATCAAAACTGCGTTGCCACCACCTATGGACACAAGTAGGCTCGCCTCGCCAATGGCGGGAATGATCAACACGCCCTTGGCCTTGTTGATCATCTTGCCGATGACACCTTCGTGATCATTCCGAATCGTCGTTTCAAGGACGTTCGCAGCCTCATCCACCAGTGCATTTGCAGCGGCAATATCACCATCTGCGCCACGGGTGGTTTTCCCGGCGCATCCAGCCATCAGGATGAATCCCAGTATCAGGAGCCAAATAAAACAGTGACGTGTATCCATGAGAATGGCCTAAAGGGAGTGTGTCCCTGTGTCAAGAACGTTTGCGGAGATGGCGTACGTCTCCAACGCGAACCGTCAATTTCTCTTTATCAAAATACTCCAGTATCGGAATAAGATACTTACGCGAGAGCCCTGTTATTTCCTTACAGTCAGGGGCGGACATTTCTTGATTATCCGCAAAAAAAGCAACTATCCGGCCTTGAAGGTCATCCAAAGCCGCCTTGTGATAATACATGTCACCTTTGATGCGTACCAACTCACCTTGTTCCTGCAACAACTTCAAGACACCGGAAGCCTGCTTGAAATCCAGGCCTAGTGGTTCAAGTACATCCTTGAGATTGGGCGGGGTACCGCCTCCATTGGTGTAGGCTCCAAGAATAGTCTCTCGCACTTTTTCCTGATCTGAAGCCAACGAGACCTTGTGCCCCTTCAGCTTAAGTAATTCCTGTTCGGCGACAATCTCACCAGCCTTAAGCATTCGTTCAACCACAAAATGAAATAATTTGGGAGGCAAATCATTGCCCCAAGAGGAAGCCAGTTCACCTCGTTGCACACCGGGCTTCATGGAATCCCTGGCATGAAAATCTTTCAAGAAAACCAGCAAACTCTCGCCAAGTGACGCCGCCAGCTGCCCGCCGGCATACCGACGCGTTTCCTTGTCAAACAACACGGACTTCTGCTGACCACCAAGTAGTCCCAAAGTCTTCTCCAACCCCTTTGTTTCCAGATTGGTCATGGTCAGTAGTTGTGCGAAGGTCAATCCGACAGGACCTGCCAACTCCAATTGGGCTGCTGCCACATCTTCGGGCGTCTCGGCAGCAAGTTGTTGCATAAGCTCCACCTTGTCCGAGAATCGTTTTATAGTATGTCCGACTGGTCCTATAACCCGACCACCGGCAAAGGCCCTTAGCGGGGAAAATGCGCGCAAAACGATACGGTCACCGTACACTGCGGCCAAGGGCTCCGAGAAACGGACCTGACAGACGCACGTTTCACCGGGTTTTAGGTCTTCTCGATCCAACAGATAGACACGAGCCAGCACTTCACGCGCACCGTGATGAAAATGAATTTCCCGCCGATGCTTGAGCGGCAGGTGTGAAGATTCCAGAACGGTTAATTCGATGTCCCATACCGTAGAAGGGAACAATGACCCCGGGCGAGCCAACACATCTCCCCGCCTGATATCGTCCACTTCCAGCCCATGCACATTAATGGCAGTCCGTCGTCCGGCCTGAGCTGTCTCCACGGTCTCACCATGCGATTGCAGACTGCGCACCTTGGTTTCTGTCCCTGTCGGGTAAAGGATAATATCCTCACCAACGGAAACGGAACCGGAAACCATAGTCCCGGTGACCACAGTACCGTGTCCTTTCATGGTAAACACACGATCAACGGGCAAACGAAATAAATCGGAACGACGACGTGGCTTGAATTCTGCCATCAAGATCCGCAACTGATCCTTGAGCGCATCCAGTCCATCACCAGTATGTGCAGACACTGGAATAATCGGTGCACCAGCAAGAAATGTCGGTTCAAGATAAGACGCAACTTCTTCTTCCACCATCTCCAACCATTCCGCATCCACCATGTCAGTCTTGGTCAAAGCAACAACGCCGGTGGTTACACCAAGCAACTGACAAATTTCCAAATGCTCACGGGTCTGGGGCATAATCCCCTCATCCGCAGCAATGACCAAAACTACAAAATCAATCCCGGCGGCACCGGCCACCATATTTTTTACGAATTTTTCATGGCCAGGGACATCGACAATCCCCAACCTGCTTCCCTCTCCCAAATCAAGAAAAGCAAAACCAAGTTCTATGGTGATGCCGCGTTTTTTCTCTTCTGATAATCGATCACAATCGATACCGGTAAGCGCTTTGATAAGAGTTGTCTTTCCGTGGTCGATATGACCGGCTGTTCCCATGATAACGGGCATATATGGTAATCCTTGACTATCTGTTTTTCATTACAACGAGAACTCGGATAATAGGGAAAAACACGCTTCGCCACAAGAGCACAAAACAAGCTCTCAACTTTAAAGTCGAAACACAATTCAACACTGGATGCAACTTCCCTAAAAAAATTGACCAAATTCCCCCATTTAATATAAAGCTATACTACTTAATAAATTTAATATTCGAAGAGGGGACTCATGTGTACTGCAAAAAGAATCACACGAACCGCACTGTTCACAGCGCTGTTTATCTGCATTGCCCAGATACCAGCCTTCGCGACTGACACACAAATCGGGGAAGTCATTGCCATGGCAGGAACCGTCATTGCAGAACAACCTAACGGGACTAGTCGTCAACTTGAACTGAATCAACCGATTATCACTCAGGACACCATCGCCACAGGAACAAAAAGTTCCATCGAAATTCTTTTCAAAGACGAATCAGTCTATTCCCAAGGTCCGGATTCCCGAATTTCGTTAGATAATTTTGTTTATTCAACTAACGTATCAGCATCAAAACTCCTTTTCAAAATGGGCGAAGGAACTTTCAGATACGTAACCGGACAAATTGTTAAAACAAACCCGGATGCATTCGCACTCCAGACCCCCACTACCACCATAGGCATCAGAGGCACCGAAGTTTTTGCGATTGTCACTCCCGACAAAGAAGAAATCGGCAATACGAAACTCAGTAAAAAACACACTATGACCGTTGGCGATAAAGCACTAAATATACCACGAACCTCGGTTAACGTTAATCCTCAGACCGGCGCCGTATCCGACCCAACTCCAGTTTCTCAAGAAACCATCAATAAAATCGTGAAGGCAGCTCCAATGACATCTCTGGGCGAACTCGGCAACCCTGGTCCAAAGAAGGATCTCGAACGCAAAGTACAATCTTTCAAACAGCAGATAGAACGGAACAAGGAAAGTCTCGATGGTTTAAGTAATAAACCTGATTACGAAAAACTTCACAGAATCAAAGTTCAAAAAACCAATCAAGAGACAACAGAAAAAGACCGAGATAGCGGTGGCAACTCCGGAGACCTTGGCGGCGGTGAAGGTGGTGGTGATGGCGGTGGAGGCGGTGGACATTAAAAACCGATTGCAAACACCTGCTTCCAGCAACATTCGAAGACAAGGATAAAAACAATGAAAATACGCTTCATACAACACGCATTGCTCCTGACCATGACAGCTCTCTTTACAGGCGGATGTGTCGTCATGGCACAAATGGCCGAAAAGCAAGGAGACAAAGCCTACCAACAACAAAACTACACAACGGCCTTTGAGCATTATACTGAAGCAGCCCAAAGCGGCAGCGCCACAGCTCAATACCACCTCGCCGTCATGCATGCTGAGGGGCTGGGAACTCAAGAGGACATGAACAAAGCCGCAAAGCTGTTACAACAAGCTTCCGCGCAAGGTCAAAAAGATGCACAACTCATGCTCGGCCTGTTCTACGTGTATGGAGATGGTGTCCAACAAGACCCAATCAAAGGAGCGGAATGGATCAAAACTTCCGCAGAGAATGGCAATGATATAGCTATGTACTACCTCGGCAACCTTTATGCTACGGGCCTGGGCGTAACTAAAGACATCCCTTCTGCGTTATATTGGATGAAACAAGCAAAGAATTCTGGATTTCCGGTCAAAAATGAATATCTGACCGAGGCAGGCCTCACTTCCCTTTATCAAAAGTAAATACTATTTTCGTCGGTTCCAAAACTCTCATGGGTGCAAACAATAATGTTTGGACCCTTTTTCATCATAAAGTGACAATTATAATAGTTTCATATAAGTCCAGTATGATATTTTTTTCTTAACCAATATAAACACTTAATCTGTGGAGTTATTATTTCATGATATCCATGAGAATTACACAGTGCGTTATGGCTCTCCTCATAACGGCTGTCTGCATAAGTCCTTCTTTGTCGATGGCAGCCGCACCTTCTCAAGCCCCCGACCCAATAGGTGAAGTGATCCACATCATGGGATTTGTCTCGGCCGAAATGCCGGGGAAAGAAGCCAGAAAACTTGAATTGAAAAGTCCGGTTTTCATTCATGAAGTTATTGTCACAGGAAGAACCGGCAACGTGGAAATCCGCTTCAAGGATGACACTATTTATTCACAGGGAAATGAATCGACTCTTTCCTTGGACGACTATGTCTTTTCCGAAAACCCTTCTGCCTCGAAGCTTCTTTTCAAAATGGGCGAGGGGACATTCCGTTTTGTCACAGGTCAGATCGTCAAACAAAATCCTGAGGCCTTTGCCCTGACAACCCCTATGACCTCCGTTGGCATTCGGGGCACGGAGCCGTTTGCCATTGTCGAACCAAAACGAGAGCTTATAGGCGTTCTCGAAATAGCTTCTGGACACACCGTAATCGTTAGTTCTGAAAAAAATGCCATATCAATGTCCGAGGCAAATCTCATGACCAAGATTGAACTTGGCCGCCCTCTTTCTCCACCAGCCCCGGTCCCTGCTACAGTACGCGAAAAAGTAATCAAAGCTGCCCCCATGACCAGTCAGGGCGAGTTCGGGTTGTATGGTTCAAAAAAAGAACTGCAACTCAAAGCTGATGGTTTCAAGAACCTCCTGGATTTTGAAAAAAAACAAATTGGTGGATTGAACGTTCGTCCAGACTACCAACAACTGCGCAAAATTGCTGTGCAGGAGCGAGCCTTCAAAAATGCCACAAATGAAAGAGATGGAAAGACAAAGGCGGAAGCAGGCTTGGGTGGCGGTGAAAACACAGATACCGCTAGCAGCGAGAGCGAAGGCGGCGGAGCAAGTAGTCCTGCAGGGTCTACACCATAATGAAAGACTAAAATGGCTGAAGGCATAAGCCGTTGACGCCGATGAAGGAATAAAACGATGAAACGATTTCTCACATATTGTGTGTTTCTAACACTTAGCACCTTCCTGCTTGCCGGTTGTGTCGTCGAGAAAGTGACGAATCAAATACCGGAACGACAAGGAACAAAGGCGTATCTGAAAAAAGACTACGACACCGCTATCACCAAATATGAGTATGCTGCGGAAAATGACAATGCCAACGCTAAGTACGCATTGGCCACAATGTATATGGAAGGAGAAGGGGTTAAAAAAGACATGAACAAGGCCCTGCAACTTCTTGAGCAGGCATGCGATCAGGAACAAAAGGACGCACTGCTCATGCTCGGCCTGTTTTATGTTTACGGAGACAATGTCCCCACCGACAAGATCAAGGGTGCCGACCTCATATATAGAGCCGGGGTCGCGCAAAACGATGTAGCGATGTACTACATGGGCCATCTCTACGCTGCAGGCGTCGGCGTACAAAAAGACCTTCGTCGAGCACAGATGTGGATGAACAACGCCAAGGAATTTGGTTTTCCTGTCAAGGAAGAACTCCTGACGCTCAAAGGATTGGAAGCTTTGTACGACAACTAGTCCACTGTAAAAAACAAAAAAAGGGGTGCCAACATACTGTCGGCACCCCTTTTCTATTCGATTCACAGCTACCGTTTCAGAAATTCCCTGAATGCCAGTGTGCAGGCGTAAATATCAGCCTTGGAGGACAACTCGAAAGGCGAGTGCATGGACAACACTGGCACACCGACATCAATGACATCCATGCCGTATACAGCCAAAAATTTGGCCACAGTCCCACCGCCACCGACATCGACCTTACCCAACTCAGACATATGCCACGGGATACCAGCGTCATCAAAGATACGCCTGAGCCAGCCAATATAATCCGGGTGGGCGTCATTGGCTCCCACCTTACCACGATGACCGGTAAATTTGTTAAAGCACGGCCCATATCCAATACGAGCAGCGTTCAGGGGCTCGTATACATCTTTATGATCCGGGTCCATGGCCGCAGAGACATCCGCAGACAGTACTGAACCATTCATGAAAATCGAGGATAAACGTGCGCCCGGTTCCCATGTCTCGGCCAATTCCTCCATGCAGTACTCAAAGAAATAGGACTTGGCACCAGTTGCCCCTTCGGAACCGATCTCTTCCTTGTCCCAAAACAGAACAATCTGCGCATACTCAGGATCTTCTTCAGCAAGCAGTGCTTCCAAAGCGCAAAACACACTGGAACGATCATCCTGACCATATCCGCCAATGGTAGCCTCATCCAAACCGACAAATCGGGCCGGACCAGCCGGAACAGCCTGCATCTCGGCACTAAAGAAATCGGACTCGTCAATACCATACCGCTTATTCAACAGTTCAAGCACCATACGTTTAACTGGTTCTTTGATATCTTCATCGTCCTTCTTATTCTTGGACGCAGGAGAGTGACCAAAAACCAGATTCAACTTTTCTGCCTCAAAGGCATCAGAAACCTTTTTACCCATTTCATTGGCTGCCAAATGAGGTAACAAATCAGTGATGGTAAAGACCGGGTCCTTGGGGTCCTCACCAATGCACACGGTCACTTCCTCACCGGATTTTTTAATCACCGTACCATGCAGGGCCAAAGGAATGGTCAACCATTGATACTTACGGATACCGCCATAGTAATGGGTCTTGGCAAGACAAATGTCAGTATCCTCATAAAGAGGACGTTGTTTCAAATCCAGACGAGGGCAGTCTGCATGCGCACCGACTAAACGAAACCCTTCGGACAATGGACGTTTACCCTTCCGTGCCAGAAAGCATGTCTTGTTTCGATTGAAACGGTAAGCCAACGGAGCTTTGAGATCATCCTTGAAACCGGCCTTCTCCACCCGTTTGCGCACATAATCCATAACCAAACGCTCGGTCTTGCATTCACTGAGAAATTTCACATAATCTTTTGCCATGGCATCCATGGCCTTGCGATCCTTCTTGGAGGAATACACTTCCCAAGCGGTCTTTGGTTCATATTCAAGTGTTTTTTTCTTACTCATGATGAATCCTTATTTTTCGGTCAGGGAAACCACGGCCTGCTCCAACGCGGAGGCGACCATTTTCAATTCTGTCGAAGCCAATGTGCGCGGATCAATGAGAAATTCATCATCCTCAATACGCGCCACCAGCGGCGGGTCGGTCTGAAGAAGCGCGTCCTTCAAATCGCCCACGGAAATATCTTTTACGGCAATAGAGACCATGGTTCCGGGCAGGTCATATTCAGGGAAAGCCCCACCCCCCACTCTGGATGATCCTTTTTTCATGGAAACCACAGCCCGTTCAGCAAGGGCCTGACGGATAGCATCAGCCAAACGACGCGCCTTGCTCTTAAGCGCTTCCTGTGATGCGGTGATCATTTTCAAGGTCGGCACCTTGCGCCGCGCTTCATCCATGTCGAGATAAAGACGCAAGGTCGCCTCAAGAGCAGCCAATGTCATTTTATCAATACGCATGGCCCGATTGACCGGATTCTTCTTGATACGATCAATATATTCTTTCCGTCCGACAATAATACCTGCCTGCGGACCACCAAGCACCTTGTCGCCAGAAAAAGACACCACATCCGCGCCTTGCGTCACTGTCTGTTGCACTGTCGGTTCACCCAGCAAACCTTCTCCCTGCAACGAGTAGAGAGACCCGCTCCCAAGGTCTTCGATAACTGGCAGATTATACTTGTCACCCAATTCACGCATTTCCGGCAGAGTTACTTCCTTGGTAAACCCGACCACTCGGAAATTGGACGTATGTACCCGCATGAGCGCACCAGTCTCATCGTTAATGGCATTCTCATAATCATGGACATGACTTCGATTGGTGGCTCCTACTTCGTGCAGAATCGCCCCGGACTTGGTCATGACATCCGGGATACGAAACGATCCACCAATCTCGACAAGCTGCCCGCGAGACACGATAACCTCACGTCCCTTAGCCAAAGTTTCCAACATGATAAAGACTGCGGCGGCGTTGTTGTTGACCACAAGTGCAGCCTCGGCTCCGGTAATATCGCACAGAATTTTCTCCACATGAGAATACCGACTACCCCGATGTCCGGTGGACAAATCAAATTCACAATTGGAATAATGGCCGCACGCATCCGCCACAGCCTTGATGGCGGACTTGGCAAGAAGTGACCTACCCAAATTAGTATGAATGACAACACCCGTCCCATTAAGCACACGCCTGAAATGAGGACGGGACTGAGCCCGAACAAATGCGGTCAACCGGGGTAACAGATTTGCTAGGTCCAATTGTTCCGATGCCGTGATGGCACCAGAACGTATTTCCTCACGGCACACATCCAAAAAGTCGTTAACCAGATCCTTGATCAAGGCTCGCGGCAAATCACGAAACTCCTCAATGTCCACAAGGGAAGAAAGGACCTGATCCACTGACGGAAGATATCTGAAAATTTGGCTCATATATTTCTCATGTTAGACTGTAAGACATTCGGGATACAATCTATAGAACTCCGCCAACAAGTACAAGGACCCACAAACAAGTGTCGCCCCAGGCTCACTCGCCCCCAAACCAAGAGCCTCTTCCATAGAAGACACAGCTTTCGCCCTGCCCCCCATAGCTTCAACCAAACTATCGGCACTCCTTGCCCTCTCACTCTCCATGGCAGGAATAAAGATCGGCCCATCGGTCAACGCCTGTACCAACTGCACCATGGGGGTCAAATCCTTATCTTTCAAACAGGTGAAAACAACACACCCCGGCCGAATGCCTTGTGCGTTCAAGGCGGCGGAAAGCGCAATCAGGGCATGACTGTTATGCGCCCCGTCAAGCAGAATGCTCCGCCCATCTATATCAACAGTCTGCAACCGACCCGGCACAAAAACGGTCTCCATACCAAAATTTTCGAGACGAGGCTCACTCCGGATATCTCGACCAGCAGCAAACCATCGCCACCCAGCCAAAGCAAGCTGCGCATTCATGGTCTGATGAATACCACTGAGCCCCAACTTCACACCGCGAACAGGTTCAGCCAAGTCCACAGAATACATCAACCGTGCACCAATAGATTGAGCGCGATCCTGCAATTGAATCATGGCATCGGCTTCCTGCGGACCGGTCAAGGCCACACCTTCATGACGAATAGCGCCAGCCTTGTCTTCAGCAATTTCCGCCAACGTTGAACCGAGAAGCTTCTCATGGTCCATACCAATAGGCGTAAACAACGTCAGCCCGGGAGCCAGGACATTGGTTGCGTCGAATTTCCCACCCAATCCGGCTTCCATGACTGCCACGTCAACACCTTCACGTTCGAAAGCAAGCAGAGCCAGACAAGTCTGAAATTCAAAATAGGTCAGGTCTTCACCACCGTCCGTGGACAAGACTGCGTTGGCAAGCTCAACCCATACCTCACGAGAAAGCATGGATCGGTTTACTTGAACCCGTTCTCGCGGTGAAACAAAATGAGGTGATGAGAAGAGGCCCACTTTGAGGCCATGAGCTCGAGCAATGGAGCCAAAAAAAGCAGAGGTGGACCCTTTGCCATTGGTTCCGACCACATGCACTACGGGGATATCCAGCATACCATGTGCCGCCATAAACTTTTCCATACGGTCCAAACTCAAATCCATATGAAAAAGCCCGAGCCTGTCCATGTACTCAGTCAATTGAAAATAATCTTTTATGTATGTCACGGAAGCTCTTTTATCAGGATTTGGTCCGGCATGAAACATCTATGATGACTTCCTGAAATCTCAGCACCATATCCGAACCTCTTATAACTTGGTTCTATTTGTGGATTTCATAGCAAAATACATGCTATCTTACTCTGGAATTTATCCATTGGAGGGATATATGCTCAGAAAAGTCACAATCAAGACTCGGATCCTGGTACTCATTACCAGCATTGTCATTTTCATTCTTGGATTCTCGCTTGCCTTTCTCAGTGGAGTTGGAAAAGTCAAAGACATCGGCGTCGAACGCTCAGACCAGGCCATGTTTCAAGGTGAAGAACGAAAACTTCAAGTCGCCACCCATTCCATGGCCGTCAGTATTAGCGCAGCCATAGCCGAAGCCCCTATCCTGGAAGAAAAAATAGATATCATTCGAAAATTGGTGGATAAAATTCGCTTTGAGGAAGACAAATCCGGTTATTTCTTTGTCTACAACAACACAACATGTGTAGCTCTACCGACTAAGCCTTCCTTACACGGCAAAGATCTCAAGGACCTCAAAGACAAAAACGGGGTGGCTCTGGTCGCCGAATTAAATAAAAAAGCACATAATGGAGGCGGTTTCGTCGAATATATCTGGCCCAAACCGGAAAAAGGAGATCAACCGAAGCTTTCCTATGCAGAACTCATCCCCGGTACGGACATGTGGATCGGTACCGGCGTATATCTGGACAATGTCGCTCATGCAAAGGAAGTCATCGCCAATGACATCGACTCATTGGTTTCGACATATGTATGGGCCATTGGCAGCGTCATCATTGCCGTCCTTGTCTTGATCATTCTTCCATTCTGTTTGCTCATTGTTCGTTCCATTGTCCAACCGCTCAATGAAGCCGTTGTCCTGGCCAACCATGTGGCATCCGGCGATCTGACGACAGACATTCAATCCGACTACAAGGACGAACCCGGGCTGCTGACGGCGGCCCTCGGCCAGATGGTCGAAAGACTGCGTTCCATTGTCGGCCAATCAAAGTATGGTGCGGACCAAGTGGCGTCCGGCAGCACTGAAGTCACGGAATCAGCCCAATCGCTGGCAGAAGGCGCAAGCCGTCAGGCCGCAGCCGTAGAAGAAGTCTCAGCGGCCATGGAAGAAATGATCGGCCAAATCGGTCGGAACACGGAAAACGCCACCCAAACAGAACAGATGGCAAACCAAACGGCTCAGGATGCTCAACAAGGTGGCGAGACGGTCATGGAAGCCGTCGATTCCATCAAGAATATTGCTGAAAAAATTTCCATCATTGAAGAAATTGCCCGTCAAACCAATCTGTTAGCATTAAATGCAGCCATTGAAGCAGCCCGCGCCGGCGAAGCGGGCAAGGGCTTTGCGGTTGTCGCAGCAGAAGTTCGCAAACTGGCCGAACGAAGCGGCGCAGCGGCCTCAGAAATCGGTGAACTTTCTTCCAGCACTTTAACAAAAGCAGATCAGGCTGGAGCCATGCTGACCAAGATGGTCCCGGATATCCGCAAGACCGCTGATCTGGTGCAGGAGATTTCTGCCGCCAGTATTGAACAGAATACAGGCGCCCAGGAAATCAATCGTGCTATTCAGGATCTGGACAATGTTATCCAGCAGAATGCAAGCGCATCTGAAGAACTTGCGGCCACAGCCACCGAATTCACTAACCACGCGACCGGCCTGCAACAAGGTATGCAGTTCTTCAACATCGGGCACGAAACCGCTCAAAGTTTTACACCCACACATTCGGTTCGACCAACGACAACCACAACGCAGTTACCGCCGTCCCAACCAACACCGACAGCGGCCCCTGACAACGGTTTTTCCCTCGATATGGAGGGGAATTCCGATGACGGATTTGAAAAGTTCTAAAACCCAAGAAGCACAAGGCCGGGTACATTCGCATGTACCCGGCTTTTCTTTTTTCAGGAAAGAGAAATCAAAAATTCGGCAAGCTTTGCCCCATCTATATATGGAGCACTCATCTCGGTTACAAGAGGACAATCTATGACAACCAGTCCCATGTCGCGCAGGGCTTGTTCGTCAATGCCGTCAGGGTATTCGCCGTTTGCGATATCCACCACCACAGCTTCCACCGAACGACAGTCACCAGACGCGCCACTGACAGCAAGATAATGTAATAACAATTGAGCCTGATCAGCGACTGACAAACCAACAGCCTCCGGGTCGTGCCCCATACTCGGGACAAACACCTTGGGGCAAGGATTCTCGCATATTGCCGCTCCCACGCCCTGAGGCAACAGGTTGGCTATCACACTTGAATACAGACTACCGGGCGGATAACAGATAAGATCGGCATGACTGATACGCTCTTTGATCCCCGCACCAACAGCAGGATAAACGGGCGATGTTCGCTCAAGAGAATCGGTCAACCACATAGACCGAATTGGAGAGTTTAGAGGAGAGGCCTCCTTACCGGTCATCAAATGCTGACCGATAACAACGGTATCATCCTCCAACTCTACGACCAGATGCAGATCCATATCCACTACAGGCCGAACCTCTCCCCTCACTGTCGCCAACTCGGAAAACATTTCAATGACCGGTCCCATTTTCCGGTCTTTTGTGAGGTATCCGGCGGTCAGGACGAGATTCCCCACACTCGCCCCACGCAAATCAAAATCAGATGGCATAATCGCCAAAAAACGTTGCAGATGGTTCATGATGATCGTGCCCACCGGACCGGGAATACAATGCATCAAAAAATGTTCGCCTGATGCCAATCTGTCGAGGTTCTTCCGCAACTCAATCTGATCCCCCTGCTGACTCAATCGATGGGTAAACAACGCGTACACACCATTATTCCCCTGCACCGACTGATCGGCCAATGCCATGAGTCGATTACGAATATCACCAACGGCTGGCATGCCAAACGCATCCCGCAACACGGCCGAACTGCCGCCCGAATCAAAAGGAGTAATACAATGAATGGAATTATGCGTCAGTCCGACAAGCGCACGTGATGTATCACGCAACGCAGTGCCGCCACTGAAAAACAGGATGGATGGTCCCAATTCAGGGCTCTGTCTGTGCCGCTGCACCTTGATGGAATCAATCATGTGCACCTCCTGCGCAGAATCCCCACTCTTTTACATTACGCATACTTTGCGTGACACCGCCCCTTTTCATGAACGAGCGCATCAATAGCAGTATGCATCCGCCTGATATCACCAGACTCATACGCATCCTTGAACGCCGCGCATGCCTCGGTGTATATATCATAATACTCATCACCGTAACCGGGATAACTGACCATGAGCGCGGAATCCATCAGAAACGATTCCACAGCCTCACGCGGCGGTTCTTCGCCATCATGAATCATCTTGACCAACATCCTGAAACTGGATTTCATCCGTTTCTTGAGGTCCTTGTACTCCGGTTTTTTTTCGCCACAGGTCTCACACTCAACCTCAAATGGAGCAGAGCATTCCTGCTCGCTCTGAAATTTCATTTTGAGAACGACCTGACCAAAATCGGCCCGCCCTTTAATCTTGAACTTCTTGAAATCATCGACACAGGCAAATTCATCCGTTCCACCATTTTCCAACGCGTCGGCCAGTTCCCGAAAAAAAGTGGGAAGATTTTTTTGTTCCACTTGTCTGAATATCTTTGTTCCGCTGCTCATGAATTCTCCGTAAAGGGTTTTGACTCAATAATGAGAACAATTTTCCACGAAGGATGCAAGGAGAGTTTGCTCTCTATACAGCCTGTATGATCGCATACCAAACTGGCAACGTAATAAAAGCCAACAGCGTCCCGATTCCGACCAGAGCCACAGCAAGTGACGGCCTCAATCCATGGCTCATACAGATAATTCCACCAGTGACCATTGGTCCCATGGCGGCTTCGAACACCGTGACTTGCGAGACCACATCAGTCTTGCCCAGTATTACCATATACAAAACAAAGATAATCAATGGAGCAAGAACAAGCTTATACCCCAACCCAATACATAACTCCCGGACATTGCCATGAATAGCACTGAAACACAGTGTCATTCCCACGGATAACAAAGCCAAGGGACTAAGAGTCGAGCCAAGACGGGAAAGCACCCCTGTAAGCCACTCTGGATATGCAATCGGCTGAAGCGCGATGCCGAGCAAAATGGCAATAAATGGAGGAAACAGGAAAACTTTTTTCGCAACCATCAACCCACTGACTTTCTCACCAGAGACCTTAGCGGCAAGAATGATTCCGGGAATAGCGAGAGCCAGAAAGGTACCGCCCGTGTCACAGAGCATACCCACACCGATATACTCCGGCCCGAAAAAAGTCTCGATCATGGGCAACCCCACGAATGAAGTATTGCCCAGCCCTACGCACAGAGTCAGGCAGACCACAGTCTTTTCATCCCATCCGAATCGACGCCCCAAAAGAACAAAGAGCGCATAGCCGACACCAAAAACAATCCAAGCCATGGCAGCAGGCAACAGAAGGTCCACCCCCAACGGCAGGGAGTGGGCATAAAGCAAAGCCAATGCGGGCATGGACATATAAATAATAACAGCGTTCAGGGCTGCTGGACCTTTTTCATCAATGACTCCAGCCACACGCATGGCAAGACCCAGCGCAAAACAAATACCCAACAATAAGAAATTTTCCATCCGTCTCTCCAATTTGTGCGCGGACGGTAGGCGTTTTCCACTCCGAGTTCAAGCGATTATCTTTTGCAACCAATACTCCCAACAGGACAAAATAGAAAAGAAAAGACTTGCAAACCACTCGGAGGGCATATATAAGCCATTTCTCCTGAACGTGCCGAAGTGGTGGAATTGGTAGACACGCATGGTTCAGGACCATGTGGGGGTTTCTCCGTGGAAGTTCGAATCTTCTCTTCGGCACCAGTAAAGAACAAGGGTTGTGACATATGTCACAGCCCTTTTTCTTTGTGATTCAAAAACAACATTTCATCAAAAATAACTATAAACCTAAATCATTACAGCTAGTATAAAGATTAAATTAAAACAGTCTTTCCGCCCGGGGCACACAACCCTATTCCTTTTATTGATACATAGTGGTATATTTCTATTCTTCTTTTTATAGAAATTGATCTGCTATATCAAATGGAGGTTCTGTGTCTCTTTTTTTTCCTTTTCGATTACCCATCGTAGTCAGCTTACTCTTCCTCCTGTTGCTCTCTTCTCCAGTTCAAGCTCAAGAAAAGCTTATCGTTGCCATCGACAAAACCTACGCCCCACTTTCTCTCGTTACTCCAGATGGCAAACCTGCGGGATTATTGGTTGAGATGTGGCAACTATGGTCAAAAAACACAGGTATCGCTGTCGAATTTGCCTCTGGGACTTGGGAAGAAACCATCGAAATGGTAAAATCAGGTAAGGCCGATGTACATTCTGGATTATTCAAAAACTCCAAAAGGTCTAAATGGCTCAACTTTTCAGACACTTTGCACGCCATCAAAAGCACACTCTACCACCGAGTGCACTCGAAGTGTCCTTCGCTTTGCACACTCAAAAACGAAAAAATCGGCATTGTAGCCGACACATATCAACAAGACTATCTACGCGAAAAACATCCACACCTCTCCATTGCTTCTTACGAAAGTCATGAAGCATTGTTAACCGGACTTATTGCCGGTGAAATTGATATCATATTTGATGAAGTACCGACCGTTTCCCGCAATTTGGCCCGACTTGGCTGGCAAGGACTCGTAGACAGAACTCCCAACACGGAAGTCATCAACACAGTACACGCTGCCGTATTAAAGACACGTACGGCACTCATCAAACGTATTGATGACGGTTTTAGGACGCTCAATCCGGCTCTTCTGGCAGCCATTGATAAACGTTGGATTATTCATCCTCAGGATCGATTCTACCACGATGTAACAGCAGGACTTAAAATTGAGCTGACAGACAAAGAAAAAGAATTTCTGCACAAAAAAACATCCATCACATTAACGGCTACACCGAACTGGCCTCCATTTGAAATGGAACAAGCCGATGGGTCGTATACGGGCATAGCCGCAGATTTTATACGAGTCGCGGCCAAAAAAGTTGGACTTTCAATCAAGCCGGTATTCGACACTGATTGGGATGCCCACATGACCAAACTCAAAAAAGGCAAACTGGATGTAGCTCCAGGATTAAATGAGACATCCAAACGTTTGAAGCATTTTACTTTTACCCAGCCATACATCGAATATTATTCCGCGATATTTACTCGAAGAGACCGAGAGGACATCGTAACGCCGAATGATCTTGCAGGCAAAACAGTCGCTTTGGAAGAGGGATATGCCATAGCCAGAAACCTGCCCACAGACCGACCGGACATCAACATCATGCTCGTAAAATCGACACAAGAAGCTCTTGAGGTCGTCTCTGCGGGCAAAGCCGACGCCTACATTGGTAACCAAGTCGTTGCATCGTATTTGATCAAAAAATATACTCTTCCCAATCTGACACTTGCGAGCCTCTGGCGTACGGACCTTCCCGGTCAATTGCGCTTTGCCGTAAGCAAAGACGAGCCTCTTCTGCGAAACATCCTACAAAAAGGTCTCGACGCCATCACAAAACAGGAACGTGAGGCCATCCTGACCACGTATCTTGATGCTTCCGGCTTCCAACAAAAAGTCTTCTCACTCACCGACGAAGAATGGGACTGGCTTCATGCGCACCCTCGAATCAAAGTCGGCATTGATCCACAAAGTGCCCCCTTTGAATTCATTGATGAACAAAAGCAAGTCCAAGGCATATCGGCGGAATATATTGATTTCATAAAAGAAAAGATAAAAGTCGAAATGACTCCGACCATAGACTTGAGTTGGAGTGAAGTTCTTCAATCCGCCAAGCAGGGAAGAATCGATATTCTCACTTCAATTGCTAAAACACCTGTCCGCGAGGAATTCCTTCTTTTCACAGAGCCTTACATAGAATTTCCAATTGTTATATTCTCTCCCAAAGAAGCGCCTTTGGTTAACGAAATTTCCGACATTGCCAGTGGACGCATAGCCGTTGTTGAAGGATACGCAGCTCAAGAATACCTGACATATGAACATCCAAAGCTAAAACTCCTCTCTTTTCCAACAGTTAACAAAGCGATTAACGCACTTGCAATGGGAGAAGTGAACTGGTTCATCAATGATTTGGCTACCGGGATTTATGCGATTGAACAAAATGGACTCACCAACTTAAAAGTCGCGGCTTCCACAGAATGGAAACTGTCTTTGTCAATGGCTGTCCGCAAGGACTATCCAGAATTGGTGAATATTCTCAACAAAGCACTGAATGTCGTTACGGACGAACAAGCTGCCGAATTCAAAAACAAATGGCTCGCACTAAAATTTGAACACGGTTTGGACATGTCCACAGTCTTCACATGGGTCTTACCAATCTCCGGTGGCGTCCTTTTGATCCTCGGCCTTATCGTCCTCTGGAACCGCAAACTCGGCAGTGAAATAACAGAGAGAAAAAAAGCACAAGCGGAACTAGCCGACACGATGAAATCGCTTGATGAAAAAAACCAAATGCTGGAAGGGCTCTCCTCAAAATTGGCAAAATATTTGTCACCGCAGGTATACGATTCCATTTTTGCGGGAGACCGAGATGTCTCTCTTTCAACTGAACGTAAAAAGCTGACGGTATTCTTTTCCGATATCAAAAACTTCACACAGACAACCGATGATATGCAGCCGGAGGACTTAACTGCTCTTCTCAATAATTACTTCACCGAAATGTCTTCCATCGCGATGGAATACGGAGCGACTATCGACAAGTTTATTGGAGACGCGATGCTCATGTTCTTCGGCGACCCGGAGACAAAGGGGGTCAAAGAAGACGCGGAACTGTGTGTACGAATGGCTTTTGCTATGCAAAAACGAATGGCTGAACTGGAAAAGGAATGGCAGGCCATGGGCTATGACAAACCATTCAAAATGCGCGTGGGAATCAACACTGGATATTGCAACGTAGGCAATTTTGGTTCCGACACCAGAATGGATTATACCATCATCGGTGGAGAAGTGAATCTGGCTGCCCGACTTGAGGGGCAGGCTGATCCTGGAGGTGTCCTCATATCGTCAGAAACCTATATTCTCGTCAAAGAACTTGTAAACGCAAAAAAACGAAACCCACTCTCAGTAAAAGGCATACGAAGAAGTATTCACCCATATTCCATTGTTTCACTCCGTAACGGCGAGGAAGATTATACCGAACGCAATCACACAATCAAACATGAGGAAAAAGGGTTCACCTTGTCCATCAACCTTGAAGGTTTAACTCCTGAAAAACGTAAAAAAATATCATCACGATTATTAAAGGTAGCTCAACAACTGAAAAAATAAGGCAGAAACCTTACTCATACTTCATTGAATTCAGAGCGGACGGCCTCATATATGATTTTAAAGCCCAATAAACCTCTTTGCGATAGGGCCTACCACATTTTTTATAGATGAGTTATGAGAGCAAACAAAAGGCACATTCATCGACGTCGATTCTTAAATTTCCGTCAAGATAAAACTACCACAAAGATCTCTGCAGATTCAAAACACAACAAGAGCCACAAATGAGAAAACACATTCCTCTGCATGTTAATATCCTCACGGTCTTTACGGTTCTGGTTACTACAATCGTCTTAATTGTCGTTGGTTACGGACATAAAAGCAACTCTGACTCTGCTGTTATTGCCGCACACCAACTCTTGCGCCGGGTAGAAATATCCACGGCTGAAAAAACACAGGCCCTTTTTGACACTGCATTCAGGACCGTGAACACTTTCATCAATTTTCGAGACATAGGACAAAAGGCGTCAATTCATTCACACCCTTTGCAATCTGTTTTTTTCAAATTCCTCGAACAAAATGAAGATTTCACTTCCATTTTTATTGGATTTGATGATGGAGATTTCTTTCTCGTCTCCTCACTGCACGGACGCGATGAATTAAAAAAAAGTCTGGGTATTCCAGAAAGTGCAGTCTGGTATACACAAACAATTGCTCAACGTGCTGACAAGCAGCGGTATGAACTCAGAAAATATCTGGATACGGGGTTTGTGACAGTTGGCTCTGCTGCCGAACTCCATGTGCAATATGATCCCAGACGTCGTCCCTGGTTCAAATCAGCCAGCGAAACAGACATTGCGACCTTAAGTGATATTTATATTTTCTCCTTGTCAGAAGAACCGGGAATAACGGTTTCCCGTCGTTTTGATGCCACAGTCAAAGGCGTTGTCGGCGTGGACCTTTCTCTTGCCAATGTATCTCATTTTTTAAAGTCACAACTCATTGCTCCCGGCAATGAACTCATAATTTTTGATACTCTTGGAAATGTCTACGCCTACCCGAATTTAAACAAACTCATCACAAGTATAGGCATTACGGAAAGTGAATCGACAAAGAACGCAAAGATTGCGGCCCTCGGTTCACCGGCTCTGTTAAATCTTGTGCAATTGTTTCAATCCCAAAAAACAAACACCATTCACGATCAATCACTTCTTGTGGGAAACACGACACACCTCGTTGGCATTGAACCTCTTCCCAAAGAATATGGAAAAGAATTGTTCATAGCCCTCACAATCCCGGAAACAACTTTTACCGGGCCGATAGCTGAAGTCGGCAAGCGAACATTCTTTGTGTCATTAGGAATGCTTCTCCTTTTTTTGCCAATAATATATTTCGTCTCCAAACGTATCAGTCGCCCACTCAAAATACTGACCCAAAAAGTAGATAACATTAAGGCTTTTAAACTGGATTCACCAATAAAAGTTCGATCAAACATCTTCGAAATACGGGAGTTGAGCAAGGCGACGGAAACTATGCGTGAAGCCCTCAACGCTTTTGGGAGCTATATTCCCAAGCCCCTCGTTAAAGCGATGATCGTCAACGATATTGTTCCAACATTGGGCGGTGACCGTAGGGAAATGACCTTCCTGTTCAGTGACATAAAAGATTTCACCACAATCTCAGAGACACTCACACCCGAGCAGGTGACAAGCAGTATTACAAGCTATCTGGAAAAAATGAGTTGGACCATCATCCAAAACAAAGGGACCATAGACAAATATATAGGCGACTCAATCATGGCTTTCTGGAATGCCCCAGTGACCAATGCCGAACACGCATTTCACGCGTGCCTCACAGCATTGCAATGCAGAGAAGTACTTACGGTTTTCAACCAGCACCGTCGGGACAATGATGAACCGGAGTTTCTGACCAGAATGGGAATACACACTGGGGAAGCTGTTGTTGGAAATATTGGTTCTTCTGATCGTATGGATTACACGGCCATGGGAGCATCTGTAAATCTGGCCTCACGACTGGAAGGACTCAATAAATACATGGGAACAGACATCCTTGTCAGCCGACCGACCATGCTTGCTGCTGGTGAAGAATTCCTTTTCCGCTTTGCTGGCAAAGTTGTCCCAAAAGGAACGACTGACGGATTATGTGTCTATGAACTTCTTGGGACAAAAGACAATACGACCGGCGTATTTGCCCCGTTCACTGTACCTGATAAAATCATGCAAAAAACAGAAAAATGGGAAGCCGCGATCCGTCTTTTCCTTTCGCGGGATTTTGAGGGGGCAGAAACTGCTTTCATTGGCCTTCTTGATAAATATGGAGCAGACCCTCTCATTAAAAAATATCTGAAACTCACTCAGGAATTTTCGATGCAATCACCGGACGAATCCTGGAACGGTGAACAAAGTTTCGATGTGAAATAGGGAGAGAAGATGACTCGGTTAAAAAAAATCATACCATGGTGCACGCTCTTTTCCTTTCTCATAATGTCCATGCCCATTTTCGCGACAGCGGCTACTCCCATCACCTTCTGGACAACAGAAATGGGCGCAGACCGGCAAGCGGTTATCAAATATCTCACAGATGCCTTCATGATCTTCAATCCGGACATTGAAATACATGTTGAGGATATTGAAGAAAACGCCATGGTTGATGCATTGACCCAGGCCCAAAAAGAAGGGACCGGGCCAAACATTATCAGTTGTGCTTCGAATCTGGTTGTCTCCTTCAGCGAACTCGGATGGATAAACAACACTGGAACAGAAGCTTGTATTTCCAATATAGGTAAAGACAGGTTCTACTCTGGAACACTCAGCAAATTGCAACACACAGACGGAACATATAGCGGCATTCCTTTAAGCGGATGGGTTCAAGGTATATGGTACAGAAAAGACTGGTTTAAAAAACACGGCCTGAACCCACCCAATACTTGGAACAACATTCTAAAAGCGGCCAAAACCTTTCACGCCCCGGAAAAAGAACAATACGGGATTCTCATCGGCACACAGGATGATGTATATACCGAGCAAATATTTACCCATCTAGCCCTCTCTGCTGGAGTGAAAGAATTCACCCCCGAAGGAAAGGTCGTGTTTGATACTCCGGCAACTGTTGAAACGCTCAAATTCTATGCAGAATTAACCCGATACACACCTCCTGGCCCCCAATCTTGGCGTGGAAGAGATTTCTATCTTCAAGGGCAATTGGCGATGATGTTCTATTCAACATTCATCATGGATGACATGGCCATTCCTTCCATTGCCGCAAATTCTTTGACTGGAGACAATTTTGAAGAACTCTGTGGTGCCCCTTACGACTACAATCTCTTGAGAAATACCGGATTTGTCTCAAGTATTACGGGAACGCATAAAGCAAGCTATGGTACTATCACTGCACTTGGCCTGATGAAAACCGAAAATACTGCACAACAACAAGCGGCTGAACGCCTTGTTGAATTTCTTTTTTCAAACGACGCCTATATTACCTGGCTGCATATGGTTCCCGGTGGCACGATGCCTGTTCTCAAAGATATCGCAATCCACGACACTTTTTTCAGAGACCACCAAGGAGTCTTCCAAAAGTACTCCCGGCAACGAGTCCAAAGCATCTTGTCTGGATTTGATTCATTAAAAAGCTTCAGCTTTGTGGATGGTCATATCGTACCTCAGGCAGCCCTGGCTTCAGCCATGGGATTGTTGTCCAATATGATTACGCGGACTCTTCAAGGAAAAGTATCCCCGGAAGAAGCTGTTTCTCAAACAGCCACAAAAATGCGAATGATCAACTCGAAAATTTAAAACAAAAATCTCAAACGCCTTCCTTTAAAAAAAAACAGCAGAGCTTCACGCATGAATCTCTAGCTGGAAACCTACTCTTCACGCTTCTCTTAGGGCTGCAGAGTAAAACCGCCTTCTCCCTCACTCTACATTCTCCCCCTTGCCTATACGGCATTCCTTTCTAGCACTCATTATCACTATAAACCCTTTATATTTTTTCATAAAGATAGAAACAAGGTGTTGCGCAGACTCATTTTTACTTTTATTGAAGTTTTCGCTCATCGTAGAGCAGCTTCGAGGAGAGGCCCGTTGAATTTATGGAGGAGAAAGGATGCGACTATACAAAGATTTAAGCCTACGAAACAAAATTATGATTCCCGTTGGGTTTCTTGTGATGCTTGTCATGGGGGTTACCCTCACCATTCTGATCGAAGAATTTAAATCTGTTGCCACCAAAGATGCTTATACCATAGGCGAAGAAATGGCTGGTAAATTCGGACAGCAGGTCAAAGGGGAACTGGACAAGGCTTTATCCATAAGTTGGACTCTGGCCCAATCACTGGAAGCCATGGTAGCCTCCCCATCAACACCCAGTCGCGAAGAAGCAAACCACTTTCTCGTAGAGCTTGCCGAGTCGCATGAGGATCTCACTTCGACATGGCTCGCATTCGAACCTGATAAATTTGATGGAAATGATGCCGCTGCCATCGGTACTGAAGGCTCTGATCAAAACGGACAATATCTGGCGTGGTATCAAACCGGCAACAAGATGTCCTATGGTACAAATCTTGACAGAGCATGGTATCAAACCTCGCTTCGATCCGGGAAGCCATTCCTTACGGACCCGACTGAATATCTTTTTGACGGGGAAAAAATCATCCTGATTTCAGCAACAGCCCCTATTAAAGTAAAAAGCGAAATCATCGGTGTTGCGGGTGTGGACCTCAACATGACCCAGCTCAAAAAAGTCGTTGAGCACATCACTCCCTATGAAACAGGCTACGGCTTTCTCATCAGCAACTCTGGTATGATCGTAGCTGATCCATCCCCGCAGAATGTCGGCAAACAAGTTGGCGAAACCTTCGGTTCAGAGATGGAGCACCTCATCTCAAACTGCTTGAAATCCAAACGCACTGTACATACGACCTTCACCAAGGATGACACAGAATTTGAATTGATAATTTCTCCCTTTACGATCGGTGAAACAGGACTAAGCTGGGCACTTGGCGTGGCAATCCCCACAGCCAAGATCATGGACGCTGCAAACGACGTTACATGGCTCTCCGCCATCATGAGCATCGGTTCCATTATAGTACTCCTCGCCATCATCTTTTTCCTGGCACGGTCCATCGTGAATCCTATCCGTCAAGGCGTCACTTTCACCAAACAAATTTCTTCCGGTGATCTGAATGCCAGCTTGGACATCGATCAAAAAGACGAAATCGGCGAACTTGCTGCCGACCTGACCGGCATGGGACAACAGCTTCGTTCAGTTGTCAGCGATGTCCGTCAATCTGTTGAACAGGTGGCCAGCGGCAGTGAAGAACTCTCCGCCACAGCGCAAACTCTTTCCGGAGGAGCAACAGAACAGGCTGCCAATGTCGAAGAGGTTTCTGCCAGCATGGAAGAAATGGCATCTAACATCAGCCAGAATGCAGATAACGCCGGTGAAACAGAAAAAATCGCTCGTCGTTCCGCACAGGATGCAGAAGAAGGCGGCGAAGCAGTCACTCAAACCGTGCAGGCCATGCGAGAGATCGCTGACAAAATCACTATTATTGAAGACATTGCCCGCCAAACAAATCTTCTCGCTCTCAACGCAGCCATCGAAGCCGCCCGAGCCGGTGAACACGGTAAGGGATTTGCCGTGGTCGCAGCAGAAGTTCGCAAACTGGCCGAACGCAGTGGAGAGGCTGCCGCAGAAATCAGCGATTTGTCCGCCTCAAGCGTTGCAGTCGCAGAATCCGCAGGCGGCATGCTCAACAAAATGGTTCCGGATATCAAACGCACAGCCGAATTGATTCAGGAAATAGCCGCAGCATCCAATGAACAAAATGCCGGAGCCGAACAGGTCAACAAGGCCATGCTCAAGCTGGATGAAATGACGCAACAAATCGCAGCCGCCGCCGAAGAAGTCTCAGCGACCTCGGAAGAATTGGCCAGACAATCTGTACAACTCCAGTCTGCCATCGCCTTCTTCAAGGTCAACGACATGCCCGGAGCAAGGTCCACTGTCCACGTAGCGAGAAAAACGGCAGCACTCCCCAAGGGGACTCAGCCGACCAAACAGTCAAATGGCGGCATGACTATTCCCGGTATGACCGATGAGGGCTTTGAAAGGTTCTAATCCATATAGATAATAAATGATTAACACAGGGCAGGGGAGCAATCCTCTGCCCTATATTTATATTTCATGTTCACTTTTCCAACCTTCTGCACAGTTTCAATACACGCGACACATATGAACAGTCGTCAATGTAAACAAGTGTTTACAACACCATACTTGCACACGGCTTGCTCATTCGCCCGAGCATATGTATGGTCGCTCACCTCATATTGAGATTATTCACACCTTCAACACACAATTTCCTCATGAACGGATACTTCATTACCGGCACCGATACGGATGTCGGAAAAACATGCGTCACAGCCGCCCTTTTACGGGCATTCCTCGATGCCGACCGCCATACTCAGGCCATTAAACCGATCCAGAGCGGCTGCATTGAAACTCCACACGGCCTTCAAGCTGAAGATGTCGAAGTATACGCCAGATTCGCTGCGCCTTATTTCCCTGATGGGTATCCCGAAGCCTGTTGCCACAAGTACCTTCCGGCCTGCTCTCCGCACCTAGCGGCTGAAATGGCGGGAGAAACGGTAAACGTGGACGAACTTACCGATGAGGTCAGAAACCTTACTGTTGACCGGGAACTCATTCTTGTGGAGGGGGCTGGCGGGGCAGCCGTGCCTCTCGGCAACGGACAGACCATGCTTGATCTCATGCAACGACTTGACCTGCCGGTGATCATCGTTGCCGACAACAAACTGGGCGTCATCAACCACGCACTCATGACTATTGAAATGATTCGTGGTTGCGGGCTGACTGTAGCCGGAGTGGTCATAACAAACACTTCCGTTTCTACCACAGACGACGCACACCTCCGACAAGACAATGTCGAAACCATCGCCAATTGGGGCAACGTTCCAATTCTGGCTGATATCCCATACGTCGATGACGCTGACTTCGACACAATTTTCATCCAGCACATGACCTCAGCTCTGGATATTCTGCCGGAATTTTCTTCACAATACGCCGAAGATATGGATTTTGATCGAGATCACATATGGCATCCGTACACTTCTGCATTGGACCCACTGCCGACAGTTAAGGTCCATAGTACTCGCGGCACCCGCATCGTTCTGGAAGATGGAAGTGAACTCATCGATGGTATGGCTTCATGGTGGTGTGCCATTCACGGCTATGCAAACCCGACGCTCAATAAAGCCGCACGCTCTCAATTGGGCCGCATGTCACACGTCATGTTCGGTGGGCTGACGCATGAGCCTGCCATAAATTTATGTCGCACCCTCCGCGATATGACGCCTGACGGACTCGATCATGTTTTTCTCGCGGACTCGGGGTCCGTCAGTGTAGAGGCTGCCATCAAAATGGCTCTGCAATACATGCAGGCGGACGGACAGACAGAGCGCACCAAACTCTTCACGGTTCGTGGCGGCTATCATGGCGACACCTGTGGTGCTATGTCTGTCTGCGACCCCGACAACGGTATGCATCAACTCTTTTCAGGTCTTTTGCCACAGCAGATATTTGCTCCGCACCCAGCCTGTCGTCTTGGTGAAGAGTATGACCCAGCCAGCCTTGATGAAGCCAGACGAATCTTCAAAGCCAACAGCCAGAAGATCGCCGCCATCATCGTGGAACCTATCGTGCAAGGCGCAGGCGGCATGTATTTCTATCACCCCGAATACCTACGTGGTCTGCGAAAATTGGCCGACGAACACGATGTTCTGCTTATCCTTGATGAAATAGCCACTGGCTTCGGACGAACAGGTAAACTCTTTGCCTGTGAATGGAGTGACGTGACACCGGACATCATGTGCGTCGGCAAGGCTCTCACTGGCGGCACCATGACACTGGCCGCAACTCTTGCGACAACACGCGTAGCACATACCATTTCCAAAAACGGCGGTGTGTTCATGCACGGCCCGACCTTCATGGGCAACCCGTTGGCGTGCGCTGTCGCACAGGCCAGTCTCTCAATCCTGCAACAGGAAGACTGGAAAACACAGGTACACGACATTGAACACTGGCTAAAAGAATCATTCGGCCCGTGTCGCACGCTTCCCGGAGTCGCAGATGTCCGAGTACTCGGCACCATCGGCGTGGTGGAAATGGACCGCCCGGTCAATGTTCAGAATTTGCAGGATTTCTTCATTAAACGCGGTGTGTGGTTACGGCCCTTTGGCAAGCTCATATACGTCATGCCGCCCTATATCCTCACCCACGAAGAAGCGGAATGTCTTGGTACAGCCGTGTACGACGCAATCGCAAACAACGCTCATATATAAGAAGGATAGACCATGAATCTTCTCGCAGTATACTTTGCCCTTTTCATTGGAATGGGCATCTACGAATACATCAAACGCAAAGACTTCGAAGAATTTGCCGTGGCTGGCCGTCGATGCAGCGCAACAGTGGCAGGCATATCCATCACCGCGTCCTGCGTCGGGGCGTCCGCCACCATCGGCATGACCGGGCTGGCCTTCAGCGTTGGCACCCCCTCTTTCTGGTGGCTGGGATCAGGTGCGGCGGGCCTGCTCGTTCTCAGTACCTTTCTCGCAGCAAAGACCCGTCGAAGCGGCGTTTTCACTTTGCCGGACATGGCTGAAAAATTCATCTCGCCTGCCGCTCGTAAAATCACAGCACTGATCATTATCCCGGCATGGGCATCGATTCTTGCCGCCCAATATATCGCGGCAGCCAAGGCCGCCACCGCCTTATCCGGCATGGACTATTCAACGGCTCTCATCGGTTGCGCTCTGGTCATCACCGCCTACACCATGCTCGGTGGCCAAAACTCCATCCTGAAAAGCGATGCAGTACAGTACTCACTGGTTGCCGCAGGACTCGGATTGGCCCTCTATTATACAGGTACGGCTTCTCCGGTTTCCCTCGGCGATGTCAAATTACAGTTCGTCAACGATGCATTCCCCATGTCGAAATGGACCTATTTCATGATCATCGTGGGCGGCAGCTATGTGGTTTGCCCAATGCTGTTCGGTCGACTCTTTTCCGCACGAGGTGAAAAACAGGCAAAACAAGGGGCTTTTATCGCCACAGTTGGCATTGCCCTCTCCGCCGTAGTCATCGTCTGCATCGGCCTGTATGCCCGAGGGCTGGCTCCTGCAGGAACGGACGCTGACTCCATTCTCACACAAATCGTGCCCTCAGTCATGCCAGCATGGGCTGGAACAGCCCTACTCTTTGCCCTGCTATCGGCCATCATTTCATCGGCAGACTCCTGCCTCATCACCGCCGCCACAATTTTGGAACATGATGTCATCGGTGGCAGTAATACAACCAGATGCCGTCTGATAATGGTCGCCATAGGCATGGGTGCACTCGGTATTGCCGCTTCCGGTGGCAGTATTTTATCCTTACTGCTCGCGGCCAACGATATTTATGTTTGTGGCGTAGTCGCTCCCATGTTTGTCACTATCCTCGCCTGGGGCAAACGACCGATCAACCCGCGCACCATGCTCCTTGCCATTATCGTCGGAGGTGTATTGGGAATAATGGCGGCTTCGACCGGCATGAAAGCATACAGTTTCGCTGGAGTCGGGACATCATTGGCGTTATCCGTGGCCGCATTGATACCGTCACGCAGGTTGGCCGAATCCCAATAGTCATATCGGCCCGGACAATCTGTAAAAAAAGACAAAAAAGGCTTGCCAACCCGCCAGTTCTTTAATAGACAGACTCTTCCTGAACGTGCCGAAGTGGTGGAATTGGTAGACACGCATGGTTCAGGACCATGTGGGGGTTTCTCCGTGGAAGTTCGAATCTTCTCTTCGGCACCATAAAAGTAAAGGCGTCACATCCAACCGGTTGTGACGCCTCTTCTTTTTCTATCTCACGTTCAGCCGGTTGACTCTCAAAAGTGCAACCCATCACTATTTTTGACAAAGTAGGTCAAAGTGGTGGGTCAAAACTTGACCATAAGAGAAGGAAGGCTGGCCTTGGTGCATGCAATCTGAGCACGAAAAATCCTTCGGCACTTTTTCCCCGAAAAAAAAATTAACTTTTTTTCAAAATGACGTTTCATACCCCAAAAGTTCGCAAGAAAACCATCAGCGAGACACCTCGACTGCCTCGAAGAGGACTTCGACCCACGTCTACCTGAAAAAGAACATCTACTACTTCAGGTATGCATTCCCTCTTGCAGATAAAGAAAGGCTCGGATACTCAGAAATCAGACTCAGCTTACGCACAGCTTACAAAAGAGAAGCTCTGGAGTACGCTAAAATACTCTACGCCGAGCTTAAAGGCGCACTTATGGGAAGCTCAACACTAACATACTCTGAAATCAAGATCAGGCTATTAAACAAACTGAAAGAACTGCATCCAAGGCTTGAATCCAGAAATGAATATGCACACGCTTTGGAAACGGCATCTCAAAACATCTTGGGGTATCCTGCGCCGACTCCACCGTTCTGCCCTCCTTCTGAACAGTCCAAAGCAGCACAGCAACATTTTCAAAAAATTGAACTAGCTTTTACATTGGACGAGCTCTTTGACACAGAAGGTATGCAATCCAAGCCATTTATTCAGTGTTACAAAGAGTTTTTTGGGCAACTTCAAAACTTGGCCATCGCTTGCGTGGATAATGACTTCGGCAAGCAAGAGGTACTGCTCAAAGAAATCGAAGATGAAATTCAGGAGCTACTTACTCGAAAAGCCACCCACCTACCTTTGCCTGTAAAAAACATCGTAACAACTGCTGCCCCACTCGAAACGCCTGAGGCAACATCGCTGTCCTATTCTGAGTTAGTTGATAAATATCTGGAAGCAAAACAATCTGACGGGAACATTTCTGCAAAATCAGTAGTGGATTACAAGGACAAGCTCTCGCACTTTCTTGACATCAAGGGAGATATGCAAACCAAAAACATCAGCCGGGACGATATAAAAAAAGTCAAAGAGACCCTGAAGAAGCTACCACCGCAGCGCAATAGGCTCAAAAAATTCAGAGACAAAACAATAGCTGAGCTTCTTGAAACATCCCATGAGAGAACCCTCTCGGCGAATTCCATCAACCAGATACTCAGCCAACTCTCCTCCTTGTTTAAATGGGCAATCGATGAAGATTATTATGTTGGGAAGAACCCTGCTAGCATACCGAGATTAAAAGAAAAGAAACACAAAAGAGAGAAATGTGACCCACTCACGAGGGGAGACATCAAAGCAACTTTCAGTGCTGATAAATACATCAAAGACAAGCACGCTCAGGCAGCTTATTTTTGGGCTCCACTGATATCTTTATATACAGGCATGCGACGAGAAGAGATCTCCCAACTGCACAACAAAGACTTATATGAACACATAGATGATGACAGGAATACGCAGTGGGTTATTGATGCTAAAGAAGAATCTGAAATGGGAATTTCTGAAGACAAAAGATTAAAAAATCTCAACGCAACACGAATCATTCCAATCCATCCAGACCTTATCAAGATCGGTTTGCTGGAGTATCATAGTCGGATGCTTAACAAGCATACACGCCTTTTTCCTGAGTTGAATAGAAGCAAAGAAGGGATCTATGGGAAGGAAGTTGGAAAGCAGTTTTCAGCTCTGTTAAGGAAAATAAAAATTAAGACTCCAAAAAAATATTTCCATTCACTGCGACACTCTTTCCGGGACCAGTTCAAAAAGAAAGATATTTCTGAATCATGCTTTTATGAAGTCTTTGGGCATGAATCCAATGAGCCAGTTGTCACCAGAAGATATGGAAGCTCTTTCACACCTAAAGAGAAATACGACAAGATCATCCGCCACCTCGAATATCAACTCGACATAGAAATGTTGAGCAAATCTAAGTTTGCCAAGGGTAAAAAATAGCAGACGGGAAGAGCCGCCAGCTTCTGCTAGCGGCTCTTTCTATTACGAAGCTCGGACGATCAACCTTCCATCATCATCGGTTTCCTCTGCGATTTCTTCCTCCATTTCATCCACCTCGCCCTCATCATATTTAATGGAGCTCGGCTTCTCATCATCTTCCAGCGCGTAAACACCCGTAACAGCGAGGATGCCAACGGCCACACCGCCGATAAACGTCCAAAAGTCTCGCATGGTTTTCTCCTTAGGTTATGCTTCGAAAACGTAGCCACAACGATTGCAGCGGTATTCGCAAATGATATGCCGATCAACGTGCTCGCCGACCTGGTTGCCAACAGCCGCTCCGGTGAAAAAACCAGTAATGGCACCAAGCACTCCACCACCAATGGCTCCAACAGCTGTGCCGACAACCGGAAAGAGAGAACCGATGGCAGCTCCAGCGATGGCTCCAGAGGATGCTCCTGCGTAGCCAGTGGCAGCACCTACAGTTCCACCGACGGCGGTTCCGACCTTTTTACCGGTATTTGACAACACGACATGAACCGAACTTTCACAGTTAGGGCAGACAGGGATCTCATTATCCATATTTTCCTCGTGATTATGAGTGGTTATTTGATCAACGCACTACGAAGTATTCCAAACATGGCGGGAGCTAGTTCGGACAACTCGTTGATAGTGCGACTATGATTAGGAAGGATTTTTGTGATGGCTTCAGACATGATGCCTAAGCCATAGATTTCAATACCGAAACGCCTGCCTTCCTCAATGGCATCGAGAGCCACGTTGAAGGAATCAGGATCACCGTCGGTTAAGATCAAGACGATCTTTCTGTTTTCGGCAAGTGGAACAACTCGCTGCAAAGTCCACCAGAGAGCTTCTCCCAAAGGAGTACAGCCGGTGGCATTGATGGCGAAGTTGTCATGCATTCTATCGCCATGCTTCAGGACAGGACAAATAGTCGGCCCATCCTTGTTCACTCCACTTTCAGCAGGAGAACCAGCCGGAAAGGCAGTCACTCCCACATTGATTCCGTCGATAGCATCCAAAGCCGTAGCAACGGCGTGACATACCTGTGTGGTTAGCTGTATGCGCCGTCTCATGGAGCCAGAACAGTCAAGCAAGATGTGAACGGCAGTGTTGATGCCAACCTTCCGACCTTCTTGTCTGAAGACTCGTGAATCTGCCACCGACAATCGGTGCAGTTGTCTCGAATCCAGGCGGCCATGTTTCCCGACTCTACTTCGTGCAAGTACGGATGACTGCAAGAGCCCTTGAAGCTGAATCCTCAAGGCAGTGGAGGCTTTCCTCGCTTCAGCTGCGCATTCTGTATCAATCGGTTTGATTGATTTGGTACCGAGTTGAGCTACCTGCAAGGATTCGTTGGGATCGTAGGGACTTTCCTTTATTAGACGATCCACAAGAGCTTCACCTACGCCATTTGGTAGATCGCCATCGTTTGCTGCCAGCATCTCTTTCAAACCTTGCACTGGAGTGCCTGAAATACGCTCTCTGGGTACTTCTCCAGCCTCGTCTTTTGAGGGCTTCAATTCAGACATTGTTTCCTTGTTTTGAGGCACCTGAGAAGTCGTTTGCTCTTTTAGAACAGCAACGACCTCGCGAGCATAAAGGATACAATCCTGAGTTGAATCGCAGTATCTACGCACCTTTTGCAGGATCAGGTTCAGCCGACCAATCAGACCGGGAAAATGGGCTTCGACGAATGCGCCTACTTGATCACGCTGGTCATTCAATGCCGATACATCCCAGGCACGGACTGACAACAACAGCCAATTGAGGACTGCCATTGCCGGATCAGTTGTCTGCTCGCTGTCATTGCCGAACAGATGCAGGATCAGCCAGTTAAAGTTCTGCCTACATCCAGGGAACAGCCGGGCCAGCCGGTGCTCAACACGCCAGTCCTCGAAGGTGTTCCAGACGTGCATCTCCAGCGGAGTCAGATTCGCTAGACGTAACCAATCGAACCGAGTTTCCCGGATATGGGCTGCTTCGTGATCCACATAGCCTCTGGCCAAGCCGATGAGTGTCTCACTGCACTCCAAGGGAAGTGCAGGAAGGTGGATGGTAGTCCCATCCGTGTATGCTCCTTTCCCAGCAATTTTGACCTTTACTCCATACTTGCGGCCAAGGACTGATGCCACCATGGGGAGCGACTTCATGATGAGTGTGTTCTTCATGACGATCACCAGAGTCCATGGCTATCGATCTGGTGCTGGTGCACCAGCTCAGGAACGAAGTCAGTTCTTGGTGCGGGCATAGTCTCCGGTAATGGAGGGATCGTATCAGCCACCAACCCGGCCAAAATCTCGTTGGCTTCATTGCCGTCGAGAATCTTCTGCCCATGAGCCACCAGGGTTGCCGGATCACGAAGTAATGACACAACTCCCTGAAGCATAACTAATGCACTGCCATGGATGTATCCACGGGCAAGCACACAGCTAAATGCCGTGTCCAGCAGATCTACAACCGGCACCACACGTGGCTCCACGAAGCTCAGGCCTGACAGCTTGGTGTGGATGGAACGTAAGGGAGACAAGGCTTTGTGTGTCACCTTGTCTTTCCCTTCAAAACACCTCTTCCATGTGTCTGTAGCGGCTTTAGCCACCTCATCGAAGAGAGTTCCACCAAGGTCTTTGACTTCATCCTGCAAGCCTTGATGTACGGCGTCATTCGTAGGAGGCAACAGCTTGAACAACTGCCACTTGAATCCGATACGGCTATGCACGTAATCCGCGCTGACCGTAGACCTTCCGATCATTTTTTCCCAACCAGGATGCTGTAAGATCCAATCGCGCACGGCTTCATCATACCGGTTGAGGAACTGTTCCTTTGCAGTCAGGAAGTCATCTCGGATCGCGGTCAATTCCGACACGGTGCAATCAGCTTTATCCTCAGGGATAGCCCAGCCGCCAAGAAAACGAACACCGGTTCTATCCAGCAAGTTCACAGCACGGGCTTTCAGTGTCCCGAAGATACGCAGCTCCTGAGGGTTGCAGATCTTCTTACTGCCAAGAGAAGCAAGCTCTTCAGGCGGCAAGCTTGCACCACCGAAATCAGCAGGTGTCAACTTTTTCTTAGCAGTCCAGATGTTTACGTCCATGTTCAGGGCCATCAAATTGTCGAGCACAGTGATATCTGTATGGGTATCCATAATTACTCCATATTTTCCTGAGGGAATAAACGTTGAGCCAACTCGTGCAGAACAGTCCTGGTTTCAGAACTGGCACGATAGCCAAGAGCACGATCAAGCGCGTAGGTCACAGGCTGGATGCCTTGCCTTGCGAGAGGTTGAAATCGAACAGTGAGATCTGCCCAACGAATGAGGGTACGAGTCGAGAATGTCACCTCAATGGTGTCGCGATAGTTACCGTCCGCCTCACCCATGAAGAGTTTTCGCACCTCGTTGGCAAACTCGACCATTTTAGTGCGAACATCCTTGGGTAGTGTGGGACTCTTACGATGGAGCAATTCTCGTTCTGCCTTGGAACTCGGATAGCTAATTTTACAAAGCCAGAATCGATCCATGAAAGCTAGATTCTGCCGAAGTGTTCCCTGGTAGAGTCCGGTTTCGTCAGTGCCACCGTTGGTATTAGCTGTGGCAGCAAACCGAAACAGCGGATGTGGCTTGATTACTTCCCCGCCGTTCTCGGGAATACACAACGGATCACCGTCCAAGATGCCATTCAAACCGGCAGCGGTCGCTGGATCGAGAAGATCGATTTCGTTAAGCAGGAAGAGTCCTCCGAATTTCATAGCGAGAGCCAGTGGTCCGTACTGGAAGGACATATTTGAGTCCTCCACGGTCAAATGGCCGACCATATCGGGGAATTCCAAACGTCCATGTCCGGTGATGTCGAAAACCGGATAGTTGAGCTTGGCCGCAAGCTGCTTGATGAGACTGGTTTTCCCCGCCCCCGGAGGTCCGAAGACATAGAGCGGATCGGATGAATCCATGAACCAAACAACCGCGTCACGGCTGGAGTCGTGAAGCAAATATTCGGGATTCAGGTCAGGGGTGAACGAAGACGCAGAGGAAAAACCACGAACCTTGCGTTTGGACTTTTTACCGCTAAAGATTTCGCCAGCGTCATGTTCGGCTGACTTCAACGCTTGAAGCTCTTTCAGGATATCGCTCATAGTATCCTCCTTTGAAAATGAAAAGCCCCTGCTCCACACTATGTGGAGCAGGGGCACAATTCGTTATGCATTGAAAAGTTAAAAAGATTTCCTTCTCATATTAGTAATATATATCTGTATGTTATTGAAAATCAAGTCCTTCTTTTAACCATCAGCTATTATCTGTTAGAAGTGGAGGTTGGATCACTTATCGCAAACACCTTCTCGTAAATATCGACCGGCTACCCACCCAACGAAACCTTCATATTCAACTTTGCACCACCGGGGACGGCTCTTGCTGATAGCCTGCTTTTCCTCTTCTGAAAGAGTGGTTGACTCTTCAAAAGTGAGGCCTCCCTTACAGCCCAGATTTTTCACGCATTGCCCATCAGCAGGTATCTCACCAATTTTTACAGATTTCCAATTGGGCTCGGAGCGAATATTCAACACATCATTGACTTCAACACCATGTACTCGCCAATGATCTGGCCCGTCAGCTTCTGCCTTGGAAACCGAAGGAGCCACGGCTAAAACCAACAATACCCAAAAGATGTGCGCTAGCATGGGATGAAAATGATGTTGTGTCATCAAACCAACCTCTAGTATTTTTCGATCTTCAAGATTTCGATGTACTCTCCAACCATGTGAATTCCACCAACATCGTTTTTAGGATTTGCTTTAATGCGAATCGATAAACCATCGATCTCAAACTCTTCGGGTAGGTTGATTGGGACGTATGTTTTCCCATCCTGTCCCTTAATGGCAAAAAAACCACCTTCAAGCTCATTGTGAACAACGGTCCCTTCAAGAATGAAGCTCTTATCGGCCTGCGCCTCCGCCACGCCTCCACCTGCAACAGCTGATATAGTCAAAAGCATGACCAGACTCAACACAACAAGGGTAAAAACATGTGCTTTCTTCATTCCTTTTACCTCCAAATTGATTGGCAGGAGGGCTCTCACCCTGCTGGTACATATCACTCTCACTCGCTCATTGAAAGAACCCCAGCTTCATTCCAGCGGCCCTTTCCTCATGCTCAACAACAATTATTGGCACAGCCCTTTAGCAGAGCCTTTATCAATCACATTTGTTACTTCAAGGTCAGGACAAAAAAGCCGAAGCCGACAAGAAACACCACGGCCGCAGCGCCAATTCGAAGCACGTGGTTGAAACGTTTTCGCATAATATCATTTGTAACGACCTTTCGCTCAGCATAATCTCGTCCCACAATAGCTAGAACACCAATACCAGACATGGCAATCGCCATGCCGAGTGACATCATCGCGACCATCAAGATTGCCGGGATCAGAAGGTTGTGAGAAAGGCCGAACAGTAAAACAAGAATTGCTCCGGTACAGGGAACCGAGCCAGCTGCCACAGCCAGCCAGCCCATTGGTGTATCGTTTTGTGCTGGAATGGAACTACAGGCACTACAGCCACAGTGATGTTCATGCATCTGGAGTGGCTGCAAGTTGACGGTTCGTTTCTTGGGCCATGCATCGCGAATTGAACACCATAGCATATACGTACCAATCGCCCCGATTGCGGCATAACTTGCAAGCCTGACAACCCTGTAATCAGCTGGTGCATGTCCGGTTAATTGTCGAATGGTAAAACTGGCCAAGCCTACGACAACAACTGCCGAAAGGACATGACAAACAGCTATGAGTCCCCCCATGCGAATGCCTCGGCCAAGGCTCCCGCCATGTCCAACAAAATATGAAATAACAACCGCCTTACCATGCCCCGGGCCTAGGGTGTGCAGTGCTCCATAGGCAAAGGCGAGCAGCAGGCCGAATAAGACCGGCCCTGAAGAATCACCGTCGCGTATGGCAGTCATGGCTTTGGTAAAAAGAATGGTAACCCGCGTTTGTATTCTCTCGTACCAAGAAAGCTTAGAATCCTTCTCTAGTAATACGCCCTGATCCAACAGATTCGATTCTTGTGACGAATAATTTCCAACATATCTCCCCTCAAGGGAATAAGCTGATTCAATATGGCTGATGCCGTCCACAAGAAACAACGTGTGCTCACTTGGATTACGACGTAAAATACCTTCGATCCATATTGGATCATATCGATCACGGTGAGCTATACTTTGCTCAAGAGTGACATGAATGACCTGATTGGCAACTGGTGGGGGAACGTGGGCACAGGGAGCCACCCATGGGACCAAAAGAAAGTCACGCACTTCAGGCTGATCGGTATCCAGAGGCATCACATAGCCCGGAATACGGATAACAGTATCGATAACTCCCGAGTTGGTAGCTCCGACCGTTTGACGGCGGTTACTAGCAATCTCCTCGCGCTTGGACAGCAACAAATCGACATCAATACCTTGATCACTCAAGTGTTTGACAAGCTGTTTTTCTTCCTGCGCACTCACACCATCAGGAGCACTTTTCTTATTGGCAATCAGCCAACGGATACGTTTAATGATACGCAGGTCTCGCAACTGCTCCTGACTAAGCTGGGCGATAGGGTCATCAAACTGTATGGCAGTATCCGGACGTAATTCATCCCAAGAAATGGTTGGTGCGGAAGCTAAAGCTGGAACCGCAAAAAGAATCAGAAATATGACGAAGAAAGAGCTTCGACATGAAAATAATATTTGCATGGATGAACAGCAGTGAGTTTAGAGCTCTCGAGAATAGTGACCAGTTGCTGCCGCAATATTAAGCCCGAGGCCCGCAGTATTGATGCCTATTGCTAATGCCCAGGTCCAGACTGACTGGTAGAGTTCCAACTGGTTAAAATTGAGCAAGTGGACAATCACTCCCCCATAACCGAACACGATCACGGATACGCCCATGAGAATTCGATATAGCACCAGTCTTTTCATTAGACCGGTGCAAAGAAACAGACCGTAGAGAGCCACTGAAGCTACACCTGCCAGAGCATCGGTAGAAGCCCAGGCCTGCTGACCATTTCGAACGGCCAGCAGGCTGAACACATTATACATGATACCGCAAAAGCAATAGAGCATTTGCAACATGAGAAGCCTGTTAACAGGAATGGTTTTCACCCTATTTCCCTGCGATTAGTCGATCATGTTCTTGTATATTTTGCCATCCTTCATGATCAGAGCAAGATTTTCCTCCGGCTTAAGCAAGATTGAGATATCCTCAAGAGGATTACCGTTAATCAAAAGGATATCAGCAAGAGCGCCCTTTTCGATAACACCGAGCTTACCGGGATAGGGGTTTCGGGGGCCGCTGAGAGCTAACACTTCGCCATTCAGAGAGGTCGCCTGCTGGAGAATTTCAGCATTCGAAAACCACTTGGTACGGTTGGTGAACTCTGTCAGATGCAATCGTTTGTTCTCAAGTGATCCCACCATATCGGCACCAAACAGCACCTTGGCTTTGTATTTCTTGCAAAGCTTCATGAGGTTATCCAGTCCCTGAGCCGCTTGCTGCTGTCGCTCTCTCTGAGCAGCTGTAAAACTGTCTGGCGCGGGGCTGAGATAAACTCCAGTCTGAGCACTGATATAGCAATCGTTCTTCACTGCCATTTTCACTGTTTCAGCAGTGATCAAATTACAATGTTCAAGGGTTTTTGCACCTGCCTTGATAGCCGCCTGAGTTGCTGCATCCGTATAGGTGTGAACGGCAAGATAAGTGTTCCACCGCTTGGCTTCATCGGCCATAGCTTTGATCTCCTCAAAGGAATACTCCATGATATCAAGGGGATCATACATGCCCGAGACGGCACCACCGGTAAAAGTCTTTAAAAAGTGCGCCCCTTTACGGAATTGCATACGGGCAGCGACCAGCACTTCATCAACGCCATCGGCAAGGATGGTCAGTCCGGCCTTTTCAAGGGGGGTCTCTCCTGGACCACCCATTTGTCGGGGCAGTGTGTGTTCAGATCTGAAATCACCGTGCCCGGTAGTCATGCCGATGGCAGCGCCGCTCGAATAGATGCGTGGTCCGAGAAAATAACCTTCATCAATGGCTCTTTTTACACCGAATACGGAACCTGCAACATCCCTGATAGTTGTAAATCCACGCATCAATGTGTTCTTGGCATCAACAAGAGCAATTGCTCCCTGATAATCCAACGGAGAATTCATATGCTCCTGAACACTCAAATTCCATTGCAAATGGGTATGAGCGTCAATAAAACCGGGAGTAAGAGTTCTCCCGCCGCCATCGATAACCTGCGCCCCACTCGGCACTGGTATTTCTTTACCAACTGCCTCAATGGTGTTGCCTTTGATTAAGACTGATTGACCAGGCGATAGTTTTGTACTTGTTCCATCAAATATATTGACATTCTTGATGAGGACAACGCTCTCATTAGCTGGTTGCTCACCAGCAGCAAAACCCATTGTGCAAAAGGCTAAAACCAAAAAGAATGACGCTATGAGTGCTTTCATTTGGGTATCCTCCAATAAAGACTGATTAAGCTAAAATGACCTCGCTAGTATTATGCAAAGAAAAGCATAATATGGGTACAATATCAATTTAACATACGTAAAACAATCCCTCGAAAGAGGTATGTTGTGTCCTCCACCCATAGAAAACTAGAACAAGTCTAAGGCTAAGAGGTAGCCTTAGAAGAAATCGAGGAAATTAAGCTTAATTGCTGCGCGACAATTTGATAGTGCGAGTTTTGGTGAGGACTTCTATGCGGTTCTTCACCTCAAGTTTTCTAAAGATATTCTTCAGATGGGTTTTGACAGTCAGTTGAGAAATATTGAGACGATCTGCAATATCCGAATTACTCAATCCCTCTGCCAGCAAGGGAAGAAAATCCATCTCTCGCTTGGTCAATTTATTATTCAGAGACTGTTCATGATTGGAGATGAGGCGCTCCGAATCGGCTCCCATATGTGCCGTCTTATAATCGCATGCTGACATAATCTCTTTAATAAATGCACTCTCATGTAACTGAGGTGCCAACCTAAGTAAGATAGATTCGACCCGTTGGCTTTCGTCGATAAAGATCCGAACCCACTTCCCTGGCTCAGCTATCTTGATTGCTTCCAGAAGAAACTCACCTGCCAAGTCATCCGCCTTCTTCCTGTCATGTACGATAGCCAACAAAATAAGTACTCCGATACGTACATTGCTCCGGCGAAGCTCTGTCATCCGTTCGTTCATAGAGGAGAGCATGGCACTCGCCTCGTCCAGAGCTGCGACTGTCCCCTTCTCGATGAGACATTTGCAGTATGTCAACTGCGGAATATAGAAGAAATAGCGAGGCAGACGGATATCAAAATTCACTTCACGTGATTTCTCCAATGCTTTCAGGGTCTCACCCCTGCGAAGAAGAAACTCGACTTCAAAGGCACGACAAAGGTCAGCACCTCTCACATGGCCACCTTCCCGACAATAAGAATCAATTTTCATAAATGACTGCTCAGCCTGTGAGTCATTGCCTAAAGCAAGCCGAACACAGATCATGGCAAAACCCGCCTCTGTTGCCCATGTTGGATTCGCCGTATGCCGGAAATCAATAACCTTCTGCAACTCGTACTGAGCAGCAGCAAGATCATTTTGGATGTAATGGGCAATACCGAGAGAGCAACGAGCATACCCCTGCGTGTGATAGAGTGGCATTCCCTGCACAATTTGCAAGCTTTGCTTTGCGGTTTCCATGACACTTTGCAAATCTGCATTCATGTAATGAACAGAACAAAGACAAAAGCAAATTCTTGCTAGAATGTTACTCGTATAATTCGGATTAGCCAGAGCGTCACGGACCACCTCGACGGCCTGTGACGTTTCCCCCTTCCCATGAAGGCAAACAACCATGGCGAAAAGACACATCGATCTCGCCATCCCTGCATTTTCTGGTAGTAATTTATAAGCTTGCCGGGCTTTGACGAGACTTTCTTCTATACTGTCTTGAACCATATCCACGACACTCTCAAGTAACAGTACCTCACCTTCCAAAATGGGAAACGATTCATCTTCCACCGGAAGATTCTCCAGCACCCGCCGTGCCCTCATTGTAAAAGCGTGGATATCGACATTCTTACCAAGATCCGTCCCAATCAAGGCTTTAGTGCTGGCCAAGAGAGGCGAATTCTCCAGTTCAGTTTCCGGCAACATGCCCAACCAACGACTAAGCCGCTCAAACTGGGAGTCGTTTAGCAATTTGAAACGGTTCTTAAGCACCAAGCGAGTTGCTTCAGACGTACTGCCAGAGGCCAGATAATGCTTGATAGCCTCTTCGGTAAGACCACTTTCCTCAAACCAACAGGCAGCGCTCTTATGCATTTCAACTATCTGCTCGGCATCGTATTGACGTTTGACCATTGCCTGAAGAAAATCCTGAAACAAGTGGTGGAAACGAAACCAGATGCCCTCGGTATCCAGCGGAATGACGAACATATTATTTTCTTCCAACTTACCGATGAACTCGTCAGCATGATTTTGGAGTTCAGCAGGCCCCACTTCATGACGAACGTGAGCACACAATGGTCCGCAGAATCGATCCAACAGTGCCGCATGGAGCATGAAGCTAACCATTGCTGGCTCCAGCCGAGAAGTGATCTCGGCAAACAAATATTCAGAGATAAATTTCGAACTTCCACTCAACTCTCGTACCAACGCTTCATGTTGATCCTGGCCTTGCAGATAGAGGCCGACCAACCTCAAGCCAACAGGCCATCCCTCTGTCTTGTCTTCAAGAAGAGCCGCAACTTTCTCCTCAACGGACTTACCGAGCATAAGATTCAAAAACTCGACGACTTCGCTGGAAGTGAATCGCAAATCAGCCCCAATAATTTCCGTCACCTGTCCCAGTCCTCGCATGGCGGCGATTGGTAAAGGAGGCTCTTTTCGAGTCAACACCACCAAATGCATTTTAGGTGAGGGGTGTTCAAGAAGACTGGCAAGAAACTCATGGACCAAAGGATTACTTGTGCGATGTAAATCATCCAGGACATATATGAATCGTTCGGGCAACCAATGCAGATCGTTGAGCAAACAGGCAGTCAGATCTTTGGCTGGCGGAAGCGGATCAGCCTCCAGCATCGTTTCGATATGAAACCCGGATTCAGGAAAATTCTGTTTGATGGCTGCTATGAAGTACTTCAGAAAAAGATGAAAATCATTGTGATCGCTATCCATGGAAAGCCAGCTATGATTATACACACTGTCACCAACCCACTGACTAGCCAAAGTGCTCTTGCCATACCCGGCAGGAGCTGAAAGCAAACTCAGCGGACGATCAACCCCTGATTCAAGCAGATCAATCAAGCGCTCTCGCGCCACAATATCCGCCCCGATCAGCACGCGTTGCAGCTTGGTGTACAGTATGTAGTCACTGCTCATTAAAAAAACCTCTTTGTATCAAACGATTTCCTCATAAATACTAGGATATTTAAAATGTACTGATAGTGGATAGTTTGTCTAGTCACAAATTAATCCACTATTAAAATCGCTTAACGGTCCAACTTGGTTAAAACACTGAACGCACTCTGACGAATTCGTTAACTAATATCTAAAAGTTAACGAGTTGATTTTTTATATCCATTCATTAATTACAATTATTTAGCACCAAAAACATCTTTGGTTTCAAAATTTCCCCCTTGACACTCGTTAACTAATAGCCATACCATGAAATAAGTTAACAAGTTAAGCGGAGTGATTATCATGAAGAAAGGATCGAACTCAAATCACCCTAAACAGGGTTCTCGAATCACAGTTGACCCTATTCGCAAGCTACGAGATGTAAAGGCTATCAAAGCCATCCTTGCGAGTAAGCCACGAGACCTAGCTCTATTCACACTTGGGATCAATACTAACCTCCGCGCCTCAGACCTCTTGGGGATCACAGTCGGTATGGTCAGGGATCTTGAACCGGGTGATGAGCTTGTTCTGAATGAGAAAAAGACAGGTAAAGAACGGCGGATCACACTGAACAAAACGGTTATTACCGCCCTGCGTGGATATCTAGATACCGTCGACTTTGATAATACCGCCCCACTCTTCCAGGGACAGAGAAGTAATGGACAAGCATTGACTGTCCCATCAGTAAACCGGCTAGTGAAACAGTGGTGCGAGGCCATCAACCTAAAAGGTAATTATGGTAGTCATAGCCTTAGGAAAACATGGGGCTATCATCAGCGAGTTACTCATAAGGTTGATATCCCGGTGTTGATGGAATGTTTCAACCACTCGTCGCAGAGACAGACTCTGGCTTACTTGGGTATCCAGCCCGAGGAGATTAAGAGCGTTTATGAAAACGAACTGTAGATAAGCCTATAAGGCAATATATCTAGCAACAATTTTTTTTCATCAGATAAAAAAACGCGCACCTCCGCAAAGAGATGCACCTTTTCTTTACGCAGCCGACTTCAGCGATTTGTTAATCCTGCCAGCGTAAAGCCATTCATATGGCGTACCTGCTTTTTGCATCGCTCCACAGCCACACGCTTTTATTCCGTCTTGTTTTTTAGCATTTATACCAATCTCAGTTAAGTTGCCCACGATCGCTTCTTGCCACCGACTTTGGAAACCTGATACCAGTTTCATAAAGATAAATACCCATTCTTTTCGAATGCCTTGCCAAAAAGTACGCTCCTTTCATTGGAGCAAGAGGATAAATCGATGCGCATTGACTTTATTGAACTCAAGAATTTTCGCAGATTGACAAGTGCCCGAATTGATTTTGCTCAAAAGACAACTTTGTTTGTAGGAGCCAATAATAGCGGTAAAACCTCCGCCATTCAGGCGTTGAAACGTTTCTTGTACAAACGAGGAGGGTTTGAGCTAAATGATATTCCTCTTCAGTATTGGCAGGCGATAGACGAAATCGGTGAAGCTTATGTAAAGGACGAGGATAGAGCCTATGTCAAAGAGTGGAGGAATGTACTCCCCTCGCTTGATGTCTGGCTATCTGTGAAGAAGAAAGAGATTTATCGTGTGATTCATTTAGTCCCATCTTTAGATTGGACACCTAAAGATAAAATTGGCGTGCGCCTCCAGTTGGAGCCAAAGACTAAAGATGAGGATAAGATTAAGCATAATTTGCAAGAAGATTTTGTTATAGAGAAAAAAAATGCATCAGACCGTCTGAAAGATTGCAAAGATAAACCCGATGGCTTTTCTCTGTGGCCTTCTTCTTTGACAAACTTTCTTGAACGATACTTAAATAAGTATTTTACACTACATGTATACCTACTTGATCCTTCCAAAATTGAAAATCCAGAAAATGCTGTGGCGAAGCCCCAAGAATTAGTTGAAGGGGCTGAAGCCATTCTCTGGCCGTTTCAAGGTCTTATCCAATTTGATGACATTGATGCACAACGAGGTTTTAGCGATAGTACTACTGGAGGGGAGAAGGAGGGTGATGCCGGGCACTCTTTAGGGGGACATAAAAACATACTCTCCAAGCAATTACGGACATATTTCGACAAACACCTAGACCCAGAGACCATGCCAAGCGAGCAAGATATCCAAGCTTTGGGAGCCATTCATCAGGCGCAACACATATTCGATGAGCGACTAAGAGAATGCTTTGCCGATCCCCTTAAAGAACTTGAAGAACTTGGCTATCCAGGTGTGTCCAACCCTCGGATTAATATCTCCAGTTCGATCAACCTTCAAGATAGCCTCAATCACACATCAGCAGTACGTTACGATGCCGCCCCACCAGAAGAAAAGGGTGCGCGATCGAAACATCTCTTGCCGGAAGGATGCAATGGCCTTGGTTATCAAAACTTGATCTCCATGGTGTTCCAATTGGCTAGCTTCCGCGACAATTGGTTGCAAGTTGGAAAAGCTGTTCATAAGGACTCGGAATCAAAAGGAACAAGCTCTCCTGCTCCTTTACACCTTGTTTTCGTCGAGGAGCCAGAAGCGCACCTTCACGCTCAGGTCCAAAAGGTGTTTATTGACAAAGCATATGGAGTGTTACGCAACGATGTCGCCCTTCGAGAGGGGACCACTTTATCAACACAGTTGATAGTTAGCACCCACTCCAGCCATGTGGCCCATGCTACTCCTTTTGACTGCATGCGATATTTTCGACGAACCCAGGCGGTAGAAGGAAAAACAGTTCCCAACTCAGAGGTCGTTAACCTCTCCAAAGTTTTCGAACCCGAAGATGATACGGCACAGTTCGTTTCTCGCTATCTCAAAGCGACACATGCTGATTTGTTTTTTGCGGATGGTGCCATTTTTGTTGAGGGAACTGCCGAACGAATGCTTGTGCCACATTTTATCCAGTCCAAGGCCGACTTACGTGACCTTAGTTGTTGCTATGTTACGTTGCTTGAGGTTGGCGGTAGCCATATGCAACGCTGGATGAACTTAATTGAAATCCTTGGGGTTAATTCATTAATCATCACCGATTTAGACTCAGCAGAACTTGTATACAACGAAAAAACTAATAAAACTGTTAAGAAATCAAGGCAGCCACTTCTTGACCATTACTATGTGACCACCAATGACTTTTTGCAAAAAATACTTCCAGCTGAAGAGCTTGTAGATACTCTGCTCAAGATGGATGATAATAAAAACATTAAGAATTACAAAAACTTTTCTCTAAGAGTGGCGTATCAACATAAAGTCAATGTAGCTCTTGATAAGGAAAACTCTGGAGACGCTTACCCATATACATTTGAAGATGCATTGGCGCTTGAAAACATAGAGCTTTTCAAAAAAATTCAAGGGAATGGACTTGTTCGCAAATTTGCCAAAGCCGTTAATTCTTCCTTAACAGTCAGCGAACTGTCCAGCGAGCTATATGGTGCGATTAAAAAAACTAATGGGGGAAAGGCTAATTTCGCATTAGATATGCTCTATAGCGTTGAGCCTGAAAAACTCAATCCTCCTAGTTACATATATGGAGGCCTGCTATGGCTACAAGACAAGTTGGTAAACAAACGCAAGGAAGTGGTTAAATCTGAGGGGATGGGAAAGGCCAAGGGCAAAGCCGAGGGTGAAAAATGAATATATCCACTGCAGAACTCGATAACACTCGTGATGACCACGTTGATGATGAAATCGAAGAATGCCTTCTCGCTGATCCCCCAAGAAGTTTTTTTCTTTTTGCCGGAGCAGGCTCAGGCAAAACTCGCTCATTAAAAGAAGCATTGGAGCGACTGGCTGTTATAAAAGGGGACAATTTTCGCCTAACAGGCCAGCACGTCGGCGTCATCACCTTCACTAATAAGGCTGTGGACGAGATCAAGCACAGAGTTCGTTATAACGAGTTGTTTCAAATTTCCACAATCCATAGCTTTGCGTGGTCATTAATTGAAAGCCTCACAAGGGACATACGGACATGGCTTGAGAATGCTCTTAGTAAGGATATCGGGGAACTGGAAGCAAAGGAAAGCAAAGGCCGAGCAGGGACTAAGGCCTCCGCAGAACGATTGGTAAAGATCGCATCAAAAACAAAACGTCTTAGCAGCCTCCCTGATATTAAAAAATTTACATACAACCCCAACGGTGACAACACTGAAAAGGACTCGCTTAACCACAGCGAAGTTATAAAAATTGCTTCTGAATTCCTACACAATAAGCCTCTCATGCGTGAGATGTTCGTCAGCCATTTTCCCATCCTTCTCATTGACGAAAGCCAGGATACACATAAAGAGCTTATGGCGGCGCTGTTAGATATCCAAGAACAGATGGGTGAGCGTTTCGCTATGGGGGTTATTGGTGACATGATGCAGCGTATTTATTTCCAAGGGCAGAAAGATCTAAATATCAAAACGATACCATCTGACTGGGCCACTCCAGCCAAAGTGATGAACCACAGGAGTCAAGAACGAATCGTTGATTTTATTAATTTGATTCGAAAGGCTGAGGATACCCAAGAGCAAATCCCACGATCTGAAAAAGCTAACGGTCACGTTCGCCTGTTCGTCCTTCCTGCAACGACAAGCAATAAGCTCGCTGCTGAGGACAATATTTACCATCGAATGGCTGAAATAACCCATGACGAAAAGTGGGTAGGCCCTAAGCAGGATGTAAAAACTCTGACTTTAATACACCGTATGGCTGCGGAGCGCCTTGGTTTTGATGAAATGTGGGAGCCATTGGATAAAATCAAAAAGTATACCACAAGTCTTCGTGATGGCTCTCTTCCATCCATCCGATTCTTTTCACGCATAATTCTGCCACTATCTCAAGCTGACAAGGCTGGCGATCCATTCGGCGTGATGAAGGTTGTACGAAAAGAGTCGCCTTTATTGGATGCTAAACTCCTAAAAGATATAGGGAGTAAACAGGATGGACAATTAAAGAAAGTAAAACAACTGACACAGAAATTTCTTGATCTGTGGTCAGAAAATGATGATCCAAGCTTTTTACAAGTATTGCACAAAGTGGTTGAAACAGGGTTGTTTCTCGTCCCAGATGAATTAACTCCTTTTGTGCAATCTAGTGAGCTGCCAGACGATCCAAAAGATAAACCTAGCCCGGAGACTCTAGCGTGGCGAACTGTACTTGGTACGTCATTTTCTCAGATAGAGATGTATGACCAATATGTGAACGGGACCGCTCCTTTTGATACTCATCAAGGTGTAAAGGGATTGGAATTTCCGCGAGTTTGCGTAATTATGGATGACTCTAACACTAGATGGCGACAGTTTAGCTATGAAGCGCTTTTTGGCGTCAAAGAAAGCTCTACAATAGAGGCGACTAGAAAACTATTCTACGTAACATGCAGCAGAGCTGAAGAGAGTCTTGCGTTAATTGCATACACCTCAAACCCAGACAAAGTTAAGTCTTATGCCACTGAATCAGGTTGGTTTACTGAAGAAGAAGTTCTGCTTCTTTAAAAAGAAGAGAACTTTGACATTGCGAAAACAAGAGGCTCTAACTCCTAAATTGAGAGGAGATTAGAGGCCAAGCTGCTCGGCGAATTCTCGTATGACAAGACCCACAATCGAAGCGTGCTTGGGACGCTGAATGACCTGAAAGACGGTATCGACTACATCCTGCACCATCCATTCGGGCGGCTGCCTGAAGCCGAAGAGGAATACCGTTGGCTGGTCACATTCCTGAATGAGACGCCTTGCAAAGGAAAGGATTTGAGGGGGGGGTAGTCTTTCCCAACCGGGAGATTCTAAAGATTATTGATCGAATAATCTAGATCTTAACTTTAAGTGATTTTCACCGTGGAAACACAGGGCTTTAGAAGGATCTTTACCTCGTATTTAAAGTTTTCAATACTGGCCCACAGAGCGATCCTTTGAGTACACCGTAAACACGCGCAGGATTTGATTGATGCGTGTTTGGCACCCTTTCCCTTGTTCCTTGAGCTCAGTGAGCAGCCATCGTCAGTGCAAAGACGTATTGAGGGAGGAGTATTTCTGGATTCTCCGTAGCCTATCCTGCCAAACTGTCCGAACAACCGAAACCTCCGCTATATCGACAACCGAGATCTTAAACGTTCACTTATACGTTAAGGTTAATCCTAGAGTTTTTGCCTTTATTCTGGCCACCTAGAGGTTAATTCTGGTTTGTTACGACTCTTTCCGTGTTTTTTCTGGAGTTTATTCTGCCCCAACCCACCATGCCAATGGATGGCACTAAAAACATGAGGGCGAGAAGTAGCAACTACCTCTCGCCCCTGATACAAATCTCCTGAACAAATACAATTACCCCACTGCATCCCGAAAAGGTGAAGTCTCAAAGTACGGAGTTTTCATAAAAAGCGCTGGAGTACCGTCCGTCAGGACCAAACCGACCTCATCAGGGAGTTGACATAGCGCCTCAGGCGAAAGCATGTCATGCATCCCTGGATAGGCCTTATCCGAGTTCCAAGCATGGGGGTTCCAGCGACGGCCAGATAAGCCCCGATTCCCGTTGAGCAAGCCACGCTGCTCTTCAAGTTGCCTAATTTTACCAAGCCGTTCTGAAAAGTACTTGGCGGTTTCATTGTCACTGACTTTCAGCATAATCAGTGTTCCACTGTTGCCAATAAAGTTCTGATAATCTCGAGGGTAATCGCGCTTGAGCTGCCCAACGGTTTGGAAAATTGTCCAAATCCTGAGACCATAGCTTCTCATGACTCCTACAGCTCGTGAGAGTATTGGGAGCGCTCCTATTGTGCCAGCCTCATCGATATAGAGGTCAACCGGAGCATTTTGCGTTCCACCAGACTGTGAGAACGTAGCGATTACCTGCGAAATCAGCAGGCGTTGGAACCGATTGTGAGTCTCTAGTTTATCAGGAGGCAAAGTAATGAATACTGCCAGTTTTGCATGGGGGTTAAGCAGTTCCTCAAATCTAAAATTTCCATGAGATAAGGCCTTACGGATCGGCTCACTATCTAGAAATTGTAGCTGAGTAAGGAGGGTCGACAAAATGCTTTGCGCTTCACGGTTATCAGGAGTTAGCTCAACATAACGCGCAAGTTTTCGCCATGCCAAAGAGTTTGTGTTTTTCGCGCCCAACAAAGAGTTTGCAACCGCACAAACAACACTAATACCGCCCTGAACAATCTCATGAGCTCGTATAAGGCTACTTGCTTCATTGTCACTTTCAACCACATAGGCAATAACCCCAGCTAAAAGATTTCGTGCCGAATTAACCCAATGAGGATTGCCATCACTTGAATGCAGTAACAGAGCTTCTACAATTTGGTTGATCTTATCGGCAAATTCAGGATCGCTAGGATCTAGGAACGCGACAGGATCAAAGGCGTCTGGCGAGAGACTTCCAACTTGGTATGGGTCAAAATTTACAATTTCAAACCCGCAACTACGCAAATACGGCCCTACGACTTTCGCTATTTCCCCCTTTGGATCAACAGCAACAAAAGTTCGCTGCTTCCACAAAATATTCGGAATGACAATCGCTGTTGTCTTATGTGAACCAGTGCTGCCAACCACAACAGGGTGAGCATTATTCTCGGCTATCATGTGAAGAGAAGGGAGCCTGTTATCTGGCTGGCTAGCTCCTATAAATATGTGATTTCCATCATTGTCCTGGTCATCAAACGCTGCAAAGTCAGTGTTTGCAAGCCGTCGATCAAGATCGTTTGTGTTTATTTCTTGACTATCCATACAATTTTCCTTTTTAGACTAACTACCTACCACGCCCTCCGAAAGATTGCCCATCAGTGTTGACCTCGGACCTCGATGGCAATTTCTCTAGCGTAGAGATAATATCAATAGTGCCGGGATGTCGCTCTCTTTTCTTTTTAGGCGTATATTTGGGGCCTTCGTATCTACTTGGCACCCTCTTAATTTTTCGCTTTTTAAAGCTTTTCATCTTTACGCGAGGCTGAAGACCTCGCCTCGCTAAATAGCCATTGGCTACGTTTTCCCAAGTATCTCTCCATTGAGAGACCAATCGGTTCCACTGCCTGACTTTCTTGCCGAAACCGTTCGGTAATATTTCCCGCATGGTCAGCAGCACATGGGCGTGGATATTCCTCTGGTCTCCTTTGCCAGTTGGTTTGTGGACGACAAGATTTGCGACCATGCCTTGGCGCACAAAAGTTTCCTGAACAAATGCTCTAGCCAGTTGTACGTTTTGCTGGTCGCTCAATTCATGTGGCAAACCAATGGTCACCTCCCGCATGTATTGCGCGTCTTTACGGACTTCACATTTTTCAACATGCGAAAAGAAGATTTCAGGAGTTCCACAAATGGCAAGCAGCCATTCAGGAGCCTCTGACGGAGTAAGCATTACCGAATGAACAAGACCTCCTTTGCTTTTGTGGTAATGCTTGTTGCCAGTGTTAAGACTACGAAGATTTGCTCTATTGTTGTAAGCCCCCTTTGCAACGATACTCTGGCCGTTGCTTTTTTTGATAACCTTGACACCGAAGTGCGTTAATTCCCTCTTTGCAGACATGAACCAACGCCCTCCTATAGCTCTACATCCAGGTCAGTGAGCTGAATGGTGTCTTTGTCAAACTGGATCTGGTACTGCTCTGTTTTAGGTCTCCCTCCCTTCTCGCCAACACTTGACGGACCATGTGTCTTTTTCAAAAGATCCTTGCGAACCAGTTGCTCAAGATGGCCCTTAATCTCCTGAGCCTTCATTTTATTTTTTAAAGCCCGTGTTAAGTCACTTCTCCAAAACTCATGAGCATCAAGTTCAATAATTGAACGGATAACCACTTTTAAATCTTCAGAAAAAGACCTGAAAAGCCTCAACACATCTTCCTTATCCATATTCCTCTCAAACACCTCTCCTGTTTCAAGACAGCAAACCGGCTGCCTGCTTGGCAACTTGATAAGCCCCAGCTTCAAACGCCTATTTTTTGTGACCTCATGTTTTTGCGTATGTAGTCTTGTTTCTTCTCCTTGGTCACACGCTATTTCTGAACTAGCTATCCCTTGGTGGACATACGAGGGAGTGTAGCTATGGCAAGGGACGACTTCTACTACTTGGCTATCGCCTCTTTCATCCTCCTGATGCGTTTCGTCGATTAGATTTCTTGGAACAACAAAACCTATAGTTTTTTCAACAAATTTAGTGCCGGGAGGAGCTTGTTGAACTGCTCCCCATAAGTCCTTCGACATCTCCTCTACCTCAGAGGCAGGCGAACGGTAACTTTGTAGATCTCGACAGGCTCAACCGTAACTTCAATTGCCTCGACCAACTCTCCAGCATTGCTGGGTATCGTTGCCAACTGCTCAGCCACGTTTCCTACTATGGTCTGAGCTAGGTCCACGACATTCGCTTGCTTGCTGTCACTTTTTTCGGACTCAATAATTTCAAGATCTTTAACTTCACTCATAAGAGTACTCCTTTGGCTCCCCAACGAGGGATGCCGGTTTAATTTGGAGTAATTCTACTGCCTCTATTTTAAGAAATGTCAATGGCCTAAAACTTGACGAAAAGGGTGCCAACCAGGTAGGTCAAAGAAAGAAAAGGGAAACAACTGAAATACAGTTTTTTCCTTTATTTTAAAACACTTGACAATGTGACGCAAAATAAAGGGTGCCGAATCTTCTCTTCGGCACCAGTAAAGAACAAGGGCTGTGACATACGTCGCAGCCCTTTTTCTTTTCTTTTCTAACATCTCTACTCGTTTTGTATTTCTCAACGTAATTTAATCTTTCTGAGTCCCAAAAAAACAAATCATAAAAACATATTTCACTGCCGCAAGGGATGTCCCATCACCCTTGCTACGAAATCGACAAGATATTTCCGATTGATTAAAATCTTCACAAAAATCCATACAAAAACCATTCAAAAACAAATATTTAAGTCTATTTTCACGTGAATTCACGTGAAAACCCTTTGACTTGGTGACGTGCGTACAACATGGGATAGTAAGTGTAATTATTATATCACCATACTGAAAACATCATGTGAGTTTGTTCCAATGCACTTTCTCCCTTCTTGTCTGACACGATTTTTCTCCCACCTGTTCCTGCTCATGGTTTTATGCCTCGTTGCCCTGGCTCCGGCTTCGAACGGGCTTGCCGCTGATTTTGAAGTGACCAACCTGAATGATTCCGGGGCTGGGTCGCTTCGGCAGGCGCTCGCCAGTGCTGGCGACGGTGACAGGATCGTTGTTTCACCAAGTTTGTCCGGCACCATTACACTGGCGTCAGTGCTGCCGACGCTCAATTCAATCGAGTTCGTCAACGCGCAGGAGGTGAAGCTCTCCATGCCCAATGGAAATATTAATAACCCTCCGTTGCTTGTCGCACGAGGCAAGACAATAGGCGGCACCCTTCCATCGACCATAACCCAGAAGGGAACGGGGCAGCTAACGGCCATACATGGGGAAGGCGCACTGACCTTTGCCGATGAGATGTCATCCACGGTCTCGTCAACCTCGCTCGACAGCCATGCACTCGGCGTGATTACCATGAGTGATCTCACTTTTGAGAAGGACATTTCAGGTTCCATTCTGGCGCAATCATCAAAAAGGACTAATGGGATATTCACTGGGGGACTTCTTTCGTTAAAAAGTCTGTCCGGTTCAATTACGTCAATTGGGAACTCCGGAGGGGGAATGGAGGGGGACTACGTAACCATTAGTGACGACATTTCTGGATCAATTATAGCCGTCTCTGATAGTCATGGTTATGGGATATATTCAGCTCACGACATAGACATTGGTTCCATTTCCGGCTCCATTTCCACGAGCACAAAAGGCTCGATAAGCAGGGGAATAATTGCATTTGATGGAAATCTAAACATCAACGGCCCGTTGTCGGGGGCGATTGTCGCTTCTGCCGGGGGCAGTGAAGCCTACAGTTTGTACTCCATGAAAAATATGACGCTTGGTAATGTGTCCGGCGTCATTTCGGCGGATGCGAAAGCGGACATGGCTTTTGGAGTGGCCTGCGGGCAAGACCTGCTCATTGACGGTGACGTGTCCGGTTCTGTCTCTGCTGTTGCGGCGGGAAATCATGCCCATGGCTTTTCTTCAGGCCAGAGTACTGAGATAAACGGTGACATATCCGGTTCCATCTTTGCTTCGGCCAGCAGATCGGCGTATGCTTTTTCATCAGAAGGATTTACACTGAATGGGAGCATGTCCGGCTCGCTGGTCGCAACGGCAACCGGCAATGATGCTTACGGCATTGAATCAATAGATACCATGACGCTCAATGGTGTGCTTTCCGGTTCGGTTGAAACCACGGCACAAACTAGGGCGTATGGGCTGAAAGCAATCGATACAATGACTTTCAATAACGGGTTGACCGGTTCCGTGACTGCGGTTGCCCGTGACGATCTGGCTTACGGAATCTTTACGAGACAGGACATAGCCCTCGCCAATGGACTTTCGGGGACGGTCACAGCTTCGGCCGGAGGCGCAAACGCATATGGCTTATTAAGCCTGTATGGAAAGATTGACGGAAACGGCGGCCCTCTGGACATTTCGGGCACTGTTTCCGCCACTGCTCAAGGGCGGGCTGTGGCGATTTCCGCTCCTCAGGGAATGAATCTCAATGTCACCGGCTCGCTTCAGGCAGCAGACACCTCCGGGGGCGGTGAGGCGTATGTTATTCGGGCAGGAGGATATGATTGGAGAACGCAAAACTGGATTCCCGGTGGCGCAGTCAACGACACCATCGTCCTCGGTAATGGCGCGAGCGTGGTCGGCAAGATCGATCTGGGCGGCGGCACTAATCTGCTAACTCTGGACGGTGCCGGTTCCCTGAACGGCGACGTAAGTAATATCACGACCATGACCAAGACCGGCGCGGGTACGTGGAGCACCAATGGCGAAATCAACACCAACGATCTTGCGGTGCAGGGTGGAACGCTGAAGGTGAATATTGCCCAGACAAATACGCCCACAGTGCAGGTGGCGAACAATTTCATCAACAACGGCGATGTCGCTTTTGCCCTCGAAGGGCTGGCACAAAGCGGACAATCCTTCACAGCATTAACCAGCGCAAACCTTTCCGGGACAGGCTCATATAGTACTAATTCCCTGTTGCTGAACGTGAGTATCGCCGGCAACAACGTCAACTTGACCAAAAAGAGCTATATGGATGTTGTTGACATGGGCAATGAAAACGCCGTTGCCATGGCCGCTGTACTTGATCCGCTCACAGCCACGGCTACCGGCGATATGGCGACGATTCTCGGCAAGCTCGATTGTTCCACTTCGCAGCAAGCCTTCAATGATAACTTGACTGAACTCGGCGGGGTTTTCTCTTCCGGCATGACGACCATCAGCCTTGGGACAGCGCACCAGCTTTCCCTTGCCACTCAGACGCGTATGGCTCAGATGCGCGCCTATCAAATCATGCTGACACAAAATGATGAATCTGCTGATCCCGAGGACCCGGAATCATGGCCCATGGTCGCAGCCAACGGCGATCTGGCCGGGCTCATGTCGCGCAAGCCAGATTATCAACCCAATGGAATCCATTTGCGCGTGCTTGGCCGGACTGGCGATATGGAAAGCCATGGTGGCTACGACGGATATAATTACAACAGCGTCATTTTTTCCGGCGGGTATGATCGCGTCCTCCGCGATGGCTTTCTTGCCGGTGTCAGTGGCGGTTATGCCAAAACGGACACGGATTACAAGGACTCAGGCGAAAGTGACTCCACTCTCGATAGTTATTCGCTTGGAGTTTACGGGACTTGGTTCAAGAATCAATGGTATGTGGATGCAGTGCTTGCCGGAGCGTATAACCAATATGACATGGACAGGCGTCTCGCGGCTTTTGACAGAACGGCGACCTCCGATTCTTCCGGGTACACGGTGTCTGCCAAGAGTGCCGGAGGGTACCGGTTTGATATCAACGGTTACGGGCTGACTCCTACGGCCTCGTTGGAATACACACGTTTTCATCAAGACGGATATACGGAATCCGGTGCCGGAGCCGCTAATTTAAGTGTACCGGATGTGGACAGCAACTTTCTCGAAAGTGGACTTGGCGTAAAATTAGACCGCACATGGCACACCGATTTCGGTCAGATCATCCCGGAACTCTCGGCCATGTGGATGCATGAATGGTTCACTCAGGACCGCGCTCTGACCGTGTCCATGACGGGTATGCCCGGCACCGTCTTCTCACAAACCACAGCCGAAACCGCGAGAGACGCCTACCGTTTCGGAGCAGGCGTCCGCGCCATCTATGATACGGACATGAGTCTCGCCCTGCGTTATCAAGGAGATGTAGAGGAACACGCAGCCAGCCACAGCTTGATGTGTGAAGCGCAATTCCTATTTTAGAAAATACTGAATAAAAAAGCGCTATCGGCAGCGACTCTTTTGTTCGAAGCAAAAAAGACGACCACTCCTTCTCTTTGAAACCTACACAAAACAATAGCTGTGACAGACGTCGCAGCCCTTGTTTTGTGCGCCCCAAGTATTCAGCGACTCCACTGACACCGATATCTCTTCAAAAACATATGTCTCAACATCTTAATAGTCTTTCTGCCGCATAATTTTCTGGTAAAAAGAGTTATCATCTACTATTAACAATAGAGATAATCAGCCGATACTGATTATGTTTATTTCACAGAACCATACTATGGGGATAGGATGTTTAAAGATCTCAGTTTAAAATGGAAAGTGATGTCCCTTGCTCTGGTCGGCCCCCTCCTTGTCGCCGCCATTCTTGCAGCGCAACAGGTAATCCAGATTCAAAACAGTGGCGAAAAAGACATTATCGACCAAAGTCGCGCTGTGGTACTCATGGCTGAAGCAGCCCGACAGGAGATGTCCAAAAAGTTGGAAATGGGTGTTATCATGCCCTTTGATCAACTGAAACATTCCAAAGCAAAAATAATTGAAGCGATTCCTGTCATTACCGCCATCAAAATGGCAAAACGCCAATCAAATGAGCTCGATTTTCAATTCAGGGTTCCCAAAGTCAGTCCTCGAAACCCAGAAAATGCCCCTACCCCGCTAGAGAGCAAAGTTCTGGCCGAACTCAAAGCAAAGAATCTCACTGAAAAAATTCTGATCGAAGACAATCAAATCCGCTATTTCCGCGCCATTCGACTGACCAAGGAATGCCTATACTGCCATGGAGATGCCAGAGGCGATGTTGACCCCACGGGCGGTATCAAGGAAGGCTGGAAAGTAGGTGAAATCCACGGCGCATTTCAAATCATATCCTCACTGGAAGGAGCAAAAGCAAACATTCTCAAGGCAGAGCTGTATACGGCAGGTGAGACACTGTTCATCTTGCTGCTCATTGGTTTCCTTGTTTGGCTTCTGGTCAAAAAGATCATCGTCAACCCGCTTTTCCGCATCCGTATCTTTGCGCAAAGCGTCGCTTCTGGAGAACTGGACGCCACCCCCGAAGGTGTTTTTTCAGCAGAACTTCGCTCTGTGAAAAACAGCATTGAAACCATGGTCGACAAACTCAAAGCCCAAATGTTTGAAGCCGCAGAAAAAAAGGAAGAAGCCGAAACGGCCAAAGGGAAGGCTGAATCTGCCATGGAAGAAGCCAAAGAACACGAGAGTACAGCGACAAACCTGCTGACCAAGATGCAACGTATTGCCCAAGATGCCTCAATCATTGTGGAGCAAGTCACTTCGGCCGCAGACGAACTCTCAACTCAGGCAGATCAGGTCAGTCAGGGCGCAGACGTTCAACGAGACCGCACAACCCAAACAGCAACGGCCATGGAAGAAATGAACGCGACAGTACTTGAAGTCGCTCGCAATTCGGCCAGTTCAGCAGACTCAGCCGCCAATGCCAAAACACAGGCTCAAGAAGGAGCCGTTGTTGTCCGTGAAGCCACGACAGCCATTCGCGAGGTGCATGATCTTACAGCCACGCTCAAAAATTCCATGGGCAAACTTGGTGAACAAACTACCGATATCGGCCAAATCATGAATGTTATTGAAGACATCGCGGATCAAACCAATCTTCTTGCCCTAAACGCAGCAATCGAGGCCGCTCGGGCAGGCGAAGCAGGACGCGGATTCGCTGTCGTTGCTGATGAAGTTCGCAAATTAGCAGAAAAGACTATGGCCGCCACCAAGGAAGTAGGCGATGCCATTCAGGCCATTCAGGACGGCGCGGCATCCAATATCAAAAGTGTGGACACCGCAGCCCTCGCAGTAGAACAGGCCACGGAACTTGCCAATCAATCTGGAGAATCTTTAGATCGTATTGTTTCCTTTGCCGATGAAACTTCCGGCCAAGTCCAATCCATTGCTACAGCAGCCGAAGAACAATCCGCAGCATCCGAAGAGATCAACCAGGCCGTCGACGATATCAACTTGATCGCTTCAGAAACCGCTGACGGCATGAATCAATCTGCCGAGGCAATCAATGAGCTGGCTCGACTCTCCAACGAACTCCGCCATCTCATCAAGGAAATGAACGAGTAATACCACTCAGCAATGATAAGGCGGAAGCTCTGCTACGAGCTTCCGCCTTTTTTTAGGCTACGCCATGGTTCTCTGTAATATTACAAGTTGATATTCCCTTCTGCCTTGTGTTCCTTGCAATGTTTCACTAGGATTCATTATGAATCGAATTGAACCAATCATACCGGAACAATCACCATGCCCATAGCTGATCCAACCGCGTTGATACACAGCCTGACAGACAAAAAAGGACTCGCCGCACTCCTTGATGTCCTTCCGCTTGGTGTTGCCATCATGGACACAGAAGGGACCCTGCTTGCTGTCAACAACACCTACGAAGACATCACGGGGGTTGAAGGGAAACAGGTCCTCGGCATGAAATGTCTTCATGCCTTGCGGTGTGACTTCTGCATGAAGAACTGTCCGGTCATGACCGAATGGGAAGACCGAACTCCCCAGACCGTCGAAGCCAACATTCTCAATCGCAGCAGAGAAAAGGTCTTCGTCAACCTGACTCTTGCCCCCCTCATAGGCGATGACAATACCATACAAGGTGTCATTGAAACCATCACGCCAAGCGGTGGCGGACCTCTTGACGAGGTGGCCGGCCATGTTCTGGGACTTGGTGAACTGGTTGGCCGAAGCCCCCAGGTCCGAAAAATCTTTTCCATGACGCCATCCATTGCCCAAACTGATTCCCCGGTGCTTCTTACAGGGGAAACAGGCACTGGTAAGGACATGCTCGCTGAAGAAATTCATAACGAATCCGATCGTGACGGGCCATTCGTCAAAGTCAATTGCGGAGCACTCCCTGACCCACTCCTTGAATCTGAACTCTTCGGGCACAACAAGAACGCGTTTCCCGGGGCGGATCAAACCAAGCAGGGACGGCTACGAATGGCTCATGGTGGCACGTTATTCATCACCGAAATCGGCGATCTTCCCATGCGACTGCAAACAAAACTCCTTGCCTACATGGACAATCACGTGGTGCGCCCCATGGGGTCCACCAAAGGAGTACGTACAGATGTTCGTATCATGGCAGCCAGCAACACAGATCTGGAAGAAGCCGTACGCAACAAAACATTTCGGCAAGACCTTCTTTACCGCCTCAATGTCATCCGCCTCCACCTGCCTCCCTTACGAGAGCGTGGTGAAGATTTGCTTTTGCTTCAAGACCACTTTCTGAAAATGTTCCAACTTCGCTACAAGAAAAAAGTGGAACGGTTCTCCAAAAACGTAGACAACCTCCTTAAGTCATACACATTCCCCGGCAACATTAGGGAATTACGAAACCTCATTGAGTATGCCGTCAACTTTTGTGACACCCCAGTCATCCGCATGAGACATTTGCCGGGCTATATCCTGCACGGGCACGGACTCCCGGAAAATCTTGTGACACCCCCGAGCCAACACCCTCACAACCCGGGCGAAGTCAGAACAGCACGCCCTGAACGATGGGAAGACGTTCAACGCAAGATGATACTGGAAGCTCTGATCAAAACCGGCGGACGCAAGCAACAGGCAGCGGAACTCCTCGGATGGGGCCGCAGCACTTTGTGGCGTAAAATGAAACATTTCGGCATAGAGTAAATACCATGGAAAAAATTCTTATCCCCCTCACCGGCAACGAACTGGCTCCCAGGTTCGACATTGCCCTCGAAGTACTCATTGTTTCCGTTACCCGAGAGACAAGCGCCATGGGTAAAATCGATGAGAAAGTTGTCATTCTCGACACTCCCTCCAGTGAAGCCATGTATCGAATGGTCATGTCGGAAAACATCAAGACCATCATCTGTGCAGGCATTGAAAAAGAGATATTCGATTTCTTGCGACGCAAGCGAATCAGAATCATAGATAACGTCTGCGGCCCGGTCGATGCGGTTCTCGAAGCATATCTCATGGGGAACCTCTCTCAGGGACAAAACTACTACTAGACAGTTTTTGTCCCAAATTGTTTCATTATGAAACAATAGTCACAAGCCACAATGTTCTAAAATGTTTCATTGTGTTCTTGAACTTTTATTCACATAAGAGTCTTGACGCAAACAATGATTTACTATTTATAGGAATGCGAACCCTTTTAAATGCTCGGCCCGCGTAATGTTACGTAATGTGAAATTGGGGGCAATTTCAGGACTGACTCGTAAAAAGGTTCATCGGACACAAAAAAGCTCACTTGAAACATTCCATGACAAGGGAGGCAAGTGTGCATCAATGTGCAAACAATACTTCTCGGGAGGAAGGATTACATGAAAATCAAAGACCTGATGACTCCGGTAGAGGATTACCAGACCCTTGGTCTGGAAGCCTCTCTGAGCGATGTCGTGAGTGCCTTGCACGACAGTAAACATCGCGACATCCTCATTGTGGATGAAAACGATGCCTTTGCAGGCGTGGTGACCATGACGGACATCATCGTTGCGCTGGAACCAAACTACAAGAAGCTCAACAAAACCGATCTGGGCAGCGACATTTTGTCCAACCGATTTGTGGCCGAGCAGTTCAAGGAATTCAATCTCTGGACCAACACCTTGACCGACCTCTGTAGCAAGAGCATCGATCTCAAGGCCAAGGACGTCATGCATGTCCCCGAAGACACCCATTACATAGATAAAAACGGCGATTTGGAGCATGGTGTACATCTGTATATCATTGGAGCTCCCCAACCCCTGATCGTCCGTAGTAACGGCAAAGTGGAAGGTATCCTCCGCATGGCCGATGTCTTTGATGAAATCATTAATCGCATGAGCGCCTGTGCCGGCTAGGCCTTGGTGAACAAGGAGATAATCATGGAAACAGCTCAAGCTGCCAAACCCGCATTCGACTGGAAACGCCTGGTGTTCATGCTCCTCGGCGTCGTACTCTTCGCCGTTGTCTATTTTGCCCCAGCCTGGCCGGACGCCATTGACCCCATGGGTCAACACTTTCCCCTGCCCACAGAAGCAAAAGGCGCGATTGCCGTCTTTCTGCTAGCTGGTACATGGTGGGTATTTGAAGTCGTCCCCATCGGCGTCACTTCGTTGATGATCGGTATTCTTCAGGTCATGTTCCTGATTCGCCCAGCCAAAGTGGCGTTCAAGGATTTCATGGATCCGTCCGTTCTATTCATTTTCGCCTCCATCATGATCGGTTTGGTTTTCACCAAAACCGGCCTGACAAAACGACTTGCATACAAAATGCTTGATGTCGTTGGCGAACGCACCTCAATGATCTATCTCGGCGTCTTTGTGGTGACGGCCGCCCTGACCCACATTATGGCGCACACCGCTGTGGCAGCCACTATATATCCGCTGCTGCTCGCCATCTATGCATTGTACGGTGAAGGCGACAAACCCACCAAATTCGGTAAAGGGCTGTTTATCGGCATGGCCTACGTCGCCGGTGCTGGCTCCATTGTCACCCTGCTTGGCGCAGCTCGTGGAGCAGTCGCTCTCGGCTTCTACAAGGAAATCGTCAACGTAGACATCGGCTTCTTCGAGCTGAGTTACTACATGGCACCCATCGGTTGGGCCATGACCTTCCTGCTGTGGGGCTTCTTCATGATCGTATGCAAGCCTGAAAAAGACCGTATTCCCGGCCTGAGAGAAAAAGCGCGTGAACTCAACGCAAAAATGGGCAGTCTGACCCGTGATGAGATTCTTGCTGCCGTTATCGTCGGTGGTGTTATCTGTATTATGTCCCTGCGCTCTTTTGTCCCAGCCCTCCAGGCTGTTGACAAGACCGCAATCATCCTCTGTTCTTCGGTACTCTTCTTTGTCTTCAAGATTCTTGATCTGAAAGACCTCGAAGACATCCCCTGGAACATCATCCTGCTGTTCGCCGGTGCCATGTCCATTGGTTTCTGTCTCTGGGAAACCGGAGCGGCCAAGTGGATGGCTGTTAACTGGTTAGTCATGTTCCAGGATGCGAACTGGTTCATCTTCGTCATGTCCATCGCCTTCTTCGTCATGATGATGACCAACTTCATCATGAACGTCGCGGCCATCGCCATATCGTTACCGGTTGCCCTCGTTATCGCGCCTTACCTCGGCGTGGCTCCCGAAGTCATCCTGTACGCCTCTCTGGTTGTTGCTGGTATGCCCTTCCTGCTCCTCGTCGGCGCGGCTCCCAACGCCATCGCCTACGACTCCGGACAGTTCACCACTGGTGAATTCTTCGGCTGGGGCGTTCCCGCTTCCATCCTGCTGATGGTCGTTGTCGGTATCGCAATCCTCGTCATCTGGCCGATTATGGGTATGCCCATCACTCTGCCCGCAGGCGGTTAACAGTCGACAGTTTGTATAAGACAATATAATAACGGCTGCCATGTTCGATGCATGGCAGCCGTCTTTTCATAAAACATAAAACCCACGTGAGAATCATGGAAAAACTCGAAGCCCTCTTTGATCACATCGCGGCCCGGGTCAACGTCAACTTAAAGCCCATGGGCATTGACGTTCGCCCCCTGCTCAATAATGCTATCCCCAGAGAGAGTCATCTCCTCTATTATGCGTTTTATGCTCTGACCGAAGACCATCCTATTAGCTTCAAATTCACCAACTCCAATCTCTCCGGTTCTTATTTTCTCGGCAAAACCCAAGTTGATCGCTCCGTCCTGTACAAATCAGACATTCGCGGAGATGAACTCAAACAAAAAGGTGATGTTGTTGAATTCAACGGCGTCAAAACCAAACTCTTCTATGATGAGGTCATCCGCATCATCAACTCCTTCCTGGTCAAAACACTGGTTCATAACCAATCAAAAAACCCGGAAATCCCAGAAGTCTTTCGCATCTTGAACACAGTCGCCATGCACTACTCGAATATCCACGGGACTACGACTGAAGGTGTCTACCTCGGCCCCTTCTCCACCGTTGACCTTTCAGTCATGCACAATTGCGTTGTCGGTGACTTTGCCTATGTTCAGGCAGGTGATCTCTCCCGTGTAACCATCGAACCTGGCCGCGTATGGGTCAAAGCCGGTGACTTGTTTGAATTCAATTATGTCTATCCTGAGGGCGTAGTAGAAAAATACGTCAAACTTGATAAAAACGGCAAACTCTCAGGACAGTTTATCGAGTACGTGGATGACTTCAAAGAAGACTTCGTCCCAATCTATTCCACTGCCGCACCTGAAACAGACGTTGTCATTCCCGAATCTGCCTATGTCAGTCCCTATGCGGTCATCAAGGGACACTGCGAAATCGGTGAAAACGCTCTCATCGTTCAACGAGCTCACATCGAAAACTCCATCATCGGCGAGGGTGCCAACGCACAGGAGAATTGCTACATCAGAGACTCCATATTCGAAGGCAACAACGTCACAGCCCACGGCGGTAAGGTCATCCACACCCGCAACGGCAAAAATGTATTTGTTGGATTCAATTCCTTCGTCCACGGCACAAAATCTTGTCCTATCGTAATTGGCAAGGATTCCATTGTCATGCCCCATACTATAATTGATGCCGAAGAACCTATCGAAATACCTGAAAACTCGGCAATATGGGGATACGTTACCAAGCAAGCCGATCTCGCAACTCAATGCGTTAATCTTGATGATCTGGCAAAAACAACCGAAATAACCCTCGGTAATGCCACATTCAAGGGTGATGGCATGGCTTTTGTAGAAGCATTCAAGCATCGCATTGATCACATCCGTGAAGAAAACGGTGCATATTTCGACGGCTCGGATAAAACCCGCGGCCATGCACAGAAGACTCAGGACGCATGCTTCAACATCCTCCAGCCCTTCCAGTCCGGGCCGGAAGCAGGTATGTATCCTACCATGACAATCGGCGACTAGACTGTCTGGAAATCGCCACGGTATTCACTTCGATTTGAGGAGAAAGTAACAATGTCCCAATCCCTGACCAAGGCCTTTGGCAGAAACTTTCTCGGCAATGCGCCGAGCTGGTACAAGTTAGCCATCCTGGCCTTTCTTGTCATCAACCCGATTCTTGTCTACACCGTCGGTCCGTTTATAGCGGGCTGGGTGTTAATCGCCGAATTCATCTTCACCCTGGCAATGGCACTAAAATGCTATCCGTTGCCTCCGGGTGGTCTGCTGGCCATTCAGGCGGTTTTTCTCGGGCTAACTGAACCGGCAACGGTTTATCATGAAGCACTCAACAACTTTGAGGTAATCTTGCTGTTGATCTTCATGGTCGCAGGCATCTACTTCATGAAAGACTTCCTGCAATTCACCTTCACCCGTATCCTGACCAAAGTACGCTCAAAAATCGTCATCTCTCTGCTGTTCTGTTTTGCAGGTGCATTCCTGTCCGCCTTCCTTGATGCCTTGACCGTTACTGCTGTCATCATCGCCGTGGCTTACGGGTTTTATAATGTCTATCACCGATACGCTTCCGGCAAAACAATGAGCTGTTCCCATGACCTCTGTTCTGATGAGGCCGTCAAAGAAGCAGCCCGCCAAGAACTTTTGGACTTTCGGGCCTTCCTACGCAATCTGATGATGCACGGCGCAGTCGGTACCGCCCTCGGTGGTGTCTGCACTATCGTTGGTGAACCGCAGAACTTACTCATCGGCTCTGAAATGGGCTGGCACTTTATTCCCTTCTTCCTCAAGGTTGCCCCGGTCTCCATGCCCGTACTTGTTACTGGCTTGCTGACCTGCATTGTTGTGGAAAAATTCCACATCTTCGGTTACGGCGCACAAATGCCGGGCAACATCCGCTCACACCTGCTTGAAACCGCCATCCAGATGGAAGAAAAACGCGGCATGCGCGGCAAGGCCAAATTGATTGTTCAGGCGCTGATCGGCATCTGGCTGATCGTTGCCTTGGCCATGCACTTGGCTGCGGTCGGTATCATCGGCTTGTCCGTTATCGTTCTGCTGACCTGTTTCAACGGTTTCACTGATGAACACCAACTTGGGCCGGCATTTGAAGAGGCTTTGCCTTTCACCGCCCTGCTCGTGGTCTTCTTCTCCATTGTCGGCGTCATCCATGATCAGCATCTATTTGCTCCGGTCATGGACGTCGTGCTGTCCATGCAGGGACAAGCTCAGCTTGCCGCCTATTATGTAGCTAACGGTGTTCTGTCCATGATTTCGGACAACGTGTTCGTGGCGACCGTGTATATCTCGGAAACCAAAATGCACTTCACTAACCTGCTTGGTACCGTCCCCGGCGTGGAAGACAGTGTCGCTCTTATGGAAAGGTTGACCGACGGTCATCTGGACCGTGCACAGACCATCTCGACTCTGCCCGCAGCCATTCAGGGACAGGTCTCCGACATGATGAATCACTTCGACAAACTGGCTGTCGCCATCAACACGGGTACGAACATCCCGTCCGTGGCAACTCCCAACGGTCAGGCCGCATTCTTATTCCTGTTGACCTCGGCTTTGGCCCCGGTCATCAGGCTTTCATACGGCCGCATGGTTGTATTGGCTCTGCCTTACACCATTACAATGTCAATAATGGGTCTCGTTGCCACTTACTACTTCATGTAGTTCAAACGCACAAAAAATAGAAAAGGGTCCGCACTATGTGCGGACCCTTTTCTATTTTGCAGAGGCTCATCTTAAAAATAAACAAAGCGCACCATTCTCAGCATGGTACGCTTTATTGACTGAGTTAAGACATAACCAATCATGTGGTCCTCAGTGTAACCAAGGCCATATGTTTCGACAAATATGTCGCTCAAATATCAAACAGGTCCGCTAGGCATCATTCACTTTGGGAGATTCAGTCAAATGTTCCTTGCACAGCCATATAAGAGACTGATGCTTAGTATCGAAATGAGGATGAACACCATGATTCGTTCCACAAACAGCGCACGTGTGTTCAGCTTCCCATTCGCATTGCGGATAGCAATCCATATTGTTGAGCATCTGATTAAACCGGCTGATAATAGGAAACATCGGATGATCCGCATGTCTCCGCCGGTCCTTGCTGTTCAGTTTCCCATTATCATTCACTTTGACCGTAATCATACGTGAACGATTGATGAGGCCTTCCTTCTTGTTCATGACAATCTTGGTCGGCTCTTCCCAACGGCAAATAATCCGTTTTCGGTCCTGATCAAAACGCATAGACATGGCATCCTCCTTAGCGCGGCTCATAGTTCCTTCCCTGCCGCGTTCGTTTGGATTCACACCGCCGTGCATCATCCTCTCTGAAACCGATTCAACCCAATCCTTTTTTCTAGACGACATAGTCCAAAGCCTTACGGCCCGCTGCAACCTTCTTCACGAAAGCTACACACGCCTGGTGCTCAGGATGTCCCTGATAATGATTCAAAGCATCCACGTCATCATGTTCCGAACACAAAACAATATGGCATTCCGGCTCAGCAGCAACAATTTCACAACTCACCTCAATGTGCTGCAACCCTTCAATACGTCCGTTAAGCAATTCCAGCATCTCTTTCATTTTTGCCCCGTTCTCCTGGGCAGATGCTCCTTCGGCTTCCTCTTTCAATGTCCACATGACGATATGTTTGACCATTGTTCTTCCTAATTTTTTATCAATAATTACAAAATAATAGCCGAAACGCCGAAAAAAGGACATTTGTATACTTAATTCACAATAAGCATTTTCGAACTATTTGTCACCCTATCCCGTCAAATACAGAATAAAAGAGTGATGCCTGCAACCATATACAAACCACTCTGATGAAAAGGAGAAAACTTGACATTGTCAGCCAAAGGCCCATCCTTTGCATATGCTCCGAGTAGTTTAGAAACACTTTGCATGAAAGGTGCCACCACCGAGGATATATGAATAAATTTAAATGGACTTTACTTGTTTTTGCCATGGTCTGGTTGCTGCCACCATTGGCCGCAGCAGAAAAACCAAAGAAAAGTGTCCTATACCTCAATTCCTACCACCATGGGTACAGGTGGTCGGACTCAATCCTTGAAGGCGTCCGCTCAGTGCTGGACAAAAGCCAATACAAAATCGACCTCCAAATTGAATATATGGATGCCAAGCGGTATAATTATGAAGACGTAACCGCTTTGTTCCTACGACTCTATAAAGAAAAATTCGCGAACAAACAGTTTGACGCGGTCATGGTCTCCGACAATGACGCTTTCACCTTTGCCAGCCAATATAGAAATGAATTGTTCCCGGGAGTTCCAATCATTTTCAGCGGCGTTAATGACTTGAAAGCCAACGACTTGAAAGAGGATAACATCACCGGTGTTGTTGAGTTATTCGACATGGCAAAAACTCTGGAAGTTGCGTTAAAACTTCATCCTGAAAAAAAACGTATGGTCGTAGTCGGCGACTCATCCACGGCTGGAACAACCATCAAGCATCAAATCGAAGCCGTTGTTCCACAATTTAAAAACAGACTCACCGTTGATTACTGGATAGATATGTCCATGCGAACCGTTCTGGACCGCGTGAGTACACTTCCAAAAGATACATTCCTGTTCGCCATTCCATCTTATCAGGTCATTAATGGTCGCTTTTCAACAGCTCAGGAAGTTGTCGAATCCATTTATGAATATTCCAGCGTTCCCATTTACACTTGCTGGGAATTCCTCCTTGGTCACGGCACTGTTGGTGGCCGCATGATTTCTGGATATCTCCATGGCCAAACAGCCGCAAAGGTGGCTCTCAAAGTACTCAGCGGCATTCCGGCGGATTCCATTAAGATAAATCGAACACCGATGGGTGAATATCTTTTTGATTACAACGTGATGCAACGACTCAAAATCCAAGAAAACCAACTTCCCAAAGGCAGCCGAATTATTAATGCACCCAAAGCATTTTACGAACTGCCAAAAGAACTTTTTTGGACAATCATGATCAGTTTCGCCCTCCTTCTGCTTGTTCTCATATTCCTGATCATGGGCATGATTGAACGTCGTAAAGTCGAACGAAAAGTCAAAGATCAACTGGCCTTCCAACAAACCCTGATGGACACTGTTCCCCAACTGGTTTCATGGAAAGACGTGAATGGCCGTTATCTTGGGACAAACCGCGCATTCGCTGAGTTTTTCGGAATGGAAAGCAGCCATAATGCAAACAACAAGACCTCCCGAGATGTCATGCGGGATCCTGATTACATTGACTGGGCGGTGGGTGCAGATCGGGCAGTTATCCACAACCAACACGCTTTCCGAAAAATCAGACGAAAACTCCTCGACGCCAACGGCGAACCCGCATGGATCGAAGTCAACAAAGTCCCGATCAATGATCGTTCCGGCCAGATTGTCGGCGTACTGAGCACGGCTGAAAACATCACGAAAGAACGAAATCTGGAGAAGCAGCTCCTGCAATCCCAAAAGATGGAAGCCATAGGCACGCTTGCCGGAGGAATTGCACATGATTTCAATAATATATTAACATCTATCATCAACTCTACAGAGTTGGCTGTCAGTGATATCGACCCGGATACAGTCACTGGCAAAGACTTAAAACGAGTACTCAAGGCTGCTCGACGAGGTGGCCGCGTCGTAAAGCAAATTCTTGCCTTCAGTCGCCCGTCAACTGAAGGCTTCAGGTCTACAGACGTAGGTGCAGTCATCACAGAAGTACTTGGACTTATGGAATCTTCCATGCCTAGAAATATCGAAGTCCGATCGACCATTGCCTCATCCTTGGCTCACGTACATGCTGACCCAACCCAAATTCATCAGGTTGCGATGAATCTTTGTACCAATTCTTTTCATGCCCTACGTGAAACCGGCGGTATAATTGATGTTCGTCTGGATCAAGCTGAATTGGCAGAGGATGATGCGGATATGCTCGGATTAACTCCCGGAGAATATGTTCGTTTGGTTATTGAAGACAATGGACCAGGTATCCCGCCAGACATACTGGATAAAATATTTGATCCATTCTTTTCAACCAAAGACAAGACTGAAGGAACCGGTCTCGGACTGGCGGTTGTGCATGGCATTGTTCGAAGCCATAAAGGCGGACTTCAGGTCACCCCTCGTCGCGGAGGCGGTACTACTTTCTTTATTTACTTGCCAAAATGCGAAGAAAATCAAGCAAACAAAGGCCCTGCTAGCAACATGAGTTCTTCGGTCGGTGCCCATATTCTCTTTGTTGAAGATGACCATGACCAATTGCATACGACTCCACGTCTATTGGAAACCATGGGATGCAAGGTTGTTGCTCTGGATAACGCCGAAGCTGCTGCTGCCATGGTCTCAAATGGTCCGAACTCTTTTGATCTTGTCATTACGGATTACGATATGCCCGATGTCAGCGGCACACAGTTGGCTGCTCAATTAGCTGATATTCAACCGAGTCTTCCCATCATTCTCGTTTCTGGACGTGAAGATGCAGCAACAGCAGCTGCCCACTTGCCGAATATACAACGGGTGGTTATCAAACCATACGACAAGAAAGATTTATCTCAAGCCATCAACAGCGTATTGACCGAGACTGAGGGAGAGTAACAAGTGGCCCGGATTCTCATTATAGACGACGACTTTGAAATCTGTGAGACCATGGAAAGTCTGATAACCAGACTCACTCACGAATGTGCTTCAGCGCACACCATGGATGAAGGCATGCGCCAGGCCAATAAAAGCGAATTTGACGTAATATTCCTTGATGTCAGTTTGCCCGACGGCAACGGGCTGAACATATTGCCTGATATCATGGCCCTGCCCAATCCGCCCGAAGTCATCATTTTAACGGGCAAAGGCGACCCTGATGGAGCTGAACTGGCTATCAAAGGCGGTGCTTGGGATTATCTACTCAAACCTTCCAGCATCCGTGAAATATCGCTCACCCTTGGTCGTGCTCTGAAATATCATGAGAAAAAAGGCGGGGCCAACAGTATTGGTTCTCTGGATCTGACCGGTGTTGTTGGCGAAAGCCCAAGCATTAAAGCAAGCTTCAACCTTCTCTCTCAAGCGGCCCGGTCTGATTCCAATGCCCTTATTACCGGACAAACCGGCACAGGCAAGGAACTGTTCGCAGCGACAATCCATGAAAATTCAAAACGAAAATCCGGCAACTTTGTCGTAGTGGACTGCGCAGGCCTTACGGAATCTCTATTGGAATCAACTTTATATGGTCACCGTAAAGGCGCATTTACTGGTGCGCAAAAAGACCGCATTGGATTGATTAAACTCGCTGACCACGGAACACTTTTCCTTGATGAAGTTGGCGAGATGCCACTCTCCATGCAAAAAGCTTTTCTCAGAGTCCTTCAAGAACGGACTTTCCGCCCAGTGGGTGACACTCGGGAACAAACCAGTAATTTCAGGCTGGTGGCAGCAACAAATCGCAATCTCGATGACATGGTCGACAAAGGGGAATTTCGTTCTGACCTACTTTACAGACTCAAAACAATGCATATTCATCTGCCGCCGCTCATGGATCGGCCTGAAGATATCCGCGCCCTCAGTGTCTTCCGTGTACAACAGCTCTGCAAACAATACGGGATGGAACCAAAAACGCTTGGGTCCGACTTTCACCCGGCTTTAGCAAGCTACAATTGGCCTGGTAACGTTCGAGAATTATTCAACACATTGGAACGGGCTGTGGTCGCATCTGGCGATGAAAAAACGCTGTACGCCATGCATCTTCCACGAGAACTCCGTATCAAGATGGCAAAAGCACAAATCGAACGCATGACCGGCACAGAAGTCGTATCCGACAAAGCGGACACCACGGTCGCTGAGCCAGTCCGAAAAATTGGACAAGACATATTTGAAGACATTTTCGATCAGGAACTGCCCACCCTCAGAGACTTCAAAGGCATGGCAGAAAAAATATATCTTGGCGAACTCATTCGACAATGTGGTGGAGATCTCGCAAAAATACTTATTACATCCAAACTATCTCGATCTCATTTCTATAGCCTGCTCAAAAAGTACGGCCTTTCGCTTTAAAGGAACTTTCAATGGCAAAATTCAACTCATATTGTGAAGCATGCTGGACCCTCGATGAAACGGACGTAGACAAAATCTATCACGACACCCAATACGGTTTTCCCATAGAAGATGATAACGAACTATTTGGACGACTGATTCTGGAAATCAATCAAGCAGGACTCAGCTGGCGTACCATCCTCAATAAACAGGAAAATTTTCGCAAAGCGTATAATCAATACGATATCGAAACCATTGCCAATTATGGAGAGGAAGACAGATCACGTCTGCTCAGCGACGCCGGAATCATCCGCAACCGTTTGAAAATTGGTGCTGCCATTCACAACGCAAATGCTCTTCTTATTTTAAAAAAGGAATACGGTTCCTTCAAAGGCTGGCTGGACACGCATCACCCACTCAGTAAAGAAGAGTGGGTTAAATTGTTCAAAAGACATTTCAAATTCGTTGGTGGCGAAATTGTCAATGAATTCTTGATGAGTAGCGGTTATTTACACGGTGCGCACATCGACTCTTGTCCCACATATAAAAAAGTACTTGATCAAAATCCAGCTTGGGCCACTGTAAAATAACAAAGTTTTCTTCACGTAGCACACACTACAAATTCATTAATTGAAGGGCGAGTCTGAAAATTCAGACTTGTCCTTTTTTTCATGCAACACAAATTATCATGTCCAACCCCTGCTATTCCTGTATTTTCAAATAAACGACTCCCCTCTTTCTCAATTCTCTTGTCCTATTTTTCAGACTGACATCACTATGCCCTTCACGTTCAAAAAAAACAGAAAACCAGTAACCCCCTGTTTTTACGCGATAAAACACTATTTTACTTAGTTGGCACGGATGTTGAGTAAAGACAAACATCAAGACACCACGTCCGCCATGAGCGGAACAAAATCCAAAAGTCTGTATCAAGAGGAGAAAAACTCTATGTCCAAGATGAAAACAATGGATGGCAACACCGCCGCCGCTTGGGTGGCCTACGCAATGAGTGAGACCGCCGCCATTTATCCCATCACCCCTTCGTCCACCATGGGCGAAATCGCTGACGAATGGGCCGCACAAGGTCGCAAGAATATTTTCGGACAGACCGTGGAAGTCCGTCAGCTTCAGTCTGAAGCCGGTGCCGCAGGCGCTGTCCACGGTTCTTTGGCCGGTGGCGCGCTGACCACCACATTCACAGCCTCGCAGGGTCTCCTGCTCATGATCCCCAACATGTACAAAATCGCTGGAGAGCTTCTCCCCAGTGTTTTCCATGTTTCTGCACGCGCCCTCGCTGCGCATGCCCTCTCAATCTTTGGCGACCACCAAGATGTTATGGCTTGTCGCCAGACGGGTTTCGCCATGCTTGCTGCAGCGAGCGTGCAGGAAGTCATGGACCTTTCATTGGTATCCCATCTGGCCACCATTGAATCGTCCGTGCCCTTCCTGTCCTTCTTCGACGGATTCCGCACCTCCCATGAAATTCAGAAGATCGAAGTCATTGACTACGACGACATGAAACCGCTGCTGAACATGGATAAGGTTGCCGAGTTCCGCGCCCGCTCCATGAACCCGGAACACCCAGACGTTCGCGGCACCGCCCAGAACCCGGACATCTACTTCCAGGGTCGTGAGGCATCAAACAACTACTATGATGTCATCCCCGAGATCGTAGAAGAGTACATGAACAAGGTCTCCGCCCTGACCGGTCGCGACTACAAGCCCTTTGATTACGTCGGTGCTCCTGATGCAGAACGTGTCGTCATCGCCATGGGCTCTTCCTGTGAAACTATCGAAGAAGTGGTCAACCATCTGGTTGCCGATGGCGAAAAAGTCGGCCTGATCAAAGTCCGCTTGTACCGTCCCTTCTCCGCCAAACACTTCCTGACCGTGCTGCCCGAGACTGCCAAAGTCGTGTCCGTTCTGGACCGTACCAAGGAACCCGGCGCACTGGGCGACCCCCTTTACCAGGACATCTGTACTGTCTTCCTGGAAAAAGGCGAAGGTCCTGTGGTTACTGCTGGTCGTTACGGCCTCGGTTCCAAGGAGTTCACTCCTGCCATGGTCAAAGCTATTTTCGACAACCTGACTGAGTCCACCCCCAAAGCCCACTTTATCGTGGGCATTGAAGACGACGTCACCCTTGCCTCCCTTGTCACGACCGAGGCCCTGGACACCACCCCGAAAGGCACTGTGCAGTGCAAATTCTGGGGCCTCGGTTCTGACGGAACCGTCGGAGCCAACAAGCAGGCAATCAAAATCATCGGTGACAATACCGATATGTACGCACAGGGATACTTCGCCTATGACTCCAAAAAGTCCGGCGGCATCACCATTTCCCATCTGCGTTTCGGTAACGCCCCCATTCAGTCCACCTATCTGGTGACCGCAGCCGACTACATCGCCTGTCACAACCCGAGCTATGTCCACCTCTATGATGTGTTGGACGGTATCAAAGACGGCGGCACCTTCGTGCTCAACTGTGCTTGGACCGCCGAAGACATGGAAAAAGAGCTGCCCGCAGAAATGCGCCGCACCATCGCTCAGAAAAATCTGAAATTCTACACGGTCGACGCAGTCAAGATCGCTGGTGAAGTCGGCCTCGGCGGACGCATCAACATGATCATGCAGACCGCCTTCTTCAAGCTCGCTGACGTCATCGACTTCGCCGAAGCCGTGAAATTGCTCAAGGATGGCATCAAGGCCGCCTACGGCAAAAAAGGCGATAAGATCGTCAACATGAACAACGCAGCCGTGGACAACGCCATCGACGCCATCGTCGAAGTGCCTGTTCCTGCCGCATGGGCCAATCTGGCTGACGACGCCGCAATCGAAGTCAACGAACCCGACTACGTGAAAAACGTCATGCGCCCGGTTCTGGCTCAGAAAGGCGACGACCTGCCGGTTTCCGCTTTCTCTGTTGACGGCACAATGCCTCTGTCCACTGCCAAATACGAAAAACGCGGCGTTGCCATCAACGTCCCTGAATGGATTGCAGACAATTGCATCCAGTGCAACCAATGTGCATTCGTTTGCCCGCACTCCGCTCTGCGCCCGGTCATTGCCGATGATGCTGAAATGAAGAACGCTCCGGCGGGCTTCGGCACCATCGATGCCAAGGGCAAAGATGTGAAAGGCATGCAGTACCGCTTGCAGGTCGCTGCTCAGGACTGTCTGGGTTGTGGCAACTGCGCCGACATCTGCCCTGCCAAGGAAAAGGCACTGGTCATGAAGCCCATCGCCACTCAGCTTGACGAACAGGTTCCCAACTGGGACTTCGCCGAGACCGTGTCCTTCAAGGACGCCTTCAAGCGCGACTCCGTCAAGGGCAGCCAGTTCCGTCAGTCTCTCATGGAATTCTCCGGCGCATGTTCCGGTTGCGGCGAAACCCCGTATGTCAAGGTGCTGACCCAGCTCTTCGGCGAACGCATGATCATCGCCAACGCCACGGGTTGCTCCTCCATCTGGGGTGCATCCGCACCGTCCACACCATACTGCACCAATGCTGAAGGCCACGGCCCGGCATGGGGTAACTCTCTGTTTGAAGACGCAGCCGAATTCGGCTTCGGTATCGAAATGGGTGTCAATAACCGCCGCGAAACTCTGGTCGCAAAATGCGAAGCCGCTGTTGAGACCTCTTCCGGCGATACCAAAACTGCAATCGAAGCTTGGCTCGCAGCCAAAGACGATGCAGCCGCTTCCGCTGAAGCAGGCGACGCCCTTAAGGCCGCTCTGGAAGGATCTACTGACGAGACCCTGAAATCCATCGCCGCAGACGCCGACCTTTTCACCAAGAAATCCGTCTGGATCTTTGGTGGTGACGGTTGGGCATACGACATCGGCTTCGGCGGAGTTGACCACGTCATCGCTTCCGGCAAGGACGTCAACATCCTTGTCATGGACACCGAGGTTTACTCCAACACCGGCGGGCAGTCCTCCAAGGCAACCCCGCTCGGCTCCATCGCCAAGTTCGCCGCAGCCGGTAAAGGCACAGGCAAAAAGGACCTCGGCCGCATGGCAATGACTTACGGCTACGTCTATGTCGCCTCTGTCGCCATGGGTGCTGACAAGCAACAAATGATGAAGGCATTCCGTGAGGCCGAGGCCTACAACGGACCATCCCTGATCATTTGTTACGCCCCCTGCATCAATCAGGGCATCAAAAAAGGCATGGGCAAGACCCAGCTTGAACAAAAGCTGGCCGTGGACTCCGGTTACTGGCCGCTCTATCGCTACAATCCCGAATTGGTTTCCGAAAACAAGAATCCGTTCATACTGGAGTCCAAGGCTCCTGACGGTTCCTTGCAGGAATTCATGTCCGGCGAAAACCGCTACGCCATGCTGGAACGCTTCCACCCGGAACTGTCCAAGGCATTCCGTGCGCAGATCGAAAAAGACTATACTGACCGTTACGCAATCCTGACTCACATGGCCGACGCTGATTTCAGCAAGGCTGAAGAGGAAGAGGGAGCAGTGTGTGACGCCGGTATTTCTGCTGAAAGCCCGGGTTCTGGGGAACCCTGTGATGACGGCAGATAAACAATAGATGTTTGCGCGGGGCGGAGTTGTTGCGGAGGCTTAGCCTAATCCGCCCCGCGTATTTGTTTCAACACGGTGAGGGACCCCTCTCACGTTTTAGGAGGAATTCATAATGTCATTGGAAGTGCTTGCATTAATCGCACTGCTGCCTATCCTGGTCGCACTCGTTCTCATGGTCGGCCTGCGTTGGCCTGCCACCAAAGCCATGCCCCTGGCTTGGCTCACAGCAGCCGGTGGAGCTGTCATTGTTTGGGGTCTCCCCATGAAATACGTTGCCGCACTGACTCTTCAAGGGTTTGTGACGGCAATCGGCATCCTAATCATCGTCTTCGGTGCCATTCTGATCTTACGGACGCTTCAGCAGTCGGGCGGCATGGAAACCATTCAGTACGGGATGCAGAACATCTCGCCTGACCGCCGTATCCAGGCCATTATCATTGGTTACATGTTCGCAGCCTTCCTTGAAGGTGCTGCCGGCTTCGGTACCCCCGCAGCTCTGGCCGCTCCGCTGTTGCTCTCCTTGGGCTTCCCGCCTCTGGCAGCAGCAATTGTCTGTTTAGTTTTCAACTCTTTCCCGGTTACCTTCGGAGCAGTCGGTACTCCTGTCATCCTTGGACTGAAATATCTGGCTCCCGGCGTTGCCGAAGCCGTGTCCACCGGTGCCGCAGGCGTCAACTTCGCCAATCAGGGCGACTTTATCGCACTCGTCGGCCAATGGGCCACCCTCATGCACCTCGGCATGATCTTCATCCTGCCTGTCTTCATGCTCGGTTTTGTGACCCGTTATTTCGGTCCCGAACGGAGCTGGAAGCCCGGTCTGGCTGCATGGAAATTCTGCATGTTCGCAGCCGTTGCCTTCACCGTGCCATACCTGTTCTTTGCATGGAACGTCGGCCCTGAGTTCCCGTCCCTGATCGGTGGCCTCGTTGGTCTCGGTATCATCATTGCTGGTGCCAAAGCCGGTTTCTGCGTCCCCAACACGACATGGGACTTCGGTCCTTCTGAAAAGTGGGACCCGGAATGGACCGGTTCCGTTTCCGGTGGCTCCACCGAGTTCAAGCCGCACATGAGCCAGTTCAAGGCATGGTTGCCTTACATCCTCATCGGCGCAATTCTCGTTGTCACTCGTATTCCCGAACTGGGTCTCAAGGGCTTCCTTGCCGCACAGGCCATCAAATTCAGCGCCATTCTCGGCTATGAGAGTGTTAACGCTTCCATCAAATACCTCTACCTGCCCGGTTCCATTCCGTTCGTTTTGGTCGCCCTGCTGACCGTCATGATTCACGGAATGCCCGGCACCAAGGTTAAAGCCGCATGGTCTCAGGCCATCGTCACCATGAAGAACCCCACCATCGCCCTGTTCGCAGCGGTCGCACTGGTGTCCATCTTCCGCGGTTCCGGTATCACCGATGCCGCTCTGAACCCCAACAACTACCCCTCCATGCCTTTGGCAATGGCTGAAGCAGTCGCAAACATCACCGGCAACGCCTGGCCGATGTTCGCCTCTTACGTCGGCGGTCTGGGAGCCTTCATTACCGGTTCCAACACAGTCTCCGACCTCCTGTTCGCCGAATTCCAGTGGGGCGTTGCAACCCAGCTTGATCTGCCCCGCCAGATCATCGTGGCCGCTCAGGCTGTCGGTGGTGGCATGGGTAACATGGTCTGCATCCACAACATCGTCGCAGTTTGCGCGGTGGTCGGCCTGTCCGGCATGGAAGGTCAGATCCTCAAGCGGACCGTGTGGCCTTTCCTGCTGTACGGTCTTGTCGTCGGAATCGTCGCCTCTTTGATGAGCTTCGTATTCTTGCCGGGTCTGTTCTAAGTTATGCTATAAAAGGGGGGCGGGACAAACTCCCGCCTCCTGTTTCACACAACGACTTACTGTTACTGTGATAACAAATTACAATACGCAATAAGCTCGGCATTCAATCCGAGCATACAAATATTTTAGGAGTCACTCATGACCAAAGATGCCATTGTCAAAGAGTTCGAAGCCATAGCCGGTGCCGACAACGTTATGACCAGCGAGACCGACCGTCACGCCTATTCCTACGATGCAGCCGTTCTTGACTCCGTCATGCCCACGCTGGTCGTCCGCCCGGAAACCAGTGAAGCTCTCGGTGCTGTCACCAAACTGTGCAACGATAACGGCCTGCCCCTGACCGTTCGCGGAGCCGGAACCAATCTTTCTGGCGGAACCATCCCCCACCCCGGTGGTGTCGTCGTTTTGACCAACGGCCTGAACCGCATTCTCGAAATCAACGAAGAAGACATGTACGCCGTAGTTGAACCGGGTGTAGTTACAGCAAAGTTTGCTGCAGAAGTCGCCAAACGTGGCCTTTTCTATCCTCCGGATCCAGGCAGTCAGGCCGTATCAACCCTTGGTGGCAACGTTGCAGAAAACGCAGGTGGCCTTCGCGGTCTCAAATATGGCGTAACCAAAGACTACGTCATGGGCGTAGACTTCTGGGACGTCAACGGCAACATGATTAAATCAGGTTCCCGCACCGTCAAATGTGTCACAGGTTACAACTTGGCTGGCCTGATGATCGCCTCCGAAGGGACTCTGGGTGTTTTTGACAAAATCATTCTCAAACTCATTCCGCCTGTTGCTGCAGCTCGATCTATGATGGCAATTTTCCCTTCAATGAAGGCCGCATCCGAAACAGTCGCCGCAATCATCGCCAACAAGATCGTGCCCGCCACACTTGAGATGATGGACAACTTCACCATTCGTGCGGTTGAAAACTTCCGTGGTGCAGGTCTGCCGGTCGATGCTGCGGCCCTGCTGCTCATTGAAGTGGACGGCCACCCCGCACAGGTGGAAGACGAAGCCGCCATGGTTGAAAAGATTTGTAAAGCCAACGGCGCCACCGAACTTAAAGTTGCCAAAGACGCCGCCGAACGCGACGCTGTCTGGCAAGCCCGCCGCGATGCTTTGCCCGCACTGGCCAAGCTCAAGCCCACTTGCGTATTAGAAGATGCCACCGTACCGCGTTCCAAGATTCCGGCCATGATCGAAGCCTTGGAAGGCATTTCCAAGAAACTCGACTTGACCATCGGAACCTTCGGGCACGCCGGTGACGGTAACCTTCACCCCACTATCCTGACTGACAAACGCGATAAGAGCGAATGGGAACGCGTGGAAAAGGGTATCGACATGATCTTCGACAAGGCGCTTGCCATGGGTGGCACACTGTCCGGCGAACACGGAATCGGTCTGGCAAAGTCCAAATATCTGGAGCAGGAAACTTCTCGTGGTACTTTAGAATATGCCCGTCGCATGAAATCCGTGCTTGACCCCAAGGGTATCCTCAACCCCGACAAAATCGTCGGTCCCAGGTCCTAGGGGGCAATCATGGCTGATATTAATAAACTCGCACAAATGTTCAAGGAGCTGGACGACCAGCTGGTCGGCTGCATGAAATGCGGCATGTGCCAGGCTGTTTGCCCGGTCTTCGCCGAAAGCGGTCGTGAAACCGATGTCACCCGCGGCAAACTCTCCCTCTTGGAAGGGCTTGCCAACGAGATGCTGGAAGACCCGGAAGGCGTTAACGAAAAGCTCAACCGTTGCCTGCTCTGCGGTACTTGTCAGGCCAACTGTCCGTCAGGCGTATCCGTCATGGATATTTTCCTGAAGGCACGCGCCATCATGACAGGCTACTTCGGACTGTCCGCAACGAAAAAGGTTATTTTCCGAGGTATGCTCAAGAACCCCAAGCTGTTCAACACACTGACCGGCATGGGTGCAACATTCCAGGGACTGTTCACCAAAAAAGTGGACGACATGCTCGGTTCATCTTGTGCACGGTTCAATGCACCGGTAATTCGAGACCGCCATTTTAACACCTTGGCCTCCAAACCCCTGCATAAAATCGTACCGGAATTGGATACTCCTGCCGGAAAATCCGGTATTAAGGTAGCCTTCTACGTAGGCTGCGTTATCGACAAGATATTCCCCAATGTAGGCGAAGCGATCCTCAAGGTACTCGACCACCACGGCGTAGGCGTATTCATGCCTTCCGGTCAGGCATGCTGCGGCATTCCGGCCCTGTCCAGCGGTGACACCGACACCTTTGATACGCTGGTCGGCATTAACATGGAGCGACTCCAGTCAGGCGAATTCGACTACCTCGTTACTGGGTGCGCGACCTGTACCGCTACCATCAAAGAATTATGGCCTCGTATGTACAGTGGCAACTCTGCACTGAAATACGACCTTGCACAGTTGGAAAAGAAGACTCTGGACATCAGCCAGTTCCTGGTGGATATTCTCGGGGTAGAATCCAAGGAAATCAAAGGAGGCCGAGGCGTTACCTACCACGACCCGTGCCACCTGAAAAACTCCCTCGGCGTTACCGCGCAGCCCAGAACAATGATTCAGGCTGCGGGATGCGACTTCAAGGAAATGGCAGAAGCCGGTACCTGCTGCGGTTGCGGCGGAAGCTTCAATATTGCTCATTATGACGTGTCCAAAAAGATCGGCAGCCGCAAGGCAGACAACATCATGGCATCCGGCGTACAAACCGCCGCGACCAGTTGTCCCGCATGCATGCTCCAGATCACTGACATGCTCTCCCAGAAGAACGCGAAGATGGACGTGAAGCACGTCATCGAACTCTACGCCGAAAGCCTTTAATAACAAACGGATAGGTAACAAGGAACCAACCATGTCCAAAAGCCTGTATGTGAGCGCGACGGAAGAAAGAAGTGGCAAATCAGCTGTAGTTCTGGGCGTCATGCAAATGCTCCTCAGAGAACTGCACAACGTCGCCATCTTCCGCCCCATCATTAATGACCCGGGTGAGGGAAACAAAGACCACGACATCGCCTTGATGATCGACCACTTCAAGATGTCCATCCCTTATCGCGACACCTACGCGTATACTCTCAAGCAAGCGCGTGAGCTGATAAATTCAGGTCAGCACGCGCTTGTACTTGAGAATATTCTGAACAAATATAAATCGTTGGAGGAAGAATACGACTTCGTCCTCTGCGAAGGCACCGACTTCAAGGGCAAAGACCCGGCTTTCGAGTTTGACCTCAATGCCGACATCGCTGCCAACATCGGATCGCCCATGCTCGTAATCACGTCTGGCAGAGACAAAACCCCGGATGAAGTGGTTAACATCACCCAGTCCACATTGGACACATTGTCTGAAAAGGGTGTGGATTTCATTGCCTGCGTGGTTAACCGTGCTCCCGAAGGTATGACTCATGAGCTGTGTGATACCATCGAATGCGATCGCAACGGTGAGCATATGCCACTGTATGTCATCCCCGAAAATGAAGCCCTTGGCAAACCAAGCATCGGTGATGTCAAACGCTGGCTTGATGCCGACATCCTTTATGGACACAGTGGCATGCAAACCCTCGTCGACAATTACGTGATCGCAGCCATGCAGATCGGCAACTTTTTGCAATATATCAAACCAGGCAGCTTGATCATTACTCCCGGCGATCGATCGGACATCATTCTGTCCAGCCTCGCCTCTCGACTCTCCAGTTCCTATCCTGACATAGCAGGTATCGTGCTGACTGGAGGGCTGGATGTTTCAGCCAACGTGCATAAACTCATCGAAGGCTGGACAGGTGTTCCGGTTCCCGTTCTTTCGGTCAAAGGGCACACCTACCAAAACGTTCAGGAACTCAATCGGTTATATGGCCGTATTGAAGCTAACGATCATCAACGCATCGCCACCGCACTCGGCGGATTTACCCAGCATGTGAACGTACCTGAGCTTCGTGACCGGCTGGTTGAAAAACGCTCCACTCGTGTCACCCCAAAAATGTTCGAGTATTCCCTGTTCGACAAAGCATCCCGTAACAAGCAACGCATTGTCCTGCCTGAAGGAACCGGAGAACGCATCTTGCGCGCCGCCGACATCCTGCTCAGACGCGGTGTAGCCGAAATCATTTTGCTCGGTCGTAAAGATGAAATTCGCGACAAGGCGTCAAAGTACGGTGTGGATATATCTGGTGCACAGCTCATCGACCCATCCGAATCCGAACTTCTCGACTCCTTTGCCGAGGAATATCTTGAATTACGCCAACACAAGGGTGTCATCGCCGAAGTTGCCTGGGACCGCATGGCCGACCCGACCTACTTCGGAACCATGATGGTTCACAAAGGATTTGCAGACGGTATGGTATCCGGTTCCGTGACTACCACTGCCCAAACCATCCGTCCCGCATTTGAATTTGTAAAAACCAAACCAGGCAGCTCCATCGTCTCCTCGGTCTTCCTCATGTGCCTCAAAGACCGTGTGTTGGTATACGGCGACTGCGCCGTGAACCCCAACCCCGATGCCCGCCAGTTGGCTGAAATAGCCATCAGTGCCGCCGAAACCGCTAAGATTTTCGGTGTGACTCCAAGGGTTGCCATGCTGAGTTACTCGACAGGTTCTTCCGGCAAGGGTGAGGATGTGGAAAAAGTCACAGAGGCAACACGTATTGCCAAGACCCTTATTGAAGGGCGTGGACTGGACTTCCCCATCGAAGGACCGCTTCAGTACGACGCTGCCGTGGACCCCAAAGTGGCCAAAGTCAAGCTGCCGGAATCAGATGTCGCAGGACAGGCCTCCGTGTTTGTCTTCCCAGACCTCAACACCGGCAACAACACATACAAAGCCGTCCAACGTGCCGCCAACGCCGTTGCCATCGGCCCGATTCTTCAGGGATTGAATAAGCCGGTCAACGACCTGTCTCGCGGTTGTACCGTGCCGGACGTCGTCAACACCGTCGCAATTACCGCCATCCAGGCTCAAGCCGAAAAAGGTGAATAAATGAAAGTACTCGTCATCAACTCCGGCAGCTCGTCCATCAAGTACCAGTTGCTCGACATGAACAACGAATCCGTTCTCTGCACAGGCCTCGTAGAACGCATCGGAGAAGAAGTCGGTCGTCTGACCCATAAGGTCGCACCCGACACCGATGCGGCTGAAAAGATCAAGCTGGAACAGCCTATTTCTGACCATGAAGTTGGCATGACGCTCGCCATTGATCTCATTTGTGGTGAGAATGGTGTCGTCAAAGATAAAAGTGAAATAGCAGCCATCGGCCACCGGATCGTACACGGTGGTGAAAAACTGCATGAGCCGACTTTGGTTAACGACGCTGTTGTTGAGGAATTGGAAAAAATCATCCCATTGGCGCCATTGCATAACCCCGGCCATCTGGCCGGAATCCGTGTGGCGCGGCATCTCTTCGCCGACGTTCCACAGGTAGTTGTCATGGACACAGCATACCACCAAACATTGCCTCCCAAAGCATACATGTACGCACTCCCTTATGAGTTGTATGATGAAATGCGTATCCGTCGCTATGGCTTCCACGGCACCTCTCACGGCTTTATAGCCAAAGAAGCGGCCAGTATCATTGGAAAATCTTTTGAAGAATTCAACTGTATAACAGTACACCTTGGCAACGGTTGTTCAATGACCGCGACCAAGGAAGGAAAAGCGATCGACACATCCATGGGCATCACGCCGCTGGAAGGCCTTGTCATGGGCACACGCTCCGGCGATGTAGACCCTGCTCTTCACGCCTTGCTGGCACGTACCCGTAACATGACATCAGAAGACGTGGACAAAATGCTCAACAAGGAATCAGGCCTCAAAGGACTGTGCGGCATGAACGATATGCGCGACATCCACGCGGCCATTGAAATGGGCGATAAAAAAGCCAAACTCGCTCTGGATGTCCAAACCTACAGAAACCGTAAATACATTGGTAGTTACATGGCTGTTCTGGGCCATGTCGATGCCATAATTTTCACCGCCGGGATTGGTGAAAATGACTATATAGTCCGTCGCGAATCGTTGAAAGGATTGGAATGTTTCGGTGTAAAAATCGATCAAATGACGAATGCACAGCGTGCGGCAGAACCTTTAAAAATCAGTGCGAAAGATAGTTCGATCGAGGTCTGGGTTATCCCGACCAACGAAGAGCTCGCGATTGCACGCGAAACAAAGAATTTTGTAAATTAATCAGTAACGACCTGTTGCGGGAGCCATTGGCCCTTGGTCGAATCTATCTGGAGGTGGATACATGTCATCCAAAGATACATTGTATCAAACGTTTGTGGAAAAAGCGGAACTCGTTTCCGCGATTGTGACGAATATCGACAGCGAAGAAGCTGCCGTCGATTATGTCATCAACCTGTGTGACAAAAAAGAAGCATGTCAGCTTTTGGCCAGCGGCTGTGAAGCCGATCTTTCTGAAAACGCCGAAGCTTTGTGCGATGCGAAACAAACCAAAGTCATCGCCGCACCGGGCCTGAAAAGCGATTTGTACGAAACGCTGGCCGCCAAATCCAAGAAATCCGGTTTCGACTGTATTGATTCCGGCATGCGCAAACATCTTGCTGGCATCGACATCGGTTTCACCATTGCCGAATACGGCATTGCCGACACCGGCACCCTTATGGTCGACTGCCCGAGTGAAGAACTCCGTCTTGCCACCATGGTCAGCGAATATCACGTTTGTGTTGTTCCGAAATCCAAGATTCGTGCGAATACCTACGGCGTAGAAAAGATGATGCTCACCCGGATGAAGAAAACACCGAACTATCTGGCCTTCATCACTGGTGCCAGCCGCACCGCCGACATCGAACGCGTGCTTGCCCTTGGCGTGCACGGTCCCCTTGAACTCCATATCCTTATTCTGGAGGACCAATAATGCAAAAAGCTGACAACCTGAAAGAATACCGCAAGGAATTACAAGAATCTCTGGACAATGAATTCCTGCGTACGACTCTTGATAATTTTGCCGTGGCCTATAAAGCCGGACGAGCCAACGCCTTCAAAGGCATGGACGTACGCGGCTTGATTGACGACATCGCCTGTTCCAAAGACGCAGCCGGTGAAAATTTCGAAGCTCTCTACAAAGAATTCAAAGAAAATGCGGAAGCCGCTGGCATCCACGTTCACTTTGCCAAAACCGGCGACGAGGCCAACCAGATCATCGCCCAAATTGCCAAAGACTCCGACTGTAAAAAGATCGTTAAATCAAAATCCATGACCGCAGAGGAAACTTTGCTCAACCATGATCTGGAAGACGCTGGCCTTGAGGTCACTGAAACCGACCTTGGTGAATGGATTATTCAGTTGCGCCACGAGGGACCATCCCACATGGTCATGCCTGCCATCCATCTGTCCCGCTATCAGGTTGGTGACCTTTTCACGGAAGTCACCGGTTCGAAACAGGATGCCGAGATCGAAAAACTGGTCAAGGTAGCCCGTCGCGAACTCAGACAGAAATACGTTGAAGCAGACATGGGTATCACCGGTGCCAACTTCGCCGTGGCTGAAACCGGCGGCATTGGTCTGGTTACCAACGAAGGCAATGCCCGCCTTGTCTCCACTTTGCCTCGCGTGCACGTCGCTCTCATGGGTATCGATAAACTTCTGCCGAACCTACACGACGCTCTGCGCATCCTGAAAGCGTTGCCACGCAATGCTACAGGTCAGCAGATCACATCGTACGTCACATGGATCACCGGTGCCAATGAATGTCTTTCCGCTGAAGACGGCAAAAAAGAAATCCACTACGTTGTATTGGACAATGGCCGCTCCGAATTGCTCAAGGATTCTTTGTTCTCACAGGTTAACCGCTGTGTCCGTTGTGGCGCCTGTGCCAACGTCTGCCCGGTTTACCGACTGGTTGGCGGTCACAAGATGGGCCACATTTATATCGGTGCCATCGGCCTGATCCTGACATACTTCTTCCACGGCAAAGACAAGGCCAAAAACCTCGTCCAGAACTGCATCAACTGTGAAGCATGCAAGGACGTCTGTGCTGGCGGCATTGATCTGCCTCGACTCATCAAGGAAATCCACGCCCGTATTCAGGATGAAGACGGTCACCCATTACCGAGCGTCCTGCTGAGCAAGGTTCTCAGGAACCGCAAATTGTTCCACACTCTGCTTCGCACTGCCAAATGGGGCCAGAAACCCGTGGCCGAAAAAGACGGATTCATCCGCCATCTGCCCATGATCTTCTCCAAGGAACACAGCTTCCGTGCTCTGCCGACTATTGCGGAAAAGCCATTCCGCGACTGGTGGAAAGACAACCGCCCGGAAGTAAAGAAACCCAAACTCAGGGTTGCACTGTTCTCCGGTTGCGTGCAGGACTTCGTTTATCCTGAACAAATGCAGGCTGCTGTTGAACTCTTTGCCGCCAACAACGTGAGCATGGAATATCCCATGGAACAGTCCTGTTGCGGTCTGCCAGTTCAGATGATGGGTGAAATGGAAGCATCCCGCGATGTCGCCAAGCAAAACCTGCGTGCTTTCGAGCCGGACGCCTATGACTATATTATTACCTTGTGTGCCTCCTGTGCGGCCCACCTCAAACATAACTATCCCAAACTGGTGATGGACAGGCCCGCTCTCAAATATCGGGCAGACGCCTTTGCCGACAAGATTATCGACTACTCCTCTTTTGTGAACGACGTTCTCAAAGTAAAAAAAGTCGATTTCAATGAAAGCAAAGAGAAAGCTACATACCATGCACCGTGCCATCTCTGCCGAGGTCTTGAAGTGCATGACGCCCCGCGTCAGCTCATCGAAAAGGGCGGTATGGAATACGTGGAATGCGCCGAAGAAGAAGTCTGCTGCGGATTTGGCGGCACCTTCTCCATGAAGTTCCCGGAACTCTCTGCCGAACTACTGAACAAGAAGCTCACCAATGTGGAAGAGACTGGTGCAACAACGCTCCTCACAGATTGCCCCGGTTGCATCATGCAGTTGCGAGGTGGTTTGAAACAGCGTGGTTCCAAAATCAAAGTCAGGCACGTTTCGGAAATACTGGCAGACAACAGCAAAAAGAAATAACCGTAAACTCAGATTACATGAGGCTCTCAGAAGGTAAGGACCGCAATCCATAGAAGCTCACTACCCCGCTTCCTCCCAATGACATGGCCTCTATGTAGGTTCCCCGACTATCCACAGTCGGGGAACCATTTTTTTGACAAAATCAGAACACAAAAAAGCCCCTCCGGTCAGACCGGAGGGGCTTTTACATACCTCTTCAATCGCAGCTACTTGACGGCGTCCTTGAGGACCTTACCGGGCTTGAACTGGGCGACCTTGGTGGCAGGAATCTTGATTTCTGCGCCAGTGCGGGGATTGCGGCCAGTGCGTGCTTTTCTTTCGCTGACGCTGAAGGTACCGAAGCCGGTCAGGGTCAACTTGTTGCCAGCGGCCAGCTCGTCCTGAATGATGTCGAGAATGGCGTTCATGGAAGCTTCAGCCTGTGCTTTGGAAGTACCGTTCTTTTCAGCAATCTTCGCTACGAGTTCAGCTTTGGTCATAAAAAACTCCTACAAGTGGTTTATTTGATGTCTTAAACAAATGACACGTTGTTCATTTCGACGGTTTATACACGCTCAAAAAGGTTATGGGAAGTCAAAAAGCGCCGTATAGCGCAACTTTTTCCATAAAACAGGCAATTCGAAACACCTTATCCTGTATGTTAGCTGATAATATAGCTAGTAGGGAAGTTATCTTTCAATTTCTCCAACACCTGCTCGGCCTTATCCCGATTGGAAAAAGTTCCAGCCTGCACGACATGTAACCGACGGCCATCACGCGTAATCGTTCTGATTTTGGCATTGCCATAACCGCTGGCAACTAGGTCCCTGTGTACTCTTTCGGCATTTGCCCTGTTTGCAAAAGCCCCTACTCTAACATGGTACTGCTTTGCGGATGACGCAACAACACGAGTTGTTGCCCCGGGCACAGTTCCCACAGCCGTAATCCGAACTTTGGCAACCCCGCGGTCCACAGTCCCAAGCTTCTTGGCTGCACCATAGGAAAGGTCAAGAATACGCCCATGCACAAAGGGTCCACGATCATTGATGACAAGGACCACACTTCGATTATTCTCAAGATTGGTTACACGTACCTGTGTGCCCAACGGCAGGATCTTATGGGCAGCGGACACACCATACATATTGTATATATATCCGTTGGCGGTCTTCTTACCGTGAAAATCCTTGCCATACCAGGATGCCTTCCCCACTTCATCATATCCATGGGCTGTCTTGAGTGGATAATAAGTCTTTCCCATGACTGTATACGGATTGGTTTTAGGATCATATCTTGGCGATACGGCCCCATCCTTTCCCGAAGGCGGTGTGGAATACACATGCTTCGGATAAGGATTCAACGAGCCACAACCGGCCATAGCAAGCAAGGCCAGAAGCGCGAAAAAAGCTATGAGGTGACGCATAATCCCTCCGTACAGCCCCCAACGAGAGCCAAAATCATTTCTCGACTTTCTCTAGAAATCATAATCGAAGCAATAGAAAAAGGCAAATGTATGCACATATATCCAATTGAACTGCATAAATTCACATAGTTGTGGACGACAAACTTATTATTACCTTATATGTCCACATCAACAAAAACTTTCATTCTCCTCGCCGAGCGGTTCATGTTCAAAAAAACATTACATATCATACTTTTCGCTTTCGCTCTCATACTCTCGTTGCCAAGCATGACAATCGGCGTCTCAAAAGACACCCAAAATGAGCTGATTCTCACCACTGCCGGTGCTGGGTGGCCCCCCTTTATTATCCCTGCCGACAGGTATGACGAGGCCAGAGGAATCATGATCGATATAATGCGAGAAGCCGCAGAATGCGCAGGTCACTCGTTAAAAATTGTCCACTACCCGGAAAAACGTTGCCTCATGAATCTTCGTGACGGCACCGTGGATATTTATCCCAAGGCACGAGAATGGGTTGCAGAACCGGATCAATTCGACTGGACAGACCCTGTCGTCCTTTCGGAAGACACACTCGTTTTTAGAAACGGAGATCAGACTCGAGTCACGCAATCACTGACAGGCATGAGCATTGGTGTCGTTCACGGTTTTTCCTATCCAGCACTAAAAACGCTATTCGCATGTGGCAGTATCCAAAGACACGACGCCCACAACACGAAAAATCTGCTGCTCATGCTTTCTCGGGGCCATGTGGATGCCATTTTCACAAACCGGCATGTGGCAAAATGGATTATTCGCAAATCTCCGAACCTCAATGAAGAGGAATTCGCCTTTGCACAAAAGCCACTTGATAGCGCTCCTTTCCGTTTCGCTTTCACAAAAGAAAAAAAACATTGCACATTCATTGATGCTTTCAACAAGGAACTTGAAACCATGCGCAAAGATGGCCGTTTCCAAGCCATCCTGGACCGCTACAAATAAAATTTATGACCGCTTGAAATACCGAGGCTTGACCATATTTTCAGGCTTTAAAATGTCGTCAATCTCCTCCTGACTGAGATAGCCTTTTTCCAACACGATTTCATAAACAGATCGTCCAGTCTTCATGGCCTCTTTAGCTATTTCGGCAGACTTTTCATAGCCAATAAACGGGTTAAGAGCTGTAACCAAACCAATGGAATTCTCCACGAGTTCAAGGCACCTTTCTCGATTAGCAGTGATACCGGATACACATTTATCTGCCAAAGTCCGACTGGCACGTTGCAACATGTTCATGGATTGAAACAAAGAATACCCAATGACCGGTTCCATCACGTTCAATTCAAGCTGTCCGGCTTCGGAAGCCATTGAAATGGTAACATCATTACCAACAACGGCAAATGCCACCTGATTAACAACCTCAGGAATAACCGGATTCACCTTACCCGGCATAATGGACGATCCCGGCTGCATTGGCGGCAAGTTGATTTCGTTAAAACCGCACCGTGGCCCACTGGAAAGCAAACGCAAATCATTACAAATTTTAGACAGCTTGACTGCTACCCGTTTAAGCACACCTGAAAGCTGAACATACGCTCCGGTATCTTGAGTCGCTTCAACAAGATCAGGCGATGACACAAGCTGTAATGTTGTGGATTCGACAAGTTTTTCCGTCACAGTACGCGTATAGTCTGGATGAGCATTCAGCCCGGTACCGATGGCCGTGGCTCCCATATTAATCTCATGCACGAGATGCTGAGCTTCATCCAGCCGTTGCACATCTTCCCCAATCATAACCGACCAAGCGGAAAACTCCTGTCCAAGCGTCATGGGCACCGCATCCTGCAACTGGGTCCGCCCCATCTTCAACACATCCGAAAATTCTTTGCCCTTAACGGCAAAAGCCTTCTTCAAATGACGCATGGCATCCATCAATTCACGAACTTCCAGAATCAGAGCAATGTTTAAAGCTGACGGATATACATCGTTTGTTGACTGGGACATATTCACATCATTCAAAGGATGCAGATGATCGTAGTCCCCTTTTTCGTGTCCCAAAAGTTCCAAGGCCCTATTGCAAATAACCTCATTGGCATTCATGTTGGCCGAAGTTCCAGCTCCCCCCTGCATAACATCCACCACAAACTGTTCATGCAATTTCCCGGACAAAATTTCTTCGCAGGCACGAGATATAGCCCGACTTTTCTGCTCATCGAGCAGACCGAGAGAAGCGTTGGCATCCGAAGCCGCCAATTTGACGTATGCCAAGGCATTGATCAATCTCGGATAATGAGACATGGCAATGCCGGAAATATGAAAATTATCAAGGGCTCGCTGAGTTTGCACGCCATAATAGGCATCCATCGGGACTTCTACCTCGCCCAGGCTGTCATGTTCAATTCTGTAATCTTTACTCACGGTTTGCTCCACGGTCAGGGTGTTACGGCAAACCCGAACGTATATGATTATTCCGGGGATTTGAATGCCATTTTGGCAACAGTGGCAATATATCCTTGCCAGAGCCACCCAATTCGGGTACCCCCAGCCTGCGCTTGAAGCGCCCATTACATATTATTGGAGAGACAATGAGCAACACAGTACAGAACACCGAGCTTCGCAATATCGCCATCATCGCCCACGTTGACCACGGCAAAACCACCTTGGTGGACGCCATGTTCAAACAGTCGGGCCTCTTCCGCGAAGGCCAGGACGTGGACGAACGAATCATGGATTCCATGGACCTGGAACGCGAGCGCGGCATCACCATCGCCGCCAAGAACTGCTCGGTTTGCTGGAAGGGAACAAAGATCAACATCATTGACACCCCCGGCCATGCCGACTTTGGTGGCGAGGTGGAACGTTCCCTTTCCATGGCCGACGGCGCCATCCTGTTGGTTGACGCATCCGAAGGCCCGCTGCCCCAGACCCGCTTCGTCTTGAAGAAAGCTCTGGAACAGGGTCTTTCCCTTATGGTCGTCATCAACAAAGTTGACCGCCAGGATGCCCGTCCCGACGAAGTGCTTGACGAAATTTATGACCTGTTCATCGATCTGGACGCCAATGAAGACCAGCTGGACTTCCCGCTGCTCTATGCCATTGGCCGTGACGGCATCGCCATGAACACCGCAGAAGAACGCGGCGAGAATCTTCATATCCTGCTGGACATGATCGTGGACAAAGTCCCCGGCCCGTCTTATAATCCAGACGAACCGTTCCAGATGCTCGTTTCCGACCTTTCCTACTCCGACTATTTGGGTCGTCTTGCCATTGGCAAGGTCCACCATGGTGCAGCCAAGTCCAACGACCAGCTCATTTGTCTGGCCGACGAAGACAAGGTCCTCCCGCTCAAAGTCACCAAACTCCAGACCTACGATGGTCTGAAAGTCGTTCCCACCGAAGTCTGCCAGTCCGGTGACATCGTGGTTGTCGCGGGTATTGAAGATGTTCACATCGGTGACACCATCTGCACCAAAGAATCTCCCAAGGCACTGCCCCGCATCACGGTTGATGAACCCACCGTATCCATGCGGTTCGGCATCAACACATCTCCGTTGGCAGGCAAGGAAGGCAAACACGTCCAGACCAACAAGATCAAGGAGCGCCTCCACAAAGAGACCTTGCTCAACGTTGCCATTCAGGTTGAAGATACCGAAAATCGCGACGCATATCTCGTCAAGGGACGCGGCGAATTCCAGATGGCCATTCTGGTCGAACAGATGCGCCGTGAAGGTTTCGAGCTGTCTGTTGGCCGCCCAGAAGTCATCATCAAGGAAGAAAATGGCAAAAAGATGGAGCCCATCGAACACCTGTTCGTGGACTGCGACGAAGATTTTATGGGTATCGTCACCGAGAAAATCCAGACACGCAAAGGCCGCATGACCAACATGGTCAACAACGGTACAGGCCGTGTCCGCCTCGAATTCTCCGTGCCTTCCCGTTCCCTCATCGGCTACCGAGATGAGTTCCTGACCGATACCAAAGGTACCGGCATCATGAACTCCTACCTTGAAGGATACGGCGAACACCGTGGCGAATTCAGTTCTCGTTACACAGGATCTCTGGTCGCTGACCGTGCAGGTAAAGGCGTTGCCTACGGCCTGTTCAATCTGGAACCTCGTGGCCGCATCTTCATCGTTCCCGGCGATCCGATCTACGAAGGAATGATCATCGGTGAACACAATCGCGACAACGACATCAATGTCAACGCGAGCAAGGAAAAGAAGCTCACCAACATGCGCGCATCCGGTAAGGACGAAGCTGTCATCCTCACCCCGGTCAAACCCATGACTTTGGAATACGCTCTGAACTTCATTAAGGATGATGAACAGGTCGAGGTCACTCCTATCTCTATCCGACTCAGAAAGATGGAATTGTCCGCGCTGGTTCGTCACCGCGAAGAAGGCAAGAAGAAAAAGCCTAAAGAGCAGTAAATCGCATCCAACAATTCACACATCAAAAGGAAGTCCAAACGGGCTTCCCTTTTTTATTGCAGTATATCTTTACTCATCATGAACAGTACGATTCACAAAAACCGCACCACGAAAACAGAAAACTATTGTCTACTTTGAACAGTCACATAGAGCATCAAACCAATCATGGTCAAAGCGATTCCACTCCATCCCAAGAGACCGGGCATGACGTGACCCAAAAGGATGGCTTCACCTGCCAGAGAGAACACGACTTCCATTGACTGGGTACAATCAGCGGCTGCGAGTTCCGCTGTGCTACGGGCATGATGCCGAGCATAAAGGAAAAGAGAGGTCGCAATAACACCGGAACAGGCCGCGACAATGGCTGTCTGTGCGACCTGTCCTGCGGGTGGCGGCGGCGGGATGGTGACCGCAATCAGTATCGCCCAAAGAGGAAGAGAACCAAGCGTCAGAAGAAGTACCCTGCAAAACGGATCGTCCATAGCCGGATGATCAATAGACGGCACAAACGATTTTTCGCCCTTGCGAGCTTCCCAGACCAACTGGTTACCAAAAGGATAGGCAAAGGCCGCTACCAGCACAGGCAATGCCCCCCAAAGCACTTCGCGTAAACCAGTCGCTGAAGCCTGTTCCAGATTCACCAACACCACACCTATGAATATGATGACAGTTAGAGCCAATGCCTTGAGTGGCACCCTGCGGCCAAAAGCCAATAGGACCAATGGAGTTGCAAGAATAGTGGTCTGCCATGTGGCGGCCACAACCCAACCCGGTGCAAAGACCGAACTAAAGGTGATAAGTGCATAGAACACACCGAAGCCGACAGATCCGGCCACAGTCCAAAATATCCAATGTCGAAAAAAAAGTTTGATCGCATCCAGCCCAAGCCGAGCCTTACCCGTTATTGCCAACCAGACACCAAGAATTACCAGCATCCAAAAATAACGAAGACTCGCAGACCAGACCCAATGCCCGCCCTCTAGGGACATGGCTCGGTTGAGCACGAACGTGGAGCTAAAAAAGAAGGCCGCTATGACCCCGACAAGTATTATGCGAAACATGCGGCGTTATTTACCAAAAAACATATAGAAGAGCGCCGCAAAGGATAAAACCGAACAGAACAACTTCCGGAAAAACATACAACCCTCCGCCGGAAAATCCGATCTCCTTTTCCAACCGATAATACCGCCATCCAGCAAACAGCATCAAGAGAGGGCCACCGATAAAAGCGAACTTTCCAAGCACTCCCAAATCGGAAAGCACAGCCTCGGCCACGGGGTTATGCCTGGACGCAAGGAAAACATCGACCTTCTCCAACAGGAACCCGAAGGTCATAAAGGCAAGTGATGTCCGACACCACGCAAGAAAGGTGCGCTTGTTGGCAAGTCGGGTTCTATTTTTGGCAAGCCTGTTTCGCTCGCGGGCTAATTCCATCTGTTCATTGTTCATAATGTTCCCGTCCATATGCTAATCTGAACGACCTTTAGCAAAAAAACACTGAAAAGTCGCGCCCCACCGTGTTGACTTTGTTCGACAGGTCGGTAAAATTTGTAGAAGACTCGTTGCACATTCAACAATCAAAAATCGCCATGAAAATACCCTTCATCAAACAGTCCACCATCAATTACTACCAAAGCTGTCGGAAGCAGGGTTTATCCCTTTTCGACTTCATTCACGGATACGTCTATGGCCGCTGGTGTTACCATTACATTGGTCTGGCCGGAGACAAGGAGCCATGGTGGCGGTATCTCTGGGCACCATTGATCCTTATCATCAATAAGCACACACCCTTTCTGTCCAACGACAAGAATCGAACCGGTGACTCCAATCAACAAAAAGCGACTTGGGGTGATTCCTACCACGGCAAACCGTTGCCTCTGGACGAAGCCGTGAAGATGATCAAGATAAATCGTGCAGTGAACACTGAAGTTTCAGAGCAAGTTCTCCCGTACACCCGCGCCCGAGATATCGTACTCAACAACCCAAAAATAATAGTCCTGTTGGATTGCCCCTGTCGGTCCGGCATGAAGAACCCGTGTACGCCCATCGACGTCTGCATCCTCATCGGCGATCCGTTTGCTACCTTCATGTTAGAACACCATCCAGACAAAACCCGCCAAATCACAGCAAATGAAGCCGTCCGAATCATCAAGGCGGAACAGGCTCGCGGCCATGTTTCTCACGCTTTTTTCAAGGATGTCATGCTCGGAAGATTCTATGCCATCTGCAATTGTTGCTCATGTTGCTGTGGGGCCATGAAGGCTCAGAGCCACGGCATGAACATGCTCTGTTCATCCGGTTATTTGGCTGAAGTCAACACAGAGAATTGTGTCCGATGCGGCCTGTGCGCCGAGAAATGCCAATTCAAAGCCATTGGCTTCAATAAGGAATCAGCCTTTATACGCGAAGACAAATGTATGGGATGCGGCGTCTGTGTGCAGGTGTGTTCCAAGGATGCTCTCTCGCTCAGGCTGGCTCCGGAAAAGGGTGCCCCCCTTCTCGTAGACTCTATCCCATAGACACAAAAAGCGGCTCGGAGACATACTCCCCGAGCCGCTTTTTCATATACTCAACAATACTATTCAGGCCGGATATTCAACGGGATGACATGCAATTCCCGCGAAAGCTCTCGCGTGGCACCGAACTTCCAGGCAGCGGAGTTTTTACCAATAGCGTCGGCCACGGCGTCTGCAACACCCTGTACATTGATAATAGGATGCCGGGCAAAAACTTCAGGCAAGCCGTAAGTCAAGTTACACGCCAAACACTTACCGGGACGCTGCATGAGTCTCATCTCAAAATCGAGTGAGGAATCACTTTCCCCGACAAACCCAAGTGAGATATCATAGCTCCCTTCTTCCGCATCCCCAAATAATGCCTCGAAAAACGCATCCGCCCGTTCTTCGGGAAAGATTGTCAGCAACAGGTCGTCAGTAAAGATTTCACCGTACTGGCTCATTCATTGTCCCCCTCATACATGGTTGAAATAATCTACTTTGAAGAGATGTTGTTTACAAAAAAAAAGTCTATTCAGCAAGTCTTGGGCTGTACTTCTTCTATTTCAAAAAATAAAAAAGCGTTACGCCCGAAGCAAAAAAAATGAGACATGGCCACACCAGTTTACGCCAAGTACGGGCTAAGTCACACTGAAAATACTGACATGTCAGTATGAAACAAATATGAATTGGTGAAATCATGACCCCGGTAAAGCCGGAGAATGTCGCCAGTACAATATATCGAATGGTCTGGTCCTGCATGCCCAGAGATTCAAGCACTCCAAGCAAAAGCGGAAAAGTCGCACCAACAAAAGCTACGTTGATACCTGCGACCAATCCAACAAGAAACGGTAAGAATGCGGCAGATGCAAACAGTGCAGCCTCACCACCAGCCACTCGGGCCATTTCACTGACCACACCAGCAGCCTGCATAATATCCTTGAAAACAAAAATCGCAACAATAACAAAAACCATGGACCACAGACTTTTCTTGGTCAGAACGTCTCGAAAAAAGCGTAGGCCCAACTGGGTATTCTGCAACAAGACACACAATACAGCGGCAGCCAAAGCAGCAACTACACCCAACTCAAAAGGAATGGAGGGGAAAAAGGTAGCAATAATACTCTCAAGTCCAATAGCCCCACCAATGGCGGTCAAAAGCGGCAAACCCTCCTTAAAGGCAGCCTTCTTGCTCCGCGTAGTGGGCAGATTTTCCACAACCAACTCACTGGCATCAAGGACTCCTGGCCGCAAAAAAAACCACCATCCTGCAAGCAGCATGACCGGAGTTCCTGGCCAAGTATATGAAATAAGGTCTAATATTTGAATATCGGCTAATCCAAGTGTCAAAATAATACCGGGATACAACGGCCAGACCAATTCCCAAACATGCCGAAACCAATAGTTGACCACAGCTCGATCGGAATTACTGATTCGCATGTCTTCCGATACGGTCTTAACCATGGGAGCGGAAAATACAGCTCCGCCGGGCATAGGCAACAATCCGATAAGAGCCGGGAAAAAAACAAGCCTCAAGCGCGGACTTGTCAGGAATCCAGATAATGCGTTCATAAGTCGCTTGGACTGTCCAGACCGTTCCATGGCGTCGGAAAGGATGAGAATCAACCCAACAATGGCAATAAGAAAATGAAACTTCTCTTGAGTCAGGGCCATGGCACTCGCTTTGGCAAGCGGGATGGGTTCGAGTCCGAACATGAACCCCATAGCGGCCCCGCCCACTAAAATGGATAAGCCAAGACCTGCCTTAAACCGCATACCGGCCAACATAATACAAAAAGCAAACAGAACCTTGAGAAATGGCGCAAGTGTGGTAATGAGAGATTCCATGGAGAGCTTCCTTGGGGAACTTTATTTCGAGTATGGGATTTTTGCATACGCCGATTTGATGTGAAAGAAAATGGATTTTTCATAGCCCCTTGCCCGTCCAAGAACATTACGATACATTCCGATTTGCCGAAAAGATTGAAGAACAGTGGAGATTTTTTGAAATGAGCATGACGCCCAAGCAGATACGAGAACATATTTTTGCCATTATCATTACCAAAGTGGAAGAGCAGGACGAAGGCAAACGTCTTGAAGCACTCAATGAGTTCATGGCTGTGACAGGGACCTCCGGCAACGCCTCCGATAAGGTTGCCAGTCTCATTCCACCGATCATGCATGATCTATATGAAAAATGGATCATCATGTTTATTGACCGGCTTCTGGAAACCGTTGACGCAAAAAATATTGAGCTACTCTGTGACGGATGCGAAAACAACAATGCAGCCCTGATACTTGCCTACATCATGTTTCTTGAATCCGAACGCATGGAAAAACAAATCGACAAAGATTTGAAAGAGCATGGCCTGACCGCATCCGGCAACGAAGATCTCGGGGATGTCGCAGCCAACTATATCCGCGCCCAGATGACGAAAATCGCCCAGCAAGCGAGCGACGACAAAATCAAAGGAAACTGCTAGCAGAATTCTTCGTCAAAAAAACAATCAAAAGCCCCGTCCTTCAACAGGATCGGGGCTTTATTTTTTAACCAAACAGATCAAGATCACCCGACGGCATCGCCAGCATCCCTGATAGCCGCTTCCACAGCCTCGGCAATGACTTCAGGCGGATCAACAACCCCCGTTTCCAACAGGCCGAGTTGTAAATTCAGTTCCCGCTGAACGACCACGGCCTTGATATTGAAATATTGTGTCCACAGCCCCGGCGCCTTTTCCGGCTTACCGAGTCTTACCAGCGTTAATCCAAGATACAGGAATGCGTCTTGATATGAGCGATCAATACGCAAAGTGCGCTCAAATTCAACCTTGGCCTGACGATACTTGCCCAGCTTATACTGACAGACTCCCAGTCGATAGCGCACGTCGGCATCATTCTGATCCGACTTAAGACATTCCTTATATTTGTCACGCGCAGCCTCGAACTCTCCATCCACGTAGAGACCGTTGGCATCCTTGATCGCTTCCACACACTCTGCGGTGGACGCCACGGGCTGATCCGGGTCCTCGTTCTTGAAGCGACGAACCGCTCCAAACAAAAAGTTACGACGGGCTTTATCTATCTTTTTTTCGGCCATGTATCCTCCGGCGATCAAGAATACCCATTTAACCTGTGGGGTCAAGGCGCTCAACCGGTTGCCTTTTCAGACGGTTCATGAAATCTTTCAACCATGAAAGAATACTTCGGCTGGACAGGCACAATCCTGCATATAGATCTGACCACCAAAGAGATCACCCATGACCACCCGGACAATGCTATATACCAAAAGTACATTGGCGGGAGAGGGCTTGCTGGGCACTATCTCACACCCCATGCCACTCGGGAATGGACCGATCCGGCTCTTCCGATCCTAGTATTCACCGGCCCGCTGACCGGCACCATTGCACCTACTTCCGGGCGATGCACCATCATGTCACGCTCCCCGTTGACTGGCGCGATATGTCACTCATCGGTCGGAGGCAGACTCGCGACTCAGCTCAAATGCGCTGGGTACGACGGTCTGATGATTACAGGCAAAAGCGACACTCCCTGCGGCATTGAAATTCTCGATAGCGAAGTCCAAATTACGACATCAAACCTCCATGGAGCGACTTCGGGAGAAGTTTTCGCACACCTTGAACCATCTATACTGACGGGAGCTTCAGTTGCCTGCATTGGTCCTGCTGCGGAAAACGGTTCCCCTCTCGCTTCTGTCATGGTTGACTGGCATCATTCGGCTGGCCGAGGCGGACTCGGCCTCATATGGGCTGAGAAAAATCTCAAATATCTCATAATGAAAGGGACAGGGGAACCCCATGTGCATGACATGGGTGCTCTTAAGGAAACGCGCGAAGATATATTCCGTCTCACTGCAGCATCACCGGTTCTTATGGGACAACATGGCTTTTCCTGCTGGGGGACAGGTTCTCTCTTCGACCTCATGGACTCTCGAAGCATGATGCCCACGGACAATTTTCAGAAAACACGCTTCCCCAATGCCCGTCAGCTCAATGCCTCCGCTTACAAAAAAAAGTTCGCCCCCCAAAAGCACGGCTGTAACGGCTGTCACATCCTGTGTAAAAAAATTGCACAGGATGGACGTTCCATACCTGAATATGAAGCCATGGCCCATTTTACCGCCCTTATCGGCAACCGGGACATGGAATTGGTTCTCGCTGCAAACGACCTGTGCAATCAACTCGGTATGGACCCTATTTCTGTTGGTTCAACCCTTGCTTGCCATCGCGAGATCACCGAGCAAGAATATACACGAGAATCGCTATTGAATGCTCTGCATGAAATGGCTGAAGGCGGCGACCTCGGACACGGCTCTTTATTCTTTGCCAATACATGTGGTCGACCAGAAGCATCCATGTCTGTCAAAGGAATGGACCTTCCGGCTTATGACCCGCGGGGAGCCTATGGGATGGCTCTGGCCTATGCCATGAGCACACGGGGAGGATGCCATTTGCAGGCCTATCCACTTAGCCACGAAATTCTGCGTAAACCCGTCGCCACAGACCGGTTCTCATTCAGCGGCAAAGCTCGCATCATCAAAATAGCTGAAGATATCAATGCAATAATAGATTCTCTGACGGTATGCAGATTCACCTTTCTCGCAGCCAGTCTGGAAGAATACACTAAAGCTTTCACAGCTGTTACTGGCATGCATATATCAGGTCAGGACCTGTTGGAAACCGGAGAACGCATCATTTATAATGAGCGTATTATGAACGCTGCCAATGGTTTTACGTCCAGTGACGACGACTTGCCAACTCGCTTCTTCACCGAATCTGGCACTTCGGGTGGCGGCGTGGATATCCCCCCGCTTAACCGTACGGATTTTCTCACGGCACGAACGAATTATTATCGAGTCCGGGGACTAAATGAAAACGGCACCCCAACCACTGAAACCACGAAACGACTTGGACTGGATCAATGAAACGCCTCTGCGATAAATACGCCGCAAAACTGGTAACCCAAGGTCTGGCCGCCCCCAATGATCCCATCATAGGCGGCCTTGATGCCGAACTGGTGTGGAATCGACCAGACCCGCGCACTGAAAAATTCACCAAACTTTTCGAGGTATTGTCCATCAATTCTCTGGTCTTTTCAAAACCAGCAGAACCATATGCCACCATCCTCGACTTTCTGGCCGAACGCACAGATTCGGCCATTCGCCCGCAAGACACCGAGACCCGTACATTTCTGCACGACATCCCGATTTGTCGAGAATTCAAGGCTTCGGCCATGGAAACCAGTCTCAAGAAACGCAAAGCTGTCATCATTCCCGGTGAAGGTATTATCTCCTGCGGCACAGTCAGCCCTGAACAGGGATTCGTTTTCTATTCGTCGACCATATTCGCCTGTTTTGTGCTCTTTTTTTCCGACTACCTGAACAAATTACGCAACAAGACTCTCGACGATGAGTACCGCGAAGTATTTCAGCATGTGGTAAAAAATTTGCCAAAACCACACACTACATTACCCCAGCAAGTATCCGGTCCTTTCACCGATGAGGAGACTGTTCTCGCAGCCATGGCTAAAACTGGTCGTCATGTGGTGGAATATGGATTGGTTGATTCATTTTTCGGCAACATCTCCTACAATCTCAATGGTACCGTCTATATTTCCCAGACCGGAAGTTCTCTTGAAGAGCTTGAAGGTTGCATCGACCCATGTCCCATGGATGGAAGCGCAACCACTGGTCTGACAGCTTCATCGGAACTCTCGGCACATGAAGATGTGTATCGGCGTTCCGGTTACCGTTGCATCCTTCACGGCCACCCAAAATTTTCCGTCATTATGTCCATGGATTGTGATAAAACGGACTGCCCCAACCGGGGTGAATGCCACATCAAATGCACGGAATGTCGTACGGTGGAAGGCATCCCTATTGTTCCCGGCGAAGTTGGCACAGGTCCCACGGGACTCTGCAACACACTCCCACCGGCCATAGCTTCATCAGGCTCGGCAATTGTTCATGGACACGGACTTTTCACGGCGGGTTTAAACGATTTTAACAAAGCCTTTGAAAGGCTTCTCGACATTGAAAACCAATGCCGCAAGCACTATTTCGACATGGTAAAGTCCTATGAATAATCAAAAAGACACCATACGCCTCAAACCGCTTCTGTTGTTCATGGCCCTCACTTTCGGAGTCACATGGGCCGTGGAGATTCCTCTTATCTCCAACGGCATGCGCTTCGACAGTCTGACAGGCATATCCAATCCGGCCCTCTTGCTCATGGCAGTCATGTGGATTCCGGGCGTATCTGCTTTGTTAATCACTGCATTTGTCGAAAAAAGAAATTTCACAAATCTGCGCGACTCCCTCCGTTTGCGTCTGGGAACATCATTGGGTGCGTATTTTTTAACTATTCTTCTGGTCCCCACCCTTTTTGCTGGAATGTATTTACTCTCTTGGGGACTTGGTTTTGCCGATTTTTCCCCGCAGAATCCTAGCGTCGCTGGTGAAACAAATTTAGACAGCGTACTTCAAATCATGCTTCCAATGTCCATTTTTCTGGGACCATTCATCAATCTCATTTTCGGATTGGGTGAAGAAATCGGCTGGCGCGGCTTCATGTTGCCGCGACTCATGCCTCTGGGTAAACCTTTGGCATACTCATTACTCGGTCTCATCTGGGGTATATGGCATGCGCCACTCATTCTGGCAGGATTCAACTACCCCGGTTATCCCGTGGGCGGAATCATCATGATGTGTGTGCTTTGCTTTGCGTTCAGTCTTTTCCTTAATGAAATGACCCTGCACTACGACTCATCAATTCTTGCCGGATTCATCCACGGCGCAGTCAATGCCCAAGGCTACGGCGTATGGCTCTTACTCTTCCCCGACGTTCACCCTCTTCTGGGCGGATCGGTCGGACTAACCGGGATCGTTGTCTGGTTGATCACGGGATTATTCTGCACAATAATTTTAAAAAAACTTGGACCGTCTCCCTCTACAATCCAATCTAATTAACCCACTTTCCAATTCCCAAAAGTAAAGCCCCCGATAACTCGGGGGCTTCTGCTCGATGCGTTCGTAGGGAGGTTGCCGAAATACGGGCCTCTACCAAAGGATGAAGTTTGATTTGAAGGTTGCCTGGAAACACTTTCCGATTCAAAGAATCACAAGGTTTGTAGGGCGTTACCTGAAAACACTCCTTTGACTGATTTAATCATACGCTATTGGCGCTTGATTGCAAGAGGCTTTGTTCGATTTTACAGTTTTTCGAAATATTCCTTTTCAGCACCACACTGGGGACAAGTCCAATCATCAGGCAAATCTTCGAATTTTGTACCGATCTCGATATTGTTCTCAGGATCACCTTCTGCCGGATCATACACATAGCCACAAGGGCATTCCCACTTATCCATGATTGCTACCTCCATGGTATTGCTATTTGTCTCCATGGTAGCAGAAAAAACAGTCGTTTCAAGCTCTTTATTGAGAATCAGTGTTATTTATAACAACTAAAGAAGCGGCAATTGATCGTCTTCCATACGTAACTTCAAATGCTGATATGCCTTAGCTGTAGCCACACGACCACGCGGGGTACGCTTCAAAAAACCACACTGAATAAGGTACGGTTCATAGATATCCTCAATGGTACGCACTTCCTCTGCACAGGCTGCAGCAATCGTTTTAAGACCAACCGGACCGCCATTAAAATTTTCTACCATGAGTGAAAGAATTTTACGGTCCATATTGTCCAAACCGTACTGATCAACGTCCAATCGCTCCAAAGAAGATTCAGCCTGCTCCTTGGTGACAACGCCATCACCGTGTACCAACGCGTAATCTCGCACTCGGCGTAACAATCTATTAGCAATACGCGGAGTACCACGCGCCCTCCGTCCAATCGCCAAGGCTCCTTCCGGATCAACTTTCACATCAATAATGGTCGCAGATCGTTCAACGATCCGTCCCAATTCTTCGGGACTATAAAATTCTATACGAAAAATGCAGCCAAAACGGTCACGCAGGGGTGACGTAAGCAAACCAAGACGAGTAGTGGCACCAACCAGCGTAAACGGCTCAAGGTCAAGCTTAACCGTTCGCGCTCCTGGCCCCGACCCGATGACTAGATCAATCTGAAAATCTTCCATGGCCGGATACAGCACTTCCTCGACTGTAGCGGGCATACGGTGAATTTCGTCGATAAACAAGATATCACCGCGCTCCAAATTGGTCAGAATAGCTGCCAAATCACCAGACCGCTCAATAACAGGGCCGGATGTGGAGACCATATTCACGCCCAATTCACTCGCCATGATACGCGCCAGTGTGGTCTTTCCCAAGCCGGGATTGCCATAAAAAAGAGTATGATCCAAGGAACGCTCTCGCTCCCGGGCCGCCTTGATAAAGACGTCGAGATTACTGCGCAAGTCCTGCTGTCCGATGAATTCACCAAGACTTCTGGGCCGAACGTTTTCCTCTGGGAGAGTGCATTTGCTCATGAGCGTGCCGCGTTGATTTTCTTGAGCACTGCACGGATACCACCGGCAGCGTCGAGGTCGGGTTCTTCTTCAAAAACATCAATAATCATGGGACGAACTTCATCTTCAGCGTATCCCAAGCCCTTAAGCCCGGCAAGAGTATCGAGGTACTCGCCCTGTGGTCCCTGCGGTGCGGAAGCGATGGTTGCCCCGGTGGTGGATTTAAGCTTGTCCACCTTGTCCTTGAGGTTCCACAAAATCTGTTTGGCAGACTTCGGACCGATACCGGGCACCGTGGACAGCATGGTCACATCTTCACGAAAAGCGATCTCCCGCAGGTGATCCGCATCGAACATGGACAGAATAGCCATGGCCTTTTTCGGCCCGAGCTTGTCGATGGAAATAAGTGTTCGGAATAAATCAAGATCGTCAGCGGTCAAAAAACCGAACAGATCAATGGCTTTCTCTGCGACCTGAGTATGGATGAAAATTTCTATTTTTCCACCTTTCCCCGGCAACTTGGCAACAACTGACGTAGGTGCGGCCACTTCGTATCCCACACCACCGGGCGTCAAGATGACCAGCCCCTTTTCGTTGGCTGACAAGACTGTTCCCTGCAAATATCCGATCATGAAAATCCTCCGTAGCAGGTATGTAGCGCATTCACGCGCGCAATTCAAAGAGAATACCTGACAATAAAAACGCCCCTCCACCAAATTATCATGGATAAACACAGGGTGCTTTGGCATAGTTTGAAATGAAGAATTGCTAAAAAAACCAAAGGGAATCGCCATGAAACACAAAATCATTATTGCGTGTATGATCACCTTTCTTGTCATGCCAATAGGCACAGTCCTAGCCCAAGGGGAACCAATCTTCACTCAGGATGAACTTATCGGTCTGGTCGGTGAAGCGGTTGTTCAGGAAACCACAGAAGCTTCCGAGGACGTTCGCAAGGCAAAGGAAATCCTTGATGCCATGCGCAAAGAGGGGACAGTCGAAGAACAGCAACAGGCTCAGGAAGACGTTGAAAATGCCGAAGAAAGATTCACAGAATCCCAAGCCAAACTCGATGAAGCCCGAATTGATGCCTTTGCACGAGAAAGCGGCAAATCCCCTTCCGAAATTCAAGCCATGCGTGACTCAGGTATGGGTTGGGGGCGCATAGCTAAAGAAACAGGGGTTCACGCTTCTGTCAGTGGCAAAGGAAAAGGAAAAAGCAAAAATAAGAGCAAGGGAAAGGGTAAGAACAAAGGGACTTCCACATACGCTGATACCGATGATGACATGAATAAAAATGAGCCCACAACATACGATAATGACACAACCAACAACGAAGACGAACTGGATGAAGCACCCCGAAGTCAAACCAAAGGCAAAGACAAGGGAAACAAGTCCAAAAGCAAAGGAAAGAGTAAGAAGAAATAATCCCGACACACTTCACAAGAAAAGGCTCATCTCATGCGAGGTGAGCCTTTTCTTGTGAAGATTTTTTTTAACGCCTACAAACCGGTCAATTTGCGCATACGTCGCTCGTTCAAATGGCAGATGGCAATAGCAAGGGCATCGGACGCATCTTCGGCCCAATCCGGCTTTTTCTCACCAAGCGTGTGCGCGACCATGAAAGCGACTTGGGACTTGGGTGCATTCCCCACTCCCACAAGGTTTTTCTTGACCTTGGTAGGTTCATATTCGCCCATGGGAATGCCGTTGGTGGCGCAGGCTGCCATGCAAGCACCCCTCGCCTGCCCCAGTTTCAGGGCGGACGAGGGGTTCTTGGATACGAACACATTTTCGATGGCGGCCTCTGCCGGTGCAAACTTTTCGATAAGCTCCTGAAGCCTGTCAAAAATCACACCCAACCTGACGGCCATATCTTTTTTGACCGGCGTGCGAATGGTGCCGGTCTCCACAAGTTCGACCTGCCCGGATAATTCACGGACTATACCGTAGCCTGTCACCCGCGTTCCGGGGTCCAAACCAAGGACGATCAAACCTTTATCGCTCATTATTCTTCTTCGTCGAACAATTCGTCCGGGAAGTCAGCGTTAAGATACACTTTTTGCGTGTCGTCGTTGTCTTCCAGCGCTTCAAACAAGGCCATGACCTTCTTACCGGTAGGAACGTCCACAGGCACAAGATTCTCAGGGACCTGATCCACTTCGGCAGATTGGTATTCCATCTCGGCATCAACAAAGGCCTGCTGCACAGCCATGAAATCACCGGGTTCGGTCTGCACGGTAAAAGTATCACCGTCATCGATGATATCTTCAGCACCGGCTTCCAAGCCGACTTCCATCAAATCATCTTCAGTGTACTTTTCCTTGTCAAAGACAATGACACCTTTTTTATTGAACATGTACGACACGGCCCCGGCCTCAGCCATGTTACCATTGTGCTTGGTGAAGGCGTGACGAATTTCGGCCACGATACGGTTCTTGTTATCGGTCGCGACTTCTACCATCATGGCAACGCCACCGGGACCATACCCTTCGTACAAAATCTCAAGGATATCGCCACCAGCCAATTCGCCGGTACCTTTTTTAATGGCATTGTCGATCTTGTCTTTGGGCAGGTTCACAGCCTTGGCTTTCTGAATCGCCAAACGCAAAGTGGAGTTATCCTCTGGATTACCGCCACCAGCCTTGGCTGCCAAAATGATATCCTTGGCAGCTTTGGTAAAAAATTTCGCGCGTTTGGCATCCTGACGACCCTTGCGATGCTGAATATTTGCCCATTTACTATGTCCGGCCATGTTTCCTCCTGAATATTCTCAATAAATTATTTTTATAATGTAGATCGAATAGCCTACTCTTCTATTCCCCGAAAGCCAAGCGCGACAATGAATATTTCCTTGCTTTCAGCGCGAGAACTATGGGGTTTGAAGTTCTTTATTTTGCCAAAAAACGGCCTAATCTCATTGCGGTAGTCGTTAATTTCGCCACCTTCAAAAATCTTGACCGCAAAGTTACCGCCTTTTTTGAGATATTTTTGAGCAACCTCAAAAGCTCGCTGGCATAATTCCAAAGAATTTGCCTGATCCGCGAACTTGATTCCGGTTGTCTTAGGCGCCATGTCACTGATAATGACATCGAACGGCGCAAGCGGCTCTATGGCTTCAAGCAATTCCGGCGAATCCGAAAACACGTCAGCCTGCAAAAAAGTAATATTATCCGCAAAGGAATGTTTGGTAGACTGAAGGTCTACGCCAAGCACACGGCCTTGCTTACCCACTTTTTCCCCGGCAAACTGTGTCCAGGAACCAGGGGCTGCGCCAAGGTCGAGTACGGTCTGGCCCTTTTTGAAGATATGGAACCGTTTGTCCATCTCTTTGAGCTTGTAGACCGAGCGAGCGGCGTAATTTTCCTTTTTGGCTCGTTTGAAGTACTTATCCTGATATTGTTTCATGGCAACGCTCCTTAAGTCCGGCGTGGAGCGATTCCTAGCCGAATACGCCGAAAAAGCCAAGTGAACCCTGTGCCTCGACCCCGTTATCAGTCCATAATTGATGAAATCGGCATGAAAAAGTCCATGCCCACAGCCAAAGAACAATTCGAGTGGTACGTTAATGACGGCCCGGAAGATTGCCCAATAGTCTTTCTTGGACTGGGTCCTGAGCCAGACAAGCTCCTAAAATGGTTCGGTTTATCCGGCACAGATACGCTGTACTTCGTAGAATGTCAGGACTTCGTAGACCAGACCGATAACAATTGGAATGGGGCCATACCTGACAATTTTATCCGTATCGCCGCCGATGCTTTTACCACCGAAATAGCGGCCAATTCTCATGTAATCCGGTACCTCCCCGTTCAAAGGGCCTTTCCATCTTTTTATGGTCCACTTACGGCGCGGCTACTTCTGTGCAAGTCATCATTTCCCGCTCCGTCCAAAATTGTCTGGCTCCCAACCAATGAGGAAGATTTACTCGGCAAGGAATTGGGAATTGCTTTCGAAGAAGCCGGATACACTGTCAAATTCATTGACCACGAAGCCTTGGGAAAACACCCCGGAGCCGTGCTACCGGAGCTACTCGAAGACGGTACGCCCGATCTATTCTTTTCTATAAATTTCAAAGGCATTGACCATTTCGGTCTTTGCAGTCACATCCTCAAAGAAGCAGGCGTTCAGGTTGCGGTCTGGATGGTAGATAATCCATTTAACATCCTTCCTGCGGTCAAATCAGATTATTGGAAAAGTATCAAATTATTCATCACGGATCACAGTTTCATCGGTCCGCTCATAGAGACCGGTGCTCATTGGGTGACACACCTGCCACTAGCGGCCAGCCCACACTTTTTCGAAAACACCGGCCAACTCCCAGACCATGCTCATGCTATCGAAGAATCCCTTGTCTTTGTAGGTCGTTCAGCTTTCCCGGACAAAGAAAAGTTTTTTGCTGGTGTCAGTGTTGATCCCACCCTTCTCACTACGATTCACGAAGCCGAAGAAGCACAGCGTTTCGACTATTTCTGGTGGCGCGAACAAATGAAAAACGTTCAACTCTGGCCCGGTAATCAGGTTCGTAGAATCGGTGCCGGAACAGAATTAACCAGTTCAATATGGAAAAACGACTGTCTGCACGCCGCCGGAGACATCACCATTTTCGGCGATGATGGGTGGAAAAGTCTCGAAAACGCGGACGTACGCCCGGTCGTCGACTACTATGCCCATCTCCCCGCTATCTATCGCACGGCTCCGGTCACACTCAATGTCACCGGGATGCAACTTCCAGCGGGTCTGACACAACGCCATTTCGACGTCTGGTGCGCAGGCGGCTTTCTAATCTCAGACGCCAACCCCGGCCTACAAATCTTCCCAAAAGAGCTGGTCGAACAGATAACCTATACCCATCCAAAAGAAATCCGCGATCTTTTCCTCCGATACCGCGAAGAAACAGAAACTAAACGCGAACTCCGCCACGCATGGCGAGAATGTATCCTACAGGATCACACCTATCGCAATCGAGTAGACACCATACTCACAGCATTGAATTTGTAACCCACCCGCATAAAAGGGTTGTTTCGCCTTTCGAAAAGGAGTAACAATCCACCCCCACGGGGACGTAACTCAGCTGGGAGAGTGCTACCTTCGCAAGGTAGAAGTCGGGAGTTCAAATCTCCTCGTCTCCACCAAGAAAAAACATGGGGCTTCAAACACAGACTTGAAGCTCCTTTTTTCCTTTTCCCAAAAGCCCCATTCCAAACGGTTCAACGCATTGCCCAAAACAGACTCCACTATTTACATCTGACAAAGCAACGCTGTTACCTAACAACATCTTTCCCACTTTCTTCTGCTTCATTGATAATGCCCTCGATGCAGTCGATTGTGTCCTCGACCATTTTGACGCAGAGCTTGCTCTCTCGAAGCCGTTGTTTGCCCTCGGGAGTATTAATTTCCATATTGTTGAGGGAAAGAATCGTTGCGCATTGATGGGAACCGTTGCGCTCGGCGAATTTGGCAAGAAGTGATCGAACCGCGCCGTATGTTTTATCTCGGGCGTCGGCATCACTTAAATCATTGGATGCGAAAGCCATACCGAGAACCATGCAGCCAGCACTCACTGCGCCGCAGGTGAGACCTGATGCAAATCCACCACCAAATCCTGCGGTCAATTTTCGAGCTATTTCAGTTGATATGTCATAGCGCTCACAATAGGCCTCAAGCACGGCCTGAGCGCAGGATGCCCCACCCAGAAGAGCGGTCACCGCATGTTCTTTGGTAATCATAACGCCTTCTTATTCATGTCGTGGGAGGAGAAAAGGCCGTGAATCATGGCGTTGACTGTGGTGTCAATTCTGTTCCAAGCAGCATCTTCACGCAGGTTAAGCCCACCAACAGTGCGAGCACATCGCGATTTCACCAACAAGGAATTCACCGCAGAGAAAAGTATTAATACGCCGGTGCTCAAATCACACTTTTCCGCGCCGTGTAGTTCCATTTGCTCAAAACACTCCAGCGCAGTCCGCACACGAATGTCCTCAAGTCGAATCGCCATGTCATCATGTGCGGTCATTTCCCAAGCCATTATTTCAAGCGTCATCGGACGTTTTCGAAGAGCGTGTACATAGTTCCTAAAAAAAATACGCAGTATTTCAGCGCCATCCTCAGGCTCATCCTCGTTTGTCACTGGAATCACTTCCTCGGGACGCGGCCAATATTCAATTGAATTTCTATACTCGGTAACAAGCTCAGCCAATCCGCCAAAATAACGGTAAATAAGAACTTTATCCACACCAGCTTCCCTGGCAATACGATTCACACCGAGTCTCTTGAATCCCCCCTCAGCGAGCACTTTACCAACGGCTCCAACAATCCGCTGACGGGTCTGTTCCTTATTTTTTATAACGGGTGACATAAGAATTTCCTCCAATGTCACTAGCAGTGACATAAAAAGAATGAAACTGTCAAACATGGCAAAAAAAAGGCGAATGTACCAAGTACATTCGCCTATAAATAAAGCAATTTTCAACACATCAATTCTTGAAATTTCTCTTCATAATGGAAGCATACGTCCCGTTGGACTTGAGTGTATCAAGTGCGTTCTGCCACTTCTCAATGGTCGCATCCGGTACGTCTCGAGAAAAAGCGAGCCACGCTGAAGAATCAGCAACCTTGGGGCCAACTCGCTCAAATGATTCAGGACTCAATCCAGCTTCACCAACCATATAAGCATATGTTCGCTCCCCCATAAGAACAAGGTCAACACGTCCTTGAGCGAGTTTCTTATAACTGGATTCATACGTCGGACCGACATCAAGATTAATAAAATTCTTCGCCGTCAATAACTGATGAGTATATCCATCTTTGCGAACAGCAATACGCCCGACTTGACGCGCATCCGCAAGGCTATCAACTTTTACTTCAGCCCCTGTTCGCTTAAAGAAATAATCACCCTCTCCAAAGACTGGTCCGACCCATTTAAAAAGAGATTCTCGTTCAGGAATCCGAACGATAGCAAAGATTGCCTGCCGACTTAAATTTTGTGTCTGATTGTATGCCCTTAACCAGGGAGCGACTTGGATTGGATTGGTGTCACCAATCATGGTTTGAATAGCCTGCACAACTTCAGGCGCAACACCACGCAATTCACCATTCACTTCATAAACAAGCGGTGGATAAATAATCGCCTGCAGATTAATGTTCTCTGCAAAAACACATAACGGCGATAAGATAAAAAGAAATAATATAATCAAAATCTTAGGCACACAAAATTCTCCATAAAAAGTATCTTCACTGTGTATCCAATAATAATAATTGAGTCTATTAGATTTCTCTTTTTTACACATGCTCATATGCACATATTTTCATATGAATAATACAAATAAATGACAGAGAAACAAAAAAGGTTCCGACTGACGCCGGAACCTTTTATCGGTTATTATTGTATAAAGCTTTATGCAATCCACTCATTAAGTTTTTTCTCAAACATGCCCTTAATTTCAGCCAACCGCTCCTCCGTTTCAGCTTCAAAACGAAGAACAAGAACAGGTTGAGTATTGGAAGCCCGGAGCAATCCCCACCCATCAGGGAATATGGCACGCACACCATCAATATCGATGGCCTCAAACTTAGCGCTGAAATACTCAACCGCCTTGCCAACCACCGTGGGCTTCATGGCTTCTGGACATTCAACACGAATTTCAGGAGTGGAAAAGGTCTTCGCCCAATTGGCAAGATGATCACTCATGGTTTTATCAGACTTGGCCACGATTTCTGCGATACGAAGCGATGCATAGGTAGCATCATCAAAGCCATAATAACGATCCGCGAAAAACATGTGCCCAGACATTTCGCCTGCAAACTTTGCGTCGATCTCCCGCATACGAGCCTTAATCAATGAATGTCCGGTCTTCCACATGACTGCGTCGCCACCATGAGCTTTGATGTCCTCATACATAAGATGAGAACATTTAACCTCACCGATAATGGAAGCACCGGGAAAATCTTTCAAAATATCGCGAGCATAGATGGCAACTAACTGATCACCAAAAAGTAAATCACCCTTTTCCGTAACCACGCCGATACGATCACCGTCGCCATCCAGACCAATCCCAAGATCTGCTTTTTCAGCCAGCACAGCCTTTTGCAAATGCACCATATTTTTTTCAACGACAGGGTCAGGATGATGATTCGGGAACGCACCGTCAGGCTCACAAAACAAACGAACAACTTCCACGCCTGCCATCTCAAGGGCATCGGCGGTAATATCCCCCCCTGCGCCATTGCCGCCATCCACCACGACCTTGAGGGGACGCTCAATCTTCACGTCCGCGGCCAACTCCTTAATATAATCAGGAATGATGTCTGCTGTAGAAAGAGTACCATCCCCTTCCGGGAAGACACCTTTTTTCAAAACTTCGTACACATCCTGAATTTCATCAGAATGAATAGTTGATTTACCTTGCCACACCTTGAAACCATTATATTCAGCGGGATTATGGCTGGCTGTAATCATTACACCTGCGGTTTCGCCAAGGGTGGTGACTGCATAATAAAATGCCGGAGAAGAAACTTGACCGATGGAAACAACGTCAACACCTACAGAAACCAACCCAGCAGTCAAGGCTTTGTCATAAGCGGGGGAAGAATGACGGCAGTCATACCCGACAACTGCGACCTTTGATCCATTTTGCAAGAAATAGGTACCGCATGCCTTACCAAGCTGTTCCACCCATTCTTCATCAAAATCCTGATCAACAATGCCACGAATGTCATATGTTCTAAAAATTTCCCTTATGATCGGCTTCATGCTTTCTCCCGGCTGCACGGTGTTTGTAAATGAGTATATCCCTACAGAACTTTTGCTTGATATCGTTGATTCCCGGTTATTTCAATGGGAATCATACCAAGCGTTGCACACAGCCCCAAGCATAGCACATATCGTAAAAGAACGCCTCGTCCTCAATCTTTTCTAAGAAAAAAAAGACGTGCCGTATACGACACGCCTATAATTTCCACCGCCAAGCGGAAATATTTATTTCTCCCCAAAAACTCCTTGGATAAAATCATCCAATGTTTCTCCATCGGATTCTCCGATAAGCCGATCAACCTCCTCTCCTTTGTTGAAAAGAAGAAAAGTCGGTGTTCCCTTAACCGAAAAACGCTCTTGTGCTGTATCCAAGTAATCAGAATCATAAAGAAAACACCTCACACGATCCTTGTGGGATTGTGAAGTCTTTTCCAATATTTCTGCCTGATCAGCATACCGCTCATTCCGTTTGAGAAATGCGACAAGCAAAGGTTCGTCACTCTTCTGCAATTCGAAATCAAAAGCTTGTGGTTCTATGGTCCTGACCATAAACGCTTCCCCATTATAAACTACTCGCCGGAACTCCCCGGTAAAATTTTGTATCTTTGGCATGTCCAAGATACCATACCAATCAAAAACAACGAGTGCATTATATCATCTCGTTATAATGATTATAAATTGAAAGGAATAAGGGAAAAGAGGTATCAGATATCGATGCCCCACGCCTTGAGCTTGCGATATAAAGTAGCCCTATGAATACCGAGTTGCCGGGCCGCACGGACCTTATTCCCTGCGTTCTGCTGAAGAGCAGCCAAAACATCTTCTTTGCCAGGTTTACGTGATACAAACTGTACAGGTGGATGTTCTGAAAAAATCTCGGGCATTGAGGGAGAAGAACTCCGGTTATTATCCGTCAAATCTTTACGAATATGTTTGAGAGCAACTGTTTTACCTGGAGCAAGTATACAAGCATGTTCAAGCGCATGCCGTAACTCACGAATATTACCGGGCCAGCTGTAACTCATGAACAAATCCATAACTTCCTGCGAAACACCTTCAAAGGATTTACCAAAGTGTTCCGAAAACATACCGAGGAAATGATCTACCAACAGGGGAATATCAGCCTGACGCTCTCTGAGAGGAGGCAACGTAACGGGCATGACATTCAGTCGATAGTATAAATCTTCCCGGAATACGCCCTGCCGAACAGATTCTAATAGATCAACGTTCGTCGCGGCAAGAATACGGACGTCTGCCGAATACGTTTTTGATTCTCCAACCCGCTCGTACTCTTTCTGTTCAAGAAACCGAAGTAACTTAAGCTGCAGCAAAGGAGAGATGTCCCCTATTTCATCTAAAAACAACGTTCCGCCCTGAGCGGCTTGAATACGCCCGACCTTATCCCTAACCGCACCGGTAAAAGCCCCACGCACGTGACCAAATAATTCACTTTCCAGCAAGCTTTCAGACAAAGCTGAACAATTCACTTTGACCAAGGGTTTGCCTGCACGCGCACCGCCGTAATGCAGGGCTTCGGCTGCCAATTCCTTTCCTGTGCCGGATTCGCCAAGAATAAGCACAATAGAATCCAAAGACGAAAGTTGCTCCAAAAGCTGATAAATATCCTGCATGGAAGAACTTCGACCAACAATTCCCCGGAATCCATGCCGCTGCTGCAACTGTTTTTCCAGATCAGCAACATGAGAAACGTCACGAACGACCAGTACAGCCCCGTTGTGTTGCCTGTCCTGCCCTACCAATGGAGAACAGTTGATTTCAACCATGCGTTCGCCAAGGCCCTTGATTTCCAACTCGATCTCATAGCCGCGCACAGGCTTATCCGTCTTGAGCACTTGCTTAAGTACACCCACACAAGGATTACCATCGCCCTCAACCAAATCTTCAAGATCAAGGCCACGCATCCGACCTCTATCAAAATTAAACAAAGAAGCAGCGGCTCTGTTTGACGCCATAATAATCAAATTACTATCTACAGTCAGAATTGCATCAGGGATCGACTTAAAGGTTGCCACCAAATTCAACCGATACTGCTCTTTCTCCTGATTAGCTCGTCCCAAGGCATTCTCAGCCTGTTTACGATCTGTCACATCCCGTCCCACGGCCTGCACACTGAGGACTGCTTTTCTGTCATTAAAAACAGCCCGATTGGTCCAATGTATCCACCGGACGTCACCATCATGCCGTGTCAGCATGATTTCCCTGTCATAAACAGGCTGGGCCGGATGAGCATTTTCGAGCCAATTCACGAAAGACTGACGATCGAGGGGAGCATGATGACTAAAGACATTCGAACCGAGAGCCTCTTCCTCATCCTCCCCAAAAAAACGGGCATATGCACCATTGATAAAATTTAATGTTCCATCGGCTTTGAACCGACAAATCAACTCTGTTTGGTCTTCGACAACCGCCCGATACAGTCTGGCCCCTTCGCGCAGAGCCTCTTCCACCACTTTATGCCGAGAGATATCCTGCCCGGACATGACGCACACCTCTCGTCCGCCGTTCGTATAATAACTCAAAGAAAGTTCTACCGGAAATGATGACCCATTCTTGCGTCGCAAATATTCATAAGAAATACGTTTTACCCCGGTCTTCATGGCATTCATGGTTTGATCGGGATGATCCACCATAGTCCGAATATCACTCCCACACATTGCATCTGCCTCAATCCCCAGCATACGAACAGCGGCACCATTACAATCAATGACTATACCGGTCTCCTTATCGATAAGAAGGATTGCATCGGTCGCACCTTCAAATACGCTCCGGTACTGCTTTTCCGCTACCGCCAGCCCGGACTCACTCCACCGTTTTGCTGTAATATCACGAACCGTAACAACAAAACCGGTCAAAATTGCGTCTTCGACAATCGGCTTAATGCTGGACTCGACAACAACACCACCCCGCTTCTCCTCAATACAAACAGTCTTCATCGTGGCACGAGCTTCGGACAAAGTTCCTGCTTGGCGTATGGCGATAAATTCCGGTAAAATTGACAGATAATCGTAACCAGAAAGAGGTTCTTCAATAGGGTTAATCAACTCCTGAATGAGCCCACCGCAATCCAGTATACTGCCTTCTTCGTCCAAAACAAAAAAGGCCCCATCGTCCATACCAAGCGTGGCATGCACGATGGTTTGCATACGCACCATTTCACGAGCATGCTCGGCGAACTGAACAAATCCCTTCTTAATAGCAACGCCTTGTCGAGCAAGCATCTCCAGTTGAAAGCGGTCCACCGGCTTTTTCAGATAGGAAAACGCCTTGTTCCTGCTGACTTCTTCCACAGGATTGTCACTGGCTGCATCGACCAACAAAACAAGAGGCACCTGAAAACCCAACCGATCTGCATCGTCCAACAGGACACACCCGCCTTTAGATTTCAAATCAGCGGAAACAAACAAAACATCTGGTTCCTGCCGGGCCATCAAGGCCGAAGCTGAAGCCAAACTGGAAGCAGTTTCCACATGGTATCCTCCGGCAACGAGAATGTCCCGGATCAACGAACGTATGGAGGCGTCACCTTCGGCAACAAGAATGGTCGAACTCACTACATATCTCCTAGACATGACTCATACATTAGTTGGGTAGCGAAAACCAGTCCCCAACCCATGTCGGATGGTTTTCCGCTGTTCATTTTATGCTTCAATGTGTATAGAGAAATTGTGGAGGATTCCTGTTCAGCCAACAAGGAGGAGAATATGTCTTTTACCGAAGCCGATCTGCCCGTTGACGTTCGTCACGGAGAAATGATCACACTTCAAGACGGAACCACTGTTCGTTTTGAATCCAATGGTGAAGCAAAAAACATCATGGTTAATGACGGATTCGAACCCGCATGCACTTTGTTTCCCGGTTGCGACTATACCGTGGAAACCAGTGGCGGCAACTATCAGGTAAGCTGTGAGTTTGGTGACTGCATGCATGTCAAAAAGCTCTGAGTGACAACCGCGCCCGAATGTTTGCATTCGGGCGCGAACCCTTTTCAGTCGAAGTGGTTTCACTATTCGAATCACGGCCTTTACTTTTCTTAACGACCTGCTACAATCCTAATGTGATTGACTTTTGTCAGGTCTTTTTCGCATTTGGTTACTATGCCTTCACAGACTCTTGCGAGACAAGGAGAAAACCGTGGCCAGAATACTTATCGCTGAAGACGATAGAATATCCCAAAAACTCGCTGTCCGAATCGTTGAGGAACAAGGACATGTCGCATTTGTCAGTCCTCATGGAAAGCATGCATATGAGACATTGATGCACAACGATATCGACATGCTTCTGACTGACATCATGATGCCGGAAATGGATGGGCAACAACTTATCAAGACTCTGCGTGGCGACCAAAAATTCGCCAAACTCCCCATTATCATTATGTCCGCCGTTGTCGGACTCAACGACATTTCCAATCTCCTCAAACTTGGAGCAACCTTCTTTCTTGCGAAGCCTCTGGATAGGGAAGAGCTCTTATCATATGTATCTCGATGTCTGGCTGAAAAAGACTGCTAAACACATATTCTCTGCAAAAAAGATTCTCTCTGCTGAGTGTGAAACACTCTTTTCCGCACCACTTTGTTTCGACGCAATTCAAACATATCGCCGAGACTCTTCGCTGACCTCAAAACACAGCCCCCCCTTTGTCATGAAAATGGGGACTCTTCACCGACTTCCATTCCCTGAAAAAAATCGTTATCTTCAGAGTGATTGTTCTTGCCATTGGAGGATCGCCCTCTGGCACACCATCAAACTTCCGAGCCAAAACAGTTCAAAAAGAACCGGGGCACGGTCCAAACTCTAACCTGACAACGGAATACTCATGAAAATCACTTTGAAAGTATTACTCGCATTTACCTTGATTTCTCTGCTCACCCTGTCCTCAGCACTGGCCGCAGACTTGGAAAACACACTGTACCTCGACCTCAAAGATGGTCGGGTCGTTATCGAACTGCGCCCTGATCTCGCACCCAAACACGTAGCCCGCATCAAAGAACTGACCCGAATGAAGTTCTACGATGGCATCGTCTTCCATCGCGTCATTTCCGGCTTCATGGCCCAAACCGGCGACCCCACTGGCACAGGTCGTGGCGGCTCCGGCGAAAATCTGCCCGCAGAATTCACGGACACTCCTTTTGAACGTGGCACCGTGGGCATGGCTCGTGCACAAAACCCGGACAGCGCGGACAGTCAATTTTTCATCTGTTTTGCACCAGCCCCGTTCCTCAACGGACAATATACGGTCTTCGGACAGGTAACGAGTGGCATGGATCTCGTAGATAAGATCAAGAAAGGGGCTGGCCGCAGCGGAGCAGTTCAAGACCCCGACGCCATTGTACGCATGCAAATTGCTGCTGATGTCAAATAATTAAAATTCTTTGGTGACCAAAACCTTTTCTCACACCTACGACGATATTGAGAATAAAAAAAAGGCGCATCCCTTATGGAATGCGCCTTTTCGCGTTTCTTCTAGCGATCCAAATAGATGAATCGTTTAATCTTTTGAGTGGGGGTCTTTTCAAAAGGCTCCATCTGCTCGATCACCCGATGCAACCGGGCAAAGGTGGAAACTTTGGTATTCACATCCTTTCGAATGTTCTCAAGCAATTTTTTCACCTTGGCTCGAACATCGGATTCAATGAGTTTCTTGACATCAAAGGCTTCATCCAATGTTTCATGGTTAAGATGAATTCTGGCGACAACTTTACCATCGACTTCATACACCATGGACTCAACCACATGCTCGCACTCATTGATGATGGATTCAAGCTCTTCAGGATAGATATTCTCGCCACTGGGGCCAAGGATCATATTTTTTAAACGGCCTTTGATATACAGGTAGCCGTCCTCAAATTTGCCAAGGTCGCCCGTTTTAAGCCACCCATCCTCGGTAAACGTTTCCTTTGTGTCCACGGGAGCCTTGTAATACTCCCGCATAACGTTAGGCCCTTTTGCCAGGATCTCGCCCTCTCCGGTTTCCGGGTCAGCATCCACAATTTTAAGCTGAACTCCGGGCAACGCCGGACCGATAGCTCTGAAACGTTGTTTACTCGGCAAAGCCCCAGCCAGAAGCGGAGAGGTTTCGGTCATGCCATATCCAACAGCATACGGCACTTTTGCATCAGTCAAGAATTGCTCTACCTCGGGAGACAATGGCGCTCCGCCGATACACATACACCGCAGTTCACCACCAAATGCATCGATAAGCTTCTTACCCGCTACTTGAGAAAGTTTTCTCCGGGTTGCACCAAGCTTCATCAGGCCTCGCATGACACCCGAACCTGTCAATTTGCGTTTTATCCGGCTTTTGTAAATTTTCTCAATAATGAGCGGCACCACACCCATGACGGTGGGCCTGACTGTCTGCATGGCAGGCAGCAATGTCCTCGGAGTGGGCGGCTTTTGCAAATAATGAATAGAGCTACCACAGTGCAGAGGAATAATCAGGCCAACAGTGGATTCATAGGTGTGCGCCATAGGCAGAACAGACATGAAACGGTCGGTTTCAAAAACAGGAATAACCTGAATACCCGCCAGACAATTCTGCACCAGATTTCGATGAAGCAACACAACACCCTTGGAGTGCCCGGTAGTCCCTGAAGTATACAGGATGGCCGCGACGGATTCTTCCGTCAACTCAAATCCTTTTCCTGTCTTCCGATCAATAAACTTCCTTGCGGAATCACTGAACTTATCCACTTTCTTTCTGGCAGTACCACCGATTTTCTCCACTCTTTCCAGAGCTGTATCGCCAAACTTTTCAACCTTCTCCATGGCAGTGCCGCCAAGCTTTTCAAGCTTCTCGACTTTCTCTCTAGCGGCCTCCCCCAGATGCTCCATGCGTTCCTTGGTGGAATCACTGATTTTGTCCCGCGCGGCTTCACCCAGATGTTCCATCCGCTCAAGAGCCGCCTCACTGAAATGTTCAATACGATCCCGAGCTGCCTCAAGGGCTTCAGTGTAGCTTGTAGCCTCGCCTTCATCATTCTCAAGAGAAAAATCATCCATGACCATAACAGTCTTGAGTGCGGAAAAATCTTCTTCTTCAACCTTATGAAGGAATCGCTTGGATGCGATCACCATCTTGGCCTCGGAATGACGCAGGATATGATGCACCGCGCTTGGATGAAATTCTTGCAAAATAGGAACAGCAACAGCTCCCATCATTGTGATGGAAAAATATGCGATAGCCCAATTAGGCATATTTTCACTGATAATAGCGACCTTGTCGCCCGGCTTGATGCCAATATCCCTGAGCAGGGTCTGCAAATCCTTAATATGCTCACCCAATTGTGCGTAGGTGATCGGCTCTCCGCCAACAAAGGCAAGAGCTGTCCGCTCAGAATACTGCTGGATTGAAGACTCCAACAGGTCTTTTAATGTCTTGATTTGGTCGCTCACACATCCTCCCGATGACTGGACGCAACAAAGCGCACCTCTCGTGCGCCTTAAATTGAATACCACGTTACAGCATTGGGTCAAGCATGTGATTATCGTCTATGGCGGTATGCTAAGCCAATGCCATATCTACAGCTTTGATCGCGTGAATCCTGCATGTATCCAGCGTGGGAATATCTGTGTCATCGGACCGAACCAACATGCCTATCTCGGTACAGCCAAGAATAATGGCTTGTGCACCACGGGATGCCATCTCTTCAATTATACGCAGGTATTCAGTCCGAGAAGTCCCCTCCAACACACCTTTGCATAGTTCATCAAAGATAACCCGATCCACCAATTGACGATCCTCGGCATTGGGGACGAATACTTCAAGGCCATGATCTTTCAACCGACCAGTATAAAAATCATCTTCCATGGTAAAAAGAGTCCCAAGTAATCCGACAGAAGAAAAACCAAACTCGCGCACCGCATCTGCCGTGGCGTCGGCAACATGTATCACCGGCACAGAGACTGCTGCCTGGATCTGTGGGGCCACCTTGTGCATGGTGTTCGTCCCGATAACAATCATGTCAGCCCCACCCTGCTCCAGCGTTTGGGCAGCATCAGCCAGCTGCTTACCAATATTGTCCCAATCACAAGTCAGCATAAGTTCACGCAACTCTGCGAAATCAACACTATACATGAGTATTTTGGCCGAATGCAGACCACCAAGGCGAGCCTTCACTTCTTCATTCATGACCTGATAATACCCGACTGTGGATTCCCAACTCATGCCACCAAGCAGACCAATAGTTTTCATGAATCCTTCCTATTCAAAGAAATAACGGGCGCCGGCCACCAAAGCCATACCCAATGCCACAGTGCCGAAGAAACTCCGAGTACGCCATGCCAGAATAAAAGCGGGAATGGCCGCCCATAAAAAATAATTATCCGGGTCAAAATTAAAACTCATATCTTTAAGCAACAAAGCCGGAAATAACATCGCGGATAACACTGCCACAGGGACATAAGAAAGCCAACGAACAACGGGTTCAGGTAAAGTCCGCGATGCGAGAGCAAGCATAGGCAAAACGCGCGGGATATATGTCACAGCCAACATACCGAGAAATGTCAGGAAAACTATTTTTTGGTCCATGATTCCACTCCCACGCCAAATGTTGCCCCGATCACCGTAGCCAAGATAACGCTCCACTGGTCTGCACCTGCCTGCACAAGAATAATAGCCATCAAACCGGAAAAGCCAGCCACCAAAACATGCATCTTGTTCTTGGTCTGCATGATCAACAAGGCAATGAACATGGCTGGCAAAGCATAATCAATGCCCAACGGTTCCACATCCGGGATAGACGCCCCGGCCACAAAACCGACCCAGGATGCAAGAATCCATGACGCCTGCGCAATACCGTTAATACCGAAACAGGTAGTCTTATTCAGATCGCCACGAGCAAACCGGACCGAATGAACGGCAAAGGATTCGTCGGTGACTTCATAAGCAAATAACGCCAATTCCCACTTCTTCCACGTCTTGAGATTCGGAGCGAGCGATGCGCTCATGAGCAAATGCCGTAAATTGACCACAAACGTCGTGGCAATAATGGATAAAGGTGGCATTCCCGCTGCAAACATGCCCACTGCGATAAGTTGGGCAGAACCGGCATAGACCAAAATGGACATAAGCACGGTGTTGAGCATGGAGAGTCCCGCCTGATGTGCCAATACGCCATATGCGGCACCGACTGGCACATACCCCATAATAATAGGTGCTACCTGTTTGACGGCTGACATCATCGGGGAGTCGGCCTCTTCTCCGGCAACGGCTTCGATCGTCATGATGAGTTTCTCTCTAAGTGTCTTTCTGGGCATAGCCCGGTTAATCTGATTCATCCGTGACTTGCAGTAAAGCGGAAAAACTGTAATCAGTACAGATACAGTTTTTATAAAAATAAAGCATAACAGCTTGAGCATGCCATGGAAACATATCGATACCAGACCGTTGAAAAGCATATCATGTCGATGATTGAAACCGGGGCGCTCGGATTGAGCGACAAACTCCCCTCCCTGCGTTCTTTAAGCAGCAAAATCGGCGTATCGATCTCCACCGTAAATCAAGCGTATATTGAACTGGAACGCAAAGGGATCATCGAATCCCGACCCCGGTCAGGGTTCTTTGTTCGCCGGGAATCCACCCGATTACCCCGCACTGAAAAAAAATCGTCACCCATGGATAAACCCCGCCCCGTGACGCGTATAGGGTTGATACAAACAGTTCTGGAGTCCGTGGGAGGGGAAGGCACCGTATCACTGGCTGTAGTAGCACCTGGCCGCGAATTACTTCCTCTCAAAGAACTGGGACGAATAACAGCAGCCATGGTTCGCGACGAGCCAGGGCGCGCTATGGGGTATGCCCCCATCCCCGGTGACCCGCGTCTCATCCACCAAATTGCATACCGCTCCATGGAACATGGCATTTCCACTTCACCGAACGACCCCATCATCACAGCCGGATGTCTTGAAGCATTATATATCTCTCTACGTTCAACATGCAGACGGGGCGATACAGTATTAATCCAATCCCCGACTTATTACTGTTTCCTTCAATTATTGGAAACGCTCGGACTCCGTGCCATTGAAATACCGTCCTGTCCCCAAAACGGTGTATTGCCCGAAACACTTCATCGAGCCCTCAATACTTTTGATATTTCCGCCTGTGTACTTGCGCCCAACTTCAACAACCCGGATTCCAGCCTGACATCGAACGCACGCAAAAAGGAAATTGTTTCCATCCTTGCGGCACGAAACATTCCCTTAATTGAAGACGATGTTTCAACAGACCTTCACTATGGGCACAAACGACCGGGAACATTCAAACAATTCGACACAAAGGGGCTGGTGCTTCTCTGTTCTTCATTTTCCAAGACCATTGCGCCAGGCTACCGTGTCGGTTGGATGCTGCCGGGACGTTTTCGCCAAAAAGCATTGGAAATCAAAGCGACCACCAACGTCTCTTGTGCCACTCTGTCCCAAATGGCGATTGCCGAGTATCTCCGTCAGGGGCGCATGGAACGTCACCTGAAAAAACTCAGGGCATCATTGGTAAAACAGATGGACACCATGCAGTTTCACCTTGGCCGCGATTTCCCAAAAGGGACACGAGTCACGCACCCCACTGGCGGTGCCGTGCTTTGGCTTGAACTTCCGCACGCCATCAACGCTGTCGAACTTTTCTTCCAAGCCCGCGATAAAGGCGTCGGAATCGCCCCCGGCGCGGTATTCACAACACAGGACAAGTTCTCCAACTACATCCGTCTGAGTTATGGAATTCCATGGACTGATGATGTTCAACAAGCCATACAGACCCTTGGTCAGCTGGCAAAACAGATGAGTCAATAAAACGCAGCCAATCTTTTCCCGCTTTACCTGACCGACCAACCCGCGTACTTTCCCCTTCGGCGCACACGATTGACAAGGACACACCATGCCGGACATTGCCTCCAAACAAAAAACATATGGCCTTTTTGCTGCCCTCGCAGCCTTCTTTGCATGGGGGTTGCTTCCGATCTACTGGAAATCACTCATTGTAGTGAATCCTTTTGAAATTCTGTGCCATCGCATCGTCTGGTCTTTAGTCTTCATCGGCATCATCCTGACCATCCTCAGGGGATGGAAAGAAACATTTGCATCCATGCGTTCCCCCAAGGATATCGGCATACTCATCTTGAGCAGTCTGATGATTGGCGGCAACTGGCTGCTCTACATCTGGGCCGTCAACACCAATCATGTGCTGGAAACAAGTCTCGGATATTTCATCAACCCATTGGTCACAACGTTGTTGGGTTTCATCTTTTTTCGTGAACGCTTGAAACCGTTACAACTGGTTGCCATCGGGCTTGCGACACTGGGCGTGGCCAATTCAATATTCAGTTATGGAGAACTCCCATGGATATCTCTAACGCTCGCCCTTTCCTTTGGTTTCTATGGATTACTCCGAAAGATTGCTTCTGTAGAATCACTGCCCGGTCTCTTTCTTGAGACCATGGTTCTGGCACCCCTGGCTCTGACCTATCTAATTAAATTGCAACTGGATGGTACCTCGGCATTCTTTACTGTCAGCCCGACCATCGACCTGCTTTTGATCGGAGCCGGTGCCGTGACTGCCACTCCCCTCATCGGGTTCGCCTATGGCGCCCGTCGCCTCCAACTATCAACACTTGGCGTGCTGCAATATGTAGGACCTTCCATCGCCTTCATTCTCGGTGTGTATGTCTACAAGGAACCATTTACTACAAGTCATCTGATGACTTTTGCCCTGATATGGACAGGATTGGCCGTGTATACGGGTGAATCCATCTGGTCCATGCGAACACATCGACGATTGACCCAAAAAAAGTAATTCCCTCAAAAGGGATTTGCCCAGCTGTTCAGAAACACGAATTTTCACGAGACTCAGGTCGATTATGCAAATTGTCGCTCATTGTGGATTTTTTCTTTGGTATGTGCGAAGGATTATCCCGATTGTAAAAATGGAGTACAACAGCATATGTCTTTGAACAGCAACAGAATGGCGACACCTCGCTCAAATCAATCCGCAACGATCCTTATCGCTGAGGATTCCGAAAGCAATGCCATGCTGTTTTCCCTGTATTTCGAGAACACTCCATACACGATCGATTTTGCAAAAAATGGAAAAGAAGCCGTCGAAAAATACAAATCTTCCACCTATGACCTTATACTCATGGACATACTGATGCCTGTCATGGATGGTTGGCAAGCGACTCGCGCCATACGCTCCTTTGAAACAGAGAAAGGCCTGCCATCTTCTCCAATAGTCGCAGTCAGCGCCAATACTTTTGAAGAAGACAAGCAAAAATCACTCAATGCAGGATGTACTGATTTTCTCCCTAAACCCGTCAGAAAAGCTGCACTACTTGAATGTGTAACACGTCTGACACAAGGCTAGGCTCTATTTAGAGAGCGGTAGTCCGCTCCCCTTCCAATCAACAATACCTTTCTTCAAATGCCAGACTTTGGTAAAATCAAGGCGATGCATCAATTTCAACGTTGACGAGCTTCGATTCCCTGTCCTGCAATAAACTAAGTACTGTGCATCACGGTCCAACGCTTTCAATTTTCGTTCAAACCCATTTTCATAAAAATCCATATTCACAGCGTTTGCGATATGACCATCGCGGAACTCTGCCGGAGTCCGTACATCAAGAATATAGACATCCGAGGACTGAACAAGTCGTGCCTGCGCTGCCTTGGCATCAAGATTGATATACCCATCAGGCAATGACGGCCTCATATTCACATAAAACAACAAGGCCGCAGCGATAAGAATGATAGAAGGCGCAATCACCTTAATTTTCACGACAACACCTCGTCATTATAGATCGATTACACGAAAAAAGCCGTACCCGATACACGGGTACGGCTTTCATTATAGCATCTTTTGCTTGAGTTAACCAAGCAGCTCGTTCACTTTCTTCATAATCTCAAAGGCGTCGCCAACATATAGTACGTCGCATTTACCTTGTGCCCAACCGCAACTACCGTCGGTGTTGATGGCACGGCGTTCGTTGACAAAACGCCAACCAACGACATGCGGTTCTTCACCGTGGCAACAAGTGGACAACCCCTTGGCATGACGCGGGGTGGAACCGGTCTGTCCAACCTGATGCATATGCGTCAGGAAGGAAATAACCGCGCCACCTTCACCCGAAATATCCACCAATGACTTGGAGGAGCCCAAAGAACTCTTGGTAGTATTCAGGAAACTCATGATGGTTTCTTCGGCAACGTCCACATGGGTCGCACCGTCTGCCTGTTTCTTGGTCCAACCGGCACCGGCCACAAGCAGCATCTCTGCGTCGGGACGAATGGTCTGCTCGTCCTCGGACACGCATTCCATACCAGCGATTTTGGTCCGTACACCAGACACATCTGCGACCACAGATTCCACGTCAGCGGAACCAGCACCTTCAAATGCTTCTGCACAACCGGAATCCAAAGTCATGACCCAAGGACGTTCATCACGGGTCAACGTGCCTTCCATACGCTGGCGATAGAACCACCGTTTGGCGACAGGCTTGCCGTCAACAGCGTCCAGGCCGGACAAGTGAGTATCCACTCGGCCATCCAAACGGATAGCCAATCCCGGCAGGGCGCGACTAAAACGAGAGGTAGCCGGAGCCACCACGATCTCAGCAGCGCACGCCTTGGCAATAGCCTCGGCAGCAGTCAGATCGGAAGAATAGCGTGCGTCCGCAAATTCGGGACCGGCCACGCCGTAGAATTTTGCACCGCAACCACCAATGGAATCAGCGGCAGCAGAGATATCAGCACCAATAATACCCACGGTCAGTTCAGCTCCCATGCCTTCGGCCAAAGCCTTGGCAGCGGTCAGAGCCTCAAGAGCGGATTTGTGCAGGGTATTGTCGCATTCAGTATGAGCAAGAAATAAAACTGTCATGTCGTCCCCCTAACCCTTGATCCATTCGACGATTTCTTTCGCCATTTCTTCAACGGGAACGTCCTTGACCACGCGAGTCTCACGACGTTGCTGTGGTACTTCAACAGAAGCAAAGCTCAAGCTTGTACCGGACAAATCCGCAGGCTTGGCCTGTTGCAAAGCCGGCATATTCTTCTGCATGTTCTGCATACCGATCTGAGGATTATTCGGCGGTTCAGGCAATTCGCCGGTAGCCCAACCCAAAACAGCCGGAGCACCGTCCACAACAGACTTCTGATAAGCACCACCTTCAACGCGTTCAAGCACTTCAAGAGAGCCGTCGCCTTCCACGGTGAGTTTATCCACGCCCTGAAACTGTTCGGTGATACCAAGCATTTCGCCTACCATCTGCATCACCGCACCGGAGCCGCGAGATGCGGACTGCCAGCCACCGAAAAGCAACATTTTTGATTTATCCAGACCGACGATACCATCAATAGTATCGGCAAGAGTCTTGGCAGTCTCGAAGCTATCCTCGAAACCAGAAGCGGAGCCGTCGGCCACGACCAACTGGAAAGGAGCTTTCTGAGACACGGCCATCATGACCTGCTGCAGCTTGGCCTTGGGGCCGAGGCTGACCAGCCAAACCTGACTTCCGGGATTCTTTGCAGCCAAATCAGCAGCTTCAAACAGCGCGTGTCCAGCCCACGGATCGAGCACGGCGGGAAGCATCATTTCATTTTGCAGGACCGGACCATTGGGACCATCCTGAGGTGCGAGCGTTTGGAGCGGATCCGGTACGATGGAGCCGCACACCACTATGTGGAATTCATTGCTCATTCAGTTTCTCCTTAATGTAGAGGCGACACTCGTATTTCTCATGTCAGCCATTCAAAAATGACGCGGCTATTACCGCGCCACCCCTTGGATTCTATGTATGCCTCCGGCGGGCCTACCGGCAGTCGCCTTCGGCGGGACCAGAGAACCTTTTGAAAAAGGTTCTCTGGTCTCTCCAAAACTTTTTTTGTCGCTTCGCGAAACCTATTGTTCACGAATAGACTTCTTTTATATAAAAACCTTCGCCGAAGGCGACACGGGATCCTTAAGGCCCTCGGCCTTAAGCCGCCAGAAGCGAAATCCCCCGACAATCGCCGCCAAAGGCGGCATCAAATCCTGCCTTTATCCTAATTCTCAGCAGAATGCAGCCCGCCGGATCCGCCATTAAACGAAACGTTCGTCCGTTCCGGGTCCTTATAATTGGATTTGCTGCAATTCCACATGCAGGCACCGCAGTGCACACATTTTTCCCGATCAAACAACGGAACGCCGCCTTCGGGATTGGTATAAATGGCCTGACCGGAACACGCTTCAATACAGACCTGCTCCCGACATGCCGCGCAGGTATCTGAATCAGCAAAACGAACATGATCAGCATAACCTGGATTGGCCTGAACCTTGCCACCCATAAGCAATGCGTCCTGATGGGACACAAGCAAAGTACCATCCAATGGAATCTCGGGCCAGCCAACACGATCCATGAGCGCATCGTGCAGACTGCTGCCCTTCTTGGCACATTCGGCGCGAATTTCCTGAATCTCGCCTTCCGCGATATATCCTTTGTAATACTCTTCAATGGTCGGAATACGATCCTGCGGTTTTATCTGCTTACCGGGCATATTAAACGCCCCGTTGGTCAAGCCAGTCATTCCCATGCCAAGAAATCCCCGAACCACGGACTTGGTAAAACCTTCACGGGCCTTTTCCGCCACCTTGGCCTCTTCCTCCACCCATGATTCACGCCGCTTGGCGACATACGTGGCTTCAAGGTTTTCCTTGGTAAATTCCTTACCGTCTTTCAACAACTCCAGCACGGATTCGCCAAGCTGAACACCTGTAGCCCATGCCTCATCAACACCGGAACCAGACAAAATGTTGGTGGAACCGGAACCTTCGCCGATCCGAGCGAAACCGTCACCACACAGAATAGGCTCGCCACGCTTGCCGGATTCGTTCAGAGACTTTGCGCCCCAGGATCGCATGGTACCGCCCTTAAGGCGCTTCCAAAGGTATGGATGCATCATCCAATGCTGCATATAACGGTACGCGGTACGCACAGGGTTATCGAACCACGACGGCACAAAAATACCGAGAGAAGCGACGTTGCCGGGATAAACATAAAAAAAACCGAAAATTTCAGGTTCAGGATAACCAATGGTATGAAGCACTGTACCGGGTTCCCAATCACACCCTTCTGGCAGGTCAACCACACACTTCATGCCCACGGCCCACTCACGCTGATGATTGCCTTCAGGCAGACCAAGATTGCGGTCGAGATGTTGCCCCACTGGACCAACAGGACCGTCGGCAACGACTGTCAGAGCAGCCTTCATATCCATACCGGGCATGAATCCTGCGCCGGGAGTGCCGTCTTTTTCCACCCCCTGATCAGCCATGCGCACACCCTTGACGGTCTTGCCGTCCATGAGTGGTTCTGCCACCGGGCTGGAAGGCCAAACCTGAGCCAAACCTGTACCCATCAAATTGCCGCCTACCCACTGGTTAAGCTGGCCAATGGAAAAAATCATCCCCGGATGCTTTTCCAAAAACGGTGGGATGTACGGCAACTCGAAAGCGTCATCTTTCATCCATCGGGAAAGCATTTTGTCCGCCACCTTGAATGCGGATGGCCTGCGGCTCGCGCCCACCGGGTCCTTAAGATACAGAACTTTTTCACTGGTGACTTCATGAGCCATGGGAATCTGCGAAAGATCGAGATCAGGAAAACTCGCCTTGATGGAGCGTCCCTTGGTGACCACGCCGGACACACCGAAACCGATGTCGTCAGCGCGTTCATAGCAGATTACCTGCGGCGGCATACCGGGCATGGCCTTGGATTCGGCCACGGGTGTGCCATCTTCGTTCATGAGACCACGGGTCAAGGTGGTCAAAAAACCACCCGCTGCCGGGCCGAAACCGACACAAACGATATCAGTCTCCATTGCTGCTCTGGGAGTCTCGTCGCTCATAAAAAATGCCTCCGGCGGCTTAAGAACCCTTTAAAAAGGGTGCTTAAGAATCTCCTAATCTTTGTGTATAAAACGCCGCTGGAAAAATTGTTAAAATCATTTCATTCTACTGCGGCGTTTTGAGTCATTGCTGTTACAACAGGACTATTACTTGAATTCAAATTTCCTTGAAACCGATTAAGTGTATTCAATAGGCTTCAAAGAAAAAAAGCGAGGAGGAAACTCGTTACCAAGTTTCCCCCTCGCACAATTTTTAGCCTATGGGATAATCAAGGGCTTCCGGGATCATAACACCGGCCAGCGCATTACCTGCACGATCTTTTGCCATGCGGGAACCAGCCATGCACATATCAACCTTGGCCTTAATTTCGCGGAACTGCGCCAAATCTTCACGACCTGTGCATTCAGGCCGCACACCGGGCTCGGCAGTCGGCTCATTACAGCAACAAGTGTTGAAACCGTACACCAATTCGGTACAAATACGGGCAACTTCACCAGCGGCGCGAGCGGCCTGAATATGACACAAATCCTTATAGAATCCGGTCAGATCTTCAAGTCCTTCTGCCAAAGTCGGAGACATAGGACCTTTTTCGATCAGCTCCATGACATCCGTAGCCAGATAGTAAGGTCCAAGCAACCAGCCAAGCGCATCAGCCAGCGGGAAGGTCACACCCTGCCGCTTGTTATGATACAACTTACGACCATCGTCGTCCTTGGCAACCTTGAGATGATTAAGTGTCCACTGCCAAAGCTCCATGGCGGAAGCGATGACATATCCACCCAGCCCCGGCACGTTCTTTCCGGCGGCCTGCATCTGCTTCACCCAATTGTCCATGATGTGCTGGAAAACTTCCGAAGTCATGGTCATGGTCAAATGACGACGCTGCACAGCTTCCGGCCCTTCATAGGTAGCTTCAAGCTGACAATCCGACCACTTCTGCATCAGGAAGCCGGGGCAATCTTCGGTAATACCGTACCCACCAACCAGAGCCACGGCTTCGCGCATCTTGTTGGCACCTTCACCGGTATTCCAGAGCTTGACGCCCGGATTGAGGACACCGGCCAGCGCTTCCATGTAGGCGTACTGGACTAGCGTGTCACCTTGCAATTCTGCATAACGAGCCTGATCGCGCTCGGCTTCGGAGGTGTACTCAAGATCGATAAATTCACATACCTGATCCTTGAGCTTGCGAAGGACTGCCATCTGCTTACGAACAGAGGGAATTCCTTCTGCCTCGAAATGGGCTTCCTTGGCCTTCTCGATAGGATCAAAACGATCAGCCAAACGGGATGCACCGAAAGCCAAAGAGCATCCTGCTTCGCCGGATGCCCAAACATCGGCCAAACGCTGAAGTGCATCTTCGTTGATCTGGAGTCCCTTGTCGAAACGGGGAGAACCTTCGGTACAGGCATCACCACCGCGGAAACGGTTACGATGATACCGAATAACCGGCTCAACAGCGGAAATAAGTTTGGCCGAAGTCATCAACCCCACGGGAATACGGGTACGGTGGAAAACCGCACCGATAATTTCGGAATGGTTGTATTTGGGAACAATCACGCCGTCGACCACATCGTAACCACCGATAATACGGGAAGCCGGAACCTTAAGGTTCAACACGGGATCACGAGTGGAAGAAAGCTGGTGAACCATTTTCAAAGTCGGTGCACCTCGATCAAAAACACCTTCATCGGTATCTTCAAGGATGACCATGAACGTCCCCTTGATGCGATCGTCTTTGGATTCAACGGCAGCGGTCACGAAGTTGGCGAAATCCATATTCGTGATAAACCGACCACGTTTGTCGATCTGGAGCATCGGCTCTTCACCTTCGGTCCAATCGGCCACGGAAGCCTTGCCGCACAATACGCCGGTATCAACGCCCACGTATGGCAACGGTTCGGTCAAAGCAAATGCGCCACGCCAGATTTCACGATCTTCACCCGGTTGGGGTGGAACGCACTTGGCCATATAAAAATCACGTTGCTCAGGGGTGCCCTTCTCATGAATAGGCGCAAGAGCCAGATTGGAAGCCAACGAAGATGTTGCGGCACCGGCATCGACCCAGGCCAATTCGAAAGCGACCAGAGCCAAAGCGAAGTTCTTGGGACCTTCGATGAATCCACCCTGATGGGGGTCCATAAACAGTGCGGTCAAACCGGACTGATCGAATGCAGTGAGAAGATCATTCTTCTGTTCGGTCCATTCGTGTGTATTGCGTGCGCCTTCGGCCACGAGTTTGGCAACTGTGCTTCGAGCAATAGCGCGGGCGGATTGCACCGACATCTGAAGGTCGAAACGCTCGGCAAAACGCCACATGATCTGACGGACGTCATCTCCCGGAAGAGTACGCAGTGTGTACATAAGTATCTTTCCTGAAAAGTTGATTGAGTGCTATTTTTATAGTGATCAGTAATAGTCGGCGACGATAGGCCATTGTCATATGCGAGTCAAAGTCTTTTTGGGTTTAAAACGAGTGTTTCAGCGGCTTCCCGGGCTTTTCCTTCTAGGCGTGCCGAATGACTACAAACAACATGCTTAACGATTTCCTCAAATGCAACAGTCGGGAATAATGAAAATTTTGACATAGCTGCCCAATCACTGCAATATCATACACTCATAATCAGGCGGCATGCCCACAATGGATAACAAAAAAAACACTATACAAACCATAACTGACTCCATCCGGGAATTTGCAACAGATTCCATACTTTCTGACGGCCCCGGCATAGGTGAACTGACATCTGAATTCATCAAATGGTGTAACGATACATCCCCTCCCCTTCAAAATGACGCCGCCTTTCGTGCTGATATAGTCCTGTCTTTCAACAGTATCGCAAAAAAAACCACTGATATACAAACAGTCCAGCACTGTTTGCAGGCCATGATTCGCTCAGGAAGATTCGGTCGTATCGTATCTGGCCGTTTTATCCTTGCCAAAACGGTCTCACTGCACAAACTGGATGCCAAAATTTCAAGCTGGCCCGTACGCGACAGACTGGCTATTGCTCATGAAATGCTCAACGAATACCCGGGGGATAATGACAAGAAGACCCTCACATGGCTGGAAAATCTGCTCAAACCGCTCATGGCTACGGACCCTGTAGAATTGGCACCTTTTGTGGCTGAACTCGGTGAAACAGGAGAAACTTTGGCCTTCCCTGTCAAGCAGGCCGTAATGGGTGGATTACTGGGACGATGGATCAACACCCGACTCTCCAATGGGACTCACGGAGCAGAACTGCACCAGATATGCATGATCATCAAGGCTATCGATGATGCATCATACGCCGAAGCCTTGGCCAAATCAGTGGAACTCAAACATATTCAACCTGATGTAGAAGTTCTTCGCACCATCGCCACCGTCGGTGAAGCCGGGAAAAAAACGATTCTGACCATGCTTTTCAAAACCCTTTCAGACTCTTCAAACGGTTTGTCTGGGGCATGTCTCGATGCCATTATAGCGCAAAACCATCCAGGGCTCGGTAAGCTGCTTGCCTCAGTCCGCACCCAAATGCCCAGCCTAAAAAAAGGGGTTATCTCACGCATTCCACTGCTTGGAGACACCGGGTATGCTGATTATATTCAAGCCCTTCCCAATGATCAGCAAATGGACGCTCATCTTGAGGCTTTGGGAGTATTGGAAGCCATTGCTCCCGATTTTGTTCGAAATGTTACCAAACAGTGCATGCCTCGCGGCCAAAAAATCCATCCCAAAGGAAGTAATAGCTTCCCCGTTGTCACACCAAAACCGAAAAACGAAACAGTTGGGGCTCAACAGGGCTTTTTTACAAAATTCTTCAAAAGCAAACCCAAAACACTGGAATCAGTTCTTCCTAAATACCGAAACATTCGCGACATGAGTCTTCCCAACTCTCACATTGAAGATGAAGATCTTGATGGACGTGATTTGACCAAACTGAATCTTACTGGCTCCATGTTTTCGAAGACCCGGTTCATCCGCACCAAAGTCACCAACTCAACGCTCAACGACACGGTATTTTTCCTGTGCCAATGTACGGCCTCGACCTTCAACAGCATCGACTTCACAGACACACAATTCGCCAAAACAACGTTCAGCGGCTGTACGTTCACAAATTGTACTTTTTTTGCCACAAATTTTGATGATTGCACTTTTCTGGAATGTCGATTCCACGACTGCTCTTTTGGCAACGCTTCGTTCCAACGCATGAAAATGCGTAAGACCGACTTTGGAACCGGCTCGCTTGCCGGAACAACCATTCATGACTGCAGTATCCGCACGACCCGCTTCAAAGCTATGGACCTGACTTTCAGTGAATTCGTACACAATGACTTACGCGGTGTGGAATTTATCAACTCGGTTCTCCACGCTGTTTACATACGGGACTGCACCCTCGCCTCGATGGAAATGCCGGGAACCACGGTCACCCGCTCCATCATCAAAAATTCCGATGTGGCACACCCTCTGTTTCTAGCTAACCGCATCCGTCAAATGACACTCTTTGCCAGAGAAGTGGAAAAAGGAATCATCCCCAAAACATCGGAAACCGACCCTTTTCTGGCCCAAAAGGCGCTTACGATATGGTCGCAGGAACTGACCCTAATGCGTCGCGAACGGCGCATGCTCGACAATAACCGCACACGAATTTCTCGCGCCATCACAACCATGGGTCGCACCCAGCAGGAATTCATCCGCATACTTCCCCTGCTTTTGGATACAGACAATTTCGAACGGAAATTCAATTTTGGCGAAACCCCGATATGTCGAGTCTGGGGGTATTATCCCAGTTTGAGTACTCTCGAGATTGGACAACAGCACCTTAACAGGCTTCAACTTCGTCCAACAGCACCAGACGTTCGCATCCTCGCTCTTTACGCCATGGGCAGCACAGGTACTGTTGCACAAACGGCCCAATCAGATTTTGACTGCTGGGTGTGTTATGATGGTGACCTGACCATCGCCATGGAAAACGGCCTCAAACGAAAGCTGGAAGCCATAGCTTTGTGGGCGGAAAGCGAATTCGGTCTGGAGACTCACTTCTATCCCATGCGCATGGACGATGTACGCGACAATCGATTCCTGTCTGGCGACGAAGAGAGTTCCGGTTCAGCACAGGTTCTCCTTCTCAAGGAAGAATTTTATCGGACCGCACTCAAAATAGCAGGTAGAAGTCTTGCGTGGTGGATCGTTCCGGCCGGAGCCAATCGAAAAACATATGACGCATGCATCCGTGCATCCCGACGCTATCCGGTCTGCGGAAAACCACGTCTGGAAGATTTCGGATATCTCGCTCCAGTTCCACCTGATGAATATTTCGGAGGTTCCCTCTGGCAAATGGTCAAGGCTGTGCACGCACCATTCAAATCCGTACTCAAACTAGGCCTGCTTGAGACTTATGCGGCACCGGGGATTTCATCGCTCCCGTTGTGCGAACGGATCAAACACAACATCGTCGGCAACAGAAGAGGCAAGCTGGACACAGACCCATACACGGCCCTGTTCACCACCCTGCACGACTATTACCTCAAACGAAATGAAAACAACGCCGCAGCCCTGCTCAAGGAATCATTTCGGCTCAAGGCAAATCTGTCGAACGTCCCATTTTTCATGAATCTGCCCACACGACCAGAAGATGAAAGTCTTATCTCTGTACTCTTCGGTGTTGGCTATGTGGAACCAGACCGCATTGCCGGAGTCAACCGATCATGGTCATTCAGCAAATCTCTCAAAATGGGTTCACGAGTCCGGCAATATATGGTGGACACCTACCAACGGATTCAGTCCGGGCTTTCAACAGAAGGTGCGACCAAAGCGCACATCAATTCAGAAGACCTCACTCGGATGGGCCGCCGAATCGGGGCCAATTTTTCACGAAAAGCGCATAAAATCATGCGAGTGCCCTTCATGGATACAACTGAAAATGGATTCCCCATTCTGCATTTTTCCGCAATCAAACATTCTCATAAACCACCTGTCTGGGTCGTTCGTGGCGGCTCTGCCGTGGAAGCCAAACAATCCGCGGAAGCCTTACAACTTCTCCACCGAAACGTAGACCCCGTTCGCATGCTCGCATGGCTGCTTGCCAACCGAATCTATCATCCGAAAAGCCTCCTCCAGGCCGACAGGTCCATCGCGCCCATCTCCGTGGCAGACTTGCAAAAACTCATGCCCGCCTTGCACAGTTTCTTCCCATTTGACACGACATTTGAACGCGATATCAACGAAGGACTCAACCCGGAACAGGTTACACGCGCTTTCTTCATCCTCAACCTGACCACTCCGCATGACACCAGACGGATTGATAAGGCAGCCGTCGTATACGCCACTAATTGGGGTGAAATGTATTGCCGCACCTTCGTTCACCCCGGCCAGATGTTCGAAACAACCCCATCTCTTTTCCTGGCCCAAAAACTCGATCAACCGATTATTGAAAAGCCGGAAATGTCCATGTTCCTTCCCAAGGGATCGCAATGTAAAAGGATCACTCTGGTATAGCTTATCCTTTCAACTGAATACAGCTATCGTATCTCCCTACCATAGCAGGTCAATCCTCCTTATTAGGACTTTTTATCGACAATTCACGATATATTGTCTATGGAAATGCGCGCGTTGATGAACGATATTTCGTCAACATGCATTATACCCGATTGTTTTTCTGTTTAACTGCTTTTCAAGGAAAGGATTTTCAATGAAAAAATTTCTGACTCTCACTCTAGCCTGCCTTGCGGTCGCCGCTTTCCTCGCCGACCCTGCCATGGCAGCTGATTCGTCCAAGGGTGCTGGCAACGCCAAAATCTTCGGTCTACTCACACTGATTCCGCCCGTGGTTGCCATTGTTCTCGCATTCATCACCAAAAACGTCGTACTCTCGCTGTTTCTCGGCGTTTTCTCCGGTTGTTTCATGCTCGACCTCAAAGGGTGGGATATTTATCACGCTCTGATTGACGCTTTTCTGCGCTTCTCCGGTGAAATTCTTGGCTCACTTGCCGACAGCTGGAACGCCGGTATCGTACTCCAATGTCTGGCTATCGGAGGACTCATCGCTCTGGTTTCCAAAATGGGTGGAGCAAAGGCCATTGCCGACGCACTGGTCAAAAGGGCAAAGACTCCGCGCAGCTCCCAGTTTGTCACATGGCTCATGGGCCTCTTCATCTTCTTTGATGACTATGCCAACTCCCTGACTGTCGGCCCGATCATGCGCCCGGTCACTGACCGCATGAAAGTTTCCCGTGAAAAACTCGCCTTTATCATCGACGCTACCGCCGCTCCCATCGCAGGCATCGCTTTGATCTCCACATGGGTTGCCTACGAAGTCGGCCTGATCCGCGACGGCTATCAGATGATTCCCCTCGACGCCAATGCATACGGCGTCTTCGTCGAGACCATTCCCTTCCGCTTTTATAACATTTTCATTCTGTTGTTCATCATCTTCACCATCTGGTTCATGCGTGAATTCGGCCCCATGCACAAAGCTGAGGTCCGCGCCCGCACAGAAGGCAAAGTCATCGCTGACGACGCCACCCCCATGGCTGCTGAAGAGTCTTCAAGCCTCGAACCCGTACCCGGTATAAAGCTTTCCATCTGGAATGCCATCATTCCCATCGGCACCCTGATTGTCACCGCCTTCCTCGGTTTTTACTTCAACGGATATGGCGCCATCGATGATCCAGCTCTTCTGAAATCCATTCAGGCTTCTCCGCTGAGCTTCGCCTCCATGCGTGATTGCTTCGGTGCATCTGATGCCTCGGTGGTTCTGTTTCAAGCAGCACTCATCGCCAGTATGGTTGCCATCGGCATGGCTGTCGTAAAAAAGATTCTCCCCGTCAAGGAAGCCATTGAGACGTGGGTTACCGGCGTAAAATCCATGAACATCACCGCGGTCATCCTGCTCCTCGCATGGTCCCTGTCCGGCGTAATCAAGGAATTAGGCACCGCAACCTATCTGGTCAACGTGCTTTCCGATACGCTGCCGGCCTTCCTACTGCCGTCCATCATCTTCATACTCGGTTCCATCATCTCATTTGCAACCGGAACCTCATACGGCACCATGGGTATCCTCATGCCGCTGGCCATCCCCTTGGCCTATGCGCTTCAGGCAGACCCGAATTACGTCATCCTGAACATCGGTTCAGTCCTGACAGGCGCCATCTTCGGTGACCACTGCTCCCCCATCTCGGACACCACTATCCTGTCTTCCATGGGTTCCGCATGTGACCATATCGACCACGTCAAGACGCAGCTCGCCTACGCCTGTACCGTGGCCCTCATCGCCATTGTCGCCGGATACATTCCGGCAGGACTCGGCATGCCGGTCTACATCACCCTGCCTGTCGGTATCGCCCTCACCGGCCTCGCCGTCCGCTTCCTGGGCAAGAAGGTCGACGCATAGTTTCGATCCATAATACTAAAAAAATCGCCCGACCAGTTTGACTGGTCGGGCGATTTTTTTGAAACACTCAAAACAAAATATCAAAAAGAATAACGGTAGTATTTCACATCCACACACATAACCGGAACTCTTTCCGGCAACTGTGCTTTGGTAATTTCCACAAATCCATTCTTCTCGTAAAAACGATGGGCAGCGTGATAGACGTCCACAGTGCCAAGGTAGATTTCTCGAACACCCTTGTCTCTCGACCAATCAATCAAAGTCTGCATCAAAGCGGCCGCAACACCATATTCCTTGCCACGATATTCCTTTTTCACAAACATCTTGCGCAGGGCACACACGCCATCACCGGTATCCAAAAGCGCAATAGTTCCCACCAGTTCATCACCTTCAAAAGCAAGCCAGAAGTTACCCACTCCCTGCTGATAAAAATCCGGTATAGTTCGCAAATCCGGCTGTTGATCAGCAGATGTCTTCACGCCAAATTCGTTAATCTGAATAGTCGTGATGAGGTCGACGATGGAATCTGTGTCGTGATCGGAAAAAGGTATGATATGCATAATAATTAAATCATTCGAGTTGCGACCCAATCCAGCACCATGGCCGGATTGACCGGCACCTGCGTATTCAAGGCTTCCTGAGCCTTATCGAGCACTAGACCGATACGCCGAAGGGATATGAGATCATGAGAATTGGCAAGAGTTGAAGAAAGTGGCGACCCACACGAACCGGACATGGCCTCTCGCAGCTCTCGCTGCATACCGAGCACCACCTGCATGGCAAGATGCTTGTCCACAGCCCCCTTGGTTGACGTCCGGGCAAACCAGCCGCGGCCTGTCTGCCAGAATGCAACCAAAGCCTGCAACCATTCGGTAACTTCAGGCGTATTCTGTCGCACATCGGGCCAAGCCATGGTTACCACCCAAGATCGGGAAACCAATGTCTCCAAGAGCCGCTCACGTTGTGGAGCAGCAAGGACAAAGACATTGCCGGGACGTGGTTCTTCAAGAGATTTAAGCAATGCGTTGGCCGCCTCGGTCATGAACATCTGAGCCTCGGCAAAAATGGTCACACGATAGCCGTCACCATTGGGCGGTTGCCCCCAAGTGGAGCGCAGTTGACGCACAGGGTCGACTTTGATCAGTCCTTCCCGGCCATCAAAGAAAAGAAGATCATTAAAGGCAAGATCCCCGATTTGTTTACACGCCGGGCATTGTCCACATGGAACAGAACCCGATGCACAATTAAGCCGCATGGCCCAATACAAAGCGAGGGCGACGCGGGAATCCGCGTCGCCACCTTCAATAACAATTGATTGAGGAGGATCGTGAGCAATGGCATTGAGGCGTTTCACCGCATGCTCGTACCCTGCGAGGGCAGCCAGCGGATCACCATTCAACATCATTGCCATCCACCCAAATTAAAAGGTCTGGACCCGATCAGGACCAACAGAAACGATACCGACTTTCACACCGGAAATTTCCTCGATCCGCTTCAAATATGCCACGGCGTTGGCAGGAAGATCATCCCAGCTCCGAGCACCGGTGATATCCTCGTCCCATCCGGGCATGGTCTCATAGACCGGCGTGACATATGCCATACCATTCTGTTCCTGCGGCGGATAAGCAATCTGCTCACCTTTGTAGTCATAGGCCACGCAAAGTTTGATCTCTTTCAGACCGGACAACACATCAAGCTTGGTAATAGCCAACTCGGTGGGACCGTTGAGCCGTGCGGACTCCTTGAGCACAACCAAGTCAAGCCAACCGCAACGACGCTTGCGTCCTGTCGTAGCACCGAACTCATGCCCCTGCGTCTGCAAATATTCACCGTCGGCATCAAACAATTCCGTGGGAAACGGGCCAGAACCAACACGAGTGGTGTAGGCTTTGACGATAGCGATGATACGCTCCAGATCACGCGGCGAACAACCGGAACCGGATGCAGCGTTGGCTGTCACGGTGTTGGATGAAGTCACGAACGGATACGTACCGTGATCAATATCCAAATGAGTACCCTGAGCGCCTTCAAACAGGACATTGCCCTGTGCTTCCTGAATGGCGGAAGAGACATCGCCCAAATATGGGGTCAGTCGTTCGGCCACGGGCAGGACTTGATTGAAAACAGCTTCAGCGTCCATGGCCTCTGCACCATAGAGGTGCTTGAAAAGAATATTTTTCTCCTCAAGAGCCTTCACAATCTTGGCCTTGAGCAGTTCAGGGTCAGCAAAATCTCCGGCACGGACACCGCAACGGTTCATTTTGTCCTCATAGCAAGGACCGATACCGCGACCCGTTGTGCCGATTTTGCCATCATCAGATTTGGCGGCTTCACGAGCTGCATCCATCTGGCAATGATACGGCAAAATGACATGAGTTTTTTTACTGATCATCATGCGGGAGGCTGAAACATCCAGTCCCTTGGCATCAAGCTTGTCCAGCTCTTCGCAAAAAACAAACGGATCCAGCACGACACCGTTACCGATGAGACATTTCTTGCCGGGATGCAATACGCCGGAAGGGATCAAGTGCAAAATACACTGTTCTCCGTCCACCACCAGGGTGTGACCGGCATTGTTACCGCCCTGAAAACGGACGATGGCATCTGACTTCTCGGCGAGCATGTCGACGATCTTGCCTTTTCCCTCGTCCCCCCACTGGGAACCGAAAACTACTATATTGGACATGAATTGCTCCTTGAATAGCCGGATTTAACGAACCGGCGTAAATTGCGCGCACAAACGGTTATCTTCCGTAAGTATAAAGACGGGCGTCTGTCAACCGACAGAAGTGGCAATTACTTGGTATTTTTTGGGGTCAATGTCAGCAACTTGCCTCTTCGATCCTTCTTTTGTTCATCAGCAACAAGCTCTGGACCCATTTCATTTGCACCGGATTCAGGGTCGACAATACGCTTTTCCGGCGAGGTCAAAGCAGCAAGATCTATTTCGTGTGGAGCAGCATCCGGCATACGTGACTGCGCCCAATTATAATTAAAAAGTTGATTTTTCAAACGAGTAGACTGGATGAGGTTGAAGACCACCACGGACTCCTCCCATCGTTTGGTGGGTTCGAAATGGCGGACTTTTTCCGCATATTTCTCCCACAAGCTCATGAGTGAAGCCTCGTCAAAAGCATTGATTTGACGCGCCAACTTCAAGAGCGCTTTTTCCATGTAACTTTCAGACATCGATTATCCTTGATTTATACAACAGCAATAGCTGGGATATACTCCATACCAAACATCCCGCCACCCCGCCAAGGCAAAATCTCGCTTGTTTTGCACAAAAAAACAAGACCACCCGTACATCATACGAGTGATCTTGAACAATCGAATCTCAAACAGTCAGTTGCGGGCCGTCAAAAGACGACCCGCAAGGAGAGGCCTGACTCATTAAACATTAGAACTTTTCAAAACCATCGTCATCCATATCCATGCTTATACCACCCTCTTGAGAAGGTGTAGCCTGTGCGAGAGGCTTAGGCTGGGCTGCCTGAACCCGAGGAGCAGGACTCTGCGCGACGGATACTGTTGCAGCCTGGAAGGGCTCATGCCCACCGAGCTTGAAGAACTGCATTGAATTCTGCAACTGCACAGCCTGCGCAGACAATTCCTCTGCTGTCGATGCCAATTCTTCCGAAGCGGCCGCATTCTGCTGAATGACCTTATCCATTTCATGAATTGCAGAGGTCACCTGAGTGCCCCCTTCATTCTGTTCATTGGTGGCAGCAGAAATTTCCTGCACCAATTCCGCGGTCTTCTGGATATCCGGGACAATTTTCGACAACAATTCACCCGCCTCTTCAGCAACCTGCACACTAGACGATGACAGCTCGCTGATTTCCGAAGCAGAAGTGCCACTCCGTTCGGCCAACTTACGTACTTCAGCTGCAACCACAGCAAATCCCTTACCGTGTTCACCCGCTCGGGCGGCTTCAATGGCTGCGTTCAATGCCAACAGGTTCGTCTGTCGAGCAATATCTTCAATGATGGATATCTTTTCCGCAATCTGCTTCATGGCATCCACTGTCTTGGCGACAGCCTGTCCACCCTGTTCCGTGTCAGACGCAGCCTGATTGGTCATGGAATTGGTGGTCTGGGCGTTGTCGGCATTCTGACCGATGGACGATGTCATTTCTTCCATGGATGCTGATACTTCTTCAATGGAAGAGGCTTGTTCAGTCGCCCCTTGTGACAATTGCACCGAGGACGATGCCAACTCCTGACTCCCTGCAGTAACCTGCTCAGTCGCGGAACGGACATCAGTAACCACGCGACGCAATTCACGCAACATGTTCGCCATGGCTGAAGCCAACTGCCCAACCTCATCCTTACTACGGACAGATATATCAGCACTCAAATCACCATGAGCCATACGATTTGATGCTTCAACAGCTTCATTCAAGGGCACCGTCATGCTTCGAATGACAAACATGACGACAAGAATAAGAATTCCCATTGATATCGCCGTTGGAATAAGAATCTGCCAACGCAAGGACGCAACCTGAGCTTCCACATCGTCAACATAGATTCCGCTTCCCACAATCCATCCCCAAGGCTTGAACAATTTAACATAAGAAACCTTGGGTACAGGCTTAGTAGCTCCTTTCTTGGGCCAAGAATAATGCACAAAGCCTTCGCCGTCCTTACGGCTAACTTCAACCATTTCCCGGAAAAGATAAATACCGTCCTGATCTTTGACATCACCCACATTCTTACCGACAAGCGATGCATTGGATCCATGAGCCACGACAACTGGCTTCATATCATTAATCCAAAAATATTCATTTCCATGATATCTTGATTTTGTAATCTCTGCGATGGCGGCCTTCTGAGCCTCAGCCTTGGTCAAAGCACCGGAAGCGGCCTGCTCAGCCCAATATTGGACGGAACTATATGCCACATCCACAACACTTTTTGTTGCGACCTGCTTCTCTGCCATGAGGGAATCACTAACGACGGGAAGAAAATACCCCAAAAGCCCAAGAACAACCAAAGCAATAGCCCCCAAAAAGATACTGAGAATCTTGCTTCGCATGCTCCAATCTCGGAATCGAAGTATAGTCATAGCCCCTCCTAAGTTGAAAAGTTCCATAAAAATCAGAGAGTAAAGAAAAAAAATCTCTTCAACCTGTCAATTTTCTCTAATTGAACAATACACTGTTTCAAACAAGATAAGTAGGAATATAATGCATTGGGGGATTATATATTTTAAATTGGCCCCTGTGGGGATTATTGCCGGTCGGAACAAGCTGTGATATGAACGCCACCTCACATGAGCACAACAGGGAGTTGATGAAATGAGTGATTTGAAAAAAATGTACCATACCTTGCAGCAGGACCCATTTCCGGCTGACATGAAACTGACTCTGGGCGATCAGGAATTGGTTTTCAAAAAACGCACTTGGGAAATCGAAGGCGAAACCAAGGGATTGCGGTACGGCGAAAACCCGGATCAACCGGCAGCACTGTACGAACTGGCAAAAGGCCAACTTGAAGTTGGTGGCGTTAAATTTATCGGCCAAGGACAAGGACTTGTCTCCGCATTGACCGAAGAACACATGCTTCAGGCAGGCAAGCACCCTGGCAAGACCAACTTGACCGACGTAGACAATGCCCTGAACATTTTGCAATATTTATCCGCCAAACCAGCCGCACTCATTCTCAAACACAACAACCCCTGTGGCGCAGCATGGACCGACGAAGGCGTATCCGTTGCCCTGAAACGTGCCTTTGAAGCAGATCGTATAGCAGCATTCGGTGGAGCTGTGGTCGTCAACCGCAAGCTTGATCTCGCCACTGCCGAGCTAATCAACTCCGTCTATTTTGAAGTGGTCGCTGCTCCTGAGTTCGACGAAGACGCCTTGGTCGAACTTAAAAAGAAAAAGAATCTTCGCATCCTCCAAATTCCCGGTATTACCGAGTTGGAAAGTCTGGTCCAAAGTCCGTTTTTGGATATCAAATCCCTGTCGGACGGTGGCATGGTTGTTCAATTTTCCTTCCGCAACGCTATCCTCAAGACCGAAGATTTCATTCCGGCCACTGCGGAAAAAGACGGCAATCAGTTCGTAGCTCGCGCTCCGAGCAAACAGGAAGCGGATGATCTGCTTTTTGCATGGGCAGTTGAAGCTGGCGTGACCTCCAACTCCGTTCTGTTTGTTCGCGACGGCGTAACCACCGCCATCGGAACCGGAGAGCAGGACCGTGTCGGTTGTGTCCTTTTGGCCGTGACCAAGGCGTACATCAAATATTCCGACTTGTTGTCATCCAAAGAACTCGGCATGTCGCTGTTCGAATTGAAACTGGCGGGCATCAAGGACCCTGAAATGAAGGCAAAACTTGATGATATCGAGAAACGCACCGAAGAAGCCCGGGGCGGACTGCCCGGCTCCGTGGTGGTATCAGACGGATTCTTCCCATTCCGTGACGGCGTGGACCTGTGCATGGATCAAGGCGTAACCGCCATTGCTCAGCCCGGAGGCTCCATCCGCGACAACGAGGTTATCACTGCCGTGAACGAAGCCAGCCCGCAAGTGGCCATGGTCTTCACAGGGCAGCGTTCCTTCAAGCACTAATCAGTGTTATTATGTATTGAATAGACAAGGCTTCGTCGAACAAGAAGTTCGGCGAAGCTTTTTTCGCGATAAACGGGGCGTCCTATTGTCGGCACCGATTACGATATAAGACTTTCATGACAAGAATTGCGGACGTCAAAATCAGACTGACGCCATTGGTAAGAATCAACGCCACAGACTGCATGCTGATGCCGTAGTAAAGCCAAAGTACTATACCGAAACAAAGCAGCAGATACATACGCAAAGAGATATCTTCCACGGACTTGGTCCGCCATGTTCGAACCACCTGTGGCAAAAATGAAAACGTGGTACAAAAGCCAGCGATCAAACCGATTATTTCAATGGGTGTTATATGCATGTGTCACTATTACGCGCACACTCTTACCCTGACAACCTTTTCATGATATCCAAGCCGTTACATTGATAAATAAACGCAATAAATAATTACATGGTAAAAAAAACGACTTTCAATCCAACAGTTCGCCCCGGTACAGTGGTGGAATTCATGCACGGCGACCAGCCGCAACTGGCTTGGGTGCTGGAAGAAGCATCCGGTAAACTTCGCCTGCTGACCATCAACAAACGGGAAATGAAACTCCCCGCCGCTCGTCTTTTGCCGTGGTGTGGACCGATGCTCTCCGCTGACGTTTCCCGTCAGGATATCCAGAACACACTCAATGAACATCAGGCAGCGCGAGGAGAAATTCTGGCAGGCCTTGATGTTATGGAACTCTGGGACCTCGCACAGGGAGAAATGGAATCCGCCCCATTGTCATGGTTTGCCGACCTGCTTTGGGAAGACGCCACCCCCGATCAGTTGGCCGCATTGGGTTGTGCCATGCTCCAAGCCAAAACTCATTTCAAATTCCGGCCCCCGAATTTCGAAATCTGGTCAGCTGAAAAGGTTGCATTAAAAATGCAACAAAAGGCCGAAGAAAAGGCTCGTGAAGCCGTCACTTCCGCAGGTCAAACACTCCTTCAGACTCTCTGGGCGGCATACAGTCAGGGACGCACGCCCAAGCTCCCGGCCATGGACCCGGAATTGGCTGCCAGCCTTGAACAAATACTCAAGCATAAGGTCGGCGACTCTCTCGACGAGACAGAACGTAAGGTGTGGACTGCCATCAGCAAAGGATTGCCCGACCAACAGCACCTAGCCCTGCTTTTGGCTCAAACCTGGGGCGTCTTGCCTCGCCACCACAACTATCATCTGGACGAAGCTGATTTTGCATGGGGCGACGACTGGTCAGAATCATACAGCAATGAAATCAAAGAGATAGAAGAACGATTTTCCAATCAATCAGCGCCATCAGAAATTGATGATTTCATTTCCATCGACGGCATTACTACCCGCGACATTGACGATGCCTTCCGCATAGAAAAAACCGACACAGGATACATCCTCTCTATTGCATTGGCTCGCCCCGATGCGCACTGGGAATTCGGTTCTCCGCTAGACAGGGCAGTGTTATACCGTGCGACCAGCCTATATCTTCCCGAAGGCACCAGTCACATGATGCCCGAACAATTCGGTACAGGTCTCTACAGTCTGATTCAAGGTGAAACACGTCCTGCCATGATCGCAGACTTTACCTTGAACAACGAAGGTAAACTCCTATCTGTTTCGCCACGCACCGCCTGGATTAAGGTCAAGGCCAACATCACGTATAAAAATGCTGACGCAGCCATTGCAAACGGCACGGATGAATCACTTGTTCTGGCGCATCAATTGGCTGAAAAACTGATCGAACACCGAATAGCATCCGGTGCATGCGTCATCCGCAAGCCAGAACCAATTGTTACTGTGTCGGGTAAAGGCGCACAATCGTCTGTAGAGATCACCCTCAAAGAACCAAGCCCACGTTCAGAATTGGTCATCAGCGAATTCATGGTTCTGGCAAATTCCGGTCTCGCCTTATGGGCCAAGGAAAACGGTGTCCCACTCCTGCACCGCACCCAGGACATAGCCCTGCCGCAGGAATCCGCAGGAATTTTCACCGAACCAGCCGCCATTTTGCGCGCCGTGAAACTGCTTTTGCCCCCGACACTTGAGACCAACCCCAAGCGGCATGCCGCTCTCGGCGTTCCAGCCTATGCCCCGATCACTTCGCCCCTGCGCCGCTACACCGATTTCATCAACATGTCTCAGGTATGTACTTATCTGACTGATGGCACACCCCGATTAAATAAAGAAGAATTAAATAAACTCATCATTCACTTGCGGATGCGCATCCAAGCAGTAAGCGCTGTTCAACGCTTCAGACCCCGTTATTGGAAACTCGTATACCTCGCCAAACAGCGAAAAAAATTCCATTCCGCCGTCCTCGTGGAAGAAGCAGGTCCCATGGCAACACTGGCCATGCCGCACTTGCAGGTCAATGTGCGCGCCCCGAAAAAAATGCTTGGAGACAAGCTCTATCCGGGTCAGCAGTTCCAGATCAATTTCTCACGAATCGACCCACTGACCAACGAAATCAGACTGGGAGAAGCACTTGAAGAGTAGACGCTCTTTTCATCTGCCGACAAAATCGATACAGTACGACCGCACACAGTGAAATTTCAGGAGAACTTTACATGGCTTTAATCATAGGCTCTTTAATCGCATACATCCTCGGCTCCATTCCTTTCGGACTGGTCATTGCCAAAACCCTCTGCAACCTCGACCCGCGCGAAGACGGAAGCAAAAACACCGGCGCAACCAATGTGGCCCGCTTATGCGGTACAAAATACGGAATCATGACCTTGGTTCTGGACGTGCTCAAAGGGATGCTCCCAGTACTGTTCGCCGCCACATGGATCGAGTCACCACTGGCCCTGAGCGTCGTAGCACTGGCAGCCATCCTCGGTCATGTCTACTCCTGCTTCATGAATTTCAAAGGCGGAAAGGCTGTTGCCACCACCGTAGGTGCATTTTTCGCACTGGCTCCATGGGCAACCGTTTTTTCAGCAGCCATGTGTCTCGCCATGGTTGCACTGACCGGTCATGTTTCTATGGGATCCCTGACGTTTGCCTTAGCCCTGCCTGTATTCATGATTTTGACCGGCAATTTCGGGTATCTTCCCGTTGCCCTGATCGTCATGGTCATCCTGTTCTGGAGACATAAAGAAAATATCCGCCGATTGGCCCGCGGTGAAGAAAACCCCTGGATTAAACCCAAGGAATAAACATGTTCTCCGACTCCCCCAAGCGGTACGCCATTTATTCCATCGGGGCGTCAATCCTGACCTTGGCTCTCAAATTCGGAGCTTGGGCCATGACGGATTCCGTGGGGCTGCTTTCGGATGCAACAGAATCTCTCGTCAATCTCACTGCGGGCGTCCTCGCCCTCACAGCTATCACCATCGCCATGCGTCCGGCTGATGACGAACACGCCTATGGACACGGGAAAGCTGAATATTTTTCCAGTGGCATAGAAGGTGTCCTCATCATCATAGCCGCGTTCGGTATAGGATATGCGGCCATCAGTCGCTTCCTTTCTCCACAACCGTTGACCAACCTCGGTCCCGGCTTGATTCTTGCCCTGCTTTCATCCGTGGTCAATTATGTGGTTGCCAAAGTCATGCTCAGAGCTGCGCATCGTTTCGATTCCATCACTTTGGAAGCGGACGCACGGCATCTGTTGACTGATGTCTGGACATCAATTGGCTTGGTGGCCGGACTGGCGGTCATTATCGTCATGCCGGAATGGAAACTTCTCGACCCAATCATTGCGACAATCATGGCAATCAACATCGTTTTCACAGGTGTCAGTCTGCTCAAACGGTCGGTCGGTGGGCTTATGGATGATGCTCTACCCAAAAAAGAATTACAGATCATAGCAAACGCCATTCGCAGTTACACGGACAGCGATACGAGCTTTCATGGATTACGTACCCGCAAGTCTGGTTCAAGGCGCTTCATAGACTTTCACCTGCTTGTGCCGGGTGACATGTCAGTCAAAGCGTCCCACGACCTTTGCGGTCTTATTGAAGAATTAATTCAGTCAAAACTGTCTCGCGCCGAAGTCACCATTCACGTGGAACCTCTGGAGTGCGAATCGTCATATGACGGCTGGAAAGTCGGCGGTACATGCGCCCAAAAAGTAAAGCCCCTTGACGACTAAAATCCCTTTTTATCCCACGGTATCCCACGTAAGATAGCATCCACGACAGGCTCCAGACTCGCCCGTTTCACGGCCATGGCGGGAATCCCATCAGGATAGATATTATGCATGGTCTCATGCCCTTCCCGGTCGAGTTTATCCCACTTGTTCAACACAAGAACTGACGGGATATCGTCCAATTCCATATCCCGCAAAATTGAACGCACAGCTTCGACCTGTTCTTCCACTTCGGGATGAGATGCATCACACACCAATACCAACAGGTCCGCTGATTCCAATTCTTCCAATGTAGCCCGAAAAGCCTCTTTCAAATCCGGCGGCAACCGGCGAATAAATCCAACAGTATCCGTCAGCACAACCTCACGTTCCTGCGGGAATCGAATTCGACGACTGGTGGGGTCCAGTGTGGCAAAAAGCTTATCCTCGGCAATAACCTTGGATTGAGTCAGCGTATTGAGCAACGTGGATTTTCCAGCATTGGTATAACCAACCAGCGAAACAATGGGCAACCCGGCCTTGGCACGACGTTCACGGGTCTGAGTCCGCCGTTTGCGAACACTCTTCAGTTCCTTTTTCAAACGGGTCAACCGATCATTGGCTCGACGACGGTCAATTTCCAATTTTGTTTCGCCGGGACCACGCCCACCAATACCACCCATAAGTCGAGACATGGCCCGATTTTTACCAACCAAACGCGGCAAGGTGTACTTGAGCTGTGCCATCTCCACTTGCAACTTACCGGAACGACTGGTGGCATGCTGCGCAAAAATATCGAGAATGAGCTGTGTACGATCAAGAATCTTACGCTCAGTCACCTTGGCGAGGTTACGAATCTGAGTAGGAGATAACTCCTGATCAAAAATAATGACAGATGCATTGGCCTGAAGCGCCCGCACTTCCAACTCGGCCAACTTGCCTTTTCCCATGATAAACTTAGGATTATGTTTACGCACTCGCTGAATCATGGTTCCGGCAGCAACCAAACCAGCTGTATCAGCCAGTTCGGCCAACTCTTCCAAAGAGAGTTCCTGTACAGGACGTGGCGTCTTATCCACGCTGACAAGCAGTACCCGATTCTCATCGGATTCCGTCCCCTGCCCAGCAAGCTGACGACTAAACTCATCTTCCAAAGCCTCGACAGTTGCACCCAAATCAAGATCAAATCGATCCCAACGTTGAGGCTCAAAAATCTCGTAACTCTTCTCATCAGGGTTGGGGGGCAACAAATGTGCAGCTTGAACGACTTCTGGGAAACCGTCACTGACATTCAGCGAAACCACGGAATCAAGACGCAAAAAGACCATATCCATAAGGTCTTCCTGTGACAGAGATTCACCCGAAAGATGTGTATGCAACAGACGCAAGCCTCGGAGCCGTCCAGAAGACAGGCGTCTGCGCGGCAACTCCGGGATGTAGATGGAACGATTATCGCCCACCAACACCATGCCAACCTTGCCTTGACGGTCAATGAGTAAACCCAATTGACGACCCGTGTCTGCACTCAACTCCGCCAATTCGCGAGCCTGTTCATTCGTGTAACAATCATCAATGGGAAACTGACGTTGGTACAGCCGCGATAGACGTTTTATCTGATTGGGCTTCAACCCTTGCAGGTTGCCCTTGGGTTTCTGAGCGATACCCATACTCCTTACATAATAGATGGTTGCGACGCCCCTATCGGATGTCGACTTTGCGGCGAGGAAAACAAAGAGCAAATCCCTTTGAAATCTTATAGCCGATCTGAACACGAAAATCGGCCCAAACCGCTACGTTCTGTTGGGCCGATTTTCGTGTTCAGATCGGTAGTTTATAATATTATCGATGGAAACTCGACAAGTTTCACTCTCGTCATATAACTTAAAATGATATGCAGTTATCGCAAGCCGAATCAGGGACTGAAGCTATGCTTCGTTCTCACTCAGATATTTAGTAATCATGGAATCGTATTCACTGACAAGCTTGAAGGTCAATGCAGCCATTTCCTTACGGAATTCCAAAGAGATTCCACCGTTTTGCTCGATCTCCTTCTGGACAACCGGGTAATACTTGGGATCAGGAACTACGCAGATGGAATGAAAATTCTTGGCGGTAGCACGCAGCATGGTCGGACCACCGATATCGATCTGTTCGATAGCAGCCTTGAGATCCAAGCCCTTGGCCACGGCATCAGCGAAATTGTAAAGATTGACACAAATAAGATCAAAAGGCTCAATGCCGAAATCTCGCAAAGTCTCCATATGCCCTTCGTCATCCTTGTCAGCCAAAATACCGCCGTGAATGTTCGGATGCAACGTTTTGACACGTCCACCAAGGATTTCCGGGAAATCGGTCACATCAGACACAGACGTGACAGATAATCCGGCTTCTTGCAGCATCTTTTTGGTACCACCAGTGGATACCAACTCACAGCCATTGTCAGTCAGGAATTTCCCGAACTCGGCAAGACCAGATTTATCGGTTACGGATAATATGGCTCGTTTTACGGGCAACAATTTCATCACAGACCTCTCTTCTTGTTTTGAGAGGCTGTGCCAGATTCACGCCACAAACGCAAGTAAATAGAGTCAATGAAAAAGCTATAAAAAGGCTACAGAACGCCAAAAAACACGTCTCGCATACTATCAAAATTCTCGTGCACAGTAGTATAGGAAGCTATATCCCGACAAAATAGTTGAACGTGTGTGACTAGCGGCTATGAAGACGGGACGAAAAGTGCAAACACAAGGCGCAAAAAAAGGGTGAGACCGACGCGTAGTCCACTACGCGAGGGTTCAGTTTTTTGAAGTAACGCAACAATCGTGCGCTTATGCACTAAGGACGTGAAGGCTGGGCAGAAGTGTGCGAGTGCAAGGCGCAAAAAAAGGATGAGACCGACGCGTAGTCCACTACGCGAGGATTCAGACTTTTTGAAGCAACGCAGCAATCGTGCGCTTATGCACAGCCTTCCTCAGAGGCTGGTCCCCCGCTCCACCAACCATATGGAGGTGGCGGAACGGGAAACCAACGGGGAGGGGAGACCGTAGTTAGGACTGGAACTGTTCGAGCATTTCCTTGGCGGCTTCATGATTCGGGTCTGCTTCAAGAATAATCTCAAGCTGAGCCCGGGCCGCATCTTTCTGATCGAGACAGACAAAACTTCCTGCTAGGGAATACCGCACTTCGTGCTTGCCCGGATCAATCTCAAGGTAGGCTTCGAGATATGGAACTATCTCTTCCAAACGTTCCAGTTCATGGCCGAGCCTGATCAGACTGAACAGGGCCACCATGTTTTCGGGATTCAGGGTTATGGCCTCAGTGAATAAGGAATATGCTTCCTCGACTTCACCGTTTTCCAGCCGAATAAGCCCTATCCCGGAAAGACTTTTGTCAGAAGGCTCAATCGTGTGAGCTTTCTCATACATACGCATAGCGTCTTCCAGTTGACCGCGCTGAACAGCAACGGTTGCCAAGCCGAGATACGGGTCGGGATGAATGCCATTGGAGCTTACAGCTTTCTTGTAATACTCTTCAGCTTTGTCGAGCTCACCCATAAACAGGTAGCATTCACCGAGTTCCTTGTTGATTTCGTAATCCAGATGACCACTCATAGTGTCCCCTCCATTTCTCCTTTACCCGGAGGCCGGGTTGAAAGAATCTCCACGGTCACAGTTGACCGCACTGAATGTAGCAATGGCCGTGCCAAATCCATATGTTTCTCGATAAAGCCATAACGACATAAACAATCAACATATTGATAATATTGAAATTAAGTCAAATACGATAACTCAAAGCAAGAAACATTCAATTCCCTCATCATACTGAAAAGGGAATATTCTGCCCTGTATTCATTATAAAAAATGACGCAGCACCTTCAGCGTATCTACTCCATAAAAAAGTCGAGCAAAACGGAATAAACTTAATATTCTTTTATTTCAAGATGTTATTTATTTGGAACGGGAGTTGCTTAACCTCTTGCGGACCTGACGGAAAAACATGCCTGTCAGGAAACTGAACATCGCAGCGAATGCAGGAGGATCAAGGCATGAGAGAGCTTTTCGGACGACACATTCAATTGACAGGCAAGGTCATGGACCTGCAACTGCAACGTCAAAATCTCGTCACTGGCAACATCGCCAACTTGAACACACCGGGTTACAAAGCCCGTTCCATAGAATTTGAGGACAAACTGCAAAAAGCCCTCAATCAGGATGGAATAGGGAAAATGACTCGCACCTCCAAAAATCACCTTCCGGCCACATTCAGCCCTGACGGTTTTTCCGGCGATGGTTTGAAAGATTTCAAGGCTCGGGAAATATATGGTCAGGATTCGGTGGACCTGGACAAAGAAATGGCAACTAACGCCAAAAACACCATGATGTACAACGCTCTTGCCATGGTCATCAAAAAGAACTTCACAGGCATGGGCAAAGTCATAATGGATGGAGCAAAGTAATATGGATTTCATGACAGCAATGGACATCAGCGCATCCGGCCTCAAGGCCCAGCGTGCCCAGCTGAATGTCATCTCAATGAATATGGCTAATATCAGGACCACCAAAACAGAAGATGGTGGACCATATCAACGCAAGTCCGTGTCTTTCGAATCCACGCCCGTGTACTCCCCCTTCGCTCAGGAAATGCACGACCAGCTGAACCGCGACCTGAAAGGTGTCAAGGTACTCGGCGTGACAGCGGACGAACGTCCTTTCAAACAGGTCTTCGAGCCGCACCACCCAGATGCCAATGATCAGGGATACGTCACCTACCCAGACATCAACGTTGTCGAAGAAATGACCAACATGATGCAAGCAATGCGCGGTTACGAAGCAAACGTACAAACCATCCAAGGCGCCAAGCGCATGTTCCAGAAAGCCTTGCAAATAGGCATGGGCTAAACTCGAAGGGGTAAGAATCATGGTCGTAAAAAGCGTCGCAATCAATGCATATCAGAATGCTATGGGCAACCGTAGCAAGGCTATCACCAACAAAGTTACAGACAGTCTCAAAAAACCTCAGGAGCCAGTACAGGGTTTCGACGAAACGCTGAAGACTTCCCTTAACAAGGTCAATGAGCTGCAGACGGTGAAAAAAACGATGATCGAAGAATTCGCAACGGGTAAAGCCCAAAACGTGCATGAATTGATGATCTCCATGCAAAAAGCCAGCATGGCCATGCAAATGACAGGTGCTGTCCGCAGCAAAATAATGCAGTCCTACAAAGAAATCATGCAGATGCCTTTCTAAGGCTCGCATCAACTTACGTAAAACGCGAAACGTTCAATCTGCGGGAGAAAGAAAATGCCTCCGTTCGTCGCCGAATATTGGTCAAAAGTTTATGGGTTCTGGACCGACCGTTCCATGTCCCAACGTATTCTCATCAGTGGTCTGGCCGTGTCTGTGGTCATCGCCTTTGCGCTCATGATCTACTGGATGAACAAACCCGACTATCGGGTTTTGATGACCAATCTTTATCCTGAAGACGCTTCCAGAGTCGTGGGCATGTTGCAGGCTGCTAAGGAAGATTACGTCCTTGAAAACAACGGAAAAACCATCAAGGTCCCCGTAGATCGCGTGTATGAACTCAGACTCAAGGTTGCCGGTGAAGGTAACCTGCATGGTCAGGGTATCGGCTTTGAAATTTTCGATGAAGTACAAATCGGACAAACCGACTTTGTCCAACACATCAACTACCAACGAGCCCTTCAGGGCGAACTGGCTCGCACCATCACAGAATTTCCCATGGTGCAAAAAGCTCGAGTTCACCTTGTCATCCCGCAGAAGTCCCTGTTTATCGAAGATCAGGTCGCACCGTCAGCATCCATCATCCTCCAATTGAAGGATGAAGGAAAACTTGGCTCCGAAGAAACTCAAGGCATTGTCAATCTCGTCTCCATGGCCGTCGAAGGTCTGGACGCCAAATATATTACAGTCACGGATATGAAGGGCCGTCCGCTCTATACACCGAGTGACGAATCCTCCGGTCTGTCCTTGTCCAGCGCGCAGATGCTCCACAAGGCGGATGTGGAAGCCCAGATGCAACGCCGCATTATCGAACTTCTCGGCCCCGCAGTCGGCCCCGACAAAGTTATTGCCCGCGTCAACGCCGATCTCGACTTCAGCCAGCGCACTGTTCGCAAGGAAGTCTACGACCCGGACGGCGCAGTCGTTCGCTCTGAAACACGCAGCGAAGAATCCACCGCTGGTGCGGCATCACTGGCGGGCGGCGAACCTGATGCCAACTTCCGTGGCGATGGCTTCACAGGCACACGCACGACACAGGATTCCACCCGTGAGACTCGAACAACCAACTTTGAAATCAATAAACAGGAAGAAAATATTGTAACCCCTGTAGGAGATTTGAAACGATTGACTGTTGCGGTTATCGTGGATGGTACATGGGAAACAAACCCGGACACAGGTGAATCAACCTACACTCCCCGCTCTGCCGAAGAGCTCGAACGCCTCCAGACATTGATTGCCAATGCCGTAGGGTTCGATTCTGTTCGCGGAGACACCATCGAAGTCAGCAACATTTCCTTTGGTGAACCGGAACTCTATGATGGTGATTCCCTCACACGGACCATGCTGGAATACGCACAGCGATTGGGCAAACCTTTCCTGAACGGACTGCTGATCTTCCTTTTCCTCATTCTGGTCGTCCGACCGGTAATCATGGCCCTTATCCGGCCTCGTGTTGCCGAACAGGAGATTGAGGAGATGGCTGGTCTGCCCGGAGCCGAACGTCTGGCTCTCGAAGAAGAGGAAGTGGACGAAGAAGCTATGGACACAACTCGACGCTTGGAAAATGCAAAGAATCACGCTATCCAGTTGTCCGACGACAATCTTGATCAGGCAGTGCATCTGCTCAAAACCTGGCTCACCCAGGAGGCATAGACCATGGCAGACTTCTCCGGCCCCCAAAAAACAGCCATCGTGCTGCTCGCCCTCGGCGAAAAGTTCACGGCGGAAGTGTTTAAGAGAATGGAACGCAACGAAATTGCGGCCGTATCCAAGGCCATGCTCGATACCGACTCCGTGCCCAAGGAAGAAGTGCTCGACGTACTCAAAGAGTACAACGAAGCATTGGCCTATGGTGCAGAGCTTCTGGTGGGTGGCCCGGAACAGGTCAAGCGCCTCCTGACAAAATCTCTGGACGCAGAAACCGCAAAATACATTATGGATTCTCTGGATTTGGATACCGGCCCTACGCCTTTCCAGGAACTGGAAAACGTCAGCCCACGCATCCTGGCACAGATTCTGAGAAACGAGCATCCACAGACACTGGCACTCATTCTCGGCCACCTGCACCCAGATCAAGCCGCCGAACTCATCCAGAATCTCCCGGCAGGAGTTCGTGCCGAAGTGCTGATGCGCCTGGCAAAACTCGAAGCCGTTGCCGAAGAAATGCTCATGGAAGTGGACAAGGTTCTGCAAAGTCAGCTTATCGCCATGGGCGGCAAGGAAGGCAAAAAGGTCGGTGGCGTCAATTCCGTGGCAGAAATTCTCAATGCCGTAGACCGCAACACCGAAGAAGAAGTTCTTTCCGAGATCGAGGAAGAATCCACTCAGATGGCAGAAGACATCCGCAACCTCATGTTCGTTTTCGAAGACGTCAAGGGTGTCGACGACATCGCCATCCGCGAACTGCTCAAAGAGGTTTCCAACGAAGATCTCACTGTTGCACTCAAGGGCGCATCCGAAGACCTCCGCGACAAGTTCTTCAAGAACCTGTCTGAACGTGCATCTGCAATGATCAAGGAAGATTTGGAAATCATGCCGCCGAAGAAGCTGTCCGAGGTCGAAGCAGCACAACAGTCCATCGTCAAGACCGTCCGCCGTCTGGAAGACGAGGGCAAGATAGTTATCAGCCGAGGTGGAAGTGATGTCTTTATCTAATAACGCAAACACCAATGACCCGAACCTGACGGGCAAGGTAGTCATAGGCATGGACTCTCCGGGGCCGGACCAGATGACCATTCAGGAACTCGAAGGCAAGCGTCAACTCCTCTGGGATGACGCCACCAATGACGAGTACATGAACCGTGTCAAAAAAAAGGCCATGGAAGCAGCCAAGGAAATCAAGATGTTGGCTGAACTGGAAGCTGAAGCTCTCAGAGCCACGGCCCGTCATGACGGATATACCGAAGGCGTAGCTCAAGCACAGGAAGACATTAATGAGCACATCCAGGCCATCTCGACTCAAGGCGAGGCATTGCTTGCAAACCTCGGCGCATATGGCACTGCTATTTTTGAAGATCGTCGAGAGGACATACTCAAACTCATCAGGCTTGCCGTTGAAAAAACTCTCAAGGTGGAAATCGCGGAAAAGCGTATGGCATCCCTTGAATCTCTCATGAACGAAGCGCTCGACCGCATTGAATCCCAACGGCAGTTAACCATTAAATGCCATCCGGAAGACGTAACTGGCTTGGAAGAATATCTTCAGGTAATCCAGGACCGCAATCCATCCTTGCAATACTGGACCGTCAGAGGCGATGCCTCCATTGAATCCGGCGGCGTCGTTATCGAAGGCGCCGGAGGCAAAGTGGACAATACCATCGATACGCGGTGGGAAAGCGTTGAACCAATTTTCGATCAACTGGCCGTACAAATCACTGCCGATGACAGCGAAGGATAATTCATGACTCAGGAATCGAGACTCGGACTGCTTGAGGACCTCGATCCCTGCCAGACTTTCGGCAAGGTGACCAAAGTGGTCGGCCTTATCGCTGAAGGCCACGGTATCAAAGCCCCATTGGGATCTGTCTGCTATCTTCTGCCGCCTGACAGCAAACCAATACCCGCAGAGGTGGTTGGTTTCCGTGATGGCGCATGCCTGTTTATGCCCTACTCGGACATGCGCGGCATCGGCCCCGGCTCGCTTATCCAAAACGCCGCAACTCCACCACATATCCCTGTGGGTAACGCCATGCTTGGCCGTGCAGTGGATGCTTTTGGCGACCCCATGGACGGCAAAGGGCTCATCAATGCGGACACATTTGTCCCTTTGCACCGTGAGCCACCGAACCCACTGGAACGCCCCAGAATCAATGAACCGCTCGACGTCGGTATTCGCTCGGTCAACTCCCTGCTGACCCTCGGGAAAGGCCAGCGTGTAGGCATTATGGCCGGTTCCGGTGTCGGTAAATCCACGACACTCGGCATGATGGCGCGCTACACCAAAGCGGACATCAATGTCATTGCTCTGGTTGGCGAACGTGGCAGGGAGGTCGTGGAATTCATGGAACGCGACCTTGGTCCTGAGGGCATGGCCCGTAGTGTCCTTGTGGTTGCAACCTCAGATAAAAGTCCACTCATCCGTATGCGCGCGGCATACGCAGCAACGGCTGTGGCAGAATATTTTCGGGATCAAGGCAAAGACGTCCTGCTCATGATGGACTCGGTAACTCGTTTTGCCATGGCTGGTCGTGAAGTCGGGCTGGCCGCTGGTGAACCACCGACCCGTGGCGGATATACACCAAGCGTTTTTGCCCACCTCCCCCAACTTCTGGAGCGTGCAGGCAAGAGCCCGAAAGGGTCCATTACCGGTATTTATACAGTCCTTGTTGACGGTGATGATTTTACCGAACCCATTGCCGACTCCACTCGTTCAATTCTGGACGGTCACATTGTCCTGACTCGTGAACTGGCTGATCTTGGACATTACCCGGCCATTGATGTTCTCAAGTCCATCAGTCGTCTCCGCAGCGACATCACCACAAAAGAAGCACAGGCAGATGGCCGCACGCTTCTGCGCCATATGGCAACATTCAAAAAAGTGGAAGATATGGTCAATATCGGGGCGTATCAAAAAGGAGCCAACCCTGAAGTGGACAAAGCCATTTCCATGGTCGGTCCCATCAACCAGTTCCTGCGACAACTGGTAACGGATCAGGAAACCCTTGATGGAGCGTTCACGGCCATGCACAAATTGGTCAATGGAAACGGGAAGCCTCAATAAGAAATTAAAAGATACCCAGGAATTTTTTCTTTTGTGATTTCTTTGTAGACGCAGGTTTCTCCTCGCAACAGCTCTCATCCAAAGCGGACCCAACACCCTTAATGGCATTGGTTACACCACCGAGCACCCCCCCGACGACTCCGACAACAGCACCGCCCAAGGCCTTAACGTATTCCGTTACTGACACCCAATATTGAGGATTGTCCAATGTCCCCGTGACATGAATCGGCACGAGAACTCCAAAAAGGTCATCAGAGGTTTTACCCCCCTGCCCACTGGCTTGGGGAACTAGCTTTGCTTTGACCATGTAGTCGATCTTGTTGTTCACTAACGAAACAGCTCCATGCCCACGTGCTCGCAAGCCCGGTGCCATGACTTCCAAATCATCATTATTCAATATGCCGTCTTTAATGATACTGGTCCCTTTGATCGAACCGAACCGCGTTGACTCGTCTTTCTCGCCTTCAACTTTACCACCCTTGGATTGACGTTCATGGGTTTCACGGGCCATTTTCACAACATTCACCCCAGGGAAAACGCCGTCAGCCAAACTAAAAGAAAGCTTACCGTTCAAGGTCCGACGCATGGTTTCTATTCGCTCACCTCGACTCATGAGCGTGGCATCAAAATCTGCAATTCCGGAATACTTGGAATTTTTGTCAAGATCTCGGCTGAAACCACCAATATCCAACGACTTGACCTGCACAGCCACATCCGTTTTAGGTGTCTTTTCAACAGCCGAGGCAATGGCATCCAGCTTCAATGAACCGCCATACGCACTTGCCATGACAGGCGACAATTTAACCAGGCCGTCTTTCGCTATCAGATGAGCTATCACAGATTGAAAGTGAGCTTGAGCCAATTTCAACTCTGCCACTTTGGCCTCAATATCCACATCCAACTCACGAAGCATTTTCGCCGACAGCACAACATCATCTGAATCACCGGATGCAACGGCTTCCTTTGAGACTTCGGTTTGTGCTTGATGTTCGGGTGGCAAATATCTGTCCAAATCAAGTTTACCTACATCCAAGCGAGCAAAGCATGAAGGCAAAGTTTGACCACGTTCCACACGCGCATTACCCACAATACGAGCGCCATCCACGTCCATTTTCAAGGTTTTCATATCAATAAGGCCGTGAACAAATGAAAAATCGACCATACCACCAACACTGGTCAATGCCGTCGGATCGGCGACATTCAATGGTTTTTCGCCCATAGCTACCATGGTTTTCTGCACATCAAACGGATCAACCGTAAGCACACCCGCGGCAGCTTTCAACCCTTGAGTTATCCCTTCCACAGTCCCATCGACATGAACCGTTGCACCATAGGCTGACATGTCCAATCCTGTAATCTGGGCATGCTCCTTATTAAAATCAAGAGCCATAAAATTAAAGGAAGCTACAGCTTTGACACTACCACCAGGGACAGATTCCCCCTGAGCGTCAACATTCACCTGCATATCCATATGCCCGTATTCACGATTGGCAAAATCGATGGACGACTTACCTTTGATCTTTAAAATACCTCTCGCATCAGGCCGGGAACATTCAAAATTCAAAGACACATCAACAGGAAACAGTGAACCTTCCGCGATCTTCCCAGTCGTCAGGTTAATACCGCGCAATATGAATTTCGTTTCTGTTTTTCGATCATCCCACAGAAGACTGCCGTTGCTCACCGACACACCCGCTACTTCAAGGGAAAACGGTTCACTGGATTGTGCGTCCTCATCGGCTATTGCCTGACGCCCGACAATATCATCCCAATTCGTCGTGCCATCAACAGCTCGCCCCATATTCAGGACCAAATCATCTAATACGAGTTTACCAAATTTAACCCTGCCCAAAAGCAAAGGCAAAACCCGTACGGACACACTAACAGAAGAAGCCCGAATCATGGGATCTGGTCCGAAATCAGCATTATTACTCAAACTGACGGCACCCATTTCGATACCAACATTCGGAAACAACAATAGATCAAGGTCACCGTCAAAAATCAGTGTCCGTCCTGTTTCCTCAAATACGATCCGCGAAATGCGGTCCTTATAGTCATTGGGGTCGACAACAGAAGAAAAGACCAAAAGTGCGACAACAAATAAAGCTGCGCAGGTTCCAATGAAAAAGACACTGTATTTCGACACTTTGTTCATCAGAAACCCCGGTCAGGCCGTTGCCAGTTATGTGTTCAGGAGTTGTTTGATTGCAAGGAGTTCGTCTCGAACTTCCAAAAGAATATCACTATGCTCTCTGCTATGCAGTTTTCGCTTCGCACCATCAATGGTCAGTCCTTCATCGTAGAGCAACCGTTTGATTTCACGGATAAGAACCAAGTTATCCTCTGTGTAGAGTCGCTGGCCGCTCTCGGTCCTGATGGGGGTGATTTCATCAAACTCATTTTCCCAGAACCGGAGCACATACGTTTTCACGCCAAGTTCACGAGCCGCTTCGCCGATTCTGTATCGTTTGAAATCCTGCAAATCTTCCATTTGTTTTATCTAGCAAATAGGGACGGTTCCTTCAAATAAAAAAGGCCTCCGACTCATTTGGAGCACGGAGGCTCTTTTACACCTCTCAAAATCATACATCCCATTGTGCCGGATCAAGCGTGTTATACCGTTTAATGGACTTCAAATCCTTATCGACTTTAATCTGATGATATTCACCCTTGAAGATACTCCACCGGCAAAGATCAATCGGCGTTACCTCAGAAGCATTGACTGTGCCGACAACACCTGCTTTTTCCAGACCTGCCGCAACCAGTTCCGAGCAGAAGAACTTACTGAAATCCTCCCGGTTGTATCCAGGGCCATGGAGTCCAAAGGGGAGTTGATCCAACGCATCTACTGCAGATTTCACGGCCTGAGGCATATCGTAACAAATACGTTTTTGAGCTTGATCAAAAAGAAAATTATAAAATTTTTCTCCAGCTTCAGCGCTCATCTCACTTTCAAGAGGAAGCCACCAGATATCACCTTCATACGAATTAACCCTGTCGCTCAAACGAGACACGTTAACTCCGTTAAAACCATTGAGCGATGTTGATTCAATAATCTGATTGAAATACCGTCCGGTCGAATCCGCCATGACTTTTGTCTGCAAAACAACTCCTACATGCGACACCGGGGACCACGTTGCCCATTTGATAATTTCGGAGAAATGCCCCTTCCCACTGAAAGCTACAACATCTCCCGGCTTCATCAATTCACGCACTTCCGCATAAGTCGACTGAATAAGCCCCATAGCTACCTCCTCTAAAAAAAGTTGAGTGGATAGCCATTCAATACACTATATTTATGTTTTATCCTATATTCTGAACAAAAAAGAGAGGAAGGTTTCCCTTCCTCTCTTTAACGTTTTTTTACAGGAACCTAGAAGTGTATCGGCAGATTCTTTTCAAGAGCAGCCAAAACTTTTTTATGTTCCTTATCAACCTGCTTGTCCTTCAAAGTCTTGGTCGGAGACCGATAAGTCAAACGGAAAGACAAATTGCGTTCCTCTTCCTGGCCTTCCGGCACATACTCGGCCACAAGCTCCACGGACTCCATGAGACTGACTTTGGACTCCTTGATAACCTTGCGAATAGCATCGGCACCAAGGGTAATCGGTCCAATAACGGTCACGTCACGACGACTGGGCGGAAACACCGGCAGCGGCGCAAATTCGATTTTGTGTTCTTCTGTCATTGTCCGCAACACGTCCAGATCGAGATCGGCAAGCCATGCTTCCTTACGAGCATGGTAATACCCTGCAACGTCCTCCTTGACGCAACCAATAAGACCAACCGGCATCTCGTTGACTGTCACCTGCACGCACGGCTCTAAATAGGCATGGTCTTCGACCAGACTGAATTCAGGAGCTTCCAGCTTGAGATGATTCTCAATGAGATGTTCAATATGTCCTTTGGCATCAAGATAGTCTGCACTTTCCACGCCCCACGGCCATTCATTGGCATGACGCGGACCGTACAGTAGAACACCCAAACGAGTATGTTCAGACGTCTCGGTTTCAGATTCGGCATCGGCCAGAAATTTCTTGGCCACTTCGAAAATGCGAACGTGATTATTACCCTGCGCCAAGTTATTCTTAAGCGTATTCAACAAGCCAGGCGCGAGGTCGGTGCGCATGACATTCTGATCTTCACTCAAAGGATTGGCGATGAAGACTCGTCCTTCCTCAGGAAGATTGAGGCGATCCAAATCATCGGAACCGACAAAGCTATAGTTCACAGCTTCATTCAGACCGATACCGGCCCCCCACAATTTGATATTCCTGATAAAGGCATATTCTGTACCGCCTGAGACTGTATCCAATGACTTGGAAACACGAGGCAGAACTGCCGGAATCTGATCCAAACCGAAAACACGACCAACTTCCTCATACAAGTCCACTTCACGCTCAAGGTCGAGGCGGTGGGACGGAGAAGAAACAGTCCAATTCTCAGCATTGGAATCATCAACGGAACACCCTTCGCCTTCAAAAACCTTTTTGGCGAATTCCTGTTCCAAATCAAGGCCGAGCAGAGACATGCACCGTGCATGGCGATAGCCATGTATGCGATCCTGCCACGGAGTCGGCTCATTAGAAACAACACCGGAAACAACAGAGCCGCCGGAAGCTTCGGCCATGAGCTGAGCTGCACGGTCCTGACAGAAACGGGTCAACTGCTGATCCACACCACGTTCGAAGCGATAAGACGCATCAGACGGCAGCGCTAAACGGCGAGCAGTCTTGCGAACAGTACCCGGACGAAAAACAGCAGCTTCCAACAAAACATTGGTGGATTCGGCGTGCATCTCGGAATTAGCACCACCCATAACGCCCGCAAGGGCAACGGGTTTCTTGCCATCCCATATAAGGAGATCCTTGGCAGTCAGCGTCCGCTCTATATCGTCCAAAGTAGTAAATTTCATACCGTCTGTTGCCGGAGCCACACGGATGGTCGCATCTTCAATCAAATCAAGATCAAAGGCATGTAGAGGCTGTCCCAATTCGAACATGATGTAGTTGGTCACATCAACAATATTGGATATGGGACGTTGACCCAATGCGAGCAATTTGAAACGCATCCAGTCAGGAGACTTGCGTGTTTCAACGCCACGAATAATACGGCCATGATATGCCGGACACAGTGCCGGATCATCGATTAAAATTTTCAAATCGTCAGCAGCGTTGCCGCCTGCCTCTACCAGATTCAACTCCGGCATGGTCAAGGGCAGGTCAAATGCCAACGCAGTCTCACGAGCAAAGCCAAGAATAGACAAGCAATCTGCGCGGTTGGGTGTGATGTCAAAATCAAAAACCACACGTTCCAGATTCATTGCGTCCACAAGTTTCGCACCGACCGTAAAGGAATCATCCAGAACCCAGATACCATCATGATCGTCGGAAAATCCAAGTTCACGCTCAGAACAAATCATGCCAAACGACTTGATTCCGCGCAGCTTGGCTTTCTTGATCTTCATGCCCTCTGGCATAACTGTACCAACAGTGGCTACAGGGACTTTCTGCCCCTTACCAACGTTGGGAGCACCGCACACGATGGTCAGGGTCTCAGGACCGCCAACATCAACGGTACAGACCGAAAGCTTCTCGGCCTCAGGGTGCTTTTCGCACTCCACGACGTGGCCGACCACAATGTCCTTGATATTCTCGAAAGGATCGTCGATCCCTTCAAGTTCAAGACCCAACATGGTGAGCTTGTCACCCAGAACCTGAATATCGCCCTCGTAGGGAACGAACTCACGCAACCAATTAAGACTGACTAACATTGCACTACCGTAATCGGTGAAAAGTTATGAAAAACGACCCGAATGATCCACGCGGAATCATTCAGGCCGCACTGAATCTTTAAGCGAATTGTTCCAGGAACCGGACGTCGTTTTCAAAGAACATACGCAGATCACCAATGCCGTATTTCAACATGGCAATACGCTCTATGCCCATTCCAAATGCAAAGCCGGTAAAGACTTCCGGGTCGTAACCCACGGATTTGAAAACATTGGGATCAACCATGCCGCAACCCAGAATTTCAACCCAGCCAGTACCTTTACAGACACGACAGGTTGAGCCGTCCTTTTCACCTTTTCCACCGCACATAACGCAGGAGATATCAACTTCTGCAGACGGTTCAGTAAAGGGGAAAAAGCTCGGGCGAAAACGGACATCAGTCTGAGAGCCGAATATCTGACGTACAAAAACGGTCAAGGTGCCACGCAGGTCAGCCATGGACACATTCTTGTCAACCAGAAGCCCTTCGATCTGATGAAACATGGGGGTGTGGGTCAAGTCGGAATCACGACGGTATACTTTGCCAGGACAAATAACGGCTACAGGTGGCTCCTGCTTGAGCATAGAGCGAATCTGCATACCGGAAGTATGTGTCCGCAGCACGATATTGTCCGACACATAAAGCGTATCCTGCATGTCGCGAGCCGGATGCTCTGGCGGCATGTTCAGCGCTTCGAAGTTGTGCCAGTCGTTCTCGACTTCAGGCCCGGCTGCTTGCTCGAAACCAAGACCGGTTAGCACGTTGCACACTTCATCCATAACAAGTGTCACAGGATGAAGGGAACCTGCCCATGGCTTACGCCCCGGCATGGAAGGATCGAATTTGGACAGTGCTTCGGAAGCCTCGGCCTTATGCAGATCGGCTTCCCAAGAATCAAGCAACGCCGTAATGGCCTGCTTGACCGTGTTGGCCTTCTGCCCAGCTTCAGGCTTTTCCGAATTGTCGAGCTTACCAAGCTGGCCCATCATTCCGGCGAGCTTGCCTTTGCGGCCCAGGAACTCGATGCGGAGTTCCTCCAGTTCCTTTAAAGAACAAGCCTGGCCCTTGCGAGATTCGCAATCCTGGGCCAGGCTGTCGAGTCCTTCCAGGAAGGACTTCAATTCATTACTCACAATTTAGCTCACTTTGGCTTTTGCTGCCTCTGCGATTTTGGCGAACACTTCAGGATCGCGCACTGCCATATCAGCCAGAACCTTACGGTTCAGCTCGATGCCGGCCAGCTTGAGACCATTCATCAAACGGCTGTAGGACAGTCCGTTGAGACGGGCGGCGGCATTGATGCGAATGATCCACAATTTGCGGAATTCGCGTTTCTTACGTTTACGGTCGCGGTATGCGTTACACAGAGCTTTCTCTACACGCTCGCGAGCTGTGCGGTACAGGCGGCTGCCTGCGCCACGATAGCCTTTGGCCATCTTCAGATACTTTTTGTGACGCCTCTTGGCGGGCACTCCACGCTTTACTCTCATGGTAAAACCTCCATCGCTTATTTACCTCCCGGGCCGGACGGACTCCCCCGACGAGGCGGATTGCTTTAAATGTTAATGTAAATCAACGGGCATCTCGACTGAACCGAACTGACGCTACGTGCGAACCGGGGCCATTCCCCGGCTCTCTTCAAACGCGGCCAGCAGGTTTATCAGGCGGATTGCTAGCCGTTGGGCAACTGACGACGAACAGCTTTCATGTTGGCGGAGTCCACTGTGGTGGACTGGCCCAGGCGACGCTTTCTCTTGGCATTCTTCTTGGTCAGAATGTGCCTGAGGTTTTTGCGGCGACGCTTGAACTTGCCAGTAGCGGTTTTGGAAAACCGCTTCGCTGCTGCGCGGCGAGTTTTGATCTTAGGCATAGTAGTATCCTCCTAAAAGGGAACAAGTCCCCTATGAGTCTCTATTTTTTCACGGGAGCAAGCATCATTGTCATGGTCCGTCCTTCTGACATTGGCTTGCTCTCGACTTTAGCGATATCCAGCGTATCCTCCACGACCCTGTCGAGCATCATCAGCCCGCGGTCCTTATGGACGATTTCGCGTCCTCGAAAGAAGATGGTCACTTTACAGCGATCTCCTGCATCGAGGAATTTAACAATTTTCTTGAGCTTGGTCTGGTAATCGTGCTCATCGGTTTTGGGCCGGAACTTGACTTCCTTGATCTTAATTACGGTCTGTTTCTTCTTAGCTTCCTGCAACTTCTTCTGCTGCTGGTACTTAAACTTACCATAATCCATGATCTTACAGACAGGCGGATCGGCGTTCGGCGCGACCTCCACAAGATCAAGCCCTTTTTCGCGAGCGCGTTCTAAAGCGTCGCGGGTTGCCAGTACGCCCAACTGCTCACCGTCATCATCCACGACTCGCACCTTAGGGATGCGAATTCTGTCGTTGCGCCGGACCTCGTCTTTCCGCTGGTCGCGGCGGTAGTTACCCCGAAAAGCTATAGCTCATTCCTCCTGCTTCGAAAGGCGACTTTGCAGCATCAAGTATCAACTGCACAGCCTCCTCCAATGAAACCAATCCGGGGTCTTCTCCGTCTCGTGAACGAATATTGACACACCCGGCCTCAACCTCTTTATCACCGATTACCAACATATACGGGATTTTCTCAACTTGAGCTTCCCGAATCTTATAGCCAAGCTTCTCGTTGCGGGTGTCCGCTTCGACACGGATTCCCTTGCTTGCCAACAAGGCTTTGGCTTTATTCACAAAATCAAGCTGTGCATCCGTAACGTTCATAATACGCGCTTGAACCGGAGCCAGCCAAACAGGATACGCACCTGCACAGTGTTCCGTCAAGACGCCAATGAAACGTTCAATGGAACCAAGCATGGCCCGATGGATCATTACAGGGCGATGCCGTTCACCATCCTCGCCGACATATACTATGTCAAAGCGATCTGGCAAGGTGAAATCGACCTGAATAGTGCCGCACTGCCAGGAACGTCCGATGGAATCACGCAAATGAAAGTCGATCTTGGGTCCGTAAAAGGCACCGTCACCCTCATTAATGGCATATTCCAAACCGGATTCGTTCAAAGCCTCGCGCAAGGCTTCGGTGGCGACATTCCAATCCTCATCTGAACCAATGGACTTTTCAGGACGAGTAGAAAGCTCCACATCGAACTCGTAGTCAAACAGGGAATAAATGTCCTGATAAAATTTGATGAGATCAATGATTTCCTCAGAAATCTGGTCCGGGCGGCAAATAAGGTGAGCATCATCCTGAGTAAAGGTACGCACGCGCATGAGGCCATGCAACACGCCGGATTTCTCATGACGGTGAACGACACCCAGTTCAAAATACCGCTGGGGAAGCTCTCGGTAGCTCATGATCTTACGCTTGTAAATGATCATATGAGCCAAGCAGTTCATGGGCTTGATGCCGTAAGCCTGCTCGTCAATTTCCGTGAAATACATATTTTCACGATAATTCTCGTAGTGACCGGACTTTTCCCACATCTCACGCTTAAGAATGAGCGGCCCCTGAACGAGGTCATACCCACGCTTCAAGTGTTCCTTGCGCTCGAAATCCTCAAGGATTGCACGAAGCAACATGCCTTTGGGGTGCCACAAAGGCATACCAGGACCGACTTCGTCATTGAAGGAAAAGAGGTCAAGCTGCTTGCCGAGCTTACGATGATCACGCTTTTTGGCTTCTTCCAAACGGAACAGGTGCTTCTTGAGCGCCTTGGGGTCCTGCCATGCAGTACCGTAGATACGCTGAAGCTGTTTGTTCTTTTCGTCGCCACGCCAGTACGCACCAGCCACGGACAAAAGCTTGAAGGCTTTTATCATGCCGGTACGCGCAACGTGCGGGCCGCGACACAAGTCCGCGAAATCGCCATGCGTATAAATGGAAAATTCTTCTTCGCCAAGGTCGTCCATGATTTCGGGCTTATACTCTTCACCCATGTCAGAAAAAAACTTCTTGGCCTCTTCCTTGGACATGGTTGAACGAACAAATTCCTTATTGGCCCCCACAGAACTGAGCATCTCTTTCTCGATGGCTTCCAGATCTTCAGGAGTAAACGGACGTTCGTAATCAAAATCATAGTAGAATCCGTCCTGAATGGCCGGACCAATAGTCACCTTGGCGGTGGGGAACAATTTTTTGACAGCTTCGGCCATGAGATGAGCCGCGGAGTGGCGGATAACGCCCAGCCCCTCTTCGCTGTCAGCGAAGACGGGCTCGATGGTAGTACAAGGAGTCGGCACGGCAGTGGACATGTCCAAAATGGTGTCTTCGCACTTGGCGGCGACGACCTTTTTGAACTGTTTCTTTGACAGGCCCTCTTGCAGGGCATCGGCACAGGATGCACCGTCGGCCAATTCAACTGGATTGCCAGCGACTTCGATCTGCACTTCTTATACTCCTTGGTCCGACAAAACGCCGGAAGCTGTTAACGAAGAAAGGGAGGCCTGAGGCCTCCCTTCCGGGGATGTTCTGGTAGGCGCGGAGGGATTTGAACCCACGACCCTTTGCACGTCAAGCAAATGCTCTCCCCCTGAGCTACGCGCCTTCTCGTTGAAGCGAGACGGAAAGTATCCGCGAGGCCGGTTGTTGTCAAGCGGGATTTTAATCTTTTTTCATTTTTTTTACTATTGCACAACACGACTTACCAACCAGAATGATTTCAACCCTGCTTTCATCCTCTCAAACTAATTCTAATTGCCGGCACACTGTAGTCATGTATGATCTGAATAATAGTACGCCTTCCCCCTTGATATGAACAGTACTTTTGCCCTCAATATCTGATTATTCAATAGGTTAAAGGAGGTATCAATCCATGATTGACATCACAACAAGTACTGTGACGGCATGGATAGAGCTTGCTGGACACCCCTTTAGCGTTGCAATTCTGACGACGATCATTTGTTACGGGATACACCTGTTATGGGAAAAGACACGCCACCTCAACTCCAGTACAAAAGCCGACGCACACTACAAAGACGCACAACGTCTGGCTCACATAGGACACTGGGAATACTTTTTCGACACGAATCATCTCATCTGGTCGGACGAAGTTTACCGTATATTTGGTCTGAGCAAAAAGGATTTCGATAACACATTGGAAGGATTTTATAGCCTTATCCACCCCGACGACCGTGAAAAGGTTCGTGTTCAATACAATCAAGCGATAAAAAATAATGAAAATTATGAAGCTGTTCACCGAATCATCCGCAAAGACGGCCAAATTGCGTACGTTCAAGAACATTGTCATACATACTTTGACAACAAAGGCCGCGCCCGACGATCATTAGGAACTATTCAGGACGTGACGGTGCAAGAGGTCGCAGAAAATGAATTACGACGAGCGAAACATGAAGCTGAATCTGCAACCCGAGCCAAAAGCGCTTTTCTCGCCACTATGAGTCATGAAATTCGTACCCCACTCAACGGCATACTTGGTATGCTTCAATTACTCGCAACAACGTCCCTTGATAAAGAACAAAAAGAATACGTAAATTGGGCAACAACCTCATCGGAACGTTTGTCAGATCTTCTTTTTGACATTCTTGAACTTACTGAACTCGCAACCAACAGAATTGAGATTAGTCGAGAACTCTTCAATATCCATGAAACCGTTTCTGGTGTCGTTGAAATTTTTTCCAACAAAGCAAAACAAAAAGGATTACTTCTTCAGTTAAACATAAATGACAATCTCCCAACCATGATTCTGGGAGACGAAGCCCGGTTAAGGCATGTCCTCTTCAATCTTATCGGCAATGCCGTCAAATTTACCGAACATGGTAATGTCTCGGTCGACGTAACAGCTCTCTCCGACCACTCAAATGCCACCCTCCCTGTTTTATTCATAATCACCGATACAGGGCCGGGTATTCCTGATGAAATCATGCACATGATGGTTGAACCTTTCACTCAAGCCGAAGACGCGATGGTCCGAAAGCATGGCGGTGCAGGGCTGGGACTTTCCATAGTCCAAGGCTTATCCAAACTCATGGCCGGTACTTTGGCAATATCTACAGACGAAGGAATGGGCACCGAAATATACTTATGCCTCCCTCTAGAGACTCCTGGCGACTCTCATGCGGCCTCACTCGTTGTCCACCCACCCCCTGTTGGCCAACATGGTGAACACAAAGTCCTGTTGGTTGAAGATGACGCTGTCAATCAAACGGCTCTCAGCACACTTTTGCGCAAACAGGGACTGCATGTCGACATAGCCCAAAACGGGCAAGAAGCTCTGGAAAAAATACGCAGCGAGAACCACCGCCTCATTTTCATGGATATCCAGATGCCAATCATGGATGGCATGGAAGCCACCCATGCAATACGTGAAGGTCAAGCAGGAACCGGGAAGTCCGACATCCCTATCATCGCCCTGACAGCCTATGCCATGGCTGGTGACAGAAAACGCTTCCTTCAAGCGGGCATGAATGACTATCTGCCCAAACCGGTAAGCATTGAAGGACTGCAGAAAGTGCTCGACAGAGAAATCGGCCAAAGGGTGAACAGATAATCTTATTCATGATGAAATGAAGCATGTGAAGAACCGAGACTTCTTAAACGAAAGGCCCGTCCTGCATTTGCAGGACGGGCCTTTCCATTTCAATTTCATCAAAACCTACCCAATGGAGGCCAGAGCTTCACTTGCCATATCTCCGACAGTCAAATATCTGATCACACCATCCTTGAACGTCCGAATCTCGGAATCATCATCCTTCATTGCCTCAAGCTTGCCCTTCGCTCCTTCAGCCTTGATCAAACCAAGGACCCAGGCAGCATACGCCCGATTATAGGCATCAGGGTCATCAAGCCCCACGATCAGAAAACGTTCGCCGTGAGCAACCAACTCAGGCCGCACGCTGGCCAGTCGAGCCAAGCCCCAATAAACATCACGCCTTAATTCGGGATGATCGAGAAAATTACCATCGCATTCGGCATCACAAAAGATGTAAGAAACCAGAATCTTATGAAACTCCTTGGCGACCTTTTCATTTTGGACCATGGCCTCGGCCATGAAGTGCGGGATACTCCAACCAAGATTGCCGGATTCCTCGTTCATGTGCCACATAAGCGTACGCATAAGGGTGCGTGTCTTTTCCATGGACGCTTCCGCTAAACGAGAAACAGCACGACCAAATGCGGGGACCGTGTGCCAACGAACAGCCTCTTCTCGATCAAGCCGCAAATTCAACAATGGCGGCATCAAGTCTCCGGGGGGAAACGCATCCAACTCCACCAATCGTTCCTGCCAATTATCATCTATGAGTATTTCACGAACTGCCTTCTTCGTGCTGCGAAACTTTGACATATCAACTCCTACAAAGAATAAGGGGACCGCCAAACTGACGGTCCCCCTAGTATAATCATCTTTTCGATGTAGGCAATAGGAATAATTCCTATTTATTATTTTCTTCCACTTCCTTCTTGAAATCTTCGGGCACTTCAAAGCCGGATTCTTCCGCCTTGGCGATACACTTGGCAGCATCTGCCCAGTGGCCAAAGTGAGCGTCTACAATAGCTTTGTTGTTCCAAGCCGGACCAAAGTGAGACTGCTTTTCAAGAATTTTCTTGAGCAGCTTGTCAGCCTCCTCATAATCACTCATGGCAATAAACAAAGAAGACATGGTGGCTTGAGCCTGAGCAAATTCAGGGTCATACTTGAGAGCCTTTTTCAAAGCTTTGTGAGCCTTGTCATAGTCTCCCTGCTGCATGAGAATAAAACCGATGTTCCCCCAAGGCACGGCAAAGAACGGACGTTGCTGAGTCGCCTGAATATTGTAGTTCAAGCAGGACTCCATATCGTCACGCTGCAAGGCGATACCGCCGAGCTGCACATACCCTTCTGCCATACGCGGAGAATGAGCGACGGCATCGAGAAATTCACGTTCAGCCTCCATAAAATCCCGGCGAGACAAATATGCCACGCCCAAATTGTAATGGGTATTACCGCAGGAGGGGTTTGCTTCCAACTTAGCCTTGAGATCCGCAATGTACTCGTCAAGATTGTCGAATTTTTCCATGGCGTTGTATCCTTCTTATGGCTCGATGCCGTGTTTTTTACAATGCTCTGCATACCAGAGACAAAAATCATAAATAGGACGAACTTTTTCAAAGTTCATGACCATCATGACATTAAATTCATTGACCTGATCAATGTACTCCTGATTGCTGTGCTTCCCTGATTCACGAATAAAAATCTGGGAAAGTTGAGCCGAAGTATATCCGGTCTTATCCTGACGGATATCAATGGGATCAAATGGAGCTGCAAACGGGTCCCAATTCTCATAGCCCATGCGATCAACGAATTTGCGACGCCTTTTCGACATCTTTTCGTACATGAACTTCTTGCGAGCCTCGATATCCTGATCGGACATCTCCTCGTAGTTGACTGTCTTGGTCATTATTTTTTCCCACCGCCGAGAACAATGGACTCGCCACAGGTCTCACACGCAGATTTGGACTGAGTGCATGTTGAACATGCTTCAGATTTAGACGCATCGGGGGCAACAACTTCTTCTGGAGCAGCCTTGGGTGCCTTCTGTTCCAGTTCATCGACCCGCTCTTTGGGGATGGTCAGATTCACACGTTCACCCACACCCAAATAGTGTTCATCGTACTCTGTCACCAAAGCCATGGACAACGGCAACAGCATTTCGCTCAATTCCTTGAACCGGCTCCCTATGCCTTCCTGCAAGTCCTTGCCAATAGCGAGCAATTTATCGAGGACGATATCCATATTGACTGTCGGGTATTTTTCGCCCCCCTTGAAACCGGTCTTGTTACAGGTATGGGCCACACCTCCAATGGAAGTGGGCACACCATACAACCGACAGGTTATGGGACGGTTCTCGTAGATGGAACACAAATCGTTGTCATCCAGCATGGGGCAACGCACACGGGCCTTGGCAACTTCCAACAAAATATCATTGGTGGGCTGCCCAGCCTGGCTTGCCTTATAGACTTTACGCTTGAGCTTATGAATCTGGCGGTCGGCCTGGTCGGCACGGGTCATGATGACAGACCGTTCCAAGCCGGAAAATTTTTCATTGAACTTGGCATTGATGTACATGGCTTCAACCAAAGTGACATCAAACAGGGCGTAACAACAGTCACTACACCCCTTACCACATTTAACCAGATCACCCATTTCATTTTCAAACTTCTTGAAAACGGCATCGACCTCGGCCACAACGGCTTCGTACTTTTCAAAATACTCGGTAAAATCAAGCGCCATTACTAAATGCTCCTCGTCAAATCTGCACAAATCGTTACAGGACCGTGGTGGTGTTGTGTCCAGTTAATTAAGTCGTGAATTGAAGCCGTCAACCGTACCGAGGGAAGAAAAATGGAACGGTGAGCCCCGAAGATAAAAAAAGACGCCCGGAGGCGGTAGGACGGCATGGTTTGCCAATGTTAAAAAAATGGAAGGGAGTAGCAGCATAAACTGCCACTCCCTAAACCATATTCAGAACAATAAAGACTAGTTCTCTTCGATAGTGATAGCGTCGGATTCGCAAACCTCAACGCAGGACTCACAACCGAGACATTCGTCTTCGTTAACTGCAACGGCTTTGCCGTCCTGAAGTTCGTAAACTTCAACGGGGCAAACGTCTACGCATTCGCCGTCGCCGGTGCACTTGTCAGTGTCGATAGTAATAGTGTAGCCCATTTTTTCCTCCAGAAAATAATTTGGGACGCCCGCATTGCGGGCCTGTTCTTGTGTGTCGGCAGCCATACAAGACGGATATCGGCACACTCATTCGTATTTAATCCGGTCAAAAAAGCCGGACACGAATTGCTGATATAACCAAGGCCGTCCTGTGTCAAGACATGAAACAGCTTTTCAAAGTATGGGACAAATCCTCGGGGCAGTTCAATTAGGTTGTTATACACATCATACTTGTTTATCCTCCGAGTCCGAAAACGCATCTTTAAACTCATAAGGATATATATGTTTACCCAAAAAGAACTCAGAAAATATGCTGAAACTCTGTGGTGGGGGCTCTCCACCGCTCGCACCAAACCTTACCAGCCCGGCGATTTCGTCCTGCTCCGCTTCGACAAGGATGCACTGCCTCTTGCTGAAACCATGTTCGAACTGCTCATGGAAAAAGGTATCAATCCAGTACCACGTCAAAATATGACCTCCAATATGGAATTATCTTTCTATGGCAAAGGCACCGAAGCCCAGCTCACAGATATTCCAGCTGGCGACAAAGAATTTGTCGGCAACCTCAACGGTTTGATTTCACTCATCGCCCCGTCTTCTCTGACCCACCTTCAAAATGTGGACCCCAAAAGAATTGGGCAGGCCGCCGTAGCCCGCAAGTTCATGCGCGACATCATGGAAAAACGCGAACAAACCGGAGATTTCGGCTGGACACTCTGCATCTATCCGACCAAGGCCCTTGCTGAGGCTGCAGGATTGTCCATGGATGAATTCAAGGCCCAGGTTGTTAAAGCCTGCTTCCTCGACGCAGAAAACCCGCCAGCCAAATGGGCTGAAATTTTCGAGCAAGCTGAAAAAGTCAAAGGATGGCTCAACAATCTCGACATTGAACACATCAACGTCAAAACCGACAACACAGATCTCATCGTAGTTCCGGGCAAGGATCGACGTTGGCTTGGAGTATCCGGTCATAACATTCCTTCCTTTGAAATTTTCCTTTCTCCTGACTGGCGCGGCACTGAAGGTGTCTACTATGCAGACCAACCTTCATTCCGATCCGGCAACTTCGTGGAAGGCGTCAAATTAACTTTTAAAAAAGGTATTGCCGTCAAAACCGAAGCCAAAACCGGCGGCGAATTCGTTGCCAAGCAATTGACGTTGGACGAAGGCGCCAACCGACTCGGCGAATTCTCCCTGACAGACCGCAGATTCTCCAAAATCAGCGCATTCATGGCGAACACGTTATTCGACGAAAACTTTGGTGGCGATCAGGGCAACTGCCACGTCGCGGTTGGCGCATCCTACGCCGACACCTATGCAGGGGATCAGTCCACGTTGGATGATGCCAAGAAAAAAGAACTTGGATTCAATGATTCCGCCCTGCATTGGGATTTGGTCAACACAGAACAAAAGACCGTCACAGCCACCCTCAAGGGCGGCGAAGAACTGGTCATCTACAAAGACGGACAGTTCCAACACGACTAGAAAATGGAGGAGCCTCCGGTGGCTGGGTGAAGGGAGGGGAAAAACCTTAAAGAGGGCTCTTCCCCTCCCTTTTCCCAACTTTTTATTGCCGCTTTGCGGATTTTCTTTGCTATGTTTGGCGGATTTTTGTTGTCGGAATGTTTGAGGGAAGTGTTCCGGATTGATGTAAGGAGTTAGCAAGAATGACGAAACGAAATATTTATTTGGAAACCATCGCGCCCGAAGAAGCTATCAAGGTTGCAAAAGGCACACTGGATCGCAAAGCACTCATGAGAACCGAGGCGATCCCCACACATGAAGCTGCCGGACGGGTAACTGCCGGGCCTATCTTTGCCAAATGTTCCTCCCCGACTTTTCACGCGGCGGCCATGGACGGCATTGCCATTCAGGCCGAATCCACATTCGCTGCTCGTGAAGATGAACCTGTGGTCCTGAACCACCCGGACCAATTCGAATTCGTGAACACCGGCAACCCGATGCCTGACGGGACCAATGCGGTCGTGATGATCGAAAATGTTGTACAAAAGGATGAAGTGACGGTTCTTGTCGATACCCCAGCCTTTCCATGGCAACATGTACGACGCATCGGTGAAGACATCGTTGCTACCGAACTACTCATCCCACAGAATCGAGAACTCACGCCTTCAGACATCGGTGCTCTGCTTTCAGCTGGCATTTATGAAATTGAGGTCAGGGAAAAAGTCAAAGCCGTATTCCTGCCCACAGGCGATGAAGTGCTTAACTTTCTGGACAAACCCGAACCACAGGCCGGACAGGTTATCGAATCAAATTCTCAGGTATTCAAGGCGTATGCGGACTCATGGGGCATTGACGCATCATGGTCGTCCCCTGTCCCGGATAACGAAGACACACTCCGCACCGCAGTAATGGATGGACTCGAAAGCGGTTGTCACGTTGTCATCGTCGGAGCAGGCTCAAGTGCTGGTAGCAAAGATTATTCAAAACGGGTCTTCGAATCCATAGGCTCGGTCTTGGTCCACGGTATTTCCGTTATGCCCGGGAAACCCACCTTGCTCGCCGTGACAGATGAACGAAGTGGATATCCGGGACGATTACTTGTCGGCGCACCGGGATACCCGGTCTCCGCCATTGTCTGCCATGAAAAAATTCTCGGCCCCATCATCCACTGGCTTATGGGCAAAGCGCTTCCTGATCGACATATGACAGATATCACTCTGGCGCGTAAAACACCGTCGAAACCCGGCATGCGCGAAGCCATCCGACTGGCTGCTGGCCGTATCGGTGACAAGATCGTAGCCGCACCGCTTGCTCGTGGAGCAGGCATGATCACCACCATGACCAAAGCGCAGGCCGTGGCCTATATCCCCGAAGATGTGGAAGGTGTGGAACAAGGTGACTCCCTCAATGCGGAGCTTCTGGTCCCAAGAGATGACCTCAATCGAGTGCTAGTACACGTGGGTAGTCACGACAATACGATCGACCTGCTCGCCAATGAACTCATGGGATTATCGACTCCCATGCGTCTGGTTTCCAGCCATGCTGGTTCCATGGGGGGCCTGACCGCACTCAAGGCAGGTTCAGCCCTGTTTGCCGGTGCGCATCTGTTCGATCCGGAAACGAGAGATTTCAACTTTCCATTCATTGATCGCTACCTGCCTGATCTTGACGTGACCGTGGTCAACCTCGCCATTCGGCATCAAGGTCTCATCGTCGGCAAAGGCAACCCGCTCGGGATTCAAGGCGTGGCAGACTTAACCCGCGAAGACGTGATCTTCATCAACCGTCAACGAGGGGCCGGGACCAGAATTCTTCTGGACCATCATCTCAAAGAAGCGGACATCAATCCACATGACGTACAAGGCTATGACAACGAAGAATTCACGCACATGGCCGTGGCCGTCAACGTCCTAACAGGCGCCGCCTCCTGCGGTTTGGGCATATTTGCTGCGGCAAAGGCACTGGACCTCGACTTCGTACCTCTGGCCCATGAGCGATACGATCTGGTCATTCCTACGGCATACATCAACGATGAGCGTATACAAACGCTCATCGCCACAATCCGCAAGGATAAAGTCAAAGCAAAGATTCAGACTCTCGGCGGATATGAAACTGATTTGACCGGCCTTGAAATGACGCCGGGCATTGGACTGGGATAATCTAGAGCAATGTCGACGGGGAGCCGTCGTTCTTGAGGCGGACGTCAACCGCCTTGGGGCCGGTTTCCTCGTCGATCAAACTAAAGGTCACCTGTTCGCCGGGTTCCAAAGTCTGAAACCCATCTCGAACTATTTCGGTATAGTGAACAAAAACATCATGTCCGTCTTCATCGACAATGAATCCAAACCCTTTTTGTTCGTTAAACCAAGTAACTTCGCCTTCACACCGCACGGTAGCCTCCCATAAGTTTATGAAAAAACATTACTCGTTGATCAGCATATTTGCAATGTGAATGGCGTATTGTCCCGGAAGTTTCGAAACAATTAGGAAGATGTTTCCTTGTTCTCTTCAGCAGGACCATCAACAACAGCTTGAGGATTCTCTTCGACGGCTTCATCAACGACTTCGCTGTTTTCCACGCCATCTTCTGTCATATCAAATGATTCTTGCGCCTTTGCCAACTTGCGCTGTTTCTTCTCTTCTTTCTTCTTTTTCTTAGCCAATTCCTTTTGACGCTTTGCGAACTTGTAATTGGGTTTTGCCAAGGCGATCTCCTTGTAAAAATGTGTCCGATCCCAAAAGAATCAGAAAAAAGAACCCGTCCCTCCCGAAAGAGAGACGGGCTTTCATAGCCAGCTTACGCTTGATAGTCAGAAACTACCAGCGGGGACGCTCAACGCGGGGCTTGGCTTCGTTGACCTTGATGTTACGGCCGCCGAAGTCCTTGCCGTCCAGAGCTTCAATAGCTTCCAGAGCGCCGGAATCGTCATCCATTTCGACAAAACCAAAGCCGCGGGGGCGACCGGTTTCACGGTCTTCGATCAGTTTGACGGAAGAGACCTGGCCGTAAGCTTCAAAAGCTGCACGGACTTCGTCTTCGGTTGCGGACCAGGGCAGATTGCCGACGTAGATGTTCTTGGACATAATAAACTCCTGAAAAGTGATATGATGCATTTGCACCGATAAATAAAGAAAGAAGCAGTGTACACGATGCGCACACTGCTTCTCGATATACCTGTTCTATTTCCAACCAGCACCGGCCAACATTTAGACCACGCCCCCATGGGCTTCACTGGTACATTCATGAGGACAGTTTGTTAAAATTAAGATTATGTCAAGGCTTTTTTTATTTTTTTTCATTTCAAACAATAAAAAGCATTTGTCCAATTATCTCATGACATACTCATCAAGCCGCCCACAGTACCGTAGCCGTCCTTGTTCCAACACCAAAATCTTATTCAGAGCAGATACCCTGTCGTCATCATGATGTGAGACAAAAACAAGAGGGACTCCTGACTCAGCGAGTCGTTGAATCATTTCCATAATAAACACGCGCGACCCACTATCCAGCCCGGACAAAGGTTCATCCAACAAAAGCAACTTCGGTCCCGGCGCCATCGCACGCGCCAAAAAAACCCTTCGCTGCTGTCCGTAGGACATATGACGCAATCGTCGAGATTCCAACCCTGCCAATCCAACCATTTCGAGCCACTGTGCCGCCCCGAGCTTTTCTTCGCTCGTAGGCTCATCCAGCATGCCCACGCTTCCACGATAACCGGACATGACAGTCTCTTCCGCCGTCACTTCCCATCCCAACTCACGCGCATAGCTCGTTTGAAGGTCTGGCGAAACAACTCCGATTAAAGGACGAGCTTCATCCATGGTTATACCGCCCAATCGCCTAATTACCCCCACGCCCTCTTCGTCGTCTGCATACGGCGCAATTTCACTCATAATAAGTTTAAGCAATGTGGATTTTCCGGCACCATTCGCGCCAACCACCATCCAATTTTCACCGGGCAAGACTTCCCAGTCGATTGAATGCAGGATGCGCTTCCCGTCCTGAACTACGGAGACATGTTCCATACGCAAAAGGTATTCCATGCTTGGATCGGAAACCGCAACAGGCAGATCGCAGGCCAAAAGATCCGGCGCATTGGTCTGCAATGCCAACAAAGTCTCGTCCCTATTCCCTTCCGACACGATCAGGCCTTGATCAAGAACCACAGCGTGCGTAATACATTCCGGCAGATCTCCTGCCCGATGTGCGGCGCACACCAAGGTGGTCCACTCCCCGGCTCTATTGAGCAGTTGAAGTACTTCATCACGAGATTGTGCATCCAAGCCGTCCAAGCATTCGTCCAAAAGCAAGACCCCGGGCTTCGAGACCAACCCTCTGGCCACAAGCAGTTTACGCAATTGCCCTGTGGAAAGTGTTCCTAACGAACTTTCCGCCAAATCATGAATATTCAAAAGATCAATAATTTCATCTGCCGAAACTTCCTGTTCGGAAGTTGGCGTATCATAAAGGATAGGCGTATCGAAGAACCCGGCCAATATTATATTGCGGCCTGTAACATGCGATGTGTGCAGGCTATAAAAATCCTGCATATCTGCCGAGACCATACCGATTCGCTGACGCAAACCAATCACGGAATGTTGTTCTCCATTCCCGAAGTCATAAACTCGTTCGCCACCTGAATCCGGCATCAATTCACCACGCACAAGACGAAGAAACGTGGTTTTTCCCGCTCCGTTGGAACCAGTCACAGCCACATGACGGCCACGCTCAAGGCGCCACGACAACGGACCAAGCAGGGCTTTGCCTCCACGGGTCACAGTCACATTGGTCAATGAAATTAAAGTATGCATCGGCGACATTCTTCCTTTTCTTTCGATCAGAAGCAACCGCTTTATCTTGTATACGGCCTCACTCCCGCCTATGCTGATCGCCATGCGTCCAACAGTTGCCATCGACCACGTCCATAATTATGACCCTACCCTGCTATCATCAGCCGTGGACAAAGTCTTGACGTCATCAGGGCTAATCATCTCTTCCGGCCAGCGGGTGTTGGTCAAACCCAATCTGGTCAATGGCAAAAACGCTCGGCAATGCACCACCCACCCTACAATGGTCAAAGCAGCCTGTGCATGGCTGCTCAATCACGGAGCCCTTGTAACCGTGGCAGACTCCCCGGCACTCGGCCCTGCCGCATATGTAGCTCACAACTCAGGATTGGCGCAGGCAGTCGGTCAACTCGGCCTCAAGGTCACAAGCTTGAAAAAGGCCGTTCCTCTTGCATTGTCACATGGCGGCACCATCGGTTTATCGCAGGATGCGCTTGACGCGGACCTCATTCTCAATATGCCCAAGCTCAAGGTACATTGTCAGATGGTCATGACTGGTGCGGTCAAAAACTTGTTCGGCTGCGTGGTGGGATTTCGCAAGGCCATGGCCCACAATCGGCTTGGACACAGCCGTGAGATATTCCGCGCCATGCTCATGGATGTATATGCTGCCCTACCGCATTGCCATCATCTCATGGATGGAATCCACGCAATGCACAAAGATGGTCCTATTAACGGTGAACCGTTTCCACTCGGCCTACTGAGCGCATCTGCAAATGGCATTGCCTTGGACACAGCGGCCTATACCACATTGGGTTTGACGCCAGATCTCATTCCCCTCTGGGACGAGGCTTTAGCCCGCGATATTCCCGGCGCAAACTTACAGGACCTCGACTTTCCAATTGCCCCGCCCACCGGATTCGACACCACCGGATTCACCATGTCGCCGGAGCGCGAACTCTCCTTCGCCCCTTCGCGAGTCATAAAAGGCAGAATCCGCAGTTTGTTGAAGTATTTCAAAAAACAGTGATTTTCTTGCACTTTATAGTCTGGAGTTGTATGGACTCTTCATGACTCTCATGCGCCAGAAGTTTACCATCACCGGGCAAGTACAAGGCGTCGGATTTCGACCCTTCGTCTATCGGACCGCTTTGAACAATAACGTCTCAGGCACGGTCAACAATTCCTCCGCAGGTGTTCTCATCGAAATTCAGGGAACCCCGGAACAAGTCACCGGCTTTTCCGAAGAACTGGCCGAAAAGCTGCCACCCTTAGCCAAAATCATCAGTCTGGATTGTGAAGACCTGCCAATCGTGGATAACGAAAAGAATTTCACGATTCTCAAATCCACCGGCGGGAAAGGCCACTCCGTCCTTATCAGCGCAGACGTCGCCACCTGTCAGGATTGCCTGAACGACATGGCAGACCCGACCAACCGTCGATATAGATATCCGTTCACCAACTGCACCAACTGCGGGCCCCGTTACACAATCACTCGATCAATACCATATGATCGCCCCCAAACGTCCATGGCCTGCTTCCCGTTATGCGATGACTGTCTGAAAGAGTATGAAGATCCACTTGACCGCCGGTTTCATGCGCAACCAAATGCCTGCCCAGATTGCGGCCCTACGGTCTGGCTCGCAAATAAAAAATGTTCAACCATTGCTGAAGGTGACGAAGCGCTCAAACTCCTTGCGACAGAACTTGCCAAAGGAAAGATTGCAGCTGTCAAAGGACTTGGCGGTTTCCATCTTGTCTGCGACGCCATGGCAAATGAAGCTGTAACGACTTTACGCCAACGCAAACATCGCCCGGACAAGCCACTGGCCGTCATGGTCCCAACCATGGACCATGCTCGCCAATTGGCCGACATCATCCCGGCAGAAGAGAAATGGCTGACCGGATTGCACCGTCCCATCGTACTCGCTGCCAAACACACGCCGTTTCCATTGGCAAAACAAGTCGCACCAGATACAAATTTCGTTGGGATAATGCTTCCCTACACCCCGCTGCACCACATCCTACTGAATGATTTCACAGTTGCCACACCACACAATATTCCGGCTTTGGTCATGACTTCCGGTAACATGAGTTCCGAACCGATCAGTCTGGGCAATAAAGAAGCCTTTGAACGACTCAACGACATTGCTGATATTTTCCTCTTTCACAACCGGGACATTCTCATCCGCACAGACGACTCCGTGGTCCGCGTAAACCAAGCCACCGACAACCCAATTTTTATGCGCCGTGCACGAGGATTTGTTCCCGCGCCCGTTTTCATCCCGGAAAAAGGTCCTACAGTTTTGGGCATGGGGCCCGAATTGAAATGTACCATGACCCTGACCAAGGGCGATCAGGCTTTCACCAGTCAACACATTGGCAACATGTCCAATCTGGAGACGTTGGAATTCCACAAGGAAATCCTGACCCATTTACAAGATATCCTTCAGGTGAAACCGGAGCTGATTGTCCGTGATTTACACCCGGATTACATGACATCCACTCTGGCCGAGGACATTGGCAAGGAACTGGGTATTCCCGTAGCAACATTGCAACATCATTACGCCCATATTTATGCCAACCTTGCCGAGAATAAACACACTGGCCCCGCCATCGGGCTGGCCCTCGACGGCACAGGCTACGGCGAAGACGGCACCATTTGGGGCGGCGAATGTCTCATGGTCATGCCCGAAGAACTGGAACACCAACGATTGGCCCATTTTTCCCGCATCCGACTGCCCGGCGGAGAGGCTGCGGTCAAGGAACCATGGCGTATAGCTCAGGCCGCACTCTGGGAACTCGGCATCAAGGAGCCGGGGAAATACCAATGGCCATGGCTCAAATATTTTGAAGCCCAAAGCCGTTTCCTGCCGCAAATTCTGTCAAAGGGCATCAATGCACCCGAGACATCCAGTTGCGGTCGGTTGTTTGATGGCGTAGCCGCACTTTGTGGACTGGTCGACACCATCAGCTATGAAGGCCATGCCGCCATCCTACTGGAAAAAGCACAGGATATGTCTGAAACTGGAGCTTATCCTTGTCCACTCCAATCCGACGACCCCGTTTCCTTGAACACACTTTCTCTGGTACACGCTGTACTGGAAGATCTGGAAAACACGGTGCCTGTTTCCATTATCGCCCGTCGATTCCACCGAGGGCTGATTAACGGCCTGACAGAAATGGCTTATTCATTTTCCATGGTGTTGGATATCCATCACGTGGCCCTGTCCGGCGGCGTAATGCAAAACCTGACGCTTGCCACGGAATTACCGCAGGCCCTTGAAAATGTAGGGTTGATTCCATTGGTACACCGCCAGCTTCCACCCAATGACGGATGTATTTCCCTCGGCCAAGCGGTCTGGGGACAAAGGAAGCTCCTCCTCAAATCATAAAGGAGAAACCATGCAGACAATCCGCACTTTTTCGGTTGCGATCATGCTCATCCTGTTCACCCCGGCACTTCTTATGGCCGGGACAAAATGCACCCCGCTTGTTCTATCTGAAATCCATGTAGAAGAAGAGACCGCCGGTTTCATCGTGGACACCCGCTATCCTGTTCTCTGTGCAAAGACCGCCAATCGCACCCTCCGCGATTGGGTAGGGCATCGCCTATTCGATTTCAAAAAATTCGATCCTGACCATGATTTATCAGAATTCCCGCACAAATATGAAATGACCATGAACTATAGTGTCTGGCCTGCTGCGTCTGAACGATTCGCATCAGTCAAACTCGATGTCGACGTCTACTCAGGCGGAGCCCACCCCAACCATTGGCCCATGACATGGGTCTTCGACATGACAAACGGCACAACCATCACATTGGAAGAACTTTTCACGGACATGGATACGGCACTTCCCGCTGTTTCTTCCATGTGCCGCGCCGTTCTATTGCGCACCCTTGGCCCGGAACTCAAAGACATGATATTTTCTGGTACCAAACCGCTGGAAGAAAACTTTTCCCGATATATCCTTAATGACCAAGGCATTATTTTTATTTTCCCACATTATCAGGTGGCTCCCTATTCATCAGGCGAACAGGTAGTGACCATTCCGTATGCACATATCACGGAATATTTCACTTCTACGACCAACCAAAAGCTGGGACTCGCCCTTCCACCAACCACCAAAAAGATTGTTCCCGAGATATAATTGATACAAACCGCGAAAGTAGGTAATAGGAGAGCATAGTACTCACTTTTTTCAAAGGAGCCCTCGTGGAACTGCTTCGTATCATCATTTCCGTACTTATCCCACCCATCGGTGCTTTTCTGAAAGTCGGCCTTGGCCTACAATTCTGGGTCAACCTGTTACTGACTCTTCTCGGCTACTTCCCCGGTCTGGTGCATGTCATCTGGTTGTTGTCCAGAAAATAACAAGAAAAAGGCCCGGCGTTATAACACTCCGGGCCTTTTTAATGACGACATACACCCTCTTGGGGTATTCAAAAATTACAGTTTTTTCAATTCAACTTCAAGCGCAGCCAGATACTCGGTAAGCATATCAGGGGTAATATCTCCCATGTGACCGATTCGGATAATCTGACGCTTACCCTCTTTTTCCAACTGGACATTCAGCTTTCCGTAACCGGGGTCCATCAGATACCCTTCTTCCCGCAAGGCTTCCTTCACACCGCCCTTGAGTTGGGCCTGTGTCACGCCTTCAGGACAAATGACGGTGGACATGGTCACGGACCGATACCCTTCCGGCACGAACATCTCGAAACCATCCAGACCGGCCACCCATTCTTCAACCATACCCCGCATCTGAATATGACGGGCAAAGCGATTATCCACGCCTTCCTCATTAACGATTCGATCGAGCTGCACAGCCATCTGATTGGCGAGCGTGCCATTGGGTGTGGTTAAAGTCTGATTTTTCCGAGCACAGGCAAGCTGACGGGTGATGTCGTGCGCATGGCCCTTGTTGGTCACACGAGCAGCCTTTTCCTCGGCCTCTCTGGACACGAATCCGATACCGAACCCGGCAGGTAAAGCCAAAGACTTCTGTGTGGCGGTCACATATATGGCCGCTCCAGAATTCGACAAATCCAGATCAGCTCCGCCAAAAATGGACACTCCGTCAACCAAAGGCATGGCGTCATATTGACGAATAAGCGCACACACAGCCTTCATGTCGTTCGTAACACCGGTAGAAGTCTCGTTATGCGTAAAAGAAACCACATTCGGCCGCAGGTCTTTGAGCTTCTGTTCCAGCACATTCAAATTGATGGGCTGACCATACTCAAATTTGAGATTCGTGGACTGCTTTCCGTTGGCAACGGCGATCGTATGATAATGGTCACCAAATGCTCCGACAGACACGTTAAGCAGGGTTTCATCATCAGCGACCAGAGAACGAATAGATGCTTCCATGGCAGAAGATCCAGACCCCAAAACAAGAATCGGTTCGTAGTCGTCACCACATCCGGCCAGTGTTCGCAGATGCTGACGAATAGGACCGAAACGCAATTCATTCTCACTGTCGCGATGACCAAATTCCGGCAACATTGCCGCAGCCTTGACGTCGTCACGAATATAGGTGGGACCGGTGATAAAAAGCTTGAGTGGGGCGAATTTAGACAGGCTCATGGCGTATCCTCTCACTATGGATGTAGAACAAAAAAGATAAAAAAGGGTCGTCGTTCAGTATACCGGAGAGTGTGCAATGTCCAGAAACGACACCAATGAATGACACCAATTTTTCATATTTTCCTTGTGCCCCAACGCTTGCCATTCGAGAGAAAAGCACTTACTTACTCTCTCTTCACCAATTTCCCATGGAGTAATAAGACATGGCTCAGCTCGGACCCCACATTTCAATATCAGACGAACAGCTCATCACCCGCGCCCTGGGCGTGGTAGAGATGGAGCAATATGCACACTGGCCCGAGGATGTAAAAAAACTCGCCGCCAATCTCGCCGCCGAACTTTTTCTGGTGCGCTATAATCCGTTCATCGACGCCTCACTGGTAAAAAAATCAGTTGCTCGTCGGCTGAATATGTCCAGGCCTTCTCTCGACAAGGAATTCGGTACCATCCTAACCAAAGGGATCGAACTTTTCTGGGAACGCTATGACCGGGAAATCGCCTTTCGAGAACGGATCATTGAGCAACTTAAGCACTTCATGCCCGAAAACGGCATTGGTGACGCACCGCACTCCCGTGTTGAATCGGCCACCGACGCCACCGACCTGCGCATGGAACTGCCCATGCTCGTCCTCTTTCCCGAAACCGAAGCGCAGATTCAGGGCATCGTCAAACTCGCCAATGAAATGCACTTCGGCATTATCCCGCGCGGTGGCGGCACCGGAGCAACTGGCGGCGCCATTCCGGCAGAAGCTCGCTCCGTCATTCTGTCCCTGACTCGATTCAAGGATATTCTGGATGTTGATCAAGAGAATCATATCCTGACATTGGAATCCGGGGTCATTACGCTAAACGCCATTCAAGCGGCTGCCAAAAAGGATGTCCTTTTCACTGTTGATCCGGCTTCCAAGGCTGGTTCTTCCATTGGCGGCAATATTTCCGAAAACGCCGGTGGCCCGTTCGCTTTTGAATATGGCACCACCATCGACAACATCCTGAGCTACCGGATGGTCAAACCAGACGGTTCGCTCATCGAAGTCCGCCGCAAGGACCACCCGCGCCACAAAATTTATGAAGGTGAAACTGCGACCTTTGAAATCTTCGATGCAAACGGACACAAAATCGACACTGTTGAACTCGACAGCAGCGAAATCCGTGGCAAAGGCCTCGGCAAAGACGTGTCCAACAAATATCTGGGAGGGCTGCCCGGCGTACAGAAGGAAGGGACAGACGGCATCATTACCGTGGCCAGATTCATCTGTTATCCGGCACTGAAAAATTCTCGTGTGCTCTGCCTTGAATTCTTTGGACGTTCCATGCGCAATGCCATGCTCGTCATCAAGGACGTTGTTGCCCTGCGCGATACCATCCGAAAGGAAGGCGATCTGGTAAAGATTTCCGCCCTTGAAGAATTCGGCCCCAAATACGTACAGGCCATCGACTACCAAACCAAGTCTACCCAGTACGAAGGCAATCCGATTTCCGTCCTCATTCTGCAACTGGACTCCGACGACAAAGAGGCACTTGACGCAGCATGTCAGAATGTGCTGGCCATTGCCCAGCCCTTTGACGGCGTGGACATCTTTGCAGCCCGTGACGACAAGGAAGGCGAACTGTTCTGGGAGGACCGGCACAAGCTGTCGGCCATTGCCAAACGCACGTCAGGTTTCAAAATCAACGAAGACGTTGTCATTCCCATGGATGTCATCCCGGAATTCTCCGACTTCCTCGAAGACCTGAACCTCATTTACTTGGCAAAGATATACCGTACGACCCTTGAAAAAGTCCGCGCCATGACCGGCGTGAACGACGACGATGCTGACATCAGGGAAGCATTTGGTCGCATCGACGATATTTTGAGCGGAAAAGTAACGTCCCATGACTTTTCCGACACCGAACAGGAGGCTCAATGCCGTTACCTGTTCCTGAAATTGCGCGATTCCTACCCTCGTCTGGACCGCGAAATCAAAGCCATGTGGCAGGACATGCAGCTTCGGCGCATAGTCATTGCCAACCACATGCACGCAGGCGATGGTAACTGCCACGTCAACCTGCCGGTCAACTCCAACGACCCGGAGATGCTCGCCTCAGCCCACGAAGCCGCTGAAGTAGTCATGACCAAAGTTTTGGAAATGGGCGGTGAAGTCTCTGGCGAACATGGCATCGGCATCACCAAGATAGCCTTCCTGAGCGACAAGAAAATCAAGGACTTGTCCGAATACAAGAAGGATGTCGACCCGAACAATATCCTCAATCCGGGAAAGCTCACCGCACGAAAGCTACCGAGCGTACCATTCACGTTCTCGTTCAACCGGCTCATCAAGGACCTCGACGCCACTGCACTCAAGGACAAGGAAGCCCTCATGGGGCTTTTGAAAAACATTCAGACCTGTACCCGTTGCGGCAAATGCAAACAGGTCTGCCCCATGTACCTCCCGGCCAAAGGACTTTTATTCCACCCGCGCAACAAGAACATCAGTCTCGGCGCGCTCATTGAAGGTATTTACTACTCGCAGGTGCAAACCGGCGAACCGGCTCCTTCGCTCATGGCTGAGCTGCGCAATCTGATGGATCACTGCACAGCCTGCGGCAAATGCCAAGCCGCCTGTCCGGTCAAAATTGACTCTGCCGGAGCAGCCCTGTCCATGCGGTCATTCCTCGACTCCAAAAACAAATCAGGCCATCAGCTCAAACAAATCGTGTTGCGCAATGTCGCCAAGAATCCGGCGTCCAACCTGCCGGTTGTTGCCAAGTTCCTGTCTGTCGGACAATCCCTTCAGGATAAGACCTTGGGCATGATACCGGCCCGCTGGCTTTCACGCATCGAATCCCCGATCGTCAAAAGTCGCAGTCCTCACATCGATTTCCGAAATCTGTTTGAAACTCTGGAGTTGGAAGGTGGCTCAGTCTTCAAAAATCCCAGAGCCGCAAGCGATAACACCGTGCTCTACTTTCCGGGTTGTGGAGGATCACTTTTCTCCCATTCCATCGGTATGGCCTCGGTCTACCTGCTTCTCAAATCCGGTGTAAACGTGGTCATGCCCGACCACCACATGTGCTGCGGATATCCGTTGCTCGCCTCTGGTTGTGAAGAAGCATACAAGACCAACCGTCATCGCAACATTCAAGAGTTCCTCGACCTGTTCGTCAAGACCGGCAAGGCTGGCCTCAAGGCCACAACCCTGCTCACGGCCTGCGGAACCTGTCGTGAATCGCTGGAAAGCTACGACTTCACCGGCGAAATGGAAGAACCACTCAAGCAGATGGACGTGGTCCAATTCCTTATTGAACGCCTGCCTTCCATCCGCCAGTCCGAGTCGATCGTGTACCACGCTGCCTGTCATGCGGAATGGGTGGACGCACCCAAAATCAAGGCCCCGGAACTGTATCGCACGGCACTGGCCGAACTGACCGGTGCCGATGTAAGTCTCTCACCCGGCTGCTGCGGAGAATCCGGCCTCGGTGCCTTGACTTCACCCGGTATTTACAACCGGCTGCGCGAATGCAAACAGGACCAACTCAGTGAGGATCTCGGCCACAACCGGGAAAAACCCATTGTCGTTGGTTGCCCGTCCTGCAAGGTCGGCATAAAACGATCCATGCTCCAAATGAAACGCCCCAACCGAGTTCTTCATGCTGTGGAGTACTTGGCCGAAGCCGTGGGTGGGAAAAAATGGAAAAAGGAACTCAAGGACTTGCTCGAAAAAGTTGAACGCAAAGGCGCTGACAACTAACTCCGACCCAAGTTTGACCCAAAATGTCTGACAAGGTAGGCTCCTGTCCCAAAGGAGCCTACCATGACAATTTACGCTCGCCTCATTGCATCTATTGCAATTCTGCTCGGCCTGATCTGCTTTGCGGCCTTCCTGCGTCACAAAGGTTTTGTCCGCGAAGAGCACGGCGGTGTCTTCGCCAAACTGGTCACGCACGCCACTCTGCCTGCCCTCATTTTTGTTTCACTGGCCCGCACGTCCATCATGTGGAATGAGGCATGGCTCGCGCTCATCATGTTGATGGCTGAACTGCTTGCGCTTGGTCTCGGTTGGATTGCGGCAAAGGCGCTTCGATTGGATCGTCCTTCTACCGGGGCCATAATCCTCGTTTCCGGCTTTGGCAGCTCTTCCCTGCTTGGTTACGCACTCATCAGTCAGGTTTTCCCGGGGAACACCGGCGCTATGACTGAAGCAGTCATGGTTTCCGAAATCGGCGTCGGTCCGGCACTCTTCACCATCGGCACAATGATCGCCATCTACTATGGCAGTGAGGGCGCATCCCCAAAGGCCCGTATCAAGGCGGCTTTAGGTTTTTTCCGTTCCCCAATTTTCATCTCCGTGGTAGCCGGACTCATCTGGTCCGCTTTTAAGCTCCCGACAGACGGCCCTGTGATGGGCACCATCATGCAGGCTCTCGATGTTACAGGCGCAGCCAACACATTAATGGTCACACTCCTTGTAGGCGTCCTGCTTCATTTCCAAGACCTCGGTTCCGTGGCATTGGCAGGTATCGCCGTAGCCGCTAACAAACTTATCCTGAAACCAATCATGATATGGATGCCAACCGTGTTCATGGCTCTTGAGACATGGGAAGTGCATGTGCTGGTACTGGAAGCGGCCATGCCCTCAGCCTTACTTACTGTGGCTCTATCCCGTACTTATGGATGCAATGCCGGACTGGCATCCCGAATGGTCTTCCTGACTACCCTAGCCAGCGGCATTACCATCCCGATCATGTTCAAAATATTGAGTTGACCCTGTTTTACATTGACCAGAGTCCGCTCAAATGCTTTGTTTGGGCGGACTTTTTCGTTGGAGACACCCATGGACAATAAAAAAAGTATGAAACACGACACAAATTGCACCCCCGCTCACATCCGGGAAGGGAAATAAGATGCGTGCACTCGGCATTGATTTCGGTCTGAAGCGCGTGGGGCTTGCCGTATCCGACCGTACCGGCACGCTGGTCTCTCCGTTCAAGACCATTGTCAGAACTTCACGAAACGCCCTCTTTGACGAACTACAAGAAATCATACAAAATGAATCAATTGAAACCGTTGTGGTCGGTCTCCCCCTCTCTTTGGACGGAGAAGATACCCTGACCACTCGTCAGGCCCGCAATTTTGCCGAAAGCCTGGGACGACGCATCGAACAGCCTATCCACCTGATGGACGAACGGCTGACCTCAGCTGAAGCCGAAGAAGAACTCAACGCCGCCGGTCTCTACGGCAAAAAACGAAAGATGACCCTGGACAGTCAGGCCGCCGTCATCATATTGCGCTCATGGATCGAAAGCGGACAATCATAATATCATTCCTCGGCCTGCTTCTTCTGGCAGGCATCGGTACGGGCGGCTATGTCTGGCATAAGGCATGGCTTGAAAACCAATTTCTGACCGTACCACCGGAATCCCCGGGACAAGACATCATGTTTCGCGTGGAGCCCGGTCAAATTTTCACCACCATCTCAACCAATCTAAAAAAAAGCGGCCTGATCACGGATACCCGTCGTTTTCTTAAGCTGGCGCAACGAACCGGCAAGACGTCATCACTCCGCGCAGGACAATTCAAACTTTCGACGGGGTGGACCCCCGATCAAATTCTCCATGAGCTGAGCACGTCAGCCGGAATCATGAAAAAGGCCTCAATCCGCGAGGGCCTGACATGGTGGCAAACCGCTGACAAAATTCAGGCAGCACAGTTGGGCAGCTATGAGAAATTTGCCGAAGCCATAACCGACCAAAAGCTCTTGAAAAAATATGGCATTGAAGCGAATAATGCCGAAGGATATCTCTTCCCGGAGACCTATCTGCTCACCCCGCCAAGGGGCGACCAGTCACGATACATGGCCGAAATAATGCTTAAAGAATTTTTCAGAAACGCGGCCAAAGTCTGGCCTGACGGCCTGCCGGGATTCGATGAGATGAACAAGATAGTCACGCTCGCCTCACTTATTGAAAAAGAAACCGGCAACACTTCAGAACGAAAACGCATATCCGGGGTCTTTCATAACCGCCTCAAGAAACGGATGCTCATTCAGGCGGACCCGACCATTATTTATGGCCTTGGACCTGCTTTTGACGGGAATATTCGCCGCAGTCACATTCTGGACAAAAACAATCCGTACAACACGTACGTCATTCGCGGCCTCCCTCCGGGACCAATCTGCTCACCGGGACTTGATGCACTGCTGGCCGCCGTCCACCCTGAAGATCACTCATTTTTATATTTTGTAGCAAAAGGCAACGGGTCCCATTATTTCAGCAAATCGCTGTCGGAACACAACAACGCAGTCAGACAGTACCAGCTTAGAAGAAACCGCAAGACATATCGATCCACCCAAGAATAACAGGAATCCCTGCATTTCGATTATTGCGAATTGATACCTTTTCCGATAGCATATCGTGTGGAAGAACATTCCAGCGGGAGAAACATGCGTTTATCAATTCGACTCGCCCAAGTCATGGGCCTCATTCTCTGTCTGGGCTGCGCCACAAACGGCTTTGCCCAATCAGAATTAACGGTACGTCGCGCCGCATTCGACATCGGCTCAGCTGTCATCAAATGTACCATTGCTGATGTGGATACCTCCACTGGCCAGATCATCAAGACCATTGAGACCTTGTCGGAAAAAGTCGACTTCGCAGAAGACATCGCCCGATCCTACGACTCGAATCTCAGCCGAGATATCATGAACGCGGGTATTAAGGCCCTCGAAGCAATGAAACAGGTTGCGGTCGAAAAAAAAGTTGAAGAATATTCTGCAGCAGGTGGAGCTGTTTTCCGCTCTGCAAGAAATGGACGAGCCTACTTTGTCCATATCGAAGAAGAAACCGGCATCCCCAGCCGTATTGTTTCCGAACAACAGGCGGCAATGCTCAGCTACCACGCAGTCCGACAGGCATTGGACTTCTCGTCTCGCGATCTCCTTGTCTGGGACATCGGCGGCGGCAGTATGCAGATGACCGCCCGACACATGGACGGAGGACTCCTCTTTTATATTGACCCCATGGCTTCAGTATCTTTCAAAAACGTGGTTATCGGCACCATTCAAGGGAAAAACATCGCTACTGTTTCTTCCCCAAACCCCGTCACCGCCAACGAAGTCGCCTCTGCTCTCACTAATATCAAGACCCACGCGGCTACATCCATTCCCCCACTCATCACGTCCCGCCTGCGTCATTCCAACATGATTGTGGCCGGAATCGGTGGTGTTCATTATTACGGAATTCCCGAACAAATAGGCAAACGAGACAAAGTCTTCACTCGCGACGATGTCGCCAAGGCTCTGGAAAAGTGGACTGGCAAAAATGACGAAGACTTTGAAAGTGAATTCGCTGCCACCCGCCTGACCAATCTCATTCTGGTACTGGGTTACATGGATACTCTCGGCATCAAAGAAGTCCATCCGTTGGTCATCAACCAATCTGACGGACTGCTGGCCGCTCCTGAATTCTGGTAGCCTACCGAATTTCAACGCCGAAACGATCTACCCACGACTCTGATTCAAATTCGCCGGGGAAATAAATATACTTGGCTTTGGCCTTGATCTTTACTCGTTGGACCGGCCCCCACCATCTGGAATCGTAACTAGCTTCACGATTATCACCGAGAACGAAATACTCCTCCGCCCCTAATGTCAAAGGCCCGAAGTCGTCACGTACTGGTACTATGCTCATCTTGGTGTGTTGCACGTACGATTCTTCAAGCGGATTATCATTAACAAACACTTGTCGTTGACGAATTTCAACGGTCTCGCCGGGAAGTCCGACTACTCGTTTGATAAAATCTACATGCTCATTTTCCGGGAACGGAAAAATCACAATATCCCCTCGCTTCACGACATAATCAAAGGCCAAAGTCTCCACAATAAAATGATCCCCGATTTTCAAAGTGGGCAGCATTGAACCGGACGGAGCCTTATATGCCTCATAAGATTGGGACATCAAACGATCAAAGACAAGACCGGATGCCAGACTCACGCACAGACAAAGAGCGTACACCCACCAACGATTCCATGGTCCGGGACTCAATTCGCGAAGCCCTTTGGCAGAAGCAAAAGCCTCCCACGCCACGAACACATTAAAACCCAACAATATGGCGAGACAGAGTAGCGTCGAGACAAAATCCGACCAGAACGGAATCATGGCCAAAGAGTACACCCACTCAGCGACAAAGAAGCCAACGCCCTTTTTCCACTGACCGTTATATACTTGACCGAAACCGGTAAACAAAAGGGAAAGCAGTCCTGCCAGCCACGGCTTTCTCGGCTTGAAATCAGACACACTCTGGATGGTATTTTGATCAGTCATGACTCGACCATGCCAGATTGATCGAGAGAAGAAAACATCAGGCTACCGGTATGAAATCGCGCCCCAATTCATACCCGCGTCCACTCAGGAAATCGGCGATATCTTCACGCGCTCCCCGACTGGCCACATACGGCAAACAAAACGCCTCACCGGCATTGGGAATATCATCGCGGTCAACCACTGGCACCCCGTTGACGATATGGCCTATCTTACGCGGGTCGATATCATAATAAGCCGCAAACTCAACACCATGAGCGAGTAAAAGATCTGCCCGCTTGCGAGTGGTCCGTCCTGAGCCAAGAATATGAACCACAGGGTGCAACGGATTGTTCCGAGCCAGCCACCGAGCAAGGTATTCAGTCTTGATACGATAGAAAGCATCCACATCATATCTGGGGTGATTACGCGACAACCGTGTGGGAGGATCGTTCCAAATAAGCAACTCCTCGTCCACCTTCATCATGCGCACGCCCGCTTCCAACCAGCGCAGCAGCAGTTCATAATCTTCGGGAAAATCTCCATCACGGTACATGCCGTATTCGTCAATGCACTCCCTCCGATACATGATGGACGGATTCGGCACAGGAAATTCAACGAAACGATTCAAGGTAATGGCTTCATGCGACAGAACCGTATTAGTCCAGTCCACATAATGAGCATATCCAGCACAAGCATCACGACACCCGCCGAATCGGATACGACAGCCAACCAACCCGACATCCGGATTCTCATCCAACAGTCTGGACTGAGCCGCCAACCGCTCCGGCAACGACTCATCATCCGCATCCATGCGGGCTATATACCTGCCACGAGCCGCCTCAATAGCCGCATTAGCCGCCGCAATCACACCGCCATGCTCGATAGACACAACACGAATACGAGAATCCCGGCGCGCATATTCGGCCAGGATTCCCGATGTATTATCCGTACTGCCGTCATCCACGGCCACCACTTCGAAATCCGCACAAGTCTGCCCAAGCAGGCTATCGAGCGCTTTGCTCACGGTCTCCCCACAATTAAAGCAGGGCATAGTCACGGAAATCTTCGGTATAGACATGAGTTACTCAGCCTCGGCCTTGCTTACCTTCACAGCCGCCTTAATGCGACAGACCGAACATGTGCCGGCACTGGTTGGTGATCCACATTCAATGCACGGCTTGAGTTCATCCCCAATCTCTTTTTCCAAACCGGCAAAGGCTGGCTTCCCTTTTTTGAGAAAAGATTGGTAGAATTGCAACTTCTGGCCGGGGCTACGATATTCAAGTTCCCCCCACAATTCCTTATGATGAGTAAAACTTGCGCCTGAAGCATACGGACACGGGTCCGAATGAATTTCAATCCCTTTAAGAAATGCGTAGTTGGCAGTCTCGAATTCACTCAATCGGAAAAGTGGCTTTACCTTACGCACAAAGCCATCGCTGGCAGGTAAGGTTGGCCCTTGATCGGACAGATACGCTGTATCCCAGCGCAAAGTATTTGCGAAAAGTCGAGCCACTTCATCATCCAGATTATGACCGGTAGCAAGTACATCAAAACCTTCTTCCCGAGCAATTCGGTTAAAGTGATGCCGTTTCATCTTGCCACACACGGAACACACCGGCCGTTTGACGTATTGCTTGATATCCGGGATGGGCAACCCCCATGTCTTCATTTCAAACACACGCAGGTCGAGGTCCTGCAGATTGCAGAAATCCTCGACTTTCTTGCGCGCCTTTTCCGAAGAGTTGGGAATACCAAGGTCAATATGCAGGCCGGTGACATCATACCCTTGCAATTTCAATTCAAGCATCAGGGCCAAAGAATCCTTGCCACCGGACAGCGCCACAAGAATACGCTCGTCATAGGTAAACATCTTTTCCCGGCGGATAGCGGTTTCCACCTGTTTGGTGAAGAAAAGCGGAAAACAATCCTTACAGAACCCGGAATGATGGCTGGGTAATGCGACGCAGGCAGTCTTTTTACAACGAATACATTTCATAAATATCCCTTAACCTGCGGAGGTAACTTTGCGAACCATGAGCGTATCACCGTTTTTCAACATACGATCCGCAGTGAGTAGCTCACCGTCGCGCACGACGATAGCCATAGTGGAACGGAGCTTCAATTTATTCAGCACAGCAATGACCGAGCGAGTGTTGCTCATCTCGATCTGCTCTCCGTCCGGTTCAAGATTAACCGTAATCATATATGTCTCCTTTTCCGCCAGTCGCTTTGATGGCCAGCGGGTTGGGTGGACACTACAGAGGAAGCGGTTCCTGTTCAAGCCCCCTGTCTCGGAGGGGAATTACACAGAAAACATAGTCACTCCGGGGCACCACGACGTTATGTTAGAATCTGAATGAAAATATCAAACCGTTGTTGACCCAAAAGAGGGGAATCGCGTATGTTGCCAATAAGGGAATAATCCTAAGGAGGATTTCATGAGTCAATCGAAGATTCTCGTTGTCGATGATGAAAAACATATTCGCATGCTCTACAGGGAAGAACTGGAAGCTGACGGATACACTGTCGCCACCTCAGACGGAGAAGAAGACATTCTCGATGTTATGGAACGAGAAAAACCGACCATCGTCATTCTGGACATTAAACTTGGTGTCAGCCGCTCCGGCCTTGACCTCTTGCAGGAAATCAGAACCAAAGACCTGCAAATTCCGGTCATCCTTTCTACGGCCTACGACTCCTTCCAGCACGACCTCAAATCCATTGCCGCAGATTACTATGTGGTCAAATCAGTGGACCTTTCAGAGCTGAAAGACAAGGTTCGTATGGCCCTCAACAAAGCTGGCATCTAACTAAAAACACGATGCTTTTCATCTTTTTAGCAGACACCCTCTGACTCCACTCATGAGGGTGTCTGCGGCTGATATGCATACCCGCCCTCCAGTTTATCCTGAGACATTCCTCTTGCCGGGCTGCCCTCCGGCATGGTAGCCGCATCGCATGTTCGATATTACAGCACAGGACCTCCAACTGTATCTCATCATGGCTCCGGGTCTGCTCATCGCATTAGTTTGTCACGAAGTAGCCCATGGTTACGTGGCCTATCTGCTCGGTGATCCCACGGCCAAGTCCCAAGGACGTTTGACACTCAATCCACTCAAACACCTGGACCCCATTGGCACGTTGGCCTTTTTCTTTGTCCAGTTCGGCTGGGCTAGACCTGTTCCGGTTAACGCACGATATTTCAGGAACCCTCGTCAGGGCATGATGCTAACGGCTATGGCAGGACCAGGAATCAACTTCCTGTTGGCCGCAATTTTTGCGCTTGCCTTCCACGCCATGATCGCTTTTGACATCAACGGACAAAGTGCATTTTATGCTGTGGCCTATTATGGCGTGTTCGTGAACCTTATTCTCGGCGTATTCAATCTTTTGCCTATTCCACCTCTGGACGGCAGCAACGTTGTCGCGTACTTTCTACCGCCGCAGGCAGCCTACAAGTTCATGTCCATGAGCCGATACGGTTTTATTCTCCTCATCGGCATCATCCTGCTGGGACGCTTCACCGGCTTTTCACTGGTTGGCGAGATTATCCTGCCTATGGTTCGCGCCATGGCCAGTCTGCTCGGCATCCCCATGTAACCCTTTAGACAACACTAATTCATCATGAGCGAAAGACAACGCATCGTTTCCGGCATGAGGGCTACCGGCCCTCTTCACCTTGGTCACTATTTCGGCGTCATTGCCAACTGGGTCAAACTCCAAGAGAATTACGACTGTTTCTTTTTCGTGGCCGACTGGCACTCACTGACCACTGAGTATGCCAATCCCACCAGAACCAAAGGGTTCGTGCCCGGCTTGGTCAAGGATTGGATCGCCGCAGGACTGGACCCGGAAAAATGCAGCATCTTCCAGCAATCCATGGTCAAAGAACACGCAGAACTCAACCTGCTCCTGTCCATGATCACCCCGCTGGGTTGGCTGGAGCGGTGTCCCACATACAAAGAGCAAAAAACCGAACTGGCCCAGAAGGAACTCAATACCTATGGATTCCTCGGTTATCCCGTACTCATGACTGCAGATATCCTGATGTACAAGCCGTGTGCCGTGCCTGTAGGCAAGGACCAGCTTCCGCATCTGGAACTGACCCGAGAGATCGCCCGCCGCTTCAATCACCTGAACAAGACGGAACTCTTCCCGGAACCGGCAGATATGCTCACCGAAGAATGTAAGCTGCCCGGCCTGGACGGTCGAAAGATGTCCAAGAGCTACGGCAACTCAATCATGCTTTCAGAACCTATCGACGAAATCATGCCCAAATTGCGCGGTATGAAGACCGACGAAAACCGTCTGCGCAAATCCGATCCGGGCGATCCCAATATTTGCAACCTGTACCCTTACCACAAACTCATGACCGATCCGGCCAAACTCCCTGAGATTCAGGAAGGCTGCCGCAATGCGTCCTGGGGTTGTGTTGATTGCAAGAAAGCCCTCATGGAGTCCATGGAAACCTTCCTGACGCCTTTGCACGAACGCCGCGCCGCCTGCACCGATGAAATGGTTCAGGAAATCCTGCATGCAGGAAACGAAAAGGCCCGTGCCTACGCCCAAAAAACCATGGACGAAGTCCGTCAGGTCATGAACTTCGACTTCTAGGCAAAAAAAATATATATAGTGGCATTTCCCGAGTTCTTTCCGGGACCACACAACATTCAGGAGATTCTATGGCAGCCCAGAAAGGCAGCACTGTCAAAGTCCATTACACCGGTACCCTCAAGGCTGACGGCAGCCAGTTCGATTCCAGTGAGGGCCGCGAGCCTCTCGAGTTCAAACTGGGTGAAGGCATGGTTATCGCCGGTTTTGAAAAAGCCGTCATCGGCAAGAACGTCGGCGACTCCATGACCGTGGAAATTCCGCCTGATGAAGGCTACGGCACTCCCAATGAGGAACTGGTCTTCCAGGTCCGCAAGGAACAACTTCCCCCGAACGTTGAGTTGGAAGAAGGCATCATGCTGGAAATCCGCACCGAGGACGATCACCCCGCATACGTGCGCGTCACCGCGTTCGACGAAGAGATGGTTACGCTTGACGGCAATCACCCCTTGGCGGGAGAGACCCTGATTTTTGACATTGAACTCGTGGAAGTTGCGTAAATAACTTTACATTGATTAAAACACCCCGCCTCTTGCTGAATTCGGCGAGGGCGGGGTTTTCTTTTTTTTAACAGGCGGACACATTACATGAGTATTTCAAAACGCTGTAGCGACCTGACCCCGTTTCTGGTCATGGAAATCCTTGAGGCCGCTCAGGCCATGGAGCGTAACGGTGAATCCATCATCCACATGGAAGTCGGCGAGCCAGACTTCGATACACCGGACTGCGTCAAGCGCGCATCCTGCGAAGCTCTGGAAAAAGGGCACACCCACTACACCCATTCATTAGGGCTCATCGAACTGCGCGAAGCGATCTGCGATGACTATCTCGACCGATACGATGTTGCGATTTCCTCGGCGAATATCGCAATTACACAAGGCACCAGCCCTGCCATGCTCGCCCTGTTCTCAGCGATTCTCGAAGATGGCGATCAGGTCATCACCAGTGATCCGTGCTACGCCTGCTACGACAATTTCATCAGCTTTGCCGGAGCTGAACCTGTCAAAATCCCTGTGTGCGAAGACGACGCCTTCCAATACCGCGTATCCGCCATTCGCGAAGCACTCAAGGCCAACAAGAAGATCAAGGCCATTCTTATTAATTCTCCGGCCAATCCAACCGGTACCCTGCTCTCCAAGGAACGTATGCAGGCCATTGCCGAACTGGCTGAAGAATATAATCTCTGGATCATATCCGACGAAATTTACCACGGTCTGGTTTACGAAGGGAACGAGCATTCCATTCTTGAATTCACTGACCGAGCCTTTGTCCTGAACGGATTCTCCAAGCTCTACGCCATGACTGGCTGGCGGCTTGGCTATCTCATTGCCCCGCCCGAATTCATGCGCACCTTACAGACCGCGTGCCAGAACTTCTTCATCTCCGCCAACAGCATGGCGCAATGGGGTGGCGTGGCCGCACTCAAGGAAGGTGCACTTGATGTGGAACGCATGAAAACGACCTACAACAAACGCCGCCTGTACATTCTCGAACGCCTGACCGGCATGGGCTTTGACATCAAGCACCCACCGACCGGTGCATTTTATGTGCTCGTGAACATGCGGCACCTGGCCGCAAAATTCGACGGCAGTTCACTCAAACTGGCCTACGATATCCTGGAAAAAGCAAAGATAGGCGTCACGCCCGGAATCGATTTCGGTGAAGGAGCAGAAGGGTTCATTCGCTTCTCCTACGCAACATCCATGGACAATATCAAAGAAGGTATGGACCGACTCGAACAGTATCTCAAAAACAACAACTAAAATTCTCCCTCAAAAAAAGGACCGAGGCCTGAACATCTGGCCTCGGTCTTTATCGATACTCATAAAAAAGAGAAAACATACATTCTAAACGTGGATATCCAGTCCCTTGTACGCCACACCGCCCGCGCCAAACATCATTCCACCACCTAAGAAAAGTGACGTCGTATCCATATTGGATGCATACCACCACGCCATAGCCTCAGTCTGAAGCGTCTGTTCCATGTCCTGCGGCGACAGCCTGCTTTCTGCAACGCCTGCCAATTTACCAAACTGAAGAATTTCACCCAGCTCATTCACCCGTGCAGGGTTTGTACTGAAATACGCATTGATCATTTCCCGATCCGGATGATCTCCGGCCACAGTCACGCCACCCGCCGGATCATATGACAAACGAAACGGTGCCGACACGTTCACACCAAGATCAGCCAAATCTTCACTCACGTCCCGGTTCCATCCACTTTGCAATGCGTCATGATAATCCGACACAGCCTTAAACGACACTCTATCATCACCAGCATCAGCAACCTTCGACAAAAGCGCACGAATATGATCCCGCACACCCCCTTGTGTATCGGCATCAGTTTCCTGTCGTTTTTTTGACTGCTCAAGGCCAAGCGAAAAATCGGCCTCGCCCTGTGTGCGCTTCGGCCTTTTGTACGTGTATCCTTGTACAGTCTGTTCAATAGGTTGCGTCGACATAGGAGCCTTCTCTCCTCATAATGATTTATCTAAACCGAACAGCAAGCTATGTATTTTCAAGCACGAAATGTACCAGCCGCATTGCACGGACCAGAAAACAAAGGTATACTCAAGGTTAATAGGTCAACAACAAACGCTTAAGGATTAAGCATATGCAGCAGAAATCACTGATTATCAATGGCGTAGATGTTACTAATATCATTAATCGAAATGAAAGCCGCGTGGCAGAACTTATTCCGGAACTGATTCAGGAATACTATCCCGATTTCATTTTCGAAGATCTCGATATTCAGGATATTTATGCGCTCACCCTGAATCTCATCCCCGCTGGCTACGCCCAGACTGGATCAATCGTTCTGTCCAACCGATTGTCGGATTTTGAAATAAATTCAAAAATCCGCATCGCCATCGAACGAGTCCTCGACAATCCCACCCGCGTGACTGACTAGTCGAGAATAGCCTTCGGCGGCTGGGAGAAAAAAGGGGCTCCACTTTGGGTAAAGGCCTTCCTTCTTTCCTACCTAAACTTTTTTGGGTCACCTTCGACGAAGAAGGAAAATAGGAACACGATTTATGTATAGCTACAGAATACCGCTTTTAACTCGAATTTAACACCTGATAAGACTTCTGTTCCCCACCGCGCCACAATCTTTTGCCCCTCAATTTCCGTCCACCTAGATGGACATCCCGTGTCACGAGCTGCCAGGCACATTAACTATGAGCTAATGTGCCTATTGGATTCTCAAAATTATCGGCCTTTAGCTGGTACAAAGTATTAGCTTGATCCTCATAAAATGAACTGCCGAACAGGCATCTACTATATATTATGGCTATTTCACTCTGATGCTGAGAGGAAGAACGACATAAAAACGACTTCCTTCGCCCAGCACAGATTCCGCCAAAATCTCTCCATGATAATGTTCTACTATTTGCTTGCAAATCGGAAGCCCCAAGCCTGTTCCTAGTTGGGAAGAACTAAGAGTATTCCCTTTTTTCGCGACATAGTATTTGTCAAATATTCGGACAAGATTTTCTGGAGTCATACCAACACCTTCATCACTGACGGCAATTTTCACATGTTTATCATCCATTGAAGCGGTAATGACAATTTCGCCTGTATCCGTAAATTTAATTGCGTTACTCAAAAGATTGACAAGAACTTGTGTAATCAAATCCGCATCCAAACACATTGAAGGAAGTGGCGCATGTGGACCGATAATCATCGTCACGGAAGGCTTTTCAAGAATAAGACCCTCTACCGCCGTTACCGATGATTGAATCACATCTTCCAACGAGGTAGGTTCATCGTTCCATGTAGCCTGACCCGATTCAATCTTGGCAAGATCAAGTACATTGTTAATCATTCGGGTCAGTCTGCTGCACTCGTATGAAATAATGGAAATATTCTTCCGAATCCGATTCTCTCTTTTAACACAGGGTTCTGAAATAATATTTTCTGAACTGATCACATCAAAATCTTTTTCTATAAGCTTAGTAAAACCAAAAATAGAGGTAAGTGGCGTTCGCAATTCATGAGATACTTGCGAGAGAAAATCAGACTTCAGTTGCTCCGCCTCCTGCGCCATTTCTTTTTGTTCAATTTCCGTCTTTAGATTATCGTTAAGTCTGATCAATTTCCCCTGATTCTTTTCAAGCTTTCTAGCATGTTCTCGCAATTCTTTATTGGAATTGCTCAATAGGTCAAAAGCCTTTCGCTGAATAACAATTCCAATATAGACAAAAACTGCACCAAAAAAGAAAACAAGAGCAATAAACAGATGATTTACGACATCGAAATGGCCAATAAAAATAAAGATAACGGTTATATATGCAAAAAAGAAAAAGACCATAAAGGCCATATGGATTTTTACCAAGCTCGAGGTCCATTTTGAGAACCCTGCTATCGAATCGTGAACGGTGAGCATCAAACTCTTATGATAAATTATGCTTCGCAGCATCACCAGTGCACCTAAGAAAATCAAAATGCACGCCAGTATTGTGCTCCACGCCATCCCTGCTCCTTTTCGCGCAAAAAATAGTAACGATTTCTACTCCGAGTTTATAGGTTGCATCGTGATACATATTTGTCCAGTATAACATATATCAGATGATTGCCGAAACATTCAGCCATGTACCTCACTGCCATCCGTTCCTTCTGAATTTCCCCCAATTGACTGACAACCTTGGCAAACCTCAACAAAAAAAAAGCGGGATACCTTCCGTTTATAGAAGATATCCCGCAATATTTGTTACCAAAAGACAGCCCTCAGCAGTCCCCGAAGGAAACACCTGCCGAAAGCACGCTATTATTCTGCGTTTATTTCACTCCCCGGCTTTTCCATACCGATAACGAACATGAGCAATGCGGGAATGACAAACACGGTAAAGACAGTGGACATAGCCAACCCGCCAAGCACAACCGCGCCAAGTCCTCGGTATAACTCAGAACCGGGACCAGGGGCCACGGCAAGCGGGAGCATACCGAAGATGGACGTTGTTGCAGACATATAGATAGGCCGCAGGCGAGTGCGTGTGGCCTCAATAACCGCTTCCTTGTGCTCCATGCCATGCTCTCGAATATTACCAAGCGATTGGTGCACGATGAGAATGGCATTATTGACGACAACGCCAATGAGAATAACGAATCCGAGCATCGTCAGGATATCGAGAGCCTGCGGAGCAATGAAGATATTCTCCAATCGCAGACCAAGGAACCCGCCCGCACCGGCCAAGGGGACGGTGAAGAGAATGATAAGCGGATAAATGAAGTTTTCAAAGAGCGCGGACATCAACAGGTACGTGATGATAATCGCGAGAATAAAGTTCCATTGCAAAGCATCACGAGTCACGGTGAGCTTGTCTGCCGCACCGGACAATTGAACGTGCACCCCTTCCATCATGCCGGTTTGCTCCACAGCAGGAATAAGCTTCTGCTGAATAATTTCCATAGCGGACTGCAAAGGCATATCCGTTGGAGGCGTGACCTGTAGCGTGATGGTCCGTTTGCGCTCAAGATGTCGAATCTGTGTCACACCATAGGTATTCTCGATAGAGGCAAGGGAAGAAAGCGGCACAGCCCATCCTTTAGGCGTTGCCACTAATTGAGAATAGAGTTCTTCGGGCGTAGCTATTTCATCCTTGGATGCCTTGAGCACCAAATCAATCTTCTTTTTGCCTTCTTCCTTATAATCACCGATCTTTCGACCATCGAGGATAACGTCAACGGCCTTACCCAAGTCGCTGGAAGTCAAACCGGCGGCACGAACCCGGTCGCGATACGGATGGAAACGCACCTCAGGATACAGCAATTCCAACGACGGAATAGGCCGCACCTGCGCGCCTTGAATAGCCTGCATGGTCATGCCAAACATAGTTCCAGCGGCACCCACAAGCTGTTGCAAATTGTCGCCTGAGAAATCCACGTTGATAACACGGCCCTCACCAATGCCTTGCTCGAAAATAGAAGACTGGAGAGCTACGCCGAACATACCGGGTATGGAATTTAACACCCGCATAAAGAGCGGAATCAACCCGGCAGCGTTCTGTTCTTCGGTCGATACGGCACCAAAAAGGTTAATCGTAGGATGAGAGACAAAAAACATGCTCTCAATTCCAGGGACATCGCCGACACGTTTGTCAAAGTACGGATCCACCTGATCGAAGACATACTGCCCGATGTCATAGCGTTCCGCATACGACAGGCCCGGCGGTGGAATCAAAATCGAGATCACGAAGTTACGGTTACCCTGCGGCAGATATTCCATCTTCGGAAACATCGTCCAGACAATAAGGACAGATACCATGGTTAATCCGACAACGGTGATGACACGACTTTTCCAGGTATTAATCGCCATACGCAAAAGCATGATGATAAAGTCAGCAAATTTTCCACCCAATTGAGTGAGCGGCGCAAGAATCTTTTTCGCTATGGAAAGGCCTGCCGGCTTTCTCGGACTGTCACCTCGCTTGGCACTTTTCTTCTCGGCAATACGATAGAACTGATTGGCAAGCATAGGGATAACCAACACTGACACAAAGAGCGACAAAGCAATGGCGCAGGTGACGGCAATGGCGATATCCTTGAAGAGCTGTCCAGCTTCCTGTTCCATAAATACAACAGGAAGGAACACAGCTACGGTGGTCAATGTCGAGGCAAGAACCGCGCCCCAAACCTCACTGGCCCCGTCATAAGCTGCCTTGAAAGCGTTTTTCCCCATTCGTCGATGTCGATCGACATTTTCAAGAACAACAATGGCATTATCCACGAGCATGCCAACAGCGAACGAGATGCCCGCCATGGAAACGATATTGAGGGAACGACCAGCCGCTGCAAACATAATGAACGCGCCGACAATCGACACAGGAATGGACACAGCCACAATAATGGTTGAACTGAATGATTGCAGAAAAACGAACAGAACAATGATAGCCAAAATGGAACCGATAAGGATATTGCGCTGCACGAGATCAATGGCGCCCTCAATGTACGGACGCTGGTCATAGACCCAATCAAGATACACACCTTTTTCAGCCAACACACCGTCGTTGAGTTCCTGAACGACCTCTTCCACCGCATTCGTCATGGACAAAATATTGGTCCCCGGCTCTGGCTTAACGCCCACGGCAATGCCGGAAACACCTCGCTGCAACATGACAGTAACAGGCTTTTCATTTCCTTTGGAGACAGTTGCGACATCACCAAGCGTGACGCGAAACTGCCCGGAGGAAGAGATAACCACGGACTCGATATCTTCAATGGACTTGAACTCGGCTGGCGTACGAATACGATAATCGCGGCGCCCGACACCAAGGGTACCTGCGGACACGGATACGTTTTCACTTTGCAACACACTGATAAGCTCAGTGGCCGTCAGGTTGTAGGAAGCAAGTTTGGCAGGATCCACGATGATGTGCATTTCATCCTCGCGCCCACCGCCCATAAACAGATCTGCTACACCAGGCACACGCTCGATGTACTGACGAACCTCGTTCTCAAAGAAAGTCATATATGTTGTGACATCGTCAGTGTTATCCGGCAGCCCTTTGAGGAGCATCCAAATAACAGGTGATGTAGACGCACCCGTGGCCGAAATAATAGGCCGATCCACATCGTCCGGGTAGTCCGGCACTTCGTCGAGCTTGTTGGACACACGCAAAAGAGCACGGTCGATCTCAGTGCCAATTTCAAATGTTAAAGTCAGCTCAGACAAAGAGTTATAGTTGGAACTCTCCATTTTGATAAGACCAGGAATACCCTTGAGTACTTTTTCCTGTTCTTCGACAACATCACGCTCCATCTCGTAGGGCGTAGCACCATTCCAAGTGGTGGTGACGGTAATTACAGGCTCGGTCACGTTGGGCGACAACTGATAGGGCAGCCCAAGCAGGGCCACCACACCAAACATGCTGACCATAATAACGCCCACAAGGACGGCAACGGGTTTTCGTATAGCGGTTCCGACAATATCCACGGCGTCCCCCTACTGCTGCTGCATGGGTTGTGCGGCCACAGGCTGCTGCGGCTGGAGCCGTTCATTGCCTTTGACGACCACGTCCATGCCCTCTTTAAGCGTCTTGGACTTCACTCCAGCACTCAGACCGCGATACCCGACTACAAATACCGGCATAGGAACAGCCTTCCCGTCAATCACGCACCAGACAACCAATTGACCGCGAGCGGAAATAATCGCGTCACGAGGCACGATAAGAGTCTTGCCGCCAACGCCCTTGGGCAGACTGACACGAGCCTCCATGCCTTCGGCCAAAGAACCATCATTCTTGACACGAATTTTGACCGGGAACGTACGAGTGGTCACATCACCCTTGGGAATGACGGCGAACACTTCACCCGGCAATTCCTTGCCTGCAGTATGAATAACAACTTTGAGACCGGGCTTAACCACGCCAAACGCTTCACGCGGGGCATTAACCACAACGTCAAATTCGTCGTCACGGGCTATCAAGGTGACGACAGTCCCCTTGGAAACCCATTCACCACGAAAAACCTTGCGTTCAAGCACGACACCTTCATACGGGGCACGAATGGTCTTCTTTTCCCGTTCGACATACAATCTATTAAGAATAGCCTGAGCAGCAATCATCTTCTTTTCAGCAGATAAAGCGGCCAATCGCTTGGAATCATATTCCCCTTCTGCAACCGTGGCACTTTTATAAAGCTGTGTCGTCCGAGTATTTTCCCGTTTGGCCAACTCAGCCTCTGCCTTGGACTGTTCCAACAGCGCTCTGGCATTAGCGATGGTTCGATTCAAAATATCCGAAGACAGGATCACAAGCGGATCGCCCTTTTTCACTCGCTGACCTTCCTGAACTTTCAGGTCCACCAGCTTGCCGTCCACCTCAGCAGCGACATTGGAAATTTCAGTGAAATATACCGTACCAATAAATTCATTTTGTGGGGCCATGTCCCCAGTCGTCACCTTTCCGGTAACAACGGGAGATGGAGGTCTTTCACCAGATTTCTGGGCAAGGGCCGGAGCGGCAAGCAACACCGCAAGGCTGAACACAACGAGAAGAGACAGTGCTTTTTTCATAATAGGCTCGTTCATTTCCTTATGTTTTCCACAACTCGATATTAAAGTAGTGGTCATGCTCAACGACAACATTCTGCATTTCGAAAAATATTTTCTTCCCTGTCAGGAGAAGTGATAATCTGCCACAAAACCTTCTGACATATGGCAAGTTCTGCAGGATCAATATCTTTTACAGTATTGACAAGAACTTCTAAAATCGGATCAAAAGATGCTTCCATCAAAGTTCGGCCAGCTTCCGTAATAAAAAGAAATTTGACCCGCCGATCTTCCTTGCTGGGTTCACGACGTAACAGGCCACGCTTCTCAAGCGCAGATACCAACCGGCTGACACCTGTCTTTTCCTGAGACATAATTTCGCACAGCTGACCTTGAGTCAGCCCATCATGCTTGTAGGAAGGAATCAATGCGCGCCATTGCTCCACGGTAATGTCGAGGCCAGCCTCAAACAATTTCGCGGTCATATCATTAGTCAGGATTCTCGAGACCTTCCATGTAAGAAAGCCGAGAGAACCTCTTGGGTTCAATTCTTGTAAAGGCATCCGAAAGTTGTAACTGCAACAAAATAGTCGGTCAACCCATTTTTAGTGTGGACACCAGTTGCAATAATGATCGTATGGTTATACTGTTCCGGCCATGGAAAGATTCACCGCAGACTTGCACATCCACTCCCGTTTTTCTCGCGCCACGAGCAAGAACTTGACCATCCGGAGCCTGGCAGCCTGGGGGCGCCTCAAAGGACTAACAGTCCTGGGTACCGGAGACTTCACCCACCCTGAATGGCTGGCCGAAATCGAAGACCAGCTTCAAGACAACGGGCACGGACTCTTCACCCTGAGAGACCCCGGAGGGCTTGAATCGGAAATCCCGACTTTTGACGGAGAGATTCCCGGCCGCACACGCTTCATGCTCCAAACGGAAATCAGCTCCATCTATAAACGTGGCGGCAAGGTGCGCAAAGTCCACAACCTCGTCTACATGCCGGACCTTGATTCAGTAAAACGATTCAACGAAAAGCTGGGAGAAGTCGGCAATCTGGCCTCGGATGGACGTCCCATCCTCGGGCTGGACAGTCGCAATCTCATTGATATGGTTTTGGAAACCCACCCCATGGCATTCCTTGTTCCGGCCCATATATGGACACCATGGTTTTCATTATTTGGCTCCAAATCCGGCTTTGATTCTATTCGCGAATGCTTCGGTGACTATTCAGATGAAATTTTTGCCATGGAAACAGGCCTGTCCTCAGACCCGGAAATGAACTGGACTTGGTCGGAACTCGACCGCATCAAACTCATTTCAAATTCAGATGCTCACTCTGGAGAAAAGTTAGGACGTGAGGCCAACCTTTTCCGTGGTGATATTTCCTATGAAGGCATCTACCGCGCGCTTAGAAGTGAAGGATTGGGCCACAAATTTCTTGGCACCATGGAATTCTTTCCAGAAGAGGGGAAATACCACATGGACGGCCACCGCAAATGTGGCGTGTCCATGGACCCGCATGAAACCATTGCCCGAGATGGCATTTGTCCTGTTTGCGGCAAACCTGTCACCGTGGGCGTCTACAACAGAATACTGGAATTGTCCGACCGAGAAGAGCCGGTCCAACCCGCAGGTGCGGCCAACTTCGTGTCCATGATTCCGCTCAAAGAAATTCTGTCCGAAGTAGTTGGCGTGGGACCGACTTCCAAAAAAGTCAACCTGCTGTACATGAAACTCCTCCGCGAATTTGGCACTGAACTGGACATTCTTCAACGCGCTCCAGTGGAGGATCTCAATAAATTTTCCTGCCATCTCGGCGAAGGCTTATCCCGAATGCGTGAAGGACAGGTCATTCGCAAGGCCGGCTTTGACGGCGAATACGGCACTATCACAGTATTCTCCGAAAAAGAACGCGATGAAATCAAAAATGGCGGTACTCTTATATCCATGGCTACATCCGACAAGCACCCTGATGTGGGTGAAACAGCCAAACCATGCAAGGTTATCCTCCGACGCAAAGCAGAAGTCGCTTCCGTCAAGTATAACAAGGAACAGCAAACAGCCATCAACGCCGGTCCCGGTGCGGTTCTGGTCATGGCTGGCCCCGGTACCGGAAAAACACAAACCCTCATGGGACGTATTGGCAGACTCATTGACGAAGGGGGGAATCCCAAGCGCATACTCGCTCTGACGTTCACCCGCAGAGCAGCGCAGGAACTCCGCGATCGCATGAAAAGCCTCCGTGGGGACACGGCAGAAATGCCGCAGGCTGGCACCTTGCATTCACTCTGTTTCGACTACTGGCGACACGCGTATTCCGAAACACCCATAGTGGTTCCAGAGGCTGCGGCCAAAAAACTTTTCGCCGAGGTCAACCCCGAATTCGCGGGCAAAAATCTCAACCATTACTGGAATAAATACATCATGGCCCGTGAGCGGTTGGAAGAACTGCCCGCAGACCTTGCCGAGGCGCACATAAATTACGGCAACCAGAAAAACCATTGGGATTTGGTGGACTACACCGACCTGTTGGAATTCATGTTGGAACAATCAGATGCGCCCACTTTCCGTATGCCATACACAGACGTACTGGTGGATGAAGTTCAGGACCTCACCCCCCTGCAACTGGCCGTGATCAAAGGCATTGCCGAGAAATCAGGCAAAGGCGTATTTTGTATCGGCGACCCCAAGCAGTCCATCTACGGATTCCGGGGGGCAGCAGAAAACGTGGAAGAGCGTCTCAAGGAAATGTGGCCAGGCATCAAGCCCGTCACCCTGCTTGAAAACTACCGTTCAGGTCAGGCCATTCTTGATACAGCGGCATCGCTTTTCCCTGATGAACCAAAACTCCACGCCAATCAGGACATCAACGCCACCATTCATATTTTTGAAGGACCAAACGGTCTGCAAGAAGCAACCTGGATCAGTGACAAAATCAAGGGACTGATTGGCGCAACCAGTCATTCCATCTCAGATCAGGAAGGCGGCGGAGACTTGGCCCCCGGCGACATCGCCGTGCTGGTTCGCTTCAAAGCCCTTATTCCCATTCTTGAAAAAGCTCTGAAACGGGCAGGCATCCCGGTATCTACGCCTGAGTTGGAAGGTTTCTGGCAGGAACCACGTGTGGCAAGTATTCTCAGAGCCGCCGAACAGTTCCTGGGCATGACACTTTCCGATTCCGAAGATGTGCTTGATGTGCCGGACCATATCCTCGCCAAAGGCCCAGTAGCCCTCGCCGCATTTCTGAATGAAACCCCGCCATTCGACCAGTTCTTCTGGGACAGTCGACAATTCAAGGAATTAAAAAAGGCTTTTGATGAACGCGGTGGATGGCAAGGGCTGGTCAATTGGGTCAGCCTTCAGACCGAACTGGAGCTGGTACGCAACTCAGCGGAAAAGGTTCAGATAATGACCCTGCATGCAGCCAAGGGGTTGGAATTTGACGCAGTCTTCATGCCTGCCTGTGAAGAAGGCATCCTGCCTTTTGCCGGAATGGACCTGCTGACAGCCACGGTCACACTCACTCCGGGACGCGGTCAACGCTTCCACGAAGAACGCCGTCTCATGTTCGTGGGCATGACACGCGCCAAGCGCAATCTTTATATTAGTCGATCCGACCAACGACAATTGTATGGGAAGACCCTGAACCTGCCGCCGTCTCGATATTTGCGGGAACTGCCTGAGCACCTTCTGACGAAATCCACCTTGGCTGCCAAGATGGTGACCAAAGAAAAACAGCTCGGGTTACTCGATTAGAGAAAGAACCGATACACGCCACGCTCATACACCCTGCACATGTTTCGTGCGGCAAAGGAGGATATGCCTGCCTGACGCAAACGACAGAACAGGTGGAGCGGATTAAATACATGTTGGCAAAAGCTTCTGAATCTTTTCATGGCAACACCCTCGGCAACTCAGTGCATTTGTCTGTTCTTTTGCAAAGGATATGCCCACTATTGAGAGTGCAACAATGATCGACAGTTCCACATCCCACACTCCCACCGACAGGGAAAAAACTGCGCACCAATGCCCAGATTCCGTCACGGCTGCCCAAAAAAAATGGGGAGTGGAATTCCCGTATTCCGTGGCCGCAACGTCTTTTGTCATCCCTGCCGGAGCCGCTGAAAACGCGGAGTATCTAGCAAATAAATTCCCTGAAATCGCCCTGCTTTTTTTTGAAGCGGATGCCTGCCTCAAGTATACCGAGACTGACCTACCGCCTTCTATGGCCGACCTGCCGCTTTCATGGCACGTTCACATGCCGCTCGACTTCGACTGGTCAGACGGGCTGGACACAATCTGGAACAAAATCGACGGGCTTATCGACAAGGCCGCGTTTCTGTCACCGCACGCGTATGTACTGCACCCTCCCACTCAACCGGACATGCTCGTCCCTTTGGCTGCCCGACTACGAGACAAAGGCGTGGCCCCGGCCAGTTTTCTGGTGGAAAATATCCGGGGCTACAGCCTGACACCCATCTGGGATGAAGTGCGTGAAGGCGGCTATTCAGCATGTCTGGATATTGGGCATATACAAGCCTACAACCAATTTGACGTGCTTGATCTGCCCGACCTATGGAAACATGTTCAAATGCTTCATATTTATGGAGCAGAAAAACGCATGCAGCACAGGTCCCTCTCAGAGATGGACAAGGCAGGGCAAGACCTGCTACGCACCCTGCTCGGCAACTTTACAGGCCGGACACTAACCTTGGAACTGTTTAACGAACAAGGCCTTTTTCAATCGCTTGATCTGCTGGGCCAATGGCTGTCCGGCTGGGGAGACGAACAATGATCACCTTGGTACTTGGCGGCAATAAATCCGGGAAATCCGATTTTGCACTTAACTTGCTAGCCGATATGGAGCAACCGGGTGTTTTTATTGCAACAGGCAAAGCCAAGGACTTCGCTTTCCGCGAACAGATCGGCAAACACCGCCGAGAACGCTCCTCAAGCATTGAAGTTATTGAAGTTTCCGAGAACTTGCCTCAGACGCTGAGACAGGCTAACTTGCACTTTCCGACTGTGCTTGTGGACAGTCTTGACTACTGGTTATTCGCCTGCCAGGAAGCTGGCTGCGAAGCGGAAAAAATGAAAGAATTCATGGATGTTCTCAGTGATTGGGGCACCTCGAATCTGATATTGGTTTCCTGTGAGACTGGACTTGGAGTTCTACCGGCATCCGGTGAAGTCCGGGCATTCGTACGGAGCCTCGGCGCGCTTAATCAGCGCATTGCCGTGCAGGCTGACCAGGCATTTCTGGTTGCAGCCGGGCTTCCGTTAACCCTGAAACGGGGATAACTTTTTGGCACTCTTTCGACAACTGGATGAACAGGTCGACCAACTGCTCGATCTGTTCAACAAAGACGATAATTGGCTTATCGTCATCAATGCCGACCCGGATGCTCTGGGTTCGGCCTTGGCGTTGAGGCGCATTATGGCACGGCGGGTAAATCAAACTGCCATTGCCCAGATCAATGAGATCAAGCGACCGGACAACCTGTCCATGATCCGTTACTGCCGTATTCCCACGCAAAAACTCATCCCCAACCTGTCGGCCCAGTTCGACAAATTCGCCTTGGTGGATTCACAACCCCACCACAACCCCGAATTCAAACAATTCGATTTCTCTGTGGTCATCGACCATCATCCCATTGCACAGGACAATCTGGTCAATGCTGACTTTGTGGACATCCGGCCCAAATACGGCTCGGTCTGCACCATGATGACCGAGTACCTGTACAACATGAAAATTCGCCCGGCCAAGCTACTGGCCACGGCCCTGATGTACGGCATCCGCTGTGACACCAAGACCTTTGAGCGTGAATTCATTGACGCAGACATGGCGGCTTTCAAATATCTTTCCAAATATTCGGACTCCAAGCTGATGAACCGCATCAGCCGCAGCGAATTCCATCTGGACTGGATGCGATATATTTCCCGCGCATTCTACAACCTGCGCAGGATTGGCAAAGGGTTATTCGCTTATTGTGGCAACGTGGAAAACCCGGACGTTCTGGTCATTGTCGCCGACTTCTTCACCCGTGTTCACGACGTACCGTGGGTTGTTGTTTCAGGCACATCTGAAGACAAGCTCGTCTGCATTCTGCGCGGCGACGGCCAACGGCGCAATATGGGAACCATGGCTCAGAAACTCATGAACGGCCTTGGTTCGGCTGGTGGTCACAAACAGGCTGCCCGTGCCGAAGTGCCGGTTGAAGAGCTGGACGGCGTGGACCCTGAAATATTCATGCTCAAGCGTATCGGACAAGGCCGCAAAGCCACGATTCGCAAAGTTTAACTTTTACTCACACAATACATATGTCGCTGAAAGAACGCCTTAATTTCGATAAGGAACCTGTTTACCTTATCGACGGTACCGCCCTGCTCTATCGCGCCTTCTACGCTCGCGCTGACCTGTCACGTTCGGACGGATTCCCGACCAACGCGATCAATACGGTCCTGCGTGTACTCATGAACATGCTCAGGGATGAACAGCCCAAACATGTGGCGTTCATGATGGACGGCAAGGGAAAAACCTTCCGCAACGACCTCTATGATAAGTACAAGGCCAATCGTCCGCCCATGCCCGAAGGGCTGGCCGAACAGATTGCACCGGTACAGGAAGGCGTTCAGTTACTCGGCCTCAAGCTGCTTGTCTCAGACGGCGTGGAAGCGGACGACTGCATCTGCGCACTCGCCAACAAGTACAAGGCGGACCGCCCGGTCATCATCATGGCCTCGGACAAGGACCTCAAGCAGTGCCTTGATACCAATGTAGCCATGGTCAGCCAGCACGGACGCAAGGAAACCCTCTACACACTGGACGGATTCCGCGAGAAAGAAGGCATGGAGCCAGCCACATGGCCGGATTTTCAGGCTGTAATCGGCGACTCGGCAGATAATATCCCCGGTATTCCCAAAGTCGGCCCGGTCACGGCGCGAAAGATTTTCGCCGAAACCGGTCCCACACTTGAGGACCTGCGCAACAACGTGGATAAACTCCCGGAAAAACTCCGCGCCAAGGTGGAACCGGAAATGGAAACGGTATTCATGTTCCGCGACCTGACCCGCATGAAGACCGATTGCTGTGACAATCCGGTGGATGATTTCATTGTGCAGGATATGGATGTGGACGCGCTTCACGCATTCTTGGAAGAGTATGAGCTGCGCGGTTTGCAACGCGATCTGCCCAGAACCAAGGCAACGCAGACAGCGACAAGCGCCCCGGCCGCATCATCCCCAAAAGCTGCACAGGCACAGGACGGCGGCATGTTGTCCCTGTTCGGCGAAGCCCCGGCAACCCCGAAGGTCGAAGAACCTCTGGCTGTGACCGAGGCCCCGACTGTCGGCGATCTGCCTAATTTGGCAGGCGAAGACGTGGGTGTGGTCTTTGAGAAGAAAGCATTTTTCATTGGCATGGAAGGCAAGGAATACCGGTACACCGGTGACGTTGCCGATCTGGTTCGCGCATTGGCCGATGCTTCGGTGATCGCGACCCCGTCCGTGCAGGATTTGTTGCGTGCCGATTCGGCATGGAATTACATTTTGGCGAGCCAATGGTTCGACCTGAGTCTGGCCGCGTATCTGCTCGACCCGGAATCACGCAATTATACGTGGGCACGACTCAAACAGTCCATTCATCATGATGGCCGCTCTGAATTCGCAGAAGCTGCCAAGGGATTGCACCCGCAATCTCAGGGATTGGCCGCGCTTGTGTATATGCAAGGTATTCAGGGACAGGTGAAAAGTGCTGAGCTTGAACCGCTCATGCATGACCTTGAATTGCCGCTCATCCCGGCGCTTGTTTCCATGGAACAAGCCGGTATTGCCGTTGACCTTGAGGCGTTCAAAGGATTTCTCGATGATGTCAGCGCACAACTGGCCGAGCTGACCCGGACCATCATCGGCTTTGCCGGAGAGGAATTCAATATCCGCTCCAGCCAGCAGTTGGCCGTAGTCCTGTTCGATACACTCGGTATCAAGGCGGGATCAAAGACAAGTACGGGATTACGCTCCACAGCCAACCAAGTATTGGAAAAGATTCGGGATCAGCATCCCATTGTCGAAGCAGTGCTGGAATACCGCATGTTGGAAAAACTGCGCTCCACCTATCTTGAACCACTGCCGAAACTGGTGGACAAGGAATCGAGACTGCACACCCATTTCAATCAGTTGTCCACGGCCACGGGCCGACTGTCCAGCTCGCAGCCGAACCTGCAAAACATCCCGATTCGCGGGGTACACGGCCCACGGATGCGCGCCTGTTTCAATGCGAAAGAAGGCCATCTGTTAGCCGCGGCTGATTACTCGCAGATTGAATTGCGCGTACTGGCACACTTTTCCAAAGACCCGGCCCTGATTGATGCATTCCGCCATGACGAGGACATCCACTCGCGTACAGCGGCCCTGCTCAATGACAAGACGGTTGAAGAAGTGACATCGGATGAACGACGCGGCGCAAAGACCATCAACTTCGGCCTGATCTACGGCATGGGCGTCCAAAAACTGGCCCGCGAGCTGAAAATCAAACAGACCGAAGCCAAGGAATTCACGGAAAAATATTTCGAGAAAATGGCGACCCTCAAGGCCTACTACGACACCATCGTGGAAGACGCCCAGAAACACGGCTTCGTGGCAACCCTCGCCGGACGCCGCCGCCTGCTCCCGGAACTCCACTCCCGCAATAACCAGCTCCAGTCTCAGGCAAAACGCCAAGCCGTCAACACGGTCATTCAAGGCTCAGCCGCCGACATCATCAAAATGGCCATGCTCGCGGCCCACGCCGACGCAGAACTCAAAAACCTCGGCGCGCAACTCATCCTTCAGGTACACGATGAACTCATCATCGAAGCCCCTGCTGAAAACATCGATGACGCTGGAGAACGCCTGAAGCAACTCATGCAGGATGTAGCTAAGCTAGACGTACCTTTAAAGGTCGATTTAGGGATAGGAACCAATTGGGCTGAAGCGCACTAGAAAAATAATATCGCCTTTGCACTTTATTCAAAACTCCTGTATTTACTAACTGAACTTACGGCACGCAATCAGAAAGTAATTCGAGGAGCCTATAATGAGCACCGTTGGTTTCTTTAATGAACGAAAAGATCAATCAAAAATTAAATCAATTATTGTCACTAAATACTTCTGGGCATGGGCCAAAGTAATGCTCTCCACAATAGAGAGATATAAACACTCAGATAGAATCGTTTACTTAGACCTCTTTGCTGGACCTGGGCGATACGATGATGGCAGCCAATCGACTCCTTTGATGATTCTATCAGAAGCAGTCAAAGACGCTCAATTATGCCAGCGACTTGTAACCATCTTTAATGATGCAAATTGCAATCACACTCAGTGCCTACAAAATGCTCTCTCGAGAATTGAAGGAATTGAAAAACTTGATCATAAGCCGCTAGTACTAAATGACGAAGTGGGTGACCAAATGGTCAAAATGTTTCAAAAAACAAAATTGGCACCGACTTTCTTCTTCGTCGACCCTTGGGGATATAAAGGTTTATCACTAAAGCTGGTTAACTCAGTCATTAAAGACTGGGGTTGTGATTGTGTCTTTTTTTTTAATTACAATAGAATAAATATGGGCGTAACTAACAATCTGATTAAACCACATATGACGGCCTTATTTGGGAAAAAACGACTTAAAAAATTAAGGGACAAAGTGGCAGGAGCCACCCCAACCGATAGAGAAGCTATTATTATTAACGACCTAGCTCTTGCTTTAAATAGGGACGGCGACCGCTTTGTCTTACCTTTCTGTTTCAAAGATAAAAAAGGGAAAAGAACAAGCCACCATTTAATTTTTGTAACAAAGGGTTTTAAAGGCTACGAAATAATGAAAGAAATCATGGCAAAGGAAAGTTCAAGCCATGATGAAGGAGTGCCTTCATTACAATACTGTCCGGCAAGACCAGAGCAAGGTGTTTTATTCAAATTAACACGTCCTATTGAAGATTTAGAAGAAATGCTCCTCACTTCTTTTCAAGGAAAAACGAAAACTATTGATGAAATATACCACGCTCATAGCGTGGGAAGACGATATATTAAAAGAAACTACCGAGATGCTTTAAATAGCCTTGAAGAAAAAGGACTGATTGAGACATCTCATCCAAATCGGAGAAAAAACACTTTTGCCAAGCATGTCCAAGCAACATTCCCAAAGTAAAACAATGAGTAAATCTAAAATTGAATGGACAGACACGACTTGGAACCCGTTGACTGGGTGTACAAAAATCAGTCCAGGCTGTACAAACTGCTACGCCGAATCTATGGCAAAAAGACTGAAAGCCATGGGAAATCCCAACTACAAGAATGGGTTCCAACTAACCCTACACCCTCACACCTTATCCACGCCTTTTAATTGGAAAAAACCAAGTCTAGTCTTTGTAAACTCAATGAGTGATCTATTTCATGAAGACGTGCCGCTTCATTATATCCAAAAAGTTTTCAAAACAATGGGAACATGCAACCAACACATCTTTCAAGTTCTCACCAAACGATCTTCCAGATTAAAAAAAATATCTTCAAAACTAATTTGGTATCCTAATATCTGGATGGGAGTTAGTATTGAAAATCAAGATTATATTTACAGAGCAAACAATCTAGTCTCAACAAATGCGGCTGTGAAATTTCTTTCTCTAGAGCCATTGCTAGGCCCCATCAACAATTTACCACTCAACAGCATCGATTGGATAATCGTGGGTGGAGAGTCCGGTCCAAAATCTCGAAAAATGGAATCTAAATGGGCTGAAGACATTAGAGATGAATGTATTTCAAAAAACACTCCTTTTTTCTTTAAGCAATGGGGCGGAACCAACAAAAAGAAAACTGGACGTTTGCTAAACAATAAACTTTGGGATGAATATCCCCAACAAATTGAAGCATTAAATAAGGAATAGCCATCATCTCCCCAGCCTTAGAAGCTGACGGGGTGGTGGAGCGGTTTTTCCGAACTTGGAGGGAGCGCAGCGAGTGACTGTTCGGGGAGCGGAACCGGCCCGATCAGCTTCTTAGGCTGGGGAGTGCGGCGGCCAAGCTAGGAAGCCGAGTTTTTTTGGTTCTTTTTTGGGGCGGCCCAGCCAAAAAAGAACCCCGCCGGGAGGGCAAAAAGAAAGCTGGAGGAACGCCAGTGACGGCTCTCTGCCTTTAAAAAGCCAAAGGCTTTTCTCTTCTCCCTTCCCCTCTTTCCCCCTCTTCCTCTCTTCCCTTCCCTTCTCTTCTCTTCTTTTCTTTTCTCTTTCACAAAAAAAACTTGAATAATCCCCCCCCACTATTCAAAACTCCCCCAAACAAAACAAAAAAAAACACCCCCTGTAAGGGCACCCTGTATGTTCAAACAAAAAATATGGCCCTTCATAGGCACCTCCGGCACGGAGTACCCCTTCACCATCCTCCCCAAAAGCGAGAAACTCCCGCAATCCGCAGGAGTATTCATCCTCGCCTACACCCACCCGCGCGGCCATATGGCAGGCTGGGAAACAACCCCCATACTCATAAACCACGCCGACAATATAGCCTTAACGCTCGATACCGAAACACAGCTCAACCACAATCAAACGGCTCTATGGAACTCCAATTTCGTCCTCTTGGAACCCTCTCAATCAGCCAGAGAAAAATGCGTACACGACCTGAAAATACTCGAATCAAAAGACGCTTGACCGCCAAAACAAAAAAAGCCCTGATCAACAGGGCTTGCCTTCACTGCTTCATAAAAACCGCTCAAATCTTTACTTTCGATGACAACCATTACAACAATAATAGCACCCATCGACATTATCATAATGCTTCTTCGCTTCCCTCAACGCCCCCTTACAGGTTTCATGAACACCGAGATACACACGATTCTCAGGAGCCGGTAAATGTCCGCACGAAAACTCATGAACCTCGTGCTCACCTGTAGCCTGCTGATTCTTGTTCACATAATACTTCGGCATGCAATTCTCCTTTGAGTTATTTACTTAAACACGGAATATCATAAATTCTATATTGTTCAAAACAATAATTTCACATCCGACCCTCATCATTCCTTCTTCCATAAAAAAACCGCCTCCTCGGCGGCATCTACACTCTTCTTTGTCTCGACCAAAAGCCAGTCTCTTACAATCCCACCTTTACATACTTTCGCACCATCTCATCAATGAGACCTTCTTCCTGCATCTCAACAATAATTCTATCGAATTCCTCCAAACGTTCCACAAAAAGCTCACCCTTACGGACCAAAAGATGAAAAGGCATTGATGCAACGACTACCTCAGTCTGAACAATCTTGTCGCTCACTCCTTCATTGACAATATGCGGCCACGCCGCTCCCGGCCACTCGATGGCAATATCAACCCGTTTATTCGCCAACATCCGCCAAACATTCTTCAATCGAGGGGTCTGATAGGTCTTGATCCCCCGTGCTTTGATATGTGTATCATTCCACCCATTCCCCACATAGGTCACAACGGATAAATCAAGCTGAAGGATATCATCTATAGAAGAGATAGCTTCAATTTCCCTTATTCTCGGGTGATCAACGGATGTAAAAACAGTCAAATACTTCATATAAAATGGATGCTTATGCGTTACTGTATACTCAAGGCGCTCCTTGGTCGGCACTGAAATCATGGCACTGGCCTCGCCACATTGCACATTCACCTGACACCGCCCCCACGGATATTCATGCCACGAAGCCCTCATATCCATCCGTATAAAGGCTTCGGTAATGATGTCATAGAAAAAGCCTTCCATATTCCCGTCTTCATCACGCGAAAAAAAAGGCCAATAGTCTGGATAATCAATGTGAAGAGATGGGCGATGTGCCACGGCTGTTGGTGACAAAAAAAACACAATGAACAACACTATAAGGCATTGGTATATTCTTTTTTTAGCGAACACGCTGAACGATAATGACGGGTCTGGCATGATGTCCAATTTACCACAATGAGACAGGCCGTCAACACGCTCTCATCAATAATAACGCTCACCCGATAAACCACAAAAAAAGGGCCGCCCATTTGGACGACCCTTGGTGTTTGGTATGAATCAACTATTCATCCGACGCGGGCTTTTCCGGAGGTCGGGTTTTGCGAATCTTTCCGCTGAGCTTACCCCCTGCACCCTGAATGGCCGTATACAAAGCAGGTACCACGAGCACACCCAGAATAGTCGCCGCGAGCATGCCGCCGAAAACGGATGTTCCAAGTGCGTGACGGCTGGAAGAGCCAGCACCTTCTGCCCATACAAGCGGAATAACACCGAGAATAAAGGCGAAGGATGTCATCAAAATGGGCCGGAAACGTAGGGCAGCGGCCGCCAATGCAGCGTCTTTGACCGACATGCCTTCTTCATGTTTTTCCTTGGCATATTCAACGATCATAATGGCGTTTTTCGCAGCCAAGCCAATGAGCATAATCAGACCGATCTGGGCATAAACGTTGTTGTCCAACCCGCGAATCCACTGGGATGCCATGGCACCGCAGATACCAAGCGGAACGCAGAGAATGACCGCAAACGGAGTGGCCCAGCTTTCATACTGAGCAGCCAGCACAAGGAAAACCATGACGATAGCCAAAACAAAGACCAACGCGGTGTCACCACCGGCGGCTTTTTCCTGATAGGCGATACCTGACCAGTCGTAACCGTAACCCTGCGGCAAATTGGCAAGGGCTGTCCGCTCAAGTGCGGCCATAGCCTGCCCCGAACTGTAACCGGCGGCCGGAGATATGGTCAGTTCAACCGTCCGATAAATGTTGTACCGCTGGACATATTCCGGCCCGACCATGCGGGTGGATGTACTCAAGGTGGACAAAGGAACCATGTCGCCCTTGGCCGAACGCATATAGAACTGGTCCAGATCATCGATCTTGGTCCGGTACTTGGACTCAGCCTGAGCCATAACACGGTACGTACGACCATACTGGTTGAAGTCGTTGATATAATAGCCGCCGAGGTACGTCTGTAACGTCTGGAAAACGTCACTGATCGGCACGCCGAGCTTCTTGACCTTGTCGCGATCGATTTCCACATTGAACTGCGGCACATGTGCCGAGAACGTGGTGAACACGTTGCTGATCTCAGGCAATTTACCGGCCTCGGCCATAAACGACGTTGCCACGGCAGACAGCTCTTCGATGGAGCCACCGGTCTTGTCCTGCAACTCGAACTGCAAACCACCAGTGGAACTCAGTCCACGAATGGGCGGCGGGCCGAATCCGACAACGATGGCTTCCTGAATGCCAAAGAACGCTTTTTGCGCCTTGGCCATGATGGCATCAGCCGTCAGTTCAGGCGTGGTCCGGTCGGACCAATCATCCAAAACCACAAAGAATGCGGAGTTGTATGAAGAATATGCACCGGTCAACAGGCTGAACCCGCCAAGTGAAACCACACTCCGAACGCCTTCTGCATCCTTGAGATAGGCCTCAACTTTTCGAGCAACTGCATCGGAACGCTCAAGAGACGCGCCCTCGGGCAACATTGAGTTAACAATGAAGTAACCCTGATCCTCATCCGGCACAAAACCGGACGGCAGGATCTTGAACAACCCGCCACACGCGACAACAACGACACCCACAATAAGCAGGCCCATAACCGAGCGGCGAACCAACATGCCAACCCCATTATTGTACCGTTTACTCACGGCATCAAATATGACGTTGAATTTATCGAAGAACCACCCCAGCGGCCCGCGAATGGGCTTGTATGGCCTGAGCAGCAAGGCTGACAGAGCCGGAGACAGGGTCAATGCGTTGATAGACGAAATAAATACGGACACAGACAGGGTCAGCGCAAACTGTTTATAGAGCTGGCCTGTGATTCCGCCCATGAAGGCGACCGGGATAAACACCGCAATAAGCACCAATGTACTCGCGATAACAGGCCCGGTGACCATGGTCATGGCCTTCTTTGTCGCTTCCTTGGGTGACATTCCATCTTCATCAATAAATCGCTGCGTTGCCTCAACCACGACAATGGCGTCATCAACAACAATACCGATGGCCAGCACAAGACCGAACAACGTCAACGTGTTGATGGAAAAACCAAGCACCGGGAAAAGCGCAAAGGTACCGATAAGCGAGACGGGTACACAAACCATGGGAATAATGGTCGTCCGCCAGTTTTGCAGGAAGATGAAGACCACCAAAAACACGAGAATCAATGCCTCGTACAAGGTCACCATAACTTCGTCGATGGAGGACGAAACGAACAGAGTCGTGTCGTAAGGAATCTCATAATTAATGCCATGCGGGAAAGCGACGGACAATTCATTCATGGTCGAACGAATCTGAGCCGCTACATCCAGAGCGTTGGCACCGGGAAGCTGATAAATAAGCATGGAAGCGGTAGGGCCACCATTCAGACGAGCAAAGGTGAAGTAGTTCTTGGCACCAAGTTCTACCCGTGCGACGTCCTGAATCTTGACGGAACTGCCATCTTCGTTTGCCTTAAGGATGATGTTGCCGAATTCACTCGGCTCAACCAGACGACCCTTGACGCGCAATGCCATCTGGAACTGTTGTCCCTGAGGCGCTGGCGGCATACCGATCTGTCCGGCAGGAGCCTGAACATTCTGCTCCTTAACCGCATTGATAACATCCGAAACCGTCAGGCCGTAGGTCGTCAACTTGTCGGGGTCGAGCCAGAGACGCATGCCGTAATCCTGATCACCGAACAACATAACGTCGCCGACACCGGGAATACGCTTAAGCGCATCGTACAGGTTAATCTTCGCGTAGTTGTTGAGGAAAAGCGTATCATAGGCCGGATTATCCGAGGTCAAGTTAATGATCAAGACGATATCCGGCGACCGCTTGTCAACGCTGATACCCGAGTTACGAACTTCCTGCGGCAACTGGGCCGTGGCAAGGTTCACACGGTTCTGCACGTCAACGGTTGCGAGTTCGAGATCACGCCCTAACTCGAAGGTTACGGTTAAAGCCATGGAACCGTCATTGGCCGAAATGGAAGACATATAGAGCATGTCCTGCGCACCGTTGACCTGCTCTTCGATGGGTGTGGCAACGGATTCCATGACGGTCTGCGCGTCAGCACCGGTATATGAGGCGCTAACCTGCACCGATGGCGGCGCAATTTCCGGGTACTGGGCGATAGGTAGGGCGAAAATGGACAGCCCACCCACCAACAAAATGATAATGGCTAAGACCGACGAAAAGATTGGCCGATCAATAAAGAATCTGACGAACATGATCTAGCTGTCCTTCTTTTCAGTATCCTGAACTTCGGCAGCAGGCGCGGCTTCGGGTGCGGGCTGGGAACCATCATCAGTCATAGGAACGACGATTGGCTTGAGGTCCATCCCCGGACGCACTCGACGAATACCGTCAACAACAACCATGTCGCCGACTTTCAATCCCTCTCTGACAACAATCAAATGGTTGACTTCGAAACCGAGCTTCACGGGCTGACTCTTGACCTTGCCGTCTTCGCCGACCACGTAGAGTGACTTCATTCCCTGCACGTCCATGACTGCGCGGGCCGGGACGACCACTGCATCATCGATGTTCGTAATAAGCACTCGAACCTTGGCGTACTGACCAGGCCTGAGCATATTCTCTGGATTGGGAAAGACCACTCGAATACCCAATGTACCGGTCTGAGGGTCAATCGTCGGATCGACCATACTGACCTGACCGTCGTGATCATATTCGCTGCCATCGGAAAGAAGTAACCGAATCTGACGGTCTGTATCCTTTTCCATACGGCTACGGGTAGCCCGCACATAGTCATTTTCACTAATACTGAAACTGACATAAACCGGGTCCTGTGTAGAAATAGTGGCAAGCAACGTATTTTCACCCTGACCAACAAGGTTGCCAACGTCTACTTTCACACGACCAATAAGACCGTCAGTGGAAGCATAAATTTTAGTATACCCGAGTTGAATCCTCGCATTTTCAACCTTAGCCTGATTGTCGCCAATCTGTGCTTGATAGGTCGCAACCTGCGTCTGATAGCTTTCATACTCATCGCGGCTGACTACACCTTCATCATAGAGCTTCTTGAACCGCTCAAAATCCTTTTTCGCTTTGGTGTACAAGGCTTGATTATATTGCAGACCGGACTGAGCCTGTTTCAAATCCTCTTCAAAAGGCTTGGGATCGATGACGAACAACAGGTCGCCCTTCTTAACACTCCCACCTTCCTCGAAATTCCGCTTGATCAAGAATCCGGCCACGCGTGCCCGAACCTCAACAGTTTCGACAGCACTGATCTGCCCTACGAACTCACCCCATTGCGGCATCGTTCGAGTTTCGGCCTTAACGACCTTCATCGGTACGGGCCCCTGAGGAGCCTGAGCCGCTTTATCTTCATCGCTGCCACAACCGGCAGCCATCAAAACGAGTACAACCAAAGACAGGAGGAGAGCTCCGCGCAGACCTTTCTTCACCATGACAAAAACCTTATTGGAGGGTTTATTCACATCAATCCCAGAGACCCTATGTTCAATTCAAGGCATCTTAAACGGAAAATGTACGTATGTACACCGTGTTTTACACTAAAATACATACCTATAGACACTCTTTACATCTTCCCGGTTATTGACTCCGAAGACGCCAGACCGTATCTAATGGCGAGTGACAACGCATCCGTCAAAATGGAGAGGAACATGGCTGACGACAATACATGCAAAGACAACCCCATGAAGGGTGTCCCCATCGACATCAATTTTACCACTTTCATCTATTCCCTGTCTTCTTCGGCCATGGTTGCCTTGGGCGAAGCTCCTGAACCGGGAACAGGCAAAGTGGAATTCCAACCGCAACTCGCGAAGCATACCATCGACATGCTGGGCATGCTCAAAGAAAAATTCGATAACGGCTTGGATGACGAAGAACAAAAACTGCTCTGCGACATCGTGTATAATCTGCGCATGTCCTATGTGAACAAGACAAAATAATCGGAGAGGCACATGTCTCAGACTATCAAAGCGGGATTGGTCGGTGTAACCGGCTATACCGGCATGGAATTGGCACGTCTCATGATCCATCACTCCTCCATGGAGCTGGTTCGGGTCACTTCGCGCTCGGAAGCAGGCAAAACACTTGCCGACATATACCCTTTTCTAAACCGGTTGCCGCTGGGTGATTTGATCATCACCCAGCCAGATCCCAAGGATTTAGCCGAAGAGTGCGACGTGGTTTTTCTGGCCGTACCGCACAAGACCGCCATGGAAATAGCAGCCACCCTGCTGGACGAAGGCGTCAAAGTCGTCGATCTGTCCGCAGATTTCCGCATCAATGACAAGGCGACTTATGAGCAATGGTATGATGTGGAGCACACCCGTTCGGAGCTGCTTACCGAAGCCGTTTATGGGTTGCCTGAACTTTACCTCGATCAAATCATGGGCGCTCGACTCATTGCCAACCCCGGTTGTTATCCGACATCAAGCATTCTGGGACTGGCCCCGGCTCTTACAAATGGGTTCATTGAGACCGACGATATCGTTATTGATGCCAAATCCGGTGCATCTGGTGCAGGACGAGGAGCCAAAGTCGGATCTCTGTTCTGTGAAGTGGCAGACTCCTTCAAGGCATATGGTCTCCCCTCGCACCGACACACTCCCGAAATCGAACAGGAAATTTCCAAGTTGGGCAAGGCCGACATCACGGTCTCCTTCAACACCCACCTGCTGCCCATTGATCGTGGAATCCTGTCCACCATCTACACCAAGTTGACAGCTAACACTTCATTGGATGACATCCATGTGGCATACACTGAATTCTATGCGGACAAGCCCATGGTACGAGTTTTACCCAAAGGCCAACTTCCTGAAACCCGCTTCGTGCGCGGCACGGTATTCTGCGACATCGGACTGGTAGTCGATCCTCGCACCAACCGACTGGTCATCCTGTCCGCCATCGACAACCTGTGTCGTGGAGCATCCGGTCAGGCGCTCATGAACGCCAACCTGATCTGTGGACTCGACATTGACGAAGGGCTACCCATGGCCCCCATGATGCCATAAATTCTCCCCTCTATTCTCATGATTTTAAAGGCCGCTTAAAAAAGCGGCCTTTTCTTTTTTCCAAGAATGGTTATCATATGGCAAAGTCATCAACCAGTCATAGGAAGGTTACCTTTATGGATTTCACCAATATTATTATTAAAAGACGGGCTATTAACTTTTTTGATCCAACACGTGATGTGTCTGATGACCAGATCAAGACGCTGCTCGAAGAAGCGGTCAAGGCCCCATCAAGCTTCAATTTACAACCTTGGAAGGTCAAAATTGTGCGCGACACTGAACGTAAAGCCGCTTTACGTTCACTGGCCTTTGACCAACCCAAAGTAACCGAGGCTCCGGTAATCCTGATGGTGCTTGCCGACCGGGATGGTTGGAAAGAAGGGTGCGACACATTGGAAAAACATTTTACCAACAATCTCCAGCCTGAACAGCGTGAGTGGTTCATCAACACGACAAGTGCGCTTTATGGCAACAGCGAGGCGGCCAGTCAGGCCTTTGCCAACAAAAACGCAGGACTGTTTGCCATGTCACTCATGTTTGCTGCGACCCACCACGGCCTGCACACACATCCCATGGATGGATTTGACCACGAGGCAGTCAAAAAAGAATTCACCATCCCGGACAATTACTGGATTCCCATGCTCATCGCGGTCGGACATCTCAATCCCGGCACGGAAATCCACCCCAAGGCATGGCGACAGTCTGCAAATGAAATGATTTTGGAATAAGAACAAAAATATGCCGCTACGCGGTTATTATGGAGAAGTTCGCCTCCGACGACCAAAGGTCGAGGGCCTTTGAAATCCCATCCTTTGACAAGGACAAAAAAAGGGAAGCCAAAGGCCCCCCTTGTAATATTTACTGCAAAATTATGAATCATCGCCATACGGCATACGCTGAAGCCTTCCTAAAGAGTGCAATCAAAGCGACCAATCCCATCACCGCTGCCAGGCCAAGGTGTATCCATTCAATGGTGACAATGGCCATCGGGTCCAATGTTACGCTCGGCATATTACGGTAGACCCGCAGCAAGCCACTCACCAAAAGCCCTCCCAGAATAACGGACCGGACCACGCCGAATCGAGTGAGAACCAGCCGTTCTTTCCATTCCAACAGCCAATTCATGACCGCCAACGCAACCACGAACAACAAAAGAGCAGCCAGCACATAGTGCAATTTATGCACAAAGAAAAAATCACCGGTCCAGGCCATACCCGGAACCTCGGTCAAATAGTATCGTTTCGCCAACGGCATCTGGAGCAAACCGGTAACACCAAGACTCGTCATGGCAAAAAGGAACAATCTGGATATCCATATGGAATACGGTCTAGCTTTCATTGCCGCCCTCCTCTTCAGAACTTTTCAGGAGTTTGGCTCCCACACCAAGAAACCCGGCAACAACACCGGCCATAGGGGCCAAAATTGTCGCTGTCGCAAGATTGGTTTCATCTTTCATGACATCCTCGACCTTTGCCATATGTGGCTTGCCCTTACCCTTTTCAACGCCCTTATTGAGCAAATCAAACGGAACCGGAGAAACATACAGGGTATTAGTCCCCCCATTCTCGTTCAGACCGTAAATAAATCCATTCATACTCTTGGCCAAGGCTTTGGCCTTGGCAACGATCTCCCGGCGCGGCCCGATGGTCTGCACGTCCTCGGGACAAGCCGAAATACATGCCGGTAATTCGCCCTTGTCCAACAACTGATAACAACGGTCACACTTATACATAACCCCATTACCTGCGAAACGTGGCATGAGATCCAGGTACAACCCTACGCCCGACTGTCGTTGCGGGATGTGCCACGGACAAACCGTCCGACACTTGGCTCCTCCCATGCATAACTGATCGCTAATCTTGGTAATGCCATTGAGTTCCTTATTGGCCGCACCAAATGGACACAAGTTGGCGCACGGCGGATTCTGACAATGCATACACCGTCGAGGTATATAAATATCATACTCCTCACCATTATACTCACCTGTAGCATTCTGCAAAAACAACCAATTGTATGGGGTCAACCTGTCGTCCACATCACGCTTTTCCGACCAATCCTCGGGCTTTGCCCGCTTGGCAGGTACGATATTCGGAAAAGGCTTGTTGGGCTCAGGAAATTTAGCAGCATTGAATTCACGACATGCAGACACACACTCGCCACACCCGATACACTTGGATAAATCAAGCAGGGTAGCCAATTCTCCATCCGACGGTTTAGGGACTCTCTGTTCAGAGGCCACGGTAACGGACGGGATAAGCACCCCAGCTCCTCCCACGCCAAGAGCTTTCAAAAATCCACGACGGCTGACGCGAGCAGAAGATCCTTTTTTTGTACCCATATCAATATACACCTCATATTTAGTGTGCAGGCTGATCTAATATGCATTCAAGACAACATTCACATACCCTATAGGGGTATATTTACACATGTCAAGATGGACATAATTCTATCAAAATATCTTTTTTTAGGGAAAAACCACGTCAAATAAACATTATATATCATCACTAAACATTCTAAATAACACGCTTTTAACAACATTCCTCATTCTGAACAATTGACACAATTCATACCTCTGTTGTAATAGCAGATGAATAACAAACGAGTCCATAAATCAAGATAGCGCATCGACCGCAACTATCGGCCAAAATCATCGGCCACCTGGCCCAGTCCAGCAAACGAATATCATTCTGCCTCCGACATGATCGGAGTCGCTAGGTCGACGGCAAAAGACAAGGAAATGACATGGGAAAAGAGAACACAACGACATCGGATCAGAAAGCAAAGCTGACCATAGGTGATGCAACCTATGAGCTCCCCATTATCGTAGGCACGGAAAACGAACACGCAATCGACATCACGAACCTTCGCTCCGAAACCGGCTTCATCTCCTATGATCCAGGCTACGCCAACACAGGATCATGCTCCAGCAACATCACCTTTGTTGATGGTGAAAAGGGCATACTTCGATACCGAGGATATCCCATTGAAGAACTCGCGGCCCAAGGCACTTTCATAGAGACCGCTTATTTGTTGATTTTCGGAGAATTGCCGACCCGCGCCCAACGTCAAGAATTTCGCCAGCTTCTCGACGAACAGGAACTGCTGCATGAAGACCTGCGTCACCATTTCGAAGGGTTCCCGTCCAACGGTCATCCCATGGCAATCCTGTCTGCGGTTATTAACGCACTCGGCTGCTATCATCCTGACCTGCTGCAAATCAATACCGAAGAGGAATTTCTCCGCGCTGCGGCCAAAATCATTTCCAAAGTACGCACCATCGCGGCATGGTCATATCGCAAGGCACACGGCCTGCCGTTCATGTACCCGGACCCCAAGTTGACATATTGCCGCAACTTCCTGCACATGATGCACTCTCTCCCACACAGACCGTTTGAGCCGACCGACGCTCAGGTACGAGCACTGTCACTGTTCTTCTTGCTCCATGCAGACCATGAACAAAATTGTTCATGCTCTACGGTACGCATGGTTCAGTCAACGGAAGCCAACATGTTCGCTTCGGTTTCCGCCGGTATCTGCGCACTGTGGGGGCGTCTGCATGGCGGGGCCAACGCAGGCGTAATAGCCATGCTCGAACAGATCAATGAAGGAGATCTGTCCGTCAAACAATGCATTGAGCGGGTCAAACAAAAGGAATTCCGGCTCATGGGCTTCGGTCACCGCATATACAAGTCATTCGACCCACGCGCCAAGATATTGCGCGAAGCAGCCCATAACATGCTCGAATCGACGGGATACAGTGATCCGTTACTCGACATTGCTCTGAAACTGGCAGATACTGCCTTGAATGATGAATATTTCACCGAACGAAAACTCTATCCAAACGTGGACTTCTACTCCGGCATTATCCTGCGTGCGCTCGGCATTCCAGTAAACATGTTCCCCGTGATGTTCGCCATTGGACGCATGCCAGGTTGGATTGCCCACTGGAACGAGGCCAACACTGACGGTGTCACTAAAATCCACCGTCCGCGCCAAATTTACACAGGCCTTGCACCGCGCAAATATGTGCCGTTGGATTCACGACTGTAGGCTGTTATGATAGGAAAAGAGATCAGGAAGATCGCCTGTGTGGCGTCAGAAACTCCTAAAGCACAGGAGGGACTCACCATTCTGGCTGAACGCTACCCACTAGCGAACATAGCCGATGCTGATGTCCTGGTTGCTTTGGGTGGTGACGGATTCATGCTCCAGACGATCCACGAACACATGGATACCGGCCTGCCCATTTATGGCATGAACCGAGGTACCATAGGCTTCCTGCTCAATCAGTTCAATCCTGACAACCTGCTGGAACGACTCAACACAGCACAGGTACACGCTCTCAACCCGTTGGTCATGTCTGCTTTCACAGTGGACGGCCAACAGGTCTCAGCGCTGGCCTTTAATGAAGTCGCCCTGCTTCGCTATTCCCAGCAGTCCGCCAACATCCGAGTCTCAATCAACGGTAAACAACGTCTTGAGAATCTGGTCTGTGATGGAATTATGGTAGCGACACCGGCTGGCTCCACCGCATATAATCTGTCTGCAAGAGGACCAATAATCCCACTTGGGTCCAATGTCCTTGCCCTGACACCGGTCAGTCCATTTCGGCCCCGCCGCTGGAACGGCGCACTCCTGCCCCATTCCGCCAGCGTAGAATTCGAGATACTGGATGCTAAACGCCGCCCAGTTGGCGCATCGGCAGATTCTTTCGAAGTCCGGGATGTCGCGCATATCACGATCAAAGAAGACCATTCCCGTCCGGCCTGTATCCTTTTCGACCCGGACCACTCACTTGAGGAGCGCATTTTTAACGAACAATTTGTCCATTAGCGCCCATCGCCTAAAAACGATCCGAATCCCGTTCTTATGGGCAAACAAATTCCAAGAAATGGATTTTGCCGTTATTGTACAAATGGGGGATTAAGGTATACTGTGCGCGAGCTTTAAACGAATTTCTCACTCCGGCCCCATTTATACGACTGACTCGACCGGAGTTCACATCATACATTGTAGGTACTTATGGAAAATGAAAATCACAATCCCGACACCGGGAACGACGATGGGATAGATGAAACAGGCATCCCTGGAATAACTTTTGAGGAGCTGCCAGAAAGAATGGCAGAAGCATGTGCTCGCGCAGGCTGGGACAAACTCATGCCGGTACAGCAGAAGGCACTACCGTACCTGTTGAACGGACAGGATGTCATGGTTCAAGCCCGGACAGGTTCCGGCAAGACTGGCGCATTTGTACTTCCGCTCATAGAAAAGCTCGACCCCAACAGCTCGAAATGTCAAACTTTGGTTATGGTTCCGACCCGAGAACTGGCCAAACAGGTCGCACAGGAAGCACGTATGCTGGCTGGTGACGATGGTATCAAAGTCGTGGCAGTGTACGGTGGTGTGGGCTACAAGGAACAACTCGATGCATTCCGTGAAGGAGCCCAACTCGTGGTCGGTACTCCCGGTCGCATCCTGGACCATCTCATGCGTCGCAACCTCCTCCTTGACGACCTCAAAGTCCTTATTTTTGATGAAGCAGACCGCATGCTGTCGGTCGGTTTCTACCCGGATATGGTGGAAGTAAAACGGTATATGCCGCGCAACCTGATCGGTTCTTTCATGTTCTCCGCAACTTTCCCACCCTCGGTTTTACGACTGGCCAAAGAATTCATGGTCAAACCGGAATTCCTGAGCCTTTCCTCCGACGAAACCAACGTCTCGGCCATATCCCATCAATTTGTGGAAGTGCAGGCCATGGGCAAGGAACGCAAGCTCATCAAACTCATTGAGCTGGAAAACCCTTCCTCTGCCATCATCTTTGCCAACACCAAACGCAATGTGGAATTTACCGCAGCCCTGCTGTCCCAGTTCGGATTTGACGCTGAAGGACTTACCTCGGATTTGACGCAGAACAAACGCGAACGCCTCATGACACGAATCAAGGAAGGTAAATTGCGCTTCCTCGTTGCCACGGACGTCCCCCCCCCCCCCCCCCCCCCCCCCCCCCCCCCCACCCCCCCCCCCCCCCCCCCCCCCCCCCCCCCCCCCCCCCCCCCCCCCCCCCCCCCCCCCCCCCCCCCCCCCCCCCCCCCCCCCCCCCCCCCCCCCCCCCCCCCCCCCCCCCCCCCCCCCCCCCCCCCCCCCCCCCCCCCCCCCCCCCCCCCCCCCCCCCCCCCCACCCCCCCCCCCCCCCCCCCCCCCCCCCCCCCCCCCCCCCCCCCCCCCCCCCCCCCCCCCCCCCCCCCCCCCCCCCCCCCCCCCCCCCCCCCCCCCCCCCCCCCCCCCCCCCCCCCCCCCCCCCCCCCCCCCCCCACCCCCCCCCCCCCCCCCCCCCCCCCCCCCCCCCACCCCCCCCCCCCCCCCCCCCCCCCCCCCCCCCCCCCCCCCCCCCCCCCCCCCCCCCCCCCCCCCCCCCCCCCCCCCCCCCCCCCCCCCCCCCCCCACCCCCACCCCCCCCCCCCCCCCCACCCCCCCCCCCGGTATCGACATTCCGGAACTTTCCCACGTCTTCATGATGGAACCGCCGGAAGACCCTGAATCCTACGTGCACCGTGCAGGCCGAACAGGTCGTGCCGGAGCCACAGGCACCGCCATCACGATGGTTGACGTCATCCAAAAGATGGAATTGGAACGCATCGCCACCCGATTCAAGATCACTTTTGAAGAGATCAAAGATCCCACCGAAGAAGATGTCACCGCTATCATCGAAGAACGACTTACTGCCATTCTTGAAAAACGTTTCCGCAAATTGACCAATATCCAGCAGGAACGGGTTTCCCGTTTTCTGCCTTTGGCAAAAAAATACAGCGAAGACGAAGAATCTCTGGCCTTACTGGCAATGTTGCTCGACGAACTCTACCAGCCCACGTTGCACGGCAAGCCCGCTGAACCGACTGTTGCCAAAGAGCAGTCTAATAAAGTGCGTTCCCCAAAGGGCAAACCAGCCCAAAAGCCAAAAAAGCCGGAGGAAAGACCTGCTCCACAAGGACGCTCCGAAGCAAAACGCGCTCCCAAACCCAAGAGAACAGAACAGCCGATTAAAGAGGCATCTGTCAGCGAGCCAAAACGTGAATCCGCTCCCAAGGAACAGCAACAGGTAGAGGGAGAAAGTACTCCCAAAGCCAGACCAAAGCCCAGACGGCGCCGTCGTCGCAGGAAGAAACCTTCCAGCAGCTAAATCGTGCCAGAAAAAACACTTATTCTTGGACTGGCCGCAGGTTACCATTACGGTGATGTGCGGCCTTTTTTCGCATCACTTGATCAGGTCGGATATTCCGGCGATCGGGTGCTCTTCGTATCCGATACGACCCGCAATCTGAATCGGATACAATCACACTCAGTGACCACCATCCCCATAGAACGGGCCACAGGGTATGAAAAAGTCCCCTACAATGGCCTGCGTTATTTTTCGTATCTGAACTATCTGGAATCTTCAGAAAGATATGATCGCATACTTATTGCAGATGTGCGCGATGTCATTTTTCAACGAAACCCATTTTCCTTCCCATGGTCCAAAGGACTCAACTGTACACTGGAAGATCGCAGCGCGACCATTGGTGGATGTCCATATAACGCCCACTGGGTTCGTGAACATCTCGGCCCCGAAATGCTCAAAACCCTCACGGACAAACCAGTGTCCTGTTCCGGCACGACAGTTGGTGATCAGGATGCCATGGTCGACTATTTGCGTACCATGACCAGCTACCTTACACCGCCACCCACGGCTAAACGCATGGCCGGATATGATCAGGCCATCCACAACATGCTTGTTCACACCGGACAGATTGAAACCCTAACCCTACTCGACAACAGCGGCCCTATTCTCACACTTGGCCAGACACAGGGAGAACCCGCAGCCGATGACACAGGAAACGTGCTCAACGAAGCAGGAACCCCAGCGCACATAGTCCACCAGTATGACCGCAAGCCGATTCTTTTCAAAACAATCCGAGGCTTGTACGCCGCAATAACCTCCCTCTAAGCCCCCCCTTTGCACAGTAAAAACTACTTGAAGTACTGCTGAAATTCTGCACTAGGTTCGATGTCTGCGTAAATATAAAGCGCAACTCCATACGGATCGAGAGTCGCAAATCCTCGGTCACCCCATGGATGATCCTCAAGCGGTATAATAATCGGCAACCCGGCCTCGACCAGTCGATCATGTGTTGTATCGACCAAAGAACAAGACTCTAATGCCATATTATACGTGAGTCCCCCCTTAAAAACTTCCTGCTCAGGAGATTGAGGCTCCATGAACTGTAACGTGGGACCATCCTCTCCAAACTTAAAATTGACATACCACCCACTATCAAACCAGATAGTTGCATTAAAATGAGTACAGTAAAAATCTCGGGCAAGCCCCACATCGGCAACAATGATGCAGGGTGAAACAGTCGATGGATTCATGGTTCCTCCGTTTTTTACAGAGCTATCACAAACCCTGGCATCTGCCACGCTGTCATTTCTTCCCCAAAAACCACTCAACTATCACTTCTCCATCCAGACAAAACACCACGACATTGGTGTTGACAAATATTAATCAAGCGATTAATTAATAGACATGAACAAGAAGGAACATATACTCAAAACTGCAGCAAGACTCTTTGCCATGCGCACTTATGACACTGTGGGCATCCGCGATATTGCCAGAGAAGCGGACGTCAATAGTGCCATGGTTTCCTATTATTTCGGAAGCAAGGCAGGTCTACTACGAGAAATTTTCTCTCAATTCTCCGATTTATTCATGAGCGAGGCCAAACGTTGCATGAACAAGTCTCTCAATCCTCACGAATTAATTGGAAATTTTGTACCAACGGTCTTAAAAAATGCTCGTGCAAATCGTGATCTTTATCTCATTGGTCTGCGCGAATTAAATCACGATTCCGAAGAATTGCAGGATCTTCGCGACAACCTTATCAACGACTCTTTAGAAAACTACAAAGAAAACTACGAACGTCTGGGAATCAACAGACCACGATTGGATGGTATCCCGGGACTGGGTTTCACCGTTATTATTGGTGCTGTTTTTTCTGACTATCTGCTCGGCGGAGGCAGTTGTATCGACGATGAAGAAATGGTCGAAGAATATGCTGATGCAATCGTAGAAATTCTCCAAAAAGGGCTCACTGGATACTGGGCATAATTTTTTTTAACCTAGAATTAATCAAGTGATTAGTTTTTTATAGTCCTACGAGGAAAAATAATGAGAAAAGTCATCGTATTCTGCCTGTTGCTGACCATTGCACTGGCAGGCTGCAAAGAAGAAATCAAAAAAGTAGAATCTATCCGGCCAGTCCGCGTCTTCACCGTTGAAAGTGCGACTGCGCAGGAGTCACGAACATTTCCCGGCAAAGTAAAAGCGACCCGTGAAGCCAGCCTCGCATTTCGCGTCGCAGGACAAATTATAAAATTGAACGTAAAAGAAGGCGACCCCGTCAAGCAGGGCCAACTCATTGCCATGCTCGACCAACGCGACTTTCAAGCTGCCGTGGCTGATCTGCAAGCCCGCCTTGCTGGAGCAAAATCGGTCCTGAACGAAGCCAAACTCAACATTGACCGTAACCGCAAACTTCTGGCCGATAAAATTATCGCCCAATCAGCCTTTGACTCCGCCCAATCCAAGTATGAAACCAGCCGCTCAGAAGTTCTTTCCCTTGAACAATCACTGCGACGAGCGCGGTTGAATCTGCAATATACCAGACTGGAAGCGCCATTCAGCGGAATCATTGCCGAGAAAATTCCGTCCAATCACGAATATGTTCAGGCTAAAGAAGTCATTGTCCAGTTGGCCGATATTTCCGCTCTGGATGTTGTTATCGATATCCCGGAAAACATTTGGGTCAAGGCCTTTAAAACGGGCGACGTCAATCTCCAAGGATTTAAGGCACGTTTCGAATCATATCCGGACAAACTCTTCCCTGTCCGTATTAAGGAATATCAAACTAACGCTAACCCGCAGACCCAAACCTATGAAGTGACGCTGACCATGAATAATGCGCAGGGACTGGGAATCCATCCCGGCATGACCGTAGAGATTGTGGGAAGTGTCCCTGAAGAGATAAGTGCCGCTTCCGTTACTGTCCCATTCTCATCAGTAATAGGTGAAGTCGAAGGCGACAAGTATGTCTGGGTCCTCGACAGCAACAGCTCCGTTGAAAAACGTAAAATTGAAGTTGAAAAAATCATTCAGGATATGTTTCGCGTTACCGGCGACATCCAGCCCGGCGACGTACTTGTCGTCGCTGGAGTCAACTACCTGCGTGAAGGTCAAAAAGTTAAAGTGCTTAATGGTCGAATCGGAGGCCGTGAATAATGAACCTTGCAGAACTCTCCATTCGCAAGAAGACCATTACCTTGGTCTTGACGGCCTGCTTTCTTGTAGGCGGCGCGCTCTCCTTTTTGAACATGTCTAGGTTGGAAGACCCTGAATTCACCATCAAGGACGCCCTCATTATCACCAACTATCCTGGAGCCACACCGGAAGAAGTAACCAATGAAGTCACCGATGTCATTGAAAGTGCGGCTCAGGAATTAGGACAGCTTGATACTGTCGAATCGATTAACAACCCGGGTCAATCCATTGTCACCGTTGAAGTACAGGACAAATACGGACAGGATAAACTTCAGCAAGTCTGGGATGAACTTCGCCGCAAGGTCAATGACGCGCAGGTTCAACTGCCTCCTGGAGCCGAAACATCCATGGTCATCGATGACTTTGGCGATGTATACGGAATTCTACTCTCCGTCACAGGTGAAGGATATCCACAACAGGATATTCAAGATTTTGCCGACTATCTGCGAAAACAACTGCTCCTCGTTGACGGTGTAGCAAAGATCACTATCTGGGGCAGTCATCCCGAGAAAGTTTATGTAGAAATATCCCGTGCACGCATGAGTCGGATGGGACTTTCGCTGGATTCAGTCTATAACGCATTGTCACAACGTAACCTTGTGGTCCCCGCCGGTAATGTCCGTGTTGACAGGGAATACATCAAGATATCCCCCACCGGCACCATTGATTCCGTCAAAAGTCTCGGAGATCTGCTTATCAAGGATAACGCCAGCGGCAGACTTGTTCCACTTCGGGACATCGCTGAAATCAGCCGGGGTTACTCTGACACTCCGACACAGATCATGCGATATAACGGCAACAATTCCGTATCGCTCGGCATCTCTACAATTTCGGGCGGCAACGTGGTCGACCTCGGCTCAGCCGTCGATGCCAAGCTGGATGAACTCCAAGGACAGACGCCAGTTGGGATGAAAATCGACAAAGTATACTATCAGCCAAAACGAGTAGAAGAAGCTGTCAGTTCTTTTGCCTTGAACCTTGCCGAGGCTGTGGCTATCGTTATTGTCGTACTGCTCCTGTTCATGGGAATGCAATCCGGCCTGCTCATCGGAATTATCCTGCTCATCACGATTTGTGGTTCTTTCATATTCATCAAAATGGCTGGTGTCGCTCTGGAACGCATTTCACTTGGAGCACTTATTATCGCACTGGGCATGTTGGTCGACAATGCCATCGTTGTCGTGGAAGGTTTACTCATCCGCTATCAACAGGGAGTAAATCGTCTTCAAGCAGCCGTGGAAGTCGTCAATCAAAACAAATGGCCTTTGCTCGGCGCAACCATCGTAGCCATCATGGCCTTTGCCGGAATCGGTCTCAGTGAAGACAGCGTCGGTGAATTCTGCCGCTCTCTGTTCATCGTCCTGTGCATTTCGCTCTCCATGAGCTGGATTACCGCCGTCACGGTCACCCCCCTGCTGTGTCACATGTTCCTGCATCCAAAAGTCGCATCGGACGAAGACCCATACGCCGGCAGACTCTATCGCATATACAAAAAGTTTCTTGTGTTATGCATGCATCATCGAACCATGACCGTGCTGAGCCTGGCCGTTATGCTCTCCATGGCCATTTACGGATTTGGCTTTGTCAAACAAAGCTTCTTTCCGGCCTCCACACAACCGCGCTTCCTGATCCACTATTGGATGCCACAAGGAACGGATATTAGAACCACCAGCGATGACATTCATCAAATCGAAAAAATGCTGATGGAAGATGATGAAATCGTTTCTGTGACTTCCTTTGTGGGACAAGGTGGCCCACGTTTCATCCTCACCTACAGCCCTGAAAAGACAAACGCGTCATATGGCCTGCTACTTGTTGAAGTAAAAGACTATCATCAAATCGAATCCATCATGGCAAAATATCAGGGAAGAGTTGAAGCATCATTTCCTGATGCAGAACCGAAATTCAAAAAATTCCGTCTCGGCCCAGGCCGTGACGCATCCATTGAAGTCCGATTCAGTGGCCCGGACACAAAGATACTCAAGGGACTCTCCAATCAAGCTCAGGATATCATGTATGCCAGCGGAAATGCTCAAGGCATCCGAGACAACTGGCGACAAGAAGTCAAAATTATCCATCCGGTCATGGCGGAAGCTCAAGCCCGACTGGCTGGTATAACTCGCCCAGGTCTGTCCAAGGCATTAAACATGTTCTTTGACGGGACAACTGTCGGAGTCTATCGAGAAGGCGACAAATTGTTGCCTATCGTGGTCCGACCGCCTGAAAACGAACGCATGGAAGTCAGGGAAATCGGCAACGTGCGCGTCTTCAGCCCCACTGCCGGCCAAATGATTCCGGTTGAAGAAGTGGTTTCAGAATTCAAGACTGAAATGGCCTTCGGAACTCTCAAGACGCGGAATCGATTGCTGACCATAACCGCATCCTGTGATCCGGCAGAAGGCTTGCCTTCCGTTCTATTCAACACCCTCAGGCCGCAGATTGAAGACATCGAACTGCCGCCGGGATATATCATGGAATGGGGTGGTGAATACGAGGATTCCACAGATGCCCAGACAAGTCTTGGCGGCTCACTCCTCGTCCCCACTATCATCATGGTGCTTGTCACCATCATGTTATTCAACAACCTGCGTAATCCACTCATTATCTGGTTGACTGTGCCGCTGGCCATCATCGGTGTCACCGTCGGATTACTCATTACAGGTGAACCCTTTGGGTTCATGGCCTTGCTCGGATTCCTCAGTCTGTCAGGCATGTTGATTAAAAACGCAGTTGTACTTCTGGATCAAATCAAAATGGAATTGGAAAGCGGCAAGCAACCGTATCATGCCATCGTGGATTCGGCTGTAAGTCGTATCCGCCCAGTGGCAATGGCTGCCGCAACGACCATCCTTGGCATGCTCCCATTGATGCTTGACCCATTCTTCTCATCAATGGCGGTCACCATCATGTCCGGTCTGGCTTTTGCCACGGTTCTGACTTTGATTGTCGTACCGGTCTTTTTCGCCATGTTCCACAAGGTGAAAAATCCGGTATAATCATATTCCCCCTCAACCGTTTGGCTGTTCACATGCCAGACTCTAAAAGGGCCGGGAAGCACAAACCCCGGCCTTTTTTTATCCCCAGACTGTATAGTCGCCAAGGGCATAAACAACACTCCAACACTCTAATTTCATGCTCCCTCTTGACGAATTCATTTGATTCACCTACTTTGCTTCGTGCTACGAATAACCATTTCGTAACATAAAAAAATTAAACAATGATAAATCGTACACAAAAAGGGGCTTACAAGTGAAAAAATGTATCTTCGTTGCTCTATTCATCCTGACTCTTGTCACATCGGCAATGGCCTCTTCAGACACTCGATCCATCACTGACAATGCCAACCGAACCGTCCAAGTGCCACAAGACGTCCAGCGCGTCATTTGTTCCGGTCCCGGATGTCTTCGCCTTCTGACGTATCTTCAAGCACAATCAATGGTCGTAGCCGTTGACGACATCGAATCAGAAACAAGTCCATACGATGCGCGCCCCTATGCCATGGCCAATCCTCAATTCATTGGCATGCCGATGTTTGGAGAATTTCGCGGCCACGACAATCCCGAATTGATACTGACCCTTGAGCCTCAACCTCAAGTCATTTTCAAAACGTATGCAAACAAAATGGGATACGACCCGATAGAACTCCAGCAAAAGACCGGAATTCCGGTGGTAACACTCACCTACGGTAATCTTGGTAAACTCCGCCCGCAATTGTATCAGGCACTCCGCACCATGGCCGAAGTCATCGGCAAACAAGAAAGAGCAGAAGAAGTAATCGCTTACTTTGAAGCAGAAATTGCCGAACTTAAAAAAAGAACGGCAGACATCCCTGAAAACGACCGTCCCGGCGTTTTCATCGGCGGCGTCGCCTTCAAGGGACCGCACGGATTCCAATCCACTGAGCCAGCCTATCCACCATTCTCTTTCATCAATGCAAACAACCTCGCATACAACAAAGGACTTTCCGGCAAAGAACTAAGCCACTCCGATGTGTCCAAGGAAATGATCGTAGCCTGGAACCCGGACATTCTATTCCTTGACCTCATGACCATGCAATTGGGTAATGATGCAGGAGGATTGTACGAACTGAGAAATGATCCAGCTTACCGCAGCTTGACTGCTGTCTCCGAAGGAAAAGTTTATGGAGTTCTGCCTTATAACTGCTATTCCAAAAACTATGGTTCCATTCTGGCCAACGCTTTCTACATCGGCAAGTTACTTTACCCAGATCGATTTACAGACATTGACCCGATAAAAAAGGCTGACGAAATTTATCAATTCCTCGTGGGTAAACCTGTCTTTGAATTAGTCAATCAACTTTTTCAGGGATATGCATTCACCCCGGTTCCGGTAAACTAATATGCACTTCTCAGATGGACAAATTCCTGCCGAATATCGTCGGTATATAGGCTGGAAGACCACGTTCCTTATCACCTCCATGGGACTTTTGGCGATCACTCTGGTGATCGCCATATCCCTGGGAGCGGCTCAAATTCCACTGATCGACGTCATATCCTCACTATTGGACTTCCCGGTTTCAAGACGCGTGGATGTCATCATCTGGAATATCCGCCTGCCCCAAGCGCTCGCGGCCGTGGTGGCCGGGGCCGGACTCTCCATATCCGGCACAGCCATGCAATCCATCCTGCGAAACCCACTAGGGTCACCTTTCACGCTTGGCATTTCTCATGCTGCAGCATTCGGTGCGGCTTTTTCTGTCATGATGTTGGGCGGTGGCGTCATGACCTCAACCAATGCAGGGGCTGTCAGCATTACCAGTCCGTATATGACGACTGCAGCGGCCTTCGTCGCCAGCCTCATCGCGGCCGGCGTCATCGTGGGTATTTCACGCACACGCGGCGCAACACCTGAAGTAATGGTTTTGACCGGCGTGGCTCTTGGCGCTCTCTTCACGGCCGGAACCATGTTTCTGCAATTTTTTGCGGATGATATTCAACTGGCTGCCATGGTCTTTTGGACCTTTGGCGACACAGCTCGCGCATCCTGGTCTGAGTTGGGAGTCATCACGGCAGTTGTTACGGTGTCATCACTTTACTTCCTCACCAACAGTTGGAACTACAACGCCATTGATGCCGGAGATGAAACAGCCAAAGGACTCGGCGTCCGAGTGGAACGGGTCCGTTTAATCGGCATGTTGTTGGCATCTTTGGTAACAGCGACGATCATCGCCTTTCTCGGCATTATCGGATTCGTTGGCTTGGTCGTGCCGCACATGGCCCGCCGCATCATCGGCTCTGACCATCGATTTCTTTTGCCCGCGTCCATTCTGGGTGGTAGTATCCTGCTACTCATTTCAGATACAGCGGCTCGCCTAATACTGGCCCCGCATATTTTACCGGTTTCCGTACTCACGGCCTTTATGGGCGCACCAATTTTCATTTATCTCATAATACGGGGGCAACGCCGATGATTCTATCCATCTCCGACGTTGAATTCACCTATGGAGCGACTCCGGTCCTTTCCGATGTCAACTTCCAACTTGACGGTGGTGAACTGCTCGCAATCCTCGGCCCTAATGGTGTCGGCAAAACCACCCTGTTAAAATGTATCAACGCCATTCACCGTCCGTCCGCAGGGGCTGTCATGGTCGAAGGACGGGACATCCTGACCATGCCGCCCCACGAAATAGCTTTGGGGGTCGGTTATGTTGCCCAGCAAAGTGAAGCCGCACGCATGACGGTCTTTGATGCGATATTAATGGGTCGAAAACCCCACATTCAATGGCGCCCCACGGAAAACGACCTAAAGATAGTGGACTCAGCCATAAAAAGACTCAACCTGAAAAAACTGACTCTACGCCACATTGACTGTCTAAGTGGCGGCGAATTGCAAAAAGTTGCCATTGCACGTGCCATGGTTCAAGAACCAAAGTTGATGCTCCTTGACGAGCCAACAAGTTCTCTTGACCTTAAAAGTCAAGTGGACATCCTGACAATGCTCCGCCGCGTGGTCGATGAACACCGCATCAGTGCTATCATGACTATGCACGACCTCAACACGGCCCTTCGCTATGCGGATAAAGTCCTCTTTCTCAAAGATGGCCGCATTCATTCAACCGGCCCGGCCTGCGCAGTCACCGCTGATGTTGTGGAAGAGGTCTACGACCTTCCGGTCCACATTCATACAATACAGGGGCATCCCATGATCGTCCCTGCCATTTGACCTCATTCAAAGGAGAATTCAATGTCCTGTAATTTTTCATCTGATACTATTGATAAAACAATAAAATTCCACGGCCACAGCTGCCCAGGGCTTGCCGTTGGCATCCGTGCTGCAGAACTTGCTCTACGCGAGCTCGGCGATTCCCCTGATGTCGACATGGTAGCTGTTTCCGAAACCGACATGTGTGGCGTGGATGCAATCCAATTCCTTACCACCTGCACGTACGGCAAAGGAAATTTCCTCCACCGCGATCACGGAAAGATGGCTTTTTCATTCTATGACAGGAACAACGGAAAAGGCTTCCGAGCTTTCATCAAACCCGGGATCAAAGATGAAATAGACAACGAACTCGCAGTTCTCATGCGCAAAGACAGCGATGGCACAATCACCTCCGCCGAAAAAGATCGTATAACGGTCCTCCGCAAAATGTTGCAGGAACTTTTCATGGCACTGGAATTAGATGACATGTTCGTCATCACTCAGCCCAAAGAGCCTGTCCCGACTCCTGCTCGAATTCTGGAAAGTCTGGTTTGTGAATGCTGCAATGAATCCGTCATGGAATCCCGCACACGCAGATTGGGTGGCAAAACCCTCTGCATCCCCTGCTTTAATGAACGCGAACAGAAAATCTAGCGATCATAAGAATCTAACATAAGTTAGTGCGAGGATTGCGTTGAAAGTCGATGACGAAGCTTGTGAACAAAGTCCGTAATAATCCCGAAACAACCGGCATTAATCAACGACACAGCTTGGTCCATGTCATTGACAGTATATGGATTGACCTTGATACCGCGACTAGCAAGGTCTCTCACCAATTCTGGATCGATAATGTCCTTGTCTGGGTGGTAGCCAATCGCGCCAAGCAGTTTAAGATATCCCGGGATATCGTCTGGATGCTCTTCTTCTGCCAAAACGGCTAAGGGCATATCCGGGGCAAGATAATGCATTCGAGTTAAATAGTCATGGTTGAAGGAAGAAAGCAGAATAAGATCTTCGGTTTCAGTTTCATGCGCCATTTTCAAAACATCATCAACGATGGACAAATCGCCTGGAGATTGAAGCTGATCCTTGATTTCAACGTTCACGGGGAGATTATGCCGACGAGAGAATTCCAATGCTTCCCTAAGTGTAGGAATCTGTAGACCGACCATTCTATCAAGAGTCTCGGTTGAAACTTCTCCACTGGCAATAGTACCAAATGGATCTTCCTCAATAAACCAGGAGCCGGCATCAAGTTGTTGCAACTCTTCGCAAGAATATTCATGCGTCGCCCACGGCGCAACCCCGGTAAAGCCAACATTCGAGGCAACATCCGTGGTACGCGACAAAACGTCATCATGGAACACCATAAGGGTTCCGTCCGCCACCTTGTTGACATCAAGTTCCCAAAAATTGGCCCCCATCTTCACAGCCAACTCAGCCGCAAGCATAGTATTCTCAGGCGCAAGAGTACGTGCACCTCGATGAGCACCAACGTGCCCTACTCCGGGTAAAAAATCGAAAAACACTTACTCTTCCTTCTTCGTGAAATAAAGATTGACCATGGCCAACAACGACGTTCCAACAATGAGCATCAAGGATATCGCATTAATAACCGGCGTACTACCGTCTCGAACCTGCAAGTAAAGGTTGATGGGCAAAGTCGGTTCCGATCCTACGAGAAACAACGTGGTATTGAAGTTCTCGAAGCTCATGAGAAAGGCCACAGCTCCCGCGCCGATAATGGCCGGACGCAAGAATTTCAAGGTGATATGCCAAATAACGCCAAGTTGAGTGGCTCCCAAGTTCAAAGCTGCTTCCTCTAGCGACTTGTCAAACTTACGCAATCGTGCCGAAACAACGAGTGTTACAAAAGTCGTAATAAACGAAAACTGACCAAGCACGACAAGCCAAAAACTGGGACGAAACAGGTCAAAATCCAGTCCGAAGCGCTCATCAAAAAACGTTCCGGCAGTATTCGCTGCAAGCAACAGGGAAATACCGAGAATCACACCCGGAATAACCAACGGGGCCAGCATGAGAAAATAGAGCACACCCTTAAAACGAAAGTCCTCTTTTTCAAATAGAAAGCTCGCGCAGGTCCCAACCACTACGCTCAAAATAGCAACAAAAAAAGCGGTCTGAAAACTCGTCAAAATGGACCGCAAATTCTGGTCATCAAAAAAAAGACCGACTCTTTCTGGCCCAGAAGAGACAAACCAGTCAAGACTAAATCCCTGCCACGGCAAAGACGGATAGTTGGAGTCATTAAACGCCAGAACGCAGGTAACAAGAAGCGGCGCGAATAAAAAGGTAAAATACGCAATAATAAACAGAGTGAACGACCAGTTGTAGGTACGGCTTCTTGGCAGGGAACGAATCATGATGCCACCTCCCCAAGCTTCTGGCCCGTAACCTTTAAACCTGCCCAAATAATAAGAGAACTGAGAATAAGCAACAGGAAGCCGAAAGCCGAGCCCTGATTCCAGTTGAAGCTGGCAATAAATTGATTATAGATTTGTTCGGTAAACCAGAGCGAATTCTTGCCGCCCATGAGATTCGGCGTCAAATAGTTACCCAATGCCAACATGAAGACCACAATGGAACCGGAAGTTATACCGGGCTTGCAATGTGGAATAATAATAGTCCGCCAGATGGTGAAATGCCCCGCTCCAAGATCGTGCGCGGCCTCAATGAGGCTATCATCAAGGCTGTCCATAACGGAAATCAACGGCACAACCATGAACAGCATGGAAGTATAAACCAATCCCATGATCATTGTCGCATCATTGTAAAGCATTTCGATAGGAGTATCGATAACACCCAATTTAAGCATAAAGAAATTCAGCACGCCGGATTCCCGCAACAAGATCATCCATCCATAAATACGGACAAGCTCACTGACCCAAAACGGAAGCAACAACAGGATCATGAGTGCACCCTGCACCCGCGTCCTTGCCAGTTTGGCGATATAAAACGATACCGGCATGGCAAGCAGGAATGTAATAAACGTCGTGATGATTGCATAGAGTGCAGTGCGGACAAACGTCAGCCAATAGACTGGTTCCGTAAAGAAATTCATGTAGTTCTGCATGGTCCAAACAACATCGCCATAGTCATTTTCACCCCGGAAGCTCATGGTCAGGAGATCAAGATGCGGCAACACTATCAATAGCAACAACCACATGATGACCGGTGCGAAAAATATCCAAAAACCAAGGCGGGAGCGTTTCATTCTACGCCTCCGCCTCAAAACAGATACCGGACTCAGGATGCCAGCCAATGGCAATTTCATTCCCCGGTTCAATATAGTCGAATTTCCGATTCTGGGGGAGCGTGACCAGCAGTTCGTGATCTTCTTTGGTCACCGTCAAAAGACGGCTGTTGGCCCCATCAAACAAAATACTTTTCACCGTGACATTAAAGGTGTTCAAACCGTCTTTGTTCCGAGGCTCAATACGTATTGCTTCGGGTCTGAGAAACAGGTCCACCCTCTTTCCATCACCACAAAATCCGTGCGACTTGGTACGGAAAGAATACCCCTCATCAGTGGAGATAAGGACGTGTCCATCAATCTGCTGAGTTACATGCCCACTCCAGATATTGTTGTCCCCAACGAACTTTGCCACGAATGGCGTTGCAGGTTTGCCATAAAGTTCCTGCGGCGTACCCACCTGTTCAAATCGACCATTATTCATCACGGCCACTCGATCGGACATGACAAGGGCTTCGGACTGGTCGTGGGTAATATAGATAAAAGTCGTCCCGACCTTGGCCTGCAACTTCTTTAACTCCACTTTCATCTGTTCGCGAAGTTTGAGATCAAGCGCACCAAGCGGCTCATCAAGAAGCAACACCGAGGGTTCCAGCACCAGACACCGGGCAATGGCTACCCGCTGTTTCTGCCCACCGGAAAGCTGACCTATCTGTTTGCTACCGAACCCCGGCAGGCCAACACGTTCAAGCATGGTTTCAGTTTTCTGTTTGATTTCAGCTGCACCAAAACCCCGCCGCTTAAGCCCAAAGGCTATATTCCCGGCCACGTCCATCATGGGAAACAAGGCAAGATGCTGAAACACAAGATTGACCGGCCGCAAGTTGGGCGGCACATTGAGCATATCCTTCCCGCGAATCTCGATCGCACCGGAGGTAGGGCCTTCAAAACCAGCAATCATGCGCAAGAGCGTTGTCTTGCCGCAACCGGACGGCCCGAGAATAGAAAAAAAAGAACCGGTGGGGACATCAAATGTCACATCATCTACAGCGGTAAAATCACCAAACTGCTTTACCATATTTCGAACGGATAGGTCGTTGATCATAACTCTTCGTGGAATTAAAGATTAAATAAGGCGGGGAGTCCCATCGGACACCCCGCCTCCAATACCTTGGACGCGTAACTTTGGCTAGTTGGCAGCCTTGATCTTATCCAGAATCTTACCTTCGATGCTCTCCAGCTTGGCCGGGACCGGCGGGTACCACTTGATATTATCAATGGTAGCCTGCGGGAAGGAACGAGCAAAGTTGTCAGCCACAGCCTTATCAGTGAACTTCAGTGCACCCTGAGAAGCGGTGGCGTACTTTTCCTGAGAGGAGAAGTAGCCAGCATTTTCAGGCTTCATGATGAAATTGATCCACTTGTATGCGGCGTCAACATTCTTGGCCTTAGCAGGAATGGCAAAGGTGTCAATCCAGCCCAATGCGCCCTCGGAAGGAGCCTTGAAATCAATGGCCTTGTTATCAAGATGCAGCTTCCATCCGCCTGCATCCCAAGCCATGGCTACGAAGACTTCTTCGGAACGCATGGATTCAAGCAAAGAATCACCATTGGCCCAGTAGTTCTTCACAACAGGCTTGGCATCAATCAGGGTCTGAGCGATCTTGTCGAGCATGGCCTTGTAGGCTGTGACATCACCATACAAAGAGAAAGGATCGTAGCCGAGGGCAAAACCCATGGCGATCAAAGTAGGTCTCTTCAGACGGTAGCTGACGCGACCTTCATATTTGGAATCAATCAACGCCTTGAAGGAAGTTGCCTCTGGAGCCTTGTCACTGTTGACGATCAGGCCGGAGGTTCCCCAACAGAACGGGACAGCGTGAGAATTGCCGCCAACGAGAGTATTTTTCTTCACCGCATCCAACATGGACGGGATGAACAGAGCAGCGTCAATCTTCGAATAATCAAGCGACTGGTAAAGCTTGAATTTTTCCTGCACGGAGGAAATACGATCCTGAGAAGGCTGCGCCAGATCGAAACCAGCACCGCGTGTAGCACGCAATTTGGCGATCATCTCTTCGTTGTTGGAAAAAGTGACTTCAACCTTGATTCCGGTTTCCTTTTCAAAAGTATCAATTAACTTTTGAGGGGCATACCCTTTCCATGTCAGCAATTTCAGCGTTTCCGCATGGGCTGTCCCGGCAAAGGCAAACATTGCCAGAAGAGCGAACACGATAATCTTCTTCACGGTCATACTCCTTATTAAAAATAACTACTGAACGAATTATCTAATTTTTAATACAACCATGTAAGATTTTACACAACCGAGAAATGTTACAACTTGGTGTACTCTGAGTAGCTGCAAAGAATTTTCTCCCGAAAATTCAATACAAAATAGCTATCATAAGCACTTTTTCAATCACAAAAGAAGGCCGCCCAGTTTTCTGGACAACCTCTTATTTCCTTTAAAAATACAGCCCTCATTCAGGCAAATCACATTGAACACTCAATCACATGGCTTTTCTGGCTGCAACCATCAATCCTCGATTGGTGTCGGAAACCAATTGGCACCGGATATCCTCAAACCCCAGCGTCTGAAGTATCCCGGTTAACTTCTCCTGCTCAATAAAATGCGAGGAATAACCGCACAGATGAGTCAGCAATTCAAGTGACGCTTTGCTCATTTCATATCCGGGCTTTGCATCCTCAGAATAATGCTGAGAAACATACCATCCTCCTGGCTTCAAACCTTCGGCAATCCTTTCCAATGCACCTACAAGATTATCTTCAAAAATGTACAAAACATGTGAGGTGAGAATCAAATCAAATTCACCGGCAGGCAAATGGTCCTTTTTAAAATCTATCCCCTGCGTTGTAATCCGATCACCAAAACCAAACCCGTCGCATCGGACCTGCGACTTCTCGGCTACAGGGGGTAAATCAAAGATAACCCCGTGCATATTCTTATTCCGCTCAAGTACCCCCATGGTGAACATACCATGATTGCCACCGATATCTCCCATGACCTTGAAGTCCGCGAATCCAGGCAAAGAAGCCGTAAAATCAATCACAGGGGACAACGGTCCAGCCATGGCACTCTGAGCCGTTCCATCCATCCCTTCATCGCCCCCCCAATCCTTAGCGGTCTCTCTGACATTGACTTCGCCGCCAAGAACAAGCTCCGAGATATCATCCTCAACCATCGCATTAAAATGCATGGTCAAACGCATGTTACTCCCCTGATAAAGTGGCGCACTACTCACCAGGAATTCGGACGCGCGCGGAGTATTCTGGTACATATCGTTTTCTTGAATAAGCAATTCTGCTGCCACCAAAACATTCAGAAGCGGCTCCAATCTCTCAATTTTGGCTTCCATCTCCTCGGCAAGCTCTGACGCTTTCCGCGCCGAGCGATCAAGCAAATCAAAAATTTTCAATTCAACTGCACTCATGACGACCTTGGCAGTGAAAGATTGCATCAGCATGGCATGTATAGGTTCAAAATGGTTCTGAGGTTTTGTGACAAGCATATGTTCTCCCGTGTGTTTAGGTGCTAAACTTATTTGTTAAAAATTTTATTTCAAATAGTTGTCCATCCACAAATTCATTTGTTTGCCAAAATCACGAATCGTTTCATATGAGGCATCATCAAGTTGACTCAAATATTCTACAAAACCCTTGTCATGCTCTCGATGGAAGGCCATATGATTATCACTGGCCGTCTTTCCAAGATCAGTTGTCCTAATAATCACCCGTGCTCCATGCTCAGGATCGACTTCCTTCATAAGCAACATTTTTTTAACGAGTTTACCAACCAATTGGGAAACAGCCCCTTTGGTGGTACCAAGCTCTTCGGCCAACTCGGTCACTCCGATCCCATCATGTAAATTCACCGTGGTCACCATGTGGATTTCTGCTGAATACAATGGCATACCCACACCAAAATCATACGACTTCCTGTCAATAAGGGAGTGCTTCGTCATGGCTCGACTGAACTGCCTAAGCATCGGCATCATCTCTTCAAAAGTTCTCATAGGTTTTGTTTAGCAACTAAACACAACGGAATCAAGAACTGATTCAAAAGAACAAAACCGTACTATCAAACAGACAAATCCGAAGCAATCTCAGCGTGTTTAGTATGTTCTTTAAAAAGTATGGTAATAAATGTACCCATGTCAGGTTGTGTTTTCATGGAAATATCTGCTCCATGTGTCCTCGCAATAAGTGCTGCAAAATAGGTCCCAAGACCGGTTCCATTTTCCTTACCATGCGTCACATATTTATCAAAAAAACGCCGCCGCACATCTGTATGAACAACTTTTGAGTTGGCAATAACTATACTTTTACCCTCGTCATCAAAGAAGTACACAGACACATGATCGCCTCGACAAGACGCCTCAATACCATTTTGCATCAAGTTTCTGAACATGGCACGCAGAAGAGGGCCTTCTCCTGGAACTGCAAACACCTCGCTTCCTTCGACTTCCTGACCATTCAAATGTATTTGAATGGTCACACCCATACTCTCCAGCATAGGACGAAATTCTTCCTCAAGCCCACACATGATTTCCACAAGGTCAACCGAACTTCGACTGAGTGAATATATCCCTTTTTCCATCTTGAAAATATTAAGTTGATTCCGAATCATATCGAGCATCCGGTATCCTGCGGCACGGACCCGCTTGATATGTTTTTCCTGACGCGAGTTGAGATCCCCTTCACTCAAAAGCAGTTCAGGATATCCAATAACAAGACTCAGCCCTGATTTAAGATCATGACGATTGATGCGTTCCACCTCCTCACGGATCATCTCGGCTTGAGCACGCTTCTTTATCTCAGAAAGAAGTAGGCGGTTATTCTGCAACAATTCAAGCTCATTGCGTTTCAATTGCATAGTCCGTTCTTCAACGGTTTCTTCCAACATTTCCTGATGATTGCTCAATTGTTGATCGCGACTCTGAATCTTACTCAACATGGAATTAAATTCCGTAACAAGCACACCGAGTTCATCATCGCTATCGTAATCGACACGCCGGGAATAATCCTTATTCGCAGAAATCTCCCGCACCGTATCAGTCATTTGCTCCAGCGGATCACCAAGTCTGCGGCGAAAATGAATGGCAACTCTGTAGCAACAGAACAAAATTATCGGGCACGACAGAAATGCGATAAGAACATACCCTTGCATTATGCTCCATTGATCTTCCAAAGAAAGAGTGACAACCAACACACTACCCTGCAAATCAGAAGGGATAGGCATAGCAACTGTCACAGACGATACCCCTAACTCAGACAGGGCTTCTTCGGCTTCAACACGCTGCGGAGCAAGCCCATACGCAGCAAACGGAGTAACATTATCTACATAGACTGCAGCTCCCATGACATCTGGAATGAAGGAAAGGGTTTCAAGACTCTCCTGTGCTGCAGAGGCATCATCAAAATCAACGGCTGCAACCAACGACGCAGCCATCAACTCAGCCTGTGCAATGGTCCTGTTGACTGCCGCCTGCCGAAACTGAATAATCATGGGCATGAGATTCAACACGAAAGCCAATACCAACGCGATACTTGTAGTGCCAAGGATAGCCGCAACTATTTTCCGTCCAAGCGGGGTCAGCTGTTTACTGCTCATAGGCTTCTCCCCGATATATTGTAGCTATTCGAAGTAATCTTGAACTAATGTTCAACCCCGCCACTTCGCTTGCATGCGGATTGACCTGCAGCTTGAGTTTCCCGCCAACCATACGGAAATTAATGACCACTCCCTGACGAAGATTCGCAGGACTTTGCCCGATAGTCAGCACAGGCATTTCTGCTGTCCGCTTCAAAATTGCGGCAGCCTCTCTTTTGGGCGCGCCATTGATAACAAGAATATGAACACCATCCGCAGGCCATTGCACCAACCGAAACTGCGATGATGAGTCATTGAAATATGGCTTGAACTTTTTGGAATCAGTTGCAGCGATGACATACGGTTCGCCCGGTTCCGGGCCTGCCCCTACAGGCCATTTCACATACTTGACCAACCGCTGCACATACAGGGCCTGAAGTTGTTCACTGGTCGCGGTCAACGACTTTCCACCGGCAAGGACTGACACTGGACACAAAAACACTGTCCAAAGAAGAAGCGTTATGATCAAAAAATAATCACGCTTCATTAGAAGTCCCATGTCATACGTAAATCAACACTCGGGCCGATATGCAGCGGAGAATATTGGTTCGTCGCTTCGCCAAGATTTCGACCAATCAATTCGAGCATAAGGGTTTCCGAAGCTTTCCATGAGGCATGAGCTTCCAGAGAAAAATAACCGGGCATGAAACGCTCGTCCGGGCTAATGGAATATCCTGCCAACACATCAAACCCGACATCCTGCATGGGCTTCATGAACGCGTGAAGTTTATATTCACTCGACAATCCTTCCTCCGGCATGGAATCACCTGACGGGAAAAAATCGATATTCCGAAGATCTTGATAAACAAGACCAATTGAAGGACTGAGACGCAACCACCTATTCACCGTCCAATCGAGAATAGCTTCAACTCCATACGCTGAACCTTCAAGTGAATTTGTCAAAGTGGCGGTCCGAGTCGCTCTATCAAAATCGATCATGGCAAGTTGATCGTAATCATTGATATAAAATGAAATGTCTCCTTGGATATCCGAAGTGAAACGCTGACGATATCCGGCTTCATAGGCAATGAGTTTTTCTGTCGTCAGTGAATCCGGTGCATGAACGACGTACTCTTTGCCACCATGCTCAATAGAATAACTTCCACTCCGTTGAAACCGTGTATCGGCCCGAACAGCCTTGGATACAGCCAACCAGTATTCCGAATCCTCCCGAGTATGCAGCAATCGGATCGTGGGTTGAACTTCCACAGGAGTCTGTCCGAAATAATCCAATTTAATTCCAAGAAAGAGAAACAAACTATCTTCAAGGAGTGTTACTCGATCTTGAACAAACCCATTTGAAGTAAATGTATACCGTCTTTCTTCATCGATAGTAGCCCTGTCTCCGCTTTTGATATCGTCCCAAAAGTAGCGACTTCCCATTCCCCATGTCAGTCGATGCCGACCGTATTGCTCGGCTGCATATTGTAATTCAGCGTCCAACGTATTGGTCCCGCCGGTCAAATCAGCCACGCTAACGAGTTCGCGGGTAAACGAAGTCCTGAAACCTATCCCCGCATCCAAGCCTGTCGCCCTATGCCAGGAAAATTGCCCATATCCACCAAATTCATTTCGAACATGCGGCCTGTAAATTCTTTGTGAACCAGAAGCGCCATCATTGATGCTTGATGCCGCAAAGTCCCCCTGTAACGACAACGAATCAGTAAAAGCGTTCTCCCAATCGACCCGAAAACCACCCTGCTGTTTGACCCAATCCTGAGAGCTTCGATCATCACCCTCACCCGTAATCCAGTCACCGGTCCTGTAACCGCCGCTGAGATAGCCTCTGTAGGCCACGTCATCAACGGTGTCGCCATACCGAAACAACTGCTCCACGCCGGTTGATCCGGCAAGAGTCACACTCTGCCCGCCCTGCGTCTCGGCGGCACTTTTAGTGATAATATTGATAACGCCAGTAAAAGAATCTGCGCCCCATAAATGGGTCCATACACCGCGCACGACTTCGATACGTTTCACCATACTGACCGGGATTGTGTTTCCCCAAACCACTCCTGCAGTCGTTGGCGAAGTAATTGGCCTGCCATCCAACAATACCAAATGCTTGTTGCTTAAAATCCCGTTGAAACCACGAATACCTATGGCCCACTTGTCTGTATCCATCTGAACAACATGCAGGCCAGGGACAAGTTTAAGGGCTTCTGCGATGGTAGTAGCCCCTGAGCGAAAGATGTCATCTTCGTCCAAAACGGTCACAGCTCCTGCGACCTGCGACAAAGGCTCAGCACGACGAGAGGTGGTAACTACCTCAACTTCCATCAACTCTTCGAGACTCAATGAAGCCAAATGTTCATCAGATTCAGCCGAGGCTATGCCACCAAAAAACAAGAAAAAACAGACAAGATACAGAGACTGAAAGCCCAAAGCGTACAGCCACCCTCGCACCATCATTAGACAGCCGCTCCTTGTGAAGTGGCGAGTAGATATCCTCTTCCTCGAATAGTCTTGATGCTGACGTGTGCCCCCAGCTTTTTCCGCAGATTACTCATATGAACATTAAGGACGTAATCATCAAACTCAACACCCCGACCAAGCGCCTGCTCCATAAGATCATTTCGTTCAACCACGGCCCCCATATTCAAGGCTAACTGTTCAACGATATCATACTCCGTCGAAGTCAAATGCACGGGATTGTCATCAAGGGTCATGTTGCGGGTATTTCTATCAATGACCACATTACCAAATTCAATACTCTTCTTCCTGAGCATCTTCACGGTCCCGCCTTCAGATCGACTGATGTCATACCGGCGAAGCACGGCCCGAATTCTCGCCAGCAATTCACGAAGTGGAAAAGGTTTGGCAATGTAATCATCAGCCCCCATTTCCAATCCTACCACCCGGTCAATCTCTTCTCCGCGCCCGGTCAGCATAATCACCGGAATATTTGAACTAGATCTCAAGGCAGAAAGCACATTGAATCCACTCAGGTCAGGCAACATGACATCAAGCAGAATCAGCTCATACGACTTTTTCTCAGCGGCTTGAATACCAGACTCACCTGTATACATTGAATCAAGGGTAAACCCTTCGCTTTGAAGATAGCTGGACAAGAGCTCCGCAACCTCGGGATCGTCATCTATCAACAACAGATCACTCATACCGCCTCCTTTTCATTTGATTATATAGCTTTAGAAGAAACGCTGAAACTCATATAATGTTAATTTATATAAAGAAGGTTAAGACACATTAATAATCACTGTAGTTTTCTCAATATCTCATGCAATTTTTATGCAGGGAAAAATTTTCCCATGTAAACGGATTGCCCACCCTCCTCCGTATAGAGGGGCATTGAATGTGCGTTTTGCTCACCGTGAACAAAACCACCGCATGGATGCACCCACTTTCAAGGAGGAAAGTATGTCTCTGGTCGTTAACAACAACTTAATGGCAAACTCGGCAGCCCGGTATCTGAACAACGCATACAGTGCTTTGGGCACCTCAACGGAACGCCTGTCTTCTGGTCTGCGCGTCAACAGCGCAGCGGATGATGCAGCTGGACTGGCAGTCCGCGAGCTTATGCGCTCCGACATCTCAACCCTCAACCAAGGGGTCAGGAACGCCAATGACGGCATTTCCATGATCCAGACAGCAGACGGCGCGCTTTCCGTCATTGATGAAAAGCTCATCCGTATGAAGGAACTGGCTGAGCAGGCCGCCACCGGTACGTACACCGACAGCCAGCGTGAACTTATCGACGATGAGTATCAGGCCATGGCTTCGGAAATTACCCGTATCGCCAATGCTACTGACTTCAACGGCATTTACTTGCTCAACGGCAATCTGTCCGGCGACGGACTGACAGTTCACTTCGGTACTGGCAACGATGCCACTGAGGACAAGTACGCCATTACCATCGACAATTGCACAGCATCAGCTCTCGGGGTGGGCTCAAACAGCACTACCGGAGTCGGCGCTGCCGTTTCCACTCAGGAACTCGCCCAGAATTCTCTGGACGCACTCAACTCGGCCATCGTGTCCAAGGACAAAGTCCGAGCCAACCTGGGGTCAATGCAAAACAGACTCTCGGCAACCATTTCCAATCTGGAAGTCCAGGCGGAAAACCTTCAGGCTGCCGAATCCCGTATCTCCGATGTGGACGTAGCAACTGAGATGACCGAGTACACCAAGCAGCAGATCATAACCCAATCTGCCGTGGCCATGCTCTCACAGGCCAACTCACTCCCGCAGATGGCCTTGTCACTCATCGGCTAGTCCACTCCTTCTCCAACATGAGGACCGACTCGGAACCAATCCGGGCCGGTCCTCACTCTTTACATCGTCCAAACTCCCGACGCGGTTACATCTTTTTTCCCATCGGCGTTTTTTTCCGGCCTGCACTTTCCCTCACGGAGAACAAATGGTTTCACCCCACTCTCAACTATCTTTTTTTATTAAGAATTATTTATTTTCATTTCATCAGAACGGCTTCATCAAAACAAAACAGATCAATTATTCATTTTTAAAAAATATTTACTAACATATTTTTTATATAAGTTAATATTAAACGGTATTCATATTGCTCATTTTGTAGTCAGGAGGCGAACAATGAGTAGCACATTAATTGAAATAGAAAATAATTTTGGCAACATATCATATGATGAACTCTTTAAAAGACATTCTAAACTGATATTTAGACTCATTTATAACTTCATCAATGCAAAAAATATAAGACTGCACAACAGTGAAGTTGATGACGTATTTCAAGAAATTGCATTGAAAATTTACAAAAACAACTACCTTTCTAAATATAATAAAGAAAAAAGCTCATTTATAACATGGCTTAATATCATCTGTAAAACAACTACAATTGATTATTACAGAAAAAAAATCCGCTGGACAGAATCAGTACTCACCGAGGCTCATTCCACCACTAATGAATCAAGCATTGATACGGCAATGTTCAGCCTCCCGGCGGGAGTTCTTACAGCCAGACAGACAGAAGTCATAACGCTACTTTTCAAAGAAGGAATGGTGGCCTGCGAAGTTGCAACGGCATTGGGAATCACAACCAGAACCGTCAGAAGCATCAAGTTCCAGGCCCTGAACAGACTTCGTGGATATTACGGCGCCACAACAGCTCTGCACGAAATAAGCGTCTCTGAAAATCCCAAGAGGAAAGTCTCATGAGTATCGACACCACAAGTTATTACGACTCACTGGTGCAGTCTTCTGCGCCTGATCCGGTCACCATCACCACAGATACTGAAGCCAGCTCCCTCTCCTCGGATGATTTCATCACGCTGTTGCTGGCCGAGTTGCAATATCAGGACCCAACAGAGCCTGTGGACAACGCACAGATGGTCGACCAGATGACCCAATACTCCCAGCTCGAACAGATGACAGAGATGAATGAAAAAATGGATGCCCTGACCGAAAGTCTTGGTTCCATGACCGCCGCCAACGGCTTGGACTACCTCGGCAAACAGGTCGAAGCAGACGGCTCAACCATCAGCGTGTCAGGGGATTCCATCTCCTCTCTATATTTTGAACTGCCCGAAGATGCCGCGTCAGTGACCTGCAACGTTTACGACAGCAACGGCACCATCGTGGACACCGAAACCTACACCGAACTGGATGCCGGGATCAGCGCATTCACGTGGGACGGCACTGATTACAACGGCGACACAGCGAGCAACGGCATATACTACGTGGTCGTTTCCGCACAAGACAGCAATGGAGCGGATATCGGCGTATCCACCACGACCACCGGCACCGTTATCGGCATCAGCAATACCGATGATGGCGTCATCCTTTCTCTCGACGACGGACGCACCGTGAACATGCTGGACGTCACATACGCCACCTCTTGATCAAATTAATCAATTTTCTGTCAATACAAGGAGATAGACATGAGTATTACAGGATCAATGTACGCAGGGATTTCCGGTCTTCAGGCACAAAGTCAGGCGACTTCGGTGGTCAGCAGCAACCTCGCGAACTCCACAACCACTGGCTACAAAAGTTCATCCATCGTTTTCGAAGATGTTTTCTACAGCACGGTCTACGCAGGCAACAGCGCTGACCAGGTCGGTAACGGTGTATCCGTGGCCTCCATCAATACCGACTTTTCCCAAGGAGCATACCAATCCACCAACTCAGTTACTGACGTGGCCATCAACGGTGACGGATTCTACATGCTCGTGGACCCGGACACAGACAATATCTATTACACCCGCGCTGGCAACTTTACCTTTGACACGAATGGCTACCTCGTAGATGCCCACGGCAATCGTGTTCAGGGGTGGGAAATGGCAGACGATTCCATCTCCGGCGGGTTGACCGATATCCAACTGGACAACTCTCAGTCCCCGCCCAACGCCACCAGCGAAATCAGCTTCTCGTTGAACCTCGATTCTACATCCACGGATAACAGCACATCCACCACCAGCCCATACACAGCACTGTTTGATGCCTATGACGGTACGGCAGAACCACCCATGGACGACTCCCGTTATGCATATCAGACAACCATCTCGACATATGATGAAAACGGTGCCGCTCATGACATGACCATATATTTCGATCCCGTTGAAACCACTGACGGCGATCTGGTCTGGGAATACGTCCTGACTTGTGACGCCAGCGAAGACATGCGTGATTTCAACGGCACTGAAATGAGCACCACAAGCGGTGCGGGCGCACTCATGACCGGCACCATGACGTTCTCCTCTTCCGGTGATCTGCAAAGCATGACTGCGTTCACCCTCTCGGACACGCCGACGGACCCAACCGATCCCATGGCTGCCGAGAACTGGGAACTGGCGGAATTCGACACCAACGGGCTGCCCATCTTCGACACCAATTCCACCGGCTCCGACGAAAATCAGGAAATCACACTGGACCTCGGCATATCGAACTCGGACTACAGCACAGGCACCGGTTGGGACACCACCGGCGGCATTGACTCACTGGATGACTTGAACGCGGCAACCATTACCGACGACCTGCCTTCATTCAATACGGGCGTTCTTGCCACAGGCGCCACCACCAGCACGACCTCCGGGTCCGCCACATTCAGCCTGAATCAGGACGGCTATGCACCCGGCGTACTGATCGATGTTTCCATCAGCGAAAACGGCGTGCTTTCAGGTCGATATACCAATGGGCAGACACAAGAACTGTACACTCTCGGACTGGCAGACTTCACCAACACACAGGGGCTCTACTCCGAAGGAAGCAACCTATTTTCGGCCACCACTGAATCCGGACAGGCCTATATAGGCACTCCCGGCTCCGCAGGCTTCGGCTCCATAGCCTCCAACGTTCTGGAACAATCCAACGTGGACACAGCCACGGAACTGACCAACCTCATCATTATCCAAGCCGCGTATCAGGCCAACTCCAAAGTCGTCACTACGGCAGACACTCTGCTCCAGACAGCCATTGGTATGAAGCGATAACGGTCACGATATCGGGAGGGCGACATGATCAACAATCTGTATAATATCGGGCTGAAGTCACTGCAAAATGCGCAAGTGTCCATCGACAATGCGTCGAACAACATCGCCAATGCAGACACTCCCGGATACCAACAGACAGAGGCCATTTACGAAACCGGCGATTCCATCACCATACAAGGTCTCACTGTCGGCACGGGTGCGGACGTGGTGGCCATCCAGTCGGCATTCGATGAATTTGTGGAAGCGCAATATCTCGACGCCTCCGCAGATTTGGCCTGTCAAAACGCAGCCTATCAATACCTGTATCAACTCGACTCACTGCTAAACCAAACGGACGGTGGACTCAGTACATCGCTGGATAATTTCTTCCTGGCCTGGAATGAGTTGAGCACTGACCCGGACTCGCTGTCCGCACGTGAAGCCCTATTGGGTGAAACGCAATCATTAATCTACGGTCTCAATTCCACAGCAGAACAACTTGAAGGTGTGGAAGAAAGCATCAACACGGAAATCCAGAGCGAAATAAGCGAAGCCAATCAACTCATCGAAGACATAGCCCTGTCGAATGCGGCCATTGCAGCCAATCCAAATGATCTTCAAGCCATTGCCGAACGCGATCAGATGATCCGTAATCTCGATGCGATCATCGGAGTCAACGCGCTTTACAAATCCAATGGGGAAGTCACGATCATGACCGAAGAGGGATATACCATGGTGGATGGAACTGAAACGCACAGCCTTGTCTATGGCGATCCGAATGCTACGGCTTCACTGATTCGTGACTCTGATTATGATGGAACTATCGAGTTCTCCGGGTCATCAAGTGAAGAACTCCTTCTTGAATTCGTTTCTACCGGCCCGGACGGAACAGCGGAATTCAAAGTCTCCACCGACGGCGGCAAGACCTGGTTGGAAGACGAAAACGGCGACACCATGCTCTACACGGCGGGTGACGAGAATTCCCCGGTTGAGATCGAAGGGGTAGAGATATGGTTTGAGGGCAGTACAGCAGATCATGCAACAGGTGATCGATACGCCGTTACCCCCAAAAGTGGTCTGTATTGGGAAACCGGTGATGGTTCATTACAAAACATCACCCCCATGACCGATGCATCGGGGCAGGGAGTCTCCGGGCGTACTTCAGGAGGAAGTCTGGCGGGGCTTTATACGGCACGAGATGACACAGTTCTCCCCACCCTTGACGCACTGGATGACATAGCCAATGCCCTCATCTGGGAAGTCAACGCCGAACATGCGCAGGGGGCCGGACTGGAACATCACACAGGACTGACTGGCAGCTACAGCATGGAAGATTCCAGCGCCCTGCTCAGCAACAGTGGTCTCACATACGCCGACAATATTCAGGCCGGAGAGCTTGAATTGGTGACATACAACGCAGACGGAACGGTCTCCACTTCGGCTGTCATATCCGTTGATCCGGCCACGAATTCCATGGATGACATCATCAATTCCATCAACACACTCTATGCAGGAGAACTCACGGCATCCGTCAACGGTGACGGGCAACTGCAAATCGCAGCAGCCTCGGACGTAAGTTTCGAGATTGCAGGAGACTCATCAAACCTTCTTGCCGCGACAGGCATGAATACCTTTTTCACGGGTTCGGATGCTTCGACCATTGCAATAGACAGTTACATCGCAACCGACACCGCACACATCAACAGCGGAGTCGTTGGTGACGACGGTCTGGTTTCATCTGGAAACAACGATGTAGCCAACGCAATGATGACTCTTTCAAGCGAAAACGTCTCTGTAGGAACCATGAGCACAACACTCAGTGGTGCCCTTTCAACGCTTGTATCTGACGTTGGTTCAGCAACCTATTCCACAGAACTCAAGCTGACCTATGCCCAGACTTCAGCCCAATACCTTTACGACCAACAGGCCTCTGTCAGTGAAGTAAATGTTGACGAAGAGCTTCTCGATCTCACCAAGTATCAACAACAATACCAAGCTGCTGCAGAAATAATCTCTGTCACGCGAACCATGATGGATACCATTTTGGACATGGTCTAACCTCAAAGGAACAGTCATGCGTATCAGCACATCACAAATATTTTCCCAGTCTCTCAACCAGATGAATACCGCGCTCAATGATGTAGCGGAACTCAACATGATGGAATCCACTCAAAAAAAAATCAACAGGCCGTCAGATGATCCCGCCGGAATGGCGAATATCATGAACCTGAACGCTTACGATCAATCCCTGAGTGGCTACATGGATAACTGCGGAACCGCCACGGACAGTCTTGATTTGGCAGATCAAGCATTAATGCAGGTCAGTGAAAATATCATAGCTGCCATGGAACTGGCTGAACAGGGATCGACCGAAACATACACTGATGAACAGCTCCAGATGATGGCTCTGGAAATGGAAAGCTACCTCGACAGTATACTCGCCATTTCCAACACCCAAATGGGGGCGGACTCTCTCTTTGCAGGAGATGACCTTGGCAATAATGCTTACGAAATGGGCCTTGGCGTCACGTTGCCAAATGACTCATTGAACGATGCGAACTTTGCTTCCATGACCGGTGAAATCGACAGCACGGTCCACGTCCAATTCAGTGAACCAGGTGTCATCGGAACTGATGAAATCGACTGCCAATATTCCACCGATAACGGTCAGACATGGACAACCGCCACACTTGCGGCTGGCGACACGACCATTGATGTCGGGACCGCCCAGATTGAATTCACAACAGGTACCCCGGTGACAGCGGCTGACGGCAACGGAAACGGCACTGAATTCTATCTGCGAGAAGCGGCCCATTACACAGGAAGTGACACAGCCATGTCCGTTGCCATTTCCGAAAACACCAATGTGGATATGACCACCGTGGGCAGTACTGTCTTCGGCGGTGTCGACCCGGCAACCAACATGCCTTACACAGAACCCAATCTCTTCGAGACCTTAAGCGACTGCATCGTCTACATGGAAACTGGCAATCAGGATGCAGTGGCCGCATGTCTCGACGATTTGCGCGACGCTCATGAAAATGTCGAAACTGGTTCGGCCAACGTCGGCGCGAGAGAAAACAAAATTTCCTACACCGAGCAATCCTTGGGGCTGATCCGGGAAGTGACCACAAACAGTATCAGCCGCGAGGAAGACGCCAACGCAACTCAACTGATTGTCGAGCTTGAACAGGCCAATTACGTCTATGAAGCTGTGCTCAGATCGACTGCTGACATCATGAAAATGAGCATACTCAATTATATTTAAGGAGGAAGTCATGGGATACGTCTCTTCTGTTTCCAGTAATGTCATTGCATACGAGCCTGTTACGACCTCTGGTGAAGTCTCATTCTCAGGACTGGGTAACGGGACGGACTTCCAGGAAATCATCGACGTCACCATTGATTCAGAAAGTTACCAGAAAGAAGAATACGAAGCCCAAAAGACTGAAACAGAATACATAATCAGCCTTTTGGAACAGCTGGAAAGCGAAATGGACGAACTCAACACCTCGCTGAAAGATTTGGACGAACCTGACGAGTTCTACACCATGGAAGGAACCAGCAGCGGCGATGAGGTCGATGTGGAAGTCACTGGCGAAGCGGATGTTGGAGTACACACTGTCATTGTTGACCAGTTGGCCCAAAATGACATCTGGATAAACAGCGCACAAGGATACGATACGGAAACTACTGTAGTCGCAGACACGGCCACAACTCTGGATATAACATTTCAGGGAGACACCATTTCCATCGACATAGCCGCCGGGACTACTCTTCAGGGCCTTGTGGACACTATTAACGGCAGCGTGACTGCACGCGACAAGGTCGAGGCCGACCTCATGTTCGACGGCGACAGTTATTACTTTGTCCTGAAAAGCACCGACTCCGGCGAAGATAACGCCATCACCATCGACAGCACGGGCTCACTGAACGGCATGGACCCGACTGGGTTCGCCAACACCCAGACAGCGCAAAACTCAAAAATCAAGGTAGATGGGTTCCCGGACGATCCAAACCAATGGATAGAACGCGACACCAATTCCATAGATGACGTAATAAACGGCATGACCCTTGATCTCAAAGAGACAACTGGAAGTGATGGAGTCAAGATATCAGTGGATTACGACACTGACGGGATGCTCGACACCATCATGGATGTGGTAGCCGACATGAACCAGATCATTCTCGACATTCAGGTTCTGACAGGTCGCGTCACTGAGGAGGAAGACCCGGAAACGGAAGCCTATACAATCGACAACTACGCCATGGACATCATGTACAACGAACTCAAAAGCATCCTGTCATCAGGCGCACTCGGGTTCACACGATATGACGAAGATGAAGGAGGAGATTATTACAACGCTCTGTCACAAATCGGATTTTATACCGACACGGATGAAGGGTCTGACACATTCGGTCAACTGCTCGTGGAAGAAGACGAATTACAGGAAGCTTTGGACACCGATCCCGAAGCCGTGGCCGCATTATTTTCCGAAAGCGGTGTTGGCGAATCAGACAGTGACGACTTCCAAGTCATCTCTGTTATCGATTCCGTAACGCCTCCGGGTGATCATTCGGTTGAATATACCATTTCCGATGGAGCGATCACCTCGGCAACTATTGACGGCAAAGAAGCTGAAATTGACGGCTGGACCATTCTCGGCACCGATTCGACCTCAACCGGTTTATTTATCTCGGTGGGAGACCATAGCGACGGGGACTATTCTGGCACGGCACGGGTAAAGCAGGGCAAAATCGGTGAAATATCAGACGCCCTTGATGCCATGTCAGATGAAGACACTGGAACCCTGTCCATTCTCATCAAAAACTATGAAGAAAGCGTCACTAGTCTGGACAATCAGATATACAATGAAGAAAAACGACTCGACACATTGGAAACATCACTGACACGCAAGTACGCTGCCCTCGATGCGACTTTAAGCACTTACGAAAACCTCAGCGCCATGCTCACGAGTCAATTGGCACAGCTTGATTAATTCCGGGGACGATCTCTCTTTTCCGACGATATGAACCTCAATCTCCGACTCCCAACTTCACGAGAGTCGGACGTGTGCTCAGATTTTCTGAACTCATCGCCAGCAGATGCATTCGTAGCATTCTTGCGCATTATTCGCCTCAACACATCCACAGGAATTTCGACCGGCAATATCATGGCAACCCACCATTTTCATTTCATTAAAAAAGGGCCGCATCTGTTGACACAGCCCTGATTTCAGTCTTGCCAAAACGTTTAGGCACTAACATCCAATCCAGTTGATAAGGATTGATTATAGTCACCGCCAAACATGGCGTCCTGCATTCGGCCATACTGTTCAACGCCTTGGGCTTGATTATCGCCGGAGTTACCTCCGGTCATATCCATCAACTGTTGGAAAGCCTGAGAGCCTCCGTTAAGTTTAATACCACCCAAGCCATTGCCCCCACGTCCCGCGTCAAGTTCTTCCTGCGACACAAAACCATCTTCATTGGTATCCAATGGGTCAAGTTCTTCGGTACTGTCCGAAGAATCTGAGGCTTCAGAAGAGGATGCGCCAATCTGACTCACAAGGTCATCACTATCGGCGTCCATCGCATCCGCAAAATCCGAACTTTCTGACGACGCTTCGGGCGGGGGCGGAGGCGACTGCATGCCACCCTGCATTCCCATCATTCCGGCCATGGAACTCATCGAACTCATAGAGCCAATTTCCATAAGGCATCTCCTTGAATCATCCACTCCCGTTTTCACGGCCCGGCAACAGCCAATATGACTGTCTCCCCTCTCCAAAGGCGGGCGTGCGAAAAGGAAGCGAGGTACTTGATACTATTATCGCATACCCCAACCAGAACGTTACTAGGATTTTATTAAGAAGTGTTCAGAAAACCGAAAGGTCGAACCTGCCATTACAGTTGGACAGTATTCAAAACCACGGAAAGAGCCTTGAACCAGAACTCAACATCATCGCCGTGTTGCAAGTCAAGATTCCTGGCACTCTGTTCAGAAATAAGCGCACACACGTCAGAACCATCCGGTAAGCGCCCCAACACTTCTGAGAGCACAGGAGAATCGGTCACACGAATAACAGTCCCCTTGAATCGATTCCTCGCACTGCCAACCGGTGTTTTACGGCACGAAATGACGTTGACCAGCGGGGCCTTGACTGTAGCAATGACAGGCGCACCTTTCACGAGCTTCAAATTCCGAAGACTGTCTGCGGTAATGACGGCAGAAAGTATCATGCCCGATCTTGTTTCCATCGTCACTTCCGCCATGACCGAATCCTCGACAACACCGACAACATGACCGACAAAAGAGTTCCGCGCACTGGTCCGTTTACGCATGACATTATGGGCTGTCCGCACAATGGACTGCATATCACCTGTCGAAAACTGTTGGAAATTCGCCGTCAAATCGAGCGAAGACTGACCAAGGACTTCCTTAACAATCGTGATGGGGACACCGCTGCGAAGCATCTCCACGGCCCGTGTGTTGCGCAAAGATTTTGGACAGACATGGTCTTTGGACAACCCGCATTCCTTCCCGCGAGCATAACAGATACGCCGAAAGTACCCAGGGTCAACTTGAAAAAAAGTCCCTCGCAAGCCACATCCCAACGGCCCTTCAAGAGCTGCCATTACCTCGGTAAACAACTCGTTTGAAAGTGGCACTTCCCGAATTCTTCCTTCCCGTCCCAAACGAACAAACGGTCCTTCAGCATCAAAGGCGGTTGTATCATCAAGAGAAAGTATCTCTCCCAAGCGCGCACCCGTATGCCTGAGCATCAAAAAGATAAGCCACATACGCTCCCTTGCCTGCACACTGTCCGCACGAACTGCCGCGATCTTCCACTCCTTGAACGCCTGTTCAAAATCACGCATTTCAGACGGTTCCAGATAATTCACATGCTCCGACACATTAAAAAAGTCTCGGGGGTAGGCCTTGCTGGATGATTTGACACTGCTCATTGATGGTATCCCTTAAAGAGTCACGTTTTACACTGTTCGCGTGACTTGGTTGCCGAATAACAGAACAGAACATAGGAAAATTGTGAACGTGACACAACCCCGCAGGCCACCCCAATGACCGAAAGGATACGAACAACCATGAGTCTGACCGTCAATATCCATAAAAAGCTTCCACATTTCGATCTGCAAACCAAATTTTCTTGTGCTGCAGGAGAACTGACAGCCATTGTCGGTCCTTCAGGAGCAGGAAAAACTACACTTGTCCGCATCATCGCAGGACTTGAAAGGCCCGATGATGGAGCCATCACACTAAATGGGCATACATGGATAGATTCAACGACGGGGAGCTTTATTCCCACGTGTAAACGCAAAATAGGATTGGTCTTTCAGGAATACACCCTTTTCCCACACATGACGATTCGACAAAACATCGCCTTTGGAGCCATTACACCGACATCGGTTGCCCCTTTGATGGATACCTTCGGAATAGGACATCTCAAAGATCAGCGGCCAGCCTCCATCTCGGGCGGAGAACGCCAGCGTGCAGCCTTTTGTCAGGCACTTGCCAGAGAACCGGATCTACTTCTGCTCGACGAACCATTCTCCGCTCTAGATACGGCCACGCGCACCTTTCTGTGCTCTCTGCTGTCTGATCTCAAAAAGGACCTCGACATTCCCATTCTTCATGTGACCCACGATCTCAGAGAAGCAGATCACCTTGGAGATAATGTTATTGCCGTGGAAAGTGGCCGTATCGCTCCAGACTGGTTCAACCGCCATCAACATGTACCACACGGATCGGCCCAGCTGACCGTCCCCTCATACTCATAAAAGGAATGCATATGCGCTCAACTCGCACTCTCATCATCACGACTTTTCTTATCCTCTGCATGGCCACCGTTGCGTCGGCAGAAAACGCTGTCCTCGCATCCGGTGCAGGCTACAAGAAAATGGTCAACGCCCTGAACACAGCCTACACGAAAAACACCGGACAAACCGTGGACCTCCTCTTCGGCAACATGGCCCGCGTGACTACTCTGGCAAAAAAGAGCGGCAACGTGGACATCGTCCTTGGTGACGCATCTTTCCTGAAAAAGGCACAACTCACTTTTTCACAAAAACAAAAACTGGGGCATGGAAAACTGGTTCTCGCATTTGCCAAGAACCGCCCATATTCTTCGATTGCTGACTTGGACAAGGCCGGTCGCATCGCCCTGCCTGACACACACAAAGCCATTTATGGAAAGGCTGCAAGGGAATTTCTTGAGTCTAACGGCAACCTTCCCGGCATTAAACCACGATTGCTGGAAGTCTCCACCATTCCTCAAGTCTTCTCCTATTTGACGACCAATGAAGTGGACATGGGCTTCCTGAACCTCACACACGCACTGAACGTGGCCGACAAACTTGGCGGCTATGTCATAGTTGATCAAAAAGGATACTCTCCCATCGTGATTCTCGCTGCCCTGCTCAAAGACAGTCGGCATATAAAACAGGCCAAAGATTTTCTCCGTTTCCTCAAAACGCCCGAAGCCCAAACCATTTTGCGAGAAAACGGGCTGTAGACCGCATGAACTTCCTTGATATTCTGGCACAACCGGAAACCACCGGACCACTCGTCCTCACTCTCAAGGTGCTGGCAGTATCCGGTTTGCTCCATTTGGTGAGCAGTATCCTACTCGGCTATTATCTGACCTCAGGGAAAAGCACGATGCGTTCAGTGGTGGACTTTCTGGTCACCTTGCCGTTAGTCTTTCCGCCCATAGCCACAGGTTTCATTCTGCTCATGCTGCTCGGCAGAGCCGGGCTCATCGGGCAGGTCCTGCCAGTGGATATCGTGTTCAGCTTTCCGGGCGTGGTCATCGCCGCGTTTGTGGCCGGACTTCCATTGGTGGTCAAACCCGTGGAAGCCGCACTTCGGGGCAATGTCAAACAGCTGGCCGAAGCCTCTCGGGTGCTTGGCAAGAGCGAATGGCAAACCTTCTGGTTCGTGTTGTTGCCCAACGTCAAACGCAATGTCGCCTCAGGTTGGTTTCTGGCTCTGGGACGCTCTCTTGGAGAGGTGGGCATCACGCTGATGCTCGGCGGCAACATCATCGGCAGGACCAACACCCTGTCCCTTGAGATTTATAACGCCGTATTCAACGGCGAATTCGAGCGGGCACTGGTCCTGTCCGCTATCATCGGCATATTCTCACTGACCATATTCATCGCACTCAAAAAACTTTCCGCTGTCTAGGAGCACATATGAAAACCACATTGGAAACCGTCCGCGACAAGGCCCTTGTTCTCTGGGGCAAAGAAGATATCCTTAACGAAAGCATCACGGTTTCAGCCGGTCCCCTGACCGTCGAGGAAGCTATTGGCACCCCTGAAGAAAACGACTTTCCCATTCAGCAGGGTAAAGAAAAATTGATGGAGGCCGTATTTCGCGGAGAACGCGGGCAGGCTTTTACAGATAACTACGGCAACTACACCGGCACCTTGAGCGATGTAGCCGCCTTGACGCTGGACAACAACTTCAACCGTGCCGTGTTTGTCGCCACACTCAATGCCGTTTCCCGCTCGCTCGGCCTGGCAAAAGGCACAGTTCATTGCAAGGATTGCGGCCCCAAGGACTGTTCGAAAAAGATATTTGATCACATCAAGGGAAATTACGGAAAATGCCGCATCACCATCATCGGATTTCAGCCAGCACTGGCCGAAGCACTCAATAAGGAAACCGAAGTACGGCTCATTGACCTCGACCCGGACAATATCGGAGAGACAAAACGCGGAGTGCTTGTAGAAGGAGGCGAAGCCACGGCAGAAGCGATTGACTGGTGCGATCTATTGCTTGTCACCGGCACCACGCTTGCCAACAGCACCATTGATTTGTTCCTGACCAAAAAACCGGTGCTTTTCTATGGCACCACCATCTCCGGCGGGGCCGCTCTCATGGAGTGGGACCGATTCTGTCCGCAGAGCTCCTAAGAAGTCGATTCAAAAAAAAGATGACAAATCGTCAGGGGAAACGTTGTCCGCAACCAACTCCAACCCATTATTCCCTGACCGAAACAATACGCAATGCGCATAGTCGGGTTTGAAATGAAACAGGTCATCCAAAGGGTGACCTGTTACCCGACAAAGCACTGATCGAAGAACTCCTGCGTGCGTCACGGCCAAGACAGGACTCGCGCCGTGCGCCAGTTCTTCTAGGGCAATCATAGCCCGGTCAGCCACATCCGAAAAGCTTTCACCGGACGGAGCGCAAAATGAACCAAATCGATCACCGCGTTCAGCATACTTCGCAAAATATTCTCGACGGATCTGATCAAAAGGAAGACCATCCCATATCCCCATATCGATTTCATCCAGCGCAGGGATGGTGTCCACCGACATACCCAACTTCTGAGACAGTGGACCGATAGTATCCAAAGCCCGCTGCGCCGGACTCGCACAAAGTCGTTTGAACCCTATATCACACACTGAATCGACAAGAGATTCTGCCTGCTCGCGTCCGACATCTGACAACGGCAACGGAGTTCTTCCAATACATCGCCCCTTGGAATCTTCTTTCTGCGCATGGCGCATCAATACGATCATGCCAAAACCTCCTGCGCCAACTGCTCGGCGTAAACACCCATTTCCCGATCAAAACGGGCCATGATATCCGTAGCTCGTTCCAATCGGCCAAGTATGGCCTCTTCCACGCCCGGTTCGTGGCGATATTGCTCTATCTTGTTCATGTAACGGACTTTGAGGGGAACAGGTTTCTCTCCGCACACCAATTTATCCGCAAGGAACACAACTTCTTTTTCCGTAATCGGTTCCTCCGATGGAAGCAACAAATCGAAATGTTCCAAGGCAATATCCGCAGCAACATGAAAACCATGCGCATGCAGCCGCTCGGCTCCCACTATCTCATGCCGCTTGGTTCCCTTGCCGATATCATGAGTCAAAGCCGCCCCCCGAACCAGTGCGACATCAAGGCCATTGCCGTTGCGCTGAAAGTTCAACCGCTTGCACAGGGCTTCGGCCACACGCGATACAGCCTGACAATGCCGGACTATATTCGAAGGAACAGAATACATTTCCCACAACTGACAGCACTCTTCATGGCTCGGATACGGGGAATCTACCAAAGATTGGGCCAACGTATAATCTGCCGGATAATCCAAATCGTGCACAGTTCCAAAATCAGCCACGTCCAAATCGCGCGCCCCGGTTTCATTTTGATCCAACACGGTCCGCAATCCTCCTGTTCCATCGTGGCTCACAATTGCAGGAATCAAATCACGGCTGATCAACGGTGGATGACCTCGTTCTCCCATAAAACGAGGATACAAAATGGAGGGAGAGGCCTGTTCAAATTCATCAATGAGACGGCCAACAGTTTCCAAACGGACCAACGGAATATCTACCGGAAGCATAAAAAACGCCGAAAAATCATCTCCCAAGGCCTGAACGCCTGTCAGCACCGAGGAGTACATTCCCTGCTCAAAATCAGCATTATGCACCGCAATAGCACCGGCCTGCTGTGCGGCCTCGGCCACTTCTCCGCTCCGTCTTCCCGTGACCACAATAACTTGCTCAACACCATTTTCTCGGAATACATCAACGCACCGAGACAACACTGTTCCGTCTCCCAACGGTAACAGGGGCTTGAAATCACCCATACGGGAAGAAAGACCAGCCGCCGGTATTATTGCGGCCAGGGCTTTCATGCGACCCCCGAACGCACCTGAATCAGTTCGCCACAAATGGAAACAGCTATCTCCTCAGGTGTCTGCGCACCGATCGTCAGTCCAATAGGACAATGACAACGATCAATATCCTTCTGCGTGAACCCATCAGCCAGCAGGGAATCGTAAATCTTATCGCGTTTCTTCTTGCTCCCGATCATGCCCACGTATCGGGCCTTGGTCCGCAGTACTTCGGCCAACACATTACGATCGTGCAAATGCCCTCTGGTCACAATGATGACGAATGAATTTTCATCCATATTCAGACCGTCGCAGCATCCGGCAAAAGAAGGCAAAACAACCACTTCATCGGCCTCCGGAAAACGGGCTTCATTGGCAAAATCCTCCCGGTCATCAAGGACCACTGTCCTGAATCCAATCATGGACGCCGTGCGGGCTGTAAACAGGGAGACATGTCCTGCCCCAAAAATATAAAGAGATGCTGGAGGAATAAACGGCTCAGTTAGTTCCATGCCGTTCGAATTCTTTTCAAAAACAGGCGTATCACCATCGGCTTGCTCTTTAAGGACCTGATGCTCCACAGCACAAAAATCGGTAGTCCCCTCAAATTTCGAAGCGAGAGAAGACCGCACGCCACGCCGCAACAATTCGTTTACTTCAAGGTATGCCTGAGCACACGGGCCACTCGGTTCAACAACTTCAAGCAACACGCTCAGACCTCCACCGCAAATCATGTCCGAATTGGCAGCGAGTTCCTGTGTCATATCGACAAACGTCAGACTGACCCTACCATCTCCGGTGTCGATCATGGCCCGACCATCCTTGCAGGCCTTGGCCTCCACCAATCCACCACCCACGGTGCCGAGGATGGACCCGTCACCGCGCACAGCCATTTTTGCCCCGGACGAACGAGGTGTGGACCCGGAGCTTTCCACCACCGTTGCCATGACAAAAGTTTCATCCTGTCCAATAAGTTCACATATGGAACGCACAAAAGCTTTCATGATTCAATTCTCCAGTTCTCTCAGTATGGATCGTTTTCCCAGTCCCGGAATAGCCGGGGTCCCATCGTCTTTGATTATAACATCCAACGAGAGCAGTCCCTCTTCAATCCCCTGCTCAACGACCGGCATGGAGCCAAGGGCTGTGCGTATCAAATCGGGCAATGCGGTTTGATCCCCGCACGCCACAACACGCAATTGCCCATCTACACACCATGCACCAAAATCTTCCAGCCCCGGCACTCCGTATAGAACTTCATTCAATTCCCGCAGAGTCAACCGACCTGAACCAACAGATAATCCGTCTTCCTTTCGAAATACCTGTGTATCAAGTCGGCGCAAAGGACTTTTACATTCACACCTGTCAGGGAGGATTCTCCCCATGTCGCCGGTCCGGTAGCGAATAAGCGGCATCCCGTAACGAAGCGGCGTAGAAACAACCATCTCGCCAAATTCTCCGTCTGACAACAACGTACCTGTATCCGGGTCAACGATTTCCATAAATACGTCGGTTTCCCGCAGATGCATTCCTGAATGAGGGAAGCACTCCACTGCCCCACCAAGGCCCGTCTCAATCATGCCCCAATGACGCAACACAGAACATCCAAAAATACGTTCGACATTGTGCACCACAGCATTTGGAGCCGCATCCCAACATAAAAGAACTGACTGAATTTTACCCGAAGGCAACCCGCGCTTTTCCCATGCACTGGCAAACATGTTCACATGGGCCGATGATCCGACAATACACTGGGCGTCTTCCTTGAGATATTGATCGAGCGCAATATTAACATTCTGCATCACTCCATGCGTAACGGCTCGCGCCCCGGTCCGATCAAGTGCATCGACCAAGAGACGACCTACTCCCCCGGGTCTTTCTCCCGGCATAAGTACGAGTGCGGTCTGGCCTGACTCAACCAAATTGGTCATCCCCCAACTGAAATAATCAACTGTGGCCTCAAGGTCATCAGCCGTATGAAAAATTCGCTTGGGTTGTCCCGTAGTACCGGACGTAGTCAACGTCACCACCCGTGCAATCTCGTCCTGTGACACGCATAAAAGTTGCTCGCCACCGCTACGAATATCTTCGGGCGTCATCATGGGCAAACGAGAATACGCCTCCGCAGACTGTATGGCCGAAGCTTCAACGCCCCCAAGATGGCGCGCATAAAACGGACTGTTGTCCTGAGCATGGGCCACTGTGTCACGCAATTGGGCAAGCTGCCACTGGCGAACATCACGGACAGTTGGCGGCACGGCTCCCTGCCACCCCATACGGCGAATAAGCCATTGATCAAGCGCTGGCAGGCCCATGACATTTGCCTCTGTACAAGGTTTCTCCGTCCATGGAGGTTAAATTGTAGGCACAAAATGGAATCAATCTCCCATCCGGGGAAACTTCATGAATACAACACCCTTTGAGGCGCTCCAAATCCAAAGTCCAGGCATCCTGAAACGCCATGGCGGATACCGCAAGAGTATGTGTTGCCGCACGGCTGATAAAAGCATCAAGAGCATCTGGCGCGTCAGCCATGGGCAATATCTTTTCTGGTGCTGCCCATTGACGTTTTACAAAAGCCTTGGCCTTGTCCGCTCCTTCCGAAGCTGGACGAGGCTGACATCCGCACTTGCCTTCAGCGGAAAGCTTCTGCAACCGTCCGTCCTCTCTCACCATGTAATTGGCGTGAAAAGAGCAATGTGAATGTTCACACCCAGGCGGCATGAAATGGGTTGCCTGAAGAGCACCGTCTGTCTGTTCTTCAAGGCGACGCATGAGTTCGGGCAAAGTGATCCGCCCTGCATCAGTCGGCGATTCTGCGTATCGCCCAAAATAACTCACAGGCTGAAAATGCACACCACGAACATGGGGTGAATTCTCGGCTGCCAGTTTAATAATGGCACCCAATGAATGATCATTAACCCCCGGTATGATTGTGGGGACAAGCACCACGCCGATACCTGCTTCAGCCAAGGCTCGGAGCGCGGCCAACTTAAGATCAACAAGGGAACGACCACGCAAGGCCTGATACACATCGTCACTCAACCCATCGAATTGCAAAAAGACGGAATCAAGCCCGGCTTCGGCCAACGACATCGCGTAACCTTTTTCGCGGCCGATGCGTAACCCATTGGTATTGAGTTGAACAAAAGGGAATCCCTTGGACTTGGCAAGCCGAATCACATCCGACAGATCATCACGCACCGTGGGTTCACCGCCAGAAAGTTGAATATTACAATACCCGGATGCTTCCTTGACCCGATCAAACAAAAAACCAAGTTCAGCATGAGTCGGGTCTGGTGGTGCACTCTTGCCGGATGAAGCAAAACAAACCGGACAGCCTAAGTCGCAACGCCACGTTACTTCAATAACCGCTGTACAAGTGTGCTGTCGGTGGGCATCACACAACCCGCAATCAAGCGGGCACCCTTTATCAACACGGGTAAAAGGCTTTTTCGGAGGAGAAGGAATCTTCACCCGAGACCAATCCGAAAACGCAGGTTCACCACGCCAGACAACAGTCTTGAATTCGCCATGTTCAGGGCACGTTTTTACGAGAAAAGTCTCTTCACCTACGGTTTCATGCTCTGCCGAAATAGGCTTCAAACACACAGGGCAGACGCTTCGCGGAATACGACTCATGACAAGGAGCGCCCTTCGGACGGGTCCAGTCCGTTGTCCACCAAAATTTCACGTATCCGGGCATACGTCGCAGCCACCAATCCACCACAACGAGTCGTATCAGGCTGGCCGCACTGACCATCCAGAATATCCTTACATGCCGTGCCGCCATAATGTTTCGTGGTGTCGACAAACCAATCGCGCAACTCTTCGAGCATCAATGGCAAGACATCCGCAGGTTCCTCCATGTCTTCACCTTTACCGCCATACAATCCAAGCAACACCGCTGCCCCGGTGTAGACGCCGCACACACCGGAACAATCGCCCAAGCCATTACATAGCCCGGAAGCGGCCCGAATCAAGTCAGGGTTGTCACGGCCCATTTCATCAAGAGCCAACATGACCATAATCTGACTGCAACAATACCCTTTGCCGCCCAATTCCATCATCTTGAGACCTGTATCATCCAACATGAGGCTCACTCCCTTTTTGCGCAATCATCAAATAATACCCAAGATCGCCATCACATGTCCCGGTTGTTTCCCCTCCGGCGAACAGTAATTTGGCCGCCAAATCCTTCAACTGTCGGGAATGATCCTCAACCAGACGCACCGTGAAGCCACACGCCTCCACCCGTTCCCGCGTGACAGCAAGCGGCACGGCGCGTCCGGCACAGGAACTCCCATCCGGCAGGCTCGGCTGCTCTGCATGCAAATCAGCAAGGACAAGGTACCCTTGCGGTTGAAGTACTCGATAAAACTCTGCAAGTCCCTTCTGAGGATCAGCAAACAACGACAACACACACTCACAAAAAACGGCCTTAAATTTTTCGTCCTGAAACGGCAGGGCATCACCTTGTGCCTGAATGACATTCGCCCCTCCACCACGTTCAATCTGCACATTTGACGATTCCACACCCCAGGCATCTGCTCCGAAACGGGAGCGTAATCGTTCAACCGTGGCTCCCAGTCCACTGCCCACATCAAGAATCCGCCAGCCGGGAACTACTCCGACAAATTCAGCGGCTCGGTCCGTCAAAGAAAAACCACCGGGCCGTAAAGTCTCGCCTGCTACGGCGCGCAATGACGGTTTTTCCCAAAGAGGTACACACGGTTCAGGCACGATTACTTGTCCTCCAACAAATGTTCGACCTGATTCATCTTGCCGAGTGCCAACCCTTCTGGGATAAACACAAATCCGCATAAGGGACAGGTTGGCAATTCCACATTGAACAATGAATCGAGATACTCCAACTCAACCGGAGCCAAAACCAATTCTTTGTCGCAGGTCGCACATTTCCACCCTGAAACTTCCGCTTCCGGTACTCTAATCACACTCATGACTGCGCCCCTTTTATCTTCATCCGGTGACACCATGCGTTATGCACGAGATACCCGTTTTCAGTGGATTCATATTCAACCCAATAGGTCACAACCACCGGCCTGAATGATGTGAGGAAATGTCCGGTTTCGTTGTTCACCAACTGTTTGCCGGACTGATCCAACTGAAGCAGAACTTTCTGGATATCGCTCTTCAAGATACGCCGCTCTTCCATGATACGTGCAGCATGATCCGTCACAGCGAACTCGATTGATTCATACGGTTCGGCCACATGTGTTTCATCCTGCCTCCACACATCTCGCAACAATTTTTCACGAAGGTGAACACGATTTTCACGTCGTGCAGAATAACCGGGGGAAGGACGTGCGCCGGGATCATCACGCCGTGGATACAACAGGTCATACAGGTGCATGGCCCGCTTACCGGTCTTGGCGATCATGTCACGACACATAATACAGTAGGTAACAAAATCCTCATCCGCACCCTTGGCACGCACTTCCGCCACAGCCATACCGAGTTCCGGGTTAGCCTCGGATAACAAACCGCCGTAGCCACAACATTGGGCAAGTTCACCATTATATTCCGGCTCGGTCATATCCACATGTAACTGGTCCAACAAAACCCGAACATCTTCACGCAATATGGTGTCATGTCGAGCAGCACACGGATCGTTAACAGCCAAGGTACATTCTTTGGATGCCACCCCTGAAGGTAACCCGACCGCTCGAAGAATGGACCAATGAGACACTATTTCAGCATCAGGCAGTCCCTGACGCAGGGTTTTAAGACATGTGGGACAGGCCGCTATAATTCTAGGGCTGCCGAGGCCCTCCCACTTTTCCTTGAGCACGGCCATGGATTCCTCAAACATGGCATGTCGCCCGGACCATTCAGCGGGTGCACCACAGCAATGCAGCATCAAGCCGACACTACCAAGCCGTTCACGCAGGTCTGCATAGGCTGCTTCCACACATTCAGGATCAGATGCCGTTAACTGGCAGCCGGGAAAAAACAGGTATTCGCTGGTGGACTCACCGGGCGCATGGCGATGCAACACACATTTTTCGCCATCGGCAAAAGCCATGTCTCGCAAGGCGAACTCATGAGCGGACGGCGGCATTTTACCTCGCTCGACCATACTCTGCCGCGCGGCAAGACAGACGTCGGCCATGGAGAAATCTTCGGGGCAAAGGACCTCGCACTGACCGCACAACGTGCAGGAATTGATCATGGTGTTTGCCTGACGCGTTCCCATGACAATGGATTCATTGTTGTAAATTTGTCGGGCGTATACCTTGGGATAATATTTGTAATGCCGCAGGTATTCGCACCCTTTCACGCATTCGAGGCACTCGCACTGGATGCAGCGCTTCGCCTCATCACGCGCATTTTCTTCGGAATATCCATCTTCGCTTTCAACAGGTGGCAAGGAATCGATCTTTTCCAGACTGGTGAACAGCCTACTTTCATACGGCCCTTCCAGTTCCCGCCCCGTGACCATGGAAACGCCCTGTGTGAATCGCTCAATGGAATTGGCAGCCCGACGACCGGCAGCGGCCTGCAAGACAGCGGAGTTCTCATCGAAACGGCTGGCAAAAACACCGATTTTGGTTGTCCCCAATGTCAGGGAATCCGGTTTGCCAAGATCAGAAAGGCAATCGGAAGGCACACAAGCTGAATCTATAAAAACAGCATCCTTTTCATCAACGAATGAACTCAGAACATCAGAAGTTAATGTTTCTCCGCTGGAGACGACAACCCCCAGCTTTTCGAGACTCGCCAGTTCGTTATCCAACACACCTTCGGAAAGTTCGGGCAGCCCTTCGCCCAGAATTGCACAATGCAGGGTTACATTGAATCCTCTGCGCGCCATTTCCCATGCGCCGCACAATCCGGTCATACCACCACCAAGAACGGCAACGGATTTACCGCGAGACGGCAGGGGACGCGGCGGAGCCACAGGCTTGGCATTCTCGGCACAGAACCGTTCAAGCAGTCCCATTTCAATAGAGCCACCGGCATCCTTGCGGACACAATCGACTTTGCACAGGCCTTCGCACAACCGAGCCAACACACCGGGAAGCGGCATGGTTTTGGCGAGCACCTGCCACGCCTTGTCCCATCGGCGTTGCGCCATCAACGAACAAAAAGTGCGTGCATCAACGTGCAGAGGACAGGCGGCAACACATTTGGGCGCTTCCTCCTGAATACACTTGCTTTCCAATTCTCTCAGATCAGCTTGTTCCATGATCGCCCTGCTCTATTTCAATTGAAAAAAGCGGTCTATGCCGAAGCACAGACCGCTCCTATTACGTGTTATGAATTAACCTTTGAGTCCAGCCAGGACCTTTTCAGGCAAGGCAGGCAGCGTACGGATGCGAACACCGCATGCATTATAGATACCGTTGAGAATCGCCGGGTGCGGGGAGCACAACGGGACTTCGCCAACGCCGGATGCACCATGCGGGCCGTCGGGACGCGGAGTCTCGACGTAGATGATCTCGATATCGTCCGGAATCTGTTTGATGTACGGGAATCCGGCACCCTTCATGGTTGAGTGCTTCTTGATGTCCTCATAATCTTCAGACAGAGCCAGACCAATACCCTGAGCAACACCACCATAAATCTGACCGTCAACGACCAAAACGTTGTTGACCTTGCCGATGTCGGCAATGAAGGTGATCTTCTCAACCGTAGTCTTACCTGTGGCAATTTCCACGGCCACTTCAGCCATGCACAAGCCGTACATGTAACAGGCAAAAGGTTTACCCTGACCATTCTCATCACAATCGTTGGCCGGTGCGCTCCACTTGCCGTGCTGGACAACGTCGATGTTCTCATCAATCATTTCCTGATAGGTGCGATAAGAACCGTCAGACTTGAGCATGGCGCTCATCAACATCTCGCAGCCGACCTTGATGGAGTTACCCACAACAACCTGAGAACGAGAGCCACCAGCCGGACCGCCGTTAGGGCAATAACGGGTGTCGTTCAAGGTCAAGTGAATCTGATCGGGAGAAAGCCCCAAAGGACGCAGGGTTTCATGAGCAGTACCCAGCACGCCCATATCGGCGCCCTGTCCGTGGTCATGCCAGCAGGTCAGGACCGTCACAGTGCCGTCTTCGTTCAGACGGACATCCGCTTCAGCGGTGTCCGGGCCATCAAGACCTGAACCGTACACGCCAAGAGCTATACCAACACCGCGTTTGATTTCATCGGTGGAATTGGCGGCAACTTTCTTCTTGGCTTCCTCGTACTTGGGACGGAGGATGTCGAACATTTCAGGCAGTGAATAAACTTCAGGATCACACCCTGTTGGAGTTGTAGAACCTTCGCGGTAGATATTCTTGTAACGAAGTTCCAAAGGATCCATACCGAGTTTTTCAGCCAGTTCATCCATCAGGGTTTCAGAGGGGAACTCGGCTTCGGGTCCGCCGTAACCACGGAAAGCAGCACCCCATGCGTGGTTGGTGCAGACAGTCCGACCTTCGCCGCGAATGTTGTCGATATTGTAACCGGCGCCGATGAACTGAGCACCGCGCAGGGTCAGCAGATCACCGAACTCAGAGTACGGGCCATGGTCAACAGTCCAGTCGGTTTCCATACCGAGCAGCTTGCCGTCCTTGCTGGCAGCCATACGCACGGAGGTAAACTGAGGTGAACGCTTACCGGTGTAGGTCTGCTGCTGATACCAGTCGTAACACAGGAAGACAGGTTTGCCGGTTGCCAAACAGGCGGCACCAACAAGGGCTTCCATGGTCGGGGAGAACTTGTAGCCAAAGGTACCACCCGTGGGATTCTGAACCATGACCAGATTCTCAGGCTCAACACCGAGACCGGGAGCAATCATGTACAGGTGCAGATGCAAACCAATGGATTTGGAATGGATGCACAATTTGCCTTCGTCATCCAGATAAGCGAATCCAACATCCGGCTCGATAGGCATGTGCGGCTGACGAGTTGTGAAGTAATCACCCTCGATAACCACGTCGGCCTTATCGAAAATGGGAGCGGTCTCTTCGCCCTTGGCAACTTTCTGAGTGTAATAAACGTTGGGAGTGCCGGGATGAATTTCAATGGCGTCGTCAGCCATGGCTGCAGGAGCACTCATGTACTCGGGCAGACGTTCCAGCTCGACTTTGACCTTGGCGGCAGCGGCCTTGGCATTCTTCTCGGAGTCGGCGCAGACGATGGCAATGGCGTCACCATACTGGAAAACCTTCTCGTCGCACAGGATAGGACGATCCCAACCATCACCCTTGTTGGTGGGGAAAGTGATCAGGCCAGTAATACGGTTTTTGCCTTTGACGTCCTTATGCGTAACGACCTTTTCCACGCCGGGCATGGCTTCGGCCTCGCTAGTGTCAATGGAGATAATCTTCGCATGGGAGACTTCAGCCTGAACCAAAGCGCATTTAAGGGTTTCCTTGGGCATCTTGATGCCGAGGTCTGCACCATAGTCCAGCGTACCCGTGACTTTGGCCACAGCGGTGGGACGGGGATACTTGGTGCCCCAGATACGACCGTCTTCGGGAATCTGAAATGCCAGCTCGTCCATGGTCATATCACCGCGCATGACAGCAGCGGCATCCATGACGGAATCGACCAATTGCTTGTAGCCAGTACAACGACAGGCATTACGATATTTCTGGAACCAGTCACGAATATCTTCACGGGTCGGGCTGGGATTAGCCTGCAACAGAGCATACGAGGAAACGATGAAGCCCGGGGTGCAGAAACCGCACTGTGCACCACCGTTAGCGATCCAGGACATCTGAATGGGATGCAGATTGTCGGGAGTGCCAATACCTTCGGTTGTCAAGATGGTTGCGCCGTCCTTGATTCTGCTCATTTTCATGGAGCAGGAACGAACCAGCTTGCCATCAACGATGACAGAACAGCTACCGCATTGGCCGGTGCTACAACCGACCTTCACGCTAGTCAGCCCAAGGCTTTCACGCAGGATCGACGAAAGTTTGTCGTCCTTTTCGCAAATCACCTGTTTGGGCGCATTATTAACGGTAAGATTCAGTTTAATCATGACAGTATTCCTCCTTGGTGTGTAACTGTCGCAGGTTCACGCCGCCTATTGGCGGAGGGAAAAAAGCCTATTTTCCAAAAGGACAGATAGGATAACGGCAAACATCACAGGATGCACAAAATCCACCATGTCCCAGGGCTACAATGTCTTCTCGGGTGATTTCTTCCCCGGCCAACAGACGGGGCACCACAAGATCAAAAATGGAAGCCCGGTAGTACATAACGCAACCGGGAAGCCCAAGAATGGGCACACCGTCCCTCATGGCAATCATGAACATGACGCCGGGGAAAGTGGGCGAACCATAGGTAATAACCTCAGCTCCGGTGGCACGGATGGCCGTAGGGGTCTGATCATCAGGGTCCACTGACATACCGCCCGTGACAACGACCATCTCGGCTCCTTCAGCGATGAAGGCCAAAATGGCATCACGGGTCATAGCCGGATCATCAGATGTCAGCCGTTGATCCATGACCGTGGAACCGAGTTTGGAAAATTTCTGACGAATAACCGGACCGAATTTGTCCGTGATACGCCCATGAAACACTTCGCTGCCAGTAGTCACAAGGCCAACGTTGTGATGGTTGAAAGGACGAACGCCGACCACATAGGGGTACTCGGCACAGATGGCTTCTACTTGCTCTATCTTTTTTTCGTCGATAACGAGCGGCACCACACGAGTACCAGCCACGGGACGAGGCTGTGTGACCTGCTGGCCGGTGTGCATGGTAGCCAGCACGACTTCTTCTATGGAATTAATACGATTCAGGGCCTCGACGTTGACATCAAGCAGGCCGGGGGAAGCTTCAAAATTAACGCGTCCTTCACTGACCTCGGACAAAGTTATTCCCGGTCCGACAGCGGCTTTCGAAATACGCTCTGCCGCCTCATTTTCATGAATGCTCCCCTTCTCCAAATTAAGCACATAAATGTGCTCCTTCCCTATATCCAACAATACCGGAATATCTTCTTCCGCAACGACATGTCCTTTTTTGAAGGCAGGGCCTTTGGTTTCTCCAGGAACAATCTTGGTCATATCGTGGCACAACACCATACCGACGGCATCATGAACGTGAACAGTTTTCATCAGCAGCAAACTCCGTATTCCGTCAAAGGCAAGCTTTACCCTTGCCCTCAGGTACTCTTCTCAACAATATTATGTCCAAATAGGCCTAATGCTTAATACAACATATCTCAAAAAGCGTGATGTTCTCCATATCGAACTCGACCCATTCGAGCTTTTCAGTACTTGCTTACGTACAATTATGCCGCAATAAGCACAATACAATAGACGACATTTCCAACATGATTATGCCCTCGTGCTTTCAGTGATATTAAAACACACAAGACGCAGTATTATGTCTAAACGGACACAACATACTCTTCCCCTCAAACTGCGTCAATATGAACGATCATTCATGCGATAAAGAACAAAAAAAACTTTGCAAATTAAATGCCGCAATTTCATTTGTTTACGACAACTTCTCGATAACCCATATACGTCGGGATAAAAGAATCATTGCACGCCTGCGATCAGGCAAAATTCAGCATTCATTTTCTGGCAAACGTTTCGCAAAATCGTGCGGCAATGTAAAATTGCAAACACAATCAACATGCAATATTTTATTTTTTTTAAAACAATAGTTCATATTTTAAGGTAGATAAGAATGATTAAGACATGAACGTGGCGTGGAGGCACGGCCTATGCAATCTCTTGTGGCATTGCTGAGGAAGAAATCTATCAATAAGGAGAATTCATAATGGAAATCAATTTTACCGTGCATGGACATTCCTGTGACCTCGCGCTGCATCCCATATCCGAAAAGACCGCACATATCATTAACGAGTACGGTTCTGACGTATACGCAATGAAGGCCCTTGAATGGTGGAGAAAGGGAAAGACCGCCACATGGGGAATGCGCATAGATGACGTTTGCCATGTTCAAGTGACAGTAGACGGTGAACCCGTTGAATTCGATACCAATCTGATCACGGCCGATCCTTTAAAGATCAGACGCAGAATGTACCTTGACAGCAAGGCGAAGTATGTTTGCGTCCTTGGTTTCGACAACGAACTCTGCAAGTTCTCCTGGCAGTGGAAGACTTCCAATGCTTTTGATCCTTCCAAATTCGAATTCATGGTTCACCAATGGGATAGAATCATGGGTGAAACAGGCTACTTCATCCTTGATGAAATCCGTTACGACAATACCTTTGCCAACAATCACGACTGGTGTGACGCTTCCGGCTATTCACTGGTCCCACCACGTATCATTGATCTTGAAGAGGTAAGGCGGGAGCTTTCTTTGGGAGCCCCCGAACATGAAGGCCCGCCTTTCCCCTCACCGCATGTCACGGCACAAACAGCCTCGGAATAGGTCCAACCGCCCTTCCTCTGGGGTTTTGCACAAACACCCCCATAAAAGCCCCCGCACCATCATGATGCGGGGGCTGAATTATTCAAAAACATACTTTTTCATTCAGTGAACATTGACGACTCCGGCCGGAGCAATCGCTTTTACTTCTTCGGTTGTACCATTATTCTCGACATCAAGAACGGGCAAAAGATGCATGGAAACAGTTGTCCCATGCTCCGGTTTGCTGGCTATTTCCACAGTCCCGCCGAAATCTTCCACTATTTTCTTAATCATAGCCAAACCGAGACCGTTTCCATCTTCCTTGGTCGAATAAAAAGGATTGAAAACCTTTCCCAACTCCTGCTCGACCATCCCGACTCCCGAATCCTTCACCTTCAAAACGACTTCGCCATTTTCCAAACCCAGATCGAGAACAATTGCTCCACCATCAGGCATGGCCTCAATGCTGTTCTTGATAAGATTAACGATACATTGTTTGAGCGCATCCGCCTCTCCTTTTACCGGGGGCAAAGAAGATGCATTCACTTCAATGGAATACCCCTGTTTACCGTACCCGACGCACATAAGCTCCGCAACATCCCTGCAAACGGTTATAATGTCGACATTTTCTCTCCCGGATCGTGTAGGGCGGGCAAAATTCAGCATATTGCTCAACATCCGATCCAGCCGTTGCGTTTCATCAACAATTATCTGTGCCTTTTCCCGATCCTTTGCATCAAGATTCGACGATTTCAGCAGGGAATTGGCAAAACCACCCACAGCAAAAAGCGGATTACGAATTTCATGGGCCAGATACGTGGACATCTCGCCGATTATGGCAAACTTATCACGTTGATGTTGAAATTTCTCTCGATGTGTCCGTTCCGTAATATCCCGGTGCATAACCATTATATGTGTCATATTCCCTCTGATGTCATAGATCGGATAGGCGTATAAACGATAATATTGCAGCAGACCATTTCCATTGATCCGAGTGACCAATGACTCTTCCTTTTTTCCACTTTTCAATGTTGCATGAAACGGACAGGCGGGATCCAGTTCATTACAAAAAACCGAGCCATCACGTAATCTGGCCGCATGCCAGCAGGGCTTACCCAAAAGCTCCTTTCTTGAGACACCCGCCCGCTGCCAGACCATGCGATTCAAATCCGTAATGACACCGTTCTTGTCGAGCAGGAAAATATCCTCCCGGATTTCATCAATAATGGATTGAAGCAATGTGCGCTGATGATCCAAATGATTCATGTAGTTGCTCTTGACCAGAGCCATGTCGTGCAGACCACACAAAAACACGAACTCCCGGTGATCCATAAGGGACACCCTCTCAGGAAGTGACTGACGCAACCGACTGCGCGTACTACGATTACCCGTGATCTCGACAACCAGATTTATCTCCGGGTGCATATCGAGCATTTCGGACCATGTTGCATAAACAGGACAGGATATACCGTCCAATTCCCGCAACACGGTTTCGGTCTCCCCTTCATGGCTGACTGCAAACAAACGAATCTCCGGCAAAAACTCCCTGAAGACCTCGTTGTAGATAATATCTACCAAAACCTTCAGTCCGGTCCCTACGCCGACGACGCCTATATTGAACGGTCCCAGGGCCCCATTCCAATAGCAAAACCCCATATTTTCATAACTAAAATCACTCACGTTTAACTCCTGCATATTCCATCGCTTCTAAAAACTGTTGCATGCGATTAGCCACAAAAGAAATGAATGATGTCATCAATATGCCACGCTGCGACAAAGCCGGTCAGGGACATTGTCACTGTGTAAGGCAATGCAAGAACAACCATTCGTCCATAGGACAATCGAATGACCGGTGCCAATGCGGAAGTAAGAAGGAAAAGAAACGCAGCCTGACCGTTAGGTGTAGCCACACTGGGAATATTCGTCCCGGTATTGATCGCCACGGCCAATTTATCAAAATTTTCCATGATGGCACTGACCTGTTGCGCAGCACTTGCCGGCAGACCGGCCAGGACCTCGGCCCTCGACAAAAGCGGGTCCGTCAACATGTCCATGAGCTGACTGCCCGCCATGGCAATACCGGGGACAGCGTCAAGCATCTGCGTAAAGTGCATCTTGGTTTCGGAAATATACACCGTTGCCACAAAGACGTTGTCGGAAATCATCGAAAGCACACCATTAGCTGCATAATAAGCGGCCATTTGTGTCTGCCCTTCCAATCCCAGTACATAATCAATGACTGGCTTGAAGAGATGTTGATCGTGGATAACTGCAACAATCGAGAAAAAAACCACCAATAGTGCGGTAAAGGGCAAAGCCTCCTCAAAGGCATGACCCAACTGATGTTCATCCGTCACACCGTTGAGCGCCGTCAGCAAAACGATGACGGATAGACCGACGATACCAACAGCCGCCAAATGAAATGCCAAGGCAATGATCAGCCAAATCGCGGCGAGTCCCTGAGTGACAAGTTTGGCCCGACCAGTTTTACCTAGTTCAGCTTCACTCTCCATGGCTGTTTCCAACAAATGGGAACGAATATTTCCGGGAAGTAATGCGCCGTATCCAAAAAGCTTGAATTTCTCGACCAGCACACATGTCAGCAACCCAACGACGAGCACAGGCATGGAGACTGGGGCGACCTTGATAAAAAAGGTACTGAAATGCCAGCCCATCTCGGCTCCGATAAGCAAATTCTGAGGCTCGCCCACCAATGTACAAACGCCGCCAAGGGCCGTACCAACGGCACCATGCATCATCAAATTCCGCAGGAAGGTTCTGAATTGATACAACTCTTCGCGAGCAGTCTCCTTAACGAGCTGATCACTGCATAGATCGTGCGTACAAAACCTATCCTTCCCGGAGGCGAAACGGTGATATACGTTGTAGAATCCATAAGCCACAGCGATAATGACCGCCGTAACAGTCAGGGCATCAAGAAACGCCGACAGAAACGCCCCTGCCAGACAAAAAAGAACTGAAATAAGAACTTTGGACTGAACCCTGACCAATATCCGAGTAAAGGTAAATTGGAGCAAATCCTTCATGAAGTAGATACCTGCCACCATGAAAATCAGCAGGAGTATCACTTCAAAATTGGCAAGCGTTTCATGATACACGCTCGCGGGATGAGTCAAACCGAGGAAGACCGCTTCAATAGCCAACAAACCACCGGCAGGAAGGGGGTAACACTTCAAGGCCATGGCCAGCGTGAATATGAATTCGCCGATGAGCATCCATCCGGCGATGAAAGGCCCCGCGACATAAACCAGAACGGGGTTGAGGAGCAGAAAACCCAAAATGGTCATTTTGTACCATTTGGGCGCATTGCCAAGGAAATTGAGAGCAAAAGCTCTCGAAATTGAAGTGGTCACAACGGTTCTCCCTGTGTTGCGTTTGGGGTTAAAGGTTCACATCAAATCATGGTCGAATTCTTGAAAAGCTGCGCAATTTCTATTTCATTATTCCGAAGTTGTTTTTTCTCCATAGCTCTCTGCACAGTGCTGAGGATTTCCTCCACGGACGCAGGTTTCACGAGATAATCGAAAACCCCACGCTGAAGGAGTTTTGTCGCGTCATTGATCGAGACATGTCCTGTCAGACAAATGGTTTCGACATCAAAACCCTGTAAACGGATTTCATTATAGGTTTCCTCGCCAGAAAGTTCCGGCATCTTCAAGTCGAGCAGGACAACGTCAAACCCACCAGTCGCCAGTCTATTCAACGCGTCCATGCCGTCACTGGCTTCATCCACGGCATATCCCTTAGACCTCAGGATTCGGGCCATGGATTTACGAAACCGTTCCTCATCATCAACAACCAAAATTCGCGCGGTAGTTTCCATAGATACCTCTCATGATGCTATAGGGATTCGAACGGTAAAGGACGCACCTTCGCCGGGCTTTGACTTGACGGATATATCGCCCCCAAGCTCATTAACGATGCGCAAACTGACCGAAAGCCCAAGCCCAGTCCCTTCGCCGGGAGGTTTTGTGGTATAAAACGGATTGAATACCCGCTTCAGGTCTTCCGGAGGCAGGCCAGGGCCAGTGTCCCGCACTTCAATGCACACCATGTTTTTCTCACAAAAAGTGGACACGAAAATGACGCCACTTTTCCCCATGGCCTGAACCGCATTGATAAGCAGATTCAAAAAAACCTGCCGCAAAAGGGGCGGATCGGTCTTCACCATGGGCATCAGGTCATCAAAAGCCCTGACGATCCAAATACTGTCAGTCCCGGATTCTCGTTCTACCAAAGACAACATGTCTTCCATGAGCAAATTAATGTCTGCAAACTGGGAAACTGGACGACGATGTCGAGCGAAATCCAACAGCTTGTGCGTTATCTCAGAACACCGCTCAATCTGACCGAGAATGGAATCCAGACTGTCCTGAATTTCTCCCATCACCTCGGGAGGCGGCGGGGAATCGAGCTGGAGTCGTAACAACTCGACTTCACGCAAAATGATATTCAAAGGATTATTGATTTCATGCGCAATACCAGTGGAAATTTCCCCAAGAGCAAGCACCTTCTGCGATTGAATAAGTTCTTTTCCGAGGCGTGACTGTTCAGCTGTTGCTTCATCAAGCCACCGCGCAGAAATCCGAAGTACAATCCACATCCCAACAATGGTTGCAGCAATAATAGCCATGATAAAAGCATGCTCAAAAGGCGGGAACTTCCAGACAACAGCCGCGATCAGCAGGCAGGATGCGGGATACGCATACTGCCCCAGACGGGCAATCCTTCTGATCCGCAACAATTTCATGCGTCACCTCGATCCTGCATCTTCAATCGGGAATGCTCACTGGCCGCCCGAATTCGTTCAAGCAGGTCATCAATTGAAAAAGGTTTGAGGATATAATCGTAGGCGCCATGACTCATTCCATCGATGCCCGACTTTACGGACCCATGCCCGGTGAGCATGATGACAGCCAACCCGCCGAACCGTTTACGAATTTCCTTGAGCGTTTCTATACCGCTCAATCCCGGCATCTTGACGTCAAGAATGACGACGTCCACGGGACTTTTGCGCAGGCTATCCAGAGCGGCCTCACCGCTGGTGGCAACATCAACGTCGATGTTGCGTTTTGACAACCGACGTTTGATCAGCTTCAGAAAATCCGGCTCATCATCGACAACGAGTACCTTTATTCGAGTCATGCTTCCTCCTGGCAGTCAGGGAAATACGGACAGGTCAACGGTAGGGATATGTTAAAAACAGTTCCCTGACCGCGTTTGCTGTCCACACTGATCTTGCCACCCAGTTTCTTGAGGGTGGTGTAAACAATGGACAGTCCGAGACCAGTCCCTTCCCCGGTGGCTTTGGTGGTAAAAAACGGATCGAAAACCTTATTGATATGCTCTTCCGGTATCCCTTCCCCACTGTCTTCAATTTCGACAATCACCCTGTCTTTCTCCCCACGGGTGGTCAGCGAAATGGAACCGTTTTCGCCAATGGCGTCGATGGCGTTTTCAAGCAGATTCAGCATGACTTGCTGTACCTGATTCGAGTCGGTTGTTATCAGCGGAAGGTCCTGATCAAAATTCCGCAGCACTTCGATGTTCCGGTGGCGAGTCTCGTTTTCAAGGAAAGAAAAGGTCTGCATAGCCAGCATATTAAGATCCACGTCTTCATGAAGTGGCTCCATGCGACGGGCAAATCCAAGCATACGGTGCGTGACTGTTCGTGCTCGTTCCACATGCCGGTCAATATCGTCTGTGGCTTCCTGCAAATCATCAACGGCCTCACCTTCACCCAGCTCGCCGTCATTGATGATATCCCGTATCCATCCGGCACTTTCCCGAATAATGGACAACGGATTATTGATTTCATGGGCCACCCCTGCGGCCAATTTACCAAGCGAGGCCATCTTACTTGATTGCATGACCGCTGCGTCCATAGCCGCTCGATCCCGATCCGATGTTCTGAGTTTGGCAACGACTGAAGACACGGAAATGTATGCACCGATAAAAATCATCAACGCACAAATGGAAAGCAAAATGAATATGAGTGATTGTGTCCGCAAAAGAGGAGACAACTCCTCCTCTGGATTCTCAATAATAATAAGCCGCCACCCGGCATGGGCCAATGGCGTAATCCCAGCGACAAAGGGGGTACCGTTCTTTTCCCAATTGATTATCTCGACATCATTCTCACCACGATATTCCGGGAGCTCTGCCTGAGAGAGCACCTTCCCCCCAAAGCGAGATGGCGTCTGAAGCGCGTAATCCCTGTTAACGAGGTAGGCATCACCCTGCCTGCCTATACGGACATTACGAACAAGAGACGTGAACACGTCTGAATCAATGGTAGCTCGAAGTATCCATGTAATATCCCCTTCTCGCCTTTTGACCGCGATAATAAAATGAGGGAAATTTCGAAATCCCATGAAGACATCACTGATATACAATCCCTTGAGCATAACTTGGTTAAACCAAGGCTCATCCTTGTAATTGACATCCTTGAGGTCAAAAGGTCCGCAATAGGCTTCGTGCCGTCCATCCTGCCCGATGACGCCTATATCGATAAAAGAATGTGACGCCTGCTGAATGGTATTAAACACCTCATGCAGGTAGGTCTGATCCGTCATGTCGGCAAAGGAATGCATGTCGGCGAGAAGCTGCAACTGGACAACCCGCTCAGTCAAAAACATATCGATGGCGTCACGCTTGTTACTTGCTACAAGCCGTAAATTACTCGTCAGCTTTTCTTCATATGACTGACTGAATTCGGCGTGGATGACATACCCCAGCACAAAGAGAGGAATAAGCGAAAGGCTCAAGGTAATAAGAACAAGTGTCCACCGTAATTTCCTGTATGATGAAGTCGTCATGCTCCGCACCTCCAACCCTCTGATTTTCCGGCAGTTCCCGACAAAAGTGCACCAATATCTGCTGTGAATTTCTGCCCGTATCGACTGATGGAATCCTGATCGGCTGCGACCATATCGACCTGACGTGTATGAACGAGCAAATAACCCGCCACGACAAGGGCCTGTTCAACGGCTTCTTTTTCCACGCCCTCAATTCGTGCAAACAGGGCGTCATCCCGAACTTCAACGATAAATCCGTACCGCTCCAAAATTTCACCAATCATTCTGGCCCGACTGGAACGCCGCCCCATATCGGCACCGCCTCCCTTGAACTGAAAAAGCGCGTAATTTTCAGTGGGTTCATCTCCAGCGAATCCTTCAATTGTGCAAAAATGAAATCCGAAACGGGACTGAAGATTGCAGTAATGCCGACCAACTGTGAAATAATTACGATCGCCCATACTATTGGCCATTCCCGGAGCCAAAGCGGGATTGCATGCGGCCTCGGAAAAAACTGACATAAGCCCACCGGGAGCGACTGGCGGAGGACCGCCCCACGGTATGGCGGTCATCCCGCGCCACAGGGCCTTCATGGTATTGGACCGGATATCATCCAGACAGACACGTGTGGTATCGTTCGACTCAACGGTGCCACCGCCAATGTCGATGAGCCAATATTGCATAGGCATCTTGCCAACCAGCTTTCTCGCATTCGCGGTCAACTGCTCCCTGCCCATGAACATTTCATTGACGGCCTTCTCATGACAAAAGCGCGTAATATCATGCAAAGAAGTACAGTACTCCGGCGAAAATTCCGACGACTCGGGATCTGTCAGGGAAAGTGGTATGATAAACGGCATCATTCGCTGTAACGCCAAACGTACTTCATTGCTCGAAGACGATGAAACAGAGTCCACAGACGTATCAATCTGAGACTGTCTCGTACCAATATAAATATTCCCGTTGTCAGCGTTTACAGTCACGACGCCAACTCCGGACAATTGCTCGACAGCCCCCGGCCCTGCAATCAAATACGGCTTGCCAAATTCTCTGGCGACATTGGCCAGATGCCCGACAGGGCTGCCATATTCGGTTATCACTCCACTCACTTGTGACATCAGTACAGAAAGATGAGGCCGTGCACTTCGTGCCAACAAAATGCCATTCTCAGGAAATCGGGACATATCTTCATCCGATGTCACGAGAGCCAAACGACCTGCTGCAACGCCGGGACTGGCGACAACGCAGGAATGCAGAAGGATGGAAGCAACGTCTTCATCGTTGTGTGTATGCGACAATACTTTCTCACACGGCACAACGGACAAAGGGCGGCACTGAAGAATAACGATACGACCACCACGAGCCAGTGCCCATTCTATATCTTGCGGAGAACCGAAATGACTTTCAATACGAAGTGCCAACCAGACAAGCTGTTGAATAACCGCGTCCGATACGGACGGGGCCACACTCCTGTCGCCATAGAGTTTTTCCTTGTTGATACGACCGCCGGAAGTCTTCACATAACAGACTTCCTTTGCCGCAATGTCCTTGCTCCGAATTGCCAAGGAAGCACGATCAACCACCCAGGAATCGACCATAGAGCATCCATCGACGACGGTGCGGGGAAGTCCCGGCACCGCGTTGACGACAACACGCCCATCGTCATGGCCCAGAGGTGACTGGGTATAAATGACACCACCGGCCTTTGCATCGATCATTTCCATACAGGCCACACACATAACCACGGCGTCATCACGCAATCCGCGATTAAGCCGATACGCCATGGCCGTGGCCGAATATGCACTGGCGACAACGTTTCTGTAGGCTTCAAGCACGTCACAGCCCTTGACCCCAAGCTTCGATACGAACTGTCCGGCAAAACTGGCCTCTTCAGAATCTTCTCCCACAGCACTGCTGCGGACGGCCATTCTGACATTACCAAGATTTCTGCAGCTTCTGATGACAGCTTGCTCGATATCCTGCGGGACCACCGTCATGTCGACGGCATGCCGGATGCTCTCTTCAAGAAGACGCAATCCCTCCAACGTCTCACTGTCATGTATTTGGATCAGCCGATTAATTTCATCACCAAGCCCGGATTGCTCCATAAACAAATGGTACGACGAAGCAGTAATGGAAAAACCACGGGGAACCGCCACACCAAGAGCGGCCCGCACTTCGCCAAGCATGGCCATCTTGGACCCAGTCTGCGGCAAGGAATCAGCCCTGATGTCTTCCATCTGCAAAACCAGTGGCCCGCTGTTTTGTGTTGTCCCTTGATCCATGGCCTTTTCCATGGATAAAACAATGCTATTGAAGACATCCCTAAGCTCCTCATATTTCCCTGGAGCCATGAGACACAGTCGTTCGATCATCTGACGAACGCCGGAAGCAACCGTGAGGCATTGAGCCCTGACATGGGCCATGCTGAAAATGCTTTCTGACTGCGCATCTTCAGTTATCTGGGCCATGATTTCGAGAGCCTTGTTGTTGGCGGCCAACAACAGGCGAAAATTCTCGGTCTTAGCCAGAAAGCGTTCCTTGTCAGCATCATGGCTGGCAGAGGATTTACGGATGCAATTGAACAGGGTCTTGAAGATGGTCTGCATATGTTCATCCTCCAGCCACTACACCTGTGTACGACGTCTGGATCTGACAGCGTCCAGCACCTTGAAATAGAGTTCATCAGTCCCTACCGGCTTAAGAAGGAAATCAAAGGCTCCAATATCCATCCCTTCAATCATGGTTTGAGAATTGGCATGTCCCGTCAGGATGATCACCGGAAGATGCGGCTTAATGGCCTTGATACGGCGCAACGTTTCAATACCGTTCATTTCCGGCATCATGACATCGAGAATAACCACGTCGAAATCAATGACACGGATTTTGTCTATGGCCTCCTGCCCACTGGACGCGATAGTAATATCGGCGTTTCTGCGAACAAAACGTCGGGCGTATACTGTAAGAAAATCCTTTTCATCATCAACGAGAAGCAATTTTATCTTCTGCATGGGAATCTCCGATCAACATTTTCCACGCCTGGGCCGGGGGCGGGGCAAGCCCCCGGCCTGACTGGGGAGGGTAAGGAATGCATGCACCAATCGTTTGCGCCGAATCGGTCACATCCTCACAGAAACACTGTCCGCAATTCGAGAACCAAAGGGGCTGCGGCCCAGAAAAACACCAACAGCAAGAATGCCGTCGAAATAACGATGAGAGCAGCCTTGATTTTGCTGACTTGTGCCACCTTGAACAGTCCAACACCCACGAGTACGGCCCGAACAGGCTCCATCACAATGGCGAGCCCCGGAATCCAGGAAATGACCATGACCGCACCGCTGGCATAGGCGTACACGTTAAAAACTTTGCCATAGGGGACTTTCCCCTGACCTGTCATGCCAAGAAGAATAAAACTGAAAGCCGCTCCGAGCGCAGGCATCAGCACCGCGTTAACCATCATGACGACACCCATAAACAATGAATTTTCGAAAAAATACGTCATGCTTACAGAACAATAAAAAATCCCTGAAATCATGAGAAAGAACAGGGCACGACGCGACCCGGACTCCAACGCGACCTGCTCAAAATGCCGGGCCGGCGAACGCATGACATGAAAAATGACGTCGAAGTATTCCCTGATGCCCATTCTGGCGTCTGCTGCACATGTTGCTTTCATTGTCCCTGCTCCCTAGAAAAAATCTCGTGAATATTCGACCACGCCCCAAATGAGCATGACCATGGTCATGACAAACAGCACTCGCCGTTCAGTCCGCTTCGAAAAATACGTCACACCCTTTTCATGAACGAAAAGCTTTTCTTGTTTCTTTTCCTGTTTCATTGCCATCCTCCTGTTAAAATCGGCGACCCGCCCGAGGACGGGCCACCGGAGTATTACGGTTGTTTCAACATCGTCAGAACGATGGGAGATTGTTAAATCCGATACCGGTCCAATAGATCGCTGTCAGAAGCACAATCACGATATTCGCAATGAACCACATGGGAATACCGACCCGCACATAATCCTTGGGTTCCAGATAACCGGACGCATAAACAATGGCGTTCGGCGGAGTTCCAATAATCAGGCAGTAAGCGAAGGATGACGCCACAGCGGTGGACATTGCCATGAACGGCAAGAACGTGGTGCCGGGATGGACGATACTCGCCAGATTAAGGGTGATGGGACCGACTGCGGCTGCTGCCGGACCATCGGCCATCAGGTTAGTCAGGACCGCTGTCAGTCCGTTGGAAGTGAGCATCAGCGGGATGCCTTCGCTCATACCCAGCGGGGCCAGCATATCGATGACGGACTGGGCTAACCAGTAGGCAGCGCCGGTCTTATCAAGGGTACGACCAAAGATGATCGCGCCCGCGTACAACCAGACAACACCCCAGTCGACCTTTTCCTGATAATCACGCCAGTTGACAACGCCTGCCAACAGATAGGCTACGGCACCGCCAACCGCGATGACACCGATGCCAAGGCGAATGGGATAAATACCCATGTTGTAGAAAGCCTTCTCGGTGAACCATCCGAAAACCATAATAAGGAAAATGACCATGGCCCAAATCTGATGCTTGTTCCACTTGCCCATCTTGCCAATTTCCCCTTCCAAATGGCGCATGGCCGGGGCAAGGGAAGTGATGCGGGGCTTGAAGATCATGTTGGTAATGAGCCATGTGCATGGAATCATAACAATGACGAACGGCATACAATAGCCGATCCACTGGGCATATCCGATATCCATACCGAACATATCACTCAAATATGTCATCATGATAACGTTACGGGCACCGCCGGACGGAGCACCAGGACCACCGATATTACATGCCATGGCAATAGCAATCATCAGCATTTTGGCAAGTTCCTTGTCCTCTGGAATCTCATCAGTCAGGCTGTTCTGATAGAGCAACATACCAATAGGAAGGAACATGGCTGCCAGTGCATGATCGGAAATGAATGCCGCCAGCGGGCTGATTACGATAAAGAATATCAACGTAATCCAGCGCACATTCGGCACGGCAAGTTTACGAAACATCATCAAGCACATGCGCTTGTCCACACCTGTTTTGACAAAGGCCGCCGCAAACATGAGTGAACCCATAATAAACCAACATGCGTCAGACCAATATAAACCGGCTACTTGGCTTCGCGAAACGACTCCAGAAAAGACGAGAATCAATCCGATACAAAAAGCCACGCCCGGAAGCGGCATGCACTCGGTCATGAAACAGAAGACAACAAAGACGACCAGAGCAATAGCGACCTTGATCTTCCATGCCCCCTTGTCCGCGTTCGCCTTGTCCCTGTCCGAAAGATTGTCATACTTAAGTCCCTTCGTTCTCATCTTGAACGCACTCTGCATGACAGCCAGATAGGCTTCGGAAGGTACGGAATCCACAATATACTTCATGGACCGCTGAAAGTTGGTCGAATCAACAGGAATCTTGTACTTCTTCGCCCACTTTACATCGCGCTTGACAAACCGATCCTTGGACAGGGCGCCCATGCGCATATTCTGCTCCATCATGCGAGCGGTAAGCACCTGCCATTGCTCACAATCTGCACTGGTTTTTCCAAAGAGTTCCTGGGCTATGAACTGAGTTACGACCTTGGGGCCGACCGAATACTGCATTCCAACGTTCTTCATCCCATCGGGAGTAGGAAGAAGAATAATGACAGCAAAAATAATCACCGGAATTATGAGTAGCTTCCAATTAACGAACTTATCGTAACCGGTCGCCTTTTTCTTTTCTTGAGCCATTTTTAACCTCTGTGTGTTGAACTTCAATCAAAGTCAGCTGGATGAAATTATCTTCGCGACCTCGTAGAACAGCTCCTGCTCTCGAACGATACCGACATCCTTGCCATGAGCCTGAACCAACATGCGTCGCGCGGGGAGAGTCACCATGGTATCGGCAACTTCCATAAGGTTGGCCTCTGCATCGATGACGGGGAGAGAATCGGACATGAAAATCCGAACAGGCTTGTCCACAATTTCCTTGACTCTGGAAGTGAAAAGTCCCTGCCAAAACATGGCGGAATATTGAAGAGTATCGGCCATCGACGGTTTCGGGGCTGAGAGATATTCGGGCCTGACTGCATCAATAAGATCCAGCGGGCTGAGAAGACCAACAACACTATTATTAGGACCGGTCACCACGACCGAACGATGCCCAGTGTCCATAAGTCTATCTGTGGCCATGAATTCGCGCATAGCGGTTTCAAGAGCGGCGATAGCGTCACGGACAGTGCTGTTAATGTCGATTCGCGTATATCTTTCAAGGGGAATCATGATGTCCCCTGCCATTTTTTCGATATAAGCAACCTTGGTTGCGTACTCGTGAGCGTCTTGGATCTTGGCACTCAACAAGTCCACGTCACAGGGTTTTGCAAGGTAATCGAACGCACCGGTTTCATAGGCTTTCCGTGCTCCCGGAACATCACCGTGTCCGGTCAACATGATAACGGGGGTATCCGGCTGCCGCTCCTTGATGATCTTCAGAGTGGCATGTCCGTCCAATCCGCTCATTTTTACGTCCAGAATGACCACGTCGGGACTCTGGGTCATTTTTTCCAAAGCCTCTTCACCACTTTCTGCAAGTATTGTTTCAAACCCTTTGCGGGCCAATATCTTAGCCGTCGTGGTACGGAAGCGTTCCTCATCATCAACCATGAGGACCTTGATCTTAACCATTTCAACCTCCTAGTGTTATCTAACGCAGGCCACCCTGCCCACTGGTCGCTTCAACCATGCGGGCGGAATGAATTTTCTGTTTCTGAAGCGTTACCTTCTCAAAAGCCTCCTCTGCCTTTCCAAGAAAATCCTTCATACTCACAGGCTTGATGAGATAATCCAGCGCACCGAGCTTGAGACATTCCACGGCGGTTTCCATCGTGGCATGTCCAGTCAGAATGATGACTTCCATGAGTGGGTAGTTCTTCTTAATGCGCTGTAGTGTTTCCATGCCGTCCATGCCGGGCATCTTGATGTCGAGAAAGACGACATCAACAGCTTGATCTTCCAAGAGAGTCAGAGCATCCTTGCCGGACGAGGCTGTCAGGGCATAGATGCCCATTTTCTCGAAAAGTTTTTTTGTCGTGCTCAATAGACGTTCTTCATCGTCTACAAGCAAAATTTTTAATTGTTCCATGGTGTCACCATCTATTTGACCTGCTTGATAATTCGTGAACAATGGTCTCTCTTTAGCAACCGGTGTGCCATTTACAATCATTTGATTTTAATGACTATTTAATGGCAATATCTATTGCAAAATCCAATTGCCAGATTCGGATTCACGCAATAAAGAGAAATAAAAAATTAATAATGGAATAAAAGCTGAGACAAAGAATTGCTGTTCTTCAAAAAATGCAGACAAAAAACACTGAACAAAAGCAGACTTCATAATATGGCAAGGCATGGTTGATGCACGGCACAGAACACATATTACCTACAGAAATTACGGAGAATGCCTTGCTTACAGATCTTTTTCATTACGACAAAAATGACTACAAGCTCCTTGAGATTCTTGATGATCTTTTGACAAGAGAAGTCGATAGGTCCAATTTCAAGACGCTTTTGGAACCATATCTCAAGCCGCATGGGATCAAGGAACTCGCAGCAGAACGAGGACTCAGGATTGCCTATGCGATCATGCACCTCCTCCAATCCTTAAAATCGGATCAGGCATCAGACAGAACCAAAGCCCTTATCGCACTTCGCGACGAGACAATGTCTGCAGCTGGCGGCGGCATGCGTAACAATAGAGCCAGAGTGCTCCTTCAAATAGGCAAGGAACTGATTCGAGCCAGAGGGGATAAGGATAAACAGCTCACACTAGCGCATGAATTCAGAAAGGCAGCAATTGGCAAGACCCGTTTCATTCGCCAACAATTAAAAAAATACCACCTGCTCGAAATGCCTGAGGAGTGGAATCAGGTCACCTTCGACGACAGGGTGCATGATGCCAACAGCAAAGGCAGAAAATCAGCAACCCATCTCATTATGGATGCGTGGATTAAAGGTATCCGCCGCTTGACGGTTGTTTATTACGATTTCATGGAACCGTCCGTTGCCAGAGAGCTCTTCGCTTCGGCCCAAATCCTCGGCATTACGGTTTCCGTGGGTATTGAATACAAAGCTCGATTCGGCGACCGATTTGTCAAAATAGTTTGGGGTCCTGAAGGGTTACGGGACAATGCTGACATTGAAGGCTTTTTCAAGCGAGAATCTGTTCAGGAATTGATGCAGCAAGGACGCGAAGTTCAGGCATACAGGACATGGTATGTTCAATCTGCCACCGAAGCATTCAACGACGTTCACAGGAAATCGATCCGCCAAGAATTTGGTATTGACCTTCCTCGCATCGATTACAAGGATGTCGCCAAAACCATCGGCACAGGCCAGCCGTCCATTTTTCACCTCGGTAACCACATCCATGAGATAGCGCTGCCCTTATTCGCTGACCGTGTCATTGAATTGAAAGCGGAATATGCAAATGCGGACTATGACACACGAGCTTCCATTGCCATGCATCTGGAATCACTCGATTCTCTCGACGCAGATACTATTATTGCGCGGTACCTCGTACCAGAGGAAAATCCAGAAATATCTGATCCCGACACTCCTTCTGCTGACGGTTCCGGCCCGAAGTTGTTGCAGCTCTCTCCTGCAGAACTGACAACCCGACTCCGCCGCGTCAGTTACACGAGCCAATTAACGCTGATTCTTTCGGAACTCGATCTGTCCGATGCAATTGAATTACTGTACGATTGCAAAGGCCGAATTTCTCACTTTGAAGTCTTTAATATCAAAAGCCTGACCGAATTCATTGTCCGTCAACGCAAACCCTTTAGTTTGTTGCAGCGGTCCTTGAATGAACAAAACGCTGTCACGCTCAAACGTACAATTCGTCAATGTATCGAGCAAGTTCAAGAAGAAGACTCAACCAAAGCCAAAGAAAAGGCCGAACGCCTTTTGGCCATCCTTTCCGATTTCAGTGCACTTCTTGATTACTACAAACGTTCACCGCTCAGAGCCAAAATTGGCAGTGGGTCCACTGGCCGTTCTACTCGATCCCACGGCATGGGATTCGCTGTAATAGACACACTTCCGCTCAGGTCGCAGCAGGAGATCCGCAACAGGACAACATCAAATTGCATTCCTGTATCAGGCATCACAACCCAATCCATAGAATTCATCCCGCCACGCAATAAAATCATCCGCTCCGGGGGCATTGCCAAAGCCCTTTGCCATATGCCGGGTTTGCGAAGCCTGATGTGCAAAACCAAACATAGTTGGCACATTGCCGGATATCATGTTGACGACGCAGGGTGCGGCAATGTCGTGTCTCTGGGGGGCATGAATCAGGAAGGAAACGGATTGAGTCTTTATGACGATGAAAAATCCCCACACAGGCCGTCAGCAGGAACACTCAACACCGTATTGAAAAATGCGGCAAAAATAGTCATCGGCTTCATCCCTGCATTTCTGACCTTTTCTTTGACCAAGGACTGGTGGGTACTGGCATATCTTGGCGGTGTGATCTGGTTTTCCATCACAGGCTTGCGAAACGTTATTCAATCCATCCTCGGTGGAGGAGGATTGCGACGTTCACCCTATCTGACCTGGAACGATTATATCGATTGGGAGCGTATCTCTGATTCTCTACTGTATACCGGCTTTTCCGTGCCGCTGTTGGATTGGCTCTGTAAGACCGTAGTCCTTGATCAGACCTTCGGTATCACGACCATGACCAGCCCGCTTCTATTGTATACCATCATGGCCATTACCAATGGGATATACATTTCCAGCCATAATATCATCAGAGGATTACCACGCAAGGCCGCCATCGGGAACTTCTTCAGAAGTGTTCTTTCCATTCCCGTGGCCATGCTCTTCAACTGGGGCATTGGCCTTATTCTCGTCGCCTCCGGGAACTCGGACGCTGCTGCGGTTCTTCAACTTTGGGCTGCTGTTATATCCAAACTGGCTTCAGACTGCGCGGCAGGTGTCATTGAAGGGCTTGCTGACCGTGGACGAAATATTGCCATGAGGCATTGGGACTATTCTGAAAAAATCAAACAAATCATCGAGATATTCTCACGGTTGGAAATTGAATTCCCGACACGAGATATGCTCAAGACATTAAATTCTCCAGAAGAATTTATTCAACTGTCCAAGGACACCACACCGAATCATGTCCCTGAAGTTATCGCCAACGCGCTGGACCTCCTCTATATCCGCACCTATAAACCTCGTGCGAGAGAAGCTCTTCGGCAGGCATTGGAAAGCATGAACCACGATGAACTCGAAGTGTTCATGGCGTCCCAACAGGTCCTTTCTCAGGAAAAGACTATTGCACGCCTGTTTGTTGATGGACTGGTTGGTCGAAACTTCCCCAAAGCGCTGGCATTCTATCTCCTCAGATATCCAGACTATTTACATGAACTTGATTCTCTGGCGACACATTATAGAAGACAGCCGGACATTTAAAAATTGCGCCCCACTATCGCCCATGGGGTAAGCCAGGCAGTGTAATACTAAATGTGGTTCCTTCGCCCCGAATGCTTTCAACGTTCAATTCACCACCAAGTGAATCGATAATGGTATGACAAACAGGAAGCCCCATACCAGTACCTTGCCCGGGAGGCTTTGTGGTATAAAACGGCAGAAAGATCTTATTCAAAACGTCCTGTGACATGCCGGTCCCGTTGTCAGCGACTCGAATGACCGCACTTCCTTGAATATTCTTCACAGTGACAGAGATTTCACCGCCTTCCGTCCCATGCCTGTCCACAACTGCATAAATGGCGTTGTTCAGCAAATTGATCATGACTTGCTGTAGCTGTCCGGGGTCGGCAGCAATGGTCGGAGATTTTTCATCCACTTCAAATTGCAGATGAATGCCATGGACCTCGGCCTTGGCCTGCACCATTGCCCCCACTTTGGGAATATATGTCGTCAAAATGACAGGTTGCAATTCTGGGGCATCGTGCCTGCCGAAACGGAGAATCTCGCGGGTAATTGCTGCGCAACGCGCAATCTGAATAGAGAACTGATCGACAACCTCCTGTGCTTCTGCACACAAATCTGCATCAGTCCCCTTCTCCACTAAATCGTTCAAGGTAATTTCCAACAAGGCGGTATCCGTCTTCATGACCTGCAATGGATTGTTGATTTCATGGGCGAACCCTGCAGCCATTTCTCCCAGTTCTGCCAAACGGGCTGCTTGAAGCAGTTGATTTTCCAGGATATCGACCTCTTCTGCCTGCCGTTGCAATGCATCCAAAACCCGACGACTGACGACCACAGCCAAAAAAATGATAACGGCCCCGCCGCATACAAGTATCAACAGAACCGTATACCCCGCCGCCATGGTGGATTGAAATGCTTCTTCCTTCTTTTGACGAACAATCAGACGCCACTTCCCATCATTCATGGAGGCAGAAGCGAATAAAAAATCCACATTATGATCTTTACCTGTGAATGCCATGACCGATTCGCCTTGTGTTGGATAACTAAAGGCATCACGTTCCAATAATTCACCGTGAGATCGGCGGTCTGTCTGGAAGATTCCATCCCTGTTCAAAATATATGCTTCACCGGAATCTCCGATACTCACCTGTTCAACAAGTCTGCCAAACTGATTGGAATCAATGGTGGCCCGTAATACCCATACTTGTCCTTGAATACGACGCGCAATCGCAACGACAAAATGTGGAACATTCCGATATCCGAGAAACACATCGCTGACGTAGTATCCTCGTTTGATTGTTTCTCGATACCATGCCGTGTCCGTGTATATTTTACCGACCAACGCATACGGCCCACTGTAAGCCGTTTGCTCACCACTGGGGTCAATAACACCCATATCCTGAAACACATCACCCGAGGCATGCAAGATTCGACTGATTTCAGTCTGTCCGGCAACACCGGACAAAGCGTCTACAGGGGTTAGTGCCAGAATCGTTTCAAGGTCTGCCCGTCGTTCATCCAGAAACCCCGCAATCATATTTCTATGATCGATTGCAACTTGTTCAATGGCACTGGTCGCAAAATCTTTTGTGGTATCGACATATGAATAAAATCCGATGATGGCGGCCAAGAACAAAGGAACAGCCGGAACAATTATCATGGAAATAAAAAGCAGCCTGTGAACTCCGGTAAACATTTCATTCTTATTCATAATATTCCGCTGCCTGATTTTGCGCAAAACACTGCAAGTTAATTCTCAAATTATTATAAATATTTAACAAATCACGCAAACAGATATAGCGCGATAAAAAAACCTCACACTTAATTAAGCAACCGTTATGCCAAAAATGATTGACACGAACGAAAGAGAAGAATAACCGCAAAATTAGAAACTAAAATTCCGCCTCATAGAATTACTGTTTTTCATACCGGGAGGATGTCATGACCGAGCCCCATACGACCGATCAATCCACTCAATCACGCCGGACCAGAATTGGGTCCTCCATCGCACACAGGCTGGGATTGCGAGGAAAACTTCTCCTTGCCTTACTCCCTCCCATTGTCGCCATTCTTCTTGTGACCGGATATGCTTCGTATACCGTTTCCGAAGATTTCATTGATATTGCCCTTGAACGGTCCGTCAAAATGCACACCTTGGCCATGGCGCATGAAGTCGAGGAACTCCTCGAACAGTGTCGAATCGATCTTCTCTTCTTTGCGCAAGGCAAAATGGAACCAGAGGCCCTTCGGTCTATGCTGGAAAAACGTTTGCGTTCAGGGGGCAACCAATATTTCGAACTCTCTTTTATTCCAGCATCAGGCGGCCAACCTTTTACTCTTATTCAACAGAATGGTGTAATCCAAGAATTCTCCGCTGATGATTTCGACACAATTCACCCGAACCCTTTTGAAGAACTGGGAAAAATAGGTTTACTCCAAAAGGGACAGGTCTTACCCTCCGATATAATTGAGACTGTTTACCCCATGCCCAATGAAACGGTCTCAAACAGACATATCAAAACACGCATTTTGCGTTTTTACACATACCTTCCCGGCGATGACATCTCGCCTCGTGGCATTCTCTTCCTCTCCATAAAAGCCACGGACATTCGTAACATCCTCTCCTGGTATAATTCCGAAGAATCCCCGCTGTGGGCATTCCCTCGCAGTGATGAACTTCGTTTCAGCTACTTCCTCAACAATGATGGATGGATGCTCTTTCAATCAGAAGCATTCAACGAAACTGACAAAAACCTGACCACCTATCTTGCCAGAGAAAACTTCAGCGGCACACTGGGTAAAGACGGTCACGCTGCAGCATTCCGTCCCAATGAAAACCATGTCCGATACTGGGCAGCAGTGAACGACATCAACAAAGGGGAAAACGGCCTCACACAAGTAGCAGAGGAGCGCATCGGCGATTCAGCCGTAAATTCATTCTATTTCAGTTATGCTCCGGTCCGTTTTTGGGGCAAAGATGACGACCATCCGACATTCTTCGGCGGTGTGGTTTTTGTTGATAGAAGCCAACTTCCCATTATCGCAGGCTACAAAAATCTGGATGTGATGCTCTTTGTCACAGCCGGGGCAATACTCTTGATATCCTGCCTCGTCTTCTGGTTTGGCCGCATCCTCACACGGCCAATTCATGCCTTGGCATCGAAACTTGATTCATTGAATTCACTGGAAGAAATGGAAGAAATCGACCTGCCATATAGCGGAGCAGACATCACGCGCCTGCAAAAAGCGATCAATGTCATCATTCGCAAAGTAAAGCAGCAGGTAGTCGAAATTCAGGTCAAGGATGAAGCCATTCTCAACGTAAATAAACGGGAACGCGCTCCGCTGAAACGAGAACGGGAAACCCTTGCGGAAGCTGAACTGAGTCGGATACCGGAAATCATCGGCATTGGCCCTGTCATTTCAAATATGAAAGTAAACATCCTGAAAGCCGCGCAGGTGGAAGTCGACGTCCTCATCTCCGGCGAAACAGGCACCGGCAAGCAATTGGTTGCCGAAGCCATTCACTCGCACAGCAATCGCGCGGACAACCCGTTCATCTCCATCAACTGCGGCGCATTGGATGAGAACCTTCTGCTCGATGCCCTGTTCGGCCATATCAAAGGCGCATTTTCGGAGGCCAAGGAAGACCGAAACGGCGCATTCATCGAAGCTGATGGCGGCACACTGTTTCTGGACGAAATCCAGTCAGCCTCACCCAAAGTACAACAGTCTTTGCTCAGAGCCATTGCTTCACGCAAAATCAAACCGTTGGGAAGCGATAAGGAATTTGCAGTAAATGTGCGCATAGTCGCCGCAACCAATGTGGATATTCCTGGGTTGATTGAACAAAAAACGTTCAGAGAAGACCTGTATTACCGACTCAAAGTTGTTTCCATCACGACCCCGGCTCTCCGTGAACACCGAGAAAACATTCCGATGCTTGCAGTTTACTACCTCAATCAGGCAGAACAGCTCGCCGGACGTGAAAGCCTCGATTTGAGTAAGGGAGCGCTTTCAAAACTCGTCAATTACCAATGGCCCGGCAATGTTCGCGAACTGGTCAACTGCATCACCAGAGCCGCTGTCATGGCGGAGAACGACATCATTCAGGCCGAAGAAATCCGCTTGGAAAATGAAACGAATCAGCCTGTGACAGAGTCAAAAGACACTTCCACAATCCCACCAAACGAAGAAATGAATCATCCGGTAAGTCGAACGGAACCAACTCCTACACCGGCAATGACTTCACCGCTAAATGCTCGTCAGAAAGAAGCATGGCCGCATATACAAAAAAAGAAATCAGTAACGCGCAAGGAGTATCAGGAACTGGTGAGCGGCACACTGCCCACACGGACAGCTATTTATGACTTACAGGACTTCGTCAAACGAGGGCTCCTCATCAAACAAGGAAAGGGACCTTCCACGAGGTATGAAGTCGTCAAATAACGATTCAAGAGTATCAGGGATACGCTCTGACAGAGGTGAAACATACGGGAAATGACACGCGTTAATGATGACAAATGACGCCATTCTAAGGTACTCATGCCCGATGAAAGTGACCTTCCTGCATCGTATTCATTTGTTGCTCTTTATTGTCCTCGCAGCATCTCCCGCCCTTGCAGGAGAACCCTTGCGCATAAGTATTTTCCCTTTCTCGCCGCCGTTCTCATTTTATGCTGTTCAAGACGGCAATAAACACTTGCAGGGATACACGATCGACGAGTGTTTAGCCGTAGGAAAAGAGCTTAAGCGAGACATTGAATTCATTACGGTAGGCGCCATCGACAGACAGGTCGGAATTCTCAAAAAAGGCGACATTGCACTCATTGCTCATGATTCCGCCTCCTACGCAAAGACACATGGGCTGATCTTTCTCCCTGTGGGTGTCAGCCTACAACATCACTTGTACATCCATGAAACCTGCACGCCTTGTATTGACCTGCACAACCCTGAAACTTTTCGAGACAAACGCGTCGTCACGGTCAAAGGTGCACCCTACGTCATGGACATTTCAATGGTGCCCAACATCATTGAAGCTCCTTCGGCCCTCGAAGCCCTGAACCTCCTCAATCAGGGGATTGCTGATATTTATATAGCCCCCTCCGAACGGGTGGCGGACTATCTCATCACAACCAATGACTTTGATGCAATCCTCAAAGACGGTGACTTTATCGGAGAAGCTCCATTGGGATTCGTCGTCAACCCCGAAGACACGGAACTTATCAAGCGACTCAAAACCGCTATCAAAACGCTAGAAAGACAAGGCACCCTCGCTAGCATCCGAGATAAATGGTTCGACCAGCCACATGAGTTCTCACTCTCAAAATACTCCAAACAGATCGCCCTGACCGCATTGGGTATAGCGGCCCTGTTTGTCATGTTCGGCGTGTGGAATCTTTCCCTGAAGCGACGGGTAGCTCAAGTGGCGCGAGACTTGCGCCAGACTGAACAACGATATCGAGATCTCATCGAGTCATCACCCGATATGATTTTTTTGGTGACTGAGGACGGCGAAATCCTCCACGCCAATGAACGAGCATGCACCAATCTCCGCTTGAAGACACCGTTTAAAGGGTTAAACCTGCAGAACCTGATCGCACCGGAAGACAAAGAAGAAGTCGCCCCCTTTCTGGACAAGGTGTTCAACGACGGATGCGATAAATTCGAATTCAGGATGGACGAAAAAACCGGGCAGGACATGGAGGTCGAAATCGCAGGCCGCATCCTGCAAGGCCCCATTCAACCGGGACTGCTAGCCTGTCTGTTTGCACGTAATGTCACGGACAGAAATCGCATGGAAGAAGAACTCATCCAATCAGAACGACTCGGCATCATAGGCAAAATGGCCGCTGGCGTTGCCCATGAGATCAATAACCCGCTGGGAATCATCCAGTTCAACGCCGAAGATCTGCTCTATGCTGAAGAAATGAGCACCGAGGCCAAAGAAGGACTGACTGCCATCTCCCGCAATGCGGCCAGAGCCGCGGATACAATCACTCACATGTTGGACTTGGCCTCCCCAAAACCAATGGTGAACGACATTCTTCATCTTGAAGATGCGGTCAAGGATAGTCTGGCTCTGTTGGGACCCAAGATCAAAAAAACAGCACTCACACTGGATATTCAAAACGAACCACTGAGCATGCGAGGAGACTCCCGCGCTATCCAACAAGTACTGGTCAACCTCCTTCTCAATGCCCTGAGCAGTATGCAGGGTAAGGGAAGCATTTCCATTTTCGGAGACAGGTCCCACGAAAGCATCCGCCTTGTTATCGAAGACAAAGGGAAAGGCATTGCGCGAAAAGATCTCCCTCATATTTTCGATCCATTCTTTACATCAAGAAAAAATGGATTCGGGCTGGGACTATTTATCACTCGCCGCATAGTGGAACGCCATGAAGGCATCATTTTTGCTGAGTCCGAGCCAGATGAAGGAACGCGAATGATTTTGGAATTTCCCCTGCACGAAGATGAAGAGAGCGCATAATGCCCGACAAGATACTATTGGTCGATGATGAGCTGGACCTCCTGTCTACTGTTTCACGAGCCTTGAAACGGCAAGGATACACTGTCCACACAGCCATATCAGGTGCGGAAGCTCTAGAGGCCCTATCAGAAACCATATATGACCTCGTCATCAGTGACCTCGCCATGGAGCCCATTGACGGCATGGAATTACTCAAACGAATCCGCTCCATTGATACCCTCTTGCCTGTAATCATGATGACCGGCGTCGGGACCATTGAGACCGCTGTGGAATCCATCAAACTCGGTGCCTATCATTATATCACCAAACCATTCACTCCACAGGATTTGCTGCTCCTCGTCCACCGGGCCATCGAGCATGGACAACTCAATCGCAAACTCGAATCCATTCAGGCTCGTGACGACAATAAAGAAAGTGATTCCATGGTCATCGGCAACAACGCCATGATCCAGCAAATGATGACAACCATGGACAAAGTGTCTGAATCGGATGCTCCCATTCTCATTCAGGGGGAAACCGGCACTGGCAAATCCCTATTTGCCAAGCGCATTCACACGATCAGTTCACGATCGAACAAACCTTTTTTCACCATTGATTGTGGCGCACTCACCGAAACCCTGCTGGAAAGTGAACTCTTCGGCCACGTCAAAGGAGCATTCACCGGGGCTACACGCGCCAAGCGCGGCCTGCTTGAAGAAGCGCAGGGGGGCACGATTTTTCTGGACGAAATCGGCGATTTATCGTCCTCAACGCAGGTAAAACTTCTACGGGCCATTCAGGAAAAAGAAATCAAGCCTGTGGGCAGCAATACATCAAGCCTCATTGATGTCCGATTTCTCGCCGCCACCAGTCGCGATCTTGAATCAGGGGTGGAGACCGGCGAATTCCGCAAGGACCTCTATTACCGCCTTGCAGTCATTCCCGTTCGTCTGCCGCCATTGCGTGAACGTCAGGATGACATTGTCCTGTTCGTCGATTTCTTTGTGCGCAAATTCAACAAGCGCTATAACAAAGCCGTGACAGCCATTGACCCCAGTGCCATGCAGGTCATTCTCGATTCTCCATGGCCGGGAAATATCCGAGAACTGGAAAATGTCATTGAACGCGCCGTCCTTCTCGCAAATGGTGAAACCATTGCCCTAAACAGCCTCAACACCTGCCCACAGTCCTTTGCCACAATGCAAACTCATAATGCCCCTCTCCCACTCAAGACCGCAGTCTCGAAAGCTGAAGCAACCGCTATTCGCACGGCCTTGAAAGCGACCAATGGCAACAGGTCAAAAGCAGCGCAAATTTTGGGCATCGGCAGAACGACCCTGTATGAAAAAATTGATGCTTACCGCATAGACTGACAATTAAAATCAACACAACAACAGCCAAAAAAAGGGGCGTCCAACACCTTGAGTGTTGGGCGCCCCATATCTATTGAGGAGGTTAAGCTCTTTAGTAAACCGGCATGGTGTTGGGTCCATCGTCGGTATCAACTTCGACTTCTTCACCCTCGTCAGTCATAGAAACATTGGAAAGAAGGCCGCCGCCGGTCATTTCTCCGACTCTGGGCTTTTGTCCCTTGACATTCGGAAGCTGAAAACTGTTGTTTGCCGGGGGCACAACAGCCACTTCTTCAGCATGCTTGCCCTGCGGTGCCCACTCGTAGGGGACACGATAGGCGCGGTATACGTAATTCGTACCGGGGATGTTTCCGGGATATGGGGAGATGTATTCCCAGACGACTTCGCCTTCATGAGTCACTTCAATGAAACGACCATTGGACCCTTCACAGATCAAGGTGTTGCCGTTGGGCAAACGCTGCGCAGAGCTGATAAAGGGGCTAAACTCTTCATAACCAAAGAGCTTCCAAGGCTTCTTGCGGGACTTGATGGAATATTCCCACACGACTTCCTTGGTCACAGGGTCGATTTCCAATACGCGGGAGTAGAAACGATGGATTGTTGCCAGTCCGTTGGGAGACATGGAGTTGGGTGCGCCGTAGCCAGCCTGACCACCGTTGTCATAGACCATCACGTTGCTGCCACCCGGCAAACCATTGGGAACCATATGTGTATGGTGGGGTCCAAGGATCTGACCAATCTCTGCTTCTGCACCTTGAGTATAGTCCGGGCCGAGACGCCAGACGACCTTGCCGGTCTCGTGGCTGATAATACACAGAATATTGGCTTCACGAGAGTCAAAAATGATGTTGTCAGGATGAAAACGCTTGTCGCCTGCATCGTACCATTTGTTGGGTCCAAGGTAGGATGCGCAGTTCTGATGCCACCAGTCAAAGCCGTTCTTTTCGGCACCGGCCTTGGGGCTCCAGCCCTTGATGGCCTTGATGGCGTCTTTATCAAAACCATATTCCTTGAAATGCTCAGAAGCGACCCATTCCCAAATGACCTTACCGTTTGCATCCACTTCGTACACGGTGTCGTCCATCAGCACATGGTCGCTGACATCCTTGTTCACGTGCCACTTATGCCCCAGAATCAAGGTCTTGCCCTTCATCTTGTAGTTATGGCCCGGCACATAATAAACAGGGTTACCTGCATGTTGCAGGTCATGATGCTGTGTGGAAATCCACATATCGCCTGCAGCGGGATTCTTGGGGTCCTTGACGACCTTGGCATACTTGCCGAATTCCCAGACTGTCTTGCCATTCCAGTCAAGCTGCTTCACGGTTATGGCATCATCAATGTACCCCTTCCAACGTTCGCCGGTGGAAAGAATCTGGCCGCCGGGCAACATCTTTGCGGGAAATCCGTTCACCCCTTCCCATTCATTGACGAGATTACCATTCATATCCACAAGGCGGGCTTTACCACCTGCAATCAGCGTGTAGCCATTAAACGTCTTGTCCGGGGAATACTTTACCGTACCAGTCGGAAACACCGAGGTGGTAGCATAGGCTGCTGTAGCGACGAGAACCATCGCAAAAGCCAGCAAGGCCTGTCGTGTTAACCTTTTCATTCAATCACTCCATTCTGCTATGAGTCATCCGATTATTAAAGCAATCCAAATGGATCGCTATCCTCTTCTTCCGGCTTACACTTCAAGGAGTGTTCCAATCATGACTTCATGAAACGACAAGGTGATACAAAATTCACATTCAACTTAAAGCCTTAAATTACAAGCCAATAGAACTTCTCAAGCTTGTTATCAATCGCTCAGATTTCCACCCAAGACAACATGGTGTTATTTTCGTCACAGCTGGTTGTCCGGCTGACCGAACACTTGTGCGCGGCATCGGACGAAACGACTGAACGCACTGTTGTCTCAACCTACAAGACACAAAAAGGGCTCCAAGCTATTCGCTTGAAGCCCTTTGCCTTTTCTCGCTAACAGGAGAAATCTTCTAACACTTGGATGGAGCCAATGCAGGCTCTGCATCCGGGTCAAAAACCACGTCGCCGTCGTCTGTAACCTGCGGATTCAATTCTTCCAAAAAGTCCTGTGTCATGCCGGGAACCTTGACCATATCGTCAGCTTTTTTGAACGGTCCGTTGACGGTACGGTATTCAACAATGGCCTTGGCAATGTCCTCGGGGACATCCACATCTTCGATGGCCATAAGCTCTTCCACACTGGCCTTATTGAAGCTGACGATGTCATCCTGAGCAAAGGCTGCTGTGGCAAACAACATGCACAGTGCGGCAACACAGATGGTTATAATAAATTTGTTCATACTATTTCCTTATACTTTTTTATGAGACGGACAGGGCGACGCGGAGGGGGCATCGCCTTGTCCAGAGAGAGGTTCTGTTATTAATCAGCCTTGATACGGAATGTGGTGTTTTCCGGCGGAGTGACGGCCTTCTCCTTGGGCTGCTTCAACTGGGGAACATAGTCATACGGTACACGCATGGCGCGATAGACCAGATTGTAATTGCCCTTTTTGGTGTAATACGGACTGATGTATTCCCAAACGATTTCGTGGTCCGGGGTCACTTCCTGGAACTGACCGACTGCACCGTTGGTGATCATCGTGTTACCATTGGGCAGACGCTGTGCAGAGGACACGTAATCGGAGTAGAACTGGTACTTGTTACGCATACCCATCTGCTTGGCGGAATGTTCCCACACGATTTTCAGAGTACGAGGATCGAACTCGATAACGCGGGAATAATCACGACGAGCATTTGACCAGCCATAAGGTGCACCGGGGTTGCGCGGGCCATAACCAGCATAACCGCCATTGTCGTAAACCATGATATTGCCTTCACCCGGCAATCCCTTGGGAATCATATGGGTGTGGTGCTGACCAATGATCTGACCAAGCTTTTTATAAGCCTTCTTGTACTTCTTGCCGTTAAATTCCCAGACGGAATCCTTGTAGTAATAGGGACCAATCTGCCAAACGAGCTTGCCCGTCTTCTTGTCGATGATGCAGGACGTGTTGGTCTGCCGGTTGGAAATAATGATATTATCCGGGTTGAACATGGAATATGTCTTCGGATCTTCATCGTACCACTTGTTGGGGCCGAGATAAGAAGCCGCGTTGACATGAATCCAGTCGCCACCCTTCTTGCCCGGAGTACGAGTCATGGAGAAAGTGGGGTACTTGCGCAGAGTCTTCTTGAATTCCGGGGGGAAATTCATCTCATCAAAATGATCGGAAGCGAGCCATTCCCATATAATCTTGCCGTTCTTGTCCACTTCCACGATATAATCATCGTACAACTCTTTTTTGGTGATCTTATCGTTGTGTACGAACTTGTGAGACAGAATCAACATCTTGCCCTTGCGGTTGTCTACAGGCATGCCGGGAGCATGGTAGCCGACCGGGTTGCCTTCGAACTGGTAATCATGGTGCATACCAGCACGGGGAATCTTGCGAACGACCTTTTCATTCCAATCCACAACCACGAGGTCAGTCGAAGACTCGTCGCCCCAGGCCCGGCCCTTTTTCTCAGGCGAAGGACGCTTGGCACCAGCCAGATAACCACCCTTCAACAATTTGGGCGGATGCTCGGCCTGACAAATGTCCTTCCATTGCTTTACCACGTTACCATTCATGTCGATGAGCACGGTGCCTTCGGATTCGACTTCGGTACCGAACACGGTAAAACCGTTCCAGCACTTCGAAGGCTTATAAATGGTCGTTCCATGAGGAAATACGGTGGGAAAGCTCATGGCCTCCATGGGATTGACCAACGCGGTGGCGGCAAGGGCTGCGCACCCGGTCAAAAACTGACGTCTTTTCATGTCCTCTCCTTAAAGTTCACTTCCAAGGCATTAACTGCCACGGATAAGATTATGCAATTTCACTTCACATAAAGCACAGACCGTGCCGAAAAGAATACTCACAGTATTTTAGATAGATAGACCACAAAGCAACATCTTTTAAGTGCGTCATCATGCACACTCGCCCGAATAGTGTACGGACCGACGCACACCCTGAATTTCAAAGGGAAGGCCCCCTGCACACGGATGTGCAGGGGGCCTGTTATGATCTATGGTTAAACAGGCCTAGTAGGCGTGCATGGCAGGGCCATCCTCTTCTTCTGTGTCATCGGCCTCTTCGGCAAATCCATCGCTTATTCCACCATCAAGAGTTGCACCACGCTTATAGACTTTGTAGAAACGCGGGCAGTCATCACCACAAACATATCCCTGCGGAGTCATGTCTTTACCCTTAAAGGCGGGATAATCCTTTCCATAACGGTAGGCACGATGGATATAATTGTTTGCAATGTCGTACGGGGTCATACCCTTCTTGGCCGCATACTTTTTCCCTTCATCAAAAACGCACTGCGCCTCATCACCGAATATGGGGTTCACAAACTCCCAAACGACCTTGGGATTCTTGCCACCAGTCACCTCTATCAGATGTCCTTGGCCGGTCGAAGTAATGAATGTATTACCATTCTCCAGACGCTGAGCACCACCTTGGTACATCGAATAGAAACTATTAGTCAGCTTACTCGCATATTCCCATACGACTTTGCCTGTCTTAGGATTCATTTCCACTGCACGAGAACGGTTCCCTTCGGGACGATACCAACCGTTATCAAAAATCAGGAAATTTCCATTTTTCAGCCAAGTAACATGGTGATTACCAAACAATTGCTGATCGCCATTATCGATAAAGGCAGGGGCCTTTCCGGCATCATGTGTACTCGGATTACCCCATCGGTATTCGATTTTTCCAGTCTTACGATCAATTACGTAAAATTCACCAAAGTTACGAGAATTCAGGACGATTTTTTTACCGTCTGGAGATACATCAACAGAGTTGCAATGCGTCCAATCAACGACGTCCATTAATTCGACGATGTTACGGTCACCTCGGAGATACCAATTGATATCGATTTTATCTGGTCCGGTTCCAATGTGATCCCAGACATGCCATTCCCAAACAACCTTGCCATTCTTATCAACCTCTTGGACATAATCAGCCCAAGTATACTTAAATTGCATTCCCCACAGTTTCAAGCCACCCTTGGGCATGACTTTGGGATCACGACCCTTTGCAATGGCTTCTTCGTTTGTTTTTCTTTCCCAACACAATACAAGTGTATTGCCATTTGGAAGCCTGCGAAAAGAATGATGCTGAAGAGAAGTGTCACTAAAATTCTTATACTTCCATACGAGTTTGCCATCCCAGTCAAACTCTTCCAAAAGTCCACCCTCACCACCAAACCCGACGGTGGCGGGCTTATCCAAGTGGCTAGCTCGAAGCAAATGCCCATTGGGAAGCAGTTGAGAATGGGCACCGGGTTTATGAGCATGTTTCCATGTATGTACAACATTACCTTCCATATCGATCAAATAAGTTGCCTTTCCCATACCCGGATCGAACAATGTATACCCATCAAAAGCTTTGCTCTTGTTGTATTTCAAAACCCCGGTCGGTCCGGTCAATGCTTCATAAGCCTGTGCTGGCACAGCCAACACAACTGCCAACAGCGCGGCCAGTGCAAATGTGTAAAAATTGGATTGCTTGCGCATTCGTCCTCCTCAAAATGATTGTTAGAATAGATACACCTACATTCCAACTTTCGTGCCATTATTTTGTTTTTAATTATTCAATATATTCGAAGACTTAAAGTCAATTAAAAATACCTTCATGCCAAGTTCCGCACACCATCCCAGACGACTGTGTTAACGTCCGCACAGGAGTCCATAAAAAAAGACGACCCCGAAGGGCCGTCCTGTTTGAATTCATATAATATCGTAAGGACCTAGTATGCATGCATGGCGGGGCCATCTTCTTCCATGCTGTCGTCTTCCTCATCAGCGTATTCGTCAGTATCGCCGCCCAAGGTTGCACCCTTTTTAAAGTCACGGAAGAAACGCGGACAGTCATCGCCACAAACGTATTCTTGTGGAGTAAGATCTCTCCCTTTCAGACCAGGGTAGTCCGGGCCGTAACGAAACGCACGATGGATCATGCCCCACATGCTGTCGTCATGGGAAGAGGTGCTCGGGATGGCATCCTCGTCACCCAACACACACTTGGGCTTGCCAAACACAAACGGATTGACGAATTCCCACACGATTTTCTTGTCCTTGGTCACCTCCATGACGTGTCCACCATGAGTGGAACAAATCAGAGTATTGCCGTTGGGCAAACGCTGTACACCGCCCTGACGGTGGGAGGAGAAACTGTTAGTGTGATTAGTGGCGAATTCCCAAACAATCTTACCGGTCTTGGGATTCATTTCCACGGCACGGGAATGACGCTTCTCGGGAGCCTCGGAGCCGTTATCGAACATCAGGACATTACCGTTTTCTAATGGAACCGCGCAATGCTGACCCCAAATTTTCTGATCGCCATTGTTGTACCAACCCGGCTTTTGAGCTTTGGGGTTCCAAGCCGTATCGTTGCCCCAGCGGTATTCAATTTCACCGGTCTTATGATTGATGAAGTAGAATTCGGACAGATTACGAGAATTCAACACGATGGTATCGGTATTGGGAATGTAATCGACCGAGTTGAAATGAGACCAGTCAAAAGAGGCATAGATATCACCAACCGGTTTCGGAAGGACGTAGTTAAAATCCAATTTTTTTGGCCCTTTGCCCAAATGGTCAGTAACGTGCCATTCCCAAACAGTCTTGCCTTTGGAATCAACCTCACGCACGAAGTCATTCCAAAAGCCTTCATGAGCTGCTCCTTGATGAACCACAGGCTTGGAAGGAATGGTTTTGGGATCTCGTCCTTTCTTGATGGCCTCTTCCTTGGTCATATATTCCCAACCAAGAATCAAAGTATTGCCGTTAGGCATACGATGAAAGGCATGATGATGCATTTCCTTGTATGCCTTGGCCATTTCGTATTCCCACACGACATTGCCATCCCAGTCGATTTCCTGAACGATGCCGCACGTACCGCCAATGGCGACATATTTCTTCAAATCTTTTTTGCCCAGTTTCTTGCCAGTCTTGGCTTCCAACTGTTTTTTCTGATCTATCCGTCCACCACGAAGAAGGTTGCCGTTGGGCAACAATTCGGCATACAGACCAGGAGCATACTCACAGTCCCAAGTATGAACAATATTTCCTTCCATATCGATGAGATAAGTTGTCTTATTACCGATCATAGGTGAAAAAAGAGTATACCCATCAAAAACCTTGTCAGCATCATATTTCAAGACGCCAGTGGGTCCTGTAGCAGCCTCATAAGCCTGTGCCGGTACAGTGAGCACAACCGCCAGCATAGCGGCCAGTGCAAATGTGTAAAAATAGGATTGCTTGCGCATTTGTCCTCCTCAAATATTTGTTACAATAGATGCGCTTCTAATCCAACAATCATGCCAGCATATAAAATGAAAAAATTCACAATATTACAAGATATTACAGCACCGCAAAAGATCACTTGTGCAAAATGTCGCGCGGTTTTACCGCACACTGTATAGAGCACCGCACAGGTTGAAAAATATCAAAGATTATAGGTATCGATTTTATCGTAGAGCGTCCGCCGACCAATGCCGAGGATCTTGGCAGCCTTGGAACGATTACCTTCTGCAACGGCAAGAGCCTGCCGAATAGCGGAAATTTCAGCCTTTTCAACGGCACTTTTTAACTCAACTGCCTGACTGGGATTTTCGTACTTGTTTTGAGCACAAGATCTCGCAGTGGTACACAAGGAATCAAGCGTGATAATGTTATCGTCTGAAAGCAGCACTGCGCGCTCAATGACATTTTCCAGTTCGCGGATATTCCCCTTCCACGGCGAATCCATAAGCATTTGCATTGCACTCGGAGACAGCTCGGTAACATCCTTGTTGTACCGAGTGTTAAACTTGCGCACAAAGTGATCGACAAACAACAGAAGATCATCCTGCCGCTCACGCAAAGGAGGCAACCGTAACGGAATTACCGCCAACCGATAGAAAAGGTCCTTACGAAAATCTCCCGTTTCTACTCCTTCGTCCAAATTCCTGCTCGTGGCAGAAAGAAAACGAACGTCGATATTAATAGGAGTGTTGCCACCCACGGGCTTAATCTCCAGTTCCTGAATTGCCCGAAGGAGTTTCACCTGCGTCGATGGTGACAATTCACCTATTTCATCCAGAAAGATCGTTCCACCCTGCGCTTCTTCAAGCAGGCCACGTTTTGCACGTGTGGCCCCGGTGAAGGCTCCCTTGACATGACCAAACAACTCACTTTCCAACAGGTTTTCAGTGAGCGCACCACAATCAATGGTAAAAAAAGGTTTATCTGCACGCGAACTTGCCAAATGAATCCGCTTGGCAAACATGGACTTGCCAGTTCCGGTCTCGCCCTGAATGAGTATAGGGGCATCTGAACCGGACACCTTATCCACAGTGTTCATCATCTGCTGGATAACCGCGTTGTTACCAACGACCATGGCACCTGTCTGATCGTCTTCTTCCTGGGCATTGAAAGATTCCAGCTTGCGATGCAACTCACCGTGTTCGATGGCCCGGCGGGCGAGTAAAGCCAACTCCTGAGTCTTAAACGGCTTGGTAATATAATGATAAGCACCGAGCTTGATAGCATCGACCGCAGTCTCAATGGACCCCGCCCCGGTCATAATGATAAAGGGCAAAATACTATCAATGGTCCGCACCTGCTTGAGCAACTCAAGTCCACCCATAGGCTCCATGGCAAGATCACTGACAATCAGATCGTACATGGTTTCAGAAAGCGCTTTCCACGCCTCCTCGCCGGACGTTGCTGTGTGGACAGTGTATCCTTGACGACTCAAAGACCGTTTCAAAATGGAAAGCAATTCCTGTTCATCATCCACGAGTAATATTTTATGCAGCATTGATGTCTTCCTTGTGTCCATATGCGGGAAATTCCAAAATCATACGAGTACCTTCCCCAACTTCCGACTCAGCGAAAATCAAACCATCATGGCGCTCAATCATACGACGGGTAATGAACAGGCCCAGACCGAACCCACCCTTGCGAGATGTAAAAAACGGTTCAAAAATACGTGGCAAATTCTCGCGAGGAATACCCTTTCCCTCGTCCTTGACCTCCAGTCGCACAGTTTGAAGATCGTTCTCTCCCTGCCGCCAAACCAGAATCTCGATAGAACCAGTCCCGTCCATGCTCGCTAATGAATTGAACAACAAATTCACAATGACCTGTTGTAAAACACGGCTATCGCCTCGAATAAAGAGAGGGCCGTCCTCTACGCGAACTTCAATTCTGCTCTTTTTCACTTTGGGACCAAGCAGGGAAAGCGACTCATGAATCATATCGCCTACATCTATTCTTTTTAAAGAAATGGGTTGGGGAGAGGCTGCTTCAAGCAGTCCCTTGGTTATCTCGCCGGCACGGATAGCGTTCCGTTGAATAGCGGACAGCCCTTCTTTCACGCCATCATCCACATCAGCTTCATACAGCAGGTCCTCGGCATTAGCCTGAATAATACCCAAAGGGTTATTGACTTCATGCGCCACGCTTGCCGCCATTTTTCCTATAATTCCAAGCCGCTCAGACTGAATAAGTTCCTCTTCCATACGATTGCGTTCTGTCACATTCCGCGCAAAAAGACAGGCAAGGAGTTCCGTATGCAGCGGCCCTTGAATAACGCGACCAGCAATCTCCACTTCCATTGGATTGCCCGACACACTTTGCATGCTGAATTCGTGCTTGTCGCACCCGTCATTAAAAACCTTGGTCAAGAACACCGCTATTTCATCAACATCATCAGGAACCATAATCTGACCAAGATTTACAACGTCATCCTGATCTGGAAACAAAAGGAATGATTGAGCACGCTCATTGGCGTGTAAAATATCACCAGCTTCATTAACCAAAAAAATTACATCAGGAGAAGATTCGATTAAATCACGATACCGTTGTTCTGTCCGGCGCAAATCGCTGGCGGCCTTGTCCACTCGACGTTTGAGCGAGACATTCCACAAAACAATACCTATAAAAATCAAACCGACTATCGCCACAGCGATGGCAATATGTTTGGCATAATAAGCAAGGCCGTCCCTTCGCGAATGCTCACCAAACCATTTATCTCGCAACTGAGCCAAATGTCCGGTTTCCCGCAAGTGCCGCACGGCAGACATCAGGTCAGCAGCAAACTGCCTGTCGTGGCGTGAAACAGACAGCCCAAGAGGCACTTCGCCCAAAACCTTCCCTTTTTTCTCGATATTCGAAAAACCATTCTGATCAATCAGGTAATCCGCCACCCTCTCGGACGGCGCCACAAAAATTTCAACAACACCCTGATCAAGCATACTCAAGGCTTCAAGCGGAGAGGTCACTTTAATCACATCATTGCCGAACTCGACTTCCGGGCTATAGGGAGCCCCGGTAATAGCCACCACACGCTTGCCAACGAGTTTATTTAAATTATTAACCACTGGACTCTTCGTGTTGACGAAAAGGTGATTACGCAGGCTGTATCCAAGCGGAATAAAAACAAATGAAGAACGGGAAGACGGGCGTGATCCGTGTGCCATGAGGTCAAGTTGCCCGTCTGCATACATGCGAGGGTAATCAACCAGACTATCTACAAGAACAAATTCGATATCCGCATCAAGCAGTTCACCAAGCAAAACCCATTCATCGATGGAATAACCACGAACCCCTTGTTCACCATCCTGCATGGCAAGAAATGAAAATGGTGGAGATATAGCCCGAATACCAACTTTGCAAGTCTCACGACACCATGCATTGCCAGCTGAAAAAAACAGAACAAACGCCATAAGGATTAGGCTGAGGTAAACAAAGCGGCGCATGCCGGTTCCATAACGCAAAGAACCACTATGCACCAGCCCGTACAACGCCCGTTTCCCGAAGACAGGGACTTCCCCCGGCATGTCCATACCAGGGGAAATCTCAGGGAGGAGGTATGATGAATCAATATTATTCATCTGGTTATGGTGACTACTTTGCCTGACCAATCAACACGGCCTTATACCCTTTGCCTATGTCATTTCTGGCATCGGAATAGACCATGATGATATCCATGAACCGACCGGACTTATTCGGTGTGACTAAGAACTCGACGGGTGCGGTCTGCCCGGCTTCGAGTTTCAGAGAGCCCTGCCAGTACGTTGTTTTAAACTTGCGCGACTTGATTGCCGTCACAATCATGGGCGCGTCTCCAGCATTCTTGATCATGATTTTAGCAGGAGTCGCCTTACCGTTGCTCAAACCATCTACTGAGGTCTTGCGTGGGGTTACTTCCATAACCCCCATGGGGATCGGCTCAACATAACCAACGATATGAATTATCTGCTGGTTCGCTTTACTTTCGCCTGTGCTGACCGTCACGGTCTTATCGAATTTCCCCGGATACTTGAACGTGTTATAGCTGATGACCATTCCAACAGATTCGCCAGGGTTGATGCTGCTCTGTCCCAGAGCAGTTGTGGTGCAACTTCACGACGTCGTCACGTTCTTAATCGTGACAACCTCCTTGCTGACATTGGTGAGCATCACCGTTTTGCTGGCAACAGGCCCTTCGATCATGGAACCGAAATCAACCTTCATATCACTGATGGAAACGGGCTGGGCCGCCATTGCCGAAGAGGCAAACAGCAAACCAAGCACCAGAGCCATAAGCTGAATTTTCTTGAACATAGTGAGTCCTTACTTTTTCCCGTGAACGAACCGGGATTTCAAACTGTAGTCAAAATTCTTATCCTGCCCTTCGGTATGACAGGTGCGGCAATTATCCTCACCGGGCTTCCCGATAATATCCTTGGGGTCCTCGGACTCGGTATGAGCCAACCCCGGACCATGGCAGGATTCACACTGAACATCCTTGAGTTCAGGGGTCAGTTCCATGTCAATGAAGCCGCCGTCCGCATCCATTGCCACCACGTGACATTGGACACATCCTTGCACCTGTTGCTTTTCCTCGCCCTGCTCCTTGAGGGTCTCGAAAGCGTGCGCATGCGGGGTCGTCTTCCACCCCTCCACGATCTCAGCGTGGCAGTCCGCACACGCTGTGTACCCCACGTAATCGCCAAAAAGTTCGGCATTGGCAGCCGAAACCAACGACAAGACAAAGAAAATGGCAACGATGCTGAGCACAAGGCGATTCATGATATATCCCTAACAGTTACAAGATGATGCAGGTTCCAAAAACAAGAACTTGCTCAGTTTACGCAATAAGGTGGAATCAATGCCGTCCACATCAAGCAATTCATCCATATCCACGAACTCTTCATTTTCAGTACGCAACTCGATAATTGCCTCGGCCATGGGCTGATCAATGCCGTCGATGGCAAGCAACTGCTCCACGGTTGCGGTATTAAGATTAAGCTTGCCATCATTGTCACCGGCAAAAGCGGGAACAGAGGCTATGGCAATGGTCAACATAAGGATCAATGCGATGATGATATTTTTCATTTTCATACTCCTAAAGATTACCAGCCGAGATAGTGATGGCTGTACAAAACGGACCAGACCAGACAGGAAACAGTTCCGCTGGCTATTCCGGAAAACACTTTTTTTGCGAATGATGTGGTGCCCCTATGAGCCTTAAACGCGCCCATATACAAGGCTGCGGAAGACATAAGGACCAACAAAACAGCGACCAATGGCAGAATGACGTAGTAGATGCCATGCATTGTGAAGCCCTCCTAGAGCATACCCATGTATTGGCTGATGGTGATAATGGCCATAATTGCCAAGGCAAAGATCACGCCAAGGCTATCCCGGTCCTGTTCTTCCTGTCCTTTATTGTCCATGTAATTGAACCCGGTTTCATCAGTGGTGTGCATATGTCTTTTCATTGTCAGACTCCTTAGGCCGGAAGCAGGCCGGTTTTGACGCAAAGCAGGATCACTGCCAACAACAGCGCGATACGAATGAATCCGGCAATACAGGTGACCAAAAATCCTTTGAAGCCATGCTCACCTATGTCACGGAAGGAAAGGGAAAGCCCAAGAGCACCCGCTGCCAGCGAGAAATCCCACTTGACCATTTCAAAAATGGCATGATGTGCAGGCTCCTTAAAGACATGCAGGCAGGCCAGCACCCAGAAGAAAATGAACACGCCAAGCCACAACGGGAAAGTCTTGATGCCACGGGTGGCACGGACTTCCTCATTATTCCTGTTCCGCAATTTGCGAATGAACATGACGATAAAGACGTACAGGAAGCCGGCGGGCATAATCACATGGCGACCAACATCAAACCAGCTTGCCCAACGCCCAGCCTCGTAACTGTTGCCAAAGGCGGCATAAAGGCCTTGTGTGCCGTTACCGACACCGACAACGGATGCCAGCCCAAAATACTTGGCCGGAATACCGACCAGATCACCCAAAACTGGCAGAAGCTGCATGGCAATTAGGCCAAAGACAATGACACAGACAAAGGCGTTGACGACCTGACCGCCCTTGGCTTTGATCAGCGGCATGAGGATGGCGCAGACATGAGGATCACCTGTAGACAGGCCACCCGCGATGATAGAGCCATGCCGGTCGTCCAACTTGAGCAGTCGGGAGACCCCCAATGTCACAGAGGCTGTGACAAACAAGGAGCCGGTGCAAATCAAGATGGGGATCAGGCCTATCTTGAAAGCATGACCGATCATGAAATGCGGGGCCAGCATGATGATACCCAACGGCATCAACATATGAATGTAGGACAGTCCACGCTTCCAGCTATCCGGCACACCGAAGATGTTCCCAATAAGCAAACCGAGCAGCAGCGGATTCCAGACAAAGTTAGAGTTCAATATCTGAAAGAATGACTGATGATTCAGCGGACCGATGACTCCGTCGAGCCATGCAAACAGGTTCTGGAGCGTAAACGGGTTCGGCACGCCCGCCAGATTATTGCTGAAGATGGCGACAAAGAACATTGCCAGCAAACCGGGCAACACTTCCTTGAGGCTGTAAAGCGAACTGAACCAGGATTTCCTGTTCAAGTCGTAATTCAATGTTGCACTCGAAGTATTCATTATATTCCTCATTATTTCTTTTGGATGTCCGCTATCGACGGATATGGGCGGAACCGCCTGTATTCACCGAACCACTCAACTTTTCATGCGGAGCGTGCTGTCCGATACGCCAGTAATCCTTGAAAGCGAGACGAGGCAGCATGGAGAGGCGCAGGAAACCTTCGATAGTCCCGTTAACCCCCACCAGCACGTCGACGTTATTCCTTGGGCGGAAGGCAAGATTCTCGGTGGAATAATGCTTTTTCCTGTACTCGGTCTCAATGTGCCATGCGTGGACCATTTCACCATCAAAGCTATCCACCACGATCGTGAACAACGGCTTGCCGCTCTCATCACGAGGGCCTTCGTAGACAGGATGTTCCTTGTCCAGAATGATAGTCTCAGGGTTGTCCAAAAGGACTTCGTTGAGCTGATAGCAGTGACCACAAACGTCAGGGCGAACCATGAAACGCGGATCATGCTCAAACGGTGTATCTCGCTCCAATTCCTGAATGTCGGTGAAGAAGTAGAGATTGACCTTGCCGTCCTTGAAGGGCTTTTTCACATCCAGTTCAGCCATCACTGAACCATACTTGAACTGCATGGTCTGGGCGACATCCTGATGCTGGGGCAGCAGCTCTTTGGCTGCAGCGTCCAGCGGACCGAGGGTCTTGGAATCAACATGATTACCGTTGGCATCCAACAGGGTCAGTTCCACGGTTCCGGCTGCGGCATCAAAACCATTCAGCTGCAATGTAAACTCACCAAGCTTTGCGGTTTCCCCGATAGCCAGAGAGTGCCCCTTGGGCTTGTTGAAGGTGTAGCTGATGGCCTGAATCGACGGCGTGCCGAATTCCTTGATCTTCACGTAATTGGAACCAATGTACTCCGGCACAATATAGGTTGCCCCTTCCGAGAAGACTTCGGGCATGTAGTAGCGATTGCCCGCCTTTTCATCTTCATTGAAGCCTTGCGCAAGATAGAAATGTGCGCCCCAGCGGTTGCCGGAATATTTCATGAGAGAAAGAGAAGCCACCGGACGGTCATCCAGATACGTGTGGCCGGTATACCGGAGTGCCTTGTTGCGCACGCCAAGCATCTCATCCTGCCAGTACATCAAGTTGCCATCGCCCATGGGCTGATTTTTCCAGAAATCCAAATCCAAGTTTTTGCGAACAAACGTACCAGAAGTGAATGTTGCCAAATAAGCACGTTTGCCAAGCATGAAGAAGGACTCGCCTGCCAGCGTGCGGATATTTCGCGCATTGCGGGAGGTGTAGCAGAGGCCGGCAGGCGGAATGACGATACGATTATTTTTGTAATCGACATAACTACCGCGAATAACGATGGCCTCGGCGGACAACAGTTTTTCCCGTTTACGATTACGCGAAGTTTTGCGCATCAATCCTTTGAGACGAGGCACAAAAGGCGCGGTGTGATCCGGCTCGTAAAAAGATGAATTGGGGACAATCTTGGGATAGGAAGTAAAACGAGATTCCTCAACCACTGTGCCGTATGAAGAATCGGCAAGACGTGTAAGGAAACTGCCTTCGATCATCGGCTCAAGAACCGGTGAAGAACCGAGAAAGAAATCAAGATTTGTCCTACCTTCGTCGGCCCACATAACCATATTATCCGTCCGCATCATATAATAATCGCGAACGTACAAATTACGAACCACGTCGCCTTCAAATTTGTTGGCAACCACTTTAAACGCGGGACGATTCCAAATTTCGGAATATTTCACAGGCCCGTCAAAACTGTCATTCTCATTGTCGAAAACCAACACGTCATTGTTCTCAATAAGGAGACGCTGCAACATTCCTGTCTTGAGGTTCGGCTCAAGCACAACAGAATACCGAGAATCCAAGGGCCAGTCCTGACCGTTTTTCACGGTGACGAGGTCGCGATAGACAACAAAGGAAAAATGACCGGTTGAATATCCATGGGACTTGCTGGTGGCCCAAGGAACAAAATCAGAATCCTTGAGGAAACTCGGATCCATGACAATCTCAACACGCATATCCAACTCGGGAATCGTCAGGTTGTACTTGTCCTTTTCCCCCATCCGTGACTTGTACTCCTGCGCAGATGTCGGCTTGACCAATTTCTCGGCCAGCACTTCGCTTCCAGTAAAGTTGGTGACCTTCACCATAAAACCATCAGGCTGGCGGTAAGCATAGATGCGCTTGTCACCATAGAAACGATAGTCTTCCTGGCGTACTTCCAGAATTATTGGACGCTGCATGGAAAAAGTCGCATCCGTGATTTCTGGAAATTCAATGGACTCAAACACGGCATCGTCAAAATCGATCTTGCTGGCCACATACTTGCTGGCACCGAAATAATAGGTGTTGTCCAGATAGAAATTCTCCAACTGGGAATTCAATCCTTCCTTGAGAGAAAGCTGACGGACCTCTTCACGCTTGGGAAACACGGTTGAAATAGGAAATTCAAGCGGCCATCCACCAGACGGAGACATCACAGCCAGTTCGGCATACGGCTTTTCATAGTGGTCCGTGGAATAATCGAACCAGAGGCGGTACCCGGTGTCACCCAGCGGTTTCCGGTCACCCTTCTTGAGAGCGAAATCCTTAAAGACTCGCTTGGTAGAATTAAGGTCTACAAGATACGCGTGTTCGCCCAACACAAGAAATGGATCGCGCATGAAAGGTCGAGCATCGTGGGATGTTTCGGAAAGGTAGAACAACCCGCCGGGTTGAACTGTGGCTTTGCCATCCTTGATTTCGCTGCCGCGCATGATAATGGCTTCGGACAAATGCTTTTTCTGTCCGTACTGGTTCTTGTAAACCTTGTTTCGCAAGCCTGCCAGATGCGGCAAAAAAGTCATATCCGCTGCCGGGGACAACCCATGCGGATCATTGGCGGCCAAACCTACTGTAGGTATGGCAAAAAGGATCGCCAACGCGATGGCCAGAAGTCGTACTGTGTTTTTCATTCTCTTGTTCCTGAGTGTCTGAATTCAATGTCCATGGACAAATGTCTTCAAACATAGAACAAGAAGCGTACCACTTCATAAAAAAATAATTAAAACCAGTTTTTACAGTAACTTAAAAAACAAAATCTCAAATCAACTTTCCAAGACTGTGCAGATGGCCGCACACTCATTTCTCGAGTGTCCCTCAATACGCACAACACACCTCATTCTCCCAAAAAAGGTTACCAATGAAGCATTCCTTTTATGTAAAAAAAAGAAAGGCAGCGGTCTTTCAAGACCGCTGCCTTCAAATTTCAAACATATACGAACAGTTTGCCATAAAAATTATTCGCGCTCAGACTTCAAGCACGATCATGTTCGTTCGGCAGGGGGATAACTGCTTGCACCCAACCGAATCGACAGCTGTTCTGCGGCCTTGAAAAGTTCAAGGCTAGCCGTTTCACGAACACCTGGAGAAAATCTCACGCTGGGAACAGAAACACCTATGGTCGCGACCAACTCATCGTTGTAATCAAACACAGGCACTGCGGCGCAACAAACGCCATGGTATATTTCTTCATTGTCATATGAAATGACATTTTCTCGTACGATTTCGATTTCCTTAATAAAATCTGCCATTTCAGCTGGCCCGATCTTCCCATCTGATTCTCTTCGGACAGCTTCCAATAAAGAGCCAGATTTCGCAGCATCCATAAAAGCAAGGCACACTTTTCCAGAAGCCGATTGATAAATTGGAAATGAACGACCAACAATCGAATCCTGACGCAACACCTGCGTTGTCACTTGTCTGTCAACAACAACCATTTCAGTCCCGGAAGGAGCACAAAGATTAATTGTCTCACCAAGTACCTCAAGCAGTCGCTTGCAATATGGCCGTGCGGCCTCCTGAATACTCGTGTGCTCTGTGACTAAACTTCCCATTTGGAAAAGCTTGAATGTCAAGGCATATGCACTTTCTTCCTCACCTTGCGAGACATACCCGAGATCCTGCAGGGTCAATAAAAAACGGTGAACTGTTGTTTTGGGAAGACCAACCGCTTTACTCAACTCTGCCAGTTCCCACTTATGCCGCTTCGTCATCTGTTCTATGACAGAAAACACCTTCACCACAGATCCGATCGTATAATACGCGTCTTTTGCCATACTTTCTCCACTCACAGCTTCTCAGCCTTGCCTACGGGCGGACTTACAAATTTAACAAGCGACAGCGTCAATCCGGCAGTCACTTTTGACTTTTACTCTTTAAGACTTCAGCAAAATAGACGATCATACAACGAAACGCCATCCCTCTTTTTGAGAAATATACGTCATTCACAATTCTTTATGCAACAAATTCGGCCACCACTCATGAGAAGAGCCTCATACCCTGTAGGAACACACATCGAGGCGCCCAAAAGTCGAGCCAACAAATCAAAAAAGGATTTACACAGTGCGCAGCGGTGAAAACCTTATTGAGATTTTCCTAAAACGACAAAAAAATATTCATAGGGGGGGATAAAACAAAAAAAGAATTAAACAGCGAAAGCAAGCGATAAATACGGTTTTTACGCAGTCGCTGCTGTCGCAAGACGTTCAGCAATCGCATCAACCTCTAAATGAAAAGAATGATAAGGTGCTTGAAAAAGTTTTGACGCATCGGCTGCGGCCATAGGTATTTCCTGAAGGAGTTTGCGCGACAAGGATTTGTCCAAGCGCACTGTGGGGACAGAACAGCTGATTGTTGCGACTATTTTTCCTAAATCATCAAAAATAGGGGCAGCCACGCAACGTATCCCTTTAAACAATTCTTCAAAATCCAAACCAATGCCTTTCTCTCGCACTGATTCAAGTCGTGTGAAAAGCGCGTTTATTTTATCGGTATTCATAGCGGCATCACTGCGCCTTAATTCCTTGATAAAAACGCGCAACGCATCTTCAGGCAAAAACGCCAAAAAGACCTTTCCCGAGGCGGAAGCATAGGCGGGAAAAGATGTTCCTACAATTGAGTCCATTCGCAAAGCATGACGGGATGTTGTTTGATGAACAACCACCATGTCTACACCAGAAAGTATACTCAAATTGACTGTTTCATTTACCTCATCACGCAAATTATGAAGAACTGGTTGCACCAGAGATGCTATGTTGCTTAAGGAAAAAACCTGATTGCCCAATTTATGAAATTTCAACGTCAAGGTATATGCTCCGCCCCGCTGGACCTGTCGGACATATCCCAGATCTTCCAAAGTACGCAGAATGCGCTGCAACGTCCCTTTGGGAATACAACAAGCCTCATTGAGACTCTTCAGCTTCCAATTTTTTCTGGTCGCCATGGTCTCTATGACAAAAAGAGCTTTTTCCAAAGAGCGCATCATATAATATTTATCGGCTTGTGGCATTCTTTCCTCGGAAAACATGATCTTTTAGCTAAACATGCTCAAATCCAATTTCAAAGGCCTTTCACATATTTGAAAGGCCTTTGAAATTATCGCTTTTACGTATCGTTGTCCATCCAATTGGGCTTATCTAGTAAATATATCCCTTCTTTTACTAGAGAAATACACATGCCGAAGGTAAATATCATCATGGGGAATGCGGCGAGTGATATTAACCCTCGGACAGGTTCAATTCCGCCACATATACACAAGACATAGGCGATCAATCCGGTAACGACACCCCAGATAATTTTCAACTTCTTGGGTGGCTCTTCACTTGCACGGACACCTTTGGTCGATATAATTGCTAGAGTTGCGACCAGTGAATCTGTCATTGTGGCAAATGAAAAGACGATGGTAACAACAAACAATCCCATCAAAATCTTGCTGAAAGGGAATTGGGAAAGGAGGATGTACACCATCGATTCCATCCCATGCTGTTGTATACCTGCCCAAACATCGACCAAACCGGTCCATTGGAAATACACAGCGGTTCCACCAAACGTCGCGATCCAAAAATGACAAAAGATGGTCGGAGGAATGATATTAACCAAAATAAACTGACGAACCGTTCTCCCCTTGGCCATACGAGCCAGGAAATGTCCCAATAATGGAGCAAAAATAAAGAAAATCTCCATATATGGAACAAGCCATTGCATAGGCCATTTATCACTTATCTGCATGGTGTTGAGCAAAGTGCTATTGCGGAAAAAGTTATTCGCAAAATACCCAAAAGATTCAACGCCCATTCCCAAGATAAATAACGTCGGTCCCACGAAAAGGACGACAGCCATCAGCAGAAAAAAAGCCCTCGTCGTTCCGGTAGAAAGGATACGCATGCCCTTCTTCAAACCTGAATATGACGATAAAACATAAATGGGAATAATGATCCCTGCTGCAGCAGCCCAAGTCAAAGGACCTGGAGTATATCCAAAGATAGTACCTGTTCCGCTTCCGATCTGCATAAGCCCGGCGCCCATACTGGTTGCAATCGCACAACAAAGGGAAAAAAGACAAAGCGCGTGCACGGTTGAAGCCAAGAGCGGACGCATTTTTACGGGGAAAAGTGCATACATGCCAGCAGCTATTGAGAGTGGGTAATTACGATTGTAACTGACCAAGGCAATAGCGACTCCGCAGATAGTGTAGAAACAGTACTGCGCGATAGTCCAATGCAACGTTGTCTGGGCTATGGCAAAAACGCCGGCATCTTTTGATCCAGGCTCGATGTGCAAACTCAACGGCGGTTGCATCATATGAAAAATCGGCTCACCCATTGCCCAAAAGAGAATTCCGATCCCGATACACCCACAAAGAGATAAAGCAAACCACTGCCAGAAAGAGAACTCAGGTTTGGCGTCTTTACCTCCAAACCGAATATTGCCGATTGGAGAAAAAGCAATGCCTACAGTAAACATCACAATAATAATGGCCAATGAGACTTCCAGCCACCCAAAATTGATATGAATCCATTCCATTGTGGTGCTCAAAATTCCCGCAAGACCTTCCTGATAGGATAACCCTAAAGTAATTCCGGCGAGCAAGAGTATGAATCCGGGCCAAAAAGTATAGTGATTGAGTTTTCTGTGTTCATCCATTTTCCCTGCCTCTGACATAATGCCTCTCTCGCTGGTTTGTCCTCAGGTTGTTTCTCGTCATTGAGTCAGCTACCGCGACGCAATATTGATCAATTCTTTGATTGGAGCAACACCCCTGGTGGAACGTTTTGGGTATAACAGCATCCGATGAAAAGCGCTTTTTCGGTACGGTGTACCGTTTGGTGGTAAGATTAAAAAAACTACAAATTCATGTCAATAAGCGTTTTATTTTTTTTAGACATCTGCAAAAAATCAATAATAGCTTCATTTTCTGAAGAAAAAGAATTTTACACACACAACTGATAGGGGATGATGTTATCTTTTATTACACCCAAAACCAACTTATTGGGATAGAGTACCACTATGTGGCATCAATGCTTTGACGTAAAAATGAAACTTTTCTACATAGATTGGTACGTCGTACCATAATGAGCCACGATGACATCGCTAATAATTATTTTATTAGACTCAAAGGACAGACAGTGTCCGCGATAAAAACTCTCAGATTTGTTTTTTATCGTCTAACAAGGCGGCTAAGCCTAACGATACTTAATTAAAAAAACACAAACAAGGAGGCTTTAAATGAATATCGGTTTTATCGGGACAGGCAACATGGGAGGAGCCATTATCAGAACACTTTCTGGAGTGGAGAATCTTACAGTGTACGGTCTGAACCGGACCAGAAAGAAATTGGAAGAATTAGCAAACGAGACTGGCCTTATTCCATGCGACAGCATTAAAGAGTTGACCACAAAATCTGATTTCATTGTCCTGGCAGTCAAACCACAGCAGGCACATGGGATATGGTCTGAAATGATCCCAGCTTTAACGAAAGACAAATGTGTGGTGTCCATCGCTGCTGGCTTGACGTTGGATTCACTAAAAAATTGCATTGACAACATTTGCCCTGTCATCCGGGTCATGCCGAACACTCCGGTTTTGATTAAAGAAGGAGTCACCGCCATTTGTCTGGATGATGAAACTATTTCAGAACCACAAAAAACTTTTATTCAAACCCTTTTCCAAAACTCAGGCGACGTGCATGTTTTGTCTGAGGATCAATTTGACGTGTTTACAGCACTCATTGGATCAGGGCCGGCTTTTATTTTTTATCTTATCGAAACAATGATTGAATCAGGAGTGGAATTAGGGTTGCATCGAGACGTCTCAACCCGCATGGTCAAGAAACTCTTCAGTGGAGCCAGCCTCATGGCAGAACACTCAAATGAACACGTCAGCATGCTCAAAGAAATGTCCATTGCTCCAGCCGGAACCACAATTGCCGCTTTAACCCACTTTGAAAGGACTGCCCTGCGCGGAAATATCATGGATGCAATCCGCATGGCCTACAACCGCAGTATAGAACTCGGTTAACAGCACTATACTTTCAAATCACACGATAAGAAAGCACAAGCCTCCTCTGTAAATGGAGGCTTGTGCTTTCTACAAACACTCATGTCCATACTACCCATTTTCTTCTGCATAAATATTGAAAGCCCCGTCTCAAGTACCCCAATAAATCCTTTCATATAATTTTATCCGTGTTATCAAAGATATTTTCTCAATCAAAATTGCATAATTTTAAATAGTTAAGACAGTCTATCTTATCACATAAAAACAGTTGACCAAGATAGTTAACCTTGTTTACTATTTGGACATGAACAATCAAGAAAAAAACCAACTGAACATATACAATCAGTTGCGCCGGATCATCGAAAAGCACACGCAAATGGACGAACAACCGTTTATGCTGGATAAATCCATGTCACTCTCTCCTCGTGAAGTGAGAACCGTCGACTTCTTAGGCCAAAACGAAGGCATAAATGTGACCAATGTGGCTACGCACTTCAACTTTACCAAGAGTGCTGCCTCACAATTGATAAACAGGCTGGTTAAACGCGGTCTTGTTAGCAAAAACATCTCAGAACACAGCGACAAGGAGTTCCACCTATCCCTGTCACCTGAAGGCAAAAAAGCGCATCAGCTCATTCAAGTCATGACAACACAACGTCTTGAAATGTTTCTAGATATGACGGAAAGCTTTTCCACACAGCAAATAGCTACTACCTCCGAAGTTCTTGAAAAAGTTGAGGGTATGGTGGACGAACGACTCAAACGATTCAAATAATTTTTTTATCACAATGGTTAAGCTAATTAACCTTTTTAGCTCATATTCTTAGACTCACGCATCAGATGACAACAAAAGAGCAACACCCCAAGAATATAGAAGGAGTACCTTATGATTGGCCACAAACTCTATGGCAAAACAAACGCAAAACCTTTTGACCTCCAGCTAAAGAGTGACACACGCCCGCATGGTGCTGACATTGTGAGGTCAGCAAGAAGACAAAACGGCTCTTGCCACATCAACAAATTGAGAATGAGTGCCAATCTCGAAGATGAGCCAACCGTGGACACTTTGAATATTGGGCAGAAAATCTACCGCCAAGGAGACCTCTATGCATAGTCTTGGAATCGACATTGGGTACGCATCAATCAAGGCAGCGGTATTGGATAGCAAAGGAACAATCATTCATACGGAATACATACTTCACAAGGGGCATGTAACTCAAAAGACAAGGCAACTCCTCAAACGGCTTATCCAATTACCGGAAGTACCCCATATCACCTATGGTGCGGTTACAGGCAGTGGTAGCGCCATCTTCACAGGTTCTGGGGTGATGCTTGAGGTCAACGAAGTTGCCACTCTGGTTGAAGGGGCATTGCGATTAGACAACACTTGCACTTCCATTATCGAAATGGGGGGGCAGACGGCCAAATTTATAACCGGATTCACCGCTGAAGACAAAACCGATGTCAAAGTCTCCATGACCTCAAATTGTTCATCAGGGACAGGATCATTCCTTGAAGAACAGGTTTCCCGCCTTGGGTTGAGTATAGAAGAATATTCTGCTTTTGCTGCCCAAGCCACCTTTATACCGCGCATAGCTGGACGGTGCAGTGTCTTCGCCAAAACAGATATCATCCACCACCAGCAGGAAGGAGTTGCAGCTTCAGATATCCTGGCCGGATTAGCCCATGCAGTGGTCAAAAACTACCGCAATGCAGTCATGCGAGGACTTCCTCGAACCCCTCCCCTATTGTTTGTAGGCGGCGTTTCCTTGAACAGCGCCATAAATGACGCAATATGTTCGGTTCTCGGGCTGACAGCGAAAACACTTCGCGTCCATGAGCACTCAAATGTAGCCGGAGCTATCGGAGCAGCTATTCTTGCAGCCAAGGAAAAACTCCCCGTGGACCTATTGTCTATATCCGCGTCAATGCACCAGACTGAACCTTTCAATATTTACATGCAGGACACCGTGAACCTTGAACCGCTGTCTGGGTTCGGCACAAACGATTCCTTTGGCAAACATCAATGCCATCAGCTGACGGGAGGCGGCCAAACCCCATGCTGGCTCGGTATAGATGTTGGATCCACCAGTACCAATCTGGTTCTCACCGATGCAACCAACACAATCGTTGCCTTCCGCTACTTGAGAACCGCAGGCGATCCCATTCACGCTGTATGCACAGGGCTGGCCGAACTAAAAAAAGAACTCGGTAACAAAATCCGTGTTGAGGGCGTCGCCACCACAGGATCAGGCCGTTATATGACGGGCCGTCTCGTCGGTGCAGATGTTGTTCGTGACGAAATCACAGCACAAGCCAGAGCGGCAACAGCTCTTGACCCGAATGTGGACACCATCTTTGAAATCGGAGGGCAGGATTCTAAATTCATCTCCCTGAAAAATGGAGCTGTCACCGACTTTCAAATGAACAAGATATGTGCTGCCGGCACAGGATCTTTTATTGAAGAACAAGCCAAAAAACTCGGAATTCCGTTGCATGAAATAGGTCCCAGTGCCTTGGCTGCCGAGTCTCCAATCAGCTTGGGAGAACGCTGCACTGTTTTCATGGAAAGCAGTATTGCCGCCCACCTTGCTCATGGCGCGAACACCGAAGATCTCTCAGCCGGACTCTGCTATTCCATCATCAAAAACTACATGAATCGTGTTGTATCCCAAAAGACTGTGGGGGAAAAAATATTCCTTCAAGGGGGAGTGGCCCACAATCAGGGCGTCGTGAATGCCTTCCGTGCCGTAACAGGCAAAGAAATCATCGTCCCGCCATTCTTCAGTGTCACCGGAGCATACGGAGCCGCTATTCTGGCCCGAGAAGCGTTGGCGACTGAAGAAAAAACAGAAACGAAATTCAAAGGATTTTCTCCAAGTTCAAAAGTAGAGGAAATCTCTGTCCCTTCTCAAAGCCAAACCAAAGCTCTTGAATTCAACCGCAGGGTACAGGAATTTATTTTTGAAGGGTATGAAACTACAATGAATCCCACAAAAAAGACTGTGGGCATTCCACGCGCACTATTCACATACGGCATGTTTCCACTGTTCTATCCCTTTTTCCGCGCCTTGGACTGCAACGTCTTATTATCCGAACCGACCTCAGAAGAAACCATCCGTCAGGCACAGGAATATTCTCTGGATGAAACATGCTACCCGGTTAAACTGATCAATGGACACGCTGCTGAGTTGGTCGAAAAAGGGGTAGACTTTCTTTTCTTCCCAAACCTTCACACTGTCTCCCACCCTGGATCAAAAGCCCGACAAAACTATGGTTGCGCATACATGCAACTGGCCTTTGAAGTCATCAACAAGGCTATGGATCTGAAAAATAAAGGCATCAAGCTACTATCACCGACCATCGCCTTCAACCAAGGGAAAGAATTCATGAACAAGGTCTTCATGGATCTGGGGTGGGAGGTCGGCGCAAATCAGGAACAGGTCCAGCACGCCCTGCAAACGGCCATGCAATCTTTCAAGGCTTTTGAAGCCAAAGTTGAAGCGCAAGGAAAGGCCCTCGCAGACATCCCACAGGACCAAAAAACTTTTGTACTTATATCCAAAATATATGGCGTGGCCGATCCAGTTCTGAATCTTGGCATCGCGGATACGCTTGCACAAATGGGATACCAAACTCTACCCTTTTATGATCTGCCAGAGGTAGATATTTTCCACCAGCATCCGAACATGTACTGGCCTTTTGGACAGCACATTCTCGCGGCTGCTGGATTAATCGCCAAACAGGACAACCTTCATGCGATCTTCCTGACACATCATGGTTGCGGACCGGATACGGTACTCGCCCACTACTTTAAGGAAATCATGGGGAATAAACCGTATTTGACTATCGAGGTAGATGAGCACTCTTCTTCCGTCGGCGTCATTACTCGAGTGGAAGCGTTTGTAAACAGCTTGGACAAAGGGAACAACCGGCACGCATCCCTCCCCAAAGAGCACCTGAAAAAGCTTGATAAAACCGTAGACATTAACTCGGAATTATCTCTCCCAACAGGCAAAATATTACTACCAAACCTGTATCCCTATTCCAACCTCATGTGCGAAATCATGCGCAAAGGCGGATATGATGCAACCCTGATCAAAGAAACCTGTGCGGCCTCTATTGATCTCGGCCGACAGCATACAACGACCAATGAGTACTTCTCCATGTCTACCTTACTGGGCGACTTGTTACACACTTTAAACGCCCCCGACAGTACAACACCAGATCAACTTTCCGTCATGCTCCCACAAAATGAAGGGGCTGAAGTCGATGGTCAATATGCTCGTTTCATACGCACGAAACTTGATGAGAACGGCTTTAACAAGGTCGATATCCTGGCACCGTTCATGGAAAACCTGTTGGATATGGGAAAACCTCAAGCACAAGCCCTGTTCCTGTGCCTCCTTGCTGGAGATCTGGTCCGACTCGCCCCCAGAGAGCATCGGGACTATCTTATTGAAACACTTCAAACCATGGCACATGACGATGAACTCAACCAACAATCACTGGTCTCCATCGCCCATCATGTCCAGATTTGGATTGAAAAGCTCAAATACCAAAAACGCATTTTCGCATTGGGCGAACCGTTAGTCCTCTTTAACGACACCTTGAACAACAACACATTCAAAAGGTTGGAAGACGACGGACACCATGTCGTATTTGCTCCGTTCAGTGAGTATATATGGGGCTTCATGCGAGATACCCTAAAACACAGCCCCTATCCCAGAGCACAACATAGACGAAGCCTGCTGCGAGAATTCCAAAGACTCATCCGGGTCATCAGCGAAGCCCTTGGCAAACAAAGTCACTTTGAATCCGATCTGGAAGCTCTGATGATCAGGGCCAACCACAATCTCGGATATTACGCAGGAGCCTTTGGCCGCTATCGAAGCGTAAAAACCATGGGCAACCTCCCGCAAGTAGACGGTGTAATCTCCGTCGCCTCCATGTACGAAAACACGGGAATTTCCCTCGATATTCTTCAGGGGCACGCCAACGGGAAAAAGAAAACACCGACATTGAACCTGACTTTTGACGGAAACAAAAACGAAAACGATCTAATCAAAACAGACTCGTTTATCTACTACTTATAAGGCAACAAGCCTCCTCTCCAACTCAGGCGGTTGTTGGCCGCAGATAATTTTGGACAACAACCGCCGCTTTGAGGACACCCTTATCAACCATACAAATCGAGGAAAAATCATGCCCCATGTACTCAACGTATATTCTTCTCTCAACGGACAAACTGAAAAGGTAAGCCGTGAGATCAAACGCGCCTGCACAGATAAAGGATGTTCCGTGGATTCGATCAACATTCACAACAATGAAAAGGTCCTCTCATTGTTGGAACCGGACATCACGTTCATAGGTTCAGGAATTTACACATGGCTACCGAGCAAAAAAATGCTCAAGTGGATCGAACGGCAATTAGACCACGCTCGAACAAAAGGGCTCATCCTCCCCGGCTCTCCACGCCTCTCAAACAAATTTGCCTGCGTTTACTGCACATATGCAGGCCCACACACAGGTGAGGCAGAGGCTATTCCTGCTCTGAAATACATGGGCCAGTTGTTCGACCATCTAGGTATCTCCGTTGCCGCTGAATGGAGCATCCCCGGCGCTTTCGTCCCTGAAAAAATGCGGGGAATGAATACATCAGGACGACTCGGCGACATAACGGGCCGCCCCAACAAGAACGATTTGAAGACAGTGTATGAAGGGACTGTCGGGATGATCAATTCCCTTTTTCCATCAACAACATAACAAATACTCTGGATGACCAGAAATTCCATATTAAGGAGAAAACACACTATGTCTGAAGTACACAAGTCACATTGTCGCGGCGAACAAGCAAACGCCAAAGGATATGGTCCGACCAGCCTATGGCTCCATGAGCCGAAAACATTGATCGACCAACTCAATCTTTATCAGGGCATGGTCCTGTTGGATGCAGGATGCGGGGCCGGAGAATATTCCCTGCTGGCAGCGCCGCAAGTGGGAGACAAAGGGCAAGTCATCGCTTTGGACACCACACCACTTTCAATAGAAAAACTCGCTATGACATCCAAAAGAGAAGGTATAACCAACGTACGAGGTCATGTCTGCGATATCACTGGGCACCTCCCCTTAGCTTCCAGAAGTGTGGACCTGATATTGTTGAGCACCGTGCTTCATATCCGTGCTGTACGCGATCGAGCTTCGAACATGTTCCATGAGTTTCGACGAGTGCTACGCCCCGAAGGGAAAGTTGCCGTTATCGAGTGCAAAAAAGAAGAAACCAATTTCGGCCCCCCTCTTCACTCTCGACTTGCCCCAGAGGAGGTCGAAGCCTTGGCGGCCTCAAGCGGCTTGCAAAAAACATCATTGGTCCTTTTCGACCACACTTACTTGCTCAATCTCGCATAGACACAAAATATTCGACGCTTACCGACCTCGCTTCCATTTCAATTCAAAGAAACGTAGGCTTATGGGGAAATAAAAAGGAGAAAGACAAGTGGGATCTAGCACCCACTCGTCTTCCTCCTTTCATTCTAAATCAAAACGCCCCATCTACCTTCTTGACACTTCCTCCAAAGGACTCCCAACAACCTTTGCAAAAGCGGCATGTTGCCCCCCTTTCCGCGACAGCCAAAGCGCAGTCTCTGCGATGATAAAGCCAACAACCATAAGACCGGTCAACAACGTATAAAGGAAAGGGAATCCGCTGATATCACCTAATTTTCCCGTCAATGGTGCAGCAACGAGTGGAACCAGAATAAACAGACTGCTCAGCACAGCAAATCCGGTGCCCGAATTGCGTCCAACGCTGACACGCATCATTAATGTGAAGCCCCATACATTGATGCCTCCCATAAGGATATTATCAACAGATAAAATAACACCAGCTTCCCAAAGAGTAACAACACCGGCTAAAGACAGACGAACAGCGTAAACCCCAAGCAGAATAGTACCGATACAAAACAATCGAAGAAAGGCGCGAGGCCCAAAACGGTTAAGAAACCACGCCGTGGCAACGGTTCCCGCCATCCCCAAAGGGACCGCGTAATGCATCATGATTTTGCCCAAAGTGACAGAATTCAATCCGAGATCCACAAACAACGGAGCGCGCATCTGGATGCTGCTAAAAGCAAAGGCCGTCGGAGCAATGAGGACAGGCAATAGCCAGAGGACATCCCTTCTACGCAAAAAAGCCCGGACTCCGGCAGGCTGTTCCTTTTGTTTCGAGTATTTACGATAAACCGGTAAAATCTCCCTATGAAACAATACAGGAAGGCTGAACAAAAATACCACGATAGACAGAACAATGCACAAGGCCTTCCACCCCAAAGAATGATGTAAGGTAAGCATCAATCCACCACCGAGAAACAACCCAACATACCGCGCTCCTGCCTGAATTGTATTACCCCATGAACGCTCATGTTCTTCCAGTATATCCGAGGCATAGCCGTCCACGGCAATATCATTTGTTGCCATCACGGTATTCAACAGCAACAACACCAGAAACATTGAATTATAGGCCGTGTCCGGCGGGGTCTGCGCAGCAACCAACAAAAGAATTGCAGCGAACCATTGCAAAGGGAATATCCACGAGCGCCGACGTCCCAGAATAGGGATGTAATGATGATCTACCCAAGAGGCGTAAAGGAACTTGAAAGCCCATGGAAGATGCAGGATAAAAAGCCCACCGATACGGACCAGAGACACATTGTCTTCACGCATGATCACCGGCAGGCTGCCAAAGATATACCCCAAGGGGATAGCTTGGCAAAAATACATGGTGGCCAGCAAAAACATTTTGTGGGCCGTATGAAACTTCGGCCCATTAAACAGCTTGGTCATATTAATTCTATCCCGACTCACGCCCGTTAAAAGGTATAATCCACCGAGATTCCGAAAGTCCGAGGCTTACCATCTTCTGCCAAGCCTGCCGTGGTATTTTCAAACGCCACATACTGACGATCAAGCAGGTTCTTGGCCCATAGGCTGCATTCCAATTGTTTCCACCGGGCACCCAAGCGCATATTCACCAGTTCATACGCTTCCTGTTTGACGGTATTGGCGTTGTCAAAATACTGAGGTCCGACGCCACTCACTCCGACACGTCCAAACAAATCCCAATCCACAGTGACCTGATCTCGATAATCCAACGCCACTTCGTAGGAGTATTCCGGGACACAAAAAACCTGTTTACCCGCATAATCCACGCCAAGAACCTCATCCTCGTACTCATCAAAACGCGCATCAATCCATGAAGCATTTCCGCTCAATGTCAACGATGAGGTCAGTTTGAAACGACTCTCCAATTCAAGCCCAGCCCGATGGGACTTACCAGCGTTCGCCAGATATCCCTGTTTGACCGAGACCTCAAATAATGGAAGTTGCTCGCTGTCGATGGTCGTATAAAATGCCGAAAGGTTGACCATCAAACGCTTATCAAGCGCAAATGACTTCACACCGACTTCATACAGCCAACTTTCTTCTTCGCCATACGCTTCGTCTCCAGCCGGAGCAGACGCATCGTTGAACCCGCCATTCTTGTGCGCCTTAGCCACAGCAGCATATGTCATGACATCTTCGGAGAAATGCCAGGCAAGAGACAACTTGGGGAGCAAAGCAGTATAATCTTCCTCCCGGTCAAAACCAGAAACCACCGTTGACGTTCCATCCGCCTGAACATTCGTCCGCGTAGAATCGCCTTCGGCATGCTCATATTCACCACGCAATCCTAAAGTCAGATCCAATTTGGAAAACAACGTATATGTCCCTTCTCCAAACAACGCGCATCCGGTATTCTGGCGATCCGTATCAAATTGCACCATCATTCCGGGACTTGGCGCGTCAGCGCCAAAGATATTGTCCACTCTAGTTTCGGAATCCAGATGGAAAAGATACAATCCGGCAATCCATTTCAATGGCCCGTTCCCGTCCGGTGACATCATGCGAAATTCTTGGGAAAAATCCTTGTCCACCTGACGGTAGCTCTTTCGCATGAAATCCAGTGGAGAAAAATCAGCATCAATCCATTCGGAACTGTCGTAGCCTCTGTATCCAGTGATTGACTGAACCGTGCCAAGGGCCGTTGTCCACTTCGAATCCAAGCCGGCACCCCAAAAATCGACATCCTGACTGCCTTCAAAATCGTGAGAATAGTGATATTCGTCATCAGCAGGGAAAATATTACCTTGGACATAGGCGTTGCGTTCGGTCCGTCGGCAAGGAAAAGCTCCGTCGTCACGATGCTGGGCATCCAAAGACAACGTCATGTCCCAATCCTCGGAAGGCAAATAACGCAACTTCACACGCCCGGCCTTGCCTTCTTTGCTGCGGCCATCATCTCCGCCGGTATCGACATCATTTTCCATGAAGCCTTCTTCGACGTCACCTAACCCATAAAGTCCCAGAAAGAGCTTGTCTTCAATCAGGGGGCCACTGACGTTGGCTCGCAACTCCTTGGCTCCCAAATTGCCAAACGTGGTTCCTATAGTGGACGTAAATTCATTGCCTGGCTGGGCTGTATAAATATTGATAACGCCACCGGTTGTATTTCGCCCGTACAAGGTCCCTTGCGCCCCTCTGAGCACCTCGATGCGATCCACATCAAAAAGAGGAAAACCAAACATGTACGACTTCGAATAACTGACGCCATCTACATTGAATCCAGTGCCGGGGCCTTCTCCAGGCAGGCTCTTGATACCGCGCAAGAAAAGTAGTCCATGCCTGCTGCTCCCGAAATCATGAAATTCTAAATTGGGTACATGCTCGGCGAGATCACTCATATCGGCGATGCCCATTTCCCGAATATCATTCTGCTCCAAAACAGTAATACTGGCAGGCACATTCTGAGCTTCTTCGGACCGTTTTTCCGCTTTGACTACAACCGGCTCCAAAATCAGATCATTACTGACAGTTTTTTCATCTCCAGAAGCGGCCCACGCTTCTGGGCAAATCCCCATTATAAAAACAGAAAATACAAAACTCCATATAACTACACGCATTTCATCCACTCTCTTCTTTCAAAATCCACAGGCCGTGTCATGACGGCAAAACTCTTTAGCCACGTTGGGATAGCGACTAAGATTGTAGGAAAGCAGAGCTATGAATTTCTACTCGAAGAACAAGTTTTATTGCCCCAACAACAAAATAGATCCAACCAATGCGTAAAGACTTTAAACGAAGGACGGAATTCCCTGCTGCTAAAAAGTATGGAGATGTTCACGAAGAGATTTAAGATAGGCTTTCGGCAATACGCCAAAACGCTTTTTATACGCGGCGGAAAAATGACTCAAATTGGTGTATCCGATATCCCAAGCCACCTGACTGACATTCATATTTCCTTCGGCAAAAAACAACTTGGCTCTTTGCAGACGATACTCTTTGACAAAGGCAAAGACGGACATACCGAAAAGAGTCTTGAACCCAGCTTGTACGGTTGCAATGGGCATATGATATTGCGCTGAAATCTCGGAAAGAGTCGGTGGTGATGCGTAATTTTTCTCCAGCTCTTCGCGAACGGCATGCAAGACATCCCGCAACCGGGGGCACACAGACGGCACCGCGCTCATGCCTGGTGAATCTGTAAGAGCAAGCGCCAGCAGTTCGAGGACCTTTCCCTCTATATACATCTTGATATCGGAACGTTTTTTAATGCTATAAAACAACTCATTGGCTACCGCTTGCACAAGAGCTGTCTGTCGACGGTGATGCACAAAAGCACTGTTTCTTTTATTTTCCAAGACCTTAAGCAAACAGGGTGAGACTCGCTCCAAATTCCATCCAAGCATCTCTCCAAGAGTGGAAGGCAACACATGCAAATGTATGACACGTGTTTTCCTCCGGGCAGGCAAATGAAACGAGCCATTCATTTCCGATACGTACCCTACGCCATACTCCCCTGCTCGATTCTCGAATTCAACGGGACCTCGAGCCAACGAATTCACTGTGTTGACAAATGTTCCTTCCAAAAAAAAACCAAAATCAATCAAGGCATTGTCTTTGCCAAACTCCAATGAAAAATCATGAGACAACGATGCGTCAAAGACACTGACAAATAAACCTTCGCTCAATTGTTCTTCCTGCCACAAACGACCAAACCATTCCTTTTTATCTTCAATATTCAAGGTCGGAAAATTCCGCACCAACGTGGACGACGCAACGCTGGTTGAAGAACACGAACTGCTGGAAACCTGGTCGGCATTTGAAAACAAAAGAAAGGCTCCTATTGTAAAGATTTTGATTTTCATTATCAATTAAGAGGTAAATAAAAAAACAGTCATTTTCTGTCAACCAGAAAGAGCTGTTCCCCTGTATGAACGCGTCCTCCTGATACAAGAAGGACGCGCTTGCCATTAAAAACTATAGCGAAATGAAGTGAATATATTGGTATTTTTTTCAAACTGACCAAAAAACGTGCTCTGAGACTCTCCCATAAATATATTCGCGCCCAAGCCTACCACAATTGCATCCGAGACCTTGTAGCTCATGTTTGGTCGCAAATATGCGTCCTTATCGCTCGGCGAATAATAGGTGTCCAATGAAAGGGTAAAATTTTGATTCATCAGGAGCTGCGTCAATTGCAACGTCACTACATGCCGGAATTCATCCCGTGGATCACCAGAAGTCAGTTGTTCACGATACTCATCGTAATCGAGCATATGCTCTACATAATATTGAGCATTCGCATTGAAATCCTGCCACACTTCCTGTGCATACCCTACAAGATAGCGCATTTCTGAATTACGAACGGAAACGTTCTTCCCTCCTCTGCTTTCCGGCGAATGGTAATAGACAAATTCCACATTACCGATCCCCGGTCCTACTGCACCTCGAATGCTCCCGCCATACGCGTTCAACTCCGGGAATATTGATTTACCATTGGAACTGACCCCATTGGGGCTTTTCCAGAACCCTCTATAGAGATAGAGAGCCAATTCATAGTTATCGATATTACGATAGATTCGCGCGGCAAATTCATCATCTTGAAACCACCGGTCCGGCGTGTCAGTCTTGAGTACATGATCGTTACCCACCAGAGCTTGGCGTGAAGCATCCCAGTACGATATGTACTCACCATTAATGTATCTGTCCGACTCCAATTTTGGAGTGTACACAAGATCAACATTGGCAATATCGCTAAACAATCCAACCTTCACAGAGGAAGTCGGAGCTTTGAGATATTCCGCATCCCTCCCAATAAAAAACGACTGCCAATCCTTGGGGAACAAATCATTGAGAAAAACCAACCCGCCCGTACCCCAAGTTAATATTTGCCTGCCAGCCTTAACATCCAAAAAATCATACGGTCTGGCAAAGGCCCATGCTTCCCTCGTCTCATAGGCCACACACTCCGCAACTAAGTCTCCCCGAATATCCCCCCTGTACTTGAAATCCATGTTTTCCGTGCTGGTAAACGCTTCCAGCTGTAGTCTGGTTTCACCAATGGAGATATCTTTCTCTTCCGGGTCATTTTGTGTGCGCGCGCCCATACGGGTTTCCCAAAACCCATACAATTCCAGTTGCTCCAACATCTCCCCCATGGGAGAAAGTTCCTCTTCCGCCTGCACTGAGGCCGGTATGGCCAGGGCTGCAAACAGCCCCAGCCATACGGCTACCCAAAATCCTTTCATCGCATCACCTCTCTGGGCGGTCTCCTGAGGTAACGTTCTCCGAAGATATTTTCCTTGAGAGGGATATCATAACGAATATTGGTAAACGTCATGATTGTTGAACTTCCGGTTTCAAGATTTTTAAATCGAGATTCCGTGACGGTGGGGAACTCTTTTTCTCCGTCACCTGAAAGAATTTTTTCTACCTTGAGGACGTCCATCACGCGATACAACATGTCGCCCTTGAAGTACTCCAACTTCATGGGGATAAACGTTTCACGATCAATATACGCCATGTAATGGGAGAACTCGACACTCGACGGGACCTTGGGCGTATTCTTGATCACCAGATACCCATCCACATTGTCCTGCCGTTCGTGCACATCCTCATGCATGTTGCGCCCGGATATATCCTCATAAAGGAAATCAGATCCTGCGAAACTTGTACGTTTGTCACCGGCAGCGATTCTTTTCACCAGATCCAGTCCCGGCATATACAGCCAACGGGCATCGTCCTGCCCCGGTTCCACTGTTTTGTGCACAAGAAACGACATTTTGCGGACATCCGCCGGAGACCTGAAATAGGTCATATACCTCTGAGCCTGATCGCCTCCTGGCATATCCTTTCTCAAGATATTCAACTCTCTTTTGCGAACACGATCCTGACTATCAGTAATTGTCAGAGTAACCCTCCCTTTGCAGGTCTCTCCCAAATAAAGAGCCGCATGGTTGGCCTTCCTGACAATGGTGTCGGCATCCAGAGTATTCGTCGCAAAGGCAGCACTTGCCATCAAAAGCAGTGTCATGATCACCGCCACTCCAAATAAGACTTTTTTCATTTCCAATCTCTCTTTTTTATAAGGTATATTCATTGTTTCATGACTGTTGCCGTGCTGGCTCGTCAGGGAAAAACCATCGTGTTGCAATCGTTATTATGGCGGGCATGGCGACAAGGGTCAGCACACCTGAGAGCATCATTATGGCCGACAGAAGCATGCTTGTTGTCTGATAAGGGACAAGGGATGAGATCAACAAAGGCAAGAAGCCAATGGCAATGACAAGCACATTTCGACTGATGGCTCTTGCAGGAGCACCAAACATGCGAGGCAATGTTTTTTCCCATGAGCCAGTCGTTGAGTGAATGGAACGGCATCGCTCCACAAAATGAATCGCAAAGTCAACGGACATGCCAAGTGTCAGCACACCGAGAACAGCCACGGGCATGTCATAATCTTTGCCGATGATGCCGATAAATCCATAAATGAGTGAGATGGTCATGGTCAGCGGAATCATGCACAACAACCCCCACTTCAAAGAACGGAATAAAAAGACGGTCATAAGAAGAACAATGCCGAAGCTGCCGACAAATGAACGCAACATACCCTCAACCATCTGGCTCTGCCAGGCGACATTGATGTAGGTAAGCCCAGCCCATCGGTGGGACAATTCAACTGGCGGTGGATTACTTCTGAAGTACCCGTCAACAAACGTCTCAACGGCCTCCATCACCTTATTGTCACCGCTTGCGAGTTGGAAAACCGTGCAGGCACTGGAGTAATCTGGCGTTACAAAATGCCACAGATCATGTGGACGATGGCTCTGCTGGTACTGCATGTAGCATTCACCAACGCTTTGTAATTTTTCCGGGATACGATAATTGGAATTCTTACCGTCGATCATTTCCTGATTAATCTTGCTGACCACGTCTGCGGAAGAAACACTTTTCCCGACCAGTCCTTGACTTTGAAGCTGATCCTGCAAGCGGACAATATAGTCGAGTACCTCCGGCTGTTTAAAAGGCTTCCTCCTTTCTTTTTCAAGGCTGAAGAAATTGCGGTATTCCTCAAAGGCAAAATAATCGTCATCAGACTCCGCCGCTTCGGCACGCTTTGCAGCAAGCGCGATGGCCGAATCCAAAAAAGACTCACCCTGAGCATAGGAAGTTTTCGCCCGCAGTATTTTCATTAACTGGTCCGCCAAACGGCCAGACTGGTTGCCCCCCTCGACCTCGCGAGAGAAAGCGGTAAAACGACGACTGATTTCATACTGTTCTTTATCAGTGACTGTCTGACCTTTTTCGCCTTCAAGTATGAGATAGGCGGGATAAGTCCCCTCAAAATGCTTATTCAAAGAGGTGTCCGCTTTACGTATGGGGTGGCTTTCAGCAAACCATTTCACAGGGTTATCATTAATCCTGATTTTACTGATACCCCACACCGAAATCACCAAAAGAACTCCAAACAAAAGCATGAGAGGTTTTGCATGTTTGAAAGAGACCTGCCCAGTACGGACAAGCAATTTGGAAAGGGGGGAGGGATTTTGTTCCAATTTTACGGCAAAGCCAAAATTAGCAAAGGCCCTTTTAGGAAGTGCCATGATAAACGCCGGTACAAACATTATGGTCAACAGCCATGCAATCATAATCCCCGCTCCCACGAACACACCGAAAACCTGCACCGGTGGTATGGGGGTCAGAGCCAAAGACATGAAGCCGGCGGCCGAAGTAAGTGACGTATAAAGCATGGGCATAAAAAGCGTTCCCAACACTTCTCGTATTGTCGTATTACGTCCTTTTTCAGCTGTGTATGAGTCAAAAAATTCCGAAAGAATATGAATAGAGTCCACTACCGCAATCGACATAAGAAAGACCGGTATCATGGAGCTCATAATATGGACTTTAAAACCAAGCCCGATCATAAATCCCATTGTTATGACGACCGAAAACGTCGCAATAATCATGGGCAAAATAGTCAACGATAGTTTTCTGAAAAAGAAATATAAAAGAAGAAAAATGGTAGCCATGGCCAATGGGGAAGACACCATCATTTCCGTGAACATTTCAACGCCAATGGCATCCTGTGCCACCGGAAGGCCCGTGATATGGACCTCATCATCCATACCCATTGTCGCGACTTTTTCATTCAGCGCATTATACACTCTGTAACTCAACCGCTTGTCAGTCAGCGGCAAGTACAGGCATATGGCTTCTCCATCAGCAGAGGCCAACCGCCCCGCCAGCATCGGATTGGACATTATTCGTTCGCGTACACGTAAGGCTTCTTCGCGAGTGTCTGGAGGATGAGGCATGAGCCAATCAAACGAAACTGTCCCCGGCTCGGCCTGACTTATGTGCTCCACAAGTGACGGAGAAATCATGTCAACACTGATGACGCCTTCACTTTTCCCTAAAGCGTCATCAGACTTCCACCGCAGAGTCTTCGCATATCGAGCAAGCTCATAAATATTACTCAAGGTTTTCGGATTGAAAACTCCGTCAGGATGCTTTTCATTCACAATTCCGAGGACAACAATTTCAGAGAGATTAAACGTTTCTTTGGCCTGATTGTGAAACAATCTGGACGGCTCGTTTTCCGGCAGCATATGCTCCGGGTCCGTATCGATTTGCACCTGAGGGAAAAACGATCCCGCAATAACAGCCACAAGGAACGTCATCAGAATTGTTGTTTTGTAATGGCTGACAGCAAAAGCCACCATTGAATTCTTGATTCGTTTCATTTCTTTCCTCAACAAGATTTAATAGATGGCCCGACTTGACTTTCTCGTCGGGGTTGGCTTCAAAGTAAAATAGTAAAGTGACTTAACCATTGTCGTAAAAAAAGAGACATTGATCACCAAAGCCCCCTTCAGTGATTTTGATTATCAATGCTTCTGCAGGGACAGGTATACGGACGCGTTTACTCAAAGTCAAGCAAAAAGCCCCATCCGTCAGTTCACGCCAAACGAATCATTTTTCCAATATAAACAAACTATTACTGTAATAGTCACGGTAAAATCCATAGAAATATACATTATGTCGCATCAAGTCTGGACGAATAATACGCCGACCATTATAAGGATTGATATGAAAACAATGAGCAAAAAACAGTTGGATATTATCCTTGCAGCAAGCATTGAATTCGAAAGACACGGGTTTTCCGGCACAAGTATGGAAAAAATTGCAACTGAAGCCGAAGTGTCCAAAAGAACACTGTACAAGTATTACGGAAGCAAAGAAGCCGTCTTTTCAGCTATAATACAACACCTCCAGCAAAGCGCCATATTGGAGCAATGTCCTCAGTACCGGCCAGAAGTCCCTCTCAGAGAACAGCTTGTAGAAGTCATTTACACCATGCTTCTCCACCTGAACGAAGAAGAACACATTCGGCTTGCCCGAATAATAATTTCGGAAGTGGGCAGAAAACCAGAACTCAGTGACATTCTTTCCGACACTGTCGATTTTACAAGCAACGCACCATTTGAATGGATACGCTCGGCTATTGATGATGGCAGCCTGCGTCAGGTCGACCCAACAAAAGCACTGACACATCTGACCGGTCTGATAAAATCAACTGGCTTATGGCCACAAATCATCTTCTATGCCCCACCCTTAAACAGAACAGAGATGCGGGATTATTCAGCAGAATACGCCGACTTTTTCTTGAGTTATTACCAGAATTAAGAGCACTGAAATTTCCTACGAAATATCTACAATAAACAATTCATGTTGGTAGCCACTACAAAAGACCAATGAATAAAAACCATTTTTTTATTGACAACGTATGGAGTCCATACGATGCTTCTTGCATGAATCCCATAATCGAAAAATACATGATGCTGGTTGAAAAAATTTCAAATACGACAAAAACATTCAAAACCTTTGACACGAATGTGAATATATACCGTAGCGAAATCCATATTATTCAATTAATCGGTGACCGTGAAGGAATGCACATTTCGGAAATATCCCGACTGATCGGTGTAACCAAGGGGACAGTCTCACAAATAGTAAAACGGCTGGAGAAAAAAGGATTGGCTGAAAAACACATAGATAAAGACAATAACACCCGCCAGCTCGTCAACTTAACTGACAAAGGAATTATTGCATATAATGCCCACGTCAATTTCCATATGCACCAACACAAAAAGATGGAAATTTTCTTGCAATCATTAACACCTGAAAACCGAATAGTTTTGAATAGCTTTCTTGAGAAGGCCTACGATATGATCGAAGATCATTTGTAATTTTTTTACCCCAAACGTATGGACACCATACGATAGTTCAAAGGAAGAAAATGATAAAAAATGAAAAACGAATTATCTGGATTGCGGCACTCATCCAACTCGTCAACCTTATTGACTTCATGATGGTTATGCCATTGGGACCGGACATATCAAAAGACTTACCGATAACAAACTCCGACATAGGCCTTATCTGCGGATGCTATACTCTGGCCGTTGGCTTATCGGGTATAATCTGCGCAAAATTTCTTGATAAATTTGATCGAAAAAAAGTTGCTCTTGTGACTGTTTTCGGCCTCTCCATTGCCACACTCAGCACGACTCTTTGCTGGAATTTACCAACAATGATCGGTGCTCGAATTATTGCAGGACTATTCGGTGGGCCTGCTGCGGCTATTGCTTTTTCCATCGTTTGCGATGTGGTCCCCCCAGAAAGACGGGGCAAGGCAATGGCCATTATTATGGGAACTTTTTCAATATCATCCATCGCCGCCATTCCGTTTGGATTGGAATTGGCTGAAAAAGGCTCCTGGAGAACACCTTTCTATGCCATTTCCCTCCTCGGCTTCATTGCATTTTGGCTTGTTAGTCAATTTACCCCTTCCATGAAAGGACACTTAAAAGGAATCAAGCAGCCAATTTCTCTTTTTAAGATACTTTCCAATACCAAGTACATGTTGGCTTTTTTCATGATGACAACAGCCATGATCTCATCATACGCAATCATTCCAAACATTTCTGCCTACTTTCAACTCAATCTCGATTACCCTCGGTCTTCACTTGGATTTTTATATCTTGTGGGTGGAATTTTCAGCCTTATTTTGATCCAAATCGGAGGGAGGGCTTCAGACAAAATCGGTCCGATCCCAACAAATATCGTGGGAACCATTCTGCTGGTACTTTTTCTCTATGACGGTTTTATGCATCAACCACAGTCCTCCCTTTTAATTGTTTTTATCATGTTTATGGGAATGGTATGCTTTAGAAATATTTCAGCAACGACTGAAGCCTCCAAGCTTCCAAAGCCCTATGAACGCGCTGCTTTTATGTCCCTTTTCTCCTCCATGCAACATTTAGGAAACGGAATTGGAGCATTGTTATCTTCGGTAATCCTGACGACTGGCCCTCATGGGAATTTAATCAACATGAGATGGGTTGCCCTCCTTGCAATAGGAATGGCTTTATTCCAACCTCTCGTTCTTATACTAATACGTCAATCAAATAGTTCCCAAGGAAAAGCAGTAATAGCGTAAATACACTTGAATACCCAAAAGTGCTTCCTAGATTTATTAACTTAGAAGGCCCATTACTCAATAAACCGCTTCATTATCATTAAAAAAGAGAGAATTCAGATAATCATCTGAATCCTCTCTTTAATTTTCCTTTGTAATGCACGGCTAAAAAAAGACCGACCACACTGAGTAAAATCAGCATGGTCGGTTTATTAAGAACTAAACCTTATACAGAGATCGTCTCAAGATGAGGAGCCCCCTGCAGTGAAGCTTGAAGAACTTTTTATAGAGCAGCCTTACGGGCGCTGTCGAGCCAGCCGTCCCATTTAGCTTGATTGTTGGCAATCCATTCATCCACATGCTTTGCGATATCCCTATCGGACTTCTCGCCTTCGTTCATGCGGGTATTCTGAGCGCTGACGTCACCAATGGTCAGTTTGAAATTGGTCAGGAAGGTTGCTGCTGCCGGGTTTTCTTCAAGGAATTTCTTATTCGCCACAACGGTAATGTCGTAGACCATGAAACCATTCCGCAAGGGATCAGAAACAGCGCCTTCGATACCGGAGACTTCCCCGGCGGTATCACCATCGGCAGGAACATTGATCCACATGACGTCCTTACCGGGCTTAAACTTGAAGACAGTCCAGTTGGGAGTCCAAGTATAAAAGAAAACAGGCTTGCCTGCTTTGTAAGCACCCAAGGCAGATGCCATGCCAGCTTCATAAGCGGCCTTAACTGGATTGATGTGATCGCTCAGGTCAAATGCCTTCATGTGCTGGGCAATGACTTTTTCACAACCCCAGCCCGGAGGGCATGCAATAAGGTCGGCTTTGCCATCATCGTTCAAGTCAAATGCTTTTTTAACTTCTGGACGTTTGAAGTCGTCGAGAGATTTGATATTATACTTTTCAACTTCTTTTTTTGAGACGAGGTAGCCCTGCAGTCCGCCAGCTTTGATGATGGGATCAAGGATCACAGCTTTCTTTTCAAAATTCTTGGGAAGTTGTTCGTTGTGCAGAGGGAAGTTGCCATTGCACCAATAGTCGATGTCACCCAAATAGATGGACTTGTAGGCAATGGGGTTGGTAAGATCTTTTGCCTTTTTGATTTTGTAGCCCAAGTCTTCCAAACCGCGGCGAGCCAAAGCTTCCTGGAAAAATCCGGTATTCCAGGTTGCCCGGGCAGGCGTCAGCGTAACACCTTTACCCGGCTTCATTTCCATTGCCATGGCAGAGGACACGATCAGAACCGCACAAATTGCGGCGAGGGTCATCTTCAACAGTTTCATGGAACCTCCTCAGATTCTATTTATATTACTTTTTTTGAGCAATTGATTGGGTGATGCGATCCAGCACGATGGCCATGAGCACAATACCGACGCCACCGACCACAGCACGGCCGATATCCAACGTATTTAAGCCGAGAATAACTGGAGAGCCAAGGCCGCCGGCACCAATAAGTGCCGCGATGACCACCATGGAAAGTGCCATCATTATGGTTTGGTTCAGGCCAGCCAAAATGGTCGGCATGGCAAGAGGAATTTGTACTTTAATCAAAACTTGCCAACGGCTGGCTCCAAAAGCCTGAGCGGCTTCGACCAATTCCGGGTGAACTTGTCGTATTCCCAATCCAGTCAGTCTGATTATCGGGGGCAATGCAAAAATAATGGTTGCAAGAACACCGGCCACATTGCCCACGGAAAAGAGCATGACAATAGGAACCAAATAGACAAAAGCAGGGGTGGTTTGCATAGCGTCTAACACTGGTCTAAGCGCGGCTTCGAAATTATCACTTCGACCAGCCATGATGCCAAGCGGTACACCTATTACGGTGCAAACGATCACTGACGCCAATACCATGGCCAAAGTCACCATGGCATCTTCCCAAAGTCCCAAAAATCCAATCAGTAGCATCGCCAGATAGCTGAATACCGCGAGTCGTTTTCCAGAGAATTTTAATGCAACAAGGGCAATGATAAGTATCACAATAAGCGGATGCAGACTGGTAAGCCCCTGTTCAAATCCGTTAAGCATTTGTTCGATAGGCCACTTGAGAAGTTGAAAAACTTCCCTATAATCGTCCACAAGCCAGTCGACAAGAGTGGTAACCCATCGATCAAGAGGAATTATCGCTTCTTCAAACATCGTTATACTCCCGGATTCTGGATAGCTTCTTCCGCATAATGCAGAGTTCGCAAAAAGCGGTTTTTGGAAACCACCCCTTTATAGACACCGTCAGCATCAATCACTGGGACGGGCCAAGGGCTGGACGCTATCATGGGAAGGATATCCTGCATTGATTCATCAAAATTAACCGGTTCGGCATCTTCAATGTAGGCTTGGCTGACAGGTTGATCCGGCAGTCCTTTCTCCAATGATTCCCGGATACTTTCGGACGATATGACACCAAGCAATCGATGCTTTGTGTCGAGAACATACCCATTCTCTCGATCGCTTCTGCTAAGTATTTCATGAGCCGTGCGAAGACTTCCTTCCCGGGTAATGACAATGGTAGGGTGCGTATCGCTGACGATATCCCCTGCACTGATAACATTAGTTGGGTCAACGCCCCGAAAAAAGGCCCGAACGTAATCATTTGCCGGATTTTGTAAAATTTCATCAGGAGTACCCACCTGCACGACATTGCCACCTTCCATGATGGCTATTCGGTCGCCAATACGAAGGGCTTCGTCGAGATCGTGAGAGATGAAAACAATAGTGCGCTCCTGTTCTTCCTGCAATTTGAGCAATTCGTCCTGCATCTCGGTTCTAATAAGTGGATCCAATGCAGAGAAAGCCTCATCCATCAGTAAAATGTCAGGGTCAACGGCCAAGCCTCGAGCCAACCCGACGCGCTGTTGCATGCCGCCACTGAGTTGATCGGGGTATTGATCTTCCCAACCCGCCAAGCCTACCTGCGTCAGAGCCTCTTGGGCTCGTTGGTAACGCTTTTCTTTGTCTACTCCGGCCAACTCCAGGCCGAATGCAGCATTATCAAGGACAGTTTGGTGGGGCATAAGTGCAAACGACTGAAAAACCATGCTCATGTTGTAGAGTCGGAATTTGACCAGCTCTTGATTGTTCATTGCTGTGATATCTTGCCCATCTACATAAACCTGCCCTGCGGTCGGTTCAATGAGCCTGTTAAGCATGCGGACGATGGTGGACTTGCCTGAGCCGGATAAACCCATGATGACAAAGATCTCTCCTGCTTCAATCGAAAAAGAGGCATTGTTCACACCTACAGTCATGCCTGTTTTGTCAAGGACAGACTGTTTGTCAAAACCGTCATTAAGCATGGTCAGAGCTTTTTGTGGCTTGTTGCCAAATATTTTGTAAAGATTTTCAACGCGAATTTTTTCCATTAATTCTCCATGCTTCAATAGTGCACGCTCATCAGGAATGAAGGTTGTTCAACTTTCATTTGAGTTGTCGAGCAGCACATTCGACTCATTCTGCCAGACAGTTGAGGCCTTCGCCGTCCGTTCGAGTCGGGGTGTTATGTTGGGTTTGGTATACACATAAGGTGTCGAAGGGATATGAAAACCAACCAATAAGGAACGTTTTCAATTCATTAATCTTAAATGTTAGACCACATTCAATCAAGGGGGTGTATCGGGTATGTTTCAGGCATTCGGGTATACCCGACTAGGCTGACCATTACATGCTTTGATGGATTCTATGAAAGGATATTGGGGCATGACAAAATACATTTGATAGCCAACACTTTTTCTTAAATAACATGCCCAAAAAGAACAGAACGGGAAGCTTGGTTACGGTAAAAAGACGTGTTGAAAAGTTTTGTATCTTAACAAGAGGTAATCAGCGAAAAAACACAATGCACACTTCTAAATGATCATGAAAACAAATAAGTGCACGATCAGCAAAAGCGTGGACAGCTTGTAATGCCTACCTAGGAGAGCGAGGGCTTCTGACGAAGATAGGTGAACAAGGACACTTTTGACCCTCGTAGCCCAAGTTTTTTCCGTATATTTTTCCGGTGGGTTTGAACGGTTTCAAATGACATTGTAAGAAGTTGAGCGATATCCTTTCCATTCCTACCAAGCTGAACAAGTTGACAAATTTCCATTTCACGGGGAGAGAGTCGTAACAGTTCAGAATCAAATTCGCCGGATGAATCGCTTGCAATATCTACAAGTTGGTCTTCAATGACGGCCTTGTAGCCTTCTCGCACTTCGGCTGTATCTGAAGAGGTAAGTCGCTCCAAAGCTGGAAGCATTTGTTTCTTTACTTGGCTGGTTAATTGTTCACGCATCTCCTGACGGTCTTGTTCCACTGATTTGATAACTTGTTTAAGGGCGATATCTTTCTCTTTCACTTCAGCTTGTTTTTCCTGCAAATGTTCCTTGAGCTCCACGTGTGCAGTCAGGTCATGAAGAATCAGTTGAAAGAGAGAATAATCGGAAAAAACAATTTTTCGCAGTGTAGCCGCAACAGGAAAACCCTCTCCATCCCCGTCGATCGCTACTATATTCCCTGTCCATGTCCCCTGCGCATCAAGTGTATGCATGGAATTGCGAAGAGTCGCGAAAAAACGTCTGCCAAGTAATCTTTTGAAATTTTCACCAGCTAAAATTTGTCCCGAATTAATATGTTGGTTTTGTGCAGCTTTGTTTGCAGCAACGATAAGTCCGTCTTCATCAAGAAGAAACGTTGCATCCAGCGCAGTGTCAAAAAAAGCATTAAATAATGTAATGGAATCCGACCAAGCGATTATTTTTTCTTCAAGTCGTTCTTCATAATTTTCACAAAGAGCTTCAACGGGACGGTTATCTGTGGCCGCGATGACAAAACCGTTTTGCGAAGAATCAACTGAAGGCAATGGAATAATTCTGAGCAGAAAGCTATTATGGTCGTCACAAAAGACTTCCCGTACGTGAAGAGGCGGGTATTTATTTAACGTACTTTCCAGAGAATTCGTACCTAAAGGCAATACGTCCCAGAAAAAAAGTCCGCATGTCTCTACATTGGGTAAATATGAGAAACTGGCACCATTCGACTCAACCACTATTCCTCGACTATCTGTATAAAGAAATATGTCATTCAAGACCGCGACAACGTCGCTTGGTTCAGTCAGTGTTATTGTTTGTAATTTAGAATCATCCATCAATCTTGATTAGCACGCAGTTGAATCAATGAAAACCTTGCTAATAAGGACCAAAAAAACGTTATCCCCTTAAACCAAAAACATCACTTTTCAATAAAACATTAAATGAAATTATTACGTTGAAGAATTAAAGACAAGATAATGAAATAGACGCCCCTGAAATCAAGACAAGTAATATGATGGCTTTTTCATACGCTCTTTGTGAAAAAAAACGAGAAATGAAAAGCCCTGCGGTACCACCTATTAAAGCTCCGGGGCAGCCGGCGGCATAGTACATCAATGTTTGGTAGTTTTGAGTTCCAGCCATGATCTGGCCGGTTAGTATAGTCATTCCAGTCATGATAAAACATGCTGCAAGACCACCTTTCGCTTCTTTCTGTGACCATCCTGATTTGAAAACGTATAGGGCAAGCGGCGGGCCGTTAAAACCGAAAAGGGCACCGAGAGTGGTGGATCCAAATCCTGCGAGCACCCCCCAACCAGGGGCCAATCTGGCGTGTTTTATTTTTTGGTCCAACAAACAATAAATGGCATAGGCGATCATGAATACCCCCATGCCCAGCTTCAGCGTATTGTTATCCGCTATCTGCATGAGTTGAAGCCCCACAAAAGTACCGAGTACTCCGCCGAAAAACAGATAACGCAGCCGTTTCCATTGAATATAATGACGAAAATTCCATCCCATTTGCAAATTGAGAGTCAGGACGATCAGCGTTGATGCTGGAACCGCAATTTCAAGGGGAACCAAGGCAGCAATAAATGGCATCGCAACCATGGCGGCCCCGAAACCGGTTATGTTGTTGATCAAGCCTCCGAGAAACCAAGCGAAGAAAAAAATCAAGGTGTTATGCATGGAATCAGCCCAAGCAATTACCCTGCCAAATATAAAATAAAGGCTCTACTTGCCCCTCTCAGGGCTTTGTGACAAAGTGCACGAGGCTGTTGCAGTAACGCAACAAGTTGTCATTCAACACACAGGATTCGAATCTCCAAGAGTATGTTATTATGATTAACAAATATTGGTCACAAATCGTTGAAACAATGGAAGAAGCTGTGTCCATTAGTGATCCGGACGGGGTTATTCTCTATTTGAATAAACGTCATGAATTAATTACCGGCATTCCTTCTTTTGAACTGCTTGGCAAGTCTGTGCATGAATTGGTGCGCCGGGGACTGTTCGACGTTGTCCTGAATCCTGACATTATGCGTAACAAGCAATCCGAAACACGGGTGCAAGAACTCGGTAATGGACGCAAAGTGGTACTTGATGGGCATCCGGTATTTGACGAGAATGACGAGGTCGCACTTGTTGTCACTTATCTCCGTGACATTACAAAACTGACAGAAATGCGTGAACAAATGTCTTCCCAGCAGGAGCTTTTGGAAGCGTATCAAAAACTTCAGAGTTTCGACAGCGCCCTTGAAAAAGTACCGCCGGTTGTTCAAAGCAAGCCCATGAAACGATTATATGGACAATTGGGCATTATTGCGGAAACAGATGCAACGGTTTTACTTCTGGGTGAAACCGGCGTGGGTAAGGATGTTTTTGCACGCAAGCTACACAGGCTCAGCGAAAGAGTCGACAAAGCCTTTGTGAAGGCTGACTGTGGTAGTATGCCGGAAAATCTCATTGAAACTGAGTTGTTTGGTTATGCTCCAGGTACGTTTTCCGGTGGAAATAAAAATGGAAAAATAGGCCTTGTTGAAACGGCTTCAGGCGGCACACTGTTTCTTGATGAAATAGGCGAATTGCCACTTCTCATGCAGACGAAATTGCTCAGACTTTTGCAGGACAGGGAAATCGTCCGTGTTGGAGCAACCACGCCTCAAAGTGTAAATGTGCGTATTGTGGCCGCAACCAATAAATCACTGGAAAAAGAAGTTGAAGCTGGTCGTTTCCGAAGTGACTTGTATTATCGTCTAAAAGTTGCGGTCATCGATATCCCGCCCTTGAGAAAACGCAAGGCCGACATCTTGCCGATGGCACGTCTTTTCCTCAAATCTTTTTGTCATAAATATCAACGGGACGTGACATTCAACCAAGAAACGGAAGACGCATTTCTCAACCACACATGGCCAGGTAATGTCCGGGAATTGGAGAATCTTATCCTTGGTTGTGTCGTTACATCCAAGAAAAATGTTGTCGAAGTTGCAGACCTGCCGTTTACTCCGACGGCTGAGATACGAGTCTCTACCGGAGAGGGGTTGGGTGGTATGGAGATTACCGGAAAGTCCATGAAGAAAATTCTTGAAGAAGTGGAAAAAACCATCATCCTGAATGGTATGGAACGTGTGGGGAACATGGCCAAGCTTGCCAAGGAGTTGAACCTTGATCGTACCACCGTATTTCGTAAGCTGAAAAAATACAAAGCCCAATAAATATCTCAGCTCATTCATTTTTAAATGCGACGCGCCCTCGATCTCAAGAGATCGGGGGCGCGTCTTATTCAGGGGAGGAGGCATGGACCCTGCAACAGGGTCCTGTTATGCGTTTCGAAATCTATCGTTCGCCTCTTTTTCAATCGGGCGAAGTTTACCCATAATCTCTGTGTCGAGAGCCATACCTTCGTAGGGGAATTCCATGCCGAGGTAGGCGTATTTGGGTTGTCCCATACGATGATAGGGAAGCAACTCGTATGTAATATTCGGGCGCACCGGAATGAAGTCAATAATACTCTGAATTTCTTCAACTGTATCGTTGAATTCTGGAATAATCGGCGTACGCATCAGGATGGGCAGGTTCGGAAAATCGTCCACCAAGCGTTTGATATTATCGAGAATGCGCCGATTACTGACACCAGTACCCTTTTTGTGTTTCTCGTCATCGTGAGCTTTAATATCAATAATTAACTCATCAAGAAATTCACAGACAGATTTGAGATCTTCATAGGACGCGTAACCGCACGTTTCCATGGCGGTCTTGATACGACGTTTTTTAGCTTCCTTGAGTAATGCCAAAGCAAAGTGAGGCTGAGACAATGCTTCTCCACCGCTCAAGGTCATCCCCCCACCTGATCGGGCATAAAAGGCCGCTTCTTTTTCCACCTCATCTACGACTTCGCGAACAGTCATTCTCTTGCCGTAAACACAGAGGGCGTCGGAAGCACAATTGTCCGCACAGGTATGACACTGAACACATTTTTCAGGGTCAATGGATATCAACTTGTCTTCGGTGGAAGAAATCGCGCTTTCCGGGCACATTCGTATGCAACGTGTACATTTATCAGTAGTCAGACACTTGCCCGGATTATATCCCATTTGAGGTTTCATGAGTTGAGACTCAGGGTTGCTACACCAAGCGCAACGGAGTGGACACCCTTTCATGAACACAATGGTTCGAATACCGGCTCCATCATGCACGGAAAAATTTTGTATATTGAAGACAATGCCTTCATTCGGGTTACTCATGACTATTTCCTTCTTGAGTAGATAATTCATTAAGGCCGGGAAAAAGCGTGCAATGTGTAGTGGCTGCCCCGAAGATTTATAAAATGCGGGGGACAGGTAGAACCTGCCCCCCGCGATATCACTGTATCAATTACATCTGTACGTGTTCAGTACGGTTGATGATGTCGTTCTGCAAGTCGCGGGAAAGGTCGCAGAAGTATGCGGAGTAACCGGCGATACGAACGAGCAGGCTGCGGTACTTGTCAGGATTGGCCTGAGCTTCCAGCAGGGTTTTCTTGTTGATGATGTTGAACTGAAGATGCCAGAGATGCAGGTCGCACCAAGTACGAATCAGGTCAACGATCTTCTGGGTACCGGCTTCGCCTTCGACAACCTTCGGAGAAAGCTTGACGTTCAGCAGGCGAGAAGCACGGTTTTTCATGCCACGGTTTTTGGAGTGGTAGTTGGACATAAGAACTGCAGTCGGGCCTTTCTGATCTGCGCCGTGGGATGCGGAAGCACCATCGGACAGAGCGGTCCATGCTTCACGACCATTCGGGGTTGCGGAAACAACCTTACCAAAAGGAACGTGAGAGGTAATGGGCACGTAGCGAACGTCGAGGTTCACGCCGCGTTCTTCGGAGTACTTGTGAGCGTATTCCTGGCAAACGCTGTCGATTTCCTTGGCAATTGCGTCGGCGTAGGAGTCATTGTTTCCGTAGCAAGGAGCGGAACGCAGGATCTCGCGAGTTTCCTCGTGTCCTTCAAAGTTCACCTTCAGGGCGTCCACGACTTCCTGCATGGTCAGCTTCTTGTCTTCGAAGACCAGCTTCTTGATAGCGGAAAGGGAATCAACCACGGTGCCGTAACCGAGGAACTCGAAGTAGGAGTACTCGAGGCCGCCCGGAATGGTCTGGCTTTGCAAGTCCATGCCTTCCTTCATGCACAGGTCATGCAGAACGGAAGCAAGAGGAGAAGCAAAGTGTTCGGGACGCAGGCTGTCAACAATGTACTGCTGACGGAAGGCCTTCACCAACAGGTTGTTGTGTTGCTTCAGGTAGGCTTCGTAGAATTCGTCCCAGCTCTTGAACTCACCGGCTTCACCTGTTTCCAGACCGACAACTTCATCGCCGTACTTAAGCATACGACCGTTGTGCATGGTCATTTCCATGGCAGTGGCGAAGTTGATGTAGACACAACCGGAAGTGTAGGTCTCGCAGTTGGGCATACGGGCTTCGGTGCAACCAGATACGGAGTAGTCCATGGCCTGATCAAAAGGTGCGCCCTTGGCGGTGTACAGCGGAATGATTTCTTCGTCGTTGATAAGTTTCGGGAAACCGGAACCATCTTTGATGGTCTCAGCAATCTCGGCGAGGAAACGCTCAGGAGAGTTGGAGTGGATGCGGGTTGCGAGGTCAGGGTAGTTCAGCGGGAACTCACGCTTGGACTCAAGGAACAGGTAGGTCAGTTCGTTGGTAGCGTCGTCGCCTTCAGGAGTCTGACCACCGATGGTGACAGCTTCCCAGTGAGCATAACCTTCGTTGAATTCGTTACCTGTGGGGTTGATGTACAGGTCGATGAACTGAGCCATCTCAACCCACATGTTTTCCAGAAGCTCCTTGGCCTGCTCAGAGGTCAATGTGCCGGCCTTGATGTCCTGCTCATAGAAGGGGAACAAGTACTGGTCCATACGGCCATTGGAAATAATAGCGGAAGCCTTCTGCTCAATACGGGAGAACATCTGTACGAACCACTGAGACTGAATAGCGTCGCGGAAGTCCTTGGCGGGCTCGGCGGGCATACGTTCGCAACGATCTGCCATTGCAAGCAGCTCGGCCTTACGGATTTTGTCGGTCTCGGCTTCTGCCTGCTCGCGAGCGAGGTCTGCGTGACGACGTGCCCAGAGGACAATAGCGTCGCAGATGATGACCATGGCTTCGTAGAAAGGACGTTTTTCCCATGTCTGTACAGGGCTTTCAGCATCCAGTTCAGCCATTTTTTCAAGAGCTTCACGCTTGATGTCGTTGAAGCCGCGTTTCAGGACCTTGTCGTAGTCATGGACCCACTGGAGAGCGGAACGATAGGAAGATGTTTCGGAAACGACAAACTTGGACTTCAGGCCATGATCATCGTCGTAGGTGACACCGCGCAGGTCGTCAGGCATGGCGCCGTTCAGGTGCTCATGGTAGGTCTTGCCTTCCCAGTAAGGAGCGATTTCAGTAACAACGATGTCCACTTCTTCAGGGGTAATCTTGAAGGGGCTCTTTTCGCGCTTGTCCAGATCCTTAAGAATGGAATAAAAATCACCGTCGATTTCCGGGTACAGGATGCCGTAACGACCCAGCTTGCCGGAACGGCCGGCGATGAGGGACTTGGGGGTGATGTATACAGACATTTTCTCGGCACAATTTTTCAGTGCCTTGGCCCAACGCAAAACCAGCGGCTGACCTTCAGTCTTCTTCATGGATTCGGTGAAGAAGCGGGCGCGTTCGATATCAATGAACGGAGTGGTCATGTGGAAGGAGTCAAGCATTTCGTATACGCGCTCGCGACCCTCTCGGGTGTCGATGCTATTCGCGATACGTTCTTCCTGTGGGGAAAGACAGCAGTCAAAGTTGGTCATGATGGTTCTCCTAGTAAATGAGATTGTGTTAAACTCAATATTTTTTTTTGCCAATGTTGTGTTAAATCCATGCGCTCACAACGCTATCCCCCTTGAGCAACTACAGTGCCAAACGTATAACCAGTTGATTTTAATAGTTTATCCCTATTCCACTCCTCACCCCGCCCCCCTTGGGAAAAAAAGCACTTGTGTTGCTCGAATGCAACAAAATTATTAAATAACAATAAATATCAGACTGTTATTTATTGCGTTGCATCGTTGCACAGCGTGATCAACTGCAACTAAATAGGAAAGAAAATGGGAGGCAACATAAATTCAGAAATTTTAATTGGGTAAAAAAAAACAGTTGCCCCCTTTTTCTTATGTAATGGGCAGGTGAATCGGCGCGTGAATATTGTCACAGAAGGGTAAAAAGGGTGGCTGAACATGATGGCGTGAGAAGAAGCGATGGCATCGCGCTTGCTATTTACGGAACAATCTCATGCACACAACTATCAAGGAGAATACACCGTGCAAATAATTGATTTTCGTTTTCGTCCTAACACTCAGGCTACCATTGACGGTTTCACCAATAGCACCATGTTCAAAGGCATGTTTGCCAAAATCGACTTAACTCATCTCGTGGCACAGGAAGTCCCGGAAGTTGTCGAAATGATCAAAAAACAAAACGTCGTAAAGGCCGTCATTACTGGTCGCGATTGTTCCATGACCTACGATGCCGCTGCTAACAACGAAGGCGTCATCTCTTTTGTAAAAGACTTCCCGGAAATCTTTCTTGGCTTCATGGGCGTTGACCCTCACAAAGGAATGGACGGCATTTATGAATTGACGCGCCAGATTACTGAAGAAGGAATGCACGGTGCGGCCATCGACCCGTATCTGGCAAAGATTTTTGTCAATGACGCCAAGTACTACCCAATTTACAGCAAATGCTGCGAGTTGGATATTCCCATTGTTGTTGCCACAGGACCGGGAACATTGGTTCCTGGTGCCGTTATGGAACACTCTGCTCCGCGTTACATCGACTATGTCGCTCGTGACTTCCCGCAATTGAAGATCATCATCAGTCATGGCGGATATCCTTGGGTTGAAGAGGCAATCATGGTCACGGAACGCAACGAGAACGTGTACATGGAGTTATCCGAGTATGAGCGCCACCCCGGCGGAGAATCATACGTAAAAGCCGCTATCAACTTAATCGGTGACAAACTCCTCTTTGCAAGTGCTCACCCCGGCGCAGACATTCGTGACGCTATCGCCATGTACAAAGAGTTTGGACTTTCCCAAGAAATCATGGAGCAGATCATGTATAAAAATGCGGAAAAGGTTCTCGGACTCTAACTAACACGCTTTCTATTCCAATGAAAAAAGGAGGAGTTTCGACTCCTCCTTTTTTTTGTTGAGTAATTTGATCAAGAATATTATCAGGTCTCTGTTGCGTCGGTGCAACTGTTTCCTGCCTGCAACAATTTTGTATTTTTACATTTATTTAAATAGTTTACATTCACGATTAGGCATCTCTCCATTCCAATGTTGTCGGATTGCCACACTACTGTGAAACTTTTCACAGTAGTGGATTCGTACTTCAAACAAAAAAAATTGCCAGTTTACTGATTCTATTTTCAACAATAACAAAAAACTTTTTTCCGACCTGATATTTCATATTATTAAACACTGAAATAATTGTACTTATTTTCACAACAAGGCCTCCTAGTAATCATTTTCACATGCAAGGCACACCCTTTGCACATCGTGAAAAAACGCACACTGGTTTTTCCGATGAGAAAACACCATTTTCTCTTTCCAAAATGATTGTGGCCCTTGGTGCCAACGCAAAATGGAAAATGAAAAACTAGATGTCACACTGACCACTAGGCATTGGGCCATAGGTTTGAACATTGCTAATTTTAAATGACTTGGGAAGAAAATCACAGTCAATTGGCTTCAATTTTTGCTGTCTGTGGAGGGCAAGGATGACAATTGATAATGCCACTGAAAAAGAAAGTGGACCTATGACTGATGATAAACATTCTCTCAAACTCGATTACTGAAATCATACTTTTTAACCCGTCAAACTGGAGTGCAAAATGAAAAAAGTTCTAATTCCGCTTATAGCCGCAGTTCTGTTGGTATGCTCTACTTCTGCTTTTGCGGAAGATTATCAGAGAACCATGATCATGGCAGCTACAGCCAACCCGTCCGGAAGCCTTCATGCAGTTGCATTGGAAAAGTTCAAGGAAATTGTTGAACAGGAATCCGCTGGCAAAGTTCAGGTCAATCTTTTCCTGGGTGGCTCGATGGGCTCGGAACAAGCGAACGTAAAACAGCTTCGTGGCTCTGAAATTCATGTAGCAGTTTTGGCGGCTGGCAACTTAACTCCGTTTGCCCCGTCCGCTACAATTTCCATTCTTCCTTATCTCTTCCCGAAAATCGAAAACGCTTACACACTCCTGAGCAATGAAGAATTCGTTAAGGGACTCGGCGACTCGGTTGCCGCAGAAAGCAAGACCCGTCCTTTGGGTTGGCTTATCGGTGGTTATCGTGTGCTGACCAACTCCAAGCACAGCATCACCAAGCTGGCAGACTTGCAGGGTCTTAAAATTCGTGTGCCTAAAGTCCGCATTCAGCTTGATTCCTTCCGTTCCTGGGGCGTAGAGCCGCATCCTTTGGCTTGGTCCGAGACCTTCAACGCTCTGCAACAGGGTGTCGCAGATGGTCAGGAAAACCCCCACTCCATCAATCAGGACCAGAAGTTCTGGGAAGTACAGAAATACATCACAGACCTGCATTACATGCTGTGGGTCGGTCCTCTGCTCGTTTCTGAAAAGTGGTTCCAGCGTCTGCCTGAAAACACTCAGGCCCTCGTTCAGAAAGCTGCCACCGAGGCTTGCCAATACGAATGGGAATGGGTTGCAAAACAGAATCAGGTCGCCTTGGACAATTGCATCAAGCACGGCATGGAGCTGAACGAACTCACCGATGAAGCTGAGTGGATGACCAAGGCCCGTGCCTTATGGCCCGAATACTACGAAGCCATTGGTGGAAAGGACAAAGTCGACAACGCCCTGAAGATTATGGGTCAGAACTAGACGAGTATTGAAAGGGCGGGCTACGGCCCGCCCATAACCTCCTACTCACAATTAAAATATGACTATTATAAAAAAAATCTTTGCAAACTTTGAAGAAAGTGCCTGCATGGCTCTGATGGCGACTATGGTGTTCGCCCTCACTCTCCAAGTCTTCATGCGCTTTGTTCTGAGCTCCTCTCTCGCTTGGACTGAAGAGCTGTCCCGTTACAGCTTCATCTGGTCCGTCTACATGGGAGGCGTACTGGCCGTAAAACATAGCCAGCATGTGCGCATCACGGCCCAGTTTTTGGTTTTCCCCCCAAAGATCAGAGTCGGCGTGACTATCTTCACGGACCTACTCTGGATCGCGGCAAACTTTTTTATCGCTTATCAATCGGGTTTGGCTTTGCAGAGCGCATTTGAATTTCCCGAAGTTTCCCCAACGTTAGGTATTGTCAAAGGGTATGTTGAAGCCATGCTGCCAGCATGCTTTCTGCTCATGAACCTGAGATTGGTTATGAAATATTGGGAACTGATCAAGAACCATGATTTGATGAGTCTTGCTAAAATCGGTGGAGGGGAAGCGTAATGTCTACTCTCGCTATTACCATCTTATCCCTGATTGTCTGTTTTTTCATTGGCATGCCCATCTTCATGTCCTTGATCATTTCAGCCGTCATCGCCATTACGACGTGTGGCTATCTTCCGATGTCCATCATTCACAACTCTTTGTTTGATGGCGTGAACCTGTTCCCGCTCCTTGCAATTCCTTGTTTCGTCATTGCCGGAACGCTAATGGAATACGGTAACATTACGAAACAGATTATTGATGTCGTGAAACAGCTCGTCGGCCGTTTGCCTGGCGGACTCGGCATTACAACTATTCTGGCGTGTACTTTCTTTGCTGCCATCTCAGGCTCCGGCCCGGGAACTGTTGCTGCAATCGGCACCCTGATGATCCCATCCATGGTTCGTAACGGATACACCCCGTCTTACGCTGCGGCATCGGCTTCGTCCGGTGGTACCATCGGTATCCTGCTGCCGCCGAGTAACCCCATGATCATCTTTGCCATCCTGGCCAACGTATCTGTTACCGCCATGTTCACAGCAGGCATTCTGCCCGGCCTGATGGTTGCAGTGTGTATGACTTCCATGGCTATGCTCAAAGCGAAGCTGGAAGGTGTCAAAGCCGACGTGGAACAACCACCATTCAACTTGAAAGTCTTTTTAAAAAGCCTTTCCAAAGGCGGTTTCGCCCTTGCGACGCCTTTTATTATCCTGGGCTCCATTTACACAGGTATGGCAACGCCGGTTGAAGCTTCCGTTATCGCCATTGTCTGGGCTCTGTTCGTCGGTATCGTAATCAACAAAGCGCTGAGGTGGAAACACATCAAGTTGTCTCTGCTGGAAGGAGCTATGCTCTGCGGTACGGTCCTCTTTATTGTCGGTGCATCCACGCTTTTCGGCAAGATACTGACCTATGAACAGGCGCCGCTGCGTTTGGCAAATATGGTTTTCGGAGTATCGAAAGATCCTGAGATCGTCCTTTTGATGATTGTTGGTATCCTTTACTTCCTGGGCATGTTCATGGAGACCCTCTCCACAATGATCATCCTGGCCCCGGTGCTCCTGCCTATGGTTGTCGGTCTTGGTATCGACCCAATTCACTTCGGTGTTATCATGGTTATCACCAACGAAGTTGCTATGTTGACTCCTCCTTTGGGTGTCAACCTCTTCGTGGCTTCCCGTATTGCAAACCTGTCTGTGGAAAAAATATCCCTCGCAGTTTTGCCATACCTATTTGTCCTTACGATGTGCATTCTCATTGTAATTTACTGCCCATTCCTCAGCACATGGCTTCCCTCTGTGCTCGGCGCGGGACAGTAGCTCAACCACCAACAAACCACATCCGGCCCCGTCAGTTTCTGGCGGGGCCGTTTCCGTAGGGGGAATCGTGAAATATCTGACACTGCACACTGACAGCAAAATGCCTGCCCTCGGCCTCGGAACATGGCAGGCAGCAAAAGGAGAGGTCGGTCAAGCCGTCTCCAAGGCCCTCAGCATAGGCTATCGCCATATTGACTGCGCCCATGTTTACGGCAATGAAACGGAAATCGGAGAAGCCCTGACATCCACGCATGTCCCCCGTCAAGAACTGTGGATTACGTCCAAACTTTGGAATAATTCCCAACGGCCTCAAGATGTACGGACAGCTTTGGTCAATTCTCTTAAGGCGCTTTGCCTTGACTATCTCGATCTTTATCTCATTCATTGGCCCGTACAAATTTCACATATGGTTATGTACCCACAGTCCGCCACCGACCTTATTCCATGGACAACGGAACACGCTCTTGAAACGTGGGGCGCACTTGAAGAATGCGTAAAGGAAGGACTGGTGAGTCACATCGGGACATCCAATTTCAGCACCAAGAAAACTCAGATTCTACTCGACAATGGCACAATTCGGCCGGCGGTAAGCCAAGTGGAAATGCACCCTTATCTTCAACAGAACAGGATGCGTAAATTCTGTGCTGATAACGGTATTATCGTGACTGGCTTTGCTCCTCTTGGCTCCAAACATCGCCCCGCGCACCAAATCAAAGAAGGCGAACCAAGTCTTCTTGATCATCCAGACATCATCGCCATAGCAAAAAAGCATGACACGACACCCGCCTCTGTTTTGTTGGGGTGGGCAGTGACTCGCAACACGTCCGTTATTCCCAAATCCACCAATCCCATGCGGTTGCAGCAAAATCTGGCCGCCGCTGACATTGTGCTCGACGAAAAAGACATGACGGTGATCAACGGGCTTGATGCCGGCTACCGTTTTCTCGACGGCTCTCACTGGATGATGGAAGGCTCTTCGTATACGTCGGAAAATTTGTGGGACGGCGAATAACTTTTTTAAAGTTGTGCACCGGATTTATTTCTTGATTTCAGCAAAATGAGGAAAAATATGACCATAAGCGCAAAAAATAAAATAGTTCTGAGTGTGTTTCTTTTTTTCACGATCATCATTTTAACTATGACAGTGTTTTCCTATAGAAGTTTCAGCAACTCATCTTATGATAATCATATGAAGGAACTGGACACTGCTTCCTTGGCAGTCGGTAAGGCTGTCAAAGAAAAGACAAACACTTACTTCAGCGAACTGGAACTCATATCCAATCTCTATAACGGCGGAACCGCTTCAGATGAACAGGAACAGCTTGCCTACCGAGTGAATCTGCTTGGTCAACTCGCAAAACAGGCTGGCGTCAAGGATACATATTACTGCCTTAGCGATGGAAGCACTTTTTCGATTGGCGCCAAAGGCAAGGTTCCAAATTTTAACGCCAAGAAAGTAGGTCGAGAATGGTTTAGACGTGTTTTCAACGGAGAAAAACGTATTGTAACCACACCGTATGTTTCTTCCATCGGTCAGACCGTTATGGCCGTAGCCGTACCCATCACCGTTTCCGGGCAGACCGAAGGCGTTCTTTGTCTTAATCTGCCATTAACAACCATCACTGAAATCACGCAGAATACACTTAATTTTAAAAATATTTTCCTTTCACGCCCGGATGGCTACATCATGGCAAGTGTGGACAAAGAGCAAATCGGCAAAAGCCTTTGGGAAGAGGTCCCTTCTCTTGCTAATTTCAAGGATTCCAACTCAGCCGACAGAATCCGTTTTGTAATGAATGGAGTAGACTATGAGGGCAGTGTCTACGTTATTGATTCTCTTGGTTGGAAGGTCTGGACCTATGAAAAGATAGATATAATTCAGGCCGATTCCATTGATAATCTGATTTTCAACATTATTACGGCGATTGTCGCTTTAATCCTGTCTGCTCTGATTCTCACTTTTCTCGTAAAGACCGTTATTTTTAAGCCGCTAGAGACAGTCGACACGGGACTCAGTCGGATTGAGCAAGGTGATTTAACCCATATTGAAAAAGGGAAAATCCAGAACGACGAAATCGGAAAGCTGATGCAATCCCTTAAGAACATGGGACAACAGCTTTTGTCAGTTGTCGGTGAAGTCCGTTCTACAGTTTTATCGGTCAGTGGAGGCGCTGAAGAGCTTTCTTCTACGGCGCAAGTTCTGGCACAGGGGGCAACGGAACAGGCTGCAAGTATCGAAGAAGTCTCGGCGTCCATGGAAGAAATGGTTTCCAACATTAGCCAAAATGCCGAGAATTCGCGTGAAACTGAACGCATATCCCGTAAGTCTGCCATAGAAGCGGAAAAAGGCGGCAAGGCTGTTGCAAAAACTGTCGAAGCCATGCGAGACATCGCTGACAAAATATCTGTAATCGAGGAAATCGCCCGTCAAACCAATCTTCTTGCTTTAAATGCCGCCATTGAGGCAGCCCGCGCCGGCGAACATGGCAAAGGGTTTGCCGTGGTTGCAGCCGAAGTACGAAAGTTGGCTGAACGTTCCGGTATGGCCGCTGCCGAGATCAGCGATTTGTCGGCATCCAGTGTCGCCGTAGCCGAAGAAGCCGGTGAAATGCTAGGTAAAATGGTCCCTGACATTCAGCACACTTCGGAGCTGATTCAGGAGATAGCTGCGGCAAGCGATGAACAGAATGCCGGAGCTGAGACCGTGAATCGGGCTATTCATCAACTTGATCAGGTAATCCAGCAGGCTGCAGCGGCCTCGGAGGAGATGTCATCGACTTCTGAACAACTGAGTTCACAAGCTGCACATCTCAGCGAAACAGTGGCTTTCTTCAATATCGGCCACGCGAATGGCGAAGTTCGTTCGCAAACGACGACGATTGTCAGACGGAATGATTCGCCTGCACAACTTCCTACGGGAACACAGACCGCTGGTCACGACGGATACGAACGGTTTTAACAACATAACCACACCTCAAAAAAATATGGTAATTATCTAAAACTCAAACTCTTTTCTGGTTAAACTTTAAAATTCAACCCCACGTCCTCTCGAATATCATTCAAGAGGACGTGGGGTTGAATTCAACTAACTAACCATAAAAATATTCCGTTCGTTTATCCCCATTTGCTCAACGCATGTACGACATATTTTATAATCTGATATCAGACACTTATACTTGTCATTGTTATCGACACAATATTATTAGCGAGCTCTGCCTATTCTCGTAATTTTCTTAACGCCAACAAAACAACCCCATAGACACAACGGGATAACAATGCTCAAGCTTAGAAACAGACAACTTACAGTCAAACTTCTACTCGCCGCCTCAGCCGCAGGGATTCCCGCCAGCACATACATTGAAGATTGTCCAATCTCGACGAGCCCAAGGCCTCCGATAGTCTGAATAGGCACTATGCCGACAAGAGTCATTCCACTAGAGACTGCAATGGCAAGCACCACGCTGACCTCCATACCAATCCCTCGCATCAAACAATAAAACACACCATAGTAGCAGCTCCAAATCAAAAGACTCTGCCAAAAAAGTGTCAACTCGGACACCTTATGCTCATCTTCATCAATACGGACGACAGATCGATCCAAAACTTCAGTAAAATGACGCAGAAAAGAAAGCCCCGGCAACAATGCAGCTAGCTTAAAAACCTTTTGAATCAAGCCGAGTATACGTTTGGGGGACAACATAAAAAACGCCACACCAAGCCCTGCAGCGATACAAACATACACTTTTAGCCACGTGTATTGGGTAACCACAATCCATCCACCGCACATTATAAAACTGATGGCAATAATACGCAGATCCCACAATCTGAAACGTAAGAAAACACCCAGATTTTTTTCAAATGACGCATCAAGTTTCTTTTTGGCCAACCAAAAGTAGGCAGCTTCTCCCATACGGAATGGTAACAATTTGATGAGGGCCTGAAACATGAAGCTCACCTCAACGGCAGCTCCATAGACAGGAAGTACGGCTCCATTTTCATCAGGTAAAAGGTGTGCCAACCTCAAGCCTGCACTCAATTGAATAGCAACCATAAAGCACGCACTAGCGATGAACCATGGAAGAGATATATGGATAAAAGAATCTTGAAGTAAGTCCCAATCAGCATTCCATATGACAATTCCCAAAAGGAAAAAAGAACCGATAAAAGAAATAGCCACGGCCTTGGCAAAAGTCGATTTGGAAACGCCCAATTTAGAAACGACGTTAGTAGAAGGCCCAGTCATCTATTCTCCGAAAAACAAAATTAGGAATGAGTATTGCGAGTATCAGAATAATTTGATGAATCAATAGCACCACCCTCACACGAAAAGCAAGAAAGCAACACCCCTTCGATTCCAATTCACTTGACAAAAGCAAAGAAAATCCAGAAATTACATAAAATCTTTGAATTAGCTTTTTAGCCGTTGCATCTTCACATAAACCGAACAGAAAAAAGCGGCACACTCAACACTTAACCATGCAAAATACCATCTATGTTTTCATCAAGTTTGTGGCTAGTTATCCCCTGTTTCAACGAAGAAAAACGACTCCCTATAGAGGCGATCTTTCGGTTTTTGGAGAATTCGTCAAAAACACATATTTGTATGGTTGACGATGGCAGTTGTGATGCGACCCATGATATTCTTCTTAAAATACAACAAAAACATCCTTGTGCCGTAACGGTTCTCAAGCATCAAGAAAATAAAGGAAAAGCGGAAGCGGTACGTACGGGCATTTTGCATGGATTGTCGACATCAGAAGCTAACTGCGTGGGATATTGGGACGCAGATTTGGCCACCCCTTTCCGTGAACTGCAAATATTCGCGCGCGAAGCAAATGATACGCCTAACTGGAATATATTAATGGGGTGTCGACACCAACGACTTGGCACAGATATTCAACGCACAATAAGTCGACATTATCTAGGCAGAATATTTGCAACATTTGTTTCACAAATCCTCACCATACCGGTCTACGACACCCAATGCGGTGCAAAAATTTTCCGAGCAGATAAGGCATTGGCTCTCTTCTCCCTGCCCTTTATTTCTCCATGGATATTCGATGTAGAAATTCTAGCTCGTTTTCTCATCATTCATGGCCGGTGCACGGCACTTGAAACCATACGAGAAGTCCCTCTTCAACACTGGTACGATATTGATGGTTCCAAGCTGTCTCCCATGGATTACGTAGCATCACTGATGGACCTCATTAAAATCAAACGCAACTATAGTATTTAGTTACCACGTCATTTCGACAACATACACAACAGACAAAACGGGACCCCCAATGCTGAACGGGAAAAAAGTCGTCATAGTCATGCCTGCATACAATGCGGCGAGCACACTTAAAAAGACTTATGATGAAATACCTAACGGCTACGTGGATGAAGCCATCCTAGTCGATGACCAAAGCAGAGATAATACAGCCGAAATTGCCAAGATATTAGGTATCAAAACATTCGTTCATCCGCAAAATGTAGGCTATGGCGGCAATCAAAAGACATGCTATGCCAAAGCCCTCGAATGCGGCGCAGACATCGTTGTCATGCTCCACCCAGACTATCAATACACCCCGAAACTCATTCCGGCCATGGTCTCCCCTATTGCCGAAGGCGTTCACGACTGCATGCTTGGTTCTCGCATTCTCGGGAAAGGAGCACGAACTGGAGGCATGCCTTTGTACAAATATATATCCAACCGCTTCCTTACCTTGATCCAAAACCTGCTTATCAACGAAAAATTGTCCGAATACCACACCGGCTACCGTGCATTCTCTCGTGAAATTCTTGAAACACTTCCCCTCGATCAAAATTCTGATGATTTCATTTTTGACAACCAAATGTTATGCCAGACCGTATACGCTGGGTTCAAAATCGGCGAAGTAACCTGCCCAACGAAGTATGAAAAAGATTCGTCCTCCATCAGTTTCCTGCGGTCCTGCAAATATGGTATTGGGGTCCTCAAATGTTCACTAGACACTTTCCTGCATCGCCTAAATATCAGAAAGACACTTTTGCTAACGCCCATTGATGACGCAAAAAAAAAGAATAAGAAAAATAATCGTTAAACAAACACCCAGATAAGAAAGGACCGTTGACAGATATCTCCAGCATTCATGCATGAACAATCCTGTACACCCTGGGGCTGCACCCGCCACAGGAGACTCCTTTTATCTAACGCCCCCAAATGTTCTAGCCTGAATATTTGACGCCTGAGCCATAAAGAAAACAGTGTATTTTGGTATTAGAAAGTCTTTGAGTTATACAGCGACAGACATTCTCTCCGAAGAAAAAGGCAATTCCATCTATCCTGTTTCGTAAATAAATAGGCCCCACGTAGATAGCACACTACGTGGGGCCTGAAGAAACTCCGTTAGTCATGTGTCGCAAGGTCCGGCGCGACAACTTACGGAGGTGTTTCATCAATCTCTTCAAAATCCTCGCGGGGCTGTCTTGCTTCGAACCGATCAAACCATTACGCACGAGCAATATGAGGTGGCCTTGATTGCTGCAACGTCTTGCCAGCAAACATTTTGAGCAAACTGTAAAACGGAATAAAAGAAACCCGGAGCGGAGAGGTACTCCGCCCCGAGTGTTTATGTTTTAGTAGTAGCTGTCGGCATCGGTCAGCATTCAGTAGATGATACGTATTTCGTATACATCAGTGATCTCAGCATAAAGATGCCACGAAGCCCTTATACTGTTATTTTTCTAGTACAACCCATTGGGGTGACACGAGGAGTTAGCGCAACCAGTCAAGTCCTTGTCGCCAGCAAACTCTTCTTGATGACAAGAGAGACAAGACGCTTTTCCAGTGCCTTTCACATGCATTGCACGGAAGTAGGACTTATGCCCCTGAGCATCCGGAGTCACATCGGTATGGCAGTTCGCGCACGACTCAGGTTCATCTGCTACTTCGTTTTTGTGATGACAGGTGAAGCAATCAATGTCCTCATGACTGGAATGGTTGAAGACAACCCCGAGGTTGCGCTTGCTGTTTCCTTCAATGACATTAATTTCAAGGTCATCATCAGGAGCATCAATAGCTGAGACCAGCTCCGTCTGAGCAAAGGCCAATACTGCGGTAAAACAAACACACAGCAGGGACATGATGAATACTTTTTTCATACTATTTCCTTTACGTATGTATGTTTACGCTTTTGCCTTTGAGCCAAAGCGACCGGCAAGCAAATCACGGCGATTGACGCCACTTTTGGCCTGTGCATTTTTCATCATTTTGCTTCCATCCAAAGATGCAAGCAAATTACCATTGTAGCTTTCTGGCGAAGCAGTACATAAGTAAATGACACGAACAGACTCAGGGTCTGCAAGGTAAGCATCCGGGTTGGTTTTCTTCACTTCTGCCAAACGTTTTTCCGCGAGGGCGATCATATCTTCACGATCCCCAAAGTTCATAGTGCCAGTAGGACAACTTTGAACACAGGCAGGAAGAAGGCCAGCTTCTACGCGGTCCAAGCACATATCGCACTTGAACCATTCTCCGCTCTCTTCGTCCATGCGGGGTACGTTATACGGACACAATTCTTCACTGGTAACCTTGTCACCAATGCCCGAAGTGCGGCTATTCATAACAACAGCCCCAGTTTTGGGATCTTGTTCAATACCATTTTCGCAGTACATATTCCCGATGGACTTACAAGGAGGTTCGAGACAATGACGGCACTGTTCTGGGAAAAAATTCCATTGCAGTTTGCCATTGGCATCACGCTCTTCGTGAAAACGAACAAGACGGATAGTCTTGGAAGACAAGTCTTGTGGATTCTGGTGGGAGCCAACATTGCGCGTTTTTTCGGCAGGGAGATTTTTCCACTGCTTACATGCAACCTGACAACCTCGACACGCGGTGCAAAGAGTCAGATCAACAAAAAAGCTTTTACCACTCATTATTTATCCCCTTCTTTCCACTTGCGTAAGTTGACCATGAACGCTTTGTATTCAGGAATACCGGTATTTGGGTCACCAACGTTTGGTGTTACAATGTTTGCAGAATCGCCACCGTCGACAGGTTTCACCCAGCCGTAGTGCCAAGGCATACCGACCATATGAACGTCGTTACCATCAATGTTGAATGGCTGAACTCGTTCGGTAACCATTGCAATTGCCCATAAGGAACCACGAACACTTTCAATGGTGACTTTTTCACCATTTTCAATACCGCGAAGTTCAGCAAGTTGTGGACTGATCTCAACAAACATCTGTGGTTCAGCCTCTACCAACCAGTCACACCAGCGAGTCATAGACCCTGTTTGCCAGTGTTCGGTCACGCGATACGTAGTACCAACGAACGGGTAGCGTGGATCACATACGGCTTTTTCTTCGCTTTTCACCTGAACCGCTGTCGGATTGTGGAGCGTGCCAGAGAAAGGATGCTTTTCAACAGGACATTCCAATGGTTCATAGTATTCGGGCAGGGGCCCATCAGCGCGACCTGGCCCAAAGAGCTGACCGAAGCCGTTTTTGCGCATGATAAACGGATGCTTGGTGCCTGGGGCCCAACCACCGTCAGGGACGTCGCCTTCCCATTTCTTACCATTCCATTTGATAACAACTCGTTCCGGGTTCCAAGGTTTGCCCTTTGGATCGACGGATGCTCTATTATAGAGGATGCGGCGGTTAACAGGCCAACACCATGTCCAATTCGGGAACAAACCAATCTTCTCCTGAAGAGAAGACTGGCTGGAATTATGGCGTTCAGATTTATTTTCAGTGTCACTCACGGAGTTACAATAGAGCCAGTTACCGGATGTGGTGGAGCCATCATCCTGAAGGTATGCAAAGCTGGGAACCTGCTGCCCTTTCTTAAACTGCTTACCTTTGACGACAGTATCTTTGGTGAACCAACCGTTAATGAGCCTTGCGGTTTGTTGTGCGCTGAACTCCATGTGACCATGAGTATTTTCCACACACATATTGTCGAAGCTCATGCGGGTGATTGGTTCAGGATATGCTCCACCGTCTTTCTCATAAAGATGGGCCATTTCTTCCCACAATTCGTGGAAGTAGTGACCATCAGTGAGTACGCCATCTTTGGGTTCTGGCCCAGCATAGCGCCACTGCATCCAACGACCAGAGTTTGAAACCGAACCTTCTTTTTCGAGTGCTGTTGCACAAGGGATAAAGAATGTTTCAGTTTTAACTTTGGCAGGATCCATCCCTGGACCTTTCCAAAAGCTCGAGGTTTCACAGTCAAAGACGTTGACGTTGACCATCCAATCCAGCTCAGAAAGAGCCTTACGTGTCTTTACAGCGTCAGGACTGGAGCATGCGGGGTTCATGCCCCAAATCCATGCACCAGTGAATCCGCCATTGTACATGCGGTCGATAAGTGGAATCCACGAGTATTCGCTTGCCTTATGGTTTTCCAACTTTGGCAGGTAGCTATAAGCATTTCTTGGATCATCATCAGAGTACATAGCTTTGAGCAAGCTTGCAGAGTACTTAGGATAATTTTGCCACCAGTTTGCACTCTTTGGGTCCTTGGTTACAGGCGCAAATTTCTTGTTGTACTGGTCAAGAGTGTCCAGTCCAGCAAGTGGAGTTGCAATATAACCAGGGAGGATATGATACAGGAGAGCGTAGTCAGTAGACCCCTGAACATTGCACTCGCCGCGCAGTGCGTTAACACCACCACCAGCGATACCGATGTTGCCAAGCATGAGCTGAATCATGGCCATGGCGCGGATGTTCTGCACCCCAACGGAGTGCTGAGTCCAACCCATCGCGTACATGATAGTACCAGCTTTTTTCGCAGTACCAGTAGCAGAGTACAATTTGTAGAGTTCAATCAAATCTTCAGGGGAAATACCCGACATTTTTGAAACGTTATCTAACGTATAACGTTCGTAATGTTTTTTCATAATCTGAAAAACACAACGGGGGTGTTCCAAGGATTTGTCCATTTTGGCGACGCCATTGGCGTCCTTTTCAAATGCCCATTTTGATTTATCATAAGAGGCAGTTTCAGGATCAAACCCAGAGAAGATGCCATCCTCGTATTTGTACTCTTTACCAACGATAAAAGAAGCGTTGGTGTAATCGCGCATATATTCGAGAAAATAACGTTTATTATCAATAATATACTTAATCATACCGCCAAGAACAGCGATATCGGAACCAGAACGAAGCGCAATATGCTTGTCGGAACGAGCGGAGGTACGTGTGAAACGTGGATCAACATGAATGATCTTTCCGCCCTTGGCTTGCGCTTTTAAAGCCCATTTAAAGGAAATGGGATGATTTTCGGCAGCATTGCTGCCCATAATCAAAATACAATCACTGTTCTGTAAATCATTCCAGTGGTTGGTCATCGCACCGCGTCCGAACGACTCTCCCAGAGCCGCAACAGTTGCACTGTGTCAGATACGTGCCTGATGTTCGAGGTATACAATGCCTTGAGAACGCATAAATGCGTGCATGGCGTAACATTCTTCGTTGTCCAATGCAGCAGAACCAAGCGAAGCTACACCCATGTTGCGGTTAACAACTTGACCTTTATCGTTCTTTTCTTGGAAAGATTTATCGCGGGATTCTTTAGCAAGCTTGGCGATGCGTTTTTTACACCAGTCCCAGCTTTTCTCTTCCCACTCACCAGAATACGGTGCGCGGTAGAGGCATTTACCGGTACGCAATTCATTTTCAGTCATCTGAATAGAACTTGCGCCCTTTGCACAGAGAGAACCTTCATTAATGGGGTGGTCGGGATTTCCTTCCACGTTGATGGCTCTTTTGGTCTCTAAAGAGGTAGTAACCACCAATCCACAACCAACAGAACAATAAGCACAAACAGAAGTCGTTTGCTTGCTCCATTGAGGCTTCATCTGAGCGAATTTATCGACCGCTGTCCTTTTACATCCAGCACCGAGGCCAGCAAAGGCTACGCCAAGCGCTGCTGATGAAGACAGCTTTACAAAGTCACGACGATTCAATTTCATTCCGTAATCCTTGATCTGTTATTATCTTCCACGAATTTCACAGCCGAGTACTGTGAGAAGTCTATAGCCAAAGAGCGCCACAGGAGGCTCATGAAAAGCCATGCCATCGCAAAAAGAAACTGGAGCCCAAGTAAAAACTTGAACATCCAGCGTTTCGGCATACTTTTCACACGCCTCAAGAGACACCCCAAGCCCCCCGAAAGGGAGATCGGCTGTGCTCTGCGCCGTTATCGGTTTTCCATTGTGTGCCATAATGCACCTCCTTAGCCTTGCTTTTTATACTTCGTGTACAAAAGGCGTAGATAGATAGGGGGAATCCAAGAGAGCGGCAAAAGAAAGCAACTTACACAAGGTTATGCACCACTTAGGAGCGGCTCTACTTATAGACTCTGATGATTTCTACAAAATAAAAACGAGACTGCTTATAGCTCCTGAATATTTCGATAGAATCAAAGTCATATGGCGACTCAAAACCACAAAAAAAGGGTTCCAAGTATCTCACTTGGAACCCTGAACTTTCTTGTGGTGGACCAGAAGGGAATCGAACCCACGCCCTCTTGAATGCCATTCAATCTCATAAAATTTTAGTTGATTGGAATACTTATATTTTTAGACTAAAAACATACAACGACGATATATTTTCAGGCAGTGGTGCAAAAAGATTTAAATTACATCAGATGTATTCATCGCAAACTCTCGTGTTAAAAATTGAACACGAAAAGGTGTCCAAAATAGACTAAAAAAACGCACGCCTCATCGAAAATCAACCAGCCAACGGCAGTGCCATATTGCTTGTCAGCCACCAAACTCGCCAACTCGAAACGTTCAACTGCCGTACAATTCGAATCAAGACAGCCCCAATCACCCACCGTCTCGATAGGGCCACCCTCCCCGTAGACCCGCTCCTTTCAGCCACAATGCAAGGCTAAAACCCTACTGCTGACAAAATTCTCGCAGATGCGACACCACTGGCAATATGCTTACGCGTCCCATCGGACAAATCCAAATTTTCGACAATTTGCAAAGGAGCACTTTCGTAGGCATTCTTCAACATCGTTTCAAAACTATGCCGAAGACGTTCAAAAGCGGCCTTTACATCAACAAAATCATTTGATTGCCCACGCCAAGGCAGCGTCAGGGATTCTGAGATTCTTCCCATTTTATGCGATGGGGTCATAAGCCGATACCATTCAAGTGTCCCATTACCTCGTTCATCTTCGCCTGGGTAACAAAACGAACGCCAAGAAGAGGGTGGCCGGGCAATGGCAGTGTCAACGACCACATGAGGAACGGCCAAGTCCACTTCAAACGATTCCAATTCAATAGAATACTTCAGTACAGGACGATGGTTGCCCCTCTTTTTTTGCACAGTCCATTCAATCTTCATCTTGCCTCCTTCTTATCAAATAATTTCAAGAATATCGCCAAAAGGAGGGACCTTGCCCCCTTGACCAATTTGCGCCCATAAAACAGGATATTCCGGTTCATTCTTGGGGTAACGCATGCACTCCAAATCTGTCAGGTAAACCAAGCACACCGGGTCGATCCCTTCCTGCTCCACCCATTGAAACGCAGGACGGTAATCTGTTCCTCCACCACCTTCCGGAGCGAGATTTAATGGCAAATCAGCCCGCCCAAAAAAATCCGAGCCGGCAACTTGCGCATCACAATACACAACATGAATATTAGTATCGAAGGATTCCAGAATGCCGGATACTTCCGCAGCGAACTGATTCATCTCGGATTCGGACACACTACCAGAGGTGTCAAAAACCAAAACAACCTCGGGCAGCTTTTGATGTGACAATGACGGAAGAATCACATCCAGATATAAAAAACGTTTATTTGGCGGGGTCCAACTATAGTCGTCCCGAGCACGGTCACAAATGTACCGCGAAAGCAATTCCTGCCAATCAAGCTTTGGATTCAACATATCATCCACAAGGCGTGCGAGATTCCCTGGCAGATCACCAATCTCCCGCGCAGTCTGAGCCGCTTGTGCAAGAGCCAGCTCCCACGATTCATCCGTACCGGATTCGTCAGAGGCTCCACCCTCTAGTTCCCGCTCGCCGTCACGAACTTCACCACTCCCTCCGGGATCACCAGACTGGTCGTTCCCTGACTCTTCGGCATCATCACCTTCCATGCCTTCTTCCATGGAACCATCGCCGTCACTTTCACCGGCCCCGGATTCGGACCCTTCTCCCAAATCTTCGCCATCTCCAGCCTTCCCTTCAAGCCCATCCCATTCCACTTCGCCATCCGACTCTCCTTCTCCGTCCGACAAAAAAGGACGATCCTCTTCTGCCTTATGAGAATGTAGTTCAGCATAGATTTCATCGGCACTCAGACCATGAAAGGCTGGGGCATCCAAATATTTGGGTGGCAATTGAATACCGGCATCCAGCAAAATCCAATTGATTGCGTGGTCACAAGCCATATTCCACAGATCGTGACTACGCCCGTTCCGCCGGGTGTGATGCTGACAGGCTGGGTGCATGACCGTATGCGCCATGAGCCCCTGCACCTGCTCATCACGCAGTCCGGCGACATAAGCAGGATTGTAGCCTAGGGTTCGACCATCGGTCCAAGCTGTCGCACAATGCCGATCCTCTTTCGGTTCCATGCGCAAACACAACGAACCGAAAAAGGGCTGCTCCAACAATAAATTTGTACGAGCTTTCAAGATTTTTTTTCGAGCTGTATTCATGATCACCTAAAAAAGAACATCCGAATTCGCAGTAGCCCAATTCGAAAAAGCTGGTGTTTCCACGATGCCTCTATGCTTTTTCGCAGCATCCCTGACTAAAAGGACACCAAACTCCGAAGGCAATCTGGAAGCATATGTAACGATGCTCTCCGCTGTTTCCTCTCCGGCTCTTTTTGCCAAAGCCTCACACAATGCATATAAAGTTGCAGGTTCTTCCGGGACATCTGCCATGCGAGGTTGGTCTATAACAACGTCTGGATCAGGTAGTTGCCTGAACATACGAACAAATCCTTCAAACTCAGCAGCCGCACCCGGACCAACTGTTCCCTTTAACAAGCTCAACTCCACCTCCGGGGCCGGAGCCGCTGCAAGTATACGGGCAGCGAATTCCCATGATCTTGGTGAAGGGAATGCTTTTTCATTCTGTTTGGGATCAAAATTATGCAAAAGGTTTGGCCTGAACCTGATGAATGAAAGGACTTCTTCAGAGAACCCCTGCCCTTCGGCCCATTCAAGCCAGATGTCCACATCGACGGAAAAATCAAGGTGCACGAATCTATTCGCCAAAGCAGAAGGCATACGGTGAGTCACTGCACGATCAGTCTCCCGGTTGCCAGCTGCAACCACGGTCCAACCATCTGGCAATGAATACTCACCAACCTTACGATCAAGAACCAATTGATAACAGGCAGCCTGCACCAATGGAGGTGCAGCGTTCAATTCATCAAGGAAGAGGACGCCTTCACCTTCTGTCGGTAAGAATGAAGGGGGACTCCAATGGGCCACATTGTCTTTTACCGATGGCAATCCACGAAGATCCACGGGATCCAACAGTACGGCACGGACATCAGTCAATTGACGTTTCATTTCGTCTGCAACCTGTGCGATCACCTGACTTTTACCGACACCAGGAGCTCCCCAGATAAAGACAGGCTGTTTCAAGGAAATAAGGGTCTTCAAAGAAGACTTAATTTGCTTTGGATTCATATATTCCCCGCTAATTAGCGAATTCGACAAGGTTAAATTTGATCTGTTCAACGTCTCCCATAAACTCTTCACCGCACTCCATGGCTGACTCATTTTCTTCATGATATCGCCAGTTCACAACGATATTTCTACCCTTTTCGGCATAGCCATCAAGCATCTCAAAAAAATCCATAAAAGTTTTAGAAGAGGAAGAGTTAAAATAAATAATCTCCATATCAATCTCGACACGATCGCCATTGATGGAATCAAAGAACCCCTCTAGCCACTCAAACATCGGACTATAAAAAGCCCAGCAATTTTCCGGATAGGATTCTCCTTTGATCTCAAAAGACATCTCATCAGGATCAAAACGAATATGTGGCGACGAATTGGTCGCCTCAACGCAATATTTCGTCATATCTAATCTCCTATTGTGTCACGACTTTCATAGAAAAAAACGAGGTGTCGCCATCCAATGGGACAATATCGAAATCCATAGGAGAAGAGGCCTTACGCGCCATCTCGACAAACCCCAGTCCGGCACCTTTATTCGTGACACAATCAGGGCCTTTCCTGCGCTCCCTGTAATAAACTTTCAATTCACTCTTGCTCATTGAACGAAGCGTCTGAATATATTCTGAAAGCTCTTCACAATCAGCAGAATTCACCTTATTCCCACATGCCACGAAGAAACGGCCATCTTCCTCACGGCCAACGACAATCTGACCATGGGCGATCTCTCCTTGTTGATTCATATTGTCCTCTTGTCGCTCGGATGAATACCGTACGATATTTTGCATCTGCTCGACCAAAACAGCAAAAACACGCTGTACCGACCCCATCCCTGCGTCCTCTGCACGCATTTTGGACCGCATGAGTTCGGCCAACCCTTCCACGATAGACTGAGAAACAGGACCATTAAAATATAAAATCACACCTTCTTGTTCCATTTCTTCGTAATATTTAAATAAATTCGTTCTCATTTAAATCTTCCCCTTTGAATTCAAAACCCAGAACAGTCACATCATCCCGACGGGTTTCGCTCCCCTGAAACTTCCCCAATGTCTGCATGAGTTCATGACCTTGCCCCGCAATCGGAGCGTCCCACTTTTTTTCTATGAACGACATGAACCGCCGCCGCCCAAAAGAAAATCCTTTTTCAAAACCAACCTGATCAACATACCCATCCGAAGTGAGATAGAATCGTGTGCGGCCGGTAAACGGGATAACAACATCCGTAAAAACAAATTCCCGAGGCGACCGGACGTATCCAATGCCACAACGCTCTCCTTTGACGCACTTGGCCCCCTCATCTCCCAAAACATACAGAGGAGAATTCGCACCAGCGAAAGTGACGGTATGACCAGAGATATCAACGTGACACAACGCGCAATCCATACCATCGTCGGATTTCGCATCCTGATCGTTCTGCCCAAGGGCATCCTTAATAAGAAGATTCATTCGGCCAAGAATTGCTGCAGGACTGACAGTCCCATCCGCCGAGGCTTTTTCCAGCAAGGAAATAACAATAAGTGTCATAAACGCCCCAGGCACGCCGTGTCCGGTGCAATCAATGACCCCAAGAAAAAAACCTTTCTCCGTGCGCTTCAACCAGTAAGCATCTCCCCCCACGGTATCCCGCTGATCCCAAACAAGAAAATGATTCGGGATATAATCATACAAATTTACCTGACTAGGGAGAAAAGAAGTCTGTATCAGGCTGGCACAAGCCAAACTTTCTTCAATCTGTCTATGAGCATCCGCAAGATCCGCTATGGCTTTTTGTAATTTCTGCTCTCGTATGGCAATGGCGTGCCCCATCCTGTGCATGTTTCTTCTGAGTTCAAGAAAGTCATGCCCGTCGGCATCTATATCAGGCAAAATAAGTTGGTCATAATTCCCTTGCTGAAGGAGTTGGCATTGCTCATTGAGTTCTTTAATATTTCTTAAAGCAATAACATGGCTCATCCACTTCGAAAAAGGCACAAGCAGAATTATGGAAAGGACAACCTGTCCAACAAGAAAATTTGTCGTAACCCCGGCACTTTGAGAGTGAACCAAAACAAACATGACAAGGGGGAAAACAACGACAGGTAAAAACAGCAGGACAATCATCTTGCGCTCCACGCTCCAATTGAACCTCACCTTGATCCTACTGAATTTAAAATTCATTTCCCACCTCCTTCGCTCTCTCCAGCAAGGAACAAGGGCACCACATTGCAAGAACAACTTGACCGACGATACACTTCAGCTCTATCGCGACCATTTTTTTTGGCTGCGTAAAGCGCAATATCAGCAAATTTGAGCAATCCATCTAAAGTGTCTTCAGTGTGTTCCATTGAAGCCACTCCCACACTCACAGTCATGGATATCTGGGTATCAACCGAATCAACGACGATTTGCCGAACCCCTTCCAGTATACGTTCTGCCACACAACATGCATCTCTCGCTGTGGCATCAGGCAAAAGAACGACAAACTCTTCACCACCTAATCGCCCCACCACATCCACTTCTCGAACAGAATCAAGAAGAGCACGACTCATGGCGACAAGGGCCTTATCTCCTACATCATGACCATACGCGTCGTTGACACCCTTGAAGTAGTCTGCATCAACAATCAGTAAGGACAGCTTGTTGCTTCGCTTGCTACGAGCGACTTCACGCAACGCCAACTCCATGAAGTACCCTCGATTCCACAACCCTGTAAGGCTATCTGTTCTCGCCAAACGGCACATCTCTTCCGTCATGTGCTTACGTTCGGTGACATCGGCCAGTATTCCGACAACACCACCACACGAGATGACTTCACTCTCTTCACGCATTACGCATGCACTTATTTCCGCCCACAAGACCACACCATCCAGGCCTGACACTTTGGCCTCCATGCGATGCACATCTCCAGAAACCAAAAGGCTCATATAACGAGAAAAATCAATTTCATGACAAAACAAATCACGAATATTGTTAACGGCTCTCAAGAAATTTACAGGACTGGAATACCCAAACATCACCGCCATGGCCGAATTGGCTTCAACTATTTCACCGGCTGAACCACACCTGAATACACCTTCAGTCACATTTTCAAATATCCCACGATACCTCTCTTCACTGATCTCAAGGTTACGATTGACCTCAGTAAGAGACTGCTGCATCCGATCACCCATTGAAATTAACCGCCTACTCTGTCGCAAAAGCTTGTCGTACCCTTTCACCAATGCGGTAAATGCGGGATCACTGCTCTGGCCCTGACTTTCGTTTCGTTCAAGCGACTTCATCGCCAGATGAAGTACTCGCTCTTCTTTCTGAAAACCTTCTTTTTCCATACTACAATCGTATAATTTGTTTATCACGGTCATATTAATTCACCGGCATAATGATTATGACTCCATGTATTATCACCATAAAAAGAACTGCTACCGATGCAACTTTAATCATCTGCTTAGACTCAAGGCGAACTCGCGCCTTTACCCTTTGAAAAATCCTTAACTGCGTATCATTCTGTACGGTTTCCATACTTCCGTCTGAAATCATTATTTGACACCTCATACAGCCATACTTGCTATCGCAATTAATGATATTGAAAATCGTTTTCAACGAATATTAAGATGGCCTCCGATTGTCAACCACAAAATCAATAGTCTATTAACGGTACATTTAGTGAAATAAAAATGGGTAGGTAGAGGTGGGTTTAAGAAACGGAGATTCCTCACTACCGGGCCATAGCAGCGAATTCGACTTTGTGGCACAGTTTTTCCGTCAGTTGCGAACAGGACACCAGGCAGCAACGAGGGGGTCGTAGTTAAGCTGGAACTACTTGTAGGCCTTAGTTTGAAGCCTAAGGCACATAATGCCCAATAAAAAAGGACAAAGAAGTAATGGGATGGAATTTGCGGGGTTTTGAGGTTTAGTTTGATTCCATTTCTAACTTAAGAAAAACTTCAACGTAGCTAGAGGCTTCATTCTCCCCCGCCGGGTTGTGCTTCATCTCTCCAGCCCCGAACAATAGCCACTGAGAGCTTATACCCAATTGGGTACACAATAATGCCAAAAGCCCACTTGTGGATTCTGACTCACCACGTTCATATCTTCCTAGAGTGTTTTTATGGACACCCAGAATCTCTGCAAACTCATCGCGACCGAGGTTGCCCCTAGCCTCTTTTAATCGTTCATGAATTGAGCTGTCCATATTCAGCCTCCAAAGTTGGACAAAAGGTAGACGCCAATTTTAAAATTCATCTTTTTGATATATCGAGCCAAATGTCAAAATATCATCTTTTGGAACTTGAACACCAAATTCAGGTTAACCTGGCCCAAAAAATGATACAAAAATATGCTGCGAACAGGCTATAACGTTTTTTTATAACACCAACGCCGTAATTGACTGCACGTAGGGGATCAACATCCGACCCTGCATTTGCATCGGACACGAACCGCATATCCGCAACACCACATCGGGAAATCGCTTATCCATGGACAGAGCAGCCACAAACGCTTAATATAGCACCATGTTCATGTCCGATGTTTGGCTCATCATACCATGCTTCAACGAAAGCAATCGTTTTTCCATGGGGATCACTGGTTATTTTATTGAATACGCTCCAGATGGCAGCCTCTATTTGGTGGATGGCGACAGCACCAATGCCCCCCGCATACTCGGCAAATGCGCTCGACTTGAGAACACGCCGTTTTACAAGTACATCACCAACCGAGTCCTCACCTTCGTCAAGAACCTACTGGTCAAGGCCCCCGCCTCCGGAAACCGCACTTTTTCCCGCGAGATACTGGCCCCCCTGCCAGTGAAGCAAAACAGCGACGACTTCATTTCCGACAACCAGACGCTCTGCCAGACCTTCTATATGAAGTCCAAAATCGACGAAGGGACATACTCGACAAGATACGAGAAGGAGTCGTCCTCGATCAACTTCGTTCGCTCATACATCTATGGCATTAGCGTACTCAAATGCTCACTGGTAGCCATGCTTCACAGGTTGGACGTCTGGGAATCTCCCTTGCTGGAACCGTTAGACAAAAGCCGGAACAAATAATCGGGAGTCTCCATGCGTGTGGCAATCGTACATTACTGGCTGGTGGGCCGAGGGGGCGGTGAAAAAGTCCTTGAAGCCATCTGCGATATTTATCCCGATGCAGACATTTACACGCATTGCCTAAACAAAAAGTCGTTGTCTGATGCAATCAAAACACACAAAATCAATACGACCTTCATCAACAAGCTTCCTTTCAGCAAAAAGCTCTACAAACTCTATCTCCCGTTCATGCCGTTGGCCCTAAAACGACTGGATCTATCACAATACGACCTCGTCATTTCTTCTGAATCGGGCCCGGCCAAAGGCGTCGTCACCCGCCCTGGAACCCGACACATCTGCTACTGCCACACACCTATGCGCTATTTATGGGAGCAGCAGGACTTGTACATGAAATCGTACAATGTTCTTATACGTTTCTTCATGGCCCTCCTCTTTCCCTCTCTGCGGAGATGGGACGTCGCATCTGCCCAATTGCCCGATGCTATCGTCGCCAACTCACATGCAGTGGCCGACAAAATCAAACGCTGGTGGGGTAGAGATTCTACAGTCATCCACCCACCCGTTGATACAAAATTCTTCAGCAAATTTCTTCGCGACAACCCCGAAGACTACTACTTATTCGCCGGAAGGCTCGTTAGATACAAACGGGCCGACTTGGCAATCAAGGCGTGTAACAAATTGGGCAAAAAACTTTTTGTAATAGGAGAAGGGGCAGAAGAAAAAGCATTAAAGTCGATTGCCGGACCCAACGTCACTTTTACAGGACGTATTACCAAAGAGAATCTTGCAAAGCTCTACTCCGGCTGCAAGGCTCTCCTGTTCCCGGGTGAAGAGGATTTCGGCATAGTCCCGGTCGAAGTCTTGTCCACAGGTCGACCGGTCATAGCCTTTCACAAGGGAGGGGCTTTGGACTACGTCAACGACAATACAGGTATATTTTTTGACAAAGACGACGTTGATTCTCTGGCGGATGCCATTATGAAATTCGAAACCAAGCAAGGCGAATTCGATCCACGGGCAATATCAAATTCAACGAATTCATTCAGTGAGAAGTCTTTTAAGGATGCTGTGATTACGTTGTTTGAAAAGCACAACTGTATTCGTCAGTTAGTAAAAAAATAATCCGTAACAGTATACTCCGGCTCCTGGCCGTGAACGACGTTTAGGGGAACTCCACTCACGGGAGTAAATGGAGCTACCCAATCTCCTGTTTTTAAGATCGAATACGCCACAACCTCCACAGTGCCTTCAGGCAGCCAAGCCGCCGGAACGAACAGTTCCCAATCCCTGTCATTGGCTTTGGATACACCTACGACTTTGCTATTGACCACTATCAAGACAGGTTGCTCAACTCCACCCTGCTGCACTTCTCCTCGCAGAAGAAATCCATTCACCCGACCCTCGGCAGCGGTACTCATACCTTCGGATCGGAACGAACCAATCGGAATGCTGTCCACAGAGTATTCATCAAATGGCTTGATTCCTTTATAGATGGACAAACGCTTCTCAACAAACAACGGGAGCAATTTCATCAGATATGCAGTATCCGGGAATATCTGTTGCAAGCCCGCATCGTCGGTAAGGGTAAACAGCCCTACCCTGGCTCGCTCAAAGCCAGCTTGACGGTTAAAGACCACAATGGACGCCAGAATTGAGGACAAGAAAAAAACAACACAGCAAGTGACAAGAAATCGCCTGCCCATTCTTAAAAAAACGTCTCGTTCGTCTACTCTTTCCCAAGCCATGGCAAACAATGCACCAAGCGCCATCCAATATGGCGTTGAAAAGGTGGCGTAGCGGCTCTCAAGCCCCTGCTGGATGCCAAAATCGCACCGAGCCAAGGCCGTGACCCCGGCGGACATAAGCGAAAAGAGAGCCACGCATAGCCAGGGCAACGCATTGCTAAACCGCTCGCCGCCCTCCTTCCACTCGCGCCAGGCCAACAGAAACATCAACGGAAAGGACAGACCTCCCACCATGATGGCCAGAGGGTAAAGATTCTTGTCACTTGAAATGGAACCACCCATGTAGGCAAGAAAATATCCGGCGAACCTGAACGGGGAAGACAGTCCGCTCAAAATCGACGGATGATGCCCCGGCGACTCGAAACCCACAAAATATCCACTCCATGCAGCCACAGTCATGGCACCCCAAAGAACCATCGGTACCCAAATGCCGTTTGTCTTTTTGGCTTGCACAAAAATGATCGGTGCAAGACAAAACCAATAAAACAGGCCATTGGCAAAACTGAATGACGGCAGAATGCCGACAACTCCCAACAGCAACAAACGGGATACTGTAGGCGGTCCGCTCGTAGCGACGAGCGCACCGAGCCAAACGCCAAGGGGTAAAATCAGCACCGAACTGTTGGCCCCTAAGGAAAATGCCTCCCATTGCACAATGGAAAAGACCAACATAGAAAACACAAGAGAAACGAACTGAGGCGTCCGTTCATGAGAGGTCCGGGCATACAAGGCGACGGAAGCCCACCACGCTCCTGCAGCCAACAGAATGTTCAACCCGTACTCGGCGAACCGGTTGAGCTTAAAGATAGGCATAAGCAGGAAGCCAAAAACACGGGCTGCCAAATTGCGCTGCTCATTTTGTTGCGCGGCAAGGTCGCTCAGTGAAAAAGTCCCGGCTTTCATCTTGGCGAGGGATTTTCCCCAAATGATCCATTCATCCCAGTGCAGGACATCCACGCTAAAAGAAAAAACCCACACCGCGAGAAAAATGGGGGGGATTATCCAAGCCCAGATCGGACACCGTTCAGGAAGACGGATCATCGCCCCTCCCTCATATCGTCATAGAGCCCCATCAGAGTACGCCCCTCAATCGGCGTCTGCCCCCTCAACCACGTAATGAAATCCCGTAGCTTAGCAACGAATGCCAAAACCGATCCCTCGGTAGGGAAGTGAGGGCTTGCTCCCGGCAGCAATTCGGAGGAGTGAAAAAACATGGTCAGTACACGCCCGCCCCTTTTCTGATGGAGGGTAGCAGCCCGCCGCATGACAGCCAAAGAGTGCCAGACCGGCTGGATGCCCATAGCCCCGACATGGGAAAAATATTTGGTGATCCCCATCGTCTTTGCCGGACCAACCGTTGCCGGAAAAATCGGCACCACGGTCAAAGGCACTTCGAGCATCGCCTGCTCATTATCGAGCCAATAGGGATCTGCGGACGAATCGAAATATCTGTCTCCGGCCGGAGTCCGTTTCAGGGGGACCACGCTAGCATCCACCAGAAATCCGGCTATACGAAGAGCGTCACGGACGGTATCCGAAAAATCCCAGCGGCCCATGCGAAACGACGTCGGGGTGACACCGACATTGTCTTCAATAGCCCGGACAAGTGACGCCAATTTGACCTGAACCATTTCGGACGACATGGATGACGAATCAAGCGGGTCGCCGTCATCGTATGGTGGCGTGTTCCAGGGATGCAGATGCGCGCCAATCTCGGCCCCGAGTTCATCTTTCCACCGACGCAAACATGTTGCGCATTCGGCGTCAACGGCCACAGGATAATCAACCAACAGTGTCAACGGAATATCAAAATCGCGCGTCAGCCATTCAAGCATATCCAGCCGAAAAACATTGGACACACCGGCTCCGCTTCTGGGGTATTGGCCGGAAAACAGACCTTCTTCTTCAACATCAAGGGTAATGGCAATTTTCACGAGGCTTCCAAGCGGGCACAAGCCGTGCCACATAAAGTTTATCTGTTAAGAAGAACAAAACATATATAACTTCTGGTTGCAAGGCCAGCTCCGCTACCGTAGAGTACCATATTTATTGATCGACACGGCTAAAAGCACCGCCCCCCCCAATACTATCAACATAATAACAACACGACAAAGTCACCATGAGCAAACGAAGCCAGATATCCCCAGCCGTCATAGCCAAAATGTTTATGACACACGCCAGACACCCCTGGATCGCCAAGAAACTTCTGGCACTCCAGGCGGAGAAATGGTTCTTTAATCTCCTGCACCCCAACAGGGGGAACGGATATGCCAAGAAGATCCGCCAGTTCAGCGTGCGCATCACCGACGTCTGCAACCTTCGCTGCATCATGTGCGGCCAATGGGGAGAAAACGGTTTTCTACACGGGAAGAAACTCGCAGAACTCAAGAAAGCCGAAGTTTCGCCCGCCCGCTACATCGAACTTCTCGACGACCTTGTGGCCAACGGCCATGAGCCCAATGTCTACCTCTGGGGTGGCGAACCCATGCTCTACGAAGGCACATTGGACATCATCGAACACGCGGCCAAACTCGGTCTGCCACCGTCCATCGCAACCAACGGCACCAGGATGACCGACGCCATCGACTGTTTCACTGAGTCGCCGCTGTTCCTGCTCCAGGTGTCCATCGACGGCCACAACGCGGAGCTGCACAACGGCATTCGACGTGGTCCCAAAGATCTTGACGTGTTCGGCACTATCATGGACGGCTTGTCCAACATGCGTGACGCCCGTGAACGCAAGGGCACCGACCTGCCCATCATCGCGTCCCTGACCACGATTTCCCGCGAGAACCATGAACATCTGGTAGACATCTACGACAGCCTCGCCCCCATGGTGGATTTTCTCGTCTTCTACCCTTCATGGTGGATAGACGAAGAGAGTGCTCTGGCTCACGAGCAAGATTTCGCACGCCGTTTCGGCCAGAAGCCTACTCTGCACCGGGGTTGGATCGGTGGCTGGAAGCCTGAAAGCTACGCCCTTATCGACTCCCAGATGCGAGCCATCAAACGTCGTTCGGCCCGCCTGGGCACCCCGCCCGCAGTGTTCATCCCAAACATCTGCGGCGTGGACAACCTCAAGGAATACTACACCAACCACTCAAACAATTTCGGATTTAACGAGTGCATCTCCATCCATCAGGCCGTGGAGATCGACAGCAACGGTGATATGTCCCCTTGCCGAGACTACCACGACTACGTGATCGGCAACATCAAGGACCACACCGTCACTGAACTATGGAATTCGGAACGGTTCAGAACATTCCGCTCCAGCCTACACAAAGACGGCCTCATGCCCGCCTGCACTCGCTGTTGCGGCCTGATGGGATATTGATCACGAGGAGTCCGATGGCAACACAGTCACCTGGCTTGCGGGTCGCCTTCGTCCTGCAGGATCTCGAATTCGGCGGAACCCAGCGACAAACCATAGAGCTTGTCACCCGCATGGACAGAACCCGATTCGACACGGAACTCTGGGCATTGCGCTCAGAAGGCGGTTTCATTTCCCGTATCCAGTCTTCGGACGTGCCACTGCGCATTCTTTCGTCCGGCAATACGGTGGGCCTCAAATCCCTGTGCAACCTGTGGCGCGCCATACGAAATTTCAGACCGGATGTCATCGTCCCCCTCACGGTAGTCCCCAACATCTGGTGCCGCATATTCGGCAGACTCGCATCAGTCCCTCTCATCCTCGGCACATGCCGAGGCGGAGCCTCTATCGTGCGCCAACACGAACGATTCCTCTGGAGACTAGCTCACCATCACGTATGCAACGCGAGCCAACTTCGCGAAACCCTGATCAGCGATCTTGACGTACCCTCGTCGCAAGTGACACTCATTGAAAATGGCATCTCCTCTGACGACTGGACCGACAACACTTTTTCCAAAGAAGGAAAAAATATCCTGTGTGTCGGCAGGCTCGTGGAAGACAAGGACCATGGCACCCTGCTGCGGGCCTTTGCCATAACAATGCAGGACCACCAGGATGCCCGACTAACCATTGTCGGCGACGGCCATCTGAAACAGAACCATCGTCAGTTGGCAACATTATTGGGTATTGCCGATGCCGTCACCTTCATGCCGGGGCAAACAGACCTGACATCGCTCTATGCAGCCTGCGACATTTTCGCACTCTCTTCATCCACCGAAGCCTCGCCCAACGTACTCATGGAAGCAGCAGCTGCAGGAAAGCCCGTTGTCGCGACCAACGTCGGCGGCATCCCTCGTCTGATCCTAGATCAAAAGACCGGCCTGCTTATAGACAGACAATCCCCGGAGGCCATGGGACAAGCCCTATCCAAACTGCTGACGGACACTCATCTGCGCCGAGAAATGGGACAGGCGGCTCAGGGCCACATCAAAAAATCCTTCGGCATGAAAAAAATGGTCAGAAGCTACGAAACACTTCTGCAATCACTTGCCGCCCGACAAGTGGAGGAGTAATCATGGCACGAATCCTTTATGGCGTGATGGGCGATTCCGGCGGACATATCAACCGATCGCTGGCCGTGGCTCGCGAACTGCCGGAGCACGACTTCCTTTTCGTGGGCGGCGGTCAGGTCAAGGAAACCCTGAGACACGGATATGATTACTCACCACTCCCCATGATCTCCACTGTGGTAAAAGACAACAACGTCGCCGTACTGGCTACCATAGCCAACTTCTGCAGGATCATAACCGGCTACATGGAAATCATCAACAACCTGTGCAGGGTCATCGAAAAATTCAAGCCCGACCTTGCCATCACGGACTATGAATTTTTCCTGCCCAAAGCGGCCCGCAGATGCGGTGTGAAATGCGTCAGCCTCGACCACCAGCATATCATCACGCACAGCAGACACACTCCTCCCATAAAAGAAACCCTGAGCCGACTGACAACCACGGCTTTGATCCGTCACCTGTTCAGCGATGCCGACGAATTCATCGTCAGTTCTTTTTTTGACCTGCCGCCCGCAGACAGCACAACCATCATTCCGCCCATCATTCACAGAGACATCCTGAATGTCACGCCCAGCGACGGCGAGCATGTGGTCGTCTACCTACGCACGGGCATCAACTCAAAACTTCGAAGCAACCTTGAAGCCATCGGACGCGAGTGTCGCATCTACGGCACGGGCAAAGGCACCAGACAGGGAAACCTGATTTTCAAAGGGCCATCAAGATTCGAATTTCTCCATGACGTCGCTTCAAGCAGATACATTATCTGCAACGGTGGACACACCTTGACTAGCGAAGCCCTCCAATTGGGTAAACCGGTCTTCGCGCTCCCTGCCACGCTTTTTTATGAGCAGTATATCAACTCATATTTCCTGAAAAAATTAGGGTATGGCGACTTTGCCAATGCCCATGAGGATAACGATGAGGCTTTACGTCGCTTCGATGATCATCAAAGCAAATACAAAAAGACTTTGGCGGGAAAGGACTTCTTCGGCAACGATCTGATAGCCAACACCATCAGATCACTTGTGGCTTCATGCTGACGCGCTTGACCTTGAGGGACAACCTGGAACCACTCATGGTCGTCAGGATTCCGGCCGCAAAATTCCGACCTAACGCCTTTCCGATAAAACTTCTTCCCTTGTAGTGGCTAGCGTTGACGTTCACGCCGTCAACTTCGCCCAGGAAGTGATAGATATCCTTTGACCCCATAAATCCGATAACTTCGGCATGACCAGCTACTTTTCGACCTTTTTGCTCGACGTGGATGATAATGTCGGCAATAAGATATCGAGTTCGCCATATGCCGGTAAAATCAAAATTTTTCATCGTCGTCTCCGCTCGTTCCTGTTCCTGTTGTGCTGGACAAAAAAACTCGCAACTTGCCAAGCAGGTGCTGTACGGAGTAGTAATAGTAAGGGTCAACACCAGTTGACCAAACAGGATATTAAAAAATCCGCCACAAACAATCAAGTTACAGACAAAAAAACGCAAGCCCACCAGATGAGCACCACGTCCCCCCTTCAAACAAGCCCCTCTTTCACTCCCAAAATCATTCGTGGACATGGCAGGATTGCTCGAACCGTGCCTACGGGCCTCCTTGCTCTTGGTCTAAAGAAAACTCTAGCTTGCAGCATGGCTCTCGCAATTTTCTTATTGTTCCCGACCACCGGCCATTGCGCGCCGACCATTACCCAAATAAATCAGACATTCATAACAACCAGTGATGGCAGTCGAGCACTACTCCTCACGTGCACGATCCGAATGGACCACACCACAACCAGTCCGGCACTTGAAGTCAAACTGCTTGATGACACGGGAAAAAAGCTATCAAGGCGTACGAGCTACGGAGGAAGGAATTACGACACGGCCATGCTCTCCAAATTGAGTTTTCTTGCGGCTACTGCGGCCGTAAGCTCTCCCACCCCCAGCCGAGCAAAACCGAAAGCGGAACGAGTTTACCAGCTTCTCCTGCCCTGTTCGACGGAAGATACCATCAAGCTGAATGTCTCTTTGCTCACCGACGTTCCCCCTCTCAATAACTCGGCAGAATCTCTTCAAAAGCCCACTATCAGAGCAGGATCGGGGTCCATTAAAACTGACGGGCTCTTCCTGTTGAAATCCTTTGCCCCGTTCACCTATGCCGAAACTGTCAAATCATTCCCCCAGAAACATAGGCCGGGACCTTCCCACGAGCTATCAACACAACTTCCCGCAACGCAATCGTCCAGCTCAACCTTGCCAGCACCGCAGCCCAAAACGGCCAGCCATTTTGACAAGTCATACAAGCAGCTAAAAAGGTACGGCATTGTCCCATATTGGGAATTGCTCACATTTGGCTGGACTGTTGAGGATGTGGCTAAAAAACTTGCGAAACAAACGCTTAACTCGTATACTGATAATTCTTTGGTTGCCTCTGCCTGCACAGGCAATATCTGCGACTACAGACTAAAAAACAAACCAAAAAAATCCAAAGAGGTAGGGTTCTTGTTCATGGATGAAAGACTTTATGCCATGACTGTCGACATCTCTACCAAAAGCATGGTTGAACGACGAAGTCTGGTGCAGGCACTTGCGACCTTATATGGCGGTACTGTTTGGAGCAGAAGTCGTGGTCCCGAAATGGGCAACGACGTCAGCAGGCTTGAGTATATGGCCGAGACCTCTGGCTTTTCATTGAAAACCACAGGCAATAAGCTACGAATCTTTGCCGCCGACACGAACAACTATAATTGATTTTTAACATATTCGGACACTAATGATCTCCCTGTTACACCTTACCCCCCTCGCCGTTGATAAAGCGCTTGCTAAAGCTCCTATCGGCGACTCCACGTTTATATTTGATCAATCCTTCCTCGCCCCCGACGCCGTGCAGGCATCACAATTGCGTGAAGCGACTGAGATTTTCCTTCGTTCAACGCAACTGCTAGCTCCTGAATTTAAAAACACGGCAAAAGCGCTGGAAGGCGCACGTGTCTGGGTAGAGATTCTGCCTTCTGAATTGCTGAATATTCAGGCCGCGCTTGAAAGCCTGCGTAATTTTTCCGCCTTGGACATCGTCCCGGTCACCGGGAGTCACGCATTCGCCAAGGCATGGTTTGCCGACAATGCCGAGGCATCCATAGCCTTGAAAGGCGTAGAGTCTTCCGGCCTTGTCAGTGCAGATTCCATACAGGTTCTGTATTCCGCAGTGGAAAAGGATGCAGAAAACGCTTCCATATTCATCTGGGGCGGACTGGGGACACCCGAGGCTGCAGCAGCTTTCATTGGATCAGGTGCTGCCGGGATTGTCTTTGAGAGCGTCCACTGGCTCACCGATGCCATGGGACTGGATGATGCCGCCAAGGTAAAAGTTCGAAAACTCAGAGACGACACGACTGTCGTTGTCGGTTCATCAACCGGCATGCCCTGGCGCTTCTTTGACAAGGGCAACTCCAAAGCAGTCCGCCAACTGACCGCTACTGCCAACAGCCTCTGCGACAAAAATCCGGACGAAGCTGGTAGGCAACTGACTCGTGCAGCAATGGCTATGACGATTGAACCGTTATCCAGTACCTTCTCCGCCACTGAACTCATTCCGCTCGGTCCCGAGGCTGCCTTTGCCAAACGCTTTGAAGAGAAGTACGGCTCCTCCATGTCTGCTTTTGCGAAATTCGCAGCGGACGTTCGCCGACTACTTGCAGCATCTCCCGACATCTTGAAACGCTTTGATACCAACTCCACAACAAAGGCCCTTGGCGTCAGGTACCCCGTCATCCAGGGAGGAATGACCTGGATTACCGACAATTTCGCCTTTGCCCGCGAAGTGGAGAGGTCCGGCGCATTACCGACCATCACCGTGGGAATGCGCAACACCAAATATTTGGAGCAGGATTTCGGAGCAATCCGGGAAGAGATGGGGGACCGACCCTATGCCGTCAACGCCCTGCTGCTCGATGAGAATCCGTACCGCGACGAGCAGCTCGCTTGGATCGAAAAGATCAGGCCGCCGTTCGTCACCATCGCGGCCGGAGACCCCGCATACGTCAAGCGATTCGCCAAGCTCGGCATTCACGTAATCTACCTCGCTGCCACTGTCGGCCTGCTTAAGCTCGCTGTAAAAGCAGGTGCCGATTTTGTGGTTCTGGAAGGCAACGAAGCCGGAGGACATGTCGGCAAGAACTCCACTCTCACGCTTTCCCAGGCAGCATTGGCCCTTCGGCAGGAGACTCCAGACTTTTTTGCCAAGACCAAAATTATCATCGCTGGTGGCATATACGACAGGAAAACCGCGTACCGTGCCGCCATGCTCGGAGCAGACGGCGTACAGATGGGCACGGCCTATCTCGCGACTAGAGAGATCCTGGAAACCGGAGCACTACGCCAGCAGTATCAGGAGCTGATCGTAGACGCCAAGCCGGGGGGAACCGTGCTGTCCGGCGAAAGCATCGGACTTCGAGTGCGCTCGCTCAGGACACCCAAGCTCGACGACATCTGCACCTTGGAACGCAACTTTGTCGCAAAAAACGTGGACGAATCCAAACGCCGTCTTGAGCTCGAAAAAATCAGCATCGGAACCCTGTTCGTCGCGGCAAGGGGCATCAATCAAACCGATAATTCGACACTAAACGACGATCATTGCCTGCGCGAAGGCCAGTTCATGAGCGGTGCTGTTGCGGGTAATATTTCGGATGTCGTGTCCCTTGACAAATTACATACAGACGTTGCTGCGGCCCCTTTGACATTCCCTGAATTTTCGAAAGCCGAAAATTCCACTGCCGCCAAGTCCAACGGCGAACACGAACGTATCGCCATCACAGGTATGGCCGCAGTCAACTCACTGGGCAACACCTACCAGAAGATGTTCGACGCTTCCATCAACATGGAAAGCGGCGTCGGTCGGGTTCCCGCTAATCGTTGGGACCATTCCAAACACCTTGCATCCAACGCCCGCGTACCCAATGTGTATACCGACATCGGGGCGTTCATTGATATCGAGATCACCCGCAAGGACATCAACGTTTCCCCACAAAATTTTCGGACCATGGCCGAATCAACACGCCTGACGCTTCTTTTGGCAAAGCAGGCGTTGGAAGAATCCGGCCTATTGAAGTCAGATATCGAAAGGCCACGAATCGCCGTCATCACTTCGCAGAACTCCGCTGAAACGGCGAGCACATTCAAGGACCAGCTCATCCATGTTTATGCTGAGGAACTCGTCGATAATCTAGCAAAATCCATCCCCATGACCGCTGAACAGCGAACAGCAGCCATCAAGGACATGCGTAACTCGGGCATGAAACCGGATGACACGACACTCATCGGCCGTCTCAACTGCACCGCTGCAGGGTACATCTGCAACCAGTACGCTCTCAACGGCCCAAGCTATTCCGTCGGAGCCGCCTGCGCATCAAGCCTTATCGCCCTGCATTGCGCTTTGATGATGCTCCGACAAGGCATCATTGATGCGGCCATCGTCGGCGGGGGCGAAGAAGTCCTCACTCCCGGCCACTACTATGAATTCTGCGCCATCGGCTCTCTGGCGGGCATGACGGGGGTCAAACGAAAACCGACGGAATACAGCCGCCCCTTTGACAAGACCAGGGACGGGTTCGTTCTCGGCGAAGGCGGTTCTATGCTGGTCATTGAACGGGAATCCGTAGCCCGAGCACGCGGCGCGAAAACTCACGCCTACATCAATGGTATTGGAGCCTGCACCAACCATGACGGCATTGTCGAGTCCGTCTCCGCCTCCCAACAGATAGCCCTCAACGCTTCATTCAGCGATGTCCTCTACGGCCCGGATGAAGTCGATCTGGTCGAGTGCCACGGCACCAGCACCAATCAGGGAGACCAGGAGGAAGTACACGCCCTAACCGCAATCTTCCCTGAAAACAGTGGGACAGTCCTTTCATCTTTTAAATCACAAATCGGGCACACTCTTGGAGCTTCGGGCATTACCAGCCTTATCAGGGGTGTCAACGCCATGAAGAACGGCGTGCTCCCAGCCACCCTGAATTACGAAACCCCAGACCCTGAAGTCGGCATTGAAAAAGCAGGATTTCGGGTGCTAACAAAACCGGAGCCGTGGCCTTCCCCCGAAGGACGTCCCCGCCGCATGCAGGTGAACGCCTTCGGATTTGGCGGGGCAAGCTTTGTCGTTCACCTGGAAGGAACCGAGGCTGACAGGGAGAACGTTTGGAGTGACGATGGGTGGGAACCCGCCACTCAAACCGTAGTGCAGGAAGACAAATTAGTAGCATACCCGGTCAAAGGCGCATTCGGTTCCGCACGGGTGGCCACAGCAAGAAAAGTCAGAAATGAAGTGGAATCTCTACTCGGCGAATTGAAAGGCAAGGAGACTATTTCCAACGGTTTCCTGAACAAACTCGCAAGCAAAGGCGTTTTCCTCGCACAAAAAACATCCAGTCCGTCCGGTCTGGCCTGGATTTTTTCCGGCCAGGGCGGTTGGTACACAGGCATGGGCAAGGAGCTCTATGCCTCAGTGCCTGGCATCAAGAAAACCTTAGATTTCCTCAACGAATGTGCCGACTTTGACCTGCTTGACCTCATGTTCAACGCAGGTCCAAAAAAGTTCCAAAACACCAGATGGCAACAACCCGCACTATTCGCCCTAGAATACTCCATAGCCAAACACTTATTGGATTCCGGCATGAGCCCGGATGCCGTGGCCGGACACAGTCTCGGCGAATTCACGGCGCTGTGCGTTGCGGGGGTACTGTCTGCCGAAGACGCATTCTCAGTCGTCTGTAGTCGCGGCCGCCTCATGGACGAGGCCGCGGAGATGGTCGACGATCCAGGCGGCATGGTTGCCACCAATGCGCCGTTGGACATCCTCACCAGAAAAACAAAACGCTTCCCCAAAACGATTATCACCAATTACAATTCTCCCAGTCAAACAGTTCTCGGCGGCCCTGTGGAGCTGCTTGACGACCTTGTGATCGAGCTTAAGGATCAAGGTTTCCTCGCCGTACGACTCAAGGTCAGCATGGCTTTCCATTCCGGCATCATGGCCAGTGTCCACGATGCTTTCGAAGCCGAGCTTGACAGCGTCACCTTCAATAAACCGACGATCCCCGTGATTTCCAACGTGAGCGGCGAAGTACATGAAGGTTCACCGGCTGCCATCAAGAGCACCATGATCAAACACATGGAATCTCCGGTGCTCTGGACCCAGAACACATATACGCTCTGGGAAGAACTGCAGATCCGCTCCTTCCTTGAAATCGGGCCTTCGGATACCTTGAGTACTTTTATCGGCGACACTCTCCCCAAGGCCGAATGCCAGTCCACATGCCGAGAGGACATGGAACAGGGCCAACTTCTGGACAGCACGGCATGGCTGTGCGCAAGGGGATACGGCGATATTTCGGACGGGCCGATCATCGAACTAAATGAGGCAGAGCCAACAGCTCTTGCCGTCGCACCGGCGACTCGCGTCGCCACAGGCAGCGGGTCCATCCTTGACCAGGTAATTCAGATCATCATGGATTCCACAGGCTATGAGCGAGACGAGATTGACCCGTCCATGGACATCCGTCAGGATCTCAACATCCGCTCCAGCCGTCTGCCCGTCATCATGGACGAAGCAGAAAAAGCCTTTGAAATCAAAATCCGTATCGAAGATTTCATCGGCGTCGAAACCATCAATGACCTTGCCGCCCGCATCGCAGAAATCAAGGGTACTGATATGAACGCCGGAGCAGTGCCCGCCTTCGGAAGTACAGTAGACAACGGCAGCCTCCTTGAGCAGGTCATCAAGATCATCATGGATTCTACAGGCTACGAACGTGATGAAATCGAACCGGAGATGGATATCCGCCAGGATCTCAACATCCGCTCCAGCCGTCTGCCCGTCATCATGGACGAAGCAGAAAAAGCCTTTGAAATCGAAATCCGCATCGAAGATTTCATTGGCGTCGAGACCATCCAGGATCTTGCCGGCCGCATAGCGGAAATCAAGGGTGTCGACATAAACGCTGAAATCGCGCCAGCGCCAACGAACGCGGACTACAACACTGTTCTTGAGCAGATGATTCAAATCATCATGGATTCCACAGGCTATGAACGAGATGAAATCGAACCGGAGATGGACATTCGCCAAGATCTCAACATCCGGTCCAGTCGCTTGCCCATCATTATGGACGAAGCGGAAAAAATTTTTAAAACCGAAATTCGCATCGAAGACTTCATCGGCGTCGAGACCATTCAGGATCTTGCCAACAAAATTGCAGAGCTTCAGGGGCGCTCCCCTGTCGCCGCACGGTCAGTAGAAGACAGCAAGACCAAAACTCCTGTTGCTTCCGCAAAAATACTAGATACCGTTCAGAACGAGTTACCCGTCTTGCGGTATGAATTCGCCGAAACCGATGCCAACGCTCCCACAGGCACCCCGGCCTATAAGGTAGGCGGAGCCCCTGTCGTCATTGCAACCCTCGGTGGCTCCAACCGAATCGACGCAGTTAAAAGTTGGGTCACAAAAACGGTTCAGGCTGATGTAGTCACCCTTGACCTGACCCGGGACACTAAGCTCGATGCTTTATCACAGTGCCAGGGTCTCATTCTACTCGTTGACGAAATAGAAGGCAGTGACAGCACGCGCACCATACCAGCCCTGTTGCAGGTATTCCCCGCCATGAAAGACTTTGCCGGCAACAAAACGAAGAAATTTTGCATCACTATGGGCGAAGCCCTCAACGGAGCAACCCTGAGTGAAGTCGGCGAAGGCGTACTCGGCATCCTCATTGCCGCAGCCATGGAATACTCCTCAACGGTCTTCCGCTATGCCGCTGTTTCGCAAGGGGTTGATATAAAGGATGTCCTTGATCGTTGCGTTTCCAGCGAAGAACGGACGGTCGAACTCATTTTCAAGAATCGGGATATCATGACCCGAACGCCGCGCCCCGTTGCCTTCCGGACCGGCGAGTTGAAAACACAGCTCAAATCTGGCGATGTGATCGTCGTCACCGGCGGCGGCAAAGGCGTTACGGCAGCCGTGGCTGGAACTATAGCTGCCTTGGACGTGAAATTAGCATTGCTGGGTCGAAGCCCGGAAACTGCGCCAGACACAAAATCAACCCTCAACAGCATCAAGGGAATGGGATGTTCGGTGATGTACTGCTCCTGCGACGTCACAGACGCCCAAGCCGTTGGCAAGGCGATCAAATCCGTCGCCAAGACATACGGTCGCGTGGACGCAGTCATACACGGAGCTGGACTCCTCAAAGACGGTTTCCTGCAACTCATGTCCATTGAAGACTTCGAACTTGTTCTCAAAGTCAAATTGCAGGGTCTCATGAATATGGTCGAGGCCGCTTCCGGGCATGGCCTTCGACTGGTATCCGCTTTTTCTTCCGTGGCGGCATGGCATGGCAATATCGGGCAATCGAACTATTGCGCAGGAAACAGGGCCATGGCGGCCTACCTGGAATCTCTTGCAGATCGGGGCATTGCCGGAAAGACCATCTGGCTGCCGCCTGTAGATGGTGTAGGTATGGCCAATGATCCAGAGGTGAAAAAACTTTTGGCCATGAAGAACATGGGGCAGGCGTATGTTCCCATCGCCTCCCTGGCCAGACTCATCCGGCTTGAAATTGCTGACGGCCAGCCGGGATGGACCTTGCTTTCCCGCCCGGTCACCGCCCCCATTGGCGACAGATTCTTCCCCACCGGGCCCGAAAATGAACTTCTAGGCCGGGCCGTACACGGCCTGCCCATGATCGACGAGATCACGGAACTCAAGCTTGAGACACCCGAAATCAGCATAAAAAGGTCTGTTTCCCACACCACAGACCCATGGCTACCTAACCACAAACCTTATCCGATACTGAAGTACCCGCTCTTCTCGGCAGTCATGGCCGTGGAAAGCTTGCTGGAAACAGCCAAGGCGCTCTATCCCGATTTCACACCGACCGGAGTAAAAGACGTCCATTTCCTGGACATGATCCCCTGTTCCGAAGAAGCAACCCGCGAACTGCGCGTAACTGCCAATGGGCGAGACACTTCAATTGGTGCCACACGTGTTGCCGCATCACTTTCCTGCCGTGACATGTCTCCCAAGGGACGCCAACTTGACCGGTGGAGCGACTGTTATACCGCTGAAATCATTATGGCAACCACCGCCGAACAAATGCTGACACCCCCGGTTTGGGACGGCGTTGACTCCCTACCCCCCGTCACGCTTTCACCGTCCAAGATAGCTGACATCTATGCAAAGTACACGGCCCAGCTCGACCGGTATCAAGTGATCCGAAAAATCACCGGAGCGAATGAACGCGGTGCCACTGGCATTACCGTCTATGGCGATGAAAAAGATTTCACTTCCAAACGCGCTCCGTATCAATACTCGCCCTACCTGTTGGAGGCATTGATGCAACTGGCTCTATTCCAGCCTCTCGCGGCGGGCAGCGAGATAGCTCCGTTCCTGCCCGTAGGAATCGGTGAACTGCGCTTTGCCAGACGCTGCAATCCCGACGAGGCTGTAGCGCTCAAGGTCCGGTTGCGCGAAAACATCAAAGACGGCTCGGTTTGGGACGGCATGGCTTTGGACGAAAAAGGCAATGTGCTCATGATAGTTGAAGGCTTGTCCATGAAGCGTATAGCTAGCTAGGCGTCATTTGCATGATTCTCTTCTGCGATGGCATAGAAATCGCCGTTCGCCGAGCGCCTGTAGGAGATAACCGACGCACACTTGCTGAGATTGCATGCACAGATCTGTCGTTTGACATGCATGGATTCTCTCTGGAAAAAGTGGGGTTGGGAGTTCCGAAACTCGTTGGGGAAAATCAGGCACCAGCCATATCGTTCACATCCTCCCGAGAAATCCGGTGGTGTGCCGTGGCGTGGTGCAAAGGGCTTGGTATTGATGTCGCATGCCCGGAGGAATTCGAGCCACCATACCCTGTGTCACGTGTTTTCGATGCTGCTGAGATAAAACTAACTGAAGCCCATATTGATGATCAGTTGTCGCAACTGGCCCTACTGTGGAGTTTCAAGGAAGCGGCTGCCAAGGCCATGGGGACGGGTTTCAACGCTGTCGAACCCGGAGAGTTGACGGCAGCAGCTCTGCATGAGAAAGACGACAAGCTCAACGGAATCGTCACGACGCCCGGAGGAAAGCTCCCGGTTGTTGCGATCCGGGTGAGCGACTGCTGGCTAGCCATTGCACGAAGATAATTGAGTCGAGGATATACATGTCGAAATTTGAGATAATTCCCGTTCGTTCTTCCGGGGAGATGAAGCAATTCGTCGAACTGCCCTGGACTATATACAAAGACTCGCCCAACTGGGTACCGCCGCTCAAGAAGAGCATGACGCACCTTTTGACGCCGGGCAAACACCCTTTCTGGGAATTTGCCAATCGTGAACTCTTTCTGCTCAAGCAAGGACGACAGGTCGTTGGCCGCATCGCAGCCATAGTCGATGGCAACTACAACAAGTATCACCATGAGAAGGCCGGTGTCTGGGGCTTCTTCGAATGCATCGACGATCAGGAAGCAGCCGACATGCTGTTCGACGCCGCCGAGTCATGGCTTCGCGAAGCGAGCATGGAGTACATGCACGGGCCTTTCAACCCCTCCACCAACTACGAGGTCGCCATGCTCATCGAAGGCGGCGAAGTGCCGCCGGTGCTCATGATGACCTACAATCACGACTACTACCCTTCTTTGGTGGAAGCCTCAGGCCAGACCAAGGAAAAGGACCTTTTCGCCTTCAAGTTCAAACGGGGCCATCAGTTGCCCGAATGGGTAACCAAGATCTCCAACCGATTGGTGGACAAGGGCGAGGTCACCATCCGTCATCTGGACATGAAGAAACTGGATGAGGAAGTGATCCTCATGAACAAGCTGTACCGGGCAGCCTGGGCCGACAACTGGGCTTTTGTCCCGGCAACGGATGCCGAAATCGCCATCCAGGCCAAGGAACTCAAGGACATCATCGAGCCACGTCTGGCCTTTTTTCTCTATTATGACGACGAACCCGTGGGCGTGGGCGTTATCCTGCCGGACGCCAACCCGCTCCTCAAGGAATTCAACGGCAAGCTCGGCGTCACCGCCTTGTACAAGCTGCTCCGTCACAAATCCAAGATCGTCGGCACACGCTGCATCCTCTTCGGCGTCAAGCCCAAGTACCACCAGATAGGCGTGCCGCTCGTCGCGCTGGATTACATCCTGAAGATGAGTGAAGAATTCCCCCAATACAAGAATATTGAGATGAGCTGGACCCTGGAGGACAACGCAGGGATCAACGACCTGCTGGAAGACTTCGGGGGCGACCTCTACAAAAAATACCGAATCTATCGAAAAGATTTTTAGGACGTCATCATGCGCGCATTGGTCACGGGAGCAGCAGGCTTTGTAGGCAGCCATTTGGCAGAGGCTCTCGCCGCTGACGGCCATGACGTGACATGCCTCCTTCGTCCGGGCAGCAAGCCACGCTGGTTGTCCGGCACCTCCCTCCCCATTGTCGATTGCGGCATGAATTCACCGGAAGCCATGGTCGAAGCGGTCGGCAGCAGCGATGTGATATTTCATGTGGCCGGTGTGACCAAGGCGAATACTCCGCAAGGCTATTTCGACGGCAACGTCGACATCACCCGCAATCTCGTGGACGCCGTCAAGACGCACAGTCAGCAGGTCAAGGCGATCATTGGGATATCCAGTCAGGCGGCAGCGGGTCCGCATCCCGGCCCCGACGGTCTGGACGAGTCGGCAACGCCCGCCCCTGTTTCCTATTACGGAAAGGCGAAGTTGCAATCGGAGAACGTGCTCATGGAGCTTGCCGACTCCGTTGCAGTGGGCATCGTCAGGCCACCCATGGTCTACGGGCCGAGAGACTACGCGTTTCTCCCACTCTATTCCGGCGCCAGGCTCGGCCTCTTCCCTGTTCCCGGCAGCCGCAAGACACTCATGAGCATCATCCATGTCCACGATCTGGTCCGGGGCATCGTTTCTCTCAGTAACGGTTTGCTGGACAGGAACGTCCCTTCGGGCAACGCCTATTTCCTTTCCAGCCAGACCGCGTCGTGGGCCGAGATCGGCACAGCCATAGGCGACGCTGTAGGGCGCAGGCAGATCCTGTTCCCCATTCCCCTGTTCGCCATCGGAGCCGTGGCCATGGTCAACGGCGTGCTGGCCCGATGGGGCCTCCCCACCAACCACTTGTTGCCGGACAAATGGCGCGAAGCCAAACAGCCGGGGTGGGTGTGCACTCACGCCAACGCCAGCGCAGATTTCGGATACTCGCCCCGGATCGGGCTTGAAGAGGGAATGCGCACCACTATCGAATGGTGCCGGGAAAACGGCCTGTTATAGGGCGTCAGCCCCTGTTATGCAACGTGCCCGTGCGCTTCCAGCCAGAGTTGCAGGACAAGGAAGGTCCACAATTCCTCGCGCCTGTCCACAACATTGTTCTCGTGCTCACCTATCAATGAAGCAATCACCTCAGGACGGAACAGCCCCTGCCGTTTCAGAAAACCGGCATCCGCGAATCGCGCCAGTTGCGGTTTCAAACTGCTGCCGAGCCAGCCGGCCACCGGCATGAGGAAGCCTCGCTTGTTTCGCTTTCGGATACTCGGCGGCATGAATTCGGCGAGAGCCTGTTTCATGAGGTGCTTCCGCTTCCCGCCGGGGATCTTGAAACGACCCGGCAGACTGAACACATACTCCACCAGAGCCGTATCCAGAAACGGAGACCGGACCTCAAGCCCGTGCATCATAGAACAGCGATCGACTTTCGTCAGAATGTAATCCAACAGATATGTCTTGGCGTACTGGTTGAACACCGCGTCCAAAGGCGCACCGTCCTCGAATTCCTGCCAACTCTCGGTCGGATGACCGAAAAGCAGTTCGGACGAATCGCTCGGGGGTGAAGACCATAGCGTCTCCTGAGCTTCGGGGGAAAAGGCCATAAGCATGCGGGGAACCCTGTGCGGCGCGGGAGCCTTGACCGCCTCGGCAAACCGGCCCACGGCGTGGCCCAGACTGATGTAGTGGGAGGACACGGGCAGCATGCGGCGAAGCCCTTCAAGAACCATACGCATGGGCATGCCGAGGGCGGCGCACCGTTGCGCCCATATAAAGGCCGGAAAATGTTCGTACCCGCCGAACAGCTCGTCGGCCCCGTCGCCGGACAAGGCCACGGTGACATGCTGCTTGACGAATCGGGAAAGGAAATAGGTCGGGATGATCGACGGATCGGCCAACGGTTCGTCAAACCTGCCGACAACTTCGCCCACCAGTTCCGCGCACATGGTGCCGGTGAGATTTTCATTGTAATGATCCGTCCCGGCGAATCGGGCGGCTTGAACCGCGTATTCCGACTCGTCGTACGCCTTTTCCTCGAATCCGATGGAAAAGGTTTTGACCTGAGAACTGCTGAGTCGGGACATGAGGCTGACGACGACCGTTGAATCAAGACCGCCGCTGAGAAAGGCCCCAAGGGAAACATCGCTTATCAGGCGACGCCCGACAGCGTCTTCGAGCAGACTCCTGATATGCCCAGCCGCCTCGTCGCCCCCGACCGTACGGGTCGGATGCGGCAGCGACCAGTAACGGGAAACCGAGACTTCCCCATCCTTGAAGCGCAAACAATGCCCCGGCTGGAGTTTCCGCGCTTCCGTATAGATGGAACTCGGCGTCGGGACGTATTTGCAGGTCAGGAACTGGGCCATGGCCTGCATGTTCAGATTGAACGATGTGTCAGGCACCGCAGTAAGGGATGAAAGTTCCGAAGCGAACGCGAACACCGAATTCTGACAAGTGTAATAGAACGGCTTTTTGCCCATCCTGTCCCGCGCCGCAAACAGGGACTGCTCTTTGGTGTCCCATATGGCAAAGGCGAACATGCCCTCAAAATGCGACAGGCACGCCTCGCCATACTTCATATAGGCCTGCAACAAAACTTCTGTATCAGACGTGGTACTGAAACTGTGGCCCTTGGCTTCCAAGGCGACTCGGACTTCCCGGAAATTGTATATTTCGCCGTTGAAAACGATGACAAACTGTCCGCAAGCACTCTTCATGGGCTGTCCGCCCGTACTGAGGTCTATGACTTCCAGGCGACGGTGGGACAATGCGGCGGGTTGGCCGACCCAGACGCCGTCAGAATCCGGCCCGCGGTGCCGTACGCCATCGGCCATGCGTATGGCGCACTGCCGGAGAGCGTCCGACGTCAGCCGGGGGTGGACAACTCCGGCGATGCCGCACATCAGCCAATCCCCCGCGCATGTGCTGAGAACAGTTCGATCAGGGTGGTACAGTTCTTCTCCTGATCAAACAGGTTCAGAACGTGATCCCTGCCGTTGCTCGCAAATGCTTGAGCCTCTTCAGGGTTCCGGGCCAGTCGGACAATGGCATCGGCCAGGACTTCGGGACGCCTTTGCGGAACAAGATACCCTGTCCTATCGTTGATCACGACTTCGCTGATCCCGGCCACGTCCGTGGCAATGACAGGAAGACCGTGGGCATAGGCTTCCATGATGACATTGGGGATGCCGTCCCTGTCTCCATTGGTGTCCACCACGCTGGGCATAACCAACGCGTCACTGGCCAGCATGAGACAAGACAATGCATCGTGACTGAGGAATCCTTTGAAATCCACGGAGTTCGTCAGTTCGAGATTGGCGGCTTGCCGCATCAGCTTACCGCGCAACATGCCGTCACCGGCAAATGTTAGAGAAAAATCGACACCCTGTTTTTTAAGCAGAGAACAGGCATCCAGCAGATTATCGAACCCCTTTGTCCTGACAAAACGTCCAGCGGCCAGAAGTTTGAGTTTTCCTCCATCCGACGAGTGCCGTTCCCCTTCAGGCCCCAATGAAAGCGCGTTGTAGACCAGTATAATTTTGTCTTCATGGCCCTTGGCGAATGATTGCAGATACGGGACATTGGCTCCATGATTGACCCGAACGAAGGAGGCGTCCCCGATCTTGTCACTCAATGAGCCTTCAGGCGGGTAGATGTCTCCAGCCCGTCCGGCAAAGGAAAAAGGGATACCTGAAAGCTTCGAAGCGACCCATGCGGCCGTGGCCGGTCCTCCGGCCCAGGGGGCATGGATATGCTGAATCCCCTCTTCCTGAAAACGCCTGGCCAGATGCAGGCCGCAACAAAAAGCCCAGAGATTCTCGCCCAGTCCCTCCAAGGAACGCCATTTGTTAAATGGCCCTGCCTTGAGCATTGAAAACGTCCGTGTAAAATCAAACGCAAGGCGCTTAAACAATGCGCCAAGCAGCATCAGCGTCTTGATGGAACCAAGATGCTCGGATGGAGTAAACTCCTGCATTTCAGCTGAAAAATTCTTGGTCAGCCCAGCATACAGGGTGAACACTTTGATAGGCAATCCCATATCACGCATCTTTTTGACTTCGCGAAAAATGAAGGTTTCAGACGGCTTTGGAAACCATAGCGAAATATATGCGGTACGAGGGAAATTCATCGGTCAGAAGTCTCTGTAGGGCGGATAATCTCTAAGACATCTCCGCCAAGTTTAGTACGGTAACCGATATTGTGCCAAAATATGACATTGGTCGTCCAAGTACGTATATACCCGACAGCAGCATTTAGGTGAAGGATTGCATAGGCTGCCAATCGTTTGGGCAGCGAAACGTTATTCGGAATGACTCTGGTGTAGAGGCATCCAACACCGACGAGTCCGGCAAGATAAACCATCGACACTAGCCCGGAGGCTTGCGTGTCGACTCCGGGGATTAGCCCGGCAAGCCCGACAACGACGTATGCGAGCATCAGAAAAAAAATCAGAGGAACGACAGTGGCGGCGATCCATGTGAGAGGCATTCCGAACTTAAGGTACTGTAACTGGCGGAAGAACCATTGGTCCCACCCTTTGAGGCTCTGGCCGGAAAGAGGGGTAACGAGACAGGCCTCGGCCACCGGAAACGACCGGACGCCTTCGCCCTGAAGGTACGGTCCCATGGTGAAATCATCGACCACGGTCCGCTCCCACAACTGGGGGATATTGTACCCGAAAAAAGTGTCACGGCTAATGGCGGTCGCCCCACCCCACGGCTGGGTGATGGGCCGGATAGCTTGAAGCATGTGTATGGATTGCACGGACAACATTTGGCAGATGGTGCCGAGATTCTCGTCTCCAGGCTGAACAAAACGATAGCCAGACGTCATCAGGGCCTCGCCCAGCGCAATCGGGGCCGTCAGACGAGCCAAGAAATCCGATTTTGCCACATGGGTGCTGTCGCAAAAGACGAGGATAGACTCGTCTACAGCGGCGGAAGCAACTCCAGCCAAAAGGTTGTGATTTTTTTGACAGCACCGCGTCGCCAGTCTTGCCACTACATGCTGTGCATGGTCGTATTCCCTGCACAGGGATTGAATCAATCGGGCGGCCGGCTCGTCCGGCAGTGCAGTCACCAAAATAACGCGGTAGTTATCGTAATCCTGCTCAAGCAAAGACCGAAGGCCCGACTCGACTCCGGGAGAGACATTGCCCACCGGCACAATCATGGCGATACTGGCTGCGTTGACAGGACGCTCGAACGGCGTGTTACGCCAAACGGCCCTGCGCATAAACGGCGTGGTAATGAACAGGAGAAACAATGCTCCCAATACATGTAATGCCATAGCCATTTTCATAAAAATGCCCCAAAAGGCGAAGCCCTGTGTCAGTTCAACCATTGGATTCCATCAATACGAGGGATACGGCTTCTCCGAGTTTGTCTAAAAAACCGAATGTTCCCATTAAATTATTCATCAGGTAGCCTCTTCCTTCATTGTTCGCTGCTGACGAAGATACAGCCTGTATGCGTAGTAAAGCAATGGGCAAAGGGTCAATATTTCCACGGCTTCCCTAAAAAGATACTGAGCCGCAACAAAATGAACTACACAGGCTGCGGCAACGGTCAGCAACAGGCTGAGGATATCCCTGCCCACAAAGAGTCCTATGGTGAACTGGCAGAAAGAAACGGTCATGAGAGCCATGACGCCCTTGGTCAGCAGGATGGCATAGGCGGTTCCCGACATGGGGTTCTCTGAAATAAGCAGCGCACACAGGGCGAAATTGACGGCCAGCCCGACAATGTACATGCCAAGCAGGATACGCTGCCGGTTCATGCTGACCATGAGGTAGCTCGCCAGATTGTGGATGAAAGCGAAAAGGATGCAGCCGACAAGTTCCTTCTGCATCTGGATGGCAGGACCGTAATTCTGTCCGTAGACCAACGTTATGATACGGTCGCTTTCCACGAAAAGCACATAGGAAATTGGAAGAGCCGCCGCCACCAGCCAGACCGAAGATCTTTGCGCCAAGGCCTTGAACTGCGCCTTGTCCTTGACCCAGAGCTTGGTGAACAACGGAAACATAACTTTTCCAAGCAGAAGGCTTGAGACAAGGACCGACACGAAGTCGACGATCTGCCATGTAGCACTGTACTGGGCAACACCATCAGACCCCGCATGGTTTTGTAGAAAAAAAATGTTGATTTTATTATAGAAAATTGCGCACACAGCCATGGCCGTATAGACCAATCCTTCTCTCCATGCCCCCCAAATATCCTTGAAGCTTTCCAGTCGAAAATATTTCCAGAATCGTTTGAAGAACAGACGGGTGACCACGACAAGATTGGTAAGGGTTTCCACCCCCTTGAACAAGGCGATCATGATCGTCGGGAAGCCAGAAAATAAGGCAATCAAACCGTAGCCGTAGCCGATCAGCGAAGCAACGCCACGGCTTTTTCCCTCCACGTCCTGCCGTCCAAGGACCTGACAGGCCACAAAAAAAGAGTTGCCAATGCCCTCAAGACCGATGGCGGTGGCGACGACGATAATAATGGCCCTCAGTTGCGGCGAATAATCCTGCCAGAAAATGAAACCGATCATGGCTAGCCAGCCGATGATTAAAAAGGCAACCTTGATAAACGTCACCTGCCGGAGAATACGAGAAGGATAGTTTTCCCTCCGTGCCAGCATGGTTGAAAGGTGCTGGTTGAGTCCGAATTCCGTGGCGAACAGCAGAAGTTGGCCGATGCTGATGGCAAGCATGAACTGACCGTAGGTCTCAGTGCCCTGCCGCGCCAAGGCAATGATGAAAACCGTCTGCAAAACCTCCCGCATCCAATGAGCGGAAAGAAGGTAGCCGAAGCTCTTGAGGACGGACTTACGAGATTTTGTCATGGCTTCAAGACATGTCACCCGAATACGGGATTATGGCAACTTTTTTTTGTAAAGCAGGTTCACCTCGTGAGGCGACACAGCCTGTGGCAGATGAAGGGATTATGCGTCTTCTCCACGCATGCGCAGCTTTTTCGCCGGAGTACCAACATTAATGCTGAGCGGCTCCAGATGCCTGGTAACCACGGCGCGAGCACCGACAACAGCTCCGTCACCGACACTCGTCCCCGGCAATACGACCACGCCATAGGCGAGCCAGCACTCTTTCCCGATAATAATATCGGCAGCTTCGCTGCCCTGCATTCGAATGGGAACATCCGGGTTGTCAAAGACGTGATTTATAGTTTCCAAAAAACACTCTGGAGCGATATGGGTACCGTCACCAATGGTAATGGTCGCGGTACTGCCGATCAGATAGGTACCGGAATTGATCGTGACATCGTCGCCAATCTCAATGCGTTGCGGCTTATAGATTCTGACTGCCTGTCCAAGGACGAGCCGCTTGCCGCACACGCCCAAAAAGGGAGCGACAAGCTTGCCGCGCAACCTGTTGATCGGTCCGTGCGCAGGCCACCAACTGATGAGTGGATATAGCAGGTAAAAAAGAAGTGTCCTCAATCGTTTCGACATGTCTGCTCCCACTGTCTCTGTTTCGTTGTGCTATTGAAGCACGTTCACGAAATCCATCACCGTAATTGCCTCAAGGCGATCCGAAGACACCTGTTTAAACTGGTCATGACCGACGAGAACAGCAACAATATCAGCCTTTTCAAGAGACTTCTCAAGCGACAACAAATCAATTCCTTCCATTCTAAAATCAGATTTAACATTGGGGTCAACGGCTAATACCCGGATATTTCCATGCGCCACCAGACGACGGGCAATGGACAAAGCCGGGCTCTCACGCAAATCATCAATATTCGGTTTGTAAGTCAACCCCCACACGGCGATGGTACAGTTGCCCCTGCCGTCCAACGCTGCCGTGATCTGATCAAAAACGAAATTTTCCTTTTCAAGATTCACATTTCTGGCCGTCTTGATCAGAGACGACTTGTCGGGAGCCAAATCCACGATAAACCAGGGATCAAGGGCAATGCAATGCCCGCCGACACCCGGTCCAGGTTGCAAGATATTGACCCGAGGATGACGATTGGCCAACGAGACAAGTTCCCAAGGGTCAATGCCGGAGTCGTTGCAAATCATCGAAAGTTCGTTGGCAAACGCAATGTTAACGTCCCTGTAGGCATTTTCGGTCAACTTGGACATCTCAGCGGTCTTGGTATTGGTGACAATGCACTTGCCGTCCACAAAAATTCCGTACAGTGACTTTGCCCTTTCTGCGCAAGCCCGGCTAGCACCGCCAACAATCCTGTCATTGTTCACCAACTCGTACAAGGAACTTCCGGGGATCACTCGCTCCGGGCAATACGCCACACATACGTCATGTGTCGAATCTTCCCAATCACCGGCAAAGGTCAATTCAGGACGCAATTCCTGCAACAACTCAATCATTTTGGTTGTCGTATGAACCGGGGACGTGGATTCCAGTATGACTAGATCGCCTTTTTTTAACACAGTGGCGATGGACCGCGCAGCAGCCCAGACGTAATCCATGCACGGCGTCTTGTCTTCGTTGATCGGCGTAGGGACGGTTATAATAAAAGCATCGGACTCCACAGGAGTCGTGCCCGCCTTCAACTTGCCCTGTTTCACGACGGTCTTCACGAGTTCATCAAGCCCCTCTTCCACAATGTGGACATCGCCAGCATTAATCCGATTAACGATGTCTTCTTTGATATCCACACCATGTACATCAACCCCCTGCCCGGCCAGACAGGCACTGGTTGGCAGGCCAATATACCCAAGACCAATGACGCAAATCTTCCTAAAAGGACTCTTCATTTCGTAACCTATCAATTATTCTGTGGGCAGCCCGTCCATCACCAAAGGGATTGTGCACTTTGGTCATGGCGGCATAGGCGTCCGGGTCATCAAGCAGCCTGTTGGCCGCTTTCAGGATTGAATCGGGCTCGACACCGACCAGCAGGGCGGTGCCTCTTTCAATGGCTTCCGGGCGTTCAGTCTTGTCACGCATGACCAGGACAGGCTTTCCAAGACTCGGAGCTTCTTCCTGCACACCGCCGGAGTCAGTCAAGATAAGCGTGGCCTTCATCATAAGGAACGTGAACGTCAAATAGTCGACAGGGTCGCAGAGATGAACTCCAGGAACATTTTCCAAACACTTGAAAATTGGAATTCTGACGTTGGGATTCAGATGAACAGGATAGACGACTTCCACATCGGAACGCCCCGCAAGCTCTTCTAGAGCATCGCAAACGCCCTCGAATTTACCAAAATTTTCACGCCGGTGTCCGGTAACAAGTACTATCCGCTTACTCCAGTCGACGGACGGAAATCCCGCCTCAAGCTCTCGGGTCAAGTTCGCATCGCTTTCAATCTTCCGCGCAGTATGAAGCAGGGCGTCGACAATCGTATTTCCTGTCACTTCAATACGGTCTTCCGAAATATTTTCCTTGATAAGATTCAACCGCGCCTGCTCGGTCGGCGCAAAGTGCAGGGAGGAAAGAACGCTGGTAAGACACCTGTTTATCTCCTCAGGCCACGGGGACAGCTTGTTCCCCGTCCTGAGCCCAGCTTCGATATGCCCAACGGGAATCCTGTTATAGAACGCGGCCAGTGATGCCGCGAAAGTCGTCGTCGTATCGCCATGCACGAGAATGACGTCCGGCTTGTATTCAGCGCACACCCGCCCAATATCTTCGATCACCGAACTGGTGATCTGTTCCAAGGACTGATTCGCCCGCATAAGATCCAAATCAAAATCCGGTGTCACCCCAAACAACTCAAGAACCTGATCAAGCATCTCCCTGTGCTGCGCCGTGACACACGTGGCAAACTCGAAGACATCGGAAGCCTCTTCCAAAGCATGAACGACCGGCACCATCTTGATGGCTTCCGGCCTGGTCCCAAAAACGACGAGAACCTTTCGTTTCATCGCTACCAGCCCCTCTTGTATTGAGAAACGGCATCGGCAAGGCACCGCTCGAAATCGACAACAAGTTTCTCTCGAGAATAGTCCTTGCTCAACGCCCGTCCGTTGGCACCGCACTGCTTACAGAATTCCCGATCTTCCGCGAGGCGAGAAATGGCGTCGGCAAGTGCCTGGGGAGAGCTGGTGCCGGTAAATATACCGACCTGCTTTTCATCAACGATATCGGCCACTCCACCGGAGAAATTAACAATGACGGGAAGGCCTGAGGCGAGATAGTCAAAGAACTTGTTCGGCAAAACCGTTGCAAACACTTCCAGCGGCTGTAGGATCATGAGCCCGCAATCAACCTCGGCCAGCACTTCGGCCAACTCGTCCTTGGGGATGGGGTCCAGAAACAAGATATTCTCAAGCCCCATACTATGGGCCTTCTCTTTGAGTTCCGCCTTCTTGGCACCTTCTCCAATCAAAATGATCGTCACTCCGGGAGGAAGTTCTGCCGTTGCGTCTACAACAAGATCTAAACCATTGGCCAGACCGTGCGCTCCCGTAAAAATCGCGACAAAGTCATTTCCCAACCCGTTCCGTTTCCTAAAATCCACACGGCTACCCTGACCGAACAAATCAGGATCGGCCCCAAGCGGGACCACCGTTATCTTGTCGGGAGAAACTCCGGAGCATTCCACCATCCGCCCTTTCATCCGCTCGCTGACCGTGACAATTCGCGTCGCCCTGCGGTACACGAACCGCTCGAACCATGTCATCGCCTTGATCATCAGAGGATTTTTCAACACGCCGGTGGCCACAGCCGACTCCGGCCAGATATCCCTGACCTCAAAGACCAACGGGATGCGCCTCAGCCACGAGATCAGCAATCCGGGCACCGCAACTGTGATCGGCGTAGACGTAGCAAAGACAAGGTCTGCGTCCTTAAGCTTGATTCCTTCGCGAGCCGACTGAAGGGCAAATGCAAGAAAGGCTTTGACGCGTCCATAAAACCCCGCCTGCTGGGCATATGAGACATTACAGACATGCACGTCTATACCGTCGACATCGAGCCTATCGACAGCTTTCTCGGAAGATTGTGCAAAATTGGACTTCCTATTCCGGCCGCATAGCATGTCCACCCGATGACCAAACATTTCGACAAGGAGTCGCCCGAACTCGTAAGATCGAGTACCGGCACATCCGCCGCGCGTGCTGAAGTGCTGATGTATATATATAATATTTAAAGACATATTTTCCCTAAAAGCGGATTGCCGAAACAGCTTATGTTGCCTACCATATAATAAGTACAGAAGCAACAAATCCCAATGCCTGCATCTATTCAATAATTCAACAAAAAACGCGAAAGTCAATGAACTTTTCAACCTGTCAACCGAATCATTTTTTGCCCACAAAAGCACCTTCAAAGCCATCTCCACTCCCGCGCTTACACCCCCTATCATAAGGAGATTATTTCCGTGTACGCGTTTTGGATTTGCACCACTCCCCCCACTCTGATAAGAATCCTTGTGAGGCTTAAAAGCATTCGGATAATCGATATGCCAAACGCATCGGCTTGATGGGTGTGTCATTTTTTTACAACCCGATGCCACGGTGAGCCCCTCCAGAACACAATAACGGCAATCGATATTTTTTAAAAATTAATCCAATAAATTAGAGGCTTACAATATGAACTTCACTTCCGACGCGCCACCTGAGTACCTTGATTTACAAAAGCTCACATTGCGCTTCGTTAGACGTTGGAAAACCATAATCATGTTCGTAGCGTTCACGGTTGCCTTGGTCATGCTATCGTCACGCCCGGCAAGCATCATTTCAAACCAAAGCCTCTCGATTTCGCCTCCGGGCTCCCCGGAGACTGAAGGATTTGATCCGTCTGAAGAGCTGTTCATCTTTACACGGGAATTCATCAAGTCCGACGGCCTGCAAAACGCTCTTGCTGCCAAGCTCGGCATCCCGGTCAATTCATTCAGGATACAAGCAACTTTTCAGGACATCTCCAGCACCATGGTCATCAACTGTATCGCTCAGGATCGATCCATTGCTATATCTGCCGGAAACAACGTTCTGCCCGTGCTAGCCGAGGCCATTGCCCCGGTCATCGCCCCGTATAAAAACCGATATACTGACGCGGCACAGTTCTTCCCTAAGTCCAAAAAGCAGCTGGCGCACATCGAGCAGACCCTCGCTGCGTCCAAAACTGCGCTCATGGATCTGGCCAAAAAAAACGATAAAAAAATTCCAACAGAACTGTGGCTTGACATCCTCGATCAAGTCCAGACTGCCAATCTGCAAATTAAAGCCATGGAAGGTACTTTCAACGCCAGTTACAAGGAAAGCTTAAACAACGTCATGACGCCTGAGCTTCGCCGTGTCGCAAAACCGCACACCCTTCAACCTAAAACGAAACTCAAGCAGGCGATCATCCTCTTCGTTTCGTTCGTAGGCGGCCTGATGACAGCTATACTCTGGATCGTTCTGTCGGATTGGGTCAGCGACATCATCCGGCTTCATCGCGCGGAAAAGAACGCCAACTAGCAAAAAAACGATATAATTGCCAAAAATATCTTTAAAATTTGGCATCAAAATAATACCTCAATAGCCGCAACTATCTCAACTACTTCCAGGAAAAAAATAAGGATAATTAGTCATGAAAGTACTCATACTCGGTGGTGACGGATACCTCGGTTGGCCCACAGCGATGAACTGCAATGCCAAAGGCCATGAAGTCGCAGTCGTGGACAACTATCTGCGCCGCAACATCTGTAATGAACTTGATGTAGCCGAACTGTTTGGCGTTCCCAATCTGTCGGAACGTGCCAGAAAATGGAAAGACCTTTCCGGCTCGAACATCCCCGTCTACATCGGCGACCTTTCCGACTGGAGTTTCATCTCCGAAGTGTTCAAAGAATTCACCCCGGATGCCATCATCCACTATGCCGAGCAGCCGTCCGCTCCGTACTCCATGCTCAACCGCCGGGCCGCTTCCAAGACCTTGATCAACAACCTCGAAGTCACGGCCAACGTCATCTACGCGGTCCGCGAATTCAACAAGGACGCCCACATCATCAAGCTCGGCACCATGGGCGAATACGGCACTCCGAATATCGACATTGAAGAAGGCTGGCTGGATATCGAACACAAGGGACGCAGCGACCGTTTCCTCTTCCCCCGCCAAGCAAGCAGCCTCTACCACACCACCAAAATCATGGATACTGACCTCCTCTGGTTCTATGTTCGCATGTGGGGACTCCGCGTCACCGACCTGATGCAAGGGCCGGTTTACGGCTTTGCTACCGAAGAAAACGAAGGGCACCCCGATCTCTACCCCTTCTTCAACTACGACGAACTGTTCGGCACGGTCATCAACCGCTTCATAACCCAGGCTGTGGCAGGATATCCGCTGACCATCTATGGAAAAGGCGGACAGACCCGCGGCTATCTCGATATTAAAGACACCCTCAATTGCGTCCGCCTGTCCCTCGAGAACCCAGCCGACAAGGGCGAACTGCGCATCTTCAATCAGTACACGGAGACCTTCTCCGTCAACGATCTTGCCCAGCGCATCGAATCCGTCGGTAACGGGCTCGGCCTGAACGTGCAACTCAACCACCTTGAAAACCCACGCAAGGAACTGGAAGAACATTATTACAATCCGACTGCCACAGGCCTTCTTGACCTAGGTCTTGAGCCCAACTTCCTGACGGATGATTCTCTCGCTGCCATGATGGAAGAAGTGATGCGCTACAAGGACTCCATCGACGAACACAAGATCTTCAGAAAAATCGCCTGGTCATAAAATCCAGCAAAACCCGCATGACCAGCAAGCTGACAAAGAATTATGCCCACATAGCCGTCTCCCAAGGCACGATAGTCCTGGCAAAGAGCCTGCTGCTTCTCATTTTGGGAAGAGAACTCGGAGCCTCGGGATTTGGCGTATACACGCTCCTGTTTGCAACACCTGTCCTGATATCGACTATTGCAACACTAGGCGTCAGCCGGGCCATCACATTCAACCTAAGCGGCGGTGATCACGGGCGGGAAACAGTACTTGGTAATCATGCGTACCTGGTATGTGGCATCATTCTCATGGTTACCGCATGCCAGGCCGTATTATTCCCCCTGTTTCATAAAACGTTTTTCAGCATACTAGGACGCTCAGAAATGAACGCGAGCCTGCTGATCGGCGCAGCCTTCACCCTACAAATCGCCAACAATGGAGTTCTGCACGGTGTAGGCGGATTCCATCGACTCCCTCTGGCAACGGTCCTCCAGTGGAGTGTTAATCTGGGGGGCATCGGTTTTTTCTGGATCCAGGGGGCGCTGACTCCGGCCAATGCCGGATTCGCCTATGCACTCGGTCTGGCCGTTTTTGGATGCTTCACTTTACTCTGCCCGGAAATGCGCGGCGTCTTCCGGCTCCAAAGACCTGACTCAACGTATTTCAAATCATGCTTTGCCTATGGCTCCAAAGCAAGTGCGCTCACTCTGACCAACACCATCAATCTCCGCCTGGACTATTACATCGTCGCGTATTTTCTACCCGCAACTGATCTAGGATTCTATTCTCTGGCGACCTCTGCTTGCGAAGTCTTCCTCAATGTGTTCAGCAGAGGACTCGACTTTGTTCTCCTGCCTTGGGCGGCAAAACAGTCCCACGGCAATCGCATAGAGCAAACCGCACGGCTCACTAGGATAACATTCACCCTGACCCTGATTCTGGCGATAGGCATATTGATGCTGGCCGCACCCACTGTCACCTTTTTCTTCGGGCAGGAATACGCTCCCACCGTCGCGGCACTAAAGTTGTTGCTTCCCGGACTGATCGCCCTGAGTCTATCCTATACTTTGACCGGCATCCTCATGGGCGTAAACCGGCTCACACCTCTGTTGTGGGCAGGAATCATTTCGTTCATGGCTACGTTAATACTCGACATAGAGCTCATCCCACGCATCGGAATCAATGGCGCGGCCATGGCATCGAGCGTTGCCTACTGGATACAGACAGGCATCATACTTGTCGCAGTCAGACGTGAAAGCGGGTACTCATACTCACGTTACTTCTTTCCCGGAAAAAACGACTTTTCCATGAAAGACAGACGGAGATAGAGATTAGTCCATGACCAGAACAGAATCATCTCAGCAGATCAAACACCTGTGCGTCCTCGCGGCTGTGATTCTCATGGCGCACATCACGGACATCGGCGGCCTCGGCATTGTGGCTGTACTAGTGTACATTCCCTACGCTCTTTCCCGTCCGGCCTTTGCCATAGCCATGACGCTGCTGGCCCTATCCGTCATGCCTCCAGTTCCACGATCCATCGGATGGAAAGAAATTATCTTCTGCCTGACGTTTGCCACGGCCATGGGGCGTTGGCTCGTCCTGTTCTGCAAAGATTCACGTATTCCGGCCACTCCGGTAACGGTCCCTGCCCTTGCTTTTCTAGGGCTCGCCATTGCCTCAATCCTGCCCGCAGCCTTGGCCGGGACGCCCATACTCCTCTGGGTCCGCGGCATCGCGCCCTTCCTGGCCTTCACCATATTCCTTCCGGCCCTAAGCGATCTCAAAACACAAGAAGCTCGGCGAGTTATTGTGACTGCCCTGTTCCTGTCGGGCGGAATGTTCGCCATACAAATCCTGATGGTCATACCTCAGGCATGGATGTCGGCAGCCACGACTCACCACTGGATCGCCCTGAGGGCCAAACTTCCAGCCAATGCCTTCCAACCCGCAATTCTCGCCGCCTGCTCCTTTTGCGTGGGCCAACTTGCACTGCCGCCATCGCAAATCAACCAGCGATACATATTGTGTTTCATTTTCCTGACCACCGCCATCTCGTTGACATTTCTGCGCAGCATGATCCTCATCCTGGCGATTCTGGGTTTCATGGCCGTCATGGTCAATTTTTACATGAATCCCAAACTCCTCCAGCGAGTTCTCGGTAAATGGATCAAACTCGCGATCGTACTCGCTGTCTGTTTCGTGGCTTCCCTCTTCATACCGGCAGTGCTCAACTTCTATCTTCTCATTTTCAAAACATTTGTCATGCGCTTTGGCTCCGGAGAATACAGTTTCTTCGAGTCCGGGAGATATCTCGAATGGGTCGCCATTCTGAACCTTGCCGACGCCACGGATCTGTGGAGATTGGGGACAGGCTGGGGATTGGGAAAAAAGATAACCTTCCTCCATATCTATCTCGGAAAAGAACTGACCTACGGTTACACCCACTGCATCCTGTCGTACATCCTGCTGACAACGGGCATCATCGGCTATGCCTTCTTCGGCACTCTGGTCATTTCGACGACAGCCCTCATGAAACGAGCAGCATTTGCGATTCCCAAAGATGAGCTCCCGAGATTCTACGGTTTCTCGGCAGCGTTAATTTCCATAATGATGTACGCCATGCTGCAATCCGTCTTTCGACATTTCGGTTTCAATGTACTCGCCGCCGTCCTGCTCGCCTCAATAGCGCAAATGTACACTACGACTTTCCACAGCCTCACAAAGGATTCATCATGTGCGGAATAGCCGGTATTCTCCGCTTTGCCGGAAACAATGACGACATGCAACTGATACGGGCGATGACTAATGTCATCAGCCATCGCGGTCCCGATGATCACGGCTTCCTGACCGCGACGCCGAAAGAAACAGCAATACCCGATGGCAAATGGGCTCAAGCCAAATCTCCGCTTCCCGTCCACTTCGGCCACCGCAGACTGTCCATTCTCGATCTCTCCGCTGCCGGACGTCAGCCAATGGCATCGGCTGACGGCACTGTCTGGATCACCTATAACGGCGAAGCCTACAATTATCTCGAACTCAGGCAGGAACTGAAGGAACTGGGACACGCCTTCCGCACAGGGACCGACACCGAAGTGCTGCTTGCGGCCTATCAGGAGTGGGGAACCGAGTTCATAAACCGCGTCAACGGAATGTTCGCGTTCGCCCTTCTGGATCTCCGAAAAAAACGCTTTTTCATGTTCAGGGACCGCTTCGGCATCAAGCCACTGTTCTACCACCAGAACGGTTCACGACTTCTGTTCGGTTCGGAAATCAAGTGCCTCCTTGAAAGTCCGGACGTGACGCGAACCGTGAATCGGCAGGCAGTTCGGTCATACCTGTGCAGCCAGATACTGGACCACGGTCCAGAAACCTTTTTTGAAGGCATCAGAAGCCTGTCTCCCGGTCACTACATTTCCTGCGACCTGTCCGGCGGGCAGCCCAAGGTCCATCGCTATTATAACGTACTCGAACGGGCTGCGGCACTGCCACCCATAAGCTCCCCCATCGAAACGTTCCGCGAAACATTCGAACGTTCCGTTAGTTACCGACTGCGTAGCGACGTCAGGGTCGGGGCATGCCTGTCGGGCGGCTTGGATTCATCATCCATCGTCTGCACCATGGACAAACTCCTCAAGGAGGGCGTGTCCGAAAGCGCATCTATCGGAAAATCCCTTGTGACCTTCACTTCCTGCCATGATGACCCAAAATTCGATGAAAGAGAATTCGTCAAAGCCGTCACAGATGAAACCGGTGCTAACGCAATTCACGTCTTTTCGGCTCCGGATGAACTTGTAGAACACCTTGCAGCCCTAGTTTGGCATCAAGACGAGCCGTTCAGCTCCCCGGCCATTTACGCGCAATACTGCCTCATGGAAGCGGCACAGCGAGAAAACGTCGTGGTCCTGCTCGATGGACAAGGGGGCGACGAACTTCTGTGCGGCTATCGCAAATTCTTCTTTTTCTATTTGAAACAGTTGTTACGACAGAAAAAGCCTCTGGTGTGCGCCAAGGAGCTGCTTGGTGCCCTCTTGCACGGAGACGAGGATCTGTTCGACATGCGAGCGGCCAAAAGGTATATGCCGGGCAAGCTGGCCAACTGCAATCCCATGAATTCCATACTAACAAACCGCTTCCTTTCGGAAAGCAGTACCCCTCCAATAGGAAGGGGATCCGGTTTGGTGGAGCGGCAGGTCGCCGACATAGAACATTTCAGCATCCCGCCCCTGCTTCGCTACGAAGACAGAAATTCCATGGCGTTTGGCATCGAAACACGACTTCCGTTCCTCGATTATAACGTTACGGAACTGTCCCTCGCCCTACCCGTGGAAACGAAAATAAAAAAAGGAATCGCAAAACACATTCTACGAGACGCCATGCGAGGCACGGTTCCCGATACTGTTCTGGACAGAAGAAGCAAAATGGGTTTCGAGATGCCCGAAGATGCCTGGCTCCGCGGACCTCTCGCACCTCTGGTGGAACATTCACTCACTAAACGGCACTCCATACTCGACGGGATAGTGGACACAGCTCAGGCTTTCAACATGTTCAGGGCCTTCAGGCAAGGACAACCCACCCCGATTCGATCCCGTGACTTCTTCCGACTTCTTTGCCTCGACATGTGGGCACAAATCCACAACCTGGAGATCTAATCATGACCAACTCTCCCATCTGCATCGTCGGCGCAGGCGCACAGGCGAAATACAGCCTCGACACCATCTCACTGCTCGGCCTTAAGGCCGCATGCGTCATCCGCTTCGGGACCGAAGACACGAGATTCGTTCCCGACAACGTTCCCGTCTACGATGGCGGCAGGGACGCCCTTGACGGGGAAAACCTCGAAAATTGTGCGTTCATCATGGCTCGCCCCAACAATAAAGAAAAGCAGGAATTGATAGTTTGGGCGAGGGAGCAAAACCGCAAACTGGTGACTCTCGTTCACCCCAAGGCCATTATCTCCCATAGTGCCAAGATCGGACAGGGATGCCTGATCAATGCGGGCGCGATTATCCAGCCACATGTGACCATAGGTGACGGTGTCATGATCCATGCCAACGTCGTTGTCGAACACGATGCTGTTGTTGAAGAATGCGCCAACCTGGCACCCTCCGCGACACTGGCCGGGTGGGTCAGAATCGGCACACGCGCAACGGTGTATACCGGCGCACGCTGCATCCCCGGTGTGCAAGTGGGAGCGGACGTCATTGTCGCGGCCGGAGCCACGGTCATCAACGATATACCGGATAAAAGTCTCGCCGCGGGAACCCCCGCGGTCGTCAAAAAAAGTCTGAATTAATCAGAATCCGACAGGATTGGCGGCACGCGGAGCGGATATCAGTCCCAAGAAAACGACGTGAAATACTCTTCCACCTGATATTTTTCTTTCAGGGAGACATATCCGTGGTCAAGGATGTAATTCCCGACACCAAAAATCGCGACCAAAAGACAGGCTATGCCGCATATTCTTGCGGCCTTCCACAGTCGAGCTCCCACTGCCTCCCGATCAAAGGTCATGGCATATCCAACGGCCAGCATGGCCAGCAACAACACTATGGCGATATATTGCATGCTCTGGAACAGCCCGTAGATGTGAAAAGTGACGATTGAGAGAGCTGCGCTCAAGCTCAGGATTTCACCGTTGTTCAAAGCATCCCGCACCAACACTGCCACAGTCAGGGCCATAACTATCAACCAAATGCTCAATCCGGCCACTCCCTGTCCCACAAAGAATTGGACATAAATATTATGCGCCGTATCCCGTAAGACAAACGGTTTAAACGACTTGGACAAATCCGACTGCTGCAGCTCGAACATCTTCTTCGTATGCTCACGGAACGTTTCGTAGCCAAGTCCGAATACCGGAGCTTCGGCCCCCATGGTCATACCGGCCTTCCAGATGGTCGGTCGCTCGGTCTTACCGAACCCTTCAATCCGTTTTTCAATATAATTCACGCTGTTCTCGACACGTTTCGACGGCACTACGCTCTTCATACCATACACAAGGCAAACGCTCAGGGCGATGGTCAGAGGAAATGAAATGCAGACAAGCAACAACTTCCTTTTGGAAAAATGGAATTGTCGTTCAGTAGAATTATAGGAATAGAAGATAAGCCAGCAGCAAAAGAGAATGATCGGATACGCTACCCATGAGGCCCTTGAGAGCGTGAAGATAAGAGCAAACTCTGCTCCGACAAGAATTCCGAAAATCAGCCACTTCTTCCATCGAACAGGCGTTTGCATCCGTTCAATGAGATACGGCAGAGCAACGATGACGAACTGTGCAAACCATCCCGGATTCAGGAAGATGGAAGAAAAACGACCAGCAGCTTGCTTGCTTTCATTGAAGAAAAGGCTCTGAACGATCTCGCCAATGGAAAAAAGCACACAGAGGATAAGCCCCATGACCACGCCCCTGAACAAGGCCTTATAGCAATCTCTCGGCGATTCGGTGCGGGCTATCAACCAAATAAATACAAAAAATAGAACTAGCCGGTTGCACGCGGCCATAGAATATTGGATCGCAAAATCGATGGAGTTTCGATATATCGTCTGAAAAAAACGAAAATCACCGCTAATATGCCATTGGTTGGCTATACTGTCGAAGGGAAAAAGCAAAAGAGACGAGCACGCCAGCAAAATATAGGCGACCAACGAATACTTGATGGGATTGAGCACCTGCGTCTTGTTGTCTTTCAACTGATGAGCCAACAACAGGAACAGGCAAAACCCATTGAGCCCCCACTCGAAAACTTGATTCCTGACACTCCAGCTGTGCTCCCCGGCCACGATCATCGACAATCCCAAAAGTGTGAAAAGGATTTTCAGGGGCAGTTGCTTTCTCGCCCAGAAACAGGCTGCGCCGGCAATTAACACCAAACCGGCCAAAACGGGCAGCACTGGAGCACTCATCAACGCGTATGCCCGGGTGATATGGGAAAAAACAAAATACGTCAGAGGAATTACGAAAGTAATGATGGTCTTCATTCATACTCCCCTAATTCTCAACATGGTTACTGGACAAAAAAGAAAACGGCCCCCGACACAATGGGAACGACACACCTTCAGGTTCAATTTCGAAAATGGGCAATCAGTCATGACGTCGGCATGGACGGAGATCAGTTTTCCCGGCCCTTGCGCACCACGCACGTCAATTCAGGCTCCAGCTTATTCAGGGTCAACAGCATTTTTGCAGTGGTCAAAACAATTTTCATATCCAAAAAGATGCTGAAATGTTTTGCGTAATACAAAGTGTACATTACCTTTTCAAAAACAGTGTTCACGCCAGTGTCTCTTCCGAGATGCAACTGCGCCCAGCCGGAGATTCCCGGCAGCAAGGGGTAACAGAGAGCGTAGTGCGGAATGTTGGTCGCATGGCGTTGCGAAACGATGGGCCGCGCCGGACGCGGACCAATAAAACTCATCTGCCCCATAAGGATGTTGAAAAGCTGCGGTAATTCGTCAAGACCGGTCTTTCGCAAGACTTTGCCAAGCGGCGTGATGAGGTCTTCGGCTACATTGGGCCACTGCAGGGAATCATCGTCGTGCAGACGCATTGTCCGAAGCTTGATCATCTTGAAAGGCTTGCGGTCCTTGCCGACCCGCTCTTGCACAAAAAACGCCGGTCCTTTCGACTCCTTACGAACAGCAATGGCCAACAGGGCTAACACGGGCAGGGTCGGAACAAGCAGAAGAAGAGCGAAAAACGTGTCAAAAAGCCGTTTACAGATGAACCGCCACTTGGCGGGCGGAACAAAAGCACTCTGAGTTACCCAATGCCCATCCTGCCTAAAGAGCGGTATTTTTTCGAGAACGCCCTCATAAAAGGAACCGATATCCGTCGTGGACAGTCCGTTCGAGTAACACTCCTGAATGAAACGATTAAACTTCTCCTCGTCAGGAAGCACCTGCCCCATGATCAGGAGGGGAACAAAGGAATTGTCTTCACAAAAAGTGATGAAATTTGCCAGTTCATCATTGGTCAGTTTCATGATCCCCTGTGTCATCGGGGATTCTGTCTCCATGAAGGCCGAGGCCATGGACCAATAACTCGGCAACTTTTCACAGAACTCAGCTAAGCCTGACTCCCAGTATGGTTCAAGAGCGACAAATACCGCCAGCATCTGTTTCTTCTGGCGAAAAAACCGCCATTCGACAATCCTGACAGTGGCCAGAAAGACAAAGAGCACACCGCCGATAATAAACGGCAAGGTGTAACCGGGGCGCCATGTCTTAAAAAGAAAATAGACAGCACTCATAGCCAGGCTGGAAACCAAAATACTGTTGAATAATGCAAAGATGTCTCTGGTCAGAGATGACTGAGGGCGGTTGAGCCTCAGATAAAAGGCTGAGAAAAACCATAGAAAAAACAGAAGAATCGTAACAAATATTGAAACTTGTTTCCAGTACAAGGTGTTGTGCAGGACGAATCGACCGACCAGCCCCAACTGCATCGTGACAAGACACACCACTGCCACAAGAATGACGACATCCAGAAAACACCAGTGGGTTCTCCGGAAAAAACCTATACTGCTACGTTCCATCCCGTATCCACGCTCTGTTCAAACAATCCTGTTCCAAGACTAGTCACGAACAAAGGGGGGAAACCCAATGCCCATTCAATCGATTGAAACCGTCCACAGTATCAGACTATGGACGGTTTTCTTCCTCATTTCAATCCCCGAATACCTCAGAATTAAAACGCTTTCAGAACATCCACGACCCGCTCCCTGTCTTCCTCGGGAAGTGCAGGGTGGTTTGGCAGGCCGATGACCTGACCAACAATCTTTTCAGCGTTGGGCAGGCAGACATCGGAGTAGTCAAGGCCAAGCGTTTTCAATACAGGCTGCTTGTACAGCGGTTTGACGTAACGATGCCTGTAACCGATTTCGTTGGCATCCAGATGAGCCTTGAGCTCTTCAATGGTACGACCAGACTCCGGCTTGACCATGAGCGGACACCAAAAATAGGTGTGAACCACGTCACCCTCGGCAACGGGGACATTGGCCCAAGGGAGCTTCCTAGCTTCATCCAGAATGTATTCGGAGTTGGCAATACGTCGTGCGTTGAGGTCGTCCAGCTTAGTCAGCTGAACCAACCCCATGGCAGCGCCGATCTCGTTGAGACGGTTGTTGTAAGCCAGTCGAACATGTGTGTCGCGATCGGTCATACCGTGGCTTCTCAACATCTTGCAAACCTTGGCGATCTCTTCATCATTGGTAGTGATGATACCGCCTTCGCCAGTCGTCATATGCTTGGTGGCAAAGAAAGAGAACGCACCAGCGTGACCGATGGATCCGACGACCTTACCTTTGTACATGGTTCCGTGGGCCTGAGCGCAGTCTTCGATGACTATCAGGCCCTTCTCCTTGGCCAACGCCATGATGGGATCCATCTTAGTGGCAGCCCCGGCAAAATGCACGGGAATGATGGCCTTGGTCTTGTCCGTGACAACCTTGCGGCAACTCTCTGCGGAAAGGCACAGGTTATCTTCGTCGATATCGGCAAAAACGGGCACGGCACCAAGATAAAGCACGGCGGAAACAGTTGCGAAGAAGGTCAGAGGGGGAACGATGACCTCATCGCCCTTGCCGACCCCAAAAGCTTCAAGTGCGATATGAATGGCTGAGGTTCCCGTGGATACACCAACCCCATAGGAAGTGCCTACATATTTGGAGAATGCCTCTTCAAATGCTTCGACCCGAGGACCGGACGCATACCGACCGGATCTGAGAGCTTCGACGACAGCCTGAATTTCTTCCTCGCCGACTTGCGGCGTGGCGACTTTAATGAATTTATCAGACATAATTATTTTCGTTCCGTCCTTAATGGCTATACGTAGTCGAACTTGTTATTGCGATACTTGAAGGATTCCCAATCCCAATCATTCTCTTCCAGTTTTTCGAGCATCTGCTTGATGCCGTCCTCAACGGTGTATTGAGCCTTCCAACCGAGGATATTCTTGATACGCTGACAGTTAATCTTGTAGTCGCGCTTGTCGGTGGGTTCGCCTTCAAGGAACTCGACTTCAGTTTCGGGCATGTATCCCTTCACGATCATAGCGATATCGCGGACGGTGCGGTTATTCGCTTCTTCGCCCAAGTGATAAATCTTACGGTCACGAAGGAAGCGAGGGGTGTCCAGGGTGTGGACGACAGCCTTGGCAACGTCGTGAACGTGGATCAGGGAACGGTACTGCATGCCATCGCCGAAAATGGTAATCTTGCCTTCCTTCCAGGCGCGATAGGCAAACAAGTTGGTCACAAGATCAAGACGTGGGCGCGGAGACCAACCAAAAACGGTGGTCAGGCGCAGAATGGTCGGATGAAAATGAGGGAACCGTGCAGCATAATCGTTGATGATATTTTCGGCCTGCAGCTTAGCATCGGCATACAGAGACAGGGGACTGGTCGGAGTCATCTCGGTGACTTCGTCGTACAGACCCTTGACGTTGCCGTAGACGGAGCAAGAAGACAGGAAAATAAAATCCTTGACCATGCCGATGTTGGGATCGGTCATGCAGTCAAGCAGCGTCTTGGTGGACTCGATATTGATGGTGAAATGAGCCTTGTAATTATTCTTACAGGCAGGCTCCCCAACAATACCTGCAAGGTGAACAACGGCGTCCACCCCTTCCAGTGCGTAAACCAGATCTTTGGAGCTACGCACATCGCCTTCGATCATTTCGATCTTATCCTTGTTCTCATCAAGTCCTTCTCCGCCCCAGTTCAGGGTGTCGAAAACGACAGGCTCATGACCAGCTTTGAGCAACTCTTCCACAGCGAGACAACCGATATAACCAGCCCCACCTGTAACTAAAACTCGCAAAATATTTGCCTCCTTCTATCGAACGTTCTTGAATCGCGAGAGCAATTATGTAAAAAAAAGGGTCAATGAAACCGAACGAAATCTATCTAGCTCACGCGGCCCTTGTTCATACGCCAAATCAACAAGAATGGAAAGCACGTTAAAAAACAAATAATACTGCCTCTCAACACCCCTTTTCAAATACAAGGCATCGCCGTATACCACTTATAACTTTAAGAATTGTACCTTAACAGGACCATACCACTTGTACCTTTCACACTCTTTGAAATGCCGAAAGATTTCATCACTTATAGGCTGTGATGAAGCATAACAATCGCTTAATCGATTGGAAGGCACTCCACACAACCATTAAGCACACAGTCACAATGAGAAAGCTTAAACACCTCTGGCAGATAGCTCTTCGATACCTCCGCCCGGGCTCCAGCCTGAGTTTCTGGTACTTGCCAGTGACCTACGATCCGCAATTCAATGCGAAAGGTCCGGGTCTTTACCCTGTCAATTTTCGACACAAGACAGAGTATCAGGGACTCGACAACAACGGCATACCGGTCATGGATTACGGAGCGGACATCGGTCGTCAATACAATGCTTGCGCCATATCCCAGTATGCTCTCGGCCTGCACGCACGCTATCTCGACAACCCGAACTCCGAGGCAAAAGCCCTGTTCCTCAAACAGGCAGACTGGCTCAAAGAGAATCAAACGGAATCTCCTGCGGGAATACAGGGAACGTGGCCACTCCCATTTGACATGGTCGGATACAGGGTGAAGGGGCCATGGATCAGTTCACTCATTCAGGCCCAGGCAATATCCACTCTGCTCAGAGCACAGGCGATCACTGGCGACCCAAGCTACCGGGCTGCTGCGACCCTCGCCTTTGAATCAATCAGAACACCCATGGAGCAAGGCGGCGTCACCCGCTTCATCCATAACCATGTCGTATTCGAGGAAGCTCCATCCTCTCCGCCCTCCACGGTGTTCGACGGTTTTCTGTACAGCTTCTGGGGGGTGTACGAATACGCCCTTGCGACAGGATCCCCCGAGGCCGAATCGATGATCGACAGGGCACTGGCATGGCTGAAAGATCATATCGACGAATACGACATCGGCTTCTGGTCCAGGGCCGATGTCTACAGAAAATCCCCCCCATGTCCTGCCAGCAGGCACTATCACCAGGTACACAGCTTCTTGCTCACGGCAATCGGTTCGACCTTTGATGACAACCAACTCCTGAGTTATGCAGAAAAATGGGCAAAGCAGGACGCCAACCCCATCTACAGAAAATCCGCAATGGCGTATAAAATCGTCTACAAGCTTGTATTTTATTAGCTCCCTTGGTAAGTAAAGCCGCGCCGGTCAACACTAATCAGGCATGCTGCAATAATCCGTGCCGACCACACAAGTATGAAAAGAATTTTTATTGCCCTACAGGCCTATAATGAGGGGAGAAACATCTCCACAGTGCTCTCACAAATTGAGAGTTGCAACATCCCTGGATACTCAATCCATGCGATCGTCGTCGATGACGGCTCCTCGGATAACACTTCTGCTGTGGCCAACACCCATGACTGCACGGTGGTCAGGCACCCCATCAACCTCGGCCAGGGCTACGCCCTTCTGACCGGCTTTCTTATCGCCCTCATGTATGGGGAAGACGACGACCTCATCATTGAGATGGATGCCGACGGACAGCATGACCCCAAATCCATGGACAGGTTCATCAAGCGACTCGACGAAACCGGCGCCGACATCATTGTCGGTTCAAGGATTCTCGGCAGCAACTACGACAACGCCCCGTTTTTCCGCAAGACCATGCTGCCGTTTTATACGGACCTCATCAACGGCCTGACAGGCTACACCATGACCGATTCGATGTGCGGATACCGGGCTTTCAGGGCTGGTTCGCTCAGAAAAATCGCGCCGGTCCTGTCGGAAATGCTGGAACCGCAGTATATTGCTGCCGAAATGTTCATCCGTTTTTCAAAAGCCGGGTTAACAGTTGAGGAAGTTCCTATCGACATGGCGGACAGGATTCACGGCAAGTCGAGGAAAGGTTTTATCCGTTATGGCCTCGGAGTGCTCAAAGCCATCATGAAAACCCTGCTGGACAAAAACTACAGAATGTTGGGGGCGAAATGAAATTAACACCACTGACCATCACGCTCTGCGTCATCGCCTGCTTCATTGTCTGGAGCACTGTCAACAAAATCATAAAGGACCGCATCAGCTTCGGCTTCGGTTCCATGTGGGCGATCTCCTGGCTGGCTATCGGCACCTTCACCATTTATCCATCACTGCTCGACAGTCTGGCCCAACTCGCGATGATGCGCCGGATATTCTTCGTAATTGTAGCCGCCCTATTTCTCGTTTTCGGCATCCTTTTTAAGATCATGAGCATACAGGACAAAAACAAAAGAATTTTGTGTCAGGCCATACAACAACAAGCCATACAAAACCACAGGATCGAACATCTGGAAAAGAGTACGGAACTATCGACAGACATCGCCCCCCGAAATAGCCCAGGGGCTCCATGATTCAAAAGCACCGGCTGCTCTCCATTGCAGGGACACTACTTTTTGGCGCTTTTTTCGGGTATATCCTATTTCAGTATCTCCACTCGGACCTGTTCAGCAGACTTGGTCTATCGTCACTCAAGCCAGCCTGTAGCAATCTTGCCAAGACAGGCTTTTTTGCTGCATCCGCGACAGCGGCAGGCAGTTTCATCCTTGCTAGCTGCCGGGTCGTCAACAGAGACGCCTTCATCCACCTAGCAACCTCGTTCATGGTTGGCCTCTGGTTTTTCGGCGTGGCGACCCTCCTCATGCTCTGCATAAACGTCCTTTCTCCGACACTGTCGCTGTCCCTTTTAGGAGGCGGACTCATCATCGGAGGCCCAAGCCTTTACCGTTCTCTGGTCGGAATATACGAAAGACTTGCAGCAACACAACTTTCATTTGAACAGGTATGCCTCCTTTTTGTTCTAGTGGTTAATGGACTGCTTAGCTTCGGCGTTTGCCTCGCGCCTTCAGTTGCGGGGGACGCGGTCAAATACCACCTCACAATTTCCAAGCACCTGGCAACCATCGGATCATTCAACATAGATCACTTCTATTCGGATCTGGCGTATGTAAACTTGGCGGTCCTCATCCGAGCTCTCGCGGAACCACTGGGACAGATCGGGGTACAACTGGTCAACGGACCAGCGGTTATTGTCATGGCGATCATCGGCTCATATGGATATGCAAGAACATTTGTGAACAGAAGCTGGGCACTGATCCTGGCCTGCCTCGTCTGGATCACTCCAGAGGTCATTTTCGCGCTGTACAAAAGCGGCTACCACCCGACCTGGTATCTGGCCGAAGCCCTAGCCCTTGGCGCTGGAGCCACTTTTCTCCTTGGCTCCTGCGATGAAAAGGATAAAAACAAATCCCTGACGATCTGTGCCTTTGCCCTCGGTTTTGGATTCTGGTGTTACTACCCCATGACCGTCACGGCTACCTTACTGGGCGGCTGCATCCTGATCTCCTTACTCAAGAGTAGAACAGACAAAACCGTCAAAACAATCATACGTTTCATCGGGACAGCCTTCTTTGTGGCTCTCCCAGTATTTATCGGCAATGGCGTGACCTCTGGAAATCCGATTTTTCCGATACTCAATACATACTTCGGACTCGAAGCGCTCAACGTTCACATCGGCACAACCCCACACACGGGCATTCTCGGAAGCATCACCGTGTTCTGGGACATGATCATGAAGACACTTCCAAACAGCGGCATCAAGCATCCGTCCATAGGCATCCTGCTGCTTCTACCCCTCACTCTCATCCCACGAGCCTGGTGCAGAAAAAGCGCAGCAGCCTTCGGATATACATGCATCGCTTACATTATTTGGTATATACTCTTCAGCTCTTCACGGCATTTCGTCCCGGTGTCGATGAGCCTCTGTTTCACCCTCGTATTGTTGGGCAACAAGCTTAAAGATAAAGCACCTGCACGGATCATCTATTGGCCCCTCATAGTCGCTTTTGGAATAATCCTCCTCAGCCAGGGAATGTACTATTTCTCCCGAGGAGAACGCCTTCGCTATATCGTGGGTTCCACAAATCAAAGTGACTATTTGAAATGGGGACTAAAATCCGCAGGGGCCTTCCCCCAACAAAAAGTCACGGCCTGCGTCAACCAACTGCCTGACGATGCACGCATTCTCGCTATCCACTTTCAGGCACCATATTATCTCAATCGCCCCATAATCACTGTCTACCAGAAGCTTGGAAGAAATATTCTCAATGCTCAATCATCTGAAGCCTTTTTGCAACAGGCAAAAGCACACGGGATAACGCATCTGCTGATCAATCGTCCGCTTGTTGAAAGATTATTTTATGTGCCACCGAGCGGCAGTCTGGATGAAATAAAGAAAGTCGCCGCGACCTCACTTGTCACAAGTCAGGAATTCCAAGGCCGCTATCTGGAAAAGATTTGTGGCGAACAAGGTACGGAAGGGGATCAACTATTCAAAATAGTCGGCACAAACTAACCGACCAACGGGAAAGGGGTTACTTCAACGCTCCCCAATCGAGAATAGGGATAGCCGTTCGCACAACATCATAGCCATTTTCTTCAGCCCAACCAGCCCCGATCTTTCTTGCTTCCGGGTTCCCGGAACACAAAAGCAATCGGGCTTGATAGATGGAATCTATCTTTTCAGCCATAATGGGCAGGACTTCTTTATATCCCAGAGCCGTCAGCGCAAACCAGGCACTTTGACGAATTCGCTTTGTTTCGGAATCCATATTTCTGGTCAGCAGCTTGAATGTCTGGGGACGTAATTCACCACGCAAAATATCCCCATGGCTCCGTTCTGCTATATAAGCGTAGATCACCTCTTCTTCGGTCTCTGGCTGCCAGCCCAGGCTGTACAGCAAAATCACTGCCTGCTGTCCGGTCCACCATGAATACAGCTGGGTTTTGGCCAAAGGAATCATCGATTTGGGATCAAGCTTGGCAAGAGCTTTCAAAATAGCCACCTTGCTCGGACCAGGCAAAAAAAGATCACTCGTAAAGACCTCGACCAGGGAATCCGACTGTCCCGTTGCAATCAACGCATCAACATCTTTCAGAGCAGCATGCATGCGGATAATATCCAACACCGATTTCGGAAGCCAGCTATTCTCCTTCAACCCCATAGCTGCAGCAACGCGCTTTTCATGCGTATCTGATTGCAGGGCGGCAACAAGAACATCCTTTCCATAAGGCTCTCTGAGAAGACCAACGACACCAAGATATTCTTCCCGTCCCGTCACTTCAAACAATCCCGCGTAGTATGCAGACAATTTCCCCAAGTTCATCTTATCATGTGCAATGTGCTTGTAATAAAATTTCCGTAGCCTAGGCCGAAAACGCCAGCCGGCAGAATCCCCTCCATACTGCCAGACGGTGAGGCAAATAAACATAAACACAAGGAAACCTGTACACAGTTTTTTTCTGATATTCATAAGCTGTGCCCCCTTACCGCTCCTCATCCCCGTACAAAAGGTCTTTCCGATCTCCTCCGCTCGCTTCAAGAATTTTCTTGTAATTGTCGTATGCGGAGACATCTACGGAATTGGTCAACTTCATTGCACCTGCCAACCCTTTTCCATGAATAGGCTTTGAAAAATCGGGCACGGAATCATAGCTGTCCACCTCATATATTATATATTTTTTATTCTGATCCGTTCTCTCTTGGAGAGTCAACACTCGGTTAAACCCCTTGTTCCTATCAAAATACGGCACCAACTCACCAAGCCATGGCGTCAACACGACGTATCGAATATCGTTTACCTTTAACAAATCCAAAATCAAAGACTCATACATCACGAGAAGATGGAGCGGACTGGAAGCAAATCGCCCCCTGGCTCCAAGATAAAGAGGGGATTCGTCCGGCAAAACTTGCCCCATGAAAACACTGGCTTCGCTCGTAAGTCTTGCCGACGGGAATTCAATAACGGGATTTCTTCCATTGAGCAAAAAGTACAAATTCCTCGCAGAAGCCATGAAACCCACACATATAGCCTCCTTCGGAGCCGTGTGCTCCATGAGATAATCCCTGATAGTGGGGAGCGCCATGGGACGCGAGACAATTCCCGTGTCGCGGAGTGACTCCTCCGGCTTCTTTTTATCAACTTCGGTCTCGCCGCTCTCAGCCTTTTGGGGGACAAGTTTATAGTACCCCTTTGAGGTACCATACCATTCGGTCCCATCACCCGGAGAATAAATCGTTATGCTCGACAACAGATTATCTGCGAGAAATAAAAGAGTCCCCTTGTCCCTCCCAAACCCACCGAAGAACTGGACCCCTATCAAAACCACAATGAGGACCTTGAAAAAACGCTTTGAATCGCTCAACCAAACGAATCGACTCTTGATCTTCAATGCCTGGACGAGATCGTACATCATTACGCTCACCGGGATATAGCTGAGCGTGAATAGGACAATAAGCTGTGCGGCGCGCAAAGCATTGTTTCCTGTGTGCGACATATAGGGCAGCATAAGAACAAAAGCTATTGACCACCGTAAATACCCCTTACCAATGGTAAAACTACGACCCAAAAAATACAGCCAGGACACGGCGAAGAGCGGGGCAAGCATAAAGCCGTCAATAACGGAAGGCCCTGTGCCCCTACCGTAATAATAAGCGATTCCCTTCAGGAACCCACCAATTTTGGAAAAAACAATACTCAACAAAGTCTGTGAATTTGTTTCCACGAACTGACGGGTCAGCACAGCCCCGTCACGGCTCAACAGTCCTTGCAACAAATTGCCCGACACGGACCAAGCCCAATAGCACCATGGCACCACACACACGAGTATCGCAATGGCGTAAATGACGCCGCCTACAAAAACTTCACGGTTCCTCGAATCCTTTTCAAAAAGCCACAGCAATCCCGGATACAGGAAAAAGACCAATGCAGACTGTTTGACCAGAAATGACGCCCCCATAATCAGTCCGGCGAGGGCAAAGAGTCTTTTGGACTTTTTCTCCACCGCAAAATCGATGAGCAATATGGAGAGCATCACAAAGAATGGCCAAGTCGAGTCCAGATTACGAATGGACATTACGATTATCGAATACGACGACAGGCAAAGGAAAGCGGCTGCAGTGCCGATGGCTCGATTAAAAAACCGTCGCCCGATCAAATAGACTAGGACTGGAGTCAATATGCAAAAGACGCGGATCACCCAATAGACGGCCTCATAAGAGACCTCCCCGAGCCAGAAGGCAACAGTGATCATGCCGGGGAAAAGAGGTGGACGAAGCAGTTGAGGGAGCCAGGATTTGTCCACATAACCGTAGCCCAACAGCAAATTCAAACCGGCATTGGTATACATGCTCAAATCGGTGGTTATCCTGTCAGGCGTTTCCTGAAAAACAATGAATGAAGCAATAAGTATCAAAAACCAAGTCGGAATCCGACTGAACAGGTGCCGCATCTTCCGGCCGGGAACAGTATTCATGCTATGACTACCAACCATGACAGCTTCTATTCAGCTTCAGGCCAAAGTTTAAGGAACAGCCAACTGACGGCCAGGACAAGGCATAGACCCAGCACCCAATAAAAACTGAACGCCACGACAAAAAGAGCCGCTTCGGATGATTTCACCCCTGCAAGCAAGAGAATACCAAACCATGTCAGCTGCAAGGTTCCGGCCTCACCTGGAGTGATGGACAACGCGAGAGGAATCTGGACCAAGGGGAACCCGATAAGAAAAACCCAATACGGGATATCGAGGTTGAGAGCAACGGCCGAAGCGTAAAAGAACAAAGGGTTGAGCAAGAAGCGACCGACAGTCAATCCCCCTAACAAAACAACCGTTCCCCGACCGGGTTCGACCGGACTTCGCTCTCCACCCTTGGCTTGATCCCGATACTTCTTGATCAGGGCACCGACCTTGGCGACCAACCACTGGTATCCCCCCCACAAGACGGCGTACAGATGCCGACCAAGAAAAGCGAAAACGACGAGCATTGTTATGCAGGCCAAACCAAAAAACAAGACGCCCTTTTCCGGCGTCAGCATACCTGCGTTGACTGCGAGAGCAGGCAGACAGAAAAACCCTATGCCCACTAGGTCCAACAATTTTTCTATAACAACCGAAGCAGCACCATCCTTGACCTCGACTCCCCGTCTACGGTTGAGAAGTATGGGCCGGAAAAGTAACAGCCCGACAGCCGGTGTCAGGGCTTGGCTCACCACCCTAGAATACGTAAAAATGTAGAACAACTCCTTGAAGGGCACTTTTTTCTTCAAGGCTGGATTCAGGATAGCCCCCCACCGCAACGACATGTCCGCCTGAAGAGCAAAAATGACCACAAGAGCCAGCAAAAGAGGAAGAGGGCCGGGATCGAAAGCCTGCGCAAGCATTTCAGGGTCACTTTTGTACACAACTGTCCCAAAAGACAGTATCATGAGCACCCATAGCCCTGCTTTCCCTATCCAAGAGTTCTTTTTTGATTTGAGAGGCTCGGAAGTAATGCTCTCAGGCTGGTCGGACATATGAGGATACTCGCAGGATTAACAAGATTTAAAGGGGATTCACAGATAGTTGGATCATGCTTTTTCTACCACAGACAGATCAAGTGGAAAAGCGACGATAAAATACCACCAACTTCAAGGAATTGTCCACTCCGCCCTCTCACCACGGGACGTCCTCTAGCCGAGTGCCCACGCTTCTCAAAAAGGCCCGCACTTTTGTTAAACGTCTGCATTAAGAGGGCTTCACCTAAATAAAAAAATCCAAGGCAGCCATGGGGTTACCAACCGAGCCACGTCCTTAAAACCGTTTGCAAAAACTTAAAACCGTAAAGCAGATCACGTCCCTTCTTGCTACTTCCATGAGTCCTGCTTTTCACAGCGATCGGGACCTCGACAATGCGCCCTCCACTTTTGGCAACAGATATGATCATTTCAGCAGTGTGGTATTGAGGCTGCTTGAGATTAACCTGCTCCAACATTTCAAGCCGGATCGAACGAAAACCGCTCGAACAATCCGTAATACTAGTCCCTTGTAATATATTGATAATAATATTGAAAGAATAGATACCGATAGACCGCATCATAGAAATTCGTTCATAACTACCAAGGTGCCTGGAGCCGATAACCAAATCGGCGTCACCCTCAAGTATGGGCGCAACCAACGCGGTAATATCCTGCGGATTGTGTTGATTATCGCCATCCATGGTGACTACGAGCCTAGCGTCGTGCATGGCCGCAATCCTAAAGCCCGCCTTCAATGCAAGTCCACCTCCGTAATTGATGGGAAGTGTAGCCGTTGAGCACTGATACTCCTTGGCAACCTCGCGAGAACTATCGGTGCTACCATCATCAACGATCAAGGTGTTCACGGGAATCCCATCGATATCTTTCGGTATCTGCCCAAGGAATTCGCGCAGATTATCTTCTTCGTCCAAGACCGGGATGACAACCCAGATGGCACCCGCCGGAACAGCTTCAGGGCTTTCATAGGTCCCAACAGCTTCCTTGATGCCCATATTCAAAACGAGTTGCTCAAGAAAATTTGCCTTGTTGCGAACACCAAGGGCCAAGGGGAAGAGGATAGCCACACAACCGACCAGAAGCGTGATAAGACGCCCGCCCGGAAACGACTCCAACGAAAACATTTCGGCAGGCAAATTGACCAAGGTAGGAAACAGGGACAGAGCAATCAATGCCGAGCCAACAAAAAGCAGCCAGGGATTAAAACGACGTTTGCCCGTCCGGAGCTCATTGAATTCATATAAGAAAATCAAGCCACCAATCAACACGCCAAACAGCCGCAAAATCGTCATAGGCCCTCCATCCTTACTATCGTGCTTACCATCAACCTAATTGATGCGGTACAAGGCCATCCACCCCCTCGGGCCGGAAGCGTATCCAACACGAGTGAAAGTATTACCGTTTTTATCTATGAACCCTTTCGGAAACTCTATACGTCTCACTCGCCACACGGCAAGGGCTTGATATTCTGAAACCCGCTGACCGAACTCGTTGACCACAGTCACGGTCTCATCAAACGGAACCCTGTGTTGCTTCATCCGTCTGGCACTGGTCATCGGATGAAACTGCGCATCCGGTTTGCTCGCGGCGGTCCATGATGCCGAATATTCACTCTCTGCCAGCACCTTTGCTCCGAGCGGCAGCCAAGAGAACATCTCCCTATGATCCAAAGGAAACGCATTGACCTTCCTGTCAAACAAACCAGGGTCCTTCAGCAGGTCAAACACATGCATGCCCTTGGATTGCGCAAAGCAGCCGACCACCACACAGATCGAGACGAAGATCGGAACCAATCGAGAACGAAAGGTGACAACCTGCTGCCACAGGGAAACGAGCAAGGCGGCCGCCAGGAATGCAAAAATCGAATAATGGCACAGATAGACAGACTGCCTCAAGGAAAGGCTCACATCTCCGGTACTCATCACGACCGTCATCAATATCTGAAAGACAAAACTCCCGTAGGCAAAAAACCACAGGCGAATGCATCTACTGCGCACCGACGCATCAAGGATGGATAGAGATCCCACGACAAAAACAAGTACCTGAACATACGACACTCGAGCCAAACGGGTTATCTGAACGGTAAAATATTTCCAGTAACTCGTCAGAGTCGCCTCTCCGCCCAAGGCATCCGGGGTAAAATCCTTGTATCCCCCCAGATCAGCTCCACCAACAAAGAACCAAAAGACGATCAACCACGGCAACATGCCCGCCAGCATCAGGAGGCCGTTCTTAATAAACTGCTTGGGATTGATCGAAGTCTCCAGAAGCAAAGGCCAAAAAAGGCAAAATAACAACGTATGGTACCGCACCCAGAACATCATCCCCAGCATGAAGCCGATGAGTATCGGCCGTTTGGGGCACGCATAGGTGAGCCACAGTGACGCCATGAACAGGGCCAGAAAAACAGTCTCGCTCAACGGCTGGGTGATCGAAACGCTCAAGGCGTGAGATGAAAGCAAAAAGACGAGAGAGAAAAACGCTGCGTATTCATTCATCAGTTTGCGCTGGTAAGCAAAACCGAAACAGCATATGGCGATTAGCCCAGGCACATTGATCAAATAGACCGGTATCTTCAACTCAGGCTGTCCCGTTATCCACGCCGAACCACCGGAAAGAAGGGCATAGCCGATATTGTAGCGCAATTCGGAAACGTCGGTCAGTCCCATCAGGAACCGTAAACCCGGAATCATGTAATCATGCACGGAGTCCGCACGCGAGACGATGCCCCATCGCCCAATAGCCCCCAGATAGGTGAGCACGGCATAAACGAGAACCATACTCACAAGTAGCCAACTCAACCGATCCGTATTTTTCGAAGATTCAATCAAAGGTATATCCACCAAGTTTTACGTATACCTTGTCATCCTTGAGTTTCCTGTACGCGAACAAAAAGAGCACAAAAAACAACGTATCGGCAATCCACCCCCAAAGGTTCTGAATATCCATGGCAAGCGGCGGTTGTATCGGGTCCACGAAAGGGAATAATGGGAACATGAACCAATTGTGATATTGGTTGGGAATGATGTCAAAGGAACTCATGACAAAACCGAGCACTAAATCTCCGGTCACATGGGAAAGAACGCAGAGCCACAAGACAAAAAAACATGTTTTCATTCGCGAGTTTTTGAAGACCGCGGTCAACAACGTCACGACCATCAAAAATATGCCACTGTGGAACAGATTTTTCCCGGACGAAAAACAGCCGATCCAATAGAGGGGTTTATCCACCAGATCCGCAAGATTCGCCAGCAGGATGACGGCAATAAAGCCGACTACCGACAGCTGAATCCCAAACAACCGGGTCAGGACAAGTGCGAAAGCTGCATGAGTATGAGGAAGCATGGAAGAACCCACCCCTTTCTTTGTGAATGGAAGCCTCCCCGAACCGACGGGAAGCCTTTCCATGATGAAAAAAGAATGTCACACAGGCCAAAAACAAGGGAATAAGGACAACTGAAAACGACCGAAACCATCAACTCAACTGACACAAAACATTCATCAAATCAAAATTGCCAACAAGCTGCAAACATGATAAATATTATATTCTATTATTTTTATCCAACGCGCCAACCAGTCCCTCTACACCGCGACCAGCGCGCATATAGCACATGGCCGATCATTTTTCCAAGCTCTACAACAAGACGTCCCGACAACTAAAACACGACATCGCCGCAAGTATCGTTATATGCGGTGCTGGCGTCGGCCTTGCCGGAGCAGCCTTCTTCCTCATCGGTGCCACCTTCGACAGGGCTGTGTTGGGGACCTTTAACCTGTCTTACTTCTTTTTTATTATCACTGGGCAGATAGCAGCCTTCGGTATCCAAAATGCTGCCCTATACTACGTCCCTTTGGTAACGGATAATATAGCGGCCAAATGTCGTGTTGGCACAACGGTCATTCTACTAGTCGCACTAGTCTCTCCATGTATCTCAATCTGCTTGTACTTCTCAAGCGACTTCTTCAGCATTCTTTTTTCAATCCCCCAGTTAAACTACGCCTTGAAGGTCGTTGCCTGTGCTTGCCCGCTTTTCGCTCTAAACAAAGTCATTCTAAACTATCTCAATGGATTACAAAAGATACTCGCCTACTCCATCTTTTCCGGCCTGCGCATTATCATTCTGTGCCTCTGTATCATTGCAGCGGTTTTAAAAGGCATAGACAGTGATCACCTTGCCCTAGTTTTTCCGGTGACTGAGGCAATACTTGCAACGATTATGTTCATCTACTGCCTCAAGTGCCATTTGTTTGCCCTGCCACATCTCGACCTCGGCACCATCGGAGAGACACTCAAGTTCGGCTTCAAGAGTTTACCCATCGGCATCATCCATGAGGTCAACACCAGAGTCGACGTGGTTATGCTCGGCTTCTTCCTGACCGAAAGCAGCATCGGCATCTACACGCTCCCGGCTATCACCATCGAGTCGATACTGCTCATCGGCTACACAGTCAGAAGAAGCATGGACCCCATCCTGACTCGACTTTTCTCGACCGGGAACATGAACGAAATCTCAAAAATTATCAGGTTCTGCACCACCAAAGGCGTCTTGGCATCGGCCGCGTTGACCACATTGGCATCGGCCGCATTCTGCGTTGTCGTCACATACATCCCAAGCCTGAGCGAATACACTGAATCAATGATTTATCTGGTATATTTGGCCCCCGGAGCCATCATATGGGGCGCCCTGCTCCCGGTCAGCGGATTTTTTATACAAACCGGCTCACCGCAGGTGCAAACATTTCTGATCGCGACACAGATCACTTTAAATGCAACCCTTAACGCCATCCTTATACCATGGTTGGGCACACAAGGGGCGGCAATGGGAACCGGATCCAGCCTCCTGTTGTTTTCCGCCCTGTTCGTTTTTTTGCTAAAACGGGCATTACATCCCTCTTCAAAAGGCCCAACACGCTCCAAGTGAACATTGACGGAATGATACATATAACGATAGACAATTCAGTTATTGACTATATATTACACGCGGGAAAGACGACACGAAGCAACTTGTCCCGTTCTAAACGACGCTTAATAAACAATTAAAATATTTTCAGGCAAATATGATGGAAGGTCGTGCAACATGTCCCGTTTGTTCCAGTCCGAATGTGAACCACCACTCCGACCACGGCATCCATGAACAATCCGTCTTTCAGTGCAAAGAGTGTGACTTCATTTTCGTCTACCCTCATCGTTCCGAAATCCCTTCCGTGACCTATGATCAAGAAACGCAAGACGACTTCAAGTTCTGGGGATCGAAAGAAGCCGAAATTGCATACGCCGCATGGCGAGAGCAGGTTCACAACAGCCTGATCACGCGGATAAGCCATCATCTCAAGGGAAAGAAAATCCTGGAAATCGGATTTGGCGAGGGGCCGCTTACGGAAAAAGTGGCTCCGATCGTTTCGGAATACTGGGGCATCGAACCCGTTCCGGCGTCACACCAGAGGACGATTGACCGCTTACACCTCGCCCCGACCCAGGCTCTCTGCCTCACAGCGGAAGAACTATCATCCGCACCAGCCTTCAAGAAAAAGGAAAACTATTTCGATGCGATCATATTGATCAGCGTATTCGAGCACCTTTCGAGTCCCAAAGAAATACTCAGACAATGCAACAAACTCCTCACGCCCAACGGCAAACTGTTCCTCACGACTCCTAATTCTCGGTATTTCAAACAGCTCAGACTAGTTCGCCGTCTTTTGGGGATGGAGCCGTGGAGTCATTTTCACATCAGCTTCTTCAAGGAAAAGCACTTAGCTATTCTTTTCGAAGACACGAATTTTTCCATCAAGGCACGACACTACGACCCGCTGGCAACAGAACTGTCAATCGACTACTTCAAAAAACTGAAAAATTCTAAGTTTGTCGGTTATGCGATGACCATCGCCTCCCGTTTGGGCATCGACAGGCTGTTGCACATCAATTCCCTTTTCTACGAATTAAAGAAGAAATAAAAAAGTCCTCAGTATCAGGAGTTCACATATGTGTGGAATTTTTGCTGTCGTCGTTGACAAAACAAAGACCTCCCCTCAACTCTTCCATCAAAGCATCCGAAAACTCTTTCTGGAGTCCGAATTGCGAGGTCGGGAGTCTTCGGGGCTGGGAATCCTTTTTGAAAACTCACTGTACGTCCACAAGGAATCAAACAGTGCAAGACACATGCTTGCTACAGACGAATACACCCAGCTTGAAGACTCCATCCAGTGGGATAATACCGATTCTGGCATTGTCGCAGCCATCGGCCACTGCCGATTGGTCACCAACGGGAGCCAGGCTCTCCACCACAACAACCAGCCCATCATAAAAGAACAGATCGTCGCCGTTCACAACGGCATCATCACCAACGAAGCATATCTTTGGGGCACACTCAAAAACGAAAAACGCCAATACGACGTCGACACAGAAGTTTTCCTGGCCCGCCTACACGAGTCACTCGCCAATGGCCGCGATCTGGAAGGAGCGTGGGCAGACTCCTATGCAAATCTTGAAGGCTCCGTCAGCATCTGTGCCCTTCACTCCGACCGCAAGACCCTGGTCTGCGCGACTGACAATGGCTCCCTCTATTTCTACCGAGACGAAACCGCCGGGATAACTTTTTTTGCGTCCGAGGCTCCGTTCATCAAGGCTGTGCTGAAAGAATGCGGCCCTCAATTCGAGCTAAAAAGCAGTTCTATTGAGCACATTGCTCCCAAACAGGGGGTCATGATCGACCTACAGGATTTCACAGCTACGCAATTCGATGTAACTGCTCCTGACTCGCGCCACACGACAGCCCCTGTCGCCCCCGGATCAGTCAACCTCATAGATTTTGCAAGCCTGAATTCTCCTGAAAACGTAAACCTGAGAAGATGTACCAAATGCATTCTTCCTGAAACGATGCCCTTTATCGAATTCGATGAAGACGGTGTCTGCAATTTTTGCAACTCCCACGTCCCAAGACAGGCAAAGGGGGAACAGGCCCTTCTCGACATCCTCGAACCCCACCGCAAGTCCAACAACGAATACGATTGTCTCGTCGGACTCAGCGGCGGAAGAGATTCGACCTACGGTCTCTACCTTCTCAAGGAAAAATTTGGAATGAACCCGGTCGCGTTCACTTATGACTGGGGGATGGTAACAGACCTTGCTAGGCGAAACATATACAGAACTTGCGGAAAGCTCGGCGTCGAGCACGTTCTCATTTCGGCAGACATAAGAAGAAAACGGGAAAACGTCAGGAAGAACGTCAAGGCATGGCTGAAAAGGCCGACCCTCGGGATGGTTCCCCTCTTCATGGCCGGTGACAAACAGTTCTACCACCACGCCAACGTCACCATGAAGAAAATGGGAATCGATCTCATGGTGTTTTGCGAGAACGGCAAATATGAGCGCGCCCATTTCAAGGGTGGCTTTTGCGGCATCAACGAAGGAGCAAGACGCTCCTTCAATATCTCCGTTCTGGAAAAGCTTAAACTCTTTTCCTACTACATCTACCAAATTCTCATAAACCCAAGTTACATAAACACTTCACTCATCGATTCCGCATCGGCAGTCTTTTCAACATACTTCCTGAAACACGACTACCTATTCCTTTTCGAATACATAGACTGGGTGGAAGAAGAAGTGAACAACACGATCATCTCCGAGTTCAACTGGGAAACATCGCCGGACACCCCAGGTACATGGAGAATCGGTGACGGAACTGCTCCGTTCTACAATTACATATATCACACTATAGCCGGATTCACCGAACACGACACATTCCGCAGCAACCAGATTCGCTATGGAGTCATAACTCGTGACGAAGCTCTGCGCTTGAGCGCGGAAGAAAATAAAATCAGACTCAACTCCCTTGAATGGTATGCGAACACCATCGGCTTCGACCTCAACGAAGCACTCTGTATCATCAACTCCGCCAAAAAAATCTATAAAACCGTGAACACCAAACAATAGAGAATACGCATGAGAAACAAGGAAAAACAGCTCTACCCCAATCAATTCCTGTACTGGGTGAACCAGATACTCCTTCCAATTAAACTCATCATCCCTCAAACGATCATTGAAAAGATTCCTTTCCTTCTCACGAACTTCGACATCCGCGCCGGATTGGTCATTCTGGAGGCTCATGGAAAAATCCTTGATGTCGGTTGCGGAGAAAATCAGATGATCAAGAGATACAAGAATAAAGGCGGCGAGGGCATGGGCGTCGACGTCTATCCGTGGGACGGGATCGATCTTCACATAGAGGACTCAGCACAACTCCCCTTTGACGACAAATCGTTCGACACGGTTTCATTCGTGGCCTGCATAAACCATATCCCCAACAGGGCCCACGCCCTCAAGGAAGCCCGAAGGGTACTAGCAGACGACGGAACAGTGGTCATCACGAACCTGCCACCCTTCATCTCGAAAATTTGGCACTTTTTCGCCTTTTGGGACAAGGATCTACACGAACGCGGAATGATCGAAGGAGAGGAGTGGGGATTCAGCAAGCAGGAGATGTTCGATCTGATCGAACAGGCTTCATTGCAGGTCAACACGTTCTACAGGTTCAGTTTTCTGTTAAATGAAATCTACGTCTGCAAAAAGAAGTAGCTGACCTCTCACGGCCCCTGTTCACCATCTGAAAGAACTCTCGTTCCCTGTCAGTGGGGGGAGGGAGGGACAACTTACGAAACCCATGGCGCCCGAGCACACACGCACACCTCGTCCCCGCCGCGCAGGGCCTTCGGCAGAGTACATGAACGGACGAAGAACTTCATCCACTGCCACAATGATTTCGGACGAACCCGAGTGTCTGGGTCATCGCCGGCCTCCTCGACAACCAACCCCAGATTCGTCACGCCACTTTGCAGCATTTGCAGGGGGTAAAATCGAACATGGGTCGGATCAAGCCAAAACGTTTCCGACAGCATCTGCACACTTCGCGGATTTGGCGCCACGAGAATCAACAATCCCCCCGGAGACAACAGGCGCACGAACTGCGTCAACATTTCGGCAGCAGCATTCGGAGGCAGATGCTCGATGACATTCGAGCAAAATATTCCGTCAAACATTTCTTCTTGCTCCGACAGCCAAAGAAGCCCGTCACCCTCAACAACCTCAAGCCCCTTTTCGCGAGCCTTGGCAACAGCCTGACTGTCCATATCCACGCCAACGCCGTCAACCTGTGACTCACGTAACAATTCCAGAAAAAGTCCTTCACCAGAACCAAAATCCAGAACCCGTTTGCAGCCTCGAAACTTCGCTGCATACTTCCCCTGCTTCTCGCGGATATCGCTACGGCTGGAGGAAAATTCCTTCGGATTGAATATATCGGTTACTGCCATGGTATCCTCTTGAAATGTTGTGTGAAGACCGACACCCGACACCATCCGGCACATGACATCGGTGAAAAAACATACGTCTATCAGGACGCCCTACCTCTTCTTGCCTGCTCAAATCGAATAATGGAAAAAACCACCAAAGCATAAACACACATGCCTGCGCCGACACTAAGGAACAGGTGGTCCCTGAGGACATAGACAACCACACCCATTGGAATTGATGCCATGCACGCCCGAAAAACACCTGTATACGATGGAGACAGGTTGAATTTCCGCTTGATGGCCCAAGCCATATATACGAAAGCGAATACTTCCGTAACCGTCGTTGCACAAGCTGCACCCAAATACGAAAAACTCGGGATAAACAGCAGATTAAGAACCATATTCAACGGAACAAGCCAGAGATACACCCGCATGAGGCATTGCTGTTCGTTTCCGGCAATGATCATATTCCCGTGCAACTCGCCAATGAACATCATGGCTGAAGTGGGTAACAGTATGAGAAAAGTCAACGCAGTGGGCGACAGGCCATGCATGGCTGCCGTAGAAAAGACGCTCGCCCCGTCGCCAAAACCGGGCCCGGTTATGAGTTTCATGAGCGGATTGGCGAGAATAACGCCTCCCACCAGCATGGGAACGGCCGCCAATGAAAGTGTTTTGTATGCCCGCGCGTAATGCCTTGGCAAATCCCCCTTCGACTCGGCAAAAGCCCTAGACAAAAGCGGAAAGAGGATCCCCATAAAAACACTGGGAATCACTGACCCTACCTCTATAATGCGATAGGCCGCGCCATAAATTCCTGAGTGGCTCACCGGTTTGAGCCAGGAGAGCATCATGATATCCAGACGGAAATAAACGATGGCCATAAAGCCGGAGATGCCAAGTGGCACGGCAGGAACAACCATGGACCACATTGTCGGCCCGGAAATAGAAAACGAGAGCCGGGCCAGAGGACGGGAGAATACCCAATTTAAGAGACAGATGAGCACTTTCCCGAAAACAAGAATGGCGACTATGGCCAGCAAGCCGTAGCCTGCGCCCAGAAAATACCATGACAGGACAAGAATACTCACCGAGGCTATGGACTCAGACAATGCCATGAAATGCATCTTGAGCCGTATCTGAAAAATCCCCTGAAACACTGCTGCCAACGAGATGAAGACAACAGCACACAACCCGACATGCAATGCGTTCTTTAACGGCTGCGCATATGGCATGAAGGGGATGAAGACAAAGGCAATCGCGAGTGCCGCCAGAGAATACAGCAATTTGATTAGAAATAGATTTCCGGCCACAGCCGAAAACGACGAACCGGCGATGGACATTTCCCTGATACCGGTCTTTGATAGACCGAAGTCGGCCAGGGCTGCCGTCACCCCCAGCCAAGCTATAATAACGGAGTAGTCACCAAACCCGGTCTCTCCCAGGCCGCGGGTGAGGACTCCCGCCAAAACCAATCCGCAGACCATCACAGAAACCTTGCCAGCAAGGATGATCATTGTATTAATATTTATGTCGTCAAAGAATCTATGCATGGACAAATCAGCGCTGTTGGAAAGACAGCGAGGCCGCAGATTGGATAAATTGGTCGGAGGTATCGACTATCCTGACATTGTCCCCCAGCGGCCTCCACATTTCCGGGGAGCTCTCGCCTTTCCTATAATAGGCAATCGTCTGCGTACCGGAGGTGCCGCCCAAGTGGGCGGACAGGGATTCGAGCGCAAACACGACTGAAGCCTCTCCATACAGAGAAAGCAACTCCTCCAATTGAAAATGACCTGTGTAATTATGCAAACGACGATCAGTCATCGCCTGAATTTCCAACCCCAGTTTGCCTTCATCTGCAGTACCACATACGAGTATCGCTACTCCTTCAGGCAGGGCGTCAGCCGTTGCGGCCCATACATCCGATGGCAACATTCTTTCTGTTGCCCCGCTACCAGGCTGGAAGATGACAAAAGGGGACAATTCCCGTTCCACGACCATATCCCGAACCCCGCTCCGCACAGATTCGGAGACTGACATTTCACACCGTAGCTCTTCGAGGCTCGCCTCTATCCCCAGCGGCGCGAGAACTTCCAAGTAATGCTCGACTTCGTGTTTCCCGGGAATCCAGGGGACTTCTTCATCAAAAAACCAACCGCCGCCGCCAGTCCCGTGACCAACGCAATATCGGCTCCCGGACAAACCGCAGAACGTCACGAGATTACCGCCGAAGGCCCGGAGATTCAGGCACAGGTCATATTCAACTTTCCTGACCTCGCGAATCGTAAAGTAGAATGATTTCATAAAAATTATTAACTTGTGCCACAGGGAGGCTTTGGACCGATTGAGCATCCAGTGGTCAACGACGAACACATGATCGACGATGGTGCTATCGCGAATCACAGGCAAACTTCCAGAATTGACGACCATGTCGATCCGGGAATCTGGAAAACGTTTGCGAAGGAGCGGAAGAACGGAACTCGTCAGCAGCAAGTCCCCAAGATGGTCCGGCTTAACGACAAGAATGCTGCGTATTTGCCGTGGCATCCCCCGCTTCTTGATCGCCAGCCGTCGCATCACGCCGTCAATGCAGGAGAGCAGCAGCACGACTGCTTTGTTGTTGTATAAGTAGCCATGGCACAATTTCCGAATCATAACGTTTAGTCTGTACTTCACGGTACTTCTATTGTAAAGATTAACCGCTGGAGGACAGCGGATGAGCATGACCATCGGAGTCGATGCGCGGCACCTTGACGGAACCATGCACGGCATAGTCAGATACACGATAAAAACCATGGAGCACATGGTACAATCTCGCCGCTACCATTTTGTCCTCCTGTCTAACAATCCCATTGACCATCCATTTAAAAATAAAGACGCCGTCAGTGTTCATGTTGACTCAAAGTTCTCCCAGATGCCCGGTACCCTATGGCTTGCCCTCCGAGCCGGACACCTTCTCCGCAAGCTCGGCATAAACATTTTTTGGAGCCCCCTGCACGCACTCCCTCTCTACGGAGCATCAAACATTCCACTGGTTGTCACCATCCACGATCTGGCCCACATCTATTTCCCAAAATCAATGACATTGAAAAACCAGATCGTTCACCGGGTCTTTTTCTCCAAAGCCATCGGCAAGGCAACACAAATCATCGCCGTATCCCAGACAACTCGGAACGACCTGAAAAAAGAATTCGGCGCAGACGCCGCTGCAAAAACCTCAGTAATTTACGAAGGCAGATCTGAGCTTCCTCCGTCATCCAGCCCCCCACTGATCAAGGGAGATTACTTGTTATGCATCGGGTCAGTAGAACCACGCAAGAATATCGCCAGCACAGTCGAAGCTCTCCGCCTCCTTATCCAGGATTACCCACAACTGCGCTTGGTCGTTGCCGGAGGACGCAGTTGGAAGCAGGCGTCCTTATTCAAGTGCATCGCGAAGCAGGGACTCTCGGGAAAAGTCATCTTTACCGGTCAGTGTACTGACGAAGAACTTTCCAATTATATAGCGCATACCAAGGCATTCCTTTTCCCTTCACTCTATGAAGGATTCGGGCTCCCACTGCTGGAAACACTCAAACAATGTCCGGCAGTCATCTCTGACATTCCGATTTTTCGAGAGCTTGGTCAACACCTCTCCGGCGTTCTATACGCCGACTTTCAGCAACCGTCGTCTGCTGCAGCCCAAATACGACAAATTCTTAGCACTCCCTCCCCAGAAAATTCAGATTTCGTCACCCCTGCAGCATCAAAACTTTTCTCTTGGGAAACGTGCGCATCCCAGCATGAAGAACTTTTCATGCAGTCCTCCGTCTCCACTCGCTTAAGGCACGAATTGCCTTGACGTTTTCAGCTTTTTTGAAAATATTAAAATTATACTGTTTATACAATTTTTATGTATGGTGCATATTGAATTTATACTGACAAACACTCCCCCAAAAACCAAGTAGAGAGTTATGAACAAAGCTTTTTTTCAAGATAAATGTATCCTGGTCACTGGCAGTTGTGGAACCATCGGTAGCGAGCTTATTCATCAGTTACTCAAAGAATACGGCGTCAAGAAACTCATCGGTATTGACAATAATGAAACCGAACTTTTCTTCCTCAGCCAGCGCCACCTCGAACACAAGGAAGCCGAATTCTATCTGGCAGACATCCGTGACCACCAAAAACTTTACAACCTCATGCAAGGTGTTGACATCGTTTTCCATGCAGCGGCCTATAAGCATGTCGCCATGTGCGAGATATCTCCCTTCGAAGCAGTTCAAACCAACATTCTAGGCGTGAAAAACATTGTTTCCGCAGCTGCGGAAAACGGCGTCGAAAAAGTCATTTTCACTAGCTCGGACAAGGCAGCAAACCCCACCAACGTCATGGGTACATCCAAACTCATGGGAGAACGCCTGATTACGGCGGCCAACCAGACAGTTAACTACAACGGAACCATTTTCGCCTCCACCCGATTCGGCAACGTGCTAGGCTCCAACGGTTCCGTCATTCCCATTTTCAGGGAACAGATTCGTGAAGGTAAACCCATCACCCTAACCGACCCTCAGATGACCCGCTTCATCATGAGCATTCCCGGAGCTGTCCAATTGGTCATCAACTCCGCCCAGATCGCATGCGGCGGCGAGGTCTTCGTCACAAAGATGCCCGTCATCAGGATTCAGGACCTTGCCGAAGTCATGATTGAAGAACTTCCATCGCAGTTCGGCAGAAAACCCGAGGACATCGACATCAAGATCATCGGCATCAAACCCGGCGAAAAGCTGTACGAAGAACTGATGACAGACGAAGAGACCAGCAGAACCGTTGAACTTGAACAATACTTCAGTGTGCTCCCGGCCCTGAGAATGCACTACGGCAACATCGATTATAGCTACGAAGGAGTCCTTTCCGAGACCATCGACAACGCTTACAACTCTCACAACGAGACCCCATTAAGCAAAGCAGACCTCAAAGACTTTCTGATTCGCAGCAAGTTGATTGAAGGGCTTGACTAAGAATGCGCAAACTTGGAAGAGCCATTATGAAGAAAGTAAAAGCACACCCCAGACAAAAAAGGTCCCCCTTCTCCGGTGTTGGAAAACTTTTTTTTGTTGCCTGCCTGGCTATGACTCTTCTTATACTGGATGGGGAGCAGCAGGCCGCTGCGCAGGACACTCTCAATCTGGATGGAAAAATCTATTACAGGGCCGTCAGAAAGATCAAAAACAAGTACCCTGGCAAAATAGTTGAAATCAATGTAAAAAAGTTTCAACCAGTTTCGAAAAACGAAGTTCTCGCTGCTTACAGAATAACCCGAGCGGAACAACAGGAACTTCAGCACGAGATCGATTTCCCTTCCATAAGGAAAACAGAGATATCCATCGAAGAGGTCCAGACTGACATAAAAGGAAAAGAAAGAAAGAAAAAATCGCTCATGGTCCTCGTCAACGAGGGGCTGGCCTCGTCACAAAATATGGACACATTGGACGAGGACATCCGAATTCTCAACCTCAGAAAGGAATTCCTTGAGGAAGAGCTAAAACACTTCAAACGACAGCAGGCCAGGGAAAAGGGCAGGATATCAGAAGAATTGGGAGGAATCTCCCTTGCTTCCGGTGTTATTCCGCGTGACATCCCCATCACAACCAAACTCCCCGGACACGTTGTGAAGGTAGGTATCCTTGCAAGCAGTAAAATAAAGAAAAACAGGGTGTGCTTTGAAATCACTAGGTTGAACCGAATACTGGTGCGCTGCAAAGTCTACGAAGAGGATTACATCAAGCTTGCCCTCGGCCAAAAGGCATTCATAATTTCACAAGGGACACCGGGGAAAGAATATCCTGCACACTTGTCACGGCTTCCTCTTCGCCCGACAGACAAAGGCTATGCGGCATTGTCGTATTATCTGGTAGACTTCATCATGAACAACCCAAATTTAAAATTCAGAGCCGGTAACCGCGTTACGGTAAAAGTCGACCTTGCTAGCAAGCCCGAACCTATTGCTCCGAAAAAAAAACAGAACAAATAAACCGACAAGACATACAATAAGACTCTGAGCAAAGAGCGGAGATCTGGAATGTCACTGTCCAAACAGAAAGAGGTTCCTTTTCACACTTACCTACGAGTGAGCATCTCTCCTCTTTCAACAGGAGAAGCTTTCCGTCCGGCCCGTTGCATGCTATAAGACCCTAAGCTAATTTACTGAAACAATTTGAAGCGGAAACAAACGAGGCAACCTTATTGCCCTCATACGCCCCGGGCTGCCAAGTGGCATCGCCTGCGGGACATTGGAAATTGCGAAGAAGGATGATTGACAACAAAACCAATCTTATCGCCTGCCGTCCATGGCTCATGCCTGTCACGCTCGCGTGTTCCGACTTTCTGGCCGTCACCATTTCCGGTGCGGCAAGCGTTCTTCTTCGATATGCCTTTGGCGGCGAATTCGAACTGATTTCTTATCTTTACCTCTGGCCAACCGCCCTCCTGTTTGTCCTAGCCTATGCTTTCATGGGGGCTTACAGGGTCTTGATGCCGCTTCCGCTGGAACTAAAACGATGTTCATTTGGAACAGTCTTCATAATCTTTGTTCTGGCAGCAATCACCTTCTGGTCAAGAAACGCCGATGACTATTCAAGACTCGTCCTTCTTTTTTCCTTTGCAACCATCCTCGTTGCCGTGCCGTATTGTCGAAAAAAATGTAGGGAACACTTTGCCTCGCTCCCGGGCTGGGGTCTTCCTGTTATCATTTATGGAGACGGCGAAACTGCGCAAAGCGTCATACAAAACCTTCAGTTACGCGTCAGCCTTGGCCTGACCCCAGTGGCTATCGTCAAACACAGCGAAACTTCAGACACTTCAATAAACAACATCCCGGCATGGGATCGCTCTTCGCTTCAGGAATTGGCGAAAACATACCCGTGTTCGTATTTTATTGTCGCTGAATCCGGGCTGGACAATAACGAATACCGTGAACTCCTTAACACTTCTTATAAGCACTTCCCAAAAACTATCGTCATCCCAGACCTTTTTGGACAGGCAAGCATATGGGCCACCACTGTTGACATAAGCGGTATCCTCGGCTTGGAAACAGGGCAAAAACTTCTTTCCCCGCCATCGCAGTTCTACAAGCGAATAATGGATGTCACAAGCTCCTTTCTCGGATTGATCGTTCTGCTCCCGGTTTTCCTGATCATCGGCCTCATCATCAAGATGGATAGCCTCGGCCCCGTTCTCTACAGGCAGAAGCGTCTTGGCAAAGGGGGGGGGGAAGTGGACGTATGGAAATTCAGAACCATGGTCCAAAATGCGGACGAGGTGCTCAAGGACTACTTGCAGCAGGATCCCATCTTGAAAACAAAATGGGAGCAGGATCACAAGCTTGACAACGATCCCCGCATCACCCGGGTTGGCGGCTTCATGAGGAAATACAGCATAGACGAACTGCCGCAGCTGTTCAATGTACTCAAAGGTGAAATGAGCCTCGTCGGCCCAAGACCCATCGTCAAAGCCGAAGTCGCAAAATACATGGACAATTACGAACTGTACTCGAAAGTACTTCCCGGAATGACGGGCTTATGGCAAGTATCAGGGCGAAGTAATCTTTCATACAGCGAAAGAATCAATCTCGATGTCTATTACATCCGCAACTGGTCTGTCTGGTTTGATCTGTACATCCTCACCAGAACTCCAGCTGCAATTTTCAATTGTGTCGGCGCCTTCTGACAACCGCACTGACTAAGTACCCAGCTGCAATTTAGATAATGAACCTGAAGTCCGTCCTAAACACTTTTCTCGTCAGCTTTGTCTGCTTTCAGAGCGTATTCCTGACGCCATACGTCATCATTGTCTCCACTGACAGAAGCAATCTCTTCACGCCGATTCTGGCGGGGACAGCGCTTGTCATTATCGCTTTCACTCAAGGACGACGAACCGTCTTCGCCAAATGGGACGTCCTGCTATGGTTGGCCCTCGGAGCAACCATGGCTTACGGGGTCACCCTGACAACCGATGTGCCATCGTCAGCCTATCGCGCATTCTCCCTCTATATTCCGGCCTTAAGCGGATACTGGGTTGGACGTCTGCTGTCCTATGATCAGTATTGGAAAAAGATGGCGCCATATATAATGAGCGGTCTCTTCTTCCTCATGTCATCCATTCAAATCATAAACGGGGTAGGTGCTCCCATACTACAACTGCATCACCATGCGCTGTCCAACCTTCTGCTTCTTTTGGCAGTCGGGCCAGCCACTTTCCTCATGCGTGGCCCCCTCTACATCAAGGCAGCGTGTGCCACGATTTTAAGCATGGGCTATTTCGCATGTTACATCGTCGGTTCACGCTTCACGGTCGTTTTGCCGATACTGCTGCTGCCTCTCATGTCAATCCTTAAACTGCTACGATTCAAATGGCTCCTTATTGCCGGAATCCCCTTTCTCGCAGCAGCGTGCATCTTCTTCATTCAAAAGCCTGAAAAAATACTCAAAATTCATGATTACGAATCTGTTTTCTACAGGGTCGAAGGTCTTCCAGCCGCGATCCACCTCATCAAGAAACACCCTTTTTTCGGCATTGGACTTCGCACCGAACGCGAACCGTATCTTGAAGACTATAAAATGACTTTCGACATGACAAGCCGCGAACGATTCATGCTGGTCGTTCGAAAGAACGTGACGCAGGACAACATGCTAATGACGCTGCTTGTGGGCCTTGGGATCATACCCACACTCTTGTATCTCGGCTTGATCTGGGCCTATCTCAGACGTCTCATCAAGGCCATCAAAACACAACGCGACGGGCCGCTCAACTCCATAGCGCTTGCTTTTGCCTTATGTGCCAGCGTACTTCATTTCAGTGTTCAGGACGGACTTCTTTATCCGCAGGTCAGTTGGCTCTTCCATCTGCTCATAGGCATGATCCCGAGCAAGGACAGCTCAGCTACATAAGGTCAGTGACGATATCGCACAGTTGGTCGGCTGCCTTGTTCCAATCAAATAATTCAGCCTGCTTGTACCCTTCTACCCTCATCAGCTCCTGGCCTTCCCCATCCTCGACAAAGTCCAGAATCGTTGCGGCGATATCATCGACGCTGTAAGGATCGAAGTATCGTGCAGCTCTGCCGCAAACTTCGGGCAAAGACGTGGTATTTGCCGCCAGAACAGGACAGCCGCACGCCATTGCCTCTGCAGCAGGCAGACCGAAGCCCTCATACAATGAAGGCATAATCAGTGCATTGGCCTTGGCAACGATCTTTATGAGTGACTCTTGTTCCAGTTCGCCCACCAATTCAACTTGGTCACCCCTAGTCAGTTCATCCAAATCATGAAAACCGGAGATAAACCCGTCGTACCGCCCCACAAGCACAAGCTTGTGAGGAACCTGTCTGCTTACTAGTTGGAATGCATCCACAAGCCTCTTCAAATTTTTATGCGGCTTAATATTTCCCACATACACGAAATACGGCTCCTGCTGCACGATTGGGGTATGCAGACGTTTCCAGACATTGTCCACTCCATTCCAAACGACTTTCACCGCCTGAGATGCGTATCCCAACTTCGAGACCAGCTCGCTCTTGGTGAACTCCGAAACGGTAATAATCTTTTCTGATCGCAATCTCACCGCCCTGAACATCAGGGTCGCATACAGACGAACTAACGGATTCGTGTGAATATCCCTCAAGGAAAGATGGCAAATGTCATGGACGGTGGTCAGGATTTTACCCGGATACAGTGCCGGGATATTGTAATGAGGAGCCCAGAAAAGGTCTGATGTGCGAGGGATGGCAAAGGGGAGGGTCACTTGCTCACTGATGGAATAGATGGGGGCGTCAAACCGAAGGAATGTCACATTGGTCACTCCGGATTCGACCATGAGCCGACATAAAGAGTCCGGGGCTCCCAAAAGAGTTATGGGCAGCGTATGGAGACGCTTGGCCATCCTTGGGATCAGATTCCTAATGTAGACACCGATTCCGGAATGATCAGCCATACGACAATCTATGGTCAGCATGGATCCCTCCTTTACTGCGGTATAGGCAGGCGCAACACCTCATGCGCGCAGGTCTTGCGGCCGACTTAATTGTTATTCCGGACTTCCTGAAATATTTGCGGCCATCTTTTTGACGTCAAGGACTTTGACTCCCGGACCGATAATTACTCCCGGCAAATCCGCATCCAGCACCGCGAAACCATCTCCATGAGCTGCCAGCGCCCGAATCTCATCGTCAAAAGGTGCAAAGAATGCACCTCCGGCAATAAACTCATCCTCGAAAAACTGTTCATCAACAACAAGATAATCAACGCTATTGCGCTGACAAAAGCCAATAATTTCAAGCAAATCTGAAGAGTAATAGGCTTTAAACAGATCTTCCAGTCGGGGCTGAATGACCTTCCAGTAACCGACGCACCAAGGATGCGCCAACTCATAAGAAACAAAAACATTCCGCTGTCCGAACGTGAGCAAATTGTCCATCTGGTAGGGGTGTCCGGCAACAAGAACATCTTTGTCAGTGGTAGAGCGAACAAACTCGCAAACCGGACGATCATGGGTATAATCATACAGTGCGACCCCTTGGAGGCGCACACATCCGATGACGAATCCCGTGACAAGAACGCCAACCATAAACGTCTCACGCTTCAGGCGGAAATATCGGCATACCCCGACGAGTGCGCACCCCAGAAGACAACAATATAAAATATTCATCGTGTATTCCAGGTAACGGGACGGGATGAACAGCTGCAACAAAATCAATCTGGCCAAGATATAAAGAGCAAAGGAAGCACTACCGATACTCAGCCACACCACTGCGCTGGATTTGACACTCTTCCACTGAAAACCCCGAATACCAAAAAAGAGAAGACCAACGCACACCGCCACTCCAATTCCACCCACAACAGGCCCCCCGTCACGGAATGGAGCAATGTACTCAAAAGGCCGGACAAATAATTCCCAAAAGAGTGAAGGCACCGGCAAAATTCCAAAACGACCAGCTTCAGAGAATTCAGGCCTGCCAGTCATGTCAGCCATACTTGCCATAGGGCCAAAACCCGCCTGATGCATTTGAGAACGCCAAGCCAGAAGCCCGCAACAGGCAAGGGCTGAGATAACGTAATCCGACCATTTGACAAGGAATGGCGGCGGCGATGTCAACTCGAAACGCCAAGCAATCATGGCTAGACCGATGCTGCCACCACACAGAATAAAAATATATGGGATAAAAAAGGCCTGAAGCAATAGAGCCCCGGCCATCAGCCAACGCACACGGCGGACCCAGGCCAAAATGAACAGGAGCATTAGTGGCCCCGCGAATGCCCTGGACAATCCCCCGGATATGGAATGCAAAAATATGGGCATCGCCCAGTACACGGCCACCATGGACAAGCCTAAAGCCTCATCGGCCATGGACTTGCCGACCCAATAGGCAAACATCGCCATCAGGACGAACAGAACCCCTGTCAGCAACTTGGAGAACAACAAGGGAGACACGACCGTGGCAGCTACAAAGTACAGCGACTGCACACCCCAGGGAACATAGCGCATGGCATATTCATTCAAAATGCTCTCTGGATACAGGGCGGGATCAAGCCACCGTTGCATCCAGTAAAGCTGCTGGCGCGTATCATCATTGATGATATATGAATTCAGGAATCCGGTATGATGTGATATGAGAAAAAGAAGAGTCGAAAAAATTAAAACAAAAAAGGGTGCATATCTGCACACTGCACCCCAAAGGGTAGCGGTGAATTGGCCTGTCCCAGACACAACACCCGTTCCTCTATGGAGCGTCATACTATTTTACATCAGCCTTTTCATTTTCCGTAAACATGATCCGGACCTTATAGCCTTCCTTCAAAAAATTGTCAGGATTGTCGATTTCCAATTCAGCAGCATAATATGACGGCGCATCGATATTGGTGTCAACCGGCAACCACGACATAGACACCAGCTTGGCCTTCATGACCTTGTCAGGATTGAATTCCACTATGACCTCAGCTGTATCACCCGGCTTCAAACGATACATGTCAGCTTCATATACCTGAGTCCGAATGATCATCGGGTCCATAACACCGATAGCAAAAACGGATTCATCAACGATTGCTCCCAACTCCACATTGGTGTTTTCCCATATAATATAGCCCTCGATAGGAGAACGAACATACATCTGGGACGTATCCAACCTACGGTCATCTTTTTGCCCAAGCATTTCAGCAATCAACAACCTATCATCAGCAGCCCGTTTTTGATCTTGAATCAACTCTTTCTTTGCCTGCTCAACCTGAGACGAGATGAGGGATATCTGATCCCTCAAGGAAGCAACACCCTTATCCGTCGCCAGTCCCTGCTGACTCAGAGTCTTGTTTGACTCAAGCTGTTTATTGAGAGTCTTGAGTCTAGCTTTCCACTTCTTGATCTCCAGCTCCTGGCGAGTAAATTCAAGCTTCTTGTCAACCCTGGCTTCAAGGCCGAGAGCGTCCTTGCGCTTGAGACGTACTTTCATCAGCACGTCGTCCTTTTTCACCAATTGGCCAACGCTCACCTTCTTCTCAATCACCTCGCCGGAATAGGGCAGCTTTACGGGATGTGTCATCGAGCAATAGACCTTCCCCTGAAAAATCGTCTCAACCGCATTCGCAGCAGAACTAATACCATGCTTCTCCTGACCATACGCAAACGAGCAGGCCAGCAGCAGAGTGGTCATTAAAACTATCGCAGCAAGTCTAATTTTCCAGGTCATCATCTTTAATCTCAATGTACTGTTCCAACAACCTACCCGTCAGGGCATAAGTCTCCAATTTACGTACTATATAACTTTGTTGTTTGGACAACAAAGTTATTTCCTTGAGTACAACGGCAACTTTTGCCGACACGAAATCCCTGAATGTCGCTTCTCCAGCGTCAAACAAAATCTCCTTCTTTCTCAGCATCATCTCCTGCAACTCCAGATCGACCTTAGCAAGTTCAAGCTCGCGTTGCATGCTGCGCAATTCCGTCAACCCTTTGTACCAGTTATCTTCTTTGGTCAAGTTTGAGAGCTGACGCCTAAATCCTTCATTCTTTTTGACAAGTTCGGCCCTATCGGTATTTCGGCCAAGTTCGCCCCAATGCAAAACCGGAACTGTAATGCCAAGGGTCAAATAAAAATCTTCCTTGCCGTCTGTCGATGAGCTGATCGGATCAGGAGTTCTTACGGAAACGGAAAACTTAGGCACATAATTAGCCCAAGCTGCATAAACACCATAATTCGATAATTCTTTACGGATGACGTTCATTTTCGAAAAAAGTGCGCTGCTCTTCATCTCCTGATAAGTAATCTTGTGTGGAGCATACACCGCATCAACCACGCTGGCAAAGTCGCTTTTTTTCAGAACTATTTTTTGTTCGACCGGAATACCGATCATCCGCTTGACCCGCATCTCCATATCGGAACGCTGCTCAATGAAAGTCCGCCTGTTGCAGGCAACTTTTTGCAGTTCCTGTTCAGCCAAACGGACTTCGAGTGGCACCACTGGAGCGTTGGGGTACATTTTCTGGATATATGAGAGAGTTTCATTTCCGAATGCCTCAAGTTTCCGCTGCTCATCCATTATTTTATCAAAAAACTCAGCATGAATATAAACCTTGATGACATTGGCAATTAGCTCGTTGGCAGCCTGAAGTTTTTGATATTTTGCAAGTTTGGTCACGAGCAAACTGGCATCATGACTCAAATAAGATCCAATGGGGTCCCATGTGCCACTGCTAAAGCTCACCGACAACTTGTTACGCGACTTGTCGTCCTTCGTTGTCAGATTCACGTTGTTGCTGACGTAAAGATTCAGCTTGGGAAACATCCTCCACCACTTATTTTCTTCATCAATCTTCTTGATGTCGATTTCGACCTCGGCCATCTTCATGTACGGAGATTTTTCCAGAGTCAGTTGGATGCACTCTTCAAGAGTCAGGGGATCTGTCACAAAAGATTCGGTCGAAGTAGGAGTAGCACCATTCCCGGTAGAAAATGTCGCACTAGCGGTTTCCCAATCCACAGGGGACGGAGTTTCACTCGTGGCCCCACAGCCAAAAGCAACGAGCATCATAAGCAGCATGCACCCCAAAGTCAGCTTGCAGCCGACCAAGGACGCGAAACGCTTTTTTTTGATATTATATTTTTCTACCCTGCTTTTCATAAGCATTAAGAGTCCGATCAGATGAGTCCTTCAATTTCGTTGCTGTAGTTCGACTCATGTATAACCATGTCGAGTAGCCCTCTTTGTTTAACGACAAAAATCTTTTATGTACACATATTTCACTAGGCAAAAGGAGCAACTCCCGACAAGACTGCACTTTCTATTCCATGGCAAAAGCATGTGCAGAAAAAAACTCCGTTTTTTTGGCGACGATTTTACTGTTCCTTCAGTATTCCATCTTCAAGAAGAAATCTTCGGGTACAACGCTTGGCAACTTCCGTATCATGAGTAACCAAAACCATGGCCTTCCCTTTGATAGATACAATTTTCTCAAAATATTTCATTATCTTCTCACCCGTCTTCCGATCAAGCTGTCCTGTAGGCTCGTCCCCCAACAGAACTTGAGGACGATTCACTAGGGCACGGGCAATGGCGACACGCTGCTGTTCACCGCCGGACAGGCGGTTCGTAGCGTGATGAATCCTGTGAGACAGATTTACCTCTTCCAGAGATTCTTCAATGATGCCAGCACGTTTGGCCCTCGGCATCTTTCCGTAAATAAGCGGGTACTCGAGATTTTCATAGACCGTGGAATTTTCAAACAGGTTGCACGACTGAAGCACAAAACCAAGATTATCCCGTCTGAATCCGGCCCTCTCCTTAACATTCAGGCCGAGCACATCACGACCAAGTATCTTGTAGCTGCCAGAGGTAGCTGGCTGCAACATCCCCATAATATACAACAAAGTGGATTTTCCACAACCTGAAGGCCCCATGATGGAAACCATCTCGCCAGGATAAATATTGACATCCACACCGGTCAACACAGGCACCTTGCCCGCCGGAGTGACGTACTCCTTCCGAAGATTCTTAACTGAAATGATAGGATCAGGTTTCATATCGCTACTCGAACCGTATTGCGGTCACGGCATCCAATCTCGATGCCCTCAATGCCGGATAATATCCTGTAACAAGTCCAAGCATTCCGGAAAAGACAATACTCATAACGGCATAGGTAATGAACACATCTCGCGACGGGCTGCTCCCGAGGAAATGACTGGCGAACTCAACAACCACATATCCCAATAGCACCCCGAATGTGGCAGCACTGATACTCAGACAAAAAGCCTCACAAAGAAACTGACTCTTGATGTCCCGCCCCTCGGCTCCCATCGCTTTTTTCAGTCCGATCTCACGAGTCCTGGCAATGACGGAACTCATCATACCGTTCCAGATACCAAAACCGCCAAGCGTTAGAGTTGCGCCGATAGACAAAAAAATGAACAGCTCCACCCACCACACGATGAGCACCAACCGATGCAACTGCTCCCAAGAGACATGACTGACCAGATAATCTGCGGACTGGTGGGCCTTGACCGTGGCCACCAGCGCGTCGGCCACAGGTTTAACATCGTCCCATGTCTTGCAACGCAGATATATCCTGTCCGAGCGGTATTCCTTGCCACTCCGGTCAATGGCCGCCGTCAACGGTACAAAGGCATAGGAATTGCGCTGTCCGATCTGAAGCCCCCCGACAACGCCAAGAACCTTATAAAGATCCTTACCGATACGGATGTAGTTGCCCAAGGCGCTTTCTTGACCAAACAACGACTCTGCGAGCTCTTCACCAATCACGCAAACCAGTGACCGTTCATCGACAAAGGATTTGCCAAACAGGAATCCGGCAACCGGCTCCAGGCTGTTGGCAGACCAGTAATCAGCATCAACTCCCTGGACTGGAACGATATTTTTTTCCCCGTTAACAAGCATCGGAACCCAGTTGATGGTCTCGGTTGCGGCGCTAACAACATCAACGCCCGGCAATGCCCGCAAGGCATCCTGAGTTTCGTCGGTAAAAAATTTATCCCTGGCTCCGGGGTGCTTTTCCTCTTCAAATCCCAACTTGATAAGGGTCGCACCTCCAAGAAGATCAAGGTCATGGTTGAGCTTCTTCTTGACCTCATCACCCATGGCCATCACTGCAAGCAAACTGGCCGTCCCCAAGGCAATAGCCAACATCACGCCGAAACTGCGGCGGCGCTGTCGGAACACCTGACGAACGCTGATGTGTATTAGGTCTCGTGCTGTGATCATATTCTGAAGACATCCCCGTTCAAGGAGATCTAAAGGCATCCTTGAGGTATGCCATCACCATTCTAATTGACGATGCCAACGCCAAGAGCGGAAGCAACTTTTTTAAAGCAATTCAAAACCTGTTCAATATGCTTGTCTTCGTGCGTACTCATGAACGCCACTCGAATGATAGCCTCTCCCTTCGGAACCGCAGGGTAGACCGCAGGCAGAGCAAAAACGCCTACATTCAACAATTCCAAAGAAAATTTGAAGGCTTTGACTTCGTCTCCGATCAAAACGCCGATGACAGGGCTGGCTCCTTCAACCATCTCTAGCCCAATGTCCTTGAATCCCTGACGGGCTTTTCTGGTGTTCTCCCACAACTTCTGGACCAGCTCAGGCTCTTCCCGAATGATCTTGCAGGATTCAAGCGCGGCTGCAGCGCTGGCCGCTGGCAATGCTGCGGAAAAAATCAAAGTCCGACTTTTATGCTTCACATAGTCCAGAAAATCGAGATCATCCGTCACGATGAACCCCCCGATGGAAGCAAGGGCTTTACTGAAAGTCCCCATGATGACATCGACATCCTTTGTGACACCGAAATGGTGGGCAGTTCCCCTGCCACCTCCCATCACGCCTAAGCCATGAGCGTCATCAAGGTAGACGACCAGATTCGGGTCCTCCTCCTTGAGGGAGATCAAGCCGGGCAAGTCCGCAACGGAACCGGACATGCTAAACACGCCTTCCGAAACAGCAACCCGCTGTGCTTCAGGATGTCTGTCCATGGATTTTTTCAGGATCTTGCGTGCATCATCCATGTTGTTGTGGGCAAAGCTACGCATCTTGGCTCTTGAGTTAAGGCCACCCTCAAGAATACTCGCATGACTGTCGCGGTCGCACAGCAAGAGATCACCAGGGTCGACAAGGCAGGTGAATATTCCAGCATTCGCCAAAAAACCCGTAGTATGAACGACAGCCCCTTTCTTCCCAAGCAGATCGGCCACGGCCTCTTCAAGCTCGGTAATCACTGATATGTTCCCACACAGGAACCGGGAGCCGCCAGGGCCGCTCCCCCAACGTTCAATAGCCTTCTGAGCGGCCTCACGAACCCTCGGGTGCTGCGTTAGCCCCAAATAATCATTGGAACCAACCATGATGGCTTTCTTCCCATTGGTCATTACCTCAGGGCCCATACTCGATTCAATTTCCTGAAAAAAGACGTAAACCCCGTCTCGTTTATATCCTGCTAATAGGGCATTGAACTCACGATTATTAAAGTACGATGGCATTTATCTTCTTCACTTAATATTGAAACAATTTATGATTAGCGACTATATTTAGGCTTAAAATAAGAGACTTAACCGGATAGCCAGCCAATATACTTCGTATACCCACTGCTTCTACTTCCTAACCTGAGTTCATAGATTGGGTATTTTAAAGCCACTCGCTTTTCTTCAGATATCTACAAGCGGCATATATTTGTATATAAATATTATAAAAAACGCAATGTATCAAACTCGGCCCAAAACGCATTATCCAACCGTGGAGTCAGGTTATTAAAATCATTGATCTGACTTTTCCTCTTTCCCATATTTCCCCAGCTCCCTTGAAACAACTTGCGCCAAAGACACTCCTGTCTAACACAATTTTTTAATCAAGTGCATAGGGAAAATACTCATATGAACTGAATTGAAAGACAATTTCAAACCAACATTGCCACTCCACGCTTCGACCTGCCCTTCGAAGGCCCTACGGATGCTTGTTGAAAGGACAACGTCGGAGGCCGAATATGGACGCAAAGAGAGATACTCTCATACAAGTCCTCTTCAAGCTCAGAGGAGTCGGCGTTGCCTAGAGGTGTGAATGCCTGCCATCAATTAAGCACAACCGGACAGGCGTGTCTCCTGCATGGCGACTTGAAGACAAGTCAAATCTAACTAAATATTTTTATAATTGAATATAGTCCTTGACCACCAATTCAGCAAAATACATGGAGCTTGTGAAAGCGGGAGAGATGGAGTTGAGGATGTGGACAGTATTTTCATGTCTTTTTACCACGAAATCCATGACCATCTCGTTGGTCGTCATATCTACCAATTGGGGCCGGATGCCTGCCTTGGAGCTAGGGAGCACATCTCCTGGTTCGATGTGTTTGACCAGCTTGCAGGCATCCTTGAAAAAGTATTTGAAGAAATATTTGCGAGGTTCTTCCAGAGCCACGCCCCTGAATTTAGAATTTCCGAAAAACATCTGGGACTCCCGCAACAAAATGGAAAACAGTTCTGAATCGATGCCTTTGAGGACACCGTAATTTTCGCGCCCTAAGGCCGGAATGGAGGTGGGGCCAACGTATACATCACCGTGCACACTGCGGGTGAAGTGAACGCCAAGGAACGGATTCTTGATGTTGGGGACAGGGTAAATGGAACCACGAATTTTGTCGGCAGCTGATTTTTTCAACACCCGATAGATGCCTTTGAATGGCAACAGTCGGTAGTTTTGAGCGATGCCGAAAGCCTGGGCCACTTTGTCGCTAAACGCCCCCGCAGCATTGATAAAAACGCCGTAGCCGATATCGCCTGCTGAGGTTTTGATTTGCCCCTTTCCTCCTTCAAGAAAACGAGTGTTGAAAAGGAAACGAACCTTACCCGACTGTTCCAGTTCCTCACGCATTTGGGCAAGCACGGCCTTGGGGTCTACCACGGCGGTAAGCGGGGAGTGCAAGGCGCGCTCACAGGTCTTGGCATTGGGTTCGATTTCGGCCAATTGCTGACTGTCAACCATGTGAACCGTGCCGCCGTTGGCAATGGCCCGGCGTTCCAGTTCTTCCAGAGTTGCCAGCTCGGAATGCTCGCCGGCGACAATAACCTTACCGGATTTAAAAAGAGGCAGGTTATGCTCTTCACAATAAGCCTGCATGCGGAGGTTCCCCTTAAGGCACATTTGCGCTTTCAAGGTACCAGGATCGTAATAAATACCTGCGTGCAACACACCGCTGTTGCGGCCTGAGGCATGGCACCCCGTGCCGTCCTCCTTGTCGAAAATGATGACAGAGCCCGCACCATTTCGAACAAGTTCGCGGGCAATGGTCAGGCCGATGATGCCTGCTCCGCAGATAGTAAAATCAGCTGTTAGCATTGATTAAGCCTTGCTCAATAGTTAGAGGCCGCTCTTCTGCGCAATTTTGCGCAGCGCACCCGAATCAAAGATTTCCATATTGACGCCCCCTACCAATCAGGCATTCAAGTCGGAACGAATACAGTCGGCATGTGTTTTGTCGCCACATATCAGAACGTCATGCATGTGCAGTGGGCAAATTGGTTTCATGGTCCCGGACGAATTGTTCGAAGACATCGAACACGCGCTCGTCGTTATCCATAAAAAGGACAAAGGCCCTGTCGATTTCATCTTCGGCATACTGCATATTCCCCTGATGAACGTACGGAACTTTGATGTTGCATCATCCTGCCAATTTGCCGAGGACAACGACCTGTAGGCTGTCGCAATCGTGTTACACATCTGCCCGAAAATCATGTGATGCGCAAGGTACAGTTCGACATCGATTTTGCACAGCAGGAGTAATGGGATAGCCCCGTACCGTTACTGCTAACGGCTTGCTCGACAGTACCTTTTTAGATGGAAAAAGGCATCAGCGTCTTATCCTATCTTCACCACTAGAGACACTCTAACACCAGCTTCGAAGTAGCCTGCCCCACCTCCAAGACTTAGCAGGCTGGACCATCTAAGCCCCACAGCAGTCACCGTGCCAAACAAGAAAACGGGCCACCTAAGTTTCTCAACTTAAGTGGCCCGTTTTCTCAACTTAGGTGTCAGCTTACAATCAAAATACATAAAAATCCCATTTGGGACATATATGGGACACAAAACCGTTTTCCGGCTCGAAACCAAAGAAAAAGGACTTCAAGTAATCACTTGAAGTCCTTAACTTTCTTGTGGTGGAGCTGGAGGGAATCGAACCCACGACCTCTTGAATGCCATTCAAGCGCTCTCCCAACTGAGCTACAGCCCCACGCTGTTGGGAAAGTCAATTTGCTCAAAGTGTCGATGGTTGTCAACAGAGAAAACGGTTTTGATTGCAACCAACGAGACCATGTTCGTATAGATGGATATAAACAATATATTGGACGTATTAATCAATGGATAATAGAGTCTTTTCAATCAAAATAAAAAAGAGAGGACTCGTTATGTATGAATACAAAACAACAAAAAAACTGAATATGAATGAGCTGCAGGATTTGTTTCTCGCGTTGGACTGGGACTCTGGCAATCATCCTGAAAAACTGACCGGGGCGATTCACGCATCAACATCCGTTTTCACGGCATGGGACGGCGACAGGCTTGTGGGCTTGGTTAATGTCTTATCCGATGGTCACATGGCCGCCTACATTCATTATATGTTGGTTAGACCTGAATGTCAGGGGCACGGCATTGGCAGGCGACTCATGGACATGGTCGCAGACGAATATGCCGATGTTCCACATAAGGTTCTTGTGGCTTATGGCCAAGCCGTCGGATTCTACGAACAATGCGGTTATCATTGTGCTGACGGGACCTCTCCCATGTTTATGACCACATTGAGAGTCTAGTAGCGTTCCTGCGTTGCGCATTTTCCTCATTTTTTGCTATGCTTCAGCATAGTACAAAAAACAACGGCGTTGAGCCGACGAGGAAACACCTATGACAGGTTCAATGAGAAAAAGCCTTGGGGTCTGCGGATGCATACTTTTTATAGCAGGCGTTGCCTTTGCAGCTCAGTTAATGAGCGTCCAGGTCCGTTCAGGACAACTCCGCGATAATCCGGGATTTCTAAGCAAAGTCGTCGCGAACCTGCCTTATGGAGACCGTGTCAATCTGAAATCGGAAAAGGGTGACTGGAGGCACGTTTCATCCGTCAAACTCGGCAAATCCGGATGGATTCACATTTCAGCGCTTTCCGAGCAGGAAATAGTTCTCAACCCCACCAATAAAGACATTCAGGCAGCAGCCAAGTCAGACGAGCTGGCTCTGGCCGGTAAAGGGTTCAACAAACAGGTCGAACAACAATACCGCAAACAAAGCAAATTGAATTATGCCAAAGTGAATGAAATGGAAAAACTGACCGTTTCCCAAACCACCATAGCCAAATTCATCACGACAGGCGCACTCGGCAAAGGAGGCGCCCAATGAACCGTCGACAATTTCTGAATGCACTGGCTATGGCACCCCCTGCAATCTTCACTCTCGGGGTCATCCCTGCATACGCATCCTTCCTTGATGATCTGACCGACATCGTTCCTGACGAAGTGACCACCATCTTTGAAAGCGGCAAGAAGATCGCTGCTGGATTCGAGGACATCACTCCAGAACAAGAGTACTATCTTGGTCGTTCTGTCGCGGCTGTTATTCTGTCTCGCTACAAGCCCTTGAATCACCCACACAGCCTCGCCTATGTCAATGTAATGGGTCAAACTCTTGCTCAAGCCTCTGACCGCCCGGAGACCTTTGGCGGATACCATTTCATGGTCCTCGACGCATACGAAATAAACGCCTTGTCCGCACCCGGTGGATTCGTTTTTGTCACCAAAGGGCTCCTCAAATGCTGCACATCCGAAGACGCCATTGCTGCCGTACTCGCGCATGAAATCGGACACGTCCAACGTCAGCATGGTCTTCAGGCCATACAGGAATCCCGTATTACTGATGGCGTGACCACTCTGGCCATAACCGGCACGTCCACCTTATCCGGCGGTACGCTGAAAGAACTCACTACGACCTTTGACGATTCCATCAAAGACATCACCACGACCATGATCGACAGCGGTTATTCCCGTGCAGCCGAAGACGAAGCTGACGAGGATGCCGTCACCATCATGCAACGATTGGGATACGATCCTAACGCCATCATCGATATGCTCAATCAAATGCGCAAACGAATGTCTCCGGGCAGTGAAGGCTTCGCCCGCACACACCCGACGCCAACCCAACGAATTAAGGGGATCACGGAAATCATAGGGAATTACAAACGTCCACAAACCTGCACTCCTCGTGCCGCCCGGTTTTCACGTATGACCAAGGGGCTATAAAGGTGTCACGCAGGCTGAAAAAAATCCTGGCAGGCATTACGGTTGGTATCATAGGAACCTTTTTGGCCGTTGGAGCTTTGACAACAGGCCTACTCGACTCTCTGGAAAACGTCACTTTTGACCTGCGAGCACGCGTATTGGCTCGACCTGGCGCCGCCACGGACCAGATTGCCGTTATTCTACTCGATCAAAAATCTCTGGATTGGGCAAAGGAATCCTTTGGACTGGGATGGCCTTGGCCAAGACAAGCCTATGTCCCACTCGTAGACTTCTGCCGAAATGCTGGCGTTGCATCACTCGCCTTTGACGTGGTTTTCACAGAGCCATCAGTCTATGGAGTAAATGACGACAAAGCTTTGGGGGAAAGCTTTAAGAAACTTGGTCGGGTGGCGTTGGCAGCCGACTTCGCCCGACACGATGGGACGACAACAACATGGCCCGCGCATATCCCTGCCCCAATTTTTCCTTTATCTGGAAATGCAGATATCCCTTTAGCTTCCGTGGCAACATTCCCAATCGCAGACTTGACCGCAGGCATTGCCAGTGTCGGCAACGTCAACGTCTCTCCTGATACCGACACTATATATCGTCATTTTCCACTCCTGATACGATTTGCGGACAGATTTGTTCCATCCCTCCCACTTGCCGCATCTCTTGTGGCTGAACCAACTTCCATCAGCTTGAGCCGACACGCAATCACGTTCGGTTTAACACCTGTCCCAATCACAACAAAAGGACAGACAATTCTCAACTACAGAGGGAAAAACGCCTATCCGACTTATAGTGCTGCAGCCATCATGGAGAGCGGCATGCGCATGGCCGAAGGCCAAAATCCAATCATCAACCCCATAGAACTTGAGGGAAAGCACGTTCTCTTCGGATTTTCTGCCACCGGCCTTTACGACCTTCGCCCCACTCCACTCGGCGGTGTCACCCCTGGGGTCATGGTTAATGCGACTGCTTTAGACAATCTCTTATCCGGTGACTTCATGCGTATGGCCGGGGTCAAAACAGACATTACAATCACTGTAATTTTCGCCATTTTGGCAGGACTCAGCGTTACGATTTTCAGCAGCCTCTTATGGACCGTCACGGCTTCGGCCCTGACTCTCATTGCCCCTGTTGGCCTTGCCCTTGCGTCGTACTCCATTGGCATATGGTCAAACCTGGCTGTGCCTCTTGCAGGCTGCATGACCTCCATGTTTCTAGCCGGAGCCTTCAAATACGCAACCGAGGGCCGCCAAAAGCAATTCATCAAATCCGCATTCAAACAATATCTCAGTCCACAAGTCATCGACCAACTTTTACAAAATCCAGATAAACTCACTTTGGGAGGCGAACGACGTGAATTAACCATATTTTTCTCGGACCTTGAAGGATTCACATCCATATCCGAAGGCTTGACCCCGGAAGAGTTGACCAGCGTACTTAATGATTATCTGACCGCCATGACCGACATTATTCAGGAAACCGGCGGCACTGTGGACAAATATGAAGGGGACGCCATCATCGCTTTCTGGAATGCGCCGGTGGATCAACCCGATCATGCCAAACGAGGTGTTCGAGCAGCCCTCATGTGCCAGGAAAAACTGACACAAATGCGGCCGAAACTCCGAAAACGCACAGGAAAAAATTTCCATATGCGCATAGGTCTGAATACTGGCCCCGCCGTTGTCGGAAACCTCGGTTCTCACAACCGATTCGACTATACCATGCTCGGCGACTCAGTGAACCTGGCCGCCCGACTGGAATCCATCAATAAACAATTCAACACGTACACCATGATTTCACAGGCAACTCTGGAACAATTGGATGGAGAAATACCAATCCGGGAACTCTCCAGCCTTCGTGTTGTCGGCAAAAAAGAAGCTGTGACCGTCTACGAGCCTCTTACCCCACAAGAATATTCTTCCAAGCAGGAGCTGTTGGCAACGTTTTCACTGGGACTGAAACAATTCTATTCAGGCAATTTCGATACAGCAGCTATGCACTTCGAAACCATTGCCACCGAAGATCCTCCGGCAGCCCGCTATCTAACACAATGCCGAGAGCTAAAAAACACGCCTCCTATCGACTGGGATGGCGTCTGGACCATGAAAAACAAATAATTTTCTCACTGCTTTTTCCCCGCCAGTTGCTCCACAAATCATCAGCTAAGATCTTGCTTCTATCGTTCTTTCCACGGCGTAACCTTTTGGCTTAACAGCTTTAAAAGGCTCCTCACAACGAACCTACTGTTATTCCACACCTTTCACGGCAACCTATTTAAATAACTCCATTTATAAAGACAAACACCTTGTGCACGCTTTGCGAAGCTTCTGCCACAACAATATAGTATTCGATATTTTTTTTAAAAAAGTTTTTTTTGCGCCTTTTTTACATTTTTAAACGCAAAAACAGGAACTTATTTCACACTCAGCACCGGGGATAACTCAAGTCTAGACAATATTTTTTTCAACATATAGCTGTTGAAAACATTTTTTAAATATGAAAAATATCAAATAATCGTGTTTTTAACATTCCCGGCACTCCAAGGAAATCCACGATATTCACACACGCTTCTCCACACGCTAAATGCATGGTTTATAGAACCTTTCCTGCGTTGACTATAAACGGTTTCATCAGTATATAATAAAGTAACCAGTAGGATTTAATTTTTTGCTGCTCATACAAATTATTTTAGGAGGACATTATGGCTGATCCCAAGACCCAAATGCTGCAGGTTTCATTACCTGGTGCAGGAAAGACCCAGACGTATCAATTGACACCTGATACTCCGGTGAAGTTCGACTTCGACATAGCCGAAGCCGTTTTTACCGGCAACAATGGCAACCTTGAAATCGCTCTTGAGGGCGGTGGAACGGTCATCCTCCAAAATTACCAGGCGCTCGCAGACGCTGGCACCTTGCCTACCTTCGAAATGATGGATGGCGAACAGGTCGCCGGCGATGTTTATTTGTTTGCCTTTGCAGACACGGGCGACGGAGAAGAAACTGAGCTGGAAACCGCAGCCGATGGCGCCACTGGTGGTTCCGGTGCGGGTGCATATTCAGATGACGCTGGCCAACTGGGTGACGGCATTGATGCGCTCGGTGGACAGGGCGACGCTTACGACACACGCGCACTGGCCGCAATTCCCGAAGTCGAAGGTAATAATCCTCCTATTGCCAATGACGACTTCAATGAAATCACTGAAATTGGTGATCCTGATTTTGATCCAGCCGTACATGTCACTCCAGTATATGGAGAAGAAGAATACTCAGAAGACGGCCCTCGCGCTCCTGGCGAAACGCCTGAGGGCGATTTCTTTGCTCTGGGCACACAGGGCGATGGATTCTATATCAACTATCCCAACGAACTTCCCCAAGTTCAGGGCCCCGTCGGCGGCAATGTCATCGCAAATGACCTTGACCCCGATCCTGGGCAGGGCATTGAGTCACTACTCATGAACTCCATTGATTATGACGGCGTGGACTCTGCTGGACTGAACCCCGGTCCGGTTGACATCCCTCCGGCAGGTCAAACAGTCGAAGGTCGTTATGGAACGCTGTTCATTGAACCCAATGGCGACTATACATATACATTAAATGAAGACCTTGCAGATGAACTCGAAGAAGGCCAAACCTTCGACGAAGTTTTCGACTATACCATCGTCGACTCACTCAGCGCAGTCAGTAATACGGCCCAACTGACAATCACGGTCTACGGCAGCAATGATGCTCCCTATGCGGTAGCAGACACCAATGTTCAAGCTATTGAGCATGGCGACTCCACGGCATATCAGTATCCTGATGGCTACCCAACTTCCGGCGAAGGAAGTGAAAGCTCTACTTCACAGATGGTTCTTGAGCCCGGCAGCGACCTTGTTGACCCGACTCCCGGCGTGGATGGCTATGGCACAGAAATATTGGCCGGCTATGACGACGAAGCCCTTCAGGTAGATCTGTCCGCTGTCTTTACAAACGGACTTAACTTCTATGGCACTAATTACGATGCAGCCTCTGACATTTACATCTCCACCAATGGCTTAATCTCTTTTGGCCATGAAAACACATCATACGTAGCTGATGGTATTGCCACATACACAGACGGCCCTCTCATTGCCATTCAGTACGACGATTTCAGCCTCAGTCCCAGCAATACAGGCTTCCTTGAAGGCGGGAAGATGTACTACCATGTGGACTCGGACAATGGCATCGTCACAATCACATGGGAAGGCGTAGGCTCATTTACCACCCCTGACATCAGCCAAGGGGACACTGGTAACTTCGTCCAGATTCGATTACACGACCTCGGCAACGGCGACTTCGGCATAGAATACCGCTACGATGATGTTTCCTGGCAAAGTGGCTACGATGATAGTGATCCTACTGCTGGTTGGACAGCGGGCGATGGCTCTCACTTTGGCTTGGTCATGGGATCTGGCACTGGTGATTTTGTCAACGTTGAAGACACTTCAAACGTCGGCCAAAGCGGCGTCTACGCATGGGAAGTACGTGATGGTCAAGTCAGCGGCGAACTGCACGATTATACTGTTGCAGTCGGTGCTTCTGGCAACGTCCTGCTCAACGACTCTGACGTTGATGACAACGACATGGTCAACGAACCCGGTGAAGAGACCGATCTCTTTGTCATGGGTCTCTACTCTCATTACCTCGAAAGCGACAATCAGCTTGATTACGCCATGCCCACCGTCGAAGACGACTTGGGTGGCACTATCGAATTCCCGCAGGTCTCACCTGCACAAAGTTCCTTCACAGTTCAGGGGCACTACGGCTCATTGACTGTCAACGCTGACGGCTCGTATGTCTATACTCTGGACGATGACAATGAGAACTCCGACCTTGAAAGCCTCAACTATGACCGTCCCGGCACAGATCAATTCACTTATGCGACCATGGACGATTCCGGTGCCATGGACTACGCCAACCTCACCTTTACGGTGAATGGCGCAAACGATGCACCGGTGGCGTACAATGACACAAATTCCATCATCGAATGGGGTGCTGGTCTCACTGACATGAATGAATTCCTGACGGCTCGCTTCAGCGAAGGTCAGGAACCAATAGAACAGACCGACACCATCCACGGCAACGTTATCGACGGCGATGCCTTCGGCGGCGTGGCTGACACCGACGTTGATGATACGGAAATATTCGTCTCACGTATCTACACCAAGGGTGAAGAAGAACAGGATATTCCTGACGGCGACGAAGGACAGCCCACACTGACAGCCAATGGCCTCGTTATTACTAATGAAGCCGATGTCTATAATGACGGCGATCAGGAAGTAACCATTGACGGCCAATACGGAACTCTGACCATCAGAGCCGACGGCAGCTATGACTACGTCCTGAACAACGAAAACCCGGATGTTGATGCTCTGAACGTGGACGACAGTCTCGTCGAAACATTCTACTATACCGCTCGTAACTCCTATGACGACGGCGTGGAAAGCAATGAAGCCGAACTGAACATCACGATCTATGGCAATAACGATAATCCCGAAGTCTCCATCACCCGCCCCGCTCGTTTTGACGGTGAATTCGTCGAAGACGGCGCTCACGCGGTTGGCTCTGGTGCTACAGACATTCTCGGTGGACATGGCATCCAGATATCCGACGTAGACAATATCGGTGCTGAATTGACCGTCACCGTGACTCAGGATGTCCGCCATGAAGGCGATATCCTCAGCTTCGACGTCCTGCGGGCTAACGGGAATCCCCATCCCCGCATTCAGACCATCGACGGCGACGACTCTGACGGCATTACTGTCTTCCAGTTCAAGGGCGTCCTTGTTACCATTGATAACAATACCGGCACCATCTTCATGGAAGCTGCGACCGGCAGAACTCCCGGTTTCAATCAGTTCGAACAGGCCATGAAGCGCCTCACTTTCGAAATCGACAGTGAAGACGATACTCCGAACACTGCTGATCGCGACTTTACCGTCACGGTCAGAGACGACAATTCTGACCCGGTCGACCCGGCCGAAATTGACGGTCAAGGCGTCTACAGCGTGGATGGTGTAGCCTCTACTTCATTTACTCTGCATGTAATCGCGGCCAATGACACTCCTGTCGCAGAAGACGACGGCATCTACCAGGTCACTGAACTGAGTGACGTGACCGATGGCGGCTGCCATCTCTTTGACGGCCCCCTTGGTGTCCTTCTGGCTGACCTCCTTGGCGTCCCAACCAGCGAACTGCCCGAAAACGTGGCAGAAGGAAACGTTCTGGCCAACGATTGGGATCCCGATCAGTTTGCTTATGGTGATGGCGGAGCTCCTGACACCGAAGACAACCCCAATGATCTGACTGATCTCAGGGTCATCGGTCTCAAGTACGACGGCGAACCAGATCAAGGTGAAGTCGCCATGGATACAGCCATGGCCCCGACACCCGGCGACGGATTCTCACCTGTCGGCGATACCCTTGCTGACGGCGTATTCGTTCAGGGTCTCTACGGACGCCTGTACATGGATGATGAAGGCAACTTCCGCTACGTGGCTGACACTGAAGCGGCCAATGCCCTTGCAGAAGGCCATTCCGCCACGGAAACATTCACATACATGATCACCGATGGAGACGCTTCTCTGTCGACCGATCCTAATGCATACAACGACCCTGACACCGACACTGCCACGGTGACCTTCCAGATTCACGGCAGCAACGATCAGGCAACCATCATCGTAGAACCCGGTGCAGATCAAGGCACCGTAACTGAAGTCGAATGGGTTGAAGCACCTGTCGATCCCAATGACGACACAACATGGGCCAGTGGCACAGCTGATCCCGACGACTTCACTGACAGCGATGAAACTGTCCTCGACGAGTTCGGCAACATAGTAGTCACACCCGCAGTCGAGACTCTGGAAACCGGTGGTCAGTTGTTCGTGGACGACCCGGACCATCATCCACATGATCCGGCTACATTCACCAACCTTGCTGGCACCCCCGTCCAGATCGACCTTGAAGACACCTTCCAGCCCGATACAGAAGTAACGAGCAAGGGAGGCACATTCTCCATCAACGAACTGGGCGAATGGACCTACGAAATCGACAACACTCTGCCTGTCGTTCAAACAATGGGCGACGGTGAATCCTTCACCGAAACCTTCCAAGTCACGTCCTACGACGGCACGGACAGCCACACCATCACAGTGACGGTGGAAGGCTCCAACGACGCTCCGGTCATCACCAGCATAGTTGCTCCGGTAGAAGACTTTGAAGACGGCGTCACAACAGGCTGGGACAGCAATGAAACTGGCACAATGTTCGGCAACACCTTCCTCGGCATGTTCGGCGAAGGCGAAGGAACAGCCAAGACCTTTGCAATCGACCACGACGCAGATACCGTCACCATCGAATTCGACATGGCGGAACATGGCTTCTGGGATCCCAACTTCCTGAATAACAACGACACCGATCACTTCATTATTGAAGTCGGTGGGCAAACCGTTGAAATTCCTCTCAGCGCGTTTGTATCCGAAACATTCACTGGTGGCTCTGCAGGCACGAGCGTCAACCTCACGACATACCCAGGTCTCGGCGGCGGCTTCCTCCATCACGTTTCAATCACGCTGCCCGCACCGGACAGCGGCGATCTGACTCTGGACCTCTCTGCAAACATCGAGACAGAATGGTTCACCCTCTTCGGGCATCAGATCTTCCCCACAGATGTTGAAGCATTTGCCATCGACAACGTATCTGTAGCCTCTTATGACGAAGGCGGCCTGCCGATGTTCTCGGTTATCGAAAACACTGGCGGAGACTCCAACGTTGCTCAACTTGGCTCCTCGGATGTTGAAGGCCATGCCGTCCATTACCAAATCACCGGCATCACGGATGCCAATGGCGATCCCGCTGATCCGAGCCTGTTCTCCTTCGACGGAAACACATTGGTAGCCCATGGTGGCGCAACTGGCTTCGATTATGAAACCAACTCATCCTACACTGTCACGGTCGTCCCCGTGGACGAACAAGGCGGCGTGGGCCAGGATGTCGACATCACTGTCAACATTGGCAACCTGAACGAACCGCCTACCGGCGAAGACTTCACCATGACCGTCGGTTTGGAAGGCGGCCCGGTACCCTTCCTCGGCGCTGATGGCAGCGAAGGTGGAACCGGCGAAGATGCAGACCATGTATCCGATCCGGAAGACCCGTCCTACACAGGTCAGGAACTGGATGTCATGATCACCGATCTGCCCGACAACGGCCAGCTCGTTTACGGCCCGGGTCAAACTCCGGTCACTCAGGCTGACGTTGACAACGGCACACAGTTCGACCTGAACCAGTTGAGTTATGTCCCCGACGGCGATGCCATCGACGGCGTCCTCCTCGGATCCCGTATTGCTGGCGATGCAACTCTGAGTCAATGGGGCGTTGAACAGCCTGATGGCTCTTACGATCTGGTCATCGACGGTGTAACCGTCACTACCAGCGTGACACGCGACGGCGACAATGCAGAGCTCACTCAGTACCATGAAGGTGCAAACCACATCGGATTCGGTATTGCTGATGAACAAGGCCAGGGCCTTAACGGCACCACAGACGACGTTCTGACCGTATCCTTTAATGGCGCGGCAGTTTCCTACGCGGAAATCGGCTTTGATGGACTCGGTGGTTACTTCGATCCAGGAAGCAACCAACAGGCATTTGCCACTTGGACCGCATTTGATGCGGCAGGTAACGTAGTTGCCAGTGGTGAAATCAACAACGCCGGCGGCGACCTGTTTGAAAGTCTGATTCTGGATGAAAGTCTACTCGGCGAAGGCAACTCCTTCACCAGACTTGAATTCAGCACTGTGGAACATGGCAGCGAAGACGGCGCCAACTGGGAACTCCGGTACATTGATGCCGAATTCACCAACACTGATACATTCGACTACATTCCCATCGACTCCGGGCTTCCCGGAACCGACGGCGAACTGGTTGATCCTGCGGGTTCCTCAACGGTCACCGTCAACATCCTGCCCGACGCTCCTGTGAATCAGGACCCGACAGCGGTTGCTGACAGCGAATCCGTATACGAACCCGACACCGGTGCCTTTGCAGGTATGGCGGAAGTCTCCGCAAACGTGCTCGACAACGACCTCGACCCGGACAACACGCCTGGCGAAATGTCCCTCACCCAGGTTGAATTCGACGGCACTACATACGACTTCACTGGCGCAGACCCGATCACCATCACAGGTGTTCATGGTACTTTGGAAATCGGTTCCAACGGTGAATACACCTATACAGCGACTGACGAGACACTGCCCGAGGGCGTGAACCCGACTGAAACCTTCAAGTACACCATGACCGATGGCGATACCGTGGACAACGACCCCGTTGCCCAGTCCGCCAATTTGGTCATTCAGGTCAATGGTCTCAACGACGCTCCTGTCGCTCTCGACGATGCATATGATGCATATGAAGTGAATGACGGCGCAATCGTAACCCTCGGCAACGTGGGTAATGCTTCCGGCGGCGGCGATGACTATGATCCTGACACTGGCGAAACTGTGCCCGGCACGACTCCCGATGCCATCGTTTCCTTTAGCCCTGTCGGCGATCTCCCGGCTGGTGTTACCCTGCTGCCGAACGGCGATGTCCAGTTCGATCAGGACAACCCGGCTTACGATCACCTCGGCGTGGAAGAAACCATGGATATCACCTTCCAGTACACTGCCAATGACGGCGATGCCGACTCCAACGTTGCAACGGTCACCATCACGGTGAACGGTGCAAACGATGCTCCGGTCCTCGACCTGTCTGCAGGCACAGTGACCTTCGAAGGCGAAGAAGCCGGTTATAACAACATGCTCGGTATCTACACGATGGCCGATGGAAACCCGGTGAACCCGGAAATTATCCTTGTCAACGTTAACGATCCGAATCTGGATATCGGCGATGTACTCACCACCTACGGTGACGGCGCAACTCCGAACTACTTCCTGATCTCTGTAGGCTACGGCGCAACTCCCACTGGAACTCCTGAGTTCGTATGGGATGAAGCGAATGGAGAATGGGCCATTTCCTTCGACGGCGGCACGACAACGCTCGATGCCCGCTTCGATAATATGGCTCTTAACCCCAACGACCCGGAACATACCTTCGATCCTGCCGAGCTTCTGGCTGGCAGAATCGGTGTTGACGACCAGTTCCTCGAAGTAGAAGGCGCAGACGATGACGACTTCGACGATGTCCTCGCCGAAGAACACGACGGCGCAGTCGGTGCCGATCACGGTCCGGTCACCTTCACTGAAGGCGGCGACGCTGTCGGTGTTACCGGTGCAGTGGATATCTCGGATATCGATTCCGACAACATGTCCAAGGTCGAAATCAGCTTCGAAGAGCAACCCGGCGATGTTCTGAGCATCACCCTGCCAAGTTGGGCCTCCTTTGGCCCGGACGATGGCGATGCCGGAACCATGACGATTATTGGGGACGCCCCCAAGGCTGACTGGGAAGCCCTGCTCCAGAATCTGACCTTCGAGAACACCTCGCAAAATCCGCTGGGTGACGATCTTGATACCGAGGGGACTATCGAAAACCTCCGTGACCTCTCAGTCACTGTCTACGACGATCAGGGTGCAGCCAGTAACACAGCTCACGCGTTCGTCCAGGTCATCCCGGTCAACGATCCGCCTGTCGCGGTTGACGATTTGGGTTCGGCCTCCGGCCATTACGTCCCCGGCGAAGAGACTCCCGACGGACCTCTGTACACATTCTCCGCAAATGTCGGAAACGTGTACCAGTGGGCAACCGGTGGCATCACACATACGGGTATCAAGACAGATGGTGAAGGCAACAGCATTGCCGACAAGGCAGTCGATAACAGCGGTCCAGACGAAGCGCTGACCATCAACTTCGCCCAAAGCCAAACAGCTGTCGAATTCGACATCCTGACGCATGGCAGTAACGATCCCCTGTTTGAGGCTACAAGTGGCAGCACGACGCTGACAACTGACACGTCTCAGCCAACATACCTCATCGTGACACCCGGCACTGGCAACAGTTATGCAGTAACGACAAACGACGGCACTCCCTTCGACAGTCTGACACTGTCTCCCGAAGGTGAATCTGATCGCTTCTCGCTCAAGGGCGGTATTGAACTCACACCGGCTGACACCAGCTCGGGTGATATGCCCATCGTGGAAGGCAATGTGCTTGCCAACGATTGGGATTATGAAGATGTAGACTACCCCGAAGGCGACAACCCTGCCACACCGGCACTGGAAGGTTCAACAGAACTGACTGTCACCGGTATCGCAACAGGCGATCAGGACAACCTCCCGGATTACACAGGTGTTGACTTCACGCCTGATTCCGGAACCTTCGATACTGGCGATGACGGCGAAGGCGCCTTCATCCAAGGCACTTACGGTGTTCTGGAAATCGGTGCGAACGGCGAGTACACTTACACGCCGAATCCCGACCAGACCGGTGAGGTCTCCGAGACCTTCACTTATCAGGTCAGTGACACTGAAGGTGCAGTCGATTACGGTCTGCTCAATGTCAGCGTGACTATCGAGAACGCAGCCCCAGTGGCTGACGACGACATGCAGAATGTCCCGGAAGACATTCCGACGACTCTTGATGTCCTCGCAAACGACTCTGACCCCGATGGAGATCCGCTCTCCATTGATTCCTTTGACGCAGTGGCCACGGCCAATGCGGACGGAACCGGCGGCACTGTAGGTACCGTTACCGAGGTTGGTGGAGAATTGGTCTTCACACCCAACGCAGACTATACTGGCCCGGCGTACTTTAACTACACCGTGACAGACGGTGGGTTAACAGACTCTGCTCAGGTCAGCCTGAACGTCACATCAACTAACGACGATCCGGTCGCAGTTGACGACTTGTACGACGACCAGCCCGGTACGGAAAATGACTTCAACGTCGTGACCGAAGGTGGCACGAACTTCGAGTCTAACCCTGTTAACTACCTGTTGGTTGTGGACACATCAGGGTCCATGTCCACCAACAATCGTATTGGTGAAGCCAGGGCAGCTCTCAACGAGATGCTGGAAACACTGCAAGAACAGATCAACATCAGCGGTGGCTCGGTCAAGGTTGGCCTTATCGACTTCGACGGGAACACTGTCACTCGTACTTATACGTTGACCGACAACCCGGCGACAACCGAATACCAGGATGCACGCGACTTTGTTGCGACATTCGACGCCCAAGGCTCAACCGACTATCAGGATGCATTAAGTGCAGCCAACACTTGGGTAACAGCCGAGGCCAACGGTATCGATACGCAAGTCATATTCATGTCTGACGGCAAGCCGAACAATACTGGTAACTGGCAGGGTGAATTGGCTACCCTGCACTCCAACACCAATGTCATTGGCGTTGGCATCGAAATGAGTACTGCTCCCGGCAACAATGACATGCAATACATCCATGAGATCAACGAGAACGGAAATGGTATCAACCTCGACGATCCGAGCGATCTGAACGGCCTGTTGCAGACCATCCTGACCGAAACCAGCACTGAAGGTACAACGGCTACTGGCAACGTGCTCACCAACGACACCGACGCAGATGCAGGCGACACCCTGAGTGTTGTCTCTGTGGCTCTCGGCGAAGAATCCAGCCACGGAGCCTTTACGGCTCTCTCGGATGTCGGCACTGGTGCTGACGACGCCGACACAGCGGTCATGGTAGGCACCTACGGAACTCTGACCATCAATAGTGATGGCACATACGAATACACCCCGGATCAGCCTGCGGCCGACGCACTGTCTACCGGTGATACAGAAACGGAAGCCTTCACCTATCGGATGACTGATGGGCAAGGCGGCTATGATGAAGCCACTGTGAGCTTCCTGATCAACGGTGCAGACGACGCCCCTGTGGCAGTCAATGATGTCTTCGCCGGAATGGAACTCACAACGGGTTATGATCAAACAACAAGTACAACAACGTACATCAACGATGCCGACTTTAGCTCTGGCACATTCTCTGGAGGTGACTACAACGGTGACGGCTTCACCATCAGTGCTGGGAACTGGTGGGGAGACCAAAATGTTGTAAGCGTTAATGGAGATGATCTCGGTGTATACAACCCGAATCAATGGGGTGGCGATAACACCAGCTACATTGATGGTAAGGGGGAAGAGAACATGACTATCTCTTTCACCGATCCACAAGACTCAGTAACTATCACCCTTGGCGACATTAACGGTAAGGATTCGCCTCTGTATTCAATTAATGGTGGCAGTTGGCAGTCCTTCTCGGGAACCGAACAGACATTCTCCGGCCCCATTAACACTATTACTATTAATGCTAACGATTGGCCGGGTTGGGGAAGTAGCAGGAAGGACAACTTCTTCCTGGAATCCCTGAGTGCCAGCAGGACTGTCACAAGCACCACTTGGCAAGCGGCCCTTGTTACACCCAACGGCATGAGCGGCAACGTGTTGCTCAATGACTTCGACGCCGAAGACGCTGATTATGTTGAAACCTCTGGTGCCAACACTGACCTCGTTGTGCAGGGTGCAACTGGCGTGGACGGCTATGTCTCTCTGGCGGATACCACCAGCGATTCAGCCACCACCGGCACCATCCAGGGCGAATACGGAAGCCTGACTCTGAACGAAGACGGCACCTTCCAGTACAATGTGGACCCGGCTTTGGTCGACCACATGAATCACGCAGCAGTGGAAACCTTCGAATATCAGATAGCTGATACCGATGGCATGACCAGCACTGCAACGCTGGAATTCCCCATCACATTGACCGGTGACAACTCGGTCATCGTTGGAACATCCGGCGACGACACCCTGTACGATGATACTGGAAATAACGTCATCTTCGGCCTTGAAGGCAGTGATGACATTCACCTCAGCGGCGGTGATGACACAGTCACTCTGGGCGAGGGTGCGGACACGATCACGATTGATCCCGCATACATCGGCGGAAACGTTGAAGTTACGGACTTCGACATCAACGCTGGTGACCAACTCGACCTGAATGCTCTTAGCGGCGACAATCTTGCGATCACATCCGATTCCGGCAGCACCGATCTCATTCTGACTGTTGAGGATGTCTCGGGCAGTAATGATCTGGTGATCACGCTCAATGGAGTTGTCTCAAGCCATAATGGCATCTCTACAGATATCACCATTGGAACCGACGACGTGAATGACATAATCCAACAGATTATCGATTCACCGGACAACTTCTAACTCTACATCAACCCCGGACTCGGCCAATGGCCGGGTCCGGGCATTTACCCATACACGGACAATTCTCCTTGCCAAGGAGATCAATATGACTGACGATACGAATATGAACGACACGACGATGCTTGGCACGTATTCCCTTGAGGGAAACGTGCCTGTTGAGCCGGAAATTGTACTTGCCAACTGTATGGATACGGCCATGCTAGGCCAACTGGTATCTGTTTTTCAAGGCAATCCAGACATCCGGTTCTTTCTCATTCACGACGCACCGGAAAATGCCGTCGACCTGACAGGAGATCTCCATTTTCTCAAAGATGGTGGAAGCTGGGTGTTGGCTAATAACGACTCCCTGCTTGATGTACTTTTTGACAATGCGGACTTTAATCCGAACGGAACAGAAGAAACATTCTCTCTCTCTCAAAATATCGACGGCAGTTGGGCTGTGATGATGGATAACACGCCCTCACTGGCAGACTTACCGCCGAGCGAACAGCTACTCGTTGACTTGGCAGAAGATAATCTTTTTGTAGACGATAACGTTGTTGAAACAAGTACAGATCATGACAGTTTCTTCATTGATCCCTCAGTATTGGAGCATGGAGAAAACGAAATTATCGTTTCTAACTTCACTGTTGGCAGCGACTCCTTGGAACTGCCGGAAGGCATGTCCGTCAAGGATGTTATCGTGGACACAGAACATGACCTTACAGAGGTAATTATCGGCCAAAACGATACTGTCAACGACGATATCGTAGTTAAGCTACTCGGTGTTTCCCAGCCTGATCTGCCCACGCATGATTACGGCATTGACACCGATACTTCGACAGACGACCTTATCAATCACCTGATAAGTTCCGGTATGAATGTTGATTAACCACTCTCTTTAACATTCTATAAACTTCATAAAAAAACCGCGCTATTCAGCGCGGTTTTTTTATGAAATACGCAATTTCCACTAATAAAAAAGCATGTTGGAACATCTTGTGAAAAACATTCCTTTTGAAGCACAAAGCCGAGGCTAAAACGGGAGATTTTCCCGGTCAAAATAGACATTCAAAAACAACAATACTTCTCATATTTTCAAACAGTTAACACCAACAAGAGAGCTTGTGCCATTTTGCCCAACACGCCTTGACACATATTTATAATTATGGCTATAAGTCTATCAGTAAGTAGCTTAAATTCAATTACATGGGGTTATCATGAAAAAACTTGTTCTCGCGACTCTTCTTTTTTCCCTGTTTCTTTCCGTGCCGGCGTTCGCCCAAGCGGATGGAACAATGACACTGAAAGACAGTGTCGTTGCGGCTGTTAAACAACATCCGAAAATCAAGGCCATGCTGCATAACAGAGACGCCGTATCCAAGGCGCAACTGTCTGCACTGGGCCGTTTCTTCCCGTCTCTGGACTTACAAGCTGAAGCTGGTTGGCAGGAATACAGCAGTGCTGTTACCCGTGCCACCAATGTGGACAGACATACCCGCACTCCCACTGATGTGACCGCCACCGTCACACAGCCGATCTTCGACGGTTTTGATCGTTGGAGCGACTACAAGCGTGAAGGCGCTCGTATGACTTCGGCTGAAGGCCGTTTGGTTGACAATGTGGAAACCGTTGCTCTGGACGCTATCCGCGCCCATGTTGATGTGGTCCGCATCCGCAAGCTTGTTGCTCTGGCCGGTGAAAATATCACCGCTCACCAACAGTTGCTTGATTCCATCACCGAACGTGTTGAAGGTGGAGCCGGAAACAAGGCCGATGAAATGCAGGCTAAGGGCCGTGTTGCCCGCGCCGAGACCACTCTCGTCACCTACATCGGCGATCTTCGTTCTTCCGAAGCAGAATACGCCCGTACAGTTGGCGTCACTCCCAAGGAACTCGGCGATCCCGAATACAACCCCGAATATATCCCCGGCACAGCTGAACAGATTCTCGACGTTACGCTGGATAACAACCCCAAGATCGCAGTCTACAAAGCTGAGATCGAAGTGGCTGAACGTACCGTAGGCGTCCTCGAATCCACCATGTACCCGGAAATTGATGTTTACTACGCACATCGCAACACTGACGACCTTGACGGTTCGGACTCTTGGGTTCAGGACGACAAGGCAATGCTTCGTGCGAACTGGAATCTCTTCAACGGCCTCAGCGACTACAACGATGTTCGTACCGCTACTGCCCGTGTTCGTGAAGCACAGTCCAATTTGCAGGACACCACCGATGACCTGATCCGTCAGGTTGCCTCTGCTTGGGCCGAATACGAATCCAGCATAGGCCAGATCGAAAAATACCAGGAAGCTCTTCAGTACAGCTTGGAGTCCCTGGACATGTACCTCATGCAGTTCAATGTCGGTCAGCGCTCCCTTCTGGATGTGCTCGATGCGACCAACGAGGTCTTCAGCAACAAAGTGCAGCTTGAAACTGCTACCAGCAACCGTAACTTCACCCTGTACAAATTCCTGGCTCTCGAAGGCCAGCTCATGAAGACCCTGGAAGTCGCTTCCAACACCTACGAAGAACTTCCTGCTACCGAACAGTAAGCAACTTACTCGCGAGAACTTCAAGGGGCGCAGCCTGCAGGCTGCGCCCCTTTTTTGTGGCAAATGTAATGCCTAAACTCATAGCCTTTCAAACTTCATAACATCAGTACTCGTTCGGAACGCTGAAGTTTAGGCAACCAAATATACATCCTCTATGATTCCTATCAAACCTCCCGCCACTCCACAGCTGAACGCTCATCCTAAACAAACGCCCTCGCAAACAAGTCTCGGTAGGAACTGTTTGTTATAAAATTCATCCGCGTTCCAGATACAATTGTGGGGGCAAGATTCAAGATACCTTCAAACGTATAAATAGTCTGGACATCAATCATGCCAATTAACAGCAGACGGTAACTCAATCCAATGAAGTAAAGCAGACTGTCCTGTACAAAAACTCAAAAACAAAGGCCCCGGCGATCTCTCGCCGAGGCCTTTCAACCAGATGGATTTATTTCTTTTAGTCCCTAGGTGCTAATAACTTTTCTCCAATAGGAGTCTTAACAACCTCGGCAAGAGCCTGAACCACAGAGCTATCAAACTTCATGGACTCGCTGGAAAGAATGTCCAAAGCCTGTTCCGGCTCTTTTGCTCCACGGTAAGACCTCGGTCGAATCATTGCGCAGAACACATTCAAGACAGACAAAATTCGAGCAAGCATAATAGTGTCGTCACCCTTGATTTTCTTGGGATAACCAGAACCATCCAAACGCTCATTCATCTGATAAATAGCCAAAAGCACACCTTCTTCAATGTCGATATCCTTAAGAATACGATAGGCGTGTTCGACATGCTCTTCCATGATCGTCATTTCTTCGTCGGTAAGTTTTCCTGGTTTGGTCAGGATTTCATTCGGCACAAACATCTTACCTATCTGCGACAAATTGGCTGCAGTCTCTATCTCGGCAACATCCATCTCAGACATATGCATGTATTTGGCCACTTCCACTGACAATCCGGCAAGGAGTTTGGTATGCCCACCAAGGTACGGATCAGCGGCCTCAATAGTGCTTCCCAACGCTTCCATGGCACTCTTGATCAGACGCTTATTCTGCTCTTGTGCAGCCACGAACTCGGTAATGTCACGATAGACTTCGACCAAGCCGGCGCACGACCCACTGCTGTCACAATAGGGAGATTTTGATATCTGAAACTGATGACGCTGCGAACGCAAGAAAATCGGTTCGTTGATTGTCTCTTTGCGATTTTCCCGCATGGCGATCTGATCAATGGATTCCAAACGCTTGGCTGTATCGAAACCAAAGACAGCAGCGGCATCCATACCGATTAATTCATCCCGTGTCCGCCCAACTGCAGCGGCAAAAGCATCATTAACATAGGTATACCTCCCCACCCCATCCTTGAGCGTAATAAACTCGTCAATGTTGGCATTGATAGAATCGATAAACCGTTTCTGATCATCAATCTGTGTCGCCAAGACCTTGAACTCTTTGGCTATACGTTGGCTTTGTACTCCGGTCAAAATCCACCAGGCCAAACCAGCAATAAGAAATGCGGTTAAAATACCCAATCCAGCCACAATGTACACGGTCCGTGTAAAATCGTGAATCGGAGTCACTGCATCATCATAATCGATTTCCTGAATCAGCCACCACTCGGGGCCAGGAACCCGCACACCCAGTGAATAAACTTTCTGTTCACTGTCTCCAATGCTCATCCTTGCCTCAAAGGGGATATTACCCTTCGGTCCAAAGTCGATCTGCGTCGAGACTTCCTCAAATCCTTCGGAACTCCATGGAGTGGCTTCCTTGTATCTATCACCGTCTTTTTGCATCAAACGCGTCTTCTGCCCTTTTGCAGCCAAAGCAGAGTTCGACAACAATTCGGTAATCTTGCCAGAAACAAGCCGTGTCATCATCAGGACGCCAACGGCCCCTTCTTGCGGCCCCTCCTCGGTTCCACCCACGGCATCCGGTGGATAGATTGGAACGTACACGTCCATTTCCACACCCCGGACCGTCTTCCTGAGCGGAGAATATTGTGGACTATTTCCAGAGACAGCAGCCTTAGCTGATGCAGTCTGCAGGTCATCCATCGGTGGTAAATGACCATCAGTGGCGATATAAGCTTCACCACTCTTGCTCAAAATACGTGCATTGACGAATCCGGCATAAGTGGAAAACTCCCTGAGCATATTTTCCATCATGGGCAACTGTTCAGCCAAAACAGCGCCCTCACTTTCAACATCTTCTTCGGAGTGAATTGTTCCGAAAAGAGCTGAAAGATCCCCGTCAAAATCTTCAATCTCAGCGGCATAGAGCCGGAAAAGATCGGATTTGATCAGCCGGTCGCCATGGTGGGATAAATTGCCAAGAAATGTGCCGACAACCTCTCCTCTGACATGGGTCAAAATTTCGAACCGTTTTTGCAGGTTCTCCAGTACCCCAACTTCCTTGTCTTTGACCGCCTTGTTGGCAAGAAGCAGGATGCCTACTGAAATGACCAGAACAAAAGCCAGGACAACGCCGATTTTGACGCCCTGCCCGGCACCCCCAATAGACTTGGGGACCTCTGAAGCGTTTTGTGCATTGTGTTCAGCCATAGTCAATTCTCCATCTGGTTTATGGTGTCGCCTTCCTACGGGAAGGCGTGCCTTACTTTTTCGTCTTCGTATACGTGGACTTCTTCTTGGGAGCCACGTGCATCCACCTGAACTTCTCGTTCACGGAGTATTGCGGAATATAATGCTTATATTTCGTATGCGACAAAACCATAACGGTCTGATTGTCGAGAATAAAAATATCGTTATCGGTGTATACCGCCAAGACCGCATGCCCTATGCCACGAATCGCATCCTTAACCGCCACGATGCGCATTTGATCCTGCGAAAATCCGACTTCTTGAAGGGCATAAAACTTGGCAATTGAATAGTCTTCACAATCACCTGATTTTCTTAAAAATTCCCACGGAGTTGCCCAGTATTCGCTAACGCCCCAGTTGGCCTTGTCCAAACGATACGGCCATTTATTAAAAAACTTGGTCACAGCCTTAAGCTTTTCCTTGTTGGGTTTGCCCTTAATCTGAGACTTAAGTGCGTACCATCCTGACTTTGACGGATGGTTGGCGGTCTTTGAATCTTGAAAGTACCCTTTCCAAGCCTGCATTTTAGTGACCACACGAGACCACTTGGGCAATTTTTGAATTTTACCCTTGAATTCCATCGTCCCTAGCAATTTAGGCTTCTTGGGTTTAGGTGTCGCAGCCGAAGCCATGGAACCCATTCCGAGGACCACAACGATGAAGACCGCACACAGTGCGGTCATTATCATCATATGTCTCCCCAAAATAACTCGCATGGGGTAATCAACGCTCCCTAAGTGCGTTCTGCTTTGCTTTGAGAATCGGTTTCAAAAGGTAATCCAGCACCGATTTTTTACCGGTCAGGACATCAACTCCAGCGGTCATGCCCGGGATAATAGGCAACCGTTGACCCCGATAGACAATGGCGTTCTGCTTGGTACGCACTTTCACAAGATAATGATTTTCACCTTTCTCATCTTCAATGGTATCCGCACTGATATTCTCGACAGTTCCTTCGAGTCCTCCATAAATCGAGAAATCATAGGCGGTAATCTTGACCTGTGCCTTCTGCCCTGGATGCAAAAAGGCGATGTCCGAAGGCTTGATTTCGGCCTCAACAAGCAAGGTATCGTCCAACGGCACAACTTCCATGATGGATTCACCCGGACGGATAACGCCACCAAGCGTATTGGACATAATATGTTTGACAATACCTTTAACTGGAGAACGAACATCCGTCCGTGTCACACGATCACCACCGGAACTCAGATTCTCTGTAATGGAATTCAATTCAAGCCGCCGTTCATTGATTTCTTCCAATGCCTGACTCCGAAATTCCGCCTTGCGTTGCTCGATCCTGCCAAGTGCTTCCTTGGCAGCACGCTTAACGCGAGGAATACCCAAGGCCAATGCCTCAACATCACCCCGAAGTTCGACAACTCGCTGTTCCAATGCCAGATAATCCAACTCGGAATGAATCTGTTTTTCCACAAGAGGCTTGGCAATATTACGCTGCTTGAGAGCGACTTCCAGGCTACGCTGAAGCTGCCGTTTACGGCCAGCCATTTCACTTACTTCCTGCTGTTTCTGTTCGTACTGGTCTTGCAGGAGGCTCAATTCAATCTTCAACTGTTGTTGCTGTGCCCTGGAAATTCTGAGTTGATCATTCACCAACTGCGGAGCTTCTTTTTTCAGTTCATCATCAAAAACAGGATCCCTGTCTTCGACCTCGGCAACCAATCGGGCGATAGCCGCCCGATGCTCCATTGCCTTGCCAAATGCATCGCGATAATAGCTGGCGGCCTGCTCATTATGCAGGCGACAAAGTATGTCCCCCTTATCTACGGTCTGTCCTTCATGCACATACAACTCACTCAGAATACCACCTTCCAGATTCTGAATTTCCTGAATGCGCTGGGAAGGAATAACCCGACCAAAACCGCGAGTAACTTCATCGAGAACAGCCAATTTGGCCCAGATGACAAATATAATGATCAACAACAATATGGACGTAGACATGATGTAGGCGAACCGACGTCCTTTACCATACATGGCCTGGTCCACTTCGCTCATGAACAGGAGTACTTCTCTTTCATCTTTATGCTTGCTCATGACGACCTCAGAGGGAAACCTTGATTTTGCCGGACTTCAATCCATCTAATACGGCCTGTTTCGGCCCGTCCACAACGATTTTTCCCCGGTCCATAATAACCAACCGATCAACGAGATCGAGCATGGAGTGACGATGGGTGATCACTATAAGCGTCTTGTCTTCGACAAACGACCGGAGTCGTTCCTTGAGCCTAAACTCCGATTGATTATCCATATTACTCGACGGTTCATCCATAATCAGAATTTCCGGGTCAGGCAAAATAGCACGGGCGATGGTTACGGCCTGTCGTTGACCGCCGGACAGGGATGTTCCCCGCTCGCCAACCATCATACCAAACCCCGCAGGATGATCCCGAACGAAATCATTCACGCCGGAAACATCCGCCGCATAATTAATGGATTGATCATCAGCCTCAGGCAAACCAAAAGCAATGTTATCTTTCAATGTCCCATAGAAAAGCAGACTATCCTGAGAGATATACCCAACCTTCCTGCGAAGGTCGGCTACGTCCATCTGACGCAGATCAATATCACCAACCTGTACCGATCCTTCAACGGGTTGATACAAACCTACACACAATTTACCGAGAGTAGTTTTTCCGGCTCCTGTTCGACCGACAATACCGACCTTTTCGCCCGGAGAGAGCTTAATATTGACGTCATGCAAAACAGCCTTGTCCGTCCCCGGATAGCTGAATGAAACGCCGGTCATGGTTATGGACGGCTCAACGGATCCGTAATGAAACGTTTCCTTTTCATCAGGACGTTCACTGGGCATTTCCATAAGCATGTCCAAAGCGTTCAACGCCATTCTGGATTGCTGAAAACGGGATAGGAGACCTGCAACAGCGCTCAACGGTGCCATGGCCCGACCAGACAGGATATTGCAGGCAATCAATCCGCCCACAGTCAACTCTCCTTTCGAAATCAAAAACACACCAATAATGACGACGGCCACCGAAACCATCTGGGTTATAAAAACCGAGAAAGAAATGGATATATTAGCCATGATCTTGGCACGACTGTTGGACATGGCGGACATACCCACCACGCTCTCCCACCGAGCCTGCATACGGCCTTCAGCCATGCTTGTCTTGATGGTTTCAAGCCCCTGCACAATTTCAAACAAAAGCGCGTGTTTCTGAGTTGATTCCTTATAATGACTCTCGATAATACGCTGGAAAGGAATCTGAAGAAATAGTCCAACCAAAATAACTATCGGCACCGCTATGAAGATGGGATACGCGATAGGACCACCAATAAAATGAATAACAAAAATAAACAGAAACAAGAATGGCAGGTCAATAAGTGCAACCAGCGATGACGATCCGAAAAATTCGCGCAAAGACTCAAACTCACGAATATTGTTGGCTACGGCTCCTGCGGATTCCGGCATATGATCAAGACGGGCGGACATGAGATGATTCATAATCCGACTACCGATAATAACATCCGCATTACGTCCAGCTACATCGACAAAGTAACTGCGCAGATTCTTCAGCAGAAAATCAAATATATACGCAATAGCAATACCGATAGCCAAGGCCCACAACGTTTCCATGGCATTGTTCGGAATGACACGGTCATACACATTCATCACAAAAAGCGGCGAGGCCACGATAATGATGTTCGTCATGATGGACGCGCCGACAACATGTTTATATATTGGCCAAAACCGTCCAATAACGCCCCAAAACCATCGTTTGGTTTTGAGAAGCTTCAACCCAGATACTCGCTTATCCAATTTGGAATTACGGTGACAGAATATGGCGTAACCGGTGTATTCCTCTTCCAACTTCTCAAGCGGCATTTCGGTTTCAGCCATGCCGTGACCGGGAATCACAACTCGAGCCACCTTATCAGTCGTTTCCACGAGCACACAGGCGTTGCCACCCCGAAGCAACAGGATACACGGGAGAATCAGTCGAGTAATACTGCGTAATTTCTCACGGTACACAGTTTTGGCCCGGATTCCTATACGATCTGCGGAACGAACAATGGAGGCGGCGGTAATGACACCTTCCTGTTGCGGAATACCGGCTTTGAGAGTGGCCGAAGAAACAGGCTTGCCGAGCAGTCTACTTATAATGGAAAGACAAATGACGAGTGGCGGCTGAAAGTCGATGTCCTTGGGCGATAACCTTTCGTCAGTCTCAACTTTAATCGGTGCAGGTTGACCGGGCATGGGCATGCCACCGGGCATAGGCTGACCGGGTTGACCGGGCATGGGTTGTCCTGGTTGACCGGGCATGGGCTGACCGGCCCCAGGTTGGCTTGGTTGCTGCGGTTGCTGTGGTTGTCCTCCAGCTGCCTGAGCACCTGCGCCCCCTTTAGCCCCAACGGTCTTCTTCCCGTTTTTAGAAGCTGCCCCTACAGGCTTAGTGTCCAGTTTGGAGGGTTTTGTCGTCGTTTTGCCTTTGGGCTTCCCTGCAGAAGGAGACACTCCCGACTTGGAGGAAGTCGCAGACACACCTTCCTCCGGCGCCTTTGGCGATGCCTCCCTATCTGTCCGGGTAGGCTTGGAATCATTCTTTAACGCTGATTTTTTATCAACAGACATAAGTTTCGCTTGGAATAAAGTGAAAAAAAGAGATCGCCCCTGTCTCTGGCAGGGCCGTACATTTCTTACAGTATAGGTTTATAATCTTTCCTTTGTGAGGATTTTTGTCAAGGAGCAATTAAGATTATACGAGCTATCCCGATATGTTTGGGGTTTTCTCCCGACTTTTTCACGAAAGAAAACCCTCACTCCACACAAGAAGCACGAAAGGAGATGAAAAGATGTGGACCTAACAAGGTGTGTGGGTCATCATGCGGGGATAATGCTTGAACAAAAAAAACACCTTGACCAACCCCCTGTACTCCCCATGACCCGCAAGGAAATGGAGACATTGGGCTGGCGTGAACTGGATATACTTCTGGTTACCGGCGACGGTTATGTAGACCATCCTTCCTTTGGCGCGGCTCTTCTTGGCCGATGGCTGGTGCATCATGGATTCCGTACAGGAATCGTTGCCCAACCCGCATGGGACAAACCTGACGACATCATGTGTATGGGACGCCCTCGGCTTTTCGCGGGGGTCACCTCCGGCTCACTGGATTCCATGCTCGCCCACTACACCGCCTTTCGCAAAAAGCGGTCCGATGACGCATATACTCCCGGCGGCAAAGCCGGAGCGCGACCCAACAGAGCCTCCATGATCTATACGAACGTGGTCCAGCGCGCCTTTCCCGGCCTGCCCGTCATCCTTGGTGGCATCGAACCATCACTGCGCCGAGTTTCGCACTATGATTTCTGGTCTGATTCCGTCCGCAAATCTATCCTGTTGGACTCCAAAGCCACAGCTATCACATACGGCATGGCTGAAAATTCCATTGTCACTCTCGCCGAAACCATTGAGACTATCGTTAAGGAATCCGGTGAAGTGAATATCAAAGCACTTCGGCCGCAACTGATAGGTATCCCCGGACTGGCTGTGGCCGGTTCCGCCAAGGATATACCGGATGATATTCCCATCATCACCCTGCCGTCTCATGAGGCAATTCTGGCCGACCCGCAACAACTCATCAAGGCTACAGAACTTTTGGAGCAACAAGTCCATCAGAACAAAGCCATGGTCGTACAGGAAACCACAGGACGGATAGTGATGCTCACGCCGCCCGGCCCGCTGCTCGACACCGCCGGACTGGACGAACTGGCAGGCCTTGCTTTTTCCCGTCTGCCGCACCCTTCGTACACGCAACGAATTCCTGCCGCGGACATGATTCAGACGAGTGTCACCACGCATCGAGGCTGCTCCGGCGGCTGTTCATTCTGTACCTTGGCCCTGCATCAAGGCAGGACCATCCGTTCACGGAGCAAAAAGTCCATCCTCAACGAGGTCAAAGCCATCACCGAAGTGAAGGGTTGGAACGGGTCCATTTCCGACGTTGGTGGCCCCAGCGCCAACATGTGGGGAGCGCATTGCGCCTCGGATCAATCCAAATGCAAACGTCCCAGTTGCATGACACCGAATGTATGCAAACATTATCGAATAACACAAAAAGATTTCGTTAACCTGCTCAGGTCTGTGAATGATGTCGAATCGGTCAAACACGTCCGAGTAGCCTCGGGCTGGCGCATAGACCTCGCCCTGACCGACATGCCCGCACTGGCGACCATGATTCGTGAATTTGTGGGTGGGCAGGCCAAGGTCGCGCCGGAGCATCAGGTGGACCACGTCCTCAAGCTCATGCGTAAGCCCGGCTTTGATAAATTTGAAAAATTCCTGGATCTTTTCTGGCGCGAATCCCGCAAGGCAGGAAAACAGCAATATGTCATTCCCTACCTCATGTCCGCTTTTCCCGGTTGCACCGAGGATGACATGCGTGCTTTGGGCGATTGGCTCAAATCACAAGGCTGGAAGCCTGAACAGGTGCAGTGCTTTATTCCACTGCCCGGTACGGCTGCGGCCGCCATGTTCCATGCTGAAACCGACATGAAGGGTAACCCAATCCATGTCGCCAAAACCGATGCTGAACGGTTACGCCAGCATGCCATCCTCATGCCCAACACGGGCAGGCCCCCCAAGGGCAAAAAGCATCATGGCAAACAGCACCGAAACAACAGCGATTCCTTTTCCAAAAGACAACGAAATACGCCGAAAAAACGTAAGTAACCTTCTGTTTTTACATTGCATCAAACAAAAAAGGCCCTGCCGGATATTCCGGCAGGGCCTTCATTTTACATTCAAAATTAAAAGGCTATTCCACCCCCTGCTCCATCATATACTTAAAAACAGTTTCCACAAACTTACCCGACACTACATCCGGCAAAGCAAAATGCGGCATTTCCTTATGAACCATGGAACTGGTATACGCGAACCAAATTTCGGAGGATATCTTGTCGAGTGCCGGTGTAAGCAAATTCGCCCACAATTCCCCATGTTCACTCTGATCAAGACCGAATGCACGGCACTGCAACGGACGATGTTCAAAAAGCATACACTTTCCGTCTTCAAGCAACGGACAGACTGCACCAACTTCTGACAAGCAGTAATCCCCGCCCTCGTCATCATCCAGATCCTGCGCCGCACTCCGTTCGGCCTGCGCGGTTTTCACGGCCCGCTCGATCACGGCAAGACGCTCTTCGCCAGTCAACTCCAAATTAATCCGATGGCTGATGTGCACCGCTTCTGCAAGCGTCAAACTGACTGGCGTCGTACAACATTGATCGTGATCCAACCCGCAAGCCAGTCCTTTCGTCGCCTTGCCACTCTCTTCCAAACGCTGAACCAGTTCTTCGTAGTCATTAAAAAAAGGAGACAAATCCACCAACCGCTTGAACCCGAGAGACGGTTCACGAACATTCAGTTGTCCAGACTGTTTGCCATACTTGCGAACGGTACGCCATTGAACAAAGTTGGCAGGCTTACTCTTGAGCCGTTTGAGGGCCTTCCCGGCCAGTTTGTGACCGAGTCCGCGCCTCAATAAATAAGCATTGAGGACAGTCCCGGTACGTCCAATCCCATGACGACAATGAATAAGAACTTTCTTGCCAATATAAATGGCTTCGTCCAGCCATTCCAAAGTTTTTTCCAACTCTATGAGACTCGGAGCTTCCTCGTCATCCAACGGCAAATAATGCACTTCAAATCCGGCATCTTTCTCAATGTCATGCAAATCACAAAATTCACCACAAAGGTTGAGAATGGCATCAACTCCTTGCGCATGGATAGCGTCAAGTTGAGGATGACTCATAGGTGCATGCCCTACACCAAGTTGATCAGTCACCCACGTGACTTGATAGGCGGATTTACACACCTTAGCCATTACGACTCTCCGCATCCCTGACGAACTTTTTCACTTCTTCACGGACCTGTTCTTCATCACTCATACGCATATCCATGAGTCGGGTCACCGCCATAAGATAGCCCAACCGTACAAGCATACGCTGAGTCTCGTTTTCGTCCAAACGTGCACATCGGGCATCGATCATGTCACCGCGAGTTTCAGTCACGAATCCATAACAATCAAGGACCTGACGAATAAATTCCAGCCGCAACAAGCGTTGGTCAAACCCAGCACCACCGCCTTTGAACCGAAAATTAACGTAGTTGGCTCCAGCATCCGAGCCACACACGGAATCGACCACCGAAAAGTGATAACCAAACCGGACCATGAGATGGAGATAATCTTCTGAAATAAGACCATAACTGGCCAACAGTTTGGAATCAAAACTGAATATTCCGCCGGAGATCTTATCAAATTCTTCCCAGTCCATATGTGTCAACTTATTCGGCCATACGACGCGTTCGTCTGACAAACCATACCAAAGGGCCCACATGGGACGGCATTTGATGTCGTGCGGCGATACGGTCTTCCCATCACCAGCGTTGCCAAACAGCCCACCACCGAGGTCAAGTATATACATGACAAGAGGCAGATTGGTCTGCAACCGTCTGGCTGAATGCATACCGCGCCCACGTTTGTCCATAATGGAAAACATCTCGTTCACGGACTTCTCATGGCAGAAACGGACCACGTCATGTAAACTCTTGCAGCCCATAGGTGTAAAATTATCACTCTGCGGATCGGTCAAATTAAGTTTCACCGCAATGGGCGCGACTTTGGCATACTGGGCAACCACTCGCTCGGAAATTTTCTTGGCCTTACGCGACCGGGTCATGATCGCTTCAACGCATCCGTCATACACAGCACCGTGGGTCCCATCCACCGTGACCAACTGTCCAGGCTCAAAAGAAGTTCCCAAGTCACCGACCAATACAGGTACACCTGATTCCCGAGCCACTGAGGCGAAATGACTGGCTCGGCTACCTGTCCCGGAAATAACACCATTCATATTACCGATGAAGGTCAACAATGACGGTTGCAAGGTCGGTGTCACCACCACTGCTCCCTGCGGTATCGTCGCAATGCGCTCACCGGATGAAGCATAATAGATTTCACCACACCCCACACCTGTGGAAGCACGTTCCATTCCTTCAAGAATCGGTTTGACGGGCAAGGGCTCATGCTCCAAAGCGGCCTCTTCCCGTTCCAACTGCAGAGGACGGCTTTGCAAAATAAACAATTTGCCGGTCACGTCTTCGGCCCATTCGATATCCTGAGGACAACCAAGTGCTTTTTCCAACTGCATGGCCAACCGGCCCAATTCAACTAGAGTCTCTTCCGGCGGAAGTCCCCCAGTATCCGGTGTACACTCGTTGTCTATGCGAGGTGTTTCCTCACGGGTAAGAACGGCCTTATCCGGCGAGACACTCCCGTCCACCAGACCATGTCCGAGACCGCCCACCCCATAGACTCCCATAGCCTCACGGCCTCGACAATCTGGGTCCTGCGAATAAACAACACCAGCAGTCTCGGCATCCACCATGGGCAACACCAAAACCGCCATAGCCGTCTGGCTGTCAGTTAATCCATTGGAAATTCGATAGGCCACTGCGCGGGGGCAATACTTGCCCGCCAGTACTCGTTTGTATGCTTCCAGCACATCATTTGGCGGGACATTCAATTCCGAGGCATATTGACCGGCAAACGAAATTTCACCGTCTTCAGCAAGAGCACTGGAACGGACCGCAATAAGATCTTCGCCCTCGATAATTTCGGATACCCCGAATCGAATACCACGAGCGATCTCTTCCGGGACTTCAGCAGCCAAAATCAATTCCTGCATTTCAGCGGTTAATCGTGTCAATAAGTCACGGTTACCGACTTCCATCTGTCGAAGACGCCCTTCGATCTCATCGCTCAAACCATTGAAATCTATAAAATAATTAAAAGCATTGGCCGTAACAACGAAACCAGGGGGAACTGGAACGCCACCCTCAACCTTGGCTCGGCCAAGATTCGCCGCCTTCCCTCCTGTCAAAGCGGGGAATGCCCCCGCTTCGTCCAAAGAAAGGATATAAGGTGGCCCAACTTCGGGTTGCTCAAGTTCCATCCCCATGCGCACATAAAAATCAATTTTGCGAAAATATTCCGGCAAATCCATGTATCTTGTAGGATTCATTTCCATAAGCTGCCCAGCCATGGTGCCCACGGCATTGGACAACTGATTTGTCATCCAAACCGCACGTTGCCTGTCAGCCAAACGCTTTCCATAAAACATCTCTTCAAGGTCAGCGATCAATTCCAACGCGATAGCATCCTGCGCCAACAGGGACTTGAATGCTTCATATTTACGCCGCAAAAGTGTGCCTGGAGCAAAAACCTGATAGCTCCAATGCTTAAAGAGTTGTTTTAGGTACACGTTATTCTCCTAGAACTTCCGAAACCTTGGTTTCGAGCTCTTCCTTATTGATAGGCTTGACGCAATATTCCTGAGCCCCAAGCCGTAAGGACTCTCGGGCTGTTTCCAATGTAGGATACCCCGTGAGCATAATCGCCTTCATGTCAGGGTTGATCTTTTTCAACTCTTCCAAGGCCTCCACTCCGGTCATTTTCTTGAGTTTAATATCAAGAATAGCCAAATCCACGGAATTTTCTTCCGCAAACTTCAACGCATCTTCCTCTTCAGTAAAATTAAAAACGGTATGATCCTTCCGCTCCAAAATGCGCTTGACCAGCACACCGGCATCTGAAATGTCGTCCAATACAAGTATATTTGCCATGCCTGCTCCTAACCTTCATTGCTCCCGTCTCTGGACTGATGATCCAGAGGGAGGTTGATTTCAAAAACTGTTCCCGGTCCACAGTAACCGTCACATTCAGGGAACCCAAAACCTTCGGGCAACGGACTCGTAGCCGCTATTTCGCCGTCATGGTCTTCGATAATACCAAACGAGACAGACAGTCCCAATCCGGTTCCCTGCCCCACGGCTTTGGTACTATAAAACGGGTCAAAAATATTCTTCAATTTATCGTTGGAAATTCCGACACCACAGTCAGCAACCCACACGGATACAATCCCAGCAGGGGTGTCGAGTTTTGTTCTGATGAGTATGGTGCCACCATCTGCGCCCATTGCATCGCGGGCGTTTGTCAGCAGGTTGATCCACACCTGTTTCAATTTTTCAGGATCACCATAAATGATGGGATACCGATCATCCATCTCAGTGAGGATATCCACCTTGTCCAGCTTGAATGTATGTCGCACCAAACTGACGGCTTCCAAAACAGAATTATTGAAACACATCTCACGCTTGGCGGAATCTGTCTGGCGGGAAAATCCCAGCAAATCAGCAACGATCTTCTTGCAAACCTTGGTCTGCTTCTCAATGATCACCAGATCGTCATACATCTGACCACCTTCCTCAACATCCTCTTGCAACAACTGAGAGTATCCAAGGATAATACCAAGAGGAGTGTTGATTTCATGGGCCACGCCACCAGCCAACAAGCCGAGTGATTCCATCTTCTGCGCTTGGATGAGCTGATTTTCATATCCTTTTATGTCGGAAATATCGCGATCAGTGCGCAACAGACCGTCAATGCGCCCGTCCGCATCCAAAACCGGCACGCAGACGACATGGAACCACCGTTGGCTTCCTTCACCCTTAATCTGAATTTGAGTGTCAATCCGACGGCCGGATTGAAGGATATCACGGGCCGCCATATGGCGCTCCTCAGCTTCGCCCTCATAAAAAAGATCAAAGTCCGTTTTGCCCACAACTTCGGCAATTGAAACCCCTACGGAATCGGCAAAACCCTTGTTACATGCTTGATAACGCATGGTGGCATCCATCAAGGAGACCCGATCAGGCGTCATGTCCAAAATTGTCCGCATAAGTCTTTGCTGATCGCGCAAACTCCGATCTGCTGAACGCAATTCATTGATATGCGTCTTAAGGGAAACGGCCATAACGTCAAATGTCTCAGCCAGATCCTGAATTTCATCCCCGGCATTTTGCCGATACACGGAGCAGACCCGACACGACTGCAACCGACATTGAAAATTGCTCTCATTATCGCAATCAGGACACATTGTCCCCGCTATATACCAACATCGACGCCGTGTTTCCCCGTGGGCGGGACATTCCGTCAAATCGCAATTTTGCCGCTCCCAGCAATGAATCCCTCCGGCCGGTGAGGATTGAATATTCAAATTGCCGGTCAGCATTTCTTCTGCATGAGCGCGAAGCAATCCCAAACGCACAGTAACACGTCTGGCAAAATAGGTTCCTATTGACGTAGCAATAATCAAAGCCCCGGCAAACAGCCCGGCCATCAGAGTAATCTGGTGTTGAACGGACCTATTTATACGAGCCGTGGACAAACCGATTCGCACAACCCCGAGCTGTCCATCGGACACCTCTATCGGAGCCGCAAAATCATACATCCGTCGTGATCCATCTTCCAAAAGCTGAATATGTAGCTTACCGCCATCCCCCAAGCCATTGGCAGTCAATAAATCAACAGGAAATCTTCGTTGGAATGTATGGGCCATGACATGACCACTTCTATCCTGAACAAAGGCGTAAACAACGTCTTCTACCCGACTTTGTTCGTCCACCATGTTCTTCAACCGCAAAAAATCTCGCGCTAAGATAGGATCAATCGCCCGAACAGCCAGGCTCCCGGCTAACGAAGATCCACGCATCTTGCTCTCTTCGACCAAAGAATTAGCGCTCATGTACCCGACCATGGGCAACAACAAAAGAGCCATTACAATAAGTATGGCCGACATGCCCATATTGAGCTTGTTACGAAATCGAAGTCTGGGGAAAAGTCTCATGTATCAATCCGCCTATTGGTCCAGACCAAGTTTACCGACCAATTCCCTGACCGGATCATAGTCTGAATCCTGCACGGGAATAATACCGTGCATACCAGCCGATGACAAAATTTCACGATCGGGTTCGCGCCGATAATTCAAGGCAAACATGGCATGAGAAATGGCTTGAACCACATCAGGGTCAAGGCCTTTCCGGGCCGCATAAACCCAACCGGGATACAACCGGGTTTGAGCCAGCACTCGGATATCGTCGAGATTGATCTTCCCGGCAACTACATCGAGGGTGCCTTTACGAATTGTTCCGATGTCAAAAGCCCCAGCATGAACAGCCAAAACAACTTTTTCCTGTTTCCCACCCGGACCGGGAGCAAAGTCAACGGTTTCGAAATCGCTCACATTAAGATTATTGTCGAAGAACAGCCCAAGCGGAAACAAATAACCACCGGCCGACTCTGGGTCCACGGCAATCCACCGTTTTCCACGACAATCCTCAATGGTTTTAAGATCAGAATTATCAGCTCGACAAATTATCTGTCCTTGAAAATCAGGATGACCAGACGGTTCAACTATACCGGCGAAGGCAGTGGCGCCGACTTTGGCCAGACGCGTGTAAACGAAAGGATTTGAATAGGAAATATCAATCTCGCCTCGCTCCACCATCTTGATATGTTCATCGAAAGTATCAGGGAAAATCTGCCTGAGCGGCAACCCGGTATATTTGCGAAGATATTCGAGGAGTTGGCGATGTCTTTGATATGAAATCGTATGCGAATATTGGGGAAGATAAGCATAGGTAATGGCCTCGACCTGCCGTGGAGCAACCAAGGCCTCCCGCTTGGACAAGTCCACTGTAACAGCTTCCTCATCAGAACAACCAGTCAGGACACTGGCCATGACTGCAAGTATCAGGAGACAACTCGCGCCCCAAACGCCACGAAAGCCATATAGAAATACTGTTTTCATCATATCCATTTTCATGCACGATCTATGAGCAGTTCTTCAATGAACGCCCCGTAACAATACAGAAATTCTTTCCCTAGTCCAACATGTCTTAACCCTTGGCAACCGGCCTCTTTGCCAGTATGAATACATCAACACAAATCAACTGCGCCACCAAGGAGAACATATATGGCCACTACATACAAAGTCCCCATGCACAGAGTGATTCTAGCGCTCTTTCTGATCGTTGTTACAGCGATCGCCGCAGCCGTTGCTTGGAGCTTCAACTCTGGCCTGACCTGGACCGGCATCTGTTTGGTCGCCGTGGCTGGCCCACTGTCAATTTTCTATTGGTACATGCTCTATATCACACCAAAACGTGCAGCCATTACAGTAGCAGATGAAGGCATCCTGCTGGCGGCACCGCCTTTTGCCTCCGCAGTCATTCCCTGGGCAAGTGTGGAAAAGACCTTTGAGGCCAACCTCAATACGGACGAAGCTTTCAAGATCATCAAAGCCAAAAAGCACATGAGCTTCGGCGGCTATAAATCAGGAGTTGTTCTGGTGAAGGATGACAAAGAAGCCGTCATCGTTTCCAACAGACCGGACGTCATGTGTTTTCAAACAGCTGATCGTTTCTACCTGCTCGGCCCTTCCGACCTTGAAGGATTCAAGGAAGCTGTGAAGGAAATGGCTCCCTAATACCTCGTTCCATTTTCTATTTCAAAGAACAAAGCCGCCCCATAAGGGCGGCTTTTTTGTGGTATCGGTAATCAGGATTTTTCCGGTATCGGCGTCTCGCCCTGTTGTTCTTTGTCTTGTACCAAATCCATAAAGGTCATCATATCATCGGTTGCTTCGTTTTCCTTTACCTTCTGTTTGATGGTGCGGAAAAACGGTAACCATGGTTTGGCTTGACTGAACAAAAGACGGATGACGATATAAATCGGAATAAAAACAAAAGCAGGACCGACTGCACCGATGTATGGGACAACAAAATCAACTTGTCCAAAACGATAGAACAGCCAACCGATAGCAAAAGGCACTACCCATAAGGAAGAGGCAAACAGTGCCATACGAGAGAAGAAATTTTTACCGAAAGCGTCATTGGCAATGGAATTACAGGCCTTCCAGGCGGTCTTATCTTTGACGCCCAAAGCCCTGACAGAAAGATTGTGATGATCAACCATGTCACGGTTGATTTTAGCAAAATGGCGTTTATTCAAAAAATAAACACCCGCCATGCAAAGCTCGCCTATGACTGTTGTCAGAATGCAGACCCAGAGAAGACCTATGGCGAATCCCACATACGGATTATCACTAGTGCGGAATGCCCAGATCATCCAGGGATCAAGAAATTCGTAAATCATTTGGCCGGTCATGGTCTATCCTGTTTGGTTTGAAGAGGCCGCCCAAAATGGGCGGCCTCCATTGAATCTTTGATTGGTCGCGACTTAGAAGGGGGGTACCAGAGAGTAGCCCAGGAAGCCCTTGGAGGTGTAGCGAACACCAACGTACACGGCCAGAACGATGAAGATGTACTTCAGGACTCTGTCCGGGATGAACTTGGAAGTCTTAGGTCCGATGATGGAACCGATGACAATACCGACAAGCTCAGCACCGATCAGGCCCCATGCAACCGGAGTCTGCTTGAGCAGCATGTAGGAAGCGATGGAGTTGACCATACCGATGAAGACGGCAAGAGCGGAAGTACCGGCAACCAGGTACATGGGCAGACCTGCAACGGAAGTCAGGAACGGCACCAACAGGAAGCCGCCGCCAACACCGAGGAAGGAAGCCATGGCTGCGATGAAGAAACCACCGACAACCGGGATCAGCGGATTGAAGGTAAATTCAACACCGAAGAAGGTGAATTCGCAAGCGGTAGGCGTGAACTTCTGGACCTTAACGCCCATTTCAGCCATATCGACTTCGCCGCCGTCCTGCTGCTTCTTAACGGAATTCTGGAAAGCTGTTGCAGCTTCCTTGGCAGCCTTTTTACCAGCCTGACCCTTGGGAGTAGTCTCGTAGGTGAGATAGCAACCCAGGAACAGAACGAACAGGCCGAAGTAACCAAGGTAGGATTTCAGGCTGATCTTACCGGCTGTAAGCCAGGGAACCAACCAGGAACCGGCCACAGAACCGATTGCCAAAGCGATACCCAAGGGCAGCACCAGACGACCGGCTTTGTAGTAGTTGAAAGAAGACAAAGCTGCGGAGCAACCAACCAACCACTGGTTGGACACACGAATGGAGTCAGTGACGACCTTGTTCATGTGGGTACCCTTGCCGAAGCTACTTGCGTAGTCGCCAAGACCGTAAATGGTAATGTGACCAACACCGGCCATGATACCACCGAATGCGCCGACGGTAGAGAAAATCCAACCAACCCAGATGGCCCACACGAGACCGATGATGATGTTGAGCTGCGGACCACCGGGGATGCCCAGATAGCCAGGCTCACCCTGGGGTTTGGCTTCCGCAATTGCGTCAGCCAGACGATCGGCCCATGCAGGTTCTGCCACGAGACACATGACAGCAACCAGAGCCAGCAACAGAACTGCTTTTTTGGAACGTAACACTGTTACCTCCTCCTCTTGAATAAAGTTTAAAAGACCCCAAAATATCGCTCTCCGGCAACCCCGCCGGAAAGAATACACCAATCTATTTCCGGATGAAGGTCAAAGCCTGAGCTGTACATCCGGTCACGCAGGCAGGTGTGCCACCGGCATCCACCCTATCCACGCAATAGTCACACTTCATGATCTTGCCGCTTTCCTCGTTAAACACGGGGACGGACCAAGGACATGCTTCGACACATGCTTTGCAGCCATCACATTTGTTCAGATCAACTAACACAAGGCCATCCTCGTCGCGTTTGTACATGGCCCCGGTGGGACATGCGGCAACACATTCAGGATTCTTGCAATGCATACAGTTCTGATACTTAATTTTAGCGGTAGGCTTCCCATCTTTGTCAGCAATGGGACCTTCCACGGTAAGACGGTTAAGGGAAATCCCTACGGGCACCTTGTTCTTCACTTTGCAGTGAACCAAGCATGCGTCGCAGGCAATACACCGTTTTTTGTCAAACTTAATTCTATAACTGGCCATTTTACACCTCGAAAAACTTCAGTTGGACGCGCAGTTCCTTTAAGAACCTATGGTTTGGAGAAAAAAGCGCTTATGGTCAACGCTCTCCCCGCTTGTGACACATTTCTCAATCAAAGCACATTATAACGCATTTCAAACTAAAAAAGGAAGAAAAATATTGTGATACTTTTCACACGATGGTAATCTATTGCATATTCGTTCCCAGCAAAGATAGGTTCCATTCTACATAAAAAAGCGCAAAGTTCCATCCGGTTTGTATCAGGAGGAGTATTATGAGTAAGGAATATGTGAAAAGTATCTGTGGCATGTGCTCTGTGCGCTGCCCTATTGAAGTCGAAGTGGTCGACGGTAAAGCTGAGTATATTCAGGGAAATCCCGATGCACCGGGCATCATGGGATCTCTGTGTCCTCGTGGAGCTGCCGGAACGGCCCTGACTTATGATGAAGAACGTCCCCAATATCCCATGGTTCGTACGGGCAAACGGGGTGAGGGTAAATGGAAGCAAGTATCTTGGGACGAAGCCCTGGACTATGTTGCCGACGAATTGAAACGCATTCAGGAAACATACGGTAAGGATTCCGTTCTGTTTTCCGATCGCGGTGGACCGTTCCGTGATTTCTACCGCGCATTCCTGCGTGGCATCGGCACAGCCAACTACAATAACCATGACTCTGCATGCGCCCGTAACGTCCAGAACGCAGCCTTGTCCGTCTTTGGTTTCGGTCGCAAAGGCGTTTCCTACGACCTGAAAAATGCCAAGCACGTCATTCTGCAGCAGCGCAACATTTTCGAAGCCGTAAACGTGGCTGAGGTCAACAACCTGCTCAATTCAATGGCCGACGGTTGCAAACTCTCCGTCATTGACATTCGTGCCAACGTCCCAGCTACCAAGTCCGACAACTTCTTCATGATCCGCCCCGGCACTGACTACGGCTTCAACCTCGCCGTTATCAATGTCATTATTAATGAGGAATTGTATGACAAAGACTTCGTTGCCAATTGGGTTGAAGACTTTGACCTGCTCAAGGAATTTGTCCAGCAGTACACCCCCGAATGGGCCGAAGAAGAAACCGGCATCAAAGCCGACGCCATCCGTGACTTCTGTCACCAGTTGGCTGAAGCCGCACCGTCCATCCTCTGGCATCCCGGCTGGATGACTGCCCGTTACAATGACTCATTCTACATGTCTCGCACAATATACATCATCAACTCCCTCATGGGTGCTATCGGTGCCAAGGGCGGCCTGCCGTTCATGAACAAGCCGGGTGATGTTGGAGCCAAGGGGCTGAACAGCTTCATGAATCTCTATCCCAAGCCGGAAGGCAAGCGTGCCGACGGTGTTGGTTGGATGGAAGGCCGCAAGCACTTTGATGCTGGCCCCGGTCTGGTTCACCTCGCGTATGAAGCCGCTGTTGAGGAAAAGCCGTATCCTGTTAAGGCATATATCTGTCACAGGCATGATCCGCTCATGGCTTACCCCGATGCCCCGCACGTCAAAACCTTGTGGGACAACATCGAACTGCTGGTCGTCCCGACCTTCTCCTGGTCCGACACAGCATGGAATGCCGACGTAGTGCTGCCCATCTCGCCTTATCTGGAACGTGATGACACCATCATGACCAAGAACGGTCCCAAGCCCGCTTTCCAGATCCGCAAACGCGCTGTCCAGCCAGTCTACGATACCAAAGCCATCTGGGAAATATACTCCGGCCTGGCAAAACGTTTCGGTCTGGAAGAACTGGTTTACGAAAACATCGAAGACATCTGGAACTTCCAGTTGGACGGAACCGGCGTATCCCTGTCCGATTTCGACGCCACCGGAATTGTTTCCCTGGCATCTGATCCTCTGTTCAAACCTGTTAAGGAAGGGTCTTTCAAGACACCATCCGGCAAGGTTCAGATGATTGACGCCAAGCTGGAAGCTGACGGTCTGCCGTCCCTGAAACCTTATGAATCCCCCGAGCGTGCGCCGGAAGGCAAATTCCGCATCACCTTTGGTCGTTGCGCCCTGCACACTCAGGGACACACCGTGAACAACGCACTGCTCTTCGAACGCATGCCTGAGAACGTTCTCTGGATTAACACCAAGCGTGCCGAAGAACTGGGTATCGAAAACGATGATTATGTCACTGTTTCAAACGTTGATTATTCATCCAAGATTAGAGCATTTGTTACAGACTTCGTTCACCCTGAGTGTATCTTCATGATCCACGGCTTCGACCACAAGCTGCCGTGTGAATCCCGCGCCAAGGGTATGGGAGCTGCTGACAACCTGCTCCTCTCCAAGGGCATCAAGAAGTGGGACAAGGGTGGCGGAGCCGTCGCCATGCAGGAACACTTCGTGTCCGTTTCAAAATAGTCAAGTACCACCTCTCACCCCCAAATACGGAAAGGCCGGTATCGCCCCTGATACCGGCCTTTCTCATTAAATACATTCAATCGGTAGTGAAATATATCACCCTCTCGACTGCGTCACTCCCGCCAAACTCAAGGCTTCTGCCATAAAAGGAAGAAGCTCGCCAACCCGCGTTGCCGGATTGGGATTTGTCATCAATCCAGCCAGCCGATTTGCCCTGATACTGTATAAAGCCGCTTCAGCAATCGGCACACCTGATTCAATAAGCGCCGAAACCATCCCGGTCACAGTATCGCCCGTGCCGCCCATGGCTTCCATAGCCTCAGCAACAGGCTCCGATACTGAATGGATGACTCCCCCATTATCAGCTACGTAATCAACACTCCCCTTAACCAAGAGGGTCTGGGCAGCGTTCTCATGCGCATAAGCACGGGCTATCAAATCCGGGGTATGATTTTCATCATGCAAGATAAACCCACGGGTATAAAAAGGATGGGGTGCAGTTTCGTCAGCCAAAAAAGCCAACTCACCAGCATCTGGCGTGAACACATCATAGGCCTGAGCCTGTCCGCTCATCTTGGCCGCATACATAAACCCGGCATCCGCAATGAGCTTGGGTGGGTTCTCCATTTCCTGAATTGCCAAAAGCACCTTGTTGTGCCAATCCACGTCCGGCTGAAGGTAATGAAAAACCATAGTCGAATAGTCACGACTCGGCAAAACAGTCGCCAAATGAGCATACAACTCACGACTCCCGTCTCCCCTACCTTGATCTCCGACCAAAAAGGCGTGAGGCATGGGTTCGTTCAAGAACAAAGCCGTCTCAACTGCTGCGGCCAAAAGAGCCGGAGTTCCTCGATCAGGAGAAATAGTCCTGCCGTTCACCAACAGTTCATTGCCTTTAATCGCCACCGGTGCATCCAGAACTGGAACGTCCAAATCTGGAACGGTTCCAACTATTGCGAGCATATGCGCCTCACTTCCTGATACGCAAGATCAAGCGCATATCCGCACAAGGTGTGACCGATCTCTCGTGGCTTGGGCGCATCATCCAATGTTTTTCCTATCATCTGCACAGCCAGATAAGGCACATCTGGACATCCGCCACCCGAAATATTGACGATAACCAATGTTTTTTTATCGACTGTCAATTTCATATTGGCAGCGCGAACCATCAAATAATCACCAAAATCCTTGACCTGATACAAATCAACAGGATCAAGCAACGGCCCGACTACAGGCACTACATCCTGTGGCGAAGATTCGTTTTCTTCAAGGCTGCGCCGGATATTCAATTCTTCGATAAGAGGAAACTCAATCACCAGATCACACCCGGTTTGAATCTCCGGGGGCGGCCCCATCACTTTGATATCCCACCCGTCTGCCCGAAGTATTCGCTCGGCACGAATGACCTCGCTGGTATTCTCAAAGACGAGCAGCCCACGATCTGCACGCTGCTCGCCCTTATTGCCAAATAGCTTTCGTCGAATCGTTTCAAGGAAACTCAACGGTTACCCCTTGGCTAATTCAATACGGTATTCTTCGTCAGACTCGGAAACCACGTTAACACTCCATCCTTTGGACCCGGCAGCGCGGGACACATTTTCCATGGAAGTTTCGGTATCAACCAAAATATCGACTTTGCCAGTCCCCATTGCCTCTGTCTTTTTCAACATAACCAATACAGGTTGAGGGCAAGACAGACCGCGTGCATCAACTACTTCACTCATGACGAACTCCTTACGCCTTTTTGCGCATGGTAAAACCAATGAACAAACATACCGCCAAACCAATAAACACAGCGGCAATGCCATGTGGTCCGACACCCTTTGGAGAACTTGCCAAACCAAAGTTGTGTGCAAATGCAGCCCCAACGATCATACCGAACACAAACACGGAAGCATCTCCATCACCTTCACCTGCCATGAACAACTGGCGACCAGGACAACCACCTGCCAAAGCAAAACATAAACCGGCCAAGACCATGCCCATGAAGTTCCACAAAGACTGGGTGTGTGCTACAGGCTGCCCCTCAAAGCCCATATTGAACTGACCAAGGACGAGATTCATAACAAAAGCGGCAACCAACAGGGCAACAAACCCGGACAACAGATGCACTTGCTTGAACAAAAGCAAGTCGCGAACTGCGCCCATGGTGCAGAACCGGCTCCGCTGGGCCAACACACCGACCAAAAGACCAATGCCGAGTGAGACCAGCAATGGCGCATGCATGGCACCTGGGCCTTTCAAACTATAAAACAACACACCGGATTTGGCTTCGCCTGCCATCTGCGGATACAGGAAAACCAACACAAGAAGCCCTGCCATAAGCAATGGCATAAGCAATCCCACCGAAGTATATGTCTTGTGGCTGCGTCCAAGCGAATATCCTTGCTTGAAAAACAAAGTACCGATGCCAATACCGACAACCAAACCGAGCAAACCGATAACAGCATTCAGATCACCACCAGCCAAACGAAGTACGGCACGCCAAGGACATCCCAAAAAGACCAACGCGCCTATCATGGCGAATGCACCCAAAACAAAACGGACTACAGGAGCCGATCCGGCACGAGGCCGAAAATCTTTAGCCGCAAAAGCCGCAATCATGGCACCGAGTACGAAACCGATAATCTCTGGCCGGACATACTGAACCACGCCAGCCCGATGCATGCCAATAGCTCCGGCAATATCTCGCTCAAAACAGGCCACACAAATACCCATATTGCCGGGATTACCCCAATATTGCAGCAGGGAAGCAAACAGGCCGATGACCAGCCCGACGCAGATGATGCCCATCCGCGATGAAAAGAAATTCTTCACATCATCCTCCAAATCTCAAAGTTAACTACCGCGCCCCCGCGACAGACCAATCAAATAAACCCGCTGAAAAGTACCGAAATTATTTATCGAGAACCAATTGATAATATCATACATATCAATTTTACCGATAGATTTTATCAATGCAAAATCGCATAAAAACACAAAAAAGACACACAATGCTCATTGACGCATCTAAAAGAGAGGTTCTAGTCTTTCAAGGGTAAAGAATCAAAGCTTACGCCTAAAGACATACAGGAACACATGATGAATATTCTCTTTCTTTGCACTGGCAACTCCTGCCGCAGCCAAATGGCTGAAGGGTGGGCACATCATCTTAAAGGCGACCAAATGAACGCCTATTCAGCCGGTGTCGAAACCCACGGTATGAATCCCTACGCGATCAAGGTTATGGATGAGGTCGATATCGATATCTCTGGCAACACTTCCAAACTCATTGCAGATCTGCCCAAAGACATTGAGTTTGATTACGTCGTCACCGTTTGCGGACATGCCCACGAAAACTGTCCCTACTTCCCAGCCAAATCCAAAGTCATACATGTAGGATTCGACGACCCGCCGAGTATGGTAAAAGGACTCTCCGACGAGGAAGAAATTCTGAAAATCTACCGTCGCGTGCGTGATGATATCGAAACTTTTGTAAAATCTCTGCCACAGGCATTACTCTCTAAATAAGAAAGATTACTGTGCAGGTGTGGACAGCAATGCGCTATCCACACCTACAAAAAACTTCAACACGGAGTAATGAAATGACCATACATCGCTTTTCTTTCCGCACACTCTTCTCCCCGCTCAGTGCGTGGACTGGGTGCATCGACTACAGTGAAAACAACGGCATCCGTTTTTCTTTTTTTTCGTAATCCAATCCTAAATATTCTCCATATCCGACATTGAGGTCGGCCTTAAAATTGACCTGGGACCTCTGACAACCAGGCCTTTTCTTATTTTTCCCTTTCAAAAGCGCTGTGAATTGACCAAATATTCCAATTGTGTGTATACACCATGCAATATCCAATAGATTTGATCGCTGTTTACGACTCCACCAAAGGGACTCACATGTATCGACTCGTACAATTCTCCCCCATCATCGTGACCATTATCATGACTCTATTCCCTGCTCCCGAGGGGCTTACTCCTGAAGCATGGTATTTCTTCTCCGTCTTTGCCGGTGTCGTTGTCGGGCTCATTGTTGAGCCAGTCCCTGCCGCTTTGGTCGGACTGGCCGGTGTGACAATAGCGGCTATGCTCGGTCTGGTAGACCCTAGCCCAGCGGCCAGCCGTACATGGGCTTTGTCCGGCTTTTCCAACAGCGTCATTTGGCTTATTTTCGCAGCGTTCATGTTCGCCCTTGGCTATCAGAAAACCGGTCTTGGCAAACGAATCAGCCTGATACTCATCAAATTTCTTGGACGTAACACCTTGGGACTGGGGTACGCCATCGCCTTTGCCGACGGCATCCTGTCACCCTTCATGCCTTCCAACACGGCCCGAAGCGCAGGCACCATCTACCCGGTGGTCAGCAATATCCCCCCTATGTTCAATTCCACTCCTGACCACGACCCGCGCAAGATCGGCGCATACCTCAAATGGGTCGGCATCGCCGCAACCTGCGTAACCAGTTCCATGTTCCTGACGGCACTGGCTCCCAATCTGCTGGCCCTCGACCTCATCCAACAGGCATCTGGTGTGACTATCAGCTGGGGACATTGGGCATCTGTAATGCTCCCGGCCATGGTCCCGCTCTTTCTACTCACGCCATGGCTCGCCTATGTTATCTATCCGCCAACCCAAAAACAGTCCCCTGAAGCCCCGGCATGGGCCACTTCAGAACTCCGAAAAATGGGCAAAATTTCCCTCAAAGAATTAATGATGCTCGGATACGCGATCCTGGCTCTGATTCTCTGGATATTCGGCAAACAAATAGGCGTGGATTCAACCATGGCTGCCATATTTGTCCTGACGCTCATGGTCCTGACCGGTATCCTCTCATGGGAAGATGTTATTACCAATAAAAGCGCGTGGAACGTCTTGGTCTGGTTCGCCACACTGGTTGCCATGGCATCGGGTCTAAGCAAAACAGGCATTCTGGATTGGCTCGGCAATCTGGTCGCGGCCTACCTTCAGGGCATGTCACCTTCAACAGTGGTATTAATGCTCGTGGTACTCTTCTTCGTTCTTCACTATTTCTTTGCCAGCACGACAGCCCACACAACAGCACTGCTCCCCTTATTCATGGCGACAGCCGCACCGCTCATGCCTGCCCCCATGCTGGCAAAGCTCGCTCTCATGTTGGCCGCGTCACTTGGCCTCATGGGTATCATAACCCCTTACGCAACCGGTCCCGCGCCCATCTGGTACGGCTCAGGCTTCATCAGTCAGGCCAGATGGTGGGCCCTCGGCGCAATCTTCGGTGCCATATTCCTTGGAACGATGGTCATATTGACATTGGTTTACATCTAAAACTTCCATCATACGTATAGTCCAAGGCCCGAAAGCATTTCTTTCGGGCCTTTTCAATCTGTATGCTATTGTTGACTCTCTTGGCGATTCAGGAGAGGAATAGGCACCTTGCGTCAACAAAAAAAACAGGGCCATTACATGAACATCGTATTCGTCAATTCCACCCGCAAATGGGGCGGGGTCAAGACCTGGACCGTGGACTATGCCACGGAACTGGCCGCACGCGGTCACGATGTTCGCGTTTTCGGACGCCAGACCGAACTTATCGACAAACTGCTGGCCGCTGGAATAGCCGCCCGTCAAATAGACTTCGGATTTGATTACAACCCGCTCACCATTGGTCGATTCATAGCCGCATTCCTACGATCCCGCCCGGACGTAGTCATCGGTAACATCGGCAAGGATATCAATACTGCAGGAGTAGCCGCCGCAATACTCGGCATCCCTGTTATCCAACGAGTCGGATTGCCCGGTGATATGGTTCCTTCCCCTCGCCTTCGCGCCCTGCACGCCATCACTCGACCATGGATGCTTTGTCCTAGCAAGACTGTAGCCGACGGTGTCTGGAACCGATTATCTCACATCCCGGCCGATAAAGTTAAAATCATTCTCAATTCTAAAAAACCCGTAAACACTATTAAACCAGTTGGCGACGGGCCACTCCGTCTTGTTTCCACCAGTCAGATCAATGTGGATAAGCGACATTCGGACATACTCGATGCCCTGTCCGCTATGCAAACCGACTCTGTCCGTTACGATATCGTCGGCACCGGCAAACTGCTTGAAGAGCTTCGCGAAAGACACCGCTCTCTGGAAGAGCAGGGCGTACTTAAATGGCACGGCTTTTCCACCAATGTGCAGGCACATCTGGCCGAAGCTGACATTTTTCTGCTTCCCTCGGAAAACGAGGGAATGCCCAACGCCCTGCTGGAAGCTATGGCCACCGGTCTCATCCCTATTGCCCGCGACATCGGCGGCATTGGCGAAATTTGGCCGGAAACATTGGCAGACTATCTCATGCCCGCCAAAGCTGGACCAGACGAATTTCGAATCATCCTTGAACGACTCATGGGCATGAATACGACTCAACTGAATGCGCTCAAAGAAGCCAGTGTGCAGGCGTGTCGTGACACATTCAACCTCAACACGAAAATAGACGAATTTGAAACGTGGGTTCAGACGAATATCCTTAAAAGATAGATGTCATGAATCTCCCTCAGATATACATCATGCAAAGCATCAACCAAACCACCACCCCGGAACATGGCTCGGATACAACCCGCGCCTACAAATTTCTTTCGCTTCTTCCAAGACTCATTTTCTCGTACAGGCTTCGGCTTCGCCGCAGAAAACTTGCTGTAAACGCGACCTCGACTGCCTGATTATTCCCCGACACCCCACGCCTGACACTTCCACCTGCTCGATAAAGCGGACTGCATTCGGTTTCACAGGATGCCGTATACTTTCGTGCCATAGGCTATAAACCACTGACCTCCGCTGACCAAAAATCACGGAACAACAGAAAGGATTACAATAATGGATCAACAATCAACACCGCGCGGAAGCGCACTGCTCCCACTCCTGTTCTTTCTCGCCCTGTTCATAGGAACAGGATCGTATTTATCCGCACAGGGTGTGAGTATGGCCTTTTATCAACTGTCCGCAGCTGTGGCCATTCTTCCGGCCATAGCTCTCTCCCTTGCCATGGGTAAAGGAAAGCTGGACAGCAAGATCAACATTTTTCTCAAAGGTGTCGGTGACATCAACATCGTCACCATGTGCATAATCTACCTGTTGGCAGGAGGATTCGCCTCAGTCGCCAAGGCCATCGGTGGCGTGGATGCCACCGTCAATCTGGGCCTGACCTTCATCCCGGCAGAACTCGTCCTTCCGGGGCTGTTCGCCATCGCCGCTTTTGTTGCCACGGCCATGGGAACATCCATGGGAACAATTGCCGCCATTGCCCCCATTGCAGCCGGAGTTGCGCAGCAGACCGATATTTCCAGCGCTGTCCTCATGGGGACCATCGTGGGCGGTGCTATGTTCGGCGATAACCTCTCCATGATCTCGGACACCACCATCGCCGCCACCCGTACTCAGGGATGCGCCATGAGTGACAAGTTCAAGATGAACGTACGCATTGTCCTACCGGCGGCATTGGCAACACTTATACTGCTCGGTCTATTCGGCTCGGCGGGTGGCGTCACCCATGTCGGTGATTGGGAATTCATCCGTGTTTTGCCCTATTTGGTCATTCTGGGATTAGCGATTGCGGGTGTGAATGTTTTCGTCGTGCTGGCCTCGGGTATAGTTCTGGCCGGAGCCGTCGGTCTCTATGCCGTACAGGATTATTCCCTGCTCACGTTGTCCAAAGATATCTTCACGGGTTTTACCGGCATGCATGAAATCCTTGTCTTGTCCATGCTCGTGGGCGGTCTTGGAGAACTCATCCGCTATAACGGCGGCCTGCAATGGCTGCTTGAAAAGGTCAATGCCCTCGCACTCAAGGCAGGACGCGGTAACAAACGGAGATCCGGTGAATTCGGTATTGCGGCACTGGTCTCATTGGCCGACGCATGCACGGCCAACAACACGGTCGCCATCATCCTTACCGGCCGTCTCGCCAAGGAAATCGCCACGGATACCGGCGTTGACCCACGACGTAGCGCAAGCCTGCTGGATATCTTCTCCTGCATTGTTCAAGGTGTGACTCCGTACGCAGCTCAAGTACTTCTCGCCGGTTCCATAGCCGGGATATCCCCTGTAGATGTTGTTACGAGCAACTGGTATTGTCTTGTACTTGCCGGAATAGCTATCGTAGCTATCGTCACAGGTTGGCCTACGCTCAAAAAGAAAGCGTAACCATACACGCCTACCACAATCAGAAAGGGCTGCCGTGCATATGCACGACAGCCCTTTTTAACACGATTGACGACAGTAAAACGCCAGAAACCGCATCAGGCTTGAGTCTACAAGCGGCCTACCAGCCTTTGGACTTCAGGATGTCATTCACCTTGTCGGCGGTTTTCTTTTCCACGATGACCATTTTCTTGGCCTGAGCCTTACGAATCTTTTCGGTCAAGGACTCGATATCGGCAGGCTTCTCCATGAAGTCCATGGCACCGAGTTTCATGGCCTGAATTCCAGCCTCAAGGGTTGCCTGTCCTGTGAGCAGAATGACCTGCATCTCAGGATGACTTTTCTTGATGACCTTGAGCATGTCGATGCCGTTCATGTCAGGCATCTGCAAATCAAGCACGATAGCATCATATTCATTGGTATCCAGTGCAGTGACGGCATTACCAGCGGTCTCAGCAGTGGTAACATTCATGCCACGCAATTCCATACGCTCGGACAGAGCTTCCAAAAATTCAACTTCGTCGTCGATAAGCAATACTTTTTCTGCCATTGTATTTCTCCTGAAAGGTATAATGTAATGTTACTCGGCCCCGTTCTGCGCCCTGAGGAACAGTTCGGTGGTCCGCAAGTCTTCATCCGTCGAAACATCGACGTTCATGGTCTGCGCCATGGATGAAAACAATTCGTCATTCTTCAGCGGTGCATCCTTTCCGGGAGCGGAAAGGGAGAACGATGCTCCACCATTGACGGGTTTCACGCTCACGACCAGGGAGTCGCCTGCGTCCATATTTTTAACCGCGGCTGCAATTGAGGAGTGCAACACCTGCATCAGATCAAAGGGGTTGGCAAACAAAGAGACTGGTTCACAGTCACCCATTGTCAGCCGGATCTGCTGCATATCGGCAAGACGAGTTGCCAGAGCCGTAGTCAAATCGAGAATTTCCACGAGGTTCACCTCACGAACATCCTCATCCGTTGAGTGCGCAAAGGCATTCATGTTCTTAATGATGGAGTCGCCGCGCTGAATCTGACCTTGGATGGAATTAGCAGCACTCTTCAGCCGATCGGGCCGAAGAGGAATGCCGCGTTCTGCCATAAGCGTCAAGTCCTCGATCAATCCCGCTGCCTCATTAATGACAGCAAAAACGTTTTTGATCTCGTGCGACACGGACGCGCTGACGCGTCCGAAAAACTGGAGCCCTTCACGGGTATTTATTGTCTGTGTCATGTGCGAATCCCCCTGCGTCAGCCAATGGCTTCCTGAATTTTGGCCATCAAATCTTCAATCTGGATAGGCTTGATCAAATAATTGCACCCGGCTGCGCAACCAGCCTTAAAATCGGATTCCGAGCCATGGCCGGAAAGAAAAATGTACTTCATGCCCGGATGTTCTTTGGCCAACAATTTCATGAGTTCCAAGCCACTGAGTTTGGGCATTTTCATATCGAGCACTGCTACGGCATATTCGGTTGTGGCAGCCATTTTCAGAGCTTCCTCTCCATTATCGGTCCAATCCGCATCCACACCGCGAAAACCAAGTCTTTCAGCCATGGCGGAAACCAGTTCCACTTCATCGTCAACCAGCAGCACTTTCATGTCATTTACGCCTTATCTGAACCCTGAAGGGGCATTGTTATGGTAAACACCGTTCCTCGACCGACCTCACTTTCCACAGCCATGGTACCGTCCAGTTCCTGAACAAGCCCATAGGTGATCGAAAGCCCAAGACCAGTACCACCGGTCTTCTTCTTGGTTGAAAAAAACGGGTCGAAAATCTGTTTAATATCAGCTTCCGGGATACCGCATCCGTCATCTTCCACAGAAAAGACCAAACGGTTCTCCGTAATCCTGCGTGCAGAGATAGCAAGTTGGCCGCCATCATTCATGGCTTGGAATGCATTATTGATCAAATTGAGAAAAATTTGTTGCAGCTTGCCACGGTCAGACACGAACGGCGGCAGGTTTTCAGGGATGTCCATGGTAATGGATATGGACCGGTACTCTGCTTCCTTGCGCAAGAAATCAATGACCTCTTCCGCCAACTCCTTGAACTCGATGGAATCCATTTCCACATCAATATGACGGGCAAAGCTCAAAAGTCGTTTGGTAATTTTGCCGCAACGTGCCACCGAACCGAGAATGGACTTGATATTCGCCAGCAACCGCTCGTCATGGGCATATTCCTGCTTGAAGACAAAGAGGTCGTTGATAAGTCCGGCCTTCTCATTAATGATGGCCAAAGGATTGTTGATTTCATGAGCAACACCGGCAGCCAATCGACCAATGGAGGCCATACGGTTGGTGTGTTCCATCCGATGCAAAGTCCGGGCGCGGGTTTGATCCGCAACATAAATTTTGTTGACCATGTAGGTCGCCACACCCACGATAACCAGCATAATGATAAAAATACTGACAGCCAGAATCCATACAAGTTCCATGCGTATGGTCTCAAGCGGCTTCATCAGCCCAGCTGTGTCCTTGACAACAAGAATAATAAACGGTGTTCCGCGTACATAAGCGTACCCGACAGTCAAATCAGTTCCGTCCTTTGCCATGATCTGGTTCACGCTGGTTCTTTCGGAATATGCAGGCAACACAAGATCAACCTTGGAAAACAATTCACCATGTTCTCTGGACGGCGTCTGGATAACTCCGGCCCGATCAATAAGCATGGCATCGCCGCCACCGGGCAGATCAATGGAAGACAGAATGGCGTTGAACTTGGCGGTATCCAATGTGGCTCGAAGCACGAAATCTCTACCGGTCTTCTTGTCACGGACCTTGCGGGCCACGATCAAATGCGGTTCATCACGGAATCCGAGAAACACTCCACTGATATAGGCTCCGCCCTCCATGGTGCTGTCAAACCATTCCTGCCCACTGTAATCGATACCAAGCAGATCATGCGGCCCGATATAGGCCACCTGCCGACCTTCGTGGTCAACAATGCCGATATCCACGAAACCACCAAAACTGGCTTTCAGGGAATCAAGCGCGGATTGCAAATTGTCGCTGTCGCGCAAACTGGAAATGCCTTGATGCTTCGCCAAGAAATCCAGTGCGTTGGTCCGCTCTTCAAGGAAATATGCGATAGTGCGCCGCGCATTGGACGTGGTGCGTGCCGTGCGCAACAGGTTTTCGGATTCAAGAGAACTCCGGGTGACGTTATAATCAATAAAAGCCATGACCAACAACGGGACCAAAGCAACAACCGCCAGAAGTGCAACGGCAAAACGCCAGATGCGCCGGTAGTTGAACAGGTTCTTGCCCGGTCCCTTGCTGGGATCGATATCCCAGAATTGTGGTCTGATTTTTGCGAAGATCATAACGTCACCCGGTCTTTATTACTTAGATTCCCTGGACTTTTTCGTTAGCAGCCTTGAGCGTTTCACTCAAGACGTCAATATCCACGGGTTTGTGCAGATAAGCGAATGCACCGAGTTCCATGCAGATCTGACGATCTTTTTCCGAACCATGACCGGTCAGGATGATGACCTGAATATTCGGATGTTCGGATTTAACCCGACGCAAAACCTCAATACCGTCGATGCCGGGCATCTTGAGATCAAGAATCATAACTTCGGGTTCATCTTCCTGCACCAGATTCAGGGCCGATTCTCCATCATAAACAACTGCGGAACCCATATCGCGCATCATCAGACGCTCGGACAAGGTCTGGACAAACTCACGTTCGTCGTCAACCAGCAGCACCTTGGACGGAATGTCAAAGTCCATCTTACGATAGATATCTGTCTGATGAAAGCCCTTGCCTACCACGGTGTCAACACTATCCACACCGTCAACACCACTCACGATCTCGGCCAGTTCGCGCTCAAGGCGCTCCAGCATGAGGACATGCTTGTTGATGGTCAGGGTAACTTTCTTGTCCTTGGCAGCCACGAGGACATTATGCCCTTCGGCGGCCAACACGGTCCCTACCTTGGCGGACAACAGAAAGTCGGCGACCTTGGCGCGGGAAGCATCTGTAACTTGAACAGCCTCATTTGCAAGCTGCTCAACAATAAGGTCCACGCTGCGGTCCACACCGGATGCACCAACAGGGACTATTATATCATACAAAGCATTTGACCAGGGATCGTCCACACCCTTCAGGGATTCAACCCAGGCGGCACGATCACTATCGTCTTTATGAATAAGCTTGAGAGCATGTTTCTCGGCAAAGCCTTCAGTACGCTCTGCTACAGCCACTCGTTCTTTCATCTCGGAAACGAGGCACACCTTGAGGATGTGATCTATCTCGGGAGCCGACAACTGGGATGCGAAACCGGAAAACAGGAGCTTGTCCTGATTCATGAGTTTCTTTGCCATGGCAAACCGGAGCCAGGCAACTGCCCGCTCTTTTTCATGGCTGAAGGCGTTGAAGACTGAACCCTTAGCCTGAAAGGCTCGGGCAATTTTATCCTCGGACAGACCGGAGAGTTTCGCGGCCTCGGCCACAATCTCCTGATCGGTGACAAGACGGTATCCCGTGGCGTCCACCACGCGCTTGACCACGACACCAGCCTCCGAGAACAGACCGTTGAATACAGTTATAACAGACATTGTCTACTCCTTGTTTGTCTCGGACTTATGCGAGACGGCAAACAGTTGTCAGCGGGCAGTTGTCTTCCTGACCGTCAGCATGCGCGCTCTCATGAGTGGCACAAATGGCGGTTTCCATGGTCGGGTAGACGTGATCCTCACCTATCTTTTCCAGCAAATGAGTGCGTTCGAGCACGGCCATAACCGCCTCGTTAACACCACACAGGGATATGTCCAACCCGGAGGCGCGGACACGGTCCACAATCAGGGACAGTGCTTCCTCACCGGAAGCATCCATGTCGTTGATGCCGTTGGCGACGATGATAATATGCCTGAGTTTGTCATTGCCCATCATGCGATCAGTAATCTGATCTTCCAGAAAACTCGCATTGGCAAAGAACAACGGACCGTCGAAACGGACCACGGCAATATGCTGGCATTCCTTAAGTCCAAATGCCGTGGCATCGCGCAGGGACTCGTCATCGGAACGAGACAGACTGGCGACCTTAGGACGCATGGACTTGTAAAGGAATACAGCCAAAGATAAAGCAACACCGACCATGATGCCCTTGTCCAGATGCGGGGCAAAAGCCAGTGTGCACAGGAAGGACAGAATAGAGATGGCGCCATCATACCATTGGGCTTTCCAGGCATGAATAAAACCGGACGCGTTGATGAGACCGATAACGGCCATCATGATAACTGCGGCCAAAACTGCCTGAGGCAAGTGATACAGCAACGGTGTGAAGAACAGCAGGGCGATAACAACCATAAGCGAAGTGAAGACACTGGACATACCGGTGACTGCGCCTGCCTGAAGGTTGACCGCCGAACGTGAGAATGAACCGGATGCAGGATAGGACTTGCCGCATGCGCCGAGCATATTGGCGAGTCCCTGACCGATAAGTTCCTGATTGGGATCAAGACGCTGGCCTGTTTTGGCGGCCATAGCCTTGGCAATGGAAATGGCTTCCATAAATCCAAGCAGCGAAATGATGGCTGCAAACGGAAGCAGATGCAACATGACCTTGAGGTCCAGTGCGGGAGCCGAAATGGACGGAATACCGGAAGGCACCGTACCGACGACTGCTCCGCCGCCCATCATCTTCATATTAGAGGTGTCGATCTTGGTATTACCAACCTTCAGACGCCAGGTACGACCATCTGCAACCATATTGGCCGGGACAGCCCCCTGCGCATAAAAGGCCATGTTACCGCCAGCTTCTTCAACACCGTCAAAAAGTGTTGCCCGAAGCGCGGCGCGTTGGTTATGTGCTTTCAGCTTCAAACGGGAAATCTGCACGTTAATAACGTTCAGATCATGTTCGGCATCAAGAATGCCCACAGCATCCTTGGCACTCTTTGCCTCATCCATACGACCATTAAGCGCGGTACGTTCAACAGCAAGCTGATCAATACCGGCAATAGCAGTATTAAACTGAACTATGGATTCACGGACTTCAGGAGCTTGAATGGTATCCACGGAAACTTTGGCGTCATGATTGAATCCCAGTCCCCATGACAACGCTGTGGTCACAACGACAGCCACCAGCACATTAGGAATCTTGGGGTTGATACGCTTCAGCACAATCATAATGGCAAAAGCGAGCACCCCCATACCGAGCGTTGGCAAATGAGTATAATGAAATGCTCCTTCAACCACACGGATAATCGTTTCATAATGATGCTCAGCCTTGTCCACATATACGCCGAACATCTTGGAAAGCTGAGAGGACGCGATGATGATGGCAGCAGCATTGGTAAAACCGTTAACGACCGGGTGAGACAAGAAGTTCACCACCAGACCGAGTTTCAGCACACCAAGCATGAATTGAAAAAGCCCCACCATGAGTGCAAGAAGAATTGCATACGCGATGTACCCCTCACTACCAGCTGTTGCCAGCGGTTCAAGGGATGCTGCGGTCATGAGCGAGACGACTGCCACCGGTCCGGTTGCCAACTGACGGCTGGAACCAAAAAGTGCGGCAACGAGCGGAGGTAGAAAGGAAGCGTACAGGCCGTAATAAGCAGGCATCCCTGCCAACTGGGCGTACGCCATGGATTGTGGAATGAGTACAAGGGCAACCGTCAGGCCCGAAATGGCATCCGCTCGTAGCGCCGCCATGTTGTACCCTTTGAACCAGTCAATGAACGGGAGTATTTTCGAAAGCATTCAGCCTCTTCCTTGCTATGAAGCCTGTAACATTCTGCGGCATGTGAGCATCAATTCGTTGAACAATGCGCCCGCATCATACAGGTTGAAGTTTTTGAATCGAACCAGACCATCCACCATGGTAAACAAGATGAGCGCCGATTTTCGGGGATGAATATCCTGATTGATGGATTTGTCTTCCTGCCCTGTTACAATCGCCTTTTCGAAAATATCGACCAGACAGTTATAAATTGCTTCCAGATTTTCCCTGAACTCCGGGTTGGACTCGGAGAACCTGTAAAGGTAATGCCTGTGCAACAGCAGAAACTTGTCTTCCAACAAACCAGCCAGATACAGATAGAAAGAAACGACCTCCTCCGCCATTTCAAGACCAGAATTAAACGGTCTGTTCTCAAAGAACCGTTCGAACTGATCAACAATCTCGTCTCTGGTTTTTTCCAGGATGGCTAACAGCAGACCTTCCTTGTTCTTGAAGTGATAAAAAATCGTTCCCTCAGCCACTCCGGTCAATCGGGCCAATTCCTGAACCGATGTATCCGCAAACCCCTTATTCGCGAACAGAACCGTGGCAACTTTGAGTATGGCTTCTTTTTTCTTCATGCTGTTTAATTCATCCTTTTCCGAAAACCGAGTGTTCACTCAGTTTTTCGATTTATACTTTCCAATTAACTAGAATGTCAAAAAAAACACCAAAACTGAGCGTACACTCAGTTTTGGTGTTAATCAACCTTAAATCATTGAACAAGTTCCGACGCATATTAAAACGTTTAAAAAAAAAATGAAAAAAAATACGAAAAAACGACTGAAATAAACATCTTCACGTTAAAATCGACACTTTTTTTGCGCATGCTCAGAGTCCTTACACACTCCATTACCATGGTAATATGCTGTCCAATTTGAATTTTATTCATAATTTCCTGATAAAATAACGTGTTAGTTCGCCAAAAACAAAAAATACTGGACTTTTTCATGCTATAAGAGCAAAGAAGACGCTGTGATTCGCTCGGGATGACTGGAGGGTCTGCCCGATGCGCTTCAGAGAGGAGGTTCTCAAGCCACACCACAAGGGGGTGCGTGTGGTGTACTCTGCATCGATTATTCAAATCGACAGCACATTTCGACACACATCAAACAAAGTGTGACAGCATATGGAAAATTTACAGAAAAAGTATGGCTTTTGGACTGCAACCGCCATGGTTGTCGGCATTGTCATCGGCTCAGGTGTCTTCTTCAAAGCGGACGATGTTCTCAAGGCGTCCGGCGGAAGTCTCTCTACCGCCCTGCTCGCATGGCTTATCGGTGGTTCAATCATGGTTGTCACGGCTTACGTGTTTTCCAAGATCGCCACACGCATCGAACGAGTCAACGGCGTGGTCGACTACTTTGAACAGGCCTACGGCAGGAAAGCCGGATATATGGTCGCCTGGTTCATGACCTTTATATATTACCCGACTCTGGTGGCCGTCCTCGCATGGGTCTCAGCCAACTATACGGGCGCCCTGCTCGGCATGGACAATGTTGTCTGGCCTGTCTCATTCGTCTACCTGACCGGATTCTTTCTGCTCAACTATTTCTCTCCGGTCCTGGCAGGTAAATGGCAGGTTACATCCACGGTCGTAAAACTGATTCCTCTGGCTCTGGTCGCCGCAGTCGGCGGCATTGCCGGAATCTCCAGCGGCATGACTCTGGACAACTTTACCAACGCCGCGCAAACAGTAGCCGGCAGCGGCGGCGGACTGGCTGTGGCCACCCTGTCCACGGCCTTCGCATACGAAGGATGGATTATCGCTACAGTCATCAACGCTGAGCTCAAGGATGCCAAAACAACCCTGCCGCGCGCGCTGGTTGTCGGTACTATTGCCGTCGTATGTATATACATGCTCTACTATCTCGGCATCTCCGGCGTCCTGACCAACGATCAAGTACTGGTCGCTGGTGATGATGCACCTGTTGAAGTAATTGCCCTGATTTTCAGTAAATTAAGCGGCACCATCCTGACCGTATTCGTCATCATTTCTTGCCTGGGAACTCTGAACGGCCTGATCATGGGCTCTGCCCGCGGCATGTTCTCCATCGCTTCTCGCGACATGGGACCCAAACCTGATTTCTTCAAAAGAATCAATCCCCAAACCAACAGCACTACCACCTCGGCCCTGATTGGTTACATCCTTTCCTGCCTGTGGTTGGTCGTCTGGTATGGCAACTTCATGGGATGGTGGGGCCAGTTCATGGATATCTCCGAACTGCCCATCGCATTCCTGTATGTGATATACATCTCCATTTATATCTGGGTGATGAAAACCTTCACCGACCTTGGTGCATTCAGCCGCTTCCTTTGTCCACTTTTGGCAGGGTGTGGCTCTCTCTACATCATCTGGGGCGCAATCCAGAAAGACATGTTCATGCACTTCCTGATTCTCTCCCTGCTCATTCTCGGCATCGGCTTTGCGTTGATGAAGAATAAGCGCTAATACCATACGACCCATTACAGTAGGCCGCTTTTCCGGAATATTCTGGAGAGGCGGCCTTCTTTGTTCCACGCCGTCCTTCTTCCAATAGGGAGTTGACTCAATGATCTTTCGATGATTGAGTAGAACGCGCTTAACAAATGAACCACTACTCATATTTCATACAGGATATATCATGCCCGAACTCTCCATTAAAGACATCGAAACAAAACTGCATTCCCTGCTTGGCGAATCTATTCCAGCCACCCCTGCAAACAACGTCAACGAAGCCCTGCGAGTTGCAGATGCCCTTGAAGAGAAAGGATATTCCTTTGCATTAAAGGACCTCTGCGCCAAAAGTCTGTGCGACACATCATGGCGGGCCAGCTTCACTCTGAACGGTCAGGACGTCACGGCTGAAAACCCAGAAGCAGCCGTTGCCATCTGCGTGGCTGCCCTTGCCGCACTGGAAAACGAAACGCCTGAGGCCTGATCGAGTATTCCCAACCAGGAGTTCACCGTGAGCCATACCGCCCCATCTTCCGCTCAATACCAGGCAATCCTGGAAAGCATCTCGGACGGCGTATTCACCGTGGATCAATCCTGGCGTATTCTCTCGTTTAACCGTGCCGCCGAAGAAATCACGGGGATTCCCCGTGAGGAGGCCATAGGCAGACGGTGTTCCGAAGTCTTTCGTTCCACCATGTGCGGAGATCAATGCTGCCTTCGTGAAACGCAACGAACCGGCAAGCCCCTGATCGGGCGCACTGGTTATATCATCGATGCCGATGGAAACCGCATTCCGATCAGTCTGTCCACAGCGGTTTTGCGGGACGCTGACGGCACGGTCATCGGCGGGGCCGAAACATTCCGCGACCTGAGTGAAGTTGAAGCTCTGCGAGATGAACTAGAAGGCCGTTTTCGCGTCGGAGATCTGGTCAGCCGCAGCCCACTCATGCAACGAGTCTTTTCTTCACTCGATCCTATCGCAGCCAGTCCGAGCACCGTGCTCATTCTCGGTGAAACCGGAACAGGCAAGGAATTAATAGCACGGACAATCCATGCCCTCAGTGACAGATGCGACGCCCCATTCGTGGCCTTGAATTGCGGCGCGCTGCCTGAGACTCTGCTTGAATCCGAGTTGTTCGGTTACAAGGCGGGAGCTTTTACAGGTGCTCGCCGCGACAAACCCGGACGGTTCGCCACGGCAGCAGGCGGCATCCTTTTCCTCGATGAAATAGGTACCATCAGTCCAGCCATGCAGGTCAGACTGCTTCGCGTTCTCCAGGAACAGACATTCGATCCGTTGGGCAGTGTCGTTCCGGAGCATTCGGACGTACGTATCATTGCAGCCACCAACAGCGACCTCACTGCCTTGGTCAAACAGGGCGATTTTCGCGAAGATTTCTTCTATCGCATCAATGTTGCTCGTGTAGATCTCCCCCCCCTGCGCTTGCGTAAAGAAGATATCCCCCTGTTGGTCATGGATTTTATCCAACATTTCAATGCTCTTCAAAACAAACAGGTAGAGGGTCTCGCTTCTGAGACTCTTTCCCTTCTCATGGTCCACGACTGGCCCGGCAATGTGCGAGAACTCCGCAACACCATCGAACGAGCCTTTATTGTTTGCCACGAAGGATTGATCGAACCGGGACATCTTCCGGATGAATTCCTTCGCTCTAAAAGCACACAAATTCCTATGACAACAGGTTTGGAAGCAGCTGTTCAGACAGTAGAAACACAGCTTATTCAAGACGCCGTCATACGTAACCACGGCAATCGACTGGCCGCAGCCAAAGAGCTTGGCATCCACAAAAGCACACTGTTTCGCAAGATCAACCAACTCGGCATAGACCTCCCTCATCGCGATGGACGTTCTCTGTCTTCTTCCAAAAAATAGTCGCACATCCGAGACCTTGTTTGTTTGCGGAGTCTTTTAAACGAGACTCTTTAACATTGCACGCCCGTCCGGTTTTCTCATATTCATCATTTAAAACGACGAGTTAAGAGTTCTTGTTCCATACAGAATTTCTGGCACGCTTGATGCTTTTATCCTGACAAAGGAGCAAGGCAACCATGAATGCGGCCTTCAGCGTATGGGAAGATCGGATAGCTCCGGTCTTCGACGTGACCACAGAATTGGTCATCGTCGCACAAAATCCGGACAAGGCTGGAATCAAGCGAGTGCCAGTGCAGGATAACTCGCCATCCACCCTAATAAGCACTCTTCTCGGGAGGCATGTGTCCATTCTTGTGTGCGGTGCCATTTCGCGGCCACTGCACAATGCCGTCACAGCACGAAACATTGTCGTCCACCCCTTTATCAGGGGAGGACTGGCCAGAGTTATCAATGCGTGGCGGACCGGGGATCTCGAAGACGAACGTTTTCGCATGCCCGGTTGCGGCCACAGACAAGGCCGTTGCCATGGAAATCAGGAAGCTCTTCCCGGTCAGCGGGGGACAGGTCGCATGAATCGTTTTGGAAGAAGACATGGCGCCCGTCCCATCACCTCCCTGAATCAGGATGGAAGCTCTCACAAAACCTCCGACACAGCATCAGGGCAGCAATCGTTCTGCCGTTGCCTACGATGCGGGCTGGTTATGCCCCATGTGCCGGGGGTGCCTTGCACCGAACACATATGCCCAAACTGCCATGTACCAATGGTACGGGCGTAACAACTGAAACAAGGAGGCAATCATGCCAGGAAGAAATGGATCAGGACCAATGGGAATGGGTTCACGCACAGGCAGAGGTCTTGGGGCCTGTACCGGCGTTAACGCACCAAGAGTCGATCAGCAGTACAATCAAGGTTTCGGGCGTGGATTTGGCATGCGTAACGGCATGCGTAACGGCATGGGTGGTCAGGGATTCGGATTCCGTGGTGGCCGCGGCGGTCGTGGCGGATTCGGCTATGGACAGGGAATGAACCCCGGATTCAATGCGCAATACGCAACCATGCCCCAGAACGACCCGCAAGCTTTGAAAGATCAAGCTGCATACCTTGAATCGGAGTTAAAAACGATTCAGGAACGCATTGCAGCTCTGGAAAACGATACAGAAAAATAATCGTTTAACCACACATTCAGGCGGTCGCAGGGCATAATCCCGTGGCCGCCTTACACCAGGAAAAAGAAGGCGTCAGGCTTGAAAGGTCTTCGCCACAGGGAGTAACCATGACGAAAATCGGCATCATCCGCTGTGAAAAAAACGAATCAAAATGTCCCCTGACAGGATGCATTACCTGTCTCACTCAAGGGAAGCAGGCTTTTTCAGCCTATGACGCCACTGAACTCACCGGGGTATTCACCTGCCAATGTCCGGGAGATTCCGTAGAAAATATGGCAAAGATTCTCAAAGCCAAGGGAGCCGAAGCCATCCATGTCCCGACATGCTTGTTCGCCAGCAAAACAGAAGGGAAATGGGTCATGGAACAAGGAGGTTTCTGCCCCGACATCGACCAACTTGTAGCTCGCATCCACAAAGCTACAGGCCTTCCCTGCATCAAGGGCACTGCCCATCTTCCAGAAGGGTACACTCCGGTAATATGACGACCTTGCATCACCATTAAACGAGGATAACTTCATGCTCATGACTGATCTGTTGCCCGAACAACAATGGCTTGAACTGGAAAAAACCCTACATAATGACTGGGGCGTCAATGCCTGTGCCTATGATGCGAACGGCATGACATTCACTGGCTTTAAGAATTTCGTCAATCCGCTCTGCGCTGAGATAAAATCACACCCCGAAGGCATTCAGGCCATCTGCTCTGTTGCCCATCAACACATGGCGAAACAAGCCAAATCCTCTGGAAAGACCGTCATTGAACAATGTGATGCCGGCATGCTCAAAATTTGTACTCCTGTTTTCAGAAATGGAGAATTTATCGGCATAGTGGGCGGCTGCGGCAGAGTGCCGGACGACAAGGAAGTAGAGAACTTCACCATCCATAAGGCGATCAACGTTCCACTGGACACTGTTGACAAATTATCCGAAGAAGTACCTGTAATCAGCATGAAAAAAGCTCAGGATATGGCAAACTTTTTAGAAAATTTTATCGAACGAATCCCCTGCGCCTGATCTTGTCACGCGCTTTTGCACACGGAAAACACAACAAGGAGACTCTCCCGATGGACACTGCACTCACCGAGGAACTGACAGCGTTCCTCGAATCCTGGACCGCCGACCCCAACAAGACCAAAGGTTGCTTTCAAAACTTCAAAGAACATCTGGAAGGGCTGGAAGGCGTGACCCTTGATTTCGTTGCCCGTCCGGGCATCACCTATTCCCTGCGCGCGACACATGCCAACCAGAAAAAGCGCAGCCTGTTCGCCATGGTAGATATCATTGATGACGACCCCGCAGACCGCTGGCTTTCGGTTTGTTTTTACAAGGAACTTGTCGATGATCCAGACGAAATCGGCGATGAAGTCCCGGAAGGGCTGATGGGTGAAGACGCCAAATGTTTCGACCTCTATGAGGGAGACGACGCTCAGGTCAGCTACATCAAAGATCGACTTTCCGCTGCCAGCCTCTCTGCTGCTGCGGAATAATCCCGCCATAAAAAACGGATGCGGCGCGAACCTGTATACAGGTTTCGCGCCGCATCGGCGTTATACGTATTATTCCGTTCAGAAATCTATGCCGTGCGTGCCATATGCTCGGTCAAAGCACGACATAATTGGTCAGCACAGGATGTCGGTTTCTTACCACAGGTAATGCCACTCAACTTTTCAATCACCTCTGAAACATCCATACCTTTAAGCAATATGGACATGGCTTTGAGGTTTCCTTCGCACCCGCCTGTAAAACTCAAATGCACAAGTTTATGATCTTCGACGGCAAAGCGAATCATCTTGGCGCAAACGCCTTCTGGAACGTAGGTATTTGCATCGCCGGGAGCATTGCTTGCGTGGATGGAATCGAGAGGGGCCAGGGGTGTCAGTTCGATGAAAGTATTTTCCATGAGTCGGTCCAAGAGTGAATGGTTAATAAACTTTGCGCTTGGCGATTGACCCGCCGACAACGCTGAATGTATTTTCGACCACAAAAATCGCATTGGGGTCGACATCAAAAACCCGCTGCTCCAAACCTCGAAGTCGCAGATTGTCAGTAATAGAAAAAACCATGTCCACCTGTTCACCAGAATAGCCGCCTGTACCGGGAAAAACAGTAGCATGATGCATGCCGCGACCAGTGATTGCTTTAACCAGATCAGCCGAATGACGAGTGACGATGCGCACGGCCTTTCGTTGGTTGAACAAGGAAAGGACATACTCGGTCACCACGGAACTGATGAACAACATGACGAGGGAAGCGATGATCTTGTCTGGCGAATACCAGCTCAAAGCAAACCCCATGACCAACGTGTTGATCATAAAATAAAACACACCGAAACGTATGCCGTACTTCCGGTTGAGGATGACAGCGACAACGTCCAGTCCTCCCCCGCCGCCATACGAACGGAGAATAATGCCGCATCCAGCGCCCATAAGCGCACCCGACGCAATGGCTGCATAAATCTCATTCTGTATTCCAAAGTCCATATGCACAACGAATGTCAGCAATGAAACTACACCCATTGAAAACATATTGAGAAAGAAAAACCGTCTGCTCACGCCTTTCCACGCCACAAGGAACAAAGGAATGTTGAGCAAAAGATACCACCACGAAAGCGACAACCGTGGCTCCATCTTCTGCACCACCACGGCAAAGCCGTATAATGTACCAGGAATGAAATCATGATGAATAGCGACTCCATTGTATCCAACAATATAGAGAAAAGAGCCGACCACGAGCAAGAGCACGTTCCACGCAAGGGAATCAGTAAGTAATCTCAAACGTTTAAACATGTTTTTTCTTCTCCTACCTCCGAATTTTCGGGGGTCACCATATAGAGCAAACAGCAGACCTGCAAGAACAATTACGGCATGGACTGGACGGAATACACACGATGAAATTATTGGTGTAAAAAAAGAAGAAACCCCCACACAAAATATCTTTCATTCAAGGGCAAAAAGACAAAAAAAAGCGCTCTTTTTGTTGTAAAACCGATAATATTCTTTCCCTTTAATAGGCATTCATTTGTGCTTTTTCGCACAGTCTGGAAAAGTGCGTGGTCTTTCTAAGGAGCATTTGATATGAGGGAGAACTCTGCGACGGGCACAGGTTTATACTGTCGTAAGGACGTATGAGTAAAGCACCGGACACACCATGGAAAAGACAGAACACTTCGGATTAAATTTCAAGACCTTCGCCAGACTCATCGACAATCTGCACGATGAAGTCATCATCTACGACAACAACTATCGCATGTTGTACGTCAACAAGGCGTGTGAACGACATTACGGATTCACACAGGAAGAAATGGTAGGTCTGCCTTTTTGGGAAGTCATCCGCAAGCACGCTGCCTGGAACCGTCCCGCACTTCCAGCCGTTTATGAATATAAACGCCCTATCAAGCAAGAACAAAAAACCTATCTCGGCCTCGATGTTCTGACCATTGCCAACCCTATCATGAATGAGGAAGGCGAAATTGAATACGTGGTGCTCAACGTCCGAGATAGCGTCCACAAAGGACAGATTCCCAGTCTGGACGAACTGGAAAACAGTTTGGAGATAGAAGAAGAACCACACCCGGAAGACCTCATATACCATAGTACTGCTATGGAAAATGTGGTTCAATCAGCACGCAAGGTCGCGAGCCTGACAGCTCCCTGCCTCCTGCTCGGCGAATCAGGTTGTGGAAAAAGCCTGCTGGCAAAATTCATCCACGCCAACAGCACTCGGCAACATAAACCGTTCGTGGTCGTCAACTGTGCAGCCATCCCGGAACAACTGTTCGAATCCGAACTATTCGGCCATGTAAAAGGCGCCTTTTCCGGTGCCACGAATGCCCGGGGAGGACTCTTTGCCAAAGCGTCCGGCGGCACACTCTTTCTTGATGAAATTTCAGAACTCCCATTCCCCATGCAGGCAAAGTTACTCCATGCGGTTCAGGAAATGGAATACCGCCCGGTGGGAAGCTCCCAGACAGTCAAAGCTAATGTCCGCATCCTAGCTGCATCCAATCGCAATCTTGAACGCATGGCTGCTGCCGGAGCATTTCGCCAGGACCTCTTCTTTCGACTCAACGTCTTTGATATCACGATACCTCCGCTACGAGATCGAAGGGATGATATTGTTCCGCTTCTTTTCTACTTCCTCAACCACTATGGGAAAAAGCATAACGCCTCAAAACGGCTTTCCCCGGAGGCTCAATCCCTCCTCTGCCAACACTCCTGGCCGGGCAACATTCGAGAATTGGCACACCTCATGGAACGACTTGTCGTCACCACCGAAGGTGATGCCATCACCATTGACCACCTGCCCACCACCCTCTATCAAACAGCACCATCGCTCGCAGAAGGCACAGGGCATAACACTCTCGACGCAATTCTGGAATCCGTAGAAAAAAAAATGATCCTCGACGCCCACGTCATGCATGGCAGTACCCGCAAAGTTGCTGCCGCACTGGGTATCAGTCAAAGCCGCGCCTCTCGCCTTATCCGTAAGCACACAGAAAGCTCTGAGTCATAAAAGACTCGGCGAGTCTTTTATGACTCAACCTTGATTAAAACACTCGTGCTGTCATTTTTGACATATTTGTGAGTCGTTTTTGACTCAAACTCATGACCCAAGCTAATTGGACAATCAATCAGTCTATTTTCTCAACTACCTGTAAAAACTGTACTTAAATTACTTTTTTGCTACTGATCAAGTTGGCATATCCATTGCTTCTATGCAGATTATTAATAATGCACACAATGCTCTATCGATCATATTCTGCAAGGAGGGTCGCTCAAAACTGACTGAGGGAAGGATAGCAACACATTCACCAAGTCCCAACATACCATTCCAATCGTCACTGTTCCGGCATGGGGGCATATCGGACCGAAGTCCGACGGAACAATGACTCGGACATGAGTGAATGAACAAACTTCGAGGAGAAACAATGTTTAAGAATCAAGTAGTCATCGGATCACTTTACGCTTTGCTTGCCACCGTCCTGTGGGCTGGCGCTTTTATCATCGCCCGCTTGGCAGTCGGTGAAATTTCACCCATGACTTTGGGTGCAACCCGTTGGGGCATGGCTCTGATCATCCTCAGCACCTTCATGTTGCCAAAGGTGAAAAAAGAATGGCCTATCGCCAAAACTTTCCTGCCGCAAATCATTGCTGCCGCCGCATTTGGTGTCGCTGCATACTCTCCGCTCAGTTATTTCGCAGCGCAGACCACTTCGGCCATCAACCTCTCTCTCATTTCCGTAACAACCCCAATCTTCATCGTCATCATCGCAGCCTGCATGGGCCAGAAGCAGTCCTTCAACACATGGGCTGGTTGTATCGTCGCTCTGATCGGTTCATTTTATCTCGTCTCCGGTGGCGACATCAACCAGATCCTCGGCATGCACTTCGCTGCTGGTGACATCCTCATGCTCGGAGCCGCAGTTGGTTTCGCCATTTACAGCCTGATTCTCAAGAAGACCCCCGACGGACTGTCCGGCGGTACCATCATGTACCTCATGTCCTTCTTTGCAGTGCTCATGCTCATCCCCTGTGTCATCTGGGAATCCACCCAGCCGAGCATGGTCTTCAACATGAACGGCGTGGTCTTCTTCTCCATCACCTTCTCCGCCATCTGTTCCTCCATCATCGCTTGGTGGACCTGGAACATCGGTCTTGAAAAGGCCGGTCCCGAACTGTGTGGAATGATCTACTACTCCCTCCCCCTCTGGGGCGGTTTCTTCGCCTTCGTTTTCCTTGGCGAAAAAATGACTTCGGTCCACTACATCTCTGGCGCGCTGATCATCGGCGGTATCGTCTGGGCCAGCCGTGGCACCAAGAAACCCGTTGAAGAAGAAGCTTAATTACACTTGAACTCCATTAATGGGGTGGGCCTTCGGGCCTGCCCCGACAAATTTCCTCCTGCAGTAGTGCTGTGGGAAACGGGACAAGCGCGCCCGTAAAAAAAGCTGCTTATTAACAACTCAGGCCGGATACAGGCCGACCGACAACGTTCGACAAAGGGAAGCATCATGAACGAACAACGAAAAAAACTCATCACATTGACAGTAAACGATGAAGTTCTGTCGATCCCGGTGGAGTCGCACTGGACCCTTTCCAAAGTCCTCCGCAACGACTGTGGCCACACCGGAGCCAAAGAAGCGTGCGGCGAAGGTGCGTGCGGAGCATGTACCGTCCTCATCGACGGCGTAGCCGTTCCCTCCTGCATGGTTCTGGCCGTGGAACAGGAAGGCAAAGTCATCGAAACGGTTGAAGGACTGTCCAAGGACGGCAAGCTGCATCCCATTCAGGAAGCATGGCTTGAAGAATACGGCGCACAGTGCGGTTTCTGCTCTCCCGGAATGATCATGACCACCAAGTATCTGCTGAGCAAAAATTCTGATCCCACTGACGACGAAATCAAGGAAGCCCTCGGCGGCAACCTCTGTATCTGCAACAACTATGAGCACATCATCAACGCCGTACGCAGTGCGGCCAAGAAGATGGCAAAGGAGCAGGTCTAATGGCTGAACTGACATCCATCGGCAAATCTGTCCGCCAAAAGGACGGTCGCGCCCGCGTCACAGGCGAAGCCAAGTATTATGCCGACTTCATCCTGCCGGGCATGTTGCAGACCCGCATTCTGCGCAGCCCTTATCCGGCAGCCGACATCATTTCCATCGACACCACCGAGGCCCAAGCTCTTCCGGGCGTCCGTCTCGTCATGACCCATGAGAATTATCCCAAGGCATTCCGTAACACCCTTTATTACGTCGGAGATCTCGTAGCCGCCGTGGTAGCTGACGATGAAACCATCGCCGAAGAAGCCATGGGACTCATCAAGGTCGAATACGAAAAGAAAAAGTTCGTCGTCAGCCTTGAAGAGGCAATGAAAAAAGACTCTCCGCAAGTTTTCGAAGGTGTTGACAACTGTCAGGACTGGGCCTTCCATGCCCTGCTCAGTGACCGCGACCCGGAAACAGGTCTGTTCAAGACCAAGACCCCGGCCGAATACAATGGCTTCGGCGACATTGAAAAGGGATTCGAAGAAGCGGACTACATTATCGATCAAAAAGCGCTTAAATACGCTTACTGCAAGGGACCTGCAATGGAACCTCGCGGCTGTACCGCTGACTTTGATGGCACCAAACTCCACATGTACACCCACTCTCAGGGCATGCACGACGAAAAGCTGTGTCTGGCTCAGGCACTCGGCATTCCGTCCAGCATGGTGAACTACGTGGCACCCTTTACCGGCTCTAGCTTCGGTGGCAAAAATGCCTTCCCTCTGGACCGCAATATTGCTTCTCACTACCTTTTGGTAGCAAGCCTTGCCTGTCTCGATTTGAAAAAGCCAGTCCATTGCCCATATTCTCGTGAAGAGGAAATGGTCAGCGGTTGGTCTCGCGGCAGTCAGACCGATGTCAAAATCGGTTTCAAAAAAGACGGCACCCTGACCACCATGGATTTGGAACACTGGCAGGAAACAGGTTCCGGCGGCGACAAATACCCCGCCAAGAACGCCATGCTCGCCACTGGTTCTGTTCTGTACTCACACAACTGCCAGAACCAACGCGGCAAGATTCACTACGTGAACACCAACCGTCAACCCGCTGCGGGTTGGCAGGGTTATGGAGCTCCCGAAGGCACCTTTGCCGTTGAAACCACCATGGACATCGCCTCTTACGAATTAGGCATCGATCCCGTGGAACTGCGCAAAATGAACTGCATGCGTGCAGGCGACATCGATTCCGGTTGGGACCCGCTGGTTTATAAATCCGCTTTCATCTCCTCCTCCGGTATCCGCGACTGCCTCGACGCTGGCGCAGAAGCTCTGGACTGGAAAAACACATGGCAGCACCCGGATGAAAAAACAGGCCGTATCCGTCATGGCATGGGCGTGGCCATTTTCGCCATGGGCGCAGGTCGCCCCGGCCCGGGCAACTCGTCCGAAGCCATGGTCAAGATCTACCCTGACGGCTCTGCCGCTCTGGTCTGCGCCGTGGCCGATATCGGTCAGGGACAGCACACTGTCCAGTGCCAGATCGTAGCTGAAGTGCTCGGCCTGCCTTACAAGAAAATCGGTCTTGTCTGTCACGACACCGACTCCACCCCCTTTGCCACATTGGTCGCCAACAGCTGCGGCACATGGATTCAGGGTTGGGCCACTTACGAAGCCGCCATCGACGCCAAGCATCAGGTTCTCAAACTCGCAGCAGGCGTCATGGGCGTCTCCGAGACAGAACTGGATATCAACGAAGACGGTATCTTCATGACCAATGATCCGAGCAAGGGAGTAACCTTTGCCGAAGCATTCGGTACACGCGGCCATTACGGCGGTATCCATGAAATTACCGGTTATTACGTGAACAACTCTCCCCATCCCAACGGTCTCAAGGATGGCAAGAAAGATCAGGTCTACATCCCCAAGGAGAAGGGCGCACAGTTCATCTCTCTGGATATCGACACTGAAACCGGCATGATCGAGAACGCTCGCGTAACCATGGCGCAAAATGTAGGCAAAGCCCTCAACCCGAAAATCGTCGAAGGCCAGCTCTGCACCTCCCGCCACGGAGTTGATAACGCAATGCTCGGCAACGACTGCATTATCGACAAACGCAACGGTTGGCTGATGACTCCCAACTGGGTTGATTACCGTCACACCACCACCATGGATTGCGACGTTGATCCCATTGTCATTGAAAAGCCCGGTGATCCGACCCATCCGTTCGGAGCCACGGCCTGTGGTGAAGGCGCAGCCTGCCCCACTCTGGCCGCATTCTCCAACGCCATTTACAACGCTATCGGCGTTCGCTTGACCGAAACGCCATACACCCCTGAAAGCATCCTCATTGGCCTGGGCAAAATCAAGGCCAGAGGGAGGAAGAAATAATGAAACGGTTTAATCATTTTGACGCCACCTCTATTGAAGAGGCGGTCGCTCTCCTGAACGGCAGCGAAGGCCCAGCCTATGTCATGGGCGGAGGCAGCGACCTCATGGGTTGTCTCAAGGACAATCTCTGGATGGAGGCCCCTGAGCGGATCGTCAACCTCAAGACCATCCCCGGTCTCAAGGAAATCCGTGTAGAAGATGACGGTCTGCACATCGGTGCACTTGCTACCCTGACTGAAGTCGCTGAATCTGACTCGGTAAAAGAGCAATGGCCCGGACTGGCCGAAGCAGCCCGCCGCACAGCATCTCCGCTGTTGCGCAACATGGGCACCATCGCCGGTAACATCTGCCAGGAAAACCGTTGTTGGTACTATCGTTACCCCGACAAGATCGGCGGTCGCATTGACTGCGTACGCAAAGGTGGCAAACGTTGTCTGGCCGTTCCCGGCGACCACCGTTTCCACTCCATCTTTGGTGCAGTCAACAAATGCATCGCTGTAAACCCAAGCGACACGGCCCCTGCCTTCATCGCTCTGAACGCTACAGTCAAGACAACCAAACGCGAAATCGCCATTGACGACTTCTTCTCCGCCGAAATGGGCGCACAGTCCACAATTCTGGATCGGGATGAAATAGTCACTGAAATCGTGGTTCCGTTGCCGGAAGCCGGTCCGACCAGTGCTTTCCGCAAAATTGCCTACCGCAAATCCATCGACTTCGCTCTGGTCAACTGCGCTGCATCTGTCAGCGCGGTCGACGGCAAAATCACCAGTGCACGCATCTGCCTCAACGGAGTGCATAATAACCCGCGTCGCTGCGAAGCTTCAGAAGAATTGCTCATCGGCAAGGAACTGACTGAAGAACTGGCTCAGGAAGCTGGTAAGGCCGCTGTTGCCGAAGCCAAACCCCTGCTCCAGAACGGATTCAAGGTACAAATGGCGCAGACCATCGTGGGTGACACCCTGATGGACTGCCTCAAGTAACCATTAATACAAGGATGTTTGGCATGCCCCACCAACTCGCCAACGTCTCCGGCGTCATTCTGGCCGCCGGCCAAGCCTCCCGAATGGGTAGGGACAAGTTGTCCCTGCCCTTCCGGGGACTCCCCATATTACAACATGTGGTGAACGCCGCACGCAACTCCACCCTGCGCGACGTGACCGTGGTTCTGCCCAAGGGATCTGAGCTACGACGCACAGTGGACCTCTCTGGTTGCAACGTCGTCACCAGTGTTCATCGTGACATGGGCCAGGCCGAGTCTCTCAAGACCGGTCTGCGCTCAGTCATAGACACTGCCGACGGATGTATGGCCCTGCTGGGAGACCAACCACTGATCACAGCCTCGGCCATCGACATGCTCGTGGGTGCATTCACCCAACAACCCGAGTGTTGGGTCGCTCCGGTGCAGGAAGGCATGCGCGGTAACCCCATTACCATACCCTCTACATGGTTCCCCAAAGTCTTCGAACTGGAAGGCGACACCGGTGCACGTCCACTACTCGGGTCTCCGGGACTGGCTCTTCGTCTGGTTCGCATTCACGAAGTCGGACCTTTCATTGATGTGGATACCGAAGAACAATATCAACGACTTCTCACCAACTACGGCCAAAAGACCGCTTAGGAGCACAGCATGAGTGCCATTCAAACCCCAACAATCACCATTCGCGGCGCAGGCGACCTCGCTACAGGCGTTGCCCTTCGACTCTACCGGGCCGGACTGACTCGACTCCTGCTTCTGGAAACGGCCAACCCCCTCGCCGTGCGCAGAACCGTGGCTTTTTCCGAAGCCGTATATCACGGTGAAATGACCGTTGAAGGAATCAAGGCCACACGTATTTCTTCTCCTGATCTCACTGAAAAAGCATGGAACAACGGCACAATTCCTGTTCTCGTTGACCCGGAAGCCTCCTCTTTGGATCAGGTAAAACCTGACGTACTGGTGGATGCCATCCTTGCCAAACGCAACATCGGGACAACCATGGATCAAGCTCCGCTGGTCATCGGTCTCGGACCCGGATTCACGGCAGGACAAGATGTACACAGAGTCGTTGAGACCAAACGCGGTCATCACCTCGGACGCGTCATCACCGAAGGGCCTGCGGCTGCGAACACAGGTGTCCCCGGTGTGATTGACGGATTTTCCATAGAACGCGTTTATTGGGCCGAACACGAAGGAACCTTCACAACCCCTTACGACATCGGCCAACTGATAAAAAAAGGCGATATCATCGGTTCTGTCGACGACACCCCGGTTGTTGCAGCCCTGTCCGGCGTTATTCGAGGTCTGCTCAGAAACAACACTCCGGTCGTCAAACGCACAAAACTCGGAGATGTGGACCCCAGAGGAACCATTTCATACTGCGGAGAAACTTCGGACAAGGCTTTGTCCATCGGCGGCGGCGTTCTCGAAACCATTTGTGCACAACTTTTCATCTGAGGCACGCATGAACGGGACCGTAACCCTTAGCGCATGTGCCGCACTCACCTCGCCGGAACACCGGCTTATCACCGTCATCGGAGCGGGAGGGAAGACCTCTCTCCTTCATTGGATAGCCAAAAGCAGAATTTCTGCAGGGCAACGGGTGGTCATTACAACGACCACCAAGATCTTCCCGCTCCATGACGTTGATACCATTCTAATGACAGATGGCCCGGATTTTTTGAATAGGCTACGCCAGGCATTGACGAAAAGTTCCTGTGTTATCGCTGCTCAAAGATTTGATACAAAAACCGGAAAACTCATTGGATTAGACGCTGAAAGTGTTGACGCTCTTCACTACTCTGAGATTGGAGACGCCATTTTGGTTGAAGCCGATGGTGCAGCTCGAAAGCCACTCAAAGCACCAGCAAATCACGAACCGGTCATCCCGGTTACATCTGATATCTGTGTCGGTGTCATGGGACTCGATGCTGTAAATCAGCCCTTTTCCGAAGACATTGTTCACCGATCCAATATTTTCGCTGAAATCACCGACATTTCTTTTGGAGAAGCAATAACCCCAGACCACTTGATAAAGATTGCCACCTCCAATGATGGGCTGTTCAAAGGCTGTCCCCAAAACTGTGAACAAATCGTACTGCTCAACAAAATGGATATTCCCGGCGGAAAGGCACAGGTTGCAGAATTTACTGCCAAATTGAACGGAAGTGCCACAACGTCGACTCTTTCATGGTTTGCAGGCAGTTGTCGCCAACATTGCTTGCACCGCATCAATTATCAAAGCGTGATGTCCTGCGCTAAAAATAACCGTCTTGAACATTCATCTCAGTTCTGAAAGGTTGGAGGGAACCATGTCCAAACAAAAGAGTCCGCATACCCCGCTTCCAATGTGTCCGCCTGACAAAGGCGGCGTCTGTACCATATGTTTCTTCGGCGCACTCTCCATTATTCTGGCCGCGTGCATCCCTCTCCTGATGTACCCTGAAGCCGGAGAAAGAATCATCAACTCGATGTTCCAATTCGTCACCGTAAAAATGGGGTGGCTCTACATGCTGTTCGGAGCCGGTACTTTTACCCTGCTCATGTGGTTCGCCTTTGGCCCCTTCAGTCACAAACGCCTTGGTGATAAGGTTGAGTACTCTACCTTTTCCTGGATAGGCATGCTCTTCTGTGCGGGCGTAGGCGCTGGCATCATGTTCGGCGGGTCCATTGATTGGGCCTATTATGCAGCCTACCCAATGCACGGCGAACCAGCCGGTTCACTCGAAGCCTACGAATGGGGCAGTGCGTACGGCATGTTCCACTGGGGACCAATCTGCTGGTCCATCTACGCGGTGTTGGCCGTGCCCATTGGCTATAGTTACTACGTCAAACGAGTCCCCATCCTGAACATTTCCCAGGCCTGTACAGGACTGCTCGGCGACAAGGTCAACGGCTGGCAAGGCAAAGTTATCGACATCCTTTTCATGACCGGACTTGTGGCCGGCTCAGCCACAGCACTTGGACTGGGTATTCCCATCGTGGCCGCAGCCATTGCCTCCGTTGCCGGCATTGAACATTCCTTCTGGTTGGAATTCGGCACATTGCTTCTTGTCACCTCCATCTTCTGTGTATCAGCCAGCCTCGGCTTGAAAAAAGGACTGAGTAAACTTTCAGACTTCAACGTCATGATAGCCATGGCGCTCCTTCTGTTCGTTTTCATCGTCGGGCCCACGGTTTTTTTGACCGACATGGCCATCACATCGCTGGGCCTCATGTATTCAAAACTCATCACCATGGCCACGTCGATGGACCCCATGGATTCCGTAGGATTCACCAAGGACTGGACTGTTTTCTATTACGCATGGTTCGTGGCATACGCCCCATTCATGTCCCTGTTCATCGCCAAAATCTCTCGTGGTCGCACAGTCCGCGAGGTTGTGCTTGGCCCGGTCCTCATCGCTTCATTGGGATGTGGCTGTTTCTATCTCGTCTTCGGCAACTTCGGCCTGTACCTCCAACTCACCGGGCAACTGGACGTGGTGAGCATGGTCAAAACCGTCAAAGGCGCTACAGCCATTATGGCCATTGCGGACTTCATCCCCATGGCCTCGCTCTATAAAGTTGTCTTTGCCGGTGTCACCGCCATCTCCATGGCAACGACCTTTGACGCAGTTTCATTCGCTCTGGCCGCCACCACCACACTCAAGCTCACTCCTGATGAAGAGCCTGCGCGCTGGAACCGCCTGTTTTGGGCTTTGTCTCTTGGTTTGGTTCCCACAGGGATCATGCTCATCGACGGACCGCTATCCGTTCTGCAAACCGCTTCAATTGTAGTAGGGCTGCCTGTACTTGGCGTCGTCACCATCGGAGTTGCCGCATTCCTCAAGGAATACCGGCAAACCGGCTGGGTGGAATACGACGACGCAGCATGCGCTCCGCGCGACATATAATCAATCATTCGCATCATATCGAGGTTATCATGAAAACCATGCACGTTGAAAAAGCCGTGGGTACCGTCTTGTGTCAAGATATCACCCGCATCATACCCGGCGGAGAAAAAGGCCCTGCATTCCGCCGCGGCCATGTGGTTACCGAAGCTGACATCCCAACACTGTTGGATATCGGCAAAGAGCACCTCTATGTATTTGATCCTCAGGACGGGTATGTCCATGAGGATGATGCCGCACGACGCATAGCCGAAGCCGCAGCCGGTCCGGGCATCGAACTGAGCACCCCGGTGGAAGGCAAAATCACTTTGCGCGCCACCCATGACGGCCTGCTCGACATCAACACTGATACCCTGTTCAAACTGAACTCGGTCAAAGATGTCATCTTCGGCACCATCCATACCAATCAACTGGTCCGCAAAGGCCGCGCCATGGCCGGTACCCGTGTCATTCCATTGGTCGTCCCCGAAGCTATCGTTGCCGAAGCTGAAGCAGTACTTCGCGAAAACGCACCACTTATTCAGGTCCGTCCGCTCAAGCCGTGTCGTATCGGCATCGTCACCACGGGCAGTGAGGTTTACAATGGCCGCATTGAGGACAAGTTTGGTCCGGTTATCCGCAAAAAATTCAAAGGATATGGTTCAACCACGATCGGACAGAAGCTCGTTTCCGATGACCCGGAGATGACCAAGGGAGCCATTCTGGATTTCATAGAAAACGGGGCCGACTTTGTGGTTGTCACAGGAGGCATGTCCGTGGACCCGGACGACCAAACGCCCACTTCCATCCGCATGACCGGGGCCGAAGTCGTGACTTACGGCGCGCCCACCTTTCCCGGAGCCATGTTCATGCTCGCCCGCCTCGGAGACGTCCCTGTCGTCGGTCTTCCCGGTTGCGTCATGTACTATCGCGCCAGCATTTTCGACCTGATCATACCACGCATTCTGGCAGGTAAGGACGTGACACGCGAAGACATCATCAACCTCGGCCACGGTGGATTCTGTGAAGGGTGTGAGACCTGCCGCTACCCCGTGTGCAGCTTCGGTAAAGGGGCATAAAAATGCAGAACGTCTTTGCATCCATCATGGAGGCCTTGGGAAAAGGCCAATCCGTTGTCAGGGTTTCTGTCATGAAAAGCAACGGGTCTACTCCGCGCTCTGCCGGGGCGGTTATGGCTGTCTTCGAAGATGGTTCCACCGCCGGCACCATTGGCGGTGGGTCTGTTGAAAATGCAAGCCACATGGCCGCAAAAAAAATGCAGCCCGGAACTTCAACTGTTCGTGAATTCGATCTCACCAACGCAGACGCCGCCAACCTCGGCATGGTCTGCGGCGGCAACATGACCGTCCTGTTGGACTCCCTGCTGCCTGATGCCAAGAATATTGCGCTCATCAAAAAGATGCTCACCCATTGGCAAGCAGGCGAACATCGTCTGCTCGTGACCTCGTTGTCCACATCAGGCACAGTGACTAATCGTGAAATCTTCCCCTTGGGCGGGACTTTTCCCGATACAGTTCGCACACCGATGACCACGGAAACACCTGACTCAATCCAGTTCGTGGAGCCAATTCACATCCCGGAAACAGTCCATTTCATCGGCGCAGGCCACGTGGCCAATGCCACAGCAAAACTGGCTGCTTTTGTCGGTTTTCGAGTTGTAGTGGTGGATGACCGTGAAGAATTCGCCAATGCCGTTCGATATCCCGAGGCCAGTGAAATTCGAGTCGAAAAGTCCCTGACAAAGTGCCTGCCGGAATCATTGGACAAAAGTGATTTTATCGTCATCATGACACGCGGTCATATGCATGATCGCGATGTTCTGGCCCAAGCCTTGAGAACAAAAGCGGGCTATATCGGCATGATTGGCAGCAAAAAGAAAAAAGCGGCAGTGTATAAATCACTTCTCAAAAGCGGATACACGCAAACCGCTCTCGACGCGGTTCACTGCCCTATCGGTTTGACCATCGACGCAGACACACCGGAAGAAATAGCCATCAGCATCATGGGCGAACTCATTCAAAGCAGAAAACAAAGCTAATCACACATCACGCTTCCCAACTTCTTTTCCACGAATATTCCCTGCCAAAAACCAATATAGAATTTGGCGGAGAAATCCAGTACGCTCACATCTCTTTTTAGTGAACGTATGACGATGGATATTCGTGGAAAAGGAGTAAACGTGACCTCTCGAAAAATCATTTGTATTGCAGCAGCCTTCATGCTGGCCGCAACCACCTTGTTCGGCGCGTGCACAAACTACACCCGCGAACGCGGCGTAGAAAACACATGGCGCAGCATCGACCTGTCACAAATCGTTCCCGGCACGACTACACAGATGGAAATCGTCAAGCAACTCGGCCCACCATCACAGATCATCGACCTCAAGGCCGGTCCGGCGTTCTATTATCTTGCTGAACAGACGCAAGGCGGCGGCGTGATCCTGATCCTCTTCAATCACATGGATGAAAAAATCACCTACGATCGAGCCGTTTTCTTTTTTGATGCGCAGGGAGTACTTCTCGACTATTCCTTGAGCAAGGAATCCATCTCACATGAGAAAAAATAAAAGTTTCAAAACTCTTGCCGCCGCAGTAGTGATCTTTGCCGCCCTTTCCGGCTGTACCATCATACGTTCCGAACCAGCCCATATTGAGAAGTTTGACACAACCCGATATGACTCCGGCACGCACTACAGCAAAATCTTGCATGACATAGGTCCTCCGACCAAAATGTCACAACTCGGCACTGGTATGGCGTGGCTCTATGAAGATGTTGTACTCAAGGAAAAACAAATCGGCTTTGGTCCTGTCAGCGGCCCGCTCTCAATTTTCAAATTAAATTTCGCCACAGGTGACGGAGAATATCAGGGGACCGTCCTCACCTTTGATCAGGATGGCCAACTGACCAGCGCAGGAGCCATGAATGAGGAGCTCAACCTCGGCGAAGGCATGGCCTTTCAATTCGTCTTTGCAGTTTCAAGTCTGGTGGACATCGGAGATATTCGCCAAACCCCAAACCAGCATACATGGGGAAAATCCCTGTTGCAGGATGTCCCTGCAGGGTTGAATCGCCAACAAGACCTCGATACAGGTGCTCATGGAGTAGAACTCATGACCACACCACAATTCACAGGCCAGCAGTCACTGGCAAACCCATAACCAAACAAAAAAAGATCCGCATGCTCGAACTCATTACCGTCACCATCTTCATGCTTCTCGCTGCCATGGCACCGGGTGCCGACTTCGCACTGGTAGTCCGCAACTCGCTGCTTTATTCCCGCCGTTCAGCCTGCTTCACCGCTATTGGAGTTGGAGCCGGGCAGTCCATCCACACGATATACAGTGTTCTTGGGCTGACGGTACTCATATCCAAATCCCTGTTGCTCTTCACCATCGTCAAATATGTTGGGGCCGCTTATCTTTGTTATCTTGGAATCCGCAGTCTCATGGCCGGAGGTGGCCCACACGCGACAGAAATCAAACCAGCCGAAAAGGATATTTCCGCCTTTGCGGCCTTCAAACAGGGACTCATCTGCAACACTCTAAACCCCAAGGCACCGCTCATTTATATCGCATTTTACAGCGCGGTTCTGCCACCAGACATTTCTCAACTTGGCAAGATTCTCTACGGCCTCGAATTCATATTTATCGTTGGAGGGTGGTTCGTCTTTCTGGCCTGCATCATCACTCATCCTACAGTGAAAAAGGTGCTCGGACGTGTGCAGCGGGTACTGACCAAGGCCCTTGGCGGCATGATGCTCTACTTTGGTATTCGACTGGCTTTCATCGAACAATAATCAAAAAAAGGGTATTCGCAGACGCGAATACCCTAAAAAAACATTGCTCAATCTCACATTTCTCAGGACGTAATTTCCTTATTTTCACCAGCCTCATGTTCCTTGATAACCTTGATCACATATTCACCGAGGTGTTGGGCTGAACTGATAAAACCAAGCACCTGAAAGAGACGTTGTGCACCGAAACGACTGGTCACGCCCTGACGACGCAATTCAATAAACCGTATTTCGATATTGCTCACGGCATCTTCCAAACGTTTCGTATCATGAGGAACCCCCATCCCGATGGCACGTAATGCGGTCGTCGTGGATCGCGTCAATTCTGTCAGTTCCGGGGCAAGGATGATATCAAAGCCCACGCCTTCCACCTGGTTCAACAAGGTGAGCATGGCCTGCAACCGTTCCAGCACAGAACGAAAAACACTGACCTGTGTCGAAAGTAGGTTGACGTCATCCCTGAAAAATCGCCGTTCCATGGAAAAGACCTTGTGGAACATCTCCTTATTCTTCTCGGTCGTGCCCGCAAAATCATCAAACAAATCAGGATCAGTCTTTTGTTGCAGAGAAAGAAAATTATTCATGAGCAACGTATACCGGACTGCCAATTGCCCGTATTGATGTTCCAGCCGCTCACGCAATGCGGCCCCGGCCCTTCTAGGCCATAAGACCACGGAAACAAGAAAGGCACAGGCTACGCCAACGCCGATCTCTGCCACTCTGGATAGGGTAAACAGAATACGATGTTCGTCTGTAAGACTCGTCAGATATACGATGGCCACAGTAATGGCCGCCATTCGAAAACGGACATTATATCGCGTAAGGTAGGCACACACCCCGGTACCGACAAAGATACCCATCAAGGTATACATAGGCGTTGCCGGGAAAATGAGAATAAGCAAAATGCCCATCCCCGCACCAATGGCGGTTCCGGTAAAGCGGTACAGGCACATGTGAATGGAGTCCGCCACATGGACCTGCATGACAATAACCGTGGTAATCACAGCCCAGTAAGCATATGGCACCCCCACAAGACCGGATACGACATATGCGAGCACGCTCGCCACGCCGACCTTGATACCATGCCGGATGTGACTACTTGCAATAATTCTTTTGATGTAGGACATTTTTTTCGTCGGATTCGGGAATTATGGGCAGCGAAAATCGCCAACCGTTGCAAACAACCGACGCACGGCTCTCTCACATTGCGGCCAGAGGGTCAACCATTAAAGATTCTACAATATATGTTTTCCGCACGATTGACACACAGAAAAAAAAGAACTTCGGACTACTTAAAACTCCCGGCATCCACATCCAACCGCTTAAGAATTTTTTGCAAAGCGACTCTGGACAGACCGCTTTGACGTGCTGCTTTTGAAACATTACCACGTGTACCAAAGAGCAATTCTTCGACATAGGTACGGGTAAAATCGTCCACAACTTTTTCCTTGGCATCCTTGTATGGCGTTAAGCCCTGCGATTCTTCGCCGGGAAGCCCATCAAGCCCCTCCACGAGACGAAGATGGACCAATTCCAAAGACTCACTGGAAGAAAACACCGCCAGACGACGAATGAAATTCTGCAATTCACGTACATTTCCGGGCCAACTTTTTGTAGTCAAATAGGCCACGGCGTCTGGTGCCATGGTCTTTGGATTGACCTTCATTTCCTCGCAGGAAATAGTCAAAAAATGACGGGCGAGAATAGCAATATCATCACTGCGGTCCCGCAGAGCCGGCACATTCAGGTTCAAAACATTGAGACGATAATACAGGTCTTCCCGAAAACTACCGTCCTTGATCTTCTCCTCAAGGGGTTGGTTGGTGGAAGCCAGGATACGCACATCCACCGGAACAGTCTTGCTGGAACCGACAGGACGAATTTCTCCTTCCTGCAACGCTCGCAGTAACTTGGTCTGGATTCCCGGAGAAATGTCACCGATTTCATCGAGAAGCAGCGTACCGCCGTCCGCTGAAACAAAAATCCCCTTGCGATCCCGATCTGCACCGGTAAACGCCCCCTTAACGTGACCAAACAATTCACTTTCCAGCAATTGATCGGGAATGGCCGGACAGTTAACCGTCAGCAACGGCTTCCGGCTCCGTCCGCTTAACTGATGGATGGTTCTGGCCACCAACTCTTTGCCAGTCCCGGATTCTCCTCGAATCAAAACAGTATATTCAGACTCGGCCACGGCTGCCACGCCGTCCTTAAGTCGACGTATGGCTAGGCTGTCACCCACAAATTCATTGGGACCGATCTGCTTGGCAAGCAACTCCTGAAGGCGTGCGTTCTCCCCGATAAGACGACTGCGTTCAAGTCCTCGCTCTACAACCTGAAACAGGTCTTTGGGCTCCACCGGTTTTGTCAGAAAATCGTAAGCCCCGATTTTTAATGCATCCACTGCGGTTTCCACAGTCCCATAGGCTGTCAGCATGACCACACTCATATCAGGGTGCATTTCTCTGGCTCGACGAAGCAATTCAACCCCATCCATGCTCGGCATGTTCAGATCGGTCAACATCAAGCCAAAGGCATCGTTTTCCAATGCAGCAATAGCCTCCGGCCCGGAAAGCACAGCCATAATGTGTTCATCAGGATACTGGCGCCCCAACAAACGTGCGAGTCCTGTGGCAAAATCCTTTTCATCATCAACGATGAGTATACCTATGGCGTTTGTCATTGTTCGCCCCGTTTCGAATCGCTAGTGACCGGAAGATGCACTGTAAACACCGCACCGTTATCATTTTCCATCTCAATGGTTCCTCCGATTTCCTGAGCCAGCCCATAGACAACGGCTAATCCAAGACCAGTCCCTTTACCGACTTCCTTGGTGGAGAAAAACGGATCGAACACCTTCAACATATCCCCTTCCGGGATACCCGGCCCATTATCAGCCACCCGAATATCAATGGTCTCGGAGTCAGATTTATAATGAGCTGAAACGGTAATATACCCAACCTTTTTCACCACTGCATCCAATGCGTTTTTGAGCAAATTGGTAAGAATCTGCTCCACAGCCTGTTCATTGGTAACGATGGAGGGCAGGCCATCCTCAACCTTCGGCACAACCTCAACGCCCTTCTTCTCTGCCTGCACCCGGAAAATATTAATGGCATCGGCGACAACCCTGCCCACATCCAGATCAACCAACTCCGACTTCTTGGGTCGAGCAAAGTTGAGTAAATCCTGCAAAACATTCTCGGCCTGCGAAGCGTGCTTGATAATAACCTCGGCATCAGAGGATATTTCCTGTCGCGACTCAGCTCCTCGCAACAACTCGGCATAACACTTGATGACGCCCAACGGATTATTGATTTCGTGGGCCAATCCTGCAGCCAACTGCCCAACTGTTGCCATTTTTTCACTCTGCTGCATGGAAACAAGCATCCGCTTTTCCTGCGTCACATCACGCACGTAAACAACACCATTGGCTTCTTGAGCAACCCCTTCCGCCACAGGAAAAACACTGATTGAAAAAGACCTGCCATCTGCGGTTTGCACCTCGCGGGCCATGGTCTCCCCGTGTTCCAATGAAGACTTCAACGGACAATTTTCGAACACCCCCCCTTGTCTGAACAAAGTGGAACAGGCAGTATCATTCACGGCTCCGCCAAAGGACACACACAAGGAACGAGCGGCTTCGTTAGCCAAAACAACACCGCAAGCACCATCCATAAGCAAAAGAGGATCACTGATGCCTTCAACAATCGCCTGAAGCATATCTTTTTGACGAAGAAGGTTATGCAGGGCCGCCAAATTCTCCATGGCAATGCCAAGCTGTTGACCCAACGCCCGCAAAACGTTCCGATCCTGATTCGTAATGATGGTTCCTTCATCCCAGATCAAACACAAAAGGCCTTCGGACGAGGCATCACTGGCCCACACCGGAATGTACGCCTTGCCCGGTTCGTAATATGGTTCAACCTCGGTAATAATCTCTTTCCAGTTAGAGGGGAGATCGGGCTTTGGAGTCCCTTCTGGCCACGTATAATATGTCTGAGAGGCGAGCATACAGATAAAACCACCGAGACTGGCTCTGAATCGCTGCACGATAAGTGGCAAAGAATGCTGCCACATCTGCCGTCGAGTGTGACTTCTGTTCAAACCATCAAGAAGCTGAACAAACAAACCGACATCCGAACGCCGTTCCTCGGCCTCCAGTTTCAATTCACCGGTACGGACCTCGACCATCTGCTCGAGATTCTCCGAGTGCTGACGGAGTTGATAGTTCATCTCATGAACATGGTCGCCAAGTTCTTCAAGCCCTTGGACCACCTCTTCAATTTCATCAACATTTTCTAATTTTTCCATGAAGCCGAGTTCTTCATCTTCTTGAAAAAGCTTGCGGAACTTATCCGTCAGTCTGTGCAAGTTGGTCATGATAAGGCGGTTGAAAAACATCTGAACCAACGCAAAGAAAAGTAGCATGCCACCGCCATAAAGTGCGGCATACCCGATGGTGGCTTCACGAATCTTCCCGACAGCCCCATCAATGGGAACGCCCACAACGACCAAACCGGCAATATCACCCAGTGTATGACCGAACCCTCGCTCCGTTCCATACCGTTCGAGCAGGACCGGGGGAGAATCTTCCGGCACCCCATGGCACGTCATGCAGGATTTTTTGAATTCCACAGGACGCGCCTTCACAAAAAACTCCTTATTCTCAATCTTGCGGTATCCTTCCCAATATTCCTTACCGGGATTTTTCCTGAAATATGTCAAAAGATCACGTTCGCTATCCTTGATTTCAAAAAGTGGATTACGCGCATTATCCGCCACTCGACGATAGTAATACTCCGAATGACGCAGATTCAGTCGATCCATGATGGCTCGAGAAATATACGATGAAGACATGGCCTCGATAACAAACTCCCCTTCCGGCAAAGTCTGATACATTTTCGGCCTGAGTATTTCCCGCACATAGCCTTGCACACTCGACACCTGATTCAGGACAAGATCGGCCTTATCCTTGACCTGAGTGTCCAGAAGTGAGCTGAGATGGAAATACAAACTCGAAGCGAAAAACAAACCCAGCAAAAAGACAATGGTTCCCAATCCGAGAAGAAACTTGGCCTGAAGATTTTTTGGTCCGAAATTACCCATATATTTCTCCGGGCGTCATGCCCATTTCATACAAAATACCCTTCCCCGCAGTAGCGGCACGCCCCTGAATCGTAGCGCATTTTTCATTTTTTTAACAACCGGCCTTCCCTACTCTCGAAAAGTGCAAACTTCACGTGAAGAACTGCTAACTCAAGTTATCACATCAGACTGCACTCCAAAAAATAAATCAAGTAAAATCAGGAACTTTACATTTGGCACGCACCTTGCCTTAAAGACTGCCAGACCACACACAAAAAAACCAAAGGAGAGGTTTGGTATGGCTCAAGCAACTGTCGGACGTCCCGACAACACACCCGTATGGATCATCAGTGGTATTCTGCTGGCATACGGCGTTCTCGTTTCCTCGGGAGCACTGACCGGTCTTCTGACCACATTCAAAGTCCATAAAGCAATGGACCTGATGCAAACCATGGCTTTCGTAGGCGGCGGACTCGGTGTCGCCACTGCGATGCTCAGGCAAGCACGCTGGAATAAACCCCTCAACAACTTCGACACCTTTGTCCTGGAAACCATTCCGGGCATTCTGTTCATTGTGGCCTTGGCCATGGGCATCCGCTGGTTTGCAGAGCCGATGGTCAAACTCGCAAGTTCAGCCATGGTTCCGGTCCTCGGATTCAAGCTCTACAAGGTACTGAACCTGAACTACGTTGTCCTCGGGATTCTCGTAGGTATCATCATCACCAACAGCTGGGGTATCCCCAAGTTTGCAGCGGCAGGCGTCAAAACCGCCCGTTTCGTGTTGAAGATGGGTGTTATCCTGCTGGGTGCCCGTTACTCCTTTGCCGAACTGGCAAAGCTGGGCATGGTCTCCGTCTGGATGATCGGCTTCTTCGTTCTCGGTACAGTCTTCTTCGTCCTGTTCCTGGGTAAGGTTTTCAAACAGCCCAAAACCATGACCGGTGTTCTGTCCGCAGGCATGGGTGTTTGCGGCGTATCCGCAACCGTTGCCTGCGCCCCGGTCGTCAAAGCCAAATGCTCCGAGATGGCTTACACCATCGGTACCATCCTCGGTTTTGGTATCCTGTGCATGTTCGCCTTCCCGACCATTGGTAAGATCGCGGGCATGAACGCCACCCAGTTCGGCGCATGGGCCGGTACCGGTATCCTGAACTCCGCTCAGGTTGCCGCTGCCTGTCTCGCATTTAACGCCGTTGACATTAAAACCCTGAAAGTCGGTGAGATCTTCAACATCACCCGCGTCCTGTTCCTGCCCGTCATCGTCCTGGTGCTCGCCACCTGGTTTGGCAAACAGTCCGGTCAGAAGTTGAGCTTCAAGGAAGTTGTCATCGACAAGTTCCCCATCTTCATCATCGGCTTCCTGATCCTGTTCTTCATGTCTTCTTTGGGTCTGTTCTCACCGGCAGATCACTACAAGGGCAAATACCTCGACTTCAGCTACAACGAACGCACCGAAGTCACTCCTGAGGAGCTGACCATACTGAAAGCTGCAGCTGTCGCGGGTATTCAGGGACTTAACAAGCAGGAATCCGCATCGTTGAACGACCTTGTTAAACAGCATCAGATCGCCGGTAACTTCGATGATCGTGCCGACAAGACCAAGTTCGACACCGTGGCCCGTGAACGTATGGCCGGTCTGGAATCCATGATTGCCCGTGCAAAGGGTGGCGAAGTGACGATTTCCACAGATGTCAAATCCGCACTCGCACACGCAATCAAACAGGTTCACAAGAAATCCAAAACTATAGTTACCCTGACTAACGCGATGATCTGGTTCTTTGCTTACGGCCTCATCGGTCTCGGCATGCAGATCACAGGCAAATCCCTTGCTCAGGCAGGCGGCTGGCCGCTGGTCATGGGTGGTATCTCCGGCGTTGCCAAGGCGACTCTGTCCTTCATCGTCGTCATGTACTTCGTCAAGGACGTCGTCCTTCACTAAAAGGAGAATTAAAAAATGGCTGAAGATATCAAATGCAATGTCAACACTGATGATCAGGCAGAAAACGAAGAGCGCGCACTGTCCGTTTTCGCTTCCGAAAAAAGTGAAGATCTGACTGCCCTCGTGCTCGTCATGATCGTGACCTTCCTGGTCCTGCTGTTCACCAAGTGGATGGCGTAAGCGATACGTAAACCTCGCCGTATACGGAGGGGGACGCATGTCCCTCTCCCATACGGAGATCAAAAAAACGAAGACTGTCATGAAGCATATACTTCTCGCAACACACGGCACCCCCGGCGCACGCAAAGCTGAAAAGCTGGCCCGCCAATGGGCAGACCAGTACGGCGCAAAAGTCACCGTCCTTTCAATCATCAATGAAGCATGGGGCGATATGACCTGTGATGACTGGTTGAATACCTCCACCACGCGGAACGTGTTCGGCTCCTATGTAGCGAGTGAAATCGCCAAGGAAATCGATACGGTCTGGGACCGTCTGCGCACGGATTTCGACGGAGTGGAACTCGATTTTCTCAGCAAAGGCGGCAAGCTTGATAACGTGCTGGCCGAAGCCGCTGTCAAGGTTGATGCCGATGTAGCAATCATGGGTGCCTGGCAAAAAGAACAGGCCCCCGGCTTCAGAGACCGTTTTGAAAACAAGCGTCTGCATCCGCAGATGCCATGCCCACTGGTGGTGGCACCATGACATACGCATCCGAGACCATAGACCGTCGAGAACGCGCCCACGCGGACGTTGAAGAACTCCCAAGACCCGGCGTCTGGATGGAGACCAACCTCCCTTGGAACACTGCATTCTGGAACAACCTCAAAGGGAAAACCCTGATGAGGCTCAACCCTCACTGGCATGTTGAAAAGGACAAAACCAGCGAAAGCTTCCCCGTGGAAGACGTGTTGGTTGAGGCCGAATTCAGGGCGACCCCAGAACTCACCGCCACAGCGGAGACCTTTCAGGCATCCTTCCCGGAAATCGGCCTGACCCTGTCTGCCCGCAAGTGCGAAGACGGTGCTAACACGGCCCTTTCCTTCACCATGGATGAGGTGGAGAACTGCCCCTTCACAGCCGAAGATGCCGGGCGCACCATGCAATACTGGCTTCCCAGCCTGCGTGAATACTACCGACTGCACGAGTCCAACTCACTCAAGCATCGCGCGTGGCGTTTCTTCATGGACAAGGTCATGCTGACCATGAATCCCACCCAGCGTAGAATCAGCGGCTTCATGTTCAAACTCACCGTCCTCGAATGCCTGTTCATCGTCATCCTCGGCGTGGGCTGGTTCTACTACGGAGCCTAGGAGAAAATCATGCTCAAGAATTTCTTGCACCACTTTATTGTTGGCCTCGGCGCACTCGGATACCTGCTGGCAGTCCCGGTGTTGTTATATCAATATCTCGGTCTCATGAACGACTGGCCACACCTGTTTCTCAGCATCGTATATGATACTGCCGGCGACTGGTGGCTGGATGTCAACTGGCAGGCTCCCGCTCTGTGGATTGCCATTGGCTTTATTGTCATGGCCGCCGCGACTCACGCCTTCATCCGACGCAATGACACCATCGGATACCGAGAAGGTGAAGTCCCAAGCGCACACGGATTCTGATTTTTATGGTGTTTGGAAGATTGCCTCCTCCTTCTTTCCGAACGCCTAAAAAACCTCATTGCCTCTCGAGGTTGGCACTCCGAGAAAGTTGCGGTATTCTTAACCCCAAAGCCGCAACTTCCCCGGAGTCCTTCTCGTCCGACCAGATGATCCAGACTCCATTCAGCCCAAGGATGCCGCATGTGGAGCGCACTGGAAAACGTTGCTCTTCGAGAGAGCCTTCCTTCTCCGCTCAAACCGGCGCAATCCATCCATGACATCCTCATAGCCGGACAATTGAACCGTGGCAGATACAACCTGCATCACCTCGGCAGACGCCGTTCCCAACCATACCTTCTCAAACAATTCTACAGCATCGACACAAACGCTTTCCTGCGTTGGCAAAATGAAGCCCGATTCATTCCCCTGCCTCCGACAGAAGGCTACGCATGGCCCTGTGAAGAATGGCGCGGCGGATTGATCGCCCCATTCCATGAAGGAATCCCCCTTGATGAATGGCTTGCTCAAGGCGAACACCCCATGCAGGCACGGCTTGAAGTCGCGACCATGCTGGCAGCACAATTGGCACGCCTCCACGCTTCAGGCATCGCACACAGAAGCCTTTCTCCCGCATGTATCCGTATCGAAAAAAAAGGAATTATCATTACGGATTTTGGCTCCGCCCGATGTGAACAGTGGGATGATTTCTGGACGGATTCGAGCATGAGTCCGACCGACGCGACCTGTGCTTCACCTGAATCACTCAAGGGCGAAGAATGCGGTTATAGTGAAGACATCTACGCTTTTGGCGCTATCCTTTATCTCCTGCTCTCGGGCAAAACAGCATTCAATTCCATCAAACTCATGCTGCGCCCGCTCTTTCCGGGACAGATTCCGCCAGACAAACTCTCCACAAAGGCTGACGTTCCTGATCAGATTCAAGCTCTTGCATCAGCTTGCTTGTCTCTCGCTCCGTCAGACAGACCGAATATGGATAAAATCGCCAGACAAATGTCGCACACTTGTCCTCACCTTACGTTGGACAAAAAAACGATTTCCATCCCTACAGACAATGCTTCGACCAAAGACAAAAAAAAGATTTTAGTCTTCGTGAGTGATGACAACCGATCCGTACCGATCTTCGATACAATCTTGAAATTGGCTCATGCTGAACCATCCGTTTTTCTCTTTATCGGGATGATTCCATGCAACCTTCCCAGCGGACACACCGAACGCTTCACGGGGAATCTCTTCAAAAAAATAAGCCAAGGTTTACTCCGATGCAGGGCAGCTTCTCTCGTCTGGAGTCTGCGCATACTCTCAAGCGCTGACCCGGAAAAAACAGCAGTGGAATTTGCCCGACAATACCGACCAGATCTAATCCTCCTCGGCGAAACAGGAAGAGAAAACAAGCGAACTATACGGCGCGGCTTTCATACACATCTTGCCGCAGAAAACATTCGTATTCACTCTGTTCGATAAGCCCTTATATGCCTCACCAAAACACCACGGAAGAACAATTGACTTTCTTGGCACAACCTATTTGAATGTCCAACAAAAAAATGGAGTTGCCATGTTTATTGTTTCATTGACTTATATTTGTGATCTCACTGAAATCGACCGTTTTCTGAATGAACACGTTGCCTACCTCAAAGAAGAATACACACGCGGTCATTTCATCGCATCAGGCCGCAAGAACCCCAGAACCGGCGGCATCATTCTCGCTAAAGCCGAATCCCGTACCGAACTCAATACCATCCTTGAAAAGGACCCATTCCACCGCGAAAAACTGGCAAAATACGACATTCAGGAGTTCATTCCAACCATGGCGACTGAAGGACTGGAAGCCCTGCTTGAACCGCAAGCTTAGTACAAGACACAACAACTACAGAAAACAAGAGCCTGAAAGGATATCCTTTCAGGCTCTTGTTTTATAAACACGCAGGCTTTTTCAGCAAGGTTTCACCCCTAACAGGTCAACTATTCCTTCTAGTTGCCATAATTGTCCTGACACCATATATTTCCGGCAAATCAGAGAAGGAGTCATCCATGTTTCGAAAAACGCACATATTCGCGCTTATAATTCTCACACTTTTGCTTCAGACGTCACCTGCCGTTTCCTGCACACGCTTCATCTATACGGCAGGCGACAATCAGGTTTTAACTGGCCGCTCCATGGACTGGCTGGAAGATCTGCACACTGATCTATGGGCGTTTTCTCGCGGCATGGAACGCGACGGTGGCGTGGGTAAAGACTCCATCAAATGGACAGCGAAATACGGCAGTGTCATTGCCTCCGGGTACGACGCAGCCTCGGCAGACGGCATGAATGAAAAAGGTCTGGTCGCCAACCTGCTTTATCTTGCTGAATCCGAATACGGTTCACTCAACAATAAACCAGGATTGTCAGTGGCCGCATGGGTGCAATACGTGCTTGATAATTACGCCACGGTCAGCGAAGCCGTGGACTCACTGCGCAAAGAACCATTTCGCATTGTAGCTGCCAAGCTCCCCAACGGCTCTGCTCCGACTCTGCATCTGGCCATTTCCGACCCGACCGGCGATTCCGCCATTTTCGAATATATCAAGGGTAGACTAACCATTCATCACGGCAAACAGTTCAAGGTCATGACCAACTCTCCAATATATGACAGACAACTTGCACTGGATGATTATTGGCAGGAAATAGGTGGCCTGACCATGCTCCCCGGCACCAACAGGGCCAGTGATCGATACGTCCGCGCCAGTTTTTATGTCGACGCCCTGCCCAAGTTCAAGGACAACCGCATGGGCGTATCCGCTGCGTTCAGTGTCATCCGAAACGTCTCTGTTCCCATCGGCATCACCACCCCGGATCATCCGAACATTTCCACCACTATCTGGCGCTCTGTCTCAGACCAAAAAAATCTTGTTTATTATTATGAGTCTGCCATCTCTCCCAACATATTCTGGATCGACATGAAGAAAATCGATTTCACTTCGTCCCAGAAGCCTCGAAAAATAAGCCTGCAAAAACACCCGATCTTCGCTGGCGATGTGTCTGGTAAATTTGTTCCGGCAGAACCTTTCAAGTGGATGGCTCCCGAAAAATAAACGATTCAATTCCAATGAGGAGGCCCGAAAGAACACTGTTCTTTCGGGCCTTTTCCTATTCATTTTACCTGAGACTTCTTTACCTGTCACACATGAATTGATATGCAGGCATGTCAAACTATAAGGAGAGAATCATGAGAATCATTCATACACTTGCACTCCTGACCCTGCTTTGCTTCTGCTGTACAACAGCGGCTTGGGCTGTAAATAATACAATAAAGGCAGCGAATGATGTCACCAACGAAATTCCAGCCTGTCCTGACTACAAGAATGGCGACAGCTGGGCTGCTCAGCCGCCCGCCCCGACGAAAGCAGTGGATGTGTTCTATGTTTATCCAACAATTTACTCCGACACTGCACCAAAAAACATGGATGTATTCAACGAGAAGCTCCGCTCCGATGTTCAAGGGCTATTAAAAGCACAGGCCGGTGTATATTCCGGTTCGGCTAATCTTTTCGCCCCATATTACAGACAGGTTTCCTTTGCCTGTCTTGACCCTGATGCAGACATGACCTTGAATCAGTACTTTCGAATTGGCGCAGACGACGTTCACCGCGCATTCGATTATTACATGTCTTTCCTTAATCAGGGGCGTCCATTTATTTTGGCTGGTCACAGTCAAGGGTCCATAGTCCTATTGGACCTGTTACGCGACAGATTCCACGATAAACAACTTCAAAAACAACTCGTGGCGGCATACCTGATCGGCTATTCCGTCACCGATCAGGATTTAAAAGACTACCCTTGGATCAAACCCGCCCGAAAAGCCAATGACACGGGCGTAGTGATCTCCTGGAACACTCAAGCTCCCGGAGCAACAGGATCCCCCGTATTACGATCGGGTGCAATTTGTATAAATCCCCTCAACTGGGTAACCGACGGGACTCCAGCCAACAAGAGCCTCAATCTCGGTGCAGTTTTTTTCAATGATTTCAAGGGCACGATTAAACGGGAGGTCCCACATTACACAGGCGCACAGGTCGACCCCAAAAACGGTGCATTAGTCACGACTCCACCGGAAAAAATGAATATAGGCAACTTCCCCAAAGGGGTCCTCCACAAATTCGACTACGCATTTTGGTTCCGCAACTTGGAGCAAAACGTCCAAGATCGTATTTCAGCATATTTACAGCAATAGCTCTTCACTCTCTTTTTTGCTGACGTATACAGTTGCATCCAAAAGGGTTTCGGACATTTATCCGAAACCCTTTTTTACCCCCCCCCCAAGTTGCCGTCCGCACAAAGAGGCGATACAAACGTCCAAGCATCAGGAGATTTATCGTGTTGATTATTCTCGTCACGGAGATTTGGGGACACACTCCACATGTCGATTTAATGGCCGAGCCCCTTGGCCGTATCTCGAATGTGGTCGAAGTAGTTGATCCCTATGACGGAACCGACCAACAATTCGCCAACGAAGAGGAAGCATACTCCTCTTTCATCACACGATGTGGGCATGACGAATATGCCCGACGAGTATCGCACGCAGTTTCAAGAGCCACAGAACCAGTGTTTCTTGTGGGCTTCAGTGCCGGAGCCGGAGCGGCATGGACTACGGCCTGCGAAAGGACAAAAAGTACAATTCAAGGCGCCCTGTGCTTCTACGGGTCATCAATTCGCACCATGCTTGACGGGGTCCCCTCCGTGCCTGTCGAAATAATTTCCCCCGAGCATGAACCCCATTTCGACGTACAAAACATGCTTCACACGCTACGCGATAAACCAATGACGCAGTGCCACACCGTTCCTTATAGTCATGGTTTCATGAATCCATTGTCCGCCAATTATAATCATGAGGGTTATGTGGTCTGGTTAAAATGGATTCAAAACCATTTAATCTCATTACGTTAAAACCTCAGTCTCACACGAGAAACAGCCCTTGTCGAAGAATAGCGAGCAGTGTACATGAGCTATTGAATACATGATCCCCTGTAACCCACGGCTCGGAGGTCTTCATGAGAACTACCTGCTCTCGTCTTCTTCTCGTCCTGCTTATCATCACGGCACTTCCATCGGCATCCTGCTCCGGTGAAAAACAAGCAGTCCTGCCCTATTCAACCACTCCCAATTTCTCCACTGATCCCTTTTTTCTAGGACAGGAAGGCGGTGACTTCGGGACAGGATTGGCCCTCGCTGATATCAATGGCGACGGTTTCAAGGACATGGTGGTTTCAAGCGGCAATGACAAAGCCCTGCAACACGTTACGGTATATTTAAATCGTCAGGACGGGACCTTTCCCCAAAGTCCGGACTGGATATCAGACGACACCGACCACCACGGAACCCTTGCCGTCGGCGACATTGACGGTGATGGTTTTAACGATGTCGCTGTTTCGGTCTTTCTCGGAAAAGGGCTGGAGTATGAAAAAGGTGGAATAAAGGTCTATTACAACCAACGCGGAACGTTGAATCATCAGCCTTCATTTACCGACACAGGCTACCCATCCTTTGGATGCGCGCTAGGCGATATTGACGGCGATGGCGACCTTGATCTGGCTGTGGCTTGCGGCGAACCGATTCCCGAAGTGGAAAGTTTTGCGACACAGGAATGCTCAAGAAACGGAAAAGTTCAACACAAGGAAAAACCGAAGAGCAGTCGTACAGACAACCCACAGCCCCCATTCAAAGTACAGAATCGTATCTACATCAACCAGAACGGCCGATACTCCTCCCAATCCGGCTCCGTCTGGCTGACAGAAGACTCCTTTGTATCCATGGCCGTAACTTTTGGCGATGTGAACACGGACGGGCTTATGGACGTTATTTTTGATTCTGCCCCGGTCCGCCTGTACCTTGGCCGACTCGGAACCACCCCGGCCACAACACCGGGATGGACATCTGAAGACCAGAACTACTACGGCAACGGCATTGATTATGCGCCGTCCATTCACAAAGAGCCGGCTCAGCCTGACACCGTACCCACCATCGCCTCTTCTTCCAACTGCTACATGGGAAAAGGACGCGGCGGCTTCTCGCTCTATCGATTCCTGTCCCCGTTCGTAATCCAATATGAACCGCGCACCAGTTGGCCCACATGGACTTCAAAATTTGGAGGATGGGGTTCTGCCATTCGCATGGCCGACCTTAATCAGGACGGCAATCTCGATCTCATCACACACCGCTGGAATCCACCGGGGCGCAACGAGCTGGCAGGCACCCTGTTGATTTATCTTGGCAACGGCTCAACCTATCCCGAAACCTGGGACTGGAATTCGTCCGACCAATACACCTCGATCATCGAAGCGATCGATCTGGCTGATCTGGATAAAAAAGCCCTCGCACAAGGTATCTACGAAGCCAATGTCGACGACAGCAATTGGGGAGAAGAACAGGACGGCCAATCCGTCTTTTATGTTGGTCCACAGATCATTGAAGAATTCACCATGGTCAAACGCTGGAGCCAAGCCAGCGGATGGGTACAGCTCCAGGCAGGCAAAGATTACACCTTTGTTCCCGGACGAAGCTGGATTTCTTTTACGGATCCCCTGCGAAGAGGAAACAAGGTACAAATTGTCTTTATGACCTCACCAGAACTGGACATCGTTTATACGAACTGGAACTGCGACAAGGGTAATTACATTTATAATTACCAACGGTAACAGAAAAGAGGGTATCCAATAAAATGGGTACCCTCTTCATTTTTTTCTCTAAAAAATAACGAGAATATCGACCTTAAATTTCTCTCATATCCCTATTGGCATATTCAAAGAACTCGCCCTTCTTGATGTCAAATTCATGATCAAAAAAAGCCGATGATATAAGAAACTCGGCAGACGAACGATTACTGGCAGTTGGTATATTGTACAAAACAGCCAATCGAAGCAAAGCTTTCACATCCACATCATGCGGTTGAGGCTCCATGGGATCCCAAAAGAAAAAGAGGATATCGACTTTACCGTCAGCAATCAGGGCACCCATCTGTTGATCTCCGCCCAATGGCCCGGATTTCAGTCGAGTGACCTTCTTGAGGTCATGCTTCTCGCCCCCCTTAGAAATCCTTTCCTTGAACATGATTTCCACCATCTTACCGGTCGTCCCGGTCGCAATCAGATTGTGCTGCATCATCATGTTCCGATTGCAATCGATGAAATCCAAAAGTTCACCCTTGCAATTGTCATGGGCCACTACCGCTATATTTTTCATTTTATTCATATCAACTCCAGAGCGTAGCTCAATGTAATAGTCTCTATTGTCACGCCAGAGCCTAATCTGCACCTTTCATTGAGGCACCTCAAGAAGCAATTTGGTGCAGTCTCAATAATTTTTATCAGATGCGGGCATTCTCTTTAAAACATCTGGTGGACATATACAGTATCTCGAAATTTCTCATATCTTTTCCGTGACAATTACTGGTGGATATCCCACTCACAAAAAACGATGACGCCAGGCGGGGCACGCCTGGCGTCATTCTTTTCATGCCCACTTTCCGAGGTGATGGGGGCAGTTACGGAGTGTGAGGCTAGGGGGTGTTTCTATATTAACGAGCGGTTGCTGCAACAGTGCTCGGTTTCTTATGAGCGAACTTGACGGATGTTTCCGGGGCCCAGATGTGACAAACGATACCACCGATGATCAAAGTGGCGATACAGGCGCCAAGAGCTGCGTAGATACCGAAGTGTTCATTGACGATGGGGAGCAGGAATGCTCCACCACCGGCACCGATACGACTGACTGCGATGGTCAGGCCAACACCGGATGCACGCAGTTCCGTGGGGAACAACTCGGGCGGGTAGGCAAACTCAAGGACAATGGAGATAGCAAGGACGGTTGAGAAAGCAGCAAGCATAATCAGGGACAGCATGCCGGGCATGTCGGTCCACAAGGTCATGATAGTCAGGACCGCGCCTGCACCGTAGAATGTGAACAACAGGAACGCTCTGCGAGAGATTCTATCGATAAGCCATGTACCAATCAGTACGCCGACGATGGTGAAGACATTATACATAACGCCGGATGCATACGGATTCTCAATGTGCATGTTTGAAAGAACCAGCGGCAGGAAAATGCTGATAGCAAAGAACGGCAACACCTGACACAGGAAGAAGACACAAGAGACAAGCGTATTGTAACGAAGTTCGGGGCTAAACAGACGGAACCAGGAAGCGGAAGGAGCTTCTTTTTCCTCTGCAGGCAGGCCATACTGCTTACCAAGATATCTGTGGATATTCTCCAAAGCCTTTGCTGTGCGCCCTTTCTGAACCAACCAGCTGGGAGATTCGGGAACACCAAAACGAAGCAGCACAGTAATCGCTGCGGGAATAGCGGAGGTACACAGCACCCAACGCCAGCCGTTATCACCAAGGCCGTCCATGAAGAAACCGACGATGTAGGCGATAACGTAACCGACTGTCCAGGAAACGAGCAGCCAAGCAAGGAAGCCCGAACGTTTCTTGGTGGGAGTCCACTCACTCAACAAAGCGATACCAACAGTATAGTCAGCACCGATACACATACCAAGTACAAAACGCAGTACAGCCAACACCAGCGGGTCGGAAACGACAAACTGAGCCAGGGACAAAGCCAAAGAAGCAAACATGACTGTTGCGAACAACGGTTTTCTACCAATTCGATCAGCCATGGGGCCAGCAACAAAACTTCCAAGCAGAATACCAAACAGGGACGCGGCTCCAAGGACACCGAGCCAAAAACTGGTCAGTCCCAAAGGTCCAGTCGCGTAGCTGAGCGCGATACCAACAATGCCGAGAATATACCCATCGGTAATCTGGCCCATGAATGCACCAGCGGCGATTTTGCGATGAATCGGGAAAGATGGAGCATCTTCAAAACTTACACCTTGGTGCTTTTGCGTACCCTTCATAATTGTCACCTTTTGTAAAATTGTCCTGATTACAAATTATTTTTCAAGTCCACCAAAGATTTTCTTAATGAAAACGGCTTTTCTTCTTTGGTGATCGGCATGCGCAACATCCTTTTTTAACAACAGTAAAAGCACTGTTATGCATGCAACCGAATAGTCGTGTTAAAATCTGTATTGCCCTCCCCCTTCGTCACTCAAGATAAAATACACTGTATGTTTTCATCCTTTGCCATCCTATGGACTGCGAAATACCTAACGGTTGTCTTTCCACCGTGCGCAAAGCGAATTATCAATGCGCAGTTGATCGAGAAGACGACCGGAAAAATGCTGCAACATATCATCAATGGTCGTTTTGGAATCGTAATATGCAGGGCAGAACGGGGCGATGACAGCACCGGCCTCTGTCAAAGTCTGCATGTTGCGAAGATGAATCATTGTCAGGGGAGTCTCTCTGGGGACAACTATCAACGGCTTGCGTTCCTTCAACGTCACATCAGCCGCACGGTGAATAAGATTCATTCCGGCACCGCTGGCGATGGAAGCCAGGGAACTCATGGAACACGGACAAATAATCATGCCATCATGCTGCCACGACCCGCTGGACGGACCAGCCATCATATCCTTGATGTCGTAAACCGTATGGGCATGCTTTTTGAGCGACAGATCACTACCGCGAAATTCTGATTGCATGACCACTTCCGCACCCGCCGACACGATAAGATGAACTTCCAGATCCTTTATCCCCGCATAATGACGCAGGAGTTTTTCAGCCAGAGGCATACCGCTCGCCCCAGTCACACCAACAACAATACGATGCATAAACACTCCCCTTTCAATTTCGGAATCCTGCCCCGGATTCCGTAAAATTCAACAAATCCTGCCCTCAACACACACCTTCCGCCGTGCAGAGCAAGGGGCCAACGACGTCAGCCCCTCACCCGCAAACGTATTTCTGATTTATTCAACCACGCAAATTGCATCCATTTCGATCAGGCAGCCGCCAGCAATATTGCTGACTTCTACGCAGACACGAGCCGGACGATGGTCGCCCATGAAATTGGCGTACACTTCATTAAACGCCTCGAAGTCATCCCAATTTTCGATAAAAACAGTGGTTTTCGCGATATCGGTGATCTTCAAGCCAGCCTCTTCGAGTACGGCGTTCAGGTTGGCAAGCGTCTGTGCAGCCTGCTCGGCCATGTTTGATCCGACAATAGTTCCACCAACGGGATGAAACGGAACCTGACCGGAAAAGTAGTAGGTATTTCCGGCTTTCACGGCATGTGAATACGGGCCTACTGAGGCACAGGCTTTAGAAGCATGAATAAATTCCATGACACTCTCTCCTTGAGGGGGGCGTGTGGCTGCCGTTACGTAAGCAGCCACACACATTGTATATTTTAGATTTCGTCTTTGGCGTTGAATTCTTCCCAGGCAAGACGGACGCGTGCACCGGCAGTACGGAAAGGATCCGGCGGCAACCAGCTGGGTTTGGCAATGCGGCGCAGGAAGTTGAGTTCTTCACTCTGAACACCACTGATCCACTCAGCAATGTAGTGGCCCATCATGCAGGTCTTCGCCACGCCAGCACCTTCACCACAAGCGGAAGCAAACAGGTTGGACGATTTCTGCGTCATCAACGGACGGTAGTTCATGGTCATGTTGATCATGCCGCCGTAGACAAACTCAAAGTTGACATGGCGCAGGTTGGGGAACCTGTTTTCAAATGCCTTGCGCAACTTGGGAATGGAGCGCTGGATACGCTGATGGGAGGTGGTAAGTTGTGAGTTAAAGGCAAAACCGTTACGAACGAAGATGCGTTGGTCAGCGGTGTAACGCACAGTGGTACCGGCAGGGTGACCAGCTGTACAACCCCAAGGCTCGACGCCTTCGAAGTCTCTTAATTCGTTATCAGTCAACTTGCGAGTGAATGCACCGTATGAAAGGACAGGACAGAATACGTTCTTGACGATACCGAACTGTTCAATGAAAGGACCGCCGGTCACGATGACATGCCCACCAGTGATGGTTCTGCCGTTTTTCAAAACAACAGACATTGTGCTGCCTTCGTCAATACGCAGGACAGGAGTCTCTTCAAATATTTCAACATTGTCAGGCAGGGTGGTGCAAAGACCACGAAGTACGTCAGCGGGGTTCACCAGTGTGGAGCCTGCGGTATACAAAGCCTTGGTATAATACTTGGTACCGAGACGACGGTTCAACTCTTCGCCTTCGAAAATCTTGTAGTCAACACCCATCTTCTCAAGATCATGCACTTCCGTGTCGATCATCTTGTAGCTACGAGGATGGCAGCAACAGACATACTTGCCGCTGTCACGCCAGTCCACATCGATACCACTGTTATTGATGGTGTCACGCATTCTGCCGATGATGGCAGTGTTCAGCTTGAAGTACATCTTGTTATCTTCAAAAGAAGAACCGCCGGTATCACCAAAGTCATGAGGAACGTCGATAATGAAACCGGCGTTCTTGCCGCTGTCGTTGTTGCCAATCTTGATGGCTTCGATCAAGGCAATCGACTTGTCAGGGTTCAACTCAGCAAGACGGCTGGCAGCCCCATACCCGCCATAACCAGCGCCAACAATAATGAAATCGTACTTGTCACTCATATCAGCAGGAGACTTGAATGTATGGTCTTTGTAAGAAGACATTTCAAGCCAGCTCTGCCCGGTAGTCGTTGGAAATAATTTTACTTCATGCATAATGATGCTTCCCTTGTTTAAAGTAACGCTGTCAAAAGGCAGCTGACAAAAAACCTGTCAGAATACAACCCGTTTTCGAAGCGTCTCTCCCTTTCCTCACAGCTCCGATCTGGGCGGTGGCGCGAAGGCAAGAGCTGCAGCTCCTGCCTCGCAACCAATCGGGAGTCTGGGCTTAAGGCTACTAAGGCCTTATCACCCGTCCCTCCGGCTAATCGTTGGGGTGCAACACAATCCGTGCATCCGCTACGGCCAGCCCTTTTTCCCATGCGAACACGGGATTCAGATCAACTTCAGCGATCTCTCGCAACTCATTCACCATGTGCGAGATCACACATACAGTTTCCGCCAGGGCCTCTTTGTCGCAAGGAGCAGAGCCTCGGGCTCCTTCCAGCAACTTGTGACCCTTGATTTCTTCCACCATCTGGCGACATGAAGGCATGTTCACCGGTGCGACGCGGAAAGAGATGTCTTTAAGAATTTCCACGAAGATTCCACCCAAGCCGAACATTACTGTGGGGCCAAACGTGGTATCGTGGCTGGCGCCGATGATGCATTCCACGCCGCCGGGCAGCATGGGGGTCAGCATCACACCAAAGATGTCAGCGTCAGATTTATAGTTCAAACCGTTTGCCACAAGTCGTGCGTAAGCTTCGCGAGCGGCTTGTGCCGAATCGATGCTCAATGCAACGCCTCCGGCGTCGGTCTTATGCAGGATGTCCGGAGACACGATCTTCATGACGACCTTACCGCCAAGAGTCTCATATTTCTCAGCCGCTTCATCTTCGCTGCTGGCAAGCAGGCATTCCGCAAGCGGCAGGCCATAGGCACTCAGCACTTCGCGGGCCTCGGTCTCCACCAGATTGATGCGGCCGCTCTCGCGCACTGCACCAAAAATAGCGTCAACCTTTTCCTTACGATCAGCAGGCAGAGCCGGAAGTTCGGCTTGAGCCTCTTCCAGCAGGGCATGACGATTCTCGCTATAATTAACCAGTGCACCCATTGTGCGCATAGCAGCTTTGACGGAATCGAATACCGGCACACCCATATCACTGATGTAGGCGAGACATTCGGGACGCTGCGGAGCATAGATGGAATGCATGACAACTGGTTTGTCAGAAGACTGCACACGAGTGATCATGCTTTTGGCAACATCCATTTCCAATTCCCTGAACTCTTCGGACAGGTCTGCATATCCGCCGTACAGTCCGACAATCACAACACCATCGATGTCTGGATCATTCAAAAGCACATCAAGGCAGCGATCAAAGACCCACATGTCAGCTTCGGGCGTACCCGCAAGGTCGACAGGGTTTTTAATGGGACAATGAGGCATCAGGATCTCAGCCAGCTTTGCCTGTGTGGCCTCCGAAAGAACCGGAGCCTCCAACTTGAAGCTTTCAGCAGAATCCGTGGCCATAACACCGTGACCGCCACCGTCTGTCAGGATAGCGATACGCTTTCCCTGAGCCGGTTTACACTTGGAAAAGGCCTCGGCAACATCCAACAATTCGTTGGGACTGTCTACACGGATAATACCAGCCTGATTCAAGGCTGCATCAAAGATCTTTTCACTACCGGCCAAAGAACCGGTATGCGATGCAGCGGCTCGAGCGCCGGCAGCACTGCGACCGATCTTGATCGCGGCGATGGGCTTCTTGGCAGCAACTTTCCGAGCGGCTTCAAAGAACTTGCGGCCATCTTCTTCAGATTCGACACGCAGGCCTTCCATATAGAGGAGAATGACTTTGGAAATATCATCTTCTTCAAGATATTCCACGAAATCATGAAACCGCAGGTCCATCTGGTTGCCAATGGTGGCCCAGCAACTGTAACCGAGGTTACGAGCCTTGGCGTTGAAGTTCAGGTCAATGCCGAAGTTTCCACTTTGCAACACGAGGCTCATGGGACCAGGGGCGAGATCAATGATACTGGCATTCATGCTCACGGCTGCGCTGTAGGTTCCCATGCAGTTAGGACCCTGAATACGCATGCCGCCTTTGCGGGCGGCCTCAAGCATCTGCCGTTCGATTTCCTTGCCCTCGGCACCGGTTTCACCAAAGCCGGTGGAAACCACGATGGCACTTTTCACTCCCTTTTCCACACACTGCTCCACAACGGGAACAATATATTTGGGGGCAATAGCGATAATAGCGAGATCGACATCCCCTTCCACAGACATGATATCCGGGTAGGTCGGGTGACCCAAAATTTCTCCGCCAGAGCGGGAAATCAGGTAAATATCGCCTTCGTATTTATTATCAAACAGGCTTTTTGCCGTCCAATAGCCATACTTTTTCGTATCGCGCGAAGCACCGATCAATGCCACGCTACGAGGGCGGAACAGAGTCTTCAAATCAGACATTGTATTCCTCTTGACTCTACGGGTTAGTCCAACTCGACGACGCCGATGGCGACATCAGGACAAACGATGCGACACAGGCCGCACAGGACACAATCTTCAGGACGGACCTGTTCCACAACATTATATCCCTGGCCGTTCAGATTCTGGCCGATGGCAAGGGTATCCTTGGGGCAGGCTTCAACGCACAGGCCGCAGGACTTGCAGCGTTCGGCGCAAATAACGTGCTTTTTATTCTTGGCTTTCATAGTATTACTCCGCAGCGCTGGCGTAGAGGGCGCGACCCTTTTCCAGGGCTTTCAAGTTCATTTCCAGCAGGGCAGGCTTCTTGACGCCCATAAGTTCCCGCAACACTTCTTCCACGGTCTCAAATGTCAGAACCTTGGTGGCTTCCAACACAGCACCGAGCATGACGATGTTTGCGCAACGCACAGAACCGAGTTCCACAGCGACATCAGAAGCCGGAATCAAGACTTGCTTCACGCCTTCACGTTCACGAATTTCCGTAATCAGGGAACTGTTTGTCAGAACAAGGCCACCGATGGCCGAGCCGTCGACACAACCGTCGTAAATAGTGGGGCTGAGAGCGACACTCACATCAGCGTCATTCTCTACGAGCGGGTTGCCGATACGAGAATCGGACACGACCACATAGCCGGTGGAGTCACCACCACGCTGCTCAATGCCGTAGGTCTGGGTCATCACGACCTGCAGCTCCTGCTTCATGGCACCCTTGCAAATCAGCTTGGCGAGCAGTGCTGATCCCTGACCGCCGGAACCAGAAAATGTACACTTAGTTCTCATTCTTCTGCTCCATTTCATTTTTGAAGACCTGTGGCTCAAAGTACTCAACCATTTTTTCCTTGTTCCACTTGTAGGAGTCCGGCACGGAAAGCTTGAGACCTGTGGGACAAGGGACAATGAATTCAACAAAAGAAAAACCGAGACCCTTCATCTGGCAATCCAAGGCCTTGCGTACACTGCTCGCGGCCTTGCGGATGCTCTTGGCATCACACACGGATTCACGGGCAACGTATTTAGCGCCACGCATGTCAGCCATCATTTCCGGGACACGCAAGGGGTAACCATGCTGATGCACGTCACGTCCCTTGGGAGTAGTCGAAGTGACCTGTCCTTCAAGCGTGGCGGGCGACATCTGGCCGCCAGTCATGCCGAACAGGTTGTTATTGATCATGAAACAGGTGACGGGAAGGCCGCGGTTGGCGGTGTGCAACAGCTCCGCCAAACCAATGGCACTGCAATCGCCGTCGCCCTGATAGGTGTAGACAATGTTGTCCGGGTTCGCGACTTTGTACCCCACGGCAACCGCCGGAGCACGACCATGCATGGCCTCAATTGCATCAATATCCATATAGTGATGAGAAAAACCGCCACAACCGATTCCGACAACACTGACTGTGCGCTTGCGGATGCCCAACGCTTCAATGGCTTCCGCTACGAGGCGCGTTACAATGCCATGGCCACAGCCGGGGCAGTAACTGAACTTCTTATCCAGCAACAGTGTTTCGCCGTATATTTTTGCGAGTTCTTGCATATCGTCTATCCTTACAGCAACGTGTTGATTTTATCGGTCATTTCGGCAAGCGTGCACAGCGGCATGTCGCCTCCGGTTTTACCAAGGAAATGCACCGGGACACTGCCGTTCACTGCCAGACGCACGTCGTCGACCATCTGACCGTGGTTCATTTCCACCACCAGCATGGACTTCACGGACTCAGGCAGATTTTCGAAAGGCTTGTTCGGGAAAGGCCACAGAGAGATCGGACGAATCAGGCCGACCTTCTTGCCTTCAGCGCGCATATTTTCGACCAAATCCTGACCCATGCGACCATGAATACCGAAAGCAACCAACACGACTTCAGCGTCATCCACTCGAATCTCTTCCCAACGCTGTTCTTTTTCCTGAATACGCTCATACTTAGCGAGCAGACGCTGATTCAGCTCTTCACCCTGAGCATGGGTGTAACTGCCGGTCAGCAGGTAACGCTTGGAATGATCGCCCGTACCTGTGTAAGCCCAGGAAGAGGTATCGAATTCGGCTGCGTAATCATGTGCGTCCGGGAAAATTGCGGATTCAGTCATGGTGCAGGTCACGCCATCGACAACGAACAGCACGGGGGTGCGGTAGGTGTAGGCCAGCTTCACAGCATCCGGCATGATGTCCACGATCTCCTGACCGCTGGCCGGGGCGAGCACGATAACACGGTAATCACCATGTCCACCGCCACGCGTGGCCTGAAAATAGTTGCTCTGTGCGCCAACGATATCGCCATCACCGGGACCGACGCGCATGGCGTCAAGCATGATGCAGGGCAATTCGCCGCCAGCCATAAAGGAAATAGTCTCCTGCATCAGGGACATTCCGGGACCGGATGTGGACGTTGCGCCCAACTTGCCGGTGCAGGCACACCCTGCCAGTGCATTGGCAACTGCCAACTCACTTTCCATCTGCACCATCCGCCCACCGTACTGGGGAAGAATAACAGCTGTATGCTTCATCACTTCCGTCGCAGGCGTAATGGGGTATGCAAAATGATAACGCACCCCGCACCGCACCATTGCCTCAGCAAATGTCTGCGCATTTTTCAGGAACAAAGTCTCTGATTTCATGTAACCCTCACTTGCACTTGTTTTGAAATTCAACCGATATTTTCATCATTAGTTGAATTCGTACCATATTGTGTTATGCCGTACCACTAATAGAGCTGAAAAAAATCAGCAAAAGCAATTGGCTACGACTGTCGTACCACATTGTGTTTCGCCGTTCCATAAAAATCTATTCCTCAATGACCTTTTCGTCAAGGAGTTTCAAAATAAAAATGTGCTCCTTTATTCAAATTTTTCTCTATCGGTTGCATACAATTAAACTTATCCCCTAAGATAATTGGAAAATCAGAAATCTTGTGCCCACTTCAAAAAACATGAAAAGGCTTTCATGCGAATATTCTATCGCATAAAAAGCCCTGCCTATGTGCTTTACGTACACCGGGTTTTATTGGGATTCACCTGATAAAAAAGCAACGACCTTTCAAGATCGTTGCTTTCATATTTCAATTCTATATTGGCTGAATCAAACCATACCACCAACACAGAGAAGATGCAGCCAAGCGAATTGCGCTGGACGAAATCACTCTTTCTATGACTGTTTCTCCGGCGGATAACTGCTGGCACCTAACCGTATCGAAAGTTGCTCTGCGGCCTTAAACAACTCTCGACTCGCCATTTCACGCACACCAGGAGAAAAACGCACACTCGGCACAGAGGTTCCAATGGCGGCAACAAACTCATCATTGCAATCAAACACAGGCACGGCCACACAGCACACGCCTTGGTATATTTCCTCATTGTCATACGCAATGACGTTTTCCCGCGCTGCTTCAATTTCTTTTATAAAATGAGCCATCTCGGCAGGGCCAATCGCTCCATCCGATTCTTTTCGAATATTTTCCAACAACGAACCGGACTTCATGGGGTCCAAAAAGGCAAGGCATACCTTCCCGGAAGCCGATTGATATATCGGGAATGAACGGCCAACAATTGAATCCTGACGTAACACCTGCTTTGTTACCAGCCTATCCACAACAACCATTTCTGTGCCGGAATACACACTGAGATTGATTGTTTCGCCGACGGCCTCAAGCAGCCTTCTCCCATATGGTCTGGCCATTTCCTGAATACTTGCATGTTCAGTAACGAGGCTTCCCATTTTAAAAAGCTTGAATGTCAATGCATACGCACTTTCTTCTTCGCTTTGAAAAACATACCCAAGATCCTGCAAAGTCAATAAAAACCGATGTACCGTTGTTTTTGGGATACCAACCGCCCGACTCAAGTCGGCAAGCTCCCACTTGTGCTGCTTGGTCATCTGCTCCAAAACAGAAAACACTTTTACTACAGATCCAATTGTATAATATGCGTCTTTCGCCATCTCTTCTCCATTCATATTTTTATGCCTGCATAATGATTCCAGATTCACTAAAAGTATATTCAGCATGAATCCAACAGCTATAACTCATCACTTGCAGCAATATCTCAACTCATAATTTCATGAAACAAAACACGATCAGGCAATCATCCAGTGACAAAAATCATTGATATGAAAACCCAAAAGCCTTGCCCCTTTCATACCAGCTCAAAATGCTGAAACCGGTATAGTGGTGCGCCCAAATTTCGTGATAAACATTGGCATGAATCCAGTCTTTGAAAAAACACTGGATCGCTCTGACGAGGACTGGTGAAAGATCAAACAAAAATCATAAAATCAACAGCCAACCAATAATCTGCCATTCTCAACTCAACTCTGCCTTATTCTCAGAGGACGCTCGTATGTTTCAACAGGCCCACGAATTCAAGCAAGAAGCAGCACTGAAAACCGCTTGCGAATTTTTGTAGCTATGGTATCCGTTTCCATATGTCAAGATAGCGTAACACTCCTCGGTACAAAAGAAAAGTCTATTTTTACATAATATTAAACAAAGCTTTACCAATACAACCATGGAGCATGGCTGTTTTTAAAAGACTTGAAAGACAACATTCCCAAACATTTCTTTTATAGAAGGCACACTAAAACTCCCTTGAAGCAACACAAACAATCATCCACGCCTTGATTGTTCCGTTGCACTCCCGAAAATATCCTGTATGCTCAAAGAAAATCGAACTCTTTTCGGTCTTTCTGCCACCCGAAGGACAGGCTTCCGAAGGAGGAGTTGAGGGTATGAAACGTCTCGCTTTGGTCATAATTTGTCTCATAACAATACTTATCGTCGTTCTGGGCACCTATTTCATATCCATGAACCAGCAGGTCGATACCGCGTGGAATAATTCCAAAATACAACTTGAAGCATCGCAAAATATTTTTCTTGATAAAATTAACAAATATAAGCATTTGCCTTTTACTGTCTCCAAAAACAGAACGATTCTGAGACTTTTCGAAAACCGTGCTGACCACATCAAAACAGGGATATTGATCAAGGCCATTCAAGTGCGGTCAGGCGCGGCTGTCGTTTACATCATGGACAAAGAAGGTAACACGATCGCGTCAAGCAATTATGATGAACCAGACAGTTTCGTTGGCAAAAACTATGGATTCCGACCGTATTTTCAACGAGCCATGGATGGCCGAGAAGGGGCCATGTACGCCATCGGTGCTACAAGTGGCATTCCCGGTTACTATCTCTCCCACCCCATCACGCTTAATTCCGAAATAGTGGGAGTTGCAGTGGTTAAGTTTGAACTTTCGGAACTTCAAAACGCATGGAAAGCCACGAACAACATTGTCATGGCAAAAGACCCAAATGGCGTCATTGTCCTTTCAAGTCGGGAAGACTGGATCAACAAGACGCTTGCCCCATTACCGAAAGGACTCCTGAAAGCAGCTCGCAAGGGACGTCTGTATAAGGGGGCTCCCCTTGCCCCACTTAATGTTTCCACCGGGACAAGTCTGGGCAATCAATGGATCGAAATCAACCAGACACGATATCTGCTCAATGAACAACGGGTCCTCGGCAAACGATGGGAACTCATTGTCCTCGTCCCATGGTCCGACATGGTGGACAACAGTCTGCGAAAAAGCCTCATCGCCTTCCTGGCAAGCCTCGCGGCTGCGGCCGGCATACTCCTCATTCAGGCACACTTCCTCAAAAAACGCATGGAACGCAGGATTGAAAGGGCCAGACGGACCCGACGAATTGACTCTGAAAGAGAGGAATCACTCAGGCAACTTGCAGATTCCATAGCCCACCAGATTCGCAACCCGCTCATTGGTATCGGAGGCAATGCCAACCTGCTGAAACGGAAAATTCCAGAAGATCAAAGCATGGTTGAACATCTCGGAACAATCATGGACTGTTGCCACGATCTGGAACAACTGGTTGTCTCAGTCAGGGATTACATTGACATTATCCCCACACAAACGACTCTTTTTGACCTAGAAACACTCATTGAAAAATCCCGTTTGGCAGCCATTGAGAGTGTGAAAACTCCACTCGAATCCGTCAATTGGCGTATCAATATCGCACCGGTTTCTCTGCCCATGGACGAAGGCCTCATGGGCAAAGCACTCTATGAAATCCTGACTAATGCATTGGAAGCAAGAGACTCCGACACCATTTCCATCGAAATTATCGGTGAATGGAAGACAACAAAAGAATGCGCCAACAAATTCGAACTCCCCAGCGAGAAATGTTATGTGCTCACAATCTACGACTCAGGCAGTGGTATTGACCCAGAAATTTTCAATCATGTCATGGAACCTTTCTTCTCGACCAAACCGCACGGTTCCGGTCTCGGCCTCGCCAAAGCAAAACGCGTCGTACAGATATTCAACGGCGAGTTCACAATTGCTTCGCCTGTTCCAGAGCACACGGAATGGAGCACCATGGTGCAGTTGACCATGCCATTTTTGGTCGATCTCAAAATTGAGCAATAACACTCAATTTAAAAATTATTTTGCAACCGAAGCAAATGAAGCACGGGTCAAAGCCCCAAGATCCTGTGGAGAAAGTTCGATATCCACTCCCCTGCGCCCACCACTCACAAAGATGGTTTCGTACTCTTCCGCCGAGGCATCAATAATTGTCTTTAGCTGCTTTTTCTGTCCTAGAGGGCTCACACCGCCGACAACATAACCGGTCACACGCTCGACCACTCCGACATCTGCCATCCCCACTTTCTTCACCCCGATGGCCTTGGCCAACAGCTTCATGTCCAACTGTTTTGAAACAGGCAGAACTGCCACGGTCAAATCTTTCGCACTGCTCCCGACAACAAGGGTCTTGAAAACTCTTTCAGGGGTAATCATCAATTTTTGAGCCGCTTCCATGCCATATGATTCGGCAGTTGAGTCATGCTCATATTCGTGAACAAAGAAAGTAATACCGGCTTTCTTCGCCTTATCAATCGCTGGTGTCATAATCTTATCCTATAATGTCTTGGCCAAAAGGGGGCTCCCGCCGCCATGGCGTACAGTTCGGTCCAATTACCACCGAACCATCCCAGACCACAAGCCAGTCAGCCCGTAAAAAGGATTGATTTGAGCACATCGCAAACGAAAGACAATCCCTGTTGGGATGGAATTATTCAAAACTAAATGATATCGGACAAGAAATACATGGATCAAAAAAGACACAGGCTGACACTTCGAAAACACCAACCAACCTTCATCAAGGAAGGACCACATGTCGCATTCACGTTTCAAGGGTACCCTGCTCCTGTTCGTAGCCTTATTGCTCGCATACCCGCACGCATCACAGGCCTGCACTGGAATGCGCGTTATCGCCAAGGACGGTTCTGTTGCTTTTGGCCGTTCGCTTGAATTCGGTTTTCCTTCAAAATCCGACATCATGGTTGTCCCGCGCGGCATGACATGGACCGCCTCTGCTCCTGAGGGCAAAGATGGCCTGCAATGGACCAACAAATACGCCTTTGTCGGCCCCAATGCTTTTGGGTTAAATCGCCCCCTTGAAGGCATGAACGAAAAAAGCCTGTATGTCGCCGGGTTTTGGATGACAACCGGAGAAACCGATTTCCCCAAGGTCAAGCCAACTGATTACCCTAAAGCGATTTCCCAATTAGATATGTGCGCATGGGTTCTCAGCAATTTCACGACCGTTGCAGAAGTAAAGAAAGGTCTTTCCAAACAAAAGCTGACCGGCGTGGCTCTTGAAGCCATGCACACCACTCCCCTTGCCCATTGGTATGTGATGGACAAGACCGGTAAGGCAATCGTCATCGAATCCATAGGTGGCAAAATTCAATTCTCTGACAATCCTGTAGGCGTTGTCACCAATGCTCCATATTTTGGTTGGCATCTCGACAACTTGCGCAATTACATCAACTTACACCCCGCAAATGTTGAGCAATTCAAACTCGGAGAGTATACCGTGCGCCCCTTGGGTGAAGGAACCGGCCTTCTCGGATTGCCGGGAGACATGACCCCTCCCTCTCGCTTTGTCAGAGCAGCCTTTTTTGCAAACACCGCTATTCAGCCTGCTGACGCGGACGGCGCTGTCACCTTGGGCATGAACCTGATCGCCAACTTCTCCATTCCCAGGGGGATCACATCATCCGTTGATTCAGAAGGGAAACGCGGCTACGACTATACGCAATGGACAACCGTTTATGACCTGAGCAGAAAGGCATTGTACTACCGGACCTACATCAACCAAGACTATAAGGTCATATACTTTGACAAACTCCCGCTGGATGGGAAAAAGCAACACATTATCCCCTTGTGGGGTGTCAAGCCTGCTTACGAAGACGTCAGCAAAAATAGTAAATAACTAAAAACCACAAGAAAGGCTTGAAAAGAATATCTTTCAAGCCTTTCTTGTATATCTCCAACAATTGACACCTGTCACCTGATCAGGCAGAGGAATTTCATAAGACTGAATCAAGGAGAGTTGATGATCATTCGTTTTATGGATCTTGTGTCTGAAGTTGCCAAAGAGCAAGGCAATCAACAGGCTTAAACTGTTTTTCATCCACAGGCCATTGTGGCGTGTAATCAGGTCTCACAGGCCAGTTTGATGTGTGTTTCTTCCGAAACCACTCATTTATTTTGCCCTCGCTTTGTTGCAACACATTCATCATTGGTTATACTTCCAAAACCTTTGACCTTGCGTCATGGGTTTTATGACTATGAATCACGGCTGAACTCACAAGCCGCTACAATAAAATGGTGATGACACATGACAGATCATAACGAATTACAATCAAATAAATCCTTCGATCCGACACAGCTCGGCAAATTGGGATGGAATACATACTTTGACCGTCAACTGGCGGACATGGATAGGGGAAACAGTCACATTGCCCGTGTAATAAGCGTACAGCGTGGACAATTTCTAGTGACAGACGGCCACCACGAACGCCTGTGTTCCGTTGCGGGCAGGCTGCTGCACTCAAAAGACCGGGATTACCCCATTACGGGGGACTGGATATTGGTTGACGACACCATCATTACCGGCGTCATCCCCCGCAAGAATATTCTATCCCGTGGCGAAGCAGGCTCTCGTGGCCACCGGACAAGAACCGCAAAACGCGAACAACCGATTGCCGCCAACCTTGACACAGTCTTCATCGTCTGTGGGCTGGACCGGGACTTCAACACAAGGCGGCTGGAGCGCTACCTGACGCTGGTCCACAACTATGGACTTCCCCCGGTCGTGGTGCTGACGAAAGCTGACCTCCATGAAAACCCGGAATCGTTTCAACAAGACGTTGAAAGCATTGCTTTCGGCGTACCCGTAGTGTTGACATCCATGGAAGATGGAAGAGGTAAGGCCGAACTGGAATGCTACCTCAAACAAGGTCAAACAGTAGCCATGATAGGTTCGTCCGGTGCAGGGAAATCCACCTTGGCGAATATGCTGCACGGCAGCGACATTCAGGCCACCGGCGCAGTCAGTAATAGCGTCGGCAAAGGCCGCCATACAACGACAGTGCGAGAAATTATCCGTATGCCGCAAGGTGGATTGCTTATGGACAACCCCGGCATTCGCGAAATAGCATTCCACGAAGAAGGCAGTGGCATAGAAAACACATTTGCCGACATAGAAGAGTTGGCTACAATGTGCCGCTTTGCCAACTGCTCGCATCAACAAGAACCGGATTGTGCAGTCCTGCATGCCGTCAAAACAGGCACACTTCTGCCAGAGAGACTGGCAAGCTTCCGCAAGATGCAAAGTGAAATGGACTACATTTCGACACGCCGCACCAAAAGTGCAGACCGTATCGAAAAAGAACGTTGGCGAGGCGTCTCCCAACGCATAAAGAACATGAAAAAGGACAAAAAATAATACACGCCCCACAGGCACAAAAAAGGCTGAGAAGATTTATCTTCTCAGCCTTATTATTCTGGACACTCACCTCACCAAAAATCAAATTTAAACCATACTCCTTCATCCTTTAAACAGATCCACAGCCCCCTTCAATTTCTGACGAAGCAACGAATCATCGAAACAATTGGCGAGAACAAACTCGGCTGTTACAAGGACCTTTTTCCAACGAGGTCTCTTAGGTAGGGTTGTTTCATCAAGATATTTATCCAAAGTCTGCGTTCTAAAATATCCGTCTCTCTCCATATAAACATTCCACAAGCCAGATTGTTCGGCCATGTCGGCCTTGGTGGTGCCAGTTGACTCGATCCAACAGTCAATAGCCAACCTCATAATTGTGACGGCCAAAGAACGCTTGTTGTCAACCGTATCAAACGACACTCGCGAACTCATTCCTTCAAGCAACTGGTCCAAAGATTTCAAATCATCCAAAACCGCCTGCTGATTTTTCACATCACCCGATTCAAGAGAAAGGATGACATCCTCCAAATTCACAGATCGTTGCCGGTTTAAATTCAACGCACTCTGCAATTGTGTATAAATAGATGAAGCATGATCCATATTCATGGAACCAGCCGGTCGAACAATCATCAAACGCAACGACTCTTCTTCAACTTCCAACCCTGTCACCCAAAAGGAGACCTTGAGTTCACGACCTTTGCTAACGGATAACAGGACATCGTCGAACAAATCCGGCATGTCCGACGACACCGATTCAAAGTGCGCAGAATCAAGCAAGGCCACACTCTGTTGCGCTTCGTCATTAACCAGCAATGAAGCAAGAGGTTGACCGAGCAAGGTGTCGGCAACATTCCCGGTAAGCTCTTCAAAGGGGTGATTACAAAAAGTTATCTCGTTACTTAAATTCACACCGACAATGGCATCCTCCAAAGAATCCAAAATCTTAGCCAACCTCGCTTGCACAACCCGAAGCCTACTTTCCGTTTTTCGTCGAAGTTCAACTTCACGCTTCAATTTCGCATTCTCTTCCAATGCAACATAGGCTTTTTTCAACTTGAGTTGCGTGGCAACACGCGCTCCCAACTCTTCTCGAGAAAACGGTTTCGTAAGATAGTCATTCGCACCGGCTGCAAAGCCTTTGACGACATCTTCAATCCGATTTTTCACAGTCAGCAAAACTATAGGTAAAATAGAAGCCGGATATTTCTTTCGCAATTCCCGGCATACCGCATACCCGTCCATAATCGGCATCATAACATCCAGCAGCACCACATCCGGCACGTTACCGTCTTCAATCATCTTTAACGCAATGGGACCGCTTTCGGCCGTGCGAAAAGATATCTCGGCAAGATTTAAAATGGATGCGACAACCTGCAAATTGACCGGCTCATCATCCACCACCAAAACTTTATAAGCTCCGTCTGAAGACGTTGTATGACTCTGTAAAGATTCTTCCGTCACAGGAACAGGCAAACTCATTCCTTCCATGAAAGAATCATCAGAATGAAAGGGCTTCGGCACTAGAGGCACCGAACCGGGCGGCATGCTCAGTAAAAAGGTATCTGCCAAAGGCAGGGAGAAACGAAAGGAGCTTCCCATCCCCTCTTCAGAGACAACTGTAAGAGCCCCTCCATGCAGTTCCACGAGATGCCCGGCAATTGAAAGTCCAAGCCCTGCCCCCCCGGAACGAGATTCGCTTCCTTGGGCATATGCATCGAATATCCATTTTTGATCCTCGGTAGAGATACCCACACCGGTATCAGTGACGACGATTTCTGCAAAGCCCTCATGCTGCTCCGCTGAAACAATTATATGACCAGCTTCGGTAAATTTAAGACTATTTCCAACCAAGTTAAACAAAATTTGTTCAAAACGATCAGAATCTGCTTTTACTGCGGGGAAATCCATCGGGATGCAATTGATCAATAACATGTCATCATTACGTTTCAAAGCTTCACTCAATGCAAGTACTCGTCGAGCAACCACATACGGCTGGACAGATTCGACCCGCAAAACTACATCACGATGCTTCAACCGAGAAAGATCAAGTACATCATTAATAAGCTTTGAAAGCCGTTTACCGCTATGAACAATAACCTTCAAATCTCTGGTTGCCGCATCGGACAATTCCCTACCACCTCCGGCAAGGAGGGAGTCGGCGATACCGACCATCCCAGCCAATGGCGTTTTCAATTCATGCGTAGTGTTAGCAAGAAATTCATCCTTTAATCGGTCCAATTGCACCAGACGAACGTTGGTCGCTTCCAATTCTTCGGAAAGTGCCTCCGTTCGGGCAAACGCATTGGAAAAACGAAACACCAGATAAAAGGCATAAGAAAAGATAAAAACAAAAACCCCAAGAGGACGGAGTAAGGCTGAATTAATAATGTGCAAATCAAAAAGCAGATCAACCAATTCCGCAAACGCTAGGGCGATATAGCCGACAACAAGTATTCCGATTCCCTTTTCACCACGAAAGAGATCTACAGCGAAACAGCAAAACATATAAACCAATACAAAACTACTGATCAAAAAACATGAAAACAAAACGACATCATACGCATTGGGAGGCGTCATGAGAATATAAGCAACATAGAGCAGGCCTATGGTCCAATATACACGCTCCATGATCCAGCCATATTTCTTGGGGAATAGTCGATGATAAAACATCAACATCAATGGGGCGATCACCCCGTACGGCAACACTGAACAATTGATATACCACTCCCATGAAAGAGACGGAATCAGTATGGTCGCCAAGAACCCGGATGAAGGGCTAAAAATGATCGCAACGCACCAGAATAAACAAAACAATCCAAAATAAAGATACTCTCTGCCAGACCGACGCATATAAAAAAGGGCAATATACAAAACACTCAGACAACAAACTGCGCTTGCCATGCATGCACCGAGAAGTCTTGGCAAAGTATAAAAATCAAGAATTTGGTGAGAAGTGCCGAGAAGTATATCGTTATTCAGACCGCCCTGCACATTATGATAATTGGAAACGCGAAGTTCGATCTCCATGACTCGCCCCGATGCTGGGCATTCTGCAATCACATAATGTCGCATGGGGATTTCGGACTTGAGACTCTTTCCGACGGTGCCGCTCGCCGCGACCTTTGTCCCGTTAATCCAGACCTCACAAACCGACATGGCTCCAGCAACCAGAACAGCCATCTGCTCCGGGTGATCGTTGGGCATATTAATACGAAGACGATAAATCCCGTTACCCTTCGGGCTCAATACGCGCCCTTGGAAAGTTTCTCCCTCCCACAGGCCAGGTACATGAAAACGATCACTTTTCTCAAAGCCATTCGTTCGTGTCGAACAAAGGTCTCCGTTCTGCCCACACCACAAAAACTTCCACTCCCCAAAAAGACGCACAGGACCATTGCTGTCAAAATCCCATGAAGAAAGATCGATGGCACCACCGAAAGCCCGCGGAGCCGACTCTTGCGGAGTACACCCGAAAAGAATGAACAACACAGCTGCAGTCAAAAGAATAAAACGAACCGAAGCCAGATGTGTTCCATTTCTACGCAGCGTCATGTGGAGTTCCCGAAAGCAGTATGTTCAATGCTATATGAATAAATATGATGTGACCCGCCACCTTCAAGATGTCTAGTCTTTTCAAACAAAAAGATTCAACAAATCAGCAAACAATACTCGATGTTTCAAAAAAAACTTTCATTTTTCACTCGTATTCACACAATTTACCTTGACGATACTCACACTCAATATGACTTCCCATATAAGTCAAAAAAAGAAGGAAAGCCCAAACAGACTTTCCTTCTTCATGTGAAAGCCACAATTTTTTCACAACCGACTAATGTCAACTATCTAAAACGTCGACATAATCATATGCCCAATCACGACGGTGTCCTCAAAATTCTATTACTCGACTCGAGTTAAGGTTGGTTGAAACGCCGAATAATCAGATGTGAGGAAATACCACCAATACCAAAAACGGCCTTCCTGATGGAAATCAGTCAACTTAAATTCATACCTCGTATAATTATCGCCTGTAGCGTCCTTGGCAAACAACATTTTGCGCTCTTTTTTGTCCACATTGTACAAGTCTTCAAGAGTACCCTTATCCAATTTCATTTTACGGCGCCAAAAACCATTCGCCATCCATTCAAGCTTCCCGTATGCCTTATAAAGGCACATGTTTATTGCATAATTATGGACATGACGAGGCCCTTCATACCCAACAGCTTTAACTGCAACATAACCTGAAGAAGGGGCTTCAACTTGCGAAAATGACTCTGTAAGTGCCTCTTTGAAAACCACGGCAGCGACCTTATGACTATGCCCTTGATGCTGTAGAACAAGAAAGGCAGCAATAAGCACCCCAGCCACAATAACTCGCGTTTTTTCGGGCCAACGAGATGAAAAATATTGCCCGATGATGACTAAGCCAAGGGCGCAAGGAATACTCGTCAAATAGGTGAATCGAGAAGTGAAGCTACCGAAAGCGAAAAATCGTAGAGGGCGTCCGACAGCCCAATAAGCAAGTCCAGAAAAGAAAGCCAAGACGAGGAAGGCCAGCACACATCGTGTAAAATGTTCTTTCTTGTCTTCGCCTGGAAGGAACTTCCTCCCCACAAACATCATCCCTAATAGAACAACGGCAAACAGGCCAAAACCTAAGAATTCAGTCAACCTTTCAACGTTAAACGTGTTGTAGTTGCCGCCTTGATGAATGTTGCCAAACATATAAATTGGGATAAAGACACACACAAGAAAGAGACAAAAAGATGCTGTCTTCAATAGCTTCCGCCAAACATTTTCTTTATTCACAGTCATCATGAACTCTGCACCGGCGAAGCCGACAGCAAAAGCGAATATTGAAAAAAATTGCAGAGAAATAGCAAAAAAGACAAACGCAAGGAGCGGTTTATCCCGCCACAAATTGACGGCAATCATAAAAAACCAAACACAAAGAATTGATAAGAAGGTGATCCCAGCAGCTAATGAATGCCAAACAGGAAAAGCAAGAATTATCCAAGCTCCAAAATATGCATAAGATTCATCGAATCCGAAACGTTTTCTCAAAAGCTTGAACGTTTCTAAAGCTATCCCGCATACAGAGACAACCGTAATCAGATTGACAAAGACTTTGGGATTCACACCCGTGAAAAGAGAAATTTCATTAAGAGCAAATGAGAGGTAATATTTTACAAATTGAGTCCCTAAATATGGTTTTATGTAAAATGGATCTTGTAAATAAAACGCCATTTCCCCCCAAAGCCCGTCCCACATAAAAGTTGTATTAATCAAGAGTGGAGTCAAAGACACGATCCCGACAACAAGACTAATCCACTTATATTTATTCATAATTTCCTTTTATTCAAAAAAAAGAACACTTTCAGATAACAAGAAAAGTGCATTAAAATTTAAACGACCAAAAAGTATCTATATAATTTCGCAAAACGTCAACGCCTCACGTTCCTGCTGAAAAAGGCAAACATTAGTAATGACGCTCAATTCATTATTATCCTTAAAACAAAAGAAGATAGACTAACAAAAAAGGACGTCCGCCTCCCCTAGGTTTTCAAGGGGTACGCACATTTCATTTGTGCAAACCAATATCTCGACAAGACAGTTGAACATTGACTTGCCTGCAAAGTTGCCACACAATTACCAAGGCCGTTCAAGCAAATGGGACATAATTGCTCAAATCATCAGGTCGCTTCTCAAACGTTTTATTAGGCTACAAAAACACAAACAAACATATTGAGAAAAGCGATATCATACGGCATAACGGCACAAAAAAAATCCCAGTACTTTCAATATGAAGCATATAAACGACTTATAAAATGTATGCCCACACATAATTGACATGAAAAACAAAAAATTCAGTGTAGTTATTCCTGTATACAACAGTGCCAAGGTCGTTTCTCTCACGGTAGAACGAGTTCGTGCCTTTTTTTTAAAACACGATTTTTCATTCGAAATAATTCTCGTGAATGACGGAAGCCCCGATAGCAGTTGGGATGTTATTTCCGAGCTGGCACAAAAACATGAAGAAGTCATCGCGATTAATCTGTTGAAGAACTATGGGCAGCACAATGCCAACCTGTGCGGTTTTCGTGCCTCATGCGGGGACTACCTCATTACTATGGATGACGATCTGCAAAATCCCCCTGAAGAAATCATCAAACTGATCGAGACCATCGAACAGGGATATGATTTGGTTATCGGCAAATTTGAGAAAAAAGAGCACTCCTTGTTCCGTTCTCTGGGCAGCAAAACCATAGGGCACATTATTCGTAAAGTCTTTCGTGTCAAAGACAATCTCATCCTTAGCAATTTCAGAATAATTCGACGAGATGTTGTTGACCGTGTGTGTGAAGATACATCTGTCACCCCATACATTCCAGGGCTTGTCCTTTTATACTCCGTCAATAGATGCAATGTCCTTGTCAAGCACAATGCCCGTGAATATGGAACCAGCAATTACAACCTCGTTAAGTTGGCAAGACTGGTAATGACCATACTCTTTAGTCATTCCACAATCCCGTTACGCTACGCAGCAGGATTCGGTTTCATAGCATCCATCATAATCTTCTGTCTGGGCCTTTTTTACTTAATTAATGCCATCTCCAGCGGTTCTGGTGTGCCGGGCTGGCCAACGTTAATAGTTCTCCTATCTTTTTTTAGCACCATTACCATCACATTACTTAGCATCATAGGTGAGTACATCATTCGACTACTTCGCGAGACTCACTCTTCCCAAAGTTATATCATCACCAAGATTGTAGGCAAAAAATGAATCAACTGTTCATAGTTGGCGCCCAGCGCTCTGGATCAACCTATTTATACAAGCTCTTTGACAATCATCACCAAATCTACATGGCTAAACCTATCCGGCCTGAACCCAAATTTTTTCTCGATACAAAAAGAATAGAAAAAGGCAAGATTGCATACGAGAAACAGTACTTCTCCGATGTCCCATCCCAAACCTTATATTGCGGAGAAAAGAGTTCTTCATACTTGGAATCAGCAACCACCGCCCAAAAGATTCACTCTTTTTATCCAAAAGCGAAAATTCTGGTTATCATTCGGAACCCTATACTAAGAGCGTGGTCCAACTACAAATTTAGCACCCAAAATGAGTTAGAAACATTGACCTTTGAAGAAGCTCTTGACCTTGAACCGACACGTCTGAAGGACGCCAAGTACACCACGTCCGTCAACCCTTTTGCCTATCGGACAAGAGGGGAATATATGAATTATATTTCACCGTATGTAGACATCTTCGGTAAAAAGAATGTTAATGTAACGATCTTGGAGGAATTAACGGGAAATATTCATAAAATCCAAGATCTTTATTTATGGTTGGGTGTGGACTCAACTGTAAAACCAGCGACATCAAATGATATAATAAATTCATCTGACAACACAAATAAGTGCTTACCAGATAAGGCAACAATGCAGAACCTCGCAGCAGGCTTCAAAGACTCCCTATCTCGATTGGAAGCATTTTTAGACCGTCCCATAACATGTTGGCGGGAACATTGGAGCTCTTTTTGAATCTTCTACCAATACTCTTGGTTTTCATAGCCACCATGTTTGGTATTCTGAGCGCAATCCTGCTCAAATTCACCTCAACCCTTACCACTGAGTCGATGTTGCTCATCGGCTTTTTATTTTGTCTAGTTCTTCTTTGTAACTTTGGGAGAATGATCGTCTGGGGATGTATTTATAAACGTTACAGCATAAGTTACGCATACCCATTGAGTAGTATTTTCTTCCCCCTCATTTTGGCCGTCAGTTACTTCTTTTATGGAGAAGAAATAACTCTTTTTAAAATCGCCGGTGTCACGCTTATTGTGGCAGGAATTATCGTGATAACGAGGGCCGAAGGATCTCCTAATGAATAAAATTAATCAGCGACTCTACAAAGACCACTTTTTAAAAAGCATTACCAATTCATTATATGTGTATCTCGCATTCCTCTTCCATACTGTCGTCAACTTCCTACCTGGCATACTCAGAGTCTTATGCTTCAGGCCCTTATTAAAGAAGTGTGGCAAACATGTTTTTTTCGATCACAATATTTACATTAAATATCCATGGCTTGTAACAATGGGAGACTCCGTCGTACTAAACCGCGGAGTCGAAATATATAATGACTACTTCAGCAAATCAAAAGTTCTCATAGGTTCAAAAGTCCGGTTGGCACCTCATGTCAAAATTCACGGTTCAGGCCATGAACTTGAATCCGGAAACATGCACCATGCAGGAGGCGACATCGTTATCAAAGATAATGTATGGATCGGTGCAAACGCAATTGTATTGGCCGGAGTCACGATCGGCGAAGGAAGTGTTATCGCAGCAGGAAGTGTTGTAACAAAAGACATTCCTTCTCACGTCATCGCGGCAGGTATCCCCGCTGTAATCAAACGTAAATTATCAGACACGGGTAAATAATGGCTCCCATTTATCTATTATGTGCCATCGTCGCCACGGCTTTTGCGCAGATCATCTTTAAATATGCCATAACCAAACGTCACAAAATTTGGCTCGCTACAGCCTTGCTACTCTTTTGTATCGCTCCGCTCATGAGCTGTCTTGCCTTGAAGACTTTGTCTCTTAGTACCGTGTACATGGCTACCGGATTGACATATGTTCTCGTCATATTGATGGCAAAATGCTTTCTGAAAGAACAGATGACTAAACAAAAAATCTCCGCCATGCTTTTGATCGTGGCGGGAGTCATCGTTTTCAATATTTAATTTCAAACAGGTAACCTATGGGTATTCGATTCAATTTCCCCCATCAAATCGGTAGTGAACTGGATTACATAAAAGACTCGCTGACAAACGGAAAACTTGCCGGTGATGGACCTTATACACACAAATGCTCTCAAATCCTTGAGCAATATCTTGGCTCACCAAAAGTTCTGTTGACACATTCTTGTACAGCGGCCTTGGAAATGGCTGCCATCCTTGCCGATGTTCAGCCAGGTGACGAAGTCATAATGCCTTCATATACTTTTGTTTCCACGGCCAACGCATTTGTACTGCGAGGTGCTGTACCTGTTTTTATCGACATACGACCTGACACGTTGAACATTGACGAATCCCTTATAGAAGCTGCGATCACCCCTAAAACAAAAGCTATTGTTCCCGTGCATTATGCTGGCGTAGCATGCGAAATGGACACCATTCTCGACATCGCCGCCAAACACGATCTTCTTGTTATTGAAGACGCTGCACAAGGATTGGGAAGTTCATATAAAGGACGCAAACTAGGCACATTAGGAGATTTGGCCGCCATCAGTTTCCACGAAACGAAAAACATCGTTTCAGGGGAAGGCGGAGCCCTTGCGATAAACAACCCAGCTTTCCATGAGCGTGCTGAAATTATCCGCGAAAAAGGAACAAACCGTTCAAAATTTTTCCGTGGAGAAATAGATAAATATACATGGGTCGACCTTGGTTCTTCATATCTACCAAGTGAATTGGTCGCTGCGTTTCTTTATGGTCAACTCGAAAAGATCGACGAAATAAACAGCAAACGTATAGAGATATGGAACCACTATGACAAAGTTATACGCCCTCTGGAAAAACAGGGACTCGTTTCGTTAACTCGGCATCCTGAAGGCTGCCTGCATAATGCGCATATGTATTACATACTCACGCGTACCCCTCAAATCCAACAAGCGATGCTCAAGGCTCTGAAGAACGCAGGTATTAATGCAGTATTTCATTATATTCCATTACACGCCACAGAAGCAGGCATAAAATTCGGGCAAACCGGATCTGCAATGGATGTTACCGATGACGCTCCATGGCGATTAATCAGATTACCTATTTATCCAGACTTGGAACGCAAGGAACTCCAATTTATTTGTGAGACTGTGCGTAAAGAAATAAAAAGACTCACCAATCAGGATTAGAAACTCTCAATAAATCTGTATTGGGCGAAAAAAGAATGAGACTGCGGCCAAGATGAACATCTTGACCGCAGTGAATAGACATATCAGGCTACGAAGCTAATCTCACCAGCAGTGCTGTTGACCGTGGCCTCTTTCGCTTGACTCAGCATCTCCATCCCCGTCTCATCAATGCAGACTACGGGCATTTCCTTTTTATAAAACTCTCGCATAACCAACGGCCCTGTTAAAAGAACCGTATTGGTACGAAGATTCACCAAAGCCTTTGGAGCCTTGCCTACCCGAGCCAGTTCGAGCAATACCAATCCTGCCCCACTGGAGCCTTTTCCGAAAGGGAATACAAGAATTTTTTCAGCCATGGACTGCCCATATTGATCACTTAGTGGATCCTGTATAATCCCGGTTTCAGGATCAACGCCACCTATAAAGCTCAATGCCTTGCGAGAAAACAAAATTTCACCAGCGACTTTCCCTTTGACAATACCTTTGCACTCAATTGTGGTTAATGCCATGACTTCACGCTCCTCTTCATTGTGCCAGCAACGGCCGTTTCAACACAATCCTCAAGGCTTCCGTACACAGGTTTTATTCCACTATACGAAAAACAGTACGTGCTGAATTTACCGGAATTACTCATAATCCCTTTAAAATTCCATTGATCAAACGGCGAAGACATAGGACAGCCGTCGGTGTAGACTTTCACACCACAACGTCGCAACGCTTCGTACATTCCATTCTTTTCCATATGTTGTTTATTACAACGATTGGTAAATGCCCAAAACTCCATTGATGAATGAACCTTTCGTCCAGCGAACGTCTTTAATAAACTTTCACACTCGGCATGCGAAAGATGAGGGCAACCAACAGTAACCATATTGATTTCATCAGGTGAGGCATTACTCATACGCTCTTCTGATTGACGAAGACGCTCAGGAGTAACAATTACGACATCCCCGGGTTTTTCACCATGAAAAGCCATTTCAAGAGTCTGTGCCTCCGGCGTCAAACCAAGAAGATGAAACAAACCGACACCGCCAGATGAAGCTGAAGTCGCTGAAAAACGCTTTAAACCATCAATTTTACTATGCAGCGGCAGCCCTTCCATTGCTCCAATTCGATCACCAACGATTTCGCCATGCACATAACCAAGCATGTCATAAATAGCGTCATCGAGAAAATCGTCTTCTTTGAATCCCTCAAGTTTTATAAGAACTTCTGCTTTTCGATTTTCAGGACAATGCAAGCCTTGATATGGGACTCGCCCAGTCAAACCAGCACAAAGGTCAAGCAATCCGGCATACCGTTCTGTACGAGCCCCGATGATGGAATTCACATAATTCGTCGCGTTTGATTCTGCCCAAGCAACCTGTTCGCCAAAACGAGGGACAAAACCCGCAAAATAGGGAGCACAGGTCCAGGATGCAGAAGCACCAAGAGTGGTATGCGCTTTTTCAATACGTTTATGAATCGCATACAACTCGGGATCAAACCTTTGCTCTTGCCACTTTTCCAAATCCATCAAGCACGAATTCAATGAGGTCGGTACGCAAAACTTCCCACCCAGTTCGACAAGATGCTCAGCGAACTCCAAAGCGGCAAGTCCGCTATACCAAGCACTGTCATCATGAACCATGGAGATGGAAATCATTTTTTCCGCTCCCATGGTTTCACCAAGATCGGAAAGGATACTCATCCCAATCCGTGCGGCCTCTCCGCTATCTCCATTCAATAAAGACTTGTCATAATCATTCAAATACATTCCTTATTTTCTCCTTGCACTATATACCATGTACCATCGTAAATGAGCTAAAAAGGCAGACGCCATCTTCCCAAATCTTCAGTCTTTTCAATGTGCACACGTCCTTTCGCAACACGATTTCAAGTTGGTCTTTTTTTTGTGTCGACATATATACCAAATTAGGTTACGGTGTACCACTTATTGAGATTATTAATATTTCCTAACTATTGTCAACCACTCCAAATAACCTATTGAAAAACATTTAATGAAAATCAGTTTTTTAGACTCTTTCCGTCAACGACATCTGCCACAAACCGATGTTTCACACGGTAATGCCTCTAAACATAAACTTGTCATCCCTCTTCAAAAGTAATAGCCCAACGCCCTAAAGCATTTATTATTGATTCCTCAAATTAATGCCCACCATCAGAAGTGATCATTTTTTCGAAATTGTTATAAAAAAAAATCTTGATTTTTTTCAAACTTACGATAAACTCTCTTCAGATACCATAGCACCGCAGTCTGACACGACTGGTTATATTGTTTTTTTGTTCCCCTTTAAATACTTAGGATATTATGAAATCTTCCAAAACCCGTGCGCGGATCAAACAACAACGAATTATCAAATATTTTATAGATGCCGCCAACGAGATCATCAAGAAAGAAGGGGTCGGATCTGTCACCATACGTAAGGCCGCAGACCTTGCAGGATATACTAGTGCAACTCTTTATAATTATTTTGACAATTTGCAGCACTTGGTTTTTCTGGCAACCATGACATACCTTGAAGAGTACAATGCTGCTCTTCCTCACTATTTAAAAGGTTCCGAAAACTCCATTGAAAGATACATGCTGGTCTGCAAATGTTTTGCAGAATATTCATTTTCCGAGCCTGAAATTTACGAACTGTTATTTTTCACACATAGCGATGAAAAACTCGAAGAGTATACCCAGCAATATTATGACCTCTTCCCAGAGAAAATCGTTGACGATTGGCCAGCTCCTCTCAATAAAATTTATGTTCTGAACAGTATTTACTCGCGTAGCTATATGATGCTTGATGACTGTATTCAGGACAATCTCATTACGACTGAGAATGCGAGAGACTTTAACGATGTGAATCTCCGCATATACAAAACCATTCTTCAAGACGTACAAAACGGTGAACTCACAAAAGAAGAAGCCATATCAATGACAATGAAATATTATTTTCAACTCATGGAACATTATATGGAACCAAAAGCCAAACCGCTACTTGAACGCTTTATGAAAAACTTGAATAGTGATTCATAATTCAAATCTCCTGACCAAGCTGTCACGTTCTTCCTTAAAACATAAGATCGTACATGGTTAGATCCTCAACAGACATACCCGTCTATCAAATCCATACCCTTTGAAAAAAAAGCAATGCAAATACAAAAATTTATTCTCAGCCCATTTCAAACTAATGGGTACTTGCTTTCGAAAAATGGCGAGGCAATCTTCATCGACCCTGGAGACGACCCGACCAATGTCATCTCCGTTATACAGCAAGAATCTTTAATACTGACGCATATTCTCATCACGCATATGCATAGCGACCATTTTTATGGAGCGGCCAAGCTTGCCAAAGAAACCAATGCAACAATTCTGGGCAGCGCAGACGACGCTTTCATGGTCGATTCCGAAATCACTGACGCTCCACGCTGGGGCTTTCCTCCTTTAGACGAAGAGTTTTCATTCACTCCAATACAACCCGGTGAACATCAATTCCTCGGGGAAAAATGCCAAGTAATTCCCACGCCAGGGCACTCACCTGGTAGTTTGACATTCCACTTTATTGACAACAATTATGCATTTGTTGGCGATCTAATTTTTTATCGGAATATTGGACGATCAGATTTTGCTGGCGGCAACCATACCGCCCTTTTGAATTCAGTCAAAAACCATATATTTACTATGCCGGACACAACAATTCTTTACCCCGGACACGCCAACCCCACCAACGTGGCAGACGAAAAAGCACACAATCCATACTTTCGCTAACACCACCGAGACATCAGTTCCCCAAAACAAAGGTAGAACTTTAAAAAAGGCCTGTAAGCTATAACCCCATAGCTTACAGGCCTTCTTTTTACGCCCCCCTCCTCCAGCTTCCCCCATACAAATAAATTACAGCCCATTCCTTCCCTCTTCAGTCAGCTCAAACACAATTTAACAAGCTGCCTTGAACCACTCAGAACAAAAGAAAACGATAATCTAGGCTAAAAAATGAAAGAAATAGCAAAATATTTATTAGACTAAGTTATTATAATAACGCGATTATATCATATTTTTCATTTTATGATCATGATTTATTTTTAAAAACGATTGCAAAACAATCGTGATTGTGACAAAAATCACTTCAATTAAATGAACGCGATCAATATTCCTCTGGCGATCACATAACCTGTCCACCATGAGGAGCCCAAAAACGTTCAAGGCAGTTGAGGTGAGCACACCGAGTGCGCTCAGGGGGTAAGAGCAGTTGTCGGCTGACTCTACACTTTTTTTTCTAAATAACGTGGAGTGTTTCGGATGGAACCAAACAAAACCAAAAAAGTGAAGATAGACCCAAAGGTCTTTTTCCCTTCACTGACTATTGTGGGAATCCTGAGCTACCTGACCGTCAGGGATCTGGATGCGGCCAACAAAGCCATTAACACGCTGTTCAGCTATGTCACAAACTCATGGGGTTGGGCGTTCGAATGGTACATGGTTGTTATGCTGGTTGGCTGGCTGTGGATGGTTTTCGGACCGTGGAAAAACAACAAACTTGGCGAAGGAGAACCTGAGTTCAGCACCGCAAGCTGGATTTTCCTGCTCTTTGGTTCTGCTACTTCCGCTGCTGTCCTCTTCTGGGGTTCCTACGAAGCATACTGCTATGTTGCCACCCCGCCCTTCGGCTTTGAGCCTTTCTCTACAACCGCAAAAGAATACGGTCTGGCTTACAGCTTATTCCACTGGGGACCGCTTCCCTGGGCTGGATATGGATTCTTCACCGTTGCCTTCGGTTACTTCCTGTTCGTCAAAAAGATTAATGTCATGCGCCCCAGCGGTTGTCTGGCTCCAATCATCGGTGAGAAAAACTGCAAAGGCATCATCGGCACGATCATCGACAACATGTACATTGTCGGCCTGATCCTCGCCATGGGCACAAGCCTCGGCCTGTCCACTCCGCTGGTCACCGAGTGCATGCAGTGGCTCTTTGGCATCCCGCACACTTTACAACTTGATGCATGCATCATTGCCGCTTGGATTCTCTTGAACGCCATTTGTGTAGCATTCGGACTCTCCAAGGGTATCAAACTGGCCTCTGACTTCAGAAGCTACCTCTCCATCGCAGTACTGCTGTGGATTTTCGCCATCGGCGGCACAACCTTTATCCTGAATTACTTCACCGACTCTGTGGGAATCATGCTGAACAACTTCTCCCGCATGGTATTCTACACCGATCCGATCCGTGAGACTGGTTTCCCGCAGGGCTGGACCGTCTTCTACTGGGCATGGTGGGTCATCTACGGAATTCAGACCTGTTTGTTCCTCGCCCGCGTTTCCCGCGGTCGTACCGTACGTCAAGTCTGCGTCGGCATGGTGGGCGGCCTGACCGCTACCACCTGGATGATGTGGACCATCCTGAGCGGCAACACCATGAGCCTCATTCATCAGGGCATCCTCAACATGCCTGAACTTGTCTCAAAATATGGCGCACCTCGCGCAGTCATTGAAACTTGGGCAGCATTACCGTTCAGCACCGTTACCATGGTCGCCTTCTTCGTACTATGCTTCGTAGCAACCGTGACTCTAGTCAACGCCTGCTCTTACACGCTGGCAATGTCCACATGCACCGAAGCTGATGGTTATAGCGAACCCCCAGTTTGGGTTCGTGTTGGCTGGTCAATTCTGGTCGGCATCATCGGCGTAACTCTGCTTGCTTTGGGTGGCCTCAAGCCCCTCCAGACTGCAATCATCGCGGGTGGTGGTCTACTCTTCTTCGTGAACCTGATGATCATTACTTCCTTCATTAAAGATGCACGAGCAAACAACTGGTAATTAATCCGAAGGGGGAAGCTCCAAGAGTTTCCCCCTTCGAAAAAATAGAGGAGATTCTCTCATGGATTTCAGACTTACAGATGAACAAGAATTGTTTGTCGCGGGCGTCCGCGACCTGATGGAAAGCGAAAACTGGGAACAGTACTTCGTTGAGTGCGATAACAACCACGAATATCCCGAACGCTGGGTGAAGGCGCTGGCCGATCTGGGCGTCGACACCATGCTCCTCCCCGAAGAACACGGTGGAATGGGCATGGACATGGTCACCCTGACCGCAATCTGGGAAGAACTGGGACGCCACGGCGCTCCGACCTATGTTTTGTACCAGCTCCCCGGTTTCAACACGATCCTGCGTCACGGAACTCAAGAGCAGATCGACACAATTTTTGCCTACCGCGGCACCGGCAAGCAGATGTGGAACTCCGCTATCACCGAGCCCTCTGCGGGTTCCGATGTTGGCAGCCTTAAAACCACATACACCCGCAAAGACGGCAAGGTATACCTCAACGGCCAGAAATGCTTCATCACCAGCTCAGGCCACTGCCCATACGTAGTTGTCATGGCTCGCGACTCCGCATCCGAAAAGCCCATCTTCTCTGAATGGTTCGTTGACATGTCCAAGGAAGGCGTGAAGAAGAACCCCCTCGACAAGCTGGGCCTGCGTATGGACAGCTGCTGCGAACTGGTCTTCGACAATGTGGAACTGGAAGAAAAAGACATGTTCGGCACCGAAGGCGAAGGGTTCAACCGCGTCAAGGCCGAATTCGACGACGAACGTTTCCTGGTCGCCTGCACCAACTACGGCGTTGCCTTGTGCGCATACGAAGATGCAGCCAAATACGCCAACCAGCGCGTGCAGTTTGGTGAAGCCATCGGCCGCACCCAGCTCATTCAGGAAAAATTCGCCCACATGGCCATCAAGCTGAACAGCATGAAAAATATGCTTTTTGAAACAGCGTGGAAAACCGATCAGGGCACTGCCACTTCCGGAGACTCTGCCATGTGCAAATACTTCTGCGCAAACGCATCTTTCGAAGTCATTGACACCTCCATGCAAGTTCTCGGTGGTATCGGCGTAACGGGTCACCGCGTGGGCCGCTTCTGGCGCGACCTCCGCATTGACCGTCTCTCCGGCGGCTCTGACGAAATGCAAATTCTCACCCTTGGCCGTGCAGAATTGAAAAAGTACCGCTAATATTCAAAGCAATCAAAATTAAAATAATCAGGTTAGATACATGTCTAATAAAATAAACACCCCAAAATTCGGTCCTTTGACAGGCGTCCGTGTCATCTTCTCGGCTATCGAGATCGCTGGCCCTTTCTCTGCCCAAATGCTGGCCGAATGGGGAGCGGAAGTCATCTGGGTTGAACACACTGCATACGCGGACACCATCCGCGTACAGCCCAATTACCCGGAACTGTCACGCCGCAACCTGCATGCCCTGTCCATGAACATCTTCTCGGACGAGGGAAAAGAAACCTTCCTGAAACTCGTCGAAAGTGCCGATGTCCTGATCGAAGCAAGCAAAGGTCCCGCCTTCGCTCGTCGAGGTCTCCCCGACGAGCTGCTTTGGGAGCACAACTCCAAATTGGTCATCGGGCATCTGTCTGGTTTCGGCCAGTACGGTGATGACAAGTACACAAATCTGGCAGCCTACAACACCATCGCGCAGGCATTCAGTGGTTACCTGATCCAGAATGGAGACGTAGAACAGCCCATGCCAGCATTCCCGTACACGGGAGATTACCTCGCAGGCTATGCTGTCACCAGCTCCGTCTTGGCTGCCCTGTACAATGCACAAAAAACCGGTAAGGGCGAAAGCATCGATATTGCCATGTACGAAGTTCTGCTCAACGCAGGCCAATACTACATGATGGACCACTTCAACGGAGGCGAAATGTGCCCCCGTCAAACTCGAGGAAAAGATCCTATTTGGGTCGGTTGTGGAACCTATATCTGCAACGATGGTTTCATGGTCATGGAACTTGTCGGCGCTGCTCAAATTGAAAAGATGTTCGCCAAGCTCGGCATTGCGGACAAACTCAATACAGAAGAGTACCCCACGGGCACTCAGCTCATCTCTCGAGAAAGTGCCTCCGGCCCTGAGGTTGAAGAGAAGCTGGAAGCCTTCATGGCAGAACGAACGGTTGAAGACGCTCTGGCCGAACTGGCGGAAATCAAAATCGCGGGCGCTAAGGTATTAGCTGTTGATGAACTGGAATCCAACCCGCAATACATTGCCCGTGACTCCATCGTCGAATGGGACAGCATGTCTGGTCGAAAAATCAAAGGACCGAACATCATGCCTAAATTCAAAAACAATCCTTGCAAGATCTGGCGAGGAATGCCCTCCCACGGCATGGATACCGCCGCGATTTTGAAAGATTTGGGCTATTCGGACGATGACATCAAGCAACTTGCTGCAAACGGTACTGTCAAATTGGATAGCTAGATCTAAATAAACAGTACTTAATTGAAATAAAACGGACTGTTCAAGAACGAGTGAGTAGCATTCATCTCAAAAAAAACAGTCGCAATGAATACCTCTCAGTACGAAGTGCGATTGTCTTTTTGAACCTCATCAAAAAAAACGTTTTTGAACAGTCCGTAACAGAATAATTCTTCTTTGAATGTGACTCATTCAGATAAAAGGATACGACAAGTGGATATTGTTGGGGATATAAATTTAGGCACTCTGTGGGATGAATTGGCCCGCGTTCATGCTGCCAAAACAGCGTTGGTTTTTGAAAACGTTTGTGGTGACACAAGCGAATTCAGCTATGCTGAACTCAATGACAACATCAATCGTGCGGCTAACCTGTTCCTTGAATTGGGCATAGTTAAAGGTGACAGAGTTGCTGTTCAAATTCACAATTGCCCAGAATTTCTGACAAGCTGGTTTGGTCTTGCCAAGATCGGCGCCATCATGGTTCCCATTAATGTTCACTATCGTCATGGCGAATGTGTGCACATACTCAAAAAGTGTGCCCCCAAGGCTTTAATTATTGAAGAGCAATTTCTGCAAATTCACCAAGAAATTCAAAGTCAACACGACATCTTCATTCAACACACATTAATCGCTCGTGCTGACCACGAAATAGACATTGCGAACACGCTTAATTTCAACAAAAAATTGTGCGAACAGCCCGCGACTCTGACAAAAAATATTTCCGTGAGCTGCGATGATCCTGCAGAAATCATATTCACTTCAGGAACCACAACGCACCCGAAAGGTGTCGTTATCACGCACTATAACCTCTGTTTTGCAAGCCGCTACACGTCGTGGCAGGTCGCCTTAGGAAGTGACGACAGGTATCTTACCATGATGCCCGCATGTCACATTGATTTTCAATGCACGGCGGCCATGCCTACATTTGCTGTTGGCGCAACATTCATTATGCTGGAAAAGTACAGTGCCAGCAAATTCTGGAGGCAAGTATGCCTGCACCGGGCCACACTCACAGAATGTATTCCGCTGATGATTCGCACGCTCATGCTTCAACCACAAAAAGCATGGGAAAAAGGCCATTGTCTTCGAGATGTGCTCTTCTACCTCACTCTTTCAGACGAAGAAAAAGAAGCCTTTGTCAAACGATTCAATGTCTCCCTTTTTACATCCTACGGGATGACTGAAACCATCGTTGGAATCATAGGCGATCGCCCTGGAGACGAAAGGAAATGGCCTTCCATCGGTAGGACAGGAATCTGTTATGATGTACAGATTCAGGACAAAAACGGCAATGAAGTCCAGGCAAACGAAATTGGTGAAATTGTCATCAAAGGCATTCCAGGCAAAACGATCTTCAAAGAATACTATGAAGAGCCGGAAGCGACAGCTCAAACCCTGACTTCTGACGGATGGTTGAGAACTGGCGACAAGGGATACGCCGACAAAGACGGATATATCTACTTTGTTGATCGAAAGCTCAACCTCATCAAACGATCCGGCGAAAATATTGCCAGCACCGAAATAGAAAATCTTCTGGTCAGTCATCCCCTCATTCTCGAAGCTGCAGTTGTCGGCATCCCTGATGCCATGTGCGACGAGACAGTGAAAGCCTTCATCATCGTGAAGGAAGGCGAATCGGTGACTCAGGAAGAAGTGCTTAAATACTGTTCTGCTCGAATTTCGAAATTCAAGGTGCCTTCGTCTATTGAAATTCGAAAAACATTTCCACGGACTTGCGTTGGCAAAGTGCAAAAAAGCATCCTTAGAAACGAATCAATAGCAAACGACTCTCCCTGCAGAACTCATTAAATAGCTCTGTCGTCAAGTCGGATTAGAAATGTGAATAAATGGCCCAAAAGACTCAGCAAACTAATCATGATTAATAAATACAATCTGATTACAACCTAATCAACAATTGAAAGGAGAATGAACATGGCATTAAAACTCGACATGGTCGGCAAGTGGTATGGTCCCTTTGAGCGTGAATACGACTTCAGGGAACTCAGCATTTTTGCATTGGGTTGCGGCGCTGGTGCTGATGGCCAGACCGACCTGGAATATGTCTATGAAAAAGACATGAAGATTCTGCCCATGTTTGCGGCCATGCCCATCGTCGACAGTGAAGTCACCAAAACCATCGACTACGGTTTTGAATGGGGTGGTTCACTGCACTGGGGTTTTGATCTCAACATCCACCAGCCTATGACTGAACTGTCCGGCAAGCTGACCACCAAGGTCCTGCTGAAGGCTCTGTATGATCGCGGGGAAGGCCGAGGTTGCCTTGCGCAGCATATTGGCGAGACTTACGACGAAAAAGGCACCAAGCTCTTCACCAACGAAAGCTGGGATTGCGCACTATACGACGGCGGCTGGGGCGGCGAAAAAGCTCCTCGCGACATCGTTGAAATTCCCGAGCGCGAACCCGACTTTGAGGTTTCCGAACAGGTTCCCTTGAACCAATCCTTGATTTACCGCCTCAACGGTGACTTTCACCCGCAACACATCGACTGGGAATACGCCCAGAAATTTGGCCATCCCAAGCCAAACCTGCACGCAGTCAGCACCGCTGGTTTCGCATGCCGCCACATCATCAAGACCCTGATGCCCGGCGAACCCGGACGTTTGACTCGTTTCAAAACCAGAATCACCAAATCCCTGTACCCGGGTTGCACCATCAAGACTCAGATGTGGAAATGGGATGACAACTCCATCCACTTCCGCGTCATCGATGCTGACAACCCTGAAATCGCGTACCTGAATTACGCACTGGCTGAATGGAAATAACACTTCGTACGAGAAGTTGAGACATGCTGACAAGAGAGGGGGAAACCTCCCGTGCGGGCTAAGTTTTACCCGCAGTTTCCCCTCTCTTCAGCAAAGATCAAAACAGGAAGGATAGACATGAAAATCATAGTTGGTTGCAAATTGGTTCCTGAAGAACAGGATATCGCTGTTCAAAAAGACGGAACCCTTGACCTGAGCAAGGCCACCCCGAAAATCAGTCAATTTGACCTCAACGCCATTGAGGCTGCGGTCGAAATCAAAACCGATGTTGCCGACAGCAGCATCACCGCATTAAGCATTGGCGGAAAAGAACTGGAAAACACCAAAGCCCGCAAGGACATTCTGTCTAGGGGCCCGGATGAACTGGCTGCCGTTATCGAAGACGATTTCAAAGGCGCTCTGCCACACCAAACCGCGTCTGTGATGGCCGCCGTTGCAAAAAAAATCGGCTTCGACCTGATCATTTGCGGCGAAGGTTCCGGCGACCTTTACGCACAGCAGGTCGGTATGCGTCTCGGCGCAGAACTTGAAGTTCCGACAATCAACGGTATCAGCAAAATCATTTCCGCAGACAACGACAAACTGACTGTTGAACGCGCCTTGGAAAATGAAGTGGAAAGTCTGGAAATCCCCCTGCCCGCAGTTATTTCTGTTTCGTCTGACATAAATGTCCCTACCATCCCCGGTATGAAGGCTATTCTTGGTGCTGGCAAAAAGCCTGTTGAAGCCATGAACCTCGCGGACCTCGACCATGCAGACAATCCGGCTCTGGTGGAGATCGTTGATATCAAAGCACCCGAAAAGAAAGAACGTAAAAACATCATCATTGAAGGTGATGGCGAAGATCAGATCGCAGAATTCGTCAGCCACTTGCGTACAATCGTGAACTAGGGAGAAGGAAAATGAGTAAAATTTCCAACATATGGGTATTTAGTGACACAGAATCCCGTCTGCCCGAAGCCATCGCAGGCGGTAAGCAACTAGGAGAAAAAGTCTCCGCATTTGTTATCGGTTCTCAGGACGACGCATCGAAGGCTTTCTCTTATGGTGCAGACGCCGTCTACCACCTTGGTGAAATGGACGCCGCATGCATCGTGGAAACATATGCAGACACCATGGCCAAGGTCATCGAAGAAAATGACAAGCCCGCCATGATCCTGCTGCCCGGCACCAAACGCTGCAAGGCCTTGGCTTCCCTGCTGGGCGTCAAGCTCAATGCAGGAGTTGTGACCGAAGCTTCCGAAATCAACACAGATGACAACGGTGTTCAGGTCAAACACATGGTCTACGGTGGCCTTGCTCTGGGTGACGAAAAAATCGCATCGCCAATCTCCATCGTTGTCTTTGGTGGAGGTGTATTCCAGCCAACCGAGACCGACTCCTCCAAGACCGGCGAAACCGTTACCGTGGACTTCGTTGAACCCAAGGCATCCATCAAGTGCATCAAACGTGAGCCCAAACAAGGTAGCAGCGTGGACTTGAACAAGGCCAAACGGATTGTCGCCATTGGTCGCGGAATCGCCAAGCAGGAAGATATGCAGATGGCAGAGAGCCTCTGCACATCTATCGAAGCGGAATTGGGATGCTCCCGCCCCATCGCTGAAAGCGAGAAGTGGATGGAACATGAACGTTACATCGGCATTTCCGGTGTAATGCCCAAGCCTGAATTGTACATGGCACTGGGAATTTCCGGTCAAGTTCAGCATATGGTCGGCGCAAACGGATCCCAGGTCATCGTCGCAGTCAACAAAGACAAGAACGCTCCCATCTTCGAGTATGCCGACTACGGTATCGTCGGAGACATTTATACAATTGTCCCGGCTTTGGTGGACGCATTCAAAGGATAGTTAATAATTTAACAGTTCACGGCAGGGCCGCCTTAATGGTGGCCCTGTATTCAACCGAATGGAGCACTCAGGATTCATAAAAAAGTCATATCAAAATATAAAGAGAGCGCGATGTCTTCTTCACAATAAAGACAAGCCTCAAGTCGTCAAACGGGTCATGGCAAAGGGCACCCTCCTGTCATCCTCCACAGAAAAATTGACAGGTTTTACTATGATCCCCTGACATTCCGAACGCCATTCAGGAATGCCAAAAACCGACGGGAAAAACGATAAGACATAAACAATATTGCAATCGGCCAAACCCTTATCCTCCACAGCCTTGCCTGCGTCAATTTGATGCAGGTCGGCCCGAAAGCAAATTGAATCAAAGCTCAACGTGGATTGAGATAGAACGGCAACGTTCACAAAAAGGTCTTCATTATCACCGCTTTTTTTATGCGGTGATAATGAAGACCCTGCAAAGAACCAGAAGTATCTATGTCGAAAAAGGTTCTGAAATGATGGGATGTCACGATGACACAGAAAAGGCATACGTGTTCTTTTGAGGGAATGAACACTGAAATTCAGGACTCAAACCCTCTTGCAGTTATGACCCATTTGATTATACAGGGGGCCAAACAACAGCTGCAAGACCAAAAGACAATAAGGACGAGCTATGGGCGAAATCATCTTTTCCGTTTTTATAGGCACATGTCTTGTTGCTGTTGGATTGTTCATGAACTGGGATCTCTCGAAAGAATGCCAAAAGCAAGGTCGAGAAAAAAACAAATCCCATTCGGAGTGAACTCATGAACATCTATACTATTGGCGTTCTCACCTGTATTCTCGCCTACATGCTGATCGGTGTATACGCTGGCCGAAAAATTAAAACAGTTGAAGACTACTATGTCTGTGGTCGCAATGCTCCTACCATCATGATCGCCGGGACCCTGTTCGCTTCCATGTTGAGCACAAATGGCTTCATGGGTGATACCGCATATTGTTACTGCGGCAACATAACGACCATGATCCTGATCAATACGTTATGTGCATGTGGTTACGTTCTCGGCCCACTCTTTTTTGGACGTTACCTTCGCCGGGCCGAAGTCAACACCATGCCATCGTATTTCTGGCTTCGATTCAACAGCAAAAGAATCCGACGCTTTGCAGGAATAACAACGGTAATATCCCTTTCAGCATACCTTCTCAGTGTCATTCAGGGCACCGGAATGCTCATGGAAACCTTGATTGGATATGACAGAATCACCTGCTTACTCATTGCATGGTTTTGCATCACGCTTTTCACCATATACTCGGGTTCTCGCGGCGTGGTTATTACCGACACCCTCATGTGCATTTTCTTTCTCTGCGCGACCATCGTTGCAGGCCCATTCGTATTCAATGCAGGCGGCGGCCTTGAAAACCTGATATCCAATCTTGCAACCTCGCCCCACACTCCGGCTGGACTTCTGGATTATCATGGCAATACAGGAACCGGCAGCCCGATGGACACCATCATGTATGCCATCACCATAGGTATTGTCTGGATGCTCGCTGTTGGGGTCAGCCCGTGGCAAGCCGGACGTAACATGATGGCGAAAAATGAACATGTTGTTTTCCGTTCCGGTGCCATTTCCGCCTTCTTGACTGTGTTCTTTCTTTTATATCTGTATCTGATCGCAGTCAGTATCATTCCTTTACACCCCAATATAGATCGCCCAGAAAAAATCCTTATTTGGGCAGCCTTTGAAGTCATGCCTCAGCTTATCGGGGTCATCCTTTTAACCGGTATCATGACAGCCGGTCTTTCCTCCGCCTCAACATTCCTTTCAGTCGTCAGCTTCAGTATCTCCAGTGACGTTCTGGACATCGACTTCAAAGACGAAAAAGCTCAACTAAAATTCACACGAATTGTCGTTTTGATTGTCGGACTGGTTGCTCTGGCTTTAGCCTGTTTGGAACTCTCATCCATCCGCATAATTACATGGTTCGCCAGTACGATTATTGCTTCTTCATGGGGCGTCGTGGCAATCGCCAGTGTCTGGAGCGACAAACTCACCGAACGGGGAGCGTATTACTCGATGGTTGGAGGCTTCTTCAGCTATCTGATCGCTAAATGGCTCAAGGAATTTGGCGGACTCCCGCTCAATAATTTCCTTGACCCATTTTACATTGGTATCGCCATTAGTGTCCTTCTGGCTGTCTGGGGATCTAAAGGCCAGGAGCGTACACAAGAAGAAATTCGCTTCCATACTAAACTCCATTTGACACCGGTATCAGAAACCCTTGCCGAAGATTACAGAAGAGATAAAATATATGGTTGGGGGCTCGTGGCTGCAGGCGTAGTCATCTCCTCAATATTTATATTCTATTGGGCTGTACCATACAACATACTCAAAGGGATCGACCTACTGTCCATCCTGAATTAACACCATAAAAAAGCCTTAATGGGCTTAAATTATTAGAAATTAGACAAAACTCCTTCACTCAACATGAGTAAAGGAAGTCCCTTCACTTAACCCAAAAACATCTCTAAGGCCCTTTGGCCACATATGAGGTAACGTTATGTCTGAAGACACATTTGATGTAATTATCGTTGGCGCAGGCCTCGCAGGTTGCACCAGTGCATACTTGCTGGCTCAGGCCGGCTTGGAAACGCTGGTCATCGAACGCGGCAACTTTCCTGGTGCCAAAAACATGACTGGCGGAAGACTGTACGGTCATAGCCTGGAAAAAATCTTCCCCAACTTCGCAGAAGAAGCTCCGGTGGAACGTTGCATCGCTCATGAAAAAATCTCCTTCATGAATGAAAATGACAGCGCCACACTCGATTATGCTTCTCCCAAATCTGATGATCCAGCCAATCGTTCTTACTCCGTACTTCGTTCCAAGTTCGACCAATGGCTGGCCGACAAGGCAGAATCCGCTGGAGCCAGCATCGTCCCGGGCATCCGCGTGGACGATCTCATTGTTCGCGACGGCAAAGTCTGCGGTGTCGTAGCGTCAGGAGAAGAAATGGAAGCCCACACGGTCATTCTGGCCGACGGCGTCAACTCCATTCTGGGTGAAAAACTGGGCATGGTCACCAAGGTAACTCCCCATCACTGTGCTGTGGGCGTGAAAGAAGTGATTCAGCTCTCCAAACAGCAAATCAATGACCGCTTTGGTTGCTCGGACGACGAAGGTGCCGCATGGCTCTTTGCAGGAGCCCCCTCGGACGGCCAAATGGGTGGTGGTTTCATCTACACCAATGAAGATTCCTTATCCCTTGGTCTTGTATTCGGTCTTCACAATATCGAAAAGGCCGGAAAAAGCGTGCCCCAGATGCTGGAGGATTTTAAAAATCATCCCACTGTCAAACCCCTTATCCAAGGCGGCAAACAGATTGAATATTCTGCCCATGTAGTACCGGAAGGTGGGCATGAAATGGTACCGGAAATGGTCGGTGATGGCGTTCTCATCGCAGGAGATGCAGCAGGCCTGTGCCTCAATGTAGGCTTCACTGTTCGAGGCATGGACCTGGCCATTGCTTCAGGCGAAGCCGCGGCAAAAGCAATCATTGCTGCAAAAGAAAAGGACGACTTCAGCAAAAGCAGTCTTTCTTCCTACAAGACCGAACTTGAAAACAGCTTCGTCATGCAAGACATGAAGCTTTACCAGAACCTTCCAGAGTTCCTCGATAACACCCGCATGTACAATGAATACCCGAACATGGTGACTGGAATCATGAAAGACCTCTTCACCATCAACGGTCCCTCCATGCCCCTACGCAAAATGATTATGCCTCATTTAAAACAGGTCGGATTCCTGAACTTGATTAAAGACGGTTTCAAAGGAGCAAAAGCAATATGACCACCCCAGTCAACGTAGATGTCAAACTTGGCGTCAATAAATTCTTTGTAGACGAAGGGAACCCTCACATCGAACTGGTGGCAACACCTAATGATGAAGAATTCGCAAAACTCGAAGCAGCATGCCCTGCCGGTCTGTACAAAAGAGATGACAACGGCACCATGCATTTTGACTATGCGGGCTGTCTGGAGTGCGGCACCTGTCGCATCTTGTGCGGTAAAACCATTCTCAAGAAATGGGAATATCCCAATGGGACATTCGGTGTTGAGTTTCGCTTCGGCTAGCATCAATCATTTACTATAAACTACTGAATTAAAACATAAAGAAAGCATAAAACCTTCCCATCCCCCTTGGTAAGTCCAGACTATGTTTCGCATCATGACAAAAGACTTCCATTATGTCATTGACATGCCAAGCATACCCCCTCAAACATGGGCTTTCCGGTGCCGACAGTGGAAACCAGCACTGTCGGCACCACGAAAGGGACCTTACCTCACAGGCTCATGACAAGCCTGAATATTTCTCACTTCATCTCCAAGGTGACACCATCATGAATAAACAATCACAAGACCCGCGCTTCAAACAAGCCAACAAGGAAGCCCTGCTCGCATTGGGCGTATACGCCTTGTATTTTGTCTGGTGGTATGTCTGCGCTTACGGCATGGGCAGCGGAAACCCCGACAACTATTCCTATGTACTGGGCATGCCGGAATGGTTTTTCTATAGCTGTATCGTCGGATATCCTCTCGTCACCATTCTCCTCTGGATCGTTGTTCGCTTCAACTTCAAGGACATGCCGCTGGACGCTGATACTGGTGCCCCGTCCATCGACATCAACAAGGGCACGGACGCCAACTCCAAGGGGAAACGCTAAATGCCTACCAATCTCTCAACAATCATACCTGTTGTCGCGTATTTGGCCCTCTCCTTTGCCGTGGCATTCTGGGCTCGTAAAAAGACAGAATCATCTGTCTCCTCGCAAGGATTCATTGAAGACTACTTCATTGGCGGACGTTCCATGGGCGGCTTTGTACTCGCCATGACCATCATCGCGAGCTACACGAGTGCCAGTAGCTTTGTAGGCGGCCCCGGCGTGGCATACCGCCTCGGCCTGAGTTGGGTACTTCTTGCAATGATACAGGTTCCCACCACTTTCCTGACGCTCGGCATTCTCGGTAAACGCTTCGCCATTATGGCTCGAAAAACTCAATCCGTGACCATTACGGACTACCTTCGCGCCCGCTACGACAGCGATGCCGTGGTTATTCTTTGCTCCGTGGCCATGATCGTCTTTTTCATGGCTGCCATGCTTGCACAATTTATTGGAGGCGCCCGTCTTTTTCAAACAGTGACAGGCTACCCATACATTATAGGACTCGTACTCTTCGGTGTCAGCGTCGTATTGTATACGGCTGTCGGAGGCTTTCGGGCCGTGGTTCTGACCGATGCCATCCAAGGCATTATTATGATTGTGGCTGTGGTTGTTGTACTGCTGGCTGTCATCGAAGCAGGCGGCGGAATGGAGCAATGTATATCCTCGCTCAAAGCCATTGACCCAGGTCTCATCACCCCAACCGGCCCCAAAGATGCCATCCCCCAACCCTTTACTCTTTCGTTCTGGGTGCTGGTCGGCATAGGCATCCTCGGCCTTCCCCAAACAACGCAACGATGCATGGCTTACAAAGACTCAAAAGCCATGCATAACGCCATGGTCATAGGCACTCTGCTCATAGGCTTCATGATCCTCTGCGCTCACCTCGCAGGAACATTGGGACGCGCTGTTATCCCCGACCTCCCGGCAGGAGACTTGGCCATGCCAAGCCTCATCGTGGAATTACTTTCTCCGGTATGGGCGGGAGTCTTCATCGCAGGCCCCCTCGCGGCCATCATGTCCACTGTGGACTCGATGCTTCTTCTGGTCTCTGCTGCCATCATCAAAGACCTATATATCCACTACAGACTCAAAGGCGATGCATCGCGCATGACTATTGTCAGCCTCAAAAAGGCAAGCCTCATAAGTACTGCCGTCATCGGACTTATGGTCTTTGTCGCCGCTATTGAACCTCCAGACCTTCTTGTCTGGATTAATCTATTCGCCTTTGGCGGTCTTGAAGCGGTTTTTCTTTGCCCCATGGTTCTGGGCCTTTATTGGGATAAGGCCAACGCCACTGGAGCTATCGCCTCCATCATATTCGGCGTGTCCACCTTCATCATCCTGACCATCATGAAACCAGCCATGGGCGGCGTCCATGCCATCGTACCAACAACGATGACCTCACTGGCAGCCTTCATCATCGGTTCATACGCTGGTCATCCAGTCCGGCTTCGAAAACAGCACAATTAACAAATCATCATAGCATCAAAAAAGCCCAAGTCCGAGAATTTCGGACTTGGGCTTTTCATTATCTTTTCAACAAAGGGACAAAAGCGATATTAAAATCGTTCAAAGCCCTGATCCATCGGATCATTACCTTCATTTATCGATGCCGGATGAGTTGAAACTGCTATCTGTTTGTAAGGAGTTTTTACAACCTTGCAGGTTTTGTTCGGTCCAACATAACGGCGAGAATCACTGGAATCAGAAACCTTAAAAAAGGCCATCGTTTGCTGAAGACTCGTTGCTTGCCCTGCCAATTCTTCCGACGTTGCGGACATTTCTTCAGCGGCCGAAGCAATTTGCTGAATCACCAGATCAAGTTGACTAATAGCACGATTGACTGAATCGGCTCCAACATTCTGTTCATTGGTAGAAGCTGCGATTTCCTGCACCAACTCTGCCGTACGTTGAATATCCGGCACCATAGTGGAAAGCATGAAACCAGCAGATTCAGCAATTTCCACACTACCAGAGGAAAGCTCACTGATTTCTGCAGCAGCAACACCGGAGCGTTCTGCCAATTTGCGAACTTCGGCAGCCACTACCGCGAAGCCTTTACCATGTTCTCCCGCACGCGCAGCTTCGATGGCTGCATTCAACGCCAACAAATTCGTCTGACGTGCAATATCTTCAATAATACTGATTTTATCTGCAATCTCACGCATAGCACGCACAGTTTGATCAACAGCCTTCCCTCCCTTTTCAGCACTGTCTGCCGAAGACAAGGCGATTCGCTCCGTCTCCTGTGCATTCTCTGCACTCTGACGAATATTAGCTGCCATCTGAGTCATGCTGGCTGATATCTCCTCTACATTGGCAGCCTGCTCTGTAGCCCCCTGCGACAATGATTCTGCCGTAGAAGAAAGCTCATTTGAACCACTGGTCACGTCATCCACTGCACTACGCACGTTCACGACAACGGTTTTAAGATGATCGCCCATGCTACTCAAACTACGAGCCAAAGTCCCAATCTCATCCTGCTGCTGAATATTCAATCGTGCTGTAAGATCTCCGCCTGCGATATGTTGAGCAAACCCGACTCCATCAAGAATAGGACGGACGATACTCCCAGCAAGGAAAAAGATGACGGCTACAATAATAACAATAGCACCAATATTCAGCCCTACACTCAACATGGTCAGCCTATTAGCATCAGCAAAAACTTTCGCTTCAGGAGCAGAAACAAGAAGTGCCCAATTTTGACCAGTTTTCCCTATAGCAATAGGAACACCAACAAATTCAGATAATTCACCGGTACTCGCAGCAATAAGCTCCTCTGAAAAAACCGTCCCGGATTCCATAGAACGCATCAACCGATCCGCAAATCCAGAGTCGACGACCTCTGTAACATTCTTGCCGATAAAATCCTTATTGGGATGAACAACGACCACACCATTGTCTGCGATTAAAACAGCGTATCCAGTTTCAAACGGTTTAATCGCTCCAACAATACGGGCAAGGTTATTCATCACCAGATCACTACCGGCTACACCAACGACTTCTCCCTTATAGCGAATGGGAACACAACCACTGACGAGAGTAACCATCTCTCCATCAGTATTATAGGTCGCCGGTTCTGTAAGGTATTCCCGTCCTGTACGCAAAGGACGCTGGAAGTATTCGCCGCTGAAATCATTCATCCATGACAGCTTCTTTCCCCCCTTGGTCGCATAAGGTGACAGCCGCCCCTCTTTTTGCATACCAGGCTGGCCAGCAAATTCACTATTCCGACCATCATAAAAATTCCGTTTCAAACCAAACCAGACTCCATCCACCTCCGAGTTGTTATCCCGTAAGTTCATAACAACATCAATCAACACTTGGCGGTCTGGACGGGGTTCAGTATTAAGAAAAGTTTCAACCGTACTCGCAAGATCATGCCCTATTTCTGTAGTATGCTTGAGATCATTCTCCACGGAAGTACCATACCGAGCTGCAATCTCTTCAACATACGCCTTAGATGCCTTCCAAGAAATGTCACGAACGGATGATACAAGTACGGAAAGAGAAACCGCCATCACAAAAATGACAGTCAGGACTACTGGAACAAGAATCTTGTTCCGCAAACTCAAATTTTTGTAAAACAACATATAGTCATCCTTTTATACTTCTAAATTTTGAAAAACCATGTCATACAAAATGATCACGATCAAGCTTTGGAGTACGATTAATGACTCATATTTTGGCATTCGGCGACAGTTTCTCAGATAATGCATATTGTAACGGCTGCGGATATAACAGACTCAGCAACGGCAAGGTCTGGGTTGAACACCTCGCTCAAATGCTGGGAGCTACTTTGGAAGACCGCGCGTGGTGCGGAGCAAAATCTGGTCAAGGCAATGCTTCCGGTCCGGAAGACTGGTCTGGTTTGGCCTGGCAAGTTGACACATACACTCCCTCAAATTCTGAAAGAGATGTTCTCTGCACAATATTAATAGGCATTAACGATGTGTACGATGGGACAGGCAAAGCGGAAGAAATCGTGGCAAATACGGTCTCAGCCATGAGCACTCTTGAGGGGAAAGGCGTCAGTCATTTTCTAATTTCCAATATTCCCGATATAACCCTCGCGCCAGCATATCGTAAGGAATACGCCCCACTCAAAAAGACGGTCCAAAACCTCGTCAAAAATATCAATAGCCAACTCGACATGGCCATTTTAGGTCCACATGGATTTTGTAAACACCACCCCGACACAGCAGTGTATCCTTTGCTGAACACATACGCCCTCTTCAACGAGCTTGTTACAAGCAAGGAGTTCACAAACACCCGTGAACCCTGGAATGGCACGTATTCAAATCCAAACACAACCGGTTATATGTGGTGGGACGACTGGCATCCGATGACTCAAACACACAAAACTCTCGCTCATGCAGCTCTCAAGATGCTTGAAACCGATTAATATAAAGAATCTTAATCAGAACCTTTCAATCTCTGTCCGAAAACAAAAATTCTAACATTCTCATTGAGCTTTCTTACTGGAACACAAAAAGGAATCGCGACTTAAGAAGACTATTTACAATAGCGTTTGCAAAAAACCACAGGGGCTATGGAGCGGAACGATCATCATGCCGTATGGTGCACGGCGTAACGCACTTCTCTTTCATGTATCCTCCTTCGGGAACATCCAAAAAAGGAGGCAGCTGATGCGCAAAATGTTTCGGAATAAATCGAGATGGGAGACTGCTAACCATGGCTCCGAACAGAGCAACCACCCCACCCCAAAGAGCCATGCTCGGAGAAGTTTCTCCTAAAACAACATACCCGATGGCAGTGGCCAAAATCGGTATGGCATATTGAAAAACAACAATTCGAGAAATATTGCTCTTGGAAATACTGTAACACCACAAGGCATAAGGGGCAGCAGTCCCCAAAAAACCAAGATAAAAAGTACTCATAAGGGCACTTGGAGAAGCATCACCCAACTGTATGATCAAATCCGGCATGTAGACACAAAGGGAAAGGGCCCCGGCTATAAATGTATACGTCACATACTCGACAGAGGTATACCTTTTAAGCATCTGTTTTTGAAATATATTATATACACTATCAAAACATGATGCCATCAAGACAAAGAGGGCTCCTACATTCAAGGTCAGTCCATCCCCTTCTCCAAACGAGATAATACCGACACCTATCATGCTGATAATGATACCAAAAATATTTCTGCGCGTAATCCTCTCCTTAAGGAAAACTACGGCCAAAATCGTTGCGATAACCGGCACAGTACTCACAATAAAACTCGTCGACCCAACACTAATACGTTCCGCACCATGTAGAATCGCCAAATTAAACGCGACGATACCTATTAAACCATGAAAGAAAAAAGTCGGGATATCTCGTAGTTGTGGCAGGCGAATTTTCTTTATTATTCCGAAAATGACCATACACGTCGCGGCGATTGTAACCCGCAAAAGCGCTAAAGGTTCTGGATCAAAACTTGTCAGACTGATACGGAAGGCAACAAAACAACTGCTCCACAACGTAATGGCAAAGCCTACAGAAAAGGGTGTACGATCAATCACTTATAACACTCATTTATTTAACCAAACTCACCAATATAATATATTGATCTCATAATTCTACTCCAAAAAAGGTTCTCATTCGGTCGATTGTTCAAGAACTTAACGACTTGATAATCGTGCCACACAAAACAATCGCGATCAATATTTAGATAGCGATTGATAAAATTATTTTTGAACTTAATGACAACTATTCTGACAAGTGTCGACAATTGCGGCACAATTGATCGGTAATAGCTAGATATGACAGGAAATTCACGCCGATATACAGCTGTAAAACACTCTTTTACAACCCATTAAGCGCCTTTATTGTCGAACAAAAAATGAAACGCCCCCCCCCTCTTCGTCTCCACAAAATCCAAGGGCTGTACCTGATGCCCTCTCTAGTCATCTGGTACAGCCCTTGCTCAGTAGGCCTTCACCCCATATACTTCGGCCTGTTATGCTCCCTGTCTTGAATATGCTTATGCGTAGACAGATTTACGTCTTCAACGCGCAGGATAATCAATTCTGACAGAACACGCCTTGTATTCGGCTGTGTCCGAAATCGGGTCTGCGGCTGAGTTTGTAAGCCAGTTCGAATTGTTTTTGTAAAAATGAAAAGCCATCCAGACCATTCCTCTAGGGACTTCATCCGTCACACGCGCTCGAACGGTAATGGTACCGCGCCTTGAGGTGAGCTGAATCATTTCCCCTGTCTCAAATCCTAGAATCTTTGCATCTTCAGGCGCAATATCGACGATCTCTTCACTGAGCAATTCGTTGAGGCCAACTGCGTTGGCCGTCTGCGAACTGCAATTATAATGATAAAGTCTTCTGCCTGTGCTCAGGATGAAAGGATACTCCTTGTCTGGCGTTTCCGCAGAAGGTGTCCAATCAATGGCTTGAAAGTGGGCTTTCCCCTGTTTGAATTTGACGTCACGGAACAAATGAGGCGTATCCTTAAACAAATGAGGAGTGCCGGGGTGCAAGGAATGTGGAACCGGCCACTGCAATGATTCATTTTCCAATCGATCATAGGTAATTCCATTCAGCATCGAGCACTGTGGAGCCATTTCATTATCCCAAATATCCTGAGCACTGGAGGATTCCCAAGTGTCTCCCATCCGCTTTGCCAGTTCACGAAAAATCCACCAATTGGGTCGAGCTTCACCAGGAGGAGGAGAAACCTTACGAACACGATTCACCCGACGTTCCGTATTGATAAATGTCCCATCATCTTCGCTCCAGGCAGCAGATGGAAGGACCACATCCGCATATTCGGTCGTCTTTGTGGGGAAGATGTCGTTACACACCATAAACTCGGCAGAGGAGAGACACCCGTGGACATGGTGCATATCAGGCTCGGTTGTTGCCGGATCTTCACCAAAGACATAAAATCCACGGACTTTTTTCGTTTTCAGGCCTTCGAGCATGGCGGGAAGCCGCAACCCCTCATAGCCAAGGAGATTGCCAACATTCCACGCCTTCTGGAACTTCTTGCGAGCAGCCGGGTTATGCACCTTCTCATAGCCGGGGAAGGAGTCCGGCAATGCTCCGGCATCACATGCGCCCTGAACATTGTTTTGCCCCCGCAAGGGGTTAACGCCCCCACCGGGTATACCAATGTTCCCAAGCAACAATTGCAGATTTGCACAGCTGAACACATTATGAACACCAGAGGTGTGCTCTGTAATACCAAGCGTATATATAAGCATTGCCGGTTTCGATTCAGCTAATAGCCGTGCGAGATCGACGACTTGTTCAGCTGGCACTCCAGTGACCTTTTCGGCCTCCTCGGGAGTGTACCTGAGTACGGTTTCCTCAAGCTCATCAAAACCATCAACCCACTGCTCTACGTAATCTTTGTCATACAGATTTTCCGTGATCAAAACATTCATTATGGAATTGATCAGCGCGACATCAGAACCGACTTTCAGCCGCAAGTGCATATTCGCCCATTCTGTAAGCTTGGTCGCCCGAGGGTCCACGACAACCAGTTTTGCACCTTTTTGCACGGCATTATGAACAAACGTCGCAACCACTGGATGGGCTACAGTCATGTTCGAGCCGATAACGAGTATTGTGCTCGCCTTTTCGATATCTTCAAAGTTATTGGACATTGCACCGGAACCAAGCATTGTCGTCAGACCGACGACCGATGGAGCGTGTCAGGTTCGTGCGCAATGATCGATATTATTGGTGCCGATGGTTGCCCTGAAAAGCTTCTGCATGTTGTATGAATCTTCGGTAATGCTTCGAGCACAACTCAAACCAGCAATGGAATCCGGCCCGTACTCGTCGCGAATCTCCATAAATTTGGACGCTACAAGATCGAGAGCCTCGTCCCATGACGCCTCCCTAAATTCTCCATTCTCCTTGATAAGCGGTGCTGTCAATCGATTTTTGGAATAGATAAAATCATATCCAAAGCGGCCCTTCACACACAATCGTCCCTTATTGGGCTCAATATTCTCATCGGCTGTGACTTTGATGATCTTTTCGTCTTTAACGTGAAGGATCAACTGACAACCAGTCCCGCAATATGGACATGTCGTCTGGACTTTTTTGACTTTTTTTTTGGTTATCCCAAGTGCTTTCTTGTCGAAAAGAGCCCCAACAGGACACGCTTCAATGCATTGCCCGCAATGGGTGCATTTCTCCATGTCAACAGAAGGATGCCACGTTCCATTAAAAGAATGGCGGGAAATAGCGCTCTGCCCAATGTCCTGACAAGTCGCGATGCATTGACCGCATTTGATACAACGACTGTAATCTCGAGCAATAAACGGAGAACGATTGTCAACAACCGGCGTTTCAATTTCCAAGGGAACATCCCTAACAGGCACCTTGTGCTTCCCTGCCATTTTTTGAAGAACACATGCTCCTTTTGCCGGGCATTCATGATCGTGCCATTCCAAATCCCTGGCTTCAAGATGGCCGGGTGCGCATTTCCCTTCCGGCAGCTTGGCTGTAAAACAGTTGTGCGCCCCAGTAGAAAAGATGGACGTCAATTTGCTTTTTCGCGCCTCAAAAACTTTGGGAGACTCAGTTGTAATATTCAACCCTTCCACGGCAAGCGTTGTCGATGTCGATATCAACTCTCCCGTATCGACATTCTCGGCGACACTGAGTTCACAACTGTCGTCGCAATAACAGGTCTCGCTTTGGCACAATGTCGGGATGCTGATACCTGCTTGAGATGCAGCATCCAAAAGCGTCTGATTCTCTCTAAATTCCACTTTCTTATTGTTAATAATAACGTGTCGCATTGGATATCCTTTCTATTATCTGAGTAAAATTAATCAGTTTTAAACTCTTTGTGCCCGGCTAAGACGCATGCTTTTTAAAAGCTGAAAAAAACATTTCCATGCAGTACTTCGAGCAAAAATCGAAACTTTCATCGATTCCACCTCCTGCGGGGACCTTGGTGAAACTCTGCGCTTCATCGTCCACAGCGTTGAAACGCCTTCCACACTGATCACAAATTTTTATGTTGCTTGTAATAAAGGCACTGACACAATTTTCAGAACACAATGGGATGTCCCCTTGAGTCTCACCGTAAATACGCCTGCCACAGACATGACAAAAGACAACTTCATCAGGCGCAGAGTTCAAGGCCCCACCGCATAAAGGACAGAAATTTGAAGGTCTGGATTCCATCGTATGATGGCAGTGCGGACAACTTGAACGCAAAGCTGTTTTGCACTGAGGGCAAACAGAGGGGGCTGTAGAATCTTCCACCTCAATTGAAAAAACATTGAAATACGACGCTGGCTCGTGCTTCGTATTCAAATGAGGACAACGAGGGTTAGGGCAATACATATAAGTCGAGTGGTCTTTTTCCATGGCATAACTAATCTTTCTAAGAGTTGATGAAAAAGGCTGGAGGTGAATGAGGCGATTAACCTCCAGCCTTCATAAAAGCCGATCGATACCTTTGGTGCAGCGAGATGCTGTTCACCCCAAAACTACTTTCTCCAAAGCTAAGGGTGTTTCAGATTGCTTTCGGGCGTACCAAGCATCTCCGCAGGAACCGCGGCTATATGACCAAAACCTTTACTCGCGAACATGAACATCCAGGTGACCATGACAAATGGCCACGTCAACGACGGCATACCGATGGGAGCAAGGAGTACACTTATGGATGCCTGGGCTATGGAGCCGACAACCATGCAGAATGTTGCATAGAGAAATGTTTTCCAATTGAGGTAATAAAAAAGCCCGCCCAGTGCGATGGCACACAGCACCGAGTTGTAGCCATACAATCCAAGACGAAGCGGCGCTTCAGGAGACTGCATAACCAAAGCGGTCAACAGGCCAATTAAAGAGCCAAAGATCGCAAAGAATGCGGATATTCTGGAATTAATGAGAATGGCTATGACAAAAATAATTCCGGTAACGATGCTGTCCTCGAACATGACTTCGCCTATGCCCTTGGTTACACCTTCCATAAATGTCATAACTGAGATTTTACCAACCACAATCGAAGTGTGCGGATCAGGGATTGAAGTTGCCAATAATGTTCCAGCCTCCAGAAGACCAAACTTGGAGGCACAGAACATGAGAATCCAGGTGGCGAAGACAAAAGGGGCTGTCAGAGCAGGCATGCCCCACTTGCCCAGAAAATTGATAAGCGCACTCATGATAATAGTGCTCAAAGCGGCGTTGATAACCACGTAAAACAATAATTCGGGGCTACAAATAAAATAAAAAGGCAGTGCGATACCCGCGAGTGTTCCGTTAAATCCGAACAACCCGGCCTTGATAAGACCTTTGTCCGCGCCAAGCGCTATGGCCGTCAATGTTGATGCGGCAGTCCCCAGAACAGCACAGGCACCTAATTCCCATGAATTATAGAATATTCCTATAAAAAATATAAAACCGGTCACGGGGTTGTTCTGGAACATGACCTGCCCACATCCGCGCAGGCATGCGTCTACAAATTGAAATAACGGATTGTTTTTTGGCGCTTCCATGATCGTTACATCTCCTTAAATGGTAATGGGCGGGTGGCGTTTATACCGTTTGAGCTTCCAGTTCCTTTTTGAGTTTGTCGCGCTCCTGAGATTTATGCATGGCGCTCATCATGTTTTTCATCCAATGATCAGCATGACGATACGATGTAAGAGAAATGTATCTGCGCGTATCAGCTGAGCCACAATGAACGCAGGGAATTATCTCATCGCTTGAGTGAGCAAGTGTCTCAAAATCTGTGTCGCAGCCGTTACAATGCAGTTCATAAATTGGCATAGTCTTCTCCGTGAAAAGGTTGTGGCCTTTTCATTGCGACAACCATACCAACTTCAAAAAAATCGGTAAACGTCTGTTTATTAAAGATAAATTTCTTAAATTATGATAATATTCAAAGGAAAGGGGTACAATAAAGATTGTTGTTTTATGGACCCAAAAGAATGAAATGCGAGCCATAAGGGCTGAGGCCTTACAACAAAATCGGTGGCTACAATATAACTTGTAGGAGTTGCTTTGCCGTAATCAACAACGTGCATTGAACAATCGCAGGAGACGCTTTAGAGGACAAAAAAACGCCAGAGTAACACCACAATAGAGGGGTTACCCTGACGCATAAAATAAATTTCTATTCTTTAAAGGTTAGGCAAAAAGCCTTAATGTTCTCGATGAGGAAGAAGCGTCGCTAACTACTCATCTTCTTTAATTTCAGACTCAATGATTGTTGTGAAATACCGAGTATTCGCGCTGCGGCACTCTGATTCCCGCCCGACCGTTCCATGGCTGTATTTATAAGTGTCGTGGATATCTTTGAGACAACTTCCTTAAGCGGGGGAAGACTTTCCGGCGGAAAATTCACAGTGTCCCATGAAGCGGTCTCTTCAACATGAGGGACCACTCCCCCAAGTGAATCTTCGCTCTGAATATGATTCTTGAAACTGGCGGAAGACAGCATGCGTGAACAATGCTGGCTCACGGCATCGCTTGCCATGGCTTTCAACTCTCGGACATTCCCGGGGAATGAGTATGTCCGTAAAAAGTTCAGAAGTTCAGGGTGATATGCAGGCTTCTTCTTGCCTTGCTCAGTTGCTTCACATTCCAAGAAATAATCCAAAAGCAGGGAGATATCATCAAGCCTTTCGCGCAATGGAGGGAGCGTAACCTGATGGCCGACAAGTCTATAGTAGAGATCTTCCCTGAACTTCCCTTCTTGTTTCAAGGTGGACAAATTCTTCAGTGTTGATGTCACGACACGAACATTGGCCTTTTTCGGAAGGTCAGAACCAACCGGGAAATATTCTTGCTCCTGCAACAATCGCAAAAGTTTCACCTGCGAACTCAGGCTCAGGTCTCCAATTTCATCAAGAAACAGGGTGCCTCCATTGGCCTGCTCGACCAACCCTTTGCGCGCCTTATCTGCGCCGGTAAATGCCCCACGCACATGACCAAATAAAGAATCCGCAAAAACCGGATCATCAAATGCAGCCACATTCACTGCCACAAATTCTCCGCAGCGCATGCTCAGATGATGAATGGCTTGAGCGATCAACTCCTTGCCTGTTCCGGTTTCCCCTGTAATCAAAATGGGATTCTGACTACCAGCCACCGCTTCACAATATTTGAAAATAGAAAGCATTTTGGAGTTTTGCGTAAGAATCTTTGAAAACATTTCCGGGTGTTTCAATTTCGTTTCAAGAATTTGTTCACGCAGTCTGGCATTTTCCTGCTCCATGTCCTTGAATTCAAGAGTACTTCGTACCCGTTTTGCCAGTTCAGTCTTATCTACGGGTTTAAATAGATAATCTCTGGCCCCGTCCCTCATACATTGGATCACTGATTTCCCATCGCTGACAGCTGAAATAATAATAATTGGGAGCCATGGATACTTTTCCTTGATCATCTTCAGTAGAGCAGGCCCCCCGATGTGAGGCATCACCAAATCAAGTAAAACAAGGCTAAATTGTTGTTTTTCCATTAACGACATAACTTTTCTACTGTCTTCACAGGTGATTACATTTGAGTAACCAGATGCATACAAAGCTATTTCAAAACTTTGCAACGCTGATTTCTCGTCGTCAACAACAAGAATAGGATGTGAAGGGCACAAATGATTTTTCATAACTCACCTCATTTACGATCTATTGTAATCAATTGGAGCCTGTGAAAGACAAGGTTACGCATGTTCCTTGCCCCTCTTCTGAATCAATAAAAATATCACCGCCATGCTCCTTGATAATTCCCGCTGAAACAGACAACCCAAGCCCAGTCCCACCCCACTCTCTTTTTGTCGTATAAAAGGGATCCCTAACGTGCTTAAGGTCTTTCTTCGAAATACCGATTCCCTGATCTGTTATTTTGAAATAGACCTTTTCTTCTATCGCGTAGGTCTCAATAAGAATGGAATCTTCCCGCGATTTCAACGCTTGACAGGAATTTTGGATCAAATTGACAAGAACTTGTTCAATCCGACGCAAATCACCTTTGAACGAAGGCAAGCAATCGTTGATACTTATGACAAAGTTGTCCGTACTATTTTTAATGAGATTGGTAAGCAGCATGTGGGCAGATCTGAAGGCCTTGTTGATATCCACATCACCACCCATTTTGACGGGAGATTGTCTGGAATAATCTTTCAAGTTTCGGACGATGGTTGAAACACGATCAGATCCTTCATTAATGCCGAGAAGCAATTTGGGCATGCTTTTCTGCACATAACTCAAGGGCAAATTTCCAATCCAAACCTCTTCACCCTCTTCATTCTGTTGCCTGAGATATTCCATCATACCTTGCCAGATCTCATCCATTGTCTGAGAATTCAGGCTGATGAGATTCAAAGGATTATTGATTTCATGAGCCATGCCAGAAACAAGAATTCCAAGAGATGCCATCTTGTCGGCCTGATGCAAAGATTTGTAGCTCTGTTCCAATTCCTTGGTCCGCTTCTGGATTTTCCCTTCAAGACTCTCATTCAATTCCTTCAACCGTTGCCTGTTTTCCTTCAACGCTTTATCGGCTTTCTTCTGTCGATTGATGTCGTTGAGAAGCCAGATGACACCTTGGCTGGGATTGCCGGAATCAATGGCGCTGATGGAGAGTTTGCGCCACTCACTCTCTGTTTGGTTCATTTTCAACGGTATTTCGCAATTAAAATGTCTTCCCTGTCTCAGAAAATTTTCAGAATCTCTTTCGATTCTTGAATATAAAGTCTTATCAAGAAAAAGGTCTTTTGTTGCAATTGGCCTTTTTGTACCTTTTGGAACAAAGCAAATTTCAAGGAATCTATTATTACACCATTTCAATTTTGAATTAACGATAAATGCAATACCAATCGTTGCATTCTCCAATATCATTTTTTGTTGTTTACTCGTCTTATTCAGCTTTTCACTGATCCTCTTACGAGCATGGACTTCTTGCTCCAATTCATCAATTTGAATGGCAAGTTCTTCCTCCACTTCGATTCGCCGTTCTTGAATCAAAGTAAACCACCAAACCCAAACAGCAATAATAAGAAGTGTAAAAATATATATTGTTATGACGTACCATTTAAAGTTGTGCCATATTTGATAATCAGTGTGCTCTGAAAGAAACACACTAGAAGAAAAGACTACACCAAGGACAACAGAAATAATGAGATAATGTTGAAGAAATCTTTTCGTTTTCTTCATGAAAGCTTCTTTTGGTGAAGGAGTATACTGCCTTTGCTTCTTTGAACTATTTTCTTCACATTTTCCGCCGCACACACTGTCAAGTACACAACACAAAGAACAAATATGGTTATCACGCATGGGGCAATAAACCATTTCACTTTGTCCATATTCTTTTTCACAAATTGGACAAGTCATAAGAGCATCACTCTGTAAAATAGTATTTTCTCGGCGAATATAATATTTACCTTTGGTAATAATGGCGACCAAAGGTGCAACGGTAAATGCAACAGAAAATGCAATTAATGTTGAAAATGATTTCCCATATATTCCAAATGAACCAAAATATGCAGGAATGGCTACAGCAAGTGAAACGACAAGAGAAATAATACCCACAGGGTTTATATTATAAAGATATGCCCGTTTGTATTCGATAGTTCTTGGGGCAATCTTGAGAGGCTTAATGACAGTTAAATCAGCAACAATAGTACCAATCCATGACAATGCAAATATGGCATAAATGAAAAGCATGGAATGCATTGTCTTGAATACCCCCAATTGCGCAAAGAGAATTGACATGAGGATATTAAACAGAAGCCACACAGCCCTTCCCGGATGGCTTCCTGTTATTCTTGAAAAGAAATTCGACCATGCGAGAGACCCGGCATAGGCATTCGTCGCATTAATTTTTACCTGACATATTACAATATATAGAGTGACTAGCAGCAATGCATACTGTGGATTATCAATTACTGTATCAAATACGTTGAGATAAAGCTGAACAGTATCAATACTTTCACTGCTCACGATATTTCCCGCCTCTATGAACAAAACAACGAGAAAAGCGCCGCAGAGAATTTTCAAAGCACCGATTATGATCCATCCAGGCCCGGCAGTAAGCACAGCCAACCACCACTTATATTTATTTTCATCTGTTTTATCGGGAAGAAAACGCAAATAATCTACCTGTTCACCGATTTGTGGAATCAATGAAAACAGTACAGAAAGGGCTGAACCGAAGAGAAAGGGATCAAATGAGCCAGTTCCAACATGATTTTCGTATGAAACCCATCGGGTGACACTGGTAGGGTCTTTAAAAATGATAATAGCTATGGGAACAATCCAAAGGACCAGCCAAAGAAATTGCGTATAGTTATGCAGCTTATTAATGACCGTAATGCCATAAAATGAAAAAGGGATGATCACCAACGAACAAAGCAGGTATCCAATAGGTAATGGTATCCCAAAACAAAGAAATACCGCTTGCGCCATGATCGTTGTTTCAATGGCAAAAAAAATGATCGTAAAGAAGGCGTAAATAAGTGAGGTAATTGTGGAGCCGATATACCCGAAACCTGCTCCACGAGTAAGCAAATCGATATCAATATTTTCTTTTGAGGCATGATAGGCAATTGGAATACCGGTGAGAAAGATCACGACTCCCAAGGATAAAATTGCCAAAGAGAATTGGCAAATCCGTAATTTATAATAAGTAATGCACCAATTGCTTCCAAAGCAAGAAATGAAATCCCACCAAGAGCCGTGCTGGCTATCTGCCATTCCGGCCACCGCCTGAACGACTTGCTTACACGCCGAAGGGAAAAATCTTCAATGGCCGTATTGGTGACTAACAGGTTGTATGTTCGCTGCTGCCTGGATGTATTCACAATCTTACCTCAATCTTCCTGACAGTCCGAAAACTTCACAGAAAGACTCAAACTTCTTCATTCAATCTCGTACAATCACGAATCCACGTCTTTCATCCGTAAAATATTTCGTCATTTTGAAAACCATTTCATATAAAGACGCCTCCTACTTTTCAATCTGACGCGTATCCGCATATGCAAAAGACAGCCCAATGATCTCCATCATAGATTTAACGTCATAATTCACACATAATTTCATGGTTTCACGAGACAAAACACATATTAAATCACCAAAGCTATACCAGAAGCACCTTAAATCATTGATGAAAAAAGACTGTTATTCTTAATGTGAATTTTACTTCTTTTCAAGCTCTTCACATAAAAAAAGACTTTCATTTAACGCAACAATCCAGAACCCCTACAAGTATCATTGTAGCTACAATTGTCCTTGTAGCCAAAATGATCGCTTTGCTACGGGGATTTTTAAGAATCACACCCGTACGAACACCACAATATTTGTAGGTTGGAAGTCTCGAATTATATTAGTTTTTTGGATATAATACTGTTTTTTCAGCAATTTAGATGCAGAAATAAACGTTGGCACGATAATGGCTCTAAGGCAATGAGCGCTCAAGAGTTTCTGTATTAAAGATTGCCAATATTCGCGATCTTCATAGCAATTCACTAATTAATTGGAGGTTTTAAATGGGAAGCATCGGCAGCATGAATCGTCCGACTGAAGGTATGCTCATGGGTTTGGTCCAATACCCTGTACCCATTGTTAACTCGCGCCGCGACATCGAAGCAAACATCGACAGAATCTGTGAAGCCACAGTGAATACCAAAGCTGGTTATCCTGGCATGGATCTGATCGTATGGCCTGAATACAGCTCACAAGGCCTGAACACAAAGAAATGGGTCAGTGATGAATTCCTGCTTGATGTCGAAGGGCCTTTGTTCCAGCGTTACGCTCAGACTTGTAAGGAAAACGATATCTGGGGCCTGTTCTCTCTCATGGAGCGCAATCCCAACAAAGATCAGATGCCTTACAACACGGCTGTCATCTTCAACAACAAGGGCGAACTTGCCCTGAAATATCGCAAACTAAATCCTTGGGTTCCCATTGAGCCTTGGATGCCCGGCGATCTCGGCCAGCCCGTATGCGATGGTCCCGGCGGCAGTAAGCTTTCCGTCTGCATCTGCCATGACGGTATGTTCCCCGAGCAAGCTCGCGAAGCTGCATACAATGGTTGCAACGTTTACATCCGCATCTCAGGTTACAGCACTCAGGTCAACGACCAGTGGATGCTGACCAACCGTTCCAACGCGTGGCAGAATCTGATGTACACCGCATCCGTTAACCTTGCCGGTTATGATGGTGTCTTCTACTACTTTGGCGAAGGTCAGGTTTGCAACTTCGACGGCACTACCATCCAGCAGGGTCATCGTAATCCTTGGGAAATCGTCACTGCTGAGGTTTTCCCGAAGATGGCAGATCAAGCCCGCAAAGACTGGGGCCTGGAAAACAACATTTACAACGTCGGTACCCGCGGTTACGTGGCCGTTCCCGGTGGAGTAAAGGAATGCCCTTACACATGGATCAAGGATTTCGCCAAGGGTGAATACAAATTGCCTTGGGAAGACGACATCAAAATCAAAGACGGTTCCATTTATGGATACCCGACAACCGGTGGACGCTTCGGCCTCTAGACCACACTGAATCCCGTTTGTCTAAAAAGGATGAAAAATAATTATTCTCACATCCTGAGTAAAAACAAACGAACAACAAATATGGCATAGCTACCAGGTGCATGCAGTCTAGCTGCATCTTGCACAAACGCCCGCGAATTGGTCTTCGCGGGCGTTTTTTAAAATTCATCCAAATGATGAAAGGACTTCCTTTCCTTTCATCGCAACTCCCCTTTCACTCTCAAAAAACGGGCCACCCAAGTTTCTCAACTTAAGTGGCCCGTTTTCTCAACTTAAGTGTCAGCTTACACACCCCGTCGGAAGCGGCGGACACATAGCGGACATTTTCCCGAAATCATCCATCAGGCAAGAAAAAAGGACCTCGGATAATTATCCGAAGTCCTTAACTTTCTTGTGGTGGAGCTGGAGGGAATCGAACCCACGACCTCTTGAATGCCATTCAAGGTGCGGGCTTTGTATAGTTTGAAATCATTGGCTAATTTTTCAGGCGGATAACATTTTTTGGCGAAAAGCGGGAATTTTGTGCTGTGGAAGGTTATCCAAACAACGATACTCGTTAGCCGGTCACCCTTAACTGCCACTTAATCTGTCCAACAGAGTAAAATACTTCTTGGCATGGAATCTTGGAGGGATATTTCTTTTGTAATTACATATTCGATAGTTGCATCAAAGTGGTAGCGGTGATAAGTCGAATGAAGAGGTGTGGACGATGGGATTTACAATTTATTTTGGGACTTCAAGTAACGTAAAGCTAGATCAGTATACTGTGATTGGTTCTGATTATGGCATAAAAGTTGAACAAGGCGTTGTAGTATCAAGTGCTATGTTAGAACCACAATTGGACTCTTCATTGCCAGATGGTCTTTCTACAATAGTCACACATCCCCTAAAGCTATCTTCACGCTTTGTTGCTAGGAAAAGTCAAATTCCATATATGGTTGAAGACACAATGATGGTTGTGGACTATTTTTCAAATAACAACTCTCAGGGGCAACTTGGATTACCTGGGCCTGACACCAAAAATTGGTGGCTCAACTTAGGAGCAGAAGGACTCTTACATTTGCTATCAGGTGAGACTAGACGTTCAGCAAAATTCTATTGTCAAATAGGCATTTATTGCGGTCCAGGCATATACATAACAGATGAATTTGTAGTGAATGGCGAAATTTCAAAATGTGTGCGATTTTCTAGTGCGGCAATAGACGACTTTCCTAGATCAAACCCGCACTACTTCCACTCTATTTTTATACCTGAAGGATCGGATATGACTCTAGGAGAAATGCCATCAGCTATCTTTGAAAAATATGATTATCGTAGAAAGTGTTTTAAAAGTGTGATTTCTAAAATGAAATCAACTATAGCCCCCAACTCCTACCAGCTCAAATTGTTTTAAAATCATGTTGCTTGCACTTTGTGGACCTTCAGCAGTTGGGAAGGACAGTCGTTGGCTTAAAACGGCTATTGAGATGGGGTACAAAAAGATTGTACCATATACTACTAGAAAAAAACGAGATGGAGAAGTAGACGGGGATGACTATTTCTTTGTGTCAAAAAATGAGTTTATTAAAAGGATAAGAGAGAAAAAATTTTTGGTATGGGATTATATGCTGAATAATTTCTACGGAACATCAATAGATGCATTACCTAATATCATAGACGGCAAAAAATGTTGTATACAGATAAAAACAACGATGGCTGAAAGGATAAAATTATTAACAGGGAATGTCAGAACTGTATTTTTGATGCCATCAGAAAATGAAGTTATTCTGAAACGCCTTAACAGTCGCAAATACACGCACGAGGAAAGAATAATTCGCCTTAATTACAATCTAGAAGAGATAGAACTGTCAGAATTGTGCGATGTGGTTATACCAAATGCTGACATTGTGACCAATCTAGACGCAAAAAGAATTTTGGGCGATATATTAGTAGGATAGCATCGCTATGTATACCAAAGAAAAAATTTATGCGCTAATCAAGTCAAATGATTTGTCAATTTCTTATCCAGACTTTGTTGACGACTTTACCGTCAACGAACTTCCTGTTGTATACGGAAGTGGTAATTTTGCGGGGAAATTATTTGAAGAGAATTACCATGGCGACAGATTGAGCGTAATGTTGGTCCTGTCGTAAAAAGCTTATCTCAAATTTCTAACAGTGAAAGGAAACAATTTAAAAACTATCCTTATTGCTTTGACTTAAGAAAAAGCAATGGTGAGTTTGTCATTAGGCCAAATGAAACAATTGCGATTCCGACTTTAGAACGAATTAAGACAGGCAAAAGTGTTGGCGGTATCGTTTTGCCTAAACTTGCTTGTGTGGATGCCGGATTAATATATATACCGTCGTACATTGACCCTGAATGGGACGGTGTTCTTCAGGCGGTAATTGTTAACGCCACGACCAATTCAATAAAAATCAGAATGAATGAAAAGGTTGGGATAGTTAAATTCCATTCTGTTGATGGAACTCTAGAGAGCAACTACAGGGAAGAGTTTATAAGAAAAAGCCACCATTACGGGCAAGGTTGGAAGCGAATCATTGAAGAAGATTTTAATCCGTTACCGACCAAAAAGGACGTTCATTTATCAAATCATGGTGTTTTTTCATTCGCTAGGAGGCTTACTAAAAGCCTCAACATCAATGCCACTAAGATTTTGTCCTCAATCGGCATACTGTCTATTTTGTCAATGGTATTTTATGTTGGATATTATAGCAGGACCTTGTCACAGTTGTCTCTTGTTCCACAGCAAATCAAATCCCTCGAAAACAAAATGTCTTTGATACCAGAAAGTGAATCTTCTGAAATCCAAATAGGGAATAAAGCGGGCTCTGGGAAACACACTATTTACCTTGATAGTACAATTAAACCAAAATTCGTTATTTTTCAGGTCAAAAATGGTAGTCCTGTTTCCGTCGTTGATTATTCAACAGTTAAGTCTGATGGCGGCAAGTGGGCTATTGTTGTTGATTTTGTAGTGACTGAGCCTCGTATTGATAAGGTTTTACTAGACTACATAGCTTTTTTTTAGCCTACAGGCTTAAAAACGCTATTGCCACCAGGACTTGCACTCGAGAATCCTCTTTATTAAACAGACAACTCGTGTGTAAATCACTTATAAATTAAATTAGAACAAGTATTGCCCATTTTTGAGCAGCATCTCTTTTCTTGCGAAGAATTAAACTCACAAAATCAATCCGCTCCTCCTGTACCGTCATTTATTCCGCCAAAGCTGGATGGCAACTCAATTGCTTCGACCTTCCCTTTACGCTATTCCGTATTTCTCCAACTTTCTGGCAACAGTCTGTCGGGTTACCCCAAGCTCTCCTGCTACGCCACTTTTCGAACCAACACTCTGCCAAGCAGCCTCGTAATACCGCTTCTCACATTCCTCTAGCTTGTCCTGTATCTTTACCGGCAACCGAATTGCTGAGTCTGAAGCTGGGAATGACTCAACCGTACGCAGATGTCTTTTGATAAGTTCTTCGATGGGCAACTTTGCATTCATAATGACCTGTTCGATGAACATCGAACACTCACGCAAATTCCCAGGCCATTCATAGCCCTTAAAACCCTCTGACATTTTTGCTGGCAAATTCAACTCCTCACCTAGTCGCTGGATAAGATACTGCTCCATTGTAACTCGCTGACCAGCCTCTCCCTCTCCTGCGGTCATTTTTTTTATAACAGTGGTCATTAGATGATCATAAGCATCGCGCGCTTGTTTTTCATTAAATGTGTTCAGGCTATTCGAAAAAGATGGGATAGAAATGGAAGGCCTAGCAAGTCTGTAATAGAAATCACGCCGCATACCATCACCTTGCTCCAAACTCTCTACTCGCCTGTTTGTGACTGCAATAATATGAACTCTTCTGGAAATCTTATCCCCGCATCCCACATGATTGTACTCGTTGTTTTCCAAAAAGCGTAACAGCTTAACCTGAGTATCTTCTTCGGCTTCTGTGATTTCATCAAGTATAACCACTCCACCATTGCCGACCTGCTTAAATACACCATCACTATTTATAGCACCTGTAAACGCTCCCTCTACGCTTCCGAAAAGAGATACTTCAAACACCTGCGCGTTTGAAGTTGCTGAATTTAACGTAGCAACATTCCCGTTTTGCAGCTCAAATGCTTTTGTAGTGTGATCTTTATTTTTGACGACGGATTCAACATTGCGCTTTAGTGAATCTGCCACAAAACTAGCAATTCGCTCCTTGCCCACCCCTGTCATCCCAACAATCAAAAAGCGACGAGGTATCATCTTTGACGTTAAAATTTCAACTAAAGGATCATCAGCGAAAACACTTCCTACAAGCTGATCTGTGAATGCCTTCGGGTACACCCACTTAATGCCTTCAATGTTTCTACGATAATACAACGCCTTATAAAAAAAGCTCAAAACGCCTTCGAGAGGCAGTCGCTTCAAATAGCTCGGCGACACTTTGGCATTCTTGAGGTAAGTACAAACCGCTTCATTCACAAATTCATGTGCTTCTGCGAGTTCCTTACCTGTAGCTTCAACCGAATACGAAAGAAGAATCGGGTCAAGATTGGTGATCAAATCTTCAGTAGTGAAATCCAGCACAACGGCTCCAATTTGAATAGATTGCTTACGCTATGTTATAACATAGCACAGTTGAACACTAGACATCAAACGGCTAATCGGCTGAAATTACTAACCGCATACCTTGGAACGCATTGTGCTAATACGAAATCAACTTCAAACTGAACTGTAAGAGCTAAGAGAGGAGGATCCCATGGTAAGAGTCATCATCGCAAAATAAACGAACCGCACACTTGCTCCTGTAAAGAACGAGAATGATAGGGGAAGGGGCTTACACAAGCCCTCCCCTACCTTTTAAGGAAACCCAATCTACTGGAACGACAATGAATGACGATAGACGGCTAACAGAACTGCTTCACAAAGCTTCCCGAGAAAAAGTGCAACCAATATATGAGCGTCATGGCATTGGCCTAGAAGATGGCCCAGATCGGCTCGTAGAAGAGATATGCCTGGACGGCTCAAACACTTTTGCGAGTCTCCTCCGAGGAGGCAAAGGGACTGAGTATATCAATGTAGTCCGGGATGTAGCCCGAAAGGTTGGCATAAAAGACAACAACCTAGATGCAATGACTGTCAAAGAACTCGAAAAAAAGATTCTAGCCTTACTGATAAGTAACTATGTTGAAGAACTCGACGAGAAAGAACTCGCTGAACTTAAAACAGACCTCATTCAGGCCAAGTTGGACGAAAAGGTCATAAACAACAAGATAATCGGAGGATTGACCAAAGGTGGTGCCTTAGCACTCCTCAGCACTGTAGCAGGGAGAGAAATTGTAGTGGGCATTATTGGCCGGGTTGTTGCCACATATGTCGGCACCCGCACAGCAGCAACAGTCGCAACAAGGGCTGTCGGAGCTGCAATCCCATTCCTTAACGTCGCTCTTTTTGGCTGGCTGGCCTGGGACCTCTCAGGCCCGGCATTTAGGAAGACAATACCAACAATTATTGACATTGCGATACTTCGCTTAAAACTCAACCCAAAACAATAATCCACTTAATTATCAAGGAGCAAAAAATATGAGCGCATTTGATAAGTTTCGTAGCAGCCTTAATTACAGCAATGGTGGAGAATTAAAGCTTAAATTCCCGGCTCATATTCACTACACATCGCCCAAAGTCACCACCTCCTCTTCCTCGGAGGTAACGCTCTATTTCGATACGATGGGATACGGAAAAGTATCGATTGGCGAAAACGCAGATTTAGACACCGACACCTATCACCTAGATTTCACTCCTCACTATCAATCCTACTCCTACCAAAACACCGATGGACAAAACAAGCTGGTTATTGAGGGGAACTCTCCAAAAATGAATGGAGAGTACAAAGTTACAATAACAGAGAAATAGCAAGAGGAGGACGCCATGAGTGACTATGAATACTATTTCAAAAAAGCACTGGAAATACTCCTTGAAATGGATGTCCTTGATGACAATGCCTCGATTGGTGTTGCTAAACAGATTATCGGCCAGGGCCTCGGCAGTCTATCTGAAAGGCAATTCAAGGTATATCAACACTCTTTGTGCAATGAGGTTGAAGAACTCCAGGAATGCGAGGGATGCGGAGAAGACATTCCCCTTGAGGACTTGCAGGCAGCATATGAATACGATTCTGACAAATTTATGTGCGTCGATTGCCGTGAGACCGACTGGAGAATTAACAACAGCTAACTGCCCAAGAGCCTGCCCGACGCTTAATTTGTGACAATCAATTAACACTCTGGAGTGACCATGCATCGCAAAGAAAAATTGACAAAAAAACTTTTGTTATCTCTGAGAACTGGAAATATCCTTTCGTCAAATATCTATGATCGCAATAGCGATGACAGCTACCAAAGCGCAACGCTTGATATAGTGCCGGATCACAGTGACAGAGAAGCCCTATGGCAAGAGATAAAACGCAAGAAAACCAACGGGCGACTTTGTTATATATACGACAGCAACGAGGCCTACGAGGAGCACCAGAAAGAACTTAATGCGATTATGGGGAAATCCTAGACACCGCACAAGGTAGCATAAAAAAAAAGTTGTTTTTGAACGGGATAAACGGGCTAGTGTTTAATAGCCCTAGAACTGAAAAGGACATTACCCAGATCGAGTAATGTCCTTGTTTATTTTATGGCGTAGTTGATACCCCACGAACTCGCGGCCTCCGACGCAGCAAAACTTCAGCCATTCTACACTTAACAACTGATCATAAATATTACATCATATGGACACATTAGATCACATGCAGGACACATTGCGTCCAACTAATCTTTTTTTATCACAGTGCAGTCAGGGTCAGCTTCACACTTTGCTAAAGCTTCCTTGACATCATCTGGCATTATATCGCGAACAATTGAATTTATTGCGGGCTCATAGGTTATCGTAGAGTCTGCATCGAACAGCTCCTCCCCTTCTTGGAAAGAGTTCACCGAGATAGCCCTGTAGAAATATTTCCCATCAGGAAACTCGTAAAAACCTTCTTTAAGCTCGTAGGATTTCCCCCGTTCGTCAGTGAGGGTAAATGATTTTGCAGTCCTGCCAGGATCCTTAAGAACAAACTGATGTGTATGAGTTATTTCTTTTGCAGCACACCCACACAATGCAACAAGAAAAACCAACATGACAGCAGTAAAAACAGACTTCACATTAACTCCTTCATTTAATGAATTTAATTATGACAGCAGTAACAAATATTTTTCAGATTCTTGGCAAAACCCTTTTAATGTCGTACAGCTATCGACACATTCGCACATTGCATATCATTTATCAAAGCCTTTGAGAGGTCCCAGATGGCTGGTCCGAAATTCATCAAGTACATTCCACCTGTTGTCGCTGCCCTTCAAGAGTTGGGAGGGTCTGGAACCCCTTCTGAAGTTCGAGATATCATCATTCGCAATTTGGAGATTTCAGAAAAGGCTCTGGGTGAAAAGCTGAATGATGGCACTTCCCGATTTGAGAACCAGGTTGCTTGGGCTCGTTTTTACCTTGTTCATGCGGGGTACATTGGATCCTCCAAGCGGGGGATATGGACATTGTCAGAGCAAGGGCTGGACGTTGAAAATGCAAAGGCAATAGATGCCATGCATCTCTTCAAAAAGGTTCGGGACAAGTTCGAAAAAGAGAAAAAGAAAAACGTTGCTGACTCCGAGGAAATCTCTCCGGAAGATGCAAGCCTGGGGACCGGGAATTCATATAGAAAGAAGCTGCTGGACAAAATTAAGTCCATGTCCCCTGGGGGATTTGAACGTCTGTGCCAAAGGTTGCTGCGGGAGTCCGGTTTTCAGAAAGTCGTTGTCACCGGTAAAAGCGGCGATGGCGGCATTGACGGCCATGGGATATTGCAAGTTAACCCGTTCGTCAGCTTTAATATTCTCTTCCAGTGCAAACGGTATAAGGATTCAGTTGCAGTCTCTCATGTACGGGACTTTCGTGGGGCGATGATGGGCAGAGCTGACAAGGGAATCATCCTCACGACCGGCACGTTTACCCATGACTCCAAGATGGAAGCCTCGCGGGATGGTGTGCCGCCCATCGAGCTTGTTGACGGGGAGAAGCTTGTCGAGATGTTCGAAGAGCTTGAATTAGGGCTTATCCCGAGAACAGTTTACGAGGTAGACGACGACTTCTTCGATGAGTTCGAATAGTTACTCATTCAATAACATTTCAGACAACCCATCAAGCTTTGCCTTGACCGACTTCCATTCAGGCATTTGACTAGCAAGAAGTTGGTAGTATTGAGGGCTGTGATTGTGCTCTTGAAGATGACAGAGTTCATGGAGCAACACATATTCAATGCAATCTCGTGGCGCCTTAATCAGGTGAGGGTTAAGAGAAACGATTCCTTTTGGAGAACAGCTCCCCCACTGCTTTCGCATTACCAGCAATCGCCACCTGGGCGGAGTGGCTACCCAGGGCAACCTCTTTGCCATAAGATTCATACGACGAGTGAAATACTTCTTGGCGTGAGCCCGGTACCATCCTGCTAACAACTTCTTCACGCGATCAATACTGACATCCTCGGCTTCGACTCTAAGCTGACCCCGAGTTAGTTTTACACCGCCCTGCCCCCCATCAATGCGGACCACTTTCAGTTGGTAACGCCGTCCCTGATAAAAATGACTTTCACCACTCACATATTGCCGTGGAAGAACAGATTCTCTTAGCTTCCTGGCATTCTCAATATGCCCCATCACCCATCGGGCTCGCTTTTGAACTGCTTGTTTAATCTGATCCAGTGCAGCATCTATTGGGGCATCAACCTGAACGGCACCATCGGGATGGACATGGATTGCTACTTTCTCCAACGGGCTTGGGACATAGCAGACTTGGTAACGAATACGCTCGTCACCATAGGTTAAAGTCTGCATGAGGCGACGGCTAGTTTCCATTGCTTAACCGAACTCGCGTAATCTGGATGATATGTGCAAGCACCTCGTTAGCCTTCTCCAACCCCATCATTTTAAATAACCTTGGGAGAAGTCCCGCTTTAATGGCAGACTCTCTTGATTGACGATTCACAGAATTCTCCTGAACCGCGTTGCCAACAATTGAATCAGCAGCCTTTGCCTCTTCGACAAGTTGCCCAACCTGCTCCGGCTCTAAATCCTTAAAATAGTCCTCACCGAGCACCAAGCGGAAGGTTCCGTAGTACGCTTTGGCAGCCTCACTGTCGCCAAGCTCGCCGGGTATGCCAGTGACGTCACGCTGTTTAACTTTTTCCTCAAACTCCTTGAGCAACGCATATTGCTTGTAGGGGTGATCGAACATCTTTTCAGCTTCAGAAATAGCTTCACGCAGAAGCTCGGAAAACACTTTTTGCGCGTACGGATCATCTCCGAGACTCTGCTCAATTGTCTTCTTGACGCGGGTTCGAATGATATCTGTTTCGTTACGGGTCTTTTCTTTTGACCACTTGGTTGGGTCTTCAATCTGCCCCATCTCATTGATAAGGTACCGCTCATCACTTTCATGGATTGTGTTACCCACGACTTGCTTATCTACCAAACGGCGAATCTGTTCTTCATAGACGCTATAGTCAACAGTCTCCTGTGCGTCCTGTCGAGCGATTTTACGAAGGTTTGTGAAGAAGCGGAGGTCCTTTTTGTAAAGAACAATATCCTTTTCGCTAAAGCTGCCATCCTCATAGAATGACCGCGAAGCCAAAGCGACCTTGAGGCACATACCGAAATCAGTCAGAGCCTGATAGAAATCCTCTCGTACCTTCTGACGGGTATCGATGCTTGTACCCTCATCGTCATCCTCAAACTGAGGCATAAGCACCTGACGGTACTGCTCTTGGTCGTGTCTATTCTTGACGCCTTTGAAGATACCCCACAACCGTTCATGGTAATGCGGAAGCTTCTTGTACTCTGTGTTGACCTGACTATAGAGCCCTTCGATATCATCAACTTCGTACCCGGCCTGTGTTCGCTCCTGTAAGTCTTGATACTCCTTGAGGGTCGTATCAAGCTCCTTGAGAATACCCCGATAGTCAATCAGCAAGCCGTAGTCTTTGGCTTCATGTAAACGGTTCACACGTGCAATGGCTTGAAGCAAATTGTGCTCTTTGAGCGGCTTGTCGATGTACAGGACTGTATTTCTAGGCTCATCAAATCCAGTGAGGAGTTTGTCTACCACGATAAGAATATCGACACCTTCATCGGTGGCGAAGCCCTCTACTACATCCCGCTCATACTCTTCTGGATTCGACTTGCTAAGAACATCCTTTTTGTACCACTGCTGCACCTCAGGCAACGTTGATTCATCCACCTCGGAATTACCTTCTCGAGTGTCAGGAGGCGAAATAACAATGGCACTGGTGACAAGCCCAGTCTGATCCAAATACTTCTTAAATCGAACAGCCGAGAGTTTGGAATCCGTCGCAAGATGCCCTTTCAATCCCATCTGCATTGGCTTGATGTTGTCGGCAAAATGAGTGGCTATATCCCAGGCAATGAGTTCTATGCGGTTCTCCGATCCATATACCGCGCCCTTGTTGGCAAACTTTCGCTTAAGGTCTGCCTTCTGCTTCTCTGAAAGCCGTGCGGTGATCCTATCGAACCAGTTGTCTATGGCTTTCTCGTTGACATCAAGGCCGGGTTGCCGTTCCTCGTAAAGAAGCGGCGTGACTGTCTCGTCTTCCACTGCCCGCTGCATGGTGTAGGCATGAATAATCGGCCCAAATTTGTTCTGGGTCTTGTCGCCTTTTAAAAGCGGTGTCCCCGTGAATGCGATGTATGCGGCGTTCGGAAGCGCATTACGCATACGCTCGAAGGTTTCGCCGCCAGTACTGCGATGGCCCTCGTCAATCAGGACAATGATCTTGTCGCTGGGATTATGACATTCGGGCAATTTCGTCGCTGTGTTGAACTTGTTGATAATGGAGAAAAGGATTCTGTCATCCCCCTGCCCAATTCGTTTGGCAAGTTCACGACCAGAACGGACCTTGGCCTTTTCGCCTTCCTTCTTGGTGGCGATAGCAGAGCCAAAAGCCCCACCAGTCAGAAACACCTTGGCTAGCTGCTTCTCAAGGTCCACACGGTCAGTCACGATAAGCACTCGACAGTCACGTAAACCCGGCTCAAGCAGTAGAGCCTTGCTTAAAAAGACCATGGTGAACGACTTGCCCGACCCTGTTGTATGCCAGATAACACCGCCGCCTCGGCTTCCGCTTTTGTCCAAGTGATTGACTCGTTTCAGCATGGCCTTAATGCCGAATCCCTGCTGGTAACGGGCGACAATCTTGCCTACGCGTTTATCGAAGAGGATGAAATAACGAACCATCTCAAGTAGACGGTCTTTCTTGAGCAGGCTGACCAACAAAGTATCTTGCTCGGTAGGCAAAACCTCTTCAGACCAAAGAGCCTCAAAATACCTACGCATGTGAGCTGGACGATCAGCGAAAATGGCATCCATTGTCTCTGGAGCAAGCGACATATTCTTAGTGTCATGGAAAATCTGCTTGTCGAGTTCCTCTTCCCTCCACTTGGACCAGAACTTCTTGGGCGTCATGGTTGTGGCGTAACGGCCATCTGTGTTGCTGATGGCCATGAGGATTTGAGCGTAAGCGAATAGGTTTGGAATCTCGTCAATGCGCTGGTTACGGAGAGTCTGACTTATGCCTTCCTCGACCATATGCTTGTTCGGATTGCCGGAGTCAGGACGCTTGGCTTCAATGACAACCAACGGAATACCATTCACGAAGCAGATAATGTCTGGAATACGCTTATGCGTTCCAGCAGAGGAGATAATTTCCATCTCTTCGGTGACGTGGAACAGGTTGTTTTCGGGGTTATCCCAATCAATGATTTGGATGGTAGCATTATGCTGTTTCCCGTCAGGCATGAACTCGGTGACTGTGATTCCCTGGTTCAGCTTGTCGTAGATATCCTCGTTGGCAGAGAGGAGCCCTTTGTCTTTGGATACAGTCAGACCGCTGATGGTCTGGCGGATACCACCGGCAGACGGCTCATACATTTCGCCCTTGTATTCAAAGCGTCTCGCTTGGAGGGCCCGAACCAGCTCATCCTTGAGCAACACCTCGCGATTGGAGCCGCGCTTGGAAAGGCATTCTCCGGGCGGGACATAGGTCCAGCCAAGATTGCAGAGCATCTGCAAGGCAGGAATCTTGGCGCTATATTCTTCTCTGGTCTCAGGGGTCTGGTGCATGGCGAATCCTTATGGGGTCTCCCACACTGCTGCGGAGGAGCTGTCGTAGAAATGGACCTCAAGATTTTCACGGCGTCGGGTCATGTTCTCAGCTCTGGCAATGATCGCCTGGCTACGATCCGATTCAGGATCGCCGTGCAAGCCGATGAAGAGTTTGCAAATCTTGCCACGCTCAATGGTCCTCAAAATATGCTCGTCATTTGGGGACAAAGACATACCGTGGATGAATAGGACGCCAGTAATATTCGTGAAGCTACGGAGAGCCTTGTGGAGATAACCGCTATGCTCAATCTTCATCATTTTCTTATCAGCACTCCCCTCAGAGACGAAGAGCGGGAACATACCGTTGTTGATTGCTTCGCGGGATTGATCGACGAGAGCCTCGTTGGTTCGGTTCCAGGTATACTTCCGCAGTTCGTGCCCAGCATCGAAGAGATGTAACGCGCCGTGAAGGTAATAAACATTCTGATTGCGGGACTCTCCATTGTTCCAGATCACATACGGCGTATCCGGGTCGTCCATGTCACTCCGAAAGCCGTCATCAAAATCAAGCTTCAACTCTTCGCCAAGCTCTGCCTTCTTGCCTTTCATGAGAGCCCAGTAAAGCAGGATGTCATAATTCAGCGTGTAGATCTTCCCGCGAGCATCGAGAAAGTTCTTCAAAAACCCAATGCAATGCGCGTACTGGTCATCAGTGATGTCAAAAGGCCGCTCAGGATGTTTCCCGGCAATGGTTTCAACCAGAATCTCCTTGATGGCCTGGGCGTCCTCGGCCATCTGCCCAACAATCTGATCGCTCCCGTCTTGATAGCAGGGCAGAATCGTTGCAGCCCGCTCAAGAGCCCACACGACTTCTTCAAAATCAGTAGTACCCAGCCGATCGAACACGCCCTGGACGGCGGGCATATCGGCAAAGTTGGCTTCCGAGAACAGCGAGGTGTAGGTGAAGATATCCGGCCTGAGTGCGATACTGAAACCGTTACCCACCAGAAGGTGAATTTTGGCAGGATTATTCCTTACTCTTGTGGCCTGAGCCTGGGCCATGGCTTCTTGGAACGTGATTACGGGCATTAGGAACTATCCTTCTTAATGTAACATCAGCTATGTGCAGTCCGGCGTTCACCAGATATGAGCTGCTGCATAAGAGCGTACTTTTCTATCTCGATTAGTTCTTTTTTCTTTTTCAAGGCTTGTATTCTCAAATCAGCACTTCTTAGAGCTTTTCCAATTTTAATCATATTGTCTTGACTAGGGGCCTTGAACTTTACTTTTTTGAGAGCACTCATTGAGAGAACTGTCTGAGAAGTTCCCACGCTATATGAACCGACTTGCCTTTCTTTTAATTTCAGCAAACCCAACAGGAATTCATCAACACCGCCAACGACTTTGAAGACTGGATAATATATGCTTACAATACCTGTTATCCCCAAGTGATTTTTGTTGAACCGAAAAACACCATCATCGCTCCTTGAGCGATAGGTAATGTATTCGGGAGGGAGAATGTTGAACCCTATATTATTCTTCTCAGCTAATCGCCTGTTTCTAAAGTATGCATTCTGGCGAACCAAGCCCTCTCTAGAGGATGTGAGCACTTCATATTCGTCTTGAATTTTTGACTTATCTCTGTGCTCCTCTATAAATTCAGACAACTGAACTGGCCGCCATATCTCATTGTCGCTTGGAAATTTTCTTTTTCCCTCTAAGAGCTGCTGCATCAGGGCTTTCTTCTCAAGCAGACAGTTCTTGATCATTCCATCCATGGCCCCAACTGCTCGATCCCATGTCGATAGGATTTGTGAAATTCTCTTCTGTTCAGCTATGGGGGGCAGATTAAACTCCCACTTAAGCCACTGATCTAGCTTGAATATCATCTTCTCAACATGGACACCGATGCTTGAATGGAAGCATGTCTGTTGAAAGTATATTGAGTGAGAAAGGTATTTCAGGAAGTCTAAATCTAATGCATCGCCAGCCTCAAGTACGGCATATTCGTTTGAAACAATGGCTTGATCCAATTCATCAGGAACCAACGCGCAAGCACCATGGACTATTTGACGTTTTGAAATCAAAAAATCATTTGGCTTCACATAAAACTGAGATTTAACTTTAATATCTCTGCCAGTTAAAACACTCCTCTCTTCAGCCCCCCCTCGGCTTCGCTTCACCGTTACCAATTTGTATTCAGCGTCATCAGTCATATCTACGGGCCGCTTTACCTCGCACAGATGTGCACCAAGAGGCTCACGAGTCCAACCACTAGGCGTCTCGTAAAGCTTCGGGATGCCCGGCTGGACACTTTCCGGGAAGCTGCCATTTCTCTTCTTTGCCATAGGTATTTAATCTCTTTTACGATTAACGGTCTTATTCAGCCGCTAGCATTGGTAATGGTCTTTAATATTGTTTTGATAGTAACGACCTTTTGACCCGGCATGGAGCAGCCTTTCAAAGACATGCTTAGGGACACCACAAAACGAGTACGGCTTGGAAGAAGATTTAAAGACAATCTCCATCCGCATGGAAGCCTCGTCATACCCGACAGACTTAATTGCACTTGATGACACTGCGTGATGAATCATATGGCGCTCCCTCTATTTCGAGATGCTCGTAAAAATGTTGTTCACTACAATCTTCAACAGCTGAATCGACGTTTTGACGTCATCAACAGATATGGGAACCTTCCTCCCCTCAAGCTCCGGCGAGCAGCCTGTCTTGCAGATGAACTCTTCATCCACAATTCCCATGCGGTGGGCCAGGAGATGCCTTTTCTGAAATTGTTCGCAAAGAAAATCCCACTGATCGGATGCCACGCCATCGGAGATGTCCACTCCAAGCTTTGATGCCAGCTTATCCTTAGCAGCAGATATGTTTTGAAAGGACACCTTTGGAGCAGCAGCCGAACAGTGCTCCCGGCCAAATCCATCGAAGGCAGACACTGCATCCTCCAGGGCGTTCTCTATGAGTTTTGACTGCACGTCATCTTCGGCCTGAGAAGCTAGCTCAACGATCTTCAGCGCCAGGTCAAAATTGGCATTGACGATCTGCGACGAGTTATGGACACCGCAGTCAGGGCAATATCCGAAGGCACCATATATTGTGTACTCAAGGGTACACCCGGCACACGTCACACGCTCCTCCAATTCCTCCTCAGTATAGTGAACTATCGGAGTCGGAGACCCTTCAACAGTGATCCCGATTGAAATGAAAGCATTCCTGTCAGGCTTACGCTCCAGCTTTTTCAGTTGCCCTAATAGCTCACCGGAAATCTGATTGAGCGCGACTGACTGGGCATACTCTATTTGCTGTTGCGTCCAGTAATGATCATGCGGATCGACATTATTGCAATAAGGGCAATGACAATCCGTTGCATCAAGAAGGCCGGTCCCATTTTTGACCTTAAAGTACTTCTCGCATTCAGGGCATTCCCGGCCAATGTATCCGTCTTCATCCGACTCAATAGACACCGAGAACTCCATCAGTTCGCTATCATCACTCGTCATTAGGCACCGTCCTCACTAAGAAACCCCAGCTCTTTCAGATAGCCTTCCATTTCAACTTCCAGCCCTTCCAGTTCAGCCTTCAACTTCTTACGCTCAGCCAAAACAGCCATGAGGTCGATTTCCTCTTCCTCTTCGAAGGTATCCACGTACCGGGGGATATTCAGGTTGAAGTCGTTTTCCCTGATCTCCTCCAGATTGGCGAGATAGGCATACTTGTCCACGGTCTGGCGGGCCTCAACGGTAGCGAGTATCTTTTCGATATGCTCATCGAGCAGGAAATTCTGGTTCTTGCCGTCCTTGAACTCGCGGGAAGCATCAATAAAGAGGACGTCTTTGTCCTTCTTATTCTTGCGGAACACCAAAATGGCGGCAGGAATACCCGTGCCGTAGAAGAGCTTCTCCGGCAGGCCGATGACGATGTCCAGGAGGTTCTCCTCGATCAATTTTGTGCGAATCTTACCCTCGGCAGCCCCACGAAAGAGGACACCGTGAGGCACAACAACCCCCATGCGTCCCTTCCCAGGCTTGAGCGTCTCAATCATGTGAAGAATGAAGGCATAGTCCCCTTTGGTCTTGGGTGGTGTCCCGCGACGGAACCGTTTGAACCTGTCACTTTCAGCAGATTCATGCCCCCACTTGCTGAGAGAGAACGGCGGATTTGCCACCACAATATCGTAATGCTTGAGCTCGTCTTCACTATCCAACAACTTAGGAGTACGCAGGGTATCACCCCATTCAATGCGGTGGTTATCCTCGCCATGAAGGAACATATTCATCTTCGCTAACGCCCAGGTAGAGCCAATGGCCTCCTGTCCGTAGAGCGCGTACTTCTTGGTGCCGTAGTTTTCCTTAACCAGCCTGCCGCATTTCATGAGCAAAGAACCGGAACCACAAGCGGGGTCGCATATCTCATCATTCTCTTGAGGCGCAACCAACCGGGCTATGAGCTGAGATACCTCTGGCGGCGTATAGAATTCGCCAGCCTTCTTACCGGACGTGGCAGCGAAGTGCTTGATAAGGAATTCATAGGCATTCCCGATAATATCCAACTTACCGATCCGTGAGGGGCGAAGGTTCAGCTCTGGCTTATTGAAATCCTCCAGCATGTGCCGCAGGATGTCGTTCTTCTGCTTGTCATCCCCGAGCTTGGTCGAGTTGAAACTGATATCCTGAAACACATCGGCCAGCTTGCCCATGTTTGCTTCTTCAATGGCATGCAGAGCCTTATCAATGCGCTCACCATTCCCAGGCTCAAAACGCTTTTCATAGAGAAAATAAAACCCCGCCTCAGCAGGAAGAACAAAGCGCTCGTTCTTCATCATCTCTTCGATAAGTTCTGGGTGGTCGCCGTATTCCTCTTTATATTTATCGTAGTGATCCTGCCACACATCACTGATGTATTTCAGAAACAGCATCGTCAGCACATAATCCTTATATGCACCGGCATCGACGACCCCACGGAAGGTGTCGCAGACGTTCCAAACGGCGTCGTTCACTTCTTTCTGACTGACTCGGGGATTCATAACCCTATCTCCTCGTATTCAATATTTTTGAAGCCACCGAACTAAGCATCTGCCTTCGGTTGGCGATGAGTTTATTATGAGCTTCAACCTCCAGGCGAACGGCGTCCGCCAGGGCGACAACACTCTTTTGTGTCTCAATGTCAGGGACGGCCAGATGCAAGACCTCAAGGACTCCGCGACGAATGCTTCTTTGCCTCGACCCTTCAGCCGATGTGTCGAAATACCGCCGAGCTGGCTCCTGATTCAACTGCCACGCCAGAAAGCCTGGAAGCAATTGAGCAGAGGGCTTTACCCGGAGAAGAAAAAAATGCGGGGAGGCAACCACAGGAAAGGGGCTTTCTCTCAGCACCAAGGCATAGTTGTTATTACCCCTGAGCAAAAACAAAACGTCATCAACCTGAAGCCAATCAGGCTCTTTTCTACCCTTGAGATCAGTAGAAATAAGCCCATCCCAAAACACATAGCCAGACTCATCAACGTCCTTCATCTGGACAACACGAGCCTGTCCGCTCGGGACCTCGGCAACTTTCCCCCTAAAGGGATAACCAGGACGAATGTCTACCAACTCAAGCAACTTCTGCATCAAATCACTTCTCCATTCTCAATGATGCAAAAATTATCACAAAACCACTACGTGTCAACTAAAATATTTCACCATCCTCAATGGTGCACAAAACCTCTTGCCAACACCACCACTCCAGGCATCACCTTTGCCGTGACCGTCCGCCTCATCGCGGATATTTTTATGATTGTGTTTGGATTTCAAAAGCTAAGGAGCATCCTCATGGACAATCAAAATCACAACATCATTTTTTCATACACCCGCGCCCAGGCCCTAGCTGACGGCGTACTCATCAACGTGACTGCCCAAGCCAGTGGAACCGGCTTCCTTGTGCCTGTTGCAATCTCTGATCATCTCTACAATGGATACATCGTGCCACCTGCCGGACTCGACGGCGAGGGCCAAAGCATCGAAGGCCGTCTGCATGACGTGCTCATGATGACGCGCTATGCAGCTAAAGATCGGTGGGATGGATCGCGAGTCTACTTCGAGGTGCTCTTTCAAATGGAGGGAGGGCCACGCTTCGAGAAGGTGCAGTGCGTGGCGATTATCGGCCCTGGCGACGAAGGCGAGGCCGTGATGACAATCTGTCTGCCAGAAGATGAATAGTTTTTTCTGGAGCGATACCCAAGGATAGAAATCTGGGACATCCAGGACATCGGGGAAACCCGCCAGGGATTATAGGCTTTGCCTGAAAGGTCCCAAATGTCCGAGAAAATATGGGCTACACCAGGATGGCCCGAACAACACGCTGGAGCGTCACAAGCTGTTCATCACTGGCACCTTTGATGAGTCGAATAAGAGAGTCTTCCGTCTGCTTGCGATTTTCATCCAGATCGAGGACGAGCAAATCACGAAGCTCGACGTTAAGACCAGACGCCACCTTGTCGAGCACCTCGACGGAAACCTTGCTCACTCCGCGCTCAACTTCGCTCAAGTATTTGTCGCTGATACCGGCTTCCTGGGCCAACTGCTCTTGGGTCTGCCCACGCCCTTTCCGCAGCTTCCTTATCCTTCCACCCAAACGTTTTGTGAGGTCGTCCATACATTGCTCCTTTGGACAACCATTTTGACCGCCTATCGGTGGGGTATACACAAGCTTAAGACTGAATTTTTACTTGATTTTTCTGTCGAAAGGCAGAATATTCGATAAAAATTCTATGTAACGGTATTCTTCACACTCAACAAAAGGAAACACACATGGGATTCTTCAAGAAGCTATTTTCCAACGGCGATTCAGCTCAGACCATAGGCAACCTGGCACAGCAAATTCGCCTTGAACCCAATGGCGATGTCTGCGTTTATAATGAGGTCGGCTACAAGCTGAAACCTCTCCTCGCATGTTGCGATCAAGGCAACAGAGAACTGCAAATTTATGACAACAAAATTTATCTGCTCAAACATGATCGACGAGTGATGGTCTACACCTTGGAAGGAAAGCATCTAAATTCCTACTTCGCCAACAACAACCCGAACGCCAGTTGGGTCAAGAACATCTAGGAGCGATCATGACGACGACAGCCGTAGCAGTTCAGCAGTTGAATACATGGGAATCCGAATTTGTCGATATCGACAAGGTCAAGGCTGGAGCCCTACTCCAAAAGATGGGTGTCCCGTTCCAGATCATCGAAGTGATGCTCGACCTATGGGACAACACCAAAGAGATCGGTAAAAAACTGGTCAATGTGGGTAAAATTGTCTGCTGCAAAATCCTGGAATTCATTCAGCGTCACCCAAACCTGTCGCTCGGCTTGGCACTGGGGGCGTCAGTGAGTCTGCTGACAGGCATGATTCCCTGGATAGGGCCGATGCTCGCGCCGCTGGTTGCTGCCATTGCCATTCCCTATGCCGGTATTGTCGGTATGATGATTGATCTTCGTGAAAAGGGAGAATCCACAGACAACGCAGTCATGGCTGCATGGTTGGCTGCAAAGGAATTTTTCCACCTCCTGGTCGAGATATTCAAAGCAATCAAATCAACCTGGAAGGAGGCCGACAATGCCTCTTGATCTCTCATCCGTCACCACGGAGGACATGGACAAGTTCAAAGACCGGGCAAAGAAAAAGCACAAACGAACCTTACTTGGCTCGGCTGCAAACTTAATCGGTGGGGCCGCAGGTGGAGCCGCCGCTGCCGGTACGGTTGCAGGTGCGGCAGGAGCAACGACCTTGCTCGGTTCTTCGGCCCTGGCAAGTGCTTTGGGTGGAGTGTTCGTGGCAAGCACTCCGGTTGGCTGGACAGTCGGAGCCGCTGTCGCCGGAGCTGCCGTGGCTGGACTGGCCGGGAAAGCCATCAAATCCGGCATATCGCGCGATCACAAGAACAAGGAATTATACGAGGACAAATAGATGCAGGACAACAACGACCTGACTAGAACCGAAGCCAAAGCATATCTATCCTACCTGCTGAAAATTGCCGAAGCAGATGGTCATATCGACGACAAGGAACGGGAGTACATCGCCTTGCAAGCGGAGATATGGGGTGTTGCAACCGAAGACCTGGATCAACCAGTACCACAAGATCATCTCAAAAACATCTCGTATGCAGCAAAAATGTCTCTGCTGCGGGACAGTATCACTCTCGCCCATATCGACGGTGATTATGCCGACTCCGAGAGACAGCGCATTGAAGACTTGGCGGCTTTCATCTCCATACCCACAACCAAATTGAAAGAACTCGAAGACTGGCTCCAGGACTATTGGCAGGTCTTGGAGCGAGGTCAGCTACTCATGTTCAACGCCTAACGATCACACAGGAGCTGCCATGCTGAAATGGTTGAAAGAGAACATCGCAGAAGGAACAAAGATTATAGGCGATACCATCGCGGAGGAAAGGGCCAAGAAGCAAAAAAAGGCGGATGAACATGCCGCCAAGCAAGGATTCACCGTGGTAGGCACCTGCAACTCATGTGGGAAGACAAACACCAGGGTCAAAAAGAATGACTTCATATCAGGCAAAGAGAACGAGAACATCTGCTACAAATGCTATAAAAAACTTATGATTTTATCTCAAAACAGGAGAGGATAAACCCATGCTCACGCTTATTGTTCTGGTCCTGGCATTTCTCGTTACAGCCATCATCGTAGCCCAGATAGGCGCTGGTAATCTCCCTACATTCATCGGCATATATTTGGCGGTGGCGTTCTTGCTGTTCAAAATAGCGAATTGGATGTTCCCACCAGAAGAACCTTCTTGGTGGATGCAACTGGGCGGAGCTATAGCCGGATAGGGGCGCTGGTTGGCGGCCGGTTAGGTAGCGACTACGTACCGGCCCCTTCCTGCCGCTTTATCTTCTCGGCCTCATACCTCTCCAAAGTCTTTCGGTTTGCGTTAAGCAAATGAGGGCAAGCACTCTCCAGAGGCGGCTCTCCGACAAAAGGGCAGTTCCCATTTTTGCAGATAGACGTGGTCATTTTATCGACAAACAATCGCTCTTCCACCCATACTTCTAACTCGGCAACTTTTCGAGCAATACGTTTGCAGTTTCGTTCACGGCAACGGGTGGAAACCTGGCTGGCATGGCAAGATTGTTGGCAGTTGGTGCCGTATTCACTTGGGCAAAAGAAGCCACGCTCCGGGCCACCACGAGGAGCGTAAAAAATCTCACGACAATGTCTGCAAAGCCGCAACTTCTTGAAATCATCCAGGTAATCAATCCAGGTCACGAGGAGCGACTCTAGGAATTCCGGGAGTCCTTCCCATACGCCGTTGAAGATGCTTACAATTTCCTTTTCGGAGTACGACACGGTTTGGTGGTCCGCAAAATCACAGAACGAAACTCCGCGCTTTTCCTTATCCACAAGCACTTGGTATTTGACCAGTCTCTGGTAGTAGTGGTCCGGGGCATAAAACCCAAATCCGTCACCGTAATGCTCTTGGGTGCGCTCATAGTTATTCTTGGAAAGTATCGTGAAAGAATACGGGACAGGCTCACTTGTCTCATCCAAACCATCCTGCCCGGAAGCGATATCACGTTTCACGGCAGCAAACATCTTGTTGAACGTGTCGATGTCCGCATAGCTCACACCAAAGGGGAGTTTCTGGGAGTGAGGAAAGTGCGGTTCATGCACATCCTTCACCTGTGACGGAGAGAGGCGCAGGAGGAAATCTTTATCCTCAGGCCAGTAGGTCGTGTTAACCATGTCAGGAGCCTCGCCACGAACCTGCTCGTATATCTCATCTATATTATCAGGCTGCCCGGAAGGGCGTTGCATTTGGGGCTTATCCTTTGGATCGCAACACTGCACCTCGGCATAGAGTTCAGAAAAAATCGCAGCGATCATATCCACCGGAAGCGGAATGTCCCCATCATGGTCCACGCCAAAGAACCGCTTCACCCCTTCCTCGTCATGAAAAGGGCCTTGCTTCTCAAAATACTCTTGGTAGACAGCCATCCTCTCGGCATAGGGCTTTAAACAGGTCTCCCAATGGTACAGCCTGGTCACTCTATACAGCGATATCGTTTTGCTCAGTAGAGCCTTGAGGACTTTCTTTCGATCACCTCTCCCTGCCATATCTTTTCTCCTTCCTGCGTGGGTGGCACGTCAATTCGTATCAAGATGTCTTTACGATATCTAGCAATATTCCTTCTTTTTTAACCAGACATAGTGATTCACGGCATAGCCACCAATAATCTACATGTTCAGGCGTAGATGGCGAATTGCAGCCGTCACAACATTAACCGACATAGGAGATTATTATGTCAAAATCGAAAATCGCCTGGACAGGTCAGACTATCACCAACATCACTTCATGCACGAAATTCTCTCGTGGCTGTGAAAACTGCTACAGCCTCGGACAGAGCAATCGCATGAAGGCGCTTCACCCGGCAAAATACGGCGCGAACCCCAAAGTAGTATGCCACACTGGCATTCTTGAACGCATTCTTGATCGCAAGAAGCCGACCACAGTGTTCCTCAATTCCATGTCAGACACGTTCCATTCCGAGGTCTCGACCAGTTTCCTCGAATACACCTTCGGCATCATGCAGACGGCATCGCAGCATACTTTTCAGGTTCTCACCAAACGTGCTGAGAGACTGGCAGAAACCGCTCCCGTCCTCCCCTGGCCGGAGAACATCTGGCAGGGCGTGACCGTAGAGGGGAACGACTATTTGCATCGCATCGAACTACTCAAGCAGGTACCTGCGAATGTCCGCTTTATCTCTGTTGAACCCCTCCTTGATGAGCTGACCGACCTCACACCTGAAAAGCTGGATGGAATCGATTGGGTGATCGTGGGTGGCGAGTCCGGGCACCACGCTCGCCGCATGGAATTGGATTGGGCGCGTTCCATTATGGAAACCTGCCGCATCGCCAAGATCCCCTTCTTCTTCAAGCAGTGTGGTTCTGCCTACGGCAAGCACAAAGGCGGAGACAAACTGGACGGCAAGGTCATCCAGCAGTGGCCCAACCTGAAGATGATCAAAGCTCGTGGTCCCCGCTGGCAGCCGGAGGCATAGCAATGCATCTGTATGATAAATCAAAAAATGGAGCGATTATTATCCAGACTTACTGAATGACACCAAACCTGGATTCTGTATTCTGAATCCCTGTTGCCGGGAATCGGCATAGCTCTTTGAAAGTCACATAGGGTCACGAAAAAAGATCAAAGCGCACACCGTACAATCCATACCAAGTCGGCGGCGCGTAGCCCCGACCTCCAGTACTATTGTCCTGCAATTGCATCATCGACAGCAACCGGGGAACGGCAGGCACCCCACAATTACATCTGGAGGATAGAATAATGCCAAAATTACTAGTGAAGAAAGAAGCTCTAAAGCTCCTACAAGATTTGGGAGCCATGGATGCCAGAGAAGACTTACGAACCGCGCCGGTTTATCGAACGGATCGTTACTGCTACTATGCAAAATCTGACCTGGCGGATCTCGCAAACGGGGTAGAAGTGAAAGGTGGGATCGAGAAAAAATACTTTCTTCTCCCTGTGCACATCATTGAAGAGTATTACCCGGAACTTAAGAAAAGTCTGTTAGAGCGTTTCATTGACTCTCGCGTCCCGGTTTATCGCAGGGCCGACAAAGAATTCATACGGTTCCCTTACGATGACGTCATTTCCTACGTGATCAAGCACTCCTAACCGCAGCAACCCTGCTCCTTACATTATTGGCGCAAGCCACCCCTATTCATATGCCCCACGCCACCGATCTAGCCCCCCGGTGGCGGAGGGGAATTTCCATCAATTGTCAAGAGGCCCGGGGCTTTATTCATCTGAAATATAAGGAGACCAATTATGGTCCAAACAAGCAATGTGCCTCAGAACGCAATAGGGGCACGCACATTCGTAGATGCCCTGTTCCAAAGCGCCGAGGGTAATCTGATCCTGTTCACGGCAAGCAATAAGCAAAGTCAGTCAATGGCATATGATGTCACAGACACCGAAAGTATCATAGCAGCGGCATTGGCCAAAGCTCCGACGCACAACGTGTATTACGGACTTGGATTGCAAGCGAAAGCGCCCGCACCGGGCAAACGCGGCAAAGCCGAGGACGTGACCTGTATCACCTGCCTATGGGTTGAAATCGACGTCCAGGGAGACGGCCACAAGGCTGACAACCTCCCCCCGACAATCGAAGAAGCCCTCGCACTGGCCTACCGATTCCCCGTCCCTCCTTCTATTATAGTAATGAGCGGCGGAGGCATCCACTGCTATTGGTTATTGGACAAGCCGCTCGTCTTCAGCAACGAAGAGGAACGAGAAGCCGGAAAGACCACTGTACGCCGATTCCAGGCCACCATCCGTGACTATGCGGCAGAAAATGACTGGAAGGTGGACAACACCTCCGACATCTCCCGAGTGCTGAGAGTACCGGGGACGCTGAATCACAAGAGTTCACCCCCTCTGCCGGTGCGCATCAAGGAGATTCACGATGATCGCCGCTATTCGATCGAAGAATTGGAAAAGCACTTCATTGAGGTGCCGACCAAGACGATGAAGGCTGCCAAGGCGACCAAGAAGGCTGACGGCTATACTCTGGCTGATGACTTCCCGCCTGCGGACGCTGAGGCCATTAGCAAACATTGCGAATGGTTCCGCCATTGCCGAGACGACGCCGAAACCCTGCCCGAATCCGAATGGCAGGAGATGATGGTGATGCTCGGAAAATGCGAAAACGGTTCAAAACTCGCGCACGAGTTCAGCAGCCCGTACCCCGGATACTCCGAAGCGGAGACCACCGAGAAATACGAGCTGAACAAGGGCTACTCGCCCAGACGATGCGAGACGATCCAGTTGGACTTTGGCTCCGAGCATTGCGCGGACTGCCAGTTCAATGGTCAGATCAAATCCCCTGTTCAGTTGGGTGATCCGAGACCGAAGCAGAAGGCTGTGATCAGTTTGGCGGAGGTGCTCAATGCGATCAAGGATGACAAGGATGAAGTCTATTCTGACGACAACCTGGATAAGCTCTATGGAATCCAGCGAGAACGAAAAGACCTGTTCCAGCGCTTCCTCACAACCTTTAAAGAGGCGGGCGGCGGAGTCACGCAATTCTCAAAGATATTTGCTGACCACGCCCGCGCCAAGTTGCTGTTGGGAGGTTCTCCGTACCGCGTAGATAACAACTCCATGGTTTGGGACCGTGCCAGCAATGCCGGTGTCTCAACCACTGTCCTGAGCAACTTCTATGCTGAGATCGTGGAGGAGATAACCAAAGATGACGGCGTGAACACTGAACTGGAGTTCAAGCTCGCCGGTGCTTTGAACACGGGAGTCCCACTCCCTGCCATAGCCGTCAAGTCGGGCGAATTCACTTCGTTAAACTGGATCGTGGATAAATATGGCGCTCGCGCCATCTACTATCCAGCTTCGAAGGATCACCTCCGAGCTGCCATTCAGTCATGCAGCAACGCGATCAACTACCGCACGATATACAGCCACTTCGGTTGGCGACAGATCGGCGGTGCCTACTACTTCCTCAGCGCATCCGGCGCATTGGGAGAAGCGGGACTGAGGACTGAAGTCGAAGTCGACCCGGGTTCGCCCACTCTGGCGGACTATAGCCTTACGAATCCACCTGCGGGTTCCAAGCTGATCCAGGCCGTCCGCACAAGCTTAAAACTGCTTGAACTTGTCCCCAAAGACATCGGATACGCCGTTCTCGGCTCTATCTATCGCACTCCGTTAAACGAAGCAGTGGCAGTTGACATGTCACTCTTCCTTTTCGGCTCCACAGGTTCTGGCAAGTCGGAACTGGCAGCAGTTGCGCAACGCCATTACGGCAGCGGCTTCAAGGCCAGCAACCTTCCGGCAAATTGGTCGTCTACTGCAAATGCAAACGAGAAATTGGCCTTCATCGCCAAGGACTCCATATTGGTAGCGGACGATTTTATTCCTAAGGGGACCCAGACCGATATTGCCAGAGCGCATCGAGAAGCAGAACGTTTATTACGCGCCCAGGGCAACAAGGCCGGACGAGCCCGACTGAACCAAAGATCGGGATTCCAGACCACAGCCTATCCTCGCGGGATGATCGTTGCCACCGGGGAAGATATCCCCAAAGGACAAAGCCTCCGTGCCAGAATGCTGATTCTCGAACTGGGCAGCGAGGATGTCGATCTGAACGTGCTCACGGAATTGCAGCGCGAAGGTGATGATGGAGTGCTGGTCCAGTCCATGAGCGGCTACTTACAATGGCTCGCTCCGCAGATCGGACAGTTCAAACTATCGCTTCCTGAACGTAAGCTTGAGTATCGCAAGAATGCTATGGGACTGGCCTCAATCCATGGCCGTACGCCTGACATGGTTGCCAGTTTAATGATTGGACTGGAGACCTTCTTCCGTTTCGCGGGAGAGGTGAATGCCATCACCCCACAGGAAGTTGAGAAGTACCGCGTCGATGCCTGGGACCACCTTTTCCTTATCGCGAGGAAGCAGGCTCGCTACCAGGACGCAGAATGCCCGGTGACGGTGTATCTGACGCAGTTAGCCTCGGCATTACAGGCGGGCGTGTGCCACCTCCAGGACTTCACCGGAAGTTGTCCGCTCAACCCTGACCATTGGGGTTGGCGTCCTGATCCGACAGATCAAACCGGTCAGCAGTGGAAGCCGCACGGCATCCACGTCGGCTGGATCAACGGAACCGATGTCTACTTGAACGCTCAGGCCGCTTTTAGCGCGACCCAGAGCATGGCCCAAAAACAAGGCGCTGCCATCAATGTCGGACTCAAGACATTGAACAAGCACCTCAAGGAAAAGAAGAAACTCAAAAGCCGTGGCAAGGATGGCAACACCATCCAGAAACGCATCAACGGCAAGAAAAAGCCGGTACTCCATCTGGATGCTGCCGACTTGGGTTTAAACGAAAAATAACGTTTAACACGAGGGGGCTTCGGCCCCCTCATCGAGGATAAAAATATGAACAATGGTTCGAATGCAAGCACACTGATTTTCGGCCCTGATGGCGATACCGACAAGGTAGCGCAAGAGGTTACGGACTGGCTCTCGACCTGCTCCAAGGAAGAACTCGAAGCCAGCCTTCATGACCCGGAGCTGGAAGTGGCGCAAAAGATGAAACAAGCAAAAGTTGATGACCACGAGGAATAACTTTTTTCCAGGGCCATCGCTCTAAAACGGATCGGGGACATCCAGGACATCTGTTCCTGGCCCCGATGTCCCGGATTTCCTGAATTCCTCCAGGGATGGGGGACTGGTAAAAAAATGGGGGGATAGCGATTGTGCTATCCCCCTCACCTTTTGACAACGCCCGGGCTTTGCCTTGCCCTTGAAGGTGGTCCGCCAGCGTTATGAGGAAGACACGGGCAACTGCCTCCTCATGCTGCTGGTCGGGTGCAGGCATACCGGATGAAGAAATTCTCCAGCCCGAGTAGCCCACGATGGCAAGCCGGTTACTGGCCACTAGTCTGATTGCCATCATTATCTATATATTAAGGTGTTAGCTACTTTTCCATATCCCTACCATGGTAAAGGGTATCAACTTTTGGGTAGAACCAGCAGACCAGAAAATCGTCATCCTCATCCCAATGGATTTCAGCTCCAAAACCCTCCCTCCAAAATTTGGGACTGGGGATTTTTCTTCCAAAAACAACCCCTCCTGGGATTTTTCGGGGTTGGCTATGGGTACTGGCCCCCAAATCCTCAAACGGGCTGGAAATCAAATTTTTCAAGCCAGCCACCGTTTCATCGCCATGGGACCTCTCACCAACGGAAATTGAATTATTAGAAATTGATACAGAAATATATCTGGTAGTATCAACCCTAACACTGGAGTACCAGATGGTTAAGAAAGACACTGCCAAAGATGGCAAGAAGGTATTCGAATCCAAGTATGATGCAATTAAGCTTCGTAAACTTATTAAGTCGGGTAAAAATGCTGATCAAATCCAGCAGGAACTCGGTATTGCGTCGAAACAGTCACTTCGACAACACATACTTAAACTCATCAATGAGGACCGTACCTTCTATGAGGTACCGGGGCTGTATGTGCGCAACCAGAAGCTGCCCATGATCAACTTTAAGAATGAGGTCAGATTGACAAAAAAAATGATCGAATTCGAGGACAGCACCTACGCCTACGGTGATAAATTTGAGGTTGATGCTGACAATGAACGGATCATACTCACCCGTCTGGTCGCCACTAACAACGAGGAAGAACAGAAGGAATAATGATCCAACAACAGCCGTGTCTTCGGATGCGGCTTTTTTTGCGGCGGAAAGTCGAATTAGGCAACGATCCGGGTCTTCACAAAGTAGTGCATGGCCTGCGGCGTGACACCGAGTAGCTTGGCGATAGCAGTCTTACTCACACCCTGCTCCACCATCGCCTTGATCGTGGGAAGCTGTTCGTCCAACTTCGACGACCTGGAGTCCTTCGGGCGGCCTACGTGCTTGCCTGCTGCCTTTGCCCTGGCAACCCCCATCTTGGTCCTTTCGCTGATGAGGTCACGTTCGATCTCGGCCATGAGTGCAAAAAGCGTCATGGTGGTTTTAGACGTGATGTCATGCTCGCCGTTCAGGTTCATGCCCTGCTTCACAGAGATGAAGGTCACGCCCTTTTCGATGAGCTTGTCAATGATGGCAACGATCTGGGACAAGGAACGCCCCAGGCGGCTCAGTTCGCTGACGATGAGGGTGTCCCCTTCCGAGAGCCCGTCCAGGAGTTCGTCGATACGGCGGTCCTTCATGGACTTGCGGGAGGACATTTCGATCTTGAACCAACCATCAATGGTAATACTGTGGGAACTGGCGTACCGGAGTAACTCAAGCTCCTGATTCTCAACGTCCTGCTTCGAAGTACTGACGCGCATGTAGGCTATCATCTTGGTCATGATTGGCTCCAAATTTTGGGTCTGTAAAAGAAATCCCCTTACCTGAATATTTTTTCATGTATTTTAAAAAGAAAAGCACGCCGTTTTGCTTGAAAAATTTCAAATAAAACCGTTCGTTATTCCTTGAAAGACCATGTGTGTAATCACTGGGGATATACAGAAATGAAAAGGGTAAACATCTAACAAGGAGACTGACATGTCACTTGGAAAAGGAATTCTCTTGGTTGGTGGAACCCTCATCGCTGCCGGGGCCCTGGCATCATCGCCTTTGGTAACGGTTGCCTCCCCATTTCTGTGGTGGGGCGCAAAGACCATAAAGGTGTCGAGTGCTGCCGTAGCCGGTATTGGTGCAGCAGCCATGGCCGGAGCATCGGCGGGAAAGATCACAGGCTCCACCGGAACTGCCCTCATGGTCCAGTCGCTGGATGACATATCCAAGGGCCTGGCCGAAAAGCTCTCTGCAAAGCCGAAGCAGGAATCCTAACTTCAACACCCGGAGCAATCCGGGTTTCTTTTTCTTTTCTCCTTTTTTCAGGTGCTTATAAGGTCCCATCTGAAATCACCAGATTTTGGCACGCGCTGTGCATTAACCATTATAGATGATTTACAAAAATTTTATTACACCTGGGTAAGACCTAGGTAGCCAATTATTACCCATATTATTCATGACCCTATTCAACGGGGGCCGCATGTGGCGGCATTCAAATCCATTGCAAGCATTAAGACTCCAAATGGAGTGAACAATGGGAACCCCAAACTCAAAGGAGTTTCAAGGAACTCACGGCCCGTATTTAACGGCCAGACAGGCTGCGACATTTTGCGGATACAGCTACGATCACTTTCGCCACCTGATTACGGAGTACGACATTCCACGATGTGGCCCGGCAAAAAACCGCTTCTCACAGCTCGATCTCGACACGTGGATGCAAAACCCCATCCAATTTAAAATTAGGGCTTTTACAAATCGGAAACGCCTTAAAAAATTGGAGGTTTAGCATGAGCGTACACAAGCGAAAAAACAACGGCACCTACTACGTCAGCTATCGCGATGACCATGGGAAACAGCGAACAAAAAGTTTCGGCAAGGGTGCAGCGGGAAAACGAGACGCAGAAGCATTCGATCACGAGGTCAAAAGCAAAAAACTTCGTGGGCAGAAGGTCATGCCACCGAACAACGGTATGTATCTGGATGAGCTGGCCCAGGCATGGATCAACGTCAAAAAAGCTGAGGGAAAAGGCGGGCGATGGCTCAAGGATTGGGCATCCATCCTCAACAACTCTTTCCTGCCAGGATTGCCCACCGTTCCGGTGAACGCTTTGACGCAGGAAGACATCCTGAGCTTCGTGATGAAGCGGTACGCTAAAAGGTCCCATACGACCCGCAATCGATACTTATCCTACCTGAAAGTCATGTTTAATTTTGGATTGGACCACAACCTCATCGACTCAAATCCACTTGAGAAGTGGAAGAAGACAAAGGAAAAACCAAGACAATCCACCCTGACTTTCCGCCAGCTCAAGAAGATCAAGAAGCATGCTGCTCCGCATCTGGCTTGGGCATTGGATGTAGCCTTCCACCTCGGTGTCCGCACCGGCCAGAGCGAACTACTGTCGCTTCGGTGGGAGAATGTAGACTGGGAAAACAACGAGGTCCGTATATTCGCGACAAAGACCAACACATGGCGCGTGGTGCCGGTCTCTGATTTCTTTCTGGGAGAATTGAACCGCAAACTGAGGGAAGCGAAGACGGCTTACATCGTCGAGTACCGAGGCCGCCCGGTGAAGTCCATCCGCAAGGCATTCCGAACTGCCTGCACCAAAGCAGGTATCGAAGAATCGGTCATCACCTACGACATTCGCCACCTCTTCGCCACATCACTCTTAAATAAGGGCGGCGACTTAGCGAGTGTGTCTGCAATGATGGGCCACGCATCAACCAAGATGACTGCGGACCAGTATTATCACTCACTGAAGTCGGAGAAGACCCGCACCATCAAGTTGTTGCCGAACCTGTAGTGGGACCTCGGCATAGGTTGTACCTAAAAAAAAGCCAGCCTTCACTACGGAGGCTGGTCTTCATATTTTAACCATTATCTATCTTCAGCTTCTTTGAAACCGATCTGCCTCAATAGCAACCGCCCAAGCAGAGTTGTTTGCTGTCCCCAAGTTTCTGGCTCGCCTGTTATCTTATTATAAACAGGTAGGCCATCGTGGTCTTGTCGGACTCTGCCCTTAATTAATCCTAAATTTTCAAGGTGTATTTCATAACTGTCCTGTAAAGCCCCTTTATCGCGAGTCTCAGCATCACTCCCCATGGTCACAACAGCCCTATCAAGAACGGCTTTATGCTTCTCACGAAACTCTTGATCGCCACCAATTGTTGGATCGAGATATGAACGAAGCCAAATAATTTCAACATCGCTTAGTTCATCCAGCAAATTCATTAGATACCTAGATTCACTGTACTCAATCTGCTCGCTCGTCAAACCAGTTCCAAGAATGGATGCAATATATTCACGTCTTTCATCACTAGTTGCTTTTGAAGCCTGATAAAATGCCTCCTCAAACAACCTCACACACTCTTCGTCTTCAAAGACGGCACTTGCGTTTTTGAAAACACAACCTTCCAGTTTTTGGTCTAAGGTCTTGGCGAATTTTTCAAGCCTTTCAATACGCTGATTCGGAACAATATTTCCGACAAGCTCAGTCAACATCGGACCTACGACAGGTAGCGGCCCAAAAACAGATTTCAACGCAGACGCTATGGTGTCTGGACTTTTAGGACCAAGCTCCAACTTGCTCATTTCACGCTCCATTAACAGAGGTAAGTAAATAATATATCAAGCTACCTCACCACTTCAAATTATTGCAAGCCTACTTTTTTCTCCCAATGCTACCGACAGGAATCCACTGACAACCAACTAGATGGCCCTCTCAATTGTAGTAGGGTAAATATAGCCGTTAATAGTCAGAATAGGTTCTACTCCAGGCCTTACTAACAGATCATATTTTTCAATATTATTTGCTGAAGTAAAGGTTTCATCCACGTATGGCAGCTCTGCAAACACATCGGCGGAAAGATAAGGGCGACATGCATCTGCGACATGGTTGGTTATGTTGTAAATGCACTTAAACAAATCAAATCCAAGTTCTACCGTTTCGCCGTCACAACGCAACCATGGTTTTTCCGCCATAATATCTATGTGCTCAAGCAAGGGGCGACAGTCATGAATCTCTGTTATACGCTTGAAGTCTTTCTTAACTTTCTTAGCATGCTGTCTTTGTCGCTTTTCTGGCCCCCCATTAAACTTATCCCGATAATTTATCAGAGCTTTTGCCACACAAGAAACGGGAATTACAATTTGCTGAAGAGCGGAGGGCACGGCTTCAGGAAAAGCACTCCAGAAATGGATATGTTCTACGTCACCAACGTGATGAAAGTAATTTCGAATTTCACGCAACAATATAAATTCCGGATTCGATGCAATGTCGATGTCAAACTGTCCCTTCAGCTTGTCACGAGTTGCGTGAAGGCTATCAAGATAGTTGAAAAGCAGTGTAATATCGCGCTCTTCAACAAGCCTAATATCGAGCAACTTGGCTGCATTGAGGAAATAAATTTCCAAAAAAAGACTATTCACAATCTCCCCTTTTAATACTCGCTACCTCGAACATTGGTTGGCCGCCATGTGCTTTGATTCTGTCAAGAGTATGCAAAAAGCCGAATGACATAGCAAACCTAAGGCTCCCAACGAATCTCGCAATCCCAGGCTAACCGCAAATGTTATCCAAACGGTTATCCACACAAAAATAGGTTAGCAACATAAAGTCGCTAACCTATTGAAATCATTGGTGGAGCTGGAGGGAATCGAACCCACGACCTCTTGAATGCCATTCAAGCGCTCTCCCAACTGAGCTACAGCCCCACGCTGTTGGGTGAAGGGGGAAATAGCCAAGGCGAGAGGCAATGTCAACTGAAAATCTCATTGTAAGGGGAAAGAGTTGTCCATTGATTCATGGCTCGTCTTGCAGTAAGAATAACGGACGGTTGGAATTATATGGAGAATAGATGGCACACGTTCTGAAACGGATACTTATCAAACTGCTGTGGGTGGGCGTGGTGTTTCTCGGCATCACGGTTATCAGCTTCTGGGTTATTCATCTGGCCCCCGGCTCGCCCACAGATCTTCAGACCACGTTGAACCCCGACGCCGGAATTGAAGCACGTCTCCAGCTCGAAAAGCTCTACGGTTTAGATAAGCCTCTGCATATTCAATACGCCAGCTGGCTGAAAAGATTGGTACAACTCGACTTTGGTCAATCCATGTCCGGCGACCATCGCCCGGTCTGGGACAAGATCAAGGAACGCCTACCTTTAACCTTTGGTATGAATGTGGCTTCCATGGTGCTGACTCTGCTCATCGCGGTTCCCATAGGGGTAACTGCGGCATGGTGGCGTGGTGGCGTTTTTGATAAACTGTCAACCGTGGTCGTATTCATAGGCTTTGCCATGCCCGGATTCTGGCTGGCCCTGCTGCTCATGCTCTGGCTCGGCATTTCCTGGCCCATCCTTCCCATCTCCGGCCTGACATCCATGGGGTTCGACTCCATGTCGCCCATGGGTAAGGTGTGGGATGTGACCAAGCACCTCATCCTGCCAATCTTCATCTATACCTCCGGCTCATGGGCAGGCATGTCTCGATTCATGCGATCCTCCATGCTTGAAGTCCTACGTCAGGACTACATTATGACCGCACGCGCCAAAGGGTTATCCAGTCGCGTCGTCCTGTTCAAACACGCTCTGCGAAACGCACTCATGCCGGTCATCACCATTCTCGGCCTGTCGGTTCCGGCCCTGATCGGCGGCTCTGTCATCATCGAATCCATCTTCGCCTTGCCCGGCCTTGGACAACTTTTCTATCAGGCGGTCATGTCCCGCGATTATCCACTCATCATGGGATCGCTGGTACTAGGTGCCATATTGACACTTATCGGGAACCTGTTGGCGGATATTGGTTACGGCCTTGCTGATCCACGCATCCGCGTGGGACAGGGAGGCAAATAATGAAACGAAAACCACTGAAACGAGTCTCCCCATGGGCACGGCACGCCCTACTTATTTTAGGAGGTCTCATTGTAGGGCTGATGTCTCTGGCCGCAATCTTTGCTCCACTCCTTGCGCCATTCGATCCCAGTCTCATCAACGTGGATACGTTACTCTTGCCTCCGTCAACAACCCATCTTATGGGAACCGACGCTCTGGGCCGCGATGTCTTTTCACGCATTCTGTTTGGTGGCCGCGTCTCACTCTGGGTCGGTTTTGTTGCCGTGGGTATCGCCACTTCCATCGGGCTGGTCCTCGGCCTGACCGCTGGCTATTTTGGCCGTATTGTGGATGAAATCATCATGCGCGGCGTGGATGTCATGCTCTGCTTTCCATCCTTTTTCCTCATTCTGGCAGTCATTGCTTTTCTGGAACCAAGCCTGACCAATATCATGATCGTCATCGGCTTGACCGGCTGGATGGGCGTCGCTCGACTGGTCCGCGCCGAGACCCTGACAATCCGCGAGCGGGATTACGTACTGGCTGCACGAGCTGCCGGTGCTGGGCCAATCCGCATCATTTTCCGACATATCATGCCCAACGCCATCGGTCCGGTACTCGTTTCCGCCACCCTTGGCGTAGCTGGTGCCATCCTGACTGAATCCTCGCTGTCATTTCTGGGCCTCGGCGTACAGCCGCCGGATGCTTCATGGGGCAACATGCTTATGGAAGGCAAAGAAGTCTTGGGAATCGCGTGGTGGTTATCTGTCTTTCCCGGCCTCGCCATTCTATTCACCGTGCTTGGGTACAACCTGCTCGGCGAATCTTTACGCGACTTGCTCGATCCAAGGCTAAAACAATGACCGGGGTCGTTGCCCGTCATCTGTTCCTATCATTTCTGGCCATAATGCTGGCCGTCCCGGCTTTCGCTGGCGCCAACCGACCTGATACCATCGTACTCTCGCCAGCCATTTTGTATCAAACAAAACGCCAAATTCTACAACGAGATCCTGCCATTCGTCCGGCGTATGAAAATTTCATCAACGAAGCCAAACAGGCCTTGGATGCCCCCATCGAATCCGTTACCTTGAAAAAAAAGGCTGGCCCAAGCAACGATCGCCATGATTACTGGTCGCTCTCGCCAGACTGGTGGCCAAACCCTACGACCAAAAGTGGCTTGCCCTATGTGCAACACCCCGGGGAAGCCAACCCCGAAGCTTCATCTGACATTTATGACCGCTCTCGACTTTCTCACATGGCAAGGCAGGCAATAACACTGGCTCTTGCATGGTATTTCACAGGCGACGAACTATACGCCAGCAAAAGCACCGCGTTGATCATGGCGTGGTGTAGCGATCCCTCAACCCGAGTCAATCCGAACATGCTCTATGCCCACTCACGCCCCGGTGTCGCAGAAGGTCATCATACCGGCATCATTGAAACACGCGACCTCATCCGCGTGGTGGATGCGGCCCTCATACTTGAACCGTCACACGCGTGGTCAAAGACGACCAGTCGAAAAGTCAAAAAATGGTTCTCCGACTATGTTCAATGGCTGATGCACAGCAAATTCGGTCGCCGCGAGGCAGAATCCCGTGACCATCATGGCACTTGGTTTGACGCACAAGTTGCCGTATATGCCCTGTACACAGAAGATATAGACCTAGCCCGAGCCATCATACGTACGGCCGAACGACGGCGTATAGTACGCCAAATAATGCCTGACGGGTCCATGCCCTACGCGCTAAAACACCCCCGATCACGCAACGCCACCTTTTCTACGCTTGAAGCATACGCAATTCTCTCCAGTGTGGGCGAACGCCTGAGGCTTGATCTCTGGAACTGGGCAGACCCCGTAGGACCATCCATCCGGCAAGCCCTCGACTTTGCGGCCCCATATATCAATCCACAAAAGGACTGGCCGCACGGCACAACAGGAGCATTCGATCCGTACCGTTACGTTCCCCTTTTCCGCAGGGCCGCACTGGTGTATAAGGACAATCGTTATCTTGATTATTTAAACGAGCTACCCGAGGCCGATGGCGCACGGGATCGCTCGATACTTTTTTACTAGGCTGGAGCTTCATGCTTGAACTGTTACGGATCAAGAACCTTGCCCTCATAGAAGACGTGGAACTGGAATTCTCTCCGGGGCTGAACACGCTCACAGGTGAAACTGGTGCGGGTAAATCCTTTATCATGCGGGCCGTGGACTTTCTCATGGGTGAACGCATGGATAAAAAACTGGTCCGTCCCGGCAACACCAAAGCCTCGGTAGAAGCATTGTTTGTACTGCCCGAAGGTGAAACAGTCATTCGCCGTGAACTTTCCGCCGAGACAGGTCGCAGCCGTGTCTACATCAACGACACATTGTCATCTCAGCCGACAATTCGCGACATGCGAACGCGACTTATCATCCACACCAGCCAACATGGACAGCAAAAGCTGCTTTCTCCGGCCTTTCAGTCGGAAATCCTCGACTCCTTCATTCCTGACCAATCCATTCTGATTCAACGCAACGATAAACTCGCAGTGCTCAAGGATGTGCTGGAACGCAAACGTCATCTCAACGAAAAGTACGACGACATAGAAAAACAGCGTGATTTCCTTGAGTATCAAAAAAAGGAAATTGACGCTGTTGATCCGCAGCCGGATGAAGAAAACGAGCTTGAGGAACGCAAAAAAATTCTCAAGGACCGGGAACGTGCCGGAGAATGTCTACAAAATGCATTGGACATCCTGCACGGTGAAATCGGCATGCTCGACAATATGACATTGCTCACCCGTGAAATGGAAATTATCGCTCGGCTCTTCCCCGGATTCGACGAAGACCGCGAAGCCATAGAGGAATTGCGCATCCGGTTGCATGATCTCGACTCGCGACTCCGACGTGGACCGGGAGATATGGAAGATGACGACCCCATGTCTCTGGACGACATTGAAGCGCGTCTTTTCGAATTGGCCAAGCTTAAACGAAAGCTTCGACGCAATCTGGATGACATTGTCTCCATGAAAGCGGAGATAGATGAAAATCTTTCCTTCCTCGACGCCTGTGCTCTGGACATGAAAAACTTGTCCCGCGAAGAGGCCGCAGCTGCCGCAAATCTCCAAACTACACTTGGCGAAGTCAACAAGGCTCGAAAAAAAGCGGCAAAGGAACTTTCCATCCGCATCGTGGATGAATTGTTCGACCTCGGGTTTTCCGAACACATCAAAGTTCATTTCGAATTTGATGCACGCGAGTTGTATCCCGGTTGTGATGATATGCGGGGGCGCCTCATGTGGGTGCCCAACCCCGGCCAGCCAGCCCAGCCCCTCGACAAAATTGCCTCTGGTGGAGAACTGTCACGATTCCTGCTTGCGCTGGTCACCATGCGCGGTGACAACACCAAGGAACACGATGCCCTGCCATCACTTATTTTTGATGAAGTAGACGCCGGAATTGGAGGCTTGACACTCAACTCGGTTGGCGGCAAACTCCGCGCCCTTGCAGACCGCCAGCAAATGTTGCTCATTACACATTGGCCGCAACTGGCAGGCAAGGCCGATCGCCATTTCTTCATCAAGAAGGAAGTGGTGGACGGGGAGACCTACACCCGCTGTAACCGGCTGGAAACCGATGCCATCATGGATGAATTATCCCGCATGGCAGGCGGCGGAGAACAAGGTCGAGCTTTGGCTGAAAAACTCGTTAAGTAGAGATGTGACCGGTAAGCCTACCGGCGGTCTCTCCGAGGGCTCAAGAACTTTTTGAAAAAGGTTCTTGAGAATCTCCCAAACTTTTTGTGTGCGCTTCGCGCAGGGGTGACCATTGTGACCAACCTCTTCATCTCCCTTTATATCAAGCTGTTTTTCCTGCTGACGCCTTTTTTCGTTTTGTCAGTATTCCTGTCATTCATCGAAGACATGGACGTAATTGAGCAACGGAAACTGGCAATACGAGTAACCATTTCCGTCCTGGTTATTGTCCTGATACTCTATTTTGCCGGGAACCCCATCTTTTCGACATTGGGCATTACGCTGGATGGATTCCGCGTAGGAGCGGGAAGTTTGCTGTTCCTGTCTGCCGTGTCATTGGTCTCCGGCAAACGTTCCCGACCGGAACCGGAAGACGATACCGATGTGGCAGTGGTCCCCTTGGCTATCCCCATCACCGTGGGACCAGCGACCATTGGTACACTGCTTATTCTTGGCGCGGAACTTGGCGGAGCCACGGAACAGATTATCGGAGCAGCTTCTTTGGTTGCAGCCTGCCTGACCGTGGGCCTGATGCTCTTTGTCGCTCCGGCCCTGAAACGGGTCATCGGTTCCATGGGGCTCGCAGTTCTGACCAAAATAACCGGCCTGATCCTATCGGCTATGGCCGCTCAAATCGTGTTTACAGGCGTGGCCAACTTCCTGTCATAATAACCATCAATCTATTTATCCCCATAAATCGAGCATACAATTTTGATTGAAAGGCGCTGTACGAATTAACAGTTTTCCGTTAATTTCTTTACATGAGGTATTTCATATCACTGATACTCACCCTGCTCATGGTCTGTCCGGCAATAGCAGGACAGACCATGCTTTTTGCCATGGGAGCCGACGATACCAAAGCTGCCATGGGCATACTCGCCATCCTCAAAGCAGCATACTCAAAAATGGGTATAACGGTTGAAGGCAAAATACTTCCTGCAAACCGAGCACTGGTTGACTCCAACACCGGCTTTACTGATGGAGAATTGTGCCGAATCGCCGACATTGAGTCAGAGCACCCGAATCTCATTCGTATTCCCGTACCAGTCATGACTGTTGAAATCATGGCCTACACTGTTGACAACACCTTCCCGATCAAGGGGTGGAAAAGTTTTGAAAAACGACGAATCGGCATCAAGGCAGGCATCAGATACACAGAGATGCAGACGCATGGAATGCCAAACGTTCTCCGTTCAACAAATCACGACACCCTGTTTAAACTGCTTGCCGCTAATCGGCTTGATGTCGTTATTGCTACGCGAAGCATCCACCCCGCCCAAGGTGGAAAGGAATACATCGAAACATTTTACATCCATGAACCGCCACTTGCAAAGCTGCAACTCTACCACTATCTCCATAAAAAGCATGCTGAATTAGTCCAACCCATTACAGATATCCTTTCTCGCATGTACGAGAACGGAAAAATGGACGAGATACGAAACAATGCCGTGCAGACAAAAGAATAGAACACATGACATCATCCAACGACCTCACTCTTGAGCACCAGTACAACATACGCTCTTACGAACCCCGCACAGATGGCCGTATATCCATTTCATCCGTGTGTAATTATCTACAGGATATAGCCTCTCGCCATGCCGACTCGCTTGGATTCGGGTTGCGCGATCTCCGCCAAAATGGTCATTTCTGGGTATTGGCTCGACTCCATGTCATGATGGATCGGATGCCTGAATTTGGAGAACAGGTCAGCGTACGAACATGGCCCTCAGAAAACGAACGACTGGTAGCCCTTCGAGACTTCCTCATTCACGATACTGACACTCTCATAGGACGAGCCACCTCTTCCTGGGCCACCATCAATGTCGAGACACACCGCCCGGACAAACCCGGTTCTGTGCTCAACGAACGGTTCATCCCAAAACGTGACCACTCCATTGTCTTTTCATCCAAGGCCGTCACCCGCCTCAAACAAGGTGAGTATACCGTGGAAATCATGGCCCGCAAGGCCGATACAGACATCAATGGTCATGTAAACAACGTAAAATATATTGAATATTGTATGGAAGCCGTGCCACTAGAATGGGACAATGCACACAGGTGCATGGGACTGGACATTCAATTCAGAACCGAGTCCTTTGCTGGTGAAACGTATCAGGCGAACTGCACTCAGGGTGAACCCGACAACAACATGGATACCTTCATGCATTCCCTGACACGCCTTTCAGACAACCGAGAAATAGTCCGCATGAAAACATGGTGGAAACAGGCATGAGCGATGATATAAAACTACGATTTGACACGACCGGCGTGGACTGGGCTGTGGCCGCCACCGTTTTGGAACGAGCACCTCTTAGCACTCGTGAACCACACAAAATACAAACAGCTTTTGAAAACAGTGATCTGATTTGCTTTGCATGGCACGATAATGAACTCGTGGGGATGGCTCGCGCCCTGTCAGATGGAGTATATCAATCAGTTATCTATGACCTGTGCATTTTACCAGAGCATCAGGACAAAGGTTTGGGAAGTCGCATAATGAAAGCACTGACCAAACGGCTGAACACCCCCAGCGTGGTTCTATGGAGCGTTCCGGGCAAAGAAGGATTCTACGCACGACTTGGTTTCAACCCTATGCTTACCGCCATGGCTCTCGTCGAAGACCCTGAACGGACTGCAAAAAACGGGTATATTCAACTTTAGGACCAGCATCCCGTGATTCGCCGCCCACACTTTCATTCCCCCAGTATGCTTAATTTATCGATAGGCGTACTCTTTCTGCTTCTGGCGGTACCAACCCCTTCTGCGGCAAAACTAAAACCAAAATTGATCGTAACACACGACTCAAACTACGAACCTTTGGTCTACATAAACGCACAGGGCCTTCCACAAGGATATTTAATCGATTTCTGGAAACATTTCGGTGAAGTCAACAACATCGATATCCGCTTCAAATTAGGTGACTGGCAAGAAACTCTGGACTGGGTGCGTACAGGTCAAGCAGATGTCCACGGAGGGCTCTTCTACACCGAAAAACGAAATGAATATCTTGACTTCGGGGAGCCGATCACCAATCTCTCGGCAGCCATCTATATTGCCAAGGGGCTAAATTGGGATGATATCACAAGATTACCAATCGGTGTTGTCGCTGGTGGATACACTGAACATTTCATGCAGCATTCATGGCCAAGCCGCCCCATACGACCGTTCCCGCAGGCCAAAGACATGATCAAGGCCGCCGTCGACGGGGACATCAAAGCCTTTGTCGCCGACCAACCCATCGCAGTCTTCTACTTACGAAAATTCAAGGCCCAAAACCAGTTCCTCAAATATCAAGACGCATACAAAAACACTCTGAGGGTGGCCACAGCCGATGGTCGAAATGACCTGCGCGCCTTAGTGCAAAATGGATGGAAACGGCTGGATGCGAAAAGACTCAACTACATTCGCAGTAAATGGTTTCTGGAATTGGAGTCCGACAAAGGGTGGGCCTTGACCGGCATACTCATGGTTGCAGTGGTTATGTTCATAGGCTTACTTTGTCGCATTCTTGGCCGACGATATACTCCACCCGAAGAATAATGCCTATACCAACGCCTTAGCTCCATCCATCCAGCCCCCTTCAGCCAAAGCTTCACCGAGAAGCTTAATCAGGGTCGGTTCGTACTTCTTCTTGTCCTTAATCAAGGCAATGGCTGCTTCGGCCACATCTTTGGACGATCGATAAGGACGAACGCCTATCATGGCGGAAAAGGAATCCGCCACAGCACAAAGCTTTCCGGCCATGGAAATATCCTTGCCAAAACGCCGGTCGGGATAGCCGGAGCCGTCATTGCGTTCATGATGTTGGCGCATACACTCCAACACAATTGGATCAGCAATTTTAAGCCGTTGCAACATTTTCAATCCGGCATCGATATGATTCTCAATGGACTCCCGATCCCGCCGTACCAAAAACTGTTGCTTATCTCTTATAAAACGAGGCACTTGCGTCATTCCAAGATCATGCAGAAGTAATCCGAGAGCGACACGAGCCAAACCGTCCTTCTCTACAGCCCGTCCTGCGGCATGAACATGCAAGGTCAACCCGATAAACATCGAGTTGGTTGAGTGAACAGCCAGACTATACTCTTTATCCAGAGTCTGAGTTAAAAATTCAACCCGGCTAGGATCTATCCAAAGGTATTCAGCCAATACGGAAATATCCTTAACCAATAACTCAAGCATACCTTTTTGCGGTTGCTCAAAAAACTGTTCCATACGATCTCGAAAGGCGAGAAAAAAGATTTCTGCCACTTCCACGGGACTAAAACCTTCCTCTACCAACAACAAGCCAAGGCGCTTGCTCAAATGGCTGGCATAGATTCTGTAATCATCCCTGAGTAAAAAAAGACGCCCTTCTGTGGCGATTAGTGCGGCTTCCGCCTGTCCATCCGTGGCCAAACGAGCTTCGGCCCTGTGAAACTTCTTTATCTGCTCCACTGAAGGATCAAATACATACAAATCCACTGGCGGGCGAAATTTTGGAAAACTTTCCAGAATAGTAGAGCTGATTTGCAGATAGGTCTCTTCAAAAGTGTCAGTCGCCAAAAAATCCGTCATATAAAATACACACCTTCATTAGTTCATCAATATTTGCAGAATAGCCTGATTCATGCACACTTTTCAAGGTGAGGAGCGACCGGATAAAAAAAGGGACTCGTCATAACAACGAGCCCCATTCAAAGTTCAAAAAGATTAAGTCAGCAACAACTACTTTTTACCGCCACCATTGCCGCCACCGTTACCACCGCCATTACCGTTGTTACCGGAGTTACCCTTTCCGTTACTTCCAGAATTACCATTCCCGTTACTCCCGGAATTACCCCGGCCTCCCGAGGATGAAGAGCTCTTGGAGGACTTGGACCCCTTGGCTCCAGACTTGGCTTTACTGGAAGCTCGGCTCAATCCCACAGCCTTGGACCCTTTGCCACCGGAGACTCCTGGAGTCTTGGCAACACCGGACTTAACGTTACGATTGGTCTTGTTGACCGTCTTGCCATACGCAGCTGCCACATGAACATTTGACGCAACACCCACGTTCTTTGTCTTTTGCTGATGCTGCTTTTTGTGACCCAATCCCAACGTGCTGGGATGTACGCCCAGTTCATGGGCAATCTCACCCCAGCCCATGCCGGCAGTCCGCATGGACGCGATGCTATCAACATCAACGGAGGCAGCGCTGGCAATAGCCTTATCCGCAGCAACCTGCTTTTCAGTCAAAGAAGCCGTTGCAGCCTCTAACGCGGCCATGGCCTCTGCTTCTTCCGGAGAATCTTCTTCCGCAGCATCGACGGCTGCCTGTGCTTGAGCCACAGCAGCTTCAGCTTCGCTGACAGACTGCTCGGCATCGGCTACAGCCTGTGCTCCAGCTTCAGCGACAGCCTCGGCCAAAGATTCGGCCTTGGCAGCTTGAGCCGGATTAGCAAAGGTTGATGTGTCATCGGCTGATTCATCGGCATCACCAGTATCACCAGTATCACCAGTATCACCGGTATCCGTAGCGACATCCGTATCACCGGTGCCTCCGTCATCCGTCTGAGCAAATGCAACAGGGGCAGCCAACAACGCCATCAAAATAAAAACGACACAAAAAATATATATTTTATTCATTATTTTTAACATAATGCATTCTCCAACAGTTATTGAACTTCAGTAACAAATTTCACCGAGCGTTCAAGCGTAAAGGTCTTTTTACCGTAATCAATCGACTCGGCGGTCCCAAACCAACTCAAAAGCAGCCTTGAAGAATCAATATCTGAATGTCCTCGTAAAATGGCATCTCGAACGGCCTTGGCATTAACCTTGGCCCGTTCCGCATCACCTTGTTGAAAGGAGACGATGTGCAATGACAGCTGTTCATTGGCAAGCATCATCGCGCTCAACACGTTCAACGAAGCCCGACTATCGACATCCAAAGAAGTTGTTCCCGGTTTGAACGTCATGCTCTTAAGCGTAACATTGCGTTTTCCAATGATAAAATTACGATAGAGGAAGTTTCCTTGCAGATTGAGTTGCACCGTAGCCTCCATGGCCAGGCTCCCATCAGGGTAATACTCAAGAAACTTCTTCCAAGCCGCAATTTCCTCCGAGGTCCGTCCCAGTCCGTCCAGAGCAACAGCCCGATTATACAGGGCCTCGGGATTATATTTATCCAGTGCAACAACCTTGTCGTACTGGGCCAAAGCCTTGGTCCACTCTCCCCGATCAACATATCCGTGACCAAGGTAGAGATTTGCCGAAATATGTTCCGGGTTAAGGCGCAGAGTCTGTTTGTACGCGGCCTCTTCCCGTTCAAAATCAAGTGTTGCCCAGTAGCCTACACCGGTCCAAAAAACGTAGTCAGCGTTGTCCGGCTCCAAAGACACGGCCTTTTCTAAATAAGGAAGACCTTGCTCAGGCTTATCTAATGCCAAATAATATCGCCCGACATAGTAGGCTGAAGATGCGTCATCTGGATTTTCTTGAAGATGCTCTCCAAGAATTTCAATCCCATCTGCATACTTTTCCTGTTCAAGATAGTACGGGCCAACGACTTTGGCACACCCCGCCATGCCCAACACAATCAAAACCAATAATAAAGCTATAGAACCTTTCACTCAAAAAACTCCCATGGAATTATCGCGATTAAAACCATTCCTACTAACAATATACCCAGACCCACTGGATCAGGTCACAAAATACCGCAAAACTTCTGAAATTATTTTTTCCCGGTCATGCTGCGACTGGTAAAACCAAGACGAGCCGACACATCATTCACTGTCCCCATCTCGGATAGCACGCCAGACGAAACTTCACCGATGACGTTATCCGAAATACCGCGCTGCCTAGCTATAAGAACGACTCGCACAAGATACCGCCACTGCGGAGTCAAACCGCCAGAGGCAAAACCGGCTTTAAGCATGGAACGAGTCTGTTCTGGATCAAAGTCAATCTGACCAAGCAAAGAAATCATCTCTGCTCCGGTCAAAAAATTTTCTGGAGGCTGCCCATAAAATTTAGCCACATACGCTTCGAAGTCATGTTCAGAAACACCTCTGGAAAGCCCCTCCCCCACAATAATCAGAACATCTGAAGCAACAGGTTCCAAATATCGATTCAAGAGGTGACGAGCATTCTCATAAGCGTCTAATTTCACCTGCAAAGCTTGCCCGATACGTAAAGGCGCAACTTGCTTCGCCAAGCCTTCAGCCAATTTATCCTGTAATGGCGCAATTGGCAGTTTTTTTTCACATGCCGCAAGCAACGGGGTAACAAGAGCTGCCCCTTCATCATCAGAAAAAGTTCCGGTTTTCACCAGTTCTCCGACCTCATTGAGAACTTCTGCCGAAACTCCACACTCCACGGCGCGCTCTTTCATGACAACAAATGGATCGCTTTCGGCTCGGCTTGGTTGCACACCGAAAACAACCAATACGAAAAGAACACTCGCTAAAATTACCTTATAAAGCTTGTTCATTATTCTGCACCACAAACATAATGGAATTTCTGTTTCCAAAGCCATCATCACGCGTCAACGGCGCCAATGGGTCTGGCACAAGGTTCTTTCCATTCACCAAAAAAAGATATTCATGATCGCCAGGCGGCAACTCCGCCTCAAGCACCCATGCTCCAGCTTCAACGCTATACCACATGACAGAACTGTCTGATTTCCATCCATTGAAGGACCCAACTACCGAAACATTCTGAGCGGACATTCCCCCGTCATACATGACAAATTTAACTGTCGACAATTCAAGACCGTCCGTACCCGGTGCCGGATTCATCTGAATAAAAGCAAAGGCCAACAATGCAACGGCCAATGTGACCACAGGGATCACCTGAAACGGACGAATCGTCATGACCTGCGGTCGAACCAACCATAAATATATTCGAGTCCAAACAGAAGGGGTCTTCGGGGAAAGCCCTTCCATGACACGCTCTGAAAATCCTTCAGGCACAGCCGTTTCCGGTGCACGCCGAATACTTTCAATAATAGCATCTTCCATCAGTATTTTCTTTTGTTCATCAGTCATTTGAATCCTCGTTGAATTGGTGTCGGACCATGTCCAACCCTCTGCTGAGACGCATTTTCGCCCCACTGACCGAAATCTCCAACGTTTCTGCTATTTCACGTACAGAAAAATCATATTTATATCTGAGAATCAAAGCTTCACGATATTTCACATCGAGCTTCTGCACGAGAATGAAGGCTTTGGCCCCATCCAGTCGGGCGTGTATAGCCTGTTGTTCGTCAATCAAATCTTCATTTCTGACCATAACGGCGGCATCATCGACAAAGACATGCATGTCACGGCCTCTTTTCCGAAGCCAATCCCGAGCCACGTTCAAAGAAACTGAATACAACCAAGGGAAAAAACGTTTCCTTACATTAAAGGTTCCGAGTTTCTCATAGGCACGAGTAAAGGCTTCTTGGGCAAGATCAGCTGCCATATCGGCATCGCCCACCATGCGCAGCATGAGATTATACACCGGCCCTTGGTACTCTCGCACCAGAAGCCCAAATGCTTGGGTGTCCCCCAAAAGCACTTCACGTACTATTTCCGCTTCGCGTATGTCTTTCATTCAAATCCTGATGGTCCAAACATGAACTTCAACTCATCTGCACTTAATTATACGCCGCCCAAACCTCATTGGTCACAAAACTTGCCCGTCTCTCCGTCCTAAGCTAAATACATACACTCACTATGAAGGAGAACACAATTATGAACATACATGAGAATCCGGTCCTTGATGCCATATTTTCTCGCCGGTCCATTCGTAAATACACGGAAGAACCTGTTTCACGGCAAGACATCACGACTATCCTCGAAGCCGGTCAGTGGGCTCCCAGCGGACTGAATAATCAGCCTTGGCGTTTCTTGGTCATCACCCGCGGAGATCCACGTCATTCCAAACTGGCCGAATGCACCAAATATGCGCATATAGTCCGCGCTTCTGCAGCAAGTATCTGCGTCGTGCTTGAAAAAGAAGCCATGTATAGTGAAATGAAAGACCATCAAGGAGCAGGAGCATGCATCCAGAATATGATGCTGGCCGCTCATGCACTCGGTGTAGGCACGGTCTGGCTTGGTCAGATCGTCAACGATCAGGCGGCCTCTCTCGGCGCTCTTGAAGTCAATCCCGAAACATACGAACTCCAGGCAGTCATCGCCCTCGGTCATCCCGATCAAAAGGGAAGCTCTAAGCGCAAAGACTTGTCTGAACTCATGCTGGAGGCATTTTAATGACCATAAAGACATTCAATCTTGGCCCGCTTCAAACCAATTGTTACGTTCTGTCGAACGAAAATGAAGCCGTGGTTATCGACCCGGGCGGCAACCCCGACGAAGTCGTGGAATACCTCAAGACCAACAACCTCACCGTGACACATATATTGAATACCCATCTGCATTTCGACCACACTGCTGGAAACAGAAAGCTGTCAGAAATTACAGGTGCCCCGATACTGTGCAGTGAAAAAGACGCCGATCTGCTGGACACATGGCTTGGTCGAGGCGGCGAAAACGGACTGCCGCTTCTGGACTCCTACGAATGGCGGAACGTGGAACCGGGAGAGACACAGTTTGCGGGTTTCGATTGCACGATTTTCCACACTCCGGGTCATTCCACTGGCAGCCTGACCTTCTATTTCCCCGAGGCCAGAGCAGCCTTTGTGGGCGACTTGATTTTCTATCGCTCCATCGGACGCACAGACTTTCCAGGCGGGGATTTGGACGAGCTCAAGCGGTCCGTAATCGACCACATCTTCACGCTGCCCCCCGACACGAAACTGTTGTCCGGCCACGGCCCGGAGACCACTGTTTCCGACGAACAAAACCACAACTCATTTTTCTCGGAGTTCTAAATGGGTGAACCAATTCTCATAGATATTCGCGACAAATGTTGAGGCGTGGGCATGGAGATAGGTTGGTATCTCCGTTTCGCCAAGGCTGATGTCATCGAAGCCAAGGTTTCCCTCAAGGGAGCAGCTCAAGTGCGTCATGACGAAAATATCTTCCCTGACTGGGAGTTTGCATTCGAGGAGCATGAAGATCATGTAGTCGCACGATTGACCCGCAAAAAACCCCTTTTTGACAAAGAGGACTCATGAACAAAAGCGTGATCTATGCATGCAGCCACAGACAAGGCGGCAACTCGGACCGGACGGCCACCCTGCTTGCTCAGGGCGTGGCCGAAGCCGGTGGGGAAGCTGATATTCTCTACATTCGCAACCACTCTGTCACGGCCTGCCTCGCTTGCGATTATTGCGCAAAAGCAGAATTCAAGCAGGGAAAGGCGCGATGTACCCTTGGCCAACAGGACGAAGCATATGATTTGTTCGCGCCGCTGCTCACGGCCCGAACCGTATTCTTCACCTCACCAATCTATTTTTATCATCTCCCGTCCCTGTTCAAGACATGGATCGACCGAAGTCAACAATTCTGGGCGGCCAAAAATAATGTCGAACCATGGATTGCAGATCTTCCAAAACGCACGGCTCACGTCGTACTCCACGCAGGAAGACCTACCGGGAAAAAACTGTTTGAGGGGGCACAAGTCACGCTCAAATACTTCCTGCACAACTTCAATTTTACATTGGCTGAACCACTAATATTCAGAGGTATCGACGAGCAAAATGATATGAAGGAACACCCGGATTTCGAACAGCAGATTATCCAGCTCGGTCGGACGGCATGGACTACTGCCCGATAGTCATGCCCGAATGGTTCCGTTCTCTGGTTCACAAGGCAGGATTGACTGCCAAACGCTGTCCGGTCTGCGGCGTACTCATGAACGGTCCTGACCTGATGTGTGAATCATGTAAAGAAGTTATTCCAATTCGTACCGGCGGGTATTGTCCCACATGCGGGGCCATGTTCGGGCTGACAGACGCACCGCCTACCCAATGCCCCGAGTGTCGTCGCAACCCACCGCCATGGGATGCACTCTATTTTCATGGCCGGTATGCGAAATCGTTACGCGAACTCATTATTTCGTATAAATTTTCCAACAACTTCGGGAAAAACCATGTCCTTTCTGCGCTCGCCTGCGCTACATTCAAAGCCCAAAATAAACGGATGCCAGACATCATTATTCCGGTGCCGCTGCACACCCGCAGACTGCTCTGGCGCGGCTTCAATCAAAGTCTGGAAATAGCAAAAGCATTAGGTAAAGCATTTGAAAAACCGGTGCTGAAGAATGGACTTGTTCGCATTCGAAACACTCCACCCCAAACGCAATTCGGACACAAAGAACGACAGCAAAACATCAAAAATGCATTCGCGGCTCAACAAAAACATATCGCAGGGCAAACCGTATTGCTCGTCGACGATGTATATACTACGGGCGCAACTTTGCGTGAATGCACCAAAACAGTAAAACGATCCGGTGCGTTAGGTGTTGACATATTGGTTCTGGCCCGGACACAGCAGGAACCATGCTGACGCAACTATATTGTATGAATTGGCCCAGCAGATAAAAATGACAAAAAAAACGCAAAAAAAACACATGAGGGCTTGACTTCCACCGGGGGTTGCGGCTAGGTTGCCTCCTCTTACGAATTGGAGGTTTTTATTATGTTTGCTATCATCGAGACCGGCGGAAAACAGTACCGCGTTGAAGAAGGTCTTGAATTTAATGTAGATTTACTCAAGGCCGATGCTGGCAATAGCCTGAGCATCGATTCCGTTCTCCTGTTTGACAAGGACGGCGACACAAAGATTGGCGAACCCTACGTGAAGGGTGCAAAAGTCGAGTGCGAAGTCTTGGGCCACATCCGCGGTGAAAAAGTCGTAGTCTTCCACAAGCTGTCTAAAAAAGACGCTCGCAAGACTCAGGGCCACCGTCAGGATTACACTCAACTGAAAGTCAAATCCATCAACGCCTAACGGCTTGAGGGGAGGATACAATGGCTCATAAAAAAGCTGGTGGTAGTTCCAGAAACGGTCGCGATAGCGCCGGACAAAGACGTGGTGTGAAGCGTTTTGGTGGTCAGGAAGTTCTGGCTGGCAACATCCTCGTTCGTCAGCTCGGCACCAAATTTCACCCTGGCGAAGGCGTTGGCATGGGCAAGGATTACACCTTGTTCGCTCTGGTCGACGGTCTCGTCAAGTTCGAGAAGTACACACGCAAAAAGGTCGTCAAGACCCGTGTGCATGTACTGCCCGCCGAGGCCTAGTTCTCGTATTTAAAAATGCATTTCTCGGGCAGGGAGCGTTGCAGAACGCTCCCTGCCCGTTTTGCTGTTTTCCCGCCGTTCATATACGGCAGAGGTAATGTCTCATGCGATTTGTAGATGAAGCGACCATCAAGGTCTCGTCCGGCAATGGCGGTAACGGCTGTGCCAGTTTACGGCGCGAAGCCAACATGCCCAAGGGCGGCCCTGACGGCGGAGACGGCGGTAAAGGCGGCGACCTGATTTTCCGTGGTTCTTCCCGCCTTATGACTCTGTACGATTTCCGTTTAAAGCGCATGTATGGCGCAAAAAACGGTCAGCAGGGCATGGGCCGTGACCGCTATGGACGTGCCGCTGAGGATTTGATCGTTGATCTGCCGGTGGGCACCCTGATCTATGAGATCATTGAGGATGAAGACGGAACGATTGAAGAAAAACTCATTGCTGATCTGGTGGAAGACGGAACTGAAATCGTCATCTGCCAAGGCGGCAAAGGTGGTCGGGGTAACCTGCACTTCAAATCATCTACAAACCGCACACCACGCTATGCCGAACCCGGCTTTCCGGGCGAGGAAAAAAAGATTCGTCTGGAACTGAAAATTTTGGCGGACGTCGGTTTGCTTGGTCTTCCCAGTGCAGGCAAGTCCACATTCATTTCCAAAATTTCCGCAGCTCGTCCAAAAATTGCGGCATATCCGTTCACGACTCTGGTCCCGAATCTTGGGGTCATTGAAGATGACGATTTCAACCGCATGGTTATCGCTGACATCCCCGGTCTCATCGAAGGGGCATCGGAAGGACGTGGCCTTGGCATCACCTTTCTCAAACATGTTGAACGAAACCGCTTCCTCGTACACATCCTTGCTGCCGAAGATGTCAACCGCGATAACCCGATTGATGGATATGACATGCTCAATCAGGAGTTGTGTGAATATAACGCCGAGTTGGGGGACAAACCCCAGATCAAAGTCATCAATAAAATCGACACGCTCACTGAAGAAGAATTGGCAGACATGAAAGCCAAAATCGAAACGACTGGCGAAGAAGTGTTTTTCATCTCCGCGCTCAACGGTGATGGAGTTAGTGAACTTCTCGACAGAATGTGGAAGCAACTCGCAGAACTCAGCGAATAGCCCTTTTCCAAATCTTTTCTACTCCCGCTATCCAAGGAGTCCTCAAATCCGCCTTTGGCGGATTTGTTGTTTTTGGACCTAAAAAAACACAACAACTAATAATCCAATGTCCATGTCAACACATGAGCATATATCCTTCCCTTGTGTTTTTCTCCCGGCCAGGTAGTATTAAAACTCATACAGCCAACAAAGACCCTTGGAGGGACAGAAATGGGTAAACTTATCAAAGAAAATGACGAAAAAGGCCGCCTGCACATCGACACCCCCCTGCTGGGCGAATCGCTTGTTGCAAAAGACTTGCTCAAACGCACTGAGGCCGGTGAATACTTCCGCATGCAACCGGATGTAAACGTGCTTAAAATAGGCGGCCAGTCCATCATGGACCGTGGCGCAAAAGCATTGTTCCCCATCCTTGAGGAATTGGTGAAAGCCAAGGAAAAACACAAAATTCTGCTCATGTGCGGCGGCGGAACCCGTGCACGGCACGTGTATAATATTGGCATTGATTTGGGTATGCCCACGGGAGTGCTCTCCAAACTCGGCGACAAGGTTTCAGCTCAGAACGCTGAAATGCTTTCTGTTCTCTTGGCAAAACATGGCGGGGCCATGATCGGTCATGGAGCCCACCTTGAACAGTTGCACATGTATTGCCAGCAAGGATACCTGCCCATCACCACTGGTATTCCGCCTTATGGATTCTTTGAACATCCGGCAGAAATCGGCTCAATCCCGCCGCACCGCACCGACTCGGGCGCCTGCCTGCTCGCCGAAAACATCGGAGCCAAGTCCCTCATCTATCTGAAGGACGAAAAAGGCATGTACGAGAACGATCCCAAAAAGGGCAACCGGGATACCATGAAGTTCTTCGACAAAATCCACGTGGATGAACTCATTGAAATGGATCTTGACGACCTCATTGTTGAGCGTCCGGTCCTGACTTTCCTTAAAAACGCCAAGACACTTAAATCATTTCAGATTATCGATGTTCTGCGTCATCCAGAACACCTGCACGCCGCATTGGAAGGCGAACACGTCGGGACTATTATTTACAAGGATTAATAGCCTCTTTATACAACGAAAAAAGGCCGGAAGCATACGCTTCCGGCCTTTTTCACGTCAGGCAAACTATTTCTTTTCGCCTTCCGCCCCTTTGCCGTCGCGGGTGAGATACACAACCTCAGCTCCAACGTGTTCGGCAATCTCAGTCAGTTCCACCTTGCGAATACGCTTAGCGTAAATTTTCAAATCACCACCCTGAACTCCGACAACGCGGAAACGAGGCTTTTTTTCACCTTTGTCTGACCTGCGACGCTCTCTGACAAATATTTTCATAGCTTACTCCTTGGCATTGTGCCTTTGTGGATAATTGACTATACTAGATATATATCCTTAAAGCACATAGAGTCAAGAAGGACCTTGCAAAAATGTCAAAAAAAGTTGGTGGCGCCAAGCCACAAAGATACGTCCAGCCCTCCCTGCTCATGGCTTTGAGCAGCGGCCAGTCATACGGATATCAATTAATTCACTCTATTGGAGAATACGGTTTCCTGCGCGGAGACGCCCCTCCGGGCATGATATACCGCCACCTGCGTCAAATGGACGAAGAAGGCCTCGTCACCTCAGAATGGGACGCAGAAGGAGATGGCCCTGCCAAGCGGGTCTACGCCATCACGCCAGAAGGATTGGAAATCCTCGACGCATGGATTCATCACATGGAAAAACAGCGAAATCGACTCGACAGCTTTATTGCGCGGTACCGGCAAAAGTAGCGGGGATTTCCTTTTTCATACCCGGCCCATGCTTTTTCTTACGTTTGCCGTGAGCAGTCTCCCAGACTCCATGCTGCACGTTGCGTAATTGGAGCATGGGTTGGCCTGCCCAAAGCGAAGGACGAATCCAGTTGGCATCAATCACCACGTCTTCAGGTTGCGGGACCAACGGATCACGGTCGACCGACACGACACTGATTCCGGCGTCTGTCAGGTCGTGGACACGTAGACGTGCAGGTAAATCACGAAGCACGCCGTATTCGATGAAGCGCCCACACCAACCGTATTTGGTCAGTCCTACAGCAGCAAGTGCACCGATGATGCCATCATTGGTACCACCCAGTCCGTAGAGTTCGATGTCTCCAGCCGTCTGCATGGCATCCTTCTGGGTCACTCTCCGGCTTGTAACCAGTTGACCATATGCGACGACATCCGAGGAGATATCTAATTCCTGAACAAGGCACAGCCCCGGATCACTGCCGGGTGCACAATGAATTTCAAGATGTTCTATCGCCAAACGCCGTAAAGTTTCGATAGAGGCTGCTTCAGCCATATCAACTATAGCGCAGGCTGAACTGTTATTTGATGTAAACGGAATATTGTCGAGACGGGGAAGCTGATGCCGAACGATACCCTTCAAGGAAAACCCTTCAGGCAGTCTGTAACCGAATTCCCGCACCAAGCGGCCTGTTCCCATAGGCGCATCGTGATCATCCGTATCGTCGAAACCAAGATATATCCGCAAAATCAGCCTCCATTTATGCTGTTGCGAGCACAATTCCACAACTCATACAGGGAGGCAAGCGGTGTATTCCTGCGTCGGAAATGACACTTACAAAGAATGTATCAGGCGAGAACCAGCCGATACAAAGCGCGTTCGTAACATCGCGTTACTCTTGATGCAGCACCATGTGCCACACCAAGTGTGCGCAACCTGCAATAGACATGCAGTGGATTGAAGGCGTGTTGCAGCCGGGAACGTAATCCTGTCATGCCTTTCTTATCGACACATGCAACGATTAGATTAGGGGGAGGCCGTTATGCCTTAATATTTTTCACACCCAACAGAGCCAGCAGCAAAATAGCAAAGGCGCACACTACCCCTCCGTAAAAGACAGCATCCATACCGAACAGGGCATAGATCATACCCATAAAAATCGGAGCGATAGTCTGTGCCAGCCGCAAAAGTAATCCATTGGCCGCCATAAACGCGCCCCGTTGCTCCATGGGGGCGATGGAAGTCAACATGGTCATGATGGTCGGAATGTTCAATCCTTGCGCCAAGCCAAAAAAGATTACCGGCACAATAACATGCCACATACCGGGAGCATGAGGCATAAGCACCATGGACAGCCCGTAAAAAACAGAAGCGGCGGCCAAAAGAGCCCGTTGTCCAAACCGCTCCGCAAGCCTGCCTAGCTGAAAAGACGCTATGCCACTAAAGCCTGAAGCAACCAAAAAGACCATGCCGATGGAGGCAGGAGAAGCCCCGTACCGAGTATCCAATAACAAGGGAAGATATGTCACGATGGGGCCGTAGAGAATGACAAACGTCAGCAAGGTTGTCGCAAACAGCGAAAGGACTTGTCGCGTCTTCATCTGACGTAGTGCGTCTGTCATGTAATCCTTGAGACTGCCTGCACTTTTCGGTTCAGGAGCGTCCATATTAAGAATGATAGCGACACCAAGAGGGATAGCTAGCAAGGGAAGTAAAAAAGGATAATTCCAGCCAAGCAGAGCCAATACTCCACCTAGAGCCGGAAACCCCGCTGTTCCCATAGCGAGGACAGATGCGTTGTAGCCCATGGCCTGACCGCGTTCCCTGCCCTGATACATATCTCCGATCATGGTTCCGTAAATAACGCCTAACGGCGCGGCTCCCATACCCTGTAAAAAACGCAGAACAAGCAATTGCTCAATATTCTGCGCAAAAAAACAGGCACAACCAAAACCGCCGAAGACAAAAAGTGAAGGAATCAGGATGGCCTTACGTCCAACTCGATCCGCCATAATGCCAACCACTGGCGCAAAAAGTACGCCGGGCAAAGTAAAAACCGAAATAACCAGCCCGATCTTGGCCGGAGTAAACTGCAATCCGGTGATGATATCCGGTAAAGCCGGAATAATGCTTGAGACACCGAGTACCGCCATCAGCGTGACGCCAAAGACGAACTGCAAATTTTTGTCGAGATATATTTTTCGCATGAAATCCGGCTAAATAGCTGCGTCGAGCAACATGTTGTCCCGATGGACTGCCTCATCAAAGGCAAGAGGACCGAGGATGGGGGCGAGTTCGTCCGTATGTTTTCCCTTAATGCGGGTGAGTTCGTCAGCCGAGAAATTGGACTGCCCCACGCCAAGTTCTTCACCTTCGAGTGTCTTGATGAAGACCAAAGCACCACGTTCAAAGCACCCGTCCACGGCACTGATACCGATAGGCAGCAAAGATTTCCCCTTGGTCAAAAGTGCGTTGGCCGCACCTTTATCAACCAAAATGGAGCCAGCCGGATCATCATGATAGGCAAGCCAGAATTTCTTGCTGGAAACGACATGTTCACGAGGCAAAACAAGCGTCCCCTTGTTTTCACTTTCCAGTGCGGCCACAATATCAAACTCGCCCTTACCTGACACAATAAAGGTCGGCACACCCAATTGAGCGGCGCGGCGTGCGGCACGAAGTTTGGAATACATGCCTCCGGTACCAACGGAGGTTTTACCGTCACACATGGATTCCAGGTCGAGAGCACATATATTTTCGATGGTCGGCATGGACTGTGCGTCCGGGTTGTTTTCTGGATTTTTGTCGAACACCCCGTCAGCCGATGTCAGATTGATAAACAAATCGGCACCGACCAATCCCAGACACATCGCGCCCAGAGTATCATTATCTCCAAACTCCAACTCGCGCGTGGAAACCGTATCATTCTCATTGACGATGGGGATTACTCCCCACTCAAGCAACCGCTCCATCGTGTTCCTCGCATTGAGAAACCGACGGCGAAACTTGAGGCCACTTCGGGTAAGCAGCATCTGCGCCGTGACCTTTCCATGAGCAGCAAAAGCTTCGTCATAGTCGTGCATCAGTCGCCCCTGGCCAATGGCCGAAGCGGCCTGACGCGTTGCCATGTCTTTATAATCCTTGCCATGTTTGCAAGCATTATCTGCAATGCGCTGTCGACCGGCTGCGACTGCGCCGGACGTAACAAGAACCACGTCCATACCGCTATCGCTCAATTCGGAAAGTTGTTTCGCCAATCGTTCAATGGCATCAGGATTCAACCCGTGCCCTGTCGTGACCACGGCAGAACCAACCTTGACCACTACACGCCGGGCTTTGCCAAGCAGGGAGTGTCTGTTTACATCATTCTTCGTCATGGGGGGCACGGTACAGCAACATCATAGGTTTGAAAAGTGTTCGCTTTGAGCAGCGGGCCTGAAGAACGAAGAATAAATGACGTCTTTTTTTGTGGGCGTTGCGTGCTTCGCAGTGAAAACGCAAACGGTATTATTGCAAAGGTTTCGCCTTTACGGCGACCTGCTTTTTTTGAGGCGAAAAAAAGGAGGCAAAAAACGCCTTCTTCGCTGTGAGCCTGATAGCGGACCTAAGAAACTGTACGCGGCTTTACTGCCCGACAGGATTGTCTGTGGTACAGACTCGGTCGGGCCACGCTTCGCCGCGCGGGACAGGCTCTAAGGTTCGCTATCAATTGTCCGTCGATGTAAGGGGCTTCTCGTTGTAGGTACTTTTTTGATTCTAGGTTCTTCGATAATCATAAATATTTTTAAAAGGTTAACGCCTCAACAGCATTTTATCTCCAAAGGTACTTTTTTCCCCAACAAACAGAAGATTTAAAAATGATAGGGGAAAAGAGCAGTAAAGAAAGAAAAGAGGGGTTAATATTTTTGGTGGGCGTTGCGTGCTTCGCAGTGAAAACGCAAACGGTATTATTGCAAAGGTTTCGCCTTTACGGCGACCTGCTTTTTTTGAGGCGAAAAAAAGGAGGCAAAAAACGCCTTCTTCGCTGTGAGCCTGATAGCGGACCTAAGAGCCTGTACGCGACTTTACTGCCCGACAGGATTGTCTGTGGCACAGACTCGGTCGGGCTACGCTTCGCCGCGCGGGACAGGCTCTAAGGTTCGCTATCAATTGTCCGTCGATGTAAGGGCCTGCTCGTTGTAGTTGCTCATCTTTGATTCTAGGTTCTTCGATAACCATACTTAATTTTTAAATTTTACTTCATCCCCTTTTTTTACTCAGACTCTTCGACAACCATGAACAATTTCACGATAATTAACATTTCAATGCTATCTTTCCCTCAAAGGTTCTTTCTCCCAATCAAACACAAACTTAATCAACTCTTCGCTCACCATAGAGGGCCTTGGGGTGCTCCAGCACCCCAACACCGCTCTCCCTCCAAAGACGATTTCTTTCCCGCCCAACCAGACGAAGACGGGACCCAGCCCTTAATCGACGGCTTAGAAGCTGACCAATCGAAGGAGGCGGCTCTCGTCAGGGAATCAGGCAATTTGTCTTAAACTGAAGGATGATGTGAAAGGCAAGGCTTATACTTTTAATAGGGCGGAGCCGACTCGATTGGATCAGATTCTTACCGCCGATCAAGGGGACGGCCAAGCTAGCGAGCCGAGTTTTTTGGATCTTTTTGGGGCGGCTCAGCCAAAAAGATCCGCCGCCCGCGCAGGGCATGGAAAGCCTTGGGTGCTTCAGCACCCAACAATGACTCTCGCCGAAGGCGTATTTTTCAAAAAAAAGGCCGCTTCCAAAGCGGCCATCCTTACTTCTTAACCTCAACAAACAATTATACAGTAATCCGACCTTTACGAAGCAGATATTCCAAGGCAATGGCAACCCCAAAAGCCCAAGCCAAATTAGCGGCCAATGTAATCCCCAGCATAATGATAATAATAAAAAGATCAGTTCGCGCTTCCACATCCTGTATGGTCAAGGCAAGCTGCGTCCCCGAAAAAAACAACAACACCCCAAGCACTCCCATTGGAAGCAGATGAAGCACACTAACCGACCCCGTGCCAAGCAACACAGCCAACGCCACAAAGAATCCACCAATAATGAGATTCGAACCGGGAGTCCGTGCGCCAAAGGCATAATGAGCAGCCAGCCCCCCTGCCCCATGACAGACCGGCATACCACCAACCAAAGCGGCAAAAACATTCGACAGCCCCATGGAAATACACAATGCGCGGTCAGTGACCCGACGGCTTTCCTTACCGAAATATTCAAAACTCAAATCCCGATTGGCGATAACCGCATTCCCCATAGTCATAGGAATTTGAGGCAAAACCAGAGCGAACAAGGCATACGAAAAATCTACCCCCGTAGGAAATCCGAAAGGCAATATCTCCGGGAAATGCAAGCCAGGTTGAATCGAAGTCAATTCCCGCCATGCTCCAAATGCAGCCCCAAAAATCGCCCCGCAGACAACGACGACCAATCCAGCCGGATACCGATGACTCCGCAACAAAAAAAGTGTGATGATTCCAAAGATCACTCCAGACACCACAGACATAGGCACCGGACCAAGGCTTTGGATAGTCATGAACGGTTCGACTGCACCTCGCATGGTCTGGAAAGAATTGGTCCCGACAACCAGAGATGCGCCTTTGGATAAAAGCAACACACCTGTTGAAAGCTGAACACCACGAATAACGGACTTGGGAACGATTTTGGCAACAACTTTGACCAACCCAGTCGCACCGAGAATAAGCAGAAGCGCGGCCAGCAGCATACCAGAAGCAGTAATCACGCCGGGAGTCAGGGCCAATGCGATACCATAGGCCGAAACAACCTTCATCGGCTGCACGGCTATAGGCACCCGATAATAGGAACCGACCACGATGTACATAAGTCCCACAGTCAAAAAAAGGCCTGTAGCAGACAGACCATTAATCATGATCATACCAAAAGCCAGAGGCAATAATGTCCCCAAATCCCCCACCGAACCGGCCCATTCCATTCTATTGAAGCTGATTTTCATGGTATTATCCTGCTTATTTTTCATATGGTATGAGGAATTTACAGATTCGACACAATGAAGGCAAGACCGTTTATTGACTTCATCCCGCCTTTGCCTGACAATCTCGAAACAAATTCGAAAAGCCCACGTTTCAGGAGTATCAATGAAAAAAGAGCCCATCAACAAACGGGACATGAAGCGGTACCAGCTTCAGGCCAAGTCCATCATCGAGACTTTGCCCTACATCGCGGAATTTTTCGGCAAAACCATCGTCATCAAATACGGCGGCAACGCCATGATCGACGAGAAGCTGAAACGCGCCTTCGCCCTGAATATCATTCTGCTCAAATATATCGGCATTAATCCGGTGGTCGTCCACGGCGGCGGTCCCCAGATCGGCGAGATGTTGAACGCACTCAATATCGAATCACATTTTCGACAGGGATACCGTGTCACAGACAAAGCCACCATGGATGTGGTTGAGATGGTGCTTGTCGGCAAGGTGAACAAGGAAATAGTCAACCTGATTAATCTCCACGGCGGAGAAGCTGTTGGACTTTCGGGTAAAGATGGCAAACTCATTCAGGCAGAGCCCAAAGAACTGGCCATTGAAAAAAATGACGCACCGCCAGAAATCATTGATCTCGGCAAAGTGGGCGAAGTGACCTCGGTCAACACCAAACTCATCGACTCCCTACTGAGTGAAGGATTCATCCCGGTCATCGCACCTGTAGGGGTGGACGAAAACGGCGAGACATACAATATCAACGCCGATTCCGTTGCCGGAGCTGTCGCGACTGCCATGGGAGCCAAACGTCTCTATCTGTTGACCGATGTTCCCGGCCTGCTCGATGAAGATAAAGAACTGGTGACATCACTCTCCGCAAAAGAAGCTTTTGAAGCCATACGCACCGGCGTCGTGACCGGCGGCATGATTCCGAAAATAAAATGCTGTCTGGAAGCTGTGGCCAATGTCGAAAAATCGGCTATTATTGATGGCCGTGTTGAAAACTGCATTTTGCTGGAACTCTTCACGAAATCCGGCATCGGCACTGAAATCATATACTAGGATATTCATGAACCACGGTTTCTTCACTATTATCAGCCGAGAAGAATTTGTCGGCCTGCTCAAAGGATTTTCTCCGCTCGCACCAGAGACAAAAAGCCTGACACGCGCTTCCGGCCGCGTGCTGGCCGACGACATCATCGCCCAACATGACTGGCCTCTGCTTGACCGGTCCTGCATGGATGGATTTGCCGTCAATGCACGGGATATATTCGGAGCCACGGAATCCAACCCGGGGTATCTGGAATGTGTGGCTGCCCTGCCCATCGACAAGATGCCGGAAATCGAACTGAATCCCGGCGAATGTGCTCGGATTGCTACAGGTGGCGTACTCCCGAGCGGCGCAGACAGCGTGGTCATGGTGGAACACACTCAGGCCATGGAAGCAGACACTGACATGGGAACCATTGAGATTCGCAAAAGTGCAGCTCCCGGCGAAAACGTCATGCAACGGGGTGAAGACGCCAAAAACGGCGCAGTGGCTCTAGCTGCCGGCACGCTCATTCGCCCACAGGAAATTGGTCTTGCGGCAGCCTTGGGCTTTGAAGAGATTTCTCTACGTCGTCGCCCTCGTGTGGGTATCTTATCCACGGGCGACGAACTCATTGAAGTCGACGAGACACCAAAGCCGGGGCAGGTCCGGGATGTCAACTCCCTGACCATTGCCGCATTGGTCAAACAAGCCAATGGCAAACCGACCCGCTATGGCATTATCAAGGATGATCTCGAAAGCTTGAGTCGTGCATTGAAAAAAGCCATCGAAGACAATGATATGGTTCTGTTGTCCGGCGGCAGTTCCATCGGTGTCCGCGATCTGACGGTTCAGGCCATCGAATCCATGAAAGAGGCAGAAATTCTGGCGCACGGTGTCGCCCTGAGTCCGGGCAAGCCAACCATTTTGGGACGTGTGGCTGAAAAGCCGGTCCTGGGTCTGCCGGGACAGGTGACATCCGCCTTGGTGGTCATGCACGTTCTGATCCTGCCGCTTATTCGCCACCTTCAAGGCGATGACCGAGGATTCACGGCAATGAACCGCACAAAGCGTAAAGCTGAACTGGCCCGAAATGTGGCATCAAAACCGGGCCGGGAAGACTACATCCGTATCCGACTGGAAGAACGGGATGGGGAATTGCCTTTGGCTCATCCGGTCCTCGGCAAATCAGGTCTGCTCCGAACCATTGTCCAAGCCCAAGGATTAGCCGCCATCCCAGCGGACTCCGAAGGGGTGTACCAAGGAGAAATGATTGACGTGTGGATTATCTAACCAGCTGATATCAAAGATTTCTGATTAAAGTTCTTCCATTTGCCCATCCAGTTCGAGGATTTTCCATCCGTCGTTCCCTTTCATCAGGGCAAACACGGAATCCTCTTCCAGATTCTGGTCCAGATCAGCCACTTGTATTCGATAGGTTCCAAAAACACGGACCTCGGCCACGTCCTCTTGCAAATAGACAAGATCAAACCTCAATCCTGCCGGGTCCACTTGTGCAGTACGCAATATCTTATACGTTCCACGCTGACGTTGTATTTGCTTGAACACTTCAAACTGAAAGTCAAACCGATCACGCACATGCTGTGCGAACAAAGTGTGATACTCATCAGCAAGAGAGCTTTGCATTATATAAAACGTTCGCAGCAATTCTTTAATTTCATCTGGCACTTCATTGGTCAAATCCGCTGGAGGCAACACCGGAACTCGAACGTTTTCAGCACTCTCCCCTGAAATGCCTTCTGTAGGAGCTGCCATAAGGGTCAAATAGAATTTGATCTCGGAAACTGCTAATTTCTGCTTACCGACTGCTCCGCCCTTGGGAAACACCTCATCCACGATCACCCTGAAGGATTTAACCGGCTTGGATCGACATTCGATAACCTGTTCGCCAGCCTCATCTCGTAGCCAAAACGGACTTTCCGATCCATCGGGATACACAATACGCCCGGAACGAATACGCCGAAATTCCTTGAAACGCCCTTCTTCCTGATGACCATTGAAGATACCGAGCCGAGTCACCCTGACCGGTACGGGAAACGCAAAGTCCATCCACTGACCAGTACCGGAACTGATACTTCCACCAACCCAAGCAGTCGAAGGATCTCCATCAAGAAGGTTTCCGGGAGCATATGAAAAGGCATGGTCCACCTTAAAGCTGGAAACTGAAACTTCAACTTCCAATGCAAAAGCAGGGGTGGATACCATAAACATGAAAAAAAGGATCGAAAGCAAAATAAGATAGCGCATGAATATTCTCATAACACAACTCATGGCAGCCAGTCCTGCACAAAAAACACACCTGTTTGCGCGAAATTTCATACAAAACCACCCATTATTAAAATACATTGCCATGTATTCCTTTGTAAAATTGGCTCTGTTGCTATAATACATTCTTATGAAGTGTAGATTCCTCATACTGGCTTTTGTCCTCACCCTCTCCATTGGGATCGGAACAGGATTTGGTGTTTCCTGTTTTTCTGTAGAAGCGGCTGAGACAACCATCACAATGTTTGTTCCTAACACAGACTGGCCACCTTATCTGATGGATAACCCGGAATATCCTGACGGAGGCGTATTCGTTGAAATTTTACGGGCTGTCGCCGCACCACTCGGACACTCCGTAAAGACCATTCCCCTTCCCAACCAACGGGGATGGATGATGCTTGAAAACGGCTCAGTTGATGTTCATGCCAAGGCGATTGAATGGGTGCCAAATGCAGAGGACTTCCTGTGGACCGAACCTTTCATGCAAAGCGAAGACGTACTTCTTTATCCGACCGACAAACCACTGAAATATTCTTCGCCCCAAAAGCTTTATGGCAAATCAATAGCCGCAATAAAAGGGTTCATCTATCCAGTACTTGAATCACACTTCGGCCCAGATAAAATCCAACGGATAGATGTTGCTTCACCCTATGCAATGTTGGAGCTTCTCTCCCTTGGCCGAGCTGATGCGGCTCTGGTCAACCGAACTGAAACACAGTGGTTGCTGCGTAACAAACCGGAACTCAATCCAAAACGCTTCACCCTTGACGACACGCCGTGTGACAGTGCCAGTTACCGATTCGCATTTACCCGAAAAGGACACTGGAAACCTTTCATCAAAGAGTTCAACAAGACTCTTAAAACCATGCAAAAAGACGGAAGACTTCAAGCCATCCTAGACAAATACCGGTAGCCACCCTTTTTCGTCCACATACCACAAAAAAAGAGGAGCCAAATGGCTCCCCTTCTTATTCATTACGTCCTCAAGAACTAGTAGCGGTAGTGATCCGGCTTGAACGGGCCTTCCACTTCCACGCCGATGTAATCAGCCTGTTCCTTGGATAATTTTTCAAGCTTCACACCAAGGCGTTCAAGGTGCAAACGGGCAACTTCTTCGTCCAACTTTTTGGGCAGAATCATCACCTTGGGATCGTACTCATTCTTGGCTAGATCGAGCTGCGCCAACACCTGATTGGTAAAGGAGTTGGACATCACGAAGCTGGGGTGGCCTGTGGCGCAACCGAGGTTGACCAGACGACCTTCTGCAAGAACGATAAGAGACTTGCCAGAAGGCAGAGTCCATTTGTCGACCTGCGGCTTGACCTCTTTCTTGACGCACTTGGGGTTGCCTTCAAGGTGCAGCATTTCAATCTCGGAATCGAAGTGACCGATGTTGCAAAGAATGGCCTCGTCCTTCATGGCATCCATGTGTGCGCCAGTGACAACGTGGTAGTTGCCGGTGCAGGTGACAAAGACATCACCACGAGAGGCAGCGTCATCCATGGTGGTAACTTCAAAACCTTCCATGGCAGCCTGAAGTGCACAAATGGGATCAATCTCGGTGACAAGCACACGAGCGCCAAAACCGCGCATGGACTGAGCGCAGCCCTTACCGACATCGCCGTAACCAATAACAACCACAACCTTACCCGCGATCATGACATCGGTAGCACGCTTGATGCCGTCAGCCAAAGATTCACGGCAACCATACAGGTTGTCGAACTTGGACTTGGTCACGGAGTCGTTGACGTTGATGGCCGGGAAGAGCAGGTCGCCGTTGCGCTGCATCTCGTAAAGACGGTGCACGCCGGTCGTGGTTTCTTCAGACACGCCTCGAATAACCTTGGCAATTCTGGTCCACTTCTGCGGATCGGCAGCGTAGGAAGCCTGCAAGCGGTCCATGACAATCTGAAATTCCTGAACATCATATTCCTTGTCGAACAGGCTGGGGTCCTTTTCGCACTTCACGCCCTGATGGACGAGCAGAGTCGCGTCACCGCCATCATCGACGATAAGATCAGGACCGGAACCGTCAGGCCATGTCAAAGCTTGTTCGGTGCACCACCAGAACTCTTCCAGAGTCTCGCCCTTCCACGCAAAAACCTTGGCCATGCCGGACTCGGCAATGGCTGCAGCAGCGTTGTCCTGAGTGGAAAAAATATTGCAGGACGCCCAACGCAGATCAGCACCCAGTTCGTACAGGCACTTAATAAGCATGGCGGTCTGAATAGTCATGTGCAGAGAGCCCATGATTTTAAGACCCTTAAGCGGTTTTTCCTCACCGTATTTATCAATAAGAGCCATCAGGCCGGGCATTTCACGCTCGGACAACTGCATTTCCATGAGACCCCATTCAGCCAAAGACAGGTCAGCGACCTTGTTCTCGCACTTCGGGTCAACGGGCATAACGTTCTTGGACATTACTTCCTCCAAATAGAGTGTTGATTTTTATTTTTTCTCGGCCTCGTAGAGTACAACCACGAGTCCCATATTAACTTCAAATTCAGTGACGGATTTCACGTCAAACCGCGCCTTTTCCAACCAACCGACCATCTTCTCACGGGGGATACCGAGTCGACGATCGCCGTATTCACTCCGCATGAGTTCATTCTCATGCTGATCGAACTCGGCAATGATCAACCGGCCACCGATCTTGAGTACACGCCCGGCTTCCTTGAGAGCATCAATAGGCCGCGCCAAATGGTGCAACACCAGAGATACAACAGTACAGTCAGCTTCCCAATCACGCAAAGGCAGATGGGTCATCTCGCCTATACGCAAGGACATGGACGCGTCTTCCGAAAAACGTTCCTCAGCCAGTTCCAACATCTTGGGAGAGTTATCAACACCGATAACAGAATCCGATGTTCTGGACAAAATTTCGAGCATATCACCCGGTCCGCAGCCAATATCGGCTGCACAGGAACATTGAGGCAATCGAGCCTGAATTTCCTTCCCAAGGTTGAGGTCGCCAAGGACTTCGGCTGTCATACGGTCCCAATCAGAAGCAATGTCGTCGAAGAACTGACGAGTAGCAGCCGTCCGCTCACGAATAACCTTGTCAGCTCGATTTTGATCACGCTGCAAATCGGATTCTTCAGCCATCAACAGGCTGATACCGTCAAGGAACATACGCCCCTGACCTTCTTCACTGGCTCTGTAAAAAGCCCAGAGTCCATCACGACGGACGTCCACCAGACCAGACTCTGATAAAATTTTCAGATGCCGGGAAATTCGGGACTGCCCCATTTCCATAACCTGTACGATTTCACCAACATTCAATTCGTATTCCAAAAGAACGTTGACCAGTCGCGCCCGAGTGTCGTCAGATAATGCTTTGCAATATTTAATAATTTCCATGTCTCTTGCTCTATATCAGGATATCTTGATATACGGAATAAAGACTACCTACCCCAAGTAACGGCAACCGGTCAAGTCCTGAAGAACGACTTTCCGTTGCCCTGTTCAGTGGCATAGACTATAGGGGTTCTATACTACTACCGGAGGAATGATGAAAAGATACACTCGAATTGCCCTGTCCCTTACTCTGGCAGCACTTCCCCTTATGGGTTGTGGCGTCGCAACACAAAACATCCCTGTATCCAGTAACCCCAGTGGTGCACAGGTTTTTGCCGACGGCATGCAAACATGTACCACTCCATGTTCCGTAGAACTGGAAAAGACTCAGGCACACATCCTTACCTTGAAGAAACCCGGTTACAAACAGGCCGATGTCCAAATATCTCAAAAATACGACACAGGCGGCGTGACGCGTGATGCCGTCCAGTCTGGCATGTCCAGTTCATCCATGGGCAGCTCTGTCGAAGGTTCCATTACCAATGCGCTCCTTACTGCAGAGCAGGATGAAGCAAGCGGTAATGCATATGTCCTGACTCCAAGCTCTGTCGTCGTTTCTCTGGTCCCAGAGAACGGGACGGCTCCTGCCGCTGCTACCACACAATCTCAACAGGCAACGGTAAAGACAACGGAACCGGCTACCATCGGTTCCGCCATTGAAGCTGACCCGGCAGGTGTTGGCGAAGAGGTCCTCAAAGAAGCCGCCATTGCTGCACCAACCGTTGGCACTGAAAAGGAAGTAAGCCATCATTCGCATACTTCCACTCATTACAACAAAGACGGGTCCATGTCGCAGCATTCCTCCTCCAGTTCCACCAGCGTGGGTGTTCACGTGAACCCCGTCGCAGCCGGATTGGATGCTCTCGAATTCCTGGAAGGTGCTGAGAAGAAGCACGAAGCAGAAGAGGCCACTGAAAGCGCACAGTAAAAAAATTTAATCAATATCAAGGGAAAGCCCTGCTTCGGCAGGGCTTTCTTTTTTTTTGGCATCGTGGGTGACACTGGCCGCAATCATCTGATAATGTTTGTCCTACTCCTATGGAATTGCGACAGTAACAATGGACACCGTCAAAGCCGATTGACGGTATGCAGAAACGACACCTCGGCGACGCGATGGAGGCAATATGTTCAAGAAAATACTTCTGGCAGTGACCCCTCAGATCGACACACAAACCGCACCCAAAGCGGCCTTTGATCTTGCCCGAAAACGCGGGGCTGAATTGATTCTGTTCCACGCCCTTCCTCTGGGCAAAGACGCATGGTGTTCCTTTGAGGAAACCATCCCGGAAAAGGAACTCATTGAATCCACTCGAAACAAGATCGCCGAGTATTATGCCAAAGATCTCAAAGATATTCCCAACCACTCCATCAGGGTGGTTGCCGGCACCGTGGACGAACAGCTTCTCAAGATCATCCATTCGGAAGGCATAGACTTAATCGTCATGGGACATCACACATCAGACATGCACCGCCCGGATCGCATGTGGGGAGTGGTGGACACCTCCATCCGCAAGGTTTGCGCCAACGTTTTCTGCCCTGTCATGGTCGTAACCAATGAAATGCCCAAAGGGGCGGACATCAAGCGTATCCTCATGGCAACCGACTTCTCTACACCATCGGATTCAGCACTCTGTTATGCGACACAGCTCGCGCGAACCAATGACGCGCATTTGGACATCTTCCATGTACTCGATGTGGGACAAACCCGCCCCACCCCCAAATATTACATGCAGGAAATGGATATATTCATCGACAAAGCCATAGAACGCATGAAGAAACGGTACGCCAAAGCCCTTGATGGAATCAGCCACACTTACCACTGCTGGGAAGGCATCCCGTACACGGAGATTCTCAAACAGGCACGGTGGGATGAATCCGATATCATTATCATGGCGCAATATTCCTCCAGCGAGGAACCAGCGCAACCTTCAATCGGGTCCACAACCATTCAGGTCGCGTTGTCCCCCGGATGTCCGGCCATTATCGTCAATTATCGCGCCAGAGTGTGCATGTAACGGGGAAAAGATGAAAACACTTGGCATCATTTCGACCTTGGCCTGCCTGTATATGCTGGCTGCCTGCGGCCCACCCAAACAAAAAATACCTGTCAGCACCGACCCCATCGGTGCTGACGTGTATGCCGATGGCAAAAAAACATGCACCAGTCCCTGTTCAGTCAATCTCGACAAACAAGGGGATCATCTCATCACCATTGTCAAGGAAGGGTACGCGCAGGAAGAAATCATCATCCGCCGACAATTCAAACCGGATCGCGCCATACGTGACGGCGTCATTTCCGGCATCATCAAAGGCGGTGACCCCAAGGATGTGGCCGGAGAAACAGCCAAAGAAATTGACGAACAGGAACGATCCGGCGAGGCGTACGAGTTGAAACCGTCTATTGTCATCATCGAGTTGCACAAAAAATAGATTTTCAACGACCACAGAACGACTCTTCAACCAGTAGTTATTCTCATTAAATCGGTGGTTATTCCGCTCATTGTTTGTTTCCTCACTTTTTGTAATAATTGACGCTGTCCTACCAACGGGTCCCGATAAACCACAAGAAGTGAAGATCACCAATGCGACGCAACCGGAGAAAATACAACGAGTACACTCCCAAGGCTGGTCCGAAAAAGACGAGTGATCTAATGCCACGTTTTTTGGACAAGCTCGACACCACGGGTGGAGCCGCTCTGGTCAGGCTGTGGCGTGCGTGGGATGACATCATGGGAGAAATGGCCCCCATGGCCCGACCTCTCGGCCATCGGGGTACTAAAATCATCCTCGCAGCCGGGGACCCCATCATCATGCAGGAAGCCCAATATCTGGCTCCGATGTTACTCCAAAAAATAAACGCATTTCTGGGCGAAGAAGTCTTTGACAAAGTCGTATTTGAACTGCTAAACGGCAGAGTTCCTTTGGACGAAGATATTCGGCCGGAGGCTCCCGAGCCTCCGAGGAAACTTAAAAGACCTAAGAATTTAGGTCGATTAAAAGATGAGCTAGACCCGAACTCCCCTGTGGGGAGATGTTACCGGGCCTACCGGCGAATGTTTGACGATTCAGAATAACATTTCGCCTCAGTACATTTTTAAGGAGTACACCATGAGTGAAGAAGTAAAAGAAATTTCTTTTGACGAGCTTGGCCTGACCAAGCCCCTGGAAAAGATGACTGCCAAAGAGCTGCGTGCTCTGTGCGTGGCCAAGCTTCCCATGATCACCGGCGCATCCGGTAAAGACAAGGACGCTTTGGTTCAGGAAATCAAGGATGTCTTCGGTATCGTCGAAGAAGAACAGGTTTCCCCTTACAAGAAGCAGATTGCCGAGATCAAAAAACAGATCAGAGCCCTTCGCGTTGAAAAAGAGGCCATGGAAGATCGCGCTAAACGTGATTACATTCGCCGCAAAATCAACAAGCTGAAGAAACGTACACGCAAACTCGCCCGCGCAATCTAAAAAAAAGCAAAAAAGAAGTTGACATTACGGGGCCTAGCTCTTAAATCATCTTCTCGCTGCTGGGCTGTCGTTCAATTGGCAGGACGACGGGTTCTGGCTCCGTTAATCAAGGTTCGAGTCCTTGCAGCCCAGCCAATTAAATATGCGTCCCCATCGTCTAGCCTGGTCCAGGACGGCGGCCTTTCACGCCGTTAACAGGGGTTCAAATCCCCTTGGGGACGCCAAGACCAGAATAAGAAGCAATCACAACCGTGGTTGCTTCTTTTTTTGTGCCCGACGCATTTCCTCTCCCCCCGCCCGATTGTCTTTCTAAGCCGCACACAGGCGACGACAACACAGACCTAACTCCTTTCACTTGTTTCCCCGACAAAGCTTTCCTTTTTTTCTGAACAGAGTGGACTCATTCGGCTGACGCGTGTACAGCATAGAGTATCCCATATCAGGCGTCCGACCTCCGTCATGGCGGCTTCGGATTAAAAACGGAAAAACAAGGAAGGCAATATGATGAAACGATGGCTACTCACCTCTTTGTGCCTCATGCTTTTTTTGACGATGCTTGCCGCATGCGGATCTGACTCCGACACGCAGGAAGAGAAAACATCAGAAACGACTATTTCAAGCCCAACACCGGCACAACCTGAGACTCCTGTGGCGGACAAGTCAGAACAACCCGCTACCGAAGCATCCCCGGCAGCAACAGCGACGTCCACCGACAAACCCAATATCGTCGTCATCTGGGGTGACGACATCGGCCAAAGCAACCTCAGCGCCTACACCAATGGCATGATGGGCTATCAAACGCCCAACATCGACCGAGTGGCTAATGAAGGCATGATGTTTACTGACTACTATGCCGAACAAAGTTGTACAGCTGGCCGTTCCGCATTCATCACGGGTCAATCCGTATATCGCACAGGACTGTCCAAAGTGGGTATGCCCGGAGCAGAACTCGGCATGGATGAAGCTGACCCGACCATTGCCGAACTTCTTAAAAATCACGGCTATGCAACGGCCCAATTTGGTAAAAACCACTTGGGTGATCAAGACAAGCACCTTCCTACCAACCATGGCTTCGATGAATTTTATGGCAACCTTTACCATCTCAATGCCGAAGAAGAACCGGAACATCCGGATTATCCAAAGCCCGAAGAGTACCCCAATTTCAAAAAGAACTACGGTCCTCGTGGCGTAATACACTCCTTTGCAACAGCAGATGGTCAAGACATCGAAGACACTGGCCCGCTGACCAAGAAGCGCATGGAAACCATTGATGATGACATTGCCAAGCGCAGTGCTGACTACATCATAAAACAGGCAAAGACTGGCGACCCATTCTTCGTCTGGGTCAACTTTACCCACATGCATTTCAGAACGTATGTCCCTGAAGAACTCAAGGAGCAGGCCGGACGTTGGCAATCAGTCTACCACGACACCATGGTCCAGCATGACAAGAACGTGGGCATGGTCCTTGATGCTATAGACACGGCAGGCATTGCCGACAACACCATCGTCTTTTATTCGACGGACAATGGCCCACATAAAAACACATGGCCTGATGCAGGCACTTCCCCGTTCCGTAACGAAAAAAATTCCAACTGGGAAGGAGCATTCCGCGTCCCCGCCATGGTCCGCTGGCCCGGTCACATCAAGGCCGGAAGCATCTCCAACGAGATCATATCGCACATGGACTGGATGCCCACGCTTCTTGCCGCCGCAGGCGAAACCGATGTGAAGGAAAAACTCCTGACCGGACACAAAGCAAATGGCAAGGATTTCAAGGTCCATCTGGATGGATACAACTTCCTGCCATATCTGACGGATCAAATAGAAACCCCTCCGCGCGAGGAGTACTTCTATTTTTCGGATGACGGCGATTTGTTGGGTTTGCGTTACGACAACTGGAAAATCGTCTTTGCCCAGCAACGCACCCCCGGCACTTTGAAAGTCTGGAGCGAACCTTTCGTCAACACGAGAATCCCTTGGTTGTTCAACCTTCGTACAGACCCGTATGAACAGGCCCCAATTACTTCCAACTCCTATTGGGATTGGTATCTTGAGCGCTCTTTCCTGCTGGTCCCAGCACAAAGCGCCGTGGGGGATTTCCTCAAGACATTCCAAGAATATCCGCCGCGAATGAAAGCTGCCAGCTTCACCATCGATCAGGTCATGGAAAAACTGACACCGCCCACCCAATAATCAACACGCTTCAATATTGTGAGCCCGTACTAACAAAACGGGCTCACAATATCAGACTATACACTCTCAAATAGCGGATGCACCAAGTATGAAAGACCCAATAGTTAAGCGACACTCCTCACTGACATGGCTAGCAATCCTCTCCGCAATCCTCCTGCTTGCCCCGACACAAACATGGGCCAAAAGTTTTGCCGGGTCCAAGAGCTGTCGGGACTGCCATGAACGATTCTACGAACTTTGGGCACCGTCCCGCCATGGCACCGCCATGCAACCGTACACCGAAATCTTCGCCGAAACGAACCTCACTCCACACTCCACCCATCTGACTATCGAGAAAGCCAACTACCAAGCTTATGTAGGCAAAGGGCAAGGATACATCATCGAGAAAACAGACCAAGGCAAAAAAAAACTTACCATCGAACACGTTCTCGGCGGCAAATACGTCTATTATTTCCTGACCCCCATGGACAAAGGTCGTTTGCAGACACTTCCTCTGGCCTATGATGTCATCAAAAAGGAATGGTTCGACATGGCTGGCAGCGGCATTCGGCACTCAGGCGGAGAATCCGTATCATGGACCGATGCCGCATATACCTTCAACACATCCTGCCACGGTTGCCATGTCAGCCAAATGCGCAACAACTATGATCCGAAAACCGGCATTTACGAAACCACTTGGGCCGAACCCGGCATCAATTGCGAAACCTGCCACGGCCCGTCTTCGGAACACAACCGTGTGTGCCGTGAAGCCGGTAAAGGAAACGTACCCAAAGATTTAAAAATCCTCGGCGGTAAAGGGAAGTTCACCGTCAAAGAAAACTCGGATGCCTGTGCGCCCTGCCATGCCCAGATGATCCCACTTACCGGTGCATTCATGCCGGGTGATGAATTTTACGACCACTTCGACCTTGTCACGCTGGAAGACCCGGACTGGTATCCAGATGGCCGGGACCTCGGCGAGAACTATACCCACACCACCTGGAGCCTCAGCCCATGTGTCAAATCCGGCGAATTGGGATGTGTGCATTGTCACACTTCAAGCGGCCGCTTCCGCCAAAAAAACGATCCAAAATCGGCCTGTTCCCCCTGCCACGACAATAAAGTCGCAGAACCTGAAAAACACACCATGCACACGACCGGACCTGATACGCCTACCTGCATATCCTGCCATATGCATAAAACTCATTTCGCCCGTATGGATCGCAGTGACCACTCAATGCTTCCTCCAACCCCTGCAACAACCATTGCCTACGGCTCGCCTAACGCATGCAACGGCTGTCACACGGACAAGGATGCCAAATGGGCGGACAAAACCGTCAGGACATGGCGCACACGAGATTATCAGACCCCTGTACTCCACCGAGCTGGACTCGTAGACGCCGCAAGAAAGGGCGACTGGACCAAACTCTCCGCAATGACCACGTATATCGCCAACAAAAAAAGCGATCCTATCTTCGTGACATCGCTTATTCGTTTGCTACGAACATGCCCAGATACAAAAAAATGGCCTCCCCTTATCGCAGCCCTCAAGAACCCGTCACCACTGGTTCGTTCTGCCGCAGCCGAAGCTCTTGGTCCGCCTCCTTCACCTCAGGCGGCACAAGCATTAGTTGTGGCAACTGGCGACCCAAGCCGATTGGTTCGTATCAGAGCCGCCGCAGCCCTAAACGGTGTCCCCATGCAAATCACCAAAGGGGAACACAAAACAAATCTGGGCAAGGCCCAAAAAGAATACATGGACTCCATGACCGCACGCCCTGACATGTGGACGTCCCACTACAATCTGGGAAACTACTACATGCTTGGCCGAGACCTTGAACAAGCAAGCATGGCTTTTGAAAAAGCACACGAACTGGCTCCACGAGCCGTCCCACCTCTGGTAAACAATGCCATGGCACACGCCCGTGGCGGAGATCTTCAGGGAGCCGAAGTTCTGCTCATGAAAGCATTACCCCTGGCGCCAGAAGATCCGGCCATCCTCTACAATCTCGGCTTAGTCAAAAGCGAAATGGGCGATACGACAGAAGCTGAAAAATATTTGCGCGCAAGCCTGAAGGCGGACCCACAACTCGCTCGTGCCGCATACAACCTATCTGTCATTATCGGAGAAAAATCCCCCAAAGAATCAGTCACCTTTGCACAAACTGCTTCCGATCTAACCTCAAATCCGAGATACACATTCAACCTTGCCTTTGCTCAACACCGGGTAAGACAAACAGAACAAGCCAGAAGCACATTAAAAAAATCCATACAGACATGGCCGGAATTCACCGATGCTTACTTGTACCTTCTCAACATTGCCGAAACGGATAAACAAAAGGCTGAGGCAAAAGCCCTGATCGGTGCGGCCCTGTCTTCACATACTCTGTCCAAGACAAGTAGGACCAGATTAAAACAGGCCTTCTAACAACCAGCATAAAAAAGGCCCCGGTAGCACAATGCTCCGGGGCCTTTCATCTATTTCGACACGTTATTTTTTCCCATCGACCTCCGCAAAAATCGCCTTGAAATCATTTTTCATACTGATTTCATGCCATCCATTTTCGAGGCACATGGCTCTCATCTCCTCATCCTTATACTGATACTCTCGTTCGGGATCATCATGATTGACGATCATTTGAAGACTGTAAGCTGCAGTCTTTGAGTATTCTAGCATATGATAATCGCCACCGGAATTTCCCAATGCAAACACGGGAACTCGGCCAATCTTGTTCCGAATATTAACAGGTTTGCCCTCTTTGTCGTTGATGGGCTTCACAAATTCATGCTGCCGTACAAAATCAACGCCCTTTCCCTCTCGGTCCCACGTGGTAAGCACTGTTGTCCCGATAACATTCTCCGGAGTTATATGCGCTGCCTCCAATGCAAATCCACGGGTGAACTGCGGATCAGACCCGGAACAAATATATACGGTAAACTGATGCGCCTTGAGGTAATCTATCAATTGGATTACGGGAGCATACACCAACTTATTATAGCTCAAACCGAACCGCTTATCCTTCACCTGTGCAAAATACTTTGCGAGGGCAGCATTATACTGCGCATCGGTGAATCCGTCCGTGGCATAGAGCAAAATGGCATACAAACTGTTCTCCGCATACGGGTCATGACTGAAATACGACATATCCTTTTCAGCAACGGCTTTGTATGGCTGAACATTTTTGAGAGAAGCATCACCCTCAATACGTTTAAGCATCTGTCGTTCAGCAAAATCAAAAACAACATACTGCGGTTTTTCCAACAAGATGGTCCCATCCATATCAAAAGTCGCGATTCTGTCCTCCGGCGACAGATAATTCGAACCCGATTCATTCACGACCTCTTCCACAAATTGTACAATGGCAGTTTTAATCGCTCCTTCTTGCCACAAATCCAAAGTATTTTGTCCCGCAACACCGAGCACCGGCACCGCCAACACAAAAGCAATCAATAAAGTTCCAATTCGCAAGACCCGTTTCATAAACACCTCCTGCATGTGATTTTTCAATAATCATTGAATGATATACATTAAAAAAATGTATAATCAAACGGTAAAAACACTCTATCTTGCAACTCATTGGCAAAAAAAATGCAGAAAGGTGCAACTAGGGCTTGCCAAGCTCTCAGTTTTATGTAAAACACGCCCTTCACGGATTGGAGCTGACCAGCAAATCCGTTTGAAAATAGTGCGTCCCCATCGTCTAGCCTGGTCCAGGACGGCGGCCTTTCACGCCGTTAACAGGGGTTCAAATCCCCTTGGGGACGCCACGATTAGAATAAAGACCGTTACGAAAGTGACGGTCTTTTTTCTTGCCCTTCCTCCCGAAAGCACGAATGACTCCGGCAGCGGGTCACAAAAGAGCAAGACTGCACTTTAAACGCTCCCTCTCTTGATGCACTCCTCCAATTCGGGTATGATTGTGCTATGAATAGGTATCCCCTCTGCTTCAAACGAGGGGCATGACAGAGGCGTATGGACATGAGTGATACTCACAAACTCTCGATTCAAGATTTACGCACCTTACTGAAGCCATTTGCAAAGCCAAACTTTAGCAGGGCCATATGGCAAATTATGGACACTTATCTGCCATATTTCGGACTGTGGGGATTGCTTATATATCTGTTGAAAAATGAAACGTCCTTTTTTCTAATCTTCCCGCTTCTCATTCTGGCGGCCCTGCTGCTGGTTCGTATTTTCATAATTTTCCACGATTGCGCGCACGGATCATTTTTTACCTCACGCCGTGCCAATATAATCCTGGGCTTCATCTCAGGTTTTTTGACGTTCACCCCATTTACATATTGGCAACGCAACCACCTCATCCGGCACTTACGCCAATCTGGATAAAAGAGGAGTAGGTGATCTATGGACGTTGACCGTCAACGAATATCGAGCACTCTCTCCGTTCAAACGTCTGGGCTATCGACTCTACCGTAATCCACTCGTCTTTTTGGGAATCGGACCAGGATACTCTTTTTTAATCACCCAGCGTTTTTTGCACGGCTGGAAAGGCAAAAACGAACATTTCAGTGCTATAATCACCAACGTAGCTATCGTAATGATCGCTTCCCTAATCAGTCTGGCAATCGGCTTCAAAACGTATCTTATTATCCAGCTACCAATCATACTCATCGCCGGGGCAATCGGAGTGTGGCTGTTTTACGTACAGCACCAATTTGAAGGAGTATATTGGGCTCACCAAAAAGAGTGGGACCCCGTAAAAGCTGCCATGCAGGGGAGTTCATACTATAAACTGCCCAAGATCCTTCAATGGTTCACGGGTAATATTGGGCAGCATCACGTACATCATATTTTACCGAGAATCCCAAACTACAAACTTCAGGAAAGTTACGACAAAACTCCAGAGATGCAGACAGTCCCGCTGTTGACCTTCTTAAAAAGTCTCAAGTCACTAAAACTGAACCTATGGGATGAAGAACAGCAAAAGCTTATCAGCTTCAAATCACTGAGGGGATAGGATATACTAGCGGCATATACTTCCTCTTCTGTCTTTCCTGACACATCCACCTCATCGTAATTCCCTATAAATCCCAAAGTACACTTTGCAACATATCCCTCCTCCCTCTTGCATAACCAGCCAGCCTGCCGTACTTTTTCGACCAAACCACTGGAGATTCATCATGAAGAAATCCATTGTCGCCGCATTACAGATCGGCTCGGATCAAGGTACTGCGGCCACAGTTGAAAGGATATTGGGATATGAAACACAAATTAACGAATCCGGGTGCAGCCTGCTGGTATTGCCCGAAGCTATCCTGGGCGGCTACCCAAAAGGGGCCGACTTCGGCACCAAGCTCGGCTATCGTACCCCTGAAGGACGCGAAGATTTTCTCGAATATTGGAACGAAGCCATTGACATTGATGGCCCAGAAATCGCCGAACTCTGCGGATTGGCCAAACGATGCACAACCGCCATGGTCGTCGGCATCATTGAACGCGGTGGCTCCACCTTATACTGTACAGCCCTGTTTATCGCCGAAGACGGCACCATCGCTGGCAAACACCGCAAGCTCATGCCCACAGCCACGGAACGATTAGTTTGGGGACAAGGCGACGGCTCCACACTGCCTGTCGTAGAAACATCTGCCGGACGCGTGGCCGGTGCCATCTGTTGGGAGAACTACATGCCTTTGCTTCGCGCCACTATGTATGGCAAAGGCATGGACATCTGGTGTGCGCCCACCGTGGACGCTCGCGACATCTGGGTGGCGAGCATGCAGTTCATCGCCTACGAAGGCCGAAATTTCCTCGTCAGTGCATGTCAGTATCAAGGGCCGCCGAACGGAAAAACACACCGCGATCCGGCATGGCCTGCCGACGAGCCTCTTATTCGCGGCAACTCCATCATCATATCACCCATGGGTGATATTCTGGCCGGTCCTTTACGCGGCGAAGAAGGCCTGATCTCCGCAGAAATTGATCTCGATGACATTGTCAGGGCACGTTACGACATGGACATCGCAGGGCATTACGCCCGCCCGGATGTATTCAAACTCTCTGTGGACGAACGGCCAAGACCTACTGTTTCTTGTATTACCAATGATAATTCAGCTGAATAATTTTGAAGATGCCGCCTTTGGCGGATTTTTCAAATAATTTCGTCTCCGACGGCTCAAGGCCGAGGGCCTTGAGAATCCCGTGCCGCCTTCGGCGAAAATACATATATAAAAAGCCCTGAGTGTATTTACTTCAGGGCTTTTTATATGGGTATATTGCTCTGATTACTTGGCGACGTCGACGGCTTCCCATACATTGACCTCAGAAGGACCGGCCACGAGGTCCGCTGTGGCCTGACTCATAGCCGCCATATGTGGAGTCTTTCCATGTGCCGCCAAATGTGCCGGGCTTTCCCAAATTTCATAAAACAGAAATACATTGGCGTATTCGGATTTATGCAGATCATAACGGATGCAGCCGTCTTCTGTACGAACCACTGAAACAACTTTCGCCAATTCCGCTTCCAGCGCGGCTTCGCAGCCGTCCTTGGCCATCACGGTGGCGGATACATATGTCAAAGCCATTAAAAACTCCTTTTTTATGATGAAAATCCCACGTAAGTTTTCCATTCTCTTTCGTCAACAATGTGCAACCATAGGCTTTACAATCGATTTTCAAAAAAACATTCATTAATGTAACCTCTGCCTTCGCACCAACGATTATACTCGTGAAAGCAGGTTTTACCGCCGCTGTCTGATTTCAGGAGATAAGAGTGTTGTCTAGATGTATTCGGACAGCGGCGGCAAACCTGACAGGCTTAAACGCCAACAAAAACAGGGACGCAGTCGACCAAGTACTTGTATCCACGCAATGCCCCCTGTTAAAGATAGATAAATTTATTGCGAAAAGGGTCAGATGCCCGGAAAACAGGACGACACATTCGTCATCGACCAAGTGTTAAATGGCGACCCAAATGCCTTTGCGCTCCTGCTGGAACGCCATGAGGGACATGTCTCACGGATCGTTGCGGCTCATGTACCGGGGCAGCACGTGGCTGAAGTCGCTCATGACACCTTTATCCGGGCTTATAAAAGTCTGAACGGGTACACACCGGTCAAACCCTTTCGTAACTGGTTGACCACCATTGCCCTGCGCAGTTGTCACGACTTCTGGCGCAAGCAATACCGGAACAGGGAAGCTCCGGTCTGCGACATGAGTGAAAACGGTCAACAATGGCTCGAAACGGCAATGGCTCCCGGTTCAAATGAAATATTTGAATCACAAGCCAGGCAACGCGAGGCCCGAGAAATTCTTGATATGGCGCTAGCACATGTGTCGCCCATGGACCGGATGGTGCTCACTTTGACCTATCTGGAAGAACGGACGATCAAGGAGGCTGCTCAGATGCTTGACATCAGCGTCCCCAACGTCAAAATTCGCGCCTATCGAGCCAAACGCAAACTCAAAGCTTTTCTAGAACGCTGTGACATCCAAGGAGGGGCGCATGAAGCGTAAAAACGAACATCTCCATCGGCTATTCAAAAAAGCCCATGCCAACCGCCCGGAATGGACCCCCACCCCGGCATGGCGTAACTCCATTATGACAGAGATCGGTAGAACAGGTCAGACCGGAATTACTTTTGAATTCGACCGACTGGCACTTCGTCTCACTGCTGCCGCCATTGCTGCGACGATCGTCCTCGGCGTTTTTGCAACATGGACCATGGTTGATGTTTCTGGCGAAATCTACACAGCCCTCAGCAACCAGGCCGTTTTGCCAACTATCATGGAATCGATGATCTAGGAGATACTCATGAAAAACTGGAAAATTTGGACCGCATGTATCGCCATATTCGTGGCCGGGGCAGCCTCCGGGATCCTTGGAACAGGTATGGTCATTAAGCACCATTTCGATTCCTTTGGTCGAGGCCCTGAATTTCGAGAAAAATTGAAAGGGAAAATTATCGGCCACTTGCAGGATGAACTCAATCTTCCTGACAGCCAAATGCCTCCCATTATTATTGAAGTGGAAAAGACTATGGATAAAATGCATGAATTCCGCATGCAAAATGGCCCCAAACTCAAGGCCATTCTCGATGACGGAATCAGCAGGGTAAAAGTTCATCTTTCCCCGGGAAAGCAGACAGAATTGGATGAGATGATCAAAAACCATCGTCATCGTAAATTCAGTCTATTTCGTTTACCTCCACCGCCACCGCCTGGCCCCTAGGCTCTCACGGAAACCGACACCAAACATGTGTTATTCAATAAAAAACTTATGTTTTTTAAAACACATCCATCCCGTCCGCCATGCAAACACCATGGCGGACTTTTTTCTAGGCATGAGACAAAATAAACACATCATTTGTTGTACTTCGCCTTCAATAACTGCAATGCCTTAAAAAAAATTGCGGCCCCCGCCCCTTAATTCACCACGGGAAACACCTTCTCTACTATGAAATCATCGTCACGGGAGTAAGCATGAAAAGCATCATAGTCGAAAACCTCAAGCCAGAATTTGCACCGGTAGCAGTAGTGTGGAGTGATACCATCCCCACAAACACTTTCCAATTCAAAAAAGATAAATTTGGCTGCGTCCTCTATCTGTTTGCCCACGCCTCTACACAAGGCAAAGTCGCTGGAGGAAGCCGCGAAACCGTCCTGTGTACCGGCGGTCGAGCCGCCTTGGGTTTCGGTTCAGGCTTTGACGCGTCGGAAGAAATGCTTGAAACCCATGCTGCATTATTCAGCAAGGGACTGAAGTCCGCACAGGACAGAACTGCTTATCAAAAACGGATCGACTCTGTTCCTAAAAGTTGGAAGGACATGTTTGAATATGGGGAACGTCGACATTGTAGTCTGGACCTTGCAAAAAAATGGATTCTCCACGAATTGCCACGTTACGATATCAAACAGAAATATGTTCTTTTCAAGCCCCTGAGCGAGACTTCAAATGATGAAAATATCCGCGCCATAATCTTTCCGGTCAATCCACTTGAACTATCAGGACTTGTAACACTTGCAGGCTCTGTCATGAAAGGAACCGACCCCGTCCGAGTCCCCCAAGGCACAGACTGCAGCGGCATCGGGGCCTTTGCCTATGCCGAAGCCGAATTGGATTCCCCCAGAGCCGTCATGGGCATGATGGGCACCGACGGCCGGGAAGTCATGCGCAAACGCTTCCGAGATGATATAACAACGCTCACACTGCCAACACCGCTTTTCCTACAAATGGAAAAAGAAGCTAAAGATTGCATCTTTCACGTGCCAGCATGGAAAAACCTTATGAAACGATAAAAACGGCCAACAACTTGTACATTTAATGAAACAAATAGTCTCATTCAGGGCCAAACCATGGGTTGATCCTTCCCGCTTGTCGGCACCCGTCAAACTTGATAGAAGTGATCCCTATTCGTTGCATGGAAGCGTTTCGTCACCGGTGTGGCGCTTGGTCTTCAAAACCAATGTACGGCAGTGATGTCGTAGGCAGGTTCGACTCCTGTACGCTTCCGCCATTGTTAACAAAAATGCCGACCAGCAATGATCGGCATTTTCCGTTTTAAGAGGCGTACCCAACACTATACCCAACACCTGGCGTGAATAAGGCATAAGAACGCCTCCCGACTTACGACTCTGTCATTTTCAAAAAAAGTTTCTCATTAATACATCTGTCAGCAATTCGAAGCAGGCGATACAAAGCTGCGTCATCATATTCATCCTCATCGACTCCTGAAAAGGTCCTAAAATCAGACATTGCCTCTTCAGCAGGCTTTTTATCTATGTGCACACTGTCCCATAGGAATAAGCCACATGCTCTTGGCTTTTCATATTTTATGCTAGCTTGCGATCCAACAGTTTGAATGAATTTTTTTAAAACTTTCACTAATGGATTCATCTGCTTGCTAATTCTTCGATACTCGGCCATCAGTGAAGAAATATTGTTCTGATCACTCTTCATAAAAGCAACGCCTGCAATCGACGAACTCCTTGAGTCATAATGATCTAGGACCGTTCTCATACCCATCTTGTCAAACAGGGTAAAATCTTCCTTTGACTCCTGCCACTCTTCATACCCCTTGAGATCAAAGTAGCTCAGAATCGAAGCCATAGACTTTGTTCGTTCCACAATTTTTTTTACAGACTGAACAGTTCGCCATCGAAGCTTAAGCAAGTACAAGTATCTTTGTTTAGCCACTCGGAATTCAAATTCCCTGAGTGTCAATTTAAGATTAAAATCTTCAGCGTAAAGCCCATCAATACCAAACATTGAGTCCACAGTTCTATCAGTCTTTCCCACAAGATCGTACAACGCTCCGTACTTCTCTTGTTCATATATCCTTAACCGATGTGCTGGGGATGCATTAGGGCCAAAAAATCTAGGGGGAAGACGAAGATCTATTCCCATTTCAAGCACAGTTTCATCAATGTCCCAATCGGAATCTTCAGCGAAAGCAGCTTTTAATCCTTCAAACACGTCTACCCAGCAATTCCCAACTAAAAACGGAGACGATTTCCACAGCCACTCTTTATTCTGAATAAGCAAGTCTGACAGGACATAACCAGCTTTAACAGATTCATCGTACACCCACTTTAAAAGTTTATCGGAGTCGATACGATCAGCAGGTAGGCTAAGATCACTTTGAATGGGAACGGTTGGCAGACTGGAGAGTTCTTTCTCTATCTCAACCAACTTAAGCAAATCCAATTCACACATCCTGACATCATCCTCACCAACCTGCTCTCCGTAAGCTTCCCGACAGATAAAGCGAGCAAGGGCTTGGAAGGCATCTATCCTGCCACAAACTTCGTCATAGCTGTCTGCATTCTCGAGAAAATAATACCGTTTGGCGTACTCTCCACGCCAAAATTCAACGAGATCCCATTTTATATCTATTTTAATTTTATCCATTCACCGACTTCTCCACTTTTTCTCACTTCATCCCAAGCCGCATTCTGACGCTCACAATAATTTCTGAGCGTCTGGCTGTCTTTCGTACATTGTTTCTATAAGGCTCCACATGAGCTCACAGAGTTCTGCATGCATGCACTGGAAGCAAAACAACTAGGTACCAAATCAAACCTACAAGGGGATACCGATGAAGTCACCTCAATACATCACGGAGAAAGAAGTGGCGAAGATTATTCGGGTGAGCGTGAGTAAGCTCCAGAGTGACCGTCATAAACGTATTGGGATTCCGTTCCACCGGCTCGGCTCTCGCACCGTGCGATACGCCATCGAAGACATACGTGCATTCATGAACGATTGTCGAATTGAACACACTAACCTCTAAGGAGAAACAATGGGTACTAGCACTAACGCTCCACAAAAACTTATGCCTTGGGATAGCCCGAAGTTCAACGAAGCCGTGGACAATCTGCTCAAGGTTTATTGGGAAAACACGCATTTTGATCCAACGACTTGGAATCCGGGGTGCATCACACAGGTAAACTTAGAGATGCGTAAGGACGGCAAGGCAGAGGCTAAAATTTGTCTCCGGTTTACTGGAGAAGATTAAGGCGTGCGGCAGCGGCCATCTATGGCCGCTGCCCTCCCAAAACTTGAAACAATGGAGAGCCATATGCAAACTCTTCCACAGATTTCAAACTGCCTGAATGAAGGTGCTTTGAGAGATCTCGTTTTCCACACATCAAATTCCGTTCAAGTGCCTCCTGACATGGTATTAATGAATTGCCTTGGAGGATTTGGTGCAGCAGTGAACGGCAAGCTCATCGTCACAGGACCTAGTGGTCATGAAGAGCCATGCAATCTTTACATGATGCCAATTGGTAAGTCAGGAGAACGCAAATCAGCAATAGTTAAGATTGCCAAGAAACCACATGAAATCTGGCAATCCAGGCGAAATGAAGGCTTGGATAATCAACGTCGTGATGCCAAGAGAAAGAGGAGGTATTACCAGTCCAAAATCAGTCGTCTCAATCGCGAAGCATGCAATTGTGAGGAACAGGATGCATTTTCTATTTTGGCAGAAATAGAAGAGCTGGAAGCTCGGATGCCAGAACTGCCAAGCTTGGAAGAGTGTTTCTTTGACGATGCAACCATACCGGCTTTGAAAAGAGTTCTTGCAAATCAGAAAGGACTCTTAAGCCACATGGAAGCTGAACCCAAAATCGCTAAGATTTTGCAGGATAAGGATTCTACAGGTTTAGGCCTTTTGTGCAATGCCTACGACAGCGAAGAAATGATCGTAGACAGAGTGAAAGAAGGACGGATGGTTATATCTCGTCCTGCTATCAACATGTGTTCGTCATTTCAGCCTGCTCCAGCAATTGAACTGCTGAGAAAAAGCCACTTCATGACCTCTGGATTAGCTGGTCGGTTCATATATGTGCAGCTTGCTCCAATGGCTGGTTGGCGTTCAACCTATACTCCCAGAATTCCTCAGGAGTGCTTGAATTGGTATGATGGAAAGGTTGAGGCCTTGCTGAACATTGAGTTGAAGACGAACCAACTAGGAATACCTGGACCCTATCGACTCAGCCTAGATGATGAAGCGACTCGGCTATATCAGGCTTTCAGGAACTGGGCTGAGCCAGCATTACAACCCGCTGGCCCTTTGGCTTTTTCGAAAAGCTGGGGATCCAAGCTGCCGGGGAAAGTCCTACGTCTCTCCGCTCTTCTTCATTGCATCAACAATGAAGATCCCATGAACAGCCAGATCGATGGAGACAGCATGCGCCAAGCCATTGATATGGGAAACTGCTTCATACATCACGCACAGAGCTTGTATCACCATGCTCAGTTCTGCGAGCATATTGATGTTGCTAAAGAGGTTGTGCACTGGGCTAGTTCTCATGGGGTCAATCGGTTCACGGCAGCTGAGGCTCGAAAGGCTATTGCGGCCACGCCTAAGAAAGTCAAAATGGGTATCGAGTACCTGCTTAACGAAGGATGCATCTACGAGGACCTAATTGGCTTCGCAAACAATCAAGCATCCAAGGGACAAGGCCGGAACAAAGAACCTCACTATGTCATAGCGTCGCACTTACTCAACTTGGCTCTCGGAGGAGCTCTACAATAAACCAAAACCAGGGAGAGGTTAAAGCCTCTTCCTGCCTTGCTGGAGCAAGCAATGAATCCACAGGAAAAAATATACACTGGCAAAAGACGGTTTATCCGCTACTATGGCGCAAACGAGAATAGCGGTTACTTGATCCCTGACACTCCTGCTGCCAAGCAAAGAGCTCTCAACAATGGTGCGAAGTATTTTTCTACTTTTTCATCATGTCGAATTTCACAGCCCGGTATTCTAATCCCTAGAAAATGGGGAGATTTGCATCTGCAGATCTGTTTGTCGCATAAGAGTTTTGATTATTTCCCGACCTTCAAGAACTGGCTGCATTCTCTGCTTACAAAGGAATTGTTGATTGGAGAGCTCGAATCCATTTCAATAGGCTTTAATGGTCTCGGAATTTGGGAGATTGTTGTTCCAGACTACATCCTTGGGTTTGATCAAGGACATCCATTGCTTGCGGAAGCATACGACTATGTAGCTCAGCTTGCTGAGCAGTCACTGCATAAGCATGTAGTTGCAGGTAGCACATCTAAATCATTACGATTATATGAAGTACATCAGGCGAATAAGAGAATGCCTTTCTCCACTTTCATGCAAGCCTCTTTGGATGATTGCGAGTCATGGGAGTGCAATAAGTCGCGCTCCAATAGTCAACGAGCGCTAACGACTTTAAGCCATCGCTCGACTCGCCTTTTTTTTCTGAAGGGCGGCAAGAAGATCTGGATTCAGAAGGTGTCTCAAAAAATTGGTGCAAAGTGTGAATTCCTTAATCGGATTGCCTCATGCTATCCTGTCATGGAGGATATAAAACTACTGATGGGAATTTCCTCTTTACCCGAGGCTGTCAGGCAATTCTTCTTAACATCTGCAATTAAGAACAACGGCGGAAGCCTTGGAGCTCCCATTCCCACCAATGACACGGTCGTTACTTGCAACACAATTCGTGAACTTGGTCGATGCAAGAAGAAACAATGTACTTTAAACTCTCCGGGAGAGTTGCTCGTCAAATGGCCTCAAGTCATTCCCTTTAGTCGAATTCCTAATGGGATCGACACGGAAGTTTTAAAGTGTGCAATTGCCGTGTTTCAAAAACTTGAAAAACGAGAGGTCTTTGAATTTCAGGCAAGAGACGCTCACCGTCTAGTCAGAGGCTCTTTCAAAACTATTTCCATAGTTGAAGAAGGATTAGCTTTGTTAGAAGGGAGAGGCTTCGTGGTGAGACCTGATATGCCAGATTATAGCCATGCTGGACGAAGGCCGTCACCTTGGTATCTAGTGAATCCCAGTGGGCATAAACAACTTTTTTACCCGATCTCGGTGTAAAAAATATGGACACAATTGGACACAATCAATTTTTTGAATTTTTGACACCTTGAAAGGTTAATCAATGGCCAAGGCAACTGACCTTGAGGAGCCAAATTGAGCCTTCTGGTGGAATTCAACCACTGATTTTCTAAAGGTTAGAGTCGTCATTTTCCTTCTTCGCTTTTCTTGGTTTAAAATCAAAGTTAAGCTGGGCTGGTCGTTTCTTCGGACTTGGCAAAACAATACAGATAAGGAGCACGAGAGGTGCTCCTGCGATGATGAAGGCAATTTCAAATCGTACCCAATTATTATCCAGCCTGTAACCTGGTAGCGATATCGATATCCAACCTCTCCCTATTCAGATCAGTATTTGATGAGAATATGCAGCTATTCGAATCAAAAGATGAGTCGAATAGCCGTTCTATAGCAATCAAAGAAAGTGAACATGACGACGACTCGTACTCCTCCTAGACACAATACGATTCGCCGCCATAAAGGATGGTGATAGCGGATTTAAAAACGCGGCTTCTCCAACACCTCTTGAAATTTCAATGATGGATAGCCTTTACCGCTGTCGTCTATGGTTATCCTAGTTACGACATGTTCAAGAGCCAAATGCTTGCTTACGATGCCAGCCAAGTATGGCTTAAAGGCATACTGCACAGTTCTTCCTTGTAGTGTGAGCCGGTGAGGCACACCATCAAGCAACAAGTCTAGGTCGTAGGCTAGAGTCCAACCGGATGGAAGGTCGTACTCATTGAAACAAGTACGCTCATCGACCAAATTGTTGTCAACCCACCGTAGAAAGCGTTTGCCAGCGACACGGACATTCGCATCAATCTGTGTTCCGACAACCTTATTTGCGAAGTAAAATTTTCCATTTCTTATTTTTAAATATCTCATACTAATCCTTTTGATTCATAGTGGAAATAGAAAGGCCATGAGCGAAATGACTCACCCACGGCCTTTAGGCTGCTTATTTTCTAATATTGTAATGGCAGATGCGATGAAGAAAGCTAGTATCCTACGCCCTCAGCAACCACCATCTTCACAGCAATATGAAGATGCTATTAGTTCGAAACTGTATAAAAAGAGAGAGAATAGCCTTGCCCATTTGAATCTAAAGAAATCCGGGTAACCACTTCGTGCAGCTTGAAGTTATTTGATCTCAAATAATCACCATATCCTATAAACACATCCCTCTCCTTCCCAATAAATGACATAGTGTAGTTTTTACCATTAATAAGCATATGCAAGACTATGATCTTACTAAAGCCACTAGGGTCGAATGGTACAGGGAAGTATCTATTCTCATCTCCCATATAAAACTCTTTGCATTCAATGATTTGAGCATCTATGAAGGATCCTAAATTATTCATCTCTGTTCCAAAGCAATAGCTTTTAAGGCCATCGTGGTAAAATACATCAATCTCTAAACCATTAACCGGATACATAAGAAACTTCCTTTTTTAAAACTAAAAAGCCTGACAGATGATCTCTATCAGGCCATGAATTTGTATTTAGCAACTTGGTGTTAGAACAACAAAACAGTAAACCACCATGTAGCTCTGTTGCGTTTATTGTTACACAATTAGTGTCTCAATCAATCCTCTATATTATATTTGTTGACAATATTAATAGTATCTTTTTCTGGAGTTACAAACTTTCCTTTCATCTATTTCAGTTGGGAAGCGTTGAATCTCCTGATTCCATGAGGAGTACGGTCTTTTTGGCTAGTCTTAGCGAGATAACTGCTCCAGTAAAAGCAATCCCGCAGAGCATCGTTGTACAATTGGCTTTGCTTGAGAAAATCATCTCCATGTACATCCTGTCTAGGACGCTCGATCATGGTACCGTTCTTGACCTGGTTGCCGTGGTAATCTTGTTCACAAGCCCAGACTAGGCCAGTCGAATCAAAGCAACTAAGAACTATTCCCCATACACGTTGAACTTCCCCCAAAAACCTTCTGTAATTCTGAACCCTGCTGCCATTGAGCAAAACTACGCAGTGGTAGTGAGGGGTGTCTGAGTCTTTTTGTTCCCTCACCCATACGAAGTGGAATTCACATCCCGCGTTTCTGGCGTTGTCTTTCATGATCTTGAAGAAATGTGAGATCTCATCATTGCCACCGTTACTCATATGGTCTCTAGGGAATCTCAAATCGAATCGAATGAACAGGACTCGACAGTGCTTGTTGGTCATCCAGGTCAATCGTTCATGAATCTTCTGTAGGATCATCTCGTAGCAATCGTACTGACCGTTACCGTTGTTGATCGGTAAATTGTTGAACTCGGACTCGGATGTGATGGATTGGTAATTCATGATTACACCTCTGTTAAACAGTTAAACTTTCAAACTATAATATAACTGGAGAGGTGTGATTAAGAATTCAAAAAAAGAGACCGACCTTTGACAAGAGGTGCGGTGGAGTCAAGCGTAAAGCGGTGATGAAAGTGGTGGAGTGGACCTACCGAGTGACGTGGTCGTTGGTGACGTTGTTTGGATGGGTGCCGATCTAGAGAGTGTGGTCAGTTGGTGGCGTCTTGGGTTATCAGTCCAGTTGACCTATTGAGGGAGAGAGTGCTTTGAATATTGTTTGGACACCATTCTAACTCTTTGTTAAGAAAGAGTTTTTTTAAAGTGCTCTCTAGATAATATATAATAACGAGGAGAAGGGATGCCGACTTCACCGGTAACGCTAAGGACAACACATTCTGTATAAGCCGCGTTTCAACAATAGGCTTAAATCGAAAGTTATTTATGGAAGCAAAAAAATGCGTATAATTCTAGACAGATAAATACTCTAACCGATTAACTTAGGACGCTTAGGACAACGCTTAGCCTGGTGCTTAGCAAGTCGCTTTTTTTTCACCTTTGTTCCACACCAGGGACAAGCCACTAGATCCTTACCCTCCAAGGCCTTGGCGTTTTTTAAAGATAACCCTTTTTTAGTAGAAGATTTGTCGCGATGCGAACAGATATAGGTCAGATGCTCTTTTAGCTTATCGGCTTTAACGACACCTTTGCATTTGGGACAAGTCACCATGCCAGGTCCAACACCAGAGGAGTCGAGTATCGAGGTTTTCTTGACAGAGGATCGTTTTTTTTCAGAACTGTTTTTTCCCCCCAGCCTTTTGGGACATCTCTCACGCTTATGACTTTCTAGTTTCGATTTAGCCACACTACAACCACACTGTGGACACGTAGTCATTTCAGAACAGTCTGCCTTCTGCCTTGCTCGTTTAATCCCCTTTGTCGAGTAGCCGGGAAAATGCTGTTGATAAGTGAACAAACTTGGCAGCTTTAGATACTTGGCGATTCCTTTTATGAAATCATTCGCACAAATAGCCTGTGCTCCGAATATCAGCTTCGTAGTGGTGTTATGCCCGTAACTAGAAAACAGGTCCCCGCGATAATTCGATACAGATGCTCGCACTACCCCTTGCAGCGTTCTGTTTAAGGATTGCATTTCCTGCGGTGAAATGGGAAGTCTTCGCTGCTGAGGTATCCATTGTCTCATCCGTTTGCAGCATCCATGAATAGCCCTTGAGACAAGAAAAGTGTTTGCCCCAAAATCAAGGCACCATGACTTTTCATTTCCACAAATACGGTCTGCATGCTTGGGCGCTCGAACTGGTCCTGATGGATGAGTCTCCCACCATGCACATCCTGCGATAATTTCCTTGGCGACATAACGTGGGACTCTCCCACTCGGGCTACATATTGCGTTGAGTCGCGCAAGCATGTCCTCACGCCATGTTTTAAGTTTTTCTGCCATAGTCCCTCTCCGCTCCGATCTCATATTTAACAATCGGACATCACTATCGCCGCCTTCCCCCTATTCAAACTATGCACTAGCATTATAGTCTTCCAGCATCCATGCCATGACAGTAAAACGCGTAGGAGTTCCCCTACCCCAAGCTTTGTACAGAATTTGCCAAGCGTCTTTGCTGCCCGATTGGAGTCGTATAGAACCGCTCTTCAATCCCATAAAGCAACAGTTTAAGCTGCTCGTCGTTTTGAATAGAAAAGATACTGTTCTCTTCATCGTACACAAGTCGCTCATCACTATAATCATGAATATAGTTGAGCATACTTTCTTGCTCCACTGGCCCCATATTTTCCAAACTATTTAGAGCCAAAGCAATACGTGCTCTGTTAGGTTTTGATACTTTGTCTAAATTGAACCCATCAACAAGCTCGATGAAGTCTTCATCTAAGAACTCCTGAACTTCATCGTTAGTTGCCTCTTTGTATAGAGTGTCAATCCCTGGGAAAAGGCTGGATATCGTCGCTAACTTTTTAAACACTAGGGCATCTTCCGAAGCCCAATACACAGCATCGGGGTCCTGATTTACATAAAGTCGAGTATCACTGGTTTCAAGATGGGCAACATCTCCAAAACCAATACATTTTTTGCACAAATAGGTTGACGGGGTCACCTTTTGAAAGAAGAAGTTGTCACCTTGCACAGAGCACAAGGAAGCAATTTTAGTAAACTCTGCTTTTATTAAGTCATTGTATTCTGCTGCAACAAAATCACGACCAAGATAGTCCAAGAAGTAATCTTTTTGGCTAAACTCTTCTACTTTGAACCAAGACCCCTCGTCTAAATTATGATCAACATCGTACCCAACTAAAGGCAAATTTTCGACATCAAGATCAAAAAGACTCTCTTGATCAGAGAGCAACTTGAACATTTTTTCTTTTTTCCTAGTTCTGATTCGTGCAATTAGATGATTCATCGCTTATCTCTCTATAAAAGTGTAGCTGTTGATACGATGTGCCTTAGGGATAACAACATCAAGTGGGGTCTTGTAACTGCAACGGCTGATCAAAAAGACAACAGCTCCATTCTTTGTCGTTATATTATAGAAGCTAAAACCAAATAATAAAAACAATGGGTTAAAATAAAGAGCTTGGGAAAGAAAAGTGAAAACGAACAATACGCCATACACAATCGCTAACGTTTCCCAATTCCCAATGCTCAATGCGACAAAAAAATAGCCCAAATAGCTTGGCAAAAAACTGTTATTCGCATGCTCAATGCTGACAATTTGTCCCTCATCAAAACTATCCTTACCAAGGCAGGGGCTAAGCAGGATACTTATTCCAGTGAGAACTACAGGTACTAATAAATAACCAATGTAGGACACAGCATTTGGTAAGTTGACAAGGTATGGGCATTTGGAAAAGAAATGCCCTAAAGAAAAGCCCTTCTGCACTAAAAAAACAATCACGAGCAGGGATGTCGCATTAAAAGTCAAAAGCAGCCGAAACACTGTATTCATATCATCGTCCCGTCCGTTCGATCTCCATTTCCTTTTTTACGCTTACGCCTGATCCAACATCTCACCGACATTGGTTGCCTGGATGAATTTTGCTGGGTTGTCCTGGCTATCGGCAAGAACGGCGAAATGCTCCTTACCGCACTTAATCTTTGCGCCTTCTTTGTGGCGGAGATCATCCCACCAGAGGCTCCCTTTGGTCTCGACAACGAAGTAGAGCTTTTCTTTGCCATCATCTTCGACGAGAACTGCCCAGTCGGGGTTGTAAGTGCCAAGTGGAGTTGGGACCTTGAACCAGCCAGGGAGTTTGGCATAGACCTTTACAGCTTCATTCTTTTCCATGTCCTGAGCAAATCCCTTTTCGACACCGGCTGAGTCGTACACAACCCTGTCGTAGACAGACTTCTCAGACTCCATGGTATTCTTGAGATAGCCAGTCAGCTCCTCTTTCTCGAAAAGCTCCTGGGCATAGAAGTATTCGTCTCCGATACGGCGGTATTTAATCCCTTCTACCAGGGCTAGACGTTTGGTTCTGGTGATCGCTTCAGTAGCCAGTTGGATGAACTCCTGGGGGTTGCGCTTGAAGTCGTTCAACCTACGGCTTTCGGTGAGAATCCGAACAATGCTCTTACGGGTGAGTTGCGTCTTGTCTTGAAGGTCAGTCAGGATGTCCGGCAGCTCAATGTCTGACTCGTTAACAGTCGTGAACCCAGAGGTACTGGTCTCTTCTGCTTCAACACCAGCCTTACCAATTGCGAGATTGGCGTTTCTGAACTGCGCTCGTGTTTTGCTGATTGCAGGGCCAGTTTCGATTGTCTTGGCGCAATCCTGAATCAGCTTCTCGTTGTCAAAGTCAACGCGATAAGTCGTCTTATGCTTGATTCGATTCCACAACTCTTTGAACTCAGGACTCAAGAAGCGTTCTTTATTGGGCTTGATTGTAATGCGCTCGTCAGCGTTTTTTACTTCCAGACGACCAGCGAGTTTGCGGAGGACTGCGTTGATCTCCGTCTTTTGTTCCTGGAACTCTTCTGGCAGTTCAAGCGTGTTTTCCTTCAGTACAGTTCTGAGGCTATCCTGGACCTTGCCTTTCTTATCTAGAAAGTCATTCGTCTTCAGGAACTCCCAAATCTTCTCGGATTGCTCCACGCCAAGAGGCTTGGTCTCACCATTTTCGTTTGTCACCGCGATGGTGGCAAACTGGTGCTTCTCGACAATGCCAAATCGGATGCCAGTATCAGCTTCGATTTCCTTCTGAAGCGTATCCGCAAATTGCTCATAGCTCTCGTTGGCAATAACAGTCAGCGTATTTGTGTCGAATCCACGCAGACGTTGACCTTCCTGGTTGACGCAAAGCCTCAAGCCTCGTCCGATGGACTGCCGCCTAGCCAGTTCGGTTCCGATATCTCGGAGGACGCAAATCTGGAACACGTTAGGGTTGTCCCAACCTTCGCGCAGAGCCGAGTGAGAGAAGATGAACTTCAGCTTGGAATCAAAGCTGAGGAGCTTTTCCTTCTCGCGCATGATCAGGCTGTAAGCTCGTTCTGCGTTGTCCCTGTTGGTCTGGTTGTTTTCTGCTGTCTCGGTCCAACCACCTTTCTTGTCGATGGAGAAATAACCGTTATGGACTTCATCGACTTCAACATCGAGATCCAATCCTTCAAAAAGAGTCTGGTAATCATAGTCCTGGGCCAGCTTGCGGTATTCTTCCTCAAACATGGTGGCGTATTTGCCTTTCACCCAATTACCGGCTTCGTCGTATTGGCGGTAATATTCCACGCTGTCGATGAAGAACAGGCTGAGGACTTTCACTTCAAGCCCTAACGCTGCGAAGCGTTTCTCTTTGTCCAGATGCTCCTTGATAGTACGGCGGATCATGAGCCGCTTCAGATCATCCTGATTCACTCCTCCATGCTCATCGCCGGGAGCGAGGACTTTCTCTCCATTGGGGTACTTCAATTCGATGGATTGATTCTTCTTTCCGCAAGTGATGGTGCCAATGCGATAGTTCTCATAAATGCCTCGACCAGTTTCCTGCTCTAGATCATCACCATCTTGAACGGTAAGAATGCTCGATTTGATCTTTCCACCTTGCTGAATGTGCGCTTCAATCTTGGCGGAAATAGTGCCGCGTCGATTCTCGGTGGATATGAGCTTCACGAAAGGTTTGTTGTATCCACCTTCAACTTCCAGAGCCGCCACTTCGATCTGCTTGACCAGTTCCTTGTCGTAGGCATCCACAGCATCCAGACGATAAACCATGTGGTGTTTGTCTACGTGGGTGGCTGAATACCGAAGTGTGCAAAGCGGATTCATAGCTTCAAGGGCCTTCTTGCCTTGTCCTTTCAAACCGCCGTCAACGCTCTGAGGTTCGTCTACGATGATGATCGGATGGGTCGCACGAACCAAATCTATGGGCTTTTCGCCGCCGGTCTTCTCGCTCTCTTTGTATAGGTTGTTCACGTCCTTTTTGTTGATGGCACCGACTGTGACCACCATAATCTGGACATTGGGACTGGTCGCGTAGTTCCGAACCTGGCCCATCTTGGACGAGTTATACTGGAAGTATTCGTACCCTTTGGCTTCCGGATAGAGAGCCTCAAAATGATCGCGCGTGATCTGGAGTGTTTTGTAAACACCTTCCTTGATCGCGACAGAAGGAACGACAATAACGAACTTGGTGAATCCATATCGCTTGTTCAGCTCGAAGAGGGTTCTCAGGTAAACGTATGTCTTACCGGTGCCGGTCTCCATCTCAACGGTAAAGTCGCCGCTGCTCAAGGATTCAGATGGGCGCAATCCATTTTTGAACTGAATATCTTTCAAATTTTCCTGAAGTTCGTCATCCAGAAGCTGCAAGCGGTTGCCTATACCCAAGTCGGACTCAACAAATCCAAGTTTGAGCTGTCCGTCCTTGCCCGTTGTTGGCGTTGTTACAGTAAATTCCGTGCGACAGATTTCCTGCCCCTGGAAGAGGTTGGCGACAGATTCAATAGCTGCAAGCTGATAGTCCAGGTTGTCTTCAAAGTGGAGCTTCATAGTAGTTGTTCCTTACAAACTGCGGACGTGCTTGATACCGCTCTGCTCTAGGATGGCGGTGATATTTGTCTTGGCTATGTCATTCTCAAACGCACTGTCTCGGAATACAACCTGCGTTTCACTGACCGGATCAAGCTCCTTGTGCCAGTCGATGATACCTTGGGCCAATTCCTCAATTTGGTCACGCTGAACCTTCTTATCTAGGCATGCGAACAAAGCACCGTAACCAATGCTATAGACAGTTTTACCTGAGACTTTCTTTTCTTCGATTGGAACGGTCAGCTCAACGCCTCGTTTAAGGAGAAGCTCATAGAGCACGTCTTGTTCGCTTCTCTCTGAGACAAGATGCTCTGCGTGAGTTAAAAGGGTTTTCTCTAGATCTGTTTTGTCTGGGTTCCAGGCGACGATATTGCTGCTGTCGAGTTTAAAGACTTTAAACCCAAAATCTTTTTTTGCATCTGGATAGTCATCTTGTATTTTCTTCGCAGCTCTAACAACCCGATCTTTACCAATATCGGCAATAGTGGAATATCCTAGCTTGTAAGCATTCGATTTTGGAGCACACTTCTCAGGGAGTTGGACCATAAAAAAACGTCTCTGAACATCTTTTCGAGCGTTTTCGAGCATGACAGCATGGGCAGTTGTCGCACTTCCTGAAAAGTAATCCATGACAATGTCATCTGGTCCACACAAATATGAAATAAGTTTGGCCAAATCGCTAATTGGTTTTGGGTTGTCGAAAACACGTTCTCCATCAAACAATGCGCTGAACTCATTTGCTGAAGTTTGCGCATAACTATAGCCAACGCTCACCATTACTTGATTCGAATTTTCAAACAGATTGGTGCGCACTCTAGGAACAGTCGTTTCATCTGGTCCGAAAACAACCCTCCCCTTATCGACTTCCTCCCAAAACCTTTCAGGGGTCGGATAACGCCATCCGCTAATAGGCTTTTTGCACATTTCTCCAGTTGTAGGGTGTGCAACATCATACGTCGGTCCACCACCTCCGGGCCAGTTAATATTTCCGTCATCCCGGAAAGGCCCTTTTTCATCGACTTTTCGGAATCTTGTAAGCGGAATACGTGGGTCAGCTTTACCTATAGTGGAGTAGAACTTTAATAAGCCCTCTCGCACCTTAACAAAATCCTCTCCGTGCTCCTTTCTTAATTGATCAAAGAGATCCCGAACTTCATCAACTCCCTCTTTGTCGCCTCTCAATATTACGTCATTGTCGGATAGATATTGCTCATTTTTAAAGTAAACAAGCATATATTCATGACCTACAGAGAAGTATTTCGCATCGTTCTTTCGATTACGATCAAAGACAAGAGTTGCTGCAAAGTTCTCTTCACCAAATACTTCGTCGAGTAGTTTTTTAGCGTTTGAAACCTCAACATCATCGAGACTAACCAAAATGACTCCGTCTTCACGAAGCAATGAGCGGGCAAGCTTCAATCGAGGATAAAGCATATTAAGCCAGTTAGTATGGTATCTACCGGATGTCTCAGTATTCGATGTTGTCTTAAAACCATCGTCGGACTTTTGCCCTGTATAAAGCAGGTATGTATCGAGGTTGTCCTTAAATTTGTCAGGATAAATAAACTCTTTCCCTGTATTATATGGTGGATCAATGTATATCATTTTTACTTTTCCCGCATATCCACGCTGCAAAAGCTTCAAAACTTCTAAGTTGTCACCTTCAATAAACAAATTTTGTGTTGTATCCCACTCAACGCTCTCTGTAGGACAAGGTCGCAATGTCCCAACTGAAGGAGTCAAGGCAATCTGACGAGCTTTTTTCTTTCCAAACCAGTTAAGGCCATATTTTTCGTCATCCTCCGCGACTTCCCCACCAAGAAGTTGCTTCAGTACCTCGAAGTTGATTCCATCTTCCGAAAAGGCTTCAGGGAAGAGACCTTTTAGGGTGTTCAAATTTTTATCAACTACATCCAGGCTCATGCCATCCTGCTCAGTCAGCTTTTCCATTATCTTCCTCAAATCTCAGCTTTAATCGCTTTCATGCGATCCTTGATTTGTTTGCTATGTGCCTTGGCTATACTATCACCCCAAGGACTCCCTAACATAAATTACAAGCTTCGGACGTGCTTTATACCACTTTGCTGGAGAATGGCGGTAAGATTGGTCTTGGCTATATCATTCTCAAATGCGCTGTCTCGGAATACGGCCTGCGTCTCACTGACCGGATCAAGCTCCTTGTGCCAGTCGATAATTCCTTGAGCCAGTTCCTCGATCTGATCACGCTGAACCTTCTTATCTAGGCATGCGAACAAAGCACCGTACCCGATGCTGTAGACAGTTTTTTCTGAGACTTTCTTTTCTTCGATTGGAACGGTCAGCTCAACGCCTCGTTTAAGGAGAAGCTCATAGAGCACGTCTTGTTCGCTTCTGCCTGGAACAAGATGCTCTGTATGACCAATGAGAGTCTGCTCAAGGTCTGCTCTGTCAGGACTCCAAGCGAGGATGTTACTACTGTCGAGTTTAAAAAATTTGAAACCCAAGTCTCCGTGGGCCCCCTTTTTCAAAAGAGTAGCCCTAGCTCCCTTTATTCTACTTTGAGCGACATCCGAAATGGTTTTAAAACCTGACTTAGATGCTTGAGTAGTTTTTGTTTTTCCTTTTTCATCCACTTTCTCTGTTGGTTCTGGAAGCTGAACCATTATGTACTTTCTATTTCCACCATCTTCCGCATTTAAATCCATTACGGCGTGCGCAGTCGAACCTGAGCCTGCAAAAAAATCTAAGGCTATGCATGATGAATCGGAAACCATGCTCAACAAGTATTTAATCAGTGCTGTAGGTTTAGGGTAATCATCAAATATAGCCCCTGTCTGTTCAACCTCTGTTGAAGCCTTTTGCGGACCACCTAGCCCCGTTAAAGTTGACAACACATGGCTAGGCTCTCCACGTACTTTAACAGCTTCAATAGCGCCAGACTTTATGATTTCAAAAGTAGTCTCTTGACCTTTGGCATCATAAATCGGTTCACAACCATTACGAATAAACTCCAACAGTAAATCCTTTGAACTCCAACCGCTATAAATCTCAACCTCGTTAGAGAGCTTGCCGTTTACGATATCCGCTTTTTCTTTGTAGTGAGGCCAAGAAGACTCACGCTCTTGAATTTCCCCATCGCTAAACGTAGCGGGGAATCCAACAGGCAATCTTATCGAACTTGGAGGATTCTTTGGGCCATTTTTGACAACAGTGTTACGAATGTTGACTTTAAAAATCTTACTATCAGCGGGGGTATTTATGTCTACAGTTGGAGGGTGAGGGAAATCCTCCTCATTTTTGGCGTATGCAAGTATATATTCGTGACAATATTTAAACTTTGCTTGATTATCAAAGTTGCCATCGCTCCTCCACGAAAACATACAAAGCATATTCCCTTCGCCGAACACCTCATCCATTAAATATCTAAGGTTGGTGACCTCTTTATGGTTTATAGAAACAAAGATTACACCATCGTTTGCGAGAAGAGCTCTTGCCAGCTTCAGCCTTGGATACATCATACTCAACCACTTAGTATGATAACGACCGGAAGATTCCGGATTCGAAGAAACCGATAGCCCTTCTTCATCTTTTTGTTTTGTATAGCGAAGATATGTATCAAGATTATCTTGGTAGTTATCAGGGTAAATAAAATCTTTTCCAGTATTGTAGGGAGGATCGATGTATATAAATTTCACCTTTCCTGAATAGCACCTTTGTAGAAGCTTCAGGACTTCAAGGTTATCCCCTTCAATAAACAGATTTTGCGTTGTGTCCCAATCCACACTCCCTTCGAGATAAGGGCGCAATGTTCCTGTAGAAGGTGACAATGCTATCTGACGAGCTTTTTTCTTCCCAAACCAGTTGAGTCCATATTTCTCTTCGCCTTCGGCAAGCTGATCCCCTAAAAGTTGCTTCAGCACTTCAAAGTCAATCCCATCTTCCGTAAAGGCTTCGGGGAAAATGCCCTTTAAAGCTTGCAAGTTCTCATCAACTACTTCCAGGCTCATGCCATCCTGCTCAGTCAACTTTTCCATGATATGTCTCCACCCAAGAATTAGACTTGGATAAGCAATGCGTTAAATTTATTTTGAATCAACGTTTTTCTAGCCTCGACAAATTCTTCAAATCGATCCATGGACCAGAGAGATTTGTCTTTGGGAATCAGATGCATATCAAGGTATTCGTCCGTTTTATCAGCAAACCATTCTTCTGGAGTCATATCTCGCTTCCCTCCAGCGCCATTTTCTTCCCTCGATAAAAGCATGCAATTTGCCAGTTGGTTACGCTCAGGCTCATAATATTTCATAATTTTCCGACCGGTTTCTGGGTTGATCACCTTTATCTCGCGCAATCTACTCTGGGGAAAAATATGATCTGTTTGGGGCAAATTGTTTGCATATGATGGAGTATGAGGGAAATCCAGATACCAAAGGTTGAAAATAAGATGGATAGTTTTGGAGCCATATCCCATCTGAAAGAAACGATCTTGAGTCATCTCAAGGCTTCTATTTTGAGAACGAATAATTTCATAAGCATCCTTAATATAGAAGCCTTTTGACTCATCGATTCTTTTTTTCATCGCATCAATGAGTCTATCTGATTGCCCGCTAAAAGCACCAGCCAGGAGGCAGCGAACTAAATAACGATCAACATCGACAGCTTTATTCCATGCTTCCTTGTATTGGTATCGAGCATAGACAAGAGGAATTAGAACCAGATGAGATGGCAGTGCCTTATCGCACTGTATGAATGTTTTGCTACGAACGAAATCAATAACATCTTTGATCGCATTTGAGATATCATCCCATTTCGTTTCAATAGCCTCTCGGACATCATTATTCCTAAATTTCTGAACTTCGTATCTGGCCCCCTTGCCCAAAAGCACAAGACAAACCTTTAAAACAAAGTCTCTGTCAAAGTTGAATCCGTATTTATTGATGGACTTCAGCAGATCATCCATATTGTCATCTGCTAACTCCCAACTTGCGCTCAGAAGAGAAAAAAGCAAATCGGACTTGCTAAGCTTTGTGCCTCCTGAGTTGGCACGAATAAAGACCTCAACAACATCATCTTCACTATACAATTCTGGAGCATCAATACTGTCAAGCTCTTGGTAGGTAATGGTATCTTCTGTCTTGAACACCTGATTTATGATGTCGATATGATCGCCAATTTTATCTTCGTCATCCTGACTCAAACCTTCATTGGCCATAGAGGTCACTTTTGTTACAAGTGCGCTTCTTTTCTCATTTGAGAGGACTACATCTTTAAATTTTACCCATGGGAATTGTGCATCATTTGAATTTAAAAATTTAAATTCATATTTGATGTCATCGGGAGCCATGACCTCTCCGCTAAGAATATTGAGGTGTAACTCTCTTCCTTCATAACTCCCGTGTATCCCGATAAACAAGCTTTGCAGCCTCTGCTGTCCATCAAGAACCAAGCACTTTTTGCTCTCATCCTCCGGGACGTAGAAATCGAGCAATCGGGTTGAATGCTTCCAGTTATCAATAAATTTCCTACGGCGAATCTTACTGTTCGTCTTCCAAACTAACAAAGTGCTAATGGGATACTCGCGCATGATCGAGTCGAAAAGTTTACAAATCTGTTCTTCAGACCAAACAAAAGGACGCTGAATGTTTGGAAGCCAAAAGCCTCCTTCTTCGTCTTTATTGTTAAGATATCCAACAATTTTCCGTATAGTCTGAGAACGATTTTTCACAATTACTCCTAGAGGGTCCGCTTAATCTGATCAATCTTTTGGGATAGAGAATGGGCACGGGTATTCAACTGCACTTGGTTGCCCAAGTTCTTTTCCTTTTTGAGCTTGTTTCGTAGCTCAGTCAATTCCCGCTCCAGGCGTTCCAGTTCCTTCAGAGCCTCGCCGCGATCCATGCCGTCCTTTTGTTCAGGAGCCACCAGCGAATATGCGCCGGTGTGGACCGCACAATTGTAGGCTGTGATGCGATCAGCAATATCTTGGTAAAACTGAAAGAAGTGCTGATAGGACAGGCTCTTCACCTGAAAATCATTTAGAAATTCTTGTTGCCAAGACTGAGAGGTCCCAAACGGAATCCAGCCCGTATCGTGATATGATTCAACCACCATTTTATTACTGTCAGCACGATTGATACGCTTCACCCCCACGTTGAGAGCAATATCAGAGCCACATAAAAAGACGATGACGACAGGGTATGGAATGGCTTTCTGGATAACTTCAGCGATTCGGGTGTGGCGTTTGTCGGAAGAAAGCGTGACCTGAACCAAAGCAACTTCCAGGTACTCATGGGTATCATCCTCAAAGCTGGGGATATTGATGGTGGAAGGCTTGAGGGTATACATCCATTCGATGGATTCTATGTCTTCCTTGAAAGCTTTCTTGTCCGAGACATTGAGCTGGCCATTCTCGTAGAAATGTTTTTTAAACAGCCTTTTCCCGAGGTAGCAGGATTCTGGAACGGCAAGATTGCTGTAGAAGTCTTCTATGGTAGCCGGAAAGTCCATTACGCCCCCACAATCAGATAGCTAACCACTTCAAAGTCATCCATCCCCTGGAAACTCTCTTTGGTCAGGTTGGTGCCACCACGCGAGAACAAACTCTCAACACCTTTTTCCTCAGACTTGCCGACAATACCATTTACCGCTTGTTCAAGAAGACTGCGATAATGACTCATATCTCTGCCGTTCTTAGTCTGGGAGTTCATTTGCGTTATGGCATCCTGATCCGGATCGGTGCATCCCATGGATTGCTTCTTCAGGACATCCAGCACCTTCTTGGCTTGGGTGTACCCGAATCGAACATCTCCGTTATCCGTGACATAGGCGAGATAATGAGGAGCCAAAGCGTAATCCTCATCATCCATGCTCTTGCCGGTATTCTTCAGGCAGAAGACAACTCCCGGCTCCAGTCCATCTTCCTGAAGGTCCGCATCCAGACTCGTTACCGCATATAATCCGGTTGGTGCCTTCTCAAGTGAATCTGCATTGGCTTTCAAATACTCCGACAAGTCCATCTTGAAGTCATTCAGAGTCATGTCGGTAATTGATACGCCGCCGGATATATCCTCCAGATCAACAACTGTATCTTGAAGCTGCTGGAGTTGCTTACGCCGATACTCCAAGTCATTCATCCGGGTCACATTATCCTGCTCGATGACATTCTCTTCACCTGTGGCTGAGATGTCGAGGAGGACCATGCGCCCACTGACCCGCGCTTCCAGATTAATATATTCGTCCAGTTCCATGTTAGGCCAATAATTGACGAGCTGGATTTTCTTATTTTTGGAGCCAAGTCGGTCTACTCGCCCAAACCTTTGGATGATCCGCACCGGGTTCCAATGGATGTCGTAGTTCACCAACCAATCACAGTCCTGGAGATTCTGTCCCTCAGAGATACAATCAGTGGCAATCAACAGGTCTATCTCTTCAGTCGCCTCAGCATTAATTTTGTCGCGTTCTTTCGAGATAGGAGAAAAAGCGGAAAGCAACGCATCGAACTCGCATCGCATAGTTTTCAGGTTGCACTTATTCGAACCACCACCGGTGATGAGAGCAGTATTCAGCTTCATGGCCTTTTCTGCCCATGGAGCAATGTGCTCGTAAAGATAGTTCGCAGTGTCAGCAAATGCGGTGAAGATGATCATCTTCTTGTTCCCAGGATTAATAGGCTCAATCCGCTTGAACTTGATAAGCGACTTGAGATTCTCCAGCTTGGCATCCCGCTTTGCTGTAACCTTTCGCGATTCATCAAGGAGGTAGGTCAGCTTCTCGCAGTCCTCTTCCAAGTCCTGCTTCCAGCGAATCTGGTCCATATCCTTGATGAGGACTTTAACCTTTCTCCCGATCAGGAAGTCATCGAACTCAGGAGAGTCCACTTCAATGTCTTCAATGCCGACCTGTTCAATCTCCTCGCCATTATGGTTTTCAAGCTTTTGAAGAAGCATCTGCACTTCGTTCAAGAGCTTTTCCAAGGTCATGCTAAAGGAGTTAATCGAACTTTCCATGCGTTTGAGGAGATTGACGCGCATGAGATGGATCAAGCTTTGTTCGCGGTCCACCTGACGGAATACAGATTTCCCGTCTTTCACAAGGATGTCGTACTTGCGGTCATATTCCTTGCGCTTCTCCATGCGGACATATTTCAACGGAGAGTACGCACTGAGGTTCAGCTTTCGTATCGTTCGGTTGATTTCTTTAAGGGCAGGAAACTCGCCTTCAAGGTCAATGTCTTCCTTGAGGTTCATCGGCTTGAGGCGTTCCGGGAACTCACCGACCTCCGCGTCATTGTAATACTTCTGGATATGCTTGCGAGACCGAGCAATGGTCAGCATGTCGAGGAGCTTGAAATAATCGAAATTGAGCGCATCAAGCAGCCCCTCGGTGGTACGCTCCTTCTCATCCAGTTTGAGCCATTGGTTGAACCGAGTCTGGGCCTTACGAAGTGTCTCCTCGATGCTGCGTATCCCCTGATCTTTGTAGGCGAGGTCAAGCCCTTCAGTAATGAACGCTACCTGATTCTTGAGGTCGTTCATTCTGTTGTTCACAGGAGTAGCGGAAAGCATGAGCACTTTTGTCTTCACGCCGGAACGAATGATCTCATCCATGAGGCGGGAATATCTTGTCAGGCCCTTGTCCGATTTGGTGACGTTCCTGAAGTTGTGGGATTCGTCGATGACAACGAGGTCATAGTTACCCCAATTCAACGTCTCCAGATTGATCTCACCAGATTTACCTGTGAGTCGAGTGAGGTCGGTGTGGTTCAGGACATCGTAGTTGAAGCGGTCTTTGGCGAGAAGGTTTCGCTTGTCGTTGATCGTGTAGATAGACCAGTTCTCTCGGAGCTTCTTTGGGCAAAGGACCAGCACACGGTCATTTCGTAGTTCGTAATATTTGATGACAGCCAAGGCTTCGAAGGTCTTACCGAGCCCCACACTATCGGCAATGATGCAGCCATTGTATTTTTCGAGCTTATCGATTGCACCGAGGACCCCGTCCCGCTGAAATTTATACAGCTTATTCCAGACGACAGTATCCTTGAAGCCCGTCTTGGTCTTGATGATGTTCTCTTCGTCGATGTCTTCAAGGATATCCTGAAACGTGTGGAACAGAGTGAGGAAATAAATGAACTCTGGGGCGTTATCTTTTGAAAGAATTTCAAGCTGCTTGAGCAACTGCTCCTTGGCATCAAAAGTCACACTCTTGTTGTCCCAAAGGCTATCAAACCATTCGAGAAGAGCTTTTGTGCTTTCTTGGTCAGAAAGAGCCATATTCATGTGGTGCCGGTCCGACTCCACATAGCCAAGCCCCTCACTTGTAAAAGAAGAGCTACCTTGAATAGCGATAGCTTCATCAGCCCCCTTCGCATAGAACATATTCTGACTAATGGTCTGAGCATTGTTAGCGGCTCTAACTTGGACTTTCTTTTTCAGCCATCCAGCGCACTGAGCTGCTATCACTTTTTGAAGAAGCTGATTCTTCAAGCGAGTCTCATACGTCCCGCCTGAGAGAGAAGGAAGGTTTCCCTCTGATTTGATTGAAGCATCGGAAAGAATAAGTCGAGTCGCTGCTAATTGCTCAAGTTCTTTTCGCAAGCTATGAAATGCATACAAAGAAAAAGAATCGGTGGTTACAGCCAATTCTCCATCTTTACAAAGGTTCTCTCGGAGATGATCTCCAACTTTTCCATGTTTTTTATTGTCTATCAGCATTTATCCAAACCGGCTCAGAAATATCGTCAAAAAGATAAAGACTATGGCTATAACACGAAAGAATTCTTTGCAAGTAGGCATGTTATGTACTGACGACATACATGCCAGCATCCTAGCATTAAGCTTCAGCTTCTTTCGCGCTCCATAGTCTCCCGTGACCGTATCTCCACCCAAGGGTATCCTTCAATTTTTCACAACAAACCCAATTTGAAGGAGATTCCAATGAGCTTTGAAGACTTCGACTGATTTACTCCTATACGCTCAAACAAGCAATTGATGACGGTGTTTTAATTGATGTAGTTGCGCAAGCACCAAAACGCTTTTCAAAACAATACAGATATATATTACCTCCGTGAAAGCTAAATCTTTTTAGCTTCAGAGTGACCAACTGCCCCAGTACTGCAAGATGCAGTACTGGGGCTTTCTATTTTCAAGGAGGTAATCATGAACTCCCAAATGAGTTCCCAGGAAATCAGTGAATTAGCAGAGGCGATGATCCAGGTGCAGCAGACACTATCTCCTGCGCTCAAGGACGCAAAGAACACATTTACCAACAGCCGTTATGCCACGCTCCATTCCGTTATGAATGCATGCCGAGACGCTCTCCTTGAGCACGGCATCTGGCTCACCCAGTATCCTGTGTCGGTCGAGACTAATAAGCTCGGCCTTGTGACCAAGATCGTCCACGCTGAGACAGGCCAATGGCAGGCATCTTTGTTAACCATGCCATTATCTAAAAATGATCCTCAAGGTTATGGCTCGGCTATGACTTATGCTCGTCGTTACGGATTATCGGCATTGATCGGTATCGTGACGGAAAGTGACGATGACGGAGAAATGGCCTCTCATCCTGAGCAAACTCAAAATGGAGGTTTCCAATCCCTTGATTCCAAGGATCGAACAACCGCTACGGCACCAATATCGTCTCCCAAGGGTAATGCCCCAGGAGCATCAAATCTGCCTCGTTTAGACGGTGTTCAATACCGGTCTGGAACAGCCAACGATGGCAAGAAATGCGTTTTGGCAACTGGTGATACTCATCCCAAGAAAGAATTCCTTCGTAAGGCTGGATTTCGTTGGGATGGAACACGAAAAATTTGGTGGAGGTATGCAGATGCAGCATGACGACACCAAAGCACAGGGCTTGTTGCGGCTTCTTACCCAAGGACTTCTAACTCATGCTGAGAAGAAGACTGACAGTGAGCTTGGAGACCGTAGTCAGTACATAGGAATGTCGGACATAGGGAAAGGCATGGAATGTCTCAGGTCTGCTGTGGCCAGCAAGCTTGGTTTAACCACCTTCCCTACCGCATCTGCCATAGATGGACTCGCTCTCAAGGATCTTGCTAAAATTCTTGGTCGGCAGATCATCCTGCAACGTGGCCATTGGCAGGAACACGGCATTGAGCAGGCTCTTCTAGCCAATGGTGTAAAGCTGGTTCCGCAGCTTGAGATAGCCATTGAGCATGACGGTGTACCTATCAAAGCCCATTTGGACTTCACGTTAGTATGGGGTGGACAACGACCTGCTGTGCGGATTCTGGAGCTCAAGAGTAACGAGCGTGTCCCGGAGACTTTGTATCCTTCGTATGAGGCTCAGCTATATGGCCAGGTAGGATTGCTCAAGGCCTGTTGGGACAAACCGTGTTTCTCTGTGGCTGAAGAGCATAATCGCATTGGCTTTGCCGGAGCGACATTCGCACAGGCTGTACGCTGGTTGTTTGGAGTAGATATTCCTGATGACCCTGATACTGTGGACATAGAAGCATGGGTACTTTCCATTTCCATATCCGAAGTGAAACCATTCGGGCCATATCTACCGGAAGAGGACATGCTAGGTGTGTGCTTGCAGACGGCAGTGGCAATCTGGCGTACAGTTGAAGATGTCCGATCTGGCAGTTTGGAATTGAACGACCTGGCCTACTGCCGTGGCTTTCATCCTCTGTGCGACTGGTGTGACGTCAACTCTGACTGTCCGAAGTTCCAGGCTATGACCATCCCTGAGGATTCTGCGTGTGGCTTGGAACTGGAAGAAATTGCTCTTCTAAAGGAAAAGAAGGCCGCTCTGGAGAAACGGATTGCTGAGACAGAGGAACGCATCAAGCAGTCATACCGACTGGTTGGCTCAAAGGACTGGATATCAGCAGGAGATCGTCGTTTTCGGTTATCTACCATCGCAGGCCGAAGAACACTTGATCGTTCCCTGGTCTCGGACACTCTAACCTCACTAATAGGTGACGAACTCAAGGCTCAAGCCGCTCTAGAGAAATGTGAAAAGGCAGGCAGGCCATATGAACGGTTATATGTCAGCAAAATTAATAAGCCTCTGAAATCAGCAGCGTAGACATAATAAAACAAGCAAGAAAAGCGCATCTCCATCGGGAGGTGCGCTTTTTCATTTTCTATAGGAGAAAAAGATGAGTGACATCCTGAATGAATTACAAACCCTGCAACCTTTCGAACATGACGCAGGCGAAGTCTTTAGCGGCAAGAAATCCAAGCGTAAAGTGCATGGATTCGAAGACCCGTCTTCATTCACCCCGGATCTTAACCCGGAATACCTGTTCCACGACTCCAGTCGCGACGCCGTGGTCTGGTTCATGGAGTTGTCCGACCCGCTGTACGTGTTTGGTCCTGCTGGGTCTGGAAAGACGAGCCTCATCAAGCAACTTGCAGCCAAGCTGAACTATCCGGTTTTCGACATCACCGGGCATGGACGTTTGGAATTCCCGGATATGGTCGGCCATCTGACCGTGGAGAACTCGAATATGTCCTTCCAGTACGGACCGCTTGCACTTGCCATGAAATTTGGTGGGCTGTTCCTGCTTAATGAAATCGATCTTCTCGATCCAGCGACCGCTGCCGGTTTGAACGGCATCTTGGACGGTGATCCGTTGTGTATTCCCGAGAACGGTGGGGAAGTAATCAAGCCTCATCCGCTGTTTCGGTTTGCAGCCACAGCTAATACCAACGGTGCCTCTGACGAAACCGGACTCTACCAGGGAACACTTCGGCAGAACCTGGCTTTCATGGATCGCTTCTGGCTCTGCGAAGTCGGCTATCCCAAACCAAAAGACGAACGAGAGCTGCTGCATCGCAAAGCTCCTAAACTACCCAAGGAAATACGGACCAAGATGGTGGAATACGCCAACGAGGTCCGTAAATTATTTATGGGTGAGGCTGACGGCAATTACCGCGACACCATTGAGGTGACGTTCTCGACCCGTACCCTCATTCGTTGGGCAGATCTCACTGCCCGATTTCAACCTCTCGCAAGACAAGGCATCCAGCCTTTGACCTACGCGCTTGACCGTGCTCTCGGCTATCGTGCCAGTCCTGAAACCAGGACCATTCTGCATGAACTGGCTCAACGCTTATTCCCACAAGAAACTAAGGAGTAATTATGGATACCCATACGGATATCACTGTGCTCGACAATTTGATGGCCCTGAACCTGGACGTAAACATCTGGACGGCTCGGAAGAAACTGACACCGGCTGACTTCGGCGGTGCTGATTTACCTCCTGAAGAGCTTGCTTCGCTTGGCAGTAAGAAGATTTGCAACCCACAGGAATTGCGTATCTTCGGGACGCTGAAGGCCCGTGCTGTGAACTTACTGGATAGAACCGGTGTTCGCTTTCTTGGAGGCTGGGCTATTCCTAAAGAGAAGGCTGATGAGATCGTGGTCGAATTGACCACCATTCGGAGCGATTTCCTGGCTGCAAAAGAGCAGTTCCTCAACCGGTATGACGAGGCCGTGCGTGACTGGATAACACAGCATCCTGGTTGGGAGAATTTGATCGGAAGTTCTACGGTCAGTGCGGATTACGTGCGCAGTCGTATCGGATTTAAGTGGCAGTTGTTCAAGCTGTTGCCTCCAACGGATGACGCCATGCACCAAGGTTTGCAGGATGAAGTCAAAGATCTTGGTGGGACTCTCTTCGATGAGGTGGCTAAAGCCGCTACGGATACATGGAAGAGATGCTTTGAAGGTAAAGCCAAGGTGACACACAAAGCCTTGTCTCCCTTACGCTCCATCCACACCAAGCTGTCAGGCCTGAGCTTCGTTGAACCTCGTGTAGTTCCGGTTGTAGACTTGCTAGACACGGCATTCAACCGTGTGCCTGCTCGTGGATACATCCATGGCAGCGCATTGGTCATGCTGCAGGGAGTGGTGTCGATGCTCCGTGATCCGGCAACTCTGGTGGCTCATGGCCAGAAGATATTGGATGGACAAGACTCATCTGAAATACTGGCTGGATTGGTTGCGGATACAATTCCTCCATTACCGGAGGTAGAGCTTGTGCCAAAGACTGACTTCGTTCCTGAACCGGTGCATCAGCGCCAGATCGATAGCCATGGACTCTGGTGATCGTCATGAAGAACACACTCATCATGAAGTCGCTACCCATGGTCGCATCAGTCCTTGGCAGCAAGTATGGAGTAAGGGTCAAAATTGGTGGGAAAGGAGCATACACAGATGGGGATACCATCCATCTGCCTTCACTTCCCTTGGAGTGCAGTGAGACTCTCATTGGTTTGGCCAGAGGCTATGTGGATCACGAAGCAGCCCATATCCGAGAAACTCGGTTCGATTGGCTGAAGCTGGCGAACCTGACTCCGCTGGAGATGCACGTCTGGAACACCTTCGAGGACTGGCGCGTTGAGCACCGACTAGCTCGTCTCTTTCCAGGATGTAGGCAGAACTTCAATTGGCTGATCCAACATCTGTTCGGCGATGACAATGAGCAGCCAATTGATCCGGCAATGGCAGTCCTCAATTGGCTGCTGTTGTCGGTTCGTTCTTGGGATGTACCGGCACTGCATGGCCAGTGTGACCAAGTAGGCGCATTCGTCGAAGCCCATTATCCCGGTCTGATTGCTCGGCTAAACCTGATCCTGCAAAAGGTGCGTAGATACTGCGGTTCAACTCAGGATTGCATTCTCTACGCTCGTGAGGTCGTTGCTGTTCTTAAAGACCAAACGGCTTCCCAGGTGCCTCAAAATCAGCAAGTAAAATCCGAAATAAAGCCCTCAAAAAATGAGGGAAGTGAAGTACCCATAGAGCGTGTTGCTGGCACTCCAGAACAACGTTTGACGGAATTGCTGGCAGCAAACGATGGCGATCTACCCAATGACATAGGAGAAGCTCTTGCGGATCGTTTACTGAAGGAAAGCCCTCACGACCCCAACGAATCCTTGCAGGTGGCTCAGCTTGGCACCAAACCGATCAAGCCGATAAAGCCAGTACACGCAACTGAAGCCAAGAAAGCTTCCGTTGCCTTACGGACTCAGCTTCAAGGACTTCTGCAATCATCCGTGCTGACGAGAAGCAGAGTCGGTAGGCATGGCCGCCTGGATTCGAGACAACTGCATCGATTGTCCGTGGCAGACTCGCGAGTCTTCAGACAAGAAGGTCGGAAGGTTGGCATCAACACTGCCGTTCACATCTTGCTTGACTGTTCTGGCTCCATGAGACGACGCATACAGCTAACCACACAGGTATGCCATGCGGTTGCCACGGCTTTGGATGCTATCGACGGAATCAACGTAGGAGTGACTGCCTTTCCGGCTGGCTCTCCGGCTGATGATGGAGACAACGGGACTGGGCCGACGATTTGTCCTGTTCTTAAGCATGGCGGGCGGATGCACGACAACGTCGCCATCAATGCCACCGGCTGCACTCCTTTGGCAGAAGCCCTCTGGTGGACTTTGCAGCGAGTTGTACCACTTGCTGAAAGCAGAAAGATCGTTCTGATCTTGACCGACGGTGATCCTGATTCCTTTAACGTGGCTCTTGATGCCATTGAGGAAGGCAGGCGTTTCGGTGTTGAAATCTATGGCTTGGGTATCATGTCTGAAGCCATCACTAAAATCCTTCCTAATCACAGTCGCACTATCAACGAGTTGTCCGAACTGGCTTCCGCCATGTTTGGGATGCTTCGTAGTGCGTTGATTAAATAACCACTCATAATCACGAGGAAAATATGGATAATGAGATCCCTGTCTGTCCGAACTGTGAAAGTTCGGTTCATGTCGTGTTGTCGAATACCGGCAAGAAAGTCGGAACCGCTGTCGGTGGAACCGTAGGTGCAGCCACTGGCTATGCCGGAGCATCTACTGGTGCCATCGCTGGTGCAGCAATCGGATCAGTCGTTCCCGTTGTCGGAACCGCTGTAGGAGCCATCGGTGGTGGAATGCTTGGAGCCATTACGGGCTTTTTCACTGGTGCTGCTGTTGGCAACCAAGTCGGTGATCACGTCGACCGGCATGTCATCTGTGACTATCGCTGCAATCGTTGTGGCTACGTTTTCGAAGTATAACCTAAGGAGAAAACCATGCGAGACTTTTGGACGTTTATTAGCGGTGTGGCCGTTGGCATTCTCGCCGTAACTGGCGTTTTCGCCATGGATGAAGAAAACAAACCGCGTTCTACCGAACATGACGAAGACGAAATGGGAAATGACACCGAAGAAGAAAAGAATGATGACGAAAAACTGATCGTCCGAAACTCATAGTTTACAGACAAGGAGAGCCGTGGAGAGAAACCATCACGGCCTTCCTTGTTTCGGAATATAATTTCCATAACCTAACTTTTTCTACCTTTAGCTTTGAACCGTTAAAACAAAAAAATCAACATTATCAGCACTCTTTAGCCATAAAGCTATTGGCACAAGTCTTGATATTCTGTAAGTATCACTTATATCAAACACCACTTGAGGATTCACAATGGCACTATTACATTTTGCAAACATAACGAACCACAGGCCTGAAATTTTGATGTCAAAAACAGCCTATGGTTTAAATCTATTCCGTCAGTTTTTGTTGAAAGTTAAAAATCATCAAGAAAGCACTGACAACGTAAAACATCTAGCTTGGGAGCAGATCAATAAACCCACTAATACTGAGAACACCAAGACTGCCCCTGATGAATCTCAAGGCGTTTGGATTCAATTAAAGAATCCGGATATTTCAGATTCTGAAATGGAAACAGCCCTCCGGCATTTTTTAGATGAAAGCGTCGACACAATATATGAAGCAGACCATGCAAACTGGAAAGCAGTAGGTACTCCTGCAACAGAATGCTCGCATTGCAAAAAAATGTCATATGCGACCGAGGAGCATGCATGGGAGATTGCTATTTCCTGTCGCAAAGACCTCAATGTGTACGAATGCCCCAAAGGAAATGGTTGGCATTTGACTGGCAGACATCACTCTGCCGTACCTTTCAGGCGCGACAATGCGCTGACTATCCTTGACCGCTCCGCCGATGAGGAACAGTTAAAACTCGACCGCTTGCCTCAGCTTCCATACATAGTCATACGCCCTAATACATACCAATTGAGATGCCAGCTTGATGCAATAGACAAGCTAAAAGATGCTCCAGACTCTCATCATTACCCTTTATTAAGGCTGTTTGAAGCTAGTAACCATGCAAAATGGCCGGAGATCACAATCGGCAGTGACCAACTTTATTTTGCAGATGCTTTTAATCGATATCTTTCATCCAAGCCTGAACCCCATCACGTAAAAGAATGGGAGGTCCTGACTGATGAGAATCGCCCTGGTAATAACGAGCAGCGAACTTTTGTTAAGAAAGCCCTAAACACCCCTGACTTTGCTTTCCTTGAGGGGCCTCCAGGATCTGGAAAAACAACTGCAGTTTGTGAATTAGTACTTCAGCTTATCAAGCAGGGGAAACGAATATTACTCTGCGCCTCAACACATGTCGCAGTAGACAACGTGTTGGAACGACTCATGGCTAAGACCAATCCTCTACGAAGCAGCATCATCCCAATTAGGATTGGAGATCGTTCTAGCATTAGTAAGAAGGTTCGCCCTTGGGAACTACGGGAGTTTGTCAAGACAGAAACAAAAAGACTGATCAATGGACTCCAAAAAGAGGCGAATCCCTCTCCTGCCCAAAAAGAAATGCTTCGTCAGCTTCGTCACGGAAAAGGAACAATACAAAAGACTGTGCTGACAGCTTCCAACCTGGTCTGCGGAACAACTATTGGCATTCTTCAGCACCCTGAAATTAAAGCCAAAGGGCAATCGCCAACTTTTGATGTGATGATTATCGATGAGGCGTCAAAGACGACATTTCAAGAATTCTTGGTGCCAGCACTCCTTGCCAAACGGTGGATTCTAGTTGGCGATCCAAAACAACTTTCGCCCTATGTAGACGACGAGGCTACTGCCGTTAACATCGCCCCATCATTGCCTCAGCAATACAAGCGTGATGCTTGCATAGACGTATTTCGAGCCATGCAGTCTGATCCAAAATTCCGCTTCTGCTCAATTGTCGCTACTGACAATGAAGAAGAACAACTTTTTTACATCAAGCAGGCGCTTAAGAATGAAGTCAGATTGTGGTGTGAAGGGAATGATCCAGAGGAACTCCCTTATGCTTCCATGATTGTAGCGAGCCCTCAATTCCTAAGAGACAATGTTAAACGACTACCACTCGACATTTCTTTTTTGCGAACCCCTGAGAAAATGCCAAGCGCAATTTGCAGGCGAGTTGCTTCATATAACTCAACCAAATCACGTTCACACGTAAAGGAAGCCCCTTCTTGGGAAAATGAAATAGCTTGGAGGCGTGCCCGCCATTATGAGCAACGAAAAGAGATTGGCCGATCTTTTCATCTAAGCGAGAAAAAACTTACCGGGGAAAAATTGGCAAAGCAGTTGGAAGCGCTTTTACCCGCAGAAGACACTTCTGTCTCGACTTCGATCAACAGTGTTTCTCGCATAGCCTTTCCTTCGATTCTGGAATCTCTACAGGAGGGATTTCAGCGAGAAGATGAGCAGCGAGACCCAACAGCCCTATCTGACGGAATTCCCAAAGGAGCTTTAGAACAGCGTCAGGTGTTACTAACCTATCAGCACCGCATGCATCCTGAAATAGCACAGTTTCCTCATGAGACCATATACAGCGAAAGAGCCTTACTCTCGTCGCCTGAAATGGAGCGGAAAAGAGAATGGGCCTACAAGCCAGGAAGAAGGCGAATCGTATGGAATGACGTTAAGGGGATAGTAAATAGAAAAGGGAATTATAATCCAGGGGAAGCTCAAGAAGCGATTCAAGAATTAAAGGACTTTGATTCTTGGACCGCCAGGAACCCTAAACATGACGGAGGCCCATGGCAGGTTGCGGCTCTCTCATTTTATCGAGGTCAAGAGCAAGAGATACAAAGACAAATGCAAAAATGGACTCAAACTAAGAATCGACGCCATTTTCATCGAGGGAAAAAAGAAGCTCCATATCTAGAAATTGAAGTTTGTACCGTCGACAGATTTCAAGGCCATGAAGCGGACTTGGTTCTTCTTAGTTTTATGAATGACCATCCGACCAGCTTTCTTCAGAGCCCCAATCGACTGAATGTCGCTTTGACAAGAGCTCGTTATCAGCTTGTCGTATTCGGAAATAGACAAAAAATGAAAAAAGCATCTGGCGTTCTAGGCGCATTCGCTCAGGAACAACATTGGGGGGTGGCATTATGATTAAAGAGATGATCAAGAACGTCGTTTTAAAACGAAAAATTGATTTTCAGGTGTGGCGCATCAAGGCCACGATAGCCAAGGCTGAGGATCGTCCTGAATACATGCCAATTCTTATGCAATTGAAAGAATATGGCCAATGTTCAGCTAAGGATGTAGCCGCACACTTGTTCTGTGAAGAGATTGCACGGGAAAGCGTGGCAGAACGGATGTTGGACACTGCTGTTAGTCTAAAGCTGGCTGACCGAAACCGCAGAATGTATTCCCTCACAGAATCCGGCGAAAAGGCAATCCAGAGTAAACAGATCTTCGTCCCGGAGGAAGGCACTTGGGAAGTATGGATTAGCCAAGATCCACTGCTCCCTTTTAATATCCTCAGGCTGAAATCTTTTGAAGAACCGAAGTCATACCAAGAAAACCATCAACGCCGAGTTATTGAGAAATTACCACAGATTGTTTTCGACGACTTAAAAGCTAAAGAAGGAAACCCATGCCTCGGAGGTGAATTAATACGAATTGATAGCTGCGAACGAAAGGCTGAGAAGGTTAATGATCATGTGTCTATCCCAGCAGAATGGAATCTTTTTCAGCAATCCATAAAGCTAAAACCGAAGAAAGGGTCGCTTGAAATGCAAGCCCCGCAGATTGATAGCGCTAGTGCATGGATGGATTTACTGCGAAGCGCAAACATAGAGGAATCGTGGAATTCTGAATCGGAAACGCTGATGCGAAAATTCCAAGATGTAGATCAGACATCACGCTTCTCGATGCGTGAAACGGTAAGGATCAACAAACCGACAATCTCTAGAGTGGGCCAGTTCGATAAAATCGATTTACCTGATGTCCCTATATCTCCAGCCACAAACTCGGATGCGCAAGAATGGGCTGCCTGGCAATTGGAGAACTCAATTGATCGAGTGATGACTTCTGCCCGGTACGAGGAACTCTGCTCTAAAACGAAAGCCACATTCGGCAACTTCCAAATAGAACTACCAGAACGCGACAGTTTAGCGAAAGAGCTTTGGAACAAACAGATTGATGATCGTTCTTGGAATTTAATGGCAGCAGCCGATTGGAATCTATAGGTGGGGACTATGACAACCATAATCGAAAAAAAGCATGAAAAGACCGTTGATCAAACCATGTTGGAATTGCCTCCAGTTTGGATAAAACAAGCAGAAACATCTACACTGTCAGAGGAGTTCGGTTCCATTTTCACCTCTGGCAAGAACCGAGTCGTTGCCAGAGAACTTGAAGAACGAATTCTTGAAGCCGAGCACAGCATTGTTTTGTGTAGCTTTCTTTTGGCAGATGAAAAAATCGAAGATGCACTTTTCGAAGCATCACAAAAAGGTGTGCGCATCTTTGTGATGCTTGCCTGTGAAACACGTTTGGATGCGGATACGCCAGACGATGATTTTGGAAAGATGTGCCTTAATCAGCACAAGAAAATGCTGAAGCGTTTCGCGGGAAAAATGTTCATTCGTTCTGCCCCCTTCTTCCACGCAAAGGTGGTCTTGATAGACGCCCTGTCAAACTCAGACAACTCTTCAGGCATCTTGCTTACAGCTAATCTGACCCAGGAAGCCTTAGAGCGAAATGAAGAAATTGCGATCGAAATGTCTCCGTCTGAAGTGACGGAAGTCGCTCAAGTCCTAGGCTGGGCTCTCTTTGAGTACGCAGAGCATGAAGTCGACGTGAAATCTCACTTTTCCCCAGTAAAGCCTCTCAAGGAACTAAGCTATCCACGGCAGTTGGAACACATTTGCTATACGTCTGAAGAGGAGACAGGAATACGAGACAGGACAATGGCCCTCATTGAAGGAGCGAAAGAAGAACTGCTCATTTCTAGCTTCGGATGGGACAGCGGTCACCCTACTGTTGAAGCCATTTGTCAAAAGGCTCGCGATGGCGTGCGGGTGACTATTCTTTCTCGCATCAGGCCAGCAGCAATGGATGCCCTCATCAAAATGCGAGAGGCGGGAGCCGAAGTGCTGGGGTTTAACTGGCTGCATGCAAAGGCAGTCTGGAACGAGTCGGGTGACGCTTTGGTCATGTCAGCCAATTTCCAAAAGCATGGAATGGATGAAGGATTTGAGTTGGGAGTAAAGTTGTCCGGCCAACGCTCTTCAGATTTGCACAATTGTCTACAGGCCTGGAAACGAAGCGCACCCTGGCAACTCGAGATAAAAGCCAGACTTGGTGAAGTTGTTGGGAAGGTCAAACTGTGCGAACCCGGCAAGCAGGCGGAGGTTATTGAAATCTCGAAAGGAGAAACGATTCCTTTGTCAGATATTACTGCTCGCTGCGCAACATCCTTGGATGCTGAAGCCCAATTCCCCGAACTAAACTGGAGAGGACATCCGCACCACGCTGTGAATTTCGTCTGGAAGGTTGTCGCTCCTCAATTGCCTCCGAAAAGCAAAGAGGTCTTCTGGTATGAGGAAGAGAAAGGCACCCCCTCCTCATCAGAAAAGCAGAAGAAGCGAGCAAAGCAAATCAAACACTCATACGACCCAAAGGTTTTTCGGCTTCCTTCTGGAGAAAAGGTTATTGCTATCAATGAAGCTAGTGAACTTAATAAAGCTCTAGCACTCAAACTCAATCCCGAGTTTCTAAACGCCAACATTGTAGTCACCGAACAGACTGGAGGTGTATAGTGGCAGGCAATACTCTCCTCTGCTGGAATTCTGTACGGGCTGGAAATGACGTACTAAACAATGCGGTCAAATCTTTGAAAAATCGTAAGATAGAGGTCGATAAGGTTTGGTTACTTCTTCAAAAAGGGCATGATTCTCAACTCTCTACGCAAAATGGAGTTGAACTAACCCCGCAACTCCTTGAACTAGAGGACCCGACACAACATAAGCCGATATATGACGCAATAGTGAGTGAGGTCTTGCCTCAAATCCCTCTATCTACCAATTTGCACATTAATATATCACCAGGCACGCCTGCCATGCATGCCGTTTGGCTAATTTTGCATGCGGGAGGACGACTACCTCAGGACACAAAACTGTGGTCATCACAGTTTAATCCTAAGACCAAACGGTCAAGCATAAAACCTGTAGAATTCCCAATAAACACATACCTTTCCGAGATTCGAAGGGTCGTATCCAAAGAGGATGGTTTCGCAGCGTATGATTTAGAACCTAAGTCAGAGAGCAGAAAAGAAGCTTTTGCACAGCTAAAAAGGTATGCTGACCTTCCCGGCATTCCTATACTAGTGCTTGGAGAAAGAGGGACAGGAAAGACTCGCCTGATTGAAATGACTCTCGGGGCACTCAAGCAAAAAGAGATTGTAACAGTTGCCTGCGGCTCTCTGGACTCCCATCTCGCCGAAAGTCAACTTTTTGGTCATGTCAAAGGAGCTTTTACCGGAGCGGATCAGGACCGCGACGGGCTCTTGAAAGCTGCAAATGATGGGATACTCTTTTTAGACGAGATACAAGATCTTCCGAAAGATATTCAACGAAAGCTTGTAAGAGTACTCCAAGACAACAAGAGACGTTTTCGTCCTGTCGGCTCCGACAAAGAAGTGTCGGTCAACTTTGAACTCGTCTGCGCCTCAAACAAAGACACGAAAACTCTCCAGAAGGTTTTAGACGCTGATTTTTATGATCGCATATCAATGACGTTGATTGAAATCCCTCCATTACGCACGAGCCGTCAAGATTTGGAAAGAGATTGGCAACAGGTGTGGAACGAACTTTGTTTAGCATCCAAGCTTCCTTCCATAGCCCCCAGCTCCCCTGCTCTGCTCGATATTCTGCGCAATGACCCTCTACATGGGAATCTTCGAGATCTTCAGAAACTCGCTGTATTGATGATGGCGTGGTGGTCTGAAAAAGACATTGATAAAACAATCTCTGAAGCCGTGAGACGTTGGAAGAAACAACGGGAACAAGAATACACTCAAAATGCATTTGAAGAAACTTCTTCTCGTGAAGCATACTTAAAGCGGTGCAAACATGAATTCGCTAGTTGGGCTAAGCAAAAGTACATAACTTGGGAGAAGGCCGCGAAAGCTCTTAAGTGCAGCGAGAAGACCCTTCGAAATGATGCGACATTTAAAAAATAGAGACAGAATTATTTATTTAAGCCGCTGTTTTTTTTTAAATGACATTAATAAAACTACCAACATCTACCGACGGCTCCTTCCGTTTGCGAGCAAACAAGTGAACTATTCACTTTTTGCCTACTAGCTGTTCGCTTTTACCCGGTCATTTATGTCTTGCATAACTCGTTCATACTCTTCCAACGATTTCACGCCCACACAATGACGAGAACCATATGGGGCGTAAGTTTCCCTTTTGTTATGTTGGAAAATCCAGTCGGCCAATTCTTTTTCTTTCTCGGGATATTTCTTCTTAAAGGTTAAAAAAATCCTGCTAATGTTTTCATAGCCACCAAGAGTTTCAAATTCCTTGAAGAAATTTTGAAGCAGAACACAACCTTTAATGTAGTCTGCATGGTCCTCGGCGGAAAGAATAGGGATTTGGCGTGCATTTTCCATGTATTTCCCTAGATAGGAAAAAGATTGAAAATCATCCTCCAACACACCGGTTTTACCTATCTCGATTATTCTTCTGTGCTTCATTTTTGGCCTTCCAAACGAGGTGTGTTTAAACCACGATTCAGCAATGCGAATTAGCCTGGCTAAATGCAGCTTAGACTATTTATTGGGAAAGAGAACCACCTTTCTCTTGCTCTCATCATCCTGCATAGCATCTGTAATAATATCCTCCGCCACATTCGCAGCCTTCTTCAATGCCTCGTCATGCAAATGCGCATACCGCTGCGTCATCTGAGGACTCTTGTGCGTCAGGAGCTTCTGGAGCGTATACATATCCACCTTTCCGGAACTGGCGAGCATGGATGCATAGGCGTGACGTAAGCCATGGAGTGGACGGAAGTCCTTCGGAAGTCCTGCCCGCTCCTTGATGCGATTCACAGGAGTACGGACATCTTTACGCTGCCCACCGTTTTGTCCTGGGAAAACATACGGGCTTTTCGTTTGATTGTGGGACTCAAGCAGTTCTCGTGCTGCCGCCATCATGGGGATCTTTTGTGACACGCCGCCCTTCGGATCATCTAGCAAAATAAAACCGCGATCAAAGTCCAGATCTTTCCACTTCAGGCGGAAGATCTCGCCACGACGCATACCGGTGAACAAGGCCAGTTTCATCATTCTAGCGACATCGATGTTGGAGTCTTCGTCGATGGCCTTAAGGAGTGCCTTGAGTTGGTCGGCTGACAGGTCCTCAGTCTTGACGTTGTCCACCAGCGGGATCTCAATACTGAGCTTGGACGGATCGGGCATCGAGCACAGACCTTTTTTTACCCCGAAATTGATGAGTCGCTTCAGGAGAGAAAGGATGAGCTTCACAGTTTGTGGAGATTTCTTATCCTTCTTGAGCAATCGTAGACGCAACCGGTCCACGTCGAGCGTGATGATATCGGCAGGTACTTTATTACCGAACTCCGGTTTGAGATATTTCTTGTAGCGACTCTTGTCGGGAAGACGGCCTTTGTAGTTGGTCTTTTGGGCTTCGTATTCTTTCCACAAACGGGTAATGGTCGGACGCTCTTCGCGCTCCTTGCGTTCTGCCTCTTCCTTCTCTCGACGTTCCTTGTTTGACTGCTGGTCGCCGTCGATTCGCATGCTCCGAATCATGGACGCACGAGCCGGGGTCATATCGTCTCTTTTTTGCCTTCCAGCCTTCTCTTCAACCGTATTCCCATCTTTTCGGTAAATGATGTAATAGATCTTCTCAGGCTTCCCGTTTACCTTGTTCGCGCCTTCTACGTACCAAACGCCTGGATATCCGGTCTTAAATCTTTCCTTTCTCGGCATCACTTCGCTCCGTTGCACCCAACAAAGTACCCAACACTATACCCAACACTAAGGGTGAAAATAGGTGCAAAACGGTGCAACGTCAAGCAAGTCAACTTTTAACTTTATTCCGAAAAATAAGCTAGATGCAAGATAATGCAAAAAGATGCAAAAACTCTGTTTTGGTCTTCAAAACCAATGTTGGGCAGTGATGTCCAGGGCAGGTTCGACTCCTGTACGCTTCCGCCATTATTGAATAAATTCATTCGCATATAATAATTTGTTTTGTCCTTAGGGGTAATCCATCGGACCATACCCTAATAAACATCAAAAGCCTCCCACTTGTGTATAACAAGTGGGAGGCTTTTAGAACAAATAGCTTTTGTCTAAAATAAACTAAAACTCCAGCATACTAGTCTTGATAGGCTCCGGCAGAATACGTCAATTCATAGCTGTGACTATAGATTTCGATGATGTTGCCAAATGGATCTTCACAATACACCATGCGATATGGCTTCTCGCCGGGGTAATATTCTCGCACAGGCATACGTTGCCTACCGCCGCTAGCGACGATCTTGGCAGCAAGGCCTTCGACATCCGGGTCTTGCACGCTGAAATGGAAAACACCGGTCTTCCAGAACTCGAAATTATTTTCTCTGCGTTCAGAGTTGGGGAACTCAAATATTTCGACACCGATCTTGTCACCTGTTGAGAGATGGGCAATCTTAAAACTTCCCCATCCCTCGCCAAAGACATCATTGCACATCACACCAATTGCAGAATCGTCCTGTTTGATTTCGGTAGGTTCCATAATCAGATACCACCCTAACACCTTGGTGTAAAAGTTGACTGCCTCTTCAAGGTTTGTCACGGTGATTCCAATATGAGAAAAAGTTCTTGGATAGGTCATAATTTTCTCCTTGTTGTGTTTGGTCAACAAACAATAACCGTTCAAAATTATTGCGCAAGAAGGCACTTTCCCCTTCGTGACGAACCAATTGGTAAGAATAGTGTAATCTCGTCATGATTGCATATTAACTTTTTTGAAGGAAATTATGATTACATTCAAAAACAAACAATTTCGCTGCCCGGTCGAAGTTACAGTTGGGCTGATCAGTGGAAAATGGAAGAGCCTAATTCTATGGCATCTGCATGATGGGAGTATACGATATAAAGAGTTGGAACGCATTGTTCCTGGAGTGAGCCAAAAGATGCTCACCCAACAGCTGAAAGAGATGGAAGAAGACAAGCTCTTAACCCGTACTGTCTTCCCGGAAGTTCCGCCGCGAGTCGAATACGGATTAACCGAACTGGGGCACAGTGTATTTCCGATACTTGAAATGATGCACAACTGGGCAATGGATAATTTGAGAATTGAACCGACTGAAGAGTCGTGAGCAAAATTAAACTTCTCATTTTTGCATATTAGAAAGACTACGACACTCTATCGTCCAAAAAACTATGACGCACTTGAAAAGCGGACGATTTTAGTCAAAGTCGCATTGACGACATAATCAAAGGATTAGAGAAATAGTCAACGATTACGAACCAATAAGCATAGACCACGCCACTGGTAGCGACTGACTTTTATAAAATTCCGCCAATCGAACTTCAAAATCAGTCTGACTAACATTCAGTAATATCACCACCTAAGGCCCCAATTCTACATGGCAGAATTGGTGCTTTTCCTTTTTCAAAGGGCTATACATTGTTCCATACTTCAAAAGTCGGCAATCCCGACAAGAATTCGCCATTCCATATTTATTCAGTCAACTTTTTCGATAAAAATACATTTTTGTAGAGAAATACTGCTTCTTTGTCATTTTTGACTATCGATAAATGATGACAAAGGTAAAATCTGCTGATAATAGGCAAAAACCTCAAACCAAAAGACGCATAAAGGGAGAGTTTATGACAAATTGGTCAAAAAGTAATGACGTGCTTGGAAGTGTGAACCGCGGAAATGCCATTGAGTCTGGATTATGCACATTGTGCAGAGCGGATTGTCAGGGCAAATGTGAGACATGGCTCTCGTCTCTGCGAGGCCGTGAAATGCTCTATCCCAGAGATTTCGGACTGGTTACCGCCGGCAGCGGCAACACGACTCACGTAGGCGTTTCCTACAACTCGCTGCGCATTCAAGGATTAAATTACGGCGCCACGGGTTCTGTAGATACCGATCAGGATCTGCTGTTCACCGACGTCAACCTTGAGACATCTTTCGGAGCCAAGGAAAAAACCAAGTGCAAGGTGCCCTTCATGACCGGCGCACTCGGCTCCACTTTCATCGCCGCAAAATACTGGGATGCATTTGCCGCAGGCTGTGCCTTGGTCGGTGCCCCCATCGTTGTCGGTGAAAACGTTGTTGGTGTGGACCGCGAGTCCGAAATCAAGGACGGACGTATCGTCAAGGCTCCTGAATTGGAACGCCGCATTGACACCTACATGCGATACTATGACGGCTACGGTGCAATCATCGTCCAAATGAACGTTGAGGACACTCGCAACGGCGTTGCCGAATACGTGGCTGAAAAGTATGGCGACAAGGTCATCATCGAACTGAAGTGGGGCCAGGGCGCAAAGAATATCGGTGGCGAAATCGAAGTCACCAGTCTTGATTACGCCCAGTTCCTGAAAGATCGTGGCTACCTTGTCGACCCGGACCCGGCAAAACCCGAAGTCAAAGAAGGTTACAAACGCGGCGCAATCACTCATTTTGCTCGCCACAGCCGTCTCGGCTACACTGACCTCAGTTCTTACGAACAAGTGCATGATGACTTTATGACTTCGGTCAACTATCTGCGCAAACTCGGCTTCAAGCGTATTTCCCTCAAAACCGGCTCCTACGGTATGGAAGCATTGGCCATGGCCATCAAGTTCGCCTCCGAAGCTGAGCTTGATCTGTTGACCATGGACGGTTCCGGTGGTGGTACCGGCATGAGTCCTTGGAATATGATGGAAACATGGGGTGTCCCCTCCATCCTTCTGCATGCCAAGGCCCATGAGTACGCCAGTCATCTGGCCGCTCAAGGCAAAAATGTCGTCGACATGTCCTTCGCAGGCGGATTCGCCAAAGGAAGCAGCATCTTCAAGGCCCTTGCCATGGGTGCTCCCTACACAAAACTGATTTGCATGGGCCGCGCCATGATGATTCCCGGCTTCCTCGGCTCCAATATCGAAGGTGTCCTCTTCCCCGAACGTAAGGAAGCCGTTTGCGGCAACTGGGACAAACTCCCCGCAGCTGTGGCCAAGTACGGCGATACTGCCGACAAAATCTTCGCCTGCTATCAGGATGTGGAGAAGAAAGTCGGCAAGGAAGAAATGAAAAATGTACCCTTGGGCGCTCTGGGTATCTGGTGTCTCGTAGACAAACTCTCCGCAGGCCTGCAGCAGCTCATGGCCGGAGCTCGTAAATTCGACCTGGACGACATCACCCGTAATGATATCGCTTCAGGCAACCGTGAGACAGAAAAGGAAACCGGCATTCCGTTCATCACCGACGTCATGGATGAAACCGCCAAGAAAATCCTGGATATGTAATACCATCATTCAAGCTATAAAAAGGCCCGTGCAGAAGCGCGGGCCTTTTTTTTGACAAAAATATTCTTCAACAACCTATTTACGATAATTCCCTGTAATGTCAGGGAGGATCTTCCCCATCGTCCCATCCGACTCCATCGATGTAAGAGCGAGAGAAATTTTCCGAGCCAGCGCCCTCCCTTCATCCGAGGGTTGGAAAGCGATATACACAGGTTGCTCGTCAAGAATGGCGGAAAGATCATAATGAAAACCGGACAATCCCACTTTCTCAATGGCATATAGAGCCGTGTACCCATCGGCAACAACGGCATCAATCCGCCCCTCAAGTAGTTTCAACAAACTCCCCTCTGTCGTATCAGCATAATCGATGTCGATGTCTTCATTCATCAGAATTGAACGAGGATAAGCAAACCCTCGCGTCAGTCCAATTCGTTTCCCTTCCAAAGAATCAACATTTTTGGGAATTGATTCGCCTCTTCTGACAAACGCGTGTACCTGTTTGGAAAAAATCTGCCGGGTCAAGGCTGCATCAAGGGCAAGAGTGGGCCGTAAAGCCGGTATAATTCCCATAACATCACCATCTTCAAAATATCGCATAGCCCGCTTTGCCGGGACCAAACGCATGGTATAATGAATCCCGGCCCTCTGAGCTGCTTCCTTGAAAAGCTCTATGAAGGCACCGTTTTCTTTGTCGTCAACGAGTAAGGGGATATGATAGCACGCAATCTTATATGGTTGCGAGTCATCCGCTTCAACAAAAGGGATGATAAACATGAAGAACATGAAAAAAAGAGAAATAAAACGCATATACGCCTCACAGAACAACTGCCATTCCCTATCCTTTTCGATACTTCATAGTGTATGCTATGTTTTTTAAAAAGAAAACCTCCTCCACTTGCCACAAAGAACGAAAAAGGCCCCTACCATACGGCAGGAGCCTGAGTGTTGACAAAATTGACAAGACTAGAAACGTTCAAAATCCTCGTCGTCCATATTCATATCAACACCTTGACTTGCAGAAGGCTTCGGAGAGCTTTGCGGCAAGGGTTGAGGAGTATGCGTAGCGGAAGTGACAACCTTTGAACGGGAGGACATGCCACGGACATGCCCTATCTTGAAAAAGCTCATAGTCATCTGCATCTGTGTTGCCTGACCCGACAACTCCTCAGAAGTCGAAGCCATCTCCTCGGAAGCCGCGGCATTCTGCTGAATGATCTGATCCAACTGCTGAATAGCCGTGTTGATTTGACTAACTCCAGCATCCTGTTCATTGGATGCAGCGGTAATTTCCTGAACCAATTCAGCCGTTTTTTGGATATCAGGGACAATTTTCTGCAACATTTCACCAGCTCCTTCAGCCACTTGCACACTTGAGGACGAAAGTTCGCTAATTTCTGAGGCAGCAGTCCCGGATCGCTCGGCAAGCTTTCTAACTTCTGCGGCCACAACCGCAAAACCTTTACCATGTTCACCAGCTCGAGCTGCTTCAATCGCCGCGTTCAAAGCAAGCAGATTGGTCTGCCGAGCAATATCCTCAATAATGGAAATCTTTTCGGCAATATCCTTCATGGCCTGAACAGTCTGCAAGACAGCGTCGCCACCCTTCCGGGCATCCACGGCAGCCTGTTTCGATATCTTTTCCGTTTGTTGTGCATTATCCGCACTCTGGCGAACATTGGCCCCCATCTCTTCCATGGAGGAAGACACCTCCTCAATGGAGGCAGCCTGCTCGGTAGCCCCCTGAGACAGACTCTGGGATGAAGAAGACATTTCTTCACTGCCCGAGGCTACATTATCAGAGGCTGATTGAACTTCCTGAACCACACCTCGCAATTTATCGACCATTTCATTCAAGGCATTAGCCAGATCACCGATCTCGTCCTTCTGAACAACATCAAGCTTTTCAGAAAAATTGCCGTTCGCCATTTCCTGAGCGAAAGTGACCCCCTTAAAAATAGGCCCGGTAATACCCCGAGTCAGAAGTACTCCCAACAACAAGGCTATGAAAACACCTGCGATCACTCCGACAACAGCCAACAACTTAGCAAAATCTGCTCCGGCTTCAGCTTCATGAACAGATCGGTCAGATTCTTCCAAATTGAATTTAACCAGCTTGTCCATCACATTCATGGTCTTTTCCTGACCAACAGCGGACTCGCCCATAAGGATTTTGGTCATTTCATCGAAGGTAGTAACAGACAGTTGCGCTGATTCGCGAAGCTTATTAAAATATCCAAAAACATCTTCAGCAGCTGGCATCATCTGCCCTTCATACGCTTCAAAAGCTTCACCATTCTGCCCTTGCCTGCTCGCTTCTTTGATTCTGGCGACTGCCTGATGAAAATGATCATGTGGCTTACGCACATCTTTCAGTATCTTGGCAATTTCAGGATTTGTTGTTGTATATGAAGCCAGCCATTGACCGAAACGACATTGAGTAGGGTCATCCCCTCCCTCAAACGAACTCCCAGCAGCAAGCAATTCACCGACTTTGGCAGCCAACTGATAATGATCACTCGTAAACAACCATAGATTCTTCATGTACTGTTCAGGATTAAGAATATCGAGTGCCAACAACTTCTTTGATGTCTCAACCGCCTGATTATTACTTTTAGACCACGCACCAACTTCGGCAAGGAACTCCTTGCTCAATTGTTCCTCTTCAGGGGAACGGTCCAATGTAGAATAAACTTTAAAATTTTCACCATAGGCAGCCCTGTTTGTGGCAAGTACCTCATACTGAGACTTTCGTACTGCCTCATCAAGTCCTGGCGACATCAAAGTGCGCATCCCAACCATTGCCGAGTTCAAATGAGATTCCATTTGCAACAAAGCTTCTACCTTCGGCATGCTTTTATCGCCAAGGGTAATGACATGTTCTTCCATGGAATCAAGTTCAACGTAACCGATAACACCAACAACTAAAGTAATTAGTGCTGTAGCGATGAAACCACCAATCAACTTTACGCTCAGTTTAATATTCTTCATATCTCTCTCCCTCATTTCCTCATATTAGTCCTACGCATACTCTCTACTCATGGCACAGGGTGTAATTATTACCTATTATAATGTCACAAAAAAACGATGACACGCTCTCACTATAAAAGAACAAGCAACTATTTCCCCCAGATTCTCAAACGAGCATTTATGCACAAGGATCTTTTTTTACGTGAGGCGAACTCTGTCAAAATATCCTGTTATAAAATCAATGAGAATCACATGAATCAATGTTCATGTTAAAAAACACAAAAATGTAATGGCTTTTCCCTCTGAATTTGCTATTTTGGCTGTATCCCTTTTTTTCTGGACCGGGGGCATTTGGTCTTGAAAAGAAGCACTACAACCAGGAGGAGGTATGGAGCGAAAAACCAAGTCGATTCTGTTGGTTATGTGCGGTATTCTGATCGCATTTCCGCTCTTCAGCATGACGTATTACACCATGGTCAGGACTTCGACTCCGGAGTTCTGCGGCTCTTGTCATGAAATCCGACCGGCGGTCATGGCTTGGAAGACATCAACTCATGTCAACAATGGGCAGGGCTTCGTGGCTGACTGTATGGACTGTCACCTCCCTGCACCACAAGACACATACGATTTCTTCTTTGCCAAGACAGCTCATGGACTAAAAGACGTTTTCGCCCACTTTACGGGCGGAGCCGAAAGCTATGATCGAACCGTTATGAAAAAGCGCGTCTGGTCGACCATGAAAAACGACCAATGCATGAAATGTCATCGAAACCTGCTGCACATGCCTGCCAAGCGAGGGGCCATGCTGGCACATCGCAGGGTTCTCTATGCCAATGGAGGCGAAGAATACCGCTGCACCGACTGCCATCGGGACCTCGTGCACAAAGACAGGCAATTCTACGACTACAAGCAGTTCGCCGCTCCTTACCGGGCGACAGGGCTGCCGAACTTGGGTATCTAAAGGAGGGTTTGGAATGCATAGACGACTGAGTCTCTTTCTCGCCATGATCATGGCGGTCTCGTTCCTGTCCGTTGCTGTGGCCGGGGCACAGAATTTCCCCAAAGTACGGGAATTCCGCATGGACCGAGCCATACCGCCTCAGGGCACGGCTTGCATCGAATGTCATAAACAGGAAACTCCCGGTATTTTCGCAGACTGGGCCATGAGCCGTCATGCATCGGCTGGCATAACCTGCCTGGATTGTCATCAGGCTGAACCCGGTGATCAGGACATCGCAGTAGACCATGAAAAATACTACTCCAAGGGTGATATGCCCATGGGTGAAAAACAGTATTTCGTCCCTATCGCCTCTCCCGTCACACCAAAAGACTGCTCTCGCTGTCATCCTGATGAAGCCAAACAATACGCCAAGAGCAAACACGCCAATACTATTGAAATCATGTGGAAGCTCGACCCATGGCTAAACAAGGGCATGAACTCCGACAATGAACGCAAGACAGGGTGTTATTACTGTCACGGCACAGTGCTCAAAATGAAAGACGGCAAGCTCGATCCGGCAACATGGCCCAACGTGGGTGTTGGTCGCCTGAACCTCGATGGAAGCCTTGGTAGCTGTACCAGCTGTCATACTCGCCATCGTTTCTCGGTTATGGAAGCTCGCAAACCAGAAACCTGCGGCCAATGCCATCTCGGCCCGGACCATCCACAAATTGAAATCTACAACGAATCAAAACACGGCGACATCTATCAAGCCTTCAAGCACGAGTATAACTTTGACTCTGCTCCCGGCGCATGGACCCCCGGTGTGGATTACCGTGCTCCGACCTGTGCGTCCTGTCATATGTCCGGTGCAGGCAAACAGCCGACCACTCACGACGTAACAGAACGTCTCTCCTGGGAACTTCAAGCCCCGCTGACCGTTCGTCCGCAGGACTTCAAGCCATTTCCATCGGGAACCGATTGGAAAGTTGAACGCGACAAGATGAAAGACATCTGCAGGCAATGCCATGGTACGGCATGGATCGATGACCATTACGCCCAGACCGACAAGGCGGTTGAAGAATACAATGAAATATACTTCAAACCCGCCAAGAAGGTCCTCGACGAATTGTACGAAAAGGGTCTGCTCGACAAATCCAAGTTCTTCGACGAAGAATTAGAAGTCGAATACTACGAACTCTGGCATCATGAAGGCCGTCGTGCCCGCATGGGTTCTGCCATGATGGCCCCGGACTACGCATGGTGGCATGGCTTCTATGAATGCAAAAACCGATACAATAGGTTCATGGAAGAAGCGCGCCATCTGATTGAAACCAACACCAAGGCCTACAAGTATCCCGACTTCCCGAATACAGGCGGCGATACCACAAGACCGGTGGAAATCTTCGGCAAAAAGTAATCTAAACGCACCCAAAACCAAAGAGAGGGCGAAATGTCGCCCTCTCTTTATTTTTGTGCCCGATACAACATAATCACTTCTCGATTATTGACCTGACCGATAAATCCCGTACTATTTGATCAAAGAGTCAAAAGGGACAATCTTTTTTGCCAAAGTTTCCAAACAAGGACAAAATCATGACGATTACAGGGGCAGAACTCTTCACTCACTATGCCTCCCCTCAACGTGACTCCAAAGAATCCATCCGGCACATATCTAATGGACTTACACAAGAACCGATGCTTTCCTGGTTTGATGCTGTTCCTATGGGTATGACCGTTGTCAACAGAAATAGGCAGATAGTACACTGCAACAAAGCATTCGAACAACTCGTACTCAAACCGCGACGAGAGGACATAATCGGATTGCGCCCCGGTGAAGCTTTAAACTGTGTAAACTCACAACTGGTCAAAGCCGGTTGTGGCTGCTCGGAGTTCTGCAACACCTGTGGAGCTGCCCAGGCAATCATCAAAAGTCTGGAAGGGACAAGCGACTGCAAGGAATGCCGTATGATCCGTCTCGTCCATGACTCTGAAGAGCCACTGGACCTACAGATTTACACCAAGCCCATAGAGTTTGAGGGAGAGCCCATGACCGTGGTCTTTACCATGGACATCAGCCACGAACTCAAACTTCGTTATTTCAATCGTACATTTCATCACGGACTTATCAACGGCGTAGGCGGTATCGCCTCTCTTACCGAACTAATAGAAGCCGACCCCAATGATTCTGGTCTATACCAACTGCTCATAGAAGCATCACAGCGGACGCTCAGGGATGTTCTCTATTCCAGAGATGTAACCGCAGCCGAAGAGGGACGCCTGACGCCAGGCTTTGAGACTTTCGAGGCGAAACCTTTCTTCGAGACGACAATAGCCAAAGAATGTGCCCTCAGAAACATGCAAAACACTGGTGTTGATATTCACGTATCGGTCAAAACTCTCACAAGCGACAAACGACTGCTTGGGCACGCCCTTCGCAACATGTTATCCAACGCACTGGAGGCGAGTGAAAGCTCCTCAGATGAAATAACACTAAAGTGCAAACAATGGGATGACGAAAGGTCAGCCATTACGATGACAAACTCTGGAGAAATTCCTTCCATCATTCGAAAACAAATGTTCAAACGATACATTTCTACCAAATCACGAGATAGGGGACTGGGCAACTACGTTACGAAACTGCTCACCGAAAAATACCTTCAAGGCGAGGTCCGTTTTTCATCCGATAACGGAATGACCTCCTTCACCCTACTCCTGCCAGCATCCCCCAAAAACTAACCCCCGGATATTTCTATGGTCAAAAACGATTTACAACAAAAACATGATGCGGCCCAAAAACGTATCGCGGAGTTGGAAGAACGTCTGAAAGTCATAAAGAAGGAACAGGAGGAATCTCTTCATCCGCTTGTTTTTAATAAAGCCCCCGGAGGCATGGCTGTTATATCTCTGACAGGCGACATCATCGCGTGTAACAACGAAGCCGCAACGATTATGGGGTGTACTCCTACCGATCTTCAGGGAAATGACACAGGGACCTTCTACAGTAACCTTGCTGACAGAGAATTGCTAAGAAGCCGCCTCAGACAAAATAAAACTATCAGAGATCATCACCTTTCGCTGACCCGCGTTGACGGAAAATCCATATGGGTCAGCGTCAATGCAAGACCTATTGAATACGCTGGCGAAACTGCAGCATTGGCCTCTTTTTTCGACATAACGGAACACCGGCAGGCCCTTAAGGAAATCAAACTCGCAGAAATCCGCTTCGAAGCTCTGTACACCATTTCCGAGATGACGCACCGGCCCGAATCGGAGATCCTCACCTTTGCACTAGAAGCAATCACTAAAGTGTCTGCAAGCGACATCGGGTGCATCTATTTCCTCAACAATGAAGAAACGGAGTTAACACTCCATGCATGGTCCACATCCGTCATGGAACAATGTGCAGTCGAACAAAATCTACAACCAGATCCTGTGACCAAAGTTGGAATGTGGACTGATGCAGTCAGACAGCGCAAAGCCATCATCGTCAACGACTACCAAAACCATCCTGAGGGAAAAAGATACCCCGAAGGGCACATCGCCATCAGGAATTATGCAAATATTCCGGTATTCGATGAAGGCCGCATTGTCATGCTTGCCGGAGTTGGCAACAAAGATTCTGACTATGACGACGATGACATCCGTCAGGTGCGACTTGTCATGGACGGAATCTGGCGTATCATCCAGCGTCGTCGATCCAATGCTGAACTGGAAAAGGCTCATGAAGAATTGGAAGAAAAAGTTAAACGTCGAACAACCAAACTGGAAGAAGCCAATCAGGAACTCGCGATCCTGAATCTTGACCTTGTCAAAAAGGACCGGGAAAGAGAACAGGCAAAACAGGCCCTGATTCGTTATGAACGCATCGTTGCGACCACGCCTGACCTTATCTCCCTGGTTGATCGAAACGGCGTATATAAAATCGTCAATGACTCCTACCTCAAGATGTTCAAGAAAGAACGGAAAGACATCATTGGCAAAAGCATCAAGGAATTGGTCGGTCCCGAAGTTTATGAACAGATCTCCAAGGCCAATATTGACAAGGCATTGGCTGGTAAAACCGCCAAAGTAGAATCCTGGCTCGATTTACCCGCAGCTGGCAGACGATATATGGCTGTAACGTACCATCCCGTATCCATGGACGGAAAGAGTATCGACTACATCTCTATCGAAGCCCGCGACATGACTGAACTCAAGTCCAACGAAGAGGCTCTCCGCGTCGTTGCAGACAGGCTGGCTCTAGCCACGAATGCCGGCAACATCGGCATTTGGGAATGGGACCTCGCCAATGATGACCTTCATTGGGATCAAAAAATGATGGAGTTATATAACGTCGAGCCGGATGAATTCAGCGGAATGTACGAAGCGTGGAAGTCTCGTGTTCACCCCGAAGATCTCGTAGAAGCAGAACGACAACTGGCTACCTGCATAGAACAAAAGGGGCATATCGATTTTGAATTCAGAATAATTCACCCTGACAAGAGTATCCATGTCATCCAGACTGCTGGCCTTATCCAAACGGATAGTCAGGGTATTCCTCAACGCATGATCGGGGTAAACAGGGATATTACCAAACAACGTCGAATGGAAAACGAACTGCGTAGGCTGGCTTCAACCGATCCGCTGACGGAAGCACACAACCGACGATATTTCATGGAACGCCTGACCGCCGAGTTTGAACGATGCAAAAGATATAACACTTCGATGGTCTTACTCTCTCTGGATATTGATCATTTTAAAAGGATCAATGACACATACGGGCACCCTGCTGGCGATGATATCCTCAAAGCTCTGGTCACTCGATGTAAACTCACTTTACGCACTACTGACGTCTTCGGCAGGGTCGGTGGGGAAGAGTTTATGGCCGCGTTGACTCAAACAAACATCGTTGCTGGCGAAAAAACCGCTGAAAGACTCCGGGAATTGATCGAACAGGAAAAGATACAAACACATGACCATTCCATTTCATACACCATCAGCATCGGAATAACAGAAATTCACAAAGAAGATCAGACTATCGAAACGTTACTCAAACGAGCAGATGACGCCCTGTACAAAGCTAAAAACAGCGGTCGAAACAGGTGCGTAGTAATTTAATAAATCTGCTCTTGATAGCAACTTGACTCATGCACCCTGACTCGCATATTTTTATAAATAGAGGAATTTCATCCAGCACAGACAATACGAGGTGATCCATGGCTCCGCTGTTCAAAGACGATACCAAGGACGACTGGTTCCTGCCTGCCGATGTTCGCAAGCAATTGACCGAAACATTCAAGACACTCCAAGGCACTGTATCACTGGAAGTTTTTACCCAATCCGGGGTAAACGACGAATTCTCTGACTACACAGCCAAATTCTGCTGGGATCTGGCTCGATTAACCGACAAAATATTGGTCACTGGTTATGAACTGGATTCCGACCGCGCCAAATCACTTGGAATAACCGCTTCTCCCACCCTGTGCGTCAATCCCGACGATTACCATATTCGCTTTCTAGGTGCGCCCATCGGCGAGGAAGGAAAAGCCTTCATCACTGCTATAATGCTCACCTCGCTGGGCAAAAGCGGCCTGTCTGACATGTCCACCCCGCTTCTTGAGCAACTCAAGGACGAACGCCTGATTCAAGTCTTTGTCGCGCCAACCTGACCGTATTGTCCCGGACAGGTCATGTCCGCTATCAAGTGTGCAATAGCCAAGCCCGGCCAGATCAAGGCCGAGTGCATCGAAATGAATGAAAACCCGGAAATCACTGAGCACTATGGCGTCGGTTCTGTCCCACATACTTTCTTCAACGAAGGGGCCTATGATGTCATGGGGCTCTTGCCGGAAGAACGATTCGTGGTTGAAATGGTTTACCTCAAATCCGCAGAGGACATGCTCGCCGAAGGCAGCCTTCCCGGCATGGAAGAAGGCAAAACACCATCTGGATACGGAACCATTGAACCCGGCGAAGTCGACCTCGTCATCGTTGGCGCAGGTCCCGCTGGATTGACCGCAGGCATTTACGCAGTCCGGGCAGGCCTCAAGTCCGTAGTACTGGAAAAACACATCGTCGGTGGTCAGGTCGCATTGACACCAGTCGTCGAAAATTACCCCGGCTTTGTTTCTGTTCCCGGCAAACAACTCATGGATATCATGAGTGAACACGCCCGCGAATATGTCCCGGTACATGAAGGAGAAAGCGTTGACGCCATCCAAATGGGAGATCTGGAAAAAGGCGAAACCATCATCGTGACAACCAGTCGAGGTGTATACTCCGCCAAAGCTCTCATTCTGACAACTGGTGCGACATACCGCAAACTTGGTGCTGTGGGTGAAGATACATATTTTGGCCGTGGCATCAATTATTGCGCCTCCTGCGACGGGTATCTCTACAAGGGAAAATCCGTAGCCATTATCGGCGGCGGAAATACAGCTCTGACCGATGCCCTTCACCTTAAAAATCTCGGCGTCAACGTCACTATTATCCATAGAGGCGACACATTCCGCGCACAAAAGCCTCTCCAGGATTCCGTCAATCATGAGCAGATTCCCATTCTCTGGAACACCGTTGTCGAAGAAATCGAAGGAGACGGACGACGAGTGAACAATCTCAAGATTCGGAATCTCATGACACGCGCGGTGACCGACATGCCGGTGGACGGTGCATTCGTCGCTATCGGACAGGAAGCCTCTACCGGGCTAGCACAATCGCTTGGCGTGAAACTCAAAGAAGACGGCTTCGTCAAAGTCGAATCCGACATGCGCACCAACCTGCCGCGTGTTTATGCCGCCGGAGACCTTACAGGAGGCCTGCAACAAATCGTCACGGCCATTGGCGAAGGGTCCATCGCAGCCATGTCGGCTTTTGAAGATATAAGTCATCCATACTGGAAAAAATGATCAATACCGCCAACAACAGGCGGAATTGACAGGGAGGCATGGGCTGGAATAGGGTTTTCACCGTTAAAAATGAAAACTTCAGGACCATTGTTGCCGCCATGCAAATACGTACTCTGATAGTCGACGACGAGGCCCCGGCCCGCAACGAGTTAGCCTACCTGCTGGCCAGCTTTCCCGATCTCGACATTCAGGAGGCACAAACCGCTGGCGAAGCACTGACGGCCATCCGTAATGAATCACCGGACCTCGTATTCATGGACATCCAGATGCCGGGCCACGATGGGTTTGATGTGTTGCGCGAGGCTCGATATCTACCAAACCCTCCTTTGTTCATTTTTGTAACCGCCTACGATCAATACGCGGTCCGGGCCTTTGAGAAAAATGCCGTGGACTATCTCCTCAAACCCGTTTCAGCCAAACGACTCAAAAAAAGCGTTGAACGAGTCCGCGAGATACTCGAAAAACAGGATAAGGCAACTGACCCCCAGCCAGAGTTGGGCGACCTGCTAAAGACGGTTTCCAGCGACCGACCTCTCCCCCGCTTCACGGTGGAACGAAATGGTCGAATTCAATTCATCGATTTTACAGATATCGTTTACTTTGAACTGCAAGAACGCAAAATCATGGTCAACACGCTTGACGAAAGTCTGCTTTGCCACGCTCTGACATCTCTTGACGAGGTAGAGGAACGGGTCGCTTCACAACCTTTCCTGCGTATCAATCGCAGCACCGTGGTCAACTTGAATCACGTCCGGGAATTCACACCGTGGACCGGCGGCAAGTACTGCCTTATCCTTGACGATGACGGCTCAACCGAAGTCACCCTGAGCCGAGGCCGCGTCAAAGAATTCAAGAAACGACTCGGCTTATAAACCGCCTGCCACCGGGACATCATGTTTGAACATATTCTCGATCTTCTGGTCACACTCATTGGCCGATTCGGTGCCATGATGGCCATTGGCCTGTTCGTATTGACGTTGTCTCCGCTGGGCAAGCTCGGCGTAAACCGTCGCCCTGAAAAAAAATATCGAATCATGCTGGCTGTCTTGTTTGGTATGCTGGGCATCATGGGAACCTATAGCGGCGACATCGTTTTCGATTCATATGCCAACCTACGCGGTGTCTACGTTATCACCGGCGGACTGCTCGGCGGTCCGATTGTCGGTTTTGGAGCGGGGCTGATCGCCGGAGGACATCGATTGCTTATCGATATCGGCGGATTCAGCTCCATCCCCTGCGGGTTAGCGACCTTCCTTGAAGGCATTATAGCTGGCTATGTATCCACCCACCTCAAGGGCAACAACCTCAACTGGCGGGCTGCGCTCTTTGTTGGTCTGGGGGGTGAAACCATGCACCAGTTGATGGTCCTGACCATGGCCAAGCCGTTTGATCAGGCCGTTGATCTGGTCAAAGTCATCGCCCTGCCAATGATCGCAGTAAACACATTCGGCGCGGTATTGTTCGTGCAGACCCTGCACCTGCTGTTTGAATACCGAAGCAAACGCGATTCCAGCCGTATCAGCCAAATCATGGCCATTGCCAACAAAACCGTGGCTCACCTTCGGTCCGGTTTGGATGAAGCCTCTGCATTGGAAACCGCCCGTATTATCTGGGAACGTGTTCCTGTCGCCGCCGTTGACATCGCCAGCAACACCAAAGTCCTGACGCATCTGGGAATTGGCGACGACCACCATCTCCCCGGCGAACCTTTAAGAACCACCGCCACCAAAAAAGTGATCCTGTCAGGCAAACCCGTCTTTCTTCGCTCCAAAGAGGCTATTGGATGTGATGATCCGAACTGCCCACTCACATCGGCCGTCATTGTCCCCATGCGTAAAGGGAATCGCATTGTAGGTTGTCTCAAATTTTACGGAACCGATGGCATCCCGTTACACACCACCCATTTTGAATTGGCAAAAGGCCTTGCAGGACTTTTTTCCACCCAACTCGAATTGCAGGAGATCCAAACAAAAAACCAACTGCTCGCCAAAGCGGAAATTCGACGGTTACAAACCCAGATCAACCCACATTTTCTGTTTAACGCCCTGAATACCATCGGCGCATTCTGTCGTACCAAACCGGAACGGGCACGTTCGCTCCTGTCTGAACTGGCAATGTATATGCGCCGCAATCTTGATGCGGGAGACGGCTTCGCACCCATCGGTTCGGAATTGGAACAGGTCCGTTCCTATCTGGAGATTGAACAAGCCAGATTTGGTGACCGGGTAAAGAGTGAATGGAATCTGGACGACGGCGTAGAAGACATCGAAGTTCCAACCCTGATTATTCAGCCATTGGTAGAAAACAGTGTCAAACATGGCATTCTTGGCCGCGATGAGGGGGGAACCATCAGCATCAACATCGGACGGGACAACGGTCTCGTGCATGTCCACATCGAAGACGACGGCATAGGCATGGATGAAGCCACTCTATGGAGTGTCCTGAACAGCGAAAATGAATTCTCCGGTGAAGACCATATCGGTGTACGCAACTGCAACCAGCGACTGGAGCAAATTTACGGACCGTCACATATGCTCTCCATCATCAGTCATCCCGGCAAAGGAACCCGCGTTTCCTTCACCATTCCTCACGTCGAGACTGCCGTAGCTTGATCCCTATGCACCTCAGGCGCTCATTTTGACCATTCACGCCTGAAAAATGCAATTACCGCCCAGACTCAGGACATCCATTATTCTCCTATAGTACTTGAACCCCATTGTCATAAAGGGGGCGTGTTTCAACGCGCCAAATCCCGGACTGGGGGGTCTGGGAAACAGCTCAACCGATTCACAAGGAGAGGTCTATGGATGCCATGCTCATGATGCTGGTGGCCTTTGGCGGATACATCATAATGTATCGCCTGTATGGTCGTTACATCGGAAAGAAAATTTTCGCTCTATCGGGTGCCAATCCGGTCCCGTCCGTAGAAATGGAAGACGGGGTCGACTACGTCCCGACCAAAAAGGAAATCATTTTTGGACATCACTTCACATCCATCGCAGGCACCGGTCCCATTGTCGGTCCGGCCATCGCGGTCATCTGGGGCTGGGTCCCGGCTATGATCTGGATTTTTGTCGGTTCCATCATGATGGGTGCAGTGCATGACTTCGGTGCGCTGATCCTGTCCATGCGCAACCAAGGCAAATCAGTATCTGAAATTACATCAAAATATATCAACCCGCGCACCAAGTTGTTCTTCTTCATCGTCGTATTCCTTGACCTGCTCATCATCACCGCCATTTTCGGTCTGGTCATCGCGGTTATCTTCAACATGTTCCCGGCATCAGTCCTGCCTGTATGGCTAGAAGTACCCATCGCCATGGTGCTCGGTTACATCATCTACAAACGCGGCGGCAACGCCATGACTTGGTCGATCATCGCCTTGATCGCCATGTACGTGACCGTCGTCATCGGTGTGTACGCTCCAATCAAAATGCCCATGATTGGTGGCATGCCGCCTACCGGCACATGGACCATTCTGTTGCTCATCTATGCCTTTATCGCATCCACGCTGCCTGTGACCACGCTGTTGCAACCACGTGATTTCATCAACTCTCATCAGCTCATCGTGGCTCTGGCTCTGATGGTTGTCGGCGTATTTGCCGCGACCTTCTCTGGTGCCCAGCTTCACATCATTGCTCCGGCTGTGCAGGCTGCTCCTGAAGGTGCGCCGCCGATGCTGCCCTTCCTGTTCATTACCATTGCCTGCGGTGCAATCTCCGGTTTCCACTCTCTGGTCTCCTCAGGCACCACAGCCAAACAGGTCTCCAATGAAGAAGACGCCCTGTTTGTCGGTTATGGTTCCATGCTGACGGAAGCTACTCTGTCCACACTGGTCATCGTGGCCGTGGCAGCTGGTATCGGTCTCGGCTATAATACCGCCGACGGTGCGACCCTGACAGGCATCGACGCATGGTCATCCCACTATTCCTCATGGGCAGCAGCCAAAGGATTGGGTTCCAAAGTTGCAGCCTTTGTTTACGGCGCAGCCAACATGATCGAAGCAGCGGGCATTCCTCACAGCGTCGCCCTGGCCGTCATGGGTGTATTCGTGGCCTCTTTTGCCGGCACCACCATGGACACCGCGACCCGTATCGAGCGCTATGCTCTGACCGAACTGTTCAGCGGCACTCCCATCAAGATCTTCAATAACAAGTATGTATCCACTGCCGTAGCCGTCTTCCTGGCCGGTTGTCTGGCATTTTCGTCCGGTGGTAACGGCAAGGGCGCTCTGGCTCTGTGGCCCCTATTCGGTTGCATCAACCAAATTCTGGCCGCACTCGTCCTGACGACTGTTACCGTGTACCTTAAAGGGCGTGGTGGACTGAGTTGGCTCATTTCCGGTATTCCCGCCATATTCCTTGGCGCAATGACCGTATGGGCCATCCTCATCAATCAGGGCATGTACATGGATAAAGGCAACATTCTGTTGCAGTCTCTGAACCTGCTTGTACTGGCAGTTTCCATCTGGGTCGTTGGCGAAGGACTGATCAAGTTCTTCAAGACCGACGCCTCCACTCCGGCAACTGACACGCCGTAAAAACCATCATCCCCCCGGTCGGACACACGTTCGGCCGGGGCTCATGAGGATTCACCATGGCTTACGCACCGGATCACACTCCCCTGCGAAAAACACTTTTTCGCCGTTACCTGATGATGCTTGTTCCTGCACTCATCATTTTCGGCATTTGGGCTGCCTGCCGACAGGCCGGGCTGGCCCCGCAGATGCCAAACAATACAGCGGCCATCATCGGTCCCATCGTCTTCATCGCGGCAATCGCTCTGGCCGTGGCGCTTCCCCTACTCTACAGGGTCCGTTTCGTCCGCTCGGTTGAAGGACAAAAAAACGTCGAGGCAACACCCTTCCGCGCATTTCAGTTGAACCTCATGACCATTGCGCTGGCTGCACCCTTTGCCGCAGCCATTGGCTATGTAACAGGAGTCACCATCTTCCATTTCGCTGGAGCATTTCTGGCTTCATTGTATGCCGTGTATTATTATTTCCCGTCAGAAAAACGAATTACGCAGGAAATGCGTCTGTTCCGTGTAACCGGTGACGCATAAAAAACATGAAAAATCACTGCAAAAAAGCCATTGAGGCCATAAAAAAAGCATACCGTTTTGCAGACGAAGTACACCGTTGCAAAGCCACGGAACGGCTTGAATGGGAGACACGGGAACTGGAAAACATTTTCAGTCTGCTGACCCTTGGCGCATTTGTGGGCATGCAGGCCCCGCCCATGCATATATCACTGGAACTCCTGCCGGAAATGGAACAGGAACTGACCATCATGACCAACCGCGTATGCACGGCCAACGACCCGCTGGCCGACCTCTTTTCCATGTTTGACGCCTTTTAGCCGGAGCCACCAATGTCGAATCAACACTATTATTTCCACGCAGGCAAAGGCGGAGTCGGCAAATCCACAACATCTTCCCTGTCTGCCCTGCATCTAGCTCGGACCGGCAAAAAGGTTTTGCTGGTTTCCCTTGATCCCGCGCACAACCAAGCTGACATCTTCGACACAAAGTTCACGGGCAAGCCTATACAAGTCGCACCGAACCTGCGCGTTGCGCAGGCCGACATCGACGAATGGATCAAGCAATATCTCAAGGGTGTAGAAGACCAGATTCGGGCCAATTACGCGTACCAGACTGCCTTCAATCTCGAAAAGCACCTCAACGTGGTCAAACATTCCCCCGGCATCGAGGAATACGCGCTCCTGCTCGCCTTTCAGCATTACCGCAAAAAACACACTGACGCGGATGTCATCGTCTTTGACATGCCTCCAACCGCCTTAACCACGAAATTTTTCAATTTGCCATCGCTGTCTCTGGTTTGGCTGGAACAACTCTTGGCCCTTCGGTGCGAGATTCTGGAAAAGAAAAAGATCATCACCAAAATCCAGCTCGGTACCAAGGAAATCGAATGTGACAAAATCACAACCAAACTCGATCAACAGCAAAAATACTTCACAGAATTACGTGACATCTTTCAAGACTCATCACGCTGCTCGATCAATCTTGTGGTCAACCCGGACCGTCTTTCCTTTGCCGAGGCCGAACGCATTGACACCACTCTTGAGGAAATGGGTATGGGCCTATCCCGCATTATCATGAACAAAGTCGTTGAGAACAGTGAATGGGATACCTCATCACCACTCATGGCTCGACACGATGTCTGTCCTATCCCGCTTTCACCGACACAACTCATCGGCCAGCCTGCGCTGGACGCCTATCTTGTCGACCACGACCAAAGCTTCGACTTTCTGAACAAGGAAATGCACGCACATTAATTGCCCGTAAAAAAACGGCCTGACTTGTTCGTAATTTCCTGACCAAACGCCACTCCCGTCTTGACACTTCAAAACACGCGTGCTAGCTGTTTTTTTCGAAAAGTGACCAATGGTCACTTTTCGACCAAAGGTCACAATTTGACCGAAAGTCACTTTTTATCGTCAATAATATCGACAAACAAACGATACGGACATGGCAAAAAAACAACAGGAAAAATCCCAACAGACCATGCAGGAACTGATGGACTCAGCCGTTGAGTTGTTTGGTTCCAAAGGGTTTGCGTCAACCTCTGTGGCAGAAATCACCGACAATGCGGGGTATGCCAAGGGAAGCTTTTACCGTCATTGGAATTCCAAGGACGAACTGTTCCTGCAAATCGTGGAACGAAAATTCAAGCAATACCGTGCCACCCGCCATGGCAAAGTTCGCACAGCGGAAAATCTCGAACAAGCCATGAACATTATCTGGGATTTCCTGGAAACCATTGTCCGCGACAAGGATTGGTCAGCCATTTTTCTGGAGTTCACCGTCTATTCGGCGACCAACGAGCCTGTCCGCAAACTCATGAACAAATCCGATTACCGGCTCTCCAACAAGGTCTTCGCCGATCTGGTGCGCGACCATGTAGAGACAGATTTCCCACCGGAAAAAATAGGCGCTCTCAACACGGCTCTTTTCGAAGGATATCTCATTCACCACGCATTGGGTGCTGAAGAACTCTCCCTTGAGGATGTTCGGGAAAACGCCATCGCCATGGCCGTACGAAACGGAACCAGACAGGAACACATCGGGTAGTCGTTCCTGTTCAAATATCATTTTATACAAACGAGACACATCATGAAAAAACTGCTGACGCTGACCGCCCTCTTTCTGTTGACTTTCGGGCTGGCATCCATGGCCTGCGCCGAAACCGTCCGGTTGAGCTACTCCAACTTCTTCCCGCCCACCCATATCCAGTCCAAGCTGGCCGAACAGTGGTGCAAGGAAGTTGAAACCCGTACCAACGGCGCGGTCGTCATCGACTACTACCCCGGCGGCACTCTCTCCAAGGCCAAGCAGTGTTACGACGGCACTGTTGAGGGTATCTCCGACATCGGTATGTCCGTACTTGCATACTCCCGCGGCCGCTTCCCGGTCATGGCTGCCGTGGACCTGCCGCTCGGTTACGAGACCGGCACTCAGGCCACGGCTATCGCCAACGCAGTATACACTCAGTTCACTCCCCGAGAATTCCGCGATGTACAGCCCATGTATTTCCATGCCCATGGTCCGGGTCTGCTCTTTACTACTGAAAAAACCGTTGCCACTCTGGATGACATCAAGGGTGAAAAAATCCGCTCCACGGGCAACTCTGCCAAATTGGTCAAAGCCCTTGGCGGCAGCCCCGTAGCGCAGCCCATGCCCACGGCATACCAATCCCTGCAAAAAGGCGTTGTCGATGGATCCATGAACCCCATAGAATCCAATAAGGGCTGGAAGCTAGCCGAAGTGGTCAAACATTGCACTGTGTCCATTCCTGTTGCCTACACCACCACGTTCTTCGTGGTCATGAACAAGGACAAATGGTCCGAACTCGATCCTGCAACCCAAAAAACCATTCAGGAAATCAATGCAGAATGGTCTGTCAAACACGGTCAGGCGTGGGATGACGCCGATGCCGCAGGCAAGGCGTTCTTCACGGAAAAAGGTGGTGTGTTCACAGAACTCGACACCGCAGAAGCTGCCAAATGGGTCGCGGCAGCCAAACCTGTCATCGACGGCTATATCGACTCCAAGCAAGGCAAAAAAGTCCATGGCGATGCCGTGGTCGAATTCATCCAGACCGAAATGACAAAAAGTCCATAGGGGGCTTCAGGCCTGCGTGTCATATGGCGTGACCGCAGGCTCATTATACAAGGGTGGGGCGAAAGCCCTTCCTCGGAACCGAGCAAATTCCCGGAGGAAACAATGAAAAAACTGCTGACAACATTCATGGCCGTAGCTGTGCTGTGCGTTGCCCTGCCGACCATAGGTCAAGCCGAAACCAAGCTGACCTACTCCAATTTCTTCCCGACCACCAACCACCAGTCCAAGCTGGCTGAAGCGTGGTGTCAGGAAGTGGGAAAAAGAACCGACGGCAAAGTGGTTGTCGAGTACTACCCCGGCGGCACCCTGACCAAGGCCAAACAGTGTTATGACGGCGTTGTGGAAGGCATGTCCGATGTTGGGTTATCCTGTCTCGCATACTCACGCGGTCGCTTCCCGGTCATGGCAGCCGTTGATCTTCCTCTGGGTTACACCTCCGCAGCGCAAGCCACGACAACGGCCAATGCTGTCTATAAAGAATTCAAGCCAGCCGAACTCAGTGACGTGGAAGTCATGTACTTCAACGGACACGGTCCCGGCCTGTTGTTCACAGTTCAAAAACCAGTCAAAACACTGGCCGACATCAAAGGCGAAAAAATTCGTGCCACCGGCAACTCCGCCAAGTTAGTCAAAGCGTTGGGCGGCACTCCTGTAGCCAAGCCCATGCCCGAAAACTACCAACTCCTGCAAAAAGGCGTTGTTGACGGAAGCATGCATCCCATTGAGTCCAACAAATCCTTCAAGCTCGGCGAAGTCTGCAAGTACGGCACTGATTCATTTAGCGTTGCCTACACCACGGTATTTTTCATTGTCATGAACAAGGACAAATGGGCAGCCATTGATGCCAACTCTCAGCAGGTCATTCGTGAAATCAACGAAGAATGGGCCATCAAACACGCTGCGGCATGGGATGAAGCTGATGCTGCCGGACGCCAGTTCTTCATGGATCAGGGCGGCGAAATCATGGAACTGTCCGCCGAAGAATCCGAAGCATGGATCGTGGCGGCCAAACCTGTTCTAGACGGATATGTCACTGAAACAACGGAAAAGGGTCTTGATGGCAAGGCCATTCTGGAATTTACTCAATCAACACTGAAATAGATATCACGGCAGAACAGTCTTCCGGGCTGTTCTGCCGTACGCTTTCGACACAAAGGATTATGAGATGGAAGAAGCACGAGGGCCGCTCGGCCTGACAGAAAAGATCATGCGAACCATTGCCGCGATCTGTCTGGCAGGTATGGCCGTCATGACAGGAACTGATGTGTTCCTGCGCGGCGCATTCAACACCCCGATTTTCGGGTGTGAGGAAATTGTCTCCATACTCGGCGTCATTGCCGTGGGATTCGCCCTGCCATATACGCACTATCAAAAAAGCCACATCGGAGTCGAAATCCTGATTCGTCGCTTCTCCAAAAAGGTACGTGATCGCGTCAAGTTCATCACCACTCTCGCCACATTGGCCTTGGTGTCCATCATTACTTGGCGCATGTTCCTGTACGCCGGGACTCTTGCCGAATCAGGCGAAGTTTCCATGAATCTCGAATTGCCTGAATACTACGTGGTCTACGTCCTGTCCTTCGGCTTCTTTATCTACGCGCTCTGTCTTGCCGTGGACATTCTCAATTTCTTCAAGAAGAGCGAGGGATAATCATGGATCCGACCACTGCCGGAATCATCGGCATCATCGTCATGGTTTTCCTGTTCATGACCCGTATGCCCGTCGCATTTGTCATGATGCTCGTGGGCTTTATCGGATTTTCGCTCCTCACCTCGTGGAAGGGTGGCCTGAATCTCATGAGCCGCAACGTGTACGACGCATTTGCTTCCTATGAACTCTCGACTATCCCGCTCTTCATCCTCATGGGCCAAATAGCCTTTAACTGCGGTATTTCGAAACGACTGTACGACACCGCATACAGATTCCTCGGCAACACTCGTGGCGGTCTCGCCATGGCCACGGTCTCGGCCTGCACTGCATTCGGAGCGGTCTGCGGTTCAAGTCCGGCCACAGCTGCCACCATGTCCACCGTGGGCATCCCCGAAATGAAACGCTATGGGTATGCCAACTCCTTGGCGACCGCATCCGTAGCGTCCGGTGGAGGACTGGGCATGATTATGCCGCCTTCTGTCGTTCTTATCATCTATGGAGTCCTGACCGAACAATCCATCGGCGCACTGTTTGTATCCGGCATTTTACCGGCCATCCTGCTTACCGCACTGTTTGTGGTCGGCATTTACCTTCAGTGTAAGATCAACCCGGACCTCGGCCCCAAAGGTACCCCCTTCACTTGGAGCGAAAAGTTCAAATCGCTTCTCAATCTTATTGATACCCTGCTCATCTTCGCGCTGGTTATCGGCGGGTTGTTCTGGGGGCTTTTCACGCCCACCGAGGCCGCATCCATCGGAGTTATCGGCGTACTCGCGCTGGCTGTCGTCAAACGTCAGCTTTCATGGAAGGCGTTTGTCAATTCGCTCAACGAGACACTACGGACCTCCTGCATGGTATTGGTCCTCATCGCGGGGGCTGTCGTATTCGGCAAATTCCTTGCCGTGACCCGCATCCCGTTTGACATTGCCAACTGGGTGTCTGCATTCGACATGCCGCCGTTCGCCATTATGGGAGCGATCATTCTGATTTACTTCATCGGTGGGTGTTTCATGGACTCACTCGCGTTGATCATGCTAACCATCCCGGTGTTTTTCCCGGTGGTCACTGAAATGGGATATGACCCTATCTGGTTCGGCATCATTATAGTGCTTGTCACCGAGATGGGAGTTATCACGCCGCCTGTAGGGATTAATGTGTATGTCGTGTATGGGATGTGTCAGAAAATCGCGCCATCCGTCACACTGGAAGAAATATTCAAAGGGATTCTCCCTTTCATGGCGGCTATTATTCTCGGCATCGCCTTGTTGTTCATCTTCCCGCAGATTATTCTCTTCCTGCCGGGGTTGATGTATTAAATATTGACGACGGTTTAATGGAAAAAAGAAAGCCAGTGAGATTGCTCACTGGCTTTTTGGGTGGGCGTTGCGTGTATCCGCAGTGAAAGTGCAAACGGTATTGTTTCAAAGGTTTCGCCTTTAAGGCGACCTGCTTTTTTTGAGGCGAAAAAAAGGAGGCAAAAAACGCCTTCTTCGCTGTGTGCCTGATAACGGACCTAAGACCCTGTACGCGGCTTTACTGCCCGACAGAATTGTCTGTGGTACAGACTCGGTCGGGCTACGTTTCGCCGCGCTGGACAGGCTCTAAGGTTCGCTATCAATTGTTCGTCGCCGTAAGGGGCTTCACGGTGTAGGTGCTCATCTTTGATTCCAGGTTCTTCGATAACCATAAATATTTTTTAGAAGTTAACGCCTCAACAGTATTTTACATTCAAAGGCACCTTCTTTTTCCAACAGACAGAAAATTTAAAAACTGACCGGAAAAAAGATAGTGAAGAAGAAGAAGAAGAAGAAGAAGGAAAGAGGTGCTTATCTTTTTGGTGGGCGTTGCGTGCATCCGCAGTGAAAGTGCAAACGGTATTGTTTCAAAGGTTTCGCCTTTACGGCGACCTGCTTTTTTTGAGGCGAAAAAAAGGAGGCAAAAAACGCCTTTTCGGTGTGAGCCTAATAACGAACCTAAGAGCCTGTACGCTGCTCCACTGCCCGACAGGATTGTCTGTGACACAGACTCGGTCGGGCTACGCTCCGCCGCGCGGGACAGGCTCTAAGGTTCGCTATCAATTGCCCGTCGATGTAAGGGCCTGCTCGTTGTAGGTGCTCATCTTTGATTCCAGGTTCTTCGATAATCATACTTAATTTTTGAATCTTATTTCATCCCCTTTTTTAACTCAGACTCTTCGACAACCATGAACAATTAACATTTCAATGCTATCTTTCCCTCAAAGATTCTTTTTCCCAATCAAAAACAAACTGAATCAGCTCTTCGCTCACAGTAGAGGGCCTTGGGGTGCTCCAGCACCCCAACACCGCTCTCCCTCCGAAGACGATTTCTTCCCCGCCCAACCAGACGAAGACCGATCCCAGCCCTTGATCGGCGGCTTAGAAACTGACCAATCGAAGGAGGCGGCTCTAATCAGGGGATCAGATAATTTGTCTTAAACTGAAGAATGACGGGAGAGACAGGGCTTATACTTTTGACAGGGTGGAGCCGACTCGATTGGATCAGATTCTTACCGCCAATCATGGGGGCGGCCAAGCTAGCGCAAGCGACCTTTTTTGCTCCTTTTTTGGGCGCTGCCAAAAAAGGAGGCCCGCCCGGCAGGGCATGGAAAACGTTGGGTGCTCCAGCACCCCAACAATGACTCTCGCCGAAGGCGCGTATTTCAAATAAAAAGGCCGCTTCCAAAGCGGCCCTTCCTTATTTCTGTCTTTATTCTTTCGCCAACAAACGACTAATAGCCGCCATAAGGTCATGCTTCAATATCGGCTTCATAATGAAATCCCCAATCCCCACATCCCGCAACCGATCATACGAAACAGCATCTGAAAAACCTGTACACAAAATAATAGGAATATTCGGCCGCAACTTAAGTACTTCCCGAGCAAACTCCATACCTGTCATATTCGGCATGGTTTGATCGGTTATCACTAAATCAAAGTCGTTTGCTTTATACTTAAAGGCCTCCAAAGCCTCAATACTCGATGTACGAGTAACAACTTCAAAACCACAAGACTCAAGCATCTCCCGCCCGATATCGACAAGCGGCTTCTCGTCATCCACAAACAAAATACGCCCCTCACGAAACACGAGATCAACAGGAGCATCAACGTCCGTGCGACCAATTTCGGAATTCTTAGGCAGAAAAACATGAAAAGTGGCACCATGGCCCGGCCTATTTTCCAATTCAAGGTATCCATCATGTCGTTTAACAATGCCATGCACCATGGCCAACCCCATTCCAGTCCCTTCGCCCTGCTTTTTGGTAGTAAAGAAAGGATCAAAGACCCGATCAATCACAGCCGGATCAATCCCAGGCCCGGTATCAGCCACAGTCAATCGTAAAAAACGCTCCGGTTTACCCAAATCTTCCGGCGGCACGACTTCATCTGCGCTTGAAACATCTGCCATGGTAACGGTCAACGTCCCACCAGTCCCTTGCATGGCAAAAGCAGCATTACCGCACAGATTAAGCATAATCTGATGTATCTGCGTCGGGTCCGCCATAACATTATCCTGAGCAGTCTCCATACGAGAAATAATCTCAACATTGGTAGGGACCGAGGAACGAAGAAGCTTGAGGGCTTCCTTGATAAGCGGCGCAAGCATCATGGCGTGACGCTCCTGCGGACCTTGACGAGAAAAATTAAGAATCTGAGTAACAAGGTCTCGCGCGCGCCTGCCTGCACGAGAAACTTCCTTGATACGCCTATCCAAACCAGACTCCGGCTCGGCACTCGATTCAATAATCTCCGCGTAACCAAGAATAACGCCAAGGATATTATTAAAATCGTGTGCAATACCACCAGCCAGCGTCCCAAGAGCTTCCATCTTCTGCGATTGACGGAGCTGTTCTTCCAGTCGTTTCGGCTCGGATATATCAAATATATACCCTCGATACTCTTGAGTATTTCCCTCGGCATCCAAAACCGTATCGCAACTCACAAGAAGATGTCTTCGCAAAACACCGTGACGAAAAACAACTTCATGATTGGAGAGCCTTCCAAGTCCGGCAAGAAGATCACGTAAGGATTCAGAAGCCCCCATGCGCTCCCACACGTTGAAAATATTTACGCCATGCGCATCCTGTGGTGAAATGAAATCAAAGAGGTCTGCAAATGCAACATTGCAATCAAGAATCAAACCATCACTATCTGCTGCAAAGTTACCGGTAATATCTTTCTCAAACAGCAGCCGGTATCTCTTTTCACTGGCTTGCAATTGCCTGAGCACGGCAGCGCGTTTGGAAATATCCAATCTCAATCGACGGTTGGCCGCATTCAATTCCGAGGTCCGGGCCTCAACTTTGACAGCCAATGTCTCATTCAGATCACGCAACCGATTTTCCACATCCCACTTGGAACAAAGAGACATGGCAATCTGCTTGAGTTCCGGTGAACGGAAAGGTTTTTGAACAAAAAGCAATTTTTCTGGCGGAGGGACGCGCCGATTAATTTCTTTCAAAGGGATATGATGCTTGGCCGACAGCAGGACTATCTCCAAATTGGAATCCATGGCACGAATATGTGCAGCCAGGTCCAGACCTGCCAAACAATCTTCCTCTGTTGATAACTGAATGTCGATGAGGGCAATAGTAAAAGGCTTTCCCCGCTCCTGAGCATGCATCATAGCGGTCAGCCCTTCTCTTGGCGTAGAAGCCTGCACGACTTCAAATACGGGTTTGATCGCTTCCGCATCTATCTCTTCGCGTGATGGAAGTTGTGCATCATCATTGAACAAAGCTTCCAACGCCGAAGGTTCCTCGCTCTCATAGCAAAGAACATCACGATAGAGCGTGAGCATGGATTCGTCATGATCCACAGCGAGAACGCGAAAACGGGTGGTATTCTCTGTTGCCAAGTCGTGTCTCCCCAATTGGCTCAGGTCCCTGATTGATGTCATATTTCCAAAAGGAATATAGTGAAATCCGCTTGAAAAAGAAAGGTTACGATTAAAAGGATACACCCCGGACCGGTCAGGATGCTCCTGCCCGACCGGGGTGCGTTGTGTTTCTCTTTTTTTCACGATTCTCACATCATGTCCGATCTCATATTCACGCTTTTCTCTTCTTACAAATGCGACCCATCCGGCTTGGGGGTAATTCTTTCAAACACAGGAGCTCTTTCAAGGCTCAAGATGGCGAGAACGTCAGACCGTTCATTTTTGGCATCGTTGATGGAAGCGAAATTACCCACCAAAACACGATACCATATGCCCTTTTCACCGAGGTCCACCTGGTTGATCCAAGTGTCGAATCCTTGCTTGCGCAACGTCGCACAGTGTTCAAAAGCACTGGTGTCATCACGCCAGGAACTGACATGCAAACCATATGACGCACTTCGTATATCGTTGACCCCGGCACTCGTCTCCTCCAGTGATACCTTCTGGATATCAACGGAAGGAAGTGGCGAGCCTGCGGACGCGGGAGATGCCGCAGGCCCGCCGGGGAGCTGCTTCGTGTCGGGGAAAGACTGACGAAGCAGCGGGTTCGGGGTGGAACCGCTTAATTGTGTCTTGGTGCCATTCTTCTGAAAACGAGCCGCGAGGCGGGCACGCTTCAGGTTGTCGGCAGCCTTGACGTAATATGTTGGAGAAAGCTCAAGAGCCATCTCAAAATAGGGAACGGCCTTACCCGGCTCATTATCGGTCAAAAGGACATACCCAAGATTATTGTAAGCCTTGGCCTCTCCACCTGCATACTTGAAGGATTCCAAAGCTTCATCCAGTCGCCCGAGGCGGGTCAATGCCAACCCGAGATTATTGTAAGTACGCACAGAGACACCACCGGACTTCAAGGCCAGACGGAAAGACTCGATTGCCTGCCCATACTGTTTGCGAGCGATATGAACCACACCAAGATTGTTGTAAATTTCATCGGTCCCATTGCCCTGGTGCAGTTCAAGAGCGCGGGCAAAATATTTGGCAGCCATGTCATACTCTGCATCCCGATCCATGAGAATGCCCAGATAGTTATGCGCCTTCCAAAGCATGGGATTAAGTTTCACGGCTTTTTCCAGATAGGTCTGAGCTTCGTCAAACAACCCAGCACGGAAGTAGACACCGCCAGCAGCCTCATTAGCAATGGCATGGTCGCTGTTTCGTTCCAATACGTTGTTAAACTCGGCCAAAGCCTGCTCATCCAATCCTTCCGTCACCAACATGTGGCCTCGCTTCACGCGGACGTCGAGATTGTTTTCGTCCAATTCGATAGCCTTGTTGTAATGCATGAGTGCCATTTCCGGCTTGGCACGACGGATATATCCATCTCCCACCTGCTCATGTTGTTCGCTGGTCAACTTGACTGAACTTTCCTCGCCGTAAGCCAGTTCATCAAAAGTCATGTCGTCTTGAGACTTGACCGCGCAACCGGAAAAAATCAATCCGGCAATGAGTGTCATGGTAATGATAGTAATCTTATACATAGGAATTCTCCTTGGCTTGTTACGCCTAATGGTTCATCGCTGAGAACATATCCATGCTCATAATTACCGCAGGTCCGAGGATCGTCACGAACAAAGCGGGAAGGATGAACGCAATCAAGGGAAGAAGCAGCAGCACCGGCATCTTGGCGGCCTTTTCCTCGGCGCGTTGAGAGCGCTTGACGCGCATGGCGTCCGAGTAGACCCGCAGGGTACGGCCAACGCTGATACCGAAAGCGTCCGCCTGAATAAGCAATGAAGTCAAACTGTTCAGATCATCCATGCCGACTCGTTCAGCCAAAGAGCGAAGCGCCTCGGTGCGAGCCTTACCTGCACGAAGTTCCAATGTCAGGAGTTTGAATTCGGAACTAATGATCGGACCTGAACGTCTGAGTTCATGACAGACCCGGTCAATGGCCTGATCAAGGCCCATACCGGATTCAACACAAACCACGAGAAGATCCAGAGCATCTGGCAATTCGTCGGACACTGTCAGCTTGCGCCGAGCAATCTTCTTGGTCAGCCAATATTCAGGCCCATAGACCCCGATAGTCGCCAACAAAACGGTGAAAAAGGCCGTTGCAACAACGCTCATGTCCGGCGACAAAAGGAAGCGGAAGAACAAAAATCCGCCAGCCAAACCAAGAGCCAAACATCCCTTGATGCCCTGAAATATCTTATAGGAATCAGGCGCACGCATCCCGGCCTGAATCAGCCGCATACGATTCTTGTCAATATCTTCGACTTCGGTCGGTCCAATCTTGGAACCCAAACGACCAAAGAAGTTCACAAGATTACCCAGTATAGAGGTCAAAGGTGCAGTCAATGCTTCAGATCGCTTGACCGAATTCCCGGAAACCCGTTCCTTGAGTTTAGCCGTATCATTAGCTCCACTCAAATAACCGATAAGACCGTAACCGCCCAGGAGGACAGAAACAAAGGCAAGGCCTGCCGCGAACAGAGGAATCAATTGTGCTTCACTCATGACGACCTCCTAGACCTTGATCTTAATAATCTTGCGGATAACAAGGATACCCATGACAACGGAAATAGATGCGGTCCAAACCATGTTTTGACCGAGTTCACGCTTCCACAAAAGACTGACGTAATCGGGATTGATCAGAAACAGAATACCAGTCAGAAGGAAAGGCAACGAAGTCAGAATATATGCAGACACTCGTCCTTCAGCGGAAAGCACCTTAATCTTGCCGAACAAGGCAAATCGCTCCCGCACCAGTTCCGCGATCTTGGCTATGATTTCGGCGAGATTTCCACCGGTTTCACGCTGGATATTCACGGAAACAATGAAAAACTTGAGATCAGTGCAGTCCACCCGACTCTGAAGACTGAGCAAAGCTCTGTCCACGTCCATGCCGTAGTTAATCTCGTCCAAAGTCTGACCGAACTCGGGACCGATGGGCGCATCGAATTCATCCGCGACCATGCGCATGCCACCGCCAAAAGTATGTCCAGCCTTGAGCGCACGGGCCATGAGATCAAGGGCTTCTGGCAGTTGCTTCTGAAAACGATTCATGCGTTTTCTCTTCATGCCCTTCAGCCGCATGATCGGGAAATATCCAAGCAAAGAACCAGCTACAATGCTGACCAACCATCTACCGGAGAAACTGCCGGCATAGACCCCGATCACAGCGAGCAAGGCGCAAACCAACAAATAAATACCAGCCGTTCCCTTTGCGTCCGCCTGATAAATGAGATTTTCGAGGCTGGACGCCCAACGCATCTTTTCGAGCAAACGATTAAACCAGGGAACCTCACTCATGGCCGCTTCACGAAGGACCAGATCAATATTTTCTGCATTCGCATCGGTCAGGGCCAGAGCTTTGAGTCGGCTCTTAATCTTCTGATCAGCCTTGTCCGCCCCCGATTGCATGAGAGAACTTACACCCATGACAAGCAAAAAAATAATAAGTACGGCCACGCCGCTAATGATAAGAGTCAACTGCATGGTTTACTCCTTCCTCATGGGCTTGGGAGCCACATGGAACATATCCGTGGGGAAAGAAAATCCCATACGCTCCAATTTGTCCGCAAACTTGGGACGAATACCGCGAGCCGTAAAACGCCCTTCCACCTTGCCATCCTTGCTGACGCCGGTCTGATCATAGGCGAAAATTTCCTGCATGGTGATCATCTCACCCTCCATGCCTGTGACCTCCTGAATGGAGATGACCTTTCTGGTACCGTCCACCAAACGAGTTGCCTGAATGATGACGTCGATGGCCGAAGAAATATACCGCTTCATTGATATGGGAGAAAGACTCAATCCGGCCATGGAAATCATGGTTTCCAGACGCATCAGGGCGTCACGCGGCGTATTGGCGTGAATAGTCGTCAGGGAGCCATCATGACCGGTGTTCATGGCTTGGAGCATATCCAAAGCCTCTGAGGAACGAACCTCACCAACGATGATGCGATCAGGGCGCATGCGCAGACAGTTCTTGACCAAATCACGCATGGTGATTTCACCTTTGCCTTCGATATTGGCCGGCCGGGTCTCCAACCGGACCACGTGCGCCTGCTTCAGTTGCAATTCGGCCGCATCTTCAATGGTAACAACTCGTTCATCCTCGGGAACGTTGCGCGACAGGCAGTTAAGCAATGTAGTTTTACCGGAACCGGTACCTCCGGAAATAAGTACGTTGAGTTGAGTTTTGACAATACCTTCCATCAACTGGGCCATCTGCGGAGTCAGGGAATTGAATCCAATCAGGTCAGCAACTTCCAGCGGGTCCTTGGAAAACTTACGAATGGACAGAGAAGGACCATCAATAGCCAGCGGCGGGATAACAGCATTAACACGGGAACCATCCAGCAAACGGGCGTCACACAAAGGTTGGGACTCATCAATACGACGTCCCACCAAGGACACGATTCGGTCAATAATCTTGCGCAAATGATCGTCATCCTTGAAACGAGCTGGGGTCAATTCCAACTTACCCGAACGCTCAACATAAATCTGCTTGTAGCCGTTGACCAAAATATCGTTAACCGTAGGATCCTGAACAAAAGGCTCCAGAGGACCGAGGCCAATGACCTCATCCTGGATTTCGGCCAGCATCCGCTTGCGTTCAGCCAGATTCAACGGCGCATTCTGAAATTCTTCCCAAAGCAGCCCTTCGGTAACCTTGGCGATTTCCGACCGCATTTCCATTTCGCTCAGGGAATCCAACAACGAAAGATCGATCATGTCTATAAGACGATCATGAATGCGAGTCTTGATATCAAAGTAATGTTCCTGCGCCTCAGTCTTGGAAATAGACGAAGAGACAGCCTTACCGTGAGCCTTACCCTTATCTACGGCAACAGAGCCACGCTTGGCGGCATTTCTATTCAATCGATCTGCGAGGTTCATAAGGACGCTCCTGCAAGATGATCATCATCCTTGTTCTTCTTTTTAAAGAAAGAAGCGAACGGCAAAGAAAATCCCTTCTTGGCCTTCTTGGGTGCGGGGACCAAAGTTGTCACCATGCCCTGAATGGCCTTGGTGGCAGGAGACTTGGGGTAAGCCAAAACCAGAGGTGTGCCTTGATTAATAGCAGACAAAGAGGAATCACTGTCTTCAGGAATCACCCAGACAATTTCGCGGTCCAGCACTTCCATGGCTTCGCTCACACCAATGGTCGAATTCTTTGCCACGCGATTGGCAACGAGCTTCATACGCCGTTCACTATCCGGGTCCTGACTACGAATGGAATCCATCAGACGAGAAGTCCGGGCGAGACACGGCAAGCTCAATTGCAATGCGATGAGAATGAAATCAGCCTGTTCCACTTCCTTGGGAAGCACTTCGTCATGGGGATATGCAGTATCAACGATCACATGCTCATAATTACTACGAAGCTGCTCCAGAATAAGGAACAGGGAATGAGGATCAGGACGCTCAAAACCGGAAGGACCGGGCAATACGTGCAGGCCGGATTCATGCTCGGCCACCACGCTACGAAGGTAGATCCCATCCAGACGGGAAATGTCTTCGACCAATTCACCCCAGGTGTATTCATACTTCAGATCCAGAAAATACGGGGTCTCTCCACCAGGACGACGCAAATCGACAAGAATGGTGCTACCGGGATTACGCGCGTTCAAAATCGAAGCCAAATTCACAGCCAGAGACGTCACTCCCATGCCGGACTTACTGCCAAGCACAGTTAATATTTTACCCTTCTCCCCCTCATCTTCTCCTAGGCTGGAACGCATGGCCGTCCGAATGATGGCGGCGCGAAAATCGTTTTCATCCACCGGGTACTTGATGAATTCACGAATGCCGCTGCGCATGGCACGAATAAGGACCTCTGGGTCAGCATTGTTACCGACCAAATAAACATCCTCAGCCTGTCCGGTTTCAAGAGCCTGAATGACATGCGGCATGTCTTCTTCAACAGAGTCACCGGGTTCGTAAATAAGGACACCCATTTCTTCAGCGTCGTCTTCAACAAGGCGAACCATGGGATTGCCAGCGATCATCTGCTCAAAGAGCTTACGCTGTTCCTTGTCGCTGATTGCCAACGAGATCGGTATGATTCTGCTATTCATGGTTCCCCCTCTCCCTAAAGTCCTCTTTAGGCTGTACAACGGTCTGAGCAAGCCGCCCGCCGTCTTCCCCGTACAACCACTAATTTTCAAACACTGTAAAATTCAGAATAAGGACACTCAACATCAGCACAAGGAGAACAAGCTCGGGCCAATACTCGAAGTGTCCTGAACCACGCATCAGTTCTGGACCTCGACGACGCCAAAAGTCGAACCAGATGCTCGCTCCTTCTTTTCCTTGGGACCAGCCTGATACTTTTCAGCGGCTTTGGCAGCATACTTGCCGTCGATTCCAACGACCGGTGCGTCGGAGCCAGCTTCAGGGTTGGCGGTCTGGCTCTTCAGAGCCATGTGGACAGAACTGCCAAAAGGCGGCGTGGTGTGGTCCACTTCATACATTGAACCGCAGCCGGCTTGGAGCATGATTCCCACGATGGCTAGATAAATCAGAAAATTCTGCATGATATCCTCCGCACGTTCCTATTGCGGCCAAGCGTGGCCGAACTCACCGTCAAATCCACTTTCAGGCCGGACGACTGTTCCAGGCTCCGCAGCACCAGAATTGGCTCCTGCAACCTTGGTCGTCTCTGACCCGCCCATTCCTTCCATGAGACCGAAAAGATAAAATTCACTATCGCTCGGCTCCTTGAACCCATCCGTGGGAAGGGTCTGGGAGGCCATGTCCACCGGCTTTGCCAAATGGGCAGTTACCAAGACCACCAACTCGGTCTTGTTACTGGTAAAATCCTTGGAGCTAAACAGCATGCCAAGCACTGGAACTTCTCCCAGTCCAGGGAATTTGTTTGAATTTTCCTTAAGGGAATCACTAATTAGACCAGCGATAACAAAAGATTGGCCGTCTCCCAACTCCACCACGGTATTGGCGCGACGAGTGGATATTGTCGGAATTTCATATCCAGACACGGAAACGCTTTTGGAATAATCCAGTTCAGAGACTTCCGGGTTGACTTGCAAATTAATCAAACCGGAGCTCATGACCGTAGCCGTAAACTTGAGACCAATACCAAACGGTTTGTAATCAATTGCGACATTGCCCAAAGGTCCGGGCATGGGAATAGGGACTTCGCCGCCAACCAAAAATTCAGCAGACTCGCCCGACACACAGGTCAAATTCGGCTCAGCCAGCATTCGGACCAAACCATTGGCCTTAAGAGCGTCGATCATGCCAAAAATGGTTGTGCTCCCGGTGCGGTATGCTCCGTCGAATGTGATATTGTCAGTCAACTCGAAGACGCTGTCTTCAGCGTTGAACTTCGTCAGATTATTAATAATGGAATAGATGGAAAAGTTGGAACCGATAGCCGCAAAGTTCACGCCCAGACGTTTGGTCACGGAACGGGACATTTCGGCCACACGAACTTCCAACATAACCTGTTGGATACCGTCCACAGTCAGTAGATTAACAACCTTGTCAGGAGCCGCAGCTTCGGCCAAAGCAAGGACGGACGACAAATTCGAAGTGTTGGACACATGTCCGGCCAAAGTAACGGATTCGCCCGAAGTCAGGACCTTGATATTCTTTTCATTGGGCATAACCTCATGAATCATCCGCTTGAGATGTGTCATGTTCGGGGTCACTGTCACGTCGAACACATCCGCTACATTGCCGTTGGACCACAATGTCAGAGTCGTAGAACCAAGTTCATTACCGGTCAGATATATCTGCCGAGGCGAAAGGACAACTATGGAAACTAGAGTGTCGGAAGCCAGTGAGACACGACTCACCTTAAAATCGGTGTCGATGACAAGGGACTTGCCAAGCGTTAACTTAATCACGTCAGTTGTCTTGGCATGCATCGGTGAAGGAATGAACAGCACCATAACATAGGCCAATACGACCAAGAGGTTTCGTATAGATTGGATACGTATCATAACGTCCCCCTAGAACTTGACCGACGAGCGCATGGCGCCGGTAATGACTTCGACCTTGTCGGTCTTCTTTCGTTTAATATGACGAGTAGGCGCACTGGGACGCAAAGCGGCAAGGGTCTTGGGAATATTGGAACCGGTTGTTCGAACCATCTTTTCGTCCTGCTCGTTACGAAGAGCGAAATTCAAAGTGCCTTGTGTTGCAGCCAACGCCAGACGTTCGCTTTGCGGTGGACTCAATTCCAAAGTGTAGACATCCACACTCGCGGCTTTACCGTCTTCGTCAGGCGGAGTCAGTTGTGTGCCTGTGGCGATAACCTTGATATTTTCAAGCACGAGCTTGGTGACAGGAATTTCTTCTCGACCGACAACCAGTGTGACGATGACGTCCACTTTGTCGCCGGGACGAACGAACCCGGACAACCCCATAACCTCGTTTCCCTTGACGGCCATGGCACGCATGCCAGGTTCAATAAGGGCACTGACACCACCGCCAATAACGGATTCATCAGCCAACCGCATGGTTGTTACGGCTTCATTGGCGCCAACGGATTGATTGACCACACGACCAAGAAGCTGGCCGGGATCTGAAAATGCACCTGAAGGACGAGAATCCTTAGTGTACTTGCGAACTTCCATCATTTCTTCGGTCAGCTTGAGACCGCGATTAATATCCACCTTGGCCACGACCACGGGAACCGTTTCGGCAACCTGCTGAGCAGGTCCCTTTCGAGTCACATTGCTAGACCACTGAAAGATCAGCACACCGGCCACGATTGCCAGAATCAGTGACAGGGTAATTTGTATCAGGGCTCTCTTGGACTTACTCATGACGTCCCTCCTTTAATAACTGCCATGGACAGCACCGGTCTGCCATGCATGCAAAATCATGGCAGTTGCGGTGCCCACGGCAATGGCCACGCCGTAGCAAAGCCGAGGCAGGACCTTTTCTGTATTGGTAGGGGCAAAATTGAACTTTCGGGTCGCCACGAAGACAGAGAAGGTATTTACAAGATTGCCCATGACGGCCTTGAAGACCTTTCTGTCAAAGGCAAGCACGCCGAGGCCATAAATACCGCCAGCAATGCAGGTGAATAAAAAAGCAGTCAAGGTGCTGGAGAAACCGAGCCATGCTCCAACTCCAGCCATCAACTTCACATCGCCCGCGCCCATCACACCTAAAAAATATGGAAATGCCATAGCGATAAATCCGAGAGCGAATCCGCCTGCGGCGAACTTTAGCCCTTCGACCCCGCCGAACACGGTATGTGTGGCGAACCCGGCCAGAATGACCGGAAAGGTGAGCCAGTTATATATACGCTGACTTTTGATGTCGGTGATGGTTGCAATGAGCAGTGCCACTGCGAGCACTATACTGATAAGTAAATTCATGGTTCCCCCGATGGTCTTCTGAGCCGATCTGGTTGTCTTCGCTTTCCCTCGAAGACAAAACTGGGGCTGGCGGGCCTTTCCCGCTAGCCCCGGTTCGGCTGCTCTGGCTGCTTCCGTTAAACGGTTAGCTGTTTCGACTAAAGATTAGGGAGTAGCTGCGGTTGCTGCGCTCATCTGCCCGGTGATGTACTGGAAGGTCGAAACGACCTGGCCACCGAGAGAAGTAGTTGCACCGACGATACCGGCAGCGATCAGGGCGGCGATAAGGCCGTATTCAATAGCGGTTGCGCCTTCTTCGTCGAGGATAAGGTTCATAAGCTTGGTCATTGTCATTCTCCTTGGTTTGTTTCGTGAAAAATCGAAATTTGTTTTTTTGCTGTTAATCACCAGCCACGATTTCGATAAAGCAACCCGTGTGCCATACAAAGAAAAACTTTATTTTTTATAATTCAAGTAATCAAAATATAAGGAGAAAAAAAATTATTTCATTCGTAAACATCTGTTTTAACTGCACCCTCCTTTTAGACGAATCTATTTTTTTTAGATTCAAACAAAAAAATATTCTCCTCTATTTCCATAAAATCCGCTTAAATTTCAGAAGATTAACACTATCCATAAAAAATGGATCCACGTATAAAAGTTCACATTCAGGACTCCAAACTCAAGAATTAGGTGCTTTCACACCCAATTCTTGAGTTCATTAGTCCAGAATAACCACAAAAGATGGATACACCGATTCAGGTGTCGAACAAAAGGGAAGGAGAAAGGAAGGGGAAAAGGAAACTATGTGACTAATTCTTAAATAATATCGGGTTAATATCGTGCTTTTTCAATTTGTTCCAAAGATTCTTCGCCGATACACCAAGTACACTTGCCGCTTCGGTCTGGGTTCCCCCGCATGCACGCAGGGCGTTCTCGATAAGCACTTTTTCATAATCGATAAGAGCTTGTTTCAAAGGGATTCCTTCGCTCACGGGCAAATGCATGCCTACATCTGCCACAGGAGATGTATTGGTAAAAGCCTGATCAACCTCAGCGGGGGTTATAGTCGTAGATTTACAAAAAATGGCAGCGCGTTCCACAGCATTGGCGAACTGACGCACGTTACCCGGCCAATCATAGTTGAAGAATATTTCCATGGCCGCACTGGACACAGAACTGATGTCCGTACCAAGTCGTCGGTTAGCTCGATCAAGAAAGAATTCAGCCAATTGAGGAAGATCCGACTTGCGATCCCTGAGCGGCGGCAACACCAATGTCGCAACATTCAATCTATAATAAAGATCGCTACGGAATTTCCCTTCTTCAACACGCTGCTCCAACTCCTGGTTGGTTGCTGCGATAATACGCACATCATAGATAATGGGTTTGGCCCCCCCCACGCGTTCAGCCTGTTTTTGCTCCACCGCCCGCAACAGTTTGGGTTGCAGATGCAATGGCATATCGCCAATTTCATCAAGCAGGAGGGAGCCGCCCTTGGCCTGCTCAAACTTACCCTGCTTCATGGAAGTCGCGCCGGTAAAAGCCCCCTTCTCATGTCCAAACAATTCGGATTCTATAAGATTTTCAGGAATGGCAGCACAGTTGATCTTAACAAATGGCTCTTTGGCCCGTGCACTCAAGGCATGAATGACATCTGAAACAAGTTCCTTACCGGTGCCGGTTTCACCCATAATCAAAACATCGGCATTGAGTTCGGCCACGCGTACAAGCCGTTCCTTGACCGCCATCATGGGAACTGATTGACCGATGATGGAATGCAACGGGCTGGTGCCGCCCTTCCGTTTCAGTTCGGACAGCTCTTTCTGCATCCGCCGCTTTTCCAATGCACGACGGACCACCACTTCCATTTCTCCCAATGAAAACGGCTTGGTGAAATAGTCATATGCACCGCGCTGCATGGCTTTGACGCCAGAATCCTTGGACGAATAACCGGTCATGACAATGATATCCACGCCAGGTGCGGCCTCTGCCAAATGTGGCAAAGCATCCAGCCCGGACATACCAGGCAGCTTTATATCATGAAGAATGAGATCGAACTTTCCAGCATCTGCCTTTTTAATACCATCTTCAGCTGTCGAAGCGGTATCCACGTCATATCCCTTGTCGATTAATGCTTCGACAAGCATTCCCTGAAAAGCTCGGTCATCATCTACAATCAATATTCGCTCTGCCACAGGCTTACTCCTGAATGTCTTTCTACCCACATTTGGATTTTACATGAAACGTAAAATCTTATCCACAAAAAATAGATATTCGCACCGTTACTTATCAATACGAATCCTAGAGCTCTTTGGTCACAAAAATTTTTATTATATAAATCCAAGATCATATACCACACCATTGCCAACCGTCATTCTGGTTGGCACAGCCATTGTATATATATTCCCATAGACAACACCAAAGCAGTAAAAAATGGAACTCAAGGAGAACGGGGATGAATCATAAAGACACTAAACGCCAAGGACTCGCAGCGGTCGAACTCGCCTTGATGCTTCCCGTGCTAGCCCTTCTGCTCATGCTTTTGGTTGAAGGGGCCAATGCAATACACACATATTCCTCGTTGATCGAAGCCAGCCGAGAAGGCGCACGGCATGTGCTTCTGGAAGGAAGTGATGCTGACGTAGAAGCCCTTGTCGCCGCACTGGTTACAGACATCGACAGTGCTGACCTCAATACCAACGTGACAACAGACACGGTGAGCCAAACGGTCACCGTCGAAGTGTCGTATAAATATGAACTGTTCGGCAATGCCAGCAGCACCACACCTATAGGGGAAAGCAATGACAATTCATTCCAGTTCGTCGCGCAGACAACCATGCCGATGCCCTAAATCCCGCAAGGGATCAACAACGGCCATGATTGCCATGCTGCTCCCCTTTCTTCTGGGAGTTACGGGCATCGCCATTGATATGGGGAACACATACATGACGCACACCCGGCTTCAAGCCGCTGTGGACGCAGGAGCTTTGGCTGGAAGTCTGGAACTCCCATACGACCCAGACCTTTCCAAAGGCATTGTGCAGCAGGCCGTTGAGTCGATGGTGGACAAAAACATGGAAAGTGCTGAAGTAAAATCCGTTGTTGCCGGCACCGAAATCCGAAGCGTGGAAGTCACGGCACAGGCAGAAGTCAACCTCCTGCTCATGTCTGTCCTCGGCATGTCCGACTCCACGGTTGAAGCACGGGCAACAGCCGGATTCAACAAGCTGGAAGTTGTTTTCGTCATCGACAATTCCGGTTCGATGAAAGGCACACCGATCACTATGGTAAAACAGGCCTCTATTGAGTTAACCGAACTCCTGATTCCTGACGGCGCAACACCGGACACCAAAGTCGGTCTCGTACCGTTCAGAGGCAAAGTTCGCATAGGCGAAGAATCCGGCCTTGATGCAGGCTGTTACAATGCTGACGGCACCCTCAACGAAGGCATCCACGAAGATTTCATGGACGACTACTGGCGTCTCTCCTCCTACTACAGACGAAAAATTACTCTGGATACATGCTCCGACCTGCCCAAGGCATTACCCCTGAGCAAAAACAAAAATCTCGTCATTGATTCCATCAATACCCAGACCGCAACAGGCGCATGGTCCGGCACGGTCATTCCTGAAGGTATCAAGTGGGCACGTCACATCCTGACACCGGAAGCCCCATACACTCAGGCTGGTGACAAGGAAGATTTCCGAAAGATAATGATCGTACTCACTGACGGAGACACCGAAGACGGCGAGTGCGGCGGCAGCTACAGGGCTTCATATCGCCCCAACAATTATTGGACCAACGCCTATTTTGGCAGCGGACGGGATGACGCACACTGTGAAAATAGTGGTGTCCTTAATAACGACATGCTCTCCGAAGCTCAGTTGGCCAAGGATGCGGGTGTGGAAATATTTGCCATCCGATTTGGCAGTTCAGACTATACGGATATAGCACTCATGAAAGAAATTGCATCCAGTAAGCCTGGAACAAACGACCATTACTTCGATGCACCATCCGTGTACGACATCCCCGAGATATTCAAGCAAATAGGCAAGCAGCTCGGCTGGCGCCTGCTGTAGGGAGACAGAGGTTATGCGCAAAAACACAAACAACTCCCGCAACAAAGGAATGGCTGCCGTTGAGATGGCTCTTGTCCTTCCCATCCTGTTCATGCTGATCATGGGCATTGTCGAAGGAGGGAATGCCGCATACTCATGGTTGACCGTACAAAAGGCCGCCCAGATTGGCGCTCGATTCGCAGCCACTGGTCGTGGGGATGAAGAAGGCACACGTCTTTCCCAAATCATCACTGCTACAGAAGCCGCTCTGACGACGCTGGAGAGTGAATCCTACGAGATCAACGTACGCTCGTGGCCAGATCTCGGCGCCTCAGGCGACGGCATCGACAATGATCCCGGCGCCCCGTGTCAACTTGCCGAGGTGTCTGTTTTGTATACGTACAAGCCTTTTACTCCGATAGTTGGCGCAATATTACCGAACTCAATTCCGCTGTATGGATATGACCGGAAAGTAAATGAACCATGGAAGCCATGTGATTGATACACCCGCACATCCCCCCCCCTCTAAAGAAAGCCCCTTATGGGGCTTTCTTTATGAAAAACTAATACAGAAAGTGTGAAGATTTATTGATTTCCACCCTAACGTGGGGTACATTTCAAAATCACAAATTATGTGCAATGTTTTTCAGACAAAAGACAGGGAGCCTAGGACCTTGAGCGAATATCCAGAAGTACTCGGCGTCTATTCTCTTCAAATTGACGCAGAAATAGGCACCGGCGGAACCAGCGTGGCGCACGATAACGTCACCTACTGGTACGCCCGTCAACTTTCCGAAAAAGAATTTGAAGTGCAGCCTCTCAACGCACATCACGTACCATCCGGCGTACGCAGCACCATGAAAGAACTGGACTTTCTCAAACAATATACTCCCGAACCCAAGTATTACAAACTCCATACAGTCCCAGCCCTCGACACTCTTGTCAGAAAAATAAAAATGGGTGAACAGGCGTTTGCCGACGGCAATCTGGACGAAGCAGAACAGCAGTTTATCAAAGCCCTCATGATCGATGAAAAGAACATCGATGCCAACTACGGGTTAGGGGAAGTTTATTCTGAAAAAAAAGAATTTGAAAAACTGAAGAAGATACTCAATACCCTACTGGGACTGGACGAGGCGTTCACTTACGAGCATCGGCAAAAATTCAATAAGTTTGGTATTTCACTTCGTAAAAACGGCCATTACGACGAATCAATCCGCTACTACGAAAAATCTCTGGAGATCGTCGAAAGTGACGAGAACGTCTATTTCAACCTTGCTCGTGTCTTCTTTGAGAAAGGACTCAATGACCGCTGCATTACCAGTCTTGAACAGGCTTTGGCTATAAATCCTGATTTCGTTGAAGCACAAAAATTTCTCAATTACTGTAAGAAACAGAAAAAAAAGGAATAGCCTTCCTCATCCCTGCTATATTAAAAATAAAAGCCCGGACACATGTCCGGGCTTTTTTATTACAATTATAATTAAAAATTACTCCTTGACCGATCCGGCCAGCAGGCCGCGAATAAAGTACCGACCAAGGAATATATAGATACACAACACGGGTACCGCAGCCATGATGGACCCTGCCATGGGGAGGTTCCAACTGACAGCCTGCCCCCCGGCGAGATTCGCCAGCCCAACAGTGATAGGATTATCCGCATGTCTGGTCAGGCAAATACCCCAAAGAAACTCGTTCCAGATCTGAGTAAACTGCCACAACGATGTGACCACGAACCCCGGAATGGACAAGGGAAACACAATACGCAAGTAAATAGAAAAGAATCCGGCTCCGTCCAGTCGACCGGACTCGATGAGAGCCGTAGGAATCTGCGAATAAAAATTACGAAAAATAAGTGATGTAATGGGCAAACCGTAAACGATATGAGCCAAGATAAGACCGGGCAGACCGCCATAAAGGTTCATGGCCCTGAGCGTCTGAAACAACGGGATCAAAATGACCTGATACGGGATGAACATACCGAACAGAAACAGTGTAAACACGATTTCCGAGCCCTTGAACTTCCATTTGGAAAAGACATACCCGTTAAGCGAACCGAGCACTGTGGAACCGATGGTGGCACAGATGGTCAAAATCATGGAATTCACAAAATTCGGCTTGAGCAGGTCAATCGCTTCGGAAAAGCTGCCCCAATTGAATGTGGACGGAAGCTCCCACGCCGAGGGAAGGCTGATGTCCGCAGGCATTTTCAATGCAGTCACAGCCGCCATATACGCGGGCATCAAAAAGAACAGAGCCAGAACGGTCAACGTCCCGTACAGCAAAATGGAACCCGGTGTAATCTTCTTGGTGGACATATTAACGTCTCCCTCTCTGGCGATATTGACTGACCAGATAGGGCACGATGAACATGGCCGCGATCAGGAAAAGGACAAGGGCAATAGCCGCACCTTGCGCAAAGTCATTGGCTCGGAAAGTGGTCAAATACATATTCAGGGCCGGATGGCCGGTTTCGGCGTTATCCGGGCCGGTCATGGCAAACACGAGGTCAAACATCTTGAGAGATATATGCGACAGAATGATAACCGCTGAAATGGTAATGGGCTTGAGCATGGGAATGGCGATATAACGGTAATACCCGACTTCCGAAGCGCCATCGAGCATGGCCGCGTCGCGCAAGTCCTGCGAAATACCGTTGAAACCAGCCAGGTACAAAGCCATGGTATAGCCGGAATACTGCCAAATGGTGGCCATGATAATACCGAGCGTGGCAAGGTTGAAGCCATGCTCTTCTTCCATCATATAGGCATCAGGGATAAGTCCACCGAATAGCCAAACAAGCGCACCGATCACAATACCCGGGACAAGCCACCGTTTCATTGCGCGGCTGGTATCCTTCCGCATAGCGAAAACACCGACAAGAATGAAAACAAAAGAAATAAGGTACAACACAATTCGAAGGATATCCTGCCAGTTAAAGACAAGAATCGCCGCCTGACTGGAAAGCCAACCAAAGGTCATGGGCTCCATACCTACGTAAGTAGGCAGGATATTCACACCACCCTGAGGAGCAAGCAACCACCGCCAGATGGTACCGGACACGATAAACGACAAAGACATGGGATAAAGGAAGATCGTCCTCAACAGATCTTCACCCTTGGGCTTCTGATCAAGCAAAATGGCGATAAACATACCAAGTCCAACCGCTCCCACCAGCAGCATGACAGAATAATAGACCGCATTGACAAGGTCCTGTCGAAATCCTCCCCCCAAAAAACCGGTGAACAGGTCAATGTAGTTAGCCAGTCCGACAAAATTTTTCTCGGGTTCCAGCGCCAGTGCCCCCGTGCCACCCCAATCTGTCAAAGAGGTCCAGATGGTGTTGCCAATGAATCCGTAAACGAAAATCCCGATAAGGATCATCGACGGCAACAACGTCAAAAACGCTTTCAATCTATCCAGTGATGCTTCTCGCATGCGTAACTCGAAATACGTAAAAATCTAAGAAAGGGCGGGGTGTGCCGAGAGCTACAATGCTCCCGGCACACAAACATACCCGTTTATTTGTTATATGCCGGACTTCTTAGCGAGCTGCTGGCAAGCCTTGCCTGCGGCAGTTGCATTCTTGGACTTGAGGAACATTTCCATGACGGACGCGAATCCACCCATGAAAGTCTCATTGGCTGCAACGCCATGAGCCAGAGAACCAACAACACGGTCCTTGCCGAAATCGGCAGCAGCGGACTTGAGGTAGTCGTTGTACTTGCTCAGGTCAGAGTCGGTACGGGCAGAGATGGAACCCTTGAGCGGGTTGAAAGTGTCACTGCCTTCCTTGGAACCGAGGATCTTGAGCCATGCAACGGCGTTGTCCCGATGAGGAGAGCCCTTGGGCAAACAAAAGGAGTCAGCCAGGAACATAAATTCGCCACCGGTACCAGGGGAAGCGGCCCAGCCGTATCCAGTGCCCGGAGCCAATTTCTTAGTGGTGGTCATGTAACCGGCAGCCCAGTCACCCATGATGTTGAAAGCGGCACGGCCATCGATGACCATGTCGGTTGCCTGCTGCCAGGACAGGGAGGAAGCGTCTGCATTGGTGTATTCCAAAACGCGACCAAACAATTCCCATGCCTTGATACCTTCAGGAGAATCGAAAGCAAGCTTGCCGGACCACAAAGCATCCCAGTTGTCAGCGCCCAGAGAGGCCAGTGCAACGGATTCCCACAGATGGTTGGCGGTCCAGTTCTGAGCCAGAGCCAAAGGAGTGACGCCTGCGGCCTTCAGCTTTTCAGCTGCGGCGAAAAACTCATCCCAGGTCTTGGGAGCTTCGATGCCCCATTTCTTCAAATTGGCAGGCACATACCACATCACGTTGGAGCGATGAATGTTCACAGGCACGGACCAGATACCCTTATCTGTACCGATGAGCTTAATCAGACCTTCGGGGAAAACGTCCATCCAACCCTGTTCCTTGAACAGCGGAGTGAGGTCTTCCATGCGGTCAGCTTTGACCCAAGTACCGATCAATTCCTGGCCTGCGTGAACCTGAAAAGAATCCGGCGGCTCACCACCGAGCATACGGGTTTTGAGAACGGCCTTGGCATTGACGCCGGAGCCACCAGTAACCGTAGCATTGATTACGTTCACATTGGGATTCTGTTTCTTGTAAATTTCAATCAGAGCGGCCAGAGCCGGGCCTTCATCACCAGCCCACCAGGAGAAGATCTCCAGATCGCCGGTCAGGTCTTTTGCCTGTGAAACCTGCGGTGCACCAAGCAGCAGGACAGCGGCAAAAACGAGGAGCAATTTAGCAAAACCCTTCATAATACCTCCTAAGGTTGTCGAAATATCCATAACCAATCAATTAACTATTAAAACAACCACTTCGATAGATATAAAATCAACGAAGTGCGTTGGTTGTCTCCGGGTCAAAAAGGACCATGCGATCAAACTCAAAACCAATGGGAACCACTTCACCGGGGTGGGCAACGACACGGCCTTCCACTTCGGCAATAAGTTCATTTTCACCATCAATGACGATTTCAAGGTGAGACTGACCGCCAAGAATTTCAGAAACCACGACCTCCCCCTGGCACCACCATTCCTTGGGGAGTTTTTCGATATTATCGCCCATCTTGATGGAATCAGGACGCAGGCCGACCTTCACCGGCGCACCATCCTGCAAGGATTCAGCCTTGCCATCAACCACGGGGAATATGGAGTTACCGACGATCACCTGCCGTTTTCCATTCTCTATACGGCACGTTCCAGACAAAATATTCATGGGTGGATTACCTATGAACTGTGCAACAAAAATGTTGTCCGGGTCTTCGAAAACTTCGATGGGCGTCCCGATCTGCTGGATGTCTCCATCCTTCAAAATAACGATTCGGTCGGCCAGTGTCATGGCCTCGATCTGGTCGTGGGTAACGTAAATCGTGGTCGTCGCCATGCGTAGGTGCATCTTGCGAAGTTCCATGCGCATCTGGGTTCTGAGCTGGGCATCAAGGTTCGAAAGCGGTTCATCAAACAAAAACACGTCAGGCTTGCGGACCATGGCACGGCCCATAGCGACACGCTGACGTTGCCCACCGGAAAGCTCTGAGGGTTTGCGATCAAGGTAGGGACCAAGTTCAAGAACTTGAGCGGCCTCATTAACCTTGGCTTCAACATCCGCCTTGGACTTATTACGCATCTTCAGGGAAAAACCCATATTCTCACGCACGGACATATGCGGATACAAGGCATAGTTCTGAAAAACCATGGCCACGTTACGGTCCTTGGGAGACACCTGATTGACCACACGGTCGCCAATAAGGACTTCACCACCAGATATGGCTTCCAACCCTGCAACCATACGCAGGACAGTGGATTTACCACAACCAGAAGGCCCGACAAGGACGATGAATTCATTATCCTTGATATCAAGGTCGATGCCGTGAACCACTTCCACGTCGCCGTACCGCTTGACCACTTTTTTCAACTCAACATTTGCCATATCTGCCGTCTCTTTAGGTTTCCTGATGCAATAAGCTATTTCACAAAAAACTTGAACAATATTGTCTGGACAAACTCCTGCCCCGGTTCAAGGGACACTTCCGGGAATCCCGGTTGATTGGGAGCATCCACGAACCCTTGTGCTTCCAAACAAAATCCGGAGCGGGAATGATACATCAAACCACCCTTGCCCGGCAATGAATCCGGGATGTAATCCCCCGAATAGAACTGCACCCCGGGACTGGTCGTCCAGACCTCCATCCCCCGTCCTGAGCCCGGCTCCAACACAGTGGCGGCCAGTCGCAATGTCGACGCGGAATCGTCCAATACATAATAATGATCGTACCCTCGACCATTGGTATTATCTGCAATCCGACGACCAATAGTCTCCGAATGCATAAAATCGAGATGTGTACCACTGGCTTCTGTCATCTGCCCTGTGGGAATTAATGCGGTATCCACTTCCAACACGCGACTGGCTGGAATACACAATTCATGCCCCAGACAATCCTTCCCCGGAAGTCCTGACAAATTGAAATAACTATGATGGGTTGTGTTCACGACAGTGGCTTTATCCGTTGTGGCCTTAAAATCAAGACGCAGTCCATCCGCAGTCAGAGTATATAAAGCCGAACATTCCAGCTTACCGGGATACCCCATTTCCCGATCCGGGCTAACATGTCGCAAGCGTACACTTGGTCCTTCGTCAGTCTCTATCGACTCACTATCCCAGACCTGCTTATGAAAGCCATTGCAGCCACCATGCAGATGATGCTCACCACAATTTTTCTCAAGTTCAAAGGACTTCCCATTTAATACAAAACGAGCATGACTGACCCGATTGGCCACCCGTCCAATCAGACATCCGAAATACCATGGGTTCGCGACATATTCCTCCAAAGTATCAAAACCAAGTGTCACATCCGCCAAATTCCCATCCCGATCCGGCGCAGTCAGTCGTGTAAGGATTCCGCCATATGTAGCAATGGAGGCTTTCATACCGCCTGAATTGGTCAGGGTGAACAAATCCACCGGGGTTCCATCGTCCAAGGCACCCCATCGTGTGCGTTGAACACTCATGACCGCCCCCTCGCCAAGGACGAACCACGGACCAACAATTGGGTTTCCAATGTCACAGTCTCAGGCACAAAATTTTCACCAGCTTCAAACTGCTTGAGCAACAACTTCACAGCCATCCGTCCAATCTCGAATGCAGGCTGAAACACTGTGGTCAATGCCGGTTCGATAAGCGCCGCAGCGGGCGTGTCTGAAAAACCGACAAGGGCCACGTCATCAGGGATTCGCACCCCCGCTTCCTTGAAGCGTGTAAACAGGCCAACGGCCACAGGATCATTGATGGCAAGAATGGCCTCGGGCATTTCGTCCATGGCAAGATACTTTTCAGCCCCGGCTCGACCATCTTCTTCCCTGTACCCGCCATGCAAATGGAATTTGTCTTCCACAGTCAAACCATTATCACGCATGGCATCCCGATATCCCTCAAACCGATGTTGGTTCAAGGCTATACCGTCCTGTCCGGCAAGATGCCCGATACGTCGATAACCGGATTCTATAAGATGGGTCACGGCACCATACGCCGCACGATAATCATCCACCACGACCTTACTGGTATCCAATCCTTCCACAACCCTATCAAACTGCACTAATGGCACATTCTGACGAATGACACCGGAAAGATGTTCATGGTTCGTCGTCTCCGAAGAAATGGCGATAAGCAATCCTGCGACCTGATTGGCAACTAAAGCCTGAGTATTGATCATTTCACGGGCCAAAGTCTCGTTACTCTGACAAACCATAATAATGTAACCGTGTTCGTAGGCGACCTCTTCTATACCACTAATGACATTGGAAAAAAAATGATGACGAATTTCGGGAACAATCACGCCAATGGTGTTGCTCCGTTTTTTTTGCAATGACTGGGCAAGCTGATTGGGCTGATAGTGATATTTTTCGGCAGCTTCAGTCACCTTGCGTTTGGTGGCCAAGCTGATGTCAGGGTGATCGCGCAAGGCACGGGACACCGTTGACGGAGAAACTCCGAGTTTCTTGGCGAGGTCCTTGATCGTAAACGAACTCATGAAGAAGGTGCTCCATGAAGATCATTCAGTCGAATACAATCCATACCCGGTTTACGAATTTTCAACGGCAAAACCGCTCCGGGCTTAAACACGCCATCCATAAAATCACTATATTCCTGCACCAGTTCAGTGGGAACATACGCCTGTATGGTCCCGGCGAAACCGCCGCCCTGGATACGCCACGCTCCCCTGCCGCCAAGAAAACGTTCAGTCAATGTCAAAGCCAAAGGAATCCCTTGCTCCAACGCATTGGTGGTGCTGATACAGTTCTGAAGCAATCGCCATGACGAATCACCGGACTGATTCACCAGCCGAAGAAAACCGTCCATATCACCCGTTTGCAACGCAACTGCCTGCTGTTGGGCTCTTTCGCTTTCCTCAATGAAATGAATCAGACGAAGTACCCCTCTGTCACCGGCTTCCATACGGATACCGGAGACATTCTCCATCACCTGTTGCACAGTCAGACCACGTGCCACATCCTGCCCCAAGACACGCGCAGCACGCCCCATTTCCTCGGGAATGGCGGCGTATTCAGGTGTCAGATCAGCATGACTCCCACCGGTATCCACTACCACAAGTTGATAACCGGCGGCCTCAAAATCAAAATCAATTTGCGTCACTTGCGGGGTTTTCTGTGTCATAAAATCAATGGACAAAATCCCCTGAGTCGCACAGGCCAATTGGTCCATGAAACCACACGGTTTGCCAAAATGAATATTCTCGGCTTCACGACCGGCCGTGGCCAATTCCAACGATGTCCGCTTGCCCTCGCAATACAACTGGTTAAGAATCTGACCTATACAAACCTCAAAAGCCGCCGAAGAACTCAGCCCTGCCCCTATTGGGACATCACCTGAGATACAGGCATCGAAACCACCGACATTCCACCCACGGCTCACGAATCCAGCGACAACGCCACGAACTAACGCAGTAGATGTCCCTTCTTCTTCAACACGAGAAGCAAGGTCTGTGCAGTCGACCTCAATGCTGTCGGAAAAACCTTCTGACCTCACGCGAATAACAGTCCCGTCCACAGGACACGCCGCAGCCAAACAGTCAAAATGCACGCCCGCGGCCAGGACCACACCGTTGTTATGGTCCGTGTGATTACCACCAAGCTCTGTTCGCCCCGGCGCAGTCACTAAAACAGCCCTGTTGCATCCGCTCCATTTTTCCAATCGAGACAACAGGTTGCTATACCGCTGGCGTTGAATAAATAAAACAGAATCGCCATACAACTCAGTCAATGTTGCATCCAGAAAACCTGCGTTGAGCGCACGCAAATAGTCATGAATAAAAGCCATTACCTCATCTCCAGATAATGCACTTCGCCCTGCTCTCGAAGACGAATGGCTGCGGCTTCGGCAGTCAAATCACGCTGAGGCATGGCCATCATTTCATAACCGACCATGAACTTCTTGACTGATTTTGATCGCAAAAGAGGTGGATAATAATGGATATGAAAATGCCAATGAGGATGCCCCTCGCCGTCGGAAGGAGCCTGATGAATACCCATGGAATAAGGAAATGATGTCTGGAAAAGATTATCGTAACGAATATTCAACCGGACCATGGCATCGGCCAGATCATCCCGAATGGGAGCATCCATTTCAAGGATGGATGTCATATGCTTCTTGGGCAAAATCATCGTCTCAAAAGGCCAGGTCGCCCAAAATGGCACCAAAACGACAAAAGAATCATTCTCAAAGATAATCCGCTCGCCCCGTTTCATTTCCGTCTCAAGATAGGAGCAGAGCAAGCAGGAATCATGCTCCTGAAGATATGCAGACTGCCGCCCACCTTCCGTGGCTGGATACATGGGCACATTCCGAGTGGCCCATATCTGTCCATGAGGATGCGGGTTGGAACACCCCATGACCGATCCTCGGTTTTCAAATATCTGAACATATCCGATATCATCACGAACACCCAGTGCCTGAAATTCAGTACACCAGATGTCCACAACCTTTCGAGCCTGAGCAACGCCGAGTCGTGCCAAGGTCAAATCATGGCGAGGGGAATAACAGAGGACACGACACACGCCCGTCTCCGGTTCCGCGACCAAAAGGGAGTTATTGTCAAGAGACACTTCGGTCTCTTCCGGCATATCCGGCAAAAGAGCTGCGAAATCATTGGTGAAAACAAATGTTTCTTCGTAGGCAGGATTGACCGCGCCACCCGCACGGACATTGCCGGGACAGAGATAACAACTGTCGTCGTACTCAGGAAGAGTCGCCAGATCTGGCTCTTCCTGTTGCCCTTGCCAAGGACGTTTGGTTCTATGGGGCGAAACAAGCACCCACTCACCTGTAAGTTGATTCAACCGCCTGTGCGGATTGTCTTCGAAATTCATTATTTTCCCCGCAATCCCACTATCCAATTCCTCTCTTCAAGGGCTTTTCGCAAACGTTACCGCAAACGTTTGCAGAACGTTAGAAAAAAAACACGAAATCGTCACATTGTCAATATACCGGCCTGTTTTTTCAGTACACCCAGTAAAGACTCTGCAACTTAATTCATTTTATTTAAACTGAAATAACAGAATATTAAGAAGTAGATAGTCCCAATCATATCATATTTTTAGAAGTCTTCAGCCAACAATTCCTTCTGCAGACGGAACGTACAAAACGTACCATGAGAACCTACTCCCTCGAAAGTCACAAACTTTCCCATGACAAAGGCAGTCACGAAATGGGAAATTCACATCCCTGATTTATCCTCGAAATAGTCCGTCATAATTTGTTGGTACCGTCCACTTTCTTTCAGCCAACGAAGGCCATTATTAAATTTCTCCACCAATTCAAGCCCGGACGGTATTCGTCTGGAAATAATAAGATGAGACGCCCCCTTCCGTATTGGATGAGGGTGCACAACAACATGCGTCGCGTCAGGAAACCAGTTTTCCAGAATATGCAAACCAACTTCCTTATTACAGACAAACAGGTCGACCCTCCCGGCCACAAGCATTCTCATACCCTGCACATACCCTCGTGTCGTATGGATTTCCCCCGTACCGTTCTTGACCACTTTGGTAAACGTCTTCTGCGCAAGATCGCCCAACGCCGTCGCAATACGCATATCCATGACGTCCTCTACGTTTTCCCAATCAAATCCATTGTACCGATTATAGAAAAAGACTGTTTCCGACTCCATAACCGAATCACTGTAGAAAAAAATCTTTTCCCTTTCCCCACTTTTCAACCACCCTACAGAACCGGTTACCTCGCCATGGCTGGCCTTTTCATATGCACGTTTCCACGGCAGGCATTCGTACACAACCTCAACTCCTGAGAAGCGAAAAGCCTCTTCATATATAATTGAAGCCACTCCCTTTCCCGGAAGCTTTGAAGAGTGATAGGGGGGCCATTCTCCATATGTCAGAACGACTGTTTCCGCGGCCAAAGAGGGGGCGATAAACATCATGAGAGACAGCACAAAACTGAAAACGAATTGCATACAGCACTTCAAATTCAAAGACTCCTTTGCAATCAATCCGTAGCTCAATAAAAGAAAGACTTACTATGAATATACCACCATAAAAAAAACATGGCGATTATAAGTAAATCATTTCAATTCCCCAAAAGCGGGCAGTCGACTACAGACGATGATTGGGACCCACGTGATAAAACCAAATTTCTCGCTTGCAGATCATGCCATTCACGATATATTGAGGCCAACCGTTCACCGTCAAACCGATGAAGAGGTTCTTCATGAAAAAAATACGTTTCGGCATCCTTTCCACAGCCAAAATCGCCCGGACAAAAGTCATTCCCGCCATGCAAAAGGGAAAATTGACTGAAGTCACGGCCATAGCTTCGCGCACACTTGAAAACGCACAAAAAGCCGCCGAAGAACTGGGAATTGCCAAAGCGTATGGTAGCTACGAAAAACTGTTGGCCGACAAGCAGATTGATGCCGTTTACATCCCTCTGCCAAACCACCTCCATGTAGAGTGGACTCTCAAAGCCATGGACAAAGGTAAACACGTCCTGTGTGAAAAGCCCATGGGATTGACCAGTGGTGAAGTAAACAGACTTATCAACGCCACAGTTACGGCCCCGGATGCCAAAGTTATGGAAGGCTTCATGTATCGATTCCATCCGCAATGGATCGAAGCAAAGCGACTGGTAGACGAAGGGCAAATCGGTGACTTGGTCACCATCCAATCCTTTTTTTCCTACTTCAATACAGACCCTGACAATATTCGAAACAAGGCGGACCTCGGCGGTGGGGCCCTCATGGATATCGGATGCTATCCTGTGTCCTTGTCCCGATTCATTTTCAATGCCCAGCCTCGTCGCGCCATGAGTTTCATGAATCAGGACCCCGAATTTGGTACGGATCGTGTGTTTTCAGGCATGTTGGATTTCAATGGAAGGATTGCAACATTCACATGTTCCACTCAAGTAGCCGATTATCAGCGGGTTAATATTTTGGGCACGACTGGACGAATCGAAATACTCATCCCGTTTAATGCCCCGCCGGACGAACCATGTACGATTCTCCTTCAACAAGGAGCCAAAAAGGAAATGACGGTGCAACCCCTTTCCTTTGATCCTTGTGATCAATACACCCTGCAAGGCGACGCTTTTGCCAGAGCTATTCTTGATGACACACGACCACCGGCCACCCTCATGGATGCATTCGACAACATGCACGTCATCGACGCTCTGGTAAAGAGCGCACAAACAGGTCAATGGGAACGGAGCTAAACGTTTACTTTCTTTTTTTTCTGGACCACTTGACGTAATGATTTCAGGAGATCTTCTGTTTCAAGCGGTTTGGGAAGGTAGCCATCCATCCCCGCATCCAGAAGCTTTTCCCGATCTCCAGCCATGGTAAAAGCGGTCAAAGCATAAATAGGGACATCACGCCGGGACTCGCCAGCTTCTCCATTTCTGATACTCTTGGTGGCCGCCACTCCATCCATAACCGGCATTTGTACATCCATAAAAATGGCGTCAAACAGCTGGCTGCGCAACATTTCAACCGCTTTCAACCCGTTGGAAACAACCTGCACCGTACATCCTGCCTCTTGCAGAAAACGTTTGCCAACAAGACTATTAACTCGATCATCTTCAGCCAATAAAATATCAAGTTCGAACCTCTCTCCATCCTCACCCACCAAGTCGACGGACGTTGTCAGCTCTTGCGATGAAGACTCCCCAAACGGCAACACCATGTGGATGGCACTTCCCGCACCGACCTCACTCTCCACAGACATGTTGCCCCCCATAAGAGTCACCAAGCGCCTACAGATGGACAACCCAAGCCCTGCGCCCTGATACTTACGGGTGAAGCCCTGACTCCCTTGTACAAATGGCTCAAACAGAGAATCAATTTTATCCTTGCTTATACCTATTCCAGTATCCACAACGGAAAAATATACTCGATGCTCTCCCGGTCTCACAGGGGAAAGGACAGCGACCTCTACACAAACCTCCCCGACATCGGTATATTTGAGAGCATTACCCACAAGATTAATAAGTACCTGTTGAAGACGCGCACCGTCACCAACCATAAAATGCGGCACGTCATCACCCATAATGCAACGCAGTTCAACGCTGTCGGCATTAAATGAAAGATGAAAAAGATCAAAAACTTGTTTTATCAAATCCGTAAGGTTGAATGGGGCCCTTTCCATCTCCATCATTCCCGCTTCTACACGAGACAAATCAAGAATGTCGGAAAGCAATCGGTTGAGCCTCACGGCAGAATCCAATCCAGCCTGAGCATACTCATTCTGATCATCATCAAGTTCAGTGCCCAACATGAGAGACAGCATCCCTTGAATCCCATTGAGTGGAGTTCGAATTTCATGACTCATGTTTGCCAAAAATTCAGACTTGGTCTCATTGGCCGCTTCAGCCTGCTCCTTGGCTTCAATCAATTGATTATGGATACGCTTTATTTCGGACAGGTCCACATCCAGACAATACATGAATTTATCACCAGCCGCGGTTTGCTGCATGACGTGTGAAGAGTATACCGATACGAAATGTCCATCCTTGTGAACCAATTCCAATTCTCCAGCCGGAATCGCCACACCATCGGACAACCACTCTTCATGGCCTGCCTTCACCGCCTCGCGCATAGAATCTGGAATTATCAAATCCTCCAGCAGTTCCCCCATGGCTTCTTCCCGACTGTATCCATACAATTGTTCACTGGCGGGGTTCCAATACACAACCCGACGATCATGATCATACCCCTGCACCGCGATCATGTTCACGTTCTCAAATATCTCCCTGAAACGCTGTTCGCTCTCCAAAACAGCCTCTCGAGCGAGCTTCTGATCTGTAACATCTTCAAGGCGCCCCAAGATTAAAACCTGGTCCCTTCCCTTATCCTGCGTCAACACAGTGGTCATGACATACCAGCGGCCAGTCGCTCCATGAAAAAACTCTTCACTATGTGAGCGTCCTGTTCGCAAAGTTTTCAAGGCCGGACAATCTTTGCATTCCTCACCGTCTCTTTCAACGATCTGATGACATTTCATCCCCCGAATATCGGCATCAGGGAAAAGGGCCTGCATTTGCCTGTTGTGCCACGCAACAGTCAAATCGGGATAACACAACACCAACCCCACATTGAGTGAATTCAAGACACTGTCAAACCGATCACGCTCGACCACGACTCTCGAATACATGTTTTTTACTTCTGTAATATCACGGCCAACGAGATACACACCAAGTATCTGTCCGTCATCCCCACGACATGGGGTGTATCTGACATCCATATGTCGTCCGCCCATCCCGGGAAAATCTATCCATCCTTCGAAGTGGACGTCTTCACCGGCAAGACACTGCTCAAGGTATGCCTTTATGGTTGAATCAAAAACATCCTCTCCGATCACACAGGAGACGTGTATTCCAATGATATCCTCTTGGGAAACGTCCCAATATCGGCAATATTCCCGATTCACCGCAACATAATGTAATTTTTTATCAACGAACCCGATGACATCATGGAGTTGATCAAAAACTTCATGCACCCCGCGAAAGTCCATTGCAAGCCTCTCATTGCCACATGATTAATGGATTTCTGAAAACAAATTTCACTCATATAACGATACGCTATCACCAATAAATCGCAAGTTTTAGTTAGAACTGAGATGAAAAAACTCTATAATGGTCTGGTAAATTTCCTGTCCATAAACAGGACCTCCCCAACACCCAATGGCGTTAGGGAGGTCCTACTGAATAAACCCTTTCGGTTTCGTCTATTTTGCGGGAATAAAGGTCACGTTCGCGGAGTCTAAAGGCGAAAGAGTCTTCATGCTCTTGACGTATTCAATAAACGCCACAGCATCAACGAACCCGGTGTCATACCGTTGAGCGGCGTTCTTCATAACGGTATAGCCATCACCCCCACCGGCGAGATAGGTATTCGTGACCACTCGATATGAACGTCGGGGATCAAACGATTTCCATTGCCCGCCCTTCCCCTTGATTTCCAAACTTGCAACACGATCACCATCAGGTTTGTTCATGTCTGCAGTATACCGTGCGCCGCGCACATACGGAAAAGCTCCGCCACCACGAGTCACGCCGGTTTCCAGTGCAATCTTCACCTGAGCACCGGTCATATCCATGACATTAAGGGTGTTGTTAAACGGCATAAGCGTATAAGCCGTGCCCACGGTCATGTTTCCTCGGGGGACCGAATCACGCACTCCACCGCCGTTGAGCAAGGCAATGTCCACATCTTCACCAGTAGATGCCATCTTGGCGAGCATGCTTTGGCAGACTATCGGAGCTATCAAACTGCCGTGGGGCAAAGAAAGCCCGGATTCATCAATTCCCGGCACTCTGATGTGCGACAAAGTTTGAGCAGCAACACCGATAACATCAGTACGCATTGCATTGACGCCGTCCCTGAACGGCTCAAGAAACGCTTCCGACACAGTATCTTTGGAAAACACGCTTGCGACCGGGCTCTTCTCAATGAGCTCCAACACTTTCTCTCGCTCAACACCTTCAAGCTCAACTTTCTTCTTATCTTTATTCTTGCGCTTGAAGGTGTCCGCCAACAGCATCATGGGGTCGCCCTTCGCGGCTGTCACCCGTCCATTATCGTCGAAAATCACATCCAGACGACCAAGGACACGACCCCATTTCCATGCCGTGACAACATACACATCATTCCCATCAACCCCTTTGACGACCACCGGATACGTGTCGTCAGGCTTCTTCCCCAACTCTTCCATTGCATCGGAATCCCCCAGCAAGGAGTGGGAATGCCCCCCCACGATGACATCCACCCCTGACACAGTGGCAGCAAGCTGCTTGTCAGCATCCAGCCCCACGTGTGTCAGCAAAATAATCTTGTTGATCCCCTGCGCTTCCAATTCCTTGACATACCGTCTGGCTGATTCGGCTTCATCGGCAAAAACCACTTTGCCTGGGCTGGAAATGACTGCGGTTTCTTTGGTGGTCAACCCGATGATGCCGACCTTTTCCTCTCCGTATGAAGCAATGAAATATGGAACAACTTTGCTCGCCAATGCGGGAGTAGCCGAGGCATCCACATTCGCGCTGACCACGGGAACCGTAGTATATTTGAGAAATCCCGCCAAGAAATCCGGCCCCTTGTCAAACTCATGATTCCCCAAGGTCATGGCCGTAAAATCAAGCCTGTTCAGAAACTCCATTTCAGGCTTGCCACCATATTTCATGAAATAGAGATCACCCTGCACAGCATCTCCCGCATGCAAAAGCGCCACATTATGAACCTGACCACGCACACAAGAAACAGCGGTCTGCAATCGCGCCCACGCCCCTATTTTGACATACGTGGACTTCCCTTCCGGCTTCAATTCATCCTTTGTCGCATCCAGATACGAATGGGAGTCATTGACGTGCAATACTGTCAGGTCGAAACTCCACGCAGGGCCAGCAAGCACTATTACGGACATAAAAACAGCCACAAAGCCCCATTTTCTCACCATTCGAAACCTCCTCACTATGCGACCTCCAATATCAAGCCTTTCTCAAAAAAGAAACAGCCCCCCTTCTCTTTCCAAGTACACAAAAACCTTCTCTCCATCCCCGATTCACCAAATTCTTCCCTCTCCAACTGGAGTGCCTTGGGGTGCAAAGCACCCCAACAACGGCTCTCCTTCCCCGACCACGTGAGGTTTGTGAGAGTGGTGCAGATGTGCATTTTCTCGGGCGCAGTTTCACCGGAGGCGTAGCAGCGCTACGGTGAGGATGAAACGAAGCCCGAAAAATGTGCAGATGCGCCGCTATCGCAAGCCGTGTCTCCGAACCCAATCCATAAAAAAAGGGTCCCGCGCCACAGCGCAGGACCCTTTTTTTATGGATTGGGTTCGGACTACTTAATGAAAAGCATTTCCTGATAACTGGGAAGCGGCCAGAGATCGTCTGCGACCATGCCTTCCAAAGCGTCTGCCACTTCACGGACTTCAAGCATGGCTGGCAGAATCTTGTCGGTCTTGAACTTGGCTTCTTCCTCGACAGATTTAAAAGAATTCTGCGCCATCAACTCTTCCAACGCTTCTGTTGTCTTCTGCAATTTGCGCAGCTTGTCGGTAAGTTCACTCAAAGTGCCAAGGGTCGGCTCAATACCGGCAGCCTTGAGGCTGGCTGCGGTAGCAGCCAATTCACCCTGATACCGGATGGCTGAAGGCAGGATGATGGTCTTGGCGATCTTGACGACCAGAGCAGACTCTGTCTGGATATGCTGATTATACTGTTCGAAAAAGATTTCATGACGCGAATACATTTCGTCCTTGGACAAAACACCGTAGTCACTGAAGACCTTAACGACTTCCTCATCAATAAGGCTCGGCAATGCATCGACCGTAGTCTTCAAATTGGGCAGACCACGCTTTTCTGCTTCTTTCTGCCATGCATCGGCATAACCATCACCATTGAAGATGACATGGCCATGTTTTTCCATGATGCCCTTGATCACTTTCTGACAAGCGGAACTCAATTTTTTGGGATCACCCTTGGTGATCTTTTCGATCTCATCGCACATGAAGTCCAGAGACTCGGACATAATGGTGTTCAAAGCGACCTGAGAGCCAGCGATGGACTGATTGGAACCAACGGCACGAAACTCGAAACGGTTGCCGGTAAAAGCAAATGGCGACGTACGGTTACGATCACCGGAATCCATGGGCAACGGAGGCAAGGTGTCAACACCGACACGCAGCTTACCTTTGGCCTTAGTGCCTTTGAGATCTCCCATTTCAATCTGGTTGAAAATTTCAGCCAGTTCGCCGCCCAAGAAAATGGAAATGATGGCAGGTGGAGCTTCGTTGGCTCCAAGGCGATGGTCATTGCCAGCCGTAGCAACAGTCGCTCGCAAAAGTTTACCGAATTTCTCCACGGCACGGATGGTAGCTGCAGTAATAGCCAGGAACTGCATGTTCTCGTGCGGGGTTGCACCCGGAGAATACAAGGAGCCTTGCGTCGGAGTAGACAATGAGTAATTCAAATGCTTGCCCGAGCCATTGATGCCTGCAAATGGTTTTTCATGCAGCAGACAGGCCATGCCATACCGCTTGGCGACACCCTTCAAGGTAGTCATAATCATCTGGTTGTGATCAGTGGCAAGGTTGGCCTGTTCAAAAACCGGTGCGATTTCAAACTGACCGGGAGCCACCTCGTTATGACGGGTTTTAACCGGCACACCGAGCTTGTACAGTTCACGCTCGACTTCCAACATGAAAGCAAGCACACGGCGAGGAATAGCTCCAAAATAGTGATCGTCCAGTTCCTGCCCCTTGGCGGGCTTGGCTCCGAACAAAGTTCGTCCGCACACCATCAGGTCAGGACGGGCAAAGTAAAAATTGCGATCCAAAAGGAAGTATTCCTGCTCGGGACCGGCATTAGATACGACCATTTCACCATCGTCGTTACCAAACAGACCGAGGAAACGGCGACCAGCCTTGTTGATAGCCTGATTCGCACGAAGCAACGGCGTTTTCTTGTCCAGAGCATGTCCTTTCCAGGAAATGAACGCAGTGGGAATACAGAGGAAAGTACCGTTGGGGTTTTCCAGAATGTATGCCGGATTGGTCACGTCCCAAGCAGTATAACCACGGGCCTCAAAGGTGGCACGCAAGCCACCGGAGGGGAAAGATGAAGCATCGGGCTCACCCTGAATCAACAGCTTGGCGTCAAATTCGGCAATAGCTCCACCTTCTCCATCGGGAGACAGGAAGCCGTCGTGCTTCTCGGCAGTCAGACCGGTCAGCGGATAAAAAACGTGCGTGTAATGTGTCGCACCTTTTGAAATGGCCCACTCTTTCATTGCGGCAGCAATCGGACCTGCAATGGCCGGGTCCATCTCCTCACCGCTCTGCTTGGTGGCCATCAGGGACTTGTAGATGTCCTTGGGCAACATGTTCTTCATGACCTTATCATTGAAGACGTTGGAACCGAAGACCTCGGTCGGAGAGGTTTCGGAAAAATTCAATGGCTCAACAGTGGGGGTATAATTCGTCACTGCAGCTATAGCGTTCTGACGGGTCTGATATCCGCTCATCTCAATTCTCCTTCAGGCAAGTAAATATGAATTTTCCGACTCGGGTCGGACACAAGGGCGCCTGCCCCTCAAGTTTTCTCTTTCCGGCTCCTCTTAACAAGGATCATGCCAACTTATAAAAATACTGAATAAACAGTGCAATAACGCTTTCGCCATATCTGCACCCCAAAAAGATAATACAAAATTGTAATTTTAGCACTGTTTCAAAGCACGCTATATAACAATTTTGAAAACACAAAAAATCATATTTTCATTATCTGCATTTCGCGGACACGAGATACCACCATGAATAGATACGGAAAAGGTGTTTTTAATAAAACCTACAAAATCAAAAAGGCGCGGCGGTGATAAATTCCATAGGCTTCATGCTCACCGGATGTCTAAAACGCAAGGTGGATGCGTGAAGTTTCAGTTGCCCCGGCCCGGTTCCTGTACCGTAAAGGCGATCTCCCACAATCGGAAACCCCAATCCTTTTTCATGAGAGGAATGCAAGCGCAACTGATGAGTACGCCCGGTGTGAGGCTTGAATTCAACACGAGTTTGCCCATTTTCAACACCAAGTTTGCGCCACCGCGTAATACCATTTTTGCCTTTCACGGGATCATAGACCTGATGCGGTCGATTATCGGGATCTAGACGGAACTTCAGTTCAATGGTGCCAGCCTGTTCTTCCACCACGCCATCAAGAAGTGCGATATATCGCTTACCCACCAGTCGATCCATAAACTGTTTGGAAAGTGTCCGGTGAGCATCCACAGTGAGGGCTAAAACAAGCAAGCCGGAAGTATCCTGATCGAGTCGATGAACAGACGGCTGTTCAATACAGTTTGGATACAGTTCTCGCACCCGTGAGACAACACAGTCTTGATGAGCCTCGCCCTTGCCGGGGACGGACAACAATCCACTCGGTTTATTCACGACCACTATATGCTTATCCGCATGCAAAACTTCCAAGCCGGGTTTAATCGTCATTATTTTTCTCCAGACCGCACAGCATATATCCGAGAATGCGGCCACATTTATGCAAGCAGGACGGATAAAATTCGCCATGCAATTTAGTCTCGGACCGATTGGTTTTTCCAAAATAAAACTCAGTCAGTCCCAACGGAGTAAGCCCATTGGCGGCAGCATAGCCAAGAAGTTTGGGGGCGCAACAGTCTCCGGTCCCAGTAGGGATGCCTTCCTTGCCAAAAACAGCAAGAGGCAAGGGCACACATCCACCACGGAAATTGGATATCCTGAACATGGCGTGAATTTCCCGCATCAAGACTTGAGAAGCTTTCTTTCGTTTATAGATAAGCAGTTGTCGGGCCGGAGAATTTTTCGGCAATCCGGCAATTTCACGCCCCATCTGTTTGATACGCATCTCTTCCTCAAACGTGTCTCGTTTAAATCGCTGCACATCCAGAAGAGGGTCAACCCAATCATCCACCTGCCAAAGTGAGTTATACTGACCAGAAAACGCCTTGAGTACGAACGTGTTCCCGATCTGATCGCGGACAGCCAATACGCCAAACATCTGTCCTCGGGCCGGGCCATAAAGGTAGTCGGTTGATAATTGTGGATCGGCTTCTGTGTCCGGCACATCGAAATCAAGGCGCCCGGCCTGTTCCAATCGACGAAGAAGAGCCAAAGCCGGACCACGAGAAGGACCGACAGGCAACATATGCTCTCGCCCACACCGCGTACACATGCCACGACATGATGTCGAAGGGTCGTCTTCACCCGTCAATTCAATTGGTTCCAATATCATCTAAGTAGTGTCGCTGAATTATTATCTCACAGAAAAAGCCCCACCGCATATGCGATGGGGCGAATGTACACTGTCTTTGCCCAATGACAAAGAGGTATGTCCGTTACTTGGTCAACCCTGCGGAGCCAAGAAATTTGACGGACAAGATTTCGTACTCGATACGACCGCGCGGAGCGTCAACAATGGCTTCATCGCCCACTTCCTTGCCAAGAATGGCCTGCCCCATAGGGGACAAAACGGAAATGGAACCATTCTTATGATCCGCATCGTCCGGTCCAAGCAAAGTAAAAGTGCGTACCTCTTCGGTATCGATGTCTTCAATTTCCACAGTAGAACCGAAGATAGCACGCTCTCCGCCAAGGGTGTTCAGGTCAAGAACATCAAACAACGGCATGCGCGAGTTGATGTACGTAATACGCGCTTCAAGCATGCCCTGGCGTTCACGCGCGGCATCATAGCCCGCGTTTTCGCTGAGGTCTCCCTCTTCGCGAGCTTCCTTGATAGCCTGAATAATGGCCGGACGCTGGGCCTTCAAGTCGGCCAGCTCCTGGGTAATCTTTTCGTGCCCTTCTTTTGAAATGGGAATACGATCCATTTTTGAAACCTCTCTCAATTCAAACGTCAATATATAAAAAAAAGATGCAGATCGCGCGGCATCCCTGAAAATGGGATCGCGCCCCTGCAAAAACGTCATGTACTCCTGACAATTCTCTCGTTAAAACATCATGGAGCTGCGGTCAAGGGGCGAAGTATATACTTTTTTGGGAACTTTCTCGTAGTGCGCCTCTTTCCTCACAAGAAAGTTATCATCCTCATACAACACGAATCTGTTGACACGACCCCGTTTTCCGGTTCAAGAATATTTTTTTACGGGATGAGTCATACGATTCCTCCCGCGATTCCCTATTTGGTTTGGAGAGGAACGCCTCAAACAACAAAACCGCCTGCCATACACGTCGTCGCATCACGACCGGCAGACACTGAACATGGAGGAGAGGATGAAACGGTTTACCCTGCTGCTGTGTGCGGCCCTTTTGGCATTGACTATCATGCCTGGGCTGGCCTTTGCAAAAGATTTCACCATCGGAATGATTCTGGTCGGTCCTTATAATGATAAAGGATACAGTCAGGCTCAGTACGAAGGCGGCAAATACGTCGAAGCCCACATGGACGGCGCAAAATTGATCTATCTCGACAAGGTCAACCCCGCAGACCGCCCCGGCCTGACCATTCCGCAAATCGTTGATGACCTCGTGGAAAAAGGCGCAGACCTGATCATCGCCGGTTCCGACGACATGAAAGACGGCATCCTTGAAGCTGCCACCATGCATCCTGACAAGACTTTCCTCCATGTTTCCGGTGACTCTGCATGGGATGGCAAGGCTCCCGAGAACCTTGGCAACCTGTTCAGCAAGATGGAATACTCCAAAATGATGGCCGGGTTTACCGCAGCCATGACCACCCAAACCGGCAAGATCGGTGTGGTCGGCCCGTTGGTCAACGAAGAAACCCGTCGCCTCATGTCTTCCGCTTACCTTGGCGCTGCCCACGCATGGACCAAGGTCCGTGGCAAGGACCTGAAAGACCTTTCCTTCAACGTCAAATGGATCGGTTTCTGGTTCAACATTCCCGGCGTCACCTCTGACCCGACTCAGGTAGCAGGCTCCCTGTTCGACGCTGGCTATGACGTTCTCATTTCCGGCATCGACACTCCCGAAGTCGTCACTGTTGCCAAACAGCGCAAAGCCGCAGGCAAAAACGTCTGGGCATTGCCTTACGACTACGAAAAGGGCTGCGAAGGACAGGGCGACATCTGTCTCGGCGTTCCCTATTTCAACTGGGGCCCCGGCTTCCTGCGCGTTTCCAAAGAGGTTGCTGAAGGCACATACAAGCCCGGTTTTGTATGGGAATCCCCCTACTGGGCTGACATCAACAATCACGACAAATCCCCGGTTGGCTTCATGCCCGGTGAAGGCATGTCCGCCGACACCCAGAAAGCCCTGGACGCATTTGTCGCCGAACTCGGCTCCGGCAAGCTCGAACTCTTCACTGGCCCGCTCAATTATCAGGACGGCACCCCCTTCCTGAAAGCTGGCGAAAAGGGTTCCGACAAGCAAATCTGGTACATGCACCAGTTGCTCCAAGGTATGGAAGGAATCTCCTCCGCCAAATAGCCGTTCCAAACGGCTCTGGACACAATGATAGTCCTCAACGACATACACAAACACTACGGCCGGGTTCGGGCCAACGACGGCATAAGCCTGACCCTCGAACCCGGCCGCATTTACGCCCTCGTGGGTGAGAATGGGGCTGGAAAGTCCACGCTCATGCGCGTGCTGGCAGGACATACCCGTCCCACATCCGGTACGCTGGAAATCGGCGGGGAGACCATCTCCCACCTCACTCCTACATTGGCTCGAGAAAAAGGCGTCGGCATGCTCTATCAGGACCCGCTCGACTTCCCTGCCATGCCTGTATGGGAGAATTTTCAGCTCGGTGCGCCCAAACGATCCAAGCAGGAAGTGGTCGATGTCATCGGCGAGCTGTCGTACCGGCTGGACGCCTGTTTCCTGCCGGACGAGCCTGTCTCGTCTCTGACTGTAGGCGAGCGCCAGTTGCTGGAGCTTCTGCGTTTGCTCGACCTCGGAGCGACCACCCTGATTCTGGACGAACCGACCACTGGCATCACCCCGGAACAAAAACAGGACCTTTTCGATCTGCTGATGAAGCTTGCTCGGGAAGAGGGACACACCATTATTCTGGTGACGCACAAGCTCTCCGAGGCTTTCGAGATGGCGGACTCCATCTTCATCATGCGCCAAGGGGCTTTGGTATCGACCCTTGAACCGCCCTACGATGAAAAAGAACTTGTTCATCTCATGTTTGGCGAGGCCGCTGAAGGAGAAGTCGCCGCACTGCCGGAACTTCCCCCTGAGGATACGCCCCCGCGACTTGCCATGCGTGACACGTTGTTCGCTGGTCCCAAATATTCCATGGGTAACTTGAATTTTACGGCCCGCCCCGGTGAATGTATCGGGCTGGCAGGACTGGACGGATCGGGGCAGGAACTGTTCCTGCGCGGCTTATGCGGCCTGGACCGTATGCCTGACGGCGCTTTTGATCTGGACAACGCCACATACCGATCCAACGACTTTGCAACTTTGCGCAAGGCGGGGGTCCAATTCGTCCCTGCGGACCGACTGCAAATGGCCCTGTTCCCAGCCCTCAATCTCATGGAACACATCACTCTCGCCTTCCCGGACAAAAAAGGCGACCTGACAGACTTCTACCAGTCCCAGTGTGTTGACGGATTCAACCTCCGTGCCCACCCCGAAACTCAGGCCAATGAACTGTCCGGCGGTAACCAACAGCGGCTCCTGCTGTCGCTCATCCCGAATGACACCAAACTGTTGCTCATGGAACACCCCACTCGCGGCCTCGATGCCGGTTCTGCCCGTCAGGTCTGGAACCACCTCAAGACCCGTTGTGCCGACGGTTCCACACTGATTTTCTTTTCCCCGGATCTCGACGAAGTGCTGGAACACAGTCACCGGGTTATTGTTTTCTATGACAGAGCTATTGCCGCTGTGGTGGAAGGTGACGACATTTCCATGGAAGTAATCGGTGCGCTCATGGCCGGTAAAAGCATGGAAGATATCAAGGAGAGCAACTCATGAACCGTGATTCTCTCCTGACTCAATTCGGGTGGATCTGCGCGGCCTTCGGTCTGGCGTTATTTCTGACCATCCTCGTGGCGTGGCCTGCTGGTGCACCGCCTTTTGAAACCATTTATGTTCTTTTCAAAGGCGGCGTCAGCTCCATGTCCAAAATCGGCCAGGTTCTGGCAGGTTGGGTACCACTCACGTTGTGCGCCGTAGGATTGCTCGTCCCGTTCACGGCACGACTGTGGAACATCGGCGTCGAAGGACAGGTCATCATGGGAGCCATCTTCTGTACTGCTGCCCTACGTCCTTTCGACGACGGCGGCGCTCTTCAGATAGCCCTCGCCATTGGCGCGGCCATGCTCGGCGGCGCACTCTGGGCACTCCTTGCAGGATGTTTGCGAGTCTTTGGCAGAGTCCATGAAATATTCTCCGGCCTCGGACTGAACTTCGTAGCTCTAGGCGTCACGCTCTGGCTCATCTTTGGCCCATGGAAACGTCCGGGCGTAGCGTCAATGTCCGGCACCCAACCGTTGGACATGTCCCTGTGGCTGCCACGGCTTGGTAAACTTTCAGTGAGCTGGGTCGGACTGGCACTGGCCATCACCGCCACCATTTTTGTCTATATTCTGCTTTACCGCACCAAATGGGGACTCAAAATGCGCGCCGTGGGCGAAAACCCCAAGGCCGCCACCTTGTTTTCACTGGGACCACGCCGCCGGTTGCTTCAGGCATTCATGATTTGCGGAGGCTTGGCCGGACTGGCCGGAGCCACACAGGTCCTCGGCGTCTACCATCGATTGCTCCCTGCCATTTCCTCCAACTATGGGTATACCGCTTTGTTGGTAGGGATGATGGCTTCATTCCGATTGCCACTGGTCCCGTTCATCTGCCTGTTCTTTGCCATCCTCAATGTCGGTTCCATCCAATTACCACTTCAGTTGGGGCTTGATTCTTCCCTGTCCGGCGTCATTCAGGGTGTCATGGTCCTCTCCCTATTCATTGTCCAAGGGCTGAGACTCTGGCTCAGACAAAGAAAGGAGGCAGATTAAATGGAAACTTTCGGACTGACTCTTGCCGCAATTCTGGTGGCTGGCGCACCGCTTGTTCTTGCAACACTCGGTGAAACGCTCACAGAAAAAGCCGGTATCATCAACCTGTCACTGGACGGTTCCATTCTCCTGTCCGCCATGGCCGCCTTCGTCGTATCCGTAACGTTCGACAACCCTTGGCTTGGCTTGTTGGCAGGCATGGCCGTAGGTGCTGCCATTGCAGGCATCCTCGGTGTCGTCGGCATCTATCTCGGTCAATCACAGCTTGCCGTCGGATTCATCCTGACCCTACTCTGTCGCGATCTGGCATACTTCCTCGGACATAATTACTCCCGCCAACCCGGACCGGATCTCGGTTTGTGGTCTATTCCCGGCATAGGCAACATCCCGGTAATCGGACCGATATTCAGCACCCAATCCCCAGTGGTGTACCTTGGCTTAATAGCAATTTTCGTCTGCTGGTGGTGGATGTATCGAACCGAAGGCGGCATGCGTCTTCGGGCTGTCGGAGAATCTCCGCGTGCAGCTTTCGGACGCGGCATTCGTGTACGTCTTGTCAGACTCTATTATTGTCTGGCAGGCGGTGCACTTGTCGGCATGGCCGGCGCGGCATACTCCTTGGCTGTCAAACCAGGATGGGGGCGTCCCCAAGGTTGTGAAGGTGCAGGCTGGATTGCTCTTGCCATCGTTATCTTTGGCGGTTGGCACCCCGTAAGGGCCGCGCTGGGCGCGTTCTTCTTCGCAGGATTGCAGGTGTCCGGTATCTATTTACAGGAAGTATTCCCGTCCATTCCGGCCCCGGTATTTCAGGTTGCCCCGTTCCCCATGATGATCCTCACGCTACTGGCCGTAAACCTCGGTCGCATGGGATGGATGCAGGACATCGTCCGCCGTCATCCGTTCCTCAAAACCTTTTCCAAAGGCTGGTCCATAGAAGCTCCTGCCGCTTTGGGACAAGATTTTGACCCCAAAAAGGGTTTGTAGAGCAATCAATTCACTGAACCTGTTGCCCATAAGCACAAAATTAGCTAACTATCTAGTAAGTGAATATAAACTTTGCCGAGGGGACAATGAGTACAGCAACCCAACCGACGGTCCTGATTGTCGATGATAATAGACTGAACATCGATCTACTGGTTGATATTCTCGAAGACGACTACAAACTCCTTGTCGCCCTCAACGGGATTACTGCGCTTGAACTCATTCAGGATTCCCTGCCGGACATCGTTCTTCTGGATATCATGATGCCGGAAATGGACGGCTATGAAGTCTGCAAACGGCTCAAAAGTGATGACCGCACTTCCAAAATTCCTATCATCTTCATTACAGCCAAAACACAGACGGAAGACGAAGCCAACGGGTTGGCTCTTGGAGCCGTCGACTATATCACTAAACCGGTAAATCCAGCCATTGTTCAAGCCAGAATCAAGACACACCTCGCGTTATATAATCAGAACCGGGAACTTGAAGACAAGGTTCTCCAACGCACCAAAGAACTGAACCTCAGCAAAGAAAAAGCGGACGAAGCGAGCAAGGCTAAATCCGCATTTCTGGCAAACATCAGCCATGAGTTGCGTACACCACTTAACCATATCATGGGATTATCCAGTCTCCTGCTGGAAATGGATGAAGACCCGGAACATCTGGAACTGCTCGGCCCTATCAACGAAGGAGCAGTCCATTTAACTGACCTCTTCGACCAACTTCTGAATCTGACCACCCTGGAATCAGATACTGTTGACATCACCTTCAAGACATTCGAAATTCGAAAAGCTCTTTCACAGCAAACCACCATCTTTTCCTCATACGCCAAAAAAAAGAACCTTGAATTTGAATCCACAATTCATACGGATGTACCAGAAATCGTTCACGGCGCCCCAGTTGAAACCGTTCAGGCTCTCAGCAACGTCCTGCTTAATGCTTTCCGATACACGGAAAAAGGCAAAATTTCTTTAGATGTTCGCATTGACCCGAACAACTACGCCGGAACAGCATCGGATAGAATCATGCTTAGGTTCACAATTTCAGATACAGGAATCGGCATTCCTGAGGATCGATTACAAAGTATTTTCAAATCCTTTGAAATTGGCGAACGTGTCATGACAAAACGACTCAGTGGTTCCGGGGTCGGCCTGACCATCTCCAAATATCTCATTGAAAAATTGGGCGGATTAATTGAGGTCGAAAGCACCGAAGGAGAAGGAAGTACCTTCACTATTTCCCTCCCGTTCACGCTCATAAATTGATGCAGAAATCAAAGCAATTTACACAATCTCTTTGTCTGAAAGAGGTATTGTAAAAACGAAACAACTCCCGCCATTCTCAGCGGGCTTCATCATCAACTTTCCGCCATAGTGCTCCACTATCTGCCGACAAATAGCCAATCCGAGGCCAGTTCCGAAAACTTGGCTTGAGCGCTTATTTACATCGTGCGCCTGATAAAAAATATCAAAGATCTTTTCCTGATCATCTTCAGAAACGCCTCGCCCAGTGTCGCACACGGAAAAATGACTAAAGCCTTCGATCTCGACAGCAGACAAAGTCACACTGCCCGACTCGGTATACTTAAAGGCATTATCAAGAAGATTGATCAAAACCTGATGAAGCCGGTCGGCATCCACGTTCACAACCGCATCACTCGTAGGGGTTCTGACAATAAAATCCACTTTCGGAGTTGCCTCTGCCCTTCCAGCGACCGACTCTGCCGCACGGACAAGGATATCCCGAACTGTCCCGTTCTGATCGCGCCACTCCATCTTTCCGGTTTCTATCTTACTCATATCAAGCAAATCATTGACGAGTCGCCCGAGTCGCTCTGCTTCAATGCGAACGATAGACAAATTTCTGGAAAATTTATCTGCCTGCAATTCCCCATTCTCCAATGTTGCAATATGAGGACGAAACTGTTTCTGAAAACTCTTTTCCATAAGCTTAAGAAAACCAAGTATCGATGTCAGAGGTGTCCTCAATTCATGAGAGGCTGAGGCCAAGAATAATGTCTTGGCCCTATCCATGGCGATGAGTTTCTGTTCTGCATCTTTTCGAACAGCAATTTCTTTCTCCCGGGAACTGCTATACTCTTCGAGTTTTTCCATAAAAGTATTAAAATACTCAACCATAATCCCAAGCTCGTCATTGGAGAATTGACGCATACGCACGGAAAAATCACCGTTAGCCGCTCGAGCCAAATCAGTCTGTAATTCACCCAGGGGGCGGGTAATTAACGAACCGATACCCATGGAAATAGGCACCATGAGCAACAGGGCCGCCAACAGCGCACCGATGAATATTAATTTGATGGTATCAAGCGGAGCCTGAAAATCCTCATAGTAACTCGACGAAGCCACAACCCAGCCCATCTCTGGAATATCCATAAAATACACAACCTTTTCCTTGAGTTCTGTATCCCCCGGATTTCTCCACAAATAGTCGAAATGGCCTCTTTTTTCTTCGACTATGCGACGGGCTATGTCGCTCAACTTTGAGTCCCCGTATTCCTCATAATGCTTCCCTTCCAAATGAGGGTGCAGAAGCATATTCCCGTCATAATCAAGGACAAAAGGGTACCCAGACTTACCAAAACCTAACGAAAACAACCTTTTATTCAAATCTTCAACATTAATCAGCTGAATAAACTCATCCCGATAACTCGACACAGAGATAATCCAGTCCCACGGCTCGAAATAGGCCATAAAAACAGCTTTAGGTCTCCCCTGCTTTTCAAAAGGTTCCTTCCAGTCATATTCAATATATCCATTTTTGCGACGTATCTGTTCTTTGACAAAAGCAAGACTCGACAAATCCACGTCAAGAAGACTGTGCTTGTGATGAACGACCATGATACCATCACTATCGAGGCAGTAGATTCGACCGGTCATGCCAATTGTCTGACTCAAAAAACTTTCTCGAGCACGTTGCTTTGCTTCTTCCTCGGTTATCCTCCCACGACGTACCTGACGATAAAGCTGCTCAGCCTCTTCGAGATTCTTTTCGGCCACCGCCCGCATATAATTTTTGATGGAGATATCAGCTGTTGTATGCACCATGTTCTGGATCATCTCGGTAGTCCGACTCAATTCGCTCTCAATGGACTCCTGAATAATCTTGGTTACCAAAGCATAAATAACAACCCCAACGACACTGAAAATAAGTAAAAAGGCGCAGGCATACGCTACAAACATCTTATTGCGAATCTTCATATTTCGAATCATGCGTCACCGCCCTTTTTCCAAAGAAAAAACGGGGGTAAAACCTCGCGGGCCGAACAATCCTTGAAAAGGGAAATTCCCGATATTGTCCGACGTCACCATGGGGATAAACGGACCGGACCGAAATGGAAAATCTTGACCAGCTTTCTCACCGTTGAGCAAACGAATCATCATATCCACGGCCATACGCCCCTGAAACACCATCAGATCTGAAGGAGCACCCGCCACTTTCCCTTGAAGAATCAGGTCATACAAATCCTGAGTCAAATATGTCCCGACGACAGTCGTCTCTTGTCCCGTTTTTGTTCGTGCAAGGACCTCAGAAGCTACTGCGGCTGCCACGGCGTTACCAACAAGATAGTGAGCAGGACCGACGTTTTTGAGACTCGCTTCGATCAAAGCACGTTGCACATCTCTGTCCGTATCCCCATAACACACGTCCAACACATCCACCTTGCCAGGATAGTATTCCAAAGCATCCTCAAAGCCTGCCAAAGTCTCAGGCGCCCATCCTGAATTTTGGGGGCCGGGAAAAAAAACGACTGAGACAGCATCCAACCCAGCGTTCTCTGCATGTTCAGCAACATACTCACCAGCAAAATAACCCATTTCATAAAAGGAGACCAAAGCTTTGGCTGAGACATCAGCCGAATGCACATCGTTGACCACCTCCACAACAGGCACGCCAGCATTTCTAGCATGCCTAACATCACTATCATTCCCGGTGTAACTGATCGCTCCCAAGATAATACCATCGACACGCTCTTGGACAAATTGCCGCACTTGGGATTGCTGCCTCTCTAACTCTCCATACCCTCCGGCTTCCATCAGTTTAATGGAAACACCGAGCCTTTTAGCTTCATCAAGAATGCCGTAACTTACGGCAGTCCAATAATGATCTTTAAAATGAGGAAGGCAAACACCTATGACGTAAGGGAATTTAGCTGCGGCAGGAGGTAGCCATTCTTCAAGTTTGGGACGATCAAGACTCTTCGCGGCTCGTCCAGCCTCTTTGAATTTCACGTCATATGAGCCGTAAAAGCTTTTAACCTGAATAGGCCACCATGGAACTTCTTCATCATTTGCCACAGAAGGAGTGCTCGCAAACATCCCAAAAAGGACACTCGCAATGACAATAAAAACAAGCACCACAGTATTTAATCGTTTCAAAACACACTGCATGAACACGCACTTTCGTTTTATAAACATTAAAAAAAGGACACCACGAATAAAGGATATTAACAAACGAAGTGATAAAAAAACAATCCCCTTAGAAATGAGCTCTCCGTCGAATTTTCTCTCACCCATTTATTCTATAGCCTAGAATGTATCATGTAGATATAATGAATTAATTTCACTACTGATGGAGAACTCATCTCTCCAAAGCTCATGATACCACCATATTCTCCTCCCCTCTCTAAAAACAATATTCGTATGGAAAACATGTTTCGATAAAAAAATACAAATATATCAAACTCCAAAACGAAACGTATACCATGAAAACAAGGGAGAATAATCGTCTGTCAGTAGCTTATATCTCACTGTGTAGTATCCAAAATTCTTTCCAATTGGATTAAATATTTCAGTTCCTTTCACGAAGGAATCTATTTTTTTCTATTTTTCACTCACACTTTTGATCAAAAGCGTTCCGATGATTATTCATATTTTGCTTTTTTTCTCGAAATAAACTGCATCAAAAAAACACTTCAAAACAACGTTTGCTTGATTTTTTCCGATATTCAGGGCACAAGGACTCTGCTCAATCCAAGATTGGGTCTATGCCCATCCCGGACTCTCTCGCCCGACAGACCATGTCGGACGGACATACCCATTTAGGAGGAAATTATGAAACGGACTATGACTCTCTTCATTGCTTTGGCGATCGCACTGTCCATGATCACCACGGCTTTTGCAGGCAATCTCACAGTTGCCACAGACACAAACTTCCCCCCGTTTGAATTCAAAGATCCCAAGACCGGCGAACATACCGGTTTCGATGTTGAAATTTGGGCCGCCATTGCCAAGGAAATCGGCGTACAATATGACCTGCAGCCCATGGCTTTCAAAGGTATCGTTCCCGGCCTGCAGTCTGCACAGCTCGACGCAGGTATTGCTGGCATGTCCATCACCGACAAGCGCAAAGAAGTTATCGATTTTTCTGATGGTTACTACGATTCAGGCCTCTTGCTTCTCGTAAAGGCTGACGAAACCGCTATCAAGGATATTAAAACCTTGGACGGTAAAGTCGTCGCAACCAAGCAAGGAACCACTAGCGTTGAGTTCCTCAAGGAAAACGCCAATCCCAAAGAAGTTAAATTATTCCCCAATGACAACGCCATGTTCATGGAATTGCTGACCGGCGGCGTGGATGCAGTCATGTTCGACAAGCCGGTTGTTGAGTCTTTCGTATCCAAACGCGGCAAAGGCGAAGTCAAGATCGTCGGTGATCTGTACGCAGGTCAACCTTACGGCATCGGCTTCCCCAAGGGTTCCGAACTGGTTGCCAAGGTCAACGCTGCTTTGAAGACACTCAAGGCCAACGGCACATACAGCACTCTTTACAAGAAATGGTTTGGTGTTGCCCCTCGTTAGTCTCTAATAATACTTGTTTTATCCTTGGGGGCGGCATAGGCCGCCCCCACTGTTTTTTTACACAGGGTGATATTATGGCTTTTGAATTCGAACCGTCCGTAATGATAGAATCTCTGCCCCTGCTCATGGGGGGCGCGAAGATGACCGTTATCCTGACCGTGGGCGGTCTGTTTTTCGGTTTCATCCTCGGTGTCGCCGCAGGCATGATGAAACTATCCCGAAATATTTTTGTGCGTAAACTGGCCGGCATTTATGTCGAAACAATTCGCGGCACCCCCATGCTCGTTCAGGCAATGTTTCTCTATTTCGGCGTTCCCATGGCTCTGGGCATACGCATACCAGCCGTTGTAGCGGGCATTATCATCATCGCCGTCAACTCCGGCGCATACATTGCTGAAATTGTGCGAGGTGCGGTCCAATCCATCAACCAAGGACAAGGAGAGGCTGGGCGCTCCATCGGCCTGAACCGTTTTCAGACCATGCGCTACGTAATCTGGCCTCAGGCTCTGCGCCGCATGATCCCGCCCCTTGGTAATCAGTTCATCATCAGCCTCAAGGACACCTCCCTGCTCATGATCATCGGTGTAGGCGAACTGCTCCGCACCGGAGACGAAATTGTGGCCGTCAACTTCCGTTCATTTGAGGTCTACCTCACCTGCGGTCTGGTCTATCTTGTTATGACAATGAGTATTGCCAAAGCCCTCAGAATCGTTGAAAAACGCATGGAAACCGTGGGCAAATAGAGAAATCATATGATCCAAATAAAGAATCTTCACAAAAGTTTCGGGGACCTCAAAGTCCTTAAAGGCGTGGACATAAACGTTGAAGCAGGACAGGTCGTGGTCATTATCGGCCCATCCGGTTCCGGTAAATCCACAGTACTTCGCTGCATCAACAAGTTGGAAAAACCGACTTCCGGCACCATCATCGTGGACGGATTCGACATCATGGACCCCAAAACCGATATTAACATGGTCCGAACGGAAGCCACCATGGTTTTCCAACAGTTCAATCTGTTCCCACACATGTCAGTGCTGGACAATGTCACACTTGGGCCGATCAAGGTCCGTGGTATGAAAAAAAGTGATGCCATGAGCCTTGGTATGAAACTTTTGAAAAAAGTCGGCTTAGGTGACAAAGCTGGGAACTATCCCGAACAGCTCTCCGGCGGCCAAAAACAACGTGTTGCCATTGCCCGTTCCTTGGCGCTTCAGCCCAAAGCAATCCTGTTCGACGAACCGACCTCTGCTCTTGACCCGGAATTGGTCGGAGAAGTGCTTGAGGTCATGAAACAACTCGCGCGCGAAGGCATGACCATGATCGTGGTGACGCATGAGATGGGTTTTGCCAAGGAAGTGGCTGATCGAGTCATCTTCATTGATGAGGGCAAAGTTCAGGTTGATACAGACCCGGAAACTTTTTTTGCCCATTCTGACAACCCTCGCCTCAAAGACTTTCTGGGGAAGGTTGTATCCCACGTATAAATATTTCTTGCGTTTGCTTGAAGAAAAGAAGGGCCGCTTTGAAAGCGGCCCTTTTTATTGGAAAGATGCGCCTTTGGCGAGAGTCATTTTTGGGTGCTGAAGCACCCAAGGCTTTCCATGCCCTGCCAGGCGGGCCTTCTTTTTTGGCAGCGCCCAAAAAAGAAGCAAAAAAGGTCGCTTGCGCTAGTTTGGCCGCCCCCATGATTGACGGCAAGAATCTGATCCAATCGAGTCGGCTCCACCCTATTAAAAGTATAAGTTCTGCCTCTCACCTCATTTATCAGTTTAAGACAAATTATTTGATCCCTAACAAGAGCCACCTCCTTCGATTGGTCAGCTTCTAAACCGCCAATCAAGGGCTGGGTTCCGTCTTCGTCTGGTTGGGCGGGGAAGAGATCGTCTTCGGATGGAGAGCGGTGTCGGGGTGCTGAAGCACCCCAAGGCCCTTTATGGATAACGAAGAGCTTGGAATCAAAAGCGAATACTTATGACAAAAAAAACGGGCCACGATGACAAAAAAATTCAAAAAAATATGTGTGATATCGAAGAACCTAGAATCAAAAATGATCACCTACACCCCAAAAAACCTTACAACGACGAACAATTGATAGCGAACCTTAGAGCCTGTCCCCCGCGGCGTAATGTAAGCCCGACCGAGTCTGTACCACAGACAATACTGTCGGGCAGTGTAGCCGCGTACAGGCTCTTGGGTCCGCTATCAGGCGCACAACGAAGAAGGCGTTTTTTGCCTCCTTTTTTTCGCCTCAAAAAAAGCAGGTCGCCGTAAAGGCGAAACCTTTACAATAATACCGTTTGCATTTTCACTGCGGATGCACGCAACCCCCACTAAAAACGAAGTCCCTCTTTTCTCTTTCCTCACCGTCAGCAGCTAACTCTTTCAAATAAAATTGTTGATGCTTATCGAAGAGCCTAGAATCAAAAATGATCACCTACACCGAGACGCCCCTTACATCGACGAACAATTGATAACGGGCCTTAGAGCCTGTCCAGCGCGGCGAAACATAGTCCGACCGAGTCTGTGCCACAGGCAATCCTGTCGGGCAGAGAAGCCGCGTACAGGCTCTTGGGTCCGCTATCAGGCGCACAACGAAAAGGCGTTTTTTGCCTCCTTTTTTCCGCCTCGAAAAAAGCAGGTCGCCGTAAAGGCGAAACCTTTGGAATAATATCGTGTGCCTTTTCACTGCGAAGCACGCAACGCAAAAAAAGGCCCCGCACAGTGTGCAGAGCCTTTTCATTCTTATTGTTGTAACAACTATCCGACGAGGTCTTTGTTTCCTTCAACCAAATCAGTAACAACACCCGGATCGGCGAGTGTCGAGGTGTCACCAAACTCGTTTGAACCTTCAACGATCTTGCGTAAAACACGGCGCATAATCTTGCCGGAACGAGTCTTGGGCAGGCCATCCGCAAACTGAATGAATTCAGGCGTTGCGATAGGGCCAATCTCCTTACGTACCCAAATCTTGAGTTCCTTGACCATATCGTCGTCAGGCTCCAAACCGGACCTGAGAGTGACGTAGGCGTAAATAGTTTCGCCCTTGATGTCGTGGGGCATACCGACGACTGCGGCTTCCGTCACATCCTTGTGTGCAACCAGTGCTGACTCGATTTCTGCGGTACCCATGCGGTGACCGGACACGTTGATGACGTCATCCAGACGACCCATGATCCAAAAATACCCATCATCATCTACGCGGGCACCATCACCGGCTTCATAGGCTCCGGGGAATCCGGCAAAATAGGTGGACTTGTACCGTTCAGGGTCGCCCCAGACATTACGAAGCATACCGGGCCACGGTTTGTCGATAATGAGATGGCCACCTTCATTGGGACCGGCAGGCGAACCATCGCGCCGCACAATTTTGGCAGAAATACCGGGCAGGGCTTTTGTAGCGGAACCGGGTTTGAGTGGTGTAGCGTAAGGCATCGCGGAAATCATAATACCACCGGTCTCGGTCTGCCACCATGTATCCACGATGGGTAACTTACCGCCACCAACATTGTTATGATACCAAAGCCATGCTTCCGGGTTAATGGGTTCACCCACAGACCCAAGCAGACGCAGAGAAGAGAGATCGTACTTCTTGGTCCACTCTTCACCTTCACGCATGAGCGCACGAATAACAGTTGGTGCGGTGTAGAAAATATTAACCTTGAATTTGTCCACGATCTGCCAAAAACGATCCGGCTTAGGATAACTCGGCACACCTTCGAACATGACGGATGTAGCACCCAGAGCCAACGGACCATATACAATATAGGAATGACCGGTGATCCAACCAATATCAGCTGTGCACCAGTAGACATCGTCGTCTTTCACGTCGAACACGTACTGAGTGGTATGCGCTGCATAGGTCAGATATCCGCCGGTGGTGTGCAGCACGCCCTTGGGCTTACCGGTGGAGCCGGAAGTGTACAAAATGAAAAGAGGATCTTCGGATTCCATTTTTTCGAAATCGCACTCGGAGGTAATATCATCGGCACTGATTTCATCGTGCCACCAGGAATCACGGCCTTCTACCATGTTGACTTCGTTGCCACCGCGCTGGACCACGATGCACTGCTCGACCGTGGGGCAATCCTTGAGCGCTTCATCAGCGTTGGGCTTGAGCGGGATGGTCTTACCTGCGCGCAAAACTGCGTCGGAGGTAATCAGAACCTTGGCCTGACAATCATCGATGCGTGATTGCAACGCGATAGAAGAAAATCCTGCGAAAACGATGGAATGCAATGCGCCAAGACGGGTGCAAGCGAGCATGGCAATGGCCAGCTCGGGAATCATGGGCATGTAAAGCGCAACACGATCACCACGTTTGACGCCTTTCTTTTTCAAGACATTGGCGAAACGGCAAACCTCGGTGTGCAACATCTGATAGGTGTAGACCCGGGTATCTTCTTCGGGTTCGCCCTGCCAGATAAGCGCGGCTTTATTACGACGACCATTGGTCAAATGCCGATCCAGACAATTATAGGAAACATTAGTCGTACCGCCAGCGAACCATTTGAATTCAGGTTTGTCGTAGTCTGCTTCAAGTACGGAATCAAAATCGGAAAACCAGGTCAAAAGTTCCTTGGCTCTGTCTCCCCAGTAGCCTTCAGGATCATTGAGCGCCTTTTCATTGGCCGCGTCATAGGCTTCCATGTTCTGAATCCATGCCTGGGCCTGCATTGAGGTGTCAGGTTCGAATATCTGCCCGTCTTTTTGCAGACTCTCGATTTTCTTCTCTTCGCTCATTCTGGTATCTCCTGATCTATGGTTGTGTCTTCAAGGTCTCCGTCGAAATGGACCGCAACCTTCTGAAATGTCGTTCCCATTGCGGGGATGGCCGCGCTGGACACGTTATCATTTATTCAAAGAAACGTGCAACCGCGTCATTTTTTAGGTGAACGGTTCAAATACGCCCGGTGAACGGTGGATCATTCGGAAGGTCGGACTCACTCCTCGGTAAACGGTGAATATTCAACCCTCGACGGCATCAAGCTCACCGCATTGCACGATTCGCCCGCCTCATCCGAAGTCAGCGACCACACACAGCTCGAACAAAGAAACGACATGTTCTATCCTGCCACCAGACAAAACCCAATTCGGCGTCCGCATACCATGCTGCGGTAAAGGCCTTAGTGTCAGATGACCAAAGCCGCGCCTTACGTGGATCAAACACAGGTTCCAAACAGAATTCGCCCGGCTCGGTACGACCTGTAAATACTGTGGTCAATTCATCCACTGTAGGTAAACGCCAATCCGTGTGCCCGGCAAAACCATGACGATTCAACCGAGCTACGTGGGCGTGCGCACGCTCCCAGGTCAAAGGGTACCGCGACCCTGCTTTTTCCCAAACCCGACCAGATACGCGATCCAAAACTGTTCCATCACCGGAATCCTTAAACTCGCCGGGACCATATTCATTAGGTCTCCACAATTCATCAAGGTCAAAAAAAGCACGGGCACCTTTGCTGCCAACTTTTACGGATTCATGGCGCGGTAACCATTCTGGATCATGGCGTTCAGGCTCAAACAACAAATCCGGGGCCACACAGGTAGCATCTTTTTGAGACAACCATGCCGTTTCCAAAATATTGAGAGCGTCAATCATGGCCATGGCATCCTGAAATCTTTTTTCTGGATTCACCGCTAACGCCTGATCGAAAAAATCATCCCAAGCACAATCAAGATCCGCATGAATGTCGCACAACCGTTGAGAGTTGCCACGTTCTTCCGGCAAAACTCCGGTGAGCATACGATAGAGCGTCACTCCCACAGAATAAATATCGGAACGGGCATCAGCGCTTTCTGGATCAGCTTCCTGCTCAGGAGCGGTATAATATGGGGAACCAACAACCATGCCCTTATGCCTGACGGGCTTTTCTCCACGCAATTTGCTCAGACCAAAATCAATAAGTTTGACCTGCCCCGGCCCACCGTGGTCCTCGGCAAGCATCACGTTAAATGGCTTGACGTCTCGATGGACAACCCCCTCAAAATGCAGCCTATCCAGACCATGCAGCATGCCTCGTGCAATATACAGAGAGGCCTCAACACCAAGACGGCGCGATTCCAACTCAACCTCGTAATTTTCGCCCATAAGCACACCGAGATTGCCGCAAAAATATTCCATGGTAAAATGCGGTGGTGTATCGAGATCTCCGGTGCCCACATCCAGAATAGAGGCCACATTGCCATGGCTGATGCTCGCCATAGTGGCCGCTTCCTTGAAAAACATTTCCCTGAGCGTATCCTCGCCCACAATATCCTCAAGCATCTCTGCGGGTTTTAAAACCTTGAGCGCGACAATACGCCCGGTCACTGGCATAGCCGCTTTATACACCGCACCCATGCCGCCCCGCCCAAGAAGGCCCCGTATTTCATACCGTCCGATTTGCATTTACTGATACTATCTCAACCAACGCAGCTCCGTCCACACTCATAACCCTGAGCTGACCATTCACCCTTGCGCTTGGATATCGTTTAGATTATCTCTAGACATGGTTCACTATCCATAAAAATGAAGAAAAGGGGGAGTTATCCCATGAAAAAAAACATATTGGCCCTGATTGTGTTGGCAACGTCCGCGCTGGTACTCAGTGGGTGTTTCCGTAAACACATTGAATCGGCACCTCCAGTCAAACAACCGGCTCGACAGGTCGAAGTGAAAGCCGCACCATCTCCGCAAAAAGCCGAAGAACAGCCAGAAATCATTGAAGAGACATACGTCGTTGATGCTCCGGCAGAAGCGGCTGTTCAGCCGGCTGATGTGGGTGAAAACGATTTGGCCGAGGAACCATTGCCCCAAGCTGAGACTGCAAAAGATGAAGCCAAGACGGCCATTGCAGCGGAAAAAGAAGTCATAACCGAAGAAGTTACTGTCACCGAAAAAATGACTATTACTGAAGAGGTCACATCCCCAACCGAAACGGAACCCGGTATGTACTATGTCCAAATCGGTGCTTTTTCCGACTTGGAAAATGCAAACAAAGTCCTCGCACAGCTCCTTTCGGATGGGTACAAGGACTCTGTATTGTCCAAAACAGATACGGGTCTATTCCGCGTACAGGCAGGCTCATTCCCGGACGAAACTTCGGCCGAAAACGCACTTGCCAAACTCAAGACAGACTACCCCGAAGGGTTTGTATTCAAGAAATCGGCCGACAAATAATCTCGACAGACAATTCAAGAGGCTCGAAGCAATTCGGGCCTTGTAAACAATCCTAACGATTCAGTTCGGCGCGGAACTTGCGAGACAACCTGAATACAACCACTTTGCGCGGCGGCAAAGTAATCGTCTGGGTGGTCTGGGGATTGCGCCCCTTGCGTGCCCGCTTGTCATACGCTTCAAACTTGCCAAAACCGCTGATCAGAAGAGCGTGGTCTTTCTTGACTGCTGTCTTCATGATCTCAAGGATGGATTCAACCAGGTCCTTGATTTCGGCGCGATTCTTGTCAGTGCGTTCGTAAATGTAATCTACGATGCCAGCTTTTGTGAGGGTGCCCATTGATCGCCTCCAGAAAAGGTTTTCAGAAATTACTTCACAATTTTTACGATTTCAGCCGCAAGCCGATTCATCTCGTCAGGGTCTTTATACGGAGTCTGCTCCCACAGGCGCAATCCGTCGTCCGAGAATCTCGGAATGAGATGATAATGTGCATGATGCACCAACTGTCCGGCAGCCTCGTAATTATTCTGCATAAGGTTCAGGCCGTCGGCTCCGGTAGCCTCAATGACTGCCTTGCCCACGACAGACAAAGCCTCAAGCAAATCGCTTCCCATTTCTACGGGAATGTCCATCAATGTGGGGTAATGCCCCTTGGGTAGCACCAAGGCATGCCCCGCATTCACAGGTGCGATATCGAGAAAAGCCAGACAGGTTTCCGACTCAAACACTTTGGCACAGGGAATTTCCCCTGCCACAATTTTACAAAAAATACAGTCAGAATCCACGTGAGCCATTCCTTCTTTCCACTCCGTTCGGTCTGAAACCTAAGCCTTTCAACGGCATGGAAACATTCCGTTCCATCGGAGAATTTTTGACAGTTACCCGTTTTTATAACCGGGAAATCCAGTTAAATCAAGTCAGTTGGCGTTTTTTATAGAAAGCCTTGCACAGCAAGGGCTAGCGGCCAGTCTAGAAATGTTCTGGAAAAATAACACGTTGCCCCGCTTAACCTGTTGAAATACCTGTTTGAATTTTAAAAACGTTCAATTTCAGAGAGTTATAGCTTGTGGAGAGGTTTTATTCAACCATTGCAGACAACTAATAATAAAAATGGACTTTATACGTCTTTTTTTGATTTTGCCGGGATTCCCATGACAGTCGAGGCCGAAAGAACGTCCTCAACAACAACAGCCCCGGCACCAACAACGCTGTCCGTTCCAATCGTAAGACATTGAATAATACACGCCCCGAGCCCAACAAAAGCCTTCTTGTTGACGACCACACCTCCAGCCAATTTCGCGCCGGGTGCCACATGGACATGCGAATCAATTAAGCATTCGTGCTCTACAACGCAGCCGGTATTGAGAATAACGTTGTCCCCAATAACTGCGCCTGTATTCAAAATAACACCGGGACAAACAACACAACCACCCCCAAGAATTACGTCAGGAGCTATTATTGCACTGGGATGCACTGCATTCACCAAGTTTTCACCGTCGGCGATCAATCGATCAAAAAGGCGTTGCCGAATATGATTATCTCCCACAGCCACAATCACGCCATCATGATCCACAGAGGACACGCAATCATCGTCACCTAATATAGGCAAATCCAAAGGACCAAGAACTCCAGCCTTGCTCTCCTTGGTCACATATCCTAATGGCTGCACGCCTTCCATGGCTGCCAAAACAGACGCGACCATCCGGGCATGTCCACCGTTACCAATAATCAATATCTTCATGTCGTTGCTCCAATTATGCTCTCTGATCTACCTGCTTTGTCTTTTTCCTGTCAACGAACAGGCAACGGACTGCTTGACGCATCATTCTCGGACGCGATATCTCGGATATCACCAAACATGACATATTATGGACGGGGCAACCATCCTCGCCATCCATACAAGGAGAATATAATGACCAAGATTGGCGTACTCTTTCCGGGACAAGGTTCCCAAGAAAAAGGAATGGGACGGGACGTTGCCGAAAGCGACAACGCGGCTCTGGACCTTTGGAAACTGGCTGAAAATGAATCAGGCCTGCCCCTTCGCGAAATATACTGGGATGGCGAGGCCGCAGACATGGCCGACACACGGGCTTTGCAACCTGCGTTAACCGTGGTCAATCTATCCTTATGGTTAACAGTAAAGAACAAGCTGACTCCCGCAGCAACAGCAGGACACAGTCTGGGCGAATTCGCATCTCTTGGCGCTGCAGGCATCCTGAGCATGCAAGACTGCATCAAGGCTGTCACCCTGCGTGGTCGGCTCATGGCCGAATCCGGTGGCGCAGGCCATGGCATGGCCGCTGTGGTCAAGCTCCAACAGGACATCGTGGAAGAGATTGTCGACAAGGCGGCTAAAACCACAGGTAAAGAATTGCGCATCGCCAATTACAATACTCCGGCTCAGTTCGTCATCAGCGGTGAAAAAGAAGCACTCGATGCTGCCGAGGCACTCGTCAAGGAAGCAAAAGGGCGCGCAATTCGATTGGCCGTATCCGGCGCATTCCACAGCCCGCTTATCCAGGAAGCAGCCGACGAATTCAGTACTTTTCTCGGCACACTCTCCTGGAGCGCTCCAGCTTTTCCGGTACATCACAACGCTACGGCTCTCCCGCAGCCCGACCCTGAACAAATCTTGACCACCATGCAAAGCCAGATGACCTCCAGCGTGCTCTGGATTCAAACCATGCAGGCCATGTGGGTAACGGGCATTCGGGAATTTGTTGAAGTTGGCCCCAAGGGAGTTCTCTTCAAAATGCTCAAGGCGAACCTCGGCTCCATGGAAGAAAAATGGTCTGGCCGGAACATCGGCAATCTGGAACAAGCCGAAGAACTGTAAAAATTACCATGTTCAAAAGCTACGGAATAATAGGCTGGCCGCTGGGGCACACCATGAGCCCAACCCTGCACAATTGGGGGTTTGGCGAACTCGACGTGGAGGCCAGCTATGCGGCATGGCCGGTCTCGCCGGACGACTTGTCTTCATTCATGGGGCAAATTCGCACCCGGCCTATTTCCGGTCTCAGCGTGACCATTCCGCACAAACAAACAGTCATGGACCATCTGGACGCAATCTCCGACCGTGCGGCACAGGTCGGCGCAGTCAATACTCTCTATTGGAACGATGCTACTCTGTGTGGTGAAAACACTGATGTCATCGGTTTTATCGCCCCCCTTCGCTCATTGAAGCAACACCCTGACTCGGCCCTTGTGCTGGGTGCAGGCGGTGCGGCACGGGCCGCCATTGTCGGGCTGAAAGAATTGGGCGTACAACACATCGGCGTAACCAACAGGACATACGACAAAACTAAAAAGCTGGCCGAAGAATTCAAAATCAAATGCATTGAGTGGGATACACGCACCACCACCGCATGGGAATTGGTTTGCAACACGACTCCGCTGGGCATGTCTGGTGATCTCGAAAGGCTTTCACCGTGGCCTGTGGACGCTTTCACCCCGAACATGGTGGCCTATGACATTGTCTACAACCCGCTTGAAACCCGTTTTTTGCGGGAAGCCAACATAGCTGGTTGCAACACTATTTCTGGATTGGAAATGTTTCTACACCAAGGGCTGGCGCAATTTCGACTCTGGACCGGACTGGATATGGACGAAACCGGGGCAAGGGCATTGTTGCTCAATGCCTTGAAGAGTTGACCAGTTTCGCGAAACAACATAATTCTTCTGATCATTTCAAGCAAAGGTGACACAATGAATATCGCACGAAACATCCTTTTATCAGTGGTGACGTCCTGCATGCTCCTTGCAGCGATGGCTATCTTTCCATCCAACGCACAAGCCGGCCCCAACCCTGTCGTGGTCATGGAGACATCCGCAGGACGTATCATCGTGATGCTCTACCCCAAAGATGCACCCAAAACAGTTGCCAACTTTCTCAAATACGTTGATTCAGGATTTTACGATAAAACGGTCTTTCATCGGGTCATTCGCCAACGTAAGCCCCCGGCAGGCTCAGACGACTCTTCCATGAATATTGTTCAGGGCGGAGGGTATACATATCAGCTCAAAAGAAAGACCACACTGCCCCCTATTGCCAACGAAGCCGCCACAGGGTTGTTAAACAAGAAAGGCACGATCGCCATGGCACGATCAGACAAACCGCTTTCTACAACCTCTGAGTTCTTCTTCAACGTGGAAGACAACCCTATTCTCGACTACAAGCAGACCGCTGAACAAATCGGCACAGGCACTTACTCGGGAAGTACCACCATGGGGTACTGTGCCTTCGGTAAAGTCATCAGAGGTATGGATGTCGTCAACAAGATCCTCGAATCACAGACAGCCCGTTCCGGCAGAATGAGTGACGTACCGGTCAAATTGACCGTCATCAATAAGGTATACCAGCCTCAATAGTTGGAAGGAATATCAGATTCAGGGACGGTCCAGAAACGGGCCGTCCTTTTTTTATGCAGACCAAAAATCAATCAAGATCGCGGAATATGCCTTTTGAACGAACAACAACTCGACCTGTATCCATATGAAGAAACATACTTCGAGGTATGGTTCCTCCAAATTCTTCAGCAGCCAGTCGGGCATTATTATAAGTGAGTACCCCTCGCAATGCTTCGGCATTTTCCACACCAATGGGAATATGATATTGACTCCGAATATTGGCTCCGCCGGCTCCCTTGAATACCAGGCGACTCTGCTTGGCACCTGCTTCAACTAAACGGCGAACCATGACAGGAACGCCAGTAGTGACAAACTTGAAAGGATTGCTCCGGTCTCCTTCCGGGGCCTCCCCCGGCGACGGCAACAGACAATGAATCAGGCCGCCGATGTGTGCCTTAGGGTCATAGGCAGAGACCCCAATGCATGATCCCAGAGAATAGGTGACGAGCATGTCCTCAGGGTCAACTGAAAACCGCATGTCTGATATGCCGACAATAATGGTACTCATGATAGTTCTCTCGTACGTATCAATATAGGGCCTGCCTCTCACCGAGTAAAGGAAAGCCTCCTTGCAATAGAGCTGATTTTATCCAATAGTCGTTCCACTATGCACAAAGACTCCATAGCCGTATTGGCAGATATCCATGGCAATAGCCTTGCACTCGAAGCAGTTCTTGCCCATGCCCGGGCACACGGCATAAATCATTTCTGCAATCTCGGAGACACTTTTTATGGCCCATTGGACCCGGCAGGCACATGGGCCATACTTAAAAGTGAGGACATGCCAGCCATCCTCGGCAATCAGGACAGAATCCTCATCGAGGGTGGCCCGGATTGGGAAAAGGTGCCTACTTTTCGACGCACATTGAAAAGTATCGGCAAAAAGGGGCTGGAATGGCTGAAAACACTTCCAGTAACATTCCATCCAGAACCCGACATTCTTCTTTGTCATGGAACGCCCAAAGACGACATGACGTATCTGTTGGAAGACGTGACCACCGGCCTGCCTGCCATGCGAGACCACGCAAAACTTCGTGAACATCTCATGCCCGAAGCGAACGGTTGTTCACTGGTTCTGGCCGGACATTCTCATCACGCGGGGCTGATCATGTGCGACGACATCACCATCGTCAACCCCGGCAGCGTAGGGCTTCCCGCCTATGACGACGACACTCCGCCGCACATAATGGCCAGCGGTTCACCCCATGCAAGATACGCAATTCTCACGCGAAACCGCTCTGGGTGGAAAACCGAATTCATGACGGTAGAATATGATTGGAGTAGTGCCGCAGCCATGGCAAAGCAGAACGGCAGAGACGATTGGGCCCAATGGCTTACTACCGGGATAGCCTAATTCTTTCCAATTATCGCATTCTTTTCTGGACTTTTTTTAGATTTTTCTGAAAAATGCAGCCAAACTGTATGTTCTGACATATATGACTTAGACGAATCGTCTGTTGGAGTATCTTTCAATCAGCCTTGGTCTGGAACAATGAAGCTGCATTACGCTGCGAAATCACATTTTTTGCTCTTATTCACGGCTTTCTTTTTTGCCGTCATTTTCCTGTGCCCAAACACAGGTCTCACCGCTTCAGCCAAATCCTACTTTATCGTTGGCCACTCTGATTTCCATGCGTTGACCAAAAACAGTAAACGAGCCAAATATCGCTCCAACTGGGAAAAAGTTGAGAAGTCCTTTTCCCGCTGTCTCAAGGCGGACCCCAATGGCCCATATGCGCCAAAAGCGTTATATTACATTGGCCGGGTTCACGAAGAACTTGGCATACAAAGCGGTTTGAAATCCGATTTTCGGCGGGCCGTAGACTATTTTGGTCGGGTACTTGCTCGTTATCCTCGCCACGGATGGGCTGATGATTGCCTGTACCGAAGGGCCGGAGTTTATGCCAAACGGCTCAGGGAAACCACTAATGCCCGGCTGGATCTGGCAACCATCATTGTTGATTATCCGCGTTCGGATATGAAAAATAAAGCCAAGACCGCCCTCAAAAGGCTGGGCAAATACGACTGGGCTATCGCGAAAGTTTCAGGGGGGTCGGCCTCCGGGAACAAATCACTGAATGCTGTTGCCACAAAAGCGACAACAAAAAAGTCCACAACCAAAACTAAATCGACAAGCATTAAACCGAAAGACCCTTCCGGCATGGCTCATCTGGACGTGGTCCGATATACCTCCAGTAACGAATACACCCGCGTGGTTCTTGAACTCGATGATCAAGCCAAATATCGCTATCAGGTACTCCAGCCCAATGCGGCAGTAAATCGGCCGCACAGACTTTACGTCGATATCAGCAATTCTCGCCTGGGCCATGATGTCACGGCGTCCACGACGGTTTCCGACGGCATTCTGCGTTCCATCCGTACAGGACAATACAACAAAAACACCACCCGCGTCGTTCTCGATTTCCTGAATCTTCAGGAATACAAAGTTTTTCCGCTTCAAAATCCGTATCGAATTGTCATTGATGTCTACGCACCCGATGAAAAAACTCTTGCCGCGCGTAAAGCGGCAGCCAAGGCTGCTCCCAAAAAGACCACGGCAAATTCCAAATACCGCCCGCCTTACGGAAGTAAAAAAATGGCCGGAGACCTTCTCGAACAGCTCGGCCTGACCGTCAAGACGATCATGATCGATCCAGGGCATGGCGGCAAGGACCCCGGAGCCGTTTCCAATGGTCTGCGCGAAAAGGATATAAATCTCCGCTTTGCAAAGCTTCTCGGTAAAAAACTCAAGGCAAAAGGTTTCAATATTACGTACACCCGGACCACGGACGTGTTTATTGCTCTGGAAAAGAGAACAGCCATGGCCAACGTCAAAAAAGCCGACCTATTCCTATCCATTCACTGCAACGCTAACCGAAGTCGCAGTATTCATGGAATGGAAACATACAGCTTGAACCTTGCTAAATCCAAAGACGCTGTCCGTATTGCAGCTCGTGAAAACGCAGTGGACCCGCGCTCAATATCCGACCTCCAATTCATTCTGACCGACTTGATGGTCAACTCCAAAATCAAAGAATCACGGGACCTTGCTTCGGATGTTCAGTCAAGCACAATCAAACGGGTTCGCAAAAAATACTCCCTCAAAAACATGGGCACCCGCGAGGCTCCTTTCTACGTGTTGATGGGGGCAAAAATGCCTTCCGTGCTGGTCGAATTGGGATACATCACCAACAAGACAGAAGCCAAGCGACTCAAGTCCGACAGGTATCTTGACTATCTCGCAAACGGCATTGTTGAAGGAATTTTGGCCTACAAAAGTAAAATCGAACGTTACGCTTCATTATAATTTTTTATTGTATATGCTTAAAGAGGCTCCCGGCATAAACCGGGAGCCTCTTTTTATTACAACGGGAAAAAACATTTTCTTCATAAAGACTCAAAGAGTCTCGGCAAAACCACTATTGAAAGCGCCAGCCATTGGAATACACGTCAAATGTATCCTTTCTGATACGACCCGCCAAAGTGATGTTATTCCGTTCAGCGTAATTGATGGCAGAACTGGTTGCGGCAGAAAATCCGCAAAGAATGGGGATATTGGCAGTCGCGGCCTTGAGGGTCAGTTCAAGTGCCAGCCGTGATGACAACATGGCAATATTCACGCGGTCAAGAGTCCCTTCCAGAAGTGCTCGTCCAATAGCCTTGTCAAAAGCATTGTGCCGCCCCACATCTTCACCAAAAGCAATCAACTCGCCATCAAAAGAAAACAATGCCGCGGCATGAGTTGAACGTGTGTTCTTGTACAAATTCTGTCGTCGCTCAAAGGTCTGCTTCAACTGAAAAAGTCTTTCTGGCGCGATATGCGCAGGCCTTGGCGAAGGAAATATACGATGAATTCCATCCAATGTTTTAAGCGTCACCTCCGCACGGGAGGAAGACCTATAGTGGAAAGAACAATCCAGCACATCCGCGCTCTCTCGAATCATGGAACACGTAAAAAGATGCCCCACGATCAACGACAAGTCATCGCCGGGGGTCCTTGTCAGCAGACCGAACTCCCGACCATTCACGACGACACTGATATCCGACTCCACGGCGACAAGCCCCTCCTTGAAGGAGAGCTTGCCACCGGCAAATTGCTGGAGCGTAACCGGACAGGCAAGTTGTACCGATTGGGTGGGGTCAGGGGTCTCTGGCTGCCAATCCTCAACTTCATTCTTCAATGCGTACAATTTTACATGCGGCATGTCCTGCCTCCGATCCGTTATTCAAGCGTATTCCACAGAGTCGAAGTAAGAGGACTCAATTTGTTCTCATGGGCATAGATATCGAGATGGATAAGGCCCAATTGGATAGCATCCAGATTCGGACGGGGCTCACATTCGCGCATATCAATATTCAGCAAATACTTACCACATTTATGGCACGCTTCAATGCGTTCATATTGCGTATTATCGACATAAAAAACTTCACGGGTTTCATTGTCATCATTGCCGCAGGACGGACATACGTTCCGCTTGAAACGCCAGTCATGACCACACAGGGAGCAATGAAGAAACTTCTTGCCACCGCCACCGACCAATTGATCGAGATCAGTGACTTCTTTAGGGGAAAGGTGAGAAATGGACGGCGAGGAGCCACACACGGGGCAATGCCCATGCTCCCATGTCAGGGAAGAAAGGGACTCACCCAGGGTTTCGACGATAGCACAAAGGACAGGCGCGGAAACAATCTCTGAAATATACAAGAGCGTGTCAGACGACACGATTTCTGGACATACGGAGGTGTTCTCAAAGTGCTTCCAATCGCCCTCAATTCGAGCCTGGGCAAGTCCCGAAAGAATATCGGGGTTTACCAGATGGCCCGTCAGAGATTTCTGCGTTTCTTCATCCAGTTCGAGCACTTCGGATAATATGGGAAGCAAGACCTTAGCCGAATCGGTCAAAGCCTCGCCCCACTTGGTCATATCAATTCCCGCCAAAACAGGCGCCCCGGCAGCAACTCTTGCAGGATCGATGTCAGGTATTTTCACCCCTTTTTTCATCAGATCATCACGCAGTTTAGCAACGGCAAGAAAAATCTGACCGAACCGGTCAGCGAGTTCACCATAGGCCGGAGTACGTTTACGGATAGACTCAAGGGTCGTTTCAACCGCCTTGCTGGCAGATACATTGCTCATGAAGTGCTCCATGCACCCTACCTGATAGGGGCGGAATGCTCCGTGCATCGGCATCCCGCCCCATCAAGTGGAGAGGATTAATTGTTACGCTTTCATCGCCCTGAAGGGTCTGGCCAATGTTGCGAGGAACTGCTTCTTGCTCATGGGACCGACTGTTGCTTGAGCAACGGAGAACTCATGATAGTTCTCGGGGTCGTCAATAAGCAGGTAGATAACGTTCACTTCGTCAGGATCGGCAAGACGCGCCTTGGGGTATTCCTTTTTCAATGTTGCCAACCGGGCATTCGCGAGCTTGAGCATATCGCTCCGCTCTCCGAACTGCATAGCGCCGGTGGGACACACCTTGACGCATGCCGGCGGCATTCCGTTATGAATTCTGTCATTACACATGGTACATTTTGCCATGACCCCGGTCTTTTCATTGCGACGCGGAATGTTGTACGGACAGGCTTCCTTGATTTCCTCGTACTGTTCCTTGGTGAAGCCCTTGGTCTTATCGGTAAAGATGACCGCTCCGGTCTCCTCATCCTTGACGATGGCTTCCTCAATATACATGTCACCCATTTCCTTGCAGGGAGCCAGGTCACAATGGCGGCACTGGTCAGGGAAAAAGTTCCACCGGACCTTACCATCTTCGAGGTGCTCGTTGAAACGAACAAGTTTATAGTTATTGGCATTCAGATCCTGCGGATTCTGATGGCTGCCCCACTTATACTGCGTGGTCTTGTTGGCAGGCAGCTCATGCCACTCCTTACAGGCTATTTGACAACCGCGGCACGCTGTGCAGCGGGACGTATCGACTAATATCGTCTTGGGCATGGCGTACTCCTTTAGGTTGCCAGCTCGGTGAGCTTGTTGGCCTTGCGAATGTTTACGCAGCAGGCTTTGAATTCGGGAATTGTCGTATTCGGATCACCAACAAACGGTGTCAACCTGTTCGTGGAATCACCGGTTCCCGGGGTCGTCCAGCCAAAGCAGAACGGCATGCCTATTTCATGAATAGTCCGTCCATGAATTTTGAGAGGCCGCATGCGAATCGTGACCATGGCAAAAGCCTCGACACGACCACGAATGGACTCAACAATCACGCCGTCACCATTCTTGATGCCCTTTTCCTGTGCCAGTTCCGGGCTCATCTCAACGTAGAGCTGCGGCTCGGCTTCAAGCAGGTTCGGAATGTTGCGGGTCTCACCGCCACCACACCAATGTTCGGTCACGCTGTAAGTCGTCAGCACGACGGGATACTTAGGGTCTGCCGGAGCAGCCAGTTTATCCATCTCGGAGTCAACGAACTTGTAAACCGGGCTGCTGAGCTGCTTGGAGAACATATTCGTCTTCACAGGTGTTTCAACCGGTTCGTAGTGTTCGGAGAACGGACCATCCTGACGGCCGGGACCGAATATCTGACCAAACCCATGCTTGGACATGATGAACGGATTCTTGCCCTTGCCGGTAGCCATCGGCGGCCAGCCGCCATCAGGCACATCACCGATCCACTTGCCATCTTTCCATTCGATGACAGCTTTGGCCTTGTTGTAAGGCTTACCGTTGAGATCAACAGAAGCACGGTTGTACAGAATGCGACGGTTAACCGGCCAACACCATGCCCATTTGGGGAACAAACCAATGTTCTTCTGCATAGCGGTCTGTTCAGTGCTGCGACGTTTGGCCTTGTTGCCATCTTTTTCAGTATAACTGCCTGCGTACAGCCAGTTCAGACTGCTGGTGGAACCATCGTCGGCCAGAGCGGTAAAGGTCGGAACCTGCTGGCCCTTCTTGTACTTTGTACCCTTGAATTCGACATCACGAGTAAAGCGCCCATTGATACGTGCACACATATCTTCCGGGTCATACTTTTCAGGATAATCGAGCTTGGTCAGGGCTTCAGGCAGCTTACCGCCTTCTTTCCCATAAAGCTTCTGCACACGCTTCATGATGCCGCAGAACATGTCCCCGAAAGGCTTGGCTTCGAACGCGGGCTTGGTTGCAGCATAGTGCCAAAGCAGCCAACGACCCGAGTTTGTGACGGAACCATCTTTCTCCAACCTGTGAGCGGAAGGCAGCAGGAAGACTTCGGTCTTGACCTTCTTGGGATCAACGCCGGGACGCTTCCAGTTATCCGTGGTCTCGGAATGGTGCAACTCGGAAGTCACGAGCCAGTCGAGATTATCCAGTGCTTTTCTGACCTTATTGGTATTAGGCACACTGTTCATGGGGTTCAAACCAATGATGATACCGCCACGAATCTTGTTGTGATACATGCGATCAAACAGATACATGTACGAGTAATCTTCACCCTTCTCGATCTTGGGCAGGTACTCGTAACAGAAGCCGTTTTCCTTGGTGGCGTTGTCGCCATACCAAGCCTTGAGCAGGCTGGCGAAGTACTTGGGCTTGTGCTGCCACCAGTTGGCAGACTGCGGGTCATTGGATACCGGTGTGTTACCCTTGATGTATTCATCATAGGTCTGCCAGCCGTTGTGCGGCATGGCCATATAACCGGGAATGATGTGGTACAGCAGGGTGTGGTCAGTAGAACCCTGAACATTAGGTTCACCGCGCAGGGCGTTGATACCGCCACCGGCAACACCTATGTTACCGAGCAGAAGCTGAATGATACCTGCGGAACGAATGTTCTGCACGCCGACAGTATGCTGGGTCCAACCCAAAGCGTACATGACGGTACCGGCCTTGTCCGGGCGACCGGTTGCAGCAAAGTTCTCATAGACCTTCATCAGGTCGTCAGCCGACACGCCTGTGGTCTCTGAAACCGTCTTAACGTCATAACGGGAGTAATGCTTCTTAAGCAGTTGGAATACGCAACGGGGATTCTTCAAGCTCTTATCGCGCTTGGGAACGCCGTTAGCATCCATCTCGAAGCCCCATTTGGACTTGTCGTAGGAACGGGTCTTCTCATCGTAGCCGGTGAACAGACCGTTCTCGAAACCGAAGTCCTTGCCAACGATCAATGACGCGTTGGTGTACTCGGTGATGTATTCATGGAAGTATTTCTTGTTCTCGACAATGTACTTGATCATGCCCCCGAGGAAAGCGATATCCGTACCGGACCGCAAGGGAACATGGAAGTCCGATCTGGCGGATGTGCGCGAGAACTTCGGGTCCACATGCATAACAGTGGCGCCCTTGTCCTTGGCTTGTAACACCCATTTGAATGAGATCGGATGATGTTCGGCAGCATTACTGCCCATTATAAGGATTGAATCGGCATTCTTGATGTCGATCCAGTGGTTGGTCATCGCACCGCGTCCGAACGACTCTCCCAGAGCCGCAACAGTTGCGCTGTGTCAGATCCTTGCCTGGTGGTCCATGTGGACAACACCCAGGCCGCGCATTGCCTGATGGGCAAGTGCACATTCTTCGTTACCCGCATGGGACGTGCCCAGCAGGAACATGGATTCAAGTCGGTTGACTGTGTCGCCCTTCTTGTTCTTTAAAATCAAATCCTTGTCGCGAGTGTCCTTGATGCGGCGCGCAATGCGATCCAGCATCCAGTCCCAGCTCTTCTCTTCCCATTTGTCGCTGTATGGAGCGCGATATAAGGGCTTTTGCAAACGATGATGGCTGGTGGTCATGCTGAACATGGCCGCGCCCTTGGCACAAAGTGCGCCTTCGTTGATCGGATAATCCGGATCACCTTCCGCGTTGACGAGCTTGCCGTTTTTGACATGCCCGATAACGTGACAACTCACCGAACAGAACGGACAAACGGTCACAACCTCTTTAGCACCCGAAATTTTTAACGTTCCGGCGTAGGCCTTGACCGGAGTGAGACTCACTCCGAGCTGCCCGAGGGTGAGACACGCCGCGCTGGTTCCTGCGAGCTTGATAAAGCTTCGGCGGTCGAGTTTCATACCTATGGCCTCCTTGATAATTGCCGCGCCCTATGACGCTCGGCAGTGTTATTCTCGAACGGAGTGTTCAAGTGCAATTACCATAGCATAAAATTCAATTAAATCAATATGTTATATTTAACATATTAAAAGGCGCAGGACATTTTTTACTCATACTTTTCAAGGGAAAAAGGAAAACATTCCTGCCCCTTGGAGAGGGCGTAGGATTCGACATCCTGGTACCATTTATCGAACTCCTTCGCGATACCACATCCGAACTGCGTAAGGTGGTATCCGGCCCGTCTACTCGTGGCCCTCTCAATGAGTTTTCGACCGATCAATTCCTCAGTGGTTTTGATCTTTCCCCAAGCTCCACGATAGGACATTCCCAAAGATTCGGCGGCGGCTTTGAGGGACCCACAACGCTCAACCTGACGAAGCAATTGCAAGCGTCCAAGGCCGAACAAAACACCTTCTTTGGTTTCGACCCACAAATGCATCCGCATAGTTGGACCCAGCGCGGAAGCGAGGGGCGTTCCAACGCCTGTCGCAGCACCAGCGGATTCGATCATTTCGGATTTCAGCATAGCTTACCTCCCAAAAGGACATTTGGGGAATGTGCATGCAGTACACTCCATACACATTCCGCCGTTGCCCATCCTCGCGAAATCAGCACGAGCAATGGGCAAATCAGCCATAAGCCTGGGCAACAATATGTCCAGACTGGTTGTTTTGTGGAAAAGGGCGCAGGCCGGGACACCCAGCACACGGGCGTTCCCAATGCTTCCGACCAAAGTCATGGCACCGGGTAAAACCGGCATTCCGTGCACCATCTCTGTCAGTCCGGCAGCCATCAATCCTTGTCGCGTGACATCATCCGGGTCCACAGACAAACCGGCGGTGGTGATAATCAAATCACATCCGAGCCTTTCCAATCCACGGACCGCGCCAGCTATTTCACTGGCGTCATCTGGTCGAATCAATGTCTCTATAATAGAACCACCAAGATTGACGACTTTGGCTTCCAGGACCTCGGCGAACCGATCCTTGATCAATCCCTTAAAAACTTCGTTGCCAGTGATGAGTAAACCGACCTTGGTCTTCTTCAACGGGGCGAGGGAAAACAGCGGGGCATCATTAAGAATGGCGAGTGCCCGCCCGAAAATCGATTGTTCGAGAAAAAGAGGAATAGCTCTGGTGGCAGCGGCCCTTCTGCCCTTACGAACCAGACTATAGCTATGGCGGCTGGCAGCCATAACGCTACCCAATGAGTTGAAAGCCGTCAGCAATGGTTCGTTGACCACAAGCATACCGTCCTGCTTGGCCAGCAAATTCACACGCCCTTCACGCGGATCACCCTCAGCCACAATACCGTCACCACACATTGCTTTGGCGAAGGTTCTCGCGGCATCATCCTCATGAATGAAACCAGCCGGTGCTTCCTGATCCACATACAGATTAAAACGCCCCATCTGCTGCAACCGGCAGACGTCCCCAGCAGTGACCACATGACCACGGGAAAATTCAACGCCCTTTGATTCGCCGGGGACGATGCGCGTCATATCGTGCGCGATAGTCTTGCCAACGCTTTCTTCAAGCGGAGTTGAAGGGATGGCTGTTTCGATGTCTGTGGCAACCGGCAGACTTCTGTCACCAACATACGGAGAATCCCCGGCGCAGGAACGACAAATCGCACCATGAAATTCAGGATAAGCATCACCACAAATCGGACAAAGGGCGATGGTACCCTTGCTCCGTTTGGCAACAACGTCCGGCTTGATCAACACGTTTTCGACCGACAACATCTCTAGACCATGATCACGAATTTCCCGCCGCAATTCCTTGGAATTCTGGTCCTGCTTGGGCTTGGTTTTCATCAACCAGCACAATGTGTGTGGGAAACATGTCAGCTTGCTCGGGTCAAGTCGTACCCTAACGCCTTCACCAGTGAATTTATCAAATAATGACACTGCATACACGCCGGTATTCCGAATCCGTAGCCAGCCGTTGCCGATGGTACAGGGTGTCAACAACTGTACGGCATCAGGCAAGCACCAGGAGGTTTCGGAAATGGCATCAAACAACACGCCCTCAGGAATATGTCGCTTGGCTTCTTCAACCATATACCCGCCCAGCAATAACCCGGGGGCAGGATAGTTATGAAACCAGGTGGCGAGGTCCACAAACCCGTCAAAGGTAAAAGCCTGCCCCTCTGACAGTACAGGAGTTGTTGTCTCGGTCATTTGAGTATGCATTATTCTCCAATAGATATTATTGTGCTCACTTGAGCACAATTACCCCCTAGGGAGAATGCCAGGATAGACACAACACCTATGAACTTACTCAAGGTTTGACACAACAATAAAAATTAATACCAATATTTCAAGTCTATGCACACATGGCAACAAATCTACCACCAACTCCAGACCTTAGAGGTCATAAAAAGAAACCAATTAATCTCAGATGGTTGTCTTGCCAAAAAGCAAAATCAAAAAAAAACAAAATACTGGTGTCAAACCGTTGTTAAGTTGTAAAGATCTTCTTTTTTATATTCCTATATTGAGATTTTGCACAAATTATCGCCCCAAAAGTACACACACGTTGCTCCTCAATATAAAATAGAACTGTCAATTGTTCATTTTGAAATAATAATTGCGAACCTATTATTCTATGACATGCTGACAAGAATGACAGACAGGAGAAATAAAATGAAACGGAGCATCATATTTGTATGCATACTTCTCTTTGTAGTATTCTTCGGCCCCAATTTTATGGGCTGTTCACAGCCCGAATCTTTACAGATTGGAGCCATTTTAATCCTGACAGATCGAAATGGAAACCAACTTTCAGTTGAGAGGGAAATTCTCGACGGCATGCATATGGCGATAAAGGAAATCAATGAAGACGGGGGCATTGTTGGAACAAGAATCGAACTGATCTACAAAGACTGTCAAGGAGTCCCGGAACTGGCAAAAAAACAATTTCGAGAACTTGCAGCACAATCCCCTGCGGCTGTCATCACCATATATACCCATATAACAGAAGCACTCGTTCCCGAGGCTACAGAGTTGGAAACCATTCAACTTGCGACCATGGCAACGGGTGAAGGAATTACAGACAACGGGCCATACTCATTCAGATATTGGCCTCAAGCCTCGGATGAGGGCCGTGCCATATTGCCTTTGGTGGATAAACTCGGAGTTCGCAAACTCGGGCTGATCAATATTGATAACACTTACGGAAATTCCGTTTCAAATGAACTCTCCAGACTACTGGCAACAAAAGATGTGACAACACAGAAAATAGTCTACAGCGAGATTACCCCTTCGCTCAACAAAAGGCTTGAAGCGCTTACAGACTGTGACGCCATCAGCTTCACCTGTTTTCCCAAAGACATTGAGCCACTGGCTAAAATCATACGTCAAAAATATCCAAAGATGCCTTTGATCGGCCCCAACAGCATTTCAAGCCCCCATTACCTTAAAAATCCAGTTTTTGACGGAATTTATGTTGCGGCTCCACTCGTGTACAACCCGGCCTCCCCTTACCTCGGAAACGTCGGAACAAAATTCGAAAAAACATACGGGCTCCCTTTGAGTCAATACTCAGCAATCGGCTATGATATTATTATTTTACTATCTCAAATTATTAGCAAAAACGGAGCTTCAGCAGAAGCCATTAAAAATACCTTTGAAGCGGGATTTATTTTCCCAGGGCTCTTCGGCGACGTGGTCAACAATAAAGGGTCACACCATATGACGTACCAACTCATCCCGGCCAAAATCAAAAATGAACAGCTGATATATCAAAGGCGCTAGTATGTACCTGACCACCCGATTTATCACAGGGATCGTCATCTTTGTCCTCATGCTGTTCAGTCTGACAGCCATGGTCTATCAGCAAAGCCACAAGGCCCTCCAAGACCGTGTCGAGCATGACGGGATGCTGGTGGCAAACTTCATATCAAACAACCTCCACAACAACTTCACATTCATTGAAGAAGACATGAAACTCTTTCTGATATCTTCGATGAGTGACGTCCCTCCTCATGCCCAATCATTAAAGAATATCTTTACCAACAAACTACTCCAGCGTCGTTTCATCCGTTTTTTCGAAACTGAATATGGATACCGTATTTACGAAAAAGTCATGGTTTTCGACAACAAAGGGAATATTATTTCATCCACAGATGAAGCGATCGACGAAACATCTCAAAAATTCTGGTGGCAAAAGAGTCTCACTGACAAAAAAGGACTCACTCTTGTACAGGATTTACAAGGGCAACAAAAATTGAGCATTTCCATAAAAATCCACAATTCAAAAAAAGAAGTCGTCGGTGTCATGCAGGCCGTATGTTCTGTTGCATCTCTTGTTCGTGGCGGGGGCATGAACCTCAAGAACATGAACGCACGACAAATCGACCTCCTCACCCAAGAAGGGACCATACTTTATTCAACGGCGCTGCATACTCCATTCATGCAGTTCCCAGACCATCTGTTGCTCGAAAAGATACTCCAAGGTGAACGAACATTTGTTCGAACAAATGCCAACGGAATCAAAGAGCTAATAATAGCTCTTCCTCATTCTCATTTGTCCTCAGAACACTTTACCAAAATTTTGCTCCTTTACCTTGATTACAACACCCTGTTTCAACCGGTCTTACAACTACGTCTCTGGATTTGGGCAGGGGCTTTTGCTCTGATATTGATCGCAGGCATCTTCTTCATTCTCGTCAGGAACATCACTATCCAAGAAGCAAACGCTTCCGCTCTCATCAAAAATGAAAAAATCCTCCAAAGTATCCTCACCGGCATTGAAGCGCTGGTCATATTCGTTGACAAAGAAACACACACGATCACATGGGCAAACTCCATGAGCAATGAACTTCTCGGGATCCCTGCAGAGGAAATGATCGGCGAAAAATGTTACAAATACATCTGCCATTGCGAACAAGGCAGACAAAAAAATGAATGCCCTGCCGACAACAAAAAAACCCTACACACCGAATTTTCTCTACAAAAAAGAAACAAAACCATCATCCCCATAATGAAAACCGTACTGAACGCGCAAATAGAAGATCGGCCTCATTATATTGCCATAATATTCGATATCACCCACAGGAAATCCGTTGAACGCCAACTCTTGCAAGCACAAAAACTTGAAAGTGTCGGCAATCTGGCTGCAGGGATAGCACATGAAATCAACACGCCTTCACAATACATCTCTGAAAATCTCAGATTCATCAACACAGCCATGAAATCACTGGTACACTTTTACGATATATTCCAACAAACCAGTCTGAAAGGGACGCAACCGTCTCACTCGACTCTCGTCAAGCAACTCGAAGCGCATGGCAAGGACGCCGACATGGACTATTTGCTTGAAGAGGTCCCGCAGGCCTTGTCTCAATCTCTGGAAGGAATCCAGAACATCACAGACATTGTCCAAGCTATGAAACGCTTTGCTCATCCGGGCAACCGGGAAAAATTGATGGCAGACATCAACGACTCTTTAAAAAAAACCAGTGTCGTATGCCGAAACGAGTGGAAATATCATGCGAAATTGGTCTATGATCTTGATGAGAATCTCCCCATGGTGGAATGTCGAATCAATGACATCAACCAAGTATTTCTCAACCTTATCGTCAATGCAGCACATGCTGTTTCGGCGAAACACAAGGAGACTGAAGAAAAAGGGTCGATTATACTGACGACTTTTCAACAAAGGGATAACGTCTTTATCGTGGTCAGTGACACAGGAATGGGAATACCCAACTCGCTTCTGAATCGAATATTCGACCCTTTTTTTACCACCAAAGAGGTGGGCGCGGGCACAGGACAAGGACTCGCAATCAGCTATTCAATAATTGTCGATGGGCACGACGGGACAATTACTGTTGAAAGCGACGAAGGCATAGGTACCCAATTCACCATTCGACTGCCCATAAAGACTCAAGGAGACTCCGATGGATGACCGGATTCGCATACTCTTCGTGGATGATGAACCCAATGTGCTCGCTGCGCTTAAGCGCATGCTCAGAAGCAAACACAAAGAATGGGAAATGCTCTTTGTGGAAAACGGCGCAGATGCAATCTCCCTCATAAAACAAAACGCGTTCGACATTATTGTTTCCGACATTCGTATGCCAGGAATTGATGGAGGAGAACTGCTCAATCGCGTGAAGGACCTGTCTCCCAAAACAATCCGAATCGCGCTCTCTGGACAGGTAGACATGACCGAGGTGATGCAAAGCATCAGGGCTGTACACCAATACATTTCAAAACCATGTGAAGCCGATTACCTTATCGACAGAATAGAAGGAGCACTTCACTCTCAGGCGGTATTGACCGACCAACGAATGCTGGAAATGGTCACAGAAGTTGAAGCTTTGCCGGTCATCCCTGAAGTCTTTCAAAACACGGAGGCCGAGCTACGAAAAAAGGAACCCTCCATAGATATTATCGCAGGATACATCACACAGGATGTTGGACTTGTGACCAAGATTATCAAACTGATCAACTCTCCGTACTTCGGACTGCCCACGCAAGTTGATTCGGTAGAGAAAGCCATCACCATGCTTGGACTCGACACCATACGAGCTCTTATTCTATCAACACATCTTTTCACCATGTATGGTGACAACACCTTGCCGGGCTTCTCGCTCTCCCTGCTTTGGGAACACAGTTTCAGGGTCTCCAACATCGCTCGCCTCATCGCTAGTTATGAAAAAGAACCACAAAAGGTCATCATCCAATGCCGAATGGCCGGACTTCTTCACGACGTGGGAAAACTGGTCATGGCCAACTCCTTCCCCAAAAAATACAGGGAAGTACTTACACATGTTTCACTCCCCGGCGGCCTGTCTGTCCACTCAGCAGAAAAAAAAGTCTTCGGGACAACTCATGCTGAAATCGGCGCGTATCTGATGGGCCTATGGGGCATGTCCAACAACGTGGTGCATGCCATAGGGCATCATCACGGTTTTAACAAACCCGACGGGAGTGTTGCCATGTACCTGTCAATTGCCAACACCATTGACCACAACTTCGTCGTCTTCAACGACCAATATGAACGTATCAAGTTCGAAAAAGGCCTAGCCCCGATAATTCTGGATCAAAACAAATTGGCTCTTTGGGTGCCCCACATTAATGATAATTGGCCAGGAGATTATCCTCTCACTGATTTTAACCCTGAAATCATCAACGAACTGATCGCATAGGAGTCAAGTATGCCTACACGAATTCTTCTCGTGGATGACGAGCCCAATGTTCTTTCTGCCTTACGTCGTCAACTCCGCGACCTTTATGAAATTGAAGTACAGACCGACCCGACCATGGCTCTTCTTGATATCGACAAAAGAAAACCGTTCGCAGCCGTTGTTTCCGACTTCAGAATGCCCAAGATGAATGGCATCGAATTCCTGAATGAATTCAAGCAAAAAAGCCCGGACACAACTCGCCTCATGCTGACAGGGTATGCAGATCTGGAAAACGCTATCAGAGCCGTTAACGACGGTAATGTGTTCAGATTCCTGACAAAACCATGTGACAATGAAACGTTCGTCAACAACGTCAAAGACGCTGTCAAACAATACGAACTGGTCACGGCAAAGAAAATCCTGCTTGAAAAGACCCTGAAAGGCAGCGTTGAACTACTGAGTGAAATAACCGCATTGGTTAACCCTGAAGCCGGCGAACGCATCAACAGGGTAAGACGATATGTCCGTTACATGATGAAACAAAAGGGTGTTAAGGATTGTTGGAGATACGACATTGCAACCATGCTGTCTCAACTCGGAACGCTCATTCTGCCTCCTGGAACCATCGAAAACCTTTGCGAGGGGGAAGAACTCTCCCCTGAACAGGTCCAGTTGTTTGAAATGCATCCCGTTATCGCCCAAAACCTCATCACAAAACTACCACGGCTCAAATCCATCGGCGATATGATTGCATACCAACTCAAAGGATTTGACGGATCAGGAACGCCGAGAGATCCCGTAAAGGGTGAGGACATTCCCCTTGGTGGACGCATACTCCGGCTTGCGCTTGATTATGATTTAGCCTTGCAGTGTGAGGAAAATTCACAAAAAGCCTTTCTTCGGCTTGAAAAAGAAGCAGATGTATATGACCCGGAACTCCTCTATTATCTGGAAGGCATGCTCGGTGTCGAAGCGCGATATGAGATTCAGTCAGTGCTTTTCAGCGAACTCAGACCAGGCATGATTCTGCATGAGGATATCATTTCAACTCAGGGTGCAATGCTGCTGCGAAAGAGCTTAGAGCTCGACAAAGGAAAAATCGATCGAATACATATGTTTGCCAAAGAAGTAGGCATCAATAAAACCATTACAGTCCTTGTCCCGGAAGCAGGAGAATAGATGCACACTGGAAAAGACTACAAGCATGTAAAAGTATTGTTGGTGGATGACGAAGAAAAAATACTGCAAAGCCATCGCCGCACACTTAGAACACACTTCCAGATTCATACGGCCTTGGGAGGAAAAGCTGCCCTTGAAATTCTTGAAAATAACGGGCCATTTGCGGTTATCGTTTCCGACATCAAGATGCCATCCATGACTGGGGTCGAACTTCTGTCAATCGTACGAGAAAAATACCCGGATACCATCAGAATAGTACTGACAGGATACGCCGATCTGGAACTCGCTATTAATGCGGTCAATCGTGGAGACATCTTCCGATTCATGACCAAACCATGCGCCAAAGAGGATCTCATCGCCGCTATTACCGAAGGGATCAAACAATATCACATGACCAAAACGACCCAGGAATACGCTGTGGTCAAACGCCTTCAAAAAGGACTTGAAGGGACTTTGCGAGCTTTCACTCGACTTGTTGAATTCAGAGATCCCTACACCGCCGGGCACATGGACAGAGTCGCCGGGATTGCGACGAACATCGCCGAACGCATGGAGCTTGAACGAGATCGAATCGAAGCGATCAGGCTTGCCTCCCTCGTTCACGACATTGGCAAAATTGCCGTCCCAGCCGGGATACTAAACAAACCGGGAGAGCTCAATGATGCAGAATTCGCCTTGATAAAGGCACATCCTCTGGTTGGAGCGGAAATTTTTGAAACACTCGATACGGATTGGCCCATATCGAGGATCATACTTGAACACCACGAACGCATTGACGGTTCTGGCTATCCCAATGGGCTGCTCGGCAATCAAATGTTACTGGAATCAATGATCTTGTCTGTGGCCGATGTTGTTGATGCCATCACGACACACAGACCATACAGGCAAAGTCTTGGTCGTCAAAAGGCAATTGATTATCTCAAAAAAAACAGCGGAGTAGAGTTCGCGCCGGAAGTGGTCTCTATTGCTGTCGATATGCTTGAAAACGACTGGATTCTGGACAGTTAGTTTTCCTCCGGGCCAAACGGCAATCGAACGACAAAGGTCGTTCCCTCACCCGGTTCCGTTAATACATCGATATTGCCGCCATGCATGTTGACCACAACATTATGCGCAATAGCCAATCCCTGTCCCGTCCCCTTGCCAACGTCCTTTGTGGTAAAAAACGGATCAAAAATCTTATCAATAACATCCTGTGGGATACCAGTTCCCGTATCTGACACTTCCAAGACAGCCATATCTCCAGACTGATAGGTTTTGATAAAGATTACACCCTGCTCATCACTGGTTTCCTTCTTTTTCTCAATGGCATGTGCGCCATTAATAATAAGATTGAGGACGACCTGTCCCACTTCTCCCTTGAGACAATAAACAGCAGGGAGGTCCTCATCATATTCGGCCTTGACTTCAGCTACATACTTCCATTCATTGGCGGAAACCGTCACCGCATCCTTGGCGATCTCATTTAAACGATGATAGCTTTTGTTCATCTCCCCCGGATGAGCCAACTGCTTCACAGATCGAACAATTTCCGCCACACGTTTAAGCCCGGATTCAGACTCGGTGAGGGCCTGTGGAATATCTTCTTTGAGATATTCCAACTCTTTTTCATCAAGAAGATTCTCCGCAAGCTCATGGAGGGAAGCACACGAAACTCCCTCCTCCATCGTCAACACCTCTTCAATAAGCTTTCGACATTGGTCGAGCATTTTTTCATAGGTGACAAAGGAATCCTTAAGGAATTGTATATTACTGGAGACATACTGTGTCGGCGTATTGATTTCATGGGCGATACCCGCAGCAAGCTCACCAATGGATTCCAGCTTTTGCGACTGTCTCAACTGCGCTTCTATAATAAGTTGATCAGAAATATCCCTGGCAACACCGACGTAACCGATAATACTGCCCAGATCATCCCGAATAGGCCCAATGCTAAACTCCTGTGTATACCTTTGCCCATTCTTCTTAAGATTCAAAGAGCGCCCGCTCCAAACATTACCACTTGTCACAGTCTCCCATAAATCTTCATAGAAGGCGGCGTCCTGTTCTCCACTGTTCAAAATTCGAGGATTTTCACCGACAACCTCTTCACGTTTGTACCCTGTCATTTCTTCAAAAGCTGGATTTACATACGTTATATTCGCTCTTAAATCAGTAATGATGACCATTTCGCCGGCCTGTTCAATCGCTGCGGACAAACGACTTTTGGCGAGCTCGGCCTCTTTGATCTGTGTTATGTCAGTGAAGGTGAGGACATTGCCAACGATATCGTTATTGGAATTTTTTAATTCAACAATTTGACCAAGAACCCAAAACACCTCTCTCTTATTTGAAAGCATCCTCAATTCTCTTCGCCGTTTACTGACCCGCGACGAAGAAAACCAACTACCAAGGATAGATATACGCTCATCAGGATGGATGCGTTGTATCCATCCCCGTCCAGACAGTTCGACAGAGCTTGCCCCCGTTAGCCGGTGCATTTGTTCATTGGCATAAAGCAAATGCCCTTCCATATTCGTAATGACAATACCAACCGGAGATGCTTTGGCAATCCCCCTGAAACGCTCTTCCACTTCACGGCGGGCAGCATTGGCAAGATGTTCGGACGTGCTGTCATTACCTATACAAAGAATCTCAACGGGTTCACCCTCTTCAGAAATGATACGAGCCCCCCAAGATATCCATTTCTGAGTTCCATCAAAAAGGCGCACTTCCGTTTCATATTGAAATTTTTTACTCTTCACCATCCCCATCAAAACGTCCTGTGCTCCCGCAGAAACATCTTTAACTATATATTGTGAAAAATCATGGCCGACGAGACTTCCCTTATCTTGAAAAAACATCACATTCGCATAGTTGTTGGCAAAAAGAACGACTCCGTCTTCCCGGACCCTAAGGATAATATTACGAGCACCCTCTACCACATCCCGATAAGACTTCTCGCTTTGATGAAGTTCCTTGATAATAGGTTCACTCAATCTAAAAAATATAAAAAGGAAAAGAAGGGTTAAAACAAGACCAACACCAAAAACAATCAAATTGGCCTGTATAAACGGAGCACGAATTTCCTCAATATCAATTTTAGCAACTAAACCGATAACACCAAATTGCAATGAAAGAGTTGTGTATGCAGCCAGAACGTCCACACCCGAATAGTCCAAACCGATAACCGTACCGGATTCTCCGCTAAGAGCTTTTTTCATTGGGGCTGCATATGGACTGATCCATGGAAGAGACTTTATGGCCGCCCCATCTTCCACGATCCTACCATTCACAACAAGAAATTCAATGGTATCCCCTGACCGTTTGGCGATCGTAAATTCCCTGGAGCTACTTTCACTCTGAACATTTCTGTGCGCACGGCTCAAATGTTCCAGCAAGACGTCTATCGGATTTATTACTTTTCCTTCGGCCTCAAGTTGCATGGTTACCCAACTCAACTCGGCGGCAAGGCTGGCTTCACTCTCAACTACTTCAAACAACCGAGCCCGTTGCTCTCTAAGCGAAGTCTCGTAAAGACGCCATGAACTAAAAACGGAAACCACTCCCACAAGTAGCACCATCAAAGCGGCAAGCAGCAAAAACCGTTTTTTCCTTCTCAGCATCCAACCCTCACCTTCGGTTATTCATCGTCAGATGAATCGGTAGCACTGTTGTCCTTCTCCTCTGCAACGTCAGACGCATCATTCTCTTTAGATTTCTCTGCTTCATCAAAAGCGACAATATACGTTGCAAAATCTCGATCAAAAGTAAGGATATGACCCAGCAACCAGTCTTTCATGAAGTCGAGAACTTCTTCAGCATTCACATTTTCATTTTTATACAATTGTCGCTGATAATTTTTCACCGAAAGCTTCAGTCGCAAATGTTCCGCCGCATGCTGCCCGCGTTCAGGAAACCGCATCTGTTCCATCATTGCTTCTTCATTCGAAAAATGAAAAACAGTATACTCCCGAAGCTTCTGCACGACGTTCTGAATCGTCCGTTTTCCACGCCCAATAGACACGGCATTGATCAACCCATTCGCGATTCTGATAAGCTCTTTGTGTTGCTCATCAACATCCTTCTGCCCTAGACTCAACTCAGGACTCCACTTCAATCTACTCACTTGATTTTCCATGCCCTGTTGAAAATTATTCCACTATTTCAACAATACGTAAAACGACGCAAAAAGACAATTTTTTCGACAACGTCCTTCATATGCATACTGATCAAGACACCCTCAAGCGGCAAAATCCAACAAAAAAACCCTTACAGTATAATGCAAGGGCTTTTTTAACGGTGGCAAACTGCCAAATTCTTCAAACTTTCCAGCGGCTCTATTCACCGCCTCAGAGTCATGAACTTTTTTTAACGACTGATGTCTTGAGCATCATTGAGCCGAATCCCGGGATCTTACAGGAAATGTCATGAATACCATCTTCTGGCTCCACCAACCTGATATTTTTGACCTTTGTACCCTTCTTAATGTCAGAGGATGCACCTTTAACCTTTAAGGTCTGAGTAACGACAACAGTGTCCCCATCGACCAGAACATTACCATTGGCATCTTTGTAGACTTTTTCTGCCACGTCTTCGGCTTGAAACTCAAAACTGCATTCCGGGCAAACAAGAATGCTGCCATCAAAATACACATACTCACACTGACATTTCGGACAATTCGGTATATTTTCCATAATTTCCCAACTGGTTGTTGTTATCCATTTTTCTTAAAGGGGCGCAATACATTAAATGGGCATACTCATCAAATCATAAAAAGCGGTCGACAACCGGGCGATAAACAGTCTCACCCGTTTCTTCTAATTATGATTTTTAGAAATCGTATACCTGCAAGAGTAAATCTGTTTGCGTGACAACTCCGACTAACTTGTCCCCGTCAACCACAGCGAGTAATCCTTCCTTTGCCTTGGTCATAAGAAGAACGGCCTCTCGACAGCAAGTGCTTGGGGCAAGCTTCGAAATATTGCGTCTGGCGTAACCTTTGACCGGAACATTGGCCCGACCACTTTTTTCCGCTTTTGCGCAATCCATCACCGACAACCCACCAATCAAAGTCATCTTTTCGCAGATCATCAATCCTGAAATCTTTTTGAGGGAAAGCTTTTCGGAAGCTTGAGCCATGGTTGCGTCAGCTTCCACGATAAATTTGGACGGATCGGACATAACCGCACGTACCTCGGTCGCATCATTACAAGCACGGTCTATAAGAGATTGAACCTGCATGGCAGCTTCTGCCGGACTGGCATCTTTGATGATTGCAGAACCGGCACCCGGATGGCCGCCTCCTCCCAATGTCCGCATTACTTGTCCGATGTCGATGAACTGCGGCTTACCCCGTCCAATAATCATGCACTTTTGCGAGTCTGACTGGAATATGCCAAAAGCAGCATCTACTCCTCTGAATTCTCTGAACTTATTAACAAGCGAGGAAAGAGATGTCATACCGTTGTTAATTGTCAAAGCGCAAATTCCCACACTTACGGTACCAACATTGATGATTTCCGACTCTTCAAGAATCCTCCCAAAAAGTTCGGTGTGAGCATCGTCCATAGCGTCATCCAAGTAGGCAGATACCACGTTGAGGTCGGCACCATTTTCGATGAGATAACTCACCATGGCCGCATCCCTGCCCGTAACACAAGGATAGCGAAGACACCCAGTGTCGGAGTAAATACCGAGAAGGAAAAGTGTTGCATGCATGGGGGACATCGGAGTGTCGCGTTCTTGCATCTTTTCCAGGAGCAGAGTCACTGCCGCGCCGACTTCTTCACGATGGGTTTCACTGCTGTCAATGGTCACGCCTTCCATGTGATGATCCCAGCAAATGACTTCAAGATCCTCTCTTTCAGCAAGAGAATCCATCTTGTCCAAACGCTTCCAGTTGTTGGCATCGACCACAATAAGAGAAGTCACTTCATCAAGATCAAACCCTTTTCTGGGGACAATTCTCAAAATATTTTGATGGATTGCCAAAAACTGCTTCACTTCGGGATTGACCATGCTGGGGAGCACTCCAACGGCTCCCGGATAAAGAAACGTACAGGCAACAACTGAAGCCAAGGCATCAAAATCAGTCCGAGTATGTGTTGTAACAAATTGCATCGTATTGACTCTCCAGAGGTACGCATCATGGACGTTATTGTATTTTGCCCCCACCATGTAACACAGTTGCAGGACACTGCAATCCACCCCAAAGTAAGGAAATCCAAAACCGCAGATAAAACAACGGCACAAACATACTCATCATTTGCTTAAAAATTATAATCAATATATCGCTATGATGAATAACCGGCTTTTATTGATAACTTTAATTTTATACCTCTATGCGCACAATTGTACTTCTGTTTATTGCTCTCTTAACATTTCCCGCAAACCTTTTGGCTGCGGACGGCGTTGCGTACCCTTATGACGACCCCTTTCAGGCCACCGTGTATGGTACTCCGCCGGAACTTATCCACGCAATAAAAGACCCCGTTAAACCAAAACTGCGTTCGCTCCGTATCAAGAATAGACAAGTGCCGAGCGTCTTCTCCTACAGCGATGAGATGTACTACAGTACCGCTTTGCAAGACGACGAGGCTCCGCTTATTTTCATCATCGCGGGCACAGGCGCCGAGCACAATTCCTCGAAAATGAAATTTCTGACTCAAGCCTTTTATCAGGCCGGGTACCATGTCGTGGCCCTTTCTTCGCCAACGCATATGAATTTCATTGTCAGTATTTCTGAATTCGCCGCACCGGGTTATGTGCCTCACGATGTGGACGATCTTTACAGGGTAATGCTCTGGATCAAGAAAGAGATTGAAGAGGAGAGGGAAGTAACCGACTATTTCATCACGGGGTACAGTCTCGGCGCAATGCATGCCGCCTTTCTTACCCACAAGGATTCAGAACTCGGCGACTTCAATTTCCGAAAAGCACTCATGATCAACCCGCCCGTCAGTCTCTATCACTCCGTAGGCCGACTGGATTCATGGCTCACCCCCGAAAATCTTGGAGACAGGACGGAACACGAAGAGATCGAACGACTCGTCAATATTTTCTCCAACTACTATGAACGTGCGGACGTTACTGACCTCGACGACGATTTCATGTATGAAATGATTACGCATGTTGACCTGAAAGACGAGGATTTGCGTGCGCTGATCGCCGTAGACTTCCGGGTCTCGTCATCATCCATGATATTTTCTTCCGATGTCTGTTTGCAGGCCGGATATATAGTTCCCCCCAATGCCTACCCTCTCACGGCAGGCACCTCTCTCATGCCGTATGCCGAAGAAGCCTTCGACATCAGCTTTGAAGAATACATGACAGAATTTCTTCTGCCCTATTTGCAGTATTTGTATCCAACGATGGATCGCTACGACATGCTCAAGAAATGCAGCCTGTATGACATCCGTACCTATCTCAAAGAAACGGACAAAATCGTCCTTATCGGCAATCGTGACGACGTCATACTTAATGAGCAAGATCTCTCTTTCATCAAAAATGTCTTCGGCAACCGCGCGAAATTATTTTATAGTGGCGGACATTGCGGCAACATAATGTTTGGTCCATTTGTCGAATCCATGCTTGAGATGGTGAAGTCATGATGCGACCCACAGCAGTCCTTCAATGCATCCTCGTATTCGCCTTGCTGTCGTTTCTCGGCGCATGTGGCGCGGCCACGACAACTCATATTGAACCAGCTCTCGATCTTCCCGTTTCAAAATTTCAAACCACTGCCAATCATTGGCCGGAAGCCCGCCAGCATGATCTGAAATTCATGGAAGTGTACGATCCATGGGAACCCATGAACCGACATCTCTACAATTTCAACGCGGGATTCGATGAGCATTTCATGCTTCCTGTCACCTCCGGGTACGAAGCCGTATTGCCTTCCCCTGTCCGGTCAGGTGTTTCCAACTTCATACAGAATGTGAATGAGCTTCCAACACTTGTGAACTGCATATTGCAAGGTAAAATCGAAAAAAGCGCCATCACCTCATCACGATTCCTCATCAACTCGACACTCGGTATCGCCGGAATCATGGACCTGGCCTCTGACAACCCCAATTATGCACTGCAAAAAGAAGATTTCGGGCAAACACTTGGTGTATGGGGCTTCGGTGACGGACCATATTTCGTCATGCCGATATTCGGCCCATCAAACGTGCGTGACACAGTCGGTTTCGGCGGAGATTTCATGCTCGTACTGATACAAATGAAACATATGTATAGACTGCTCGGGGTGAACAACCCCCAAACCGTCGGATATGCAGAACTCGCTATTCGAGCTTTGAACAGACGATCAAACACGGCTTTCCGCTACCACGAAACAGGCTCGCCCTTCGAATATGAAATGATCCGTTTTATTTACACAAAGAAACGCGAGCTGGATATCCAGCACTGATAATCTCGGTTTTCATCACAAGAGTCCGAACATGAAGGTTCATTACCTTCACGATCTCGGACTCGATGAAACACGGGAGGCCATCGAAGGAACCTTATAAGCTAAAACTAAGCTAGGAAGTAGACCAATGGGTCGGGATGAGAGTTCCGACCCTTTTCTTTTGGTGGCTGACACTGCTCCAGCTTGAGAGTATACAGACTTCGAAATAGATCAACAGATAAACAAACCATGACCAAATTGATACTTACCCCACTCAAATATTCTTTCTCACTGATTAAAGATTATTTTTCAAAACCAAAACCTATACTTGGTGGAACAATGTCAAATCAACACATTACTGATTACCTGACCGACTACATCGAAACAAAAACGCCTACTGAACACGCTATCTTAATCAATGGCAAATGGGGTTCTGGAAAGACATGGCTTATTAAGACATTCATTAAAGATTACAAACCCCAAAATGATGATGTAAAATTAATCCTAATCAGCTTATATGGCATAACTTCATTAGAAGATATCAATAGTGAATACATAAGACAGGCTTATCCCATACTTAGTTCCAAAGGTATGATCTTGGGAAAAGCGGTTGGGAAAGCTATGCTAAAAGGATTTTTAAAATTGGACATTGATGGGGACAAGAACAAAGACGGAGAAATCAATTTAAATGATTGCAGTGGATTAATCTCAAATAAAGATTTTGAATCCAATAAGCACATCCTTTTCTTCGATGATGTCGAAAGGTGTGAACTAAACATCGTCCAAGTCCTTGGGTATATAAATCACTTTGTCGAAATGCAGGGTTATAAGGCTGTTATACTTGCTAATGACGACAAGATCGCCAAACGCTGGGAAAAATCTAATAAGGATGACCAAGGCACTTATGCTGACATGAAAGAAAAACTTATTGGCAAGACTTTTAAGATAGAATCAAATCCCGCCGAAGCCATATTGTCATTTATAGATAACATCACTCACAAAAAAACAAAGCACATATGTAAAAAATCATCAGATCAAATAATAAGCATCTACAAAGAATCGATGTACGAAAACCTAAGGCAAATTAAGCGAGCACTCTTGGAATTCGAATCTCTAATTAAGTCTCTACCTAATGACATCCTAAACAATGACGATTTTAACAAACATTTTCTTTCTTTGTTTTTAGTATACACGATAGAATCGAACAAAACTATTTTTACTGGTGAAATAAGTAGCAACCTAGTTAGCTTACGAATGAGGAACAGAAAAAAGGACCTACCATCAAAACTCGAAGTAACAATAAACAAATACACAACAGTGGATGCTAAAGATCCACTCCTCAATCAGGATGCATGGGATAACATAATTTTTTCAAATGCTGCACTTGATGTCGAATTGATAAAAACATCTATCCTTAACACACCCTACTTCTACACATCAAAAACCCCTGCTTGGAAACAACTGCGGAATCTTTATAGCCTTGAAGATGAAGAGTTTGATTCTCTAAAAGAAGTAGTCAAAGGTCAATTTCAAAATTGTGATATCGCTTCGCCTCAAATACTTCTCCACATGTTCGGAATTCTATTGACCATTTCCAAGAATGATTTGCTCGGGATGAAGGAAGACAGGTTGGTGAAGCAGGCAAAGAAAAACATAGACAAACTACTCAATGATGGTCGGCTTTACACTGAGAAAATGCTGCCCTCGTGGAACGACCTCGACGACCTTGATTCATTGGAAGATCTGCAATGCCGCTTCCACCAAAAAGAATTTAAGCAAGTTGTAAAATACTACAAACAGCAACAAGACGTCGGTAAACAAAAATTCCTAAAAAAAGCGTCAAATGAGCTAATCAAACTTATGACCGATGACCCACATGAATTCCTGCTGTCTGTAATTCGTACCAATCATGGGAATTGCAGGTTCTATGATAAGCCTATTCTTTCACATATCGACCCAGCACTTTTCGTGGAGACCTTTGCAAAACTGCCCAACCATCAAAAAGGAGAGATTAGAAGTGCCATCTCACTGAGGTACAGAGATTTCTTCACTGAAAAGTTAACTTCAGAATTGGAATGGCTTGTTGAAGTACAGAAGTTAATGATTGAAGAATCTAAAAAATGGGAAGGAAAGGTAAGCTCAATCCACTACAAAATGATGATTGAGCAAAAACTAGAGAATAGCATCGCCAACCTTAAAGAAAAATTGGAAAAGAAAAAGGTCAACGAAAAAACTAGCGTAAAAGAAAAAGCCCTTACAACTTAATGTAAGGGCTTGATCTTCTAGTGGCGGAGCCGACGAGACTCGAACTCGCGGCCTCCGGCGTGACAGGCCGGCGTTATAACCAGCTTAACTACGGCTCCGCACTATATATAAAGGGCGTTAAGCAATCCCTCTATGTCAAATTGGTGGGCGCTACAGGGCTCGAACCTGTGACCCTCGCCTTGTAAGGGCGATGCTCTCCCAGCTGAGCTAAGCGCCCGCAGGAATGGAGTGTCTATCTTGGCTTGTTTCGCTTGTCAACCACATTTTGTAAAATGGTTGGCTGCGTTGCCGGAACTCCTCATCCGCGTTCAGCGAAAGGGATACTGCCCATCCGCCGCCTGTTTGTCAACGGGTTTTTTCAAAAAATTTCAACTTCGCAACCGACTGGAATATATCAGCTATTTGATCGCCCACAACAGACGACTCCCCTTTCGAGACAGCCAACCCAGCGAAAGCCCCCGGTAATAAAGGCCTACAGGTCCTTTCCCGGAAGCGAAACGAACACTTTGCCCGGTAAAAAGTTGCTCCAAAATAGCAATATCATCCACATCCAAAACATCAAATCGGGCCTGCTTTGGAGTTGACGGCAACAAGATTCTAGCCAGACCGCCGGGTAAAAACTTCAATCTATCACCTTTGCCTGCCACTTTGCCCAACGGAAAACCTTGCCAACGAATCGAGCCAGGAATCATTTTCAAGGCCTGTTCCGGCAAAAAGAAAGCCTTCCCCCCAAAATTGAACACTTCGCCAGCCGGAAGATTTTCCAAATGCAGATGCTCGCCACCGATCATTCGAGAAAGCCGCAATTTGTTTCCGGGCAGCTCTCTTTTTTGCACACGAGAACCATCCGTTGCACTGTTCAACGCTTTTTTGCGGAAGCGCGCCAAGAAAAACCCCTGCCCCGCCGAGGCCTCATCTACCCGCAACACGCCATCCATCCCATCCAGAAGAGGCGCACCAAAAACAAACCCCTCAGGCTCGTCAAGCGGCTCCAATTCAAGGTCCAGCGTTTCTAACGCCCAAGCCACCTGCTCCTCGTTTTCTTCTATATTAGTAGTACAGGTCGAATACAGAACCGTACCACCGGGCTTGAGTAAGCCTGCCGCCTTTTCAAGGAGCGTCTTTTGCAAAGCTATTAAAGGAGCTGTCTTGGAACCGGACCAGACATCCATGACTTTGGGATTTTTTTCGGCTGTTCCCCAACCGCTGCATGGAGGATCAAGTTGGATATATTCCCAAGATTGCTCAGGGAAAGGCAAATCCTGAGCCATGGCCTTGGCCGTGACCGCATTGACTGACCCTGTGCGCCGAAGATTGGCCCTCAGAGTTCCCAACCTGTCCGCTGAAGGCTCGGATGCAAAAACAAACCCGTGCGGCCCGACAAGCCGAGACAAGAGGCTCGTCTTGCTGCCGGGGGCTGAACACATATCCAAGACGCTGGCTCCTAAAGGCGGATCAAGCGTCAGCGGCGGAAGCATTGATGATCGATCTTGAATATATATGAGTCCAAAACGGGACGCCAAACTTTCACCAAGAGGAAACGGCTCATGCGTCAACTTGCGAGCACCAAAATAAAACGGCTCTGGTTCAAAAGAAAAACCCTGAGCAACAAGCAGGCTCTCCACAAGAGGAATAGCCGTGTCATCACACACGAGGCGGAAAGTTCGTCCAAATTGCGTCATACAGACTCCCGGGTCGGTTATACAGGTCATCCATACAAACCGACCTGCTTCTCAAATGCATCAATAGCGGCTTCCATCCGACCTATCAAGCACCTTGAGCTTTGCATACCGAGACGGAAACTGGTACAAGGTCCTGCCGTACTGTAGAGTACGGTATCCAAAAAATGACACTCTTATCGGATATCACCCATCTCTCGGAGGAATATATGACTCATCGACGTTTTATCACCGCCTGCATCGCCTTGATGGCGACTCTGCTCATGGCTCTACCCGCCCTTGCCTCTGGAGCCAAAAGTTTCGCGGTCGTGCCGTTCACTTACAACGGCCCCCAGAAATATTCATATTTCCCCAAAGCGCTCCAAGCAAGCTTGGAAAGTGACCTCGAATGGTTGGGGCAAGTTGAACCGACCACCAAGGACACATCTTCCCTGACAACTCCTTCCAATAAGGCAGACGCGCTCAACGCTCTTCGCGGACTTGAGCTTGATCATCTGGTATTTGGTGACATTTCCATCCTTGGGAAAAAAGCCCACATCAAGATGGAAGTCGTCAGCGAAGACGGCAAAGCCTGGATGAAAAAAGGTGAGATGGGACTTGATGAAATAACCTCATGGTTAGACGACCAAAGCAAGGTCATTCAGGGCGATGTGTTCAACCGCCCGGGCTATGGAACCGCTGAAAAAACAGCTAAAAAAGAAATCGATACCGACAAGCCTGCTTCTCCCATGTCTTCCGCGTTCATCCCCGCCGACGGCACCTACAAGCAGGACAACCTGAATCCTCAATTCCGCTATGAAGGTGGGGCTGAAACCGCCGGGCGCTGGAGAAGCCAAACCTTGCGCTACTCTTCCTATGGAATGTACGTGGCTGATGGTGATGCCGACGGACAGAACGAAGTTTTCATTCTCCAAAAATCCGCCATCTCTGCCTATCGTTTCAAGGAAGGCAAGTTACAACATTTATCCACCTTTGACTTGCCGTCCAACGTCATGAGTGTCCGTATGGAAATAGCCGACTTAAACAAAGACGGCATGCCGGAATTCATCATTGGCGGCTACCAGTTTGAATCCCAATATGGAATTAAAGCCCCGGACGGAGATCCTCGCTCAAGCATTCTTTCCTTTGAAGGCGGCAAATTCAAATACATCGTTAAAAGATATAGCAAATTCCTGGGCATCCTGAGAATCCCGCCTACTTACATGCCTATTTTGGTCGCCCAGAAAAAAGGACAGCGCTACCTGTTCGACAAACACATTTATGAAGCCTTCATCAAAGGCGATTCCATTTCATTGGGACAAAGAATTCAGGCTCCGCCTTTTGGCACAGTCTACAACATGACGTATCTGCCTCAGGAACTCGGTTACAACTATGTAATTCTCAGCAACAAACACAAGCTCGTAACCTACAGCCAAACAATGGAACGACTGAACGAATCCGACGCGACTTTCAACAGTTCCGGAGTAGTTGTCCCCACGGCTGACAAAATGCTTGGCATGGGTCCCGGCGTCACTGAAGAACAAATCATGGCGTATAACATTCCCTTCAGAATGATTACGGCCCCGCTCACATCCAAAAAATACGAATTGCTGGTCAACAAAGATTTGTCGGCATCGGCTCAAATATTTTCCAGCTATCACTACTACACACAGGGCGAAATTCATTCACTGGCCTGGGATGGCGTAGGCATGAACCTCGCGTGGAAAACCCGCCGCATCAAGGGACAGGTTTCCGACATCGCCTTGGCTGATCTGAACAACGATGGCAACAAACAGTTGTGTGTTCTCATCAACACTTTTGCAGGCATAGGCTACGGCAACCGCAAGACCGTAGTTGTGGCTTACGACCTCAACCTTCAGTAAACAACGGCTTTGAGAGGGCCGTTCGAACCATAAGCATTTTGAGGAGAGAGAGATGCGAAAAATCATGAGCCTGATGGCGGTCAGTATTGCACTGGTTTGCCTGATGGGTGCTTCAGCTATGGCCGGGACCACCCTGACCTATGCGAACTTCCCGCCCGCCCCGACCTTCCCATGCATACAGATGGAGCATTGGAAAACTGAAGTCGAGAAACGGACCAACGGCGACATCGCTGTTCAAACTTTCCCCGGCTCCACTTTATTGGGCGCAAAAAACATGCTTCGAGGCGTTCAGACGGGACAGGCCGACATTGGCTGTATTTCTACAGCATACTACCCTGGAGTGTTTCCGCTCATCTCCGTGGTCAATCTGCCTGTGGCCTTTACCTCTACAGAGGTCGCCAGCCGGGTCATGTGGGATATGTTCCAAAAATATCAGCCGAAGGAATTCAAGGACGTCAAGGTCCTGACCATGTTCACCTCGGCCCCGTCCCACGTCATGAGCAAGGTCGCCGTCAAACAGTTATCAGACCTCAAAGGGCTTGAACTCCGTGCTTCCGGTTCCATCTTGAAAATTCTGAGCGGCCTGGGGGCACAAGGCGTGGGCATGCCCATGTCCCAGACTCCTGAAGCTCTGCAAAAAGGTGTCGTTAAAGGACTTGTGTCCTCATACGACGTGCTGAAAGACCTAAACTTTGCCGAACAATGCCGCTATGAAACTGTCACCAACCTGCCAGTCTATCCCTTCGCCATCATCATGAACAAGGCTCGTTGGGAATCCCTGTCTGCCGAGACCAAGAAGGTCCTCGACGATCTGGGACGTGAACAGGCTGTGTGGACCGGCAAATACTTGGACGACTACACCAGTCAGGCTCTTGCCTGGGCCAAAGAAAAGTATCAGGTAGAGGTCTTTAAACTGACTGACGCCGAATACGCAGAAATCAAGAAACAGGGTGAACCGCTCATCGCGGCCTGGAAGGCCGATGCGGCCAAGGCCGGACTTGATGCGGAAGCTATCCTCGCTGAAATGCTCGCCCTCAAGGCGAAATACGAAGCACAATAAAACGGTAATCAAGCGCCTCCGTACTCATTGCGGGGGCGCTTTTTTTGAGAGCACCATGATCGATACTCTGGATTCCATCAGCGGCTTCATTGCCAAAATACTTACAGCTCTGGCCGGAATATTTCTTGTGGCCATGATGCTTCTGGCCTGTGCCAACATGATATTGCGCGCAGTTTGGGCACCATTGCAGGGCACCTTCGAACTCATGGGGTTCATGGGTGCTGTCGTGGCCGCTTTTTCACTGGCCTTTGCCCAACGCAAAAAAGCCCACATAGCTGTGGGGATCCTGCTCGCACGGTTCCCGGCAATAATCCGAAGACTGACAGACGCAGCGACCAGCGCATGTTCCTGCGCCTTTTTCACTCTGGCCGGAATCGAAACATGGAAATGGGCCGCTTTTCTCGTGCAAACCAACGAAGTCTCGGAGACGCTTCAAATCGTTTACCATCCATTCGTTTTCGCGGCCTCGGCAGGTTGTCTCGCCCTTGCATTCGTTCTGGCCGTTGACACACTCAAAACCCTGACCGCAGAGAAGGTGGCGTAATGGATCCGATCACAGCCGGAATCCTCGGCACCCTCATACTGCTCGCCTCTATCTTTTTTCTCCGTATTCCGGTGGGATTTGCCATGGGCATCATCGGATTCGGCGGATTCGCCTATGTCCTGAACTGGAACGCGGCCACCGGCATGCTCGGCACCGAACTCTGGAACGTCTTCTCCAAATATGGCCTGACCGTTATTCCGCTCTTCATCCTCATGGGACAAATCTGTTTCTATTCCGGGGTCAACGAACGTTTATACAAATCCGCTTACGCCTGGATGGGTGAAATCCGTGGCGGTATCGCCATGACCACTGTTCTGGCCTGTGCCGGATTTGCGGCCATCTGCGGATCCAACTCGGCCACCGCCGCCACCATGTCCACCGTGGCACTGCCCGAGATGAAGAAATTCAAATATAGCCCAATCCTCTCCACCGGCGTGGTTGCTGCCGGCGCGACACTCGGCGTAGTAATCCCGCCATCCGTCGTCCTGATTATCATCGGATTACAAACCAGCCAGTCCATTGCACAGCTCTTTGTCGGCGGTATGGTTCCCGGCGTACTGTTGACCGTGCTCTTCCTCTCCACCATCTGGTATCTCTGCAAAAAGAACCCGGACTGGGGTCCGGCCGGACCGAAGACCACATTCGCGGAAAAACTCCGCTCCCTGCCCGGTTCCATTGAAATGGTCATACTCTTTTTCCTGGTCATGGGCGGTTTGTTTCTTGGGTTCTTCACGCCCACCGAGGCCGGTGCAGCCGGTGCGGGACTCGCACTGCTCATTGCTGTTCTTTCCGGAAAAATGAGCTGGAAAAAATTCCACTTGGCCGTAAACGACTCGCTCAAGATTTCCTGTATGATCATGGTCATCATGCTCGGCGCGGTCATCTTTGGCCGATTTCTAGCTATCACGCGCCTGCCCTTCGAGGCCGCAGGCTGGGTAGCTGGATTGCCTATCCCGCCCCTCGTCATTATTGGGGTTATCTGTTTGATCTACGTCATTGGCGGCATGGTCATGGACGCACTCGCCTTGCTTCTCGTAACCATCCCGATCTTCTTCCCTGTGGTTACGGCCATGGGTTACGACCCGCTCTGGTTCGGTGTTCTTATCACCGTTGTCACGACACTTGGAGCCATCACCCCGCCCGTCGGTGTCAACACTTTCATTGTGGCGTCCATGGCAAAAGACGTACCCATGACCGACGTATTCAAAGGCGTATCCTATTTCGTTGCCGCTTATGTGTTATGTGTGGCGATTCTGATGCTCTTCCCCGGCCTCGTCACATTCTTGCCGAGACTGATGCAGTAAGAACGATGCCTCCGGCGGCTGGGGGAAGGGAAGAGGGCAACCCTTTGGAAAGGGCTTTCCCTCTCCCCTTCCCCCAGACCTCCATCCCATCTTCCTTCCTAAACTTTTTGTTGTGCCTTCGGTGAAAGCAAATGGCTGCATAGGGTGTGTTGTTTATCACTCATTTTGTGGTTCAGGTCAGCCTGTTAATCGCTCCGTGCTTGCCAATGGGGTAAGTCAACCGGTATGGTCGTTAGATGGCTGCATCTTCTTGGAAAAAAATAGCGAAATGGTCGCTCATCATCACGCCGTGGTTTCTTGCGGTTGTACTGGCAGCGGGATGGGTATTGACTGTTTGGACTCCAAAATATCTGGAAGGAGTCGTCCCTCGGTTGGCCCTCGACATGGGTGTGGAACTGACTGAATTTCGGATCAACCACGCAGGTCTTTTCTCAGCAGACATCGGCCCGATACAGATTGGTAAAAAAGCTGATGCGCTCAAGCTCTCCAATGTTCATGTAACCTACACACCGGCTTCACTTAAATTAAAGCGCATAAACACTGTGGTTCTTGATGGCGTCAGTTTGGCCTGTTCGTATGAAGATGGGAAATTGACTTTACCATTACTCGACCTTCTGCCGAAATCTAAAAACAATGACGAAGCAGGCAATGCCGTTCCAGACATGCCATTTGATGAACTCGTCATCCAAAATTCCATTTTACATTGCACTATTGACGGCAAACCGATTTCCATTCCTTTTGACGCAGCCATCACACCGGACAAAATTATCCAGTTCAACATTCGACTTCGTCCACGCGATCAAATGATGGTCGTTAGCGGCAAACTTGGTCCCACGCTTGACGACCTGTCCTTTGCCGTAAACACCGACACATTTCGACTAGGACCGTTCAACGATTTTCTGCCAGTCCCCATCAACGGAGAAATGACCCTCGACATGAATGGTGCCATCAATCTGTCGCAGCCCGAAGCCATGACTGGCGAGTTCAAATTGTCCATAGGGAAAAGTGACCTTTCCAGTCTGGGTGTTCAATTAGTCAAGGATGCTGTCATCTCGGTGAAAGGGAAACTGGAAGAACAGGAAGTATTCTTTTCCATGCCTCCAGTCTCTGTCGTTACTCCCTTCCCAATTACAGCGGAAATCCGATCAGGCAGGATTGCCAAAGAATCTCTTTTCGCCCAATTCTCGCTGGCCGGGGCCGGGGTGGAAATGGGTGGGCGACTTGAGGCTGACAAAATCGCTGATGACACAAACGGACTCTGGGACGTCGCATTTACGGCGGCCAATCCGAACAATCTGGTCGTCAACACCAGTGGTCGGGTTATCAATCTCGCCGGATTCATTTTCTCCATGCAGGGCACAGCAGGACCAAAGTCCGCAAATATGACACTCAATTGTGCAACAAACGGTGCTGGCCTTGGTGGTACGACTGTTCGTTCGGGCCGGATGCGGCTGACACTCCCGCTTGCATGGCCTGCCCCCAAACAGCATACGTCCGGCAAAATGAGCCTGTCCAATGTCCGCATGGATGATCGCACTCTGGGAAATATTTCAGCACGAATCCGGCAACAGGGAACCGATGTCGCTTACAACGGGACACTCTTTACAAAATTACTGCCTGACCTGCGTATTCCTTTTTCCGGGGCAGCGTCGATGATCAGCAACCGTGCTTCGCTGAATTTCGGTATCAAGAAATACACGTTGCCCAACGGATTTTCTCCAGAGACACTGGCACCGGCACTAAAGGACATCATTCTGGCGGGAGTGCTGGATGTGGATGGCGCAATTACAATGAACAAAGACGGCCTGCACAGTCGACTGGGAGCCTTCTTTACCAACGGGCAAATGACCATGTCCGAAGGGGCAACTTCGATTTCCGGCATTCGTCTTTCCTTTGCCTCACCGGACCTGCTTTCCATGCGCAGTGCGCCTGCCCAAACACTTTCCTTTGACGAGATTAAAGCCGGTGGCATTGTTATCCGCAACGGTGAAATCGCGTACCAGCTTGAACCCAAAGGCGTTGTTCTTGTGGAACAGGCCGGATTTGACTGGGCTGGGGGCCATGTTTCCAGTCGTGCATTCCGGGTCGTTCCGGGGTCCGAAGAATACGCGGTCACCATGTTCTGCTCCGAACTCAGGCTTTCGGAAATTCTGTCTCAACTCGGACTGGCCGAAGCACAAGGCGAAGCAGCCATGTCCGGCGAGTTGCCCATCACATGGAAAAGCGGGAAAATTTCGTTCAACAGCGGATTTTTGCACTCCACACCAGGGCAAGGTGGGGTTATCAGAGTGCAAGCCATGGAAGATTTGGTGGCCGCCATCCCTGAGGGCACCCCCCAACGCGGCCAGATCGAACTGGCACAGGCTGCCGTGCGTGATTTCGAGTACAAATGGGTGCGCATCAAAGCCGACACCGTGGGCGAAGACCTATTGGTACGCCTCTCTGTAGACGGCAAGCCTGCTGGGACTCTACCCTTCGTATACAAACGCGAATTCGGCGGGTTTATGCGCGTCACAGGCGATGTCAAAGGATCAAATTTTCAAGGGCTGCGCCTCGATGTAAATTTCAGCGTACCCTTGGACCGCATTTTGCTTTATAAAGACATAGTGAACATGATCGAATAGGGAGACAAAGCAATGAAAATGACATTAATCACACTGGCGGCATGTGGATTACTCCTGACCGCATGGGGATGCTCCACAAGCCATAAGGTCGAAGTGGCCCCCGTAGAAGTCAAACCCATCCACATCACCATTGACGTCAACGTCAAGGTAGACAAGGAACTGGATGATTTCTTCTCTGACATCGACGATGCACCAGTAGCAGCACCGGAGGCACCCAATGCGCAATAAAACACAACTCATCATTGTCATGGCCCTCATCGCCTGCCTCGCAGGTGGCTCGGCTCTTGCCGGAGGAATCAAGGACCGTATCAAAGCCCGCAGACCTGCTGTAATGGCCCTGCTGGGTGACGGAACCGTGGGCGAAAACAATCAGGGTTTCCTTGAATTCAAGGGAGCAAAAAAACAAGCTGACGTGGTTGCCGCCGAAAACAAAGACCGGTCCACAGTCTATCAGGCCATTGCCAAAAAAGCAGGCACGACTCCTCAGTTGGTCGGCCAACGACGCGCTGCCAAGATTGCTCAGTCTGCCCGCCCCGGCACATGGCTTCAAAACCCAAGCGGAAGTTGGTATAAAAAATAACCCCTCACCTTAATCAATTCGGCGGCGTTATGACATCTCGACATAACGCCGCCTTCTCTTTACTCTCATCACATGCCTAAAGCACAATTCATTACCGTTTCCGATGCCGAGTCAGGCCAAAAGCTGCTCCAACTCCTTGAACGACGACTGACTGGAGATGTTCCGCGTTCAGCGATTCAAAAATGGATACGCAAAGGACAGGTGCGCGTGGACAAAGGGCGCAAAAAACCCTTTGACCGTATCACTGCCGGGCAGATCGTCCGAATCCCGCCGTACACTCCCGGCGAATCCAAAGCCACTGTCTCAGCCGGCAACCTTGTTACGGCCTACGAAGACGACGATTACATGGCCATTGCCAAACCAGCAGGACTGGCGGCTCACGGCGGAGACAAGATCACCGACTCGGTCACAGCTCGACTCCGCTCCATCCATTCGGACGCAGAGTTCATGCCGACACTGGCGCATCGGCTGGACCGAGACACTTCCGGCCTTTTGCTCGCAGCGAAGAGCTATGAGGCTCTGCGCACACTCAATGACCTGTTTGCATCAGGCGATGTCGGCAAACTCTACCTTGCATGGGTGGAAGGCGAATGGAGGGAACGAGAGACAATACTCCTTGAAGACCGTATGGGAAAAAAAGGAGTGCCGGGGCAGGAAAAAGTCCGCACAGGCAAAGGTAAAACCGCCCTCGCCAAAGTGACAGGTCTGGTTTCCGGACGTCGGCAAAGCCTCGTGGCGGTACGATTAATCACTGGACGCACCCATCAAATTCGGGTGCAGTTGGCATCACGTAAACACCCTGTCTGCGGGGATCATAAATACGGAAAATCCAAAGACCGTACAGCCATGCGTCTGCATTGTTATGCCATGCAAATAATGGAAAAAACCATCACTCTCGCTCCGCTCTGGTCTGGCAAGTGGGAAGTTCCAACCGATGCGTTGCGGGAAGCCTTATCGCTTTTATACGACGACTAGCCGTCAGATCTACTTGATTACCATGTGGATATTTTCATCCGCACTTTTGTCAAAGTCTGCCAGCATATCGAACCGGTCTACCATGACTTCATCGAGTGTTGTCCAATCGGAACACATCGACTCATCCGTGGTGGGTGTCTGCAACTTGACTGCTGACACCACATCCATGTCCAACGTTGTGACATAGGTCCGAACCAGCTTACAGTAATGGCTCTGAAAGATGGTTTTGGGAGGATAACTCTTGATGCTGTTAGCAGGAGCATCAAGGGTGAAACCGATCAGGTCCTCGAACTCGACGCGGGGCATTTTTGAAACAAGAATGGCTGATTTATCTTTTGCCCGAAACAAATAGCCTCGAAAATCCGTCCCCTTGAACGAGCGCTTCACAAAAGAATCATATGTATATTCACTGCCTATTTCCACGATCACGGACTGACCGGTTTCAGCAACCGTAAAGATCACGCGGTTGTCATTCCGTGCTTCAACCACCGGACTCTTGGTCGCACAACCGACAACAAGAATCAGGAAAAGAAGGGGGAATACTATCTTGAAACATTTCATGGTCGTCTCCTTATTTCCAGCCGATCACTTCGTACCCTTTCTCTCTCAGGCACTTGTCGACAAAATTCTTGTGAATGGAAGCCGGGTCGCCAGATTTGGCGGCCTCATACACAGTGGAACCGGCGGCAGCGGCTCCGGCTGAAGCACCAGCCGTTCGCAACACGTCGTTCCCCATGATCGCACCAAAAACAGCTCCGGCCGCGGCGGCGACACCCGCTGAAGTCGCAACATTCTTCGCGGATTCACCAGAATCCCGAGCCGTTGCGCCTGCGGCCTCGGCCTTCATGATACAATCATCAATATCAGCCTGCGCTACCTGCATTCCCACGGAGTCCAAATGATCATTGGGGTACAGTACAGGTCGTTTTGGCCCACAGCCCGCAGCAAAGAGCAACAGGGAAGCCATTCCCAGCAACAACAAAAATCGCACTTGTCTCATCTCGCAACCTCCAAAAATAATCAATGAGATCATACTGTATACATCGCTCGGGTCAATGGCTAAAGTGCTATTGTACGACCAAAGGTTGCACAACCTTGCAGGCTCATATGAAAATCGGTATATAGACAAAGTCTAGAAACCAAGAGTCACTCTGAGTAAGGAGTTTTCCATGCACCGTTTTCTCCCCATATTTCTGCTGCTCGCTACGCTAGCGTTCGGCGCAATGGCTTCCGGCTGTGCCGTTTATGACGTGGCAGTAGAAGAGCGTAACGCAGGCGACTGGGCCGACGACAAAACAATTTCCTTTGTCATTGAAAAGGACTTTCTGGCCGATGACCAAGTCAAATATCTCGACTTTGACGCATACAGCTACGAAGGTCACGTCTACATTATCGGTGAATACGAAAATCGGGCTCAGGTCGATCAAGCCGTCAAAATTGCCAAGGCCGTCAAAGGTGTCCGTACTGTCACAACGTACGTTCTGCCCAAACGAGCTCATGACTACTGCGGCACAACAGACAGTCTGGATATATATGCCAAACTCAAAGAGAAGCTGATCAGCGACAAGAACATCTGGTCCACCAACATCGAATTTGAAGTGGTTCAGTGCAATGTCGTCATGGTCGGCCTACTCGGCAGCAGTAACGAAATCTCGAGAGCCATCAGCCATGCGAAGAGCGTTCCCGGCGTTCGCAACGTCAAATCGTTCCTCAAGGTCAAGAGGTAGACAATCATGGGCGACGCGATGAAAACACACTCCATGGCTCGCCCTTTTCTTCTATTCTCGGCACTCTGCATTCTTGCCGTGACCATGCTCTCTGGGTGCGGGACAAAATCTCCTACGCCCATATCACCCGATTCAGTCGTCCACAGTCAACCAGCCTCGCCAAAGGCTGCCTCGATCATTCGCACGGCGCGAGTATTGGTGGGGTATCCATACAAATGGGGTGGACACATGCCAGAAACAGGATTCGACTGTTCAGGACTTATCTGGTTCGTGTACCGACAAAACGGCATCAACCTGCCCCGCGTATCGTGGCAGCAGTTCGGCACGGGAGCATCGGTCAAACGAAGTGACATCCGTCCCGGTGATCTCGTTTTCTATGATGTGAAAAAAACAGGGAAGTCCCTGCATGTCGGCATTGTTACGGACCGCGCCACCTTTGTGCATGCTCCCAGCTCCGGTAAACAGGTTATGGAATCAAGTCTGAACTCACCATACTGGGCACAGCACTATTTGGGAGCACGCCGCGTTCTCTAATCTTCGTCAGCTTTTTCTTTCGGCGTACGGTTCTTGCCGGGGACAATATTCCGAATTGTCCGAGCGGTCTTCTCAACAGATCTGCCGGCCGAACGAATAAAATTCTTGGCCTTATCCGCTGCTGCGTCAACCTTTTCCACGGCAGGAGCAAACTCGCGCGTAACTCTTTGCGTAGATTGCTCGACCTTATGGATTGATCGCTTTACACCGTTAGCGGCCTTATCCACCACTTTCTCGGCGCTACGGGCAACAGACTTGGCTCCGTCTCCGACCGACCGGGCAGAGCCTTTGACACCATCACCCACGGCCTTCGCAGATCCCTTCACGCCTTGTTTTACGGCTCTGGCCGACCCCTTCACACCACGCCCGACAGACTTCGCGGAGTTGGAAACGCCACGCCCCACGGATTTGGCTCCCGACCCGACCGCTCCGGCTGTGCCCGTCACAGACGAGCCCATGGTTTTGACCGCTTTCTTCGCACCTTTCTTTACGGCGCCAGTCGATCCCTTAATTAAAAGCTTGGTCACCTGAGTCACGGTTTCACTGCTGATGGACATAAACATTTTAGCGGCCTCAAGGGTCGCAGACCGACGCATAAGGCCTTTGGAATCCAAATCCAGGCTCATGTAATTCCGAGCGACGATACCGCACCGCATGGCGAGAAGCGCATTGGTGGAACCGCTCAAAATCGACGTGGTCACGGTCCCGGCAATGGCCTCGGCACCGGGCATGGCCCCCACCGCTGAACTGGCAATCATCGGTCCCATCAATTCATGGATATATTCTTCGATGCCAAATTCTTCGATGCTCCCGGCCAGAAAAGAAGTCGCCGCGATATTGGCGTAAAGATTGATAAGCTCCCGATAATGCGGACGTTGATTGTACAGCTTGGATATCCGCCACGCCAGACGCGAGATGAGGAACAGAACCACCAGAGAATCAAGCCGCCCGTTTTGAGAAACAGCCGTGCCAACAAACACACGCTTGGCCGTGCTTCGAATTTCTTGATCCGCCCGGTCTCGCAACACAGCAAGCCCGGTTTCCAAATCTGATTCGTCAGCTACACGAACATCGGCATTTTTCAGAATACGATTTTTCCCAAGTCGTTTCACGAGCGCCTGCCGAAACTTCACCATTTCTTCAGGCGAAGGTTCGGCATGAACCATCATGGGCCTCGGCCTCAACAAGGCAGTCGCTACCAGCCAACCGAATGAAACAACAACGATCAACAAAAGTCCCCAGAACACCCACGGGGTTGCAGCCACGTTGATGCGCCCGGCAAAATCGGACAGCCCGACGATACAATCATATATGAAGGCGAAAAACGCCCCTATGACAATGACTCCAATTAGGGTCAAAAAATTCTTCATCTGTTTGGACATGCATTCCTCCACGAACAAGATAAGGCCATGCCTTCAAATGGCAAAGCAAGAACTTGTCCGATACATTTCAAAACCCTGTAAGCAAAACACCCCGGCTGTTCAAGAATGTGCAATAAAAACACAAAAAAAGGTCAAACCCTCGACATACTCGCCGTACGCAAGGGCTTGACCGTTATGAAACAATGCAGTGAACGTTTTTACTCTTCGGGAGTCAGCGGCTTATAATACATACCAATCTTGATGCGGTCAGTGGAGTACTGGCTCTTGAGCTTGATCTTGAGCTCTTCATTTTCCCAACGGTAAACATCCCAATTGTCGATTTTTTTATGATCTGGAACACCATAGGAGTCCATAAGCGTGGTAACCACTTTCTTGACGTCTTTGGCTTTGTCGATCTCAATCAATGCCGTATAGAGCTTACCACCTAAAAATCCATAGGTGACCTCCCCCTGCTCCACTTCAAAAATACCACACGGGTCCACCTTGGTGACAGAATAATACTTCACACCGTCCACGGTGTGGGAAAAAGTAATCTGTTCCACAGTAGAAATGGGTTTTCCCCAGGGAATGGCATTACACTCATCCGCAGCATATGCGGATACAGAGAATGCTACGGCCAGCAGGGCAGTGAAAACAAATACGCGTATTTTCAAACCAGTCTCCTTGGTCTTTGGTTCATTCCATGACAGGGCCATACTCACGGAGAGCACAATCCGTGTCAACTGTTGGTTTTCGTTCCCTTATAGGTAAACGCCTTTTTATCCATGGTATAATACGACCCGCGATCAATACCCACAGCTTTTCCGCAAGGACAAAACACCTTGCCGTCCCGTTCTTCCATATTCCACACCTTTTTGATGCGATCCTTGTGGCAACGGTGCACTTCTCCTTGGCCGATCTTATAATACTTCCAGAGTTTGCGACGACAGGCTGAACATTTGAGTGTGAGCATGTCCAAATGATAGCGCACTGAAAGACAACCGTAAACGCCTTGTCTCCAGATCACAGAAAAAGGCCATGCAGACTCACTGCATGGCCTTGATAAAACATTTTTCAACGCAACCGGGCTTACTCGGATTTTGCCACAAAACGATGATCCGATCGCAATGTCTCGGCCTTATCCGCATTTTGATCCAACCAACCAAAACGATCTGCCGGAGCAACGTCGAACTTGGCAACATAGGGTTTGATATCCAGAAGAGGCGTTCCATCGAGAACATCAATACCACGAATTCGCAGGATATTACCTTCAATGGACTCCAACCGGACCACGGACATGCCGATCATGTTTGGTCGTCGAGGGGCCCGCGTGGAGAATAATCCGCGTGGTACTGTGTCCATGAACGGCGTAACCTTGAGCTTGAAGTCGCTGTTCTTGTGCAGGTGATACAATAGATGGATATGAGAGAATCCATCCAAGTCCTCCAACCCTTCCACGAACTCTTCATTCAACCGAATTTCACCGACCACATCTTTGGCCCCGGTGGGCTGGATAGGCATATCGTCCAAGGACGTAAACGGTGTATGAATCACACCAATAGGAGTAAAAACGACGCTATTCATATGAGGCTCTCCGCTGTGTTTCAGGCAAGTGTTACGTTTGCTGCCTTGACGCCAAGGCACATGGTGTCATCCCGGTGAATATCCAACTCCTGAAATGCGCTGGCAGTAATGACTGCTGGAATGCGCACACCCTGCGACCGGAACGACAAGTGATACAGGATGCCTTCCTGATAATAGTCTTCAAGCGTCGCGTCCACAAGGTTCTGAATAGATGTCTTTTGCGGTCGATCACGGAAAACCATTACATTTTCAGGCCGCAGAAACACACGGACATTGTCACCGCTCTGGGCAGACTCAATAGAATTCAAGACCAAACCACCGACGTCAACCTGACACTGGCCGTTAGCTCCGGGCTGAACTGTCCCTTCAAAAACACTCGCCCCCACAAAATCAGCGACAAACCGATTGCTCGGCCTATTGAACACATCATGCGTGGTGGCATGCTGTTCCAATCGCCCATTTCGCATGATGGCAACCTTATCAGCCAGCGCCCAGACGTCATCCATATCATGAGTAATATGCAGAACGGTAATATCACGCTCACGCATAATCCGACGTAAAAGAGCGCGCGTGGTGTGTCGAGTTTGCGGATCCAGAGCCGAAAGGGGTTCATCCATAAGCAAAAGACGAGGTTCGACCACCAAAGCACGAGCCAAAGCTGCGCGTTGCTGCTCCCCGCCAGATAATGTTGTGGGTTTGCGATGCAATACATGGGTGATGTTCAGGGCTTCGGCCATCTCCATGATCTTCGCCTTTCGGCTCACCTTGTCTCGATCAACTTTTTTCAGACCATACTCAATATTTTGAAACACGTTCTTGTGAGGCAGGAGAGCATAGTCCTGATATACGATGCCAATACGCCGTTTTTCCGGCGGGTCATCCGTGATATCGCGCCCTTCCAGAAACACCCGACCTTTGGACGGTTTGTAAAACCCGATAATACACTCGAGCAAAATAGTCTTTCCGGAGCCGGTCGGTCCCATGACGGTCAGATATTCGCCACGTTCAAATTCCAGAGACACACCTTTGAGCGAGAATTCTCCGAGATCGATATGCATGTCTTCAACGCGCAGGAAACTCATAATTTCGCCTCCGTTTTTTCAAAAATGAAAATGGCGATGAAGGACACACCTATCAGTAGGATTCCACTGGTCAAGGCCATGCCCATGTTGCCGTAAGAGATGTTCAAATAGAGGGTAATGGGGAGAGTTTCTGTCCGCATGTACGAACCACCCGCCAGAATCAACACAGTGCCGAACGTTCCGATACACCGGGCAAAGGCGATGACTGTTGAAGCGAGAATACCGCTCCCGGCCAAAGGAATCGAGACTCGAAGGAACGTCTCGAACTGCGTATAGCCGAGACTTCTGGATACGAATTCCATGCGAGGATTGATATAGTCAAACGTGGACTTCATGATCCGCACCGAATATGGCAGGGCCGTAAAAAACTGGGCCGCAACAATACCTTTCTTGGTAAAGACAAAATCCAACCCTACGGAACTCAAAGCCTTGCCAATAGGAGTCTTCCCAAACAGCAAGAGCAGGCACAAGCCGAGAACCAATTCTGGGAAGGCCACAGGAAGATCAATAATTGTCTTCACCACGCCCTTACCCCAAAAATCCAGCCGGGAAAGAGTGTACCCAATAGGAAGCGCAAACAGCATGACCAACACCGTGGACACAAACCCCGTGACCAACGAAAGACGCAATGAAAGCTGCATCTCCTCACTCCAGATATTGGTCATAATATCTTCAAAGGTCGGCACAGTCAGCAGCGCTCCTATCGCGCACAGCAGAAAGAACGTAATGAAAAAGGAACTGAAAAGAAGCCCCGCTTTGAACGGCGTTACTTTGTGCATGCTTCAAAGCCCCACTTCTCCCAAACAACAAGCCCTTCGGCAGAGGCTATATAATCATTGAGTTCAAGAGCCAGGGGATTATCTTTTGCAGAAACATGGACGGCGGTCGGAATTGTCTTGATCATATTGCGTTTGTCATCAATACGCACAACCTGCACCTTGCCCTTGCCCTCGGCCCATGTGGTAACATCAAGCCAGTTAATGGCGGCATCAGCCTGTTCCAGAGCAGTATAAATAAGAAGCTGGTTACAGGTAGGGGCGTACACAACCACGTTCGGTGTCACTTGCTCCCACATCCCGGCCTTGCTCAACATCTTCTTGGACACTTTGCCAATAGCGGCAGCCTTGGGGTCTCCCAAAGCGACCTTGACGCCCGGACGGGCCAGATCATCCAAAGTCTGAATATTCGCAGGATTGCCACCCGGCACGACCATAACAGGCACATGCTTGACGATGGGCTTCATGCTCGGCTCATACACCCAGCCGTTTTTGATGGCATCGCGTGTGTATTTCTCGGCACCGGGAATAAAGACATCACATGTTTGTCCCACGCCAAGCATTCCAAAAATTTCACCGGAACTGCCATAATGCACATCGATATGTACATCGTGCGATTTCTCGAAGTTCTGACGAAGCTCTTCCATCGGCTTCATCAACCCGGCTCCGGCAAAAATACGCAAATCATCGGCATATGCATTGGTAAACATGCCGGTAACGGCAAGGCACAAGAAAAAGACAAAAGTCATGGGCAAAAAACGGCGAGACATGACCACACTCCAGAAAAGTTACAGATACAGTAGTTCGGCTCCATTCCGCCATGAAACAGACCAATAAGACCGCCGTACCGACTTCCCTCAAATTCGACCTCGGCCCAGACTACGGACTACGCAAAAGTACACAGACCTGCGCGCTTAATATGTTACGAAGAACATAATGCATCCCTTCATAATGAGCAAGAATTTCAGCCCTACACAGGAGAATGACACGAACCTCAAAGGTATGGATTAGCAAAAGAAAAAAATGAGGAAGGAAGTATAGGCTATAGCGACTCTGAACGTTTTTGCATAATAGCACCAACCCCATTTATGATTGAACTATCTCATCTTTCATTTCTACACCTGTTCAAAATGCACGGTCTCCACTTCAGGAAAATCGCCTAAAGTTTTAGCGATGCCCGCCTGAAGGAAGGAATCCACCCACCAGAAAATGTTGTTTTTACGAACCTGCTCACGCAATTTGGACATATGAAGGGAACGCTCTTCCTTACTCCAATGAAATGCCCTGTGTATTCCTTTGGCAATACCATCCATATCATAAGGATTAACCAGATAAGCATGTTTCTGAAGTTGAGCCGCTGCACCGGCAAACTCACTGAGGACGAGAACACCATCTTCCGAGGTGTTACAAGCACAATATTCTTTGGCTACCAGATTCATGCCATCGCGCAAAGGAGTGACAAGACCGATATCAGCGGCAGCGTAATAAGCCACCAATTCATCATGGGGCAAATTACGATAGTGATAATGGACAGGCACCCAACCGGGAAAAGAAAACTCACCATTGACCCGGCCCACTAACTGTTCAATCTCAGTGCGCAAATCCTTGTACTCGTCAACTTCTTCACGACTTGGCACGGCAATCTGCACGAAATTCATTCGTCCCTTCAAATCAGGATACCGCCGCAACAATGTCTGGATGGACCGGATTCGTTCAGGAATACCTTTCGTATAATCCAGCCGATCCACACCGAGAATAATCTTGCGATGACGCAACGCCTCTTTCAATTCAAACGCTTTTCGCGCTACATCCGGTCGCTTGGCCAAATCCGAGAACTGATTATAATCAATAGAAATAGGAAAAGCCCCAAGTCGGAACTTCCGATTACCCGCATGCACTGTCACCACAGCACCACGTCCCTCGACCCTTGCATCAGGCATGAGTCTTTGCAAACACCCCACAAAATTCCGACGATCCTGAATAGTCTGAAATCCCACAAGGTCATAATCGATTAATGCCTGAATGAGTTTCCAACGCCACGGCAACTTCATGAAAATATCCGGCGTGGGAAAAGGAATATGCAGGAAAAAACCGATATTCCGTTTCACCCCCATGCTCTTCAAGAAAAAAGCCTGATGCATGAGATGGTAGTCCTGAATCCAAATATAATCGTCCTGATCAGACTTGCGGGCCACGACTTCGGCAAACTTGAAATTCACGTCCAGATACGCCCGCCAATACTTAGGGAAAAACCGACAGCGTGTCTGTAAATCATGGAACAAAGGCCAGATAATCTCGTTCGAAAAACCAAAATAGTACCCGTCAACCTCTTCCTTGGTCAAAGGGACGGTGCACAACTCATAGCCAGCTTCCTTTGAAAAATCAGCGAGTAAACCATCAACGTCAACATCCGGTTCAGATGCGCCGGACCAGCCTATCCAGACGCCGCCTCGATTTTTCAGCACCGGAGCCATGGCCGTGACCAACCCACCAGAACCGGGGTTGACCTTCCACTGACCATTTTCTTTTTTCAGCGCTGCGGGAAGGCGATTTGAGACCACCACAAGTTTCTGCATTCCGGATTCCATCAATCATCTCCCAATTCAGGTATGAAGAATGGATTTTCTTCATTAATAGACTGTTACCGCTCTTTGATGGGGATTTCAACCTCACGAGTAAAACAGAACGGTAAAAATTATGGTCCCAAACAGTTGACAAGAGCGACCGCATACTTATCTTTTGCCGCAGTCGACATTATACGCCGCGCAGGGTTGCGGCGAATATACTATAAGGAGATAATTTCATGGGTTTGAAACCATTGCATGATCGCGTCATCGTCAAGAGGAAGGAAGAAGAGGAAAGGACTGCCGGGGGCATCTACATCCCGGACTCCGCCAAAGAGAAGCCGCAGAACGGCGTTATCATGGCAGCCGGTCCCGAGTGCAAGACCGTTCAGGACGGCGACATCATCCTGTTCGCCAAGTATGCGGGCAGCGAATTCTCCATGGACGGCGACGAGCTGATCATCATGAGAGAAGACGACATCCTCGGCGTCTTTGCATAAACTGTCCAACAAGGCTCGATTGCTTCGTTGCTTTAAAAGAATCAAATCCACGCGAAGGAAACTCCGCTTCGGTCCTTGATCCTTTTCTGCCCCTCGCACTCGAACCTTTCTGCACAGTTTCACGATGTTTTTTTGTAGTTAACAAACAAATTTCACAGGGAATAAACAATGGCGAAAGCAATTGATTACAAAGCGGTTGCCCGCGAGGGCATGCAGAACGGCGTCAACATCCTGGCCAACGCCGTCAAGGTTACTCTCGGCCCCAAGGGTCGTAACGTCATGCTGGAAAAAACCTGGGGTGCTCCTCAGGTGACCAAGGATGGCGTGACTGTAGCCGAAAAGATTGATCTGGAAGACAAGCTCGAAAACATGGGCGCACAGATGGTCAAGGAAGTTGCTTCCAAGACCAATGAAATCGCCGGTGACGGAACCACCACTGCCACAGTGCTGGCCCAGTCCATTTTCAACGAAGGCGTCAAGTTGCTGGCTGCCGGCCGCAACCCCATGTCCATCAAGCGCGGTATTGATCTGGCTGTCGACGCTCTGGCCAAAGAGCTGGAAGCAATGGCCAAACCGATCAAGAAAAGCTCCGAAATCGCTCAGATCGGTTCCATTTCCGCCAACAATGACATGACCATCGGTGAAATCCTCGCCGAGGCCGTGGAAAGAGTCGGCGACAACGGCGTCATCACCGTTGAGGAATCTCAGGGCCTGTCCACTCAGCTGGACGTGGTCGAGGGCATGCAGTGGGATCAGGGTTACCTTTCCCCCTACTTCATCAATGACGGCGACAAACAGGCTGCTGTTTACGAAGACCCGTTCATTCTGCTTTCCGAAGGCAAAATTTCCAACATCAAGCCGCTGGTTCCCATCTTGGAAGCCGTGGCCAAAGCCGGACGTCCCCTGCTCATCGTCGCCGAGACGGTTGAAAATGACGCTCTTGCCGGTCTGACCATCAACGCCATGCGCGGCTCCCTGAAAGTTTGCGCAGTCAAGGCTCCCGGTTTCGGTGAACGCCGCAAGGACATGATTCGCGACATCGCCATCATGACCGGCGCGACTCCGGTTTCCGAAGACACTGCTGTCACTCTGGAATCCATCCAGCCGAATGACTTCGGTACTGCCAAGAAAGTGGTTGTTGACAAGAACAACACCTTGGTCGTGGATGGTGCAGGCGACAAGGAAGTCGTAGCACGCCGTTGCGAAGAGATCATGAACATGGTCAACAATGCTTCCAGCGACTACGACCGCGAAAAGCTGCAGGAACGTCTGGCCAAGATGGTCGGCGGTGTAGCTGTCATCAAGGTCGGCGCTCCTACAGAAATCGAAATGAAAGAACGCAAGGACCGCGTTGAAGACGCCTTGAACGCCACCCGCGCAGCCGTTGACGAAGGTATCGTCGCTGGCGGCGGTACCGCTCTGGTTCGTGCAGGAAAAGCCCTGGCCAAGGTCAAGGGTGCCAACGACACCGAGCAGGCCGGTGTGGACATCGTCGTTCGCGCCATCGAAGAACCTCTGCGCCAGATCGCCAACAACTGCGGCCTCGAAGGCACAGTGATTGTCGAAAAGGTCAAAGCCCTCAAAGGCAACAACGGCTTCAACGCCGCCACTGGCGAGTACACCGATCTGGTCAAGGCCGGTGTCATTGATCCCAAAAAGGTCACTCGCATCGCTCTGCAGAATGCCGCTTCCGTGTCCAGCATGTTGCTGACCACCGAATGCGCCATCTCCGAGGCTGTAGTCGAAGACGAAGCTTAGCCTTCACGCCATTCGATATTCAAAGGCCGGACGTTTTACGTCCGGCCTTTTTTTGTTCCTTGTTGTAGAAACGCCATCAAATATGTAGGCTTCAACCATGTCATTTTTTTCAAAACTCGTGCAGCCCTATCGCAAAGGCGAAAAGAACTTCGAACGCGGACGATCTGCAGAACTCCGTCGGGATTTCGTAAAAGCCGAGGAGTACTTCACCACGGCGGCATTCGCCTTTGATGAACACTTCGCAAAGAAGAATGCCGCAAGCAAAGACTCCCGCGTGTCCCATCTGGTCATGGCCGGAATTTGTTACACCCGTATCGGCCGATTTGAAGACGGGTTGCGAGTGCTTGAGCAATGCATTGAAGCAAAGGATATCCCGGACGCCTTTCTCCATGCAGGATATGCGGCAGCAAAACTCGGCATGACTGAAAAAGCGATTACTCACTGGGAAAACTACCCGGACTGGGCGGGCCAACGCATCATTGCCAACACGCTCAAGGATCAACTCAAAATGATTCGTACCGAGGACGCCAACCTTCAAGCTGCATGCGAAGCCGTTGCCAAGGCCGTGCAGAAACAGGACAAAATGAATCAAAATGACCGAAAATTTCGAGAACGCGGACAGCGGAACCGTGAGCATAAACAAGGATATTAACCAACTGTTTGTAAAACGCATCCAAAGCATGTAATTTCACTGTCATGCCGCAACATCACCACATATTCAAACGCTTGAGCCTCTATTTTTCCTCGGCACTTCTTGCCGTACTTATTTTTTCGTTCCCAGCTTTAGCTGCTGACACAACCGTTGTCGGCACAGGCTCATCCTCTCAAGATGTGCCGAATGTTCAGGCCGCAGTGGACAAAGGTGGATCAGTCCTCCTCAAAGGGAAATTCAATTTTGGGCCTGAAGGCCGAGTAAAAATCACAAAAAACATTCGTATTTCCGGTGAAACCGATTCTGTTGGAGAACCAAAAACCATTATTACCGGTGGTTTCTGGACACTATACGCCCCCCTGCCTTACAAAGATGCACCTCCGTCAGAAAAAGGCCCCATCGTTGCTGTCAGTTCCATCCGATTCGATGGTTCAAAAGGAACCCCGCTCCACTTCCCCTATGTAAGCGGTTTGGATATACGGGGATGCACCGTAACAGATGTCATTCCTCAACAAGTTGACATTGAATGGTCTGAGGCCGACACCCTTGCATTTCAAGCCGGAGTCATCGTGGGCAACCGTATTGTCCATACCAAAGGACCGTTGAAAAAAGCGGTGAGCGGAACAATCAGAATTGAAAACAACCGTTTCTTCATGGAAAACAAACGCCCTAAAAGTACTGCCGGATTCGGTGTTCTCACAGACTGGACCACGGGCGCAGAAATCACCATCAAGGATAACATCATCCTCCGTACATCGCGAAACGGCATAGAAGTGTTGGATAATACGCGTAATGCCAAGGGTAATGGCTCCATCACCATATCCGGCAACCGCATCACCACGGACGAAGAAGGGATTCCCTATCCTCACAAATACGGTCCCAACGGCATTGTGGCTGGATGGTACTTTGACACTCGCGGCGGCGCGGACTTTTCACGCAACAACCGCATTGCCATCACTGGCAATCGCATCGAAGGTCGAGGAGAGGCTTCTACCGGCATCCTGCTCTATGCCAATGATATAGTGGCCACCTGCAACGACATCATTATGGGCGGAGGCGTCAGTGCGCGTGGTATTGTCCAGACGGGATCACGCGGTTTTTTTGCCAATAACAGAGTGCGTGGCGAAGCTCGATACGCCCTCTACTGTTACCCCTTCGAGTCACTCAAAGCCACGGCCAATACCTTTGCATGGACAGAGCTGAACGATTTCACAGGCATCAAAGGCCACGTCTTGCTCGGGGGTCAAGTCAATGTTGTTGTCGGCTCAGTTCCGGCACTGCTCGACAAGGGCAAAGGAAATCGTGTGGTAGAAACTCCGCCTTGTGCTCTCCCAGAAGTTGACCCTGAAGGCGAATCATGGGAACCCGTTGAATAGCTGACGGCTCTCAACCTTCAACTCGCTTGAGCTTTGCTCATGGGGCCCCCCCTCTTTTATTTGAAAAGAGAATTTGTCAGCATAAGTTCTTTCGTCCCAACGGTTCCAACCAGACATAGATGTACAGAAATCTCAAATAATATTTCTTCTAAAAGTATCAAAAAAAACAGACACTTTTATTACAATATTATCACGAACCTGATGAATATTGCCTTTTGTGTTGACACTCTCAATCTCACCTTGTATTGATTGATAACGATTTTCAATTTCAACCAAGCCGAGGTAATTATGTGTGCCGCTCTTGTAGGTGGAATGGACCGACTGAAAAGAGAATATGTGACTGAAGCCAAAAAAAACGGCGTCAAGCTTAAACACTTCACGGGTAAAGAACGAAAGATATCTCAATCCTTGGGTAATGTAGACTTTGTCGTCATGTTTACGAATAAGGTTTCACACAAAGCACGCAAAGACGTCCTCGACGCAGTGCGCGGCAAGGACGTTCCTGTTTACATGCATCATTCCTGTGGAATCAGCACTCTTCGCAAGCAGTTGGACGAAGTTGTCGGCTAGCCTGCTTCCCGACCTTCCCATTCTTGAATCAAGTTGATGACCTTCTGGGTCAACCCGTTGAATTCCGGCTTGGTCACCTGAGCATCAGCCATGACAGCCTTGCCTTTGTGAAGAACGGACTTGGAAATCAAGGAGGAGAACAAGGTCACTGGCAGCACTTTGAGTACAGGATCTTCCTTGATCCGACGTGTTAATGTGTAGCCGTCCATTTGCGGCATCTCCACATCTGAGACCACTGCGTCAAGATAGTGAAGAGGACTTTTCCCTTCTTCTATGGCTTTATTCTTGATGGCTTCCAATTTCGCCCATGCTTCAGATCCATCGCCGACCATGGTCACTTCAAAATTGGCATTTGTAAAATTCTTTTCCAACAACTGACGCACAGATGTCGAATCATCGGCTATAAGAGCTCTATAGCGTTCTTCAGAAACCAAGTCGCTCAAGTTGGCATCAGTTTGACCGGATTCGTCCAGATCGGCCAGCACCTGCTCAAGATCCAACATCAATACAAAGCGATCTTTTATCTTGATAGTACCGGTGATGCAGTTGGTGTCCATAGAAGAAAAATATTTGCTGGGAGGCTCAACGTCTGCCCAATTCACACGATGAATCTGTGTCACACCAGACACCAGAAACCCCGTAATCATGGCATTAAACTCTGTTACAATGACAGGTTCATTAACATCATCCGCCTTGTCGATGTTCAACCAGACACTCAGATCAACAACAGGTAAAATCAAATCACGCAAAGGGATCGTTCCAAGAAAGCTCGGATGAACAGCCGCCTCCGATCCTTCCAGACCTTCTGGAGCTTCTACCACTTCAAGGACTTTGGCCACGTTGACACCAAAATATTGCGTCTCGATGCCTTTATCTGTTTTTTCATTAACAAAAAACTCAATGATTTCGAGTTCATTAGTTCCTGTTTCCAATAAAATATCTGTCTGACTCATTCTTCCTTCCTCCGATCCGCAATTGTGCGACTTGTTTCACGCTTAGCATGACATGCCTCTTTAGATGAATGATTTTTTTCATCTAAACCAATTTTTTACGGATTCAAAACATATCAACCCAAAAAAAAGCGCCGCTAAAATGCGGCGCTTTAAAAGCTTCATTAAAATCACAATTAGGACGATACAGCTCCAGCTACTTCGACCTCTGTAAGACGTAAGGTATCCCATTGCACAGGCTCTTCGTGCTTCACGGAACGATTAAGAACCGCTCCCAAAACCTCATCCCAATGAACAGGAGATACGCCCACGCGAGGGCATCGAGTCGTCAGATCTGCTTCTGTAAGGATATGACCGGCAGGCAGTTCGCGGGAAAAGACAATGCACTTGCGCAATTTTTTGGACGCGGCCTGCTCGTCTGGGAACACGACCTTCCCCTTGACCTGAATGGCTTTTTCAACTTCACGGATCATGGTCACCATGGACGCCAACTCTTGCGGTTCAAGAGAAGCCTGATGGTCTGTTCCCTTGAGTGTCTTGTCCAAAGTAAAATGCCGTTCAACCACACAGGCATTCAAAGCCGCAGCTCCAACACTGGGGCCTATACCTTTTTCGTGGCCAGAATATCCGACCGGCACATCATAGCGCTCAATAAGGGCTTCCATGACCGGCAGGCCTATCTGCTCTTCAGGGCAAGGATAGGTGGAGTTGCAATGCAACAGAATCACGTTGTCATGATAATTACGAATTTCCGCCATGGCGACATCAATATCTTCAAGTCCGCTCATGCCGGTGGAAAGAATGATGGGGATACCGGTGGCCGCATATTTACGAACCAGCGGCACGTTGACCAATTCGGCAGAACTGATCTTGAGCAGTTCCACATCCAGATCCACAATCTGCTCCAGGCTGGGTTCATCCCAAGCCGAAGCGAAAAACACCAATCCCTTGGATTCGCTATACTCCTTGAGCTGTCTCATCTGCTCGATGGACAGTTCCAAAGCATTACGGTGCTCACCGTAAGTCGGCCCAAAACTATTAGGACCGGTATACGGAGCCGCTCTGCCTTCGCGGGTCAGCAAGGCTTCATTGTCCCTTTTCTGGAACTTGACCCCTTGCACGCCTGCGGCGGCGGCTTCGTCGATCATCCTTTGTGCGATGTCATATTCACCCTGATGGTTATTTCCAATCTCTGCGACGATAAAGCAGGGATGGCCCTTGCCAATGGTGACGCCAGAACGAAGTGTGACGGACTGAATCTGTTTCATATCAGAATCTCACAATTTGAAATCCGCGCTTTTCGGAATACGGCTTGAGCTGCTCATAAATCTCGGCTTGTTTGCCAAACGAGGTGATGACTACGGCATCGCAGTCCACCTGATCCAGAACATGCGGTGCGGAAACCACATGGCCGTTGAAAATCTGCCCCTGTTTCTTCGTATCATTATCAAGAAGCGCCAGGACCTGAAATCCTGTATCCCTCAGAGCGGATAAAACCACTTCGCAGGTCTCGGATGCACCGAATAACGCCAGCTTTCTTTTTCCTTGGCTCTCCAGCAAAGAGAGTTGATCCAAAACAAATTCTTTAATGGTCGAATACAAACGGACCGTTTCAGATGAATAATCTGAAAACATCCGCTGCCGCGACTGATGTCCCTGATCCGTCAGAGTATAGCTATAGCTCTTCCCGTTAACAGGGCAAAACTCAACCAGTCCCTCGGACTGGAGTTGTTTGAGATACTGATTGACCATAGCCCCGGACAAATGAAGCTGTTTGCCCAGTTCAAACTGAGACAAACGGGAATCCCTTGAAAGGGCATCCAGAATGGCAAGCACACGCGTGTTCTTACTCGGCTTAAGGTAGCACCCGTCGGTTATCAACATTCCGGTAACCACATTTTCAATTTGATCTGCCATGAACTCTCTCGGTCATTCGTTCGGTCAATGATTCATCCAGTTTAAAAGGGAATTGCATCGCCGAGTGTGTCACTCTAGACATGCGTTGCACCCCTGTCAATACGCCCGTCCCACAATGGTTTTGACCGTATTTCTTATTTTTATTTGGCACAAGCCGCTTTTAATCAATCGTTGACATATTGAATAATCGGCCCTTTTCGCCCCAAACTTTAGCAAAGAGGCAATCATTTCCACATTTGGAAACGGGAATTGATTTGCAAAGAGTTTGCCAAGAAGTGATTTCACATAATAAACACGACCAACAAATTCAATCAAAAGTCCGAAATCTTTCATTTTATTCAACAAAAAAGACATTCAAAATAAATGAACGTGTTTCATATACAACGCTTAAAACTACACACAACGTCAAAACTCCGACCCGTCACTGTTTGAAACACGCCATATTGACCCCGCCACCCACCTATTATAGGTTCGGGGCGCTTTCAACGAAATCAACGAGGATATTTACTCCATGGAGCATATAAACCGCCCCTGGCTCAAGGCGTACGACCCTGACGTGCCGCCCACTCTGGACTATGACAAGATCCCCCTGTTCGAATTTCTGGACAGGGCCGCACACAAATGGCCAAAACGCAAGGCCATTGTTTTTAAAAACTGGTCGATAACTTACGCCAAGCTCAAAACCCAGAGCGAAATATTCGCAGCCAATCTCAAGGCCGCCGGGATACGCAAGGGCGACCGGGTCGCCTTGATGCTGCCCAACCTGCCACAGACAATCATTGCCTTTTGGGGCGTCCTTCGTGCCGGAGCCATTGGCGTCATGACCAACCCGCTCTATATGGAAACAGAGATCGTCCACCAGTTCAACGACGCAGGGGTACGATGCTGCATCACTCTGGACATGCTTTGGCCCAAACTAAATAAACTGCGAGACTCCATCCCCGTAGAAAAATTTTTCATCACGACCATAGGTGAAGGGCTCAAATTCCCCTTGAGCACCCTTTACAAACTTCAGGCTAAAAAGAACGGTACCGCGCCCAAAATCCCTTACGATGGGAAACACATTTTCCCCTTCAAGGAATTAACGAAAGGCCGCGAAAAATTCACTGACAAAAAAGTGGATCACCATGACACCGCCCTACTGCAGTACACAGGCGGAACCACGGGTGTAGCAAAGGGATGTATCCTGACCCATTCCAACATCAGCGCGAACATGCAACAATGCCATGCCATGATGCACACCTTGGGGAAAAAGAAGGAAACATTCCTCGGAATCCTCCCCTATTTCCATATATATGGACTGACGACCTGTCTTGCCTGGCCGACCAGTCTGGGGGCAACACTGGCTCCGTTTCCGCGCTATGTTCCTCTTGACGTACTCAAAGGAATCAACAAGCTCAAACCGACCGTATTCCCGGGTGCACCGTCACTGTATATTTCACTCCTTCAGCAAAAAGACATCGATAAATACGACCTGCAATCCATCGAAGTGTGTGTATCCGGTTCTGCCCCCATGCCTGTTGAATACATGGAGCAGTTCAAAAAACGGTCTGGCACATCCATAACCGAAGGATATGGATTAACGGAGGCGTCCCCTGTCACTCATTTCAACCCGCTGGAAGGTATCAGCAAAGTAGGCTCCATTGGCCTACCTTTCCCTGATACTGACGCAAAAATCGTTGATATGGATGTTGGTGGAGAACCTCTGCCTCCGGGGAAACGGGGAGAACTGGTGGTCCGCGGACCGCAAATCATGAAAGGCTACTACAACCGCCCGGACGCCACAGCCGATGTCCTACGAAATGGTTGGCTTTACACCGGCGATATCGCCACCATGGACGAAGAAGGTTACTTCTACATCGTGGACCGCAAGAAGGACCTCATCATTTCAGGTGGCTACAACATATATCCACGCGAGATTGACGAAGTTCTGCACTCCCACCCTAAAATCAAGGAAGCTGTCTCCGTGGGAATCCCACACGAGACTCGCGGCGAAATCGTCAAGGCGTATGTAATAACTCAACCGGGAGAAGAACTCTCTCGCAGCGATGTCATCGCGTACTGTCGTGAAAAACTTGCCAACTATAAGGTGCCTCGTAAAGTCGAATTCAGAAAGGATCTGCCCAAAACCATGGTTGGCAAGGTCCTCCGTCGGGCCTTGCGTGACGAGGAAGTGACCAAGATCGAAGAAAAAAAAGCCCGAAAAGCACTCAAAAAAGCAAAAAAAAATAAAAATTAATGTCTAATAATCAATACAAATGCAAATTCCGCGGAGAAGTCTGCCGAGGACACCGGGAAATGCGCAATGGATACCGCGCTGTGACTCTCTGGTTTTGCGGACTGTCCGGCGCCGGGAAATCAACCATAGCCCATGCCGTGGAAAAACGACTTTTTGATGAAGGGGCACGCACGTATACCTTTGACGGCGACAATGTTCGGCATGGACTGTGCGGCGATCTCTCGTTTTCACCAGAAGGCCGTGCAGAGAACATCCGACGCATCAGCGAAATGACAAAGCTCTTCATGGATGCCGGCACCATTTGCCTCTGTGCCTTTATCACCCCCGAACACGACGCACAGCAACGTCTCCGAGAGATGCATGAGGATGGGGACTTTTTCCTCGTCCATGTAGACTGCCCTGTGGAAGTCTGTGAAGAACGTGATGTAAAAGGATATTACAAGCTCGCCCGTGAAGGGAAAATCAAAAACTATACTGGAATCAGTGCGCCGTTTGACACTCCTGAATCACCAGATTTACGTTTGGATACAACGGCCTGTAATATCGATGAATGCGCCGATCAGGTCCTCACCTTTCTCAAAGAGAAAATCTCCCTTTTAGATGTGAAATAGCCATAAAAAGCAGAGAAGGGATCTCTCAAAAGCCCCTATCTTGACAATAATGAAAACCGAAATTTTTCTTTTTGAAAAATTTCGGTTTAATTTATTATGAAATACCTTGAAAATACGCATTTTATTCAACCATAACACCACATTTGCAAAAATGTAGTATAGAAAACCCCTTCCTCTCATGGCCTATTTGGTGTAAGCACAGAGCTTGTATCGATTGGTAACTAATATTCCTATGAGAGGAGGAAATGATGAAAGGTTTTCTTAAAGGTATAGGCCTGCTGACCCTGATGTTGGTATGCAGCGCCTTTCTGTTGGCCGGTTGTGGAGAGGAAAAGTCTAATACAATCAAAATCGGCTTCAACCTGCCCCTGACCGGTGATATTCCGGAAGTCGGCGAAGGTTCCAAGAACGCAGCAGAGATGTATCTCAAAGACATCAACGATGCAGGCGGTCTGGAAGTGGGCGGTCAGAAGTACATGCTCGAGTTCGTTTACATGGACAACGAATCCAAAGCCGAATCTGCCACAAACGTTGCCTTGAAGCTCATTGATCAGGAAAATGTTGTTGCCATCATCGGCCCCAACTCCTCCAAGCAGGCTGTACCCGCAGGTGGTACCTGTAACGAAAACCGCGTCCCCATGATTTCTCCGTGGTCCACCAACCCGAACACGACACTGGATCGCCCCTGGGTTTTCCGCGCAGCCTTCCTCGACCCCTTCCAGGGTCCTGTTGTTGCCGACTTCGCTGCCAAGAAGTTTGACGCCAAGACTGCTGCTGTTATCTTTGATGTCTCCAACGACTACTCCAAGGGTTTAGCCGAAATCTTCAAGACTTCCTGGGAAGCAAAAGGCCTCGGCCCGGTCGTGGCTTTCGAATCTCACGGCACCAAAGACCAGGATTTCTCTGCGCAGTTGACCACCGTCATCGCTGCTAACCCGGACTTCATCTTCGTACCTGACAACTACAATCAGGTTGCCCTGATCATCCAGCAGGCCCGTGACCTCGGTTACAAAGGTCCCTTCATGGGTTCCGACGCTTGGGGTACTCCTGACTTGATCAAGCTGTGCGGCGACGAATGCTACGGCAACTTCTTCTCCACCCACTACGCTGCAGCCGGAGCCAAGGGCGCCACCAAGACCTTCATTGATCGTTATGAAAAAGTTTATGGTTCCACACCAGCTGACTACGCAGCCCTGACGTGGGATTCCATCGGCATCATGATCGAAGCCATCAAAAACGCAGGCAAGGTCGAATCCGACCCCGTTGCCATGCGTAAGGCCGTTCGCGAGGGTCTGTCTGCCATCAAGTCTTTTGACGGCATCACCGGTTCCTCCAAGTTCGACGCACAGGGTGATCCCATCAAATGCGCTGTGGTTGTTAAGATTTCCGACAAAGGTGAATTCGTCTTTGAAGAATCTGTCTGCCCATAAGCCTACTACGTACTGACATAATCGGGCGGGGGCCATTTGGCTCCCGCTCTTTTACTGAGTGAACGGGCCAACTCGTTCGGAATAAACCCCAAAGGCCCAAAGATATTTCCCGGGAAGTAAACGTGGACTTTATTATTCAAAACATACTCAATGCGCTTCAGTGGGGCAGTTTCTATGCCCTTATCGCATTGGGCTACACCCTCGTGTACGGCGTACTCAGGCTGATCAACTTCGCCCATGGCGATATTTTCATGGTTGGCGCGTATATCGCTTTTTTCGTGGCCGGATTTCTGCTCGGTCCCGCAGTTGGCCTTTCGCCCTTCGTGACATTTTTGCTCGCTGTGCCGCTGACCATGTTCCTGACCGCCTGTGTCGGTGTCACGCTTGAACGCGTCGCATACCGTCCCTTGCGTCGCAAAGGAGCGCACCGACTCTACGTGGTCATTACGGCACTCATGTGCGGACTGATCCTTGAGTACTCAAACCTGGCAGTGCTCGGAGCCAGCCGCCTCAAATTTCCTGAACTGGTCGAAAAAACAATCTGGCATCTCGGCGGCGTAACCATCACAAACCTGAAGGTCATCGTCATTGTGGCGGCAGTCGCTGTTTTCGTTTTCCTCAACTTCATCGTCACCAAAACGAAAATCGGCATGGCCATGCGCGGCATTTCCTACGACAAATTCGCCATTCCACTTATGGGCATCCCCATTGACGCCATTATCGTGTTCACCTTTGTTCTCGGTTCCTCTTTTGCGGGTCTGGCCGGACTTCTGTTCGCCATGTCCTATCCGGTTCTCGAACCATTCATGGGCATGATTATCGGTTGGAAAGCATTTATTGCAGCGGTTGTCGGCGGCATCGGAGATATCCGGGGAGCATTTTACGGAGGCTTCCTACTTGGCTTCATTGAGGTCGGTGTTGTTACCGTATTTCCATCCACCTATCGCGATTTGTTCGCCTTTACGATCCTGCTGATCATCCTCTGGATGAAACCAACAGGTTTGTTCGGCATGCCGCAATCAACCAAAATTTAGTTGGGAGAAAAGACATATGAAAAAATATTCTCTCAACTTCGTTATGGTTGTCAGTGCGCTGTTCCTGCTGTCCCTGGCTCAATTCGGCATCATCAGCAACTATATTCAGGCCGTATTCATGTATGTTGGTATCAACATCATCATGGCGACCAGCCTGAATCTGGTGAACGGCAACATGGGCGAGTTCACCTGTGGACACGCTGCTTTCATGTGCGTGGGGGCATACGTCTCATCAATCCTGTCAGTCTTATTCTTCGGAAAGACTCTCGGCGACCCGATGCTTCCCCCGAACATGGCCTTTCTGGTGTTCCCAATTATCATACTCATTGGTGGTGTTTTTGCTTCTGTTGTCAGTATTCTGGTGGCAGTCCCGGCATTCAAAACACGCGACGATTATCTGGCCATCATCACCATCGCCGTAAACTACATGGTGATCTCGGCCATTGAAAATATGGACTTCATCGGTGGTTCTCGTGGCTTCCAAGGTATGAAAAGCACTGTTTGGGCTATGAAAGACACATTAAACGGCCCATGGATGCTCTTCTGGGTCATTACCTTTATGGTCTTTACCATCTGGGTCATCCGCCGATTTATCACATCCACATACGGCAAAGGCGTCAACGCCATCTGTCAGGATGAAACTGCGGCAGAAATCATGTCCGTGAATACCAACAAGATCAAACTGGTCAACTTCATGATTTCAGCAGGTCTTGCTGGATGCGCAGGCGGTCTGTTTGCCCACGTTGTCGGCTACGTCAACCCACAGTCTTTCAACATTCTCAAATCCACCGAGGCCATGGTTATGGTCTACCTCGGCGGCATGGGCTCGCTTTCAGGCGCAGTCATTTCGGCCGTGGTCTTTACCTTCCTGATGGAAGTACTTAGATCCCAGTCCCTCATGGACTTCCTGCTGGCTCCAGCTACGTTCGTCTTCCCGGAATGGGAACCGTCAGCCGGTGTCATCAAATGGGTCATGATTCCCCTGCTCCTCGTCCTGATCATGCAGTTCAGGCCCGAAGGCATCATGGGTAACAAAGAGTTGTCGGACGTGTTCCCGAAACTCAAAAAATTCTACACGTTCAAGTAGGGGGTCGGCATGTCACTTCTCAAAATCGACACTATGACCCAGCGTTTCGGAGGCCTTCAGGCCGTGTCCGAATTCAGCGTGGAAATGAAAGGCGGCGAACTCATGGGGCTGATCGGCCCCAACGGAGCAGGTAAGACAACCATCTTCAACCTGATATCCGGTTTTTACCAGCCCACCGAAGGAAGCATTACATTTGACGGCACCCTGACCGCTGGCCTCAAGCCGCATCAGGTAACGTCAATGGGCATTGCCCGAACCTTCCAGAATATCCGACTGTGGCACGACATGACCGTGCTCGACAACATCCGTATCGCCCAGCATTATCGTATGGGTTATTCGGTCTGGGACTCCATCATCAGAGGTCCCAAATACAAAGCACGTGAAGCACGCATTCTGGAGATAGCCGAGGAATTGCTTGACGCCATGTCGCTCACCGACGTGGCCTACGAATTCCCCAAGAACCTCCCGTACGGTCTGCAACGCCGTGTTGAAATCGCCCGCGCCATGTCCATCCGGCCAAAACTCTTGCTGTTGGACGAACCCGCAGCCGGACTCAACTCCGCCGATGTGGAAGACCTCATCAAACTGGTCCGCTGGATTCACGACAATTTTGATATCACCATCTTCATGATTGAACATCAGATGAAAGTCGTGACATCCTTGTGTCAGTGGATCAAGGTCATCGACTTCGGCGCGACCATCGCTGAAGGTACACCAGAAGACATCCAGAGCAACCCGGCCGTCATCAAGGCCTATCTTGGAGACGACAACATATGACAACTCCACTTATCGAGGTCGAAAACCTCTACGTTAAATACGGCAACATCGAAGCCCTTCACGGTATCGACTTCACTGTGGGCGAAGGCGAAATAGTTACCCTCATCGGTGCCAATGGCGCAGGTAAGTCAACAACCCTCATGTCCATTGCACAACTGCCGCCGCCAGAAGCTCCCAAGATCATCAAAGGCGACATCAAATTCAAAGGCGAATCCATTCTGGGCATGGCCCCGGACAAAATCGTCAGTGACCTGCACCTTGCTCTGGTCCCGGAAGGTCGTCATATCTTCGGCAATCTGACCGTTGAAGAGAACCTCAAGCTGGCAACCTATGCCCGCAAGGATTCACAAGCCGATATTGATCGGGATTATAAACGCGTCTACTCGCTCTTCTCTCGTCTGGACGAACGTAAAAAGCAACGTTCCGAATCCCTTTCCGGTGGTGAACAACAGATGTTAGCCGTGGGCCGCGCTCTTATGTCAGGTTGTAAAATCATTATGCTTGATGAACCATCCATGGGACTCGCCCCGCTGCTTATGTATGACATGTTCCGCACCCTGAAAGAACTGAACAAGGAAGGAATGACTATCCTGTTGATCGAACAGAATGCCAACCTTGCTCTCAAATTCGCTCACCGCGGCTACGTCATCGATACTGGTGAGATAGTCGCACAAGGGCCTTGCGATCAACTCAGGGAGGACCCTGAAGTCAAGAAAGCCTATCTCGGCGGCTAACACCTCACTCTTGCACGCTTTAGAGGACTGTCTTCACGGACAGTCCTTTTTTTATATCCATAGCTCACCAGTACTGGCACGGCTTATGCTTTCGATTCAGGCAGGGCAAAAAATGCCCATGAACCCTGAATGCAAGAGGACCACAATGGCAGTTCAATCGGTTGGATCAAATGGATACATGGATGCCTATTCGCTTTTGCAAGCCGCGAATGAAGAACAGCAATTAAAGGCACGTGCTGCTCAGATGGACAAAGAGCAGGATAAAATCGAAAGCAAAAACGGCATGACCAGTGACATTGAGTCTTACTTGTCCAAAATCCCCAAAGGAACGGACAACAGACTCTCCTTTCTTGATGTCGATAAATACCGTGCAAATCTCGAAGCTAAATGGGATATCACCGTGACCGCAGACCTTAAGGCCTTGGGTGTGGATGTCACAAAAGAACTTCCGCTAAGTTACGACCCGGCGACCGGCAAGGTAACCGTCGCCAAAGGCCATGAAGACAAGGAAATCATCGATAAATATTTCGAAGACAACCCCGACAAAGTTGAAGAATTTGATACCATCCTTCAACTGGGTAAACTGACCAACACGGCAAGCACCAAGCTGTCACAAGGTCAGATGATGCAAAATCTTCAATTCAAGGCCATGTCATGGTGGTTTGCCGACAACTCAGATCCGACATCTTGGTTCGATGGCGGAGGCCTCATGTTTGGTCAGGGCCAGAAATCTTACACTGGATTGAACCTTACTGTCTGATTTCCCTACACAAAAAGAATTCACAAAAAAACGGCGTACCCCATATACACAGGGTACGCCGTTTAAATTCGTATGCCGGTGATTTCCAGCAGCAAAAAGAACTAGTCTTCAGTCACAGTGGCCTTATTGATAAAAACCGGCTCGACCGGGACATCATCATGGAAGCCATTGCGCCCAGTAGCCACGCCCCTGATCTCATCAACAACATCAGTGCCTTCGACGACTTTACCGAAAACGGCATAACCCCAGCCCTGAGGGGTCTCGGAAGAAAAGTTCAGGAAGCCGTTATCCTTGACGTTAATGAAGAACTGAGAAGAAGCGGAATGGGGGTCCATGGTGCGTGCCATGGCCAATGTGTAGCAGTCATTCTTCAAGCCATTATTGGCTTCGTTTTCGATAGGCTCACGGGTTGCCTTTTCCTGCATGTTTTCATCCATGCCGCCGCCCTGAACCATGAAGTTACCGATAACACGGTGAAAAATCAGACCATCATAAAAGCCTTCCTCGACATACTGCTGGAAGTTTGCAGCAGACTTGGGGGCCTTTTCAAAATCAAGCTCGATGACAATGTCACCCATGCTGGTTTCCATTTTAATCATTTCATATCTCCTTTGTGCCGGCAATTTCCCGGCGTGATGTCATTCGCGTCCCACCGTGTATCAGAGGGACGCACGGCTGGCAAATTGTCGGCAAGTGCCGATTATAGTCAGGGTTATTCTGATTCAACGGGCGTCGCATTCGACAAAGAATCCGGCTCCGACAAAACTTCAATTTCATCTGCCACAACCGGGCTGCTAAATACGGGCAATCCCTCCTGTGTCACGGAACCTACAGCCGTGACAGACAGGAGAGACCCGAGTTTCATAATATTCTTTTCAATAATCAATTCGGCCTGAGGCTCAAGTATTTCCGCCTGCTTTGCAGCATACGGATTCTCGGGCTGGAAGTGCACTGGAGCAGGTTTGTCCACCATGGCAGTTGCCAGAAAGGCCAAGGCGAGCCCGGCCACAATCGGCTTAAGCACACGTACTATATTCGATGAACTCCCGAAGGCCATTGACTCTTATCCCTTAAGCGTCTCGGCGATAGTCGCCTGATCTTCAGCCTTGAGGTAAGGATGCATAGGCAAGGCAAAGATACGGTTTCCGACTTCTTCGCATACAGGGAAATCCCCTTCCTGATATTTCAGGTTGGCAAAAGCTTTCTGAAGATGCAGCGGTTTCGGATAGTAAATAGCTGTAGGAATGGAGGCTGCGCCAAGCTTACCCATAAGTTCGGTACGATGCTCTGAATTCTCAGCCAATACAGAATATTGCGCCCAGACAGAGGTATTCCCTTCTGCAACGGTGGGCGTTGTCAGACCGGGCACAGAGGACAAAAGTTCCTCGTACCTATCTGCAACCTGCTGACGTTTAATGATTTCGTCAGGGAAAATTTCAAACTTGGCAAGCAGCACAGCAGCCTGCATAGCATCAAGGCGGCCATTAATTCCCAAACGGACATTTTCATACTTGTCTTCACCCATGCCATGCACACGAACGGAAAGAAGCAGTTTATGCAATTCCTCATTATGCGCGAAGACCATTCCACCGTCACCGTAGCAACCGAGGGGCTTGGCTGGGAAGAAGGAAGTACAGGCAATGTCACCCAATGAACAGACAGGCTTACCTTTGTAGGTTGCGCCAAAGGACTGAGCTGCATCCACGATAAGGAACAACCCACTATTGTGCGCCAACGGTTCAATGGTGTCATAGTCTGCCGGTTGACCAAAAAGATCCACGGCAATAACGCCTCTTGGAGTCAGGTCAGGACGGTTGTCCTTCACATCAGCAATCTTACGGCGAAGGTCTTCGGAATCAATATTGTACGTCACAGGATCAATGTCCACGAACACTGGAGTTGCACCAACGAGTGCAATAGACTCTGCGGTGGCCATGAATGTAAATGGTGTTGTAAAGACTGCATCGCCAGGCCCTACACCGAGAGCCATGAGAGCCATGATCAAAGCATCAGTGCCAGAAGCGCACCCGACACCGAATCGTACAGAACTGAAGCTCGATAAACGAGCCTCCAAGTCGGCAATCTCCGGTCCCATAATATACGCGCCATGTTCCAACACACCATCTATGCCTTTCTTTACGGCAGTCTCAATCTCTTTATACTGTGATTTCAAGTCGATAAAAGGAATACTCATTTGTTACTCACTTGTTGTCTTGATAGGTTCAGCCGCACTTTCTCATGAAAAGCGACTCGGAGACAAGAAATTTACGCGTTAAGACTTGGGACAATATTCACTGGCGGCAGCGACAAATCGGATGGCCCAATCAGGCACTGCAAGAGCATGGATATGATTATACCCGGCAAGTGTGTTTTTATACAGAAAACCGTCATGACCAACACCTCCCCCCTGCCCCCGCAACATTTTCAAAGCGGGTCGCAAAGTTGAAGATTCGTCTGAAACACACAAGGAATAATGAAATTCGTGACCTTGAATACGTGTCCCGATAGGGAAAAATGGATTTTCTTCCACGGCTTCGGCTTCTGTGTACCCCAAGCCCTGTGGTCTGGGACAAAAAGCGGTGCCAACGGGAAAAACCCCCGCCATCGGATAGGAAACACCCTTGATTTCCAAAGAGTCACATAACACCATAAAACCACCACATTCGGCATAAATTGGCATGCCACTTTCTGACAATTCTTTTATATGCGAAAGAATAGTGGTGTTATCCGCAATACGTTCAGCAAAAACTTCAGGGAACCCTCCGCCAAGATACAACCCATCAATGTCGGGCCACGGCTCATCGGAAAGTATGCTCAACCGAACAAGCTCGGCTCCCGCATGTTCCAAGGCTTCAAGATTCTCCGGGTAATAAAACCAGAGAGAAGCGTCTTGAACATAGCCAATCCGGACCTTTTTATTAACTGATTTATCCAAATACAAAGGACCGGGATCAAGACCGAAATCCGGTACACTCGTAGCGATATCAATAATCTTGTCGATATCGAGCAATTCTTCAGCCATATCAGCCAGTGCTTCAAGAGCATCCTGTGCAGGAAAATCCTGTTCCTGATCGGAGACGAGTCCCATGTGTCGCTCGGGAATGGGATTCGAAGAAATTTTAGGTAACATCCCCAAAACCGGAACATCTGTATGGGTCTCAATAGATTTTTGCAGCACCGAACGATGACGCTCTCCGGCAGTCCGGTTGAGGATCACGCCAGCAAGGTTCAACCCCGGTTCAAAATGTGTACACCCTTGAACGATTGCCGCCACTGTACGGGTCATTTTTGTACAATCAATTGCAAGAATCACCGGAGCATCAAGCATCCGTGCTAATTCGGCAGTCGAACAGGACCCATGTTCGTCCATACCATCAAACAGTCCACGGTTCCCCTCCACCAAACTGATATCAAAACCACATGACCTATGAAAAAAGAGAGAACGAATCGTATCTGTGGAATGAAAGAAGGGATCAAGATTGGAACAAGGGTGACCGGCTGCAAGGGTCAGCCATTGGGCATCAATGTAGTCCGGCCCTTTTTTGAAGGGGACGACTTTTCTCCCCGCTCTTTTGAAGGCACGAGCCAAGGCAAGGGAGACAATCGTCTTCCCTGTGCCGCCGGATAAACCGGCGAGGACTATACGAGAAATATTGTTTTGCACCATAACAGGCTCAACTCACAATCAAGAAAAGCCTTGCCCTGCATCATAAAGATACGGGCAAGGCCTCAATTACGGAGCTCGGCTAGAGTCTAGTCTTCGCCCTCGGAAGCGGCCTGTTTGCCGGCACCGGCCATGCCGTACATGGTGGTGGACCCGGAGGACCAGAACACCAATTTTTCTTCCTGAATTAAAGCGGTCAAAATTTTCTTGACTGCACGGGCTTTTTCATCCGGGAAAAGCTTGGTGAAATCATTGAAGTAGAACTTGGACTTGTTCTTTGACTTCGATTCGCAAAAAGCCAAAATTTCAGCTTTTGCGGCTTCAATGTCGAGTGCCATGATGGACTCCTTGTTATTTGAAAAGAACGGGGTACGGTCCAAAAGACCGTACCCCGATGGTATTTATCCTACCACTTGAACTGAGTGGTCTGACGCCAAGTGTAGTATGCCGGATCACGGAAGTCATCGATCAGATGCTCAGTGAAGGGCAGGTCACATTTCTCGAAGAAACGTTCCCAACCGATACGATTGGCCCAGTCGCCCAGACGCTCGTACTTGTTGGCTTCGGCTGCGTAAGTATCAAGAATTCTCTTGATGGTCTTAGTCAGCGTAGGCCAGCGAGGAGGCTCGTTGGGGATGAACGGAACCACAACCTTGGAGAAGGCGGGTTTCGTAATACGGTTGGAGATCTTACCACCGACCATCAGTGCAATACCGTCGCCTTCGCCGTCAGACAGCGGAAGGGAGGGGCACATGGTGTAGCAGTTACCGCAGAACATGCAGCGTTCTTCTTTAATGGCAACAGTCTTAAAGGTCTTGCCATCAAGTTCGACCTTGGAGGGGCGGACTGCACCGGTGGGGCAGGCTGCAACGGCCAAGGGGATTTCGCACAAGTTGTCCAGGTACTCGTGATCGATAATGGGCGGTTTACGGTGAATACCGAGAATCGCGATATCGGAGCAGTGAACAGCGCCGCACATGTTCAGGCAGCAAGCCATGGAGATGCGCACAGGAGCAGGCAGCTTCATGTCGGTGAAGTCATCGAAGACGACGTCCATGGTAGCCTTAACGGTACCGGAAGCGTCAGTTGCAGGGGTGTGGCAGTGGACCCAACCCTGAGTGTGAACGATATTGGTCACACCAGCGCCAGTGCCGCCAACCGGGAACTTCAAGGAGCCACCTTCGAACTTTTGATCGTTCAAGTAGGCCTTCAGTTCCTTGGCTGCTTCTTCGGTCTCAACCTGGAATTCAAGGTTGTTACGAGTGGTGAAACGAACGAAACCACCGCAGAACTTGTCAGCGATTTCACAGATTTCACGAATATGAGTAACGGTCATCAAACGAGCTGTAGCAGCACGAACGGTGTAGGTCTTATCGCCGCCCTGGGCTACGTGCAACAGGATACCGGACTCAAGGATCTCATGGTAGTCCCATTTACCAAAGTTGTCTTTGATAACCGGGGGCAGGTACTCGCCAAAATGACGAGGGCCAATGTCGGAAATCCGACCTTCCATCGGTTTGTCGGGATTGTACCCGGAAGAAATAAAAGCCATATTATTTCACTCCTCTTTTTAGCGCTGGTGACGCTTACGGAAATCGTTGATATCGCGTTCCCAACCACCTTCAACGTCTTCTGCTTTCCAGAAGATGTAGGGGTTGTGGCGAGGTTCCTGGACCTGACGGGCGTCAACAGGAACGCCAGCAGCGTTGACCAATGCAGCCATACCGAGACGTTTCATTGTTTCACCGATACGCTCACGGTTCTTACCTTCTTCCATCCACCAATCCCAAACGTTTTCGATGAGATCTTTGATAGACTGGTAGTCATCATCTTTGTTGACTTCCATGAAAGGCACGAGCAGGGAACCCATCTGGGGACCGTCAAGGATCGGAGCTTTTGCACCACAAAGGATGGAGCAACCGCGTTCGTCACCGACTTTCAATGCACGAGGCATGGTGTTGATGCAATGCATGCAACGGACACATTCCTTATTGTCGATGGCAAGCTTGCCACCTTCGTAGGAAATGCACTTGGACGGACACAGATCGACAACTTCTTTCTGAATGTCGAATGCGCCCCAGTCTTTACCAGCGTGAGCGCCGGCGTTCGGGGGGAATTCTCCGCCAACATACGCTGCAACGGCTTCCTGGTCGACCTTGATGTCGTCTTTCCAGGTACCGATGAAGGACAGGTCAGAACGAGCGATAGCAGCAACGCAACCGTTGGGGCACGCATCGAACTTAAACTTGAACTTGTAAGGGAATGCAGGACGGTGAAGCTCATCCTGGTATTCCATGGTCAGATGGTAGCACAGTTCCTGAGAGTCGTAACATGCATACTCACAACGGGACATACCCATGCAAGCGGCAGGTGTACGCAAGTTGGAACCGGAACCACCGAGGTCGATGTCCAAATTGTGGGTCAGCTCGAAGAAAATTTCTTCCAACTGCGGAGTGGTGGTGCCCAAGAACACGATGTCGCCGGTGGCGCCATGCATGTTGGTGAGACCGGAACCACGAAGTTCCCAAATGTCCATCAAGTCGCGCAGCAACTTGGTGCTGTACCACTTACCATTGGGCTGAGCCACACGAACGGTGTGAAAGTGAGCTACGCCGGGGAACATCTCGGGCTGGTCACAGTAACGGCCAATAACGCCGCCGCCATAACCGAAAACGCCGACGATGCCGCCGTGCTTCCAGTGAGTTTCACCATCGGTGTAGGACATTTCGAGCACGCCCAGCAAATCATCGGGGCAGTCGACGGGGATCTGGTAGTCAAGACCCTTCTCGTTCTTGGCTCGAGCTGCAGCCTCCTGTTTAATGTCGGATACGAAGCTGGGCCACGGGCCGCTTTCCAGCTGATCCAACAGAGGAGTTTTGTGTTTCGCCATTCCCTTAACCTCCATTGTTTGATTAAGATGTTGCCATCAACCATTATTGCGCTCAGGCCGGCAAGCAGTGATGAAGATCACCTGAAGCCAAAGCGCCTTTCCTACGTAACGCAAGTACCTCGAATATTGGCATTTGCACCTATATTCACAAGGTATGCAGGGCTGACAATGTACTGAACACACCGGTTTTATGTCAACCGAAATATCCACTAAATCATTGCCAATCCTTAATCTACGGACCCAACGGACAGCCTGTACGCACATTTAGATTCATCCCCCGAGCTTGCCATTGCAGCCAAGCCGGAGTATCGGTCCCATGGCACAGGTTATGGACCGCCACAATCGATACCGTAAAAGGATATGAGGAGCAACACAAACTTGCAAAAATCAAACACAACCGAAACTGGCTGCCGTCGATGCGGCGACTGCTGTAGAAATGGCGGCCCGGCCCTCCACAAGGCCGATCTACCGCTGATTCAGGATGGGACCATCGCCCTGTCCGAAATTGTCGCACTCAGGCCTGGCGAATGGGTTTACGATCAACCCGAGCAAAAAGTCGCTCCCCTTAATGCCGAAATGCTCAAACTCAAGGGACGTGACGGAACGTGGACTTGCATTCATTTCAGCCCGGAAGGCAACACTTGCGGCATCTATGGGGCTCGCCCTATTGAATGTGAAGTGCTCTTCTGTAAAGATATTGAGCCACTCAGAGCCATGTATACCAAGGACAGACTGACTCGTGTAGACCTGATACCTGAAGGACACCCCTTGCTGGAACTCATGGCCGAACATGACATAAAATGCTCTCCTGCTAATATGGAAAAATTAGCCAAAGCAGCCCGAGAAGGTGACCAAGAGGCTGGCAAATCTCTCAAGGAGATGGTGGTATTTGATATGGAACTGCGCAATCTGGTTCCCCAAAAAACCGGTATGTCAGCTGATATGAACGACTTTTTCTTTGGCAGGCCCCTGCGCATCCTGCTTGCAGGCATGAACATAAAGACATACGAAGCGGGTGGAACTCTCCGCTTCAATTTCAACGGTTAGGAGATATCAATGAAAGACGAACGCGGCCATTACTATACACCTTCCCTCCAGCATCCCGAAGTTCGCATGTATGTGCGCGCCAACGATGACGATATTGAATTCAGACTTTATAATCCCAAAGAACCCGTCATTTGGGAAAAGCATAAGTGGATGCCTTACTCTGCAATAGAACAGGCTGCTGCCATGTTTCGGGAACGCGGCACAGACCGTAACCCATTGGCATTATATGATATGGACATCGCAAAAAAGTTGCTTCAAGAGGGCTGAATCGTTCCTACCTTGATGCCTCAAACTGATTTTTCACAGCCGTTCAGCCGCCAAGGCCGAACGGCTGTTTCATTTTCCATCCTCACAAGCGGGATATTCTCCCAACAGACACTTCCCACAACGGGAACATTCCCTATTGTCAGAACTGCCCAGATATGTGTTGTATACGGAACATGATTTCACAAATTGTTTTCCCGACGTTCCCCGTCGGGAACTCCCCCGAAAGGCTCCAAACACCGCCATGGAGCCTTTCATTTTTATTGAACACAAGAAAGGCCCCGGCTACTTAACCGAGGCCTCTGTTATATTCTCTATAGACTGAGAATCTATAAGACAATTTCATCTCTCGCCCTACCAATATCCTCTCTTATAAACTCCATCAGAATCGTTCGAACCCTTCATCTGTTTCCACTCCAGACTCAATCATGGCTGCGGGAGCAGATGGTGCTGAGGCACTCCCCAAAGACGGCTTTTGCTCATACGCAGTAACCCGGCTTTGATGAGGCGCCATCGGGTTATCCTTCAATTGAAAATAGCTCACAATCTGCTGAAGCTGCATTGCCTGACTGGACAACTCCTCGGCAGTAGATGAGGTTTCTTCTGACGCTGCGGCATTCTGCTGCACCACCTGATCCAATTCTTGAATGGCAGTACTGATTTCACCGGCCCCAACATTCTGCTCTGACGTAGCCGCTGATATCTCCTGAATAAGTTCAGCTGTCTTTTGAATGTCTGGGACAAGTTTCTCAAGCATCTTGCCAGCGGTATCTGCGACATCCATGCTTGAAGAGGACAACTCACTGATCTCACTCGCAGCAACGCCTGACCGTTCAGCCAACTTACGAACTTCAGCGGCAACAACCGCAAACCCTTTACCGTGTTCACCAGCACGGGCTGCCTCGATGGCCGCGTTCAAAGCCAATAGGTTCGTCTGCCGAGCGATTTCTTCAATTATCGAAATCTTTTCGGCTATGTCACTCATTGCTACCACAGCCTGAGCAACGGCTTCGCCGCCAGCCTGAGCATCCTTGGCAGCCTGCTGAGCCAACGACTCTGTTTCCTGGGCATTGGTAGCGTTATTATTAATACTTGAACTCATCTGTTCAACGGAACTCGACAGTCTCTCGACGCCAGTTGCCTGGGTGTTGGCCCCTTGAGCCAAGGTTTCTGCCGTTGCGGTCAACTCTTCCGATCCAGAAGCGACATTTTCGCTGCCGGAATGAATATTGCCGACCACTTCATGCAGATTTTCGACCATGGAACTGAATGCATCCCGCAAACGTGCAAGTTCACCACTGAACTTACCGGAAAGATCAACAGACAAATCACCACGACTTACCGCTTCGGATTTCTCCACGATCACTGCAAGCGGTCGGGTCACAAGCCGACGCGTTATGAAGAAAATCAAAAGAAGGATGACCACTAAAGAGACCACCCCTACAATCAAAAGCTGCATCTGCATGGCATCGGCTTCGATCAAGAAATCAGCACGTGTACCGGAAAGGGCAACAATCCAGCCAGTCTTTTTGACCTCACCAAATGCCATATACTTAACATCACCTTGCCACTCATATTCAATGAACCCGCCTTTTTGACGAATTCCGGCTTGGATAAAATCGTATTTACTTAAATCTTTAAAAATTAAATCCTTATCCGGGTGCGCTAAGATCCGCCCGGCCGCATCATAGAGGAAACAGTACCCACTTTCACCGACCTTAATAGACAGCAAATGTTTGGCAAAGCCTTCAGCCAAAACAGACATGCCAACGTATCCAATGGTCCTGCCATCTTTTTTTACAGCCTTAACCAAGGCTATACGGGGCTTTTTACTCACAGGCGAAAGGCTCAATTTCGAGATAAAGGAGTCCTCTCCACTTCCCATGATTGCCTTGTAATACCCACGACTTCTATAATTTTTCCCTCGACCGCCCGTATTTGTCGTCACCACGCTGTTGCCTTCCGCATCATGTACAAAAAGCGATTCCAGCATCGGATCATTGTTTTTGGCACTCTTCAACCATTCAGTAGCCGGTCCCCAATCACCTCCATCGGCAGCAGAAACCACCATTGGATTTGTTGCAGCAAGCCCTAAAAACAACATCTGGTCATCAAGCCAAGTATCGACCAAGTCAGTTGAACTACGTGCATTCTGACTCAACGTCTTTTCAACAATGGACAAAGTCATTTCCTTTGTCCCAAAATTGACGTTTACAAGAAAAAAAGTAACCAGAATGACCATGAGTACAGCCAAAATGGCAACTAACCTCTGCCCAATACCAATCTTACTCAATTTCATTTACAATCCTCCACTTGATAACTCCCCCTTTATAAAAAACATAGTTCACAATCTATTATATTTTTTAGGCTGTTAAATAGTTCTCATGAACAACTCAACATCCTTTCTTCAAAATCAAATGTAATCTCGTCTAATATAACTCTCTGACAAAAAAATCTTTAGCTTCTGTAATAACGAACGAATATGCTGATATTTTCAAAAGAGAGACAACAACCTCTTTTGCAAGAAATTCCAGAACAAAATTTTATTCTGCCCCACGAGAAGGCCATTTTTGCCATCTCCCTTCCACTACTTTTTAACGAGAATTCCCCTTGTTTGAAGAAAGATATTCAAAATCACAGAAACAGAAAGCGGCATTGCTTTTTTCAGCATCACAATAAAATCATTCATATTTTGCTGATAAAACCTTTCCATAAGAATACATTTTCACCTTCTCGTGGCTAAAATTAAAAGGTGAAACCTTGAACATTATAAACAATATAATGACAGTATAATTGTGGTAAACGTTGCCAAATGCTAGAAGCAGGAAGGATTTAAGCGAATGAAAAAAACAAAAAACAGACCAATCGTATCATTTTGTCTGACATTCATGACAATCTTGTTCCTGTTCTCCAACGCAAAAGCTCAACAACCATTCAAACTGGTTTGCGACATTTGGCCTCCCTACCAAGTTGAAACAGTAAACGGTCTTTCTGGATTTTCAGTCGAAATGGTGCAAGCCATATATAACCAAATGGGCATTCCTACTGATAACATCCGTGCATTCCCGTGGCGACGGGCCATGGAGATGATCAAACACGGCGACGCAGAAGCGCTCTTCTCAGCGAACTTCACCGCAGATAGACAGGCATTTGCACATTACTCTAGTGAAATACTTTTTGAATCATCTTGGGTCATATGGACAAGAAGAGGTGAAGAAATTCACTCTCTGGAGAGCTTAAAAGGAAAAAAAATAGGAGTCGTGTCAGGCTACAGTTACACTAGGGAATTCTGGAATTTCATCAAAACCAACTGTATCGTAGAAAACGTCAACTCCGACAAGGCCAATTTCAAGAAACTCAGCGCAGGTAGAATCGACGCGACTGTCGCTGAATATAGCAATGGCCTCCACCTTGCAGCCACGCTCAAATACAAAAACATTACCCCCAACCGAGCTGTCACTATCAAACGCGACGGCCTATATATCATCTTCAGCCGCAAAAGGGTCACAGAAGAATTTGTCAAAGCCTTTTCCAACGCACTGATCAAATTCAAAAAAACGGAAGTGTACTCCCAACTCCGGGATAAATATTTCCCCCAAAGACCATAACACGTTGACTTGTTCATAACCCCGTTGACATTCACTCCTTCATTCCTCAACAGATAAAAAGGCCACCCCGAATGGGGCGGCCTTCCTCTATTTTCACCTTTAAATAAAAACAAAATCAATCAAGGAGTTCTTCAATCCGTTTTGCAATATACTCCTGAATTTTCTTGACCTTATCTTCGGAAACAACCGTTACGGTCTTGGCCTTCTCTTCAACGACAGCTTCATCCAAATCACTCATCATTCCGATGGTGAAAGCATCCACTTCGTCATCGTCAGGTGCAAGCCCACACCCGCCAACAGCGCCAATATATTCACCGTCATGGATTATGGGCACTCCAGCCCGCATCATACCGCCGTCACAAAACTCGGCAATAGGCTCCTTGGAAGTGCTCAGCATATGGTGAAACATCTGCCCGGCCGGAGCGCAAATGGCACCGAAGCCTTTGGCATCGTCGCGAATAAGAGGACACAGTTCGTTGCCCCATGTATGACCGACAACTTTTTTGCCCTCGGCGTCCATGATATCGGCGTTAAAGCTGAAGGCGTCATGCAGTTCGTTCTGCAAGGCGATCAGGTCATCTTTTCCAATGAGGTCCGTCAATTTCATACAGGTCATCCTTGATGTGAAAAATATTCCGCACGTGGCGGACAGACCGCATTACCCTCATTCTTTGCGACGCGCAAGCCCGTGATCGACACCCTTCCGGCACATGATTTTGGTTTTCAGAGACCAAAAAACCGGCTAGAACCATGGACGGAGACACTATATGGATTACGAATACAAAAACAAATTGCGCGCCATGACTTTTGGCGTCCCGTGGAATATCGCCCTGCTGACCTTCGGCTCGTTCCTTGTGGCTTTTTCCGTCAAGGCCATTGCGGTCCCACACGGACTACTCACCGGCGGCATGTCCGGCATCGCCCTGCTCTGTTATTACGCCTTTGGAGGACTCTCCACAGGTCAGTGGTATTTCCTGCTCAACCTGCCGGTATTCGTGCTCGGCTGGGTGTTCGTCAGCAAACGTTTTTTCTTTTATTCACTCTACGGCATGGTCATTTCGTCGGTGTTCATCGACATCATCCCGTGGACTCTGCACATGGACGACATCTGGTTGGCCGTCATTACAGGCGGCGGCATCATGGGTGCGGGCGTGGGCGTGGCACTGCGCTCGCTCGGCTCAACCGGCGGGTCCGATATTCTGGCCGTGATCTGCAAGGAAAAGTTCAACATGTCCATGGGCTCGTTTGAGTTCTGGTTCAACATGATCGGTTTCACAGGCGGGTTCCTGTTCCTTGCCATGGATATCGTGCTCTATTCCATCATCATGACCTTTGTTATCGCGTTCGGCATCGAATACGTGCTCGGTATGTTCTCGGAACGCAAAATGATCATGATTGTTTCGGATCACGTAGCGGCCATTAACGCGGCTATTCTCGATGATTTGGACCGGGGCGTGACCATCCTCGACGGTACAGGCGGCTATACCGGCGACCCCAAAAAAGTTATCCTGACCATGATCTCCTCCATTCAACTCAAGGAATTGGAGGAACTGGTCTACACCATTGACCCGGACGCGTTCTTCATCATGGGCTCGGGCTTCCACGTTCAAGGCCAAGGGTTCTCGTCAAGAAAGGTGTATTAAATGATATTCTCACCCCGCACTGAAGAAACAGAGCACCGCTGCATTGGCCTGATCACGGACTTTGGCCTGAGCGACCCATATGTAGGTCAACTCAAGGGCGTGCTCGCCAAGAAAGCTCCTCATTGCCGGGTGGTGGACATTTCACACGACGTGACCCCGTTCAACGTGGCACAGGCCGGTTTTTTCCTCGCCGCAAGTTATGAACATTTCCCCAAGGACGCTGTCATACTGGCCGTAGTCGACCCCGGTGTAGGAACGGACCGTCGCATCGTCTGCCTCCAGATCGGTGACAGACTCATGGTCGCTCCGGATAATGGATTGCTTTCGCTGGCCATGAAACACACATGGGAAGACGTGCGCGTTTTTGACCTTTCCCGCGCCATGGATGCTCCCAAAAAAGTTTCGCACACCTTCCACGGTCGGGACATTTTTGCCCCATTGGTCGCATGGATCGCTCTGGGCGGCAGCCTCAACGGACTGGGAGATGAGATAGACCCCGCCGAGCTGGTCACCCAATCATGGAGCAATCCATTCATCACCAAAGGACAGGCCCGTGGTCATGTGCTGCACATTGATCGATTCGGCAACTGTGTGCTCAATCTGGAAGCAGGCAGTCTGGGTAAGCCTTCAGGCGTACACATGGTCTCACCTGCCGGAGGCGAACTGGCCTATGTCACTACATACGCCGACATGCCCGAAGGCTCACCGGGTTTGCTGGAAGGCAGCCAGGGGTTCCTTGAAATCGCGGTCAACCAACGATCCGCAGCCAAACGTTTCGGCCTATCCATGGGCGACGCAATAGAAATCTCTTGGGAGGACTCATGATATTCCGCACTTTTCTCGACACTCTCGGCTTCCTGACCCGACTCGCCCCCGCGCGCGTTATCCCGGAAACTACCATGAACCAATGCATGAAATACATGGTGCCCGTCGGCCTTCTGCTCGGCGCGGTCATTGTCATGCCCTTCGGATTGGGGCTGTTCGATAACGCCCCATGGATTCAGGCATGGCTCATGGTGCTGCTCAGTATTTTCATCACTCGCGGCCTGCATTTCGACGGGCTGTCAGATGTCTGCGACGCGGTCACCACACACACCAACCCGACCAGATTCTGGGAAGTCATCAAGGACAGCCGGTCCGGCGCATTCGGCATTATCGGGTTGATAATGATCATTATCGGCCAAATCATTCTGTTCCACGAAATGGCAACGGTCGAAGCATACGGCGCGATACTCTGGACCTTTGTACTCGGTCGAGCCGCCTCGGTCTGGCTTGGCTACCATGTCCGCCACCTGACCCGCCCGGGCCTGGGCAAACTGTACATTGACGGCGCAACACTCGGCACGGCTCTTCTGTCTGCCGGGATAGCCTTTATCGCCGGAGTGTTTTTGGCGGGATTTGCCGCGACTGCGGCGGGCACGATCATTGTCTCACTGATGTTGATTCCGATCTATCGACTGGCCGTAAAAGTCGGCGGAGCCAATGGGGATTTTCTCGGCTGCGCCGTCATGGTTGGAGAGGTGGCCGCCGGCCTGGGGTTTGTGTTGGTCATGTAATCCCCTGCGGGGGGCTATTTCTTTCTTTTTAAATTGGAGGGCGTCCTTTCGCAGTGAGAATAGGAAGTGAAAGAAAGGACTTCTTTTTTGGTGGGCGTTGCGTGCTTCGCAATGAGAATGCAAACGGCATTTTTCAAAGGTTTCGCCTTTACGGCGACCTGCTTTTTTTGAGGCGAAAAAAAGGAGGCAAAAAACGCCTTTTCGGTGTGCGCCTGATAGCGGACCCAAGAACCTGTACGCGGCTCCACTGCCCGTCGCTGTAAGAAATCTCGCAGTGTAAATGTTTGTTTTTGATTCTAGACTCTTTGATAACCTGGAACAACTTTGAAACGTTAACAGTTCAATGCAATTTCTCCTTCAAAAATAATTTCTGCCCCCCAATCAGACGAAGACCGGATTCAACTCTTGATTAAAGAAATTGGAAGTTAGGAATGCGCAATAGAAGAGAAGAAAGAAGAAAAGAGGGACTTCTTTTTTGGTGGGCGTTGCATGCTTTCGCAGTGAAGATGCAAACGATATTTTTACAAAGGTTTCGCCTTTACGGCGACCTGCTTTTTTTGGGGCGAAAAAAAGGAGGCAAAAAACGCCTTTTTCGTTGTGCGCCTGATAGCGGACCCAAGAGCCTGTACGCGGCTCCACTGCCCGACAGAATTGTCTGTGACACAGACTCGGTCGGGCTACGTTACGCCGCGCGGGACAGGCTCTAAGGCCCGCTATCAATTGCCCGTCGCTGTAAGGGGTTTCTCGGTGTAGGTGTCTATTTTTGACTTCAGGTTCTTCGATAACCATCAAACAATTTTGAGATAATTAATATTTCAACGCTTTCTTTCCTTCAAAAATTCTCTTTTCTCAACTAAACGCAAATTTCATCAGCTCTTCGTTATCCATAAAGGGCCTTGGGGTGCTCCAGCACCCCAACACCGCTCTCCCTCCGAAGAAGATTTCTTCCCCGTCCAACCAGACGAAGACCGAACCCAGCCCTTGATTGGTGGCTTAGAAGCTGACCAATCGAAGGAGGCGGCTCTGATAAGTGAATTAGATAATTTATCTTAAACTGAGGGATAAAGGGAGAGGCAGGGCTTATGCTTTTAATCGGGTGGAGCCGACTCGATTGGATCAGATTCTTGCAGCAAATCATGGGGGCGGCCAAATTAGCGCAAGCGACCTTTTTTGCTTCTTTTTTGGGCGCTGCCAAAAAAGAAGGCCCGCCCGGCAGGGCATGGAAAACGTTGGGTGCTTCAGCACCCAACAATGACTCTCGCCAAAGGCGCATCCTCCATTCTTCATCGCTGCGAAACGCAGCCTTCCTTTCTCTTCAATCCTACTTGGCAAGAACCTCTCAAATAGCTAGTATATTCAAATCAAAAAGTAATTCTGGAGGCCCCATGAAATCTCGTATTATCCTTGCACTCTTAATAACCCTGATGACCCTTCCGGCGTGTGCGCCAAAAATAAAAATCTTCGCATCCCCAGCCACAGAACCTCTCAAAGAATTCGTAGTGGAAGGTGAAGGCACAGGCAAAATAGCCCTGATCCATTTACGCGGATTCCTGTCATCCCAACCAAAACAGGGAATGCTGGCCGCCAAACCAAGCCAAGTACAGGAACTCGTTAGCGCATTAAAACTCGCTGAAATGGACGACGAAGTGAAAGGCGTAGTCCTTGCCATCGACTCCCCCGGAGGAACGACCACCGGCTCGGACGTACTTTATCATGAGATCGTCGGCTTCAAAAAACGCACCGGTAAAAAAGTCGTTGTCGCCATGTTCGATGTGGCGGCATCAGGAGGTTACTACGCGGCCCTGCCTGCTGACTGGATTATGGCCCATCCTACCACTATCACCGGTTCAGTCGGCGTGGTCTTCATGCGACCCAAATTGGTCGGCCTCATGGACAAAGTCGGCGTAGACGTTGAAGTCTCCAAATCCGGCAGAGATAAGGACATGGGGTCTCCCTTCCGTCCAACAACCAAAGAAGAAGACGCCCTGTTCCAGGCTATCATTGATGATTTCGCAGCGCGCTTCCACATGCTCGTCGCCAAACACCGCAACCTTTCCGACGCTGATATGGAAACGGTAAAAACCGCGCGTGTATTCACAGCCAATCAAGCAAAAAGAATAGGCCTCATCGATCAGGTGGGATATATTCAGGACGCATTTGCCAAAGCTCGGAGCTTGTCCGGCTTGCCGAAAGACTGCCAGATCGTCAGCTACCGCCGCGACACCTACCCCAACGACAACCCGTATAATACGTTGGACTCGGTTGATCCTACCAAAATGAACCTGCTCGGTCTGGATGCCAGTTTTATCATGCCGCCCAAAGCGGGATTTTATTATGTATGGCCTCAAGGATTAGCCCAATAGTTAGGCATCCAATAGTCTAAAAAGGAAAAGGGCGAACCATCTGGTTCGCCCTTTTCTGTACGGTTGGTTAATTATGCGGAGAGTGCTTTATTCATTTTCTTGGCCACAAAATCGAGGCCGAGTTTCTTAAGATGTTTTGTCTCGGGAATGCCGTCCTTATCCCAGCCGCGCTGCTTGTAATAGGCATCCAGAATCTTGTTGTACTTAACGCCATCAATAGGGGGCAACGGAATCGGACCGACCGGATGTTCACCCGGACATTCCTTGTTCAGACATTTCCAGTTGGGCTGATCATCTTCACGACGAATACCACGCATGACGATAGTGGCACGCTCAATCTGATTTGAACGTTCGAATATCTCGAACAATTCCTCAGTCGTGTACTTGATGCCGGAAGCATAATAGATGGACTGGCAAATCAGGTCGTACATGTGATCAAGGTCCTCGACCTTATCATGCCAGTAACCAAGATGGCCGAAGTTAAACTTGCAGATGCCAAGGCTATCGGACAAGAAGAACATGTTCTCATAGTATTGCACCAGACGGGCCTTAGCTTCGGGATGATAAGAACGAACGTCGCCACCTTCCTTGAAGCCAGATACCTTGATAGCCACGGGCGGAATGTTAACCCATTCTGCCGTGGGCAGGCCATTCAGATGGTGTGAACCGCGCGGGGAAACCGCAAACTGAAGCATGGAACCTATGGTGGAGCGGGTTTCAACGCCCGTGGCGCACATACCTTTCTGATGATAGACAGACTGCAAGGCCTTCTCACCCAGCGCCTTGGCGACGCGATATGGACCATTAGCCAAATTATCGCCACACCCTTTACGGAACACGATCTTGGGCATCATGGCGACACAGGCGTCACCGTTGCCGAACTGCATGTCGATATCATCCAAAAACGATTTATTGATAAGCTTCCGTTCCATCAATTCCATCAAGGTGGAAAACATGGCGCCGGTCTCAACTGTGTCCAAACCATAGTCGTTACACATGGTGTTCAGCTTGAGAACAATTTTCTCATCAGTGATGTCGCACTTGTGGCCCAATGCCGTCGTGGTTTCATATTCAGGTCCGCCACCGCGTGTGGGATACTTGCCGCCCTTGACCGCATAGGCCGCATGGCAATGCACAGGACAGGCAAAACAGGCTTCACGACGAGTACCATGATCCTTGCTCCATGAACGCACCAGACGATCAAACTTGGGATCAATACCGCACCGCTGCCAGTTGCGAATGGGCACCATGCCCGTGGTCCCGATCAGATTGGTGATGCCGGGCGTTCCCCATTTGGACATGAGTTCGTAAGTGACACTATGGACTTTACCGAATTTCGGGTCCATCAACTCGTCACGGAGTTGTTTGGTGACCTTGTAGAATTCCTTGGGCTTGAACAATTTGACGGGCTTGGACCCCTTGGCAACCACGGCCTTGAGATTCTTGGAACCAAAAACTGCGCCCATACCGCAACGGCCCATGGAGTTGGTGGTCTCAGTACGAACATTGGCGTAACGAACCAGATTTTCACCGGCCTGACCGATACAAAGCAACTTGGTCGGTTCGCCATGTTTTTCGATCAACTCGGCCTGCGTGTCGATAGTCCCTTTGCCCCAGGTCTCGGCTGCTGATTCAAGACGGACCTCGTCATCTTCAATATAAAGATACACGGGCTTCTTGGCCTTGCCGCTGATGACCAGCATGTCATAACCACACCGCTTGAGGGCCGGACCAAAATGACCGCCACAGTTGGAATCTCCCCAACCGGAATAATTCATGGGAGAGAGATAGCAAGCATGAGTACGCCCGGAACTGGGGAAGGTGGTCGCACCCAATGCGCCAGTACCGATGTACACCTTATTGTCCGGAGACAACGGATCAGTCTTGGCCACATCCACTTCGTTGAACAACAGGTAATGTGCCAAACACCGACCACCCAGCCACTTTTCATTATATTTGGAGGCATCCTCACGCTTTATTGACCCGGTTGTCAGGTCCACGCGAAGGATTATCCCCATGTTTCCATAAACTTCTTTTGTCATGTCAGTTTCTCCTGGGGGTCATTAAATCTTGTGGAAAGTGATGGCGTGTGTGGGACACCAGGCAACACACTGCGGGTCGCCGCCACACAGATCACATTTGGTAGCCTTGTCCGTATGGGGATTGACCTTGATCATATCGAACTGACAGGCCTCTTCACAGTCACCACAACCGACGCACAATTCTTCCTTGACCACACGAGCCCCGGTTTTCGGGTCCACATAAATGGCATTTTCGGGGCAGGCATCCATACATTCGGGGGACGCACACTGCTGACACAGTTCATTGTCGGAAAATTCAGCAAAGGTGGCACGAGCCAAATCCTGAGGCCAGCCCGGAGCATTGGCGGACAATGCACTCACACCGATAAAATCAAGCACCGGCTTGAGAGTAAAAGTATTGCGGCTTGCCAAAGGATCAGCATGACCGGCATGGAACTGGGCACAGGCGACTTCGCAATAGGCACAGCCCGCACAAATATCGGGATTAAAGCGCAGTTCATATCGAGCTGGAGGGACATCACACCCTTCGGGGCGAGCGGCAAAAGCCAACGTACCTGATTCCTTGAGACAGAAAATTCCCGCAGCCAGGCCACCGGCAGCCTTACCTGCAGTCTTTAGAAAGCCGCGACGCGAAAAGCCCTTGCTTTCCCCTGTGGCCGTTTCCTTGATTTTACTCATTTGTTCCTCCTTCTGGAGTGTTGTCGTACATGGAGTAAGTCCTGTGTTTTCGACTCCTATAGGAAGAACCGTGCCAGAGGCTTATATCTTTTTAACCACTTAAAATATCTACATAAAAGATCAAACAACACACGGACAAAAAACGCCCCGAATTATTCCGACAGGAATAATTTCGAAGCGTCCACAAACTATTTATCTGAAATTACAGGATTAAATAAAGAATATAATAAAAATCATTATATTCCTTTGGTTATAGTTTACTGCAAACAAATTATTTTCACTCAGCAGCCATCCGCTTCAATCGCTTGGACAAAGCTGGCTGGGAAATGCCAAGCATCCGCGCCGCAGTCGTTTGTTTGCCGCCGGATCGTTTCATGGCCTCTGTCACCAAAAGATCAGAAGCCTGAGCCAAGGTAGGAAGCGGATCAGAAAAAATCATGGTATCAGAAGATTCCGACTCTCCCCGCTGCACTCCATTTTCTAGAGCCAACCGTTCCCGGAAGGTCGCCACAGGCAAAGTATCACCAGTGCAATTACTGACCGCATCGAAAATCATGGACTCCAATTCGCGCACGTTGCCGGGAAACGCATAGGTTGTCAGTCCAGCGATGAGTCGTTCTGGAATTTTGGGAGGCTCACGATCCAATAAATCTGCAGCCTTATGCACGAAATGATCAACCAATAACGAGATGTCATCAGGACGCTCCCGCAAAGGAGGGATATGAACGTGGTGAATACACAATCGATAATATAAATCCGCACGGAATTGCCCATCGTCACGGGCTTTCTCAAGATCGCAATGGGTCGCGGCAATGACTCGGGCCTCGGCGGATTTGGGTAAGTCTGCACCAAGAGGAAAGTACTCTCTTTCCTGAATGAGTCGCAATAGTTTCACCTGTGAAGCACCTGACAAATCACCGATCTCGTCCAAAAACAAACAGCCGCCGGAGGCCTGTTCCACCAGTCCAGCCCGTGCATTTTGTGCGCCCGTATACGCGCCTTTAAGATGTCCGAACAGAGTGTCGCTGAACACGGTATCGTCGACCCCGGCTACATTAACTGGCACAAAAGGCTTATCCTTTGCCGTCAAAGTGTGCAGAGCACGAGCCAACAATTCCTTGCCAGTGCCGGATTCCCCGGTGATGAGTACAGGCTGACCAGAACCGGCCACGGCTTCCACATATTTAAACATCCTGAGCATACGTGCATCACGAGCGACCATGTGAGCAAAGGCCTCAGGATGATCCAATGCGTCGGACAAAAAACCACTGCGCAAACTGGAGTTTTCCCGTTTAAGTCGACGCATCTCCAACGCGCGGGTCACGGTGGACATAAGTCGTGTTTCGTCCACGGGTTTAACCAGATAGTCGAACGCACCCAGTCGCATGCAATTCACTGCGGAATCAACAGTGTCGATACCGGTGATAATAACCACCTCGACGTTAGGGTGTGTATCCTTGATCTGTTCAAGCAATTCCTCACCCGTTACATGAGGCATAACCAAATCAAGCAGCATAAGGTCTACAGGATGCTCGGCCAAAATATCCAAGACACGACGGCTGTCATCGCAACGCATAATGTTGCCCACGCCTCCGGCCATGAGTATCAACTCGAAACTGTCAATGGATGCGGGTTCATCGTCCACAATAAGTACGTGCGGTGTATACATACGTCGTCCTAACTAGAATGAGGTTCGGCTGGCAGGGTCAAAACAGCCCGTGTCCCCTTACCGGTTCGAGGGAGAAATTCCAAAGTGCCATTATGCTCGCTCACGATCTTGTGGGAAACGGACAATCCCAGTCCGGTGCCACCGATGTCCCGTTTGGTCGTGAAAAACGGATCGGTCACATGGGGCAAATCGGTTTTGGAAATACCGGTTCCTTCATCCACGACCTCGACGACCGTGCGACCACTCTCTGCATCCAACCGGGTAACCACGGTGATAGCGCAATTCTTTTCAGGCAGGGCTTCACAAGAATTTTGCACGAGATTGATGATTACCTGTTCAATTTTCTGATAATTACCTCGCACCATCGGGCGACCATGAGCATACTGTACCTCAAAATTGTAGGTGGCCTGCTTGATCTGATTCGCCAACAAATTCAGTGAATGCTTGAGCACGGAATTGATAAAAACAGCCTGATCCATTTCCGTGGAATCATGGCGTGCATAATCCTTGAGGTCTTTGACGATTCGTTTAATCCGTTCCGAGCCTTCCAAAACACTGTCAAACAAACGCGGCACCCGATCACGGGCCTGACTGTATTTAAGGCCACCGAGAGTGAAATCCCCGTTGTCGTCATAATATCGATCTAATGCGGGAATGGCTCCGGCCCACATGCGAGAGAGTAATTGGGAATTAAGCATGATGTAATTATTCGGATTATTGACCTCATGTGCCACACCCGACACAAGGATACCGAGACTGACCATCTTGCCCGCCTGTACCAATTGCTCCTGTTTGAGATTAGCTTCGTGCTCGGCCTCACGCTTTTCCGTAATATCACGGCAAGTGATAAGCGTGGTTCCGTTCTGAATGGAGACTTTTTTGACGTTGACCATCAGCTCATGCTCACGGCCCAACTTGTCACAGACGGACAACTCAATATTGCGAATCTCACCGAACGCGGCCAGTCGAGCACGATCATAGAAATTCTCACCAAGTAACGCAGAAATCTCGTCGAACCAACGCACTTCATGCTCGGTATAGCCAAACACGGTCTTCACACTGGGACTGATATAAATAAAATGCCCGTCGTCATCGGTGATAAATACGGCATCTGAAATACTGGCCAAAGTGATACGGTGCAATGCCTCAGAGTGCTGCAACGCTTCAACCCACTGCCGATAATCGGTAATGTTTCGATAACTCACCACCATGCCGATGGGAACACCGTCCGAATCCTTGAGCTTGGTGGCGGTGAGTGAGCAGGGGATGGTTTTACCCGAAGCGTCTCGACAATCCGTTTCATAGTCGGCCCGATCGCGTCCCATCAGTCGTGCCGAGGCCATACAGTGAACACCGTCACACCCCTGACAGGGAAAAACTTCAAAACATTTTTTGCTTTCAATATCATCGTGTCCGTGACCGGACAATTCGGAAAAGGCGCGGTTGATCTTGAGAATGTTTTTCTTATTGTCGGTGACGATCAATCCATCCACCGAGGTTTCAAACACTTGGTTGAGTTCCATGTCTGCCCGTTCGAGATCATCCTCAACCTGAGTCCGATAAAAACGTTCATCCTTGAGTGCATCGTGCGAAGACTTTAGTTCTTCGGTGCGTTTTTCAATAATCCCTTCCATACGATCATACAGAATGGTGCGTTTACGCTCCCGGCGCAAATCTTCTGTAATATCACGAATGGTCGCGACAACGTATTGTTCATTATTAATATCGACTGCTTTAAGTGACACTTCCGTATCAATGAGTGTGCCGTCACCCTGTTTGTCCTTCCAAAAAAAACGTTGAGGGGTTCCATCGGCTGCAGCCCGTATCTTTTCCTGCGCCATGAGATGAGAATCGCGACCATTGGGCTGTTTTTCCGGGGCGAATTCCGCAGGAGAACGGCCGAGAATCTGCCCTTTGTCCGCCTTCCAAATGCGACACGCGCTTTTATTACAATCAAAAAAGGTATCTTGCAGAATGAGAATGCCATCGGACATGGCATCAAGCACGCCCTGATACTTGCCCAGTTCCGACTCAAGCTCTGCGATGCGTGTTTGCTGCGCCTCGATAATTGCCTGCGACTCCGTCGCGTTGGTTGCCGTATCCATGCGCCCCTCCAAAGGTGGGTTCGACTCTTTGTTTTCCACTTAGCCCTGATTCCAAATTGGCGCAAGGCAGCGAGAAAAATGGCAACACATCGAAATATCACGGGGAAAAACAAACTTGTTTTATTCGCTCTTTCATTGTCTTGCGAGCGGAACTTCTTTCCCTTACAGTGGCGTTTCACTCGATAAAAAGGAGACACAAATGCAACTGATCTCATCCCAAATATCCGGCTACATGAAGCGGTCCTCATGGATTCGCAAAATGTTTGAGGAAGGAATTGCCCTGAAGAAACAATTCGGTGAAGACGCGGTCTGCGACTTCAGTTTGGGCAACCCCGATCTGCCGCCGCCTGCCGCGATCAAAAATGCTCTGAACGATTTGGCAGAACAGGCAGACAAGCCCTTCTTCATGGGCTACATGCCCAACTTCGGCTATCCTGACGTTCGTCAAAGACTGGCTGAAGAAGTCAGCAAGGAACAGGGCGTGGACGTTCCCGCTGATAGCTTGATTATCACCTGTGGCGCAGCCGGTGCACTCAACTCATTTTTCCGCGCCGTGCTGGAACCGGGCGATGAAGTCATGTCCCCGGCACCATTCTTTGTTGAGTATGGTTTCTATTGTGAAAATTACGGTGCATCTCTGGTCCCGGTCCCGGCCAAGCCTCTGACCTTTGAACTGGACCTTGATGCAATGGACGCCGCCATTACGGACAAAACCCGCGTGGTACTCATCAACTCACCCAACAACCCCACAGGTGCGGTCTACTCCCGCGAAGAGCTCGACGGTCTGGCCGCCATTCTTCACAAGCACAATGAAGGCCGCGACAAACCGATCTTCATCCTGTCTGACGAGCCTTACCGCTTTCTCGCCTTTGACGGCGTGGAGGTCCCGAGCATGCTGGATGTCTATCCGTATTCGGTGGTCTGCTCCTCCTTTTCCAAGAACCTGTCCATGGCTGGTGAGCGCATCGGCTATGCGCTGGTCAATCCGGCTATGGAGGACAAGGATACACTCGTCGGCGGTATTGTTCTCGCGAACCGCATCCTCGGTTTCGTCAACGCCCCGGCTTTGGCGCAAAAGATTCTCGGCAAAGCGTTGGGAAGCTCCGTGGACATCTCAATTTATGACGACCGCCGCAAAGCCATGGCCTCAGTTCTGGACAATGCAGGATGTGAGTACACCATGCCCAAAGGCGCTTTCTACTTTTTCCCAAAAGCACCGGGTGGAGATGACATCGAATTCTGCGCGGCCTTGCAGGAAGAAAAGATTCTGGCCGTTCCAGGGACCGGTTTTGGTTGTCCCGGCTACATCAGACTCGCTTTCTGCGTGGGTGAAGATGTTATTCTGCGAGCCAAAGACGGCTTTGCCCGAACCATGGAAAAATACAAATAGTCCCACATTCATACACAACAAAAAGGGCTGCTCTCGGGCAGCCCTTTTCTTATTTCATCAGGTTTAAAAATTTTGTCGGTATCACAGGTGTTCTTGAAGAAGTTAAAATTCTTGTACTCGCACGGGATAAAACAACCTTTCAACAAACAAAAAGTCTACCTATCTAAGCTGTCGTTTTTATTGATTTTAAAAAATTTATTTTCAATATAAAAAAATTTGGCACGCCACGTGCTATAAAGAAAGCATCTTCCTTTTTTGCACTGAGAAAAACAACAAGCCTCCGCAAGGAGGCTTTTCTCATTTCTAAAGGGTAGAAGCCCCATATTAAGCGGAGCTATTCAAACATACGCCAGTACTTATCCACGATAGCGTCCAGTTGCCCTTCTTCACGAATTTCTAAAAACGCCCTTCGCACACCTTCCACGACTTCGTCAGAGGTTTCATTGCCGAATGCCATGTAAAAATCCTCTGTAAAAAGAGGTACTCGGGGAACCCAATAATCAGAAGAGTGGCCAGACTGATTAAGCCAATGGGCCAGCGACAGTTTATCTCCGGTTGTCAGATCTATGCGCCCGACATTTTGGGAAGATTTCAACTCATTCTGCTGTTCACAATTAACGGGGAACAGATTAACTCCATCTTTAAACCCCTGAGAAAGTAAAAAATGGTGTGTGGACGTCTCACGAGTTACTCCGACCCTGTATTTTCGAGCCTCATCCAATGTTGTAATCGTGATATCTGTCCGATGTTTCGGACTGAACAAATACATATCAATGGATAACCCTTCGACCTTAATCCATTTGAAATGAGATTCTCTACTCGGCAGTTTGAAAATGGAATAAACAAGGACATTTTTCTGCGTTCGGGCCATCTCATACGCTCGAGCCCACGGGTAAATATCAATAGAGTACTCAAATCCGGCACGATCCAACGTCGCTCGAACAACTTCTGTCACCACACCACCGACTTCGCCACGGACCTTTTGATTATATGGTGGCCACTCTTCGGTCACAACCTTTATGCTTTCACTCAAAGCTGGTGTCACCTGCAGCAAAACGAGAATAACAGCGAACAAAAAAAACCGAACGCCCATCTTTTCCCCTTTTCATTCACCTATTGAGAAACACCACCACAAGAATCCACTTCTATCATTACCTACACAGAAACTCTCATAATATGCAACATCTTAGAAAGAATTGGACAAAAAAAGCCGGTCGAAATCACTTCGACCGGCTATACAGTTTTTTCTATTATCGGTTACTTTTCGTACACCGCTCCACGTGAAGCTGAAGTGACCAATTTTGCGTAACGGCGCAGGAATGGGGACTTCACTTCCTTGATCACAGGCACATGAGTTTTTCGTCGCTCTTCCAGTTCTGCATCATCCACCAGCAGATGAATCTTCCGCGCCGGGATGTCGATCTCGATTTTGTCGCCATTCTGAATCAAACAGCAAGGGCCGCCAGCTGCTGCTTCGGGTGAGATATGTCCGATAGCCGCGCCACGTGTTCCACCAGAAAAACGGCCATCGGTTAGCAAAGCCACCGACTCACCAAGCCCCATGCCGGAAATAGCCGAGGTGGGAGTGAGCATTTCACGCATTCCCGGTCCGCCCTTGGGCCCTTCATACAGTACGACAACCACGTCACCGGACACGATTTTGCCACCGAGGATGGCTTCGACTGCATCTTCTTCTGTCGTATAGACCTTGGCAGTGCCGGTATTCTGCATCATCTCAGGAGCAACGGCAGATTGCTTCACACAGCATCCTTCTGGCGCGATATTACCGTACAGGATGGCGATACCGCCCTCTTCCGAATACGGATTATCAATGGGCCGGACGATATCATTATTCGTCACCTTGGCGTCCAGATTCTTGAGGTTTTCACCCAGTGTCTTACCCGTAACAGTCATGACATCCAAGTTGAGCAGATCGCGTTTGACCAGTTCGGACATCACGCCGGGAATACCGCCGGACTCGTTCAGGTCTTCCATGAAATGCGGACCAGCCGGAGACAATTTGCACAGGTTCGGTGTTTTTTTACTGATCTCGTTGAACATCTCAAGATTCAGATCAAGACCGGCCTCGGCAAAAAGCGCAGGCAGATGCAACGTCGTGTTGGTGGAACAGCCCAGTGCCATATCCATGGTCACGGCGTTATGCACGGATTTTTCGGTGACGATATCACGAGGCTTGATGTCACGTTCCAGCATCTCCATAACCTGCATACCGGCCTGTTTGGCCAGCCGTACACGGGCCGACATGACAGCCGGGATGGTGCCGTTGCCGGGCAGGGCCAGCCCGATGGACTCGGACAGACAGTTCATGGAGTTGGCCGTGAACATGCCCGCGCATGAACCGCAGGTCGGACAGGCTGACTGCTCGAATTCTCCAAGCTCTTCCTCGGTCATGGTGCCAGCCTTGACCTTGCCTACGCCTTCAAAAACATTAATCAGGTCGGCGGTCTTCTTCCGGCCAGCCAGCATGGGGCCTCCAGACACGACAACCGCCGGGATATTCAATCGCAGGATAGCCATGAGCATACCCGGAACAATCTTGTCACAGTTGGGAATACACACGATTGCGTCAAAAGGATGAGCGGTCGCCATGATCTCCACGGAATCGGCGATTATTTCACGGCTCGGCAAGGACATTTTCATGCCCTCATGGTTCATTGCCAGTCCGTCACACACCCCTATAGCCGGGAATTCCATAGGGGTACCACCTGCCAGCATGATGCCCCTTTTCACTGCTTCGGTAATGGTATCTAGGTGTACATGACCGGGAATAATCTCATTGGCTGCGTTACATACGCCAATCAACGGCCTGTCCATTTCTTCCTTGGACATCCCGGTCGCATACAACAGCGAGCGGTGCGGGGCCTTTTCCAATCCACCAGTCATTTTTTTACTACGCATTAGATACTCCTCTAAATAAAATTTCGGATGGACAGTTCACACCGGATAGGGGGCCGATGTCAATGGTTTTGCCTTGTGATGCCTCCGGCATGCCTACCGGCGGTCGCCTTCAGCGGGACCAGAGAACCTTTTAGAAAAGGTTCTCTGGTCTCTCCAAAACTTTCTGTATCGCTTCGCGAGGGGGGGGGAGGATAAACGAAAAAAATTCTCAAACATTCTTAAACATGGAGTGCTTTGGGGTGCGCCAGCACCCCAACAACGCCTTTCCTCCCCCGACAGCGTAAGGCTTGGAAGAGTGGTGCAGATGTGCATTTTCTCGGGCCAAACCGACCGCAAGCGTAGCTCTGCTACGTTAAGGATTGATTTACGTCTGAAAAATGTGCAGATGCGCTGCTATCGCAAGCCGTGTCACAAGAAAAAGGCCCCGACTAGGAGATAGCGGGGCCTTGGGAGGAGCACATATTTTGTTTGTCGGTTATCGTACCTTCAGACGTTAAGCGGCCTCGCTTTTGCGAGCTTTGCGGTATTCCACGATGTCGTCCACGGTGCAGACGGGCATATTGTGTTTCTTACCGAAGTCGATGATTTCCGGGGTACGGGCCATGGTGCCGTCAGGATTGGTTACTTCACAAAGGACGCCGCAGGGTTCCAGACCTGCCAGACGGGTCATGTCCACGGTGGCTTCAGTGTGACCGCCACGTTCAAGGACTCCGCCGGGACGAGCGCGAAGCGGAAACACATGGCCGGGACTGGCGATATCTGCAGGGGTAGCACTTCCTGCAATGGCCGTCTTGACGGTGGTCACACGGTCAGCCGCTGATACGCCGGTGGTGACACCTGTGGCCGCCTCAATGGAAATAGTGAACGCCGTCTGATATTGGCTGCTGTTTTCATCCACCATCATGGGCAGTTCAAGGGACCGGATTTTTTCATCGGTCAGGCAAAGACAGACAATACCGCTACATTCGCGAATGAGCATTGCCATCTGGTCGTCAGTAAGGGTTTCTGCGGCGAAGATAAGATCGCCTTCGTTTTCACGGTCTTCGTTATCCGTGACAAGAATACCACGACCTTCACGGAGTGCCGTGAGTGCGTTCTCGACCCGCTGAATAGGATCGCCGAACTGATTGAGTAGAGACTGATTCATCATGAATCTCCTGAAAGAGTATGAATGAATCAGGGCGCAAAGACAGGCAGTCGAGCACGTTTTCACACGTCACGACCTGACGCCGTGGGGAGCAGGAATGCTCGGCGGCGAATACGGGACTGCCTCATTCTCTTTCATCCGGACTGTTACCGTCGGCCCCGGAATCACACCGGGTCTGCTGACCCTCCCAACAGAGGGAGGCGCTCGCGGGCTTTCTGGCAAAACCAGATTACCGCCGGTGGGGACTTCCACCCCGCCCTGAGAACAAGTTGGGAAAGAATTAAGGACTTTCAAAGAGATGTCAACACATTCCCCTCAAAAAAATATCTATTTCCCAAACCCTTTGTGTGACAACGAAAAAAGAAACAAACACATATGGAGGAAGCCTTGCCCACACGCTCAAAAAGGGGTACTGCTTTCGTCCATGCATGAAATGTCAATAGTCGAATCCATCCTCGGCATCTTACGAGAAGAAATGGTCAAATATGACGGCCAGCGGCTCAAGAAAGTCACCATCAAAAACGGTCAATTGGCCGGAGCGGTGTCTGAATCCCTGACATTCGCCTGGGACGCACTCATCCCCGGCGGAGAATTTGATGGGGCTGAGCTTGAGATTATCGAGGTACCGGTCAAGGTCGCGTGCGGTGAGTGTGGCGAAGAGTTCAGCCCGGAGCATGCCAGGTGCATGCCCTGTCCGAAATGTGAGGCATTACTCGGCCACCACGTACTGGAAGGTAAAGAGCTACTGATCGATTCCATCGAAGTGGACGACCAGCAATAAGCATAGCAAGGAGAGATCATGTCCAAGGAAGTCACTATAGTTCGCAATGTGCTTGAGGCCAACGATCGTCTGGCCGACGAGCTGCAAAACAAATTTCGCGTCAAAAAAATCCTGTGCCTGAACCTCATGAGTTCTCCGGGCGCAGGCAAGACAACCCTTCTGGAACGAACCCTGACCGAGCTCAAAGACGAGTTCAAGATGGCCGTTATCGAAGGTGATCTGCAAACTGACAACGACGCTCAGCGTGTGGCCGCAACTGGCGCACAGGCTGTACAGATCAACACCGAGGGCGGTTGTCATCTGGATTCCGGCATGGTCCTGGATGCACTCAAGGCCATCGACACCGATGGTCTGGACATCCTGTTTATCGAAAATGTCGGCAATCTGGTCTGCCCTGCAGAATTCAACGTGGGTGAAGACTTCAAGGTGACATTGTTGTCAGTTGCCGAAGGTGACGACAAACCGGAGAAATATCCGTTCATGTTCCATATCTCCGCAGTCATGCTGCTCAACAAAGTGGACCTGCTCCCCTATGTTGATTTTGACATGGACAAAGCCAAGAACCACGCCACTGCCCTGAACAAGGAAATCGAGGTTATGCCTATTTCTGCCCGTTCGGGTGAAAACATGGATCAATGGTATAACTGGCTTCGCGCCAAGCGTGCTGAGAAAATGTAATTCATTTTTGAAAGAATGAAGGCCCCTGTTCGTAAGTACGAACAGGGGCCTTTTTTTAAACGATCGCGCTGAGCACCTATCTTCCATTCTTCATTGCTGCATTCTGCCCCACCACAAATGGGATATTTTTTCGCCCAAAACTCCATTTCTTCATTGGCAGAACGCCAGTCCAAGAGTATCATCCCCCTATGTCATTTCCATCCAACCTTCCTCTTGAGGACGTTTTCGCCTCCATCGCAGACGGTCTGTTCACCGTAGATACAGACTGGAATATCACGTATTTCAACGAGGCAGCCCAACGTATAACGGGTATCGGTCAGGATGAAGCGGTCGGATGCAAATGCTGGGACGTATTCCGTTCTTCTCTATGTGACGGCAATTGTGCCATCGGCCAATGTATGAAAACCGGTGGCCGCATCGTCAATAAATCCATTTTCATCGTCCGCAACGATGGCACGACCCTGCCCATATCCATTTCCGCCTCTACATTGCGCGACAGCGAAGGCCAGATGATCGGCGGTGTTGAGACCTTTCGCGACCTGACTGAAATCCATGCCAAACGCCAACAAGCCAAAGATGTTTACCGTTATGAAAATATAGTTGGTCGTAGTCAGCCCTTGGAAAAGATATTCCGCATCCTGCCCCGCATCAGTGAAAGCGAAGCAACGACGCTTCTTCTCGGCCAATCAGGTACTGGCAAGGAACTGTTTGCTCGAGCCATCCACAATTTGAGTCCACGCAAAAACAACCCATTTGTGCCTGTGAACTGCGGAGCACTGCCGGACACACTGCTTGAATCTGAACTGTTCGGATATAAAAAAGGCGCATTTACTGACGCTCGCACCGACAAACCTGGACGTTTTGAAATGGCGGATGGCGGCACTGTCTTCCTTGATGAAATCGGAGACATGCCGGGAAAACTTCAGGTCAAACTCCTCCGTTTCCTGCAAGATAAAATGTACGAACCGCTCGGAGGTGTCGCACCGATCCACGCCGATGTGCGTGTTATCGCTGCGACGAACAAAGATCTGGAACAGGCCGTTGCAGACGGCAGTTTCCGACAAGACCTGTTCTATCGACTCAATGTGGTCACTTTGACCCTGCCGCCCCTCAAGAAACGCCACGAAGACCTCCCCCTGCTCATCGACCACTTCCTCGGTGAATTCAATGCGATACAGGGCAAATCCATTCAGGGCGTTAGCGAAGACACCTTGCACATTCTGCTGCACCACGAATTCCCCGGCAATGTTCGCGAGTTGGAAAACATCCTTGAATATGCATTCATCCTCTGCCGCGAAGGACTCATTCAGGTGGAACACCTGCCGGAATACCTTCATCCCGACAACCATGACATTCACGGCCCTGACCCTTTACGCGGCTCCATGGATGAGATCAAACGTCGGGCTGCAAGACATGCCGTGGAGCGCAACAACGGCAAAAAGATGGCTGCCTGCCGTGATTTAAAAATTACTAAAGACACTCTTCGCAAGATGCTCACCGAGTCAAAAGACTAATAATTCGCCATCGATGAACCGCGCTCGGACTAATTATTCGCCCATACAATAAGACCAAAAAATATAAGTCATTGAAATAACAACGCTATATTTAATGGCATGCTCTATGCTCTATTAATCGTAACCGGCTCAAGTCCGCCGGATTTTTTGGAGTAGTGAGCATGAAAGCAGATTCTGCAAATCTCATCTGCCTGGCGTGCTACCAGGACCGGTTGGCATCTGTGTGTGAAAACGCAGATGGATATAAGCTTTTTGAAATACGTGACACCAAATTTTACCCCGCAGGCCTCCTATCCCTTCCCTCAAAGGACCCTATGGACAGGACATCCGCCATATTGGCCTGCGGGGTAACTGTCTTTTTATGTGGTGCCATTTGTAATCAAACACGCGCCAGACTCGAAGAAGGTGGCGTCACCGTACTGCCATGGCTCACCGGCACCCAAGATCAAATTCTCGATGGATTTCTCAACAAAACTCTGGACGATCTGGTCATGCCGGGCACACGGATTTGACATTTTCGCGAGTATGGTTATCTCTCTGTAACCCACAGGAATCCGAGATTCCGCAGGTGGTAAAAGACATTGCAAAGGCGGCGTCAAACCGCCATTTTTTTAGGAGTATATCATGAGTGAATGCGAAGGATGCTCTTCTGCCGCACCTGACGGGAGCTGTACGAGCACGACTGGTTGTGACAACCCCGAAGAATTGAAACTGCAACAGACCCTTGGCCGCATCAAGCATAAGATTGTGGTCATGTCCGGCAAGGGTGGCGTTGGCAAATCTACTGTCGCCACCAACATTGCCGTAGCCCTGTCGCTGGCTGGCAAAAAAGTCGGCCTGCTTGACGTTGATGTCCACGGTCCGAGCTTGCCTCGCATGCTCTCCCTGAAAGGCCAAAGGCCGCATATGGGTGACCGCACCATGGAACCGGTCCCCTGGAGTAAGAATCTCTCGGTCATGTCTCTTGGCTTCCTGCTCGAAGACGACCGTCAGGCCGTTATCTGGCGTGGTCCAGTCAAAATGGGACTGATCAAACAATTTGTTGAAGACGTCATGTGGGGCGATCTGGATTATCTGGTCGTAGATTGCCCCCCAGGCACCGGAGACGAACCTCTGTCCACTCTGCAGACCCTCGGACCCACGGCCATGGGCGTCATTGTCACTACCCCGCAAGGCGTGGCCATTGACGATGTCCGCCGCTCCGTCTCCTTTGTGGGAGAAGTCGGCAACCGTGTACTCGGCATCATCGAGAACATGTCCGGTTTCGCCTGCCCTGATTGTGGCGCTGTTCATGATATCTTCAAATCCGGTGGAGGCGAAGCACTGGCCAAAGAAGCGGGCGTCCAATTCCTGGGCCGCATCCCGCTTGACCCGGCAGTCGCCAATTCCGGTGACGAAGGGTATCCTTTCCTGAAAGTCCACCGTGACACCGCTACAGGCAAAGCTTTGGAACAGGTCATCCAGCCCATGCTGGCTCTACCAGATCCGCCCAAAGCGTAAAGCCCACACTGTATAAACATTAAATCCCCTCGGCGGTTACGCTGGGGGGATTTTTCGTTGCAGAAGCAAATTGTGTCCATTCCGTCAGGCAACCCTTTCACTGGAGGAAAGGACATTAACCATGCCTCGTATCGCATCTGACGCTCTTTCAAACGCCTGAACTACACGAGGATCAAATTGTGTCCCCGCACATCTGACAATTTCTTCTTTGGCCGAATCAAAATCCTTGGAGGCACGATAAGGCCGATCCTGCAGCATGGCTGACAAGCTATCCGCAACAGCGATAATTCTCGCACCCAAAGGAATTTGAATTCCCTTCAGTTTATGGGGATATCCGGTACCGTCATACCGCTCATGGTGGTGCAGTACCATATCCACTACACCAAGATTATTCAGAGATGATACAGGACGAAGAATATCAGCCCCAGCCTTTGGATGTCTGCGAATAGACTGCCATTCGCTTGCGTTCAGAGGCCCCCGTTTTTTCAACACGGAATCAGGCACTCCGATCTTACCGATATCATGCAGGTGTCCCGCCACATGAATAATATCCGCTTCGCTTGGCGACAGCCCCATGGAAAGAGCCAAAGCGTGTGAGACTTCGGCCACTTCCTCTGAATGCATTGAAGTGTATGGGTCTTTGGCATCTATGGCGAACCCAAGCGACTCCGCAAATTGATGAAGAACTGTTGTAACAAAATGAGCAGAGTCTGGCCGTGCGGAAAGAGGCTTCTCTCCGCCTCCCCCTTCCGCAAAGCTATTGCCGGCAAGCATTTACACAGCACCTGCCGGACGAGCGGACTCAAGCCGCGTCAGATTGCGAACAATGGTTTTATGCAAAGCATTGCCTTCACCCGCACCTTCCACCGCAAAAAGAGCGGCAAGACGGAAGCAGGCCAAAGCCTCTTCATCCTTGCCGGACACCTGATGTACCAAGCCTATATTGTTGCGGACTTTTGCTTCATGTAAACGGGAATTCATCGATTTTGCCAAACGGTCAGCCTGAATGAGCTGAAACAAAGCATCATCAGTCTTACCTTCGTTGCAGGCCTTCATTCCTTCACGGTTCAATAATCCAAGTTGTCTTAACTGTGTCATAATTAACTCCTTATTCTTACGATAGTTAGATCTCCGGTTCGCACTCATACGAACCGGCACATACATCGTCCAAACAAGAAAGCTGACAATGAAAAACAACAAACTGTGTCCAGTAGAATTGAGAATACTGTTGTGCGAAACATGAGAGGACTATATTGATATTGATTTTCAATTTCAAGAACTATTTTATTTTTTCCGACACATACAAAAAAGGACCTACTCCGTTCAAAACGGAATAGGTCCTTAATACTCTGTTCGGCTATAAAAACCGGATATACAGGCGCTTAACGCGCCATCATGGAACGAAGCAGTTCAGCACAATTCTCAGTATTGTGCCCCATGTTGTCCAAGCAATCCACAAAGTGAATCAACTGATAGATATCCTTGAAATCGATATCCTTATCATAAATTTTCTTGTGCAGGGCATTCTTCATGTGACGCACGTTGTCACGCTCACGCCGCACTTTGCGGAAGCACTCCTTGGTCCCTTCGCGGTCCAAAGATTCACCATGAATGATGGCAATAGTGGATTTCAAGGCGGGGCCAAGTAACACGGTGCAGCGAGCAATACCATCAAGCAGGAAAATCAGGTCCTTCTGCACGTCTTCAGGAATAACAACCTTACGCATAGCCAGCCAGTACAAAGCGTCCTGAGCGGCATCAAGGATGTTATCCTGACTCTTGGTGTAGCTAAGGAACAATGGCTTTTCCACGGCCATGAACAGCCCTTTGGGCAGATGATTGCGGATGTTGCGCTTGATGGAATCAGCGTGATTCTCGATTTCATCCACGGAACGGGTCAACTCCTCGAACTCACGGCAGACACCGCCGGAGACGTAGCACTCCAAAGAATCGTCGATGGCCGCAATGCACTCTGCGATCTTGTCATAGTGTTCAACAAGACCGTCCATGGGCGAACGGTTGGCAAGCAAACCGAAAAAAGGAATTTTCAAAGACATATGTATAACCTCTCTTGAAAAGGATCGTCGTTAATTTCGTAACCTAGCTGTAACACAACCATTTCAACAGCACAAAGATAACAATACTGGTCAGGGCCGCTATAGGCACAGTGGCGACCCAGTAGGCCACGATTCTGAACAGAACACGAAAATCAACGGCATGAAAACCGCGAGCCAAGCCAACGCCAACGACGCCACCCACGGCTGCATGAGTCGTAGAAACAGGCAACCCGAGATTGGATGCCACGAGCACGGTGGAAGCCGCGCCGACATCAACGGCGAAGCCTCGAGTATTGGTCAATGTGGTGATTTTTGTCCCGACCGTTGCCATAACTTTATGGCCGAGTACGGCGATACCAATCGCAATGCCACACCCTCCCAGTACAAGCATGGGCCATGGGACTTCCGCTTTGGAGAGCAACACGTGTTCCTTGGCGATCAGATAAATGGCAGCAACAGGACCGATGGCATTAGCTACATCGTTTGCGCCCTGAGACAAGGCGACATAACAGGATGTACCCACCTGCATTTTTCGAAAAACCCGCTCCACACCCTCTGCGCCTTCTTCCTCGTCAATAGCAATACGATTGACGAGTATTTTTCCCAAAAGCCAGGCAAGAAATGACAAGGCTGCGGCGATAGCCAAGGACTGCATCCAATGTAAATTCAAAGATTTTCCCGCCGGAGTCTTGTACAGAAAAGACAAGGAAATCATGGACAAAGTAATGGCAATCCAAATTGGCGCCCAGAATTTTGCCTGTTTGATAAATTGTCGCTTAAACAGAATATACTTCCTGATATGCGAAAAAATAAAATAGGCAATTCCGGCGGCAAGGAATGGTGAAATAATCCAGGACAGGACAATACCACCCATTTTAAGCCAGTTAACCACATCCGGTCCGCCAGCAACCAGCCCGAAGCCCATGATGGCCCCGACAATGGAGTGCGTTGATGAAACTGGTAGCGACGTCAATGTCGCCACCAAGACCCAGATGCCCGCAGCAAGCAAAGCCGCAAACATGCCTATCATGATGATTTTGGGATCAGTAATCACTTCCGGGTTGATAATCCCTTTACTGATGGTCGCCGTAACATGAGAACCGAGAAAAACCGCACCGACGAAATTAAGACTTCCGGCGATGAACACGGCCTGCTTCACGGTGATGGCCCGTGCCCCCACAGCCGAAGCCATGGAATTCGCCACATCGTTTGCCCCGAGGTTGAAGGCCATGAGGAAGCCCGCGCCCAGAGACAAGTACAAAAACAGATCGTAAATATCCATTATGATGCCCCTCTTTCGAGGGAATTGGTTAAATGTTCCACGCGTAGCCGACTACGAGGACTTATTCAGACGAAAACAGAAACGCGCTCCGCGAGTTCCTTCGCCATATCCATCGTGCCAGATTTCTCCGCCAAAATTCTTCACTATACGACGGCAGATGGCGAGACCCAATCCCGCACTGCCGGACCCGTCAATGGTATTTTCATCGACGCGGTAGAACCTTTCAAAAACCTTCGTGGAGTGTTCCCGGGAAATTCCCGGCCCCTGATCCTCCACAGAAAAAACAATAGATTCGCCGTCATCTTCGGCACTGACGGTTATCTTTCCTCCATCAGGACTGTACTTCACGGCATTGTTAAGCAAATTATGAAACACGTGCAAAAGGCCGTCAACCTCACCCATAACCATCATGTCTCCCTCAGGCGTTCTCCGCTCTATGGAAACAGACTGTTCTTCAGCCCAAGGCGAAACATCATTGATGGCCCGAGTCATATATTCGTGTGCTGAAACCGGGACCAGATCGAGTTTTTTACCCATTTGCTCAGACTTTGCCAAAGCGAGCATGGATGAAATAACCTTGTCCATATGATCCGCATTCTTAAGCACGGTCTCCAGAAATCCCTGTCCGTCTTCCGGCTTGGCCGGAGGCGTGTGCAGCAATGTCTCGGTGTAGCCCTTGATAGACGTCAACGGAGTCCGCAATTGGTGTGAAGCATTCGCCACGAAATCCTTCAGACCTTTCTCGCTCTGCTTCATTTCAGTGATATCGTAAAACACCAAAATGAGTTTACGCACCCCTTTTTGATCCATGAAAGGTTCGGCACTGACTTCCACGGTACGCGAATCCATCAAATCTATCTGAATGGCCCGTTCGCCGCTTTCGGATTCGCCCAACATATCATCGACCAAGTCCTGAATCTCGACACGCCGAGAGACTTCAATGGGCGTCCGCCCAACAGAGCTTTCAGCCATATTAAACATATCTTCAAGTGCGGTATTGTATGACTCGATGCGCCCGTTTGAATCCAACGTCATGACGCCTTCACGCATACCTTGGAACACGGCCTGAAGCTGGCCTTTCTGATCATGAACGATCTGCATGCTCCGCTCAATGGACTGAGCCATGGCGTTGACTGACTCGGCCAAAGGCTTGAATTCACCCCCGGGAAGAACCCGCAACCGTTTGGAATAATTGCCCTCACCTATAGAGCGGGCCAACTCGGAAAAAGTCCTGATGTCCCGGCTCATGTTGTGGGACATAATCAAACTAATAAGAACGGCACATGCAAGGGTGACAAGGAATATCCAAATAAAGTTTGTTCGCAAAACGTTCAGTCGTTCACTCACCTTGGAGAAGGAAACAGCAAGACGCAGTACGCCGGTAGGGACGCCTGAAACCGTACTCATTTTTGAAGCCACGTACAGCATGTCTTTGCGCAAGGTATCGGAGTGACGGACGTTGGAACCCCATCCGTCTTTGAGAGCGGCGATAATTTCAGGTCGGGTGCTGTGGTCATCCAGCGTGGTCAACTCGGAATAGATCACATCGGAATCGGCAATGACCCGACCATCTACTATATAAGTAATACGCGAGCCAAGTTTAAAACCAAAGGCGTCTACCCATTCTGCAAAATCCTTTTCCGAGGCAAAGGTGGGGTGATCGTCGATCAACCATTTGATAGATTCGATTTCGCTATGAGACCGCATCTCTGTATCCGTAACAAGCTCATCCCCCACAATGGATGTGGAGTAAAAGAATATCACGCCCAGAACCAGAAGCAAAAGAGCCCAGGTCCATAACAGGATACGCATTTGAAAAGAGCCAAGCCTCATTTCCCTTACCTCGTTAAGCGCCGCAGCGGTTGCAGTTGGTCAAAAGGATATGAATATCCCCTTTGCCGAGCGCGTGCGCTGTGTAACACAATCGTTCCCGAAATGTAATGTTACGGATTGTTACGGTTGTGTGACAAAATGACCGCAAAGGCACAACCCTGTTAGAATACTCAGGGTTTTCAGACACAAAAAAAGAGGTGCCCCAAAGGGAAGGACACCTCATTATTCTGATAAAATCAGTCGGTTAGAAACCGCGCATGCATTCCATGAGATACATGGACACTTCAACGCGACAGACGCCATTATCTTCAATGACACGCACATTGTTCTCTGGAATCAAGGCCATATCTTCGGCCACGTTCAGCCACTTGCCTTCCAGCCACTTGGGCGTCACGCCATTCGCTTCCATTTCCTTAATGGGATAGCTCTCGGCAACAACCCATTCGTCATCTTGCACTGCAGGCATAGTGTTCTCCTTATTAAATATATTCCCGCCGGTTCATTCCCAGCAGGCAAAAAACTTCATAGGTAATGGTCTTCCACCATCCGGCCAATTCCTCGGGAGTAATAGGGGAATCCCCCGGCCCTCCCATAAGGAAAGCCTCATCTCCTGGAACAACGCCCCTTCCTTCACCCATAAGATCAGTTACGTCAACTGCCGTCATCTGCATACAGATACGTCCACGAATAGGCACACGCTTGCCATGAATGGTCATGTATCCCGTGTTGGACAAAGAACGACTGTAGTTATCGGCATATCCGACCCCAATTATCGCCACCACCGAATCTCGCTCGGCTGTATAAGTCCAACCGTAACTGATTGACTCACCTTTTTTCAAAGGATGCACCTGCAAGACCGGCGCGGAAACATCCATGGCAGAGCTATATCCCTGTCCCCGTGATTCCCACTCGGTGTCTTGAAAAGGATTACCACCATACAGGGAAATTCCCAGACGCAGGGAATCCATTCGGCACTGTTCATGAACCATCCCACCGGCGGAATTCGCCAGATTTGCCTCAACTTCAAAACCCGCTCCAGCCAAACCGTCCAAAGCTCGCTGAAATCTGGAGGCCTGTAGAGCGACACGCTCGCCACATTCCGGTTCATCTGCCGAAGCCAGATGAGAAGTCGCCATAACCGGTGTCACGACACTCTCTTTGAGAATGTCAGTCACCTTATCCACTTCTTCGGGCAAAAATCCAAGCCGGCGCATGCCTGTATCAAACTTGAGACAAATATTCAGTGGGCCATTCTTTTTCGCAGCCTCAATCACTCGATCGAGTTGGTCAAAATGCGAAATTGCAGTCAGGATATCATGATCCCAAAGAGCCTGAATATCATCATCGCCCAATGGTCCAAGCAGGGCAAAAATTCGTTTGGTACACCCGGACTGACGCAATAAAACAGCCTCACTGACAAAGCCGACAGCAAAGGTCTCTGCACCCTCATCTTCCAAAGCTCGACTGACTTCAGCCAATCCATGACCATATGCATCAGATTTGATGACTGGAATCACGTTGTCGTGATGCCTTTTGAAAAGACGGTAGTTCTCACGCAAACGATCAGTGTGGATCGTGACGCGCAGCTTATTGTATTCTATAGCCATTACTTTCTCTTAAATAACTTTTCCAGATCAAATGCAGACCAACGCAAAACAGTAGGCCTTCCGTGAGGGCAATAGTCTCGCTCCGGTGTTACCAACCAGACTTCAAGCAAGGCCAACGCTTCATCAACTGCTAAGGGCTGATTGGCCTTGATAGCGGTCTTGCAGGCCATCATGGTCCAAAGATCGTCCAAACCACGCGCCTTCTCAGCCAACGCATCTGTCAGATATTCCTTGGCCTTGCCTGTATCCAAAGTGGGCGGGATACCGCGAACCAAAACCTTGGTTGGCCCGTCCAGTTCAAGGACAAAGCCCATGGAACGCAATTCCTTACGCACATCCTGAAAGACCTCAACCTGACTGGAATGCAACGGGATTTCCAAAGGCAGAGCCAGCGGCTGAGAATCACCTTTTGTCCGCTGATCACGCATGGCTGCAAGCAACACCCGCTCATGGGCCGCATGTTGATCCACAAGCACCATGGAGTCACCTTGACGAAGAACAAGATACGTATCAGCAATCTGACCGAGATAGGTAAAACCACTTCCGGCCAACGGCGCTTCCTGAACAACGTTTGGTCGCCCGGACATTTGTGGCGCAGCAGGTTCCCGAACCATGGAGGCCGATGGCGGCATCGGTAAATCAAGATTTTTAGAATGCACAGTGTCCGACTGAAAATCGCGATACGTGGAAAATTTAGGACCACCCCCCATGGACGAGGGCTGGTGATTTCGCTTGCTCGGTGTTGACGCAAACATGGAACCGGTGGCGGCCGGGATGCCACTCGATGGCATGGGCCGGGTGAGTTCTTGTTCAGGAAAAGACATCGTTTCCATACCGGGACTGGTTAAGGCCTGCATGATACCGCCCCGAATAGTTGAAAAAACCTGACTTTCTTCAACGAACCGGACTTCCAACTTGGCCGGATGCACATTCACATCCACTTCATCACGAGGCAATTCAAGAAACAAGACGATCTGCGGATATTCACGAGACAGAAGCATGCCCTTGTAAGCCTGTCGGACAGCGGAAAGCATGAGCTTGTCCTGTACCTGACGACCATTGACATACAGCAGAATACGATTGCCCCGTCCTTGTGCGGTGGCAGGCGCACCAGCTACACCATGAGCACGGTACCCATTTCGCTCAAAATCAAACGGCGTCAACCCTTCACAAATATTCGGCGGCCAGAAAGCACTCAGTCGGGTTGTCAGGTCTTGATCCGCAGGCAGGCGAAAAGCCTCCCGTCCGCCCATGGTCAGAGAAAATCCAGTGGACAAATGAGCCAGACTCGTCCGCATGAGCGTATCCTGACAACGACGATTTTCCGTGGCTTCGGTCTTGAGAAATTTGAGCCGTGCCGGAGTGTTGGCAAACAGGTCCCGCACTTCGACACGAGTACCGGAAGCCAGTGCCGCTGGCCCTTCACCAACAACTTCACCAGACCTGACCTCAATATATGCGGCCTCGTCAGCCCCCTGAGCGCAGGAAGTCATTACAAACCGCGACACGGAAGCGATACTGGGCAACGCTTCGCCACGAAAACCGAAAGAACCAATAGCGGACAAATCTCCGAACTCACGAATCTTGCTGGTGGCATGCCGAGTAACAGCCAAATTAAGTTGATCTCCATCAATACCCGAACCATTGTCCTGCACAACCATAAGCGCACGTCCGCCTTTTTCCAGCGTCACGTCAACACGTGTAGCCCCGGCATCAAGGCTGTTTTCCACGAGCTCCTTCACAACACTCGCAGGCCGTTCCACCACTTCACCGGCGGCAATCTGATTCTTCAACCCCGGAGGCAAGATTTTTATTTTGGGCATATGTGTCATGTTAAAAAGTCAAAAGTTCGAAACCCAGTTTAAATTGGTTGTCGTTGGGTTTCTGAGTAAAAGCAAAATACAGGGAATAACACTCGGCCGCCCAATCGAGTTGGAGGGTCCGCTCTATGTCGCGACTCGAAACGAAATCATGTCGGTATTTGCCGCTGATTGCAAAATCTTCAGATGCCTGCCACTTGGCCTCAAGTCTCAGGATGGACATTTCATCCGTACGTTCTCGGAGATATTCGTCAACCTCAGCTTGGAAATCATATCCAACAACGATTTCACCCAAATCATCATCGAGCAATTTCAACGATGTTTCACTCTGAGTCATATCACTCATATACGGGGAGAACCAGTTACGTGTCAGGATCTCAATGAAAGTATCCGGTTTAATTCGTAGTTCAGCCATAACGTCAGAGAACGGACGGCGCTCATATTTTGATTTCTGATCGTTACGACTTCCCTCTTTCAAATCATAGGACTGTTCCACGCGGAAAAGCAGAAAATCCAAATAATCGATGGATGTCTTTGCCACAGGCTCGCCGTCTTTACCGGGTGACAGCATGACACTGTCACGCCTTCTGTCGAGGGTGTTGGTCAACGAATAGGTTACCTTGTTTTCCCCGTCGATACGGTCATAAGCATCGAAATACGGCAACTTGGATTGGCCGGTAACAGTCGGGGTGTAGCCATATTGAACACGAGGAACAATGGAATGCTTGAGGCGAGTCCAACGAGATGTGCCTGCCAAACTTGGTTCCGGCCTGGCTGGCTCATTGATATTAAAGGTCTTGGTCATCTCTGAAAACGCGGTAAAACCGGCAGACCATAAGGTCCGACTTTGGAAACCATCTTTAATTTTATCGGTGTCAATGACCTGATCCCGACCACCCGGCCCATCCACAGTAAGCTCACCGGTCTTTTCATGCGAGGTCAGGCTGTAGGCGGTGTAGTCGGCAGACACCGAAGGGATCAATGTCAGTAAACTGGTCTTGATGGGCATTTTTACTTCAGGAGTCACACGGAAACGGTGACCGGAGTTTCCATATTCCCTGTAGAAATAATTATACTTCGTCCCCATGGAAGCCTCAAGCGGCGTCCCGAACAGCGACTGCTGAAAGGCGAAACCATCAAGTTCCGGCATTTTTTGAACCGTATCGTTCTTGTCAGATGAATTATTACCATTCATGAATCGCAGATTTTGATCATATTGGGCCAATCCGACCACGCCGAATCGATCCCAACTCCGACTGATATAGGCGGTACTGAAACGATCCAGAGAATCTTTATTCTCAATATCTCGGCCAAATACATCAATAAATTCATCACGTGCAGTATCAAAACCGGTCGGACCGTCCTGAAAATCACGGAGATAATTTTGATCTGACACCAAATCAAGATCCAGCTTAACCTTCCATTTGGGACTACCGAGCCATCCGTCATATTTACTGCGAACCCACCAACGGTCCTGATTATCCCGGGTCAGACCATCCCCCTGATAATCATCCCATTCGTCAGCCTCAGTGGATGCACGACGGTTATCCCGCATGACATCCACCTGCCACAAGCCCTTAGTGTCAGCATCTTCTGCATGTCGAAACTGAACGCCCTGCATATAGCCACGTTTGCTCATATAATTTTGATAAAAGGTGGCGTCCATTTCATCATTAATAACCCAATAATACGGCAGGTTGACCTGCATACCAAGCTTCTTGCTGCTCGCTATATGGGGGATGAGAAAACCGCTCTGCCGTTTGGTTCTTCCAGGCAAAGCCATATACGGCCAGTAAAAAACCGGGACATTTTTGATACGGAAGGCTGAACGATAAAGGTGAACGCGCCCGTCTAACGTTACGTCGCCCTCCTCTGAACTCACTGACCATGCAGGCTTTTCTCCGGAGCAGGATGTAACTTTGGCGTTCTTGAAAGAGTAGCTATCGCCCTTATTCTTGGCGACCCGATCAGCTTCAACGTAGATATGCGGCTTAGCCATGAACAACTTGCCCTTCTTGAGCCAGCCGGTCATGTTGTTTAAATCGAATTCTCCTTCTTCCGCCTGAAGAAAGTCACCACCCCACTGCGCACGGATGTTCCCCTTAAGAAAAACCCAACCAGTAGACTGATAATACCGAATAAAATCAGCACGCAACTGATCCTCGCCAAGACTCAGCGAACAATTGCCGAAGGCTTCCATATATTCACTGGTATGGTCACCTACCACCCGATCTGCGGAAAAGGTCCATTCAGTTTGGTCTGGCTGCTCGACAGGAGCCTCGGGCACATATCGACGCACCCGGTTCGGCTCAGGGGTCTTGCCGATGAGCGTCCATGGCAGGCACAATGAGAGAACGAGGATCGCTCCTGCTACCAGAACTATGCGCGTCAACTTTCGTTTCAAGAAAATCTCTTCCTACCTGGATGTCAGGTGCGGGTTGTCCTGATTCAGATAATTTTGCACGTAATCCTTTGCCCCATCTTCGAGACTCGTCATTTTTACGTCGCACCCGACCGCCGAGAGCTTGCTCATATCTGCCTGGGTAAAATACTGATATTTATCACGAATAGACTCAGGCATAGGGATGTATTCAATATTCGGTTCTTTATCGAGCGCGGCAAAAACAGCATGAGCCAGATCATTCCAGGTTCTTGCAGTTCCTGTACCGATATTAAAAATGCCGCCCGTGTCCTTGTGTTCCAAAAACCAAGCCATGATATCAACGCAGTCCTTGATATATACGAAGTCGCGCTTCTGACCGCCGTGGGGATATTCATCTCGATAGGATTTGAATAATTTGAGTTGGCCCGTTTCCAAAATCTGTTTGTGCGCCTTGCAGATGACAGATTTCATGTCGTCCTTGTGATACTCGTTGGGACCAAACACATTGAAAAACTTCAAACTGACAATCTGATCAAGAATCCCGGAATCTTTGGCCCAAATGTCAAACAACTGTTTTGAATAGCCATACATATTCAGCGGTCTGAGTCTGTCTATGCCATCATGATTGTCATTGAAGCCATACTCGCCATTCCCGTAGGTAGACGCACTGGAGGCATTAATGAACCGAGCTCCATGAGCAAGACAAAAACGGCACACATATTGTGTATAGCGATAATTATTTTCCATAAGGAAATCGGCATCCAATTCCGTCGTGGAAGAGCACGCCCCCATATGGATAACAGCTTCGGTCTCAAACTGGTCGTCGCCTTCGAGAATGAACTTGAGAAACTGATCACGATGCAAATAGTCCTGATAGCGCAATCCAACAAGATTGCTCCACTTCTCACTCGTGGAAAGGTTGTCGACAACCAGAATATCATCGATTCCCATCTGATTGAGCTTCCAAACCATGGCGCTCCCAATGAAGCCTGCGCCGCCGGTGACTATATACATAGATTCTCCTCGTTGACGAAAAATGACTCACCTTTACGGTGTAAACAACTATACATACTGTGTTAGCGACAGGGACGCAACCCGAAGAATCAGGACATTTCCATCGACAAACATACCGTTTATTGTATTATTTTTTCGTCTCCCCCCCTTGCGCCATGCACAACTCTTGCGTATATTTCATAAATATGTGGCACCAGCTAATTCAAACTCATTGGAAATAATCTCTAAAGGAGTGAAATCATGAATCAATCCAAAAAACTGCTCATGCTGACTCTTGCCGCTGTCATGGTGTTCACCTTTGCCATGGCCGCAACCGCAAGCGCAAAAATGGTCAAACAAGTCGACAATTTTATTCTTTTTGTTGACCAGTCAGGTTCCATGGCTATGACCCATGAAGGTCTTGGTGAGAAAAAAATTGATCTGGCCGTACAAACTATCAAGGCAATGAACCAAGCAATCCCAGACCTTGACTACAATTCTGCCGTGTTCATGTTTGCTCCGTTTGAAGCAAAATGCCCACCCAAGGCATACAACAAGGCATCTGTAGACGCCGCTGCGGATCGCATCACGACTGAATATGAAATTTTCAATCGCAGCACTCCGCTGGGTGCTGGCCTTGCAGACGTAGCCCCAGTTGTTGCCAGCATGCCTGGTAAAACCGCTTTGGTTATCTTCACCGATGGAGATTCCAATATCGGCGCCGACCCTGTCGGTGTTGCTCAGGACCTGTACAAGACTTACGGCGACAATCTGTGTGTCCACGTTGTCAGCTTTGCCGACAACGCTGCTGGTGAAGCCACCATCGACGGCATTCGCAATGCATTTCCTTGCTCCGTAGCAACTGATGCAGCGACCCTGATGAATGCAGGCGCCATGGATCAGTATGCAGAGCAGGTCTTCTACGATGTCGTCGCTGACGAACCGACTCCTGCTCCTGTCGTCGTGACTCCCATGGCCAAGGAAGTTGTGTCCTTCAACCTGAACTTCGGCTTTGACAAGTACGCAATCACCGACGAGATGATTCCTGTACTCGAACAGGCCAAGATGATTCTGGAAGAAGACTCCGCCGCAACGTACGAAGTGTCTGGTTACACTGACTCCACCGGTGCAGAAGCATACAACCAGGGCTTGTCTGAACGTCGCGCCAATTCCGTCGTGGAATGGTTGACTGCCAACGGTATCGACGCTTCCCGTCTGGAAGCCAAGGGCTATGGCGAAACCAATCCGAAGTATGACAATACCACCAAGGAAGGCCGCAGGCTGAATCGTAGGGTTGAAATCCAAACCAAGTAGAGCTATATAGAAATGGCTGGGCGGCACTGCCGCCCAGTCTATAGCTCTGGTTAGAGGATTCAACACCATGAAGACATTTGTTTTATCAGCCTTTTTGGCCGCATTTCTGACCGGGGCTTTTTTTGTGCCCGCCGCAAATGCTCAAGACACCACAGCTACCACCGAGGTAGCAATCGCCGCACCAAGCGCGACGACACCTGCCGTATCCAGCAAAAATCTGCCGATTTACCTTGATCATGACCTGGCTAAAAAGCATGCGGATTTCACCCGTTTTGCCAAAGTCAGAGTTAAGGCAATGGACAGAAACCACCGTCTGGCAAAAAGTCGTATGCAAATAACCAAACTCTCGGACGGATCTTACAAAGCTCTCTATCACGCCATCGACTATGCAACAGTAGTCTGCAAAGTGCGTCGCTCCAGTTCAAAATCCATCCCGTACGTAGCAGTTCTCAGTTATCGCGAACTGGTTATGGAAACGACAGCCCTCTCCCCTGAAGAATGCCGTAGAGCGGAATTCAAAGCAGTCTCAATTATCCCAAATCGCCAGATATTCAGCCATAAAAAAGGCCGCTGGCAATAAAACAAGGTTGGCCATCGCGGGACGAGCATACCTACTCGGTCTTGGCGTGCGTCTTCCATCCAGCAGGACCCATTATGGACGGACAAAATAGAAAAGACATCAAACCCGGCCTCAAAGTAAATATTGTCCTGAAAAAGGATCAACGATCCGGCAGGCTCACTCAAGGCACTGTTGCCAAGCTCTTGACCAAGTCTCCCACCCATCCCCACGGCATCAAGGTTCGCCTTGAAGACGGTCAGGTCGGGCGGGTCAAAGAAATTCTCCCGGAATAAGGTCATTCATCATATGACCATGCACATATGGGTCGATGCGGACGCCTGTCCCAATATCATCAAGGACATTCTGTTCAAAGTCGCTGCACGACGTCAGGTCAAACTGACACTGGTGGCCAACATTTCTCTTTCCGTACCATCTTCACCACTCATCAATTCCATTGTCGTCCCCGCCGGCTTTGACGAAGCCGACAATGAAATTGCCCGGCAGGTCTCCCCCGGAGACTTGGTCATCACAGCTGACATTCCTTTGGCAAACGCCATTGTGGACAAAGGTGCAACAGGTCTCAACCCTCGTGGGGAGCTCTACACCGAAGACAATGTCAAAGGGCTATTACGGATGCGCAACCTGATGGAAGAACTCCGAAGCGGAGGCATGGTCGCAGGTGGGCCGCCTCCAATCGGCCCTAAAGATAAACAGGAATTCACTAACCAACTTGACCGATTCCTGACACGAAACATAAAAAAGTCCGCCCTCTAAGAGGACGGACTTTTTTATTTATTCTCCCAAATAACTATACGCTATTTGTGTGACGCTAAAAAACGTCACAAGGAAAAACTTAATCGCATTTTGCCTTAATGGCGGCAGCGATGGCTTTACCCTGCTCGTAGCACTTGGACAAAGAATCATGATCAGGCACAAACTTGATCTTGACCGGATCAATGACTTCCATGTTCATGTCATTCAGCCACTGAGTCAGGACCTTGACGCACTCACCGGACCAGCCAAAAGAACCGATGGCCGAACCGATCTTGTTTTGCGGACGCAATCCCTTCATATAGGTCATCATGTCGGACATGAGCGGCAAAATGCCATTATTGTGTGTCGGGGAACCAACAATCACGGCAGCGGAATCAAAGACTTCATGCATGACTTCAGAATGATGATTGTTCTTCATGGACATGAGACGCACGGACACGCCTTCATCAACCAAAGCTGTCGCCACGGCTGTAGCCATTTTCTCAGTGGAATGCCACATGGAATCATACACAATGACAGCCTTCTTCTTGGGCTTCTGCTCCGCGTATTCCACGTACTTTTCCATGGCCCATTGACAATCTTCACCACGGAACATGAGACCATGATCAGGACAAAGCATGTCCAGCTCAAGATTCATCTCTTTCAAGAGATTCATAGTCTTAAGAACGACCGGGGAGTATGGCAACACGATATTCGCGTAATAGAAACGCATCAGCTCTTCCAGCTTATAACGATCTACTTCATCAGCAAAACGTTCTGAAGTGGCCCAGTTCTGTCCAAAAGCGTCATTGGTAAATGCAATTTTCTCTTCCGGGCAGTAGGTCAGCATGGAATCAGGCCAGTGCAACATACGGGTTTCGATAAACGAGAGGTGCCGCTTACCGATACAAATCTCAGTCCCGGTGGGCACAACTTCAACAGGCCAATCCTTATAATGGAAATGGGCCATCATAGCCTTCTGCCCCATAGGGGAAGTGTACACTTTCTTAGGCTTGTATTTTTCGATAGCCAACGCCAGACAGCCAGCGTGATCCGGTTCAAGGTGGTTAATAACAAAATAGTCGATTTTGCGATCACCCAACACCTGCGCGATATTGCACTGGAGGGTACCCCAGAACTCTTCCGCCACAGTGTCGACCAGGGTCACATTCTCGTCCATGATCAAAAAGTTGTTGTACGTAGTCCCCATCGGGGAATTGGAATACCCATGAAAATTCCGGCGGTTCCAATCAACCGAACCAATCCAGAAAATATCATTCTTAATTTCAACAGGTTTCATTTCTCTCTCCACATTGAACAGTCAATCAATCGTTATGGCAAAAAGAGACGCGAGCAACAGCACGCGTCTCAGCCCCGAATATTTCAGGCAAAAATTTAATCTTCCGGGACAAAGTTGTCCTTGGGAGCACCGCAGATGGGACACAACCAGTCTTCAGGAAGGTCATCAAAACTGGTACCAGCCGGAATGTCGGAATCTGGGTCACCCTGTTCCGGGTCATACACATAGCCACAAATCTCGCACACATATTTCTGCATGAGTCCATTCTCCTTTTGATCAGGCATATTCGCAGTCACCGCCGCTGCTGTCAACTTATCCGGATCTGTTTCAACCGGCAATTCGCAATCAGCCTTGGTTGATCCAGGTCCCATAAGAGGACGGAAACAATTCTTGGTACCACCACAGATAGGGCATCTCCACTCATCCGGAATGTCTTTAAAAAGAGTCCCTTTGGGAATCTTCCCCCTGCGGTCACCCTTATCTGGATTGTATATATACCCGCAGTTCACGGTCTGGCACTGATACATTTCTTCCGGATTTGCCATGGCTGCTCCACTGAAATTTAGAGGAAAATGGGCGGACCTCAAGGTCCGCCCGTACAGAATACTTTTTCAAACATCAGAGTAGTACAAACGTCCCACTCTCTTCGTCAAACTACGCAGCCCAAAGGCCATGCAAATTGCAGTATGCTCTGACGGATATGTCACCAGACAAACCGCAAGCACAGAATTCGGCTTCAGGAGCATCGCCGGCCTTGAGCATCTTAACGAAACAAGTGTCACCAACCATGACTTCGATCCATTCGATGTAATGTTTCTCTTCCATGGGATGTGCCACGTCACCCACTTTGACGGTAATCTTGTCGCCGTCCTTGGTCATGACAGGCACATGCTTTTCGACAGCAGCATCGACGGTATTCTCGGCCATGAGGACCATGTCCTGACCACAACAAACAAGATCACCAGCACCTTCATGAATAGCCAAAACGATGTTGCCACAGGCTTCACACTTGTAAATTTCACCCATTTTGATTCCCATGTCTCAATCTCCTTAAAGTATATGGTTTACCAGTTTGTATCTTTCATTTCGAAATGCGCCTGAGGATGGTCGCAGGCCGGACATTTGGCAGGAGCCGTTGTACCCGTATGGTTGTAACCACAGTTTTGACATCGCCACGTAATTTCGGTGTCCTTTTTGAAAACTTTGCCAGCCTCGATATTCGCAATCAAAGATTTATAGCGTTCCTCATGATACGCCTCCGCTATAGCGATATTTTCCATAACGCAGGCAATTTCAGTAAAACCTTCATCCCGTGCGATCTTGGCAAAATCAGGATACATACACTCGTGTTCTTCTTTTTCTCCGGCAGCCGCTGCATACAAATTTTCTAACGTGGTACCGATCTTTCCAGCAGGAAAGGTTGCGGTAATTTCAGCGTCGCCACCTTCAAGGAATTTGAACAAACGTTTAGCATGTTCTTTTTCATGGTTGGCTGTTTCCGTAAAAATATTAAATATCTGTACGTATCCTTCCTTTTTCGCCACGCTAGCGAAATAGGTATATTTATTACGTGCTTGGGACTCACCAATAAAGGCGGTCAAAATATTTTTCTCAGTCTGTGTACCTTTGAGTGACATTGAAGCTCCTCCTACCCGGTTTGATGTCGGGTTGATGCTGATAAGTGAATTTTCATTAGTTCAATACACCAAATATCTGGCATTGTCGTATTATTTTGTCTCACCAAAACCATGATTATGTATCGAATAAACAACTTTATTCGAACTGACTCACTAACTAGGAACTATTCCTAATTAAGATTTTTTATGCTGTCAAGTTTCTTGTCAAAAAAAAGATAAAAAAAACATGCCCATGAACGACACGAGCCAGACAAGGGGCTCCCTGTCTGGCTCGTAACTACTCAAAAGAGTAGTGTGTCATGAATTCATATCTACTGTTGTTCTTTTTGACACTTTGGGCAAATGCCCACGAATTCTACATTGGTATTCAAAATCTTATATCCCGCAGCATGCTCTTCAGGCAATTGCGGAATAACAATATCGCAATCAACATCAGCAACAGCGGTACAAATCTCACATCTGATATGTGGATGAGGCTCTGCGGTACCATCAAATCTTTTCTGTTCACCAGGGCCACCCAGCTTGAGAATCAATCCCTGAGACGAAAGAAATTCAAGATTTCTGTACACCGTACCAAGGCTGATACGGGGAATAATCTTGCGAACCATATCATACACTTCGTCTGCAGTGGGGTGACATGTCACCTTCTGCAATTCTTCCAATATCACTTTCCGTTGTTTGGAAAGGCGAAAACCCATTTCATGCGCCATGGAGAATCCTCCGATTTATTTAATAACAATTACTATTAACAATAATGGTAATTGTCAAGATGAATCATCTGTCATTTTGTAACATTTCCCCCTAACGTAGAATTTGATTTCGTGCAAATGCCAGAAGCCTGCCATTTTGCGGACTTTTCGTTCTAAAAAGGAATTCCCCCTTTGATATTAACGCAAAAAAGAGGCCCGACAATTGTCGGGCCTCTATTCATTGTATTCAGGATGTCTTTAATTACGGAACTTAGCCACAAGCTCCGAAAGGTTCTGTGCCATTTCCGAAACTTCCAAAATACCACGATTGGATTCCTGGATGCCGGAAAGGACTTCCTGCGACAAATCATTAATCTGCGTCACTCGAGTATTAATTTCATCGGATGTTGAAGATTGTTGTTCTGCCGCCGCCGCGATCCCGTTGACCCGATCCGCTATCGAATTGGAATGCTGCACGATTTCATCGAGTACACCGCCAGCCTTCTGGGCCATGCCAGACGTGTTGAGCACTCGCTCCTTGGCACTGTCCATCTCCTTGACGACATCTGCCGTGGATTGCTGGATAAGAGAAATGGCGCCTTCTACTTCCTTGGTGGCATCCATGGTCTTCTCCGCCAACTTCCTGACCTCATCCGCAACAACCGCAAAACCACGACCGGCCTCACCGGCTCGGGCTGCCTCAATGGCTGCATTCAGAGCCAACAGGTTGGTCTGATCAGCTATATCATTAATAACAGCCATTACCTTGCCGATATTCTCAGCACGACTGGATAGGGAGCCCAAAGCTACAGCCAGATTTTCGGTAATATCAGCCACGGTGTTGATTTCGACCACGGTTTCACCAACCACGGTGCCACCATCTGCGGCCACTTTATTAGCCCGATTAGAAGCCTCAGCAGTCTCGGAAGCATTTCTCGCCACTTCCAAAACAGTGGCATTCATTTCTTCCATAGCCGTTGCGACCTGACTGGTCTGATCTGCCGTTGTATCCACACCACGAGCTAATTCTCGCATATGATCAGACAATGCGTCAGAAGCCTCGTTAAGCCTGTTGGCGACTTCGGTAACCTCGTTGGCGACTACCAACAGATTCTGTCGTTGCAAATCTATGTTCTTCTTGTCTTCTTCTTCTCGAGTCAGATCAATAAGCACACAAATAACGCCTACAGCCTTGCCTTCCGCGTCCTTAAGAGGAGATGCCTCAAACAGAAGTGGGAAATCTACACCGTCATTGCGGTGATAGACGAACCGACCGGTAACGGGCTCACCCAAGCCGATGACATCAGCCGCATTACAGGTGGCTTCATTCTCGGAATCACAGACAAAGATATCGGAAACAAAACGTCCCTTAACCTCATCTTCAGAGAGACCAAGAATTGTCCGCAGAGGCGGATTAATAAACTGAAGACGCAAGTCCTTATCCGACACGAAAAGCGGGACTACGATACCATCGAGTACACTCTGATTGTACTGGAGTTGATCCCTGATCTGATCGACCATCTCTCCAAGATACCGCGACAGTGAACCAAGTTCATCACTTCCTGTGACTGTGAACTTGGCATCAAGATTGCCCTTGCTCACTTCTTCTGTAGTGGCTGCGATATTCGTGATGCGGTTAACAATTGCCCGACGCATAAAAATGATCAATGCGGCCAATAAGGCTATCACACCAAAAACAGAAATCGCTGCGGATTTGAATTGATTGTCTTTAAGGGCATTGAACTGTGGGCTGACATCAATGGCCACGACCATGGAACCAAGAATTTTCCGACTCCTGCCATGACAGTGGTAACACTCAGCGCTATTCTCAATGGATTTCACTTCGGCAAAATGTAATTTGCCGTCGATATTCATGAGTTCACCCGCAACAATTTTTTCCTTCAAACTTTTACGAATGAGGTCGGGAAGCCCGTTTTCATGGCGAATCTTGAATATGTCTTTTCTTTCCGCCCCATGTTCGGTGGCGTAGGTCACCTCACCCTTGTAGTCAGTCATATAAACTTTGGTGTCCGGGTACCGTGCGGCCATATCCTCAAACTTGATCTCGGTGCCTTCGTTATCTCCTACTGCCATAGGATCTTCGATGGCAATATACAGCATATCAGCCACACGTTCAGCGGCTGACTCAACTTCATGAAGGGTGTGATCCCTTGTAGAAATGGAATTATAGATAAAAAGTCCTGCGAATGCGACCACCGTCAAGATGGATGAAAGCAAGATAACTTTGACGCCAAGGGATTTCCTGATAAATTTCATACCGCCCCCTAGTGCGCCCCGCCGTAAAGCAGCGGCTTGAAGTCAAATGCGTCAATCCTCTCAGGATTGTGGCAAGAAGTGCAATCTTCCATACTCAGGCTGCCCTTGATCAAATCAGAGTCCCCTCCCGACTCCACATGATCATATCCAGGTCCATGACAGACCTCGCAACCACAGTCGGACAACCCCGGTGTCTGTTCAAAACTGACAAACCCACCAGGTTGGCCGTATCCTGTCACATGGCAGGCATAACATTCAGCAAGCTCCTCCTGAGTCAGGTCAGAAGACATAATCTTTACGGATTTGCCCGAATGGGCTTTTTTCGCAAATTTTTTAAAGTTTCCATATTCCTCTTCGTGACATTCGCCGCACGCATCAGAACCAACGTATTGACCGGAGTTCGTCCGACCAACGCTCGCCATTGCGACCGTAACGACAAAGGCGGCCACGACGAGAATAAGGCTCCCTTTGTACCAAACCGCTCTCTTCAACATGAACCAACCCCCGTAACGTGTAGAACACTCGGGAGAGCCATCACCCTCCCGATATAATTCCGTATTTCATAGATGGTTTTTCCAAGCAGGTAAAGTACTCGCTGAAATCGATTCGCTACTACCAGTCCAATGTTGCCTTGAACGCCCCTGCCAAAGCGTCAACCTCTTCCAGCAACACTGTATTATCGGCATATTCAACAATAAGTTGAGGGGCATCAGTTACTTTGCCAATGCAAGCAACAATCTGGCCTGCGAACTGTTTTTCAAAAGCGTCCTTGTTTGCACTGTCCACAGACACCACAAATCGACTAGCAGACTCGGAATAGAGCACGCTAGTCACATTCATATCGCCGCAGGTGGGAACTTTGGACAAGTCCACTTCGGCCCCTAAACGGCCACCGATGCACATCTCGGCCAGGGCCACACCCAGGCCACCATCGGAACAATCATGACAAGCGGTGATCAAATCTTTTTGAGTCGCCGCAAAGACGGCTTCGTACCGTGCCTTGGCAGAGACCAAATCGACCTGAGGAACATCGGGATTGGAGAAGCCAAGTTGCTGGGCAACTTCACTGCCACCCAATTCAGGACGGGTCAGACCGAGCACGTACACAAGGTCGCCGTCTTTCTTGAAATCCGAAGTCAGGCACTTGTTCACGTCCGGGATAACGCCGATGACAGAGAACAGAACGGTCGGCGGAATGGAAATCTTTTGGCCGCCGCCCTTGTAGTCATTCTTCATGGAGTCCTTACCGGAAACACACGGGACACCAAAACCAAGGCAGTAATGGGCCAAAGCCTGATTGGCGCGCACCAGCTGGGCCAACTTGTAATGACCGTCAGGAGTTGACTCGGATTGAACAGGGTCGCACCAGCAGAAGTTGTCGCAACCGGCCATGTAATTGACATCACCACCAACGGCCACCGCGTTACGAATGCCTTCATCAATGGCGTTGGCCATCATCCAATAGGTATCATAGTCAGAGAATTGCGGACAAATACCATGAGAAACGACCAAGCCCTTGTCCGTGCCGAATTCAGGACGGATTACACCGGCATCGGACGGGCCATCAGCCTTGACGCCCACCATGGGTTTGACGGCGGACTTGCCTTGGACTTCATGATCATACTGACGGACCACGTATTCCTTGGAGCAGATATTGAGTCTGCCAAGCATATCCTTAAGCAAACCACTTTGATCTTCAGGAACCGGAACTTCATCTTTCGTAAATTCAGGTCGTTCCCAAATAGCGGTCAACTCCATCTGCGGCACACCGTTGTGCAAAAACTCCATATCCAGACAGGTAACGATCTTATCGCCGTAACGCACCAGATATTTGCCAGAATCAGTGTAATGACCGAGGGCTGTGGATTCGACGTCCATCTCAATGGACAGGGCCATGAATTCATCCAACTTCTCAGGCGGAACAGCCATGGTCATACGTTCTTGCGCTTCGGAAATAAGAATTTCCCAAGGCTTCAACCCGTCATATTTGAGCGGAGCCTTGGCAAGATCCATATCAAATCCACCGGAATCCTCGGCCATCTCCCCCACAGAGGAGGACAAGCCACCCGCACCGTTGTCGGTGATGGCGTTATACAGACCGCGATCACGGGCACGCATAAGGAAATCATACATCTTACGCTGAGTAATAGGGTCGCCAATCTGGACGGCTGTGGCCGGACTTCCTTCGTGCAGCTCTTCAGAGGAAAATGTTGCGCCGTGAATACCGTCAGCCCCAATACGGCCACCTGACATGACAATGATATCGCCGGGCAAAGCGCATTTTTCGTGGGAAGGCTTGCCTGCCACTGTCACCGGCATGGTGCCAATGGTACCGCAGTAAACCAGCGGCTTGCCGAGATAGCGCTCATCAAACACGATGGAACCATTCACCGTGGGGATACCGGACTTGTTACCACCATGTTCCACACCTTCACGTACGCCTTCGAACACACGACGGGGATGCAGCAATCTCGGCGGCAATTCACCTTCATAAAAAGGATCGGCAAAACAGAACACATCGGTGTTGCACAGAAGGTTCGCACCAATACCTGTACCCATGGGATCACGGTTAACACCCACGATGCCTGTCAATGCTCCGCCGTAAGGGTCAAGGGCGGAGGGAGAGTTATGCGTCTCCATCTTCACACACACGTTCATGGTGTCGGAAAAACCAATGACACCTGCATTATCCTTGAAAACAGACAGGCAGTAGTCGCCACCATCCCGTGTGGCAGCATTACGCTCGCGAATCTGTTTGGTGGAACCCTGAATAAACGTCTTATACAGGCTGGAAAGCTCGATGGTCTTACCGGTTTCAGTATTCTCATAGCTGATCTTCGAGCTAAAAATCTTGTGTTTGCAGTGCTCGGACCATGTCTGGGCCAGCACTTCAATCTCTGCATCAGTGGGGTCCACAGACATGCCCATGGACTCACGCTCGGTTCGGACTGCAGGATCAGCGTAGTAACTGCGGATGTCATGCATCTCACGCAGAGACAAAGCCAAGGTATTGGCACGGGAAAAGTCTGTCATTTCCTGATCGGACATGGTGGACAAGGGGATAATGACCACTTCGTCAGAAGCCTGCCCTGTAACGCGAGCAGCCTTGGCCTCGAAGCCGGGATCGGACTTCCATATTCCCGTAGACTTGTACTCATACCGCTGGATCAATTCGTTGGCCAACAGGTCCTTGGAGACATGCTGAATATCGGCCTCGTTCATATCAGCGCATATGAGATACTGCTTTGAGGTATAGACTTTGACTCCTTCCAGAGCTTCCTTGTCCAACCCAAGGGCCACACCCAGTGTTTCCCGAGCAGTACGACCTTCGTTATCAGTCACACCGGGGCGGAACCCTACCTCGACGATCCAGTCAAAATCACGCGCCAGCGGCTTGAGCGCCACTTCATGCAAAACCGGATCATGCAGAGCCGCACGCTCCAGAGCCATGTCAACCTGCTCCTGCGACAACCCTTCAAGGGTAAAAACATTGACGATGCGAACGTCTTTAACGTCCATGCCAAGTTCACTCTTGATCTTGCGGGCGACTCGCTCGCCCAGCACGTCACGGACGCCTTGCTTCAGTCCAACGACGATACGACACAACATGATAGATCTCTCCTCACCGGCTGCCGCGCATTGGCATGTCGACAGGCAACCGCACATTTTATTAAAAGCAGAAGGCCGGTCCCCTGCCTGGGAACCGGCCTGAAATTACTTGGTTCTGGTCAGCACAAAATCCGCAGCCTGTTTGAGCACGGAAAGTTCTTCCCCTGGCTCGAAACCATCCAGACACGCCTTGGCCTTTTCCACATACGCAGCGGCCTCTTCACGAGTCTTCTCCGAATATCGGCCATCCCGCACCTGTTCCAAGATGTCCTGACACTGTTCGTCTGTCAGAGATTTCTCTTTGAGGGCTTCCAGCAAAGTTTCGCATCCGGCTGTGTCACCTTCTTCCATGAGCAAAATCAACGGCAATGTAACCTTGCCTTCCTTGAGATCGCCGCCTTCAGGCTTACCGGTCTCGGAAGTGGGAGACGCATAATCCAGAGCATCATCCACCAACTGGAATGCGATGCCAAGATTCAAGCCGTACTCACCGGCTGCATCCTCTTGCTCGGGAGTCGCCCCGGCTAAGACAGCACCACATCGACAGGCACACTCAATGAGTCGAGCTGTCTTGCCGATGATGATTTCCATGTAGGTCTGCCGGTCCAATGAGGGATCTTTGGAAAAAGCTATTTCCTCGATCTCGCCTACAGCGGTTTCCATGGTGCCTTTGGCCAACAACCAGGAAAGCTTGGCATCACCATAGCGGGCAGCCATCTCATTGGCCAAGGCCAACAGGGCATCGCCTGCCAGAATAGTCTCGGTACGGCCAAAGACCAGATGCGCAGCAGGTCTGCCACGCCGCAACTCGGCATCGTCGAGATAATCATCATGCAACAGGGTAGCCGAATGCAACAGTTCAAGCGAACAGGCAATGGCGTGGTGATCATCCTTGTCATACCCGAGCGAACGAGCAAACAGCAAGGTAAGTAAAGGCCGGATACGTTTACCGCCAGAGCCGATAATATGCTTGGCAACGTCCCGGACCAACCCATTCAATTGATCGGCCTCTTTGTCGAGAAAACCGTTGATTTCAGGGAGTTCTCGTTGGAAATATCGTAAAAGTTCTTCCATATCTCAATACTATGTCAGGTTGCGGGTTGAGGGGCAAGCCCCGTTTTACGCGGTAAAAAGCGTATCGGCAGCCTCACCGAGCCGCCTAAGCGCTCCTTTCAAATCCCAATCTTCGGCATCGCGTGAACCAACCAGATTCGAAATAGTCCTCACTTCCAAAAAGGGCATATCCGCCCGTTTGGTACCGTAGGCCATTCCAAAACCTTCCATGTTCTCCACGTTGGCATTGCAGGAAACCTTGAGCCAGCCGGCCCGTTCAGGAGTACCAGTCACACTGCTGACAGAGACAGAAGAAGCTCGCAACCACTTGTCTCCCAATGTCAGCCCCATAACTTCGGCATCATTGACCGGGTTCAGCTTGATCCGATTCCAAACGGTCTGTCCGTCAGCCTCACCCTGCGGGAAGCCGATCCCCTTGGGATCAACACTCCCCTCTTCATCCAACAAGCCATATTCGGGCCATGTTTCCTGCCAGCAATAACAGGTGGACAACATGGGAAATTCATCCAGATCATAAGCCCCGGCAATACCCATATTAACCACACCGTCCACATCGTCCCGCCTCAACAGGACGCCGAGTGTCAGGGAAGTGTTCACCAACCCCACTCCGGTCACGGCCAAAAGCAGGGAGTAGCCATTGAAATCATATTCCACAGTCTCGCCTTGTGCCAATCTCGGCGCACCAGGAAAAACGGCTTTCATTTCATTGGGGGTTGCCGTCACTACTAAAATCATAGGTATCCTTACAGTCGCCAGTAAGCGATGTCTTCGGCTTCAAGTTCTGCGCGGTCGAAAAAGCCCTTCACATCCACAATCAATGCGGCATCGGGGTTGGCAAACCACCCCTTCAAATCCGCAACCGGAATAGTCGCGTATTCATCATGGGACACGGCCAAAATTAATGCGTCCAAATTCCGTATTTCGTCCAGTGCACACAATTCAATGCCCAAAACTTCACGGGCTTCGTCATGGTCGGCTTCTGCGTCATGCACCAGGATGTCCACGCCGTAGTCGTTCAATTCTTCAAGGATATCGACCACCCGCGTATTGCGCAGATCAGGCACATTTTCCTTGAAGGTCAGCCCGAGTACGCCAATACGGGCACCCTTGATCTTGCAGTCATTCTTGATGAGTCGTTTGATGGTGGACTCAGCAATGAATTTGCCCATATTGTCGTTGATTTCGCGACCAGCTAAAATAACGTGTGGATGGAATCCCATGGCCTCGGCCTTGAAGGTCAGATAATACGGGTCCACGCCGATGCAATGCCCACCCACCAAACCGGGACGGAAGGGCAGGAAATTCCATTTTGTCCCGGAGGCTTCCAACACGTCCAATGTATCAATGCCCATGGTGTCAAAAATCAAGGCAAGTTCATTCATAAGCGCAATATTCAGATCGCGCTGCGTATTCTCGATGACCTTGGCAGCTTCGGCTGTACGGATATCCGGGGCCAGATGCGTTCCGGCTTTGACGACGGTACCATAGACATCCTGCAACAGCTTGCCTGATTCCTCATTCTGACCGGCCACTACCTTGACGATAGTCTCCAGTCGATGAATCTTATCGCCGGGATTGATCCGTTCGGGAGAATACCCCACCCAAAAATCTTCACCGCACTTCAGACCGGATTCGGCTTCAAGAATCGGGACACAAACCTCTTCGGTCAGGCCGGGATACACCGTGGATTCATAAACAACCACAGAGCCGGGTTGCAAATGCTTGCCCACGGATGTGCTCGCACCCTTGACCGGACGCAAATCCGGGCTACGAAATTCGTCGATAGGTGTCGGCACAGCCACCAGAATGAGTCGGGCCTTGGCCAAATCGGCCAGATCAGCGGTGAAAGTCAAATCCACATCATCGCCAACCGTAGAAAAATCCACTTCATTGGTACGGTCGATACGCTGCTTCAATTCCGCCACACGTTTTTCGGAAACATCGACACCGATAACGCTGAAATGACGTCCCAAGGCCACGGCCAAAGGCAACCCCACATACCCCAGTCCGACAATGGCGATACTGTCGGCTTTGCTCTTTAACTCATCAAAAGAAATCATACTCATTAATCTCCATATACCCCATTCGGGTGGACACAGGCACTGTTCTGTGGCTATCTATTTGCCATGAACATCGACTGGTCACTTCTTATCCTTGCAGTAGGTCTTGCCTTGGTTTTCGAAGGCATCCCCTATTTTCTCTTTGCCGAGCGTATGCCGCTCATGCTTCTTCGACTGGCCGAGCAACCGCCCAAGTTCTTGCGATTCATCGGTCTGGCCGCTATTATTCTCGGCCTGCTCGTTATTTCTTTTGGGCGCTCTTTGCACCCTTAGTTTTTTTCTTGATCGGCTTTTTCGTTGCTTTTACTGCCGCCTTCTTCGGGGCGGCTTTCTTTTTGGGCGCACCCTTCTTCGCGGTGGACTTCTTTGCAGCCACTGCCTTCGGAGCCACAGTCCGTACTGTGTGAGCGGGCTTCTCAGCCACATGTAAATACACAATACCGGACATCATCGGCACATTATAGACACGCTCAAATCCCGCTGAAAGCAATTCATTGCCGAGCGCACGCTCATCCGGAAAACTCTTGATGGTCTCCGCCAGATAACGATATGCGCCTGGATCACCAGATATACGGTCTCCAATGAAGGGAAGCAACTTGTCGAGATAAAAATTATACAGACCTTTCCAGACCCGCTTGGACCCTGTGCCGAATTCCAGAATACAAAGTCGCGACCCAGGCTTGAGCACCCGGTAAAATTCGGCATAGGCATCTTCACGCGGCAAAATGTTGCGGATACCAAAGGCGATGGTGGCCGCTGACATGGACTCATCAGGCAAAGGCAGTGCTCGCCCATCAGCCTGAACCGGGAAAATACGCGACTCACGACCATTCTTGAGCTTCTTGACCTTGCCATTCTCAAGCATGGGCAGTGCGAAATCCAAGGCTGCGACCTTGCAACCCGGATATTGCCTAAGCAATTCCACGGAAACATCCATGGTCCCGGCAGCGAGATCGAGCACCATACCGTCTGGATCGGGCCTTGCGGCCTTGGCCAAACGATAACGCCAATAGATGTCCTGCCCCAATGACAAGGCATGATTCAGAAAATCATACCATCCGGCAATTCGGCCAAACATATCGGCCACCCGTTTGCCATGCTCTGCGTGGGTACTCGCGCCAGTGTGGGATTGGCATTCTGGCTTGGTCATCTATTCGCTCTTTTCCGCCAGCTCTGCCTCGCGAGAACCATCTCCGGCAGTCTGCCCAGTGACGGTACGCATGACATCCTTGTAGATGACATCAAAATTTTGTCCGAAATTGGAAGGGGAAATACGTCCGACCTCAATAAACTTGATCACCACTTCCTTGGCGACCTGCAAGGCCTGCTTGTCAACTTTATCCATTATAATCTCCCGGTTTTCAATGGAAAAAACCGCCCGGTGGGAAATGGCCTTGACCAACATAGTCAGGGTGCCGGGCGGGAAAAAAGGAAGAAACCGAAAAGCCCCTTTCTTTTTTGAAAATTCAGTAGCATGCCCCACCCCGTTCCGTCGAGGTATTTAGGCCCCCCACCCCGCACAAACCAAACGCTGATTTAAACAACGTTTCATTTTCTCGTTGACACGCACACCAAGTCTCTCTATACGGGCATTTCAAACACCGTTTAAAATGCTGATTGAATAGAGTGTAGGGAGAAATCATGAGCAAGGAAACCACACGGAACAAAATACTTTTTGCTGCAAGCGACGTCTTTTGCGAAAGAGGCTTTGACAAGACAACTGTTCGCGATATTTGCGCAGTTGCCGATGTTAACGTCGCAGCCATCAACTATCATTTTGGCGACAAGCAGAACCTTTTCTATAAGGTTCTCGCCCTTTGGATGGAGGAGTTTGTCGAAAAAGCCGACCTTCAAAAACGCATGGATACCAAGACAACGCCAGAAGAAAAATTCCGCGAATACATATACGCCGAACTGGGCTCCTTATGCGTATACAACGACCCCGAGGGTCTCACATTAAACAGAGTCCGACTCATATTGCAGGAATTAACCGCTGAAGACCACAAGCCTGAAGTCTTCGAGTGCCACAAGGAGTTGGAGCAAAAAGTCATATATCCCGTTATCAAGGAGCTTATATCTCCTTGCGAAGACCCCGAAGTCATCCACAATGCCTGCATAGCGGCCACATCCATGACAACTCATTATTTCCTCATGGCCATGGATGATCCAAAATTCGCATTACAGACCGTAGAGGACCTCGACTTCTCGACGGACTTCTTGACCACGTTCGCCCTTGGCGGACTCAAAGCCATCAAAGAGAAATGCAATGTTTAAAAAATTCCTGACTCTCATATCTCTGTGTGCCGTCGTGCTCGTCACCACAGGCTGCAACGACACGCCTACTGAAGCAAAAATGATCGAATCAAAAGCCGTCAGAGTGGTCACCGCAAAGGTTGAACCGGTCACCATGATCGACATGCTCCACCTTCCCGGCGCAACCGAACCGGACGACGATGTCTGCGTATCTTCAGAAAGCTCCGGCACGGTTATCTGGCTCGGCGTCAAGGAAGGCGACCGGGTAAAGAAAAATGCCCTTATCGGTCGACTTGATGTCTCATCCAGCGGTGCACGTTTTGATCAGGCAAAGGCCACCAAGAAACTCGTCACCGAACAGTTGCGCCGTCGTCGCGAACTCCTGAAAAAAGGTGTTCTGGCCAAAGAGGAATTCGATCGTATGGAAGCGGAACTAGCCCGTTCGGAAGCTTCTCTCCGCGAAATGCAGGTCAACGTTGAATACGGAGTCGTGCGCGCTCCCATTTCCGGGATTATCAACCATCTATACCTTGATCGTGGTGAACGAGTAAACGCTGGAGACAAATTCGTGGACATCGTTGATCCGTCTGTCATCCGCACAACCATCAATGTCCCTGAAATGGATATCCCCTATATCAAAAAAGGGCTGGAAGTGACCGTAACAGTTGACGCCATCCCCGGTCGCGTCTGGAAAGGAGTGGTAGAATTCATTTCCTTCAAGGCGGACTCTGCGTCCAAAACTTTTGAAACCCGCGTACTCACTGACAACCCTGACGGAGCCATCCGCGCAGGTATGCTCGCCCGCGTTTCACTGGAACGCCGCGTCCTCAAAAACGCCGTAACCACTCCACTCTACGCCATTATCAATCAGGGCGGAGAGCGGTTGCTCTATGTGGATGAAGACGGCGTAGCCCGCGCCCGAACCATTGAGATCGGCGTTGTAGAAGGAGACCTTGCGCAAGTTACCAAGGGCCTCAACATTGGCGACGAACTGATCATCTCCGGTCACACGCTGGTTGAAGACGGAACCAAGGTGAACGCACAATGATCATCAACAAGGCAGCCCTCAACCGACAGTCTACCGTCATGGTGCTGTTGGTCTTCATCATCATAGCCGGTCTTGCGAGCTATGCATCACTGCCCAGGGAAAGCGACCCGGACATCACCATTCCCTATATCTTCGTACAAACGACCTTTGAAGGCGTCGCCCCGGAGGACATGGAAACATTGGTCACCATGCCCATCGAGCGCAAACTCACAGGGTTATCCGGCACCAAAGAGATCTCTTCCATTTCAGATGATGGAGTGTCCATCATCAAGGTCGAGTTCAACCCCGGCGTGGATATTGACGATGCCCTGCAAAAGGTTCGCGACAAGGTGGATCAGGCCAAGCCCGACCTGCCTCAGGATTTACCCGACGATCCCACCATCAACGAAGTCAATCTCTCGGAGATGCCCATCCTGAACGTGGTATTGTCCGGCCCGTTCACCCTGAAAAGACTCAAGGTCTTTGCCGAAGGATTGGAAAACCTCATTGAGGCTGTTCCGGGTGTACTGGAAGCAAAAATCATCGGTGGCCTTGAACGCGAAATCCATGTGGAATTCGACATGGACCGCGTGGCTTTCTATAATATCCCATTGTCCAGCCTGCTCACATCCGTAAGCAACGCCAACGTCAACACCCCCGGCGGCTCCGTGGAGATTGGCCAAGCCAAATACCTTGTCCGAGTGCCTGCCGACTTCAAGACCCCGGATGAAATCGACCGTATTGTGGTCCATTCTCAAGACGGCAGGCCCGTCTATTTGCGAGACATCGCCACCATTCGTGATCATTACAAGGACCCGACGTCCATCAGCCGCTTCAACGGCAAACAGTCCGTGACCATCGAAGTCAAAAAACGGGCGGGCGAAAACATCATCGAGATCAATGATGCAGTCAAACGCATCATTGATGGAGAACGGGAAATCCTGCCGCCGACCTTGGCTATCAACCTGACAGCCGACAAATCAGATGATATCCGCAACATGGTTGCCGACCTCCAGAACAATATCATCACGGGCCTGCTGTTGGTGCTGATCGTTGTCTTCGCCTTTATCGGCGGACGGTCTGCCTTGTTCGTGTCACTGGCTATCCCGTTATCAATGCTCATCACATTCAGCGTACTGGACATTGTTTCCATCACACTGAACATGGTTGTGTTGTTCTCACTCATCCTTAGCCTTGGCATGCTCGTGGACAACGGCATTGTGGTCGTGGAAAACATCTACCGACACATGCACATGGGCAAAACACGAATTCAGGCAGCCCATGACGCCACAGACGAAGTGGCCTGGCCGGTCATCGCCTCCACCCTGACCACGGTAGGCGCATTTTTTCCCATGGTCTTTTGGCCCGGTATCATGGGCGAATTCATGAGCTACCTACCCATTACGGTTATCATAGCTTTATTCGCTTCCCTGTTCGTCGCTTTGGTCATCAACCCGGTCCTGTCTGCCAAGTTTCAAGGCATCCCCAAGTCCGATGAAAACGAGAAACCAAGTGCCATTGATCGCATGATGGAGCGTTTCAAAGACTTGTACCGCCCCATTCTGGAATGGTCTCTGGATCACAGGCTCACGGTCCTCGGCCTGTCCTTCGGCTTCCTTGTGGTATCCATCATGGCCTTCGGCGCATTCGGCAAGGGTGTAGAATTCTTACCTACGACCGAACCCAAGCGTACAGACGTCAAAATCAAGGCACCCATCGGCACCAACCTTGATGCTTCAGACGCTATCGTCCGCGTGGTTGAAGATATTACCAAAGAGTACAAGGATATTGAATACATCATCGCCAACACGGGTGAATCCGGTTCATCCGATGAAATCGGCACACATTACAGCCTGGTCAAACTCGACTTCCTGGATATTCAGGATCGTTCAAGACCTTCTTCGGAAATCACAAGCGAGATTCGTGAAAAGCTTCAGGCCGCTATCCGTGGCGTAGAGATTCAGGCGGAATCAGAAAAAATGGGACCGCCCACCGGCGACCCCGTCAATCTTGAAATATACGGCACGGACCTGCGCAAACTCGGCGCATTGGCCGTGGCCATCAAACGTGCCATCAAGGATGTACCCGGCATGGTTGACCTCAAGGACAACTATGTTGCGGCCAAACCTGAAATCCGCGTAGATGTAGACAAGGAAAAAGCAGCCTTGCTCGGCGTGGACGCCTATACCATTTCGCGTGCCGTGAAGACCGCCATCAACGGATTCAAGGTCGGCGTCTACCGAGAAGGCAAGGATGAATACGATATCGTGGCCCGTCTGCCTAAAAAGGACCGGAATTCGCTTGAAGATATCAAGCGCATCACGATTTCCGGTCCCCACGGCGAGCCTATCCCCATCACCAGCTTATGCACGGTGACACTGGGTGGTGGTTTGGGCGGTATCAACCGTATTGACCAAAAACGCGTAGTCACCCTGTCCGCCGATGTATCAGGCCGACTGGCTGAAGAAGTTATTGCTGATATCGAAACCCGGCTGGCCGAGTTCGAATTCCCGCGCGGCTACAGCTATCAGTTTACCGGAGAACAGGAAGAACAACGCAAGGCGTCTTCATTTCTTGAGACAGCGTTCACTGCCGCCCTGTTCCTTATCTTCATCGTATTGGTCACGCAGTTCAACTCCATCTCCACGCCGTTCATCATCCTGACCGCAGTTATCCTGTCACTGGGAGGCGTCATGGTCGGCCTCCTCATCACGGGAACAGCCTTCGGTGTCATCATGACCGGCGTCGGTGTACTCAGCCTCGCGGGCGTAGTTGTCAATAACGCCATCGTGCTCATCGACTACTATGAACAATTAAAACTGCGAGGAGTGGAAGCACGGGATGCCATCATCGAAGCGGGACTGACACGGTTCCGCCCGGTACTGCTCACCGCTATCACCACAGTGTTAGGTCTGGTCCCCATGGCAACGGGTGTAAGCTTCGACTTCATCAACTTCCGTCTGGATACAGGGAGTGAAAGTTCCCAATGGTGGGGCCCCATGGCCGTGGCCGTCATCTTCGGACTCGGCATCGCCACTATCCTGACTCTTGTAGTCGTGCCTTGCCTCTGCTCATTGCAAGAGTCCTTCAAAGAACGAAAAAGAAAACGGTCTGAGGCCAAAGCGTAGCTTTAAAATTAACCTCGAGAACCTCAACGGGAGAAGGGCTTTCCTTCTCCCGTTTTGCATTTTATCAACAAAACAAAAGATGTTACTATACACTCCTTCACATTTCCCAACCGCTTGCTTTCCTACCCCGCCCTTGCTAGTCATATCGGAATGCAATCCTACATTTGTCCCTTGAGGAAACGTCACTCGGCTTTTGGCCGTCTTACCCGTGTTTTGATGCTTGCTTTTCTGGTGTGCATGGTGGTACCCGCTCCCGTGTCTTCAGAAACCATCGGCACGGTGGACACCGTATTCCACATGTTCTCCCGCGATGACGATATCGTGGTAGAGGCCTTTGACGACCCGGATATTCCGGGCGTGACTTGCTACTTGAGCCGTGCGCGCAAGGGTGGGGTCAAGGGTATGATTGGTGTGGCCGAAGACCCGTCTGATGCCTCCATCGAATGTATCTGTACCGGAGACATCACCGTGCCGGAGAAAATCCGAAACGGGAAAAAGGACGGAGAGAAGGTGTTCAAGAAGGGCACCTCGCTGGTATTCAAATCCATGCAGGTCGTTCGATTCTACGACAAGAAGCGGGACGTCATTATCTACATGGTATACAGCGACAGAATGGTGGAAGGATCGCCCAAAAACAGCTTAACCGTTGTCAAAGTGAAATAAATTGTTCGGAGGGAACACGTGAGCGAAGATGAAGTAACACGCCTGGTTAATGACGTCATGTCCAACCCGGCTCTGGTCAATGAAGCAAAAGAGGTCAAGGATCAGGCTGGAATGGCGGAATTCGTTTCATCCAAAGGGTACTCCCTGACGGAAGACGAACTGAAACAGCTCTGGACCATGGCAGTCAACTATATGGGAGTGCAGGGATAAGCATCCTTCTGCAACACTCGGAATCTCAACGGACGGGCATATGCCTGTCCGTTTTTTTTTACCCTATGGAAGCTAGAACTTCCACAGGACCCGAACATACCCCCCAAAAGCATTATCCAATTTGTGTGATGATTGATATGATCCGGCTGAGTTGTACAACCGATATTCTCGCGAGTAATGATATTCCGGCCCGATGGACATGACGATGTCCTCATTGGGCGCATAGTCCAAATACAAACCGGCCTTGGAACGAACAACGCTGAGATACCCGCTCTGATACAAGGAATTGTCGGAATCCAACCGATACGTTTTCTCGGCTCGGGACAGGGCCAAACTGAAATTGATCGCATCCGAACCATCCAGTGCGTCGTCAAACAAACCAAAAGACTGCAAGGTTCGACGTAAAGCTTTTTGTGACACAGCCACGGCCAACCCGATTTCCGCTTCACCAAAAAGGTCCTGACTAAGCGGCGACAAGGCCACGGTTCTGGCGGTCAGTCCGAGCATCCACCCCTGCCAGAAATCATAGGCAATGCCACCGTCAAAGCCGACACCCACGGCACCGGGAAAGGTGGTCTCAAAAGAAGAAGCCACCTCGCCGTTGACCCAATAACGCCAACGATCACCAATAGTGTCATTGAGTAATCGGACCTGCAATGTAAAATCATGCAGGATATCCCACGGAGTCAAACTCCCCCCAACACTAAAGGTCTTGGCAACTCCTTCTGTGTGCGTCCAGGCAAAATCCGAAGCCATATAGGAAAGTTTGAAAATCGAATAATCGACCGACAACGAAGTACGAAACACTTCCACGCCGCCAAGCCCGTTACTGAAGTCTGCGCTTCCAACGTAATCAAAGGCCGTCTCCAGACGTAATTCCTTGCTCACATTGGTCGGTGCAGTCAGCAAAAGATCAGGCTGGGCCGTACTGAATTCGGTTTCGGCCAATACACTTGGCGCACACGTCAGCAAAAAAACAAGGGCTATCAAAAAACGCGACATAACCGACATGGGTACGCGGTTGCCCTGTTTCTGGCAAGAACGACAGGCCTTCTATTACAAGGTCAACGGCAGTTCGATGGCTTCCTGCGGACAGACACTGACGCAACTGCCGCACTCATCACACCGTTGGCCATTGATGGAATACGGTTCACCGGGAACAATTGCTTTGAAAGTGCAGACCTCAAGGCACTCTCCGCAACTCACACAATCATTGGTTATCCAGCAACCAGCCTCATTGTGCTTCTCACCACCAAAAGAAAAACGGGAGCGTAACAGTTTGTGATCACGGTGTTCCTCTTCAAAATCATAATCGAAGATTTCGCCCTTGCCTTTGTAAAGGCAAAACAGGCGCATGGCAGGATACCGCTCCTGTTCTTCAAAAACATACTGCATTGTCTCGTCACCGGCCTCGGCCTTGATTATGATACTACCTTGGGTCACTTCACGAGCTTCTCCCGTGATACGCAACGTAAAACCCGGAGCAAAATACGGCTGTCCAACCGAATTCTTTTTTTCCTTGCGGCCATGAGGATAGATACCGCTCACTGAAATCCGTGGGTTGGCCTTGAGTTGATGATAAAACGGCTTGGAATCCATGGTCAGGAAATAGACGCCGTCATTGTCTCCACCACATACACTGATAATACGACTATGCATGATATCGCCGTCCAACGTCGTCATGGAAAGGCAACCTATTTTGGCAATGGCCTCGTGCACTTCACTCAATGTCATGATAAATCCTCCATACATTCATTTGATGGCTGTATGGTAGGAAAACGCACTCAGTGCAACAAGGAACTATCGTACAAAAGACTGGTACTTTTCTCGCATCTGCTCCCGAAACCCTGAAGGCGTGACCCCAGCCTCCCGTTTGAAAAATCGGCCAAAATAAGACGGATCATCAAAACTGAGTTCAAAACAGATTTCCGATACGTTCATATCGGAATGGGCAAGCATCCGCTTTGCGGCCATAACCATCTCGTTACGCACAATCTGGCCGGGCGTGGTCCGAGTAGCTTCCTTGACCGCAGAGTTCAATCGGGACACGCTCACCCCTAGGGCGTCGGCATAGTCCTGCACTGACATTTGCAAAAGATACTTTTCAGCAACCATTTTCTTGAACCGACGGACAAGATCAGGTTCCCGCTCGAGGGAATCAAGACTCACGCTTTCAACATACATGCGTTGCAAATTGACCATGAAGATATGGAAAAAGGCCCGCAGGACCGACACGAATCCCTCATTCCGCCCATCAAACTCTGTACGCATCTTCTCCACCAAATCGAGCAAAGCCGCCGCCTGATCCGTTGAAGCATGATACAGAGGCAAATGGGCGGAGCTGTAAAAAAACTCCAAATCCGCCATGTTGACGACAGGCGATTCCGGCGAACGCAAAAAGTCTTCGGTAAAGGCCATGACATATCCTTTCAAATCTCCCTCGGGCCTCCACAAATGGAGTTGGTGGGGCGACACGAAGTACAAGGAATTCGGCGTAATGTCATAGGGTTGAAAGTCAATAACATGTACTCCTCTACCTTCAGTCACAAACTGAATGGCAAAATAGTCATGCAAATGTGGCTCAAGAATATCCGAAACAGGACATCCCGAACCTTCTGTAAACGGCCAAATTATAAAATTTGCCAAGGGATCAATCATCTCCTCGGCCTTATGAACTGTATGTGTTTCTGTCATTGGGCACCTGTACCTTCTGTACCGTTGCAATGGCAAGACTCTCTGCCGTGATTCCCTGCGTTGACATGACATTGTGACAAACCACCCTCCTTTTCCTCAAGTCGGAATATGTTGGTACCCAACATATCGCGCACGCATAAGGGCCTAAAGGGACTCATTCCTTCATGGCTGGCACATTTCAGCACAAAAAAAGCCAGTCCCACAAAGGGACCGGCTTTTCACCAACATACTTCAGACTACGGGTTAGGAGCCGCAGCACTTCTTGTATTTCTTACCACTGCCGCACGGGCAGGGAGCATTGCGGGAAACCTTGGGGGCCTTCTTGACGGGCGAGACTTTCTTGTCCTGCTCGGATTCGTGGTCAGTGTACTCCAGTTCCTCGGAACCTTCGTGCTTGAATTCTTCGTCCTTGACTTCAGCCTCGATACGCAGATGAGAAAAAGCGCGCATGGCGTTTTCCTTGATGGTGTAGACCAACTCGGCAAACAACTCGAAACCTTCACGCTTGTATTCCTGTTTGGGATCTTTCTGGCCGTATCCACGCAGGCCGATGCCGTCGCGCAGATGGTCCATATTGAGCAGATGCTCCTTCCAGTTGCGGTCCAGGGAATCAAGCATGAAGTAGCGCAGGATTTCCTGATAATGCTCGCCGGTGGAGGTACGCAGGTACGCGAAAATATTGTCCACCCATTCTGCGGCCTGTTCCCGGCTCGGCAACTCGACATCATTCCATGTGTCAAACCGTTCAAAGTTGAAGACCTCTTCCAAGCGGGCACGCACAGAATCAATGGTTTCCTGATCCGGGTCCTTCATGTCCAATGCGGGTTCCAGAATCTCTTCGACGAGGTCAGTGGAGTATTCCAAAGCCAGCTCTTCCACTTCCTTGGCCTTCATCAAGTCATGACGCAAAGAGTAAATGGCTTCACGCTGCTGGTTCATGACATCGTCATATTCCAAAAGCTGTTTACGAATTTCGTAGTGATGCCCTTCCACGCGTGTCTGAGATTTTTCAATGGCATTTGAGACCATCTTGTTCTCGATGGCCATGCCGTCTTCAAGGCCAAGCTTCTCCATGATGCCCTGCAAGCGATCGGAGCCAAACAGTCGCATGAGATCATCATCCAACGCCAGATAAAAACGAGAGGAACCCGGATCTCCCTGACGACCGGAACGGCCTCGCAACTGGTTATCAATACGGCGGGATTCGTGCCGTTCGGTGCCGATGATGTGCAAACCTCCGAGTTCACGCACGCCCTCGCCGAGCTTGATGTCGGTACCACGGCCAGCCATGTTGGTGGCGATGGTGACCTTTTTCTTGTGTCCGGCTTCAAGCACGATCTCGGCTTCCTTCTCATGCTGCTTTGCGTTGAGCACGCTATGCGGAACCTTGAGCTTCTTGAGCAGACGAGACAGCAATTCGGATTTCTCAATGGACACGGTGCCGACTAACGCGGGCTGACCACGGCGGTAACAATCCTCGATATCCTCGGCGATAGCCTGATATTTCTGTTCCTGTGTCTTGTAAATGGAATCCGGATTATCGATACGAACCATCTTCTGATGCGTCGGGATAACGATGACTTCAAGATTATAAATCTGCCCGAACTCAACGGCTTCGGTGTCAGCCGTACCGGTCATACCGGCCAGCTTGTCGTACATGCGGAAATAGTTCTGGAAAGTAATGGACGCCAACGTCTGGTTCTCGGCCTCGACCTTGACGTTTTCCTTGGCTTCAATGGCCTGATGCAGACCATCTGACAAACGACGGCCCGGCATGAGACGGCCCGTAAATTCATCGACCAGCACAACCTGATTGTCCTTGACGATATACTCGACGTCATTCTGGAAACAATGATGCGCTTTGAGTGCTTGAAGCACATGGTGCTGAAGTGCGATGTGTTGCGGATCAAACAGGTTATCCACGTCGAGCAGCCCTTCGACTTTCTCCACGCCAGCATCAGTCATGGTGATGGACTTGGTTTTCTCGTCCAGCACAAAATCACCATCAGGAATAGCGTCTTTGTCTTCAGGGTCAGTGGGCGAAGATTTGATCAAATTAGGAATGATGGTGTCGATACGCCGGTATAAACCAGAAGATTTTTCGCCGGGACCGGAAATAATAAGCGGCGTTCTCGCTTCATCGATAAGAATGGAGTCAACTTCATCCACGATAGCGAAATTGAGCGGCCGTTGAACCAGCTGCTCCTTGTAAAATTTCATATTGTCACGCAGATAGTCGAAACCGAACTCGTTGTTCGTGCCGTAGGTAATATCAGCGTTGTAGGCTTCCTGACGCTCCTGATCGTTCAGGCCGTGCACAATAACGCCCACGGTCAAACCGAGGAAGTTGTACAATTGGCCCATCCACTCGGCATCACGGGAAGCGAGATAGTCGTTGACCGTGACAACGTGCACGCCTTTGCCGGACAGTGCATTGAGCACAACGGCCAAGGTTGCGACAAGCGTCTTACCTTCACCGGTCTTCATTTCCGCAATCTTGCCCTGATGGAGGACATATCCACCAATAAGCTGCACATCGTAGTGGCGCATGGGTGGATCAAATACCCGCTGCCCCGCTTCACGAACCAGAGCAAAGCACTCTGGCATCAGCTCATCCAGGGTCTTCTCCCCGGCTGCAACCTGTCCTTTCCACATGGCAATCTTGGCCTGAATGTCGGCATCAGACAACGCCTGCATTTCCGGCTCAAAAGCATTCACCTGCTCGACAAGGGGCTTGATCTTCTTCAGGTATCGGTCGTTTTTGGAACCGAAAAGGAATTTCAGCATATATACGGTCTCCTGGGAGTCTTATGCGATCTTGGAAAGGCACACGGCAAATTCACACCGTGGCACTGTGAAGCATGATATAATCGGAATCCGCTTTGTCAACGCGACAGACGTGTGAAATCGCGGTTTTTCCCGGCGGTCAGTGAGATACCACAAACAAAGCCGCCCGTAAAAGGGGCGGCTTTTGAGAAAAGTCAACCAGGCATTGATTCGTGACTATGTATTAAAGGACCGTTCCGAATTCGAAGGGCCCATCGAACTCTGCTCTCGCTTCAAAAAATCATGATGTAACCACAATTTCTCGGACCAGACGCAATTGACCGCTTCAGAAAAGCACAACAACTTCAAATCACTTACTTTTTTTTGAAAACTCGTCGTATTCAAACTCTGATTCAGTTTGAAAAATACTGTCTTCAAAAATACCACTTTTCCTTTGATGCAATTGATTTACAACCATATTTTTGGATAATTCAACTGAAGCAATTGAAGCGTTGTATCGCATCTGAAGTCTTTCATACCAAATAATGAAAACAGCTTCCAAGAACCAAAAAAGAACCCAATTAAAAATTGTTGCGGCAAACGACAACACAACTACTAAGATAGGCATAGTCGCTTCCCCCGAATAAACAGGAATGAGGCTTGAGCAAAAAAGGGTCATTATAGAATACGGGAAAAAGAAAAAGAAAATCCGAAAAGTATGGCCTCTACTCATACGCCAAGACCGCTTGAAAGAAGCGCTTTCATCCACGCCAATAGCGACAAATGGCACCCACAGCCTAGTGAGAACCAGTCCAAAACCTATCAAGGCAGCCACGCTACCAGTCCAAATTTCAACATCTGTTGAAAGCCCTTCAGGATAGGCAACATACAACGGAACCAACAAAACAATCGTTAATGCCATACCAGGAATTCCAGCGACAAACAGCAGTAAAAACGTCTTCCATAAAGAATAAAGAACTTTTTTGATCGATTGTTTCGGCACCAGTCGTATATCACGTTGTCGTAAGGTATTGATCGCAAAATGATACACAACGATGCAAAGCCAATAATTAAAAATTAGAGAGAGAGGTGAGTAAACTTTCAACCAAACCGGCCAGTCGGCAAAACCATCAATTGGAAAGAACGGAAAAGGGCCTCCCACGACCAGACTCACAACAAAAGCTCCAAGAAACAACTTAGGACAAACTTCAATCAATGAAATTGCCTGCCGACCGACTTCAAAAGGTGATATTTTACCCGACATGTGTACCTACTTGATAAGTTCCAACCAATGCCCCACTTTGACGCCGTCAGGGGCTGTTGCTGCCAGTTGGGTCACGCAGGCTGAACAGCCTGTAATGACGACATCCGCTCCTGCGAGCGCTTCCCAGCATTGCTGGTTGACCGGGTCGGTGAGACCGGGTGCTGCCAAACGCATGACCCCGCCGAAACCGCAGCATTGCTTGGTTGTTACCCCGACCATTCGGTCTTTGAAGACACCATTGAGCAATGCATGATCCGAATCATCACCTCGTGTATGACACGGCTGATGATACGCCAACGTTTTCGGCACGTTGTGCGATAACACGAAGGGAGTATCAAGTAAAATATTCGATAGAGGCAAAAGCATATTTTGCCACATTTTCTGTTCTTTCAAGCTCTCAAAGCACCCTTCATAGGCTTGCAGACCAGCGTGGCATGAGGCGCAGAACGTCACAATCGGGGGGTGTCCGGCATCACGCCAGACCTGCACATTGTAGGCAACCATAGATTCGGACTCATCTGCGAATCCGGCAGCTTTCAGGCCTGAACCACAGCATTTGAAATCACCGGGCAGGACTTCCACTCCCAGTCCGTCCAACAACTTGAGCGCGGTCATAAGCCAGCGGGTCTGGACAAAGTTGGCGGTGCAGCCTGCGAACAGGAGCATTTTCTTACCCCGGTAGGTGTCGGGGAAAGAAGTTACTTCCAGACATGGCTCCAATCCTGACTCGCCCTTGAGACCAGCCAACATTTTGAGCATGGGGCCGAGCTTTTCTGGGACAAGCTGTTCTGGAACGAGTTTGGCCGCCGCAGAACCGGGCGACCATAATTTTTTCGCCTGCATCAACCATGTCTTCCACAGCCATGCCTTGAAATCCGGGTGAGCACCGCGCAAGCCCGCCACCAATGCAGGCACATCCACGCCCTGCGAACAGACTTCCCGGCACCGCCCACAACCAAGACAGAGCCCAGCGAGTTTGGCGACATCGGTTTCGGACAATAAATTCGGATCTTCAGACAAAATACGACACAGGTCTGCCTTGGCACGAGGCCCGAATTCTTCCCGTCCGGTTGCCCGAAGGAGCGGACAGACCTCAAGGCATTTACCGCACAGGATGCACTCACCGGACACGGATTACAGCCCCTTGCCGGGATTCATGATACTGTTGGGATCAAAAACATGCCTGATATCGGCCATTAATTGCAATTCATCCACTGACAACTGTTCGCTCACAAAAGACGCCTTGGTAAGGCCTGTACCATGTTCCCCGGAGATAGTGCCGCCCAGCGACAACGCCATACGAAAAACAGCGTCCTTGGCAAGATGCGCGCTGTCCACTTCGTTCTGCACCGCCCCATCGTGCATGATGCTGACATGTATGTTGCCGTCGCCAAGGTGTCCAAAACAGAGAACCTGCAAACCGTGCTCTCGTCCAATATCATGAGCCGCAGCAACGGCCAGCCCTACGCTCCCACGCGGCACGGAAATATCTTCGGCCAGCTTGTCCGGTTTGATACGGAATGAAGACGGAGAAATTGATCGCCGTACATCCCACAGGGCTTCGGCTTCGGCCCCACTGCCGACTTCCATTGAAACAGGATGCACAGACTCCAAAGCCGCGACCATACGCCGGACTTCGGCATCCACGCCTTTTTGTGTGCCATCCACCATCAATAACAGTGCGGCTTGGGCATCATCTGCCAGCGGGATATCATCGCCCATACGGATAGCCTGAATGGTGGGGCCATCCATAAATTCACAGGCCGCAGGCAGGACTCCCGCCCTAAACACGGCCTTGGCTCCTTCCATGGATGAAGCCAAATCGGAAAACCCGACCAGCACCGAAGCCGAAGCTTCGGGCAAGGGAATGAGTTTGACCGTCAGTTCCGTGAACAATCCAAGCGTGCCATTACTTCCGGCAAAAAGGCGTTTCAGGTCCAACCCGACAACATCCTTATGGGAACGGCCACCCATATGCAGCACTCTGCCACCCGGAAGGACCGCTTCAATTCCAAGCACCCAATCTCGCGTCACACCGTATTTCACGGCTTTGAGGCCTCCGGCGCAGGTGGCAATATTGCCGCCAATAGTGGAGATTTTCACACTGGCCGGGTCCGGCGGATAGAAAAGTTGCTTTGCCGCACAGGCAGCTTGAAGATCAGCCGTTACCACGCCCGGTTGGACCACGGCCACAAAATCGTCTTCATTCACGTCCAAAATTTGATTCATGCGCAACATGGACACAACCACCCCACCAAGGCTCGGTACGGCGCTTCCTACACGACCAGTGCCACGTGCGCGGCCATAAATCGGCATACGCTCGACATCGGCCCACTTGAGTAGTTCCTGCACCTGCTCGCGTGTTTCAGGCCGGACAACAGCCCACGGCATGGCTCGTTCTCCGCTGGCGTCAGCAGAGAAGACAGCGAGGCCTTCGGGAGACAGGACGCATCCGTCATGAGAGAAGAGGTCAGACAAAAAAGCCTGATGAGCTTTGGTCAGGGAGGGGGCGTATTTGGACATGGAATGAACCTACGAGGGTGATGGGGGGGGTGTCAATCTGCTTTGAATAACGGTTTGAAGAATGAAGAAAAGAGAAGAGAAGAGAGGGGCTTCGTTTTTTGAGGGGCGTTGCGTGCTTTCGCAGTGAAAATGCAAACGGTATTATTCCAAAGGTTTCGCCTTTACGGCGACCTGCTTTTTTTGAGGCGAAAAAAAGGAGGCAAAAAACGCCTTTTCGGTGTGAGCCTGATAACGGACTCAAGAGCCTGTACGCGGCTTCTCTGCCCGACAGGATTGTCTGTGATACAGACTCGGTCGGGCTACGCTGCGCCACGTGGGACAGGCTCTAAGGTCCGCTATCAATTGCTCGTCGTTGTAAGGAATTTCTCGTTGTAGGTGTTAATTTTTGATTCTAGGCTCTCCGATAACCATGTATATTTTTTGATTTTCATGTCATCGTAATTACTTTTTATTCCAAGATCTTCGTTATCCATAAAGGGCCTTGGGGTGCTCCAGCACCTCAACACCGCTCTCCCTCCGAAGCCGATTTCTTCCCCTCCCAACCAGACGAAGACGAAACCCAGCCCTTGATTGGCGGCCTAGAAGCTGACCAATCGAAGGAGGCGGCTCTCGTCAGGGGATCAGGCTATTGGTCTTAAACTAATGGATAACAAGTGAGGCAGGGCTTATACTTTTAATAGGATGGAGCCGACTCGATTGGATCAGATTCTTGCTGCCGATCATGGGGGCGGCCAAGCTCGTGAGCCGAGTTTTTTGGTTCTTTTTGGGGCGGCTCAGCCAAAAAGATCCGCCGCCCGCGCAGGGCATGGAAAACGTTGGGTGCTTCAGCACCCAACAATGACTCTCGCCAAAGGCGCATCTTCAAAGAAAAAGGCCGCATGAAAGCGGCCATCATTACTTCTTATCTCCCGTCGGGGTTTAAACCCCGACTGCTTCAACTCAAAAAGAATTACGTCATATCAATCCATGCCATGTCATTCTTCGAACTCTCAAGACAAGCCTCCATAAACCTCACTCCACGCACCCCATCCTCCCCAGTCGGGAAATCGACAGCCTCACCATCAACCAACGTGTTGCAAAATGAGGTATAAATATTAGCAAACGCCAACAACCATCCCTCGGGATGCCCCGGCGGCGTATGCGAATACGCCATCGCCCCCGGCGTCAAATCAGGCGTTCCGCGCCGAATCTTCCGAGCCGGCTCACCAAGCGGCATATGATGCAAAATATCCGGGTCTTCCTGAAACCATTCCAAGCCGCCAGTTTCACCAAAAACACGAATTTTCAACCCATTGACCATGCCGATGGCGGCCTGCGAGTACCAATACATACCCCGCGCACCAGAATCATATTCAGTCAAAATGGTGCCGTTATCGTCGAGCAATCGCCCTTCCACCAATGAATCCAATCGAGCGGCCAGTCGCGTAACCTTCAAACCGGTCACGTGCGGCACGAGATATTCAATGTGGGAACCGACATCGCCAAGCGATAAGGTTCCTCCGCTCCGCACCGGATCAGCCCGCCATTCTGCTTGGATGTGCCCGGTTGTTTCCAACATCTCAGCCAGCCACCCCTGCGGATATTCACAGTTGATGAATCGGACCGCACCGATGTCACCACGCAAAATCATTTCCCGCATCTGCCGAACCATGGGATAACCAGCATAGGTATAAGATACGCCGAGAAACAACCCCCTGTCGCGGGCAAGCTCCACCAACTCCTCAGCCTGTGCCGAAGTATGGGTAAACGGCTTGTCGCACATGACATGGATACCGTTTTCAAGACACGCCTTAACGTTGGGATAGTGCGCTTCGTTTGAAGTAACCACCACCGCAAAATCAATGTCGCCGGCTTCCAACCGGGATAATTCCTCTGGCGTGGCGTACAAACGATCTTCCGCCAACCCAAATTCTGCGCCGAGCGTCCGCGTCTTTTCCAGATCTCGGGAAAAACATCCGGCTACTAATTTTGCCTGCCCGTTCAAGGCCAACGCGGTCCGATGAACTTCTCCGACAAAGGCTCCGGGACCACCACCTATCATTGCGTATTTAAGCATAATATTATCTCCAGCAACGACTGTACACCATGTTTCACTGCCGGGGAAGCATTCTGGCAAGTCATCACGCCCTGTGCTATCAATCCCACCCATGGGGCTTTTATCAAAACTTCTGCCATCAAAACGTACTGGCAATTTGGGCGAAAGCGCAGCAGCGCGGTATCTTGAGACCAAAGGATTTCGCGTGCTAGAACGGAACTGGCGATATCGTCAGTGGGAACTAGACCTCATCTGTCGGGACCGGGACACTCTTGTGTTCGTGGAAGTAAAAACACGAAAAGCCAATTCCATGGCGTCCCCGGCAGACGGATTGACCCGAAAAAAGCAGGCCCGACTGGTTAAAGCGGCTAGTCATTACCTGACGCAAAACAACCTGTGGGAAGATCCTTGTCGATTTGATCTGGCCGCAGTGGTGGATACGGGATCATCCATGGATGTTGAACATTGTGAAAACGCATTTGACCTGAGCGGAATGGGAATATGAACGATACCGGCACACTCTGGGTGATAGCCACCCCACTGGGCAACACAGGCGACCTATCGCCACGCGCACGGCACATACTGACCGAAGCGGACGTTATTCTGGCCGAGGACACACGCCGGGCCGGTCTACTGTTCAAACGGCTGGAACTGGAACGACATGGTCGACTCATGTCTTTTTTTGAACACAACGAAGACAAAAAGATACCCAAGGTGCTCGATCTGCTGGAAGAAGGCCTTGAAGTGGCTCTTATCTCCGACGCCGGAACCCCGCTCTTGTCCGACCCCGGTTTCACATTGGTCCGCGCTTGCCGTGATAGCGACATCCGAGTTTCTCCGGTGCCGGGACCAAGCGCACCTGTGGTGGCATTGTCCGCCAGCGGCTTGCCGCCCTTGCCTTATACCTTTCTCGGGTTTCCCCCACGCAAGAAGAGCCACACCGAAAAGCTTTTCGAAACCCACCGTGACACCGGGGCCACACTGGTCTTTTTCGAACGCAAATCCCGACTCACCGGAACACTGTCTATCGCCTTTGAAATACTGGGCGACCGAGAATTCTGCGTGGCACGGGAACTGACCAAGGAATATGAAGAATTTATCCGGGGCACGCTTGGCTCCATCAAGAATATGGACCTTGACCTGCGCGGCGAACTGACCGTCATCATCGCTCCGCCCAAGGAAACAGGCCGCACCGATGCAACCAAAATTGCCGACATGCTTGCGGAAGAATCCGAAAACGGGGGCAAGCCCAAGGAGATCGCCAGACGAGTGGCAGACAGAGCGACTGGTTGGACTTCAAAAGAAGTGTATGCCGCCATGCGCGACTAAAAAAACTTGATAAAAACGGAAGGCCGGAAGCGGGGATAATCCCGGCTTCCGGCCTTCTGATTTTTCAAGAGAGCGTCAACGCGTCAATCATCTACGATGAAAAGCATCTCTCCTGAAAAAGCAGTAGAAGGTAGCGTCGTCATCACACAAGACGGGGTACCGTTTGCAGAAACGAGCTGTCCAACGGCGCAAGAAAGAATGTTTTTTCAAAAAGTGTGCTGAAAACGAGTGTTCCATACCCATGAACAATGCGACGAACGCAAAGGGTAAGATCACACCAAAAAAGAATAATTCCAAATACATAAAAAGTACCTCCTCAAATTTCCAACCAAGATTCTATCCCTTTTTCGCGTTGGGTCAATAGCCTTTTCAAATTCTATTTTTCACATAACGAAAAGTGCAGCTTTTCGCTCAACTTGACTTATCCTTGTGCCTGTCACACAAACAGCGTGCTGGCCGCAGGAAAAACAGTGCGCGGCCAACGATTCCAGCCAAAGGCATCCCTATGAGTTTACACGCCATATGCCGCAAAGTCCTTGACGGACACCCCCTTGCGGACTCCGATATTCGATACATCGTTACCCTTCCCTCTGACAGGTTGGGTGAATTGCTGACCTGTGCCCACACTATCAGAACAGCCCGATTCGGCACACAGGTCAGCCTGTGCGCCATCATTAATGCTAAATCCGGCACATGCTCGGAAGACTGCTCTTTTTGTGCTCAATCCGGCCATCACGGCGGCAAAAGCCCGGAATATCCTTTACTTCCTGCTGATGAGATCGCCACAGCGGCGGCCTCTGCCCAAAAGAATGGCGTCACCCGATTCGGCATCGTCGCCAGTGGCAAGTTGGTCGGCGAACGCGACTTGGCCGGATTTACCGAAGCGGTCAGAAAAGTGGCCGCACTCGGCATGGCTCCAGACCTCTCTCCGGGCATTTTAAAACCAGCCCAATTAAAAGCATTGAAAAATGCGGGGTTGAAAGGTTATCATCACAATCTGGAAACATCGGCTTCGTTCTTTCCGCAAATGTGCACAACGCACGAATACGCTGAGGATGTGGCCGCTGTTCAGGCAGGAATCAAGGCCGGACTTTATGTCTGCTCCGGTGGTATTTTCGGCATTGGAGAGTCGTGGGACGACCGGGTTGAACTTGCCCTGTTGTTGAATGAACTGGGTGTGCATTCCGTACCGATCAATTTTTTGCACCCCATAACAGGGACTCCGCTTGAAAAAAGGAAACCTCTGGCCCCGGAAGAAGCCCTCAAGCTCGTGGCCTTATACAGGTTCCTATTACCGGACCGCGCCCTGCGCATCTGCGGTGGCCGATTGACCGTGTTTGGAGAAAATCGCAAGGCCGAACTGCTCGGTTCCGGCGTGAACGGTCTGATGGTCGGCGACTATTTGACTGTTAAAGGTGGCAACGTGACATCTGACCTTGAGGATATTGACCATGCCGGTTTACAACCGGAAACAGAGTAATCCGCAATGACGAACGATTCTCTCATGGACCTCCACCAGCTTGTCTGGACCGCGCTCATGGCCGCACTGATCGGCGCAGGGGCATACCTTGTCGTGCCCATCGGCCCAGTGCCTGTTTCCATGCAGCCCTTTTTTATTTTTCTAGCCGGATATATACTCGGCCCCAAACGCGGTGTGTTGGCTGTCGGCCTTTATCTGCTGGCCGGAACCATCGGACTGCCAGTGTTTTCCGGCGGCAAATCCGGCCTTGGCCATCTGATCGGTCCCACGGGCGGATACCTGTTCGGCTTCGTTATCTCTGCATGGATGTGCGGCATGGCCCGTAAAGCCAGCCCGAACCTGCATTGGGTCATGGGACTCATCTGGGGATTGGGAGCACTTCTGGCCGTCTATTCCACTGGCGCAGCGTGGCTCAAATTCGCCCTGAATTTAAGCTGGCATAAAGCTCTCATGGCGGGCGTGGTTCCATTTATCCCATGGGACGCCATCAAAATTGTGGCCGCCGTAGCCTGTTGCAAGTACCTTATCCGTTTGAACCTTCTGCCAGGGCAACGATAGCCAATTCATCATGCACGTCAAAGGATTCCCCCTCCATACGGACTCAAAGTCCATGGCCTTTGTACGCAGCTTCATGCGCTGCTATCTGGCTGGTGCGGGATTCAACACACGTGGCATGCAAAACATCGGTCTCATGTACGCCATGCAACCGGGACTTACGGCCATTCACTCTGACCCTAAAAAACTCCGAGCGGCCCTCAAGCGATATGTCCGACATTATCAATCCCATCCTTTCTGGACGCCATGCCTTGTCGGCATCTTGCTCAACGTGGAACAAGCCATTGCCACTGACCATTTTCCACCCAAAATGCTGGCAAAGGTCAAAGATACGACATCGTATTCCCTATCCGCCATCGGAGACTCGGTTTTCGCCGGAAGCTTGCTGATTTTCTGGGCAATGTTGTCCATCTGCTTGTTGCTCAGTGGTTACTCTCACCTTGCTTTTGCCATTGGACTGTTGTTCCTCGCGGCATTACAGGCATTCCGCATCTATACGTTCACCTGCGGAGTACGTCAGGGATTTAAATTTCTGAAACAACTCAAACAATGGGATCTGATCAACTGGGGACGTCGAGTCAAATACGCCAATGCAGCGTTGCTTCTCTGGCTTTGGACGCTCATCTGGCCACGCCCCTATCAATGGTGGGAACTTTTGCTTGGCGTCAGTGCATTACTTCTGTTTGGCCGTTTTGTACGAACGGGATTAGTGTCCCGCGTACTGGCCGTGGCCGTCTTTGTCGGCCTCGTCGATCTTTTCACTTGGATCAACGAAACAGGCTGGACTGGATTTGCCTTGTGATTTTCCTTTCAATCAGACATAAAAAAGGTTTGAATAGGTAGGTATATATATGACGGACGAAACCACAACAGACTCGGCCACAGGAGATTTTATCTCCCGGCAAGTAATTGTCGCCAGTGAAAACGGACTCCATGCCCGTCCCGCTGGTCGTCTTGCCCAAGAGGCACAGTCCTTTGAATCCGCTATCACATTGGTCCATCAGGACCAGGAAGCGGATGCCAAGTCCATTCTCGACATCCTCACCCTTGCCGCCGAACCGGGCCACGTGCTCGAACTACGAGCAGCAGGAGCAGATGCCGAAGAGGCGCTCACGCGGCTCGAACAACTGTTCAAAAACAAATTCGAGGGATAAATGGCTGGCGCGATTATCACAGGCATACCGGTTGCCACAGGCATAGCGATTGGCAAGGCCTATTTCGTCAACCGGAACCACATGGCACACCTGCCCCGGCAGACAGTGGCAGCGGCTTTGGTGCCTGATGAAATCATCCGTCTCAAGGACGCTTTCACCACAGTCGAAAACGAACTGACTGTTATCCGTGAGCAGGTTCCTGAGGAACTGAAGAGTCACGGGTCTCTTATCGACACTCATCTGATGATGCTCAAGGACCCCAAGCTCTCCAGCACAGCCGAAGGGTACATTAAATCACTCGGACTGAACGCGGCTTGGGCACTCGAAAAAGCCGTGGCCGACCAGGAAGCGGCATTCGGAGCCATCCATGACCAATATATTCGCGAACGCATGCAGGACGTGCGTGTGGTGGCCGACAGAGTTCAGACCAAACTTATGGGTGTTGAAACCGACCTGACCGCCATCTCTGGTCGTGCCATCATCATGGCCCATGACCTGACACCTGCCGACACCGTCGAGCTGCAGGTCGACAAAATCATGGCATTTGCCACTGTCCGCGGCGGCAAGACCTCGCATACCGGCATCATGGCCCGCTCCTTGGCTATCCCCGCTCTGGTGGGTGTGGACAAGCTTGAAGACTCAGTACGTGACGGCGATCTGGTCATCATCGATGGATTGGCTGGGAAAATCATCGTCAATCCCACCGAATCGGAACTCGAAGATTACACCGAACGGGCCGCCAAATTCGAAACGTACTCCCGCAAGATCAAACGCCAATGCCATCTCCCGGCAGAAACCTTTGACGGTTCGCGCGTTCAGGTACTGTCCAACATCGAATTGGTGGAGGAAGTGGCCGCGGTTCTGGACAACGGCGGCGAGGGTGTCGGTCTGTACCGCACGGAATACGCCTATCTGAACAGGACAGAACTGCCCACGGAAGAAGAGTTAACCGAGAAATATATCGACCTCGCTTCCATCATGTATCCACGAAAGGTAGTCTTCCGTACACTGGACCTTGGATCTGACAAATTTATCGCTTCTTTCGGTGAACTGAACGAAGCAAATCCGGCCATGGGACTGCGTGCCATCCGTTTCTGCCTCAAAAATCCACAGCTGTTCAAGACCCAGCTTCGGGCCATCCTGCGGGCTTCGGCCTACGGTAACGTTTCCATGATGTTCCCCATGATTTCAGGGGTCAAGGAAGTGCGTCAGGCCAAGGCATGGCTTGCTCAGGCCAAGGCGGAACTGCGCCGTGAAGGTCTCGACTACAACCCGAATATGCCCGTAGGCACCATGATTGAGTTGCCAGCAGCCGTCATGATCGCCGACTTCCTGGCGCACGAGGTCGATTTCTTTTCCATCGGTACCAATGACCTCATTCAGTACTCTATCGGCGTGGACAGAACAAACCGGCATGTATCCTACCTGTACCAGCCGCTCCATCCCGCCACTCTGCGCGCCATCAAATTGGTAGTTGACGCGGCCCATCAGGCCGGCATAGAAGTGTCGCTCTGTGGCGAAGTGGCGTCCGATCCGTTCTGCGTACCCATTCTACTCGGCATGGGCATCGACTCCATTTCAATGACCCCACAGGCCATTCCCGGCATCAAGCGGATTATCCGGCAAATCAACATGCACGATTGCCGAATTCTCCTTAAAGACGTGCTGGAATGCCGCACTGTCAGCCGCATTAATAATCTGGTAATGGACAATGTTTTCAAACACTTCCCAGAAGAAGTATCCTTTTTCTCGTCCCTACTGGAAAACGACGAGCTGCCTTCCTAGGCGAATCACATGGCAAAAAAGAACAAAAGAAAAGTATCAGCAAATACCATTGGCACCAACAAGCAGGCCCGTCGGTTATACGAGATCCTCGAAACTTTCGAGGCTGGCATCTCTCTGGTTGGAAGTGAAGTCAAATCATTGCGTGCCGGGCAGGTTTCGTTCAAGGACGGCTACGTCCAATTCCGTGACGCCTCCGCCTATCTGATAGGCGTGCACATCGCGCCCTATGACAAGACCGGTGTATATGATCAGCACGACCCGGAACGTCCTCGCCAGTTGTTGCTGCACAAGCAGGAAATAGCCATGCTCAAGGCCAAGACTGAGCAAAAAGGACTCTCCGTAATTCCCATGAAGATGTATTTCAGTCGCGGCAAGGTCAAAGTGCAGATTGGTCTGGGCCGAGGCAAAAACGTCCATTCCAAGAAGCAGGATCTCAAGGACCGCGATATTTCCCGCGACACAGCCCGCCAGTTGGCAGCGTACAAGTAGGAAAGATTGTGAAGCCGCCTTTGGCGGAATTATTTGATGATTTCGTCTCCGACGGCTTAAGGCCGAGGGCCTTAAGAATCCCATGTCGCCTTCGGCGAAGGGTTGTCATCTAACCGATCAAAAGAGCCTCGATAGCATTATACTATCGAGGTTTTCTAATTATCAAAAACCTCGCCGAAGGCGACACAAAAAGTTTAGGAGATTCTTAAGAACCCTTTTCAAAGGGTTCTTAAGCCGCCGGAGGCATCTTCCTCTTCTTCCCCAACAACTTCACACGAACAGGCCGCGGCCTTCTTTTCGCACCAACACCGACAGACCGACCAACATGACTGGGCGCAGGTGTTGTTGCACTCTCCAATCTTAAATTGGTCGCCTGACTTGAAACTGATTGAATCACCTGCGGGACAAATCGTTCGGAAAAGCCCGCTACAAAAGTCCAAAACATCAATTTTGCCATGTCAGGAGCACTTTCGGGATATGATTCCCGCACATAGCTGACCAGATCGTAATCGCGAAGCCCAATGAAAGGAGGGAGACAGAATTTGGGAAAAATCGCAATACTGAGAATCTCAGTCATAAAAAGTACATAAAGAACCAACGCAAATATGCCACCGAAAAGCGGTATGATAAAAACCGACGTCCAAGACTCCGACAACAGACATAGCTCTTCATCACTGATACCCTGCAATCGTTGTTGGATGCTCACAAAGCCACCGATAACACCACAACCGAAAGCAAGAGGCGTTAAGAGCACTATGTGATCAGACCACATTGCAGCCCCGAGCGTCGCAACCGGCAAAGCCAACGCCAATCCCGTCGCAACGACAAGTACTTTAGACACAGTGACTATTCTTTTCTGACGATCGTTCATCGCCCCTCCCTGTCTCTGACCCAAGATTTCACCGCATATATAGAACGCAGTATACCATGCCATACAGCTCGAAACAACGAGCAGCATGGCAAATATAACACGCTTAAAAAGTCGATGAAGAAAGTGAAAGGAAAAAGCCGGTTTAAAACAGGCTGGCTTGCTCTTGAATTTTTTGCTCGGGCTTCACGCCCCGGAAGGTCAGACGATGCTGTCGGCACGGACCGAGTTTCTGAATAGCGGCCATATGGTCTTTGGTGCCATATCCCATATGCTTGGAGATGCCATAGCCCGGATACCGTTTGGCAAGCTTGACCATCAGCCGATCACGAAAGGTTTTTGCCATAATGGATGCAGCCGAGATGGCCGGAATCTTGCCATCACCCTTGATGACGTATTCCTGCGGGATATCGCACTGCAAGGCATAGGGAGGAATAGTCTTGTTACCGTCAATCTGAAGGAATTTTGGCTCGGCTTTCATACCACGCACGGCACGTCCCATGGCCTGAAAGGTCGCCTGTAAAATATTGATATCGTCGATTTCCGGCGCCCATGCCACACCCACAGCCCAAGCCACGGCCTGTTCGCGAATGAGATCATATAGCACTTCGCGCTTGGCGGCTGTAAGCTGTTTGGAGTCCGTCATTCCTGGCAGGTCATACTCCGCAGGCAGAATACACGCCCCAGCCACGACAGGACCAGCCAAACAACCTCGTCCAGCCTCATCCACACCCGCAATCTCGGTAGCGGTAAATCCATCAACAGAAAACAACGTCACCTGACTCATGAAATCCTCCGCGCCATTTGTGCCTCAAAGCAGACGTTGCGGCAACTGAAAATCAAAGGGGAAGCCGCTCACGCGGCATTGTCAGGTGATTTCGCCTCCGGCGGCCAAAGGGCTAGACCCTTTGGAATCCCCTTGTCGCCTTTGGCGAAGTTTCACTATGAAACCAAATAAAACAGGATTGCGGAATCTCAAACCACGAAAGCCCGGAGTGTCAAAAGACACTCCGGGCATATATATCGCAACAAAATCACGATAATTTTTGGAGAAGTGGGTGGTATGTGCCGACGAAAGAAATTTCAGGACCGCCGCGTATTCCCATACGCAAGGGTCTGTAATTTCCGAACGGCGGTGCAGACGCCCGCTTATCCGAAAATTATTCCCAGATCTGTTTGGACTTGATGCGTGCAGCCTTACCGCGCAGGTTACGCAGGTAGTAAATACGGCTACGACGAACTTTACCCTCGGAGACCACTTCGACACGGTCGATGAAGGGGGAGTTCATGGGGAACACACGCTCGACACCGATACCATCGGAAATCTTACGAACGGTGAAGGTAGCGTTGGTGGTACCGCGACGACGACGAAGAACTGCACCCTGGAAAACCTGGATACGTTCTTTCTCACCCTCGATGATACGGTAGTGAACCTTGACGGTGTCACCGGCCTTAAAAGCGGGCATATCCAAACGAATGTGTTCGGCTTCAATTTTCTTGATGATGTCCATGATAATCTCCTAAATTCTTAGTACTCATCTGCGACAAGCCGGTCGACAATAATAGCAACCGCGCTTCGAACCGACAGATGGTTGTAGTCATCCAAATACCTCACGGGGCGTAATACGCCTTCGGTTTTGGAGAGGACTTCTTCCGCCAAACCGTGTCCGGTTCCAAAAATCAATAAAACCGGAGAGTTGGCAAGCCATCCCTGCAACTCTTTATATGTCATTGCAGGCTCAGCTTTCTTGCGACGATCCAGCCGTGCTGAAGTGGCCGCGAGGCGGGGACATTGCCCTGTTTGCGCCTCGATGTCAAGGACAGCGGCATCGATATCGTCAAAAACCTTTACCTTGGAAAAAGCTTCGGCACGATCCGGGTTGGCCAGACTTCCGGCGCCATCTTTCCAGTGACCAAGGAGCTTGTCAGCCAAGGCCTTCTGGTCATCGATGGGCGTTGTTGCGTAGAAGCCACCCAGCCCATAACTGCGAGTCACCCGCGCCATGTCATGCAGGTCGAGATTGGTCACCGAAACAGCGACCTTCTCACCAAACTTGTTGACCACGGGATAATGGCACAATGCGATATACAAATTACGCCCCAAACGGGTGCGCGGCTGTTCTCGCAGAAAATCTATGTCTTCCACTGTCAATCGGGCGCCGGGCAACATGTCCGGACGATCGCTCAACGTGGTCGATAGACTGCACTCTCTCCGCCAGTCAGCAATCTTGCCGTGATCGCCGCTCCGCAAAACGTCCGGCACTTTCAATCCCTCGTGATCATCAGGGCGGGTGTAATGCGGATATTCCAGCAAACCTGCGGAGAAGGATTCTTCTTCACCCGAGTCCTCATGTCCCATAAAACCGGGCAAAAGACGTGACACGGACTCCATGAGACAGACAGCGCCAGCCTCACCGCCGTTGAGCACGAAATCTCCTACCGAAACCAGTTCAATGGGATACAGATCAAGCAGACGCTCATCTATGCCTTCATACCGGCCACTGATGAGGGTTATATCCTCTTCTTGCGACAATTCGCGGGCCATGGCTTGATCAAGCGGCTTGCCACGCGGCGACAGCATAATGATACGGCCTTTGGATTCGATTGAATCTAACGCCTTGATCATGGGGTCGAGCTTAAGCAACATGCCGGGACCGCCGCCAAAAGGACGATCATCCACAGATTTATGGACTCCTCCGGCGAACTGACGCACATCAACGTAATCAAGATTGACGAGTCCACTCTCTACAGCCTTACCCATAAGGCCGCTTGAAAGCGGAGAATCAAAATAGTGCGGGAATATGGAAACCAGATGGTAGTTCATGACTGCTTTGGTTTTTTATTGCGGGGTGGACGGCGCTTTTTCTTCTTTTTCGGCGGCTCGGGATTCAGATACAAATCCAGCAACCCTTCGGGCGGTTCAATAGTAATGAGTTCCTGGTCAAGATCTATGTCGAGCACGAACTCAGGCACGGCAGGAAGCAGGATTTCCGTCCCGGCTTCATTGACAATGACCCAGGTATCCTGCTCTCCGGTTTCATAATACCCTTTAAGCTCACCCACATCAGAACCGTCGGTAAGAACCACACGGCACCCTACCAACTGATAGAGGTAATGCTCATCTCCGTCGAGTTCAGGCAGGTCTTCCTCGCGCACAAGAACAGTCCGGCCACGAAGGGCATCTGCCTGATCGCGGTCGGTCACGCCTTGAGCCGTGAGCAGGACAAGTCCTTTATGCTCACGCCAAGAAACAACGGTTATGGGCTTCGGAGTTTTATTGCCATCCTGAAGATATAGGGCGCCTACCGCACCGAAAATGGACGGGGAGTCTGCATAACTTTTTATGCAGAACTCCCCTCGAATTCCGTGCGGCTTGACCACCCCACCCACAGGGATAAAACCCTTGGCGGACTGCTTAATGGTCATCGATTAACCGAAACTACTCGAGAATCTCCAAGACGGAGCGTTTGCGAGCCTTCGTGGACGCGGCCCCCAGCAAAGTACGCATGGCGCGGGCCGTGCGGCCTTGCTTACCAATAACTTTGCCGAGATCTTCCTTGGCCACTTTGAGCTCGATTACCGAGGTCTGTTCGCCTTCGACTTCCGAAACATGCACTTCGTCCGGGTTGTCCACCAGGGACTTGGCAATGTACTCAATCATCTCTTTCAACATGACGTCACCTCCGGGGCTGACACGTCGTCGCGTGTCATGAACTTGAGCTGCCAAATGTGAACCGGACCATGCAGGCAAGGGTCAACAGACCCACCTGCGTGTTGAAGCACGAGGCTACTTGCCGGCCTTTTTCAGCAGAGAACGAACGGTGTTGCTGGGCTGTGCGCCCTTTTCCAACCACTTCTCGATTTTTTCCATGTCGAGCACGATTTCGTTGGGCTCGACCATCGGATTGAAATGCCCGAGGAATTCTACGGGGCGTCCATCACGACGGGCAGCAGAGTCGAGAGCCACCACGCGGTAGAAGGGACGCTTCTTGGAACCCATCCGGGTCAGTCTGATTTTCATAGCCATGAGCTTATTCTCCCAATAATTGATTAATACGTTTTTGCCGAGTTTATGGCAAGTTAATATAGATTAAAGACGGGTAGTCTTCATTTCCTATTTTTTCTTCTTCTTCTTTTTCTTGTTTTTCTTGTTCAATTTCTTCTTGTTGCGAGCTTTCAGGGTCTTCTTGGAAAGAGAACGTTTACCACCGTCTTCTTCCATATCCATCCCTGGCATTCCGGGCATCCCCGGCATACCGGGCATTCCACCCATGCCGCCCAAGGCATCCATATCAGGCATTTTGCCGCCACCCAAACCGGGCAACTTCGGCAATCCGAACTTGCCTTTCTTCTTTTTGCCGCCGCCCATCATGGACTGCATGACCTTGCTCATCTGCTTGAAGTTCTTGATAAGCGAATTGACGTCGGCAACTTTGACACCGGAACCCTTGGCAATGCGTTCCTTGCGGCTTGCATTGATAAGTTTCGGTTGACGGCGTTCTTTCAATGTCATGGATGAAATGATCGCTTCAGTGCGCTTCATTTCATCTTCGGGCATCACATTATCGCCCATCTGCTTCATGATGTTGCCCATACCGGGAATCATCTTGAGCAGACCTTCCATGGAACCAAGCTTCTTGAGCTTGCGCATATGACCAAGAAAATCTTCGAAATCGAACTCCGCCTTGGCCATCTTTTCGGCCATGACCTTGGCTTCTTCTTCGTCGATCTCTCCTTGCGCCTTCTCGATGAGCGTCATCATGTCGCCCATGCCGAGAATACGTGAAGCAATGCGATCCGGGTGGAAGAGTTCCAGCTCGGAAAGCTTTTCACCCACACCCACGAACTTGACCGACTTGCCGGTCACGGTCTTGATGGACAGAGCTGCACCGCCTCGGGCATCACCGTCCATCTTGGTCAGAATCACGCCGGAAATTTCAAGTTTCTCATTAAAACTTTCGGCAACCGTAACCGCATCCTGACCTGTCATGGCATCTGCCACGAACAAAATTTCCTGTGGCTGACATTCCTTCTTGATATTGACAAGCTCGCCCATCAGCTCTTCGTCAATGTGCAGCCGACCAGCCGTATCGAAGAGGATAAGATCGCAACCCAACTCTTCGGCCTTGACCAGTGCGTCCTTACAAATATCCACCGGATTCATATCAGTAGTGGATGGATACACAGGCACATCAAGCTGTCTGGCCAAGGTGTTCAACTGGTCAATTGCAGCCGGACGATAAACGTCCGCAGGCACAAGGTACGGTTTCTTGCCGTGCTGCTTGCGCAGGAACATCGCCAGCTTGCCGGAGCTGGTGGTCTTACCAGAACCCTGCAACCCGACCATCATCAACTTTAAAGGCTTGGCCTTGATATCCAACCCTTGCTGTTCGCCACCAAGAAGTTCAATCAACTCCTCATTGACAATCTTAATGATCTGCTGCCCCGGGTCCAGCCCCTTCATGACCTCGTCACCGAGGGCTCGCTCCTTGACTTGGTCAACGAACTGCTTGACTACTTTGAAATTAACGTCAGCTTCGAGAAGCGCAAGACGCACTTCACGCAGACCATCCTTGATGTTATTTTCATCAAGGGTCTTCTGACCGCTAAACTTCGAAAAAGTGTTACCAAGTCTTTCTTGCAGGCTCTCGAACAACTGTCCTATCTCCCGGAATTATCTCGTTTTCCAATTATCTACCACGCGCAAAACTCCCGTCCAGCGCGGGCAAAGAGGTGGTTTGGTAAGCCAGATCGTAGATATAGTCAAGCTCGACGAGGCGTGACAAGGGGAAATGAAACCACCCAAAAGGGTCTATTTTACAAAGTTAAAAAACCATTCCAACCAGCCCTATTGACTTGCATTCCCCCTTGGAGAATATTGACGTAAGGAGTGTTTCATGCTTTTTCCCCGAATTTTCGTCATACTATTCATTCTAATCTCGGCGATTACGACGACCAATAAAGCGCACGCTGACTATCTGACCATCAGGGTACCGGCTCATTCTGACGGATTGCACAACTACTTCGTCGACCTTCTGACTACGGCATTGGCAAAAGCCGGTCACTTGGCAGTCATCGAACAAGTGACGGACATTCCTCACCTACGAGAACGAACCATGCTTGAAAAAGGGAAACTGAGTGTTCTCTGGCTTGTCCAATCCCAACAAAGAGACAAGCGCTATTTCCCAGTTCCCGTAGGTCTGACCAACAGTATGGTCGGCAAACGCGTCCTTCTAGTCCCCAAAAGCCAAAAAGAAGCATATAAAGACGTTAAGAACCTCCGGGACTTTAAAGCGCTCAACAAAGTCGGCGGGTTCGGTTCGCAATGGTTTGATGTAAGTGTATGGAAAGCAAATGACCTTCCTTATATGGAAGTTCCCCAATGGCGATTGCTTTACAACATGGTTGCAGAAGAATCTCGGGGCGTGGATTATTTTTCCCGAGGAATCAACGAATTGAATGACCAAGCCGACCTTCCTCCCGATCTTGTCATAGAACCACACATCATGCTCGTCTATGACCGTGACTTCATTTTCTACGTCAGCCCAACACGTCCCAAATTAGCGAAGATTCTTCGATCGGCCATTGCAGAGGCCAAAGAATCCGGCTTGATCGATCAACTTATAAAAAAACACTGGGCCAAAAATTTCGAACGACTCAAACCGGACACCCGCACAATCATCCCTCTTCATACTCCACAATAGGCTTCCCTCGTTGCAACGGATGCTGTTTTGTGCAAATAATCCATTGCAATATGGAACAAAAATCAGATTCATCCTTTTGGAACGTGGCCTTCACTCATTTTGTCCCCTGTTTTTTTGTGGGGGTCTTTCTGCTTTACCTCTTGAACGGCATCCTCCCAGAGGACATTGTTGCTACCTTGGCCGAAGGCATGTTCAGCTTGGAAGATGTGATAATTGCCACTTTGAATGGCACACTCACGGCCGGAATCGTCTGGCTCTTTCATATGCACAGAAACCGACGCCTCAAGCGAAAGGGGGCACGATCACTGCACCCCGTCGACGGCATAATGTTGCGACACTCCACCATTGTGGGGTTCATCGGTGGAGCACTCGACGTTCTACTCCTGCTCCATGCTGAAGGCGTCATTTTTGTCACTATACTCGTCCTTTTCATCCTCATCTGGCACTTAAGAATCTTCAATCACCACATCGTAAAAATGCTCAAACCGGGAAACATCGCCACATGGGCGGAAGTGTCCGAACTCATGCGCATATACATAACCATGCTTGCCGGCTTTACCCTGCTCAACGCCACCATGGAAGGCGCACATCTCCTTCTCGGAAGCACTCCGCCATTCGGATTCATGGTGAATGGCGGCGACATTTTTCTCAATTCATTCTATTATACGGTAGTAACCATGACCACATTGGGATTCGGTGATATAGTCCCCCAAACTTGGGACGGAAAATTGCTGCTCATTTTCCAATGTCTTGTGAGCTATGTAATGTTTGCACTCATGGTCGGTATTATTACCCGCGGCGTCATCAGTGCCCGAGACAACGACGAGTATTAGGAGCACCCAATGCATCTTGACCCGCTCATCATTTTTTTTGCTTTTGGCTTCGGCTATCTGGCAAGCCGGGTCGGCCTGCCTCCACTGGTAGGATATCTTGTCGCAGGTTTTGCGCTCTCAACTCAGGGGTATACTTCCGGGCCTGTCATTCAAGAAATAGCCGACATAGGCGTTACAATCCTGCTCTTCACCATCGGTCTTAAACTCAAAATCAGGAATCTCCTCAAGCCCGAAGTCTGGGCCGGGGCATCCCTGCACATGCTCATCACCGTGACTTTGTTCTCGGCAGGGTTAATGGGATTGGCCGCAACAGGCATAACATTCTTTGCCGGGCTGGACTTAAAAACAGCATTACTCATCGCCTTTGCCCTCAGCTTCTCCTCCACGGTTTTCGCCGTAAAAATCCTTGAAGAAAGCGGACGATCCTCTTCACTCAACGGCAGAACCGCCATCGGCGTTCTGATAATTCAAGATGTTTTTGCGGTACTTTTTCTTACTTTTTCCACGAGCAAAATTCCGTCAATATGGGCGATTGTCGTTATCGGAGCACTACCCATAGCCCGTTGGTTGTTCATGCGTATACTCAACCGAATAGGCCATGGAGAGCTCCAGGTTCTGTTCGGTTTCTTCCTGGCTTTTGTAGCCGGGGCATGGGCCTTTGATCTCGTCGGGCTCAAGGCGGACCTCGGCGCACTCATCATGGGTATGCTGCTCGCACCACATGCACGGGCCAGTGACCTTGCGTCATCGCTCTATTCTATCAAGGACTTCCTGCTGGTCGGGTTCTTCCTTGAAATAGGACTGGCGGGGTTGCCTTCTCTCAACACGCTGAATGCAGCACTTCTGCTCGTCATGGCCGCCCCCATCAAGGTTGCACTCTTTTTCTTCCTGTTCACCCGGTTCCGCATGAAAGCGCGGACAAGCCTTATCACCTCCCTGAATCTGGCCAACTACAGCGAATTTGGTCTGATCGTCGGAGGATTGGCTGTTGCCAATGGCTGGCTCGAACGCGACTGGCTCCTCGCCATTGCCGTAGCCCTGTCCATTTCGTTCGTCATAGCCTCGCCTTTCAACAAGATGGCTGACACCATTTTCGAGAAAGTGCGCCTTCTCTTAAAGCAATTTGAAACCGAGGAACGCCACCCGGATGAAGAACAGTACGATGCCGGGACCTGGCAAATCGTCGTTCTAGGGATGGGACGTGTTGGAGCCGGTGCATACGACTATTTCACTGAAAAATTCGGTCCAGTGGTGCTTGGTATTGATTTCAATGCGGACACCGTGGACACCTTATTGGAAAATGGGAAACAGGTTGGTCTCGCCGACGTTTCTGACCCGGATTTCTGGCACAAACTTCCCACATCAGGGGCAATGGTCAAACTGGTTGTTCTGACGATGCCCAACCTCGCCTCGCAACTCTATGTCGTAAAAAAGCTCAAAGAACGAGGTTTCCCGGGCCAAATCGCTGCCATGGCGACGTATGATGACGAAGTCGAAATCCTTCGCGAAGCCGGAGTCAGCACATCCTTCAATGTCTTTGCCGAAGCAGGTTTCGGTCTCGGCTCTCACATTTGCAAGGAAATGGATATCTCCGACATCAAATCAATGAGACAAGAAAAAGAAGACGCCTGACAACTCCGTCCTCGTATACATGTGCAACCGGTGCACACGGTTGCCGTCGCAGCCGACATTGGATAGAGGTCCCTGAAACCAGACAGGCACTTCATGAAAAATATTTCTCCGATTCGTTTCCGTCTTATTGTTCAGACCACATTCACACTCTTTTGCATCTATGTCGGATTCCGCTTTGCCGCCTTCCTCGCATGGGCAAACGGATTGTCTAACACTTTTGTCCCCAAACCGGGTGCCGTGGAAGGATTCCTGCCCATCAGTGCTCTGCTCGGCTTTCGCCGATTCATAACCACTGGTGAATGGGACAGCATCCATCCAGCAGGATTATCCATCTTCATCGCGGCCTTGCTCATGGCTTTTCTTTTCCGCAAGGGATTCTGTGGTTATGTCTGCCCCATTGGTTTTGTTTCCAGCCTCCTTGAGCGGGCCGGACGCAAACTGAACATTTCCACGACTCCGCCCAAATGGATCAACATACCGTTGACCGGTATTAAATATCTGCTGCTCGGCGGATTCTGCTTTGCCATATTCTCCATGGATGCCCGCTCGCTGGAGGCATTCATCACAGGGCCGTACAACATGGTGTCCGATGCGAAAATGCTCGCATTCTTCACCAGTCCATCCGCCCTGTCACTGACCGTCATCGGGGTGCTTGCCATACTGAGCCTTGTTGTCCGCAACTTCTGGTGCCGTTACCTCTGTCCATATGGCGCACTACTCGGCCTGTTGGCATGGATCGGCCCGACCCACGTCAAACGGAACACCACCACCTGTATTGATTGCGGAAAATGCACGGCTCATTGCCCAGCCGGAATCAAAGTTCAAGACAAGAAAGTAGTTCGGTCGCCGGAATGTATTGGTTGTGCACAATGCATAGCAGAATGCCCCGTGAACGACTGCCTTTCGCTCTCCGTGGCTGGCCGTAAGGCCATTCCATGGCTAACCGTGGGTATCGGTTCCGTGGCTCTTCTATTGCTGATCTGGGCGTGGGCAAAGGCCACCGGGCACTGGGACAGCGAAATGCCGTCCTTCATGCTCAAACGAATTTATACCATGGCCTTTGGAGCATAAAATTATCGAAGGATTACTCTGCGCACTCCACGCAAAATGCTGTTTCAGGCATGGCTTTGAGCCGAGCCATAGGGATTGGCTCCTCGCATTCTGCACACAGTCCAAAATCTTCGTCTTCATCCACTCGCTTCAAGGCTTCCTTCAAGCGAACCAACCGGACCTTGCTCTTTGAGAGTTGAGCTTCGGCCACGGACTGATTAACTATATTATCCATACGGGAAATGCGCCCGATAGCATTGTCCGGTGCTACAGGCTTGAGCAATTCCTTGAGTCGGGGGATCTCCGCCTTCAAGGCTTCGATTTCTGCCTGAGCAAACACCTTAAATTCCTGCTTCTGCGCATCAGTCATTACCCCAACTCCCTTAATCTGTTCATAGCGTCCTCAAGAGCATCCATTTCCTTGGCAAAACAAAAACGGACCAAGGTCTCCCCAACCGGGCCAGAATAAAAAGCGGAACCGGGCACACAGGCCACGCCAGTCTTTTCCAACAAGTACAAGGCTCGCTCCTTGGCCGTTTCTCCCGGCAATGAAGTCACATCAGCCAGTGTATAATATGAGCCGTCCGGCACATGGGGCGTCAGCCCGATATCCCGCAGGGTGTCGCAAAACATATCCCGCTTCCTCTGATGATCATCAGATATACCTTGATAATACTCCGGCCCCAGCTCCTCCAACCCTTTGGCGGCACCTATCTGCAAGGGAGCGGGCGCACAGACATAGACCAAATCGCTGAAATGCCCGATAGGCAAAGCCCACTCAGGATCGCAGATGGCATACCCAAGCCTCCAGCCAGTGATCGCAAAGACCTTGGACAGGCCTGAAATGGTGATCGTCCGCCGAGCCATGCCCGGAATAGTCGCAGGGCTAATGTGTTCGTGTCCGTCGAACACAAAGTGTTCATAAATCTCATCGGTAAAAACAAAAATATCATGGGACTCGGCAAAGTCGGCAATAAGTTCCAGTTCCTTGCGGGAAAAGATCTTACCCGCAGGGTTGGCCGGTGTATTCAAAATCATGGCGCGGGTCTTTGATGTAACAGCCTGCTCCAAATCTTCGGAGGTAAACTCCCAATTCGGCGGCTCCAGAATGACGGATACCGGTTTGATGCCCAACGAAGCCATGGTCACTATATGATAGCCATAGTATGGCTCGAAAACGATGACTTCGTCGCCCTCGTTAAGCAAAGCAAGGCAGGCTGCATAGAATGCTCCCGTGGCTCCGGCAGAAGCAACCACCTGATTCTCCGGGTTCACATCCATGCCGGTATATCGTTTCTGCTTGGCAGCTATAGCTTCACGGAACCGGGGCAGCCCATCGAAGCGGGTATAAATATTGGTGCCCGCCTTCATGGCTTCCTCTGCCCCCTTGATGACCACCTCCGGCACGGGCAGATCACACACACCCTGTGCCAGGTTCACGCCGGACACTCGCGCGCATTCCAGCGTCATATTCCTGATTTCGGATTGGGCCACCAACGGTCTTCGCTTGCTCACTTTCAACGTCATGGGGTATTCTCTTCCTCATCCTCTGAAATTTTTACATGAAGGCACACTGTATATGACTTCACTCAGGAATAAAACCCTTGTCCTGACAGGCGCATCCATGGGTATCGGCGCTGCCCTTGCCCGTGAACTGGCACATGATGGCGTCAACCTCGTCCTTGGAGCGCGCACCGAATCAAAACTGACAAAAACTCGCGATGCATGCCGTGCACTCGGCATCAAAGCGGAATGTCTGGCTGGTGATGTATCCTCCTCCAACGTAGCTCAAGAGTTGATACAAACAGCCCATGAACTCGGCAACTTTCATGGATTCATTCATGCCGCCGGAGTTCTCGCACCCGGTCCAACGATCTGGGAAACCACCAAGACCCGATTCCGCGAAGTCATGAACGCTTCCGTCGATGCGGCCCACCAACTCATTCGCCATGCCACGCCTCTTCTTCTTGAACGAGGTGAAGGGTTGGCCGTTTTTTTCGGCTCCGGTGCGGCGGAACGCGCCCAACCCGGTATTGGAGCATATTGCACAGCCAAAGCCGCCGAAGAACATCTGGCCCGTCAATTAGCCGCTGAAGCTCCGGTCATCACCACTATCATTTGGCGACCGGGGATTGTGGAAACTCGGATGCAAAAAGATGCCAGAAACTCCACAGGAGGGAGTGCGGATCAACTCAAATCCGTCTTCAAACCATGGAAAAAAGATGGACTTCTCATGACGCCCAAACAATCTGCGCGGGGCTTGGCCGACTTCCTCCACAATAACCCACAACGCTATCACGGCAAAATCGCGGATGTCCGAAACATCTGAGGTTTTGTTGACGGAAACCCCCGGACCCCATATATCCTGATAGAGGAATCCAATCCATTATCCGTACAAGGAGATACCATGAAAAAATGTGCATACGCATTCTGTCTGCTTTTCATCTTCGGCCTGCTGACCGCCTGTGGTGGTGATGACGTTGCCGACGATCCGAATCTGTCTTCAGAGGCAAAAAACATTGTCGAAGAAATCGGTGGTCCTTTCTCCGATTCGGAATTCAAAAAATTTCTCGCAGACCTCCCGGATATCCCGAGCATGACCGCTCACTCCCAGCAAGACATCGGAGAGGTCAGTGGGGCAGATTTGTCTGCCAAGATTCTTGCCGAAGTCAAAAGCAAAGGATGGAATGAAGAACGCTTCATGTACATATACAGCCATTCCATGGCCATGGTGAATGTGGAACAAATCAACACCATGAACGAGCAGGTCAAAAAGCAGATGGAAGACATGCCGGAAGAGCAAAAGAAGATGATGGAACAGATGTTGGACAAACAGATGGGCGGACAGATGGAAGCGTACAAGGCTGAAGTCGATAAACAAGTGCCGGCCTCTGAACAGGCTATCATTCGGGACAACATGGAAGCCCTGTACGCCGCATTCGGCCTGCCTCAGGAATAATTCATAATGATTGAACGACTCACCTTGTGGGGGTTGACTCCGGGCCGCCATATTCCTGATATAGAATTGCCCGGCAGCCCCCAGCGGTGCATGGGGCGTGCTCCAGTTGAAGACGATTCTGGACGGGTGTGGGTGTTGGAGCATCTTCATCCAACCCAATTTGACCGCCGTGAACGAATCGGCCGAGCCCTGTCCTTCCTCGAAGATACAGGATTCCCGGTACCCGCCTACCTCCCGGATCTCAACGGACATTTTGTGGCGGAACATGGAAACGATCATTATCAACTCTCTCCGTTCATTCCCGGCACCCCCCTGCCACAACCGGAATTCATCGAAGACAAAGAACGGGGCCACAACCTCGGCGCCGTCCTTGCTGCATTGCATAACGCCGGTACGAATATCCGGGAATTCGACACTGAACCGCCGTTTGTTTTGGAAGACTATGTCAACGACCTCATGGCAAAGGTTGCACCTCGTCAACCGATAATTCATGACGCACTGCTCCCGGTTCTTGATTCACTCGCTCCTCTTTTCGAAGCATGGGACGACCTACCTAAAGCATTGTGTCACGGAGATTTCCACCCGCTCAACACTATTTGGCGCGATCAGTCCGTTGCCGCAGTGATTGACTGGGAATTCATCGGAATCCGGCCCGCACTGTTCGACGTAGCCAACTGTCTCGGCTGTGTCGGGATTGAAGACCCACTGGCCCTCGTTCGCGGCCTGACTCCGGCACTACTCTCGACGCTTCAGGATACCGGTTGTCTTGAAAAAACAAACTTTGCCCTCTTGCCGGAACTCCTCATCGGCATGCGGTTTGCCTGGATGTCTGAATGGCTCAGACGGCACGACACCGAGATGATCGATATTGAAATTAGTTACATACGCCTGCTTACCAACTCCATTGATTCCCTTCTTCCCGCTTGGAAAAACATCTTGGGGCAACCATGATTTTTGACAACACCTATGCTCGGCTCCCCAATCGATTCTTTCAACGGATCAACCCCGTTGTTGTAGAAAAACCCAGCCTCATTCGCGTGAACACTCCGTTGGCGAAAGAACTCGGCCTTCCCCTCCCTGACAATCACCTTCAGTTGGCCGAACTTTTTTCCGGCAATGTACTCATGGAAGGCATGGAGCCGATAGCCCAAGCCTATGCAGGCCACCAGTTCGGAAACTTCGTCCATCAACTGGGAGATGGCCGTGCCGTACTTCTAGGGGAAATGATTTCCAAGCGAAGAAAACGGTTCGACATCCAGCTCAAAGGGTCCGGGCAAACCCAATTTTCACGAAGTGGCGATGGTCGCTCTCCGCTGGGACCCGTCATCCGGGAATACATATTGTCCGAAGCCATGCACACCCTCGGCATCCCCACCACCCGCGCATTGGCAATGGTTGCCACCGGGGAAACTGTTCACCGGGAAACGCCATTGTCCGGAGCAATCATGACACGTGTGGCCGCCAGTTTTATCAGAGTCGGTACCTTTGAATATTTTGCGGCAAGAAACGACGAAGACGCACTCAAGAAATTGGCTGACTACGCCATTCAACGCCACTATCCAGAAGCACTTGAAGCGGACAATCCATATGCGGCATTTTTCAATGCCGTTTGTCATACACAGGCCGAACTGCTGGCCCAATGGATGTGTATAGGTTTCATTCACGGAGTAATGAATACCGACAACACCACTATTTCCGGCGAGACCATCGACTACGGTCCATGCGCTTTCATGGACCAATACAACCCGGCTCAGGTCTTCAGCTCCATCGACCATCAAGGGCGATATGCCTATAACCAACAACCTCTCATAGCCCAATGGAACATGGGTTGCTTGGGCGGTTGCCTCATCCCGCTTCTGCACACGGACGAACAAACTGCCCACAACCTCGGCGAAGATATCCTCGCCACATTCACTCCGGCCTTTGCTCACCATTACCGGACTGGTTTGTGCGCCAAAATCGGCCTTTCCACAGAAAGCAATCGTGGATTCGCTCACGCTAAACGACTGCTTGAAATCATGCATGAGGACCATGTGGATTTCACGGAATCATTCCGCATTCTAGGGGACTCGATCACGGACGCGGCACCATTTGAAGCGCTCTTTTCCTCTCGGAAAACAATTGTACAATGGATCGCGGAATGGCAGGAATTGTTGAATAAAGAAACACGGTTCGAAAATGAAATTAGCCGCGCCATGCATGCAACCAACCCCGCCTTCATTCCACGAAATCATCGCGTTGAAGAGGCGATTCGGGCAGCGGAAGATCGCGAGGATTTTTCCCCTACCCACAAATTGATCGAGATTTTAAGCACACCATACGCAGACCAGCCGGACCATCAGGAATATCGCACCCCGCCGGGACCATCGGAACGGGTTCACCAAACATTTTGCGGCACCTGATTTCACAAAAAAGGTCCACTTCTTATTTCCGGGATACTGGTTGTTGATTTAAGAACAGGGGCAGAAACCGCCTTCTGACAAACAGGGCGATTTCCTGCACCGGCCAAAGAGTTACACCCTGTGGAACCCCACCTGTTGGCGCACTCATTTTGACAAAAAAAAGCCGACCAAAGGGTCGGCTTTTTTTCTGTATTCATAAAAAGATAAATCAATCGTCAAGTTCACTAGCCAAGGCGACAATTTCTTCGCGAATAATGCGAGCGGCCTCTTCTGGAACCATCTGGGCAATTTCGTCACGTAACCGTTTTTCCAGATCTTCAACACGAGACTCAAGCATGGCGACCTTATCTTGTAATTCGGCCACAGTGGCTTCACCTGCCTCGGAACGAACATCCACGAGCAGCTGATCAACGTCCACATCATCGGACACGTCATGCCCAGCGTCAGGCGGCATGATCTCAGCGGCTAGGACATCATCCAAGTCTGCATCCAGATCAGGAATATCCATATCGTCGTCTGTTTCAACGTCCACGACGTCGGACACATCGACTTCAACATTATCCAGCAAGCTGTCCACATCCTCAATAGCGTCATCATCCAACGCGTCCAGACCGGTCAATTCACTGTCAGCCTCTTCGGCAGGTTTTTCGACCTTGCGAATGTCGGCAAACACATTCCCGGCCACAATCGCACTACTGTCTTCCTGTTCGGGTTCCGGCTCGGGCTCATCCATGATGGATTCGATGTCAGCCTCAGGCACAGCTTCCTCTACAGGAACTTCCGGTGCAGGCTCTTCAGCCAAGGCTACGTCCATCATGTCTTCGGGTTCAGGGGAAATTTCTTCAACTTCAGGTTCGGAAGCAGCCTCAGTTGCAGGCTCTTCTGTTTCCTCAAGAATCATTTCTTCGGCCATCTCTTCGACGAAATCCTCAGGGAGATCTTCGATTACATCAGAAGAGATTTCCTCAATGTTCGGTTCGGGAACAGCGTCCTCTTCAGCGTCTGAGGTTCCTTCTTCGAGCAGATCATCAAGTTCCAAAAGATCCTCATCCGAATCATCCTCTTCCGCTACGAGATCATCCAATTCAATGGCATCCTCATCGGCTTCAGATTCAAGCTCCGGCTCATTCTCTTCGGCGATATCGTCCACCAAGGCTTCAACCTCGGCTGCATTCTCGTCCGTCACTTCCTCAACAACATCGTCGAGCACCAGCGGTTCATCCACATCATCTTCAATGATGTCATCAAGCACGATTAACTCGTCATTCTCTTCGGCGCTGGCAGCGGTTTCTACCACGGTGTCGAGATCAATGATTTCATCCGCTTCCTCGGCAATGTCATCCAGCACGATAGGCTCGTCCTCTGCAACATCGTCGAGCAGAACCGGCCCGTCGTCGCTGTCAGCGGAAACGTCATCATCCAGATCATCAGCAAAAAGATCTTCAAGCTCCTGCTCGAAATCAGCATCAACGGAATCTGGATCCAGCCCTTCATTTTCGGGCGCGGTATCGTTCAAGACGTCGCTTATATCAACATTCTTGTCGTTGGGGGAAGGCGGGGGAGCCGGGGTCATATGTACCTCCTGAGAGAAGGTTTAAAAAAAAAGGGGAGCTGTCTTAGCAGCCCCCCTCGAATTACCCTAGCGTTTTACTTCTTGGGGTGGCAGTCCTTACAACCAACGGGGGCTGCCTTGCCGGCCTTCTTTTCTACCTTGTGGCAGCCAAGACAGGAAGCCTTGGACTTCTTGTTATGGAAAGCCTGGTAGAAGCCCTTGGGGTCTTTCTTGGCGGCTTTGCTGGCATCCACGTGACAGCCTTCAGAAGCACAGCTCTTGACTGCTTCCTTGGACTCGGCTTTATGGTGACACACCATACAGTCGATACCGAGCTCAGAATGCTTTTTGTGCGGGAATTCGACAGCTGTTTTAGTTGCCTTGACGCCCTCGGGAGCCGTCATGGTGATCTGGTCGGGAGCTGCATTGCCTGCAATAACTGCGGGCAGCGCGAAAACACATACCAGAGCGACAACCATAAGGCTGATGATCAGTGATTTCTTCATTTACCTAGTTCCTCCTGTTGCATAAAAAAATAAACAGTCACACTCTCTACTTAGCGGGATAAATTATGTATCCCCCCCCTGTCAAGCGAGGGAATGCTAGCGTAGCCCCCCGCTTTTACCTGAAAAAGGTCCTTCAAGGCAAGGGGCTTTTGTTACTTTTCTCACACATCAGATGTCATATTTTTGATGATAGCCACGAGGAGTCAACAATCGACCGCCTGCAATCCGCGTCGCAGAATTACCCACGATGAGTACGGTTTGCATGTCAACGGCTTCGAAATCCACGCTGTTCAGGGTCACGGCTTTCACGGATTGTCCCGGCCTGTAAGCCTTCCCCACAACACCAACAGGCGTCTCAGGACTTCTGAATTTGGCTATGATATCAAGAGCTTTTTGCAAATGGTCATGCCGTTTTCTGGAACGAGGATTATAGATGGCAATGACAAAATCAGCACTGGCGGCAGCAGCCAATCGCTTTTCGATAAGTTCCCAAGGCGTCAGTAAATCACTCAAGCTGATGGAAGCAAAATCGTGCATAAGCGGTGCGCCAAGCAAAGCCGAAGCCGCATTAAAAGCAGCCACTCCGGGAATGACTTCAAACGGTATTTTTTCGAGCAACCCTTCGGCTTCGAGAATTTCCAAAATCAATCCGGCCATGGCATAAATACCAGCGTCGCCACTGCACACCATGACGGTTTTCCGGCCAGAGCGAGCGCATTCAACAGCGGATTTTACCCGTTCAACTTCACCCATCATGCCGGTGGAGACGACTTCCTTGCCTTCAAGTAGTTCAGGCGGCGTCAGCTCAATGTATCCTTTATATCCGGCGACGACGTCCGCTTCCTCAAGAGCCTTTCTGGCTGCAGGGGTAAGCAGGCTTTCATCTCCCGGCCCCAAGCTGACTGCCTTAATCACCTTTGGCCCTCGCAACAGCCAGCGTTACGGTGCTGGTCTTTTCCTTGGTCACGACCAGTTCACCGCCGTGCGTTGCCAACAGAGCCGAAGCCTCGGCTACGGAAGGAACATTCATATGCGCTAAAACCATATCGGACGGCGTAGGTACATCAATGGATGCAAGCTGCTTAGTTGTGTAAAAAACAGGATCAACGCCGAAATCATGGGCCGCTTCCAGCAGTCCGGCTTCATGCCGCTTGGCTTCGACTGATCCCAGAGAAGCAATACTCTTCAAAGCAAGTCCCTTTTCCTTGAAAACAGAGTATACATGGTCGAGAATTTCTTCTTTGGTAACGTCAAGACGACATCCAACCCCCAAGTGCAGCATGCGTGGATGCAGACAAAGTGCACCTTGTGGACAATCATCATGCCATGTCACCCAGATACCGGGACGATTCCTGTCCCAATCTGCAGGGTCGCTTATTCCTTCAAAACTCATATCCCACGCCAGACCAAGCCAATCCTCAGGATCATGCAGTTGCACTGTCATCCCTTCCAAAAGGGCGATGTTCACAAACTTGACCCGACTGATATCGTCGATAACCAACCCTTGGGACTGAGCGAGCATGTCTATAGACAAAACGCCGACAGAGTCCGTGGCTGTGGTAATCACTGGCTGTCCACCAAGGACACGGGCACATTGTGTGGATAACTCATTGGCCCCGCCCAAATGGCCGGCCAATAAGCTAATGGCGTACTGTCCTTCTTGATCAAGACAAACCACGGCAGGATCGGTTTCCTTGCTTTGCAGATGAGGGGCAATGCATCGCACCGCAATACCTGCGGCGGCAACAAAAACATGAGCATCAAATGTATTGAAGGTTGCTGAAATCAATTCGGACAGAGAATCGAACGGAGCAGCACCTTCGGCCTCAAGACGTCGGGACGCGTAAACGGTCCCGCCCAGCTTGGCAGCCAGACGGCTGACAATAGTGTGCCCTTTGCTGGTCAGGGCGTAATATGCAATTTTCTTTACTGACATCCTCTCTGTTTATCAGCATCACGCCTGATTCGAAAGTGAAAAATGCGATGAATACCCCCTCAAAAAGAGGAGAATTATCATTCTTTTACCCAACAAAAACGGGTCGGTACACAAAACGTGCACCGACCCGTCAATATTATTACTTGAAAAAACTGTCTAAAATTGGACTTTCCGAGCCGCCTCAAGCGTCTTTTCAAAATCTTCATCCGTATGAGCGAAAGAAGTAAAGGCGCACTCGAAGCCAGCCGGTGCCAAATACACACCTTGAGCCAACATCTGCTGCCAGTAGGTTGCATAGGCTTCAGAATCACACTGGCCGGATTCGATCATATTAGTCACCGGCTTGTCTGAAAAATACATGGTAAAAGCGGAACCGATCTGCACCAAATGCACAGGCTTGCCCTTACCCTCCACGATGGATGCCAACTCTTCGGCAAAAGCCGTGGTTCGGGCCTCCAGAGCAGCGTAATCGCACTCGGCCAAACGGTGCAAGGTTGCCAGACCAGCGGCCATGGCGACGGGGTTGCCGGACAGTGTACCAGCTTGGAATACGCCACCTACCGGGGCCATGTGTTCCATAATTTCACGTTTGCCACCGAAACAGCCCACGGGGAAACCTCCGCCGATAATCTTGCCAAGGGTGGTTAGGTCTGGAGTAATGCCGTAGCGCTCCTGAGCACCGCCGCGAGCCAATCTAAAACCAGTAATGACTTCATCAAAGATAAGAACCGCGCCGTACTGAGTACATACGTCACGCAAGCCCTGAAGAAAGCCTTCTTTAGGCTTAACCAGTCCCATATTGCCTGCGGCAGGCTCCACAATGACACAAGCAATCTCGTCGCCGGACTCTTCAAAAAGGGCCTTCACCGCGTCGAGATCATTGTACTGAGCAAGCAGCGTGTGCTTTGTCACTTCTTCGGGAACACCCGGAGTGCCGGGAACAACGGCTGCGGCAGAACCGGCAGCAGCCAAGAATGCGTCAGCATGGCCGTGATAGTTGCCGATGAACTTCACGAACTTGTTGCGGCCAGTATACCCTCGCGCCAAACGCAAAGCAGACATCGTGGCCTCAGTGCCGGAAGAGACCATGCGCATCATGTCCATGGAAGGGACAAGCTTGTTGATGGCTTCGGCCAGAGCGACCTCGCCGAAACAGGGTGCACCATAGCTGGAGCCTTGATCAATGGCCTTGTGCGCAGCCTCGGATACGGCAGGGTCCTGATGACCAAGAATCTGCGGTCCCCAGGAAAAAACGTAATCAATGTATTTGCGGCCATCAACATCGTACAGATACGCGCCTTTGGCGTTCTCGATGAAGACAGGTTCAGCATTGACATACCTGCAAGCACGCAGGGGAGAATTGACACCGCCGGGCATAAGAGTCTGAGCCTTGGCGTAGAGTTCTTTTGAGTTCATGACAGCCTCGAATATGTATCGAATTATTTATTTGAAATAGACCATGGAGGTCTTCTTGAGCTCTTTGAGAGACTTCAACACGCAGTTGTCGTCGATACCGATGATCTGCTCCAGTTCGGCCACCACTTCATTGGCATGCCCAGGCCGTTCGCCGTGAATCATCGTATATAAATTGTACGTCCACTCCGGGTAGGTGCGACGGATATAACAATGAGATATCTCGGGCCGAGCCGCACAAATTTCGCCAATCTCATCACTCCGTTCCTCCGGCACGCGCCACGCCACCATGGCGTTGTGGCCGTAGCCTGCCTTCTGATGTCTGAGCGTAGCCCCGAAGCGACGAATAATCTTGCGCTCCTTGAGGTCGGCCAAAAGGTTGATGACATCCTGCTCGTCCACGCCCACTGCCTCGGCAATAGTCTTGAACGGCTGCTCGGTGTCCGGCAGATCAGTGCCTGCCAGAGCGAGTATCCTTTCTTCGGTCTCGGTAAATTGTATAGCCATGGGAGGGTCTATACATCCGGCTGAAACAGGATGCAACCATGTGCACGATTTCATCTCACTGCCCCCAGATTGAGGACTTGCCACCAACTCCCGCCCCACGTATGCTAAAAAACTGTATAAAGCACGAAAGGAGTCCTTGCATGAAAATAGCAGTTCTGGGCGCAGGTGCCTGGGGAACAACCCTGGCCGACATGCTCGCAAAGAACGATGTAAACACCACTTTATGGGCACGTGAGCCTGAAGTGGTGGCCAATATCCGTGAAAAAAGAGAAAATTCAACTTTTCTTCCGGGCGTCACCCTGTCCGAAAAGCTCAATATTGAATCCGACCCTGAAACAGCTTTTGCCGGCGCCGACTACTTTTTGGTCGTCATCCCCAGTCAATTCATCCGGCCCGCCCTTGAAGGGTTCCGGGATATCCTGCCGATGAATCCGGTAATCGTCTGTGCTTCAAAAGGCATCGAACTGAATTCTCTGGCCCCCATGTCTCGTGTGGTCGCCGAAGCACTTGAAGGTAAACGTCCCCGTTACGCATCGCTGTCCGGGCCATCCTTTGCCGCCGAGGTCTCCGCCGACATGCCCACATCCGTTTCTCTGGGCTGTGAAGACCATGAGCTTGGCCGTGAATTACAGGAAGCTTTTTCCACTCCATTTTTCCGAGTCTATTTCACGCCCGATTATCGCGGCGTGGAGCTGGGCGGTGCGGTCAAGAATGTTATCGCCATCGCCGCAGGCATGGCCGATGGTCTCAATTTCGGCCATGACGCCAGAGCCGCACTCATCACCCGAGGACTGGCCGAACTGAGCCGCCTTGGTGAAGCCATGGGTGGACAGGAGCGTACCTTCATGGGGTTGTCCGGCATGGGTGATCTCGTGTTGACCTGTACCGGCGACCTTTCCCGCAACCGACAGGTGGGCTTGAAACTCGGTCAGGGCCAAAAGCTCGACGACATCATCAATGAGATGAAAGCAGTGGCCGAAGGCGTCAAAACCACCAAGTCCCTCTACGACCTTTCCAAAAAGCTCAACGTGGAATTGCCCATTACAGACCAAGTGTATAAGATACTCTATGAAGACAAGGACCCGGCTCAGGCCACTCGTGACTTGATGAACCGGGATTTAAAAGACGAATAAACAGGGAGTCGCCATGCGCCAGCTCGTTCTCACCGTGAGTCTCATTATTTTGACACTCGCCCTGCTCATGTTCTCGGGATGTTCCAGAGCATGGTATCATTCGGACCTCAGCGGCGCGGCGGCTGACGAACAGTTCGCCAAGGACTCGGACGACTGCAAGCTCAATGCAATGGACATGTATCCGCTGGATAAGCACATGCAGTCCCAAGGCTACGAAAAGTGCCTGCAGGAAAAAGGCTGGATGCATCAGCGCGACTACGACGGAATCCGCTTCGAAACCAAACCCAGATAATCGGGGGACACCATGACTCACGGTCCGGTTCTGGTTCTTGGCTCCACGGGCTATGTTGGCGGACGGCTCGTCCCGCTCCTTTTGGAAAAAGGATTCACCGTGCGCGCTGCTGGACGGAGCGTGGAGAAAATCAAGGCTCGATCATGGGGCGACAATCCCAATGTCGAGGCTATCCAAGCGGATATGCATGATGCAGACAGCCTGAGTCGTGCTGCCAAAGGATGTACTGCAGCCTTCTATCTGGTCCACTCCATGAGCAGCCCCGGCCGGGATTTTGCGGAACAAGAACGTGACGCGGCCTACAACATGGTCACGGCAGCGCAACACGCGGACCTGTCGCGTATCATCTACTTGGGTGGCCTTGGCGAAGACCATGAAGACCACCCGCTGTCCAAACACCTTCGCTCCCGCGCCGAGGTAAGCCGTATCCTCGCCCTTGGTCCGGCCAAAGTAACGACCTTGCGTGCCGCACAAATAGTCGGGTCCGGCTCTTCTTCATTCGAGTTGGTGCGATATCTTGCGGACCGTCTCCCGTTCATGATCACTCCCAAATGGGTACGGACAAAGACCCAACCCATTTCCATACGAAATGTACTCGGCTACTTGGTCGGTTGTCTGGAAAACGATGAGACAGCGGGGTTGACGTTGGATATCGGAGGACCGGACATCCTCTCCTATCAGGAACTGTTTCAACTCTACGCTGAAGTAGCCGGTATTCCCAAGCGGCGCATTTATCCATTCCCCTTTCTCTCGCCGCGCCTTTCGTCTTTCTGGGTGTCCATGATCACTCCCATGCCCATGACCCTGTCCAGATCACTGATCGAAGGGTTGCGTAATGAGGTTATCTGCCGGGACGACCGCATCCGTACACTGGTCCCGCAAGAACTTGTGTCCTGCCATGAGGCCATTCGTCTGGCTCTGGACAAGACCGAACACCAAAAAGTGGAGACCTGTCTTTTTGACGTAGGCAGTGCATGTATGCCGGAATGGGCATCGGAGAACGACCCCAAGTATGCTGGCGGCACCCGGTTTGAAATGGGCTACAAAGCCCGACTTCAAGGCAATCCGACAAAAGTATGGAAAGTGGTCACACGCATTGGCGGCGAACAGGGATGGTATTACGGCGACCCGCTCTGGCGGCTACGCGGATTCATCGATCGAATTCTGGCTGGGCCGGGACTGAAACGCGGCAGACCGCATGGCAACGGCACCCCGCGTGTGGGTGACGCCCTCGACTTCTGGCGGGTTTTGGCCAGTGATGAAGGCCGCAGGCTGTTACTTCTGGCTGAAATGCGTCTGCCCGGAGAGGCCTTGCTGGATTTCAAATTCGATTCGCAATGGGGCAATGCCGTAGACTTGTCCATGACCGCCAAATTCCTCCCCAAAGGACTGACCGGCATTCTCTACTGGTATGCCATGTACCCCTTCCATGTGGTCTTGTTCAAAAATATTCTCAAAAATATTTCCGACCTGGCGGGAACCCACCTTTACGAACCGCCACGCCGAGTCGACTAGGATCAGAATGGCCGAAAAACTTCGTACAGGACGAACCACCGGATCGTGCGCTTCGGCAGCGGCCATGGCGGGAGTCCTCTTCCTTTTGACTCGGGCACAACCCGACTCGGTAAACATCCCCCTACCTCCCGGCGGCACACTGACTGTTCCCATTGAGCGATACAATCCCGAGGGGAAAACCGTGCGGGTTACCGTCATCAAAGACGGTGGTGACGACCCTGACGCAACTCACGGATGTGAAATCCAAGCTGTTGTCTCCGTCGACACAATGACCCACGGCGAACTGTCTGTGGACGTTGATGGGGGAAGAGGAGTAGGCCGCGTCACTCTGCCCGGTCTGCCCGTTGAGGTGGGCAAGGCAGCCATCAATCCCGAACCGCTCCGCCAGATTGAGAAAGCTATACTCACAGCCGCCCCTTCTCTGACACACGGCCAAATCTCAGTTTTGATCGAAGTCCCGGAAGGGAAGAATATCGCCCACAAGACCATGAACGCCCGACTGGGCATCGTCGACGGCATTTCTATCCTCGGCACACAGGGAATCGTCAAACCGTTTTCCCATGATTCATGGCGCGCCACGGTCGCAGAAGGGTTGGATGTGGCCAAGGCGCAGGGATTGGATTACGCAATTTTCACCACGGGGAGACGGTCTGAACGACTCTATCTGGAACACAGCCCGACCACCCCGGAGTTGGCACTGATTCAGGCTGCGGACTTCTTCGAATTTTCCATGCAGGCCGCAGCAAAACGCGGCTTTACGCATGTCACATGGAGCATGTTTTTCGGCAAATTGGTCAAACAAGCGCAAGGACTTTCTTATACCCATGCCAAAACACATCCGGTTGACTTCGACCAACTGGCCGACTGGTGCGAAGAAGCAGGAGTCGCCGCGCCCTATCTTCCGACCATCCGAGAAGCCAACACCGCCGTGCAGGTCCTCGGCATGCTGATTGATGATCCGGCACGGCCCGCCCTTATTAATATTCTTGTCAATGAAGCGAAACGAAACGCAGAGGCCTTTGCGGACAACCGAATATCCGTCAACTACCAAATCTATAATTTTGACGGTTCCACATTGCGATAACTCAACCCCATTCTCTACAAAAAAACTCTTTTTTTACAATTGCCTCGGTAAAGAAAGCATCCGCATCTTCCGATAGAACCATAGGGGAGACGTGTACGGTTTCGCACACGATGTTCAACTTTGGTCGAGCGCCCCATGGGAGACTCTGGCTCTGCACCACGTATCCGTGCGTCAGGGCTGAAACATCAGTGTAAAGGGGCGCACATGCCAAGGGTGTCTATTGTTATACCCAACTACAACTATGGCCGATTTGCCGACAGACTTTTCGGCTCCATAGCCACACAATCCATGCCGCTTGAAGATATGGAAATATTCTTTGTTGACGACGGCAGCAGTGACGATTCGCTAGAGCGAGCAACTCACTGGGCGACACACATTCCCTGTGAACGATTTAAAATCATCCCATTGTCCCGAATCGGCAAACCCGGCCCGGTACGAAACCATGGGCTGGCACTCGCAACAGGTGAATACCTGTTCTGCATGGATCCAGACGACACACTGCACCCAGAATATCTGGCTCGATGCGTCAACACGCTTGAGAACACACCAAAAATTGACTTGATCTATACGGATTACCGGGAAAACACCTTTACTGAATCCCGTGATGTAGAACTCCCCAAATTCAATCAGGGGTTGTTGCGTATGCAAAACATTCTACCAAGCACAGCCGTCTACCGGCGTGAAGTTTGGGACGCAGGCGTTCGTTACCGCGACAACACCGAATATGAAGACTGGGATTATTGGATACAATGCCTGATGGCGGGAGCCAATTTTATTCGCCTCCCTGAAGTTCTCTATAATTATGAAATTCACACTTCAAATTTCTCCCATCATGCACAAAAAAACGATGGGCATGCCAAGGCGCAAATCGTTTTGAACAACGAATCTTTTTTCCACCCCCTCGTTCAGGAATGGGCAACGGATTACATGCGGGGAAGACTCCATTCACAGGCCTTTCAAAGAGGCCACATCCCAAGCCCGAAAGATGTACGAGCCTTGCTGAAAACCGTGGAACAAAAAGTTTTCAAGGCATCGGGATTCTAATCCGAATACCAATAAAAAAAGGACTGTGTGAAATCACACAGCCCTTTTTTTATATCAGATGGGATAATTCATCATTCGTTCTGAAAGGCTTCCCAATCGGCCAAAAATGTAGCCAACCCCTTATCCGTCAAGGGGTGTTGCATCAGCTGCATGATGGTGGCGTATGGCAAAGTAACCACGTCCGCACCGATCAAACCGGATTCAATGACATGCATGGGATGTCGCACAGATGCCACCAAAATTTTAGTCGCAAAGCTGTAGTTGTCGAAGATGGTCCGCATCTGGTCCACGCTTTCCATGCCGGACTGCCCCAGTCCATCAAGTCGACCCACAAAAGGCGAAACATAGGTTGCCCCGAGCTTGGCTGCCAGCAATGCCTGTGACGGAGAAAAAACCAGTGTAACGTTGGTCTTGATTTCACGTTCACGCAACTCCTTAAGCGCTTTGAGGCCTTCCGGGATCATAGGAATTTTAACCACCACATTCGGACCGAAGGAAACGAGGTCCTTGGCTTCCTTGATCATCTCCTCGTGAGTAGTACCTATAACTTCAAGCGAAACAGGACCATCAACGGCGTCACATATAAGTGAAGCCTGCTCACGCCAGTCGCCTCCCTCACGGGACATAAGCGTCGGGTTCGTGGTCACGCCATCAAGCAAACCGAGTTCATTGACTTCGCGTATCTGGTCCAGATTGGCCGTATCCAGAAAGAATTCCATGTGTCCTCCTTATGAGACCGGTGCAGAATATTCCACGTATTGATTATGCCGTGCATAGCATACTCGAAAAAGAGTGGAAACCTTCCGCAAACGTTTTCGATTCCACAACCATTCTCCTTTCACCTTTCTTCGGTTTCGTTTACATTAGCCGCATGTCGATCATGGAACCCATCAAAATACTCGGACTTTCACCCGGCGCACTCGAAATTTCGAACGCTGCCAGAAAGACTCTAGCCACTGCCAATCTGGTCGTCGGCGGCAAGCGATTGCTTGCAGCCTGTCAAGACGCAATCTCACCCAAAAATTGTGCGACACTACCTATCACAGGCCCTCTGCCGCCAATTATCGACACGATCCGCAAAGCAGCGAAAGTCGGTGACTCCGTAGTGGTGCTCGCAGATGGGGACCCGCTCTTTTTCGGCATCGGCAAACGATTGGGTGAAGACCTTGGTCGAGAAAACATCGTTGTTGAACCGAATATTTCCACAATGCAACTGGCTGCTGCCCGACTCAAATTGCCATGGCAGAAAATGGATTTCGTCTCCCTGCATGGACGCGACGATTTTGCACCACTCTATGCCGCGCTGGTCAGAGCCGATCTCATCGCAGTTTTTACCGATAAGGAAAACACTCCCGCAGAAATCGCACGAGCTTTGCTCGAACGCGGTGCCGACTGCTTTGCCATGACTGTCCTTGAAGATCTCGGCTCACCAGAGGAACAAATTCGTCCTCTGGCTCTCCCCGACACATGGGGGATGGAATTTTCGAACCTCAATCTGGTCATATTGGAACGTTTGTATCCACCGGAAATCGAATTGACACTTGGTATCCCTGATCATTTCTATCTGCATCAGAAAAACCTGATCACCAAATTACCTGTGCGGGCCACTGGCCTTGCCCATCTTAATGTCGAACCGGACTCCACGGTCTGGGACCTCGGCGCAGGTTGTGGTTCAGTTTCCATAGAGGCATCTCATTTAGCCCGACGTGGCCGTGTCTTTGCCGTAGAAAGGCACAAAACCCGTGCGGCCATGATTCGTGAGAACATCCGACGTACCGGCGCATGGCTGGTCGACACGGTGCTCGGCGCAATGCCTGACTCACTCGAAGGACTGCCTGAACCGGACCGCATTTTCATCGGCGGAGGGCTGGGTGGTGAATCGAATCAAAAAACGTCCCTGCTCGCCGTTGCCTGTGATCGACTCAAGCCAAGGGGACGCATGGTCGTCCACTGCATCCTGCTTGATTCCCTGCATGAGGCCAAAGACCATTTCCAGAAACTCGGCTGGCATTTCGGCGTGACCCAGCTTCAGGCCTCGGCCACTGATTCTCTAGCCGGAGACCTTCGCTTCAAGGCACAAAATCCTGTTTTCGTTTTATGGGCTGAAAAACCTTAGAAACTGCTAAAAGTATTATTATTGGCAGCCCACACACCATAGAGTACCATGAAGCACATGCCTGCCAATAGAAACCACCACCCCCTTCGAGCCTTGCGCGCATGGGCTCTTTACGACTGGGCCAACTCGGGATTCGCCGCATTGGTGCAAACCTTTGTGTTCGCGGCGTATTTCACCAAAGCCGTCGCAGAAAACGAAACTCTGGGCACAGCTCAATGGGGCAACATGATGGGTGTGGCAGGACTGATCATCGGCATTGGCGGGCCGATACTCGGCGCCGTGGCTGACCGTTCCGGCAGGCGTAAACCATGGCTCGGCCTATTTACCGGTGTTTGTATCACGGCCACATTTCTGCTCTGGTTCGTCCAGCCAAATGCTTCATACGTCTGGCTTGGTCTCCTTCTGGCCGGAATCGGCACTATTGGTAGCGAATACGCCATGGTTTTCTACAACGCCATGCTCCCGGATCTGGCAGAACCCAAGGTCATCGGCCGCTGGTCCGGCTGGGGATGGGGGCTGGGATACGCAGGAGGTCTGATCCTGCTCATCATCGCACTCTATGGATTCGTACAACCGCCGGGCTGGTTCGGCGTCCCTCGCGAAGGAGCCATGCACATCCGGGCAGTCATGCCACTGACAGCACTTTGGTATCTAATATTCTGCCTACCGCTCTTTCTCTATTCCCCAGACACGCCATCCACAGACGTCCCGCTCAAACGGGCGATAACAGAAGCCGTTTCCCAATTACGCGACTCCATCAAACATGTCCGCGACTACCGAGGCATCGCCATCTTCCTGCTGGCCCGCATGTTCTATAATGACGGCCTGACCACCATGTTCGCCTTTGGCGGCATCTATGCGGCGGCGACATTCGGCATGTCCGCGTCCGAAGTCATTCTCTTTGGCATTGGACTCAACGTGACCGCAGGCGTAGGGGCAGCGTCTTTCGCATGGCTTGATGACTGGCTCGGACCACGCAAGACGATTCTTTTCTCCCTGATCGGACTGGTAATTCCGGGGGCTGCCATTCTGTTCGTCACAGACAAAACCCTGTTCTGGATTTTCGGGCTGGCCATTGGTATATTCGTGGGACCAGTGCAGGCATCAAGCCGGTCCTATCTGGCCCACGCGGCTCCCGCCAAACTGCGCACCGAGATGTTCGGCCTGCTCGCACTCTCCGGCAAACTGACATCATTCATCGGGCCGTTTCTGGTAGGCTGGCTGACCCTCGCCTCCAGCAATCAACGTGTGGGCATGGGGGCTGTCATCGGACTGTTTGTCCTTGGCCTGATCGGCATGCTGTTTGTGCCTCCCGTGAAAAACACAAAATGAGGGGAATGCCATGTCCAACTTTCGTTTTGAACTGACAGAAGAAGAAAAAAGATATCTCAAGGAACTTGTTGTTCAGTCCATTTCTTCCGGCCTCAACCCGAATAGAAAAACCGACGGTCCGGCAGAACCGCCAACCGACACCCTCAAAGAGCAACTGGGAGCCTTTGTCACGCTCAAGCTTGGTGGTCAACTACGCGGATGCATCGGCAATGTTCAAGGCAGCGGGGAACTGTATCGCACCGTCTGGAGCATGGCCCATAGCGCGGCCTTTGAAGACCCTCGATTTCCACCAGTAACCGACCATGATTTTGAAGCGCTCGATTATGAAATATCCATCCTGAGCCCCGTCGAAATTTGTCCGAACCCTGAGTTGGTGGAAGTTGGTCGACACGGACTGATCATGTCCAACGGAAGGCGATCCGGGTTGCTTTTACCTCAGGTTCCTGTGGAATGGGACTGGGATCGGGAAACATTCCTGTCTCAAACCTGTACCAAGGCTGGACTCCCTCAAAATTCATGGAAAGATGAAAATACTACAATTTTCTGGTTTGAAGCAGTCGTTTTCTAAACAGGTTCAATCGATTCTTTCTTGATTGACACACCGAGTATTGTCCGCAAACGGGACTTTCTCCTATCGACATGTTAGAATCATATCGGATATATTTTTTTTATTGTGCGGAATATCCTATCCAAAGAACGGGATGTCCTCCTTTTTCCACTCCAAAAGCAGGTAAAATCGTATCATGTCCAAAAAGATCATCACCCCAGAGAAAAGCACCCTTGCGCCAGCAGACGCCAAGGTCGTGGTTATTCCCGGTGTTAAGATGAGCATTTCTTTGGGCAAAGAAGTTGTGATTCGAATCCCTGGAACTGAGCAGTCATATCGCGGCAAGATTGTAGGCTTCGATCCTTACGAATATGTCATCGCCAACGTCCGCCTGCCCTCTCGCATACGCCAGGAACTCGCTCTCGGCGGTCAGATTGTGCTGAAATACATCCACAAAGGCACTGTCTACGGCTTCAAAACGACAGTGCATAATGCCATCACTTCGCCAACATCCCTCATCTTCTTCGACTACCCCAGCACCATCGAAAAGATCGAACTACGACGAAAAGAGCGCACCAAATGCAGCATCGACGGGGCATTACATTCTTCAGACGGAGCGCATGATTGTCTGGTCGTCAACGTCAGTGAAACCGGATGCAAGATTTCAGCTCGGGCCGGGAGTCGTGATACGATATCCGCAACACAGGTGGACGACACCTTGTTCGTTGTCATGAATCTCGGAGCAGATGGAACGCTCAAATTGCCCATTGTCGTGCGAAACATGAAACGGGAAAAGGGCATTCTTACTGTTGGCGCCATGTTCCTGGATATCACCAAAGAAGAAGAGCGACGCATAGTAAAATACTTAGCCAGAGTTCAAAGACACACTCGCTAACCCCATAGAAAACCATGATAAAGAAAATTTCAATCGACGAACTGAAACAGGGAATGGAAGTTGTGGAACTTTCCTCGGAAATGTGGAAGCACCTGCCCTACCTGTATGCTGACCCGGGAATCATTTCATCCGTGGAAGAAATCGCTCGAATCAAGGCTGATGGGTATCAACAGGTTTTCGTCAAGACCGAGAACACCGATGGTCAGTCTGACGAGGAACGACTCGACCTCCTTATCCGCCAGCGCGAAGAAACACCGCTGAACACACCACGCACACCCTTCTCAGAGGCCATCAAAGCTGCCAGCGTCACCTATGAAAGTGCCATGACCTATGCCATGCAAATCGTCAACGACGCCAAGTTAGGCCGAAAAATCGACTATGATACAGCCGTGGAAACGGCCAGTACCATTGTGGATTCAGCCGTCAGCAACCCGGACACATTGGTCTGTCTGTCAAAACTGTCTTCCTTTGACAATTACACATACACCCACTGCATAAACGTAGCCGCCATCGCCGTGGTCTTCGGGGAATTCATCGGTATGTCCCACGACGACCTCATCCTCCTCGGCACTGCGGGCATGATGCATGATTTAGGCAAGACGACTGTTCCGAGCCGAATCGTCAACAAGCCCGGTAGACTTACCAAATTCGAATTTGAAGAAATGAAACGGCACCCTGTATACGGGCGTACCATTCTCAGCAAAAACAGGACAATTCCACCCAAGGTCCTCGCTGCGGTTCGAGCCCATCATGAAAAATACAATGGCACAGGATACCCAGACGGACTAACACGCAAAGACATTCCGGCTTTTGCCCGCATTCTGTGTCTGGCCGACATATACGATGCTTTGACCAGCGACCGATGTTATAAAGACGCCATCCTGCCCAACAAGGCCTTGGGAATCATGTATGGGATGCGAGATCAGGATTTCGACCCCACGGAAATACAATTGTTCATCAAATGTCTGGGGATATTCCCTTCTGGAAGCTTCGTTCGACTGAATACCGGTAACTATGCGCTGGTTTTCGAATCCAATGCACAACAACCGCTATATCCCAAAATCAAGGTCGTCATGGACAAACAGATGCGCCCCATAAAAACCCAAGATATTGATCTCTCGGCCCAAAATCCTACAGCCCCTGACTCCGTGGAAATCATGGAATGCGCCGACCCCTCGGATTATCGTCAAAATCTCATGGAATTCATGTTGCCTCAATGATACTGATAAGACGATATGTACGCACAGACTGACATCTACTTCTTCCAGGAAATATCATGATAGATACTCAAGTATGGGTCATCATACTTAGCCTGACCTTTCTGCTCTATGCCCTCAAATGGTTCATCAATCGCAAACGAAGAGTCAAGGTCTACCGCATTAGCCCTCAGTCGCTCCAACGGTCCAAGGAAGTGCTGATGGCCGTCCTTCCTCTGATTGAGGATGAAAATGATTTCCCACTTGATCGATCAAAAATCCCCTATTCCAAGGAAGACATAAAAAGTGCGGCCAAAATTTTGGCCTATTATTTCTGGAGAAAAAAACGCCACGACGAATTGCAACGCATCAAGAACTGCTTTGTCTCAATTTCCCGATTTCAGGATTCCAATCAAGACCTTGAAACCCAGGAACGAACAGCTGCCAGAGAAAGAAAACAACTGAAGCGTGAGTTGGACTTTTACATGACCCACTCTCCCTTCAACGCTACCAAAACTCGAAAACAGCCCTGATCATTCTTCTGTAGAACATTCGCCCCGAATCTCAACAAATCGCTCTTTCAACTTACCCACGATATAATCGTAACCTTCATACGTGTGCGGAATCAGACAGGTCGTGCAATCCTTTACGCCGGTTTCAGTCCGCCGATAATTACCACCACATTCCTCAAAAAAATACAGAGGGCAATAGCAGAAAAGGCAATTGAATTTCTCCAGGTTAGTCGTCTTGTGACACGGGAAATATTTACATTCCGTGTTGTTGAAAAATCTATAGCTGTTTTTCATGACATTACATCCGATAAAGTTTTGCATCCATAAGGGGAGACAAACAATATATGCTCAGGGAGGGTTCACCGCAAGCGCCTCTGAATCTCAAATTCTATACAAACACGTAATCAGCGACTGAAAACATCAGTCTTCCTCTACAACCACTATTATAATCCTCATCCTTTCACATTTCCGTTAAATAACGAGAATGGAGATAATTCCTATTAAATATCAGCCGAGGAGAGGACGATGCGGAAAGCAAATGTTTTATTTATCAGTATGACATTCTTTGCCATGCTATTAATCGGCTGCACTGGCGGAGAACCGGTCTTCGATGTAAAAAAAATTACGTCACAGCCCAAGAATTTCGTTGGTTCGGAAACCTGCAAAACATGCCACCTTGAACACTACGATTCATGGAAGGTTACCAATCACAGTCGAATGGCTCAGGACGTCACAGTCAACGCAGACGCCTTTATCGTGGATATCAATCTGGATAATATCAAAGCAGACTTCAAGTTGCTCGAAGACAAGGGCAAACTCAAACTGCCTCTGAATGACATTTACTTCCCAAAAAAAGAAGACATCAAATACACTATCGGCAACGAATGGAAGCAACGCTATATCATCGAAGAAAATGGCATTCTCTATATTTCACCCATCCAGTTCAACACTGAAACTGGACGCTGGGTCAATTACCATGAAAATGACTGGAAAAAACGCCCTTGGCTGCTTAAGTGTGGTGGCTGCCATACCACCGGCACCAAACTCGATCTTGATAACCCGGCCAACAGCACTTTCACCGAACCGGGTGTTGGCTGTGAAGCCTGCCACGGGGCCGGTTCCTGGCATGTGGCACTACCAAAGACCGCCCTCTTCGAAAAACGCGAGACCATTCTCAATCCGGCCAAGATGCCTCGCGGAACTTCGGTACAAGTCTGTGGAAGCTGTCACAACCGAGGAAAATCCACCATGGCCAAAGGCTCAAGCTGGCCCGTTGGTTACACTCCCGGAAAAGCTCTGGAGCCATATTATACATCCACATCATACGCTGCGGGCGACAAGAAACACATGTACCCCAACGAATTTTCCAAAGGCCATCACCAGCAATACATCGATTGGCTCAAGTCGGAACACCGGCGTGAAGGTGTGACTTGCACATCCTGCCACTCCGTACACCAACTCGGTATGCCCACAACCCGCTTCCAGACCAAAGCCGCAGGATCGGCTTCCTGTTTGGGCTGTCATAAACAACAAAACAGTAACATGGCACACGCCATCCACTCATTCGCCAACTGTGTGGGATGTCATATGCCTCGTATCGCCAAAAGTGCAGAATCCAGCGATATTCACAGCCACGTCTTCAAGACGTTGCTCCCGTCAGGAACTCTGGAAAATCCAGAAATCCCTAACTCCTGTCAGAATTGTCACCGCCACAAGGATGCCAATCTGGCCGAACTGCAAAAGCAATTTGAATTGCTGGCTTCAATGCCCAAACCCGAGGGCAAGGTTGTGGAGTCTGTGAACGCCTACAAGTAGGAGGCGATCATGCAACGGATAATCATAATCATAGTCCTGCTCCTTGTGGGAGGCGTTATGGCTTCACCCTGTATGGCTCAGGAAGAAGTCGCCGGTTCCAACCGGTATCTACTCAACGAGATGAGCACGGGATATTACGAAGAATATGAAGTCATACCGGGACGAGACAGCCCATTCCTGCAATGGGATGAGCCACGGGACACCATCCGAACCGGCGGCAGGGGACGCTCTGCCACATATCAGTCAGATTCCCACGCAGGTGTGCCTAATTATTGGCGACACAGGTGCAGCTCATGCCACAAAAAAGAAGCGCACAACAACCGGCATGTGACCAGAAACAACATCGCCTGCCGCCATTGTCATGGAGTTGAGCCCATAGCAGGTATCAACCACTACAACTCACCTATGAATCCCATTCGCAGGCATGCCTATGTCTGCGCGAAGTGCCATCAGGGAGCAAGCGGTTCCTTTGCCATGTATCTTGTTCATGAACCAGCCCCTCTGCTTGCAGGTACTGCGGAGAGTTTCCCTGTTCTGTACTGGATTACATGGATAATGGTAGCGATCGCTTTCTTCTCGTTTGCACTTTTCCTGCCACATACAGGCCTATGGATGCTCCGAGAACTGTTCACCAGAAAAAAAGGGGGTGACGAATGAGACTAAAACGATTCACCCCTATCCAAAAGGCGTTTCACGCCATGTTGATGCTGTCATTTCTGGTGCAAGCCGTTACCGGCACTGCCAGAATGTATATTGAAACCAACTGGGGCATGACTTTGGCACACCCCTTTGGCGGCTATGAACGATGCTTGATCGTCCACAAATACGTCGGCCTGTTCATGCTCTTCCTCTTCGTATGCCATTTGGCGTATGTGTTGTTCATCGTCATGTCTAAAAAAGTCCACAGCGATGACGGCTTGTGGTTACAAAAAAAAGACGTACGAGAATTCTTCACCCACCTGCGCTGGATGTTCGGCGGCGAGGCACCTCGTTTCGAACGTTGGGGATATTGGGAGAAGTTCGACTACTGGGCCGTCTTCTGGGGTATGATAATCCTCGGCGTCACTGGCCTCATGCTCTACTTCCCCCTTGAGACCTCTCGCTACTTCAAAGGCTGGTCTCTCAATGTGGCCTTATGGGTACACCGCATCGAAGCCTGTCTAGCCATGTTGCATATCTTCGTCATCCACTTTGCCATCGCACATTTACGGCGGCACAACTTCCCCATGGACCGAGCCATGTTCTGCGGAGACACAGACCTTGAATCTGCAAGCGAAGAACGCCCGGCATGGCTAGCACGTCTCAGGACAAACAATGAGTTGGAAGAAAAGACCATCGACGACGACGCCTCCATCCGAGTGGTCGTTACATATGCGGTAGGCCTTGGCGCTGTTGTTCTCGGCCTCTCCCTCGTCATAGGAGGGCTTATGAATGCCGGACTTGTCAATTGGTAGACATTAACAAGAAGGCCCGAAGCAAATGCTTCGGGCCTTCTTCGACGTTACTCTCAGCGATACGATTCGATCCATTTCTCCAAGCTCGGTGGAACCTTTTGAAAGTGCATGTAATCGACCTTTTCTCCAGTCCAATCACCTCCCCATTCCCAGCCCTGTTTCTTGAAGGCCTTCACAACCGGCGAGTCTGGCAAAAGGGTTTCAGGATCTGAAGGATCATACGTCGCCCCCGGAGGAAGGATTAGATCGCCCTTAATGTAAGGATTCTTTCGAGGGTTGATATCAACAGCCAATCCAAAGGCATGCTTGGAGAGATGGCTGGAATCAGCGATTGGTCTCCACACATAGGCAGACGTGTTGTTTGTATCAGGAGACAACCCATATGGGCCTTTTTTCTGTATCAAAGGATGGGCGATAGGGAGTACGGATTCAACAGGAAAACGACTTCTCTTAATTTTTTCAAATATCAAACGGATGTCATCTTCAAGAGCCTTGTGGACAACAACCTGCCCCTGATGCACAACTCCGTCCGGGCCATAATATCGGACCGGGACCACAACAAGTCGCTCCTGAATGGATGTAATGACATCGGGAGGCTGATTCGTGTAAATGGCCTCATCACTGGAAAGACTGCTGTCAAAAACAACAGGAGCGCACCCAAAAAGCACAGCAAGACTGACGACCGGCAGCCATAGCCCTTTTATCAAAAATCGAAACACTAAAATCCCCTTTACATGCAGAGGCTATTTTTGCCGTGCACGATTCTGTTCATCGTCAAAAACATCACGCTCCCGCTAACCATTTCACCCACAATTTGCGTGTCCGGGGTCCGTCGAACTCACAAAAATAGATTTTCTGCCATGTGCCGAGCTGGATGTTACCACCCTCGACGATGACGAGTTGGTCGCAACCAAACAGAGATGATTTGATATGAGCGTCGGAATTGCCCTCGGCATGGTGATAATCTCCATGATGCGGCACGAGTTTGCGCATATTAACAAGGATATCGCGCACCACGTCCGGGTCTGCACCTTCATTGATGGTAATAGCCCCTGTGGTATGCGGACAATAGAGCATGAGTGCGCCATCAGACCATCCGTTTTCATGAATGACTTTACGAACGGCGGTGGTAATATCCACCATTTCTTCATGGTCATGAGTTCGAATACGCAATGTTTCCACGACAACACCCCTTATTCTTCGGATTCCCTGTTGACTTCCACTCTATTACGGCCTTTGTCCTTGGCCTGGTACAAGGCCTTGTCAGCTCGGGCCAACATATCTTCATAGGCATCTGCACCAAAACGAACATCCCAGGCATAATGGGCAATACCGATTGAAATGGTACAGGCCAAAGGCTGAGCTTCCGTGTTGTAAATGCGAGATGCAACTTCCTGACGAAGACGTTCGGCCAAGACCTGACTTGATTCCAAGTCAGAACCGGGGGCGACCACGGCAAACTCTTCGCCACCATAACGAGCAACGATGTCGGATGAACGAATAACATCCTGAAAAGCCTGTGCTATTTGCTTGAGAACTATATCGCCAACCGCATGTCCATAGGTGTCGTTGATATTCTTAAAATGATCAATATCCATCATGAACAGAGTACACGGCTGTTTGGCACGAATGGCGATATCCACCAAACGCGCGCCCTCCTTCATCAAAAAACGTCTATTGGGCAGTCCTGTCAATTGATCGGTAACTGCAGACGTTTCCAATTCCTGAACAGTTTCATCGACCTTCGCCTGCATGGCACAAAAAGCTTCTACAAGGTTATCAATCTCTTGAGGGGGAGAGTATGGAACAACATCAAAACACGTTTGATCATATTCTCCACGAGTCATTCGTAATGAGATTTCACTGATACGAGCCAAAGGCTGCGTGATGGAACGAGCCAAACGCAAAAAGACTGGGCTCAAGATGGCTATGGAAATAAAAAAACCACCAATAATCGTCCAAAGGAAAGGATATAACGGGCCGATCGCTTCGCTATAACCAATCTCGGAAACAATGAGCCATGTGCCGTCCTTGGTCCATTGGCTGGCTCCCAAAACCTTAACCCCCCTATAATCACGATACGGTTTGGTCGGTTGTTTCCCGATCAGTCCGGTACGAAGCACGTCAGAATTGTTCTTGATCGTCATGATTGCCGTCGTCTGAATTCTGCCCTGCCTCCGCAACTCCCCCTGATAACGGGATTCGGTCAGCATGTACCCTTCCCGGTTCAAAAGGTACGTTTCTCCAGTCTCGCCAAATCTGAGATTATTCATGAGATCGTCAATTGCCGTCAAACGGGAAGCAAGAAAGACAACACCACCGAAAGAGCCATCCAATCGTTTTACCGGATGAGAAAAAATAATGATGGGCTTTCCAGACGTTCTTCCGATAAGAACATTCGTCACAAAAGCTTCGCCAGCACGGGCCTTAATAAAATATTCCCGATCAGAAACATCTACCATAATTTTGGTCGAAGAAGCCCCAACGGTTTTCCCGTCAGCCCCAGCCATGACCACAGCAGAAATATCCGGATGCGTTTTATCGAAATGTTCAAGAATGGGGTTGATTTTTTCAACTTGGCCATGCCGCACCACATCCAATTCAGCCAAGAATTGTATATTTCTTTCCTGCTCCTGATACCATTCCTCGATGACAATCTTGTGGGATACGGCTTGTTCAAGAAGTCCCTTCTCGACATTTTCCAGAATGGATGCCCTCACAAAAACGATGAGAACAACTGCAGCAAAAAGCAAAGGTACACCGACCATAAGCATAGAATACAGCCTGATTCGACCACCCACGGAATCCGGCACAAGAAACTGTCGCATATAAAACTCCAATCTGAATCATTCTATAAAACAACTTAACCTTGCATTATCCGACACAGGTGGGCAACGGCCTTATAAATCGAAAGAAGAGCCTTTCTGACTGTTTGTGTATTAGAAAAAAGCCAATCTCTTCTATTTACGGTACATATGCTTGAATTTTTCATCGTAGAGCAAAGACTTGGCTGTACCAGCATCCTTGACTCCCTGTCCGGGAAGAATCAAAAACACCGTCTGACGAACAAAATCATTGGTGCGAGCTGTCTGGGCCAACTGGCTGAGTTCGGTTTCAACAACCTTTTCTTCCGGCCACCCAACTCGGTAGGCCATGACGACCAGCGTTGATTCTGCCAATCCACCGGCCAACAATTCTTTCTGAATACCTTCAGGGTTCCCGGCAGACAAATAAATACACATCGCCGAACCATGTGCCGCGAGCTTCCGCAGATCTTCGACTTCCGGCACCGGAGTCTTCCCGGCCAGTCGGGTAAAGATCAAGGTCTGCGTCACTTCCGGCACAGTGTATGACTTCATCGCCGCAGCAGCAGCCGCGAATCCAGCGGTCACTCCCGGCACGACGGCGTATCCCACGCCGTCACGATCCAGCAGTTCCATCTGCTCTCGGATAGCGCCATACAATGAGGGGTCGCCGGTATGCACTCGCGCCACAGTCCCACCGGCGTGAACAGTCTCCATCATCAAATCGTGCGTTTCTTCAAGGTTCAAGGGAGCAGAATCCGCGACCTTCGCCCCGGCCTTGGCTCCGGCCACGACCTCGGCAGGCACCAACGAACCGGCATACAATACAAGATCGGCCTCGCTGATCAGTCTCTGCCCCTTGACGGTCAGCAATTCTGGATCGCCCGGACCAGCCCCAATAAAATAGACTTTTGTTTCAACCATATATCCTGCCGTCGAATAAATTTTGAAGTTTTGTGATGACATTACCACGGTACACGCAGGACACCCGAAAGCCAAGCCAGAGGGAAACCGCACCATTATAACGTCAACAGTATTGTTTCCTCTCTTTATAGTATGCTATTGTTTGTATCCCTCTCACTCGGGGATATCCCGGAAACACAAGGAGCACAGTATGCTTCCGATGCCATATGATGAAGTTTTCAAAGAAATTCTCAAACGTATTCCAAAAGATCGAGTTTATACCGATTCGCTGCGCACCATGGCCTATGGAACGGACGCGAGTTTTTATCGGTTGATCCCAAAGATTGTCGTCGATACCAAAAACGAAGAAGAAGTGGTGCATGTCCTCAAGGCAACCAGACGACACAAGGTTGCCGTGACGTTCCGTGCAGCCGGAACATCACTGTCAGGACAGGCTATAAGTGATTCCGTTCTCGTCCGATTGGGTGAAGGGTGGCGCGACTATGAAATTCTCGACAAGGCCAAAAAGATCGCACTGGAACCGGGAATCATCGGCAGTCACGCCAACCAGATTCTTGCGCCACACGGCAAGAAAATCGGCCCGGATCCAGCCAGTATCGACACATGTAAAATCGGTGGAATTGTAGCCAATAACGCTTCCGGCATGTGTTGTGGCGTTGCCGAGAACTCATACAAGACGCTGGACTCAATGCGTATAGTGCTGGCCGACGGCACCATTCTCGACACAGGGGACGAGGTCAGCAAAAAAGCTTTCACCAAAAGTCACGGCCAAATTCTCAAAGATATTTCCCGGTTGCGCAAGAAAGTGTTGGCCGACAAGAAACTGGCCGCCCGTATCAAGCGCAAATTCAAGATCAAAAACACCACGGGATACAGCCTAAACGCCATAGTGGATTTCGAAGACCCATTCGAAATCCTCCAGCATCTACTGGTCGGATCAGAAGGTACACTCGCCTTCATTTCCAAAGTCGTCTACCGGACAGTTGTAGAACACCCGCACAAGGCATCCGCGCTCATGCGGTTCCCGGACATCCGCTCTGCCTGTGAAGCAGCCACCATCTGCCGCACGCAAAAAGTCTCTGCTGCTGAACTCATGGACCGGGCTGCTCTGGCCTCAGTACAAGACAAGCCCGGCATGCCCGAAGGTTTGACTGAACTCGGCCCGAAAGCCAGTGCATTGCTGGTGGAAGTGCGTGGTCGCACCGAAAAAATCCTTCAGGACAAGATCTCAAAAGTGCTTGACGCGATCAGCGAGCTACCCAAGATCACCCCTCATGAATTCACTTCAGTTCCAGCGGAATTCAATTCTCTGTGGAATGTCAGGCGTGGTCTATTCCCTGCTGTGGGCGCAGTCCGCGATGCCGGGACCACGGTCATTATCGAAGACGTAGCCTTCCCCATCAAAGACCTTGCTCAAGCCACATTGGACCTGCAAAAACTTTTCAAAAAACACGGCTATGACAAGGCGATCATCTTCGGCCATGCGCTGGAAGGGAATCTACATTTCGTGTTCACACAGGACTTTAACGTCCAGTCAGAAATCGACAGATATGCAGCCTTCATGGATGACGTCACACACATGGTTGCCGATGGATACAAAGGTTCTCTCAAGGCCGAACACGGGACCGGCAGAAACATGGCGCATTTCGTTGAACTGGAATGGGGCCGCGAAGCATACGAACTCATGGAAGAAATCAAACAGATTTTCGACCCTGAGGGGCTACTCAACCCCGGCGTCATCCTCAACGAAGATCCCGAGGCTCATCTCAAAAACCTCAAGCCTCTGCCCGTGGCCAACGACATCATCGACAAATGTATCGAGTGTGGTTTCTGTGAACCCATCTGTCCTTCACGCGAACTGACGCTGACGCCACGTCAACGCATTGTGGCCTATCGAGAAATGTCACGCGGTGCACTGGAAGGGGATTCTCCCGAAGCCATGGCCGCCTTCAAAAAAAGTTTCGACTATGACGGCGAAGCCACCTGTGCCGCAGACGGCCTCTGTGCCACAAGGTGTCCCGTTGCCATCAATACAGGCAAATTCATCAAAGTCTATCGTTCATGGGCGCGTGGTACCTGGGAAAAGAAAATGGCTTCAGTAATCGCGAACTCATTTTCCTTCACCACAAAAGTCATCAGTGCCGACCTCGCCGTGGCCGGAGCAACCCACGATGTCCTTGGAGACAAGGCAATGACATCCGTCGCCAAAGGACTGCACAAATATTCCGGCAAGCGTATCCCGCAATGGAACACCTCCATGCCTCGTCCCGTCACCAAGCCGACCATAACCGATACACCACCCAGCGTGGACAAGGTCGTTTATTTCCCCAGTTGTGTGGCCCGTCATATGGGGCCGGAAAAGAAAGACCCCGACAAGTCCGCATTGCGCGATCATACCTTGAGTGTGCTCGCCAAGGCCGGCTTCGAAGTTATTCACCCAAAGAACATGAACGCACTTTGCTGCGGTCAGCCATGGGAATCCAAAGGGTTCATTGAGCAGGCCGACAACAAGCTGGCAGAATTGGAGCTGGCCCTTCGAGACGCTTCAAAAAACGGCAAGTATCCTATTCTCTGCGACACCAGCCCGTGTCTCTACCGCATGCAGGAACACATCAAAGGATTGAAACTCTTTGAGCCGGTAGAGTTCACACTCACCCATCTCATGGACCGGCTTGATCTGACCCCCGTGAGCAAACGCGTGGCCCTGCACGTTACCTGCTCCACTCGCAAAATGGGATTGGCTGAAAAAATGGAAGATTTGACCAAACTCTGCGCCCGCGAAGTCGTGGTTCCCGAAGGAGTGTTCTGTTGTGGTTTTGCTGGTGACAGAGGATTCAACTATCCCGAATTGAACGAAGCCGCGCTCAAAGAGCTTCCCAATCAATTGGACGGCTGCACCATAGGCTATTCAACTTCACGCACCTGTGAAATCGGCTTGTCCGAAAAAGGCGGCATTCCATACAAGAACTTTATGTTCCTGCTCGATGAGGCAAGTTGGCCTAAATCGACTAAATAAGAGGGGGAAAAAAGAAACCGCCTTCGGCGGATATGTCGAGTGATTTCGTCGCCGACGGCTTAAGACCAAAGACCTTAAGAATCCCATGTCGCCTTCGGCGAATTTCTATACAAAAAAACCTTTTACAGCTAGCACACTCGCGAAGCGACATAAAAAGTTTTGGAGAGTCCAGAGAACCTTTTCCAAAAGGTTCTCTGGTCCCGCTGAAAGCGACCCCCGGTAGGGCCGCCGGAGGCCTTCCCCTTCTCAGCGTAAATAAATCAGAGAACTTTATCCATGAACTGCGGATTTGCACGCAACCCGTTGACCGCGATGAGGGCACAGGCCTCAGCGTCGGAAGCCGCGTTGTGGTGATTGAGTGTAATACCAAGATAATCGCAGACGCTGGGCAACTTGTTCGACGACAGCTCCCACGTTGTCCGTGATAATTGTACGGTACAAAGAAATGGTTGTGCCGGTGCAGCCCAGCCCGATTCCTTGCAACAGGTATGCAGGACCGACTTATCAAACGGGGCATTATGCGCCACGATGAAATCCGCATTTTCGAATAACGGCTCCAATTCCGGCCACAGGTCACCAAAACTCGGCTCATCGCACACGTCTTCCCAATGCAACCCGTGCACCCTGACGCAAAATGGGTTGAACTTCTTTCTTGGCGGACGGATGAGTCGGTAATCCCGCTCGACGATTTCGCCTTTGTCCACCACGACAATACCCACGGCGCAGGCAGAGTCTCGTTTGGGATCGGCGGTTTCGAAATCTATGGCAACAAATCGGACGTCTTCAACAATGTGCGTAGGCATAAGCGATTAAAACCCCTCTTCCAAAGGCGGCCAGATCAAGGCGTGCGTCTCAGGTTCAATATCCGCCAAAGGTTGTTGGGCCACGGCCTTGTCTGCGGATTTCAACCGCACAAACCGTTCGTCGATTTCGAGCCGACCTTCGGCCAGCCACTGCAAGGCCTGAGGGAACACACGATGTTCCATCTTCAAAATACGGGAACCGAGAGCATCGCCACCTTCGCCGGGCAGACAAGGGACAGCGGCCTGAATAATGACCGGGCCGTGGTCCATCTGCTCATCCACGAAATGGACGGTACAGCCGGAAATTTTCACACCGTACTCAGCGGCATCACCCTGCCCGTGTACACCGGGAAAAGACGGTAACAATGCGGGATGGATGTTGATAACCCGATTCTCGAACGCGCCGAGAAAAACGTGAGTCACTATACGCATGAATCCGGCCATGACCACCACGCCGCTTTCACCGACTCCGCTCTTACTGATGGCCTCGACCATATCGGCATCGAACGCTTCACGGGAATCGTAATCGGTGTGCAACAATACTCTGGTGGGAATGCCGTGCTTCTTGGCACGCTCAAGGCCATAGGCATCTGATTTGTTTGATATGACGAGCTTGATATCGACATCCAGCACGCCAGCTTCGATGCGATCTATGATGGATTGCAAATTGGACCCGCTCCCTGACACGAGAACGGCTATGGGCAATGGCATGAATACTCCCTTAAAATGTATACTGGTGGTGGCTTTTGCCCCACGCCCGAACTTGGCTTAATCCGTACTATTTTTCAAGGGGGGATTTTTACCGCCAAATCCAGATCAACCGTTTTGTCGCCATGTATCATCAAAAGTATTGATTTTCTTTTATTCTTTTGCCACAAAGAAAAAAGGAAAGACGTATAGATTCACGTCTAAAAACATCTATGAGAAAAAACATCTGGTTATTTACCATCCTCTTCTGGCTTGCTACTGGCGGTACCCCGGCACAGGCTGACAATCTGATATTCCTGACAGAAGAAAACCCTCCTTTCAATCACACAAAATCCGGAGTCATATCAGGTGTGGCAACAGATGTGTTGCTACGAATGACAGAGTTAACGCACACACCTCTTAAACGTGAAGAAATTCAGGTAGTTCCATGGGCAAGAGGATACCAAAAACTTCAAGATTCTTCGAATATCATTCTTTACAGCATGGCAAGGACACATGACCGCGAAAAGCTTTTTCAGTGGATCGGCCCCATCATGAAGGTCAAAGGCGTCCTCATTGCCCGCAAAAGTGCAAAAATCAAAATCAACAACATTATTGCCGATACACACATCCACACCATCGGAACTTTGCGCGAAAGTGCTTCGGAGCATGTCTTGATTTCAAAAGGAGTACCCGGCTATACGATGCAACGCCTGCATGATCTTAAATTGAATGTTCGAAAACTCATGACTGGCCGTGTGGACATGGTCGCTATGACCGAAACCGCTTTCCGATATCATGCCAAACAATTGGGATACGACCCGGATCTTTTTGAAGTCGTGTTTACCCTCATGGAAGGCGATTTCTATTATGCAGCAAGCAAAGACATTGATCCGGCCATTGTAAACAGCCTTCAAAAGGCATTGGACCAACTTAAAGCGTCCGGTGAAATAGACTCCACCCTTTCTCGTTACCAATAAGGCCTGATGCCCATAAAAAAGGGCTTCGACCATATGTCGAAGCCCTTTCATTTTTTACTCAGTTAAACCTACTCAGTTTCCTTCACCAATTCCGCCACCAAACCGGGAATAATATAATCTTCCGGCTCAATGTCAGGAGTGAAACCAAACCGCTTCACGGTGTCGGAAGTAATCGGTCCAATAGAGGCAATCTTCACGTCCGGGTACTTCTTGAAGGTATCAGGAGAAACCAGCTCGAAAAAATTCTCCACAGTGCTGGACGAGGTGAAAGTCACATACTGAATTTCGCCATTTTCCAAAGAAGCCTCAATTTCATCACCGGAAGCCTGAACCAATTTAGTCTCGTAGACTGGCAGGACCGTGACATTGCATCCGGCTTTCTTCAACTCCTCAGGCAAGACTTCACGGGCGACCCTTGCGCGGGGGATAAGTACATCTGCTCCCTGAATGTCGAGATCAAGCAATCCCTTGACCACGTGTTCGGCCACGTACTTCTCAGGCACAAAATCAGGCTCAATGCCGCGAGCACGAAGTTCGTCCGCCGTCGCAGGACCAATGGCCGCAATCTGCATACCACAGAAGATACGGGAATCCAGACCGATTGCCTTGAGTTGTTCCCAGAAGAACTTCACGCCGTTAACCGAGGTAAAAATCACCCATTGGTATCGGGCAAGCTGTAAAATGGCGGTCTCGACATCGGCATAGTCATCAATGTGTTCCACAGAAATGGTCGGGAACTCGTGAACACATGCGCCATGGCCGCGCAGAATATCCACCAGACCGGAAGCTTGTTCACGAGCACGGGTCACGACAACCCCCTGACCGAGCATGGGTTTCTTTTCAAACCAAGCCAGTTTGTCATGCAGGGAGCAGACACCGCCGACAATAATAATGGACGGGGCCTTCCAGTCACGTTTTTTGGCTTCTTCGGCCACATTTTCCAAAGTGGAAACAAACGACGTCTGGTTACAACGGGTGCCCCAACGGACCAATGCCACCGGAGTGTCAACAGCACGACCGTTGTCCATAAGATTCTTGGCGATCATGGGCAGGTTGCCCACACCCATATAAAAAACCAGTGTAGAAGTAGACTGACCATACACGGCCCAGTTGTTACCGGATTCGCTTTTGGTCGGGTCTTCGTGACCGGTAATGAAACAAACGGAGGTGGTATGATCGCGGTGTGTAACCGGAATACCGGCGTAAGCAGCGGCAGCCACTCCGGCCGTGATACCGGGGACAACTTCGAAGTCGATACCGGCCTCAACCAGTTCTTCGCCTTCTTCGCCGCCACGACCAAACACATATGGATCGCCGCCTTTAAGTCGACAAATAACCTTGCCGGACCGTGCTTTCTCAACAATCAGATCGTTGATCTTGTCCTGAGGCAAAGTATGGTCTCCACCTTTTTTGCCCACATACAAAATCTCGCACTCCGGCTTGCACCACTTCAAAAAGTCGGCGTTGGCCAAATAATCGTAGATCATGATGTCACAAGTCTCGATAATCTCTTTCGCACGCAAGGTAAGCATGCCCGGATCACCCGGACCCGCTCCAACTAAAAATACGTTTGCCATGATGTTTGCCTCCGGCGGCTGGGTGAAAGGGAAGAAAAACCCTTTGAAAAGGGCTTTCCCTCCCCTTCACCCAGACCCCCATCCCCTCCTTTTCCCAAACTTTTTATCGCGCTTCGCGAGAATGGAAATGAAGTGGGAGTCTAATTTTCTGTTTATATATTGCGGATCAACACAGTCGTTTGCGTTATCCCATCACGCTTTCGAGGCGTGCTTTGAGTTCGGACAGCTTGGTCTTTTCTTCTTCCATCTCAGCCAACTTCTTTTTCTCACCTTCGACAACCGCCTCGGGAGCGTTGTTCACGAAGCCGGGATTGGAAAGCTTGCCGGACACGCCCTTCATAGTCTTTTCGAGCTTGACCATGTTCTTGTCCAGACGGGCCAATTCAGATTCGAAATCCACCACGCCTTCCAACGGGACAGACAATTCATTGCCCTGTACCACGGCTGCACCGGAAGCCTTGGGCGCTTTCACGTCCGGGCCAATGGTCACAGTATCAAAACGAGCAAGTGACTGAATCAGGTTGACGTTCGCCTCAAGCACGGCCTTGTCCTCATCGGACACGGTCTTGATGAGCAAGTCGAGCTTCTTGGCCGGCTCGATCAAAAGTTCGGTACGAATATTACGGGTACCGGAGACCACACCCATGAAGAGTTCCATTTCCTTGACGACTGCATCATTCAGGCACTCATCACGAGTGTCCGGGAACGGCAGTGTTGCGATATCCTCGGAGCGATCATCGCCAGCCGGACGGGGCAGTACGGACCAAATTTCCTGTGTAATAAACGGTGTCACAGGATGAAGCAGAACCATAATCTCGGACAAAACGGTCCACAACACTTTCTGTGTGACAGCCTTGGCCTTTTCATCCTCGCCGTACAGCGCAGGCTTGACCATTTCCAGATACCAGTCGCAGAACTCGCTCCAGATGAACTTATAGAGAATCTGAGCAATCTCGTTGAACTTGTATTCCTCGGTGGCCTTGGTAATGGATTTCTTGACCTCTTCAAGACGGTGCAGAATCCACTGGTTTGCAAGGCCGTCAGCTTCAGACAATTCCACAGCCGGGATTTCGTCCGGCAGATTCATCATGGCGAAACGGGTAGCATTCCAAATCTTGTTCATGAAATGCTTGTAACCTTCAATGCGCTGCTCCGAAAGCTTGATATCGCGGCCCATGGCAGCAAAGCTCGTCAGGGTGAAACGCAGGGCATCTGCACCATATTTTCCGATCATGTCCAACGGATCAATAACATTGCCCGTGGACTTGGACATCTTTTTACCCTTTTCGTCACGAACAAGGGCGTGAATATAAACATGATGGAACGGGATTTCATCCATGAACTGGAGGCCCATCATCATCATGCGTGCAACCCAAAAGAACAGGATGTCAAAGCCGGTAACCAGACAGGAAGTCGGATAATACTTCGCCAACTCCTTAGTCTCATCGGGCCACCCCATGGTCGAAAATGGCCAGAGAGCGGATGAAAACCACGTATCGAGCACGTCTTCATCGCGAACAATATTCGCAGAACCGCACTTGCAGCAGGTAGTCGGATCGTCGATGGCCACGGTCAATTCGCCGCACTCCTCGCAAGTCCAGGCCGGGATGCGATGTCCCCACCAGATCTGACGGGAAATACACCAGTCACGAATCTCGTCCAACCAGTTGTAATATGTCTTGGTCCAATGTTCCGGAAAAATCTGTGTCTTGGACGGCACGGCTGCGCGGGCTTTTTCAGCCAACGGCTTCATGGACACAAACCACTGTGTGGAAACATGCGGCTCGATCACGGATTTGCAACGGTAGCAGACGCCGACCTTGTGGTCGTGATCCTCAATGGACTTCAGCTGTCCAAGATTTTCGAGTTCTTCGAGAATAAGCTTGCGAGCGGCCACGGTGTCGAGACCCTGATACCTCTCAGGGGCGTTCTCGTTAACGATGCCGTCCTCGTTCAACACGGAAATAATTTCGAGGTTATGCTTGCGACCCAATTCCCAGTCATTCATGTCATGAGCCGGAGTCACCTTGAGGCAACCTGTTCCGAACTCGATGTCGACATACTTGTCACCGATAATCGGCAACTCACGACCAATAATTGGCAGGATGGCGGTCTTGCCGATCAGATGGTTGAAACGATCATCCTCGGGATTCACCGCGATAGCCGTATCACCCAACATGGTCTCGGGACGGGTGGTGGCGATGATCAATGTGCCGGAACCGTCGCCCAGCTTATACTCGACGTGATGGAGCTTACCGGGTTTCGGCTCATGTTCAACTTCATCATCGGCCAAGGCGGTATGACAACGGTTACACCAGTTGATGATGTAATCACCCTTGTAAATCAATCCTTGTTCGTACAGCTCGACAAAGACTTTGCGAACAGCCTTGGCGCGCTGATCGTCAAAGGTGAAGCACTCGCGACTCCAGTCAACGGACGCGCCCATGCGGCGAATCTGGCTCAGGATATGATCGCCCTTTTCCTGTTTCCAATCCCAGACGCGCTCAATAAACTTTTCGCGACCGAGATCGTGACGGGTGAGGCCTTCTTCCTTGAGCTGACGTTCAACCACGTTCTGCGTGGCAATACCGGCATGATCCATGCCCGGGACCCACAACACGTTTTTGCCCTGCTGACGATTGAACCGACAGAGGATATCCATAATGGTCAGGTTGAGTGCGTGCCCCATGTGCAGCACGCCGGTAACATTCGGCGGGGGAATGACGATGGAATACGGATCGCCTTCAGCCTCGGGATCGGGCGTAAAAGTCTTGTTTTCTTCCCAGTGGTTTTCCCACTTTTCCTCGACATCCCACGGTTCGTAGGCTTTGGCCAACTCTTTACGTGCCATGAAAATCCTTCCTTTATGAGGGCAAAAACGTCGACACGGGGTGCCGACGGCCTGAAATATCGTATGGTTGCGCTTGCCTCTCGGGGCAGGCCTTGATAGCGTGCGGACTACCCTTGTCGAGGGGGCCGCATATGTCAAGTATACATATATATTGGGACGAGTCTCATTTTTGGGGATTATTAGTCACACGGGCGCTGTCCGCGTGGGGTATCCCGCATCGTCTCGTGCGCGGCCATGAAATAGCTGATGGAGCGCTCTCTGGCAAGCTTGGCGACACGCCCAAGGTTCTTATCGTTCCCGGAGGACGTGCCAAAGGTAAAGCAGATCGTCTGACCGCTCGCGGCATGGATGCCATTTGTGATTTCGTCCACAACGGCGGCACCTATATCGGATTCTGTGGCGGCACCGGGCTCGCCCTCAATGGGCCCTACGGCCTGAGCCTGTCTCCATGGACACGTAGAGGGTATAAAAACCGTCTTCATCACTTCCTGTCCGGCCATGTAGAGACAACGCTCGCTAGCGAAAATCCATTGGTTCCTGACGGCATGGACACAGCCCTGCTCCCAGTCTGGTGGCCCGGTAGATTCTCCCCGATGGATGACTCTGTAACCGTACTGGCCCGATACGGCAAACCCGGCCCGGATTTCTGGGTAGCTGATATTAATCTCTCCACCCTGCCCAAAGGGACCATGACCGACTGGGAAAACCTGTACGGCATCCATTTGCGCCCGGACTTCATGGAAGGGCTGCCTTGCGTCACGGCCAACGACTTCGGTCAAGGCAAAGTCATTTTAAGTTATGCCCATCTGGAGACACCCGCTTCACCACATGCCAACCGCTGGCTCCAACATCTTCTGGGCGAAACCCTGAACGAACATTTCGACAACGGTCCGGTTTCGGCGTGGGACGTAGCAGCACGCCCGGAGGAATGGGACGATAAGATATTGCAAAATGCCCGAAAGGCCATGGAACAAATCATCACCACCGGGACAGAGCATTTCCTCCTATTCTGGCGCAACCCATGGCTACTTGGGTGGCGGCGCGGTATTCCCGGCGCGGGCATCAACTCTCTCTATTCACTTATCTGTGAATCTCTGGCCACCAAACCGAACGACGAAACTCTCATTTTCTGGGCCAAAAACCGCAATCGTTTTAAAGTACTCATGGACCTGCTCATCAACGGCCTGACCGGATATCTCCTGGCCGAACGACTCTCCATGACTGTCTTCCACTCCGACCCGTTGGCAATTTCCAAAGAGGGCCTTCGCGAACAACGTCGCGCCCTGTTTGGTATCCCCCCGGAACCGGGCGGCATTCATGCTGACCTCGTGGCCCTTCTTGAAGAACTTTACTGGCACCTCTCCCAGCAAGACGAATCATAACTATTTTCGAAAACCTCGGTTTTCTCAAAGAATTGCCAGACTCAAGAGTCCTGTGGTAGACAATCACCGATGTCTTGTACACAAGTCCAAGACTTGGCCACAGGCCCTCTATTCGTGCAACCTTTCTGTGATTCGCGGTGGAATTCATGGCAGATGAAAAAGCACTCAAGGAAAGCTCGGACGCTCGGTTTCGTTTTGCCCTGTCTGAAGACGGCATGAAACTCGGTGTCAATCGCTATTTCCCGCCCAATGGTGGGGAAAATCCAAGTGTGGAACTTCTCCGTAGACAGGTGGCCGAAGCCGGGGTTCAACTCCCCATCGATAACGACGCAGCTCAACGAATCATCACCGCCATCGCGCAAGGAAACGAGTTCAAAGGCATTGCCCTTGTACACGGCATTCCTGCAACAGAACCCATGGATGCGACACTCATGGGCCTCGGCGATCTGGAATTCCCGGTTTTCCCGGGGGACAGATTCATTCGATTCCGCCAGGCACAACAGGCGAATAACGGACAAACTATTGATGGACGGGTCTTGACACCAAAGGGCAACTTCACACCGGAAGATATTTCTGTCGAGACAGGCGAAAATGTGGAGTGGGACCCTGTTACCGAGTCCTACGTGGCACAGATATGGGGCATGGCGCGGATTAAAGACAACGTTGTCTCTGTTGATCCCATCGCACATATTTCAGACGATGCCGTTGTTGTCACAGGCAACCTCCATCATCAGGATTTCAAAGGAACTCCCATCACTCCGGCTCGCATTGACAAGGAAATGCGTGATCTCGGTGTTGTCATCGATCTTGATATGGACCTGCTTGACACAAAACTGGCTCAGGCCAAAGACCTTGGAATCCCTCTACAAAATCAGGTTATCGTCAAGGGCGGACATCCTGTTCCGGGACGCGATGGATGGTTGGAATATCTTGTAACTACCCGGGAAACCGCTGGCACCGAAGATGAAGCCGGACGCTTGGACTTCCGCAACCGTGGGACCTATCCCATGGTCAACCCGGGACAGGTGATAGGCAGGCTGCATTTACCGACTGCAGGAGAAGGCGGTATTGATATTTACGGCAAGACTATTCCCGCCCATGAAGGAAAAGCCTTGCACGTCCATCTCGGTGAAAACGTCATTGTTCAGGACGACAAGGTAACGTTCGAATCCAAGGCCAAAGGTGTTGTGGTCATGGAAAAGGGCACACTTTCCGTCACCGAATGTCTGATTATTCCCGGCAACGTGGATCTGAACTCCGGCAACGTGAAGGTCGAACACGGCTCGATCAAAGTTCTTGGTTCAATTCAGGCCGGCTTCTCCGTCTCTGCCCCATTGCATGTCATCGTGGAGGACTCCATCGAAAGTGCCACGGTTTACGCCGGAGGGCAGGTGGAGGTGAAAGGAGGCATCCTTATGCCGGATGGTGGACAGATTGTCTGTGATGGCGACGTTATCGCAGGATATCTCACCAACGCAAACATCAAGGCCGGGGGTGATGTCCATGTGGCCAATGAAATCCTGAACTCCACGATTCAAGCCGAAGGTCGCCTTTTTGCCACTTCAGGCAAAGGCGTTATCAACGGTGGTACGATACTGACCCGCAAAGGGCATGAAATAAACGAAGTTGGCTCGGAACTTGGTGTGACGACAGTCATCGGCGTTTATATGGAATACAAAGAAGACGACGAACTTCTTCTGGAACGCAACAAAATAGTCCAGGCTATCAAAAAAATCGACGAGGCCCTCGGCTCGGAGCCGCCAAAGGCAATCCTCTCCCGAACCCCTAAGGAAAAACGTCAGGCTGTGGCCGAAGTGCTCAAGCATCGGGCGACTCTCGCCCAACGGCGCAAAACCATCAATGAACGGATCACGGAATTGGTACTGGCTCACCAACAGGAAATGGACGGCATCGACATCCAGATCAAACGACTGGCCTACCCGGGCACGACCATCCAATTCGGAAAGAAAGCCAAACAGATCGCCAAGCGCATGGAAGCCTCAACATTCTATTTCAGTTTGAAAGACCGTGACATCGCCATTAAATAATCAGTAGGGATATTCCACCCGCACAAGGGTCAACCCTTGCGGCGGCACCGTGGCGGGAGCCAATGTACGATCACCGGACTCAAGAATAGCCGCAACGTCTTCCGGCGTCAGCTTGCCGCGACCACAGGCCACAAGACAGCCGATCATATTACGCACCATCTGCTTCAAAAAACCCTTGGCAGTGAACCGCCAAACCGATTCATACTCCGTGATGCCGGGATGCCGAGAAATCTCATTGACGAGCCGGATGGTTGTTCCAACCACAGTCCCTTTATTCTGAAAAGCAGCAAAGTCGTATTCACCCACAAGAACTTGTGCAGCCGTTTCCATGGCCTCAAGGTCTACCTTTCCACAATTCCACACGAACCGACTGCGCTGGGGCAGACAAAAATCCCGCTCGTGCCATAGGGTATATTCATATATTTTTGAGCCAGCGGAATATCGCGCATGAAAATCTGACGGAACGACTTCATGAGAAACCACGCGAACATCCTTGGGCAACAACCCGTTAAGGCTCCGTCTCCACGGGTGCGCCGCGCATTTCTCCTCGCAATCAAAATGCACCACCTGCCCCAGAGCATGGACTCCCGAGTCAGTCCGTCCTGAGCCATGGACTCGAACCGGACCACCCATAATGACCGCAAGGGCTTTTTCAAGCTCTCCCTGCACGGTTCTGTCATTAGGTTGTAACTGCCAGCCGCAGTAATCAGTGCCGTCATAGGCGATAGTAAGTCGGATGCGAATCATGGGGGTGGGTATACGCTATACAAGGGGCATTTGAAAAGTCGCTTGAAGAGGTGAATTGAGAGCCCCAAAAAGCCATTTTCTGGCATAAAAAAGGACATTACTTTTTCTCGGCTGGGCCATACCTTTTGGCAAACCACTGCACCTGTCGAGAAATACCCATGAGCAAATTGAACTCGTTGCGCCTCAAATTTATTTTGGAAAAGAACCGCCGTACTGGCAACATCCAGTAATCAGGGTTGTCATCCTTGAGAAAATTGATGGCGAGCAACGTTTCCTGAAAATTGTGGAACATGGTTTCCTGCTCCTGAACAGTCGCAGGCCTTTCTTCCGGCGGACCACCCGGGACAAAAGGCGCATCCAATGACCGCTTGAAACATTCATACAAGACAACAACCACAGCCTGCGCAAGATTCAGCGAGGTCCCTTCCCGACTTGTAGGAATGGTCATCAAACCGGAGCAGAGAGCCGTCTCTTCATTGGTCAGCCCTTTATCCTCCGGGCCAAAAACCAAAGCGACCCGGCCTCCTCCGCGCAAACGTTCGTCAACAACCTCAGCCATGGAATCGGGGGTCAGGATGCCCTTACGCCAACCGCCGGTCCGTGCCGTAGTGCCAAAGACGGCAGTACACCCATCCACAGCTTGCGCCAATGTTTCAACAACGGTCGCGGATTCAAGCACATGGCGAGCATGGACTGTCGCAAGCGGCAAAGCCTTTTCCATATTGAAACCACATGGGTCCACCACCACAAGGTTGGACACCCCCATATTCAAACAGGCGCGGGCCACCGAGCCAATGTTTTCGGAGTATTTGGGTCTGAAAAGAACAACTCTTAATTCTTCAAGCATGTACACCTCCTCAATCAAACAGCGTGAAGGCATGTAGCACACGCCATGCAAATAGCAAAAGCGAGGAATTCAACCGCGGTGGAGGTCTCGACTTTGACCGTTCGGTCAAAAAAGCCAATGATATTAAATCCCTAATAAAATCAGCATGTGACAGACCTTAAACAAGAGAAATCCGTTGAAATATTTGGCGTACTGTGCCACAACGTTCTATCGATCGAAGAATTTCGTTCGAGGTGTTTTTTACCACGTTATAGATCGATGGTAAAAATAGTTGCGGTCCTTACTAACTTCTGTGGTCCTTTAGGAGGAAACATGAAACGGATTATCATCCTGGCCCTTGCGCTTGCCGTTGTCCTCGGCATGTCTTTTTCTGCGCATGCGAAAAAACGCTACGTCTTCGGCGGCGGGCCTGCTGGTGGAACCTTCCAGGTTGTCGCCAACGGCATCCAGGTATTCGAACCTGTCAAAAACAGTGAGAACTTCTCTATCAAGGCGCAGTCTTCCGGCGGCTCCGTCGAAAACCTTCGCACCACCAACGCCGGTCGTGTTGCTTTCTCCACCGTCTATGCCGGTCATGTTTTTCTCGGTCGTAACGGCCAGATGAAAAACGATCCCCGCAAGTACGAAAAAGTCATGGCTGTCGGCTACCTCTATGGTGCCCCCGCCCAGCTTGTCGTGCGCAAGGGGTCCGGCATCAAGTCTACAAAGGACCTGGAAGGCAAGAAAGTTGGTGTCGGCAACGCCGGTTCCGGCGCATTCGCCAACTGTGAACTTTTCTTTACCCACATGGGTGTATGGGACAAAATCGAACGGAATGCCATGGGCTACAACGATGCTGCCCAGGCTTTCGGTAACGAACAGCTCGACGCGTTCTGGCTGTTTACCGCATTCCCGTCCGGCGCTGTCATCATGGCTGCGCAGACCAATGATATCGAACTCATTGATCTGGCCGCAGATGCCAATTCCACTGGTTACTTCGAAAAATATCCCTACTTCGGCAAACTGTCCGTTCCCGCCGGTACATACCGTGGCGTGGATCAGGACGTTCCCTCCTTCTTTGACTCCGCCCTGCTCGTCGCCAACGCCGATGTGCCTGAAGAAGTCGTGTACGAGATGATGTCCGCTGTCTGGTCAGACGCTGGCCTCAAGCACATGCTCGAACAAAAGAAGACCTTCAAGGACATGTCTGTTGCCAACGGCATCAAGGGTATCGACCCCAACGTCATCCCTCTGCATCCCGGCGCAATCAAGTTCTGGAAAGAAAAGGGCGTCCTCAAGTAGACGACCAATCGGTCTGAAAGACCCTACAGATACTCGGGCGGGCGGGCCACAAGGCCCGTCCGCTTTCAAGGGCGGGCGGCTATGTCCGATCCCGTGCCCTGTCATATATCATCACTCCCCCCAGGCCTGTGGCTTCTGGTGGTGTGACGTTCCAACCGCGACCCATCGCGCGGTCGCCACGAGTGTACAATGTACGACAAGTTGACAAAAATTGAGCAATTCTTTTTTGATTTTCTGTCCGTGGGCCTGGTTCTGTTCTATTCATGGTCTGCCATTTTCGAGCCTGCGGCCACCCAATACCATCGGGGTATTTATGTTATCGTGACCTATATTCTGGTCTTCCTGATCTACAAATCCAGAAACCTTTTTTTCCGTATAATTGATTACCTGCTCATGGCAGCATCGGCTGTCACCGTAGGGTATTGGATCGTCAACTTCGAAGCCATCAACTACCGTACCGGCATTGAGACAGATCTGGACCAATGGATGGCCATGGTCGGCGTCTTGCTCGGCGTTGAACTGGCTCGACGCGTTGTCGGCAATGTCTTCGTCGTTATCGGCGTTGGCATGTTGCTCTTTGGCATGTACGGCGAACATATGCCGGAACTCATTGCCCATGCGGGTGCGTCTTTCCCTGAATTATGCACCTCCATTTTCTACAGGTCAGACGGCGTATTCGGCATCATGGCGAATGTTCTGGCAACGTATATCATCCTGTTCGTGCTTTTTGGCGCGTTTCTGGAGAAATGCGGTGCACAGAAATTCTTCATCGACTTCCCGCTGGCAGCAGTTGGACACAAGATCGGCGGCCCGGCCAAAGTATCGGTTATCGCTTCCGGCCTGTTCGGGTCCATATCCGGTTCAGCCATAGCCAACACCGTATCCACTGGCGCATTCACCATTCCAATGATGAAAAAAGCAGGGTTTAAGCCTCACGTTGCAGGCGGTATCGAACCAGCAGCATCCATCGGTGGCATGTTCATGCCCCCAATCATGGGCGCGGGTGGATTCATCATGGCAGAAATGACAGGTCTGCCCTACTCACACATTATGCTGGTCGCCATTTTCCCGGCGGTCATGTACTTCTTTTCGGTTTTCGTCATGGTACATTACGAAGCCAAAAAGAGCGGTGTGGTAGGAGAAAGGTACAAATACTCTGCCATGCAGATATTCAAGAAGGAGTGGCTCTACACACTGCCGCTCGTCTTCATCACCATATTCATGCTTGCGGGCTATTCGCCCGGCTATTCCGCCATTGTGGGTCTGGCAACCTGTATCGGCTTGTCCTTCAAGGATGAAGGCCAACGCATCGACCCGACGTTGCTCTGCATCATGGGATTGATGGTTGTGTCTCCCTGGCTGGTCAAAATAGTCGGTGCCGCTGGTGGTCCCGAAGCCATGAAAGCAGTCAAACCATTCCTGTCTGGCCGCATCCTGTTGCTTTACGGACTGATCATGGCCGCCGGTGTATTTGCCTATCGCAGGCAGACCGTATCAGGCATGAAAAGCGAACTGGGTGAATTTGTAGTGGCTGCCCGTATGGGGACCATCAACTCACTCAAAATCGGCGCGACTGTCGGCGTTATCGGTATCATCATCGGCGTGCTGACGTACTCAGGTCTGGTGTTGACCTTTGCCGACATCGTCATTGAGCTGGCAAACGGCAATCTGGTGGCGACCATCCTGCTCATCGCGCTGGCATCGCTCATTCTCGGCATGGGCGTCCCGGTCACTGCCGCCTATTTGATCACCGCTGTCGTGGCCGTGCCTGCGTTGACCCATTTGGGCGTCAACGAGGTGGCTGCACACATGATCGTGTACTGGCTGTCTCAAGATTCCAACATCACGCCTCCGGTCTGTATCGCGGCGTTTGCAGGAGCGACTATTGCCAAGGCCAATATGTGGAAGACGGCTTTCACTTCGTTCAAATTCGCCAAGTTCCTGTATTTGGCACCCTTCATGTTCGCATATATTCCGGCCTTCTCGCTGGATGCCCCACCAATGCAAATCATGATATGGTTCTCCATCATAACGGTATGCGTATTTGCCTACTCATGGTTCATGAGTGGCATCTGGTTCAGTCCACTGAAGAAAATGTTTGGCGGCGCGTCTGCTTAAAAAAACAATCAAAACTTGGGGATCGGGGCAACCCGGTCCCCTTTTTTTATGAAAAAAGCAACAAAAAAGGCACCCTGAGATTGGAGTGCCTTTGTGCTTTAACTGGTCAGTATAGTTATAATCACTTTGCTTCGTATTTTACGTCATTGATATGCGTACAATTACGGCCGGATTCCTTGCTCAGATAAAGTTGATTATCGGCTTTTTCCACTACGCTTTCAGCTCGTTCGCCGTTTGCGGAAAGGGCCCCACCGATAGACGCCGTGACCTTGATGCGATCATCTTTCTGTTCCACCCAGGAGTGTTCGATGAGCATGCGCAGACGCTCTGCGATAACAGCCATTTTCTCGGTCGTTGTGTTGGCAATAAAAATAACAAATTCTTCGCCGCCCCAGCGACATGCAACATCCAAAGGCCTGAGTACAGACCGCAGTGTTTGCGCAACCATAGCGAGGACCATATCGCCGACATGGTGTCCCCACGTATCGTTGACATTTTTAAAATGGTCTATGTCCACAAACAAAACACCGAATGGGACACTATTTTCCTGCATGGTCTGATCGAGTCGGTCCATGGAAATATCTGCATAACGACGATTGCCAATTCCAGTGAGTTGGTCAGTGAGTATCTCTTTACGAAGCTCTTCGATTTCTTTGAGAAGATCCAGATTTTCACCATTGTCCGAAAAGATTTCAACAGCACCGACAATTTTACCTGTGGAGTCCCGCATGGGAGAAGCTCGGACAAGTACTGGAACGCGGTGTCCAAATTTGTGGTGCATAAAAACACTGGCCTCTTGCTCTTTCCCTTCTTGCATGGTTGCCAACATGGGGCACCCATTCAGACAAAGTTCTGTACCATTACAGGCTACATGGCGCAGGACATGATCAGAACAACTTTTCCCAATCATTTCCTTGGCCGAATATCCGCTCAATCGCTCAGCGGCTTTATTCCAATATGTGACATTGCGATCCAAATCCAAAAAATAGACACCTTCTGAAAGGGAATCGAGCAAATCTTTATAAAACCCATCCTCCATAAGTACCTCTCTTATATTTCAACATGCCGATAAAATCATACGGAAGCAAGAATTGTATCTTTTTAAACAGGTGCTTGAGAGAATTGAGATCCATTATTTTTGGCCCAACCCACTGATTTGATTGAACGCTCAAACAATAAGTCAGTTATGTCAGTTGGAATCGGACTCAAAGCATTGGCGCACAAAGAAAAATTCTACTTGACGCAAAATGAAAAACACCCTTACCAAAGTTGGCAAACAGAATAATATGGAGGCCTGATCATGGCACTGTTCACGAAGCAAGAGGCATTGGATTACCATTCCGACAAACGCAAGGGCAAACTGGAGGTCATCTCCATCAAGCCGTGCGAAAACCAGAAGCATTTATCCATGGCATACAGCCCGGGTGTTGCCGAAGCGTGCCGCGAAATTGCTGCGGACAAAGAAAAGGTCTACGACTACACCAACAAGGGGAACCTCGTTGCAGTCGTCTCCAACGGTACCGCCGTTCTGGGCCTTGGCAACATCGGCCCTGAAGCCGGTAAGCCGGTCATGGAAGGCAAGGGTGTTCTGTTCAAGATTTTCTCCGATATCGATGTCTACGACATCAACATCGACGCCAAAACGCCTGATGAAATCGTTTCTTTCTGCAAAATGCTCGAACCGACCTTCGGTGGCATCAACCTCGAAGACATCAAGGCTCCAGAATGCTTTGAAATCGAAACCCGTCTCAAGAAAGAAATGGGAATCCCCGTCTTCCATGATGATCAGCACGGTACAGCTATCATTTCAGCCGCAGGCATCATGAATGCGCTCGAAATCTCCGGTAAAAAGATCGAAGATATCAAGATCGTCGTTTCCGGTGCAGGGGCCGCTGCCATCGCCTGTTCCAATCTGTACGTTCACATGGGCATCAAGCGCGAAAACATCTTCATGTTCGATTCCCGTGGCCTGATCCACGCCGGACGCGAAGGTCTCAACGAATTCAAACAGAGCTTTGCTCAAGCCGAAGATCACGGTTCTCTGGCCGACTGCATGGTCGGTGCCGACATGTTCCTCGGCCTGTCCGTCAAGGACGCCATCAATCAGGACATGGTCAAGACCATGGCTGAGAACGCCATCATCTTTGCCTGCGCCAATCCCGATCCCGAGATTCCGTATCCCGACGTCAAGGAAGTGCGCCCCGACATCATCATGGGCACAGGTCGTTCCGACTTCCCCAATCAGGTGAACAACGTCCTCGGCTTCCCGTTCATCTTCCGCGGTGCGCTCGATTGTCGCGCCACGACTATCAATGAAGAAATGAAAATCGCCGCAGCCGACGCTCTGGCCAAGTTGGCCAAAGAACCCGTTGCTCAGGATATCTGCGATGCTTACGGCGTGGACAGTCTCGACTTCGGTATCGATTACATCATCCCCAAGCCGCTTGATCCGCGTGTGCTGACTTGGCTGGCTCCTGCTGTTGCCAAGGCCGCCATGGACACCGGCGTTGCCAAAATCCAGCTCGACCTCGATCAATACAAGAAAGACCTCGAAGCCCGTATGGAAGCTTCCAAAGCCCGTACCAAGGCCGTGGTCGATTCCTTCGATTACGATATCTAGTCCTTTAGACTAAATCATCAAATCAAGCCCTGTCTCGGATAATCGAGGCAGGGCTTTTTGTGGTCGTTTTCATTTTGGGAAGGCAGCCTCCGGCGGGCCTACCGGCGGTCGCCTTCTGCGGGACCAGAGAACCTTTTGGAAAAGGTTCTCTGGACTCTCCAAAACGTTTTGTCGCTCGCTCCGCTCGGGGTCATTCGGTTGCGACAGGTTAACTTTGAAAAAAGAACACATTGCACCGACAGGTGCACAATGGGATTCCAAAGGGCACAACCCTTTGGCTGGTGCAGGACAGCGTCCTGCTTGTTCGATTCTATCCGTCGAAGACGGTTTTCGCCCCCATTGCCCGATGGCTGGTTGTCCTTTATACTTGGTACATGGATGAAAAAACAATTGAAGAACTCCGCACACTGGCCGAGGAAAACGGTATCGACCCAGAAGTTCTGCTGGCAATCGCCGAAGCGGACGGGTTACCCGAAGACCTTCAGAACGCCATAGCCGCAGTACTCGGCGACGTCGCGACTTTTGGTCATGCGCTGGACAAACTGGATAAATAGCCATGCCTCGCCTCTTTACCGGCCTTGGGCTGCCAGACTCTTATCAACAAACCGTGAAGCCCTTTACAGACAATCTCAACACAGGATTGGACTCATCCGTGCGCTGGATTCGCCCCGGCAACTGGCATCTAACGCTTAAGTTTCTGGGGAACACCGACAAAAAGGATATCCCCGCTATCGTTGATGCGCTTTCATCCATTCATTTCCCACAATTTCCCATGCAGGCAGGAGACGCAGGGGCCTTTCCGAATATGAACAGACCTCGTGTGATCTGGCTGGGACTCAAGCAAGGGGCGCAACAATGCGCTGATCTGGCAGACATGATCGAAGACGCTCTGACGAACATGGGCGTAGCTCGGGAAAAGAAACGATTTCGCCCCCACCTGACTATCGGATGGATCAAAAAAACGGGGCAGGACGACTGGAAATCCATTCTCACCACAGCCAATCAAGACTGGCCCGTATTCACGGCACAACGGTTCACCTTATGGCAGAGTGAACTGAAACCGACCGGCGCGGTGCATACTGTGTTGAATAATTTCTCTTTGAGGACTGACTAAACGTCGATTTCAACAGCCACAGGGCAGTGGTCTGAACCCATAACATCGGATTCGATCCATGCGCCCACGACCTTGTCTTTCAATTCTTCGGACACAAAGAAATAATCGATGCGCCATCCCGCATTATTTTTGCGGGCATTGAAACGATAAGACCACCACGAGTAATGGTGCGGTCCCTCTTCAAACATGCGGAAGGTATCCACATAACCGGCAGCAATGAACTTATCGATCCACGCTCGTTCACTGGGCAAAAAGCCTGAACGGTCCGAGTTGGGTTTGGGATTTTTCAAATCAATCTCGGTATGTGCGGTATTAAAATCACCACCTACCACAATAGGTTTGTCCTTCCGCAGTTCCTCGGCATATTCGAGAAAACAATCGTAGAAACCCATCTTGAAGTCGAGCCGCTCGTCCGACATCTGACCGTTGGGGAAATAAATATTGAAGAGATGAAAATCCGGGTATTCAAGATGGAGTACACGGCCTTCATTCTGAAAACGAGAGTCGGGAAGGCCCATAGTCACGGCCATCGGTTCCGGGTTGGAAAAACAGGCCACACCGGAATAGCCTTTCTTTTTCTTGGACCAATTCCAGTAATGATTGGAATAGGAATCCGGTTCGCGATCATCTTCGCCGAGCTGATCGGGGTGAGCCTTGGTTTCCTGCAGCATAACCACATCACCGCCGCAACCGTCCAACCAGTCGCGAAAATCCTTTTTGATTACAGCACGATAGCCGTTAACATTCCAGGAATAGATGATCATGCGCACCTCCAGAAAAAATGAAGGGGAACCGGTTTGCACCGATTCCCCTGAAGTGCCGCAATGCGGCCGAAAACTAGTGTTCGTTCGGGGAACTGACCTTGATCATCACCAAAGCGCCGATCGTCAGGGACAGACCCAGGAAAAACCAAAAATAACCCATCATAATCGCATCCTCCGTAAAATCTCAATTAGTCAACAGACTTTTATCAGAAAGTTTGGCGGATGGAAAGACGATTCCTCGCGAACACACAGTCAAATATCGTTTATTGTTTTATGCTAAAACGCAATTTTATGGCTCTATGGTTGAACCAAGCACTTTTAAAAACTTCCGCATCCACTCGGGATGGGCTGGCCATGCAGGCCCGGTAACAATGTTCCCGTCGACGCAGGCATTGGAAAAAGTTTCATTGACTTCGCACCATGTGGCACCTGCGGCTTCAATATCGGGTTTGACCGCAGGATAGCCCGTGCAGGACTTGCCCTTAATGACATCGGCGGCTGTCAACAGTTGCTGGCCATGGCAGACTGCGGCAATGGGTTTATTCGCCTTGGCAAAATGTTGCACACAGGCAATCACAGCCGAATCCAGACGCAGGTATTCAGGAGAACGTCCACCGGGAATCACCAACGCGTCGTAGTCCTCTGCTTTAATTTCATCAAAAGAAGCCGTGATCATGAAGTTGTGTCCCGGTTTTTCCGAATAGGTCTGATGCCCTTCAAAGTCGTGCACAGCCGTGGCCACGGTTTCTCCCGCCTTTTTACCGGGACAAACGGAATCCACGGCATGCCCCACCATCAGAAGCATCTGGAATGGCACCATTGCCTCATAATCTTCCACGAAATCACCAACCAAAAGCAGAATTTTCTTTGCAGCCATGAGGTCCTCCAAAATGTTCAGATTTGACTTTATTCTGTGGTTCTCATCCTTTTTTTTGTCAACCACCCTTATGTGACAAAAGCACGAGCTTGCCTCGCACCCCGCTCTGCCGTAGAACGTCCCCATGGCACACAACGACGTTCTTATTCTTGGAGCCGGAGCTTCCGGCCTGTATTGCGCCATGACCGCCGCCAAACGCGGCCTCAAGGTCATGGTTCTGGACCACGGCGCCAAGCCCGCACGCAAGATTCGCGTGTCCGGCGGAGGCAAGTGTAATTTTACCAACCTGAATGTGACGCACACCGACTACATCTGTCGCAATCCGCACTTCGTTAAGTCCGCATTGGCACGTCTTTCGCCGTGGGACGTAATCGCCCTTCTGGCCGAAGATAGCATCACCTACGAAGAACGCGAACACGGCCAGCTTTTCACTGAGCAGGGAGCCGGGAAAGTCGCAGGTTCGCTGATGACCCGGTGCACTCGTGCCGGAGTGGATGTCAGGATGGGAAACGAAATAAAAAGCGTATCCGGGACCGGACCATTCTCCGTGACAACAGGCGATGACGTTTTTACAGCGGACAAACTGGTTATCGCTCTGGGTGGTCCCTCATGGCCTCAGGTCGGAGCCACGGACCTCGGCTTCCGTCTGGCGAAACAGTTCGGCCTACAGATGGTCAAGCCTCGTCCGGGACTCGTCCCGCTGATATTTCCAAAGCAACTGCAAGACTTTTGTCAAGATATGGCAGGAAACGCCCTGCCTGCCACAGTGGAAACCGAAGGGGCTCGATTCACCGATCCATTGCTGTTTACCCACAAGGGGATTTCCGGTCCGGCCACGTTACAGGCGTCTTCATATTGGTGCTCTGGACGGCCCGTGATCATTGATTTTCTACCGAGCCAATCCGTTGAAAACTTTATCGAAGAGCATCGAAGCTCCAACGCCCAACTCCGCAACCTGCTCGGCCATGTCATGCCCAAAAAGCTGCCCGGCCTGCTCGTTTCTGGCGCACTCGGTGAAACCTCTGTCAGCCAGCTTTCCGCGAAACAGATTGAAGCGGCTTCCAACCGGATTCATCGGTTCACCGTAGTCCCGGCATCCACCGAAGGGTATGCCAAGGCCGAAGTCTGCGTCGGCGGAATCGACACTGACGAGATTTCATCCAAGTCAATGGAATGTAAAAACGTTCCGGGCCTTTCAATCATCGGAGAAGCCATGGACGTGACCGGCCACCTCGGCGGGTTCAACCTGCATTGGGCATTCGCATCCGGTGCTGCTTGCGGAGAGCACCTATAAAGACGGTTGTGGAAGTGCTGCGCTGCCACACTGATTTAAAAAAAAGAATAAGGGGAGAGACACATGCGTGTCTCTCCCCTTATTCTTTCAAATAAAGTTGGAAATTTGAGGACTAAACCTAAGCTTTCTCCCAAAAATCTGGCCAGAGTTTAAGCAGTTTTTGCATGGCGTTACCACGATGGGAACGCTTATTTTTGACGTCGGCATCCAGTTCAGCCACATGGCAGCCAAGCTCGGGGTCAATGACGATGACATCGTACCCGAAACCGCCTTTTCCTTTATAACCATGTCCTACCTGAATTTCGTAAGCTCCGTCAGTATTGATTTCTTCACCATTGGGCGCGGAAGCGGCCATGACACAACGATAACGCCCCGTACGTTTCTCGTCGGGGACATCTTTCATCTCTGCCAGCATCTTTTCATTATTGGCGTGGTCGTCACAATCTTCGCCAGCGTAACGAGCCGAATATACACCGGGACGGCCATCAAGTGCGTCAATTTCAATACCGGAATCATCGGCTACCGCCACAAGGCCGGTAATCTTTGCCACGGTGCGCGCCTTAATAAAGGCGTTCTCAAGAAAAGTATCACCGGTTTCGGGAATTTCTCCGATCTCCGGGAACTCAGACAGGCTCTTCACCTGCACGCCGAATGGCTCCAGCATGGAGGAAAGTTCTTTAATTTTGCCTTTGTTATTGGTGGCGAGGACAATGGTTTTCATGGCTATCCCTTTATACAGCTGTCGGTTCGAAACCACGTCACCACACCCTTTGAAGGGGATGGCAACCTGAGAAAATGTGTTGTGATGATTCCTTACTCGGACTCGCTGTCTTCCGCAACCGCGAGCAGTGGCGGAAGGAAGAGGGTCAACTTGGTTCCGATTTTTTCCACGGAAACCAGATCAACCTGCCCACCGATTTCCGCAATAATCTTTCGGGTCTGCGCAAGGCCAAGCCCTGCTCCCTTGTCTCGGGTAGAAAAAAACGGGCTGAATATCTTGTCACGAATTTCAAGCGGAATACCTTCGCCAGTGTCCTCCACAGAAAGCACGGCGTGGTCCTGGCTCATACAAGTCGTAACGAACAACTTACCACCATCAAGCATGGCCTCCAGCGCATTTTTCACCAGATTAATGAGGCACTGTTTAATCAGATCCGGGTTGGCCTGCACACGTGCCATGGTCGGGTCCAAGTCCACATGTGCGACCACTTTCTGATTTGAACATGGCAGACGCATGACATTCATGGTGGTTTCCACCAATTCGTTCAGGTCCACTTCTTTGACTTCAGCACCAGTAGGACGGGTGAAATTAAGCAAACTCTTAAGTATCCCGTCCAACCGTTTGGATTCGTCGAGTATAATGGACAATTTTTCGCGAGCTTTGTCGTCCATTCCTTCATATCGCATAAGGGAGTTGGCAAAACCACTAATGGAAAAAAGCGGATTACGGATTTCATGGGCCATATAAGTTGACAATTCACCGATGGACGCAAGCTTTTCCGCCTGCTGCAAACGATTCTCCATGGACGTTCGAAGGGTGATGTCTCGCCGGGAAGCCACCACATGATTGACGGCTCCATCTTCATCAAAAATCGGCGTAATGTAGACTCGAAAATACCGAACACGACCATCCTCATCCACATGACTCGTCAAAGCTTCAGCCGGAGCCCGTGTCGACATGGCCTGTTGGAATGGGTCCTGAGAAAACTCGCACTCACCGTTACTTGAATCAGTGAAAACTTCGCAGTAAGAACGCCCCAAAATTTCACGTTTGGGAACGCCCTGCTTATCAACCACAACCTTGTTCATGCCTATTACCTTGCCATCATGATCCAGAAACAATATCTCCTGATCAATCTGATCGACAATGGTCTTGAGCATATTCTGAGTATGAAGCAAGTCGATTTTGCAAGCCACCCAGACTTTGTCGGAAGTCAGCAGGTTAATAAAGAAACTGGCGGCACTGCGTTCCACCAACGTGATGCTCGGCGGTAAATAGTTGCGCAACTCATATATCAAACTTGGACGGCCAGTGGCCTCGATAATCATGTTAATCTCAGGGTGATGCTCCAGCATGGTCTTGTACCCTGCATACGTGGGGATATGTCGGCCAGAGTCGTCGGCCTCGGGCAGGACACTCTCTCCCGGAAGGGCCGCCGCAACTACGCCAATTTCCTTAAGCGCCTCATCATTGCTCTGGTCCTTGAACATTTGCCAGAACGTCAAAAGGGCGGGGATATCGCCGATGACGCCGATGACATACCGTTTGTCATTGATATACGAAGCTCCGAGCAATTTGACCTCCTCTCCGTACCTGTGCACACTTGTCCGAGCCGGACTCTGGTTTCCGGTTCTTCAATAATACAGCATTTGCAAAGCCAGAGCAAAGGAAATGAAATGTCACAACTAACTGACAAAACAGTAAGAGTTTATACAATAAGCTTGGGTTGCCCCAAGAATCGCGTGGATACGGAACGACTTCTCGGAACCCTCGGCTCAGCTATGGGTCCGGTGGACTCCGTGGAAGAGGCCGATCTTGTGCTCATAAATACCTGCGGGTTCATTCAACCAGCCACCGAAGAATCAATCACAACCATTCTCGACGCTGTCCGTGATGCAGCCGAGGTCATGGAAAAAACAGGACGAAAACCACTGCTATGCGTGGCTGGATGTCTTGTCTCCCGATACGGGCAGGACTTGAAGAATGAACTGCCTGAAGTGGACCTCTGGCTCACGACCGAAGAAATGCATCTGTGGCCGGATATGGCAGCCAAAGCCCTCTCGGTTTCGGTGGAGCGGGATACGCCGCGCAACCTGTCAACCGGCCCAGCGTATGCCTACCTGAAAGTCTCCGAAGGTTGTTCCCATAACTGCCGATTCTGTACCATCCCGTCCATCCGAGGACCGCACAAGAGTTGGCCCGTGGACTTTCTCATCGATGAAGCGGAACAACTCGCCAACTCGGTCTCGGAAATCATCGTGGTGGGGCAGGATTCCACGGCCTACGGTTCGGATCTCGGCTCCGGCCATGATCTTGAAACGCTGGTCAAAGGGGTGGCTGACATATCCGCTCTTCAATGGCTACGCATCATGTACCTCTATCCTGCAGGCCTGACCGAATCCCTACTCTCGATCCTCAAGGAACATGTCCCGCCATTTCTGCCGTATTTCGACATCCCACTTCAACACGCGCACCCGGATGTGCTTTCATCCATGGGCCGACCGTTTGCCCGAAATCCGGAAAAAGTCATCGACCGAGTACGGTCCTTTTTCCCAGAGGCCGCACTGCGCACGACTTTCATCGTTGGCTATCCGGGAGAAACCGACGAACACTTTGAACATCTCATGGATTTTGTCCGCAAAACCCGGTTCCATCACCTCGGCGTATTCCCCTACTGGCCTGAAGATGGGACGCCAGCGGCGGCTATGGACAATCAGGTGCCGGACGAAATCAAAATGGAGCGCAGGGACGCGCTGATGGAGCTTCAGGCTGGGATCAGCGAAGAAATCCTCTCGCAATACGAAGGGAAGACTCTGCCCGTGCTTATCGAACAACCGTCAGACGAGTGGCCCGGCCTGTATGTGGGCCGAGCATGGTTTCAGGCGCCGGATGTGGACGGCGTCACCTACGTCAGTGCACCACCGGAAGTGGAGTTGACACTCGGATCAATCGTGGATGTGGAAATAGAAAAAGCAGATACCTATGATTTGTCGGGATTGGTCTAGGCCGCTTCAAGCGTTGGGTTTATAAACGATTCAAAAAAAGCCGTCCGGGCCGCTTACGCAGCCCGGACGAAAATGGCAGGCAGTTCTTCGGTTAAACGTAATCGCCCCGATTGAACTTAAACTGTTCTGTTGCAGTCAGAGTTTCCAATTCATCAACAATGGACTTAATTTCGGGAGCAAGGTTTGCCTGACCGCCCTTGAGCGCGGCTACCTCACCTGCAATCTCATCGAGTGCCGTATAAGCGGATTTGAGTCCACCCTCCGGCCCTGCGAGTGTCGCTGCATAATTATCCCATTTGTCGAGAATGGATTCTACCTGTCCGGCCACCTGAGCGGAATTGTCGTTCGTGCTTTGCACGGCCCCAACACTTCCTGCTGCGATCAGGGGATTCACAATTGGAGGCGGCACAGCACCCTGCGTCTTAGCAGGAGCGTCTCCCCGTGCCACTTCTTGATTGAGAATGTCCCCGAAGGCGTTTCCAGGCTGGCGTACCTTGTCCTTCCGTTGCGTTTGCTCCGGCTGGACGCCCTCGATCTGATCAGGACGGATCATCATGGTTCTACTCCTATCCTGTGGTTTGCTTAAGATTCTGCAAAGACCTTGCCAAGGGCATCAGGTTGACAACCAATTGAAAATTCTTACTTTTTAAATAGAGACACCCGGAAAAAACTTCCACTTCCTTTACAGACAGCCATATCTGATTCCATCTGACTGTAATGCAGAAGAAAAAGGTTGTCTATTCCCGCTCTGGGGGGCATAAAAAAAATAGGGAAAATCCCTTTCCTTTGACCCAATTCAAAGGGAAATGACAATACAGCAAGGAGGAGAACCATGGCTGACGTCAAGAAGATTTTGTGTGCAGTGGACTTTTCCGACTATAGCCCGATGGTGGCTGACTATGCGAATATGATCGCCAAGTGCTCTCAGGCACAGGTGATCGTGCTTTATGTCGCCCCATCCCTCAGCCAATATGTGGGATTCCACGTGCCACCCAGCTCCATTGAGAGCTTTGTCGGTGAAATCGTGACTGGTGCCGAAGACACCATGAACACATTTGTGGCTGAAAACTTCAAGGACCTCAATGTGGAAGGCAAAGTTGTCACCGGCTACCCCGCAGAAGAAATCCTCGCCATTTCCGAAGCCGAAGGTGTCGATATGGTCGTTATGGGTACCCATGGACGAAAGGGCATTGACCGTATCCTGTTCGGTTCCGTGGCTGAAAAGGTCGTCAAGAGCTCTGCAGCTCCTGTTCTGACAGTACGCCCGGACTAGGACGCTTTACTGACGGACATAAAAAATATACAAAGGACGGCTTCGGCCGTTCTTTTTTTATTGAGATGAGGGAAATATGAGAGATTTTAGCGTCCGTCCGGAAATTCAAGACTTTGCACCATACGTGCCGGGTCTGACCATCGAACAGATTCAGAAGCGGTATGGCCTCAACACGGTCATCAAGCTCGCCAGCAATGAAAACCCATTTGGCACGTCTCCTCTGGTCCAAAAGGCCATTGCGACAAACGCTGCCCGTGCTTTCCGCTACCCGGAAAACCATTCTCCGAGACTGGTCAAAGCCATCGCACAGACTGCAGGAGTCTCAGAGGATTGCATTCTGGTGGGCAATGGTTCGGACGAAATCATCGACATGCTATTCCGCACCAAAGGAATCCCCGGCAAATCCAATGTGGTCTGTTATGAGAATTCCTTTGCCATGTACCGAATGTGCGCCAAGCTGACAGGCCTCGAGTATCGTGAAATCCCACGCGGTGAAGATCTGGAACTACCACTGGCCGCCATGGCCGAAGCCGCTGACGAAAACACCGCCATGGTTATCGTCACCAGCCCGGACAACCCCACGGGACTGGCTGCCACGGTGGACGACCTATCCGTACTGGCGGGAGTACTGCCGCAAGATTGCCTGTTGGTAGTGGACGAAGCTTATATCGAATTTGCATGGCCACCCGAGTCCTATTCTCCGGTTCAGGCATTTGACCGGTTCGAGAATCTGGTGGCTCTACGTACCTTTTCCAAAGCATACGGGCTAGCCGGACTCCGTGTCGGATATGGCATTTTGCCACCCAAATTGGCCGCATTGATGAAAAATGCCCGCATCCCATTTACGGTCAACCTGCTGGCTGAAGAGGCTGCACTGGCTGCACTTGAAGACGAAGTATTTTTCAATGAGACACTGCAATTAGTCATGCATGGCCGTGAATATTTCACCGAGGAATTGACCCGTCTCGGCTGCAAGGTCTGGCCGAGTCAGTCCAACTTCGTCATGTTCGAATCTCCCAAACCCGCTCAGGCCGTATTCAAGGCTCTGCTCAAAAAGGGCATCATCGTCCGCCCACTAGGCAGCTTCGGACTGGGCACATGTATTCGCGTCAACGTGGGTACAAATGCTGAAAATGCGACTTTCATCAAAGAGCTGGAGGACGTTCTCAATGGGTAAACCCCTCATTGTGACCATCGACGGCCCTGCCGGGGTCGGTAAATCCACCATGGCCAAACAATTGGCCAGGCATCTGTCCATCCCGTATCTTGATACTGGCGCCATGTTCCGGTCCATCGCCTGGAAACTGGGCGAGGGAGCATGGGAATGGGATGAAAGCCAGATTCAGACAGCGCTCGACGGCATGAAGTTCGGCTTGTCGGGCATTGGCGAAGACTCGGTGCTGACGTTGAATGACACACCCATTGGCAGCGAAATTCGCACGGAGCAGGTCGGCATGTGGGCATCCAATATTGCCACGTTGCCAGTTATTCGTACTTTTTTGAAAACAGCGCAGCAGCACTTGGGTGAAAGATTCTCTCTGGTTGCTGAAGGTCGCGACATGGGCACCGTTATTTTCCCTGATGCGCCACACAAATTCTTTCTGGATGCATCCGTGGAAGAGCGTGCCAACCGTCGGTTCAAACAACTTTCATCCATGAACAAGCCGGCTGATCTGGACGAACTAAAAAAACAGATTGCCAAACGCGATAATCAAGATCGCAACCGAGCGGTAGCTCCGCTCAAGGCCGCAGACGATGCCATGACTATAGATTCGACTGAAATGAATAAAGAGCAGGTCTTCACCGTCTTGAAAGATGGCGTGGCCTAGGATATTACGGGGATCGAACGAGGAGTTACCCATGCTTGATTTAAAAATGATGCAAAAGAATCCCGAAATTGTTCGGGAGAGCCTGAAAAAACGTGGCTCGAAAATAAATATTCAGGAATTCACGGACCTTGACTCCCGGCGCAAAGAATTAATTGCTGAAGTCGAGGCTCTCAAAGCTGAGAAAAACGCTGTCGGCCCGGAAATCGCCAAACGCAAAAAAGCTGGCGAGGACGCTTCCGATCTGCTCAAGAAAATGGGTGAAGTCTCTGGTCGTACCAAAGAGTTGGACAAAGAACTCACCGAAGTTCAGGCAGCCCAAAATGAATGGATGATGGCCGTTCCCAACATCCCACACGAGTCCGTGCCCGTCGGTGCTTCCGAGGACGACAATCCGGTCCGGCGCTACTGGGGTGAAAAACCGGAATTCGATTTTGAACCCAGGGAACATTGGGATCTCGGCACTGAACTCGGCGGTCTTGATTTCGAATGTGCAGCCAAGCTGGCAGGCTCCCGCTTTTCCATCAGCTTCGGCTGGTGTGCTCGTCTGGAGCGTGCCCTTGCCCAGTTGATGCTCAACACCCAGACCGAACAGCATGGTTACACCGAGGTATTGCCTCCGTTCATCGTCAACAAGGCGACCATGACAGGCACAGGCCAGTTGCCCAAGTTTGAGGAAGACCTGTTCAAGCTAACCGATGATCGCGAATTCTATCTCATTCCCACGGCCGAAGTTCCGTTGACCAACATCTATGCAGATGAGGTCATTAACGAAGACATGCTCCCGACCAAATTTTGTGCGCAAACCCCGTGCTTCCGCTCTGAAGCTGGCTCCTACGGCAAGGACACCAAAGGATTGATTCGGCTACACCAATTCTACAAAGTAGAAATGGTCAATTTTGCCCATCCTGACAAATCTTTCGAAGCCCTTGAGGACATGACTGCGGCTGCCGAAAAGATTCTCCAACTGCTGAAGATCCCGTATCGGGTGATCGAACTGTGCACTGGAGATCTTGGTTTCAGCGCGGTCAAAACCTATGACATTGAAGTCTGGTTGCCCGGTCAGAACGCGTACCGCGAAATTTCCTCCTGCTCCAACTGTGGAGATTTTCAGGGTCGACGCGCCAACATCAAATACCAACCCAAGGACTCCAAGAAAAAGCAGTTCGTTCACACTTTGAACGGCTCCGGCCTTGCCATTGGCCGTTGTCTCGTGGCTGTTCTTGAAAATTATCAACAGGCTGACGGCTCTGTCATCATTCCTGATGTGCTCAAGCCGTACATGGGTGGGATTGAGGTCGTGAAGCCGTAACAGGCTGTACTTAAAAAATGGAAGAGGCCGGTGAAGCAATGCTTCACCGGCCTCTTTTTTGCGTACAAAAAAAGGACGCAGCCCATGCGGACTGCGCCCCTTCCATATATTTGATAAAGACTACATTCCTTCGTTAAAAGGAATCTGAAGCTTGGTCAGCTCTTCTGAAAGCTTGGCAGCCTTTGACGCCTCCACAAAGGAAAGGATTTCACCAGCCTGACGGCCACGCATTCCTGACAACACCTTGACGGCCAAATCGTCGTCCATGTTCTGCAAAATTTCGGCAGCCTTCTTGGCCTTGGTGTTGGAAATCATATCAACCAATTGTTTGACACGCTTATCCTTGATGCTCTTGGCTTCCGTCAGCATTTGCTTAATCTCGGCATGAAGCTTCTGCACCTTAACAGCCTCGGCCTTGATGGAAGCCTCCATCTCCTTGAGAGTCCTCTCCTTGATGGCGAGTTCTTCTTCCTTACGCTTGAGAGCCTTCCATTCCTTGGGCAAGTCGTCTTCAGTCCGCAATGAAGAAGCCTTATCAGCCTCGGCTTCAGCCTTGGCAGTACGATTGGCCTCGGAGTCAGCTTTGTCGGCAATGGGAGTGGTAGACTCTTTTCCTTCCTCCGCAGCAATGGCGAGACTGGAAATTCCGTCAGGTAAAACGGTCTCAACAGCTTTAAGCGTCAGAGAATCGACGCTGAGCATACCGAACACGGCAAGCTTCAACAGGGCCAGAAAAACGAGGCTGGCGAGAACCCTAGAAATCTTTAGATTCGTACCGAAGCGTTGCCATTTCATCGTTTTCTTTCTCTTGGCGGGCGTTTTCTTCTTCATGATGCTTCTTGGATTGTGTTGCTTTAAGCTTCTCCAGGAGCTTCTTGTCCTTGGAGCGTTCCACTGCCTCCGCTCGACATCTTTGCAATTTGAGTTCCAAACTATTGAGATTCATCCGGGCAATGGACATATCCTGATCCAGAGCTTCCTTGTATTGCCGCCACAGCCACATATCGTTGGCAGATTTGTGTGAACTGTTTTCTTTCAGCAGATGCTCACGCAACAGTTCTTCCAGCTCGGACACCTTAGCGGCCTGCTCATCTCGGGCAGCCTTGGCTCGAGCCAAAGCCCCCTTGGCCTGCTCCTCAAGCTGCTCCCGATAATCGAGAACCTTGTCGAGCTTAAATGAAAACTGCTTGGACACTTTACACTCCTACCACCACTCTCTGCACGATATCAGGGACCTATTTTTTGACTAACACAGGGTTACCTGCCAAACCACAATAGCCCTTTTCCTTGGTCTCGTCGGCCCACCTCCACATCATGCACATGGTAACCTGACACATCTTCATCTTGTCGTCGTGTGTCTTGAGCAAAGGACAGAACATGAATTTCGCATCGCTATCACTGACCAGCATGGTATTCTCCTTTAAAAAAAACGGCGCGTCGCCAACCGCGACGCGCCGTCAATATAGCGTGCATTGCTGTTTCTTTCCAGCATTTAGCCTTCGGGAACTTCCGCAACAGGAGCAACCTCGGCCTCGACAGGGGCAAAGATAGGTGCCTGTTTACGAGCCACAGGGCCACCACCAATGGAAATCAATGTTTCCATACCGAGCATGCCCTTGAGCTTTTCCAACGCAAGGATAGACCTACGGCCTTCCTTGTCCAATACTTTTGCATATCCGCCATCAGCAATAATCTCAGCGTAATCGCTGGAATCAAGCTTGGGATCATTTTTAAAACGGGCCTCGAAGTTTTTAGCGTACTGACGAATCAACACATCCATTTCGATGTCGGACATATTCACAACACCGGACATGCCCAACACAACGGCTTCAGGGGTCAAATCGTCAGACTCGACCACTTTCTTGAAACTCCGTGCATATCGCAAACTACCGTCATAGATATGACTCCGTTTGACCACGTTCATCCCAGCCCAACCGGCATTAAGCCACTTGAACAGGAAAACGGAACTCTTCGGAGCAGCTTGATCGTGCTCCACAAAGATTTGCACTGAACCGGATGAGTACATAAACGTATCCATCCAACCGATCATGCCCTTATTCAGCCCTTCAAGACCGGAATAGAAATAATCCCATTCCTTGTCGTTTAGAATCGCTCCCTTGCGACCAACATCGGATTTGCCATCCTGTTCGGTCACGGAAACCAGTATATTCTTACCCTGATATTTGAGCAGAATAATCAACCTGTTGAGATCGTAGGCATAGTAAGCCTCGGCAAAGGAATCAGGAGTGTTTGCCTCAAACTCGCGCCCCCGGGTGATCACTGGTTCATTCAGCGTAGGAAGTTCCTCCCACAAACCTTTTTCACGAGCCAGGAATTGACTGTCCTCATGCCAACCGGACAGTCTGAGAACTGCGGGGCACAACAAATAGTTGGGGATATCCGGATTATAAAAATACCGAAGAATACGATCCAAATCGGTGCGTACTTCCTGACGCAAACAGATACCATGCCCCTTGAACCGTTTGGCCGGGGCGATATCCTTGGGGTCATCCTGCATGTTCACGACAAAATCCAACATTGGCTGGATTTTGCTCACAGCCAACATGGAATCATCTCCCTGCAGTACCTCAAATAGATGGTCAATACCGGACTCGACATCCTTGGCCAATGGTGCCGGTTTAGGAGACAACTTCACATCCATAAGACCTTCCGGCTCCTCGGCTCGCACCGGGGAAACAGCGGTCAGGACGCACAGCCCAAAAATCAGGGCGACAATGCCTTGGACAACAGATAAAGATCTGAAAGTATTATTCTTCATATAGTATTTGTATTGGTTGAGCCGCGCTTAAACACGGACGGTTTTTTTCATGTCCTCAAAACTCTATGTAGTAATCTTCCTCAGCTTTGGCAAGGGCGAGGCTATGACCCTGAAAAACCAAATCAATCATCAGGCTCTGACGTTTTTTTCCTAAATCCCAAAAGTTCCACGCGAGTAACAGCCTTTCCTCCGAACTTGCGGCGAACTTCATCCACGGCCTTGTCCAACTCACTGGTAGCTTCCACCTCATGCGGAGATTCTTCAAAAAGTGTCACCTGCCGCGTCCTGGAATCAAAATTGGAAACCCCAACCCCGATAAGCCGTACTGCTCGACGCAACTCCAATTGTTCCAACAACTCACAGGCGGTTTCAAAAATAACGGCAGTTTCGTCTGTTCGGCCTCCAAGGCTTTTTGATCGCGTGATCTGTTTGAAGTCGGCATATTTGATCTTGAGCGTAACAGTCCGCCCCTTGTATCCATGCCGCCGAAGATCGGCCCCAACGCGTTCCGACTGGGTTAACAACCACTTTCTAAGGATTTTTCGATCTGTCGTATCCTCATGAAACGTGTTTTCCGCACTACAACTCTTAGCCCCGGAAGACACCATAACCGGATTAGGATCTACACCGCGCGCGCGATCATGCAATGCGCCGCCATATTTGCCAAGCCTTTCCTCCCAAAAATCACGCGGCTTGAGCAATACATCGCCACACGTCCGCACACCAAGGCGTTTCAATATCTCCACCAATTTTTTCCCCACACCGGGAATTTTTTTTACAGGCAGGGGATGCAAAAACGCAGCGACCTCGTCATGTCGTATGATATAAATTCCATTGGGTTTATCCATATCCGAAGCAATCTTTGCCAAAAAACGAACAGGAGCCGCCCCAACCGAACAGGTTAACCCTGTGACTTCCACCATGCGTGCCTTAATTTTACTACACACTTCTTCGATGGGACCAAAAAGTCGTTCGAGACCGGTTCCGTCCAGATAGGCCTCATCCACGCTTGCCTTTTCTACCGTAGGAGAAAACTCCCGCAACACGCCCAGGGCTTGTCGCGAGATCTCCTTGTAGCGTTTCATGCGCCCCGGCACTAGAATGATATCCGGACACAACTGCCGGGCTTTGACCACGCTCATGGCCGAATACACGCCAAAAGCCCGCACTTCATAACTGGCAGCGGATACAACGCTTCGATCCGAAGTGCCACCCACAGCCACAGGCTTACCGCGCAACTCAGGATTATCGAGTTGCTCCACTGACGCGAAAAAAGCATCCATATCTATGTGGAGTATCCAATTCTGCATCCAATAAATATCTCAGAAAGGGTTAGATCAAAATTAATCCTGTCCAGCCCGGGCAAAGACCTGTTTGCACTCTTCCACAAAATTCCGAGCCATATTGGGGTTGCTCCCAAAATGCATATGAACATAGGAACCAAGGGTATTGCCCACCTGAAAACCCTCCGGGCTATCAATGGGACCCTTGCGTCCGGTCATGGAATAGACAGAAAGCAACGATTGCATACCGGGATCATCCTGAATGGACGAATAATGAAATTCATGACCGCGTGCACATGTCCCGGCAGGACCAAGCACCGTATCCGCCTGAGTCGTGACTTCCCGATAGCCTAATGCGCGGAATTTTTCGAACATTTCCGCTCGAATGGGAAACACCCCGGACATCGCGTACCGCCCACGCCCGGTGATAATATCATTCATCAAATACATGAACCCGCCACATTCGGCATAGACAGGACGACCGGATTCACAAAATTCCTTGATCTCCCGACGAAGCTTATTGTTCTGCCCCAATTCAAAAACATACAGTTCAGGATAACCGCCACCAAGGTAAAGCCCATCCAATTGTTCGGGCAGTCGGGCATCTTCAAGGGGCGAGAACTCTACCAGCCGTGCTCCAGCTTCACGAAGTAGCCGCAAGTTTTCTTCATAGTAAAAGCAAAAAGCGTTATCCCGAGCCAAGCCAATGGTCACACTTGGCAACTGAGGCACCGGTGCAAACGGCGGCATAACTTCGGTTTCAGGCAAGGTCTCAAGCAATATATCCAGATCCAACCCTGTTTCCACCCAGTCAGCCAACCGTTGATAGCGGCTCATATCCGGGCCTTCCTGATCAGGGGTGACAAGTCCAAGATGACGCGACGGAGTCGCAATGGCTTCATCTCGTTTGAGACAGCCAAGGACTGGGACATCCGGCACCAACGACATGGCCTCATGGAGCAACTCACAATGCGAATCACTGCCCACACGGTTAAAAATAACCCCAGCAATATTTACATCAGGATCAAACCCGGCATACCCGGAAACCAATGCAGCCGCAGATCTGGCCATGGATCGTGCATCCACAACCAAAATGACAGGCAACCCGAGATTTTTGGACATCTGCGCCGTGGACCCGTGGTCAGCCGTACCAGAGATGCCGTCGAACAGCCCCATAACGCCTTCAATAATAGCTACGTCACACTCCGCGCCATATCGATTGAAAATATCAGTATTGGTCGATTCACTCAGCATCCAGCCATCCAGGTTATGACTGGGAACAGGCTCCCCATTTCGCGCACATGCCAGCGCATGATGGCCGGGATCAATAAAATCCGGCCCACATTTGAAAGGCTGTACGGCCACCCCTTTACGCGCAAGGGACGCCATCAGACCAAGCGAAATCGAGGTCTTGCCGCATCCACTGTGCGTTCCGGCAACAATAAAAGCCTTGAGATTGCTCATTCGTGTCCTTTGTTCACGGCTCTATCCGCAGAAATATCCAGCGTTATCGCTGTCTAAATCAGCCCCTTACCCGTCAGATAATCCAGCATTTTCTTGCCTTCGGGATGGGTCGCATCAAGCGCCATGCACCGGGACACAGCTTCACCGCACTTGGCCCAATCCTTGCGGTCAAAATGGGCACGCGCCAGATTGTACCAAAGATTCTCGTCATTATCAGCGAGATCAAGAGCGCGTTTGTAGTAATCCACAGCCTGCCCGGTCAGCTTCTTTTTCCTCAAGGCTATGCCATACTCGTTAAAAAGATGCTTATGATCCTCACTAAACGCAGACTCAATTTTGATGATTCTGTCAAAAACCTTTCTGGCCTTATCGTCCTCATCCCGAGCCAACAGGCAGAGTCCGATACCAAAATTGGCGCGAACGTTCTGTTCATCCAAGTTGAGCGCATTGGCATATTCATATTCAGCAGTAAAATTTTCGCCACGTTTACGAAATTTATCTCCACGAGCCACGGATTTCTGGACCTTACGCAGATTGCCAACAACCTCTTTGAACAGTTGTGGCATAGGCAGATAATCAGCCAATAACAAATCCTTGGTGACCTCTTCAATTTCACCAAACGGCACGTTTTTGTTGTTCAAACCCTGAAGTTCAATCATATCATTTTCTACTTCACGAGCATAGTACAAGGCAGTCTGCTTGACGCGTCGTGCTGTAGTGCCGGTGCCAATTTTGGCCATCCGTTCAATAGAGAAAACACCCTCAATTGGGCTGACTGGAATCATATTTTTGTATCCATAAATTCGTTGAAGTGTTCCGCCCATCCCTCAAAAACGGCGAGCCATATAATACAGTACACGTCTTCAGCCTTGTTGAGAAGCCTGCTCCTGAAGCATTTCCTCAAGAGAAGGGGCACTGCGCAGGACAAGATAGCCTGCAATTCCAGCAATGACAGAAGCCCCGAGAATTGCGGCCTTGGCCCCTGTTAACAACACTGGAGAATCTCCAAAGGCCAATGTCGCAATAAACAATGACATGGTAAAACCAATACCACCGAGCATTCCCGCGCCAATAAAATGTTTAATGTGTATCCCGCGAGGCACACCACCAGATAATTTAAATATCAGCAGTATAGCGAGGACGATGCCGATAGGTTTTCCCAGTACCAATCCGAAAGACGTTCCAAGAGCTACTTTACTCGAAAGCACTGTTCCCATGTCCCCGCCAAGAATAACACCAGCATTGGCCAAGGCAAAAATAGGCATGATGGCATAATCAACCAAAGGGTGCAGCCCGTGCTCCAACCGTTGCAATGGCGTCTGGGCACGGGAAGCAATATATTGCATGGACAGCAATGCTGATTGCATAGCCGAATTTGTCAGCACCGATGCCCCCGGACGTACCGAGGCCTTATAATCGTCCAGAATACCTGTGGCATTGTGTGCAAAAGCCGCAGCATCACATTTGGTACGAGCCGGAATCATAAATGCCATGAGTACTCCGGCCACTGTGGAATGTACTCCGGACTTGAGGACCGTCAGCCAAACCACAACTCCCACCGCGGCATAAAAAGCGGGAGAACGAATACCCATTCGATTTCCTGCAAAGGCGACCAACAAGAACGCAGCAGCTGTCAAAAGGAGCCAAAAAGAAATATCGGAAGTATAAAAAAGCGCAATAACCAGAATTCCACCCAAATCATCAACAATGGCCACAGCTGTCAAAAAGATCTTGATCTGATAGGGAATCCGGTCGCCCAACAAACTGAGGATACCAAGAGCAAAAGCGATATCCGTAGCCATGGGGATAGCCCAGCCGCTCGCAGAATCAGTCCCCCAATTAATTATTATATAAATGGAAGCAGGAACAATCATGCCCCCGATCGCGGCGGCAATAGGAAGGACAGCCTGACTGCGGGTCGACAATTCACCCACCATGAATTCGCGTTTGATTTCAAGACCGACCACAAAAAAGAACAGGGCCATAAGCCCATCGTTGACCCACAAAATGACTGGCTTGGATAAGGTGGCGTAACCGAAGCCTACAGTAAACTTGGTATTCCAAAGGGCAACATATGTATCGGCCCATGGAGAATTGGCCCAAAGAAGAGCAACTGCGGCACAAATAATGAGCAGTATGCCGCCAGTCGCTTTGGACTTAAAGAACACCTGAAACGGCAAAAGGACCTGTTCAATGGGTTCTAATCCACAAACCATGAGTTCTTTGATAGCCATGGCCCAGCTTCTCCTTTTGAAATTATCGCCCCAATCAGGCTCCTGCTCCGCTTGCCAGTAGTTTGTCCACTTCTTCCACAGTCATGGGCTTGTAAAAGAAATACCCCTGAACAAACTTGCACCCTTCATTTTCCAAGAACTCCAACTGGCCGGAAGTTTCTACTCCTTCGGCAACGATCTTGAGCCCAAGGGACTCTCCAAGAGAAAAGACCGTACGCACAATAGCCTGACTGTCCGCATCAGTTTCCACGTCGATAACAAAACTCCGATCCACCTTGACCACATCAATGGGGAATCTTTGCAAATAGGACAAAGAAGAATACCCGGTTCCGAAATCATCAATACAAATCCTGACACCAATATCCTTCAAATGTTGAAGCATCTCTTCGGCAAGGGACGGGTTCTCCATAAGCGCGGATTCCGTAATCTCAATATTGAGAGAATCCGATCCCAACCCGGAATCTTCCAAAGCACGGGCAACCTGTCCACCCAACATGGAATGGCCAAAATGCTTCCCTGAGATATTAATATTGATGGTCAGCTCGCTGCCAGACTTAACCCCGAGAACAGTCTGCCAGCGTTTAACTTGCGCACACGCTTCTTCAAGGACAAGATTGTCGATGGAATAGATCAATCCGGTATCCTCGGCCAAAGAAATAAAGTCGACCGGGCCGATGATGCCGTGTTCCGGGTGCCGCCAACGAACTAATGCTTCAAAACCGCAAACCCTGCGCGTATCAAGCCGCACGATGGGTTGATAATACACTTCGAATTCACGCAAATCCACAGCACGACGCAGGTCGGTCTCCAATTCCATCAACTGCAATGCCTGATCATGCATCTTGCGGTTGAACACTTTAAATCTGGATTTACCCAACTCCTTGGCGCGGTACATGGCGGTATCAGCATCCCGTAGCAGGGCTTCTGGGCGATCATAGCCATCGGTCTTAAGCACAATACCGAGTGATGCCGAAGTAAAGACTTCGTTGCCACCAATATTAAACGGCTGTCGGACCCCTTCGAGGATACGACGGGCAATGGCTATCGCGTCCTTAGGGGCGGATATTTCTTCCTGCAAAATAGCAAACTCATCACCACCAAACCGAGCAATGGTATCCACGGACCGACCACAGCTTTCCAAGACTCGAGCAACTCCACGCAAAAGCTCGTCACCGGCATCATGCCCCAATGAGTCATTCACGACTTTAAAACGATCAAGATCCATATACAGGACCGCAAACATGTGCTTACGGCGACGAGACCGTTCCATGGCCATACGCAGATGATCGAGAAACAAGGCTCGGTTAGGCAGACCGGTCAACGGATCATGAAAAGCCTGACGCTTCAGCTGATCTTCAGCCTTCTTGCGCATGGTAATGTCTTCTATAGACCCTTCATAACACATCAGGTTGCCTTCACTATCCACGATCTTGCGCACATTTTCAGCGATCCATATGATGCGCCCATCTCGTTTGCGCACCTTGGAGATGAAATTCTTGATTTCATCCTTGCCTTCAAAATTTTTCAAAAATTCCTTACGCCGACTCGGGTCCACGTACATCTGTGTGCCAATGTCATAAATGGAACTCATGAGATCTTCCGGGGACTTGTACCCAAGAATACGGGCAAGGGCCGGATTGGTATCCTGAAAACGCCCACTGGGGGAGGACTGATAAATCCCCTCAACAGCGTTCTCAAAAATAGCACGATACTTTTTCTCAGCCTTGCGCAAAGCGTCACCGATCACCTTTCTTTCGGCAATCTCGATCTTCAGCTGAGTGTTGGTCCGCATAAGCTCGCTGGTCCGTTCATCAACCTTCTGCTTCAAGGCATCACGTGCATCCTGAAGTTGATGCGTCTTCTGCCGGACACGATCTTCAAGATTACTCACCAACTCGGAAATCTGCCCGGTCATAGCATTCATGGCCTTGGCCAATTGCCCCACTTCATCATTGGATTTGATATCTGGAACATTGGTAAAATCCTTGACCGCAACACGCCCTGCGTACTCAGACAACTCCGTCAACGGTTTGGAAATATTCAAGACAAAAACAAATGCCAACAACACGCTGGCACCGAAAAGGATAAGCATGACAACTTGCTGTTCGAGCACAGCTTCCTGAATATTCTGTCGAATAACCGCCATATCCATACCGATATGTACATAACCTGCTATGCCGGTCAGAATAGGGCTTGTCACATGTAAAAACTCTTCCCCGTCCAGCTGCACATTACGAATAATATGCTCCTCCTGATTATGCTGGAAAGATGTTTCGGCAACCATGTGAGACACTGCATCTGGCACGTCGGGAACAAACGTATGTGCGAGAGTTCTTCCCTCTTCGTCAGCAACCAAAACATACGAGACGCCTGCGATAGACTGATACTGATCTATACGGGACTGAACCGACCCAGCATCCTGACTCAATATGGTAGAAATATCAGATTCAGCGACACTCCGAGCCAAAGCAAGAGCTTTTGATTCATACTCGCGTGTCATTTCACGTTTGAGCCGATTACTAAATGTCAAAGAAGTCACAACAGCAATCATGCCGAAGACCACGACCATGAAAATCAGTGGTTTAATAAAAAGTTTAGGAGCCTTCATTATCGCCACTGCTCCCAATCTTCAACGGCCTGAAACAAGCCATCAATCACCGTCGTAAAATACACGGTGTCCAACCCTTGGTGACCATTCCGGCTAAAATCGGCTTTGACACCAATACCAAGATCAAAATCTTTTATGGAAGCTAACACTTCTGGAATCCGTGTTTTCAGAGGATTATCCGCCATGCGCGTAACCATCTCACCCAACACAATGCCATTGAGAAATCCCTCAAAACTTACATAACTGAACTTTCTTGGCGTATAGTCATCATTTTGAGCCACAGGCTCATACTGATAATCTTCCATAATCTTACGATACAGCCGCACACCCGGCAGACTCTCATCCGTATAACTTGGTACCACCTGAGAATTAATCAAGTTATTTGTGTAATCCCTGTGCACACGATTCCCTTCTGTCACCAACATTTCAAGCATCTTGTCACTGTCAGCAAAAGACAACCCTGCGATAGGAGCCTGATACCCTGCGTTTCGTGCATCACGAATAAAGGCCGCCTGAGAAGCGTAAGTACCCACAACAATTATAGCTTCAGGGTCGGATTCCATCAGTAAGGCAACCTCGGAAGAAAAATCCTGCGAAAAGGAAGCGCCGCGCCGATAAGCAGCTTCGCCGGAGACAAGCAGACCGTGCCGCTCTAGAGCTCTGTGCACACCATCCCAACCTGTTCGCCCGTAGGCGTCGCTCTGATAAAACACCCCTATACGCTTCCGTCCGATCGCAACGAGTCTGTCGACCAATCCACGAGTTTCATCAAAATAAGAAGCCCGGAGATTATACACATACTTGCCAAACGGTTCTGCTCGCAATGGCTGTGCACCGGTAAAGGGGAAAAGTAAAAAAATATTTCTGTCTTCAAACTTTTGAAGCAATGGAAGAATATGTGTTGTGGTCGGTGTTCCTACATAAGAAAAAAGCGCGAACACATCATCCTGGTCGATAAAACGAATAGTGTTCTGAAAACAAGGAGCAGGGTTATACCCATCGTTGGCAGGAATAACTTTGATGGTCCAACCATTTGCTCCGCCCGAAGCATTAAAATGGTCGATATACGCCATAAAACCACGGTAAAACTCTATGCCGAGTTCACTATTAGCACCGGTAAAGGCGGCAGACATACCAAACGTCAACTCACGAGGGGCATCCGCTCTGGCTGGGACGCCGGATAAGGCCAGACACGCAAGCAGAAGCAGGGTCGTTGCACAACGCAATATGAAACTCATTTTTAGCACGGACAATTTATGCCATTCATACAAAAAAAGCGCAACCAATCTACTACTTTTCCTTGGCTGGCACACGGATGAAATTTCGTTCAATACCAACACACTCCATACACACCGTCAGAGCCGTGGCATGTATGAATAAAGAACACATTTTACAATGCGTTCAACTATAAAACCGTACTTTCTAAGTGGGAGATTAAACGGCGTGAACGAACTCACAACTCATGGAACCGTCTTCATCAACAGTCACTAGAGCTAAAGAACCAGACTCTCCTAAAGACCCTGGATTGAGAAGCTGAACGTTTTCAACCACTGACCAATCTCTGGCATGGGTATGTCCATAACAGACCAAATCATACTCTTCCCCAAAGGCCTGAGCCACGACAGCCGGCACTTGGGGACGCGGTCCCCACCCATGGGTGACGCCAACGGTCAATGGTCCCAGTTTGACGGACAACATGGGTTTGAGCATATCAGCCAATTGTGGGTCCCAGTCGCAATTACCACGCACACAGATGAAATGATCATGTTGCATGAAATAGGCCCAAGTCGCAAAGGAAGTGATGTCGCCGCAATGCACAAGCACATCGGCAGGAGCGAGCCACGTAGAATACACTTCATCAAGCCAGGCTGGAACCGAGCTCATGTGGGTATCCGAAATAACGGCAATCTTCATAGGAGAGGGGAATGATGTCTGAAAACGTTATTCAGCGACTTTCTTTGCGCGGAAGCGAATGTAGGCATCACGAACAGCAGCGTACTTGTCAACCGCACCTTCTGTCAGGACTTCGTATTCGTTACCCTTCAACTGAAGAGACAGAGTGTTCAGATTATTGTAAACCCGAATCGCTGCGAATTCAATGAAAGTAAACCGGCCATAAGTAAGGGGATCACAGTATGCGTCTGCCACCCAACCCACTGACTCGCGGATGGAACTGGGACCAATAAACGGCCAGACCAGATAAACACCATGTCCAATACCGGCCTTGCCCAGCGTCTGACCAAAGCCGTCTGCCGTGGGACGTTCCGGTTCCCAGTTACGAGGTGTGCCGCTAGTCACGTCACCCAAACCAAGAATACCAAACGAGGTGTTAGCAATAAATTTGGACGTTTCCATATAGGCCGCGTCAAATTTACCCGTCAAAATATTATTAAGAAAGCGAACAGGAAACAACAGGTTGGTGAAGAAATTATTCACCCAGGTACGGGGCTTGGCAGGAACCAGCCACGCATACCCTTCCGCTGTTGGACGGAAAAGCCCATGATAAAGCGCATCGTTGATCTCGAACCAGACTCTATTCCAATAATAAAGGGGATCTGCCACGAGTTTGTGTTCAGCGTAATCGCCGTCAATATCATCAAAATCGTCTTCGTCGCTGATATCGCCAGCAGAGAACTGAGCAAGCTGGACCTGATCATCAAGGATATCGACGTCAGCCGCAAAAGAAGCCCCCGCAAATCCCAAAAGGAGAGCAGTGACCACCAGAAGAGTCAGCAGATTTCGACGTATTTCAGGACCTGTTTTCACGGCGCAGGCTCTTCCTTATCTTTATCGTCAGGATCATCTGTATCGAGTTTTTCAACCCGTTCATTAATCAATTTCAACAAATCCTCTGGCGTTCCTTCTTTGAGTACCGAGGAAAATTGACTCCGATAATTCATCACAAGGCTCACACCTTCTGCGACAACATCGTAAATCATCCATTCTCCATGAACGATTTTCAAACGAAATTCAACTACAATCTTTTTGTCTTTGTCAATTATTTCCGTAAAGACCTTTGCCTTATTACCGGAAACAAGCTCTTTTTTGTAGTCGACCTTCTCTCCATTGTATGCCGGAATACGTTGCAGATAAGACCGCTCCAAAAGGCGAACAAAAGCTTCAACCAAGTCGGTGCGCATTTCTGGCGTCATCTTGAGCCAAGGCTTACCGACCGCATATTTGGTCACCAAACCAAAATCGATATACTTCTCAGAAGCTTTACGCAGACGAGTAATGGCTGCATCGTGTTTACTAGGATCCACCATGTCTGGATCGGACAACATCTTTATCAACGTGTCCGTTCCTTCCTTGACCCGATCCATCGGAGTCTGGTCAGCCAAAGCAGCAGAGCCGCTCCCGACAAACAGACAAACCAAAACCAACGGTAACAGTATCTTTTTCAACAACATGCAGGTCCCTTCACGCAAAAATTATACTTTTCCAAAGGCAAATTTACTGATCAGATCCTCAAGGTCTATAGCAGACTGAGTGTCAAACAAGGTGTCTCCGGGATTCACGGGATCACCAAGTCCGCCGGGCACTATCTTTACAAACTTGTCCCCGATAAGACCGCTGGTCTTAATGGCAGCAATAGCGTCATCAGTCAACTTCACCTTCTTGTCGAGCATCATCGTGATAGCAGCCACGCCTTTTTCCTGATCCAAACCTATCTCACTCACAAATCCGATTTCCACACCGAACATTTGAATGGGGGCGTTCACCTTGAGTCCGGAAATATCCGTAAAGTTGGCTTTCACCACATAATATTTATCTGTGAACAACTGCACGTTGCCCAACTTGACGCTCATGTAGACCACGGCGAGCAAACCCATGACTACAAAAATTCCTACTGCGGTTTCTTTCTTCATTTTCAACATCGGTCACCCTTTCGGATCGTTGTTTTTTCGCCAAGTATCTTATTACAATTGAGCTTCATCATGGACGGATCCAGTGGCGGCATTGTCAGTCGGGGAGCAGACCGCTCCTCAGTAGTTCGATCCAGGAAATGTCTCAGATATGGATCTTCGGTTTTTTCAAGATCGTCGATCGTCCCTTGATACAAACATTTATGCTCTCCAAGAATCACGACAAAATCAGCCAAGGCCCGCATACTTGAGAGGTCATGAGTGACCACGACCATGGTCATGTCAAAATGACACATCATCTCAAGTAAAAGCTGATCCAACTCAGCGGACAAAATCGGATCCAGCCCAGATGTTGGTTCATCACAGAACAAAACTTGTGGGTCCATGACCAGAGCTCGGGCCAACCCAGCCCGTTTGCGCATGCCGCCCGACAGCTCGTTGGGGTACAGTTCCAACGCATGACCAAGACCGACCATTTCCAATCGATCCTGCACAATGCGCATTATCTGCGCTTCTCCAAGCTTAGTATGCTCACGAAGCGGCAAAGCTACGTTATCCTTAAGTCGAAGCGACCCCAGCATCGCGCCGTCCTGAAACAGGACACCGGTTCTCTGTCTGAGGCAATGCTGCTCTTTTGCTGATATGGCGCTGACATCATGTCCGCCCATAAAAATTTTCCCAGCAATGGGGGCTTGAAGTTGCAGAATATGCCTAATAAGTGTGGATTTACCACAGCCCGAACCGCCAACGACCATAGAAAGTTTCCCGCCCGGAAACTCAATATTCAGATCACTGACCACTGGCCTGCCACCGTACCCGACGGCCAAATCCTCAAGTCGTATGTTTGGTGCGCTACTCACGACCACCCCTACCACAACAGCGACGTTAACACGTAATCCGCCGCCAACGTTATTACACAGGACTTGACCACGGCATTGGTTGTGGATTGACTCACCCCTTCCGGCCCTGCGTGACCGGAACGAATATGGGTGTAGTACCCTTCAAAACAACACACGGTACATACAAGCAAACCGAACACGATGGATTTAACAAATCCACCTTCGATATCCTCCCAACCCAATGCCCCATTGACTCGCGACCAGTAAACACCTGCATTGGCTCCCAGCAATTTGACGCCGGTCAGCCATCCGCCCCACAGGGCGATCAGATTAAAAAATGCGGTCAAAATCGGGAAGCTGATCAGGCAGGCAGCCATTTTAGGGGCCACCAGATAACGCATGGGATTGATATCCATAATGGTCAGGGCATCAATCTGTTCGGAAATACGCATGACACCGATTTCAGCAGTCATGGCGGAACCGGCCCGACCCGTCAGCATAATCGCCGTGAGGACCGGGGCCAACTCACGGACCATGGACAAGGCGACTCCTGTCCCAAGGAACCCGTCCGCACCAAACACGGAAAGAGCATAATAGAGCTGCATGCCCATGACCATGCCGGTAAAAAGGCCGATCAAAGCAATAACGCTCACGGATTGAACGCCAATAAAATATATCTGACGGACTATCTTGGAGAATTGCCCCCGACCAGCAAAGATCAGACGCAACGAATCAAGGAGGAAAAGAAACATCCCCCCGATTTCATCAACAATTTCCCGACACAGTGTACAGGGAAACAAGATAGGTATGGAAAACTCCCGCGTCTTATCAGCCATAATTTACTCACATCACTTATGATGTGTCGTGAAAAAACCGTTCATTAAGCAAACAACCCAAGTACTATAAAGAGCAAAGTATCAAGTAAGCCATGTACCTAAAATACCATTAAACAGCAAGACTGTAAGAACGTTCTCTTTACAATTCACGACTTTTTCCCGATTTTCCCTACCACAGGTCTCTACTTTTTTCCGTCATTGCCATTTTTGCGGGTCCACCAATCTGGGTCCGGCCCTAAAAACCACCAATCTTTATGGTCTGTCTTGGCAATGGTCTCGGCCAGCTCTTTTCCCCATTGAGTACGCACCCGCTGCAAGGCTGACTCCAGCCACTGGCCTGCATATTTATTGCCATGGTCAGACTCTTCCTTGAGGTTCATGATAAAGTCCAACTGGTCGGCATCCTGTGCCAACTGAGCCTCGAGGGTTGCTGTTTCTTCCAACTCTTCCCAATATCCAAGCATTGCGTCTTCCAGACCAGTGCCGCCGCAGGCGTGCTTCAGAGCTTCCGTTCGATCCGAGCTGTTATAAATCCGATTCACGTAGTTAAAATCTCCGGTGCGTGCCTCATGTAAGTCATGAAACAGGCACATATACGTCGTACGAGCCACATCCGCATCAGCCATCAACGCAAGCACGTGCCCAATAACTGCTGTCCGAAAAGAATGTTCAGCCACATTCTCAGAGCCTGAACCCAAAAACTGATAGCCGGTTCTTGGTGTCTTGCGCAACATGCCGCATTCGTTCAAAAAATCTACTATTCGGGTCAACTTGTCCCGACCTGTCATATCAACCATGAGGATGCCTCCGGCGACTGGGGGAAGAAAAAGGCTCTCCCTCTCTCTTCCCCCAAGCCCTCATCCCATCCCTTCAAAACTCTTTATTGCTGCTTCGTAGGGATAAAAATGAGAGCGTATTGCCTTAATTATTCTATTTATTTGTCAGGGAAACGTTCGGAGCAAAGTTCTCCAGCCGCCCCCCAGTTGTCTTTGGGAACTTCTTCGATAATGACCGTCACGGCTTCAATCCGACAATCAAGAATTTTGACAATCTCACGGGTAAAAGTTTCCACGAGTTCGCGTTTCTTTTCCTTGGGCGTTCCAGCCCATGTCTGCAAAGTCAGTATCGGCATTGTCTTCTCCTACGAGCGGTAATCCGCGTTGATACTCACGTATTCCTTCGTCAAATCCGAAGCGAGCAGCATGGAGCTGCCCGGGCCACCACCAATATCTATATGGATAACGATATCCCGCTCGCTCATGATGGGACCGAGCAAGTCGTCCATATCACCGGGTTCAGGAGTTCCGTTACGGAACACAAGAATTCCACCAATTTTCAGCACGAGATTATTGGCCTTGAAATCCGCACCGGAATAACCGGCTGCACAAATAATACGGCCCCAATTAGGATCAGAACCGAATAACGCGGTTTTGACCAACGGGGAATTACCCACGGCTCGTGCCACCAGTTCAGCGTCCTCATCCGTCTTGGCACCGGACACTTGAATAAAGGCAACCTTGGTGCCTCCTTCTGCATCCATAACGATCTTATAGGCCAAATCTTCCAACACATTCAGCAGATGCTTACGCAACAAAATGTAGTCTTCTTCGGATTCGATGGACACCCCGGATGCACCATTAGCAAGAGCCATGACACAATCATTAGTCGACATGTCGCCATCCACTGTCACTCGATTGATGGACAGGTTTACGCAATCAGCGAGCATGGCCTGCCACGCCTCGGCAGAAATATCTGCATCACAAACGATGAAGGAAAGCATGGTTGCCATATTGGGGGAAATCATGCCTGCCCCTTTGCACATCCCGAGCAAACGAACTTCGCCGCCCTTCAATTCAAAAGATGCATCGCACAACTTGTGTACGGTATCCGTGGTCATGATGGAATGAGCCGTGTCTTCCGGCGTAGCGACACCAAGGTTCTCGCCAAGCGCAGGCATGGCTTTTTCCCATTTAGCCATATCAAACTGTGCACCGATAACGCCGGTGGATGCAGGAAGCAATTCATCAGCCGGAACATTCAATGCTTTGGATGCCAGATTCAGGGTTTCACGACAATTGGCGCGTCCCTCGTCACCGGTACAGGCGTTGGCTTGCCCGGAATTAATCAGGAACCCAGACATTTTTCGCCCGTCTGCCAGCATTTCCTGACACTGCAATACAGGTGCAGCCTTAAATTTATTCGTAGTAAACACGCCTGCGGCCACGGCCGGAGTGTTGCTGACAATAGCTCCAAGATCGAGCTTGCCCGGTTTCTTGAACGACGCCGCTGTCGCGGCAAAAGTATATCCAACGGGTATATTCATTCCTTTCTCCATATCAGATTTCTCAGTCAGGTCTCTGCTTTACCTCAGAGTGCGCCGTGTGAAAAGGGGGAACATGTTGCAGGACTATGACAGAAGGCGTAACACGGCGAGTCAATGGAACCTCTCATCATCGCACTCGTCCTCGCCACCTTCTTTTTTGCGGCCTTCATGAAAGGTACGGCGGGCCTCGGTTTCGCCACCACCTGTCTAGGGATAATGGCGAGTTATCTCGATTTGCGACTGGCTATTCCGTTGATTATCATCCCTTCTTTACTTTCCAACAACATGGTCATGATTGACGCCGGGAATTTCTGGTCCATCTTTCGCCGCTTCTGGGTGCTCTACGCCTCGGCTCTGCCTGGACTTATCTTCGGATTATGGATCTTGGGCGAAAATGAGACCGATTTACCACGCATCGTACTTGGCACGACCATGTTTCTATATGGTATATGGGGATTATGGCGCGGCCATCTCTCGCTGAAACAGACCGGCCCACTTGAAACATGTGTCGGTCTCCTGACCGGCCTGATCAACGGTCTGACCGGCTCGCAAATCATGCCCATTATGCCCTATCTCATGTCTCTGAACATTACCAAAGATGAATTGGTGCAGGCCATCAACACCTCATTCACCATTGCCAGCCTCGTCATGCTCGCAGGACTGGGAAAACTAGGCCTGATCTCCACCGAAAACATGGTTCTCTCGGCGGTGGGAGTTATTCCAGTGGGGCTGGGAATCTGGCTCGGCGGCAAGGTTCGTCGCAAACTACCGGAAGCCATTTTCCGCAAAATAGTACTCGCCTTAATAGGATTACTCGGGCTTGGACTCGTCATACGAAGTGTCTTGTAACTCTTGCAATCACCAGCCTGACGAGGCATAGCATGAATACGAACCAGCAATTCAAGGAGACATCCATGCGTATATCCATTTTTCGTCTGATTCTGATTACTCTGGCCATCGTGATGTTCTCTCTGCCCGCACTGGCTGGCCGAGAAATCGATCTATCCAAAGGCCAAACCGTCTATGTTCCGGTGTATTCCCACATCTATCAGGGCATCAAAGGCAAGCCGTACAATCTGTCCGCCCTTCTTTCCATCCGCAATGTGGATTACAACGACTCCATCACGGTCACTGCGGTTCAATACTACGATGACAATGGTAAAATGCTGAAATCATATCTTGAAAAACCGATCACCATTCCGCCCATGGGAACAACTGAGGTTCACATTCCTGAACGCGATACTTCTGGCGGTTCCGGGGCAAACTTCACGGTGGTGTGGGAAAGCGCCAAGAGTGTCTCTACACCAATCATTCAGGCGGTCATGATCGGCACGGCCTCAACACAGGGCATATCTTTCGTATGTGACGGCGTCGCTATCGAAGAAAAGGAATAACTCCACATCGCCACGGCCAAAAAAAGACTACTTTGTCACGCCCAATAATCCGTTGACTGCGGTCATGACAGCCTGTTCTTTCACCTCTTGACGGGAACCAGAAAAATTATACAGACGGGCACGGGTACCAGACGGCCAAGCCCACGCCATCCAGACGGTGCCAACAGGTTTTTCAGGGGTTCCGCCACTCGGTCCGGCAATACCGGAAATCGCCACGGAAACCTGCGCGCCCACGGCCTTGAGCACCCCTTGCGCCATGGCCAAAACCACGGGTTCGGAAACCGCGCCATGTTCTTCCAAAATTTTCGGCGACACACCAAGCAGGTTGGTCTTGACCTCATTCGAGTAAGCAACCACCGACCCGGCAAACCACTCCGAACTCCCGGGGGTATCAGTCAGGGTGCTCGCCAACAGGCCTCCGGTACACGATTCGGCTGTAGCGAGGAAGTTGTCTTCCACACTCAGACATTCACCCAATTCAGCAACAGCTCGAGAAATAAGATTGATATCCATTACGTCCTCCAGACACGGGTTTACAAAATCTCCGAATAGGTTGCAATCTCGACCTGTCCGTTTGTATTGTTACTGAAGGAGGATCAATGACTGTCACACCATCCGACTTGGCAAAACTTGCACTTGAACGCCACCGTCTCCCGTGGAACTGGAGTCTACAGTTCGCGGCACTGGTCCTTTTTTGCCTGACGCTCCTCTTTCACAGCCCACTGTTCCTGACGGCCACGATTATTCTTTGCGCGACCGGATTTCTCCGTTTAAATATGGATGAACCACCGGACAACTTGTGGTTTCGATTCGTAAAGGCCGGCATCGAATGGGAAAAAGACTGGATCGCCGCCCCATGGAACTGGGCCAAATGGACCAAGTTCATTTTCATCTTCATCATCTCTGTCGTTTTTCTCTGGGCTCTCTGGGCCCGTGAGGCGGCAACTCTCGGATTGATTCTGGGGTTTGCGGTTCTGATCAGAGTAGTGATTGAAAATATTAAAAATGGGATTGAGCCGTAATTTATTGCAGCGCGTGCTTTTACAGGAAGGATAAGAAGAGGAAGAAAGAACGTCTTTTTTTTGGTGGGCGTTGCGTGCTTCGCAGTGAAAATGCAAACGGCATTGTTTCAAAGGTTTCGCCTTTACGGCGACCTGCTTTTTTTGAGGCGAAAAAAAGGAGGCAAAAAACGCCTTTTTCGTTGTACGCCTGATAGCGGACCCAAGAGCCTGTACGCGGCTCCACTGCCCGACAGAATTGTCTGTGACACAGACTCGATCGGCCTACGTTACGCCGCGCGGGACAGGCTCTAAGGCTCGCTATCAATTGTTCGTCGATGTAAGGGGTTTCTCGGTGTAGGTGGTTATTTTTGACTTCAGGTTCTTCGATAACCATCGAACAACTTGGAGATAATTAATATTTTAACGCTCTCTTTTCTTCAAAAATTTTCTTTTCTCAACTAAACGCAAATTTCATCAGCTCTTCGTTATTCATAAAGGGCCTTGGGGTGCTCCAGCACCCCAACACCGCTCTCCCTCCGAAGACGATTTCTTCCTTCTTCCATCCAACCAGACGAAGACCGAACCCAGCCCTTGATTGGCGGCTTAGAAGCTGACCAATCGAAGGAGGCGGCTCTGATAAGTGAATTAGATAATTTATCTTAAACTGAGGGATAAAGGGAGAGGCAGGGCTTATGCTTTTAATCGAGTGGAGCCGACTCGATTGGATCAGATTCTTGCCGCAAATCATGGGGGCGGCCAAACTAGCGCAAGCGACCTTTTTTGCTCCTTTTTTGGGCGCTGCCAAAAAAGGAGGCCCGCCCGGCAGGGCATGGAAAACGTTGGGTGCTTCAGCACCCAACAATGGCTCTCGCCAAAGGCGCATCTTCAATTCTTCATCCCAAAAACAAAAAAAATAACCCCAATCCAAACTCACAGATAGACAGAACCCACAGGTATGATTATTCTTACTAAAACAAAAGAAACAACCGGAGGGAAAATATGAGCGACGACACCAACACCTGCAAGCAATGGCTGAACGAAGTCAACTGGGACATGATCCACGAAGATGCCGTCACCCTGTATCTTGAATGGGGCAACAACAATTACCGTGATGCTATGCGTTCACCGGTGACCACCAGCGGCGAATATTCCATTTATTTCGCCATTGACACATGGGAAGCTCCCAAGGTCGTCCTGATGAAGATGGATAACTACGGGTCCACTATCCTGTGTGCCAAGAAGCTGCCGGAAGACCTCGCCAAAGAACTGCACGAAGAAATCAAGGGCATCAAGGGCATCCTCGAACTGACGCCGTCCATCAAGGAATGGCTCATGAAGGAACTCGAAGCATAAAGCTCGCCCACACTTCATTGAATCAAAAAAAGCAACGGCCCAGTGCACTCAGTGCACCGGGCCGCTTTTCATTCTTGATAGATACGGAACTATTCTATGCCTTCATCTTCCAAAAGGTCACGGCCTGATGCGGCGTTACGCGCCAAATCATCGACACGTTCATTGAACATGTGGCCGGAATGACCCTTGACCCAATTGAAGTTGACGTCCTGTTTCTCGATAAGCGGCATGAGACGACGCCAAAGATCCTGATTCTTGACCGGCTTCTTGGCGGCGGTTTTCCACCCATTGCGCTGCCAGTTCTTGAGCCATCCTTTGGTGATAGCCTGCTGGACATATTTTGAATCAGTCCACAACTCTACCGAGCAGGGACGACTCAATGCGCCCAGACCGACAATAACAGCCAGCAATTCCATACGGTTGTTAGTCGTTCTTTTGTAGCCTTGGGCGAATTCTTTGTAGTTATCCGCACCCTCGCCTTTGTATTCGCCATAAATCATGACCGCGCCATATCCGCCGGGACCGGGATTGCCCAGACAGGAGCCATCGGTATACATGGTGACTCGCTCATTCACTGGCGGTCTCCTCTTTTTTCATTTGTTCGAGTTTCTTGTAAATTTCCATCAACACTTCCTGAATGGCCATAGGCCAATCCCCTTCCTGAAAAGACGGTAGCAGGAACGTTGTTTTAAGCGATTCGATAAAGTCTTTGCCGAGCGCCTGTCGCATCATGGGAGGAAACCGCAATTTGACCTCATTAATCGACGGGGCCAAACCCATATACATGGTTTTGCCATCCAGATCAGGCATCACAAAATCGCCGCCGTAAATCTGAATCTTGCAATCCATGCCGTATTCTTCGCGTAGAGACCGAGTGAATGACACAATAAATTTCTTTTGTGTCTTGTCCAAAGTCTTGGTCTCGTCATAAACCGCGCCTTCTTGATTGAGGACGTCCACCACATGCTTGTTGTTCATGTAGAAGGCCCAGATCACGGCTGCAAAAACCAGCACTAATGCCAAGGACCGAAACACCTTCTCTTTCGGCGACTCGCCGTGCACTCTGGGAATCTTGATTCGCATATGCACTCTCTACCGTGAGGTCGCTTTTCGTGCAAGCCTGACGGCTTACCCTTCGCCTCGCAACGCCTGAATCGGATCAAGCCCAGCCGCCTGCCTTGCGGGTTTCAAACCAAAGATCAACCCCACAGCTTGCGATCCGGCCAAGGCCATAAAAAAGGCCTTCCATGAAAATTGAATGGTCAAAATATCCAGCCGCGAAAGGAATTGGCCCAATCCTAATCCAAGGAACAAGCCCAGCACACCCCCAAGCATAGTCAGCGCACAGGCTTCAACCAAAAACTGCCCCATGATCGCCGAATTACGCGCACCCATGGCCTTTTTCAGCCCAATCTCCTCGGCGCGTTCACTCACTGAAATGGAAAAAAGATTGGCAAGCACAAATCCACCAACAAGCATGGCGATGCCTGCGGTCACACCCAAAAAGATCGTCAGCCCGCCTTTAAACATAGACAGGAACTGCAAAACTTCATCAGCCGTCAGAATGGAAAAATCGTCGTCATCTTCCGGTGCCAAATGGTGCAAATTCCGCAGCAAAGAGCGAAGGTTTTCGGTATGCGCCTCCATATAATCCGGCTCATAAAACTTCACTCGCAATGCACGGAAATATTTCCGGTCCATATTATATCGCTGCACCAAGGTTGCCAGCGGCACGATAATACGGTTGTCGATGTCACCACCTCCGCCTGAGGCGAACCCTCGGTAGGACAGTTTGCCCACCACCTGAAACGGAATATCACTGATGTAGATAACCTTGCCGACCGGCGATTCATTGCCAAACAATTCACGCGACGGCTTATCTCCCAGCAAGGCTATTTTCGCGCCCGTGGCATCATCCTCAGCCGTGATATCGCGGCCCTCGGCCAACGGCCAGTTCCATGCGGACGCATATTTTTCGGTCGTCCCGATAATACGGACATTCTGATAATTCTTATTGCCGACCTTGACCGTCTGCCCAAACTTGGCGCGCATAGGCACGACCTGATACGCACCCGGCAACGAATCCCGAATCCGCTGCGCATCCTCCCGACTCAAGGTCAATGTGCGCATGCCCACAGCCCGCTGCTTGAAATTGCCGCCAAACACCAAGGCCGAGTCCGGCCCGAACATCTCGACAATCTCCACGGCCTTTCTGTTCGCGCCATCAACCGCCGTCACGATCAATGTCAAACTCGCAATGCCAAATGCGACCCCCAAAATCACGAAAAAAGACCGGAGCTTAAAAGCCCACACAGCTTCAAACCCCATACTTATTATTCGTGCTACGAGTCGTATCATTGCAAATGCCTCCGGCGGCTGGGGGAAGGGGAGAAAAAACCCTTTGAAAAGGGTCTTTTCTCCCCTTCCCCTCTTTTTCCTGAACTTTTTATGTCGCTTCGCGAAGTAAAGGAGAAATCGAAAGTCTATTCTATTTTACAAATATCAATCAAAAATTATCCATTTCAGGGAGCCACCACATTCACACACCCTCGCCGCAGGCGACCCAAAAAGTTTTGGAGAGTCCAGAGAACCTTTTTCAAAAGGTTCTCTGGTCCCGCTGAAAGCGACCGCCGGTAGGCCCACCGGAGGCTCCCACTCCTAAACTCGTACATCCTCGACGATACACCCATCGTGTAACCGGATAACTCGTCCGGCTTCCTTGGCAACCTCTTCGTCGTGCGTTACCAACACAATGGTCTGTCCGGCTTCATGTACAGAATGAAAAAGCTTCATGATCTCAGACGAAGTGGCGGAATCCAACTGCCCGGTCGGTTCGTCTGCAAGAATAATCTGCGGCTCGTTAAGCAACGCACGGGCCATAGCCACTCGCTGCTGCTGCCCACCTGAAAGCCGTGACGGTTTGAAGTCCATTCGATCAGCCAACCCGACCTGCTCCATGAGCACTTCGGCCCGGGCAAGCAACTCGGCACGCGGCTTGCCTGAATACAATCCGGGCAGGATAACGTTCTCCAAGGCCGTGGCATAGGGAATAAGATAAAAAGATTGGAACACAAACCCGAGGGATAAATTACGCAGATCTGACTGGGCATCGTCATCAAGAGAAGCGGCGTTCCTGCCGAGAAGTCGATAAACGCCGGATGTCGGGCGATCGAGCAACCCGATTATATGCAAAAGCGTTGATTTCCCGGAGCCGGACGTGCCTTGCAGAGCGATGAACTCGCCGGAATCAACATCGAGCGTTATGGATTTGAGCACCTCAATCCCTGGCTCGGCATCGCCGTTCTTTTTTTCTCCCTGCGGGAAAAAGGTCTTATTGATAGCGTCAAGACTGATGGCCGAATGGGACATGCTTAAATCCCCTTTTTGCCGACCTTGGCACCGGGCAGGACAAGCTGGGTGGCAACGGTATCGCCTTCGGAAAGCCCGTCGAGCACTTCACTCGTTTTCAAACCGACCAAACCGAGCTTGGGAGAAACTTCAACCGGCTCGGATTCGGGATTATCCACACGGAAACAGACCTGACGATTCTTAACCCACTTGAGCGCGGTGTTGGGAACCGTCAAAACATCTTTTTTTGTTTCCACTATAATTTTACACTGAGTGGTCATTTCCGGGCGCAACCACTTCGACTGCTCAGGGGACACCTTAACGAGCGTGCGATAGTACACGATGTTGTCCCGCACTTCCGGCTCAGGATAAATACGATCCACAGTTCCTTTGAAAACTTCATTGCGGAACGCGTCCACCGTGTAACGGACAGGCAGACCGTCAGCCACACGCCCAACGTCTGTTTCATCCACATAAATCCACATTTCCAATTTGGTAGGATCAAGAACAGTAATCAAGTTGGACACGGACAGGCCGGATACGATGGTCTCACCTTCCTGTGCCGCCACCTGACTGACAACGCCGTCGATAGGCGAATGAATCTTGGTGTAGGAAAGTTGAACTTCAAGAGTCCTGAGCTTGGCACGAGAAGAGGCCACACTGTGCCGAGCCATCTCTGCATCTTGATAGGCGATATCCAGGGAATCCTGAGCTTCAAGCTTTTGCTTCACCAAAGAACGCTTTCTGGGCAAATTCTTCTGCATATATTCGAGTTTGGCCTGTGACAAATTGAGATTGGCACGGGCTTCGGCAATACGGGAACGCAATTCGCGGGAATCAATTTCGGCGATGAGGTCACCTTTTTTGACAAGATCCCCTACCTTAACGGGAACAGAATCGAGTACACCAGTGGCCTGGGCACCAATCTTGACCTGTGCGCCCACCTGCGCCTTGACGATGCCGGTGGCTTCGAGAACCTTCGAGACATCGCCTCGCTGTACGGTGGAGGTCCTGATGACCTTGATCTTGCCTTTGGATTGACCTGCGTTGAAATACCAGACGCCCCCACCGGTCAAAAGGACGGCAATGAGAATGAATATGAGCTTTTTCATAATGTCCGCTTGTCTTTTTCCTGTTCTATCTGTTCGTGCAGCACATCGGCAAACCGAGACTCTCCCCATGACTTACGCCGCATAAAAATATCACGAAACGTCACTTCCTTGAAAGAGTAGCCACAGTCATCGCGCAACTGACCGCCGTGGTAATATAACGACTTGGTCGGGTAATTACTACATAAAGGAGGACGAGATTCATAATCAGTGCAAATATTGTCGTCGCCAAGCCTTGAGCAATCAAAGACAAGGATACCGAATTCATCTTTTCTGACAATACGAAAACACTCATGCAACGGATCGGACTGACAGAGTGCACGAAACTGTTTTTCCGTTTTCAAAAACCGTCCGGCGTCTCTGAGCAAAATACCCCGACAACACCGGCCGCACATTTGGCACTGGCCCACTACTTCGACCTCACGCCTCAAAATAAATGTTCTAAACCTTCGAAAAAAACCTATCAAATATTTCGCTATCGCCATTTGTAAACATCCAGTTCTTTCGTATGGAAAGACTTTCCTCGCCAAAACAGATATATATTCGCCTTAAAATACGTCGTTTTTTGCATGACTACCTTGACCTGCCCCCGCAATGTGCCTACTTGTGAAGTATTATGAATTGGGATTGGGAAAAATTACAAAAGCAGCAACAGGGGCGCCCTGGCGGAAAACCGCCGAACTTTGATGATTTCCAGGATCAGCTTGATAAATTCAAAAAATTCAAGTTGCCAAGCTGGAAATTCATCATACCAATTTTTATCGTTCTCTGGATCGCCAGCGGTTTCTATATCGTAGAACCCGATGAAGTGGGCGTGGTAAAACAGTTTGGACAATTTAACCGCATCACAACTGCGGGTCCGAATTACCACATTCCATTTCCTGTGGAAAGCGTACTGACGCCCAAGGTGACCCAGATCCGACGCATTGAATTTGGTTTCCGCTCCGTGGGCACGGCGCGCAGCAACAACTTCCAACAAGGAGTCAGCCGCGAGGTCAAGGAAGAATCCCTGATGCTCACTGGTGACGAGAACATCGTATCCGTACAGTTCATTGTTCAGTATATGATCAAGGACGCCGAGGAATATCTGTTCAACGTCAACGACCCCGAAAAAACTCTGGCTCACGCAAGCGAAGCCGCCATGCGTGAAATCATCGGTAAAGGCAAAATCGATGATGCCCTGACCACGGGTAAACAGGAAATCCAAGCTGAAACACGCGTATTGATGCAGAACATTCTGGACACGTACCAGACCGGCCTGTCCATCGTTGCCGTACAGATGCAGAACGTTCATCCGCCCGCAGAAGTCGTGGACGCTTTTAAAGATGTAGCCAGTGCTCGCGAGGACAAAAGCCGCTTCATCAACGAAGCCGAAGCTTACCAGCGCGATATTCTGCCTAATGCACGCGGTGAAGCCGCGCACATCGTCAATGCTGCCCAGGCTTACAAGGAAGCCAAAATTCGCCAGTCCCAAGGTAATGCCGCGAGATTCCTGTCGGTACTGACCGAATACAACAAGGCCAAGGATATCACCCGCAAGCGTTTATACCTTGAGACCGTGGAATCCGTCCTAGCCAACCCGGAAGTGGAAAAACTGATCATGTCCAACGAGGCACTCAAGCAATCCGTTCCCTACCTGCCCCTGGAGAAGCTGCCTAAAAAACAGGCCGCTCCCAAGGCAAAGCAATAAGGCAGGTTCACCATGAAAAAAACTACTCTACTCTTTAGTATACTGATTATTGTCGGCGCATTCGTGGTCACGTCAGCTGCTTTCACAGTTGACCAGACCCAATCCGCCATTGTTATTCAACTCGGTCGCCCGGTTGGCGATCAAGCGCTCGGCCCTGGGCTGCACTTCAAGCTACCTGTCATCCAAAATGTGGTCTTCTTTGATGCCCGCATTCTGGACTTTGATGCCAGACCCGAAGAGATCACCACCACGGATAAGAAATACATGAACGTGGACTCTTACACCAAGTGGCGCATCGTCGACCCGTTGACCTTCTATACCAAGGTGCGCACCATTCAGGGCGCTCGGGCCAGATTGGACGACATCGTTCGTTCTCAGTTGCGCGTGGCTCTTGGTCGCTACACCCTCATTGAGGTCGTATCGCACAAGCGTCAAGAGATCATGACTGCCGTCACCAAACGGTCCAAGGAGCTGCTCCTGCCTTACGGCATTGACGTGATTGATGTACGCATTAAACGTACCGACCTTCCTGCGGAAAATGCCCGTTCCATCTTCGGAAGGATGAAGGCTGAACGGGAGCGTCAAGCCAAACAATACAGATCGGAAGGTCGAGAGGCATCTGCTAGAATCAAGGCCACTGCCGACAAGGAAAGAACCATCATTCTGGCTGACGCGAACAAGCAGGCTGAAATTATTCGAGGCAAGGGCGAAGCCCAGGCAACGAAGATTTACGCCGATGCTTTAAGCCAGTCTCCAGACTTTTATGAGTTCACCAGAAGCTTGGAAGCGTACCGAAAAGGATTTAATAAAAATTCTCGCTTTATAATGACACCGGAAAGTCCCTTCCTGAAGTACATGCAATAACATACTGTTTTAGTCCGCAATTTTGGGGAAATGATCATTCAAAAGTGATCGTTTCCCCTCTTTTTTGGCGCAAAATCACCAAAATTCAAGACTTGACAAAACCGGGACTTTCTCCCAATCTCTGCACGTATTTTTTGATCAAAACAGCTAACATGCTGATTTAAATAAAAAATATTTTTTTATGTCACCAGTAAGAATAATAGCACATTCTATTTCGTTGCGTATTCTAAACTAAACTGGTAGAAAAAACATCACTTAAACGTCATGAGAAGGAGCCTTTATGCCGAAGAAGAAAAGGAGATGCGATGAGGCGCAGCTCAAATGGTTTGAAGAAGCGCTTGAAAGGATAAAAAAAGCCACTGGAGCTCGCACACAGGTGCAGCTGGCAGAAGTGCTTGACGTTCGTCAATCCAGCATCTCTGATGCCAAGCGCCGGTGTTCCATTCCGGCCGACTGGTTCCTCAAACTCTACCGCAGCCATGGGCTTGACCCGGACTGGTTGTCCGAAGGAGTAGAGCCTGTCTACATCAATGCAGACAAGGCCAAGGTCCCAGCTGACACCCTGCTTCGCGAAGCTCCAACGCCATATGGTCGCATGAACTCCAGAGGCCGCGTGGTTCCAGTATCCACCATGGCTGGTGCAGACAAGGAAGCCCCCGAGTGGGAACCGAAGTCCATCGAAGAATTATCCGTACCTGAGTCTTACTGTCGCCCCAAACTCCTGGTGGTCAAGGTTGACTCGGCCAGTATGGAACCAGTTATTGCGCGCGGTGGCTTTGTCGGCATTGACCGTGATCAAAAAGAACATCCTGACGGCGACCTGTGCGCGGTCTACTTCCCTCATCAGGGGTTGACCATCCGTCGCGTCTTCCATCAGGGAGATTCCTTCCTGCTCAAAGCAGATAATGAAAAATATTCCGATCTGACCATTCCGGCTTCCGAAATGAATGATCGCACTGTGGGCCGCGTCATATGGGTCCTTCAGAATCTCGCTCCCATGTAAGCGACGAGAGAATGCACTTCAAAGCCGGCCAGGTTCTTCTGGTCGGCTTTTTTTATTTTCGTGAAATAATCATGGCTCCACAAATCCATTCATGTATACTGTAGGGTATGCAAAGGAATCTTGATAAATCACCTTCCCACTTGGATACTCCCAAAGTCCTATTGGTGGAAGACAGTAAGTTCTTCGCTTCTATTGTGAGCAGAAGAATTAAAAACGAACTCGGCTTTCAGGTGGACTGGATGGAAACCTATGCCGAAGCCACTGCCGCCATAGATTGTTGCAAAGATTCTTATATTGTAGCCCTTCTCGACCTCCATTTGCCTGATGCACCCAACGGTGAAATCATCCAGTACGCCACCAAGCAAGGCATACCCGGCATTATCTTTACAGCCGGAATAGACAGTAATTTTCGTTCCAATCTGCTCACCTGGAGTGTTGTGGATTATATCCTCAAGGATTCTGAGTCCTGCGTGGACAATCTGATCGACGTCATCCGCCGTATCCACAAAAACAGTGACATCAAGGTCATGGTTGTGGATGACTCCCTGCCCATGCGCAATGCCATAATCCGATTGCTCGAAACACAACGTTTTCAAGTGCTCGCGGCGGCCAATGGTGTCGAAGCATTGGAAGTTCTGGCCGAGAATCCAGACATAAAACTCATGGTAACGGATTACGACATGCCGGAAATGGATGGCTTTGAACTCATAGCGAAAGTACGAAAAAAACATTCCAAAAACGATCTAGCCATCATCGGCATGTCCGCCAGCGGCGATCCCCTGCTCTCTGCAAAACTTATCAAAAGCGGTGCGAATGACTTTGTTCCCAAACCTTTTCAGGTTGAAGAATTCCATTGCCGCGTTGGGCATTCCATTGAGATGCTCGAGAACATCGCCCTTATCCAAGATCTTTCCTACAAGGACCCACTCACTCGACTACACAATCGACGCTATTTCTTTGAAAATGCCGACCAATTCGTTGAAAATGCACGGACTCAGGGGCAGACGATATCAATAGCCATGCTCGACATCGATTTCTTCAAAAAAGTCAACGACACATACGGGCATGACGGCGGCGATATCGTACTGAAAGACATATCAGCATTGATCCGATCTACGTTCTCGGAAAATGCCATTACCTGCCGTTTTGGGGGAGAAGAATTCTGCGTCCTGTTAGCCCATGAAGCAGGGACAAATGCCCTTGTCCCATTTGAAGAACTCAGACAATCCATTGAGAACACAGTTATTCAGATAGACACACAGACTACTAAAATCACCATTTCCACAGGCGTCTGCTCCGAATCCGAAACCGTGGAAGCCATGCTCAAGATCGCAGACAGTCGTTTGTACACAGCCAAAGAAACCGGACGCAACCGAGTTATCGGCAAACCCCCGACTTCCAACGTACGCGATTAACGATTCTTTAACAGACATCCACTTGACTCATCGGTTCGGCAACCATACTGTCCAGACCATGAGCTATACCAAAAAGAAAACCACCACGAATAAGGCCGCTCCCGTCTCGGCCCCTGTCATTCAGGGCATGAAGGGCGACAGCAAAATATGCTGCATGACCGCTTATGACTATTCATCCGGCATGATCGCGGACGCTGCAGGCATGGACCTTGTGCTCGTCGGCGACTCTTTGGCCATGGTCGTCCTTGGGCATGAAGACACTCTGTCAGTGACCGTGGACGAAATGATTCATCATATCCGGGCCACCAGCCGTGGCGTAAAGCACGCTCTGGTTGTTGGGGACATGCCGTTCATGTCTTACTGCACCGTAGAACGAGCCCTTGAAACCGGTGGTCGATTCATTGGTGAAGGACATGCCAAAGCCGTAAAGCTCGAAGGTGGAGCAAACGTATGCCCACAAATCAAGGCGCTGACGGATGCAGGTATTCCAGTCATGGCCCATGTAGGGTTGACCCCGCAACACGTTGCCAAATTCGGTGGATTCAAGGCGCAAGGTAAATCGGCTGACGCCACCCGAACGCTCATTGAAGATGCACAGGCTGTGGAAGCTGCCGGAGCCTTCTGCGTGGTACTGGAAGCTATCCCTGTGGAAGCCGCCGAACTCATCACCGCAGCCGTTGATATCCCGACCATCGGTATCGGCGCAGGCAACGTCACTGACGGCCAGATTCTGGTATATCATGACACCCTCGGCCTCTTTGATCGGTTCACCCCTAAATTCGTTCGCCGTTTCGCAGAATTGGGTGAAGAATCACGCACCGCCCTTGCTCGCTACTGCGATGATGTCCGCCGAGGCACTTTCCCCGGTGACAAGAACACTTTCTACATGCCTGAAGACCAACTGTCTCAGGTGCGCAAGATCAAGATCAAAAGTAAGCACAAGAAGAAATAAATGGAACTCGATCTCTCTTGGCCCGTTCTCTGGAACGGGCTTTTCTGGCCACTCATACGGTTGACCTTCTTCATCTCCGTAGGCTTACTCGTGGGCAATCTCATTGAGTCCCTCCAATGGACAAGATATGCAGCCAAACTCGCGGATCCACTCGCTCGACGGGCAAGACTAGGAGACATCTCCGCAGCCAGTTTTACCATGGCTTTTTTCTCCGGCATCACAGCCAACACCATGCTTTCAGAAGCCCATGAAAAAGGAAAAATATCTGATAGGGAACTCATCCTTTCCAACCTTTTCAACTCACTGCCGACTTACTTCCTTCATCTGCCGACCATCTTCTTTATTGCCGCCCCATTTATTGGCTCAGCTGCTGCCATATATGTGGGATTAACTGCATTTGCCGCCGTCTTGCGCACCATGGCAATTGTCTACTCCGGCAAATTCCTGCTCCCTCCTATTGATGAAGGATGCCTTCCATGCAGGCTGGACGAGATGGAGAAAAAAAGGGATACCAAATCCGCCCTGCAAAAAACCTGGGCGAGATTCAAGAAAAGACTGCCTAAAGTCCTGTATCTAACCTGCCCCATTTACACGCTGTTCTTTGTCTTCAAACAAATCGGCATGTTCGCATGGCTTCAGGATTTCATGTCGGGAAGCGCTTCATTCTTCACTTTTCTGCCACCGGAAGCTCTCGGTATAGTGGTCTTTCACATGGCTGCCGAATTCACAGCCGGACTGGCTGCAGCCGGCGCCATGATCTCTGATACCAGCCTGACGCAGACACAAGTCATACTTGCCCTCATGCTCGGTAACGTATTGTCCTCGCCCATGAGAGCCTTCCGTCACCAGCTTCCTTACTATGCAGGCATATTCAAGCCACGCATGGCAGTCAAACTCATCCTCTACAATCAGGTGACACGAGGCCTGACCATCGCTCTCGTCGGCACGGCTTACGCCCTGTTGATGACATAGTAATTTTCCTCTTCCACGCCCTTCACAACCCGACAGCTTGACCCTGTCGGGTTTTTCTTTGCCTTATATTCTCAAACACTACCCAATTTAATGCACTGTGTGCACAATGTGCAAATGTGCACACCCATTTTGTGCAATTCACATCACTTTGCACAAGTGTTGCGCATGCAACTTTTTTTAACATACTGATTTTTCACGTATAATTGTTTTGGCACGACACATGCTTTAAGAGATCCCATGATTGATGCAATCACTGTCACTCTCATCATCCTGACTGTCGCGTTGTTGCGGCGGTCCCTCCTCACCGACCCGGACGCCGACGCGGGCGTCCGGGAAGAGGAAGGAGACAAATACGGCATAAAGGCTCTTGTCCCGGTTCCTGTCAAGGCGAAAAGCCCCCATCCCGCCAGACGGATACGAACCAGATAGTAGGCCATTAAGCATATACCATACCTCCTTGAAACTCTGTTTCAAACCTCAGCCCTCCTCAAAAAAAAGACCTCTAACCCCCCGGAAAGGGCCGCGAAAGCGGCCCTTTCTCGTTACATGATATTGTTAATCTAAGCTCACCTTGTCATGAAGGCATCAGGCAGGTATGGTGAAATCAGTATTCACTTTCCTCTCGCCGCAAGGAGTGAGCATGACCGATCCTGACTGGATACAGCCAGATGTGGAGCCCGACTTCAGCGATCAGGATGATACTGAACGCATAGAATATATGGTGAAACGTATTGAAGCAAAACTTCATGACTACGAAGTTTACGATTTCCCCATGCATCAGGTGCGCGCCCTGAACATCTTTTTCGACCTTTCTCAAGAAGTCCGACGGCGAGAAATGTTCTATGCAATTTGCATGGCAATTCCACGCATTCTGCTCGGACTTGAGTCGAACATATATATCCTTGAGGACGAAGACACCTTTGTTTTAGCGGGGTGCTCAACTGGACGATGTGGCAAAACGACTACCAGGACATGGGATCATGAATTTTCCGACAGCCCCGTGCTTTCTGGCGAACATTTCTTCATTCCCATCCTGAGCAACCCTGAATACAACGACATGCTTCCCTTTGTACCGCCACACAACATGCTGGGAGTCTTTGAAGTGCACCCTTGTGGTTCACTCCCGAAGCACAAACGTCTTTTTCTGGAAAAATTCATCAACAGAATCGGATTCCAGCTTCATCACCGAATCATTCGCGCCCGAAACCGTGAACATATCAGCTTCATCAAATCACTTGTTCAGGACATCGGGCACAATGTCATCGTACCCAACATGTACTTCAAACTCTATTTCAACAGGCTCAAACGCCAGATTGAACAGCTCCATCTCACGACGTCTGACATACTCACCCTCATGGCAGAATGTGGCACGCAGAAATGCGCGGCAGACGGCAATCGACTTGCACGAATCACAGCGGGTATTGAAGCTCAATATCAGGAAATTTACAGCCACTACGAAACAACATCCATGTTCCTTGAAACACTGCTTCGCCGGCGACATTTTGAAGAAGGCCGTTATGTATTGGACAAACGTGAAGTGAACCTCTCTCAAACCGTCATGACTCCATTGATTGAACGATTCCGGCAACGATTCGAAGAACGCGGCATTGAAATCAACTATTCCCTCGGCGGAGCGCCTGATCAAATTATCAGGCTGATAATGGACCGGGGACTTATCTCACAAGTTTTTGACAATCTTTTTTCCAATGCCCTCAAATACACAGAAACTGCAACGCTTCAAGATGGACGAAGAGGAAAGTTCATTTCCTATGGCTGGCAGATTCTCAAAGGTTACTTCGCACCCGACATGCCTGGAATTCGCATGTGGGTATCTTCTACCGGCAGCCCATTGGAACTCAAAGATTCCATGGAAGTCTTCAAGCCCGGATTCCGTGCCGACAACGTGGCCCACAAAAGCGGAACAGGCCGCGGTCTATATTTTGTGCGTCAGGTTGTAGAGCTTCACGGAGGTCAGGTCGGATATTCACACACCGACAGCAGTAACGAATTCTATTTCATCTTGCCTTTTGAGCAGGCATAAGGAGCCTCCAGACCCCCATCCTATTCTTTCCCTAAACTTTTTGACGCCGCTTCGCGGTGATATTAAACGCAATCAACCCGTTGATATAGAACGTATATCAACGGGTTGATTTATGTCCCCTTTGCCGAAGGCGACCCAAAAAATATTGAAGAGTCCAGGACAGCGTCCTGATCCCGCCAAAAGCGTCTTACTCTCGCTTTGCGAGCATTCGACGATAATAGGACAGACACAGGCAGGTCATGGGGAGTGCGATAAGCAGGCCAAGGAATCCAAGGAGCTTGCCCCAAATGGACAGAGACAGCAGAATAAGCCAAGGGGACAAGCCGAGGCTCTCTCCCTGAATTTTAGGGACAAGAAAGCCATCCTGAATGACCTGAACAACGGTCATAACAACCACAACAAGTCCTATCCCCACCCAGACGGACTCCCCGGCCTCAAGGGAATCGAGAGCCGCCAGAAAAATTGCAGGGACCGCTCCGGCTGCACCGAGGTATGGAGCAATGTTCAACAGGCCGATAAGCATACCAAGCACAAGACCAAGCGGCAAACCGATGAGCATAAAACCTAAAGACATGAGCACGCCTACGATAAGACAGACCGTTATCTGCCCGCGAAAGTACAGCCCCATGGTCTTTTCGAATTCACCAAGAAAACCTGTGACGCCTTCGCGATATTTCCTCGGCAGATAATTCTGCCAGGACTCCTTGATCTTGCCAAAATCGGCTAACAAAAAAATCAGATAAAGCAAAATGACAAACAGCCCAATGAGGCCTGCGACAGCATTGAGCGCTCCTACGGCCACACCCTTGATACCGGGGACTACTGTTTGTAATGCGCTCTTGGCGACCTTTGTGGCTCCTGCGGACGAGAACAGATCTTTCACTTCGGGGGACTGGACGGTGTCGCGCACCCAGTTCCAAATGTCCGGGGGGAGATAACTCGCGACCTTTTCGGAAAATTCGGAGTCAGAAACCAATTGTGACAAGACCGTTCCCATATGTGAGAACTCACCAATCATCATGGGAACAACCAACACAAAAATACCAACGGTGACGCCGACCAAGGTAAGCATGGTCAACAAAACGGCTACACCGCGATTCTTCACGTATTTTTCAAAGAAACAGGCAAGGGGATTCAGCAGATAGGCCATAAGGAGGGCGGCCACGAACGGTACGAGGGCACTGGAGAGAAATCCAAGCAACCAGACCAAACCGATAAAGAAACCGACCCCAAGGACCATGCGGACAACGCTGTCCAAAGTATAGGGCTTATCCGAATCAAACATGCGGGCGCCTCCTGAAAACGTTGGAAGTATTACCGTTCCTTACCAGTCACACACGCTTTGTTCAACGCCCATGGCGTAAAAAGGAGCTATCCTTTGAGGACTTCGCGATCCCGCACACCGATAAGATACAAAATAGTGTCCAACCCAAGGGTAGATATTGACTGACGCGCCCCTTTCTTGACCTTCGGCTTGGCGTGGAAAGCGATACCGAGACCGGCCAGATTGAGCATGGGCAAGTCGTTGGCCCCGTCACCAACGGCAATGACTTGTTGCAGGGAAATACCCTCAAGGTCAGCGATAGATTGCAACAGCTCTGCTTTCTTGTTCGCATCCACGATGTCGCCAACAGCCTTGCCGGTCAGCTTGCCGTCCTTGATTTCAAGTTCATTGGCGTAGACATAGTCGATACCGAAACGTTCCTGAAGAATATCGCCAAAATAGGTAAATCCACCGGACAGAATGGCAATCTTGTAGCCCACATTTTTCAGGTTGGTAATGAGCTTTTCCGCACCTTCGGTCATGGGCAACCGCGCCGCGACCTTCTGCAACACGGATTCATCCAGACCTTCAAGCAGAGACAGCCTTTGTTTGAGGCTTTGCTTGAAATCCAGTTCGCCACGCATGGCGGATTCCGTTATAGCCGCGACTTGTTCGCCCACACCGGCCTCTTTGGCCAACTCATCGATGACCTCGGCCTGAATAAGCGTGGAGTCCATGTCAAAACACACCAATCGACGATTACGCCGGAAGATGTTGTCTTCCTGAAAGGCGATGTCCACCATAAGCTCTGAAGAAATTTCAAGAAAACGAGAACGAATGGTCCCGATGTCATGCGGTGTTCCTCGTACGGTAAACTCAACACACCCGCGAGAACATTCATAATCATTACAATCGAGCGGGACCCGCCCGGAGAGTCGATGGATGGTGTCGATATTCAAACCGGACTCGTGGACAACCTGCGTGATGGCCACAATCTGCTCTGCAGAGACAGACCGAGCGAGCAAGGTGATAATGTGCCGCGCCTTGTCAGCTTCGCTCACCCAGCCGGAATAATCACCTTCGGACTGAGGGTGCAGCTTCATTGTCACGCCTAATTCATGAGCTTTGAACAACAAATCCTTGAGCACTGGCTGAGAATTGGCAGGGAGCCGAATCAAAATACCGAGCGTCAGGAAATTATGAATGACGACCTGACCAATATCAAGAACATCAACGTCGTAGCCAGCCAGCACTTCAGACAACTCGGAAGTCAGGCCGGGGCGGTCACTACCAGTCACATGAATCAAAATGATTTTTTCCATCATAAACCTCGCACCGCGGACCTTGTCATAAAACGCTTTTACAGTAAATGACTCGAACAACGGGAAAATCAGACAGAGCTTGAAATGCCCAATTAAAACTCGCACCACCATGAACGTTCATAAAAAAAACAGCGAACCCTGCTTAAAAGCAGAGCTCGCCATTAAAACGACATAGTCAAAGTGCCAAAAACAATCAGCACAAGCATCCAACGATGCTATTTCTTTGCTTTTTCCTTGACTTCGCGCACGATAGCCAAGCCAGAAGCCAGAGAACGAATATGACGCTGAGCGACCACCTCCACTTCTCTTTTCTTCTCTGCGGAAAAAGCCACGGATTCCTCACCGTTGTAGTCTATTACCAATTCATACATTTACTTGCTCCATTATGCTTTGGGATCATCCGAGCCGGTCTTGTCGACAGCGGACTCAGACTCGGACTCAACATCTCTGGACGAGTTGCCACCGAAGTCCCCGGCCACGACCTTGGGCTTGGAAGTTGTTGCAGAATCCGTACTCATAACAATCGAACCTTCGAGTACGGCACCTTTCTCCACGACCAGAACGGGGGTGGACAAACTGCCGTTAAGCACTGACGTCTTTTCCAGCACGGTACGCTCTCGCACGATCACATCACCTGTAATCTGTCCGCAGGATGTCAGTTGGCCGACTCGTACAACACCATTCACAGAAGCCTTCCGGCCAAGGACCAAATCGCCATCTGTGGAAATTTCGCCTTCAAAACGACCGTCAATACGAACCGTTCCCACGAAATCGAGTTTGCCCCTGTATTCGGTTCCTACGCCAAGAAAGGCGTTCAATTCGGAATGGCTTTTCTTATCACTTGAAAAAAGACCCATAATTAAAACTCCGTATACGAAAGCTGACGTCATGCGTCGCCTTCGGTAGCCTTGAAAACAGCTGAGCAGACACTTCCTATACCCTCGCCTCTCACCAAATGCCACTTTTTTTTCACAGTCACGACGTCACAGGACAGCAGCCCTTCTTTTTTCCCTCGCTTGACGCGTTAGCCACCCTCCACTAAAACGAAGATATGAAACGTAGCGAAATAAATGCACTGATTACTGATGCCAAAGCATTCTTCGACTCCTTCCAGTTCATGTTGCCGCCGTGGGCCTTCTGGGGGCCAACCGACTGGAAAGGAAAAGGGGAAAGCGATGTTGTCAGAAATCAGCTCGGTTGGGACTTGACGGATTATGGCGCAGGCGACTTTGAAAAACGCGGACTGATTCTGTTCACCATCCGCAACGGAAATCTTGCGACCGGGCATCCCAAAAAGTACGCGGAAAAGATCATGATCGTTCGCGAGAATCAAATTTGTCCCATGCATTTCCACTGGTCCAAAACCGAAGATATTATCAACCGGGGCGGCGGGAATCTTGTCATTGAACTGTATGGTTCCACTCCAAAGGAAGAACTGGCCTCAGAACCTCTGACCGTTTCTGTTGACGGTTTTAATAAACTCGTGGAACCGGGGGGAACTGTCATCCTCGCTCCAGGAGAATCCATATTTTTGGAGCAAGGCATGTATCACCGTTTCTACGGAGAAACGGGTAAAGGCAACGTTCTTGTCGGTGAAGTTTCATCCGTCAACGACGACAATACCGACAATCGTTTCCACCAAACTCAAGCCCGTTTCCCTGAAATCGAAGAAGATGAGCCGCCCGTACATCTTCTTTGCACAGATTACCCCGAGTATATTTAAAAAAGGCCGCCTGAGACATCAGGCGGCCTTTTCTCATTCTATGACCTTACCATCAGCCATGGCCACAACTCTGTCCGCCATGGCTGCATATTCGCTGTCATGCGTCACCATGACGATGGACAGCCCTTCATCTTTCAAATCGACGAGTAATTTCATGATTGATTCACCCGTCCCTTTATCCAGATTCCCAGTGGGTTCATCCGCAAAAAGCATTGATGATTCCTTCACGAGAGCGCGAGCAATGGCTACTCGTTGCTGTTCGCCGCCGGAAAGGTGTCCTGGCAATTTGGCCCCCTTACCAGCCAGTCCCACACGTTCGAGGCATTGGTCCGCGCGCAGGCGGGCCTCTTTGGAAACCGGCGTGACCCCTTTCATATAAGGAAGCAGAACATTCTCCAGCGCAGAAAGATACGGGAGCAAATAATGGAACTGAAAAACAACGGCAAAGTCCTTCTGTCGCAATTCATTCAGACGCGACGCGGTCATGGAAGTCACGTTCTCGCCTTTGTATAGAATCTCACCAGAATCCGGGAGCAGGAGCGTTGACAGGATATTGAGAAAAGTCGTCTTACCGGAACCAGAACGACCTACGATAGAGACAAATTCGCCGGGTTCCACCGACAGATCGGCACCAGCCAACGCATACGTATCCAGACCCTCGCTATGGAATGTCTTGGTAATATTTTTTGCTTCAAGCATATTCAGCAACTCCTACAAGGCGATAAGCGCTTCAGACGGTTCGACAGTCGAGGCTTTCCATGCCGGGAACAAGGCAGACAAAACCGAAACGGACACAATCAGCAGACCGGTCAAAGCCATGTGTCCAACATTAAAGACGGGAGACGCCCCCTGCGCCATATCGAGCATGCTCAAAATCTTGAGACTCAACACATACCCACCGATATAGCCCATGATACCTGCAGCAAAACCGATAAGCATGGCTTCAAAACAGAATATGGAAAAAATGGATGCACGCCCGAATCCCAAAGACCGCATCAGGCCAATTTCCTTGATTCGCTCGTTGACAGAAGAGAGCATGGTCACGCCAACCATACAGCAGGCAATAAACAGAATAATCAGACTGACGGTCAAAATCAGTTGCTTGACGAAATTGACCGAATACATGCGCTGTTTGACGATGGATTGTAATGCCTGAATGTCCGTGCCGGGAAGTGCGGCCTGAATCTGTTCCACAATGTCTTCAATAGGACATCCCGCGCATAGGGCAGCAACTTCCACAAAATTCACACGATCTATCTTTCCAAAATGAGTTTGAGCAAAGCTCATGGACGCGAACACCACGGAATCGTCGTCGCTACCCGTGGGCATAAGAACGCCGGAAACCGTGACCGGAATTTCATTCAACGTCAGACTCGACCCCGGCGACACGCCAAGGGAAGAAGCGGCTTTCGCTCCGACAACGACACCGCTATCCGTCGCAGGGAACTCGCCATTCACAGCCCAGTAACCCTTGAGCACTTTTTCCTTGTCCCAACGCACGCCCACGACTCCCACAACTGTATCACCAACCGAGGCCATGGAAACGAGCTTTGGCGCAACCACAGCAATCCGCTCCTTAAGCTCGATGGTCCCGACCATATTCACCACTTCGGATTCGCTCAGGTCATTGGCACCCAGGACCATGTCACCCATGGAAAAGCCGCCGTAACTGACGGTCAGCTTCTCACTTTTAGGCATAATCAGAATATTGGCCCCATACGCAGTGAGTTTCTTTTCCAGGGACTCACCCACAACGCTGGATACGGAATTCAACGATACGATGGATGTCACCCCAAGGGTAAACACGACCAGCAGGAGCAGTGTTTTGACCCACTTCCGCCGAGTATTCCTGAACGGTATTGTCAAAATGTTCATCTAGAAATACCCGCTTCCAGCCGCAATATCACTCGCCTGAATGGTAACATTGTCTGCATCATAGGTACGATTCAAAGGCGAAGGGTTGCACCCACCCTGAACTTCGTTGATACGCGAGGAATGAAAACGCATCCCGCAATTGTTGCAGACCATGAACTCGCCATCCTGCGAATACCCTTTCTTTTCAAGGTAACAGACATCACAAGCGTCAAAAGCCGCACGAATCACTCCGTCCGAACTCTTGAGCAAAAAAAACTTTACCTCTTCTCCTTGATCAAACGAAAAATAATGGGCTTCACCATCGGAAACATCAGCGACTGGAATGGTGACAACACCATTCTCAGCATCCACACTCTTATATTTACCAAATCCGAAAAACGCCTCGCTTTCCACGGCCCAAGCCAAAGCAAACAACATCACCAATACGGCTATATATCTTACTATTTTCAAAGAATCCTCCTTGCCTACATCCTATTTCAGACTTCATCGGTATGAAATCATTAGACACCTTTTTGCTCACACCAACAAAACAGGAATATTGCATCAAATATACCAATAAATAATATAAGTATTCTCTACCAGTTGTCCAATTTGTCGTTTCCAAAACCGTGCAAAAGGTGACTACAGCTGCACAAAGCGTGTGCAATATGACGCACATTTCACCCTATAACCCACTCTTATTTTCATAAAAAAAGAGCCGCCAAAAGGCGGCTCTTCACTCTTTTCCAAATCAAAACAATTGGAAGTTACCCCGAGGAACAACTCCTAAAAAATGATGTCTATTTACCGAACGGACATTTGGGGAATGAACAGGTCTTGCAACCCATGCAGAAACCACCTTCTCCAAGCCGGGCAAGATCTTTTCTTGTAATAGTTTGCCCTGACAGAACTCGCGGCAGCAGGATATCAAAGGCCGTAGTCTGATAAAACAGAGCGCAAGCGGGGACACCCAAGATAGAAGCATTCCGCAACTTGCCAACCAGCGACATGGTACCGGGCAGGACGGGAACGCCGTAGAGGTCGTCTTTCAAGCCCGCATCAACGAGGCCCGCGCGAGTAACATCATCCGGATCTACAGACATGCCTGCAGTGGTTATGATGAGATTACACCCGGCGTCCAGCATCTCCGTTGCAGCCTTGGTGATAGCCTCTCGCTCATCAGGTGCGATGGCTGTTTTAACCACTTCGCAACCGAGCTTAATGACCTTGGAAGAAATGATCGGAATGAACTTGTCTTCAATCAGTCCCTGAAAAACTTCAGTGCCAGTCACCAAAATACCAACCTTTGCGGCCTTGAGAGAATGAATCTCAAGGACAGGACCTTCACCCAAAGCAGTCAGAGCGCGGCTGAACCTGTCTCGAGCAATATACAGCGGTATTGCACGAGTGCCGCCCACGCCCTTGCCTTTGGGCATAACCGATCCATCATGACGGGTGGCAAGCATGACGTCAGGAGAGAGATTGAAACGGGAAAGCGCGTCCAGATCGATGGACAACATACCGGGTTCTTCGGCAAAGAAATTGATTTTTCCTTCTTCCGGGTTCGCATCATAGGTAATACCCTTACCAGCCATACGCTTGGCAAAAGCCTTGACCGCATCATTCTCATGAACCCATTCGTCACCAGGCAGGTTCTCTTCAAGATAGACGTTGTATTTGCCAATACGTTGCAGACGACAGACATCACCGATATCCAGAGTTTCTCCGGCTTTCATGATCGGCCCCTTGGACTCTCCGGGTACAATGCCGGTCATATCATGAGCTGCCTTCTTGCCTACAGCTTCTTCCACAGGAACAGCATGCAGGTCAGGCGCTTCATCGATACACGTGGCATTCCCCATAGTCTCGTACGGGGCCTCGCCCTGACAGCCACGACAGATGGAGCCATCCGAACCGGGGTAGGCTTCACCGCAGACCGGACAGACGTCAATGGTCGACATATGACCATGACCAATATACTTCTTGGCGATAGTGATGGGCTGGATGGAACAAATGGTGTCACCAGCCTGCTCGATTTCAGAGAAAAGCTTGTCCGTGTCTTGTTCGGCCTTGGGCTTTTCCTTCATGAACCAGCCACGAATCTCCGGCCATTTGTCGAGCTTTTTCTGATCGACGGCAACACGAAAGCCTTCGCCGGTAAACTTGTCATACAATGACACGGCATACCGACCGAGCAACGTAATTTTCATCCAGTTGTTACCAGTGCTGCATGGTGTCTGCATCTGTACAGCGTCAGGCAAACATTTACCGGTTTCGACCATGGCTTCATACAATATTCCTTCAGGGATACGCGCTTTGGCCGCTTCGACCATGTACCCACCGATAAGCAAACCCGGAGCCGGGTAACCGTGAAATTGTTTCGCCTTTTTCTTGAACTCTGCAAAGGTGTATTCACCAATATTCATATATTCCTCGATTGTCTTTCAGACCCTATGAAAGCAAAAAAATAGAACACGCCATGTCCTCTGCACCGTTTCCGGGCGAAAGGACTATGCCATTATGATGGGATTGAGGCAATCCTCAGGGTGCGATCGGTCGCAGAGCGGCTTCATCCAATATGATAAAGGACTCTATCTTCGTGCTTATGCTTAGAAAGTCGTTCCTTCTCGTACTTATAAACAACAAAGGAAGCCCGCTTTCAAATAAGCGGGCTTCTTTCTTAACGACGCCTTGCAGGACGGGTTGAGGGCCTATCCGGACGCGAAGGCAATGGTTTTGGCTTCACAGCTGGCGGCCGCTCAGGTTTATAATTCGGCGGAGGCCTGTGATGATGATACCTGTAGTCATCATCATAATGTCTCCAACTGGTCCCATAGGAATAACTCATGCCATACCCCACCGTGCAGGCTGACAGTGCGACCATAGAAAAGCACAATATCACGGCAATCAAAAGGAATTTGAACGCGTGCATATCAATCCTCCTCTGGCTCCATTTCCTGAATACCGAGGATTGCACCTGTCGGGTCCGAAAAAAGAGCCACCCGTCCAGACTTCACATCCATCTGTGGTGCAATCAAAATACGTCCGCCATTGGCCTGAATTAACTTCACTGTAGCTTGAATATCGACAACAGCCACATAAGGAACCCATTGAGGATCAACGTTTTCCCACGGGATAGAGACCACACCTGCCCGAGGCCGGTCATCCGTCAACAAAAGTTTATATTGCACCTTGTCATGCACCGCGACATCTTCAGCCGTATATCCCCCAAGGCGTGTATAAAACGCGACGGCTTGATCCACGTCATGCGTCCACAGTTCACTCCCCATCCAACCGTTGGCTTGAGGCTTGCTATCTGGCGGATCGCCAACAGGCGAATGAAGCAAGGCTACAGGGGCCTTCTGAGGGTCGATAACAACGGCGATGCGTCCTCTGTTCGGCATCTCCTTGGGAAGGGTATATCCGGTCGCTCCCGCGCTTAAGGCAGCGTCATACGCATGATCAGTATCTGCTACCGACATGTAAGAAAACCATTGAGAATCACCCGGCGTCGAATCTCGCCCTATCATATTCCCGACAAACTGCCCTTGGTGCATGATGTTTTTCACTCGCGCATTGCCTTCATTGGCCCTTTCAAAGTCCCAATCAAAGACACGATCATAAAAATTCTGCGCAGTAGTCATGTCCGTGGTAAACAAATCAAACCACACAAACTTCCCGTTCAGTTGCAACTTTGCGGCATCCATAGTGACTGGCGGGACAATAATCTTGGTTGAACACCCGGCCAATCCGAGAAACAGAAGCAAAGAAAGTGATGCGCAACGCATAAAATTGTTCATGCGGCTATCCTATGTGTAAAAGGTTCTTACTTACAGCCTGTTGCGGCGTGTTTTTGGGTGTAACACACCCATCGGATAAAAGTGAACCCCACAACCCCTAAGCGCCATTCCAAATTTGGAATGGCGCTTAGGAGCTTCATGTAAAATCTTGCTGGACAAAACATTAATCGCCAGCGCTCCCCTTCCTGTTCAATTCCTCACGCAATTTTTTTGCTTTTTCCATTACCTTTTCAAAACTGCTTGGAACAATAGGATGCGCAATGAGCGGGGGGACCATACCAAGAGGATTAGGCGTATTCAGCCGATATGATTCTAGATACCCGCCGCTAGGTGTCGGATCATAATCTTCTGGTTCGCGTTCCTTTTGCAATGTAACAATCAGCGAAGGTGCTAAAAACAGCGGATATGTTTGCCGAATATCATATGGCAACGCTATGTCGATTGGTGGGACATCCAACCCCAACTCCGGCGGCGGCAAACGCAAAACACGAAGATCTTTCCGCGCCTCCAAATGACTCAAGTCCACTTGCTGAGGGATATTTGGGAAGTATTCGCTTGCCTGAAATCCGGCGACAAAAGCAACATCAATGAAACTCTTCAATGTATACCAACGGATATGGGTATAATCCCACGTACCGCCGGAGACATACGGGAAGTCACCGGTAAGGATGTTATAAAGACAACTCCAGCTCTGTACATTTGGAATTTCAAGAACGACTTTGCCGCCAACGGCTAGGTATTTATTAAATTTCTTAAGTACATACCATGGGTCATAGGTGTGTTCCAGCGACATGGGCGCCAAAATGAAATTGAAATATTGTTCAAATTCAGATTCAAGCCAGGAATCTTTGTCATTCAGATCAATCAACCAGGTTTTCTCAAGCAATCCATCGGCATTCTTAATCCAATTGGGATTGACTTCAATACCATACATCTCACGACAAGCATTGTCTCGTTCAAGGCCAAGCAACAACGAAGCATCCCCGAATCCATATTCCAGTATTCGTGATGAACCTTCCGGAATCTGTATAGCTATCGGGTGACGATAACTTCCTGCTTTCAACCGTGTTTCGATAATACGATTTTTCCGTTCTTCAATGCTCATATTCTGCATAGTTTGCTCATTTCATAGATTGATTAAACCGTTTTCAGTCGCATTCTTCCTTAAGCCAAACACCCGTCTTGTTGTACGACAACCGATCACGCCGTTCGAACGTATTCAAAAAAACGACACGCCGTGCACTAGCTGCAAAAAAAGGGCCGCTCCAAATTTGGAGCGACCCTTGTTCGAGCCTTTGAACCTAACGAGGTGACGTTACGTGGCTAGGCTTTCTAGCAGTTACCAATTTACGCCTCGGCAGGGGTTTCTTCTACTTCTGCCTCAGCAGGGGCGCAATCACATGCGTCCTCTGTAGAGCAACCGCAAGGCAGGGCCTGGGAATGACCCATTTCTTCTTTCACTTCCGTGGCGACCTTAAAGAGAATGGTCACGATGAGTGCACCAATGGCATAAATCATCATGGAAACCAGAAGCTCTTTACCAGTAGGCCAGTACGGAGTGATGGTGCCAAACGGAGTTGGGTTGAAACCACCGATCAGCAAGCCAAGTCCCTTGTCAAGCCAGGTAGCGATCACGAGGATGACGAGAGTCCAAGGCAGAAGCTTCATGTTATTACGGAACTTCGGCGTCACCAACAGGGTGATGGAGATGGCTGCAAAGCCAATGAAGGTCCACATGAGGCCGACCAGTTCATGATGACCGTGGGCACCTGCAAACAGGTAAACCAACGGATGCATGTGGCCGGGCATATTGGAATAGAAGGCGGTGAAGACTTCAAGGGCAAAGAAGAACATGTTCACGCACATGGCGTAGGCAATGATCTTGACCAAAGTCTTCAAAGCGTTCTTGGGCATCTTGAAGGTGGTTACCCTCTCGGTGACCAGCATTACGAGCGTCAGGATCGCAGGACCGGCACAGAACGCGGATGCAAGGAAGCGGGCAGCCAGAATGGCGGTAAGCCAGTAGTGGCGACCAGGCAGGCCCTGATACAGGAACGCAGTCACGGTATGGATCGAGAAAGCCCAGATGATGGATATGTAGATGAACGGCTTGAGCCACTTCGGGTGCGACAGATTCGCACGGTCGGCAGTCAGGCAAGTCCAGCCCACGAACAGGTTCAGGAACAGATAGCCATTAATGACCATCGCATCCCAGAACAGTACAGAGTTCGGAGAGGGGTGAAGGAACATGTTCATCATGCGGCTCGGCTGACCGATGTCGACAACGACGAACAGAAGGCACATTATACAGGCCGCGATCGCCATGAACTCACCGAAGATGACCATGTGCTTATTGGCCTTGTAGCCATGAAAGTAGTTTGGCAGCACGATCATAACACCGGAAGCGGCCAAACCAACGAGATAGGTGAGCTGGGAGATGTAAAATCCCCAGGACACATCACGACTCATGCCAGTGGTTTTCAAACCGACCATCAGCTGATTGAGATATGCCAAGGCACCGATTCCAATCAGCACCAGGAGGAACGCAACCCAGGCATAGTATCTTTTGGAGCCTTTGAGAGCTAATTCAAGCATGTAGTCCCCCTATATGATGTAGTAAACACTGGGCTCGGTGCCGACAGTGGGTTTACGACGGATGGTGAACCGCTCGCGAAGGACCTTGCGAACATCGGAATCGGGATCATTGAGATCACCGAAAATGATGGCGCCCTCGGAGGCTTCCACGCAGGCGGGCTGCTTGCCCACGGCCAGACGTTCGACGCAGAAGTTGCACTTCTCGACGACGCCGCGCATGCGGGTGGGGAACTCAGGGTTCAACTTTGCCAAATCGAGGTTTTCACGGGGTTCGCCCCAGTTGAATGAACGGGAGCCAAAGGGGCATGCTGCCATACAATACCGACAGCCGATGCAGCGGTGGTAATCCATGGCGACAATGCCGTCAGGGCGCCTGAAGGTTGCCTTGGTCGGGCAGACACGCACACAAGATGGCTCTTCACAGTGGTTGCACAGCAACGGAAACGCGCGGTGGTGAATTTCTTCAGCCAGATGCGGATTTTCCTGTTCCGGGAAAGTGTGGGCATATGTATCAGACCACAGCCATTTCACTTCCTGTTTGTTCGCAATGCTTGGAACGTTGTGAATAGAGTGACAGATTTCCGCCAGCTTGGCGATATCTTCCTCAGTGTGCAACTTGGTGGTGTCGATGACCATGCCCCAATGTTTGGCATGGACGGCATCGGCATTGACCTTGACCGGAGAATGTCCACCGCCGGAGGCCATGGCCTTGGGAGCCACTGCCAGCCCAGCCGCGGCAATACCGGCAAGCTTGATGAATGTTCTTCTGTTTTTATTCATTATTTCAAACCCTCCGGCTGAATGTGACAATCCCAGCAGTAGGGAGAGACACCAGCATCAGTATGACACTTGTCGCAGAATTCGGCCTTGTTCGTATGGCACTTCATGCAAGTGTTCTGCAGAGAGATAGTAAACTCTTTGCCCTTGTGGTTCGTATAGATCCGCTTGCCGTCACGCAGGGCCCAGTCGCGCCAGTCATTAAGAAGCTGCATGTGCTTTTCGCGCATGAACTCCTTGGACTCGATGCATTCCTTTTCGCCTGCGGGGAGTTTGAGCTCAGGCTGCTTGTACTCCTTGGTCACGACTTTGCCGATCGCAAACGGAGCGCAAAGCAAACCAAAGAAGATGAGCAGGCCGACGATGATGGGGAAACCATTCTGCATTTTCATTTATGCATCCTCCATGTTCGGGGGAGTCCAATCGTCTTCTTCGTCCTCAAATCCGGGCAGGTACTCCTGACGGAGATCCATCTTGCGTTCGGACTCGCCTTCCATGACCAATGCGTTGGCGACCAGTTCGTGAACACCGGCGATAGTCACACCGGGTGCCCAGTAGTCAGCCAGCGGGATCAGGGTAGCACGGTCAATAGCACAGATGCAGGCCATGGTGTTGACGCCATGTTTTTCCTGCACATATCTGAGAGCGTTACCGCGAGGCAGGCCACCGCGCAGGCGGATTTCCATGATCTCATCGGTGTTCAGACCGGAACCGCCAGCGCAGCAGAAAGTCTGCTCACGAGTGGTGCCGACCGGCATCTCGAAGTAGTTATTGACCACGTGTTTGATAACGTAGCGAGGTTCTTCCAAAAGGCCCATTCCCCGTGCGGGGTTGCAGGAATCATGGAAGGTAACACGCAGGTGATCGTTACGGCTGGGATCAAGTTTCAGCTTGTTGTGCTTCATCAAGTCAGCCGTGAATTCTGTAATGTGCAGCATTTTGGTGGCAGCAGAAGTCTCAAACACCGTGCCGGTGATCGGTGACTTCGGAGTGGTCATGCCAGCATGCTGGGTGTCACCGGTCATGGTATCCATGTACTGGTGAACAACACGCCACATATGGCCACATTCGCCGCCAAGAATCCACTTACAACCGAGGCGTTCAGCTTCGGCGTACATCTTGGCGTTAAGTTTCTTCATGGATTCGTTATTGGTAAACGAACCGAAGTTACCGCCCTCGGATGCATAGGTGGACATGGTGTAATCGAGACCGATTTCATCAAACAGCATCAGATAACCCATGAAGGTATAGATACCGGGGTCAGCGAACACGTCGCCGGACGGGGTGATGAACAGAATCTCGTGGCCCTTTTCGTTCAGCGGGGCCTTGACGCGCTTACCGGTAACCTCTTCGATATCGTCAACCATGAAGTCCACGATGTCTTTGAAAGCATGAGGCTGAATACCAAGGTGGTTACCTGTGATATTACAGTTGGAAACCGGCTCCATGATCCAGTTGATGTTCAAACCAACCAAATGCATCAATTCGCGGGCCATCATAGTCATTTCCGCAGTATCAATGCCGTAAGGGCAGTAAAGGGAACAACGACGACACTGGGTGCACTGATAAAAGTAGATGAACCATTCTTTCAGGACATCTTCTTCCATAACGCGAGATCCGGTGAGCTTGCTCAGGATCTTACCTGCCACGGTGAATTCACCACGGTAAACGGAGCGCATCAGCTCGGCACGAAGAACAGGCATGTTCTTGGGATCACCGGAACCGATAAAGAAGTGACATTTGTCAGCACAGGCACCGCAACGCACACAGATGTCCATGAACACCTGAAGGGTACGGAACTTTTTCAGCCTTTCGCGGAAACCCTTGACCACAATTTCCTTCCAGTTGGGAGGCAATTTCCAGTCAGCTTCACCCGGATTCCATTCGCGGGCCGGACCCCAGAGACCGGGAAGCTTGGATTCCATATATTCCATCTTCTCGGGCTTGGCGGGGTAACACCAGTGACCCGGTGAAAAATCCACCGGGGTTTCCATCCAGCCAGTAGCCGGAGGATTGTAATCTATGCTCTTGAAGAGCTCATCTGCTTTTGGGATGTCGGACATATCTTTTATCTCCTCAGATAAAGAAGTATCACCTAACTGTGAACCCGGGGGCCTAAGCCTCTTCCTCGGGGGCCTTGCCATTCTCGGGATTATCGAGAGGCAGACCAGCCTCGGCCATGGGGACACCGAATTGCTTCTCGTAGTCCGCGTAGGCATGGGCCTTGATGTTAGGATCATTCCAGGGGTTCACATGATGCTTGGCACGCGTATCGTTCGGCAGGTTCCGTGTCGGAGACAGGAAAACACCGGGAAAGTGCATAAGCTTGCTGAACGGAAAGTACGCCATGAGGCAACTGACCAGGAAGACGTGAATGAAGAAGGAAACACCGATGGCATCGGGAACAACGTAATTAAACGTCATCAGCCCCATGGTCAGTTCCTTGATCGCGATAACGTCGACCTTGGCGTAGTACCGCATGTAGATGCCCGACAGGGCGACAGCCAGGATCAGGAACAACGGAAAGAAATCCGATGCATACGAAATGTAGTTGATCCGAGCGTTAATCAATCTGCGACCCAAGAGCAGAAGCACACCAGCCAGCAGACCGAGGTCGGTCAGGTACATGGTCGGAGCACCGATCTGCAAAAGACCGTCCACGAAATCAAGACCATTCACGAAGAACGGAACCGGCTCGAGGAACAGGCGAAGGTGTCGCAGGGCTACAATGAAAAAGGAATAGTGGAAAGTGATGGCAAAGAGCCACAGCCACTTACTGGATTTGTAAGCAACAATGGGATGATCCTTTCCTTGGTGCAGGGACACGGCAGTGTTCCTGAACAGAGACCGGAACGCGAAGACTTCAAGCACCATACGGAAGAAAGTCTGAGCGCCGGTCTGGGGACAGTCCAGCTTGTTCTGCGGGAACAGCTTGGGGTCAAACGACTTGAACTGACCACCGGTTGTGGGGATGCGAAACGGCACGGCCGAACGACCCCAGATTATGACTTTATAAATAAAGCCGACGACAAAGATGATGAAAGCCGTTGTCGGGATGCAGACACCGAAGAAAGTCCTCAGATGTGCCGCATCAACCCCGAACAGCGGGATCAACACCAGGAGAAAGACGAACAGAAGTGAGTAAAGAGCATTCATCTACCGTCACCTCGCTTGAAGGTTGGACCTACCGGCTTTACCGGAGGCCTGCCACTTTCGGTACACGCTCTCAAGGAATCGTCGATGCCTGAACGGCGACGCATGCGAAAAACAAATCCACGGAAGACCGCAAATCCACCCCCTTGCACACCTCGTCCCGGTCCTCACACCGCGACAAAACCCCTCGAACGGATCCTTAATCGACCGATGTTTCGGTCGTAACGTCCACAATCATTCCGGCCTTTCTGAGCAAGCTGCTCTGAGCGCGTTTCACCTCGTCAACGCGGAACCGGAATACCTCTTCGCGACTTTTTGTATAGATGTCAAAGGACATCATGACCAAATTGTCTATTTTAGCCTCAAACCTCAACAGGTTATCAAGCGTCCCGTCTTTTTTCATTTCCTTGAAGAACTCGTCGCGAAGAAGTTTCTTCAGTAAAAAAACGAAACTGAGAGCCTGCGAGGGGGTAAAATCCTGTACAGCCCGAATACGTATGAGCTTATCCAGACTTTTGGCAATCACCTCGGCATCTTGCCAGTCAATCAGTTGATCGAACAGTTCCCCGGTTGCCTCGATGATGGCAGCCCCCACGGGGTTTTGAAATCGATCTTTTTGTTTTGTCCAAACTTTCTGTGTTTCGGTCGGATATGTCTTAAGGACCAGTTCCGCCCACTTTGTCGCCAATTCGGCCTTTCGTTCGGCCAGTACGGATTCGAATGTCATTATATACTCGCAATAACTCATAAAACATCAATTCTTGACTGCCCGATCAAAGCGGGGAAGTCTCAGTTTCACAAGCGTGCATTGAAAAATTGTGAAAAACATCACGTAAAACTCAGAAACATATTCCAAACCCCTTGGAAAACGTCAAGGCTTTTCCAAGGAAAAACTGCCTAATGAGAAGGGGTATCAGGACGTAATAACGCCTGAATTCACACGAAAGAATCTCAACCTCGCTCCACCCTGTTTCTTCCCATACGCTTAGCCTTGTACAAGGCTTCATCCGCACGGTTGAGAACTTCTTCAATGGTCCTGTCGGATGTCCGAACCACAGTCGTCCCAATAGAGACTGTGAATGTGACAACGGATTCCCCAACCCGAGCCTCCAAACCTGCATAGACTTCACGAAGCCGTTCTGCGGCCTCAAGCCCTTCCTGCAGACCTGTTTCGGGGAGGACTACTGCAAATTCCTCACCACCAAGCCGACCAAAAATATCAGTCTCCCGCAGTGTCGTCGTGGACGCGGCAGCCAGCATTCTGAGAATTAAGTCACCGGCCTGATGGCCGTGGGTATCATTGATGGACTTGAAATAGTCAATATCAAGCATGAGCACGGCCAACGGATTCTTGTACCGTTTGGCACGGACCAATTCCTTGGACGCAAGAACAAAAAAATTGTGCCGGTTATTCACACCGGTCAAACCATCGGTCGTAGCCAGCCGCTTCATTTTCTGCTCAAGACGAATCCGCTGTGTCACATCATGAATAACAGAATAAAGTCGCTGCTTTCCCTGCACCATGATCGGCCCTGAATACACCTCCACATCACGAATGTCACCATTAACTAAAATATGTTTCATGATGAAATAGGAACGGCCTTCCTGTCTGGAAAGTTGCATTTCCCTAAAAATTTCATCTTGCGTCAACGCATTGATACTTCCCATCGTCATGTTACGCATGTCGTCAACGGAATATCCATAAAAATCACTGGCAGCCGGATTGGCATCTATAATCTGTTCTGTTCTTGGATCTACCAAAAGCATGATGGCATGGTTATTCTCAAAAAAAGCACGATACTGCTTCTCTCGCTCTTTAAGAATCCCTTCCGCTTCAATACGATCGGTAATGTCGCGAAATGTCCCTTCCATGGCCACAGCGTTGCCCGACTCGTTTCTGATCAAATGTGTATTCGCTTCGACAACGATGGAAGACCCATCCTTACGCCGCGCCTGTACCTGAACGCCTCGAATGGCTCCCTTCTCAACCAGTTGCCTTCGCAAATGCATCCGCTCATCCTTGATTGAATACAAGGAGTCGATACTTTTCCCGAGAAGGTCACTTTCTTCGTAACCGAGCAGGCGACACGTCGCAGGGTTGACCATTTGAACGTCACCAGCCAAATCAGTGACCATGTACCCTTCTTCAATGGATTCGAAAATCCGACGAAACTTTTCCTCACTCTCCTGCAACACCTGCTCCGCTTTTTTCCGGGCGGAAATATCTCGAATGACATTAACAATCCCTAAAGCAAGGCCATCATCGCCAAGTATAAGGGACACAGAATGATCAGCAGGAAAAATCGTACCATCACTTCGCCTCAATGCCATTTCGAATTGGGCTTTTTCTCCTCTGTCGAAAGCCGCCTGGGATTTGACAAGAAACTCTGCGTAATGAGGCCTATCCACATGGAGCTCCAACAGTGACACCCCACTCAACTTTTCATTGGTCATTCCAAACAAAATTTCAGCGGCTGGATTGGCATCAAGAACACTCCAATCAGGTGTCAAAATAAGTACTGTCTCACCCAAGGCGACAAAAGTATTGCGAAGCCACAATTCCTTTTCGGAAAGGGCCTCTTCCATAGCCCGTTTCTCCGTAACATCCACCCCAGAACTCAGGACTCCGATGACATTACCGCCCTCGTTGGTCAGTACTCTATTTTGCCAATGCACCAAACGATGACGACCGTCCTTGGCAACAATGTAGTTGGTGTATTCATCATCAATTTCCGTCTGCCCGGAAAAAATCATGTAAAAATAATCACGCACCTCGTCCCGCTGCTCGACAGGCACCATCAAATCAATCCAATTCTGCCCGAGCAATTCATTTTCCGCGTATCCGAGATGCTCACTTCCGGTCCGATTAACCATGGTAATCGCCCCGGAAGCATCCTGCGCCAAGATGATCGATCCGACCACATCAAGATAATGAGCGACCCGGTTTCGTTCTCGACTCAACTGTTTTTCAGTCTCCACTCGAAAAGAAATATCTTCCAAAGTCAGAATGTAACCAGAAAATCCGGCAACCACTTCCGAAAATTTGGAGACCGAAACGCTAAAATATTTTTCTCCATAGGGAGCAGGAGCGACAACATCCATCCGGCAGGAACTTCCCCCCCCCCCTCCACCGGGAAGAAATTCCTGAAGACAAACGGCAAGCCAAGGGGCAACATCTACAACGGTCATCGAGACACCGGTTGCCAAAAAATCATCACCAAGACTCAACGTATTTATCGCAGCCTTGTTAGCGGCACTGATTTCAAATGAATCACTGAGAATAAGGGCAGGGGTATCAAGGCTCTGAAAAAGCCGCAGCACATCTTCTTTTCTCTGTTCCTGATCAGAATGAACAGGAGAAGGCATCGTTCCAACTATCCCTGAAAAAAAATCGGGCCACTCTTCAGCAATGGCATCCGGAGTGCTCCCATGTTTCTTAACATAGGCGAGAATGCACTCTTTGAGCCACTCTTCGTTCTCTGCAATATATGTTTTCAAACGATCCATTCTGATCCTGGATGAAATTTGAAGGCCACGGGGTTATGGGAAAGCATAACAAAAACAAACGCGCGCGGGTAGACAAATCCTTTTTTTCTCATCGCCCCCTCCCTCACGACAAGCAAACGCATATACCTCTCATCTGGGCATATGTCGATTCCAAGGATCATATAACCAGCACGGCACAGAGCCAAAAGAGCAAAAATAAATTCGACAGTATATTAAAAGTCACCCGGCCCAAAAAGACTTTTGACCTGCAACAAAATCAAATCACCACCAGAGGTGGATTATTCCTATTCAAACAATTTTACCGAATAGGTCTTAATTACTTCGTACGTTTGGATTAGGCCTCATGCAGGTGATCTCCTCAGTCCTTTTTTTAAAAGAAAAAACCAATAATATACTTTGCTGCGGTTATAAAAATTACGCCGCAAAGTATCCACTTGATAACAGTCGCCGGAAAAAATTTCTGACAACGTGCGCCCCAATACATGCCAAGCATACCCCCAAGGCCAAACAGAATACCGAGCCACCAATCAGGCGCAATTGTTTGTGTCGGATAATAAGATGCTATGAACTGATAAAACACGACACCGGCTACAGAGGTAACAAAAGTGCCCATGAGAGCAGCTCCGGCCACGGTGTATACCGGCAACCCAAAAATGGTAACAAAAAAAGGAGCTATAATAGACCCGCCACCAATGCCGTAAATACCACCGACAACACCAACCACGAGCGAAAGGAACAAAATTCCCATTGTGGAAAAATCATAGGTTTCACCGTAAAATTCGTAGGCGATACGCGTCATGGAAAACTTGAGTACACGGACAGCCGGGAGCTTTACCCCTTCGGCCTTTTTACTTCGGTATTCACAAACCAGTTGCTGAAATCGTTCTTCCGCAAGCTTCTTGCCACCCCCTGCGTCCTTCTTGATCAAAGAAACAAGCATTTTATAACCAATCCAAAACATCACTGCCGCAGCAAAAAGTTTAAAATTGCTCGGGTCAGGTAAATATTTAACGCGAATAATGGCTCCAACCAACACGCCGGGTAACGTGCCGATAATAACCACCCCGGTCAACGGCCAAACCATACGACCTTCTCGAAAATACCTGATAACTCCGGAAGGGATAGCAACGATATTGAATAGTTGGTTGGTAGAACTGACTGATGGCGAGGTAAATCCGAGAAAAGAGACCTGAAACGGCAGCAGCATAAATGCGCCGGAGACACCGCCCATGGAAGTAAAGAATGAGACAACAAACGCAACAAGCGGAGGCACCAAAGGGTTCACGTCAACCCCGGAAACAGGGAAAAACATAACACTCTCCAAAAGAATAAGTCTGTCATTAATCTGAACCAATAGACAACAAAAATGAATCAACCATGTCCACAGGCTTTATCTATCACGCCTTCGGCCTGTAAAACCATGACTACATTCGTCAGAATTTTGGGGCAGACCATACTCTTCTATCAATTCGAGCAAAAGACAAACTTACGCGTTACCATCATTGCAATTTCCCAAATATCCTCTGGCCGAATGAGCTCATAAAAAAGCCCGCTTACGCGGGCCTTGTCTATTTTTCTTCAACACTGTTTTCAACTTCGTCAGACGGTACTGTCGGAGCTTCTTCAGCTTCAGGCTCCGGTCGGGGAGCAGCTTTGGGTGGTTCCATATATCGAGCAAACACCAAGAATCCGGTGTGCGCCACCATGCGATCATCAGGCCTGAGCCTGTCAGGCACGGGCTTCCAATGCCGAATCAGAATTTCCAAAACTTCTTGGTCGGCAAAAGGACCATCTTCCAATCCACGAAGCAATTCCGACACCTGATTGACTGTAGGCAACAAGAAGCCGCACATAGCTCCCGGAATCACAGCTTCTGGGATGGAAGAAAGATATTCCCACGGCGTCCGTACATCCAAAAACAACGCGTCTGCGCCCGAATGTTTGAAGCCATCCTCGATATTCTGATTAACCTGCTCAACACGATCAGCCAGTCCAACACGCTCCAGATTCTTCCCGGCCAATTTGAAAAAGTCAGCGCGACGTTCATATGTGATAACCTTACCGGTATCACCTACAAACCAAGCCAAAGCGGTCGTCAAGCCACCCGAACCAGTACCGGATTCGATAACGGTAGAACCGGGACCGATCCCCAGTTTCATCATCAGGTACCCAATTTCCTTGGGGTACATAATCTGAGTCTGACGTTTCACACCCTTGATAAGGTCATGCAGAGTCGGCTTGAGCACCAGATAGGGTCTGCCGAGATGGGTCTTTACATACTGGCCGAAACCGGCCTCGGCTACTTCGTCCATAAGCAACTTGCCATCATGGGTATGTACTTCTCCACCAGCTTCAAGCTTGCGAAGGTACCGTTTGCCCTTGTGGCTGATGAGCAAAATGAGTTGTCCGGATTCGATCATTGATTCGGCCTCCTAAAAAATATTGGCTTTGAGGTACGGTCAGGTTGAAGGGAAGTCAAGGAAAACGGGGTAATCAACTGCAAGGCAATGTAACGGAAATGGTCGTTCGATCTTCTTCATCCGATGTTTCCATATAAATCTCGCCACCGACAGTTTTGACCACAAGACTAACAGAATACGTCCCGAGTCCGGTCCCGGTGTTCTTACCTGATGTGGCATATTTATCAAAGAAAGTCTCACGGATATCCGCTGGGACTACCCCGGCATTACTCATAATCATCTGCATCGCACCCATCTCACACTTGCCTATTTCAAGAATGACCGTCTCACCAGAAGGGGATGCTTCAATGGCATTCTTTAACAAATTGGCAAGCATTGATTCATACAAAATATCCTGCCCCAGAACCACCAAGCTTGCTTTTTTCAAGTCCGAACCGTCGTCAAGCCGAACATCAACGGTCACACTCAACCCTCCAGCCATATCCTCCAATTCATTCAAGACATTCTTGACCACGTCAACAAAATCCACATGGGATGGAGTATACGCGTATGATCCAGCCTCCATTTTGTAGATCATCATACTCATGCCAACCATACGTAAAACTTTTCGTCCCTGCTGTTCGATAGTTTCCAAAATATCCCGAATTTCTCCCTGAACGCCATCCTCATCCATGAGCAGGACTTTACACGCACTAATCACACCAATAATAGGTGCTTTGAGGTCATGAGCAACAATTCGGTCCACATCTTCCTTGAGATGCTCCAACCGTTTTTGTTCTGAGATATCCACAAAGGCTTCCAGCAAACACACCGTATTATCCAATGTTACACGAGAAACGGATTTGAGAACATGCAGACTGTCCCCACTTTTCGTCCGTATTACCCGCTCGCCGCTGGCAACAGCTTCTCCCTCATCAAGGGCAGGACAAAGTCCTTTGTCCTGCTGGCAAAAGAATTCACAACACCGGTGATTGACAAGGCTCTCCCGATTATATCCTGTCATGGTCAGCATCGCAGCGTTGACATCAACAACTTCCCGCGTCTTTTCGTCAAGAAGAGTCAAACCGATGGGCATTGTGTCCATAATCGCCTTCATCCGCCGTTCACTGCTGGCAAGAAGATCTTCGGCAGCCCTGCGCTCGGTAATGTCTTCGGCAAAACAATAGAAATAATAGTTTACGCCATCCCGATCTTCCACTGTCGTAAAATCCATTCGCGCCAGAATAATAATCCCATCCTTGCGCTGTAAACGGGCTTCATAATTCAGGACAACACTTTCAGCACGAAGCGCGGCAAGCATCTCTTCTGCTTCTGTACGGTAGGGCCACATCATAAACGGATCACCAAATTCTCTGACCAGATCAGACAACTCTTCGAACGATTCATAACCCAACATCTTGGCAAAAGCCGTGTTCCATTCTACAAGATTTCCCCCGATAATCCCGTGAACAATGGGAACGGGAGCTTTTTCATACAACATCATCCTTCGCTCTTCAGCGATGAGCAATCCTGCTTCAGCCGCCCGGCGCTTGCGTGTTTCGCGCTCCAATGCACGCGTCAATTCAACATGTTCATGCCCGAGGGCATCCTTATCTTTTTCCAAACAATCATGAATTGTTTCCATTGTTTGAAGAGTTGGAAGCCATAACCACAGGCCCACAGCCACCAAAACATACCCACCAAGATATCCGACTATTTTTTCAAGAAAAGCCTGAACCGGCGTATCCCCACCAATCACAGTCCAATTCAAACTTTCAAAATTATCCGTGATGTCCATAAAAGAGCCAAACAGGACGAGCAAAAAACCAATCTTAATAAAAAGATACCCGCGACGACCATGTTCGACATCCTTGTCAGCACGAATAAAAAACACCAAAATACCCGCAAGGACAATGGTTCGCAATGATTCGAGAACAACATCAAACATAATGGAGACCTCCAGAGAATCACAGCCAACCCTACACATAAGATCGCGTTTAATCCAATTATTTACTCAGCGTTAGTCCATCTTCTCCTTGCATAAACAGGACATGAATTGTAGCACCACATAGACCATCCCCTTGACAGTCGCCTCTCAGTTCTTAATAAACTCCCATAGATTTTGATTTCTACACTTCAAGGGATACGATATATCATGGCATACAAATACGTCTTCGGACCGGTCATGAGTGGACGACTGGGCCGCTCTCTCGGACTCGACTTGCTTGGAAACAAAATATGCTCCATGGACTGTGTCTACTGTGAAGTGGGAGCCACCAGAAACCTGACCATTGAACGAAAACCATATGTCCCCGCTGCCGCCATTCTTAAAGAGTTGGCCGCATGGAAAGACGAAGGGTTAGCCTCGCCGGACATGGTGACTCTGGGGGGATTGGGAGAACCGATTCTGAACTCCGAGATGGCTGACGTTATCATTGGGGCTCGAAAAATTTTCCCGGATACGGACATTGCAGTATTGACCAACGCCAGCCTCATAGGCAACCCGGAAGTACGTCGGGAACTCGCTTTGGCCGATGTTGTCCTCCCCAGTCTGGACTCTCTGATTGAAGACGAATTCACCAAAGTGAATCGTCCTTGTAAAGGATTTTCGCCTTCCGGCATCGCCGAAGGGCTGCTTGAATTCAAAAAAGAATTCAAGGGAAAGATATTTTTGGAAATTTTGCTTGCCGAAGGAATTAACGATACCGACGAGAACCTTGGCAGGTTAAAGGATTTTTGCAAACGACTTGCTCCCGACCGGGTGGACGTGGTCACGCTGACCCGTCCTGGAACGGTCAAGGGAGTCCGCCCCGTGGACGGGGAGGTCCTAAGTCGTTGGCGCATGGCGCTTGAGAGTGGAAAAGTCAGCGTACACACGCAACCGGTGACCGACAGGAAAGCGATGAGCACGGAGCATGTAACAGACTTCGTCAGCGCATCCCTGACCCGCAGGCCACAGACCCTCTCACAACTGGCACAGGCCCTTAACGCAGACCCTAAACAGGTCAATGCGGCCGTGGAAGCCCTTTTGAAAAAGGGCGAAATCACCCCCCGGGATGACCGGGGTGAAACATATTACCACGGCACAAGGCATGTCCTTGAAGACACAAAGGCACCATGAGACAAACCACACATTTCTCGTTATGAGGTTATCATGCCCAACAAAAAGAAACGACAGAAGATGTTCATATCTGTCCTCCCCGGAGAACAGGTTGAAGTAGTCATTGCCGAAGAAGGCAAAGTCAACGAATACTATGTGGAGATGGTGCACCAGGCAAAGACCAAGGGCAACATCTACAAAGGCTACATTCACAACATAGACAACGGACTTCAGGCCGCGTTCATCAACTACGGTGCCGAACGCAATGGTTTTCTCCAGATCGACGAAGTCCATCCCGAATACTACACGGGCAACTTCACCCAGAAGAAAGGCGCGCGCTATCCGCTCATGCAGAAAGTGCTCAAGGCCGGACAGGAAGTGCTTGTTCAGGTGGTCAAAGAACCTACTGGCAAAAAAGGGGCTTTTCTCACATCCTATCTTTCCTTACCCGGACGTAGCTTCGTCTACACTGTGGGGCGCTCCCAAATGGGTGTTTCCCGCAAAATCGAAAATGAAAAAGAACGGGCGCGCCTGAAAAAAGCCCTTGAATCCTTTGAAACCACCGAAGGTGTGGGACTCATCGCCCGAACAGCCGCCGTGGGACAATCCAAGGCAGCACTTGAACGAGACTTCAAATATTTGAATAGACTCTGGACGGATATCCGCTCCAATGCTCAAAAAGAAAAAGCTCCGGTCATTGTCTACAAGGAATTGGGACTGGCCGCCCGCGCCGTACGCGACTACCTGACTTCTGATGTCACCGAGGTCTGGGTTGACGACAAGGAAACCTACGACCAAATCAGCAAATTCGTAAAACTCGCCTTCCCGCGTAAAAACAATCTGGTTCGTCTGCATGACGAAAACGATCTTTCCCTGCTGGAACGATTCAACCTCGTAAAACAGGTGGAAGAAATTTATTCCCGCGAAGCATCTATGCCGTCCGGTGGACGTCTTGTTTTCGACGCCACAGAGGCCTTGACTGCCGTGGACATCAACTCCGGAAAAATCGGTGGGGAGCGAAACTTTCAAAAAATGGCCCTCAAGACGAATGTCGAGGCCGCCAAGGAAATCGCCCGCCAGCTCAGACTGCGCGACATCGGTGGTCAGGTGGTTATCGACTTCATCGAGATGAAAAACCCCAAAGACTGTCGCGAAGTGGAAAAAGTCATGCGTGCCGAACTCAAAAATGATCGCGCCCGCACCGACGTCAGCCGCATTTCCTCTTTCGGACTCATGGAGCTGGTTCGCCAACGCCTCGGGTCCTCGGCCATTGCCATTTCCACTGAAGCATGTCCCTGCTGTAAAGGCACCGGCATACGACGCAATATGGAGTGGCAGGCCCTTCAGGCCCTCAAGGAAATCCATCGGGATATTCGTAAACCCGGCATGGAGCGGGTCGAGCACGACTGCGAAGAAGAACTTGCCATCTACCTGCTCAACACCAAACGCGGCATCCTGACCGACCTGGAAAACAGATACGGTAAAGAAATCCATATTGACCTTGAATATGAATACGACGATTAAAATTCCTTTTCACCAATCATAAAAAAGCGGCCCGAAGCACATGCTTCGGGCCGCCTTTTTATTCTTCATCAGCAAGAACTTATTCCACCTCCCTGCGCCTGTAAAAGGACAAGGAGACCATTCTCACGAATTAAAAGCTATTGCACTGCGGGGATGGTAAAGATAAAGGAGGACCCAACTCCGACCTCGGACTCGACCCATATACGACCACCATAATGTTCGACGATCTCTCGGCAGATGGTTAAACCAAGCCCCGTTCCTTGAGGCTTGTTGACCATGGTGTCTGAACGCGTCTGGTGAAACTTTTCAAATATCTGGGCCTGATCTTCAGCGTGAATACCTGTTCCGGTATCAACCACTTCCACTCGAATCTGACCAAAACGAGGAAGGGCTCGCAAGGTAACTGTGCCTTGTTCCGTAAATTTCGCGGCATTATTCAGAAGGTTGATAAGTATCTGTTGAATACGATCCGGGTCCGCAACAACTGCTGGCAAATCAGCTTCAATCTCAGTAACGAGATTCAGGGTCGTCTGGGTAAACATCCCGCTGACAGAATTGGCTGCCACGTCGATAACCTCATTCATGTCCAACCGCTCATCACGCCAGCCCATGGAGCCGGACTCAATTTTGTTGAGGTCGAGTACGTCATTGATAAGTCGAGTCAGGCGTTCACCTTCATGACTGATAATATTAAGATTACTCTGGATACGCTCACCCTTTCTGACCAATCTCCCTTCTTTGACAAGCGGCATGAAATTCTTTGAGAATTCTTTATTCAGCAACTTGGCAAACCCAAGTATGGACGTCAAAGGGGTCCGCAATTCATGGGACACCGACGACAGGAAAGAAGACTTCATCTCATCCAATTCCCGCAACCGTTGGTTGGCTTCTTCCAGTTCGCTGGCCTTGTTCACCAGATCTTCGGTACGGTCACGGACCAATTGTTCCAAATGCCGATTAAGATCTGCCAAATCCTGCTCGGCCTGTTTACGATCAGAAATATCTTCAAGAATACCATCGATAAAAACAAATGTGCCAAATTCATCATAAATAGCACGAGCGTTGAGAGACCCCCACATGGTCTTTCCGTCACGACGATAATATTCTGCTTCAAACCGCTTGACCTCGCCGTCGGTCCGCACCTTGTCAAAAAAATCCTGCATGTGCTCCGAATTCACCATGATCCGAGAGCTAAGACTCCGCACATTGGAGAGGAATTCATCAAGGGAGTCATAACCGAAAAGACGAGCCATGGCAGGGTTTGCCCTGCGCAATACTCCATCTGGGGTGGCCTGGAAAATACCTTCCACGGCATTTTCAAAGATGCTGCGATATTTTTCCTCAGCCTCCTGCAAAGTCTTGTTCATGGCTTGCAGTTTGTTCTCACGGCCTTCGATCTCAATGGACATACGCCGAAATCGCTTGGCAATCTCCAAAAGTTCTGCATGGTAGACTTCACCGAAATCATATGAAAAATCCCCCTTGGCGACACGGGCAATACCGGACTGAAGAACCATGAGGGGCTTGTTCAAAAATACGCGCAAAAGCAGGCCTGTGATGGCAAGGATGACAGAGATGGACACGACGATAATGATAATGGAAACAAGCATCTGTTCATCAAGACGCTTTTTGTCACGTGCCAGCGTAAAATCTATCTCGGCCCGGCCAATGGTTCTCCCTTCGAACACAATGGACCGGACCTTGCTAAAATCCGCTTGAAAACCAGAGAATTTTTCATGCGCAAATACGACCTCATTACGAGAACCGTAAATACGAATACCCTGTACCATGTCGTCGTGTGTATACACCGACCCAATAAGTCGGGCGTTATCGTAATCAAGGTTCCAGATGGGAACGGCCAAGATTTCGGCCACGCTGGTGATGGTATCTTCACCTTTTTCTTCGGCAGTGGTCCACATTTCCTGGGACTGTTGCCAATAAATATAACTTCCCATAGCCGTAGCTATGATCATGACGATAACCACAAGACTGAAGGTCAAGTCGCGCGAGATCGACCGACTTGTCATAAGGGGCTTGGTTTTTTTGGATTTATATACGTTCATGAGTATTATTGAGGGTGAGCATATTCTCGGGCATCCCCTAGGACTCTACCATCAGCTATTACTCTTACATAAGTCGGGACAACCTGTCATCCGTGTTATAATAAATACTTGGCCCGAATACGAGCAACCGTGCCATTCTCCATAAGTCGCTGAAGGGCTCTTTTAATTTCCTTAACCAAGCTCAAGGGAGCCTTTCGGGAAACGTACACCGTGACTGGAGCCTGTGAAACAACCAATGGCTTCGCAAAAACCACCTGCGGCAATTTGTTCTCATTCATCGTATATATAAGTCCCAACCGAGGACCGAGGACCGCATCGACACGCCCCCCCATCAACATTTTGAGGCATTGTAAATACGTTTTGGCAGGACAGGGGATTACTCCATTTTCCTTGGAGATACGAGCATCATACCGGGCACCTCGAATGGAGGCGACCTTTTTACCCACAAGATCTTCCAAAGAGAAGTACTCTTTACCAGCCATGCTGATAACTATCGACTCTTCATGAAACAACAGGCCCATATTTATACCTACAGCTTCGGCTTCTGGCGAAGCGAGCAGAATAAACATATCAGCCCGACCCATTTTCATCTCTTCAAACCCGCGATGCAGACGGCCTTCAATATTTTTCGCGACCAGCCCGGCCTCTTCTGCTATTGCGTTCCCGATGTCACCGCAAAGGCCTATGGTTTTGCCTTCGTCCTGATACCAGTATGGCGGCAAATCAAACGTCACAATGCGCAAATCCTTCGCCTGCGCAACGGAAATGAGCAAAAATGAAGCGCTAAAAAAGAAATAAAGAAAACTTTTTTTCAACAGAGGATTTTCCACATCAAACCCTTTTTTGTTGGCAGTATCACATAACAAGCATTTCCTCTGTTATAAAGAAATGCAAATCGATCTTGCCATCTCTCCCCCCCTCAATTAGTTACGAGCCAATCGACATGCTCAAAAAACTATACGCCATATGCCTGTTGGTCATGCTTGCGCTGCTTTTGACGCCGAGCCAAGGCCGTTGCCACCCTCACGTATTCGTGGACACCTCACTCACATTTCTCATAGACGACTCGGGACTCACCGGTGTCCGTGAACATTGGCTTTTTGACGATATCTTTACCCAAGCGATTCTCAGTGATCTCGGTCTTGATGCAGACAGCCTGCCAACGACTCTCGGCCAAGCAAAAATCCGTGACGGAGCCTTTGCCTACCTCGTTAACTTCGGTTATTTCACACTCATCGAATCCGAGGGGAAACGCATCCCCGTTACCAAAACCAAGGAATTCCGTGCTTCGTTGGAAAACGGTCGTCTGGTATACGACTTTCTTGTCCCTCTGGACCTGCCCTTTGAACACATCAAGAATTTTCGCATGGCCGTGTTCGACGAAGAATATTATTCGGATGTCGTGCTGGTCAAAGACAACATTTCTTTCGAGATAGACGGCATGGCTCAGGTCAGCCACACCTTCAGACCGGCAAAAGACCATACATACTGGAAATTCATCGTTCCAGAAGCCGTTCACCTGTCAATCTCCAGCTCTCCGTCAACCGCACCGGCACCTGAAGCCGCTCCACTTGAAGAAATCGAAGGCCCCGGTCCCATCGAGCGGTTGATGACATTCGTTCGCTCCACGCAAAAACAACTGACGCAACGCCTTAACGGGTTCGGTATGCAGCTCAAGGATAATCCATTCGGGCCTGCCCTATGGATGTTCCTCGGCCTTTCATTCCTCTACGGCATTGTCCACGCCGTTGGTCCCGGCCATGGAAAAGCCGTTGTCTGTTCTTATTTTTTGAGCAACCCGGGGTCCTTGATGAACGGTGCTCTCATGGGAAATGCCATTACTTTTGTCCATATGGGTTCCGCAGCCGTAGCCGTCGGTGCGGCCTATCTGATCTTTTCCTCTGGCATGGGAGGCTTCGCTGCTGCCAGTCGTGCCCTGCAACCAGCCAGCTATGCACTCCTTGCGCTCATGGGACTTTTCCTGCTGGTCAAGGCCATTCGTGACATCCTCAAGGGTGGAATGCTCGCGGACCCATCATGTGGTCACAGTCACGACGAGCCAGAGGGCGGAGATCTCAAATCCATTCTGTCTGTCTCTTTCATCACCGGCCTCGTGCCATGCCCGGGCGCAGCCGTAATTCTTGCCTTTGCCATCGGGTTAAATATTTTCTGGATAGGCATGCTCGCTTTGATCTGCATGGCGGCCGGCATGGGGTTGACCACCACTTTATTCGCTTGGGTCGCTGTAACAGCCCGATCTGCCACTCTCAAATTTTCCGGCAAAAACAGAAAAGTTTTCAACCTGCTTTACGCGGGCTTATCCATTTGCGGGGCCGGTGCGATCGCCTTATTCGGTTCAGCCCTCTTTTTCGGCAGTCTATAGCAACAACATCTTCTCCACTCCCTGCGCCCAAACAGAAAAACTTTTTTGCGTCCTTCTTTCCAAATTTACAAAAAATTATTGACAACATTTTTCACTTTTAGATAAAAACACCTTACCAAGTTTTCGAAAATGAAAATATCCGACAAAATAGATATGAAAAGCACTCTCGACACACAAGACAAGAAACTGGTGGCTGCGCTGACCCATGACGGACAACTGTCACCAGGGAAAATAGGTCAAGGAATGGGCGTCACAGCGCCGACGGTGCGATCTCGCATGAAAAACCTGATTACGGCTGGAGCACTCAAAGTGGCCGGCCTGATAAACCCCATGGAAGCCAAAGGGTTGACCGTGGCTATGGTGGGTATCACGCTGCACAGTCATGAGCAGCTTGGAGAAAAACTGGAGCAAATCGGCTCCCTGCCGCGTGTCAACTGGTGTGCAGTGGTCACTGGTCGTTACGACATCATTGTCGAAATCATCTGCACAGATGAAATGAGCGACCTCTACGACTTTCTCGATCAGGACCTGTCAAAGGTCGGCGGCGTCAATTCCAGCGAATCCTTTGTCGTCATGAAATCCAAGCGCAAGTGGCTGCTACTGCCCGACGCTGTTGTCGACAGATTCAATAAATAACCCTTTCTGCCGGGTACGGCAGGACCGTTTTTTCAAAGGAGAGAGAGAAAAAATGATTATCGGTATCCCCAAGGAAATCAAAACACTTGAGAATCGCGTTTCCATGACCCCCGGAGCCGTGGAGTCCCTGATTCGTCACGGTAACAAGGTGCTTGTCGAAGCTGGAGCCGGTCTCGGCAGTGGCCTGACCGACGCTGAATACGAGGCCGCAGGTGCTACCATGGTTTCCGCCGAGGAAGCATGGGGCGCGGAAATGGTCATCAAGGTCAAGGAACCATTGGATTCTGAATTCAAGTATCTCCGCGAAGGCCTGATCCTGTTCACCTACCTGCATCTGGCTGCGGCCGAGTCCCTGACTCACGCCCTGCTGAAATCCGGCACCATCGGCATCGCTTATGAAACTGTGGAGTCTCCGGACCACACCCTGCCGCTGCTCACCCCCATGTCCGAAGTGGCTGGCCGTATGGCTACACAGGTCGGCGCACACTACCTTGAAAAGACTCAGGGCGGCGAAGGGATTCTGCTCGGCGGCGTCCCCGGTGTGTATCCGGCAGAAGTCATGGTCATCGGTGGCGGCGTGGTCGGCACTAACGCGGCCCGTATTGCCATGGGCATGGGCGCTCGCGTGACCATTCTCGACCTCTCCCATCAGCGTCTCCAGTATCTGGACGAAGTCTTCCAGGGTCGCATCACCACCATGATGTCTACCGAGCCGAATATCCGTCAGATGATCACCAAGGCCGACCTTGTTGTCGGTGCTGTACTCATTCCCGGCGCAAAAGCTCCGAACCTTATCACCCGCGACATGCTTCCCCTCATGAAAAAGGGTTCCGTCATCGTTGACGTGGCCGTTGATCAGGGTGGTTGCGTCGAGACCATCAAAGCCACCACACACGATGACCCCACCTACATCGTGGACGGCGTAGTTCACTACGGCGTAGCAAATATGCCCGGCGCAGTCCCCCGCACCTCCACCTTCGCACTGGTCAATCAGACCACGCCGTACGCCCTGCGTCTGGCCGCAAAGGGTGTCGATGCCCTCAAGAACGATCCGGGTCTGGCCCTCGGCCTGAACACCTATAAGGGCAAGCTGACCTGTCCCGCAGTCGGCGAAGCCTTTGGTATGGAGTCCCAGACTCCTGAAGAAGCGCTCGGTATATAGCTCAAATCAAAGATTGATTTATTCCAAAGAGGCCTCGGTCAAGTGACCGGGGCCTCGTTTTTTGCAGTTTGCAACAGGCTCGGATATGGTCCACTGACAAGGAGCACGCATGCAAAAAGACATTCTCTTCACTCTGCCCGCCAGTTTTATGAACGGTATGGACGGCCCGTTGTTCTGACCGGAATGCGCGATCCTGGAAGGATTGCTCGGCTACTTTCCCCAGTTGCGGGAAGACCTTGATATCAGACCTATCGAATTCCAACGTCCCAGAGCCGCAATCATCACATTTCTCGGCAAAGAACATCAGGGGTGCCCCTGCCTGATTCTGGCCGATCCGACCAAAGCGGAAGGGTTGCCTGTCCAACAATACGAACAGTACTCCTTTCTCGACGATCACAAGGCCATCATAGAATATCTGGCCCGCAACCACGGCATCAGCCGTCCGTCGCACGACTGACAAAAGTCATCACACGTGGCGAAGGTCAAACGGCTTATTTGCTCACGGAAAGTTTTTGTCCCGGCCTGATGGTAGATTTTGTCGACAACTTATTCAGCTTGCAAAGCTGCCAAAGGCTCATTTGATGTTTCCGGGCTATGGCCGTCAAGGAATCCCCCCGCTTGACCACATAGGTCTTGGGCTTGAGGGTTTTCCGGTACTTGGCGATAAGAGGATGATACCGCTTGGCAAAATCTCCTGCCGCTCCTTGCGGCAAATAGAGAATATGATCGCCTCTTGGGATGGTATCGGACAGTAATTGCGGGTTCAAATCTCGAATATTTTTATAATATGTCTTAGCAGCCTTGGCTACGAGAGTAACCGGAGTCGCATATTTGGCCTTGAGCTTGATACGATCAAACTGTTTTGGCGAATAATAATCACCGGGTCGCAAATCAAATCCATAGCGGGCTGGATCGGACAAAATGAGCTTGGCAGCAATGGCGCGAGGAATATACCGTTGTGTCTCACGGGGCAGATGAAGCCGGTAATAATCCTTAACCTCCTGCTTCTCGATCCGCTTTTTCAATCCCTGCTCGCCCATATTGTACCCGGCACACCCGAGTGTCCATGAGCCAAACATGTCATGCAACTCGTTCATATACCGAACGGCAGCTTTGGTGGCCGAATAGAAATTACGCCGCTCATCTATGGAGTAGTTCACGACAAGTCCATAGTTACGCGCTGTGGACGGAATAAACTGCCAGATACCACGTGCCCCTTTATTTGAACCGGCATGAGGTTTAAGCGCACTTTCGATCACCGCGATATACTTGAGATCGTCGGGCATATTCGCCCCCTTGAGCACCACCTCAATATGCGGGAAATACCGTCCTGTCCGCTTGAGCCAAAGGATGACCTGCGCACGATCCCAGAGCATGAGCAACAGTTCTTTTTCCAGTCGCTCTCGCACCTCAGGCAAATGAACAGGAACGTATTCACCACAAAATTCAAGCGGCCCACGGATACGAATGGCCGATTCCAATGAGGGGAAAGCAGCGACTTTCATGGGTTCGGTAAGGGCTGGCGACTGAGCAAACCCTGACGCCGTCCAAAGAAACAGCAAAAAAACCGCCAAAAGCGGAATACGACCATGCCTTATGGGCACAATAAAAACTCCATGACACCCGCGCCGGGCAATAAACCCGGCGCGGGATGGTATATTACAGTTTTGATTTCAATACGATGTCCGTAATGGGACCGCGTGAACGGTCACCCTTGAGGACCATATGAGCATAATTCTTATACCCTTTGAGCTTGCGTACTGTCCAGTTAAGTCCGTTATTCGACTCATTGAGATATGGATTATCCACCTGTCTGGTATCACCAAGACAGATGCATTTGACTCCATCGCCCATACGGGTGAGCAAGGCCCGGGTTTCGCCACGAGACAGATTCTGCATCTCGTCCACAATAACTACCGCGTTCTCAATGTTCATACCCCGTAAAAAAGCAACAGGCTGGACCTCAAATTTTTTGGGATTAAACTTTAACGAATCCCCGGCAGGATCTTGGAATATCCGATTAGCCGGTCTAATATCATGCAACTTGATCAATAAATCCTGCACATATTTGACATATGGCAGCATTTTTTCTTCGATATCACCCGGCAGGTAGCCCATCTTGGCTCCGATCTCCACGACCGGCTTGACCAAATAAATCTTACGGTAAGGATTATCCTTACGCTCCAACATAAGATATAGGGCAGCCGCCAGCGACAGGAAGGTTTTGCCGTATCCCGCTTCGGATTGAATAGACACAAGATCAATCCCCTCCTGAAGCATCAGCTCCAAAGCAAGATTCTGATAAATCGAACGGGGTTTCACGCCCCATATTTCATGGGAATATCCAATCTCCTTGGGGCCTTCAGGCCCATAGAAAACCGGAGTACCGTTTTCCCATTTGAAACAGTTGCGAACAGGGTCTTCTTCTTCGCTCACAAAGCCCGTGTATTTTTGTGATTCAGACCGAAACGGATCGGAATCGCGATATTCCTCGCTGGGAATACCATAGCACTTGGCCTTAATCTGAAGGATACGGTCATTGGTGATGAGCGTGGCATCTTGCGGCCCCACATGCAGAATCTCCTTGAGGATACGATCATCCATCACGGGATCAGTGAGCGTGTCTGCAAAATCAGGGGGGAAAATGTTGACGTCATCGTCGTGGAGGATGGCGCGCACTGCTTGGGACACGATATGCCCAATGCGCGGGTCTTTCTTGAGTCCGTCCAGTTCAGCAAGGACGGTGTACGGAATGTATATCTGGTTTTCCACCCCATTTCTCAGGGCGGTGATGCATTTGGGGTTTTCAATAAGGACGTTGGTATCGAGGACAAACTGCTTCTGGGCCATAATCCCCCGTCCGTGGGTTTGAAAGTTGATTCCAGGGCTTCACCATGCCTTGTACCCGAGGCCGGGAATCAGCGAATCAATTTCATCTGCACCTCCATTCTTTTTCACATTCGATACTGACCATGACGATTTTTTAAGAAAAAGTCTAGACGCAAATTGCCTCATACTAAAAGGGAAAGCATGACGGAAACGTGACGATCCGATGATATCAAGATCATTCAACAAGCAGCCAAAAAAAATCAAACGTATCAATGATTCAATAAAGGAACGATCATCCCGGAAGAATCCCGGTTTTTCAAGACACGCATGAAGGCAACTTCCTGCCCCTGCTGCATGGCAATATTCAATCCCAGACGCAATTCTTCGAGGCCGGAATCCAAACGGTAGGAAGCAAGGTTCGCCAACCCTATTTCAAGAGCAAGGCGCCAATCATCACGCTTGAACAAAGTCAGAATGGAAAGAAACCCCACACGCGACTGCTCCAGTCCGGGCAATGGCCGAAGCATGGAATCCAAAAGTCGAAGGGTGGGCAAATCATTCGGCTCATCCTCCAAAATGGTCAGCAGACATTCTGCCGCTGATCCCGGCAAATGTCGGGCCATATCAAAAGAAAATCCCTGTCGGGCCACACACCCACGCCGGGCTAAGTCCTTTGCCCACAAGGTCAATAATTCTTTGGGTGATTCAGGAGGAGCCAACTCAATACCTTTGGCCTCCAGATACCGGTACCAAAACGCCTTGGCCGCATCAAAATTATTCAACTTCAATGCTGCCAATGATGCCGTCTGATTCAACTTCGAGACATCTCCAGGAGCAGGATTCGTCAATAAAGTCATCACATTTTGCTCAAGGACGGGGTCAACGCCCGCCATGGTCTGAACTCGAAGCGCCATGCTCACCACTTCCGCATCCTGTGACACGGAGGCAAGACGGGACAGCAAATCTGCATGAGCGATATCCACCAGTCCGGCCTCGGCCAATGCACACGCTGTAAGCGCGGTCCACTTGTCGGCCTCACGACCCGCAACCCTATTTCGTCCTGCATCCGCAGCGAATTCGAGAATACGCGCCGCCCGATGATCTGGAAGATGTTCCGCCTTGATCCGTGCATGGGCAGCCCGCCCCATGGCCCCGGCAAGGCGTGGGTTGGCCTGATACATGGACAGTTTTTCGCCCAACTCAACGACATGTGAATAGGTATCCATCTCCCGGCCCGGCTCGAAAAGCTCTGCCTGCTCCTCGATATCCTGACCAAGAACCAGACAGCCGCAGGACGCACCTTCAAACAACCGGAAATTGACTTCACCGAAAATGGATTCGTTGGGGATAACACGGCTAGCTCGATATAAAGTCATCATATCGGGAAAAGCCAGCCCCTCCCGGAGAGTCAGGGGACTCCCAACAGTCTTGTCCCGCAAAAATCCAACCATCCACTTCCGAGTCGGACGCTGATCAGTCACTCGCCCCACAAAAGTCAGGCCATGCTCACGTTCGTTCCAATGGATAAACGGCTCTTGATGGCCGTACCACGGCAACCAGCGTATATCCGGCGCACCGCTTTGGCCAAGCTTATCGATCCACGCTTTCTGCGTCGAGCACACCACATCGAACAACCGAGCGTAAACGCTGTGCCAATGCGCATTCAAATGAGGGTCGATGCACCAGAGCATGACAGGAGCATCCACTTGATCCAAACCAATAAGAATAGTCCTTGAGGCCATACGCTCAACCTGCAAAACCAGATCGGGCTTTTTCCCGGCGCGTTCCAAGGCTATGGGAAGATCAAAAAAAGGATCTTGAGGTGTATGAATAGCAAAAACATCCAAACCGGCCCGGATAAAAGCCTTCTCAAGTTCAAGCTGCCCATCAATAAGGCACAGGGTACGAATGTCAGCGGCCATGACCGACGTATATACTGTTTTACACACATTTGTCATGGGCGCCCTTTGTCAGGCTTATCATCCGAAAACCATTACCAGCCGGGATTTCCCACGCTTTTGGCATCTGTTCTACAAAATACAATATATTGATTTTAAAGGACATAATTAATCGTGAAAAAGCATGAATTCCCCCTAAGCATTCTCAGCGTCCTGACCGATAAGAGTTTCAACTGCGATTGAAAGTCTGATTGCCAGACAAACCTCGCAGTCATTCCACAGGTTACGAGAGAGTATGGCCGCAAGGATGTGGCCAGAGGCTGTCGCAGCGGGATGAAGGGAGAACTCGGGGAGGACGTGAGACATCCTCCCACTGACTTCAATAACCCAGGGAGGGGTTAATGAAGGGTTATACTGAAAGCCGCGCATACCACGTGGCCAATATAGAGACCGAGCAGGTCTTCGACGACTTTGACGCAATCGAATCGGACCGTCCCCATCGGGACACCCCCGACGAACGCGCCCAAAAGATCGCCCGCCTCAAAGCCAAGGTGAACGCCGGGGAATACGAGCCGGATGTCATGGATATCGCCAAGCTGCTCACGTCGGCTATGGACCCGACACTGTAGTCCACTCCAACACAAACGGCCCGGAATAATTCAATTCCGGGCCGTTTGTGTTGTGAAATAGATACCCTCCTTGTCGCATAAAAAAAGACCCGAATCGCATACAGCGACTCGGGTCAAATAATATACAGCCTCCGACCATCTTGGTCGGACATGACTTTCGTCTATTTATTAGAATCCACGTACCAACCGCTGGACTTGGTCAACAGGTCCTGTACACGTCCCACAAGGGCATGGGGGTCGGTAAGGTAACCTTCAAGCAACAGGGCTGACTCGAAAAGCTGGTTAGCTGCCTGATCAATGAACGGATCGTTCTCGTCCTTCTTGAAGATGGTCAGCATATTGCGAACGAGCGCATGATCAGGGTTAATCTCCAGCACCTTTTTGGGAATGGAGGAATCCTTGCTCATGACGCGCATGATCTTGTCCATGGACGAGGTCACATTGCCGTCAGGATTTGCCAGGCAAACCGGAGAATCCGACAAACGAGTTGAGGCCTTAACCTCGGTCACGCCGTCACCCAGTACGTCCTTGATGCGAACAAGCAGCTTATCGAGCGTGGACTGTTGATCATCGGACAAGGCTTCGGGCTTGTCTTCCTTTTCCAGAGACTCGAACTGGTCAAGCTTGGACACATCGGCATGTTCAGCGGAAACAAGCGTGTACCCGTCAAAGTCGCGCAGGGCGTCCATGACGAATTCGTCGATTGGTTCATAGAGATACAGAACCTCGATGCCCTTCTTGCGGAAGACTTCAAGATGCGGAGACAATCCCAAAGCTTCGCGGCTGGGACCATATGCATAGTAGATTTCCTTCTGATCTTCTTTGGCACGGGTGATGTACTCGGCAAATGAGGACAGCCCCTTGTCGTCTTCGGAAGCTGAAGAATTAAAACGCACGAGATTTCCGAACTTGTCCTTATTCAGGAAGTCCATGTAACCGGCCTTGAACAGCTCTCCGTGGGCATGCCAAAATTCGGCATAACGGTCAGCATTGTCCTTAGCCATCTTGTCGAGATGATTCAGGACCTGCTTGACCAGCGTGGAGCTGATCTTGCGCATCAAGATGTTGTCTTGCAATGTCTCACGAGAGATGTTCAGCGGCAGGTCTTCAGTGTCCACCACGCCCTTGACGAAGGCGAGGTATTCCGGAAGCAAATCCTTGTTCTGTTTTTCGATGAGCACACGACGGACATACAGATCGAGTCCACGATTCTCCCGACCCATGCCAAACGGATCGCCGCCTTCGTTGGGTATAAACATCAAGGCGTTGAACTGAACCGGCGCGTCAACGGAGGTGTGCAGAGTGTCGAACGGGTCTTCGGAATCAAAGGTGAGGAACTTGTAGAACTCAGCGTACTGCTCCGGCTTGATCTGAAATTTCGGTTCACGCCAAAGAGCCTGAATGGTGTTAACCCGATCCTCGCCCACAAAAATGGGGAAATTGATAAAGCTGGAGTGCGTATTGACGACATGTTTGAGATGCGCTTCGTTAGTAAACTGCGAAGCCAAATCTTCCTTGAGAGATACAGTAATCTCTGTGCCGTGCGGACGATCTTCGTCCAGTTCCTGCAACTTGTAGTCGGTCCGGCCGTCAGAGGTCCATGCAATGGGCTTGGCGTCCGGCTCGATGGAGCGGGTGGTGACGGTCACTTCATCAGCGACCATATACACGGAATAAAAACCAACACCGAAACGACCAATCAACGAATCAAGGGATTCCTTGCCTTCTTCGGCCAGACGGGCCAACTCGGCAGTGCCAGAATGAGCGATAGTACCGATGTTGCGCATAAGCTCATCACGCGTCATGCCGACACCGGTATCCGTGATGGTCAGCGTCTTGGCTTCTTCATCAGTGGTAATACGAATTTCCGGGGCAATCTCGTCCTCGCCGTTGTCGGACTGCGCCTTGAAACGAACTTTTTCCAAGGCGTCGGATGCGTTGGAAATCAGTTCGCGCAGAAAAATTTCCTTGTTGGTATAAAGGGAATGAACCAGAATTTCGAGAAGCTGGCTGACCTCAGCCTTGAATTTGTGCGTAGTTTTTCGACCCATGAATATTCCTCCAATCAAATGATATGAACGCCCGCCGAGTGAGCAACAGGACTCACCCGGCGGGACTTGCTGTAAAATGTGTATGTTCGGGAAACAACGCCCCTGAACAGGGACTAGGTAGATACTGATTTTATCTTGTCAAGAAGGTACTTTTCCATTTCACGACGGTCCTTTCTGAGCCGAACCATTTCCGCTTCCATAATAGCAAGCTTTTCCTTGAGTTCCCGATTCTCGTTTTTAAGCAACTCGGTCTCTTCCATGGTGTTCGTAATGCGTCCAGCCGCTTCTTCCAGTCCACTGCGGATATCGGACACATCCGGCGATTCCCCTCCGCCCTGATCAAGAACGGACCGGATGCCCTCTCCCACGGACTTGGCAATTTCAAGACCAATGGCAGCAGCCATTTTCATGGCAGGCTCCATGGCGTTGACCGACACAACGACCGGAGAACCTTCACCGCTCGGCACAGGCATAGCATCGGCCTGAAGTGGAAAATTCTGAGACAACTGATCCATGACATCGCGGGCTGTATGACCTTCCTTGAGCAAACGAGAAATGGTCCCAAAAATTTCTATGGCTTCTGGCTTGAACCGCTTTTGTCGTCCACGGCCCACAGAAGGCAAGTGTTGAGCAAACCGATTTTTCCAATAATGCACCGTGGACTCGGGCAACTCTAATTCGCGGGCGATCTCGGCCACGGAAAGCACTTTCTTGCCAGTCATGTCACACTCCCTTAAAGACCTTGTTGTTCTTCATTGGAGTACATAAAAATACGGCTTTCTACAAGAAAAAACTACTCCCATCCACTTCATATTAAAGAATTTTTACCGAATACAACATTTCATTTATACGGTTGTGTTTGATATTCTTGATTTTTTCTAGACTTTTAATAGACTGATCGACATAGAAAAAAGCATGACGCCAAAAACCTATACACAGCACAGTTTGCGCTCAATGAAATATCTCTTTATGGTCTTGCGGTCATCTTATGCTTTGCCGCACCAAAGGAACACACTGAACATGAAATCATTTTTCACATCTCAGGCTGCCTACCTGTCGCTCAGGCTCATCATCGGAGGATTATTCCTCTACGCCGGTGTCCTCAAACTTTCGAGTCCCTATGATTTTGCCATGACCATCAACCTCTATGGGCTGGTTACATGGCGTATGTCCACGGCATTGTCATACATCATCCCATGCATCGAGATTATCAGTGGATTGGGGCTGATCCTGAACATCAGAGGAGCGTTGGCTTTGGTTGTGGCACAGTTGTTGGGGTTCATGGTCGTACTTTTGTATGCCCTGCATCTCGGACTGGACGCGGACTGCGGGTGTTTCGGTACACCACGCGCCACGGACAATGACCCGGTTGGGCCGCTTGAAGCTTTCATTCGCGACGGGGCCATGCTTTCAGCCTGTGCAATCATGTATTGGCAACGCACGGTCGAGGAGAACATTCCTCGTAGCCTTTTACTCTCTCTTTCCAAAAACGTATAAAAAAGGCCGTTTACTCACGGCCTTTTCAACTCCAACTTACTGCACCAATTGCCACGTACCATCAGGTTGTCTGTACGCCTTGGCATAAACGGTTTCCATCTTGCCATCTGGCATACGCGCTCTCAGTGTCACATCCCGCTCAATGCGTCCGTCATTATACCGGCGGGGCGGCTGAGGAATGGCTTGGTGGTGCATACGTGTATCCGGGTTGGTCCACTGCGAAGTCTGACCAGAAGGCATGGTTTCCAAAGTATTTGTGATCTGCCGTTCATCATAGTCATCATACTTTTCCATTTCATTACCAACTATATAACCAACCAACAGCCCTGTTCCAGCACCAATGGCCGCACCGGAAACCTTGTTATTAAAGGTTAACGCGCCCAATGTGGCTCCAGCGAGTGTGCCAAGAGTCGCGGCATTTTGCGCGGTTGTTGTCTTACAGCCTGTCAGCAACGCTATCATCAGGGTCAGGGCGATTAAAATTCTCATGGGTATCTCCTCATTTTTTGCCGCCGAAGGCAAAGTGTGGGCCTTGCTGGCGGCTTTCTCTCATGCTGTTGGTTAAATATGAGCAATGAGTATGCCGTATTAAAGACACTGATATTATTGAATGTTTATCATTCTTGAAAAACCCCGTGAGCGCAAATTGTGTACAGGGACGCAAAAATTGTTCTCTTTAAGAAAGAAGGGCATCTTTTTTGGTGGGCGTTGCGTGCTTCGCAGTGAGTGTACAAACGGTATTACTGCAAAGGTTTCGCCTTTACGGCGACCTGCTTTTTTTGAGGCGAAAAAAAGGAGGCAAAAAACGCCTTCTTCGTTGTGCGCCTGATAGCGGACCCAAGAGCCTGTACGCGGCTTCACTGCCCGACTGGATTGTCTTGTGGCACAGACTCGGTCGGGCTACGCTGCGCCGCGTGGGACAGGCTCTAAGGCCCGTTATCAATTGCTCGTCGTTGTAAATAGTTTTTCGGTGTAGGTGTTTATTTTTGATTTGGAATTCTTCGATAAATGCAAACGACTTTCGAACGATAAAACTTCAATATCTGTTTTCAAACCAAACCCAAAAAGTGGAAAGAAAAGAAGGAACTTCTTTTTTTTTGGTGGGCGTTGCGTGCTTCGCAGTGAGGGTACAAACGGCATTACTGCAAAGGTTTCGCCTTTACGGCGACCTGCTTTTTTTGAGGCGAAAAAAAGGAGGCAAAAAACGCCTTCTTCGTTGTGCGCCTGATAACGGACCTAAGAGCCTGTACGCGGCTCCTCTGCCCGACAGGATGGTCTGTGGCACAGACTCGGTCGGGCTACGCTGCGCCGCGTGGGACAGGCTCTAAGGCTCGCTATCAATTGCTCGTCGTTGTAAGGGATTTCTCGTTGTAGGTGTTAATTTTTGATTCTAGGTTATTCGATAGCCATCAATAATTTTGAGATGTTAACTTTTCAATGCTGTTTTTCTTTCAAAGGTACTTTCTTTTTACCAACCAAACAAAAATCTAATCCGCTCATCACTCACCATAAAGGGCCTTGGGGTGTTCCAACACCCCAACACCGCTCTCCCTCCAAAGACGATTTCTTCACTTCCCAACCAGACGAAGACGGGACCCAGCCCTTGATCGGCGACTTAGAAGCTGACCAATCGAAGGAGGCGGCTTTCGTCAGGAGATCAGGCAATTGGTCTTAAACTGATGGATAACAAGAGAGGCAGGGCTTATACTTTTAATCGGGTGGAGCCGACTCGATTGGATCAGATTCTTGCCGCCAATCATGGGGGCGGCCAAGTTAGCGCAAGCGACCTTTTTTGCTCCTTTTTTGGGCGCTGCCAAAAAAGGAGGCCCGCCCGGCAGGGCATGGAAAACGTTGGGTGCTTCAGCACCCAACAATGACTCTCGCCGAAGGCGCATCTTCAAAAAAAAGGCCGCATGAAAGCGGCCATCCTTACTTCTTATTTCCCGTCGGGGTTTACCCTCGACTACATCATCACAACTTATAGGAATCAGGTATCTCAGGCATAGCCCCTGAACATCCACAAACATACGCCGCCACCTTGGTGGCATACTCATTAATCTCATCAAGCGACTGCCCATCAAGATACGCAAGCACCATAGCGGCAGTAAACGAGTCCCCCGCCCCAATCGTATCAACGACCTCAACAGGAACCCCCGGCAAATCAGAAACTTCATCAGGCGACATGATCAAACTTCCCTTATCTCCACGGGTCAACACCGCCAACTTGAGGGAATGTCTCAGCATGAGTGCTTCCAGAGCTTCTCGCTCGCCAACAGGCAACGATAACATCTTCCGTACCAAGACAAGTTCATCATCATTGATCTTCAACACATCGGCCACATCAAGAGATTGACCAATGACCTCCGGCGTATAAAAGCTCTGTCGCAAATTGATGTCATACACCCTGAGCGCTCTGGAAGCAGCACCAAGAAATTGATGAATCGCTCGCCGGGAGACTTCAGACCTTTGAGCCAATGTACCGAAACACACAGCTCCGGCTTTGGCTGCCAACGCAATAGCAGCGTCATTCAATGACAAAAAATCCCACGCTACATCATCGGAGAAAGCATAGGTTGCCACACCATGCCTATCAATTCTCGCATTTACTGTACCTGTAGGATGTACCGGATCAATACTTATACCATCAATATTCACCCCATGAGAAGCCAAGAGAGACAATGCCTCGCGGCCAAGCTTATCATCTCCCACGCAGGAAACAGGAACCCCTGCCCCGCCGAGACCGTTCATATGGTAGGCAAAATTGGCAGGTGCACCGCCAAGCATCCGTTTATAGGGCAACACATCCCAAAGGATTTCCCCCAAACCGACAGCAAAAACAGGCTCCATAGTTATCCTGCCCTCTCCACTATCTTCTGTAACCGGGCCTCGGCTCTGGCACGCAATTCCCCCTGACCGGAAACAACGAGCTTTTCCAAAAGGGCAACAAAATTATTTAATGCAGGTTCCATAAGCGGATGATGCGCCCCGAGTGCGTATTCGTACGCAGCCAATCCGTTATCAAAATAATCGAAGGCCTCTTCAACCCGACCAGCAGAATCAAGCAGCAATCCCATGTTGCACATGGCCTGCGCCGTCTCCGGGTGATCCGGGCCATACACCTGCTCACGAATGGCAAGACTCGTCTTGAAGTGCTCCTCTGCTTTCGCCGCATTGCCAAGCCGATCATACAGAAGCGCAACCGTATTATGGTCGCCAGCCACTTCCGGGTGATGGTCGCCGTAGAGTCTGCGGTTGATGGCAAGCCCCTGTTCTGCCAACACCAAGGCCTGTTCCGGCTGATCCATGGCTTCATACAACAGGGCCATATTCGAAAGACAGGATGCGGTGGCCGGATGACTTTCGCCCTGCGTAGCATGCAACACGGTCAAACATTCTTCGAAAGTAGCCTTGGCTTCATCAAAACGCCCCCGAGCCTGCCGAATCACACCCAAACTGTTGAGAATCGGCGCAGTCGCGACATTGCCCTCGGTGAAAATTTCCTTTTGCAACTCAAAACAAGCCATGAATGCGGCTTCGGCTCGATCAAAATCATCTGCAGCCCAATAGACTGTTGCCAGCCCTTCAAGATCGGCCACAATATCAGGATGCTGTCCCCCTTTAAGGGCTACGTCCACTGCCATAGCCGCTTCCAGAAACTCGACGGCCTCAACGTATCGTTGCTGATGATAGAGAGAAAATCCCGTCTGATGCAAAACTCTGTTGGCAGCGGCGGTATTCACCCCAAGTTCACTCACAAGATTCCGACAGGCCAGGACATGCGGCATAAGCCACTGTACTGTAGGCCAATTCTGCGGTTCTGCGTCAGGCAAGGCAAGATTGAGACCGTAAATGGCTCGCCCCGCCCAATCCAATGTCTGCTCTTCATTCATGGAAGCCCGAAGTTCTGCCCGGACATCCGGCTTAAGCGCGAAGATCTGATTGTCTGCGTCGACATCGATCAATTCATGCGTCACAAGTGGATCAATCAATGCAGTGGCCGCAAAAAAAGCCGCCGCCGGATTAATCAATGCGGGATTATGAGGAGTCCCGTCCATGGACAAGGCGTAATCATAGGGAAGCGGCGAATCAGCCAACATGGCGGCCATGAACAAAGCTTCGGCCCCGCCCGGGGCTTCTTGCTCCACTTTCGCTATAGCCTCCAAAACTGCTTCACTACTTCGATATTCATTCTGCTCGGTCACGGATAACTCCTTGGTTGGCTGACACACGGTTCCACTATCCCGTTTGCACAGGGAATTCAAGGCAGGCACAAAATATGACCATACAAACAAAGTAAAAAAAGACGCTGCCCGGATCAAACCGAACAGCGTCACTGAAAACCGTATATTATTCGAGATTATCGTTTGACGCTAATCAATGTGTTCAACATGGAATCACTAGTGGAAATAACCTTGGTATTGGCCTGAAATCCACGCTGGGTAAGAATCATGTTGGCAAATTCCTGAGCCATGTCCACGTTACTTCCCTCCAGCGTATTTCCTGAAATTGTTCCACGGCCACCCTCCTTGGCAACACCTGCCATGGCCGCCCCCGAATCCTGTGTGGCGGTGAAATTGGTCGAGCCGGAACGGTCCAGTCCCCAAGGACTATTAAACCGATACATGGCAACCTGATACAACGCCTCACTTTGATTATTGCTAAAATGACCGGTCACAAACCCTTCGTCATCAACGCTGACGTCTCGGAGATACCCCCAGCTATACCCATTCTGAATATGATACATGGTGGAAGACGGTGAGTCATAATTAGTAGAGACACGTGCATCACGATTCATCTCACCCATTTGGACAAGATTGCTCACATCTGTCCCCACGGATGCGGGAGAACCTGCGCCAGAAAGCCATGTGGAATTGTCTGAATTGATACCGAAATCATACGAGATTGTCCGGGCTTCCCCAACGGTTCCCCCGTTACTGCCAAAAGTATAAGTTATCTGCGGCAATCCGCCTTCACTGAACGTACTCGGCGTCCACGCCCCAAGACTCGTACCACCGCTCGTGACGGTTGGGTCCAAAGAATAGGCCGCCTGCCCCACTAATATACCCTGATCATTAAAGGTCAAAACACCGACACCGGCCAACCCTGCGGAAGAAGTGCCATACGCACTTGAACCATCAGACTCGGAAGGCATCGCCACCAGGTATTCCCAATAACTGTACCCCGGCACGGCGTTTGACAGACTATTGGCACTGACAGGATCAAAATACACTGTCATTTCATGTCCGCCGCCTTCTTCATCGTACACGGTGATACTTGAAGAATACTCAGGCAAATCTCCACCAAATGGAGTGGAGGCATTACTCAAGCTTGAGTTGTAGGCCTCAAGCATGGAAAACATGGGATTGTTGGAATCGGTAAAAAGATCGGCTGCGGAATGGTTCAAGTTCGTGACCATTTCCACAGAAGACGTCGCAAGCGGTTCGGAACGGACCAGGCGAACGGTTTCTCCGTCAACGACAACATCTTCATACGGAAGCTGTATATCGGAAACGCCTGTTGCCACTTCGCCAGTTTCGCGGTCAATGGCATACCCCTGCAAACGGTAGTCATGGGCATCCACAAGATAGGCTTCATTATTAAAACGGAATGCTCCGGCGCGTGTATAATTCGAGGCCCCGCTTCCCGCACCGTTCACGTTGCGTACGCCAAAAAAACCCTGCCCGGAAATGGCAAGATCTGTGGACGTATTGGTATTCTCGAACGCTCCAGGTTTGAATATGGTCCTGATTTCGGACACACCCACACCCTTGCCCATCTGGCTCATGGCATAACTGCCCGACTGGTTCTGTGAACCACTCGTCCCAAGCTGCTGACTCATGAGCGTTCCGAACTGAACGTCCGCGCGCTTATAGCCAGTGGTACTCACGTTGGCGAGGTTGTTGGCCACCACTTGCATACTTGCGTTATGGGCGACCACCCCGGTAGCTCCAACATACATACTACTAAAACTCATACTTCCTCCAATCCGGCTTCTGCCGAATATGGTGGGAACCTCCAGGAGACCCATTCCCGGAAAAAAATTCCCGATTCCTTCTCACCAAAGGGATGAGCAAGGGGTATGCCATATGAATTCAGCTGTTATTTCAGTGACAAAAGGACATAACGGAGTAGGCACATCGTTCCCCTGCACCCTTTTTCTCCGAATTGACTTCCACAAAAGAAGAACCTGAACCGACCATGTTTCCCCTTGCCACCAACACGCCTCCCGCGTAGTCTGGCTCGACTTTATAAAAGAGTGACATCAACCAAACTAATGGAGACAAAGAATATGAAACGGATGATTACCCTGCTCTTGGCCGCTACCCTCTGCCTCGGCCTGATGGCCTGCAACCAACAGGAAGCCTCGGTCAAGATCGGCGTTGTAGACGAAGCAGCTGCCTTCAAGGACAACAAGGTCGCTCAAGGCGCCATGGCATACCTCAAAGACGTTGGCACACCGTTGCAGACCAAAGCTGAGACCGCTTACAAAGCCATGCAGGAGAACCAGACCGAAGAAACCGTGGCAGCTTACAAACTGGCCATGGGTGAATTGCAGAACACCATGGGTGCAGAACAGCAACGCGTTGTCGGCCTTGTGGAAAAAGAATTCAGCAATGCACTGGAAGCCTATCGCGCCGAAAAAGGCCTGGAAGTCATCCTGAGCAAGCAATCCGTCATCGCTTCCAGCGATACCGTAGACATCACCAGCGACATTGTTGCTGCCATGGACGGCGTGACCGTTGATTTCACCAAGCCCGAAGCTCCGGCCGCTCCTGAAGAAGTCAAGGCCGAAACAGCCGCCCCGGAAGAAACCAAGGCTGAAGAAACGAAGCCTGCTGAATAAATTAAGCTAGCATTCAATAACGAAAGGCCTGCCCACAGTGTGGACAGGCCTTTCGTTTATTCTTTGATACATTCTTTTATCTATCAGCCTTGAACTCATTCAATAGAATATACGCCTGATCCAACTGACCGACAAAGGTCGCAAAAATCGCACGTACTGAATCCAGTTCCCCGTCTCTGGCGGCCAGTTCCATATCAAAAGCAAGATCGGACAAAATGTCTGCACGGATTACACCACACATTCCCTTAAGAGAATGCGCCATTTTCGAAGTCATGACAGCGTCATTCTTCTTCAACGCATCAACAAGGGATTGCATCCTTAATGGACAATCTTCTAAAAAAGCACCAATCAGCTCACATGCCAATTCTTCATCATCGGCCAAACTTGCAAGAAATGCTTCCTTGTCGAATAAACTCTGAGTCATAGACCTACTCCATACGTGAGAGAATTCCGACCTGTCAGGTATCATTTTGAATACGAGAATAAAAGAAATATCACACCTTGGGATAAAAACAAAATAGCCGAGAAAGAAATATAACCTCTACGAATCGCACGCGCACCCGCCTCCGGCGAGCCAGTCCCATTGCCCATCCGAAAAAGAGAGGAGCACTTCCTGCACTGTTCGATGTGCACAGTTATTCAGGCAGATTTTATGAGAACGCTTTTTAAAAGCATCTGAAACCTTGCAGGCATAAGAATAATGAGAGCGAACCCATATATTATTTTCCGGATTGACCGACAAGATATGCTTATACGCTTGGTCCGCAGACGCTCCTCCCTGCCGGGGAGCGGCGACTACCGTGGGTAGATCCAGCGTCAGCGAACGATGTCTGTTCAAAAAGGAAAGCGTCGTATCTCCATACCGCAACACAAGCCCTTTACCTTTGCAAAAAGGACGATACGCTGCCGACAACAGAATTTCTGGCGTGACTATCTGCGGCACTCTCTCCCAAGATTTAACTTCCACACCATTGACTATTTTGAATGGATGTCGAGGAACAAGGTAGTCCTCAAACTGACTGGTTTGTTTGAAATAACGAACCTTCCCTTCAAGACTCGCCGTCAACGCCATGGACATGACAGCCAAAGCAATACCCTTAGCTGCGGATTTACGCCCTTTAAAGCCGTCTCCGGGCATGGCGTCGGCCTCATGATGCAGCAAGCGTCCGCATAAAAGCACCACCTCTTCCACACCACCCCAATCCCGAAACCCTCGAGTCAAAAGACCGAGGGCCTGTCCAACTCCCCCCGATGCACCGACCACCCTTCCGGCGACTTGCTCCGAAAGGGCGTTTAATGATGTATTCAACACATTTCTCGCATCTCCCCCCATGGTGGCACGACCAGAGCAAGCAGCCACCCCCAAAGAAACGAGTATAGCGGCACTCCTGAGCCACATTCCACCCGATGCCGAATGCGATGAATACCCTGCAAGATTAACATCTTCGGGAATCGGCCAGCCACACAGATCAAACCACCTGGGCCAATCATCATTGAAGCCGCAAGCAAGCAAAGGCATGGCTCCCACCCAATCTGGAAGCCAATATTCCGAGACCTTGTACCCTTCTTCCATAAGGTCAAGAATTCCACCCAATCGCTCCGGGCTCGGAGATGTGCACACGGCAGCACGAATTTTGCCCACTATGCGTTCATGGAGCATCTCCGGCAAAAAACCCGAAAGAGAGCCGCCGTCCACAAGATAAGCCCCCCGAGAACTCCGAAGTAAATACGCGTCCCCACATCGGACCGGAAGCATCCTGAATTGCGTCAAACCGCCATAATCCTTGCATTCGTTAGATCGACGGCACGAATTAGGACATAATATATAAAACATGTCAATCTATATTGATTAGCTAGAAATAACGTAAAAAGATCGCTCTCAAAAAGGCATGGAATATCCGCACTCTGCGTGAAATGTCACTATTGATCAGCGAGTCAAACATATTATTAATACATTTAATTTAATGAGATACAGTACAACGGTTCAAAAATTGCTTAAAATAATTTACTCGTTGACAAGGGCTGACCCGATCATTATATGCACCAAGTCAAAAAATAACGGGAGAGACTTATACATGAAAATATTACTCAACTACGTCATCACTGCGACCCTGTGTGCGGTCATTACAGTTATGGCTGTGGTTGTTGTCGTCAAACAACAACGCATCGACGATCTCAGCCATAGGCTTGACCTGGCTCAAAAGACCGCCATTGCGCGCAAACAGCTTGTTGAAGAAGCCCGTCTTCTTCAGAAAGCCATGAACATGTCACCGGTTCGAACAGTCACAGTTACCGCTTACAATCCGACCACCGACCAGTGTGACGCTGATCCGCTCATCGCGGCATCCATGCGCAAAGTACGTTCCGGCACTATTGCCGTTTCTCGTGACCTCTTCGACCAAGGCTGGGTGTTCGGCCGCAAGGTTCGTATCGAAGGTTACGGCATATTCGAAATCAACGACCTCATGAACAAACGCTTCACCCAACGCATCGATATCTTCATGTGGGATGAAGGCCAGGCCAGAAGCTTTGGTAAAAAGAACATCAAGGCAGCTCTGCTGGAAATCTAGTCCAGTTGAAACGAACAAAAAGGCCCCGCTTTTTCAGCGGGGCCTTTTTTTTATCATTTGAACGAAATGCGCGTCTTGTAATAAAGACTATTTACAGACCGCTTAATCCAGCCATGTAACCTCGACATCCTTGCGGGCAGGAATACGTTTATAACGGTATTTGGGGTAGCCAAGCATAAGGGCGGCATACACCCCATGGCCTTCGGGAATGCCAAGCATCTCTCGTATGGCACAACACCCTTCTGCCACTTCCATGAGAAATCCAGCCCAACAGGCTCCAATACCATGAGAATGGGCTGCCAACTCAAGATAGGCGGCAGAGAGCGAACAGTCCTCAGCGGGATTAAATCCATCTTCGGGGGCATGGGCAACAGCCACATGCGGTGCACCATGCAATATCTTATCGAACCCCTTTTCCCAGTTCTTGACCACGCCCGGGAAGACAGAATGCGTCGCCATGTACTCAACGGTTAACCCGGCAAGACGACGTGTCGCCAATGGATTCCGCGTTATGATCCAACGGGCAGGCTGACCGTTCTTGGCGCTAGGTGCAAACCGGGACACACGAAACAAATGATTCAACACCTCTTCGGGAACAACCTTGTCCTTATACGAACGAACAGATCTACGGCCTCGCAAAAACTGATCAGCCTGTTCCGATGACACCTTGAGGTCCTTGAGCAAGGGGAGGCAGGCATCTGGGGATAAACCATGCGTAACCGGCATTTCTGGCAACGTAACAGCCCCTACAGGACAAACGGCAACACAGTGTCCACAATCAATACAAGTCTTCTTGGCAGCCAGACGGAGTTTGGGAAATCCATCCTTGCCATCAACAATCAAATCAAAAGGACACTCGTCCAGACAAGCGCCACACTGTTTGCATTTATCTTTATTTACGAACATACATCTCTCTTTAAAAAAACAAATAATATCTGCTACATCGGGGACGAAGCGACAGCGGCAATGGTCGGCACAGCTTCGGTCATGATACCACGCAAGGCTTCGGCCAATATGTCGGATTCGGAAGCATATCCAGGGACCACTATATTTTCGACTTCGCTGGTGTATTTTTCCACATGTACGGTCTTTCCGGCCTTGGAAACCATAATCTTAACTGCAACTTTTCCGGCATAGGTGGTTGTTCCAGTTTGGTTCAATTCCACCGCCAGGACTTCTCCTGTCACAAGTACGGCATCACCGGGCATAACCGTGGATGTTCGATACTTGGGGTTGCACCCGGAACTTTTGAGTTCATCAAACAATGCCCAGCCCACCCAGTCGGAAACATCGGACACCGTGGAGATCGAGCTGTTGTCTGAGTCCTTACCCAAACGCAGGATGGGACGTTTGTCCTCAAACTTGAAAACAACGATGTCTCCCTGACAACTGGCTGAGGTCCCGGCCAAAGCATAAGTAAGCTTGATAGAGTCATTCTTGGCGCACCCTGTGTTCAAAAAAAACATCAAGCACAAAAGGGGAAGCCATTTCATATATGATACCATTATTTCATCTCCATCAAATTTCATCCCCTTGAGGCGGGGTCTGTTCTTTTTCATTGAACCGTTCATCCAATTCCTGCTCCATATTATCCAGAAGCTTCCGGGTCAATTCCATCAATCGCGCCAGATTTTCGTTGACAAAGGACTTTGCCTTTTCATCCAGTTCCTGTTCGATGGAAGGGGAAGAAGACTCTTTGTCTTCCGTAACGGCATCCCGGCTTTCGTCGATCTCAAGCAATGCCTGAATATTTTCCAAATTCTTGCGCACCAGAGCAAGTTCTTCTTTAATAGCCTTGTCGCGTGCTTCAGCTTTGAGTTTTAAAGCCTTGAGTTCGACCTCGACAGCTGCAAGCCGTTCTGAATCGGCAACAGGCCCGGAGCAGGCAAACAGCGCAAACATGAAGCACAGAAGTGTGGTACTCACAATACTCTTTTTCATAACTTTCTCCTTCACAAACGACTTTTACCACACCAAAAGACCAACTGACAATCCGTGCAGCCTGCTTCACCTACCCTCCGTTTTATCCACGCTCCATCTTGATTTTACATAGAGAGTCAGTACAATGCACAATGTAAGACACCAATCTTTCAATGACAAAAAAACAAAGGCATTGGCCATGAAAACACTTCACATCCTTGCATTGACACTCATCCTATCGTTCATGGCGACTTCAGTTCTGGCCTCCGATTACGTAACCGCGTCACCCCCGTCCAGTTTCCGAGGTCTTGAATGGGGAACAAAGCTGGCTGACATACCGGATCTGGCTCCTGTGGCAAAAGCGGGTTTCAACAACACCTTTTTCCGACCAAACGAAAACTTGAAGTTTGGTGAAGCCGACATAATTTCAGTGGCTTATTACTTTCGCGACGACAAGCTCTACCGCGTGGGCATCGCCTATAAGGGCCGCGTTAATCAGTTCTTTCTCAAGGACATGCTTTTGCAAAAATATGGTCCGGGCAGAGGCGTAGGATTCCGCTACGGCTGGATGTGGCCGGATTTTTCCATCGACCTTGCCTTTGACAACGAAAAAAAGACCGGTGCCCTTTTCTATACCTTTGAAGGCGCTCTCGATTAACATATAGCCCACACCTATCTCATGAGTACAGAAAAGCACCCGACCCATAGGCCCAAGGCGCGGTATAAAGCGTTCTACATTCTGAGCGTCCTGGCTCTCGCCACCCTGTTCTGCATCTCTTTTGGCGTCATTTACACACTCATAGTCTCTCCACCGGATAAGCCGGAAACCATGATGCGCATGGTTTATTTGATAATGGTCGGAGGATTCTTCATCCTCGCGGCCCAAGCCCTATTAATTCTCAAACGCGTCATGTCGGTCATGGACTGCGATGCGACGACAGCCGGAGAAATGGCAGAACGTCTTGAACAACTGGCCGTTCTCGACGACCTAACCAAGGCATACAATCGAGGTAAATTCGAATCCGTCACCACACGAGAACTTGCAAATGTACGTCGATATCAACACCAACTGTCAGGTATCATTTTCGATGTGGACAATTTCAAAGCCATCAATGAAGACCACGGATACAGCACTGGCGACCGACTTCTGGCCAATCTGGCCCACTACGTCAATGGCAAACTCCGAAATAACGATTTCCTCTTCCGGTGGCGTGGTGGAAAGTTTATAATTCTTGCTCCACATACCGAACTCGACAAGGCCGCTCTGGTCGCAGAGAAGCTCCGCCAGATCATTTCTCACAAACTTTTTGGCGGAAAAATCAAGATGTCCATATCCCTTGGCGTAGCCCAAGCAGAGACCGAGGACACGACAGACACTTTCATGCAGCGTCTTCAAGCCGCACTGGCTGGCGCCAAGAACTCGGGCAAGAACTGTGTCGTCATCAATAATGGAGATACCCTCCTATCATGATTGACCAACTGTTCTCTCCGCGTATCAATAAAATAGTTTAACGCGCTTCCCCTAGGCCCGTGTTATACGCTATGCTGATAAAAATCTGACTATCAGCTTTCAATAACGGAACAGGAAGAGACCATGCCATTAAACAAGCGCGCTTTGATCTTCAAAAACACGGCTGCTCGCGTCATTCTTCCTTCCGCTCTTATGCTTTTCCTTTTTGCAGGATCGATTTTCTTCTATTTTCTGCCTTCTCTGGAACACGCACTCATGCAATCTCAAAAGAACGTTATCAAGGAAATAACCAGTTCTGTCATTGGTTCGTTAGCTCATCTTCAAACCCAGATTGAACGCGGAGAATTGACCGAAGAGGCCGCAAAGGCAACGGCTAAAGAGATGGTCAAAGCCATGCGATATGGCCCAGACTTCAAAGATTATTTCTGGATATCTGACATGAACGCCTTCATGGTCATGCACCCATATATCCCTGAAATGGATGGACAGGATCTTTCTAATTTTCAGGACATGAAAGGCAACCTCGTCTTCAAAAACTTTGCTCATATCATCCGCGAAAAAGGCGACGGTTTTGTCGAATATTATTGGCAATGGCAGGACCAACCAAACCAAATAGCCCATAAAATTTCATATATCCGCGAATTCAAGCCATGGGGATGGATTATCGGGACAGGACTCTACACTGAGGACGTTGCGGCTGAAATTGCAACATATCGAAACAGGCTCGCTGTTGTTTTCCTTGCCATTCTCGTAATCGTCACCCTGCTCTCCCTGTACATCATTCAACAAATGTTCCTGTCTGAAAAAAAACGATCAGCCATTCAAAATCAACGGGAACGTCTAGTCCGTGTTCTTCAGGAAAGTGAGGAAAGATACAGAACCATTGCGGACTTTGCGTATGATTGGGAAACATGGGTCGATGTGAATGGTTCCATCCTCTATTGCTCTCCAGCCAGTGAACGCATCACCGGATATCCCCCTGAACAATTTTTCACCACCCCTGAACTTGTTCGTGACATCATCATTGATGACGATCTGGTCTCTTGGGATGCTTATTGCGTTAAAGCCAACACTGACCAAGGAGATTCTCTGGATTTTCGTATCACATCAGCACACGGCGAAACTCGATGGCTCGGAGTTGTGGGCAGGTCCGTATCCGGCATCGGGGGAAAGCCGTTGGGCATCCGATTCAGCTTTCGAGACATTACAGATCGTAAACTGATGGAAGACCAACTCAGACATCAGGCGCTGCATGATCCCCTCACCAATCTGGCCAACCGGACCCTCTGTCTGGATCGCATAGAGCAAGCCATGCACAGGGCCAAACGACGTAAAAACTACTTTTTTTCCGTTGTCTTTCTCGACCTTGATCGTTTCAAAATTATCAACGATTCTCTGGGGCATCGTTTCGGGGACATGGTTCTGACCGAAACGGGTGTCCGCTTGTCCGAAGAAATGCGAGGTCTGGACACTGTTTCCCGATTCGGCGGAGATGAATTTGTCCTTCTTCTCGATGAACTTTCCAGCCCTGGTGAGGCCATACGAATCATCAAACGCATCCGTGAAAAAATGTCCAAACCTTTCCGCTTCAACGGCAGTGAGGTACAGACAACAGCCAGCTTCGGCATTGTTTTAAGCCCCGTGGTCGACATCAAGCCAGCTGACGTACTCCAGCACGCCAACATCGCCATGCACCGCGCCAAAGAAGCCGGACGCAATCGATTTAAAGTCTTTACCGAGCGCATGTTGGAAACTGCCGTAGACCTACTGACACTCGAAAACGACATGCGCCGAGGACTTGAATCCAACGAATTTCATCTGGCCTATCAACCAATTTTGAATTTGGACAACTCTGATCTGATCGGATTTGAAGCACTGGCCAGATGGCGCCACCCAAGACGGGGCAATATACCCCCGTCAGAATTTATCCCTCTGGCTGAAGAATCAGGACTTATCATACAACTTGGAGAATGGGTCTTACGCAAGGCGTTAGAAACTCTTGCCCAATGGCGAAAGGAATCACCCGGTGCTGAGAATGTTTATATGTCTGTCAATCTCTCAAGTAAACAATTCACCCGACTCGAACTGGATAAAATGGTCGTTAAGGCACTGAAGGATCACGACCTTCCACCATCCTGTCTCCAGTTGGAAATCACCGAATCAGCCATCATGGACAACACGGAATCTGCCATTCGTTCACTCCACCGTTTACGTAAGGCGGGCATTCATTTTTCTATTGATGACTTCGGGACTGGATACTCTTCGCTATCACAGCTCCAACAATTGCCGGTTGATACCCTCAAAGTGGATCGCGCCTTTATCTCACGCATGAAAACAGACCCGGAAAATATGGAAATCGTCCGCGCCGTGATTGCCCTTGCTCATTCTCTTGAATTGAATGTCATTGCCGAGGGCGTAGAAGACCCGGACCAACTTTGTTCACTCATGGATCTCAATTGCCAATGTGTTCAAGGGTTTTTCTTCCACGAACCCATGACCAATGCAAAAGCTCTGGAACTCATTGAACGACGAACCACCCAAGGAAGCGGTTCTTCTCTAAACAAAGTGGCAGAAGCCAAACTCAACTGTAAAAAAAACAATAAACACGACTAATAAAATGTAAAAAGGCCTTTCGAAAGCAGTGCTTTCGAAAGGCCTTTTTACATTTTATACCTGTGACTATTCGCCGAGATATGCCTTTCTGATATCAGGATTGGACAGCAAATTATTTGCGTCGTCCTCCATAACCACCTTACCGGTTTCCAAGACATACCCACGCTGTGCGGCCTGCAAAGCAAGGTTTGCATTTTGCTCGACCAACACCACAGTAACGCCTTGACTATTGATCATCTTCACGATGTCAAAAATCTGCTTGACGAGCAATGGGGCCAATCCCATGGACGGCTCATCCAAAAGTAAAACTTTAGGCCTACTCATGAGAGCGCGCGCCATGGCCAACATCTGCTGTTCTCCACCAGACAGGGTGCCACCGAGTTGTTTACGCCGCTCCCGAAGTTTTGGAAACAGGTCAAAAACACGCTCCACGTCTTCCTTGATGTTTGCTGAATCCGTGCGGAAAAATGCGCCCATGTCCAGGTTTTCCAACACAGTCAAACGCGGAAAAATGCGCCGCCCTTCAGGAACCTGACACAACCCCATGGTGGGCAAGACCTCGGAACCAACGTCGTTAATACGTTTCCCTTTGTAGAGGATGTCACCTTCCACAGCCTTGATTATATTACAAATCGTCATCAACGTGGTAGACTTTCCGGCACCGTTGGCCCCGATGATAGACACAATCTCACCATCATAGACCTTAAGCGAAATGCCCTTCAGTGCCTGAATACGACCATAAGCCGAAACCACATTCTTCAATTCCAGTATAGGAGTCTTTTCAGCCATAGTTCTACTTTGATTACTCCGCTTCTTCGGAACGACGTCCGACACGTTTTGCAGGCCAGATACCAGCCGGACGAATAAGCATCATGAGCGTCATGACACCACCGAACACGAGCATACGATACAACTCCAGCCCACGGAACATCTCAGGCAAGGCCACCAAGACAAGGACGCCAAGAATGACACCGGGGATGGACCCCATGCCACCAAGCACGACCATGGCGAGCACCATTGCAGATTCCAGAAAGGAAAAAGATTCAGGCCCTACAAACTTCATGCGTGCAGCAAAAAACGCCCCGGCAAAACCAGCGAACGTCGCCCCCATGGCGTATGCCAAAAGCTTCAAAAGAAATGTATTCACGCCCATGAGTTCTGCTGCGGTCTCATCCTCGCGAATGGCTTCCCAAGCACGCCCGATACGTGAATAGTTCAACCTGTATACTGCCAGAATGGTAAACACCGCGATAGCCAAAATCACATAATACATGGACCAGAGCGGCTTGAAATTAAAACCAAACAATTCGGGTCGGGGGATGGACAATATACCGTTGGGACCGTTGGTCAACGCCATCCAGTTATTCAGGATAAGCCGGACAATCTCACCGAACCCAAGAGTAACGATAGCCAAATAGTCGCCACGCATACGCAAGGTCGGATACCCGATTATACAACCAGCAATAGCCGCAGTCAGAGCTGAAATCGGCAAACACAGCCAGAATGACAGCCCAAAATGCAGGCTCATCAACGCATAGGTATATGCACCGACACCATAAAAAGCGATGTACCCGAGATCGAGCAACCCGGCCAGCCCGACAACAATGTTCAACCCCAGTCCGAGACATATGTAAATAAGCACGGAAATGGAAACATCATGGGCGTAACGGCCCGTCACCAACGGGAAAATGATGGCAAGGACAAGGACAATGGACAGCAAAACCCAGCGAGGTGTTTTCTCATAAACCTGCTCGAAAATTCCAGTTGCGGATTTGAGGGGAGTACCCACCATATCCAGATGACCAGCTTCCTTGACCTGATAAAAAAACATAATGAAAACTGCGGCCACCGCCACATATCCGAAGACCTTGAACGTCTTTCCGAATTCCAGCCCCTCTGGTGTGATGCCGAGCAACGGCCACAACAGAATAAGGAACCAAATCAGGCCGACACCGCAGCCTATCCATAATTTTTTAGACTCGCGTATCGTCAACGTTCTCTCCCATGATACCGGTGGGTCGGAAATACAGCACGGCGATCAAGATAATAAAGGCGAACACGTCTTTGTACTCACCAGAAATATATCCGGCGGCAAAGATCTCAACCATGCCAATAATCAGCCCGCCAACAAGCGCGCCGGTAATATTGCCGATACCGCCGAGCACGGCTGCGGCAAAAGCCTTGATTCCGGGAACGAATCCCATGGAATAGTTGACCGAACCATAATACAGGCCGACCATAATACCCGCTGCCGCCGCCAACCCCGCACCGATCGCAAAGGTAGTGGCAATGATACGATTGGAATTAATCCCCACCAACGCGGACATGACCTTGTCCTGTGAGGTGGCACGCATGGCGCGTCCTATACGGGTCTTAAAGACCAGCACGTTCAACCCCACCAGAAGAACTGCGGTCAAGGCCACAATAAAAATCTGCATATAGGAAACAGAAATCAACCCCCATTCGAATCCACCGGAAGTAATCTCCGTGGGATATGCCTTGTCATAAACGCCCTGAGTAAGCATAAGGCCGTTTTGCAAGAAAATGGACATACCAAGCGCAGACAGAAGAGCGGCCAGTCGAGAGGCCTGTCTGAGCGGCTTGTAGGCAAGCTGCTCCACGGCCATTGCAAGCAAGGCGCAGTATCCCATGGCCAGAACCAGCGCGATAGCCAGACAAGCATATGGGTGCAGGCCTTGTGCGGCCAAATAGGAAATCAAAATCACGCCCATGTAACCGCCAGCAGCAAAGAATTCACCGTGAGCAAAGTTAATGAGCTGAATGATGCCGTAGACCATGGTATACCCCAAGGCTATCAGTGCGTAGACACCGCCAAGAGTAATCCCGTTGATCAACTGCTGTATGAAAAATTCTAAATCCATGGTGTTCCAGTATCCGGGGCCTTGCTTACGCAAGGCCCCGGTTTGGTTGCAATGTGATGTGTGTTAGTACTTTTCGCCGGTCAGTGAGTTCCAGTATGGAGTAAACTCGCCGTCGATAACTTTGTACACGGTATAATTGGAGCCGGAATCGCCATTTTCCACGTAGTTAAGCTGCTTGGAAGCGCCGGTAAAATCGAGCTTCAACAGTTCTTCGCGAACCTTGGAGGGCTCTGTTGTACCTGCGGCCTTGACTGCCAGCATATATGCCATGGCCGAGTCAAAGGAATAAGCGGAGTATGCGCCAGGCTCGTTGCCGGTCTTTTCCTTGTACTTGGTCAGGAACTCGACATATTTCGGAGCATCCTTGTCAATTGCGCCAAAGGTACAATACATCCCGTCGGAATCACCCTTGGCAATTTCGATAAGTTTAGGATGATATACAGCGTCCTGTCCCATCAAAATGGCATTGATGCCCATGCGCTTGGCCTGAATGACCATGAGCGCACCAGTGGCGGAGTTCTGCAAGGAGATATAAAATAAGTCTGGATTAGCGGCTTTAACCTTGGTCAGCACAGCTGAAAAATCTTTATCGCCCTGATTCACATGGTCATGTTCCAAAACAACGATGTCTGAAGCGGCTGCAGCGGTGGCAACACCTTCAGCAAGTCCCTGTGAATATGTGGTTTTGTCGTCAACAATGAAGACAGACTTCACGTTTTCAACATCCTTCATAAATTTGACAGCTGCCGGAGCCTGATGGTCATCACGACCACAGGTACGGAACATGTATGGCAAGCCGCGTTCGGTCACCTTGGGATTCGTGGAACCCGGAGTAATCATAATAATATTTTCTTCAGCCAGTGTCTCGGAAGCGGGAATAGTGGAGCTGGAACAATATGAACCGACAACGCCCGTAACTTGCTCGTTGATGAGCTTGTTTGCGGCAGCCACTGCCTGCTTGGGATCGCACGCCGTATCTTGAGGGAACACCTGAATATCTGTAAATCCGGGGATACCGCCCTGAGCCTTGATAACTTCAACTGCAATCTCGGTGCCTTGACGAATATCATTACCATCAGCAGCATACGGACCAGTCAGTGGGGACATGGTACCAATCTTGAGAATTTGTTCGGCTTTCTTCTCTTCCCCGCCGCAGCCCGCCAGCAGCAGACCAAGAGCAGCCAAAGCCACTACCAGTACGAGTAAACGTTTCATAAACACTCTCTCCATTCGTTGCGGTTGCAGCCAGCCTCTCTACTGGCCCAAATATGCTTCAATCACGTCAGGATTTTTCTGAATCTCTTCAGGCAACCCTTCAGCAATCATTACCCCATGATCAAGAACAACGATTCTGTTGCATATACCCATAACGACCTTCATATCGTGCTCCACCATAAGCACATTAATGCCCAGGTCGGTGATATGGCCGATGGACTCCATCAACTCCAGTGATTCTGCAGGATTCAACCCCGCAGCAGGTTCATCCAGCAAAATCGTATGCGGTTCACTCGACAAGGCGCGGGCTATTTCAAGTCTCCGCTGATGCCCATACGGCAGATTGGAAGCCACTTCATCCGAGATATCGCCCAGCCCCATGAATTCCAGAGCCTTTTGTGATTTCTCGACAATCCGCGCCTCTTCACGCTTCTGCCCCGGACTGCGCAGGATAGCACCAATAACACCTGTTTTCGACCGGCTATGCTGGGCCACCATACAGTTTTCCAGAGCCGTCATGTTCTGAAACAACCTGATATTTTGAAAAGTACGAGCTATGCCCATGGACAGGACCTGATACGGCCTGCGTCCAGTGATGGTCGTCCCACCATACGACACCTTGCCGCTCGAAGCTGTATATACACCAGTGATCACATTGAAGACGGTCGTTTTTCCCGCTCCGTTGGGTCCGATCAGCCCGACCACTTCCCCCTTGCCCAAGGAAAAGGAAACGTCGGTCAAAGCTTGAAGCCCACCGAATCGGACACATATGTCGTCAAGAATAAGATTTGCCATACAATTCCAATGAAAGAGTAGTATCACGCACTCCTGAACAGGAGTCACCGAGTCATTCCAATGCAATTGTTTGGAATGACAAACTTTTTACAGGGGTTATCCTTATTACCCCATTTAAAAAAAAATGTCTAACTCACGTTGAAACAATTGATAAACAGAGCAATATTTTGCCAAATTAGCAAAACGCAGAACTTCATTCAGAATTAATCCCACTTTTTTCAAACAAACGTGATAATTGTTGCGAATTCTCATTCTTTCGAATCCGTGGAAAAACCAGCACGTGCGCTTTTCTTCTTTTCACGGATGCGATAATCCCTTGCCAGACATCAAAGAGGAGAGTCCAAATGACAAAGACAATTTTGATTACAGGTGCCACAGCCGGATTTGGAAAGGCCATGGCCGAACGTTATGCGGCTGAAGGATGGCAATTGATTCTTACAGGACGTCGAAGCGACAGACTGGAACAATTACAGCAAGATCTCGCTCCAGCCAAAATACACACGATCACCTTCGATATTCGCGACAAGGACGCGTGTTTCAAAGCAATTGAACAACTCCCTGCCGAATTCAAAGCCGTGGATGTTCTCGTCAACAATGCAGGTCTTGCACTCGGCCTTGACCCTGCCCAGTCCTGCGATCTCACAGACTGGGAAACCATGATCGACACCAACATCAAAGGGCTCATGTACATGACCCGCGCCCTACTCCCCTCCATGGTCGAACGCAATCAGGGCCACATCGTCAACCTCGGTTCCGTAGCCGGTACATATCCATACCCCGGCGGCAACTGCTACGGCGGCACCAAGGCGTTTGTGAACCACTTCTCCAAGAACCTTCTTGCCGACCTGCTTGGCACAAAAATCCGTGTCTCCAACATCGAACCAGGACTCTGCGAATCCGAATTTTCAGTCGTCCGCTTCAAAGGTGACAAAAACTCCGCCGACAAGGTCTACCAAGGCACCCAGCCGATCAAGCCCGAAGACATCGCCGAAATCGTTTACTGGACAACAACCTTACCCGCACACATCAACATCAACTCACTCGAAGTCATGCCCGTCGACCAAGCCTTCTCACCCTTCGCTATTAATAGAAAATAGAATGCCTCCGGCGGCTGGGGGAAGGGGAGGAAAAACCCTTTGAAAAGGGTTCTTTCCTCCCCTTCCCCCAGACCCCCATCCCTTCCTTTTCCTAAACTTTTTGTGTCGCCTTCGGCGAAAATAGTCACAAAATAATCAGCTTACAAAAAAACGAACTCTCTTCTTACCATTGGAGTGCTTTGGGGTGCATAGCACCCCAACAACGGCTCTCCCTCCCCGACCATGTGAGGCTTGGGAGAGTGGTGCAGATGTGCATTTTCTCGGGCGCAGCCGACCCGCAACCGTATCTTCATACGGTGAGGACTCGGCAAGGCCGAAAAATGTGCAGATGCGCCGCTATCGCAAGCCGTGTGTAGCCCGGATAACGCGCAAAAAAAGACCCCGCGCCATACAGCGCGGGGTCTTGTTTTTGAGCGGTAATCCGGGTCTACCAGCTATCGCCGCCGAATGCGTCGCCACCGAGGCCAAAGTCGGCTTCGGGTTCGCCGCCAACTTCGGGGCCAGTGGACTGAGTGTCACCAGCGTCAGCAGCAGCACCGTCACCGGCAACACCGGCAACCACAACGCCCTGGCTCTTGACCTTGTCGACTTCCGCCATCAGGTCATTGAGCTTCTTGGTCATCTCGTCGAGCTTGCCAGAAGCAACGGTGACTTTCTGTTCACCAGCAGCATTCTGAGCGTCGATGGTCTTGACCTTGGCTTCCAAGGGGCTGATCTGTGCAGCCAGCTCGGCCTTTTCAGCGTTCAGTTTTTCAACTTCAGCCTGAAGGGCAGCGTTCTCTTCTTTCAAACCGGCCAGGATGTCCAAGACAGCCTTAGCGCGGACAGCCTCGCCTTCGGGCAGGGCTTCGATCTTGACCTGATTACCGAGCTTGGCGATGTCGCCTTCGGCGTAAGAAGTCAGACCGGGTTCTTGTTCATAAATCCAGGCCTTGGACAGAGCCTGCGCCACAGGGGCGACGTCTGCGTCCACGGTTTCAGCCTGGGTGATGTAAGCCAGCATATCGAGCTGAGTCTGGTCAGCGGTGTCACCGCGGAGCACAGACACAAAAGCGTTCATTGGGAATACCTTAGCTTCAGCCATTTGATGCCTCCTTAACTAAGTAAGCTTCGTTTTTATGTTCACCCAGGCGACTATTTGTCGGCGCCCATGGGGATGCGGCCAATCTGCTTGGCGTAGGACAATGCCACTGTACGGTATACGAGGTGACCCAACTTGGACCACGGCAGGTATGCGAGCAGCATAAACACACCGATCAGATGCACGTAATAGATCGGGTAAGCCAGTACAGCCACGCCGAGTACACGGAAGACCATGGCAGCGATACCAGTCAGGAATATGGTCCAGATCAAAGTGATCAGGTACCAGTCATACCAGTTGGAAGACTGCTTGGTTTGGTCCAGATTCACGCGACGTTTGGTCAAAGCCATGAGGCCGTAAATCCCCAGACCAGCGCCGACCAGAGCCAGCAGCTTGACAGGATGATAGAACGGCATGGGTGTATGACCGATAGCAGACACGATGTCGCCCAAGCCAGTGATGCCAAGGAAACGCAGTGTCCAGCCGCCCCAGTGACCTGCAGCGACAGTACCGGTAACGATCATCAGAGCGATAAAAGAGAACATCAACCAGCGGTGGCCGGAAGCGCGCTTGATATCCAACTCGTCAGCGTCGTCATCATTACAATCGAGGAACTGAGTGTGCTGCAAGATTTCATACTTGGCGGTATCGATCAGACAAGCGATGAAGCTCGGCTCATCTTTACGACCAACGATGAATGTCTTGGGCTGCTCTTTGAAGGCCTTGAGCATATTGCGCACACCGGCATAAAATCCCCAGATCATGAAGGCGAAAACCAACATGAAGACAGGGTCAATAACATAATCACCGGGGAACAGACCACCGAAGACGATCTGACCATCTGCGGCAGGAACCCAGCTATGAGTGGCTGCATCCCAATTGAATGTAGGCAGGAAGGAACCAACCTTGCCAGCCATGATGAACCAAATAATGCCGTAGAACAGAGCCGGAACCGCAGCCAGAGGCAGCATGCCGCTGGAGTTGGACATCAGCTTGCCGATAATCGGCAGCGGAGCCAGATTGCGATAGGCCATGTTACGCAGGGCAGCCAACAGGTCGCCCGGCTTGGCACCACGGGGGCACAATGTAGAACAGGTGCCGCAGTTATGACACAACCAGATATCAATATCGTTAACCAGGCGATCCTTGAGACCCCACTGAGCCCAGACCATCTCCTTACGGGGATACGGGTTGTCAGCCGGGGACAGAGGGCAGACCACCGAGCAGGTGGCGCACTGGTAGCATTTTTTCAGGGAGTCGCCGCCTACGGCCTGCAACTCTTCTACGAACTTAAGGTCCGGTTGTACCTTGACGGTATTAGACATGCCGTACCTCCTAGTAACCCTTGAACGGGTTGGGGCCAAAGTTGGTGGTGATGTTCTCAACGAACTCATCGATCATGGCCGGGACCTGATCGTACATGTCGATGGAGACCTCGTACTGTTCAACGCGTTCAGGCTCGACACCGAGACGTCCCAGGGACTCAGCGATGTTTTCCTTACGGCGGTTACACAGTTCGGAACCCTTGACGAAGTGGCACTGGTAGTCGTCGCCGTACTTACAGCCAAGCATCATCACGCCGTCAACGCCCTTGGACATTGCGTCAGCGACCCAGATGGCATTGACAGAACCGAGGCAACGCACGGGGATGAAGCGCACATAGGGGCTCCAGCTCTTACCGCGCATGGCAGCCATGTCCAGAGCCGGGGTAGCATCGTTCTCACACGCCAGGACGATAATGCGGGGACCGCCTTCTTCCAGAGTATCGGGAACTTTGACTTCCTTGATGGCCTGACCAATCTGAGTGATGCCGTAGTTGGAGAAGGAGATAACACGTTCTGGACAGGCACCCATGCACGTACCGCAACGGCGGCAACGGGTGGGATTCGGAAGCGGCGTACCCTTCTCGTCATCATCCAAAGCACCAAACGGGCATTCCTCGGTGCAACGCTTACACTGAGTACAACGCATGAAGTTGAACTCGGGGAAACTCAAGTCACCGGAACGGGGATGTACAGACATACCACGGTTGGCGGACTCGATGCACTGGATAGCCTTGAGGGCGGCACCGGCTGCATCCTCTGCGGCGAGACCAAGGCCCATGGGCTGACGCACGCAACCAGCGGCGTAAACGCCTGTACGGCGGGTCTCGTAGGGGAAGCAGATATAGTTGGAATCAGCAAACCCGTCGAACAGTTCAAGGTCCGGGAAAGCCGGGCCCTGACGATAGACGAAGTTCATTGTCGGGTTGGCAGCGGTAGTCGGGACGATGGCGGTGGGAACCACAACCATGTCGGCGGCCAATTCGATGTCTGCACCCAACAAGGTATCCTTGGCCTTGACGACCACGGAGCTGCCGGCCTCGGAAACACCGGTGACGGTGCCCTTGGTCAACATGATACCCGCGTCATCCTGAGCGGCCTGATAGTATTTTTCGTTAATGCCCGGAACCATCATGTGATCATAAATCACGTAGGCTGTGGCATTGGGAGCAAGTTCACGCACGTAATTGGCATGTTTCAGAGCGACCAGGGAAGTCAACTCGGAACTGTATGCCAGATGTTTAGCGGATTCCTTATCCGGGTAATGGAAGGTCTCACACTCATCATCTTCAGTGCTGCTTTCGTCGCAGGGAAGTTCTTCTTCACATGCTTCGCCGCAAGGATCGTAGGTGACGCCTTCCATGAGGAGGGAAGTGTCAACGATGAAAGCGACGGAGGAAGGAGTCCGACCGTCTGCGGTCTTGATACCGCCGTTAGCAGCCATGGCTTCGAACTCGGCAGAAGTCACGACGTTCTTGATGGAACCGTAACCCAAGGGAGCCAGGAATTCTGTCTTACCGGGTACAAAACCGGTAGCCATGACGACTGCGCCGATTTCATATTCGGTACCACCGACTGTAGCCTTGTACTGGGCCGGAGCGCCAGCCAGAGCTTCAACGGTAGCACCGGTGATAACCTGAATCTTGTCGTTGGACTCGACCTGATTGATCACACCTGCAACATCAATCTTTTCCGCACGGTCACCAAAAGGTGCACCCAGCGGATAGGATTTGTACATGGTGGCAGCCTTGCCACCAAGCTTATCATCCTGTTCAACGAGGATTACGGAGTAACCTACGCTGGCGGCGTTGAGAGCCGCGTTCAAACCGGTGTAACCGCCACCCACGACCATAATGGTCTTGTAAGGATCCGGCAGTTCCGGTTCGGGAATCCGGCTGTTGATCAGCTTGATGATTCCCATATTGGTGTAGTCCTTGGCGATGACTTCCATCTGACCAGGGAACTGAGGGTCTTCCTGATAGGACCAGACGCACTGCTCACGCAGAGAGACTCGTTCTACTTGGACTTTTTCGCCAAACTTGAACACATCCCACTTGGCGCGGGAGGAACAGGCGCAGCAAACCACGCCGTCCAAATCGTTCTCGGCGATATCGGCCTCAATCATGGCCTTGCCTTCCGGGCTACAAAGAACCGGATTAGACTTGGCCACGGCAACGTTGGAGGAGTGTTTGCCGTTTCCAGCGAACTCGGCCAGGGCGTCGACATCGAGATTTGCCCCGATGTCACAACCTCCACAGATATATACTCCAAGCTTTTCAGCCATTGGTTACCTCCCTACCACGGTTTGAATCGCTTTCATCGCGGCAGCGGTGCCGGACTGGGCGGACTTCATGACGTCAAAGGGCTGCTTGGCACAACCGGCGGCAATGATTCCTTCGCCGTCGATGACGAAACCGTCAACATCAATCCTTCCGGCCGGGGCCTTGAGACCAGCACAACTGGGCTCCATGCCGGTAGCCAGAACGACCATGTCAAATGTCTCTTCGGTTTTAATACCAGTGAGTGCATTTTCAACGGTGACGACTGGGTTGCCTTGGGCGTCTTCAACAATGTCAGCGACCTTGCCCTTGACCAAGCTGAGTTTTTCATCGGCCTCGGTAATGGACTTGAACTTGTCGTAACGACCAGGCGTACGCAGATCAATGTAGTAGATCGTTGCGCTGGCGTCAGAACGTTCACGGACATAGCGAACATGCTTGAGTGAAGCCATGCAGCAAATGTAGGAACAGTAGTTCAGGTGATTCTGGTCGCGAGAACCGGCACACTGGACAAAAGCGATCTTCTTGGGCTCTGCACCGTCAGAAGGACGCTGTATCTTGCCAGAAGTTGGGCCGTTGGGCGCACACAGACGCTCGAACTGCATGTTGGTGACCACATTCTTCAAGGTACCACCGCCGAGGTTGGTCAGCTTGGAAACATCGTAAGGCTTCCAACCAGTCGCAACAACGATAGCGCCGACAGCCAAATCAATTTCCTTGGCAGCGTCGTCCAGAGCTACTGCGTCGTACGGGCAGGATGCCTTAATGGCTTCCAGCTCGGACTCGGATGCATTCTCGGCATCCACAACGTAGCGCATGGGGAACATGAAGGGATGAGTCTTGTATGCCAGACCGCGAGTACCGGTACCGAAATCAAATTCGGACTCGACCTGAGTGGAAGTTGCCTTCTCACACTCGCCGCAGGCAGTACATTTTTCGTTCACGAAGCGGGGACGCTGCGTGATTTTGACATCGTAATTGCCGGCAGTGCCGGAAACGGATGTCACATCGGCCATGGTAATGACCTTTACATTTGGGTTGTTCTTAATCCGCTGAAACTGAATCTCCAGACCACAGGACGGAGGACACAGCTTGGGGAAATACTGATTCAGCTGTGCAACCCTGCCACCAATGTAGGGATTAGTTTCAACGATGTACACCTCGTAGCCGACTTCGGCAGCTTCGAGGGCGGCGGTGATTCCTGCGAACCCCCCGCCTACAACGAGAATACTATTATTCGACATTCTCTTAATTCCTCCCGAATAAAGTTGAGGCTCAGCCAACAAAATGGCCTAAACCCGGACCGGGAGACCGTTCCCGGCCCGGATTCAGACCATTTTCAGCCCCGGACATTTAAAAGTGTCCGCGGGCCGGGGCCCGCGGACACGGGGTGATCATTACCTAATGCTTAGGCGTCGGGGATGATCTTGACGTAAGGCTTCTTGAAGATAGTAGTCACGCCAGTGGCGGGATCGTACTTGGAGTTACAGAAGCACTTCCACTTGGAATCGTCCAGACCCATGAAGTCGCCGCGGTAGTAGAAGCCCGGGTAACGGGATTCTTCACGGAACTCGATGTGCTGCATGTGCAGACGGACGGTCCAGAGGCGGTGGAACTGTTCCCAGCAGCGCATCAGTTCGTGGAGATCACGAGCTGCGAGCTTCTTGGAATCTTCTTCCATCATGCCGATCAACCAGAAACCGGTGTTCAGCAGAGCCTTGGAGGTCATGTACAGAGTAGCAACACCACCACCGTATTCATCGGTGCACTTAATGAGGCGCATCATGAAGTTGTGGGGAGTGATGTAAGCAGGGTTGACAACAGGATCGGTGGAACCGGCCTTGTTCTCTTCGTATGTGTACCAGGGCTGGTAGAGCTCTTTAGCGAGATCAGCAGCAGATTCTTTGATGGAGGGCTTGAAGTCCTTGTGATCGACAACCCAACGGACCATCTGCTTGCCGACGATACGGCCTTCAGCATGGGAACCGGAGGAGAACTTGTGACCAGAAGCGCCAACACCATCAGCACAGGTCCAGAGGCCGTTAACGGTGGTCATACGGTTGTAGACCTTACCGTTGTCAGCTTTAACCTTGTAGGAATCGGGAACCCATTCTTCGTCCGGGCCGGAGCACCAGATACCGCAGCAACCGGAGTGGGAGCCGAGGAGATAAGGTTCGGTGGGCATGATCTCAGAACCACGATCCTCAGGAGCGCAGTTAGTAGCGGCCCAGAGGTTAGCCTGGCCAACGCACATGTCGAGGAAATCTTCCCAAGCTTCAGACTCGAGATGCTTCCATTCGGGACCGGACAGGTCGCCGCCAACAGTGTTCAGCAGGGCAGTTTTGGTGTCCATGAAGATCGGGCCGCGGCCTTCACGCATTTCACGGAGCATCATGTGGTTACGCAAGCAGGTGGGGATGATGTGACCCTTGGCGTAGCCGCGATCCTCGTAAGGCTTCAGCATAGCACGGTTGGTCTCACAATAATCTTCACCCTTGTAGTTGGTAGCTTTGGCCTTGAAGAGGAGGAACCAAGCGCCGACCGGACCGTAACCATCTTTGAAACGGGCGGGGACGAAGCGGTTTTCCATCATGGTCATTTCGCCGCCAACCTGGGCAACCATGGTGTAGGTGGAACCTGCGTTCCAAACGGGGTACCAAGCGCGACCCATACCCTCACCAGTGGAGCGGGGACGGTACACGTTAACAGCACCACCACAAGCGACAACAGCAGCGTTGCACTTGTAGATGTAAACTTTATTCTCACGAGTGGAGAAACCGACAGCACCGGCGATACGGTTGGGCTCATTTGCGTCCAACAGCATCTTAACGATGAATACACGCTCAACGTAGCGGTCTTCACCAATGGCGTTCTTGGCAGCTTCAGCAACGATGCACTTGTAGGACTCACCGTTGATCATGATCTGCCAGCGACCGGAACGAACCGGAGCGTCGCCGTTACGGATGGCGAGGCCTTCAGCCTTAGCCTTGGCACCGTCGAGGTTCTTGCCGTCTTTCTTAACCCAAACGGGGAGGCCCCATTCTTCGAAGAGATGGACGGAATCATCTACGTGACGACCGAGGTCGAAGATCAAATCTTCGCGGACGATGCCCATGAGGTCAGTACGGACCATACGGACGTAATCGTCGACATCGTTGTCGCCGCAGTAGGTGTTAATAGCGGACAGGCCCTGGGCAACTGCGCCGGAGCGCTCGAGGGAGGCCTTGTCAACGAGTTCGAGGGTGATGGACGGGTCAACTTTTTCGATCCAACGCATGGCTTCGAAAGCGGCACCGCAGTTACCCATGCCACCGCCGACCATCAGGATATCAACGTCTTTCTCGATGATTTCCGGCTCGGCGAGAGCAACACCCTTGGAAGCTTCTTTGCTGGGAAGCAGAGGCATAATATTTCTCCTAGTATTTAACGTGATTCAAGTAGTCTAAAAGACAATTACACAGACTGGACTAGACCAGGCTGGCGTAATCTTCCATCTTCCACTCTTTCTTCAGGTCAGCTTCGGTGACAGAAGCTTCTTCCATTGCAGTCGCTTTCGGGGCGGCGAGTTCGGCCTCAGTGAACAACAATTCATTGTCCAGATCGGTCGGCTCAGGCTTACCTTCGAAAGGCTTGATGGAACCTTCAGCAGTAGTACGGATGGGGAACTTGAAACGTTTCACGCTGCCATTACGGAATTTGATGGTCCACATGATATCTTCAGCGGAACGCATCGGGATGGAGGTACCACCCATGGGGGCGAAGTCGGCATACGGGCGTGCTTCAATAGCACCCTGGGGGCAAATTTTCACGCAAGAATAACATTCCCAACATGCAGACGGTTCCTGGTTGTAAGCTTTCATTTCGTCAGCGTCCAGGATCATCAGATCGTTAGGGCAAATGTACATGCAAGCGGTCTTTTCGCCACCCTTGCAGCCGTCACATTTTTCCGGGTTAACAAAGGTCGGCATAACTTCTCCTCCTAAATAGGGTTTTATTATTCACAATAACCGACATCCTCTACCTAAACAAAATATGCTCCACACGGTTCAACTGTGCGGAATCTGGGAATTAGCAAGACGATCAGCCCTTGTCAACGTGAAAGTGAATTTTTGAACAAGCGACCCCGTTTTTACTAGGCGTCAGTCTCTAGGATAACCGCATAAAACCTTATTTTCAGCCCATTCCCGCCGGATTGAAACTTGCGGTCCATGCCATATAAAATCCATGAAACAACAAAAGTTATTAGTTTAAATAAACGGATCAAGGCAAGCCTTTTTTCCGGCATTAACATCTTTATCACATTGTTTTTTTAAGTTACTGTAATACAAGACTTAAATATTGTATCCGCAGAGCATTTTTTCTAGACTTTCTTCCGAAAAACTCTACCGACACGATTTTGCACCATATTCCTATAAAGACGATAGCCTATCGTCGGAAAAAACAGCTTGACACGACTTTCACAAACGGACAATAAAGGCTGACCCTTACATGGGAAATAATCATGGTGGATTAAGCGTTTCGAATCGCACATCATGAATTAAGGCAATGGTTTCATTGACAAAAACTATTTTAGGAGGCTTAAATGTCCAACCTCGTAGCACCTCACGGTGGAAAAGGTCTCGTCTGCTGCCTGCTCGAAGGCGCTGAGCTCGAAGCTGAAATCAAAAAGGCTGAAGGCCTGAAGACTCTGGAAATTTCTGATCGCGCCAAGGGCGACCTGATCATGATGGGTATCGGTGGCTTCTCTCCGCTGAACGGCTTCATGACCCAGGCTGACTGGAAAGGCGTCTGCAAAGACTTCCTGATGGCTGATGGCACCTTCTGGCCCATCCCCATCACTCTGGACACCAACGACGAAGACGTCGCAGTTGGTGACGAAGTCGCTCTGAAAGCTGCTGATGGCACCGTTTACGCCACCATGAAGGTCGAAGAAAAGTTCGAGATGACCGAAGCCGACAAGAAGTGGGAATGCGAACTCGTCTACAAAGGCGAAGGCGAAGAGTCCGCTGATGACGTTTTCTGGAAGATCGCAATGGAAGATCATCCGGGCGTCCAGATGGTTATGGCTCAGGGCAAATACAACCTGGCCGGCCCCGTCAAAGTCCTGTCCGAAGGCGACTACGCCGCTCGTTTCCCCGGTGTTTACCTGACTCCTGCTCAGATTCGTGCTGAAATGGAAAAACGTGGCTGGTCCAACGTTGCCGCTCTGCAGCTTCGTAACCCCATGCACCGTTCCCATGAGTTCCTCGCCAAGATCGCAGTTGAAGTCTGTGACGGCGTTGTGATTCACTCCCTGATCGGTAACCTGAAGCCGGGCGATATCCCGGGTGATGTCCGCATTGAGTGCATCCAGATCCTCATCGACAACTACTTCGTTCCCGAGAACGTCATCAACGCCGGTTACCCCCTGGACATGCGTTATGCTGGTCCCCGTGAAGGTCTCATCCACGCTACCTTCCGTCAGAACTACGGCATCAACAACATGCTCATCGGTCGTGACCACGCTGGCGTCGGCGACTTCTACGGTCTGTTCGAAGCTCAGGAAATCTTCAAGAAGATCCCTTACCAAGATGGTTGCACCGCCGAGCCCGGAAAGGCCCTGCTCTGCAAGAACATGAACATCGACTGGACCTTCTACTGCTACAAGTGCGACGGCATGGCTTCCATGCGTACGTGCCCCCATACCAAAGAAGACCGCGTCATCCTGTCCGGTACCAAGCTGCGTAAAGCCCTGTCCGAAGGCGCTGAAGTCGTCGACCACTTCGGTCGTGACGAAGTGCTCGTTCGCCTGCGCGAATACTACGGCAGCCTGACCGAAAAGGTTGAAGTCAAAATGCAGAAGGCTGCTTCCGGCGCTGACATGTAAGTGTCTGCCGGTCGGCTCAAGCTGACTATTCAAGAGGGGATTGGTTTTTGCCAATCCCCTCTTTTCTTTATCAATTTTCGCTCTTGATAGTGCCAGAAGGACAAAACCGCTGTTACGAGAACGGTTGCCCCCTAAATATTCCACGAAAAAGATTGTGCGATTTAGAACGTGAAAAAAAGCGCTTTAAAAATCACCTCACGCTGAACGAAGCATATTACCAGCTATTACAATAATATAATCTAAATAACAGCTGTGGTTTCAACGGCAACAGGAATGCCAATTTTGCGTAAATTCGCCACGAAATAGGAACGCCCAGACGTGCGGCTTGATCGACTACAATAATATTGATGATACTACCGACGATCAACAAATTCCCCGAGAAGGTGCGGTGTATGACCGTCTTTCTACTCTTCCCCGATATACATCGTTAGTCTGAAAACCGTTTTCTTACGTTGCACTATGCCTCCCAAAGTACGTTTGCGACGGCAAGACCGGCCATGAGAGCGGCTATACCGATAATATTTTGTAGGCCGATGTACACAACGGCACCGGTCCAATCCGCAGTCCTCAGCATAAGCCCAGACTCAAGTATGTATGAAGAAAAGGTGGTAAATGCGCCCATAAAACCCACGAGCACTATGGTTTGCGTCTCGGCAGGAATGGCCCACCGCCTTTCAAACAAGGCCCAAAGCAGGCCGACAGTAAAACAACCGACCATATTCACGACGAACGTTCCCCACGGGAAACCGGCACCGGCCATTCGCTGTGCCCATCCAGCAAGTGAATAACGGGCCAATGTTCCGACTGAACCAGCCGCCATTATGAGGAGGATTTTCTGAAGCATTGAAGCTCCCTTTCGTTTGTTTGACGGGCACAAAAAAAGCCCACAGTACAGCGGGCTTCAAATAAAACACTCCCGCCGCGGTCATAATAAATCAACGGCAGGAGTTATCGGCCAAACAGGCGGTTCAAGGGGAACTCCATCCCCTGTGAGGAAGGCCTAAATGCGACGTGAACAGATGTCAAGTGACACGAAAAACGATAAAAAGGGAGACAACCATTTCCTGATTGCCTCCCTTCTGCTTATTTCTGTTTAAATCTTTTACTGCTTGAGATGCCAGACACCATTGTCATCACGCCAGGCCTTGGCCATAATTTCCTGACCATCCTTGGCATCCTTGATGACTACGTCGCGATAGACCTTTTCTTCCGACATATAAGGAGGCGTAGGCGTGGCAGAGTAGCTTGCCCCGGTATCGGGGTTAGTCCATGTTTGCGCTTGACCCGAACGACCTTTTTCCAGCGTATGCTGCACCTGTTTTTCATCGCTCTTGTCCCACTCATTACCGACAATATACCCCATCAGGACACCTACACCGGCACCGACTGCCGCACCGAGTAGTTTGTCATTAAAAGTCAACGCACCAATAGTTGCACCGGCAAGACCTCCCACCGTGGCTCCCTGCTGTGCCTTGTTGGCGCAACCGAATCCGCCCACGAGAAAACAAATCAGCAATGTCACAATCAAAATATTTCGCACAACAGACCTCCCTTTGTAAAAAAACACCATCTATTCGAATATATACATCTATTGTATACTATTATCACCCGATCAAAACGCGACTCTTCATCTCGCCCCATTCGGCACACTCATTATTATCTTCATAGCATAATCTCAGCCATGTCGTCACGATCAACATTAAACTCCCAATAAATAAGCAACTTAAAGCTTATAAACTCCTTGATTTACAAAACTTGCATATCGGGAACTTTCACGGTAGGAAGTCGGTTCCTCTTTTTTTGAAGAGGAACCATATCATTTATAAGGAAGACGGTAAGACTATGATCAAAATCCGCAAAAACGACAGTGGTGGTCCCTCCCCGGAACGCCCACGCAGAGATGACAGTCGAGCTCCTCGCAGAGACGACAGTCGCTCCGGCAGAGACGAAAACCGAGCCCCGCGCAGAGATGAAAGCCGCGGCCCACGCAAATTTGAAAAACGAGATGGTCCCAGAGATGGCGGCCGCAAATTCGACAAACGCGGTGGTGGTAACCGTGGAGGCCGTGATTTCTTCGGCAACAAACCACAAAGGCCCATGCGTGACGACGATGCTCCCGCCAAGTCCGAAGTTGTAGCCAACCATCGATTCAACGACATTTCCGACATCGACGACCAGATTCTCCATCTGCTGGAAAAACGTGCGTTCCTCATCCGTAAGGAAGGCGCATGGCGCAAATCCAGACAAAAATCCCTTGTCGATCCCAAACTCGAAAAACTGCTCAGAGGCTCCTTCGACCGCAAAGCCGGAGAACTCAGCCTTGACGCCAAGCTCGCCAAACAACTCTTTACCGTGCTCAACCAGTTTTCACTGGCCGATGTTCGCAAAAAGTTTGAAGGCGATGGCTACAAGCTCGCTCCTCGTGTGGATCGTATCAAGGCCGGTATCGCCGGTCCCCGTTCTTTCCGCTACACCCGCATGATGCTCGCCATGGCCGCAAGTTCCGGTGCAAAGACAAATTTGTCCCCCGTAACCATGAACGCACCCAACAAGGATTTGGCCAAAGCCCTGAAGCAAGTCGGTGCTCCTATCTTCTGGGACGACGACTGGATCAAGAACGAAGGCGGAAAAACCCTTGAATTTGAAGGCAACATGGCCTTCGTGGGCGAAGACCCGTTCAACTTTTACATGCTGCTTTGTCTCGCACTGGGCCATGCAGGCCGTTGTAAATTCACCGGCAAACCGGCTTTGCAACTGCTGGACGTAGCCTCTCTGAACAAGATACTGCCGAGCCTCGGAGCACGGCTTGTTGCCATGAACCCAAACAACCCCGGCTTGCCTGTACGGTTGGAGTGCGGCGGCTTCATGGATGAAAAAATCACCCTGCCCGGCAATGTTGATCCTGAGTTCGCAGCCGCGCTGACTTTGGCGGCATGGTCCTTCCCCGGAGGCCTGACCATCAACGGCCTGAACAAGGCTGCGCGTGTCCGTGTTGCCGAGGCTGTCGAAGTTTTGACCGCTTGCGGAATCAAGGCCACACTGAAAAAGGACTCTGTCACCATATCTGACGGCATTCCGACCATTGACGAGAACCCACTTTTACCGCTGTCCGTCAAGCTCAACTCCATGTTGCTGGCTCTGCCCGTCCTGAGCGGCGGCTCCATCAATATTGAAGGGAACTGGCCCAAAAACGACCACGCAGACAAAGTGCTGGAACAACTCGGAGCCCTTGGGCTGACCGTGAATGTTGCCACAGAAAACGTGGTTGCAGTCATGGACGGAACCCTACCTGAACATGCAACAATCACTTTGGGTGAAGACCCGGAACTCATGCCGCTGGCACTGGCTCTGGCACTCAAGGTTGGCAATGCCACTTTGGTTGGGGCTGAAGACCCAACAGCTCTGGAATTGCTCGATCGTATGGGTGCATCCTACGAAATAACCGAAGAAGGTGTGGAACTGAAAGCCGGAAGACGTCAATGGGATGAGACATGGTTCAGCCCGGACCCGACATGGTCCATGGGTTGCGCTCTGGCTGCTTACTCCGTCCCCGGAATCGTGCTTGAAAACCACGGAGAGGTCACCTCGACCTGGCCTGAATTCTGGAACTTCTACAACTCCCTGCCCACCGGCATCATGAAACCCAAACCGGTACGCGAGAAGAAAGATGACACACGCAGAAGAATCAAAATCCGTTGAGAAACGTCTCAGCGACGACATACCGACTCTGGAAGCCGAAGTCGCTGAATTGACCCTTGAACGTGAAAGAGCCATGCTCAAGACTCGTCAACTCAGAGACGACGAAGACCCGAAAAACGGTGTCTATTACCATAAAGAGATTTTCCAGTTGCAGCAGGACAAACTGCGGTTGGATGTGGAAATCAAATTCCGCACCAACAAGATCAACAGGATTAATCTCGGCATGGAGGAAATGGACGCCAGCAGCGGCGTAAAGAACGGATTCCTGTTCTAGACTGGTAGCATCCGCTTGAGTGCGTCACATCCGGGAGGTGAGAGACCCGGACGGCCTTCGGGCGCGCACTCAAACGGCTTTGAGAGAGACCCTTTTGAACATTGAGGATTGAAGACATGGGCAAGAGCATTACGCACAAGATCATTGAAAAACATCTCGTATCCGGCGAAATGATCCCCGGACAGGAAGTAGGACTGCGCATCGATCAGACCCTGACTCAGGATGCCACGGGCACCATGGCGTGGCTCCAGTTTGAAGCTATCGGCATCGGCACGGTCAAAACGGACCTGTCCGTCAGCTACGTGGACCACAACACGTTGCAGATGGGCTTCCGTAACCCTGACGACCATCGCTATCTGCGCACGGTCGCCGCCAAGTCCGGCGCTGTTTTCTCCCCGGCTGGCACAGGCATCTGTCACCAGTTGCATCTGGAGAACTTCGGCAAACCCGGCGCAACCCTGATCGGTTCCGATTCTCACACACCGACCGCAGGTGGCATTGGTTCCATGGCTATGGGCGCAGGCGGGCTGTCCGTCGCACTCGCCATGGCAGGAGAAGCCTACTTCATTCCCATGCCCGAAGTGGTCAAAGTCAATCTGACCGGCGAACTCACTGGCTGGGCTGCTGGCAAAGATGTTATCCTTGAATTGCTTCGCCGTCTGACCGTCAAAGGTGGCGTTGGCAAGGTTTTCGAATACGCAGGACCGGGTGTCGCATCCCTTTCCGTGCCGGATCGAGCAACCATCACCAACATGGGTGCGGAACTCGGTGCCACCACCTCCATTTTCCCGTCCGATGACCGGACCAGAGATTTTCTGGAGAAGATGGGCCGTAGCGACGACTTCATGGAATTGATTGCCGATGAAGATGCGCACTATGATGATACCATTGAAATAAACCTGTCCGAGCTTGAGCCGCTGGTCGCCCAGCCACACATGCCGGATCAAGTGTGCAAAATCAAGGATCTGGCTGGTAAAAAGATCGACCAGTGTGCCATTGGTTCCTGCACCAACTCTTCATACTCCGACCTCAAAAATACGGCCCAAATTCTGACCGGCAAGCAGACGCCACCTGAAACCGACCTGATGATTTCTCCCGGCTCCAAGCAGGTCATGAAAATGCTGGCCCGCGAAGGTCTTATTGAACCACTGTTGGACGCTGGCGCACGCCTGCTGGAATGTTCCTGTGGTCCGTGCATTGGCATGGGCGGATCCCCAACCTCAGCCGGTGTTTCCGTTCGTACCTTCAACCGCAACTTCGAAGGCCGTTCCGGCACTCTGGACGGTCAAGTCTACCTGGCTTCGGCCCAGTCCGCAGCTCGACTGGCATTGGACGGTGAATTCACTGACCCTGCCACTTGGGGACCAGCCCCCGAGCGTGTGGAACTGCCTGAAGACGTCCCTTCAATCCGCAATTTATTTGTGTTCCCGCCTGAAGATACGGCTTCCGTCGAAATTCTCCGTGGACCCAACATTGTTGCCCTTGAAGATTTCAATAAACTGCCTGAAACCATCGAAGCCAAGGTGCTTCTCAAGGTTGAAGACAACATCACCACCGACCATATCCTGCCTGCAGGAGCTGAGATCACGGCCCTGCGGTCCAACATTCCAGCCATCAGCCAATATATCTTCAGCCGTGTCGATCAAGGGTTTGTTGGCCGCATGAAGGAAGCTGGAACAGGTGTTATTCTGGGTGGTGAAAACTACGGACAGGGTTCCAGTCGCGAGCATGCCGCTCTCGGCCCCCGTCATCTCGGTGTCAAAGCCGTGATCGTCAAGTCCCTGGCCCGTATTCACCGCGCCAACCTCATCAACTTCGGGATTCTGCCGTTGCTGCTAGTTAATTCGGCAGACTACGACGTCTTATCCGAAGGGAGTGGGTTGACAATTCCTGCCAGCGACATGACTCCGGGCGGGACCATCGACATTTCGGTGGACTCTGGTGAAACCATCACGGTCACAAATGATTTGACCAAAAAGGAACTGGAGATTATCCAGTCAGGTGGTCTCCTCAATGCTGTCCGAGAAGATCAATCATAAGAAGCGAGCAATTGCCGCCCTTTTTTTCGGGGTGGCGTCCTGTCAAACAGAGCTACTGGAGCTGAAATGTTAGAGATAATGCGTGAGAACGCCTCCGGCTGGATCGTCAAGATCCTGTTTGCCATCATCATCATCGTTTTCGTATTTGCCTTTGGTATGTCCGGCCTTGCCCCTACCGGTGACCCGGTTCTGGCTACCGTGAACGACCAAGTCGTCACACGGGCCGAATACGAATTCGCTTACCAGCGCATGGCAGAAGCCATTGGCCGCTCAAATCCGAACGTCACCTCCGCACAACTGCAGAGCGCACAGTTCAAGCAGATGGTCATGGGCGAACTCATCAGCAAGAAACTCTTGCTGGGCGAAGCCGAGAAACTCGGAATAGGCGCATCCGACAAGGAAATGATCGAAGGCATTGCTGCCCAGTCCATGTTCAAAAATAAAAATGGCGTGTTCGACAAGAACATCTATCAAGCCGCCCTGCGAAGCATTCGCATGACTCCGGCTCAGTTTGAAGCTGACTTCAAACAGGAAATAATCATCGAGAAGGTCAAGCAGGGCGTCGGCAGTGCCGCCTCGGCTACACCTGCGCAGGCTCGTCAGCTGTTTGACTGGGTTGGTGAACAAGTCCGTATTGACTACATTCAGGTCGCTCCCAAAGACTTCATGGACACTGTCAAAGTCTCCAACGATGAAATCAAGGCCTACTTCATGGCCAATCAGGAGCGTTTCACCGCTCCCGCACAGGTTCGCCTGCGTGTGATCTCCTTCACCCCTGATGCTCTGGCCAAATTCCAGACCGTCACTGATGACGAGATCAAGGCATACTACGACGCCAACACAAAACTTATGCAGCAGCCTGAGCAGGTTCACGCCCGTCACATCCTCGTGATGGTCAAGGACTCCGACTCTGACGCTGACAAGGAAAAAGCCAAGGCCAAGATTGAGGAAGTCCTCAAGAAAGCCAAAGCCGGTGAGGATTTCGCAGCTCTTGCTCAGGAATACTCCGAAGGCCCCAGCGCCCCGAACGGTGGCGAACTTGGTTGGTTCGGCCGTGGCGCCATGGTCCCTGAATTCGAAAAGGCCGCTTTCGACACCGTCACTGGTGACATATCCGGTCTGGTCAAGACCCAATTCGGCTGGCACATCATCAAGGTCGAAGAACGCAAAGACGCTTCCACTCAGACTCTGGATGATGCCAAAGACGAACTGCGCACAAAGATCGCTCAGGAAAAAGCATCCGAAAAGATCACCGAGCAGTTGGATCAAGCCATGGATCGTCTGATCTCCGGTATGACCATCGAAGAAATTGCCAAGGAACTCAAACTTGAAGCGATCACCACCGAGCCCATGCCCGCGCTCTTCCTGACTCAGATATTCGGTCTGTCTCCTGAGGCAGCCAAGACCGTTCAGGATTTGGCAGTCGGCGAAGCTCATAAGGCACCCATCGCCGTCAACGGCGGATACATGCTCGTTGAAAAGGTCGAGGACATTCCCCCGACCCTTATGCCGCTGGACAAGGTCAAGACAAACGTCGTCGCTAGCATCAAAAAGCAAAAAAGCGATGAAATGGCCCAGAATGAAGCTGAAAAGATTCACGCGGCATTGACCGGTGCAAACGCTGCAAAGGCCGCCAAGACCTATGCAAAACGCATCAAGACCTCCGAGCCTTTTGGCCGTCAGGGTAATATTGCAGGACTGGGTCAAAGCAAACCCTTAACCGAAGCTGCCTTCACGGCAAAAGACACTGCATGGCTGCCTTTGGTTTACACCATGCCAAACAGTGTTCTGGTTGTCCGTTTGAATGAACGCGTCCCCGCTTCCGAAGAAGCGTGGAAGGAACAGAAGAAATTCTGGATGGAACAGGCCACTCAGGGGTACCGCAAGGAAATGCTCGCATCCTTCATGGATGAACTGAGTAAAAGTGCTGACATTGATATCGTCCAACCAGAAGTCCTCCAGTAGACTCCCTCATAAAAGATTAAAGCGGCCTTTCCCGAATTCGGGAAAGGCCGCTTTTTTGTTCAACCGGCTCAAAAATATTTTCTTTAAACCAAACGAACCTTATTTTTCACGCTTCACAGTCTGTTTATAATAATCACCAACGGCCTCCTGCAAGGCGTTGGCTGCCAGCCATGCACAGTGCTGATCATCAGCAGGCAAACATTCTGTCCCTCCCAAGCCCTCAAGGACAGTCTCTCCGGTGACAGCAACAATATCGTCACACAGCTTGCCCACAGCGAGTTCTGCGGCCATGGACCCACTAATCATACTGGAACCACAGCCATCAGTAGCAAAGCCAGCGTCACACACTTTGTCATCTTCAATATACAGAAATATTCGAATGGTATCGCCACATCCCCCGGTGGATGCGCCCTCATAGTTGGCCTTGGCGGGTTTGCCCCGGTGCGGTGGGTTGCGCCAACGCTCAAATCCCGCCTGCCCATAGGCCTCAATGGTTTCTTCATTAACCTTACCCTGAAGTTCATTCACAATGTCATCAAAACTGGGCATTCTCTTGTCCGTTTGTTGAATGGTTATACTCTGCCCCAATGTGAGGTCTTTGGCCGGTCTGTTACCAACCCGCGCCTTGCTCAGCAATAATACAGGTTCATCCAATTTAAAAGTATCCTTAGCTTATATAAAATCGTTTTTTTACACTGTTCATCCTGTCGAGATTTAACTGACTTGCAAAATCTCATCCCATACTGTCGTATATCGAGGTGAACGCATCTCCCGTTTCATCTTCCACCCCTGTCGGATACCTGACGCCGCAAATGACACCGTGTCGCGCCCCCATTTCGTATTACAGTTATCCACGGCTTGCATAAGCGGCTTATCACTCGGACGATGTGCAGGAGGCAGCGCTAACAAGTTGAGCCAACGTCCATGTTCCGGCTCCAGGCCAGAAAGCATGACCCCGCATTTCTTGTAGGCATATCCATCTTTAAAAAGACGCTCCATGCCCGTCAAAGCAGTACGAATCAACGTCGGCGTATGCGATGTACTTACAGCCAAGGGGATCGACACAGTGTTGGAATACTGCGGTTCCCCAAGCTTGAACCGATTGGTCTCCAAGGAAACATGGACGTTTGAGGCCACGGACCGTTGCTTACGCAGCTTTTCTGCGGCGCGTGTCATGTACTTTGATGTAGCCTCCAGCATGTCCTCAAATGAAGTTACTGGATGACCGAAGGAGCGGGACGAAACTATGGTTTTTTTGTCCACGGGCCCCATGGCAAAATCAAGGCACGGCCAACCTCGCAACTCCAGCAAGGTATGCAGTCCGGTCACGGTCATCTTCTTTTTGACCCAGTCACGTCTCAATTCCCGAAATTCCAACGCATTAGTTACGCCCATTTTTCGCAACCGTTTCGCATGGCGTGAACCTATGCCCCACACATCCCCGATCTCAGTCCATTGCAAAACGAGATCAGGGGCCGGACTCGCTCCGAAATCGAACACCCCACGGCACCGTTCCTGTTTCTTGGCAAAACGATTGGCAAGCTTTGCCAACGTCTTGGTTGGCCCCACACCCACGGAGACAGGAATCCCTGTCCACGTATGCACTGTGGCTCGCAGTTTGCGTCCAAACGCCTCGGCTCCACCCTGTACACCTGTCAGGTCGCAAAAAGCCTCATCAATGGAATATATCTCCACCCCCGGACAAAACCGAGTCAAAACCTTCATGACACGTGCCGACATATCGCCATACAGGGCATAGTTGGATGAAAAAACGGCCACGCCACGGCGCTCCAGCATGGACCGGCATTTATAATATGGTGCTCCCATGGGCACACCCATATTTTTTGCTTCGTTCGATCGTGCAATCACGCACCCGTCATTATTAGACAAGACCACCACAGGGCGACCAACCAAATCAGGTCGGAACGCTCGCTCGCAGGAAGCATAGAAATTGTTGCAGTCGATCAGTGCGTAGCTTTTCGGCATGGTGGATCTCGTTATGGGAATGTCCCCGACAGGCCTACCGGCGGTCCCTCCGGGGGCTCAAGAACCTTTTGAAAAAGGTTCTTGAGCATCTCCCAAACTTTTTATTGCGCCTTCGGCGGGGTCTTTATGGTGTGTTTTAAGAAGAAAGAGAATCCATTTTTAGAGCTTGTGAATCACGTGTTGAACAACGCCCCAGACTTGAAAATCGGTGTCTTCGGTGAGTGGGGCCGGCGGGTACTCTGGATTTTCTGGGGCAAGCTCCAGACCAGTCGCTGTCTTGCGGAGTCGCTTGACCGTGAATTCACCGTCCACGCAGGCGATGATGACATCACCAGAGCGCGGTGTCCGGGATCTATCTACCACCAACAAATCATCATGATGAATGGCTGCACCGATCATTGAATCGCCACAGACACGGACAAAAAACGTTGCCTCCGGCCTCGGCACAAGGTGCTCGTTCAAATCAAGCGTCTTCTCAAAATACTCCTCGGCTGGCGATGGGAACCCCGCAGGCACGGCCTCGCTAGCCAAGACGATAGGCACGTGGCTCCCACAATCAGCCCGAACAACACTTTCAACCCAATCGACTGGAATTAGCAGCCCGGTCTCGTCATATATCCGCATTACTCTATGCACCATTTGTTAAATTAAGTAAAACATTCTTCCTTTTTTTATCCCCTTTTGTCAACTAAAACAATACACATTCACTGCTTTTCCCGCTCTGCAAAAAAAAGACGGCGCACCATGAATTATCATGATGCGCCGTCTGTTCAGCTTCACTCTTTACAACGGTCTAAAAGATCAAAACCTACTCAGGCATTCGTGTCATACAATAAAATCCGGCTGAATGGTGCCCGTTCATTGTATCGAAGACGACCTCCTCAAAGGTCAGGGTATCGAAATCAAAGAACAAGGCTTCCATATGATTGCGATCATGATGCCTAACGATACCACCGTCAGGCAGATCGAAAATACCGTAAATACCATGCTTTTCGTGACCAAGTTTGTACCGATCAAGATTGCGTTTATCCCGGTTGAGCAAAAAATCGTTAACGTACAGCAGCCCGCCCGGAACAAGAACCCGCTTTAACTCAAGCAGCGTCTCGGCCTGCATTTTTGTTTCGGGCATGCAAGTGAATACACCGAGCATGATTGCCGCATCAAAACTCCCGTCCTCAAAGGGCAAGGGGCCGCCGGGATAGGCTCGCAGGTCAAGGGTGGGATATTCACGCCGCCCCCGATCAACGAGAGGTTGTGAAAAATCAATGCCGGTCACATGGGCATACCCGGTCTCGGTCAACTCTGCGACAGTTCGGCCATAGCCACACCCAAAATCAAGGACGCGTGCGTCCAGCAGGACGTGGCTCTTGAATTCATCGAGAATAAGCGGCGTGGTAAAGGTCTTGTCCGCACCCTTGCCGGTCCAGTATTCTTGTTGGGATTCGATGACGGACCTCCTACAGAGTCATACGAACATTATATAAATTACGACCTCGCTGCACGCGCATGAGAATTGTTTTCTGCATACGATTGCGCAGGAAGGCATTGAGCAAGTCAATGCCTGACTTAAGCCGCCTGTTACCTATCTGATGGATAGTGTCACCGGTTTTCAGACCAAGTTTGGCAGCTGCAGAACCGGGGACCACCATAGTTACTTCCGCACCGGCCCCTTTCGCGCGATCACCCAGCTCAAATCCCCAACGGGTACGAACAAGATCCAGCGCCATACGCTTATCCAGCACTTGAGGTTTAAGTGTGTGACGAAATTTCTTCCCGTCACGAAGGACAACCAAAGAAAGGGACTCCGATTTAGTCGTACTGTAAATCCGGGTCAGATACTCATCCTTATTGGTGATATTCTGCCCGTTGACGGTCAAAATAATATCCGCCGCCTTGATACCGGCCTTGGCTGCTGGCGTATTGGGGTAAACCTCGGAAACCAGCATCCCTTTCAAATTCTTCAAATTAAAGTAACGGGCTGCAGCCTGATCAATATCCTGTCCGAACATCCCAAGCCAGATGGGAGAAACATGGCCGGAATCCAACAGTTCGTCGATCACGAATTTGGCCTTGTTGATCGGAATGGCAAAACCGATACCCTCGGCGCGGGCATGAATGGCAGTATTAATGCCGATGAGTTCTCCGTGAATATTCAAAAGCGGCCCACCGGAGTTGCCGGGATTAATGGCCGCGTCGGTCTGAATAAAACTGCCGAACGCTCCCTTGTTGGTACGCATGGGACGATTCAAGGCCGAGACCACACCAGTCGTCACGGTATGGGAATAGCCAAAAGGATTACCGATGGCGATAACAGTCTCGCCGATAAAAATATCCCCGGAATCTCCCATCTCGACCTGCGGCAAATTGAACGCTTTATCCAACTTAAGTACAGCCAAATCAAAATCAGTATCCGAGCCGACCAGTTCCGCCGTGAACTCTCGCCCATCATTGAGACGAACCGTAATCTTGCCGCCCGAGGCAACCACATGTGCATTGGTCAGCACCAAAGCTTTGGTGCCATCAATAATGACGCCAGAACCGAGGCTCTGAGAATCCCGCTTGCGTTGATTGCCATAAAATTCCTTGAAAAATTGATCAAAGAAAGGATCACCGAAAGGCGATATCGCACCGCCCTTGTTCTTCTTTATCACAGTAATATTAACAACGGACGGGCTGACCGCCTCCACGGCCTTGACCACTGGAGTACGACGATCATTTTCAGCTCGGGCCGGATTGGTTGCAATGGCGAAGCACAGGATGAGAGAGAGAACGACGAGCGACTTTTTCATACTACTTATTCTCCTGCCATGGCGCGAAGCCGGGCAATACGATCTTCAATGGGAGGATGTGTCGCGAACAGGGACATGGTCCGTCTGCCCGAAAAAGGATTGACAATAAACATGTTTTCCGTAGCCGGGCTGCCCTGAAGCGGCACCTGTCGAGATGCGGCATCAAGCTTTGCCAATGCCCCGGCGAGATGCAGAGGGTTCTGCGCAAGTCGCGCTCCGGTTGAATCAGCCAAATATTCACGGGAACGGGAAATAGCCATCTGAATCAATCCGGCCGCCACAGGCGCGAGAAAGGCCATGGCCAATGCCGCGAGAGGGCTGCCGCCTTCATCGTCATCACTGGAAAAACCACCGAAAATCGCAGTCCATTGCAGCATGTTGGCAATAAAAACAATGGCACCGGCCAACACCGCCGCGATAGTCTGGATGAGAATATCACGATTTGCGATATGCCCGAGTTCGTGCGCAAGCACACCCTTGAGTTCGTCGGGACTCAAGATGTTGACGATACCACGAGTGACAGCCACCACGGCGTTCTCAGGGTTACGACCCGTTGCAAAGGCATTGGGCGAATCTTGAGGGATGAGAAAAACACGCGGCTTGGGAATGCCTGCGGAAACGGCCATCTCTTCCACAACACGGTGGATATGCGGAGCATCGCCCGGAGACAATTCCTGTGCTTTGTACATCTTGAGCACGATTTTATCCGAATACCAATAGCTACCCACATTCATGAGCATGGCAAGGCCAAAGGCCAGAAACAAACCAACTCGCCCCCCCATGGCACCGCCGAGCATCATAAGCAGGCCGGTGAGCAGGCCCAGAAGCAAAACTGTCTTTATCTGACTGGTCATGTCAGCTGTATCCTCCAAAATATTTCAACTTGTTGACTGCCAATAGATAGGAATTCGGGTACAAAGGTCAAGAGAAAGGCAAAGGGAGAACCTCTACCACGAAGCTCTATTGTCACATAATTGAAAGACAATTATTTGCATAACAAGCCGAGAAAACGCATTTATAATTTGCCCAAGAGCCAAAATCATTATATTCACATGTTCAATAACCACCCTCTCGCCCGGGAGATAGTTCATGAAAACAAACCAGGACGAAACTGTGATGCCAAAAAGCACTGAAATTCTGACCGTTGGTCCAGCCAAGATCAAGAATCCAATTAATTTCGGAAGATTCGCCGAAGATGATGAAGCGGTTCTGGTAAACATCTCTCGCAGAAATGTAGATGGTTCCAACCGGAGCAAGAAGACACCGGACCATGTTTACTTCGAAGCCGCTGGACCCCGTGAAAAAATTTATTATGACGCCAGCAAGACCAAATGTGCCGTCGTCACCTGTGGCGGGCTATGCCCCGGCCTGAACGACGTTATCAGGGCTATCGTCATGACCGCGCACCACGAATACAAGGTCACATCCGTCTTCGGCATCCAATATGGTCTGGCCGGTTTCGTCCCGGAACAAGGCTATGACGTAATTGAACTGACCCCGGAATATGTCAGCCGTATCCACGAATTCGGTGGGACCGTGCTTGGCAGCTCCCGAGGGCCTCAGGAACCGGAAGCCATTGTGGACGCACTGGAACGCATGAATGTCGGAATTCTGTTCATGATCGGCGGAGACGGGACCATGCGCGCTGCATCCAAGGTCGTAAAGGAAATCTCTCATCGAGGCCTTTCCATATCAGTAATAGGACTGCCAAAGACCATTGATAACGATATTAATTATGCCTCGCCATCATTCGGCTTCGACACCTCTGTGGAAACTGCGGCCATGGCCATCAAAGGCGCACACGTGGAAGCAACAGGCGCACCTTGGGGGATTGGTCTGGTCAAAGTCATGGGACGGGATGCCGGTTACATTGCAGCACAAAGTGCACTCTCCTGTCAGGAGGTCAATTTCTGTCTCATTCCCGAAGATCCGTTCGACATTCATGGTGAAAACGGATTTCTGGCCGCGTTGGACAAGCGAATGAAAAAAAGTGGTGATGCCGTCATCGTGGTGGCCGAAGGTGCCGGGCAGGAACTCCTCGATCAATCCAACCAAAAAGACGCTTCTGGCAACGTCCAGTTGAGTGACATCGCCTCCTTGCTCAAGAAGGAAATCATTGAATACTTCAAGGATCAAGGAATCGATCCGACCCTAAAATATATCGACCCGAGTTATATCATCCGTTCAGTCCCGGCCAATGCCAATGACCGTATCTACTGCTCATTCCTCGGCATCAACGCTGTTCACGCCGGTATGACCGGACGTACGGGAATGGTCATCTCCCGCTGGAACGGACGATACGTCCACATTCCCATCGAATTGGTGACCAAAGGCAAAAAGCGTATTAACGTGCAGTCAAACTACTGGCGGGCAGTGCTTGAATCCACAGGGCAACCGACAAGCCTGAAGAGCACATAGTCATTCATAGAAGTGATAATTATTGTTGATAAAGGAAAAGGATAGGTATAGGGTCCTCAGAATCTTGAATAAATTTTTGGTAAAAGTTTACGAGCAATATCCGCAAGGGGGTTTGTATGGATGTGCTGATGCTTTCACGGCTGCAATTTGCTGCGGCCACCATGTTTCACTTCATCTTCGTCCCACTGACCTTGGGACTATCGGTCCTCATCGCGTTCATGGAAACAAGGTATGTCCAGACCGGCGATGAAGTGTATCGAAAAATGGCAAAATTCTGGGGGAAAATTTTCCTGGTCAACTTTGCCCTCGGTGTTGTCACCGGTATCACGCTGGAATTCCAGTTCGGTACCAACTGGTCAAGATACTCAGCCTATGTGGGCGATATCTTCGGCTCACTGCTCGCCATTGAGGCGACAGCCGCATTTTTCCTTGAATCCACCTTTATCGGTGTCTGGCATTTCGGTTGGGAAAAGCTCTCACCCAAGGCTCACGCCACCGTGGCATGGCTGGTGGCCGGTGCTTCCAACCTGTCCGCCATCTGGATTCTCATTGCCAACGGCTTCATGCAAGACCCGACCGGCTTTGTCCTCCGTAACGGTCGCGCCGAGCTGACCGACTTTGTGGCGGTCATCACCAACAAGTGGGCATGGTTAGAATTCTTCCACATGATCCCAGCGGCTTTGTGTCTCGCAGGATTCTTCCTCATGGGCGTCTCCGCATGGCACCTGATCCGAAAGAGTGAAGTCGATTTCTTCCAGAAATCCTTCAATATCGGTGTCACCGTAGCACTGGTCTTCTCCATCGTGGTTGCGGCCGAAGGGCACATCCACGGCAACAACATGTCTCTCAAACAACCCGCCAAGCTGGCTGCCATGGAATCCCATTGGGAAACCCAGACCAATGCACCCATGTACTTACTGGTTGTTCCGGGTGAGGATGGCAATCTGGTGGAAGCCCTGCCGATTCCCGGTGCCTTAAGTTTCCTGGCCTACAACGATTTCAACGCCGAAGTAAAAGGGCTGAACGACTTCCCCAAGGAAGACCGCCCGCCCGTACTTATCACGTTCCTGGCCTTCAGAACCATGGTCGGCATCGGTACGCTGATGCCCGCTATTGCCCTGCTCGGCTGGGTCATGCGCAACAAGCTTGATAAGATTCCATTATACCTCAAGGTACTGCCGTACTGCATTCCGCTTCCCTATATCGCCATCTGGGCCGGCTGGACTCTGGCAGAGGTCGGGCGTCAGCCGTGGATCGTCTACGGACTCATGCGCACCTCTGATGCCGTTTCACCAGTCGGAGCGGGCGAGGTCACATTCTCGTTCGTTCTCATGTGCGTCCTGTATTCCCTGCTTGGTGCAGCCGGTATCTGGCTGATGATTAAGCTTGCCAAGAAGGGTCCCGAAGACAACAGCCCCATCCAGGTCTAGCCTGAGTGTGCGAATAGAAGGAGTTACTCTATGGAAAATCTGATAGAAATCGGTTCGCTGCACTATTACCTGGCGATGATCTGGTTCGTCCTCTGGGGTGTGCTTTGGGCCGTCTATTTCATTCTGGACGGCTTTGACCTTGGTGTAGGGACCTTACTTCCCTTCCTTGCAAAAGATGAAGCTGAAAAACGGGCCATGCTCAATTCCACAGGCCCATTCTGGGACGGCAACGAAGTCTGGTTGATCGCGGCAGGTGGCGTCACTTTCGCCGCCTTCCCATACGCCTATGCCCAAATGTTCAGCGGGCTATACACGGCCCTCATGCTGCTTTTGTTCACGCTCATCGTGCGTGGTGTGTCCTTTGAGTTCCGTTCAAAGGTAGAACATGACGGCTGGAAAAAACTCTGGGACACCGCCCACGCGGTCTGCTCATTCCTTCCCGCCCTGTTGCTCGGCGTGGCTTTTGGTAACATCTTCCAAGGTTTGCCGCTGGATGCAACCGGGTTCTCCCAGGCCGGGCTGCTCGGGCTGCTCAACCCGTACGGTCTTGCCGGCGGCGTGCTGTTCGTGGTCATCTTTTTGATGCACGGCGCACTCTGGATGACCATCCGCACCACCGGCGAGTTGCACACCAGAGCCGAGAATCTGGCCGTCAAACTCTGGCCAGTTGAAGTCGTCCTGACGGTCCTGTTCCTCGCCTTCACTGCCGTGAGTACCAAGTTATTCACTAACTATCTGGTCTACCCGATCCTCTTCGTCATCCTGTTGCTGCCCGTGGCCGGCCTGGTGCTCATGCGCACCTATCTCGGCGCAAAGAAGTACTGGATGGCATGGGGAGCCTCCTGCCTGTACATCGGCGGAACTGCGTTATTCGGCGTGGTCGGCATTTTCCCGGCCATTATCCCGTCCAACCCGAATCCGGCCAACAGTCTGACCATTCTGAATTCCTCATCAAGCGAATTGACACTGATGATCATGCTTGGCGTTGCCGTGATTTTTGTCCCGCTGGTCATCGGTTACCAGTTCTGGGCATATAAAATACTTGCAACGCCTATTACGGATGAAGACATCCATTACTAGGCCGCAAACCTGTTGAAACATAAAGCCCTGCCCAGTTAATTGGGCAGGGCTTTTTTGTATTCATTGAACCGCCTTCGGCGGAATGGTCGGGTGATTTCGTCTCCGACGGCTTAAGGCCGAAGGCCTTAAGAATCCCGTGTCGCCTGCGGCGAAGGGGTATATAATAATTTTCTTTATAAACGACAGCCTTCGCGAAGCGACACAAAAAGTTTTGGAGAGTCCAGAGAACCTTTTTCAAAAGGTTCTTTGGTCCCGCTGAAAGCGACCGCCGGTAGGCCCGCCGGAGGCATTTTCTTATTTTTGTTTACGGGTTCCGGCGTAGAGTTCGTATTCGAGCAACCGACATTCGATTTTGGCGTTCCAGAAAATCTTACGACTCTTGGTACGCAAACCGATGCGCTTGGCAAGACTAGAGTTGCCAGTAAAGACAAAACCGGACTTGCCGCCGCAATGCTTCTTGAAGAAATCTCCAATACCTTTGTACACGGCTTCGAGCTGCTGAATATCACCAAGCCGCTGCCCGTATTCCGGGTTAAGCATGACAATACCGGGGCCTTCAGGAATCTCTGTTTCCGAATAATCACAGAGGGCGAATTCGATAAAATCACCGACTCCTGCGAGCCGGGCATTATCCTTGGCGGCCTCGATCGCTTCGGGATCGTGATCGGTCGCTATAATTCGACCTTTAATTTCTGGATTTTCGGCATCTTCGGCCTGACCAAGCATGTCATCCCAAAATTCCTGATCAAATCCAAGAAGCTGCTTAAAAGCGAAATCATCCCGCAACAAACCGGGAGCACCATTCAGGGCCATAAGCGCGGCCTCAATGGCAAGGGTGCCTGCGCCACACATGGGACCGATGAAATGTCCCCCCTGCTTGGCAAGCTCTGGCCATCCTGAAGACAGCACACAGGCCGCAGCCAGCGTTTCCTGCATGGGAGCCTTATGAGGACGTTTGCGGTAACCTCGTCGAGGCAAAGGGTCGCCTGTGGTGTCGAGATAGATGGTCGCCTGATTTTCACGCCAATGCAGAAAAAGACAAACACCAGTTGTCTCAGGGCCTGAATCCGGGCGCACATCAAACATATCCATGAAACGGTCAGCCACGGCATCCTTAACCCGCAAACCAGCGAATCGGGAGTCAGTGACGGTTGTATCGCGAATGGACGCATCCACACGAAAATACCCATCTTTAGCTATAAACTCTTCCCATTGAAGAGAACGGATTTCACGATAGAGTTCATCAGTATCAAAAGCGCGGAATCGCTTGAGCTCAAGGAGTACACGATGACCGGTCCGAACCCAAAGGTTCAGGTTCATACAATCCTTGAGCGAACCATAAGTCTGAACGCCTGCATCCATGACATACCTGCGAGAATACCCGAGCTGCTCAAGCTCTCGGTCAAGATACTCGGGAATACCCTTGGGACAAGTGACAAGAATGGGGGCCTCTTGAGAAAAAATATCCATAAAAACCTCGATTATAAAGGGCGCATGTCCCACTCGACCACAGGATCATGATCGGCGTCGGGACTGGATGAAGATTCAGAAATGGAAGTCGTTCTGACGTTGGGCAAAGGTTCAGAACAAGACAAGGCCAGGAAAAAGGCCAAGCCCATGGCAACGCCCAACGCCGGATCAAACAATAAGGGAGCAACCATCCCCTGAGTAAACAGGACCACAAACAACCCGGCACCCAGCCGGGACATCCTGCGATACAACAAAACAAACAATACAACCAGACAAAGCCCCGGAAGTACCATGCCCCACCCCAAAACAAGTCGAAGCCAGAATGCGGACACCTGCGGTAGATGCGCTCCCATGAGAGCCAATGCCCCCGTTGCGGCTTCCCAAAGCCCGTTCATTCCGGGCGGAAAAGTCAAAGGTAAAGCCTTGGTCAATGGAAGACCGGTCAAAAGCAGCATGGGGTCACTGACAAATAGGGACAAGGATTTGGCCCACAGCCAATAGTCCACATAACGAACGGCTTCGGATGAAGTCGTGGGCAAAAGAAAGGTCACACCGATCAGCAGGAAAAAAGCAAGCAAAACAACAGTACGAACGGTCTTCGTTCCACGGCCAAAACAGAGAAAAATCCAACCGGCAGCAAACAGACCGGTCCGAGACAGAGTGGCTGCGATGCCAAGCAGAATCAAGAGCCGCCACGCCGACCTTCCCTGATCCGGTTCATATACGCCACCATCATTTTCTCCACACCGAAGACTGGCGCACAAGGAAAGCAGGAGGAGTCCGGCCAGAATGTCTATATTCCCAATCCAGCGAGTAATAGGTGCACTGTGATAAACAGACACCTCGATAGCCAGATCAATAAGACACAACAGGCCAAGCAAACCACCATACCGTTGAAAATCAGCTCGATCCGGCAGGCCAAACGTAATAATCCACAAAAAACAGAAAACAAGCATAACCACTGGCGTCAACTCGATAACCACTGGCACAAGGTGTTCCAACTGATGCACGAAATTTGGACCGTTTTCGGCCATGATGACAACGAGAGTGATAAACATTCCCACTTCAAAAAAGAACCGTTTTTTTAGCCGGGCACCAGACCGGCGAAACAGCATGGCGTAAATTGCCCCGACACCAGCAAGGAGTAGCCATGGCAAGAAAGATGAAACAGGTCGTGCCGAAGGCATAAACACACTCAATATTGTCGCCAACGGCACAGCAACATATGCGACGGCAAGAGGAAATGATGCCAGCTTGGTTGTGGCTCCGAGTACGGGTCGTTCCTGTTTCATACGCACCGTCAGTTACCTTGTTGGGTTACGTAGGTAAAGGCGGATTCCACACTCGAAAACAGTTCTCGCAAGCCCTTCTAAAAATGTACTTTTTAAATAACCGCTATCATTGAATATTTATTATGGAATTGCCGTGCGAATTCAACATACTGATATAATTGATCAATTCTGCAAATATCTAAAGAAATTGAAAATATTGTCCGATAAAGAAAATTCCTGTATGGTCACATGGTGTTACCAAGCCTGGGGGGGCATGTGTGGACAACGATATTCCGATAGGAGTGTCCATGAAAAAGGTTGCACTGATTAATTCCGGGAAACCGGTTTTCACTGCAGTTATTCTTACTCTGCTACTCGGACTTTTGCCGGGATGCGCAGTGGTAGGTCCGTTGTTGAGTCTGGGAAGTTTTGCCGGACTCGCGCCGCTTCAGTATATCTCGACAGCCTACACTATCGGCGAATTCTCCTACGAGTACGCGGCCAATGACAAGGACCCCGGTGAGGTCATTGAAGGCAAGATCAACGCCATGGTTTCCGGCGAAGCATTTGAACTACCTGAATACATGCAGGCCGACCCAACGGCCCCCGAAGCACCTGTAATGGTTGCGGAAGCAAAGACTGACCACACACCATCCATGGCCGAGGAAGCCCGACAACACCGAATTGAAAATCTCATGGGCCGCCGTCAGGTACAATTTGAACGATTGGAACTGCGACGCATGGCCTTTCTCAAGGCACAATCCAACAATGAGTTAAGCCTTCGCCAGACAGCAATGTCCGAAAAGACAAACCTGTTCCGAGGTGCCGTTGACGAGGTCTCATTGGACTAATTGCACCCGCTCTCCGCTGAATTTCAGGCACACGTCCCACCGGATGTGTGCCTTTTTTCGTCTGGATAAATAAAACCAACATGCGTATATCCTTTTTCGACACTATGAAAAAATCACTCACATACACATACGTTCTGCTCATTACCAGCATGATGCTGTGGGGCGGCACTTGGGTGGCTGGCCGGGTTCTGGTTCAGTACATACACCCTATGTCCGCAGCTTTCCTACGCTTTACGTTCGCCTCAGCAACGCTCATCCTGATGTGCTGGAAAACGGAAGGACGCATTCCTCGACTCGCCCGTAACGAAATCATACCGGTCCTCGGCCTCGGTGCGACGGGCGTATTCGCCTATAGCTACTTCTTTTTCACCGGGCTACAGACGACTTCAGCCGGACGTGCCGCGCTCATCGTGGCCTGTATTCCGGTCTGCATCTCCGTACTCTCGGCCTTATTCTACAAGGAAAGATTCGGCCCGATACGCATCGTTGGCGCACTGATTTCTCTCGTCGGGGTATCCGTGGTCATCGCCAACGGCAGTCCTCTCGCCCTTCTCTCCGAAGGAGTGAGCCGGGGAGACTTCCTGATTCTCGGCTGTGTGGCCAGTTGGACCGCCTATACGATGGGTGGACGATCAGTCACAAAAACTCTATCTCCCCTCACTTCAGTGGCATGGTCCTGCATTTTCGGAACGATGCTGCTCATCCCCGCAGCCTTCGCAAACGGCCTGATTTCGGATATCGGCAACGTCCCGCCCGTGGGATGGGTTTGTGTCGTCTTTCTCGGAGTTCTCGCGACAGGATTCGCTTATTGTTGGTACTATGAAGCCATTTCCATCATCGGTGCATCCAGATCAGGTATCTTCATCAACACGGTCCCTATATTCGCCGTAATCATGGGTTTTTTCCTGCTGGATGAACCTATCCATCTTTCTTTAGCCCTCGGTGGCTTCATGGTCATCACAGGCGTATACCTGACGAACAGACAGTAATCCTCTCATTGCCAATACACAGCGCTTGGCGCACAATGGGTTCTCCAAGGAGGACATCATGGAAAAACGTTTGGAACGACTGGAAAGCCTTGTGGCTCTTCAGGACAGGACCATGGAAAAACTGAACGATCAGTTGTTTGAACAACAACAGCAGATCACAGGTTTGGAACAATTGGTACGTCGGTTGGCGGGTAAAGTCCGCGAACTGGATGCAGACATGGAACAATCAGGCGGATTGGACGTTCCGCCGCCTCACTATAACGGATAAAGGCGTCCCATGACACACCCTACGGCACAACAAGTCATCGACCACCTCGGACTCATTCCGCACCCGGAAGAAGGTGGTTGGTTTCTCGAAACCCACCGTTCCGATGAATCTTTCACGCAAGAGATTTTGCCCAAACGGTATTCTGGCAATCGCTGCCACTCTACGGCCATCTACTACTTGCTGACCCCGGACACTTATTCTCATATGCACCGCCTCGTGACCGATGAAATATTTCATTTTTATGCAGGAGATCCGTGCGAGATGCTCCAGCTTCATCCAAATGGAAATGGGGAAATCATTACTTTAGGAAACGACCTGCTGTCCGACCAAAAGCCACAGATAAGAGTTCCGAGTTCCTCGTGGCAGGGCATGCGCCTCCTCCCCGGTGGCACCTTCGCCCTCATGGGTTGCACTGTCGCTCCAGGCTTTGAATTCGCAGACTATTCACACGGCACACGACATGCTCTTATCGAAGAATTCCCTGACTTCGAAGCGCAAATCACGCGATTGACAGCCAAATAAGAAGGGGCGTCTTCGTATGAAGACGCCCCCTTTCACAAATCGGCACAAACGTTTATACCGACTCAACGTAACAGACTTCTATGGCTTGCACTTCCTCAGCAGTAACCGCCGCATCCAATCTGTCCTGATAGGCAAGCCGTTGGCCGACAATCGCCCCGGCAATCAATTCCCAAGCTGCACGGTTTTCAATTATATGCCCTGCCAATGTGGACACGTCCATGCCCCTATTCACGGCAATGATGTCCAAAAGCGGCACACTGGCCTCGGGGTCAGTACGATATGCAAGGGCTTCGGAATACTGTTGTCCCCAAGTCTGCCGCTCCATCACCCCATACTTGCCTTCAGCCTCCATGATAAAGGAATCTGCAAGATTGGATATTTCCCGCTGTTTAGCTTTGCGGACGGCATTCATTTTGGCAGTTTCATCCACCGTGGCCGTGATGATGCTCTCACGACAGACCAAATCATCATTTTTGCACCACTCGGTTTCATAGGTTGTAAACGGCTCCCGATCGATGGGGACGGCTTCATTATATCCCAACCCATCCCACTGTTCTCGAGATAGATCAGAAAATTTTCGAATAAGACCGTTGTGTTCGACTTTGGCCGGGGGATTCTGTCGATAAGTACCATCGGAATATCTAAACATGATGTTCTCCTTAAAATGCGTTGCTGTATTTTGTTGATTCAAGAATGGCGAGACCAACGACTGTACTGGCAGCACCATTGATCCACGCATCCGAACGAATGACCTTGAAGCCCTGCGATGTCGCAAGGACAACATTCCCTGTCCACTCGGCGCTATTATCCGAGGGGATAAGCCCCTCGTTGACCGGATTGGTCATTGACCTCCGGGTATCGAAGTTCTGCCAATCAGTAGATGAAGACGCTGTATTTTTAAGGAAGGGGACCGAAAGCAGCTTCCCGCCAAGGCTCACAAACGGACCGTCAGCAAGGCCATTGCCAACATACGAAAAGGCCTTGAACACGTCTGAATCAGTGAACAGGTACGCGACATATTGACCAGTCGGCGCGTCGTGCGAAAAGCCAAATGAGGTGGCTGTATTACTCCAAGACATAGAGCTTGCGGCGGTGGTATCAAATTTCAACCCAAAGGCTTGCCCGAGAGCAGTATGGTATATGCGCCAAGGATCTTCCCCGTCCCTCCGCTTGACCATTGCGAAGGTTACAGGTTTTCCAAATCCATGCTCCACGGTGGTTTCAACGCCTGAAACATGATCAAATGTCACAATCTCAAACCCATGCGCACTTCCGGCCTTCAAACAAAGATCGATAAACCTGTCATCAAGTTTATTGCAATTATCATTCGGACCTAATGAATATCCATTGCTATCAAACGATTTGAGAGCAATGGCAGACGATCTCTCCCACACATCGTAATTTGTATTCAACATCTTTGTCGCGCCACGCCTAGAGTCGTAAAGTGTCCACTTAAAAGAACAATCCCTGTTCTTTATATTTACAAAATCAGGACAAAAACCCAATGAGCCAATAGCGGTGGTCCCCACTTTTCCAGTAAAGAATTGAGCTTCGATAAGGTACACCGTATCCACGCCCGCCCCCGGAATCAGCATCCGATGTTGCAGATAGACGACAGACCCTGCGTAATCTATGGTAGCGACTTTTTCGTCAGTAATGGTTAGGGTTCCAAGCGTTTCCCAATGTGTTCCATCATCCGACCCCTGGAATTGTATTTCACGAGAATGATGTTGATAGGTAATTCCATAATTGGAAGCCCCGTACCACCGTGCGCGGGAAATCAATTTCGGATCATCCCATATCTTTCCAATCATCGGAGATGGGCCAGCATTGGCCAACCTCTGAGAACCATTGGAACTAATGGACAAAGTTATTCCATTAAATGCTTTGCTCAAATTACCGTCTGAATTGTATGTCCACGTACTTCCAATCGGTGTGCCGACAGCACCATCAACAAGATGTGCTCCTGCATCCTCGCCTTCTCCCACCCGACAGACGATATCTACAACGGTTGCAGAGACAAGAGGACAGGGAGTTGGGAGTTTACTGGAACAAATCGGCAGATATCCGACGGGAAGCCAATCGGAGTCTTCGGAACCAAAAGAGACAACACTGCTCAGGGTATCTCCACGGTTGTACTTGCCAAATACCGGAACATAGTCCCCATCAGACACTGTGGCGACGGTCCCTACAGCAACTCCGTTGTTCCAAATTTCGACGAGAGAATCATCCCTCATGATCCTGAGTTCTCTCAAATCAGCATCATACATGATGATTGCTAACGAAGGGAGCAAATTATTTTTAGCGACACTCCCGCCCCAGGAATCATCTGTTAGGCCAACCATGCTTTTGGATGAACCCTTAACCTGCATGATTCCGGAAAAAGCCTGAGTCCCTGACATCGCAGTCGTTTCAACTCTCCATGCCCAACGACCAGTCTTCGGCAAAACATATGTGCCTGTGGACCACTCATCGCCTGCCCCACCAGTGCATTTTCTGACACAATTTCCATGGGAATACTGAACCGTCCCATTGTCCAACGAAGACAAAGGATTCAATACACAAAAGTTATTGGTGGGCGTATCCATGGTCTGCGTGGCATTATTAAAGGTCCAATCATTCCCATTGCCAGAACTGTCTTTTCCCAATCTGGAGGCATCCGAGAAATTCAGACAGGTATGTTTTATAATATATTCATCCAGCTTCTGACGCCGAACGACAAGACCGGAAACAATATCTGACACTTCCAGAAAATTAAAAGGATTTGGCCATGTTGCATTATCATCAAAAACAATCAGGTCAGAATAATAGCCCTTGTCAGTTCCGGCAAACTCAGTCAGGACAGCCGACACGAAAGCGGCATGGGTTGAAGGGACAGCCCCGGAGAACTCTCCGATTTTCACTGTATTTTTGTAAACATTGACGCGAAGGTTCCCGACTTTCTGAATAGTGACCCAATAGTGATTCGTCGGATCGCCAAGCGGTTTGACGGGATTAACGGCTGTCGGCTTGAATCCAAAATGGATTGTACAACCATACCCAACCGTGGCTGAAGAGGAGAACCCCGACTCACAAAGGGCGGAATAGGCTATCTCAATCGGATAGACAGCCCTTCCACCACCTGTTTCCTTTGGTGTGAGCATGGCTAGACCTCCATATTCTGCACAACAAGAATGGTCTTGCGTGCATTGAATTGCTCAACCACCACACGAATTTCCCCAGCCAATGGATTGGGACTCGCCAGCATTTCACTCATCTTGTAGGAAACTGCCAGATTCAATTCGTAGCCTGCGGGATATACGTGAAAGACATAGGTCCCATCATACGGCAGGGATACATCCGTAAAATGGCTTTCTTCCGTTAGGGTCCAGACAACATGATTGCGTTCCACCACCAGTTCGGACAAATCCGTACCGGTATGTACTTGGGCCTCATCTCCATAGACAGCCTTGAGCAAACTGCCGGAAAGAGTCCGAACGATGTTCCCTTCCGAATCAATGGTCTGAAGAACTTCCTCTCCGGTACTGCAACAGGACACAGCCATACCAGTCGCTCCGAAACCAAGGCCAATCAAGGCCTCCGTGGGATTCGTGGCCCCGGTTCCGCCCTGCGTCACAGAGATAGGAATAGCAACCTGACCAAAATCTATGATCTCCTTATTTTCCAAATTATCTTGAGCGGCATTCCAACCAAGGACGTTGTCTGCGGCTGGTTCCGGCAAAACCAAACCTTCTACGGCGGATGAAATGCGCAACGAGATCGTCCTATCGAGCCGTTCTGACAACGCCTGACAAATCATGGTCAGCTTATCCAGAGCCGCTTCATGAGATGCGGCAGGAAAAGCCCCGTTTTCAAGATAATCCGCCTCCTGGGTCAAAACAGGGCTGCGACGCACAAACAAAACTTCTTCCTTCTGCAAAGTGCGACTCATATGACATACACCGCAGGACTGTTCTCCGGCCCCAGTCAAAGTATAATCAGAACCCAGAACCTGAACGGTTTCGACACCTTCAGCATCACTCACAAGGACTTCAACGTCTTCATCCCGCATAAACATAAACGGCAGTTCAAAAACACGAGTCGACCCATTCCCACTAAAATATTCTTTTGTCTTCAATGATGCGATAGTCATGGCTATTTCCCTGTTCCGTAGATTTTCGACCCCATAGACAAAATGGAACGATTGGGTGACGCGCCACTATTGATACGCAACATATTCGCGCTATTTCTCCCACCCTGAAGATCGGATTCGGCATTTGCAGCTCCCTCGAACAACACGTCGTCTTCATCCTGCCTATCCTGAATGCGATCAGCATCCCGAACGAGTGCCTTGGAGCCAGACATGGCGAGATTTGACCCGCCCCACCCGGCAGCACGTCTGGACCGGCCACGCTCCCTCTCGGATCGCAGGTTTTCAGCGTCACCTGCGGCATGCCGCTCTGTTTCCCAGGCCTTGCGTTTGGCATCAACTTCCATGAGCTTGGCCTGCTCTTCAGTGGAATTATTACCCGAAGAAGGTTTCCCCACCATTTTCTGAAAATCCTGGACCAGTCCCAGTCCGTCCTGAACCATGTTTAAAGCCTGCGTCGAATTGGTTCCCATAATCTTATCCTTATATATTTCAGGGTTGATCCCGGTTATTCGTTGACCACCAGATATGGAACGATGAGCAAAACCGACATGGGCAGAGGTTGATCCTGCACAATGGTAAGCACACCGTCCCGATTCCAGCCTTTGGGGAAATTTACGATCTTGTCGCCGGTAAATGCGTCAGGGGCATGCCCCATTGGCACGGCGGCTGTGCGGAAATATACTGATTCAAGATGGGACTCATCCGGACCGATCTTTCCACCGAGGGTGTTGTAAAACCGAGCCGCCACCTTGGTGATACGTTTCTTCTTGGTCTGGGCTGTGCCACGCTGACTCCCCGATTCAATACGCATCGGCTGAACTTTGGAGACAAAGGGCAGCCCCGCATGGACCTTGGAAGCCGGACGATCAAGCTGAATGAATCCATCTTCCGCCACGGTCCTATCGGCCAAGACAGCTCCGTCAGCGAGTACAGACACTGTTCGTCCTGCAAGGTGCTCCAATCCTCCCACAATGAGCACTGGCTCGCCCTCATAGGTCACACCACTATCCACAAAAAAACCGTTGGCAATCGATCCGTCAAAATCCCCTTCAAGAATTTCAAGGAATCGTCGATCAACTCCTTGCACGACACGACGAACGACAATCCACAACTCGTCCCGCTTGTCCCTGTCACTGTAAATTGAAGTGACCCCTTCCACGACACCGTCGGTGAGTATCCGAGACCATGCTGCAACTTCCTGATCCGGCACATAGGTCATGGCAACCATGGCCCCGTCCTTGCGTACACCGTACACAATGGAATCCGGCTCTTGCACATAGGCCATCTGGGTCAAACCACTTTCAGTGATATGTTCGGACAAAATGGTCAGATCCTTGGAAACATAGGCGTCGGATTCATATCGATAGGCCATCTCTCGAATCTTCTTGCCCGCACGTTGAATATAGAGCGTGGCAAATCCGACGGACTCGGGTCGGGTGGGAGAAGCACCGCTTGTGCCCTCATGGTTGGCTTTGATATTTTCTGGAGTCACGGGTTCACTCATGCCACCGCCCAATGTCCACTCACCTCCCGCCGTACCGACCCACAGAAGATTACGAGGGACAATGAACTCAATTCCATTCCCCTGATGACCAGCCAGAGTGACTTCAATGGCGTCATCATCAAGCGGTTTTTCTCCAGCGGGGGCAGCAGTCCTGTCGCCTACTTCAAAACATTCCCAAAATTCGCTCTGAAGTTCTCCGGAAGCATCCCAAATGGACTCGATCTGATTATTCGCCGGCACATCCTTGAAGGTGATGGTCACGTTCGAGCCGGTAGCCACATAATTTTTCGCGCCTTTGTATCTGTAATACCGAGTGGAGCCATCCCCGTGCTGTCCCTTGAGACCGTCTTTTGCTTCAAAACCGTCACCGTCGAGCAACTCAATGGTGTCGCCAGCTTTCCCATCACGAAAGCCATCACCATTGGCATCCTTGATTTCACGGTCACGCCAGCCGTCGAATGGCACTTCACGAGTCTTCAGGCGAAAATCCTTCATCTCTCCAACACGGGACATCCACAAGGTGTCAGGCTTGTCCGGTATCCCCGCTAAAACCAATCGTTGCTGATAAAAACCAACCACTGACGGATAATTATTCTCGGCCCAAGATTCTGGCTTGCCGGTAAAAACCATTTCTTCAATGGTCCACGACTCAGCACTCTCACGCTTCACGGTGCGGGGCGGATGGTCAGAATGTACGACAATGAGCATATCACCGGACTGGGCATACCGGAGCTGGCTGAATTCCTGTGCCTTGTAGGGGATGTCTCCCTCGAATTCGCTCTCTCTTGTCAGAGCTGAAAAGACACGCATACGGCCTTGACCGGACTCATTTTCACCGAATTCCACAACAAAAGTTCGTGAACCATCCAGTTCAAAAGGTATCAACAGTGCCGGCTTCTTCGAATTGATGGCTTCGGCCAAAAATCGAAAACCGGACCGCCGGGTCGTCCCACCGTGGGGATGTACTTGAAAATTCTCCAGAACTCGACATCCATTAAAATACTTGGAGATATCGGTTCTTCCGTCCAGACGGGGACTGATTTCACCTGCTGTAAAATTGGTTACTGAGGGTGTGCTTATACTCATAACTCGCTCGGCTCCTTTTTATCGGGGGCTCGCCCCGGACATGCGACAAAGCATAGCCCCGGTTTTCGCACCGGAGAACGATCCGGTATTCACAGGAGTCGAGAGGTATAAAAAAACAACTTGACGGGATTTTTGGGATGACGATGAAGGGGATACTTCAATAGCAATGTTTAACCTTTATAATATCAGCATGTTACAAACATACTAAAATTCAGCACAACACTGAAAAAAAAGGAAATGTTAAAGAATGATATGCGAATGGATACCGAATGGCATACAAAAGCACTGAAGGGAGACCTTGACTATTGCCCATGACAACACAGATTCAGAAAAGCACAAAAAACCCTTATTTCAGTATATTAAACCGAAATAAGGGCGTTATGGACGTTGTACAAATTTACGTGATTAATTCACCGCTGCGGACACCGGTTCGTCACCGCCTCCCTTCTCACGATTCAAGCGGATAACCTGTGTGGTAAAGGTTGTTTCACCTGGCATACAGGCGGGACACCCTTCGGACAGGATCACGCACCGTTCGTCGAGGGTAGACACATCGATTCCGGCCAGCTTGAGCAGCCGGGTCGTCATGCCGGGCCGCCAAAGGACTGGTTGGCCGCATCGGTGGCATTCCACATACAGGGTTTCTGGATCAAATTTCTTTGTCATATGTAGAAAATAATCCTCCTCAGAGGGAATGGCAAGGGCGATGATATTATAATCATTCATATTTGACAGACCGGAAAACCCTGCTTGGCATCAAACTTGATATATCGAATCGGTTGGCAATATATTCCACAAAACGCTTTCAAGGACACGTTGTGAAAACTCAATATCTGATTATCGGAGCCGGACCTACCGGACTGGGCGCAGCTCATCGACTAAAAGAACTGGGCAATGAGGACTTCCTGATTCTGGAACAGCACGACTATGCAGGTGGCTTGTCGGCCAGTTTCACGGATGACAAAGGATTCACCTGGGATATCGGTGGACACGTGGTCTTTTCCCACTATGAGTATTTTGACACGCTCATGGACTCCCTGCTCGGCGACGATCGATTGGAGCATGAACGAGAATCCTGGGTCCGGTCCAACAACACATGGGTTCCATACCCGTTTCAGAACAACATTCGCCACTTGCCCAAAGAGGCACGGTGGGAATGCGTCAAGGGACTGTTACCGGGCAACAGGACCGAAGTCTCGCCCACAAATTTCGCACAGTGGATCGACTCCATTTTCGGGACGGGCATCGCAAAGCATTTCATGACCCCATACAATTTTAAAGTATGGGCCACGCCACCTGAATTGATGCAGTTCAACTGGATCGGCGAACGCGTGTCTGTTGTTGATCTGAAAAAAGTGCTCAAAAACATCATCCTTGAACAGGACGATGTTGCATGGGGACCAAACAATACCTTCAAATTCCCTCTCAAGGGTGGCACGGGTGAAATATTCCGGCGTCTGGCTTCACGCATGGAAGACCGTATTCAATACGGGCAATCTGTGGTCGCCATTGATGCAAAAAGCAAAAAAGCAACGACTGCTGAAGGGCTTGAAATCGAATACGAGACCCTGCTCAACACTGCCCCTCTCGACATGCTGGCAAGCCAATGGCTCACCGAAAAGAATAATACAGTGGTGAATGCCGCAGGCAAGCTCACCCACAATTCGGTCTATGTAGCAGGCGTGGGCATGGACATTAAAAATGACGCCGAGCGCAATTCCCGGTGCTGGATGTACTACCCAGAGTCAAATTCACCCTTTTACAGGGTCACGAATTTCCATAACTACTCACCCAACAACGTGGCCAAACCGGGTCAGCAACTCGGATTCATGTGTGAATCATCCTTCTCCGAACACAAGCCGGAAAAGCTCAACGAACTGATGGACCGCACCATAGAGGGTCTGGTAAACACTTCCATGATGGACGCGGCCAGGAAAGACGACATCCTGACCACATGGGATATCGCCGTGGATTACGGATACCCCGTGCCCTGTCTGGAGCGCGACAAGGCTCTTGCCGTACTCCAACCGACGTTGGAAGCCATGCAAATCTATTCCCGAGGCCGTTTCGGCGGCTGGAAATATGAAGTCGCCAACATGGACCACTCGGTTATGCAGGGTGTGGAATGGGCAGAACGCATGGTCCTCGGCACACCTGAAAAGACTTATACACTGGATTAACACACCATGAATACAGCTGTTTTCGAACAACGCCGCGAAGCCCTCAAAGAAGAGCTCAAGGCACGCAATCTTCCTGCTCTGCTCGTTTCCCACGCCGCCAACCGCTATTACCTGTCCGGCTTTGAACTGCATGATCCGCAGTGCAATGAATCCGCCGGCTGGCTGCTCATTACGGCAGATGGCGACGATTACCTCTTCACCGATCCCCGGTACATGGATGCGGCCCGACAGGTTTGGGATGAAAAAAATATCGGCATCTATACGGCCAGAAAACACGATGAAGTCTGCTCATTCCTCAAGGGAAAAGGCGTCACCTCCATGGGATTCGAGCCTAAAGCACTGCATCTTTTCGACTATGACAAGCTCAGCTCTTTGGTCCAACTGACCCTCACGGAAAACGTGGTTGAGAGCCTACGCCTGTACAAGGACGACGAAGAAATCCGACGCATGGAAGAATCCATTCGACTTAACCACGAACTTTTCGAATACATTGAAGGGCAGCTCATCCCCGGCAAAACCGAAGTGGAAATAGCCTGGGAAGTGGAAAAATTCTTCCGTGAACAGGGAGCCGAGGAATTGGCTTTCTCCACCATCGTCGGAGTTGGTCCCAACGCGGCCAAACCTCACTGCATCCCCGGTGAAACCAAGCTGCGCGATAATGAACTGGTCCTCATCGACACAGGGTGCCGGTATCTGGACTACAATTCTGATCAGACACGCACCTTCTGGGTCGGCGACACTCCATCTGACCGCTTCAAGAAAACCATGGATCAAGTGCGTGAGGCTCAACAGGCCGCCATCGACATCATCCGTCCCGGCCTGCCCTTTGTAGACGCTTACAAGGCTTCCTACGCCGTTTTTGAAAAGGCTGGCGTGGAGTCGTTGTTCACCCATGGTCTCGGCCACGGCGTTGGTCTGGAAACCCACGAACCCCCGAGCCTGTCCAGAGGGGCACAAGGCGTACTGGAAGCTGGCATGGTTGTCACAGTAGAGCCCGGCCTCTACGACCCAGAATGGGGCGGCATCCGCTGGGAATACGAAATACTGGTCACCGAAGACGGTTGCCGAGTACTGTAGTCCCATCTTCATTCAACAAAAAAGCCCTGATACCTCATTGGTATCAGGGCTTTTTCATTACAAAAACAGACACGCTAAAGCAGGAACATCTTCACAGCCAACGCCGCCCCCAACCAGAGGCCGGAGCTGACGATTCCGAACCATGCGAAACGGGCCAACGGTTCGGACAACCATCGCTTTTGTACGATCAAACCGATAAAGATAATATGCAAAGGCACCGGAAGAGCCAAAAGCAGGGCGTACGTATGGTGTTCTGCAACAAGTTGACTGCCTGAAAAATATTTGGCGGCCAGAGTGCCTTCATAGGCATCAAGACCAACCAAACCAAGCAGACACAGCCCGATAATGGTCACGGTGGTGCAAATATTGCGAACGATGCCTCTAAGTACAGGAGAATCAAGCATGGTCGGAATCATGCCTCAAACCGGCTAATACCGCAACTTCTCGTCAATCACCCCCTTGACCATGAGGCCACGCTCTGTCATCGTTTTGAATGACAAAGTGAAAACATGTGAGGTGGCCATGAGCAAGAAAGTCCGTAGCGTCCGTGTCCCCAAGGAATTCGAGACCTTGAATCTTTCAGGTATGATCCATGAGTGCGAAAAACATTTGCGCGACATCGAATCAGCCACCTTGCTCAAGCAGCAGGGCAACCCGGATGCCGCCGAAGCCCTTATCAAGGCGCGGCAGCAAGACCTCGGCCGCAAGGTCGGCAAATTGGTCTGGGAAGCCCGCGTTCAATTCGGAAAAACACGAGGGGATTAATATGGAACCGAAATCCGCCACAGAATCCGCCGTGGTTATGACACATCTGGTCCTGCCACAAGACGCCAATCCCGCCGGCAATCTGCACGGTGGCGTCATCCTCAAGCATATCGATACGGCAGGTGGAGTGGTCGCAAAAAAACACTCACGCACCAATGTCGTCACAGTGTCTATCGACCGTATGGCCTTCAAGCAACCTGCGTACATGGGTGAACTGCTGACCTTCAAGGCGAGCCTCAACTATGTAGGTCGGTCCAGTATGGAAATAGGCGTCCGGGTGGAGGCCGAGAACCTCGCCACCGGAGAAGTGCGGCATACAAATTCCGCCTATCTGACCTACGTGGCGTTGGGTGAAGACAGCAAACCGACCCCGGTTCCGCCGCTCACACTTGAAAACGAGACAACCAAGCGACGGCATAAAGAAGCCGAACTCCGACGCGAACTCCGTAAAAAAGAACTAGAGTTGGAAGCAGGTCAAAAAGTCTGTCTTGAAAAGAAATAGAAAACCGCCTGCGGCGGATTATCAGATAATTTCGTCTCCGACGGCTCAAGGACGAAGGCCTTGAGAATCCCGTGTCGCCTGCGGCGAAGCTACTTATATAAAGAATATTTTTTTACAAACGACAACTTTCGCGAAGCGCACCAAAAAGTTTAGGAGGGTCCAGAGAACCTTTTTCAAAGGGTTCTTTGGCAGGTTCAGGACAGCGTTCTGGTCCAGCTGAAAGCGGTCACGGCAAAACGACAGGAAGTCGTTGCCCCAGAGTAATTCCATACTCATTCACATAAGCAACGTAGGGCCACATTTCGACGCCTTTGTCCATCGCTTCGTAAAACAGTTCGGCATACACAGGATCGATAAAATCCGCTGGCCCAAAGCATTCTCCGTCAGACCGCTGGATCAAAAAGAAAAGGGCCACTCGCGCCCCGGTCTTGGCGAGTGCCATAAGTTCACGTAAATGCTTTTGCCCCCGCTCCGTGATGGCATCCGGGAAACAGGCTATACCGTCCTCAACCAGGGTGACATTCTTACATTCCACCCAAAGATCGCCACGCTCGCCAGACAAAAAGGCATCAAGCCGACTCTGTCCAACTTTGGCTTCCTTCTTGAAATACTCGTAGCCATCCATCTCCGATAAAGTGCCGGTTTCCCAAGCCTTGTAAAGCATCCGGTTGGGAGTCAACGTATTTACACCAACCATGGTCCCAGCGAGGTCCAATGCCTCCAGAGTATACTTAAGCTTTCGGTTCGGATTGACTGCCGGAGACAGCAACGCGGTAGAACCGGGCCTGAGCAGTCCGAGCATAGAGCCTGTATTGTTGGTATGCGCCTTGAGCACCTCACCTGTATCCGGGCCGGTCAGAGCTTCGGCATCTACAGTGAATCGCTTGATACGTCGAATGAAAGCAGCAGTCCGGCAAGGCGCATGAAACGGAAGCGTACACGACATGTCAGACACAGCTATTCCCCATTCCTTTGCCGCAATCCATCAACCACCTGTTGCCCTTCTCCCTCGTACACATCCCGCTCACTCTCAGGGGTAGGACGTACGACATCGGGCCAGACTCCGGGTTGCTTTTCAGCACCCTTTCGGGCCTCGGTACTGGGATTGGAGTCTGCTATAATCGGTGTCTTTCGCAGATCAACACCCGCTACAGGCGCACTGAATTCAATGGGAATATTATTAGGATCAAAGGCGTAAATTGAATGGATAAAACCGTGGTCCACCACTTCAGAACACCAAAGATCAGCCGCCTCAAGCTTGTCCTTGATCTCCCACAAATCATCATCCGAAACCACACCAAAAGAAATATGATCAAAACCAATCTGACCTTTCACCGGAAATCCGTGATCCCGCTCCTCAAGAGGTTCAACATCCGGCCACTCGAAAAAGGCGATCATGTCCTGTTCGGAAATTTCCAAAAAATAATGACGGTAACCGGGCCGACCGAGTCCGGCGACAAGACGCATACCAAGCAGGTCGCGCCAAAACCGGATAGTGCCATCCATATCGCCAGTGACCATGGCCAGATGGTTGATGCCGGTATATTGAGGCATGATGAATCCCCCTTGCTATTCTCCGAAAGCGAGCCGCTGAATAATAACGTTGGACACAAGCATTCCATTCTTGGTCAATCTGAGCCGTCCCTGATTGATACGCACCAGATTTTCACGGTGTAAAGCCGAAATCAACTGTTCCTGTCGCTTCACCAGATCATACCCGGTCCGCTCCCTGAACGCCTTGAGATCAAGACCTCGACTGGTCCGCAAGGACAGCATAATCATCTCCGCGAGCAAATCTTTTTCAGTCAACTCTTCGAAGTCATTACCAACCATGTCGCCACGCACATAGGCGTCGTATTCGTCCATGTATCGAGGCGTAGTAAAGCGACGCTTACCAAGAGTGGACACCGCTGAGGGACCAAGACCAAGATAATCGGACCCATCCCAATACCCGGAGTTATGCACGGACATAAACCCCATACGCGCAAAATTGGACACCTCGTAGTGCATGTATCCCATGGACTCCAAATATTCAGCCCCATAAATAAACATCCGTCCCTGCTCTGTATCCGTGGGCAGGGTCAAATCACCGGACTCACCACACCGCTTCGCCATGAGTGTGCCGGATTCCAACGTCAGATTATATGCGGAAAGATGTTCGGGCCGCATTTCAGCCACGACCTTCAATTGGTCAAGCCATGCCTTAAGCCGCTGACCGGGCAACCCCCAGATCAAGTCCAGTCCGATATTACCAAACCCCGCCCGCTGGGCATTGGCATACGCCTGCATGGTCATGGCTGCGGAATGCGGTCTGTTCATGATCTGAAGATCATGGTCATTACCGCTCTGCATCCCCAGAGAAAGACGATTGAATCCGATAGAAAGCAGCCCTCTGAAATAACTGACGTCCTGCGCCGAATCAGGGTTGGCCTCCAACGTCACTTCCATGCCCTCACTCAACACAAAGTGCTTATCGAGGGTCTTCATGATTTGATCAAGCTGATTCAGGGGAATAAGACTCGGAGTACCACCGCCAAAATAAATAGTCCGCAAGACCGGTCGCTTCAGTCGCCTACCCCACAACGCGATCTCTTGCAGCAACAGCTTATAGTACCACGCAAAGGTGACATCGTTAAAAGATTGCGAGTGAAAATTGCAATAGGAACAACGAGATTTGCAAAAAGGGACATGGATATACAGGTATAGTCCTTTGCCATTGGGATTCGTCCCTTTTTTTCGGCTGCTAACTTCCGGGAACGCAGGCTTTACAGGGACTCCCTCGCCGTAGATTTTACCCATGACCTATCCCTGACCATGACGGCTGGAGAACACGACCAGACCACCGAGGATGAGGTACACTCCGACAACGAAACCAAGAGAAGCCAAGGCTGGTGATGATGCAAAATACGTCCAGGACGTGAGTAATGTTCCGGCCCCTTCATAGAGCATGATTATGGACAAAGCCCAGATGGAGATAACCCGCCGCTTGTAAGCGAACCATGCAATAACCCCGTAGGTCAGCACGGCAAGGATGCCAATACCCCATATTTCATTGGAATTGACGGTCACCCCGGAAAAAACGGCGGCAATGGTTTTGAGAATCATAAATACGATAAGAACGACTTCACGCCGAAAAAGAAGGTCGAACAACGTGCGCATGGTTATTTCCCCAACTCCCGCTGGTACCGTTCATTTTCGCTGTAAAGACAGCCACAATACTGTTGGCGATAGATTCCCCATTCCTTGGAGATCACGATGCCATCTTGCCAGCCTTCACGAAAATCATGGTAAAAAAAACGCGTCTTCTCGGACTGGAGATCCTGTCCAAGTTTCGAAATATCATCATGCTTCTGATATTTGGAGTAAAGCAGCGTGGTGGTAAAGAAATCGAACCCACCCTTTTTTGCTATCTGGGATGTGCGCTCCATACGACCAGCATAGCAATGAAAACAACGGTTGGTCTCGCGGTAGGCCACACTGCGGAACCATTCCTGCGGCCTATACTCATTATCCTTGACGATAACCTTGATGCCGAGCTTTTCCGCCACTTCCAGACAGCCATCACGCCGCTTCACATACTCCATCAAAGGATGAATATTCGGATTATAGAACAATCCAGTGACATCATGTCCCTGATCCTGAAGGGTTTTGATGGTGGTGATGGAACACGGACCGCAACATATGTGAAGAAGAACTCTTTTCATTTGAGGACCATTTTGAGCGCATTTGATGCGATTTGTAAAGGGAACGCCACACACCGGCAACCAAGACAGAAACTAGAAAGACTTGGCCGCCTGTCCGGTGGAAATGGTCTTGCCCGTTTCAGACGTTTTTGCAGCAAGCTTGTCAAAATCAATAAAACGCTGAAGCATGGCCTCCACTTCATCCAAAGCCACGGTGGTATCGAGACACGGGCCATTGGGCCGTTGATTAAGCACGCCATACACCGGCAACGGATACGTATCCTGAATACCGCTGGACAAATCACGATGGCAGGCCACGGCAATAATCATCTGCGGCCGAAGTTGTACCACGATACGACGGGCAATGGTGCCACCTGTGGCCACAGCCAAGTTCACCCCATATTTATCATGCAAACCAAGCAGTCCGGCAATGGGACACTTTCCGCACCGCTCACAATTGTTGATATCGTAAGTCAGTCGTTTGTCGCACCGGGAATTCTGCAGACAATGCGGCATAAGCAACAGAATCTTATCAGGAGCATACCGGCCCGCTTCGGCCAGCACCAAATCGTTGTTCACCGAAATAAACGACAGCCGAATCAATTCTTTTTCAATACCGAATACCCGACCGAGCATAACCATCAATGGCAGGAAAAGTTTGATGGTCAGACCACGAAACCGTTTGGCTCCGGGCAGGGGTTTCTTGGTGACGATATTCAGGAACAAACCCCAGTAGGCGACGCACACCACACCGATCAAAATAACGAGTACACCACCCAGCACCCATTTGGCTGCGGGGTGTATATTCTCAAGCCCCACATAGGGAACAACCCACAGAGCCATGAGAAACAGACAAACCAGCAGGCAGGCGCAACTTATCAGGCCGATAAAGAGACGTTTACGCGCCTTGTGTATGGATCGGAGAGGACTCATGTCGCGCCTTCTATTTACATTCCTTCATGTACCCGCAGGCAAAAGCCGTGGCGTCCATGGCCTTCTTGCCCTGAGGTTTCACTTCCGGGGTCAAATAAATCTTATCAGCGGCAACAATGGCGAGCTTGCCGTCCATTTCACCCAACACTGTTCCCGGCTCCACGCTGGGGGCGGAATCCTCGGAGGGTTCACCCGGCGCAACATTCAAACGAATGGTCTTACCTTCCGGGTTGGTCCAGTCAAAAAAGGCACCAGGCCACGGATACATGGCACGAATCTGGTTATGGATGGCCGCAACAGGACGGTTCCAATCGATTTCGCCTTCCTTCTTTTCCAATTTTTTGGCGTAGGTGGCGTTTTCGTTATCCTGCTCCTTGAGATCATAGGCTCCGGTCTGTAACCGGGCCATGGCCTCGCAGATACAAATACCACCGAGTTTAGCCAGTTCATCATGAATGGCCCCGGCGTGATCATTATGACCAATACGCAGAGCGCGCTGTACCATGACCGGACCGGTGTCCAAACCGGCTTCCATCTTCATGATGGAAATGCCAGTGACCACATCGCCGTTCTCTATAGACCGTTGAATCGGAGCCGCGCCTCGCCACTGAGGCAACAAGGAGGCGTGGATATTAAGCGGATGGATAGTCGGGATATCAAGCACGGCCTGAGGCAGAATCAACCCGTAAGCAGCCACCACCAGCACATCCGGCTTGAGTGCTGCCAGTTCGTCGATAGCTTTCTGGTCCTTGAAATTTTCAGGCTGAAACACGGGGATGTCGTTTTCCAACGCCACCTTTTTCACTGCGGACGGCTTGCACTGCCTGCCACGACCACACGGACGATCCGGCTGTGAATAAACACCGACAACATCAGCGGCATCAAAGGCGAGCAGAATACTCAGTGCCTCGGCAGCAAAATCAGGCGTCCCCATGAAAACTGTACGCAACGGCTTCAAATCCACTGCGCCCCAGGACTCGGGAGATGTCGAATTGGTATTTATCTCTTCCACTTGAGAGCCTTCTTTTTGTACATTGCCTTTTTCAGACGACCAACACGATCAGCCAGGGTCACGCCTTCCAGATGATCGATTTCATGCTGCAATATAATAGCCAAAAAACCAGCGGTATCAATAACGACTTCCTTGCCGTCCGGGTCCAGAGCCTTGCACACGACATGTTCGGATCGTTTGACCTTGGTGCTCAGTTCCGGGCAGCTCAAACAGCCTTCCTCGGACTCCACTTCACCGTCACATTCCACGATTTCCGGGTTAATAAGCACTCGCAAATCACCACGAACCTTGGGACCGGTCTGATCCACGCAGATGAGTCTGATGGACTCGCCAATCTGTGGAGCGGCAAGCCCCACACCATCAGACTCGTACATGGTCTCGATCATGTTTTCGATGAGTTCTTTCAACTCGGGAGTGACCTCTCCAAGAGGTTCGGCCTTGGCAGCCAAGACCTCGTCAGGCCACGTGCATATGTCTAATTTCATTATATTGCCTCCGGCGGCTGGGGAAAGGGAAGAGGGAAACCTCTTGAAAAAGGTTTTCCCTCTTCCCTTTCCCCAGACCCCTATCCCATTTCCTTTCCAAAACTTATTGTAACGCCGCTGGAAAGGCATTCGTTATCAGGGAAATTATACGCGACGAAACGAAAACAGATTCGTTTTATATCAATAAGTCCTAAAATTCAAAAGGCGAGTTTTTTTGTGACCCGCCAACCTCTTACCATCGAAATATTCGTGGCGATTCTTTTCAAACCCGCATAACTCCGAGCGAAGCGAGCGATAAAAAGTTTGGGAAAGGAGAGCGCGAGAGAAAAACCTTTCTCAAAAGGTTTTTCTCTCGCATCTTCAATCCTTAATCTTCTTTTTTCTTTTCCCGCAAACGGATGCCCAAATCGCGGAGTTGCTTGTTTGGTACTTCGGACGGGGCTTCTGTCATGAGACAGGTGGCCTTCTGCGTCTTCGGGAAAGCGATCACGTCACGAATGGACTTGGAACCGGTCAGGATCATGATGAGACGATCCAAACCAAAGGCGATGCCGCCATGGGGCGGTGCACCGAACTTCAGAGCGTCCATGAGGAAACCAAATTTCGCACGGGCTTCTTCTTCATCGATACCAAGAGCAGCGAACATGTGCTTCTGCTGTTCCGGGGTATGAATACGGATGGAACCACCGCCGACCTCGTAGCCATTCATGACCAGGTCGTAAGCGCGGGCAATGGCATTGCCGGGATCTTTTTCCAACACTTCCATCTGCTCAGGCAGGGCGGAGGTGAAGGGGTGATGGCGGGCAACGTAACGCTTTTCCTCAGCATCGTATTCAAGCAGCGGGAAGTCGGTAATCCAAACCGGCTTAAACACGGAGTCATCAATGAGGTCCATATCTTTGGCTATTTCGCAACGCAGATTGCCGAGTGCAGCGTTGGCGATGTCAGCGGGGCCGGCCTGGAAGAACAGGATGTCTCCGGGCTGACAATCGGTGCGGCTGCGCAATTCTGCAATTTCTTCTTCGGAGAAGAACTTGACGATGGGCGACTGCCATTCGCCGTCTTCCTTGACCTTGATCCAGGCAAGGCCTTTGGAGCCATAAATCTCAACAAACTTGGTGTACTGATCGATCTCCTTGCGGGACAGGGTCGCACCGCCGGGAACGAGCATGACCTTGACCAGTTCGGAAGAAGCGAAAACCTTGAAGCCGGAATTCTTGAACACATCGGTGATGTCGATGTGCTTCAACTCGAAACGAAGGTCAGGCTTATCCACACCATAATAATTCATGGCGTCAGCAAAACTCATGCGAGGGAACTCGGCGGGCAGTTCCACGTCGATAGTTTCCTTAAACAGGGTTTTGACCATACCTTCGGCCATATCCTGAATCAGGGCTTCGTCGGTGAAGGACATTTCGATATCGATCTGAGTGAACTCGGGCTGACGGTCAGCGCGCAGGTCCTCGTCGCGGAAGCATTTGACGATCTGGAAATACCGGTCCATGCCGGAAACCATAAGCATCTGCTTGAACAACTGAGGGGACTGGGGCAAAGCGTAGAACTCGCCCTGATTGACGCGACTGGGCACCAAAAAGTCACGCGCCCCTTCAGGGGTGGACTTAGTCAGGACCGGAGTCTCGACTTCAAGGAAGCCGAGGGCGTCCAGATAGCGACGCACAGACTGGGCAGCCTTGTTGCGAATAATAAAATTCTTTGCCAACGAAGGCCGACGCAGATCGAGGAAGCGATACTTGAGGCGCAGGTTCTCTCCCACTTCCACACGATCTTCGATGGGGAACGGCGGTGTATCGGAGGTGTTAAGCAATTTGTACTCAAAAACCTCAATCTCCACTTCACCGGTGACCATATTCGGATTGGCCATACCTTCGGGACGAGGCCGGACCTTGCCCTTGATTGCCACCACGTATTCGGGGCGGATGGCGTGGGCGCGTTCGTGTACCTCTGCATTTTCCTCAGGATTAAAGACCACCTGAGTCAAACCTTCACGGTCACGCAGATCGAGGAAAATCAATCCCCCATGGTCACGTCGGAACTGGACCCAACCCATGAGACAGACTTCCTCGTCCATATTGGCCGCGGTCAGCTGGTTATTGTGATGCGTACGGCGCCAACCGGCAAGGTCTTCAATGACGCGAAACTCTTCGTAGTCCCGTTCTTCCTGATGTTCAGACATTATTTCTCCAATCTCTCAAATGATGTCGGTCCGAGCTTTGCCGAACCGCAATAGTCATACTTATAATTTCGCCAAGTATTCTGAACGGCTCAGGGTTTCCTGATCACGCTCTTCTTCCATGTACTTGACGGTGATAGTCTCGTTTGCCAACTCATCGCCACCCATAATCAGGCAGACTTTTGCGCCGGATTTGTTGGCCGCACGCATGCGGGACTTCATGGACCCGCCGGAAAAACTCGTTTCGCCCTTAAAACCTTTGTCGCGAAGCTGCTGGGCAAAGAGCATTGCGGCGTTGGCCGCGCCCTTGTCCACTACTGCGAGATAAAAGTCAGGTTTGTCCAACTCCACCTGATCCAACAACAGAGCCAAACGCTCCATGCCGCAGGCAAAACCCGTGGCAGGACAGTCTGCGCCACCGAGATTCTTAATCAGGCCGTCATAGCGGCCACCACCGGCAACGGCGGTCTGGGAACCGATGTCATAGGACGCCACCTCAAAACAGGTACGCACATAATAATCCAATCCGCGCACCAGTCGGGGATTCAATTCGTAGGCAACACCGGCGCCATCCAAAATGGTCTTCACATCTGTGAAATGTGTTTCACATTCCTCGCACAAATGATCGGTTATACTTGGGGCATCCGCGACTAATTCCTTGCAGGCAGGCACTTTGCAATCAAGGACGCGCAACGGATTGGTTTCCATACGACGCTGGCAGTCTTCGCAAAATTGCTCCTTATCCTTGGACAAGTAGTAATCCACCAAAGCCTGCTTGTAGGTGGGACGACACTCGTGGCAGCCCAACGAATTCAACTCGATAGTCAGCTTGGTCAGTCCGAGGCTGTTCAGAAAAGAGCGGAGCATGAGAATCAGCTCAGCATCAGCCTGTGCTTCGGGAGCACCAAAAATTTCGGCATTGATCTGGTGGAACTGACGCTGACGGCCTTTTTGAGGACGCTCATAGCGAAACATCGGACCGAACGTGAAATATTTTGAGACCTTGCCGGGCTGATGTGTTTTTGATTCGATGAATGCACGGACAACACCTGCCGTGGCCTCAGGTCGCATGGTCAAGGAACGATTCTTGCGGTCAGGGAAAGTGAACATTTCCTTGCCCACCACGTCTGTATCTTCACCGATGGATTTCTGGAACAACTCCGTCTTTTCCAAAATGGGTGTGCGCAATTCGCCAAACCCGTATCGCGTGAAGGCCTCACGGGCCTGAGACTCCATAAATGAGAATTTGGCGGCCTCTTCTGGGAAAAGGTCCACGAATCCTTTGATTTTTTGTACTTTCGCCATGTCGCGTTCAATATCCTTAATAATTGTCAGGTCGCTGGAACCGAATTTGGTTAGACCATTCGACGCCAATTGTCAAAAAATGACTATTGAACGCTCCTTTTTTTCGTCATTTTTCACAACTCACGCACAAACGATAAATCAATTTCAACTCAATGAACATATGAGTAGGCATTGACATCATTAAATCACGGGAGTATTTTCCAAAAAGTTTGTTGCAGAAATCAAATACGGATTCAGACGACGAACAGAGCAGGCAAAGGGCCTGATTATTTTTTCAGCAACACTTGGCATTTTTGCCAAGCATTACCTCTTGACCAATGATAAAGGAGTTACTGATGGACGAGTTCAATGACATCTTGGAAGAAATGGACTTTCAATTCTTTGGAGCTGGCGAACATGGCATGAGCGTTGAAGATATGCGCCACGCAATCGGCAACGATCACTTCCTTTTTCTGGATGTCCGCACCAACGAAGAAGTTGCCCACGTAGCCTTCCCGTTTGCCAAACATATTCCGCTCGACGAATTGCCGAAACGTCTGGATGAACTTCCCCGCGATAAATTCATTGTGACTTTCTGCGCGGCAGTATTCCGTGGCGCCATCGCTTTTGCCTACCTGCGAGCCAACGGCTTTGATGAAGTCAAAGGACTGACCGCATCGCTGGAAGACATGGTCATGCCATTCAAACCCGGCCCGCTGGCTAAAATCTAGCGTTTATGCCGCGTCGTAGCAGACTTTCTGACGCGACGCGGCTTATTTTTTATACGAGAATTATGGTATGTCCACCCTTGAATTCATCATCGCGATCCTCTCATTCAGCCTGAGTTTCATTTTTGCCTTGGGTGGCGTCGGCTCAGCCCTCGTCCTCATTCCGACCCTGACATGGATGGGGGTCCCCTTGAGCATGGCACGACCAACCGGTCTGTTTGTCAATGCCGTCTCCATGCTCGGTGCGACCTATTCCAATATCAAAGAAAAGCGTCTCGACTTTCGCCTTGGTGTACCCATCATCGTGGCCTCTATCCTTCTGGCACCGGCAGGAGCCTGGGTGGGACATCTTATGCCGACCCGCATGGTACTCATAGTTTTCATCGGCTTTCTCATTTTCGCAGGAAGCATGATGATCTTTTTCAAAAGTTCAAAATATGCCGATCAATACCGAAAAGATAGACCTGTCTTCGGCCCGCTGCTGGTGGGGATCGTCGCCGGTTTCTTCTCCGGTCTGCTCGGCGTAGGCGGGGGCGGACTTATTTCTCCACTCATGATCCTGCAAGGATTCAATCCCAAAAAAGTAGCCGCAGTGACGGCTCTCGCCGTTCCATTCTCTTCACTTTCGGCCTTTGCCGCTTACGCTGCCATGGGGTCCGTCTCTTGGCGACTGCTTATCTTCGCTGGCCTTGCTGCATGGGGCGGAGGGTACCTTGGCACCAAGGTCATGCAACGAAAAATGCGTCCCGGCACAGTCAAAAAATTCCTCGGTGGTGTCCTGCTCGCTCTCGCGATGAAACTCCTCTGGCAAACCCTTTCTTAGATCCATCACAAACTGCAGATGCTTGTTCTCTGATAAAAACAAACACGCTATCGCACTCGATATGCATTTGACCTAAGAAGAAAACTCCTCCAAACTTATGGCTGGAGGACGATCATGACTATAACCACGGCCTGCACCATGGACTGCGGGGACGCCTGTTCCCTTCTTGTCGACACAGACAAAAAATCCATCAAAGGCAATCCCAAGCACCCGTTTACCAAAGGCTTCTGCTGCAAAAAAGGCAGCCGGTATTTCGAACGTCTTGACGCCGAGGACCGCATTGTCACGCCTCTCATCAAGGAAAACGGTAAATTTCAAGAAGCTTCATGGGATGAAGCCATGGATTTGGTGGTAAAAAAACTGGATACAGCACGAGCTGTGCCTGAATCCATTCTGCACATTCACGGACACGGCTACCGTGGAATACTCGGCAAAGCGAGTGACATTCTCTTCAACAAGCTTGGGTCCTCCACCACATATGGCGCGGTCTGCGACGACACAGGTATCACCGCGTCCATCCGAGATTTTGGCATCCTCAACCACAACGCTCCTGAAGATATCCTGAACGCCAGCCGCGTTATCAACTGGGGACGCGACCTGACACGATGTTCCATCCACCAGCTCGCGCTCATCCACAAGGCTCGTAAAAACGGCACCGAGGTGCTGACCATCTCCCCCGGCGGAGACGGCACCGCAGAATTTTCCGATGTCAACGTCGTTATCCGTCCCGGCACAGACCGATTTCTGGCTGCCGCTGTCCTCAAACTCTACCTGGAAGCCGGCGACCTCAATCCGTGGGTTCTGAATCGTACGTTCAACTGGCCCGCCCTTCGAGGTCTTATCGACGGCATGAGTTTCAATGAGTTGTGCTCGGCTTGCGAAGTATCATCTTCGGATGTCGAGATGATTTACGACTGGTATGCCGACACAGGCAACGTTGCCACGATCATCAGCTGGGGTGTCCAACGCCATGTTTTTGGCGGCGAAAACGTCCGCTTCATCAATGCGTTGGCAATGATTTCCGGCAACATCGGCGTTCCCGGAGGAGGAGCATATTTCAACGTTTCCTCAAGCCGGGATCTCGGTACTTGGGAGCATCTGGTCACGGGAGGCAACTCGGCCAAACGCCGTGAACTTCTCATCCAAAACATTGGTGCTGAAATACAAAAAGCGACCCCACCCATCGAGTTCATCTGGGTGGACGGGCACAACATCGTCAATCAGGTCCCGGATTGCCTTTCGGTAGTCGAGGCCTTTGCCAAACCCTTTGTGGTCGTAGTGGACGGATTCATGAACGACACAGCCATGCAAGCTGATGTCATCCTCCCGCCCGCCTTCATGTTTGAACGTGAAGATGTGCTCGGCTCATTTGTCCACAATTACGTGAACCACTGTGCAGCAGTCGTCAAACCACGCGGTCAATGCCGATCCGACTTCGACATATACAGCGACTTAGGCTCACGCCTGACCGACCCCATCACTTTCCCGGACAGCGAGACCTGTATCAGGGAAGGCCTGAAGCAGGCCGACATCTCTTATGATGAACTCATGGAAAACGGATTCGTTAAAGTACACCACCCTTCCGTGGCCTTTGAAAACATGCAGTTCGGCCATCTGGACGGGTTATATCGTTTCCCGGAAGAGCTTCACCCAGAGCCACAACGCGACCCGGATTACCCCTTGCAACTCCTCTCTTTGGTGAGTGGCAAATATCTTCACTCCCAAATCCCGGAGAAGGATCAAGCTGGAGCTCCGGTGGTTTTTGTGTCTAAACAAAATCCGGCATGGGGCGCACTCAATCCAGCCATGGACACCTACCTCGTCACACCGGAAGGCGCGATGCAGGTCAAGGTTGATACTGTAGAGGACCTGCACCCCCGTGCGGTTATCATCCGTCGTGGCGGGTGGATGAAATATGGACAAAATGCTAATGTCATCATCAAGCCCATGATGACGGACATGGGTGATGGGACAGCGTATTACAGCCAAAGCTGTCGATTGGAAAACAGATAAAACATTGAGGGAAGTTATGAAAACATGGAAAAAATTTATTCTGGTTGCCTGTGTGCTTACCATGCTCATTCCTGCGTTCGGATGCAGTGAAGAAGGCCCCATGGAAAAAGCGGGCAAACAGCTCGACCAAGCTGCTGACGATGCTGCTGACGCAGCCAAAAAAGTATTCGAATAGACCTGCACACGCCTTACCACGTAAAATAGCCTCTTCACATTGATGCTTCTTTAAAGGAATCATGAGAGTGGAGAGGCTTTTTCCATATCTAAAGGCAACATGCAGCTTGCACAATGACCACTTTGAGAGTAATGATTCCTGAATGCAAGCACGTTCAATAAAGCCCCTTCCTCCGGCGAGGCAGGTGGCGCTCGAAGCACTTTTCCGCTGCCTCATGAATAAGCAGGACATTCAGGCTGCTCTTGATGTAGCGCTCTCCTCCGGCGAAATTGACCCCCGCGATGCGGGCCTCGCCACTGAACTCTCTTACGGGTATCTCCGTTACAAAAAACGCATAGAATATGTATTGTCGCGGTTCCTCAAGGATCCCAGCAAACTGACACCCAAAATGCGTCTGGCCATAGGTGTCGCGGCTTACGAAATCCTCTTTCTCGATAAAGTCCCCGCATACGCTTCCGTGGACTGGGCCGTAGAATTTTCCAAATCCAAACCGGGCGCACGACTTGCCGGTCTGTTCAATGCCGTTCTCCGGCGAGTATCCGAACTGGGCGACACTGCTCACGACCCGGATTTTTTCCGTAAGGACGCATCGTTGCCCGAATTTCTGAGTCGCTGGTACTCCTGCCCGCAATGGCTGGTTGACCTGTGGTGGCGGGAATACGGAGAAAAAGACGCCACCCAGTATCTTGAAGCACAACTCAAAGCACCAGCCCTCGGCTTTAATCTGTATGGTCATCCCGAAGCAGAAGAACTGTACGGAGAGATTGCCGGCTGGCCGGAGATTATCGATATCGAAGGTATGAGCTTTGCCCTGCCTGCAGGGACCTCTTTTGAGGGAGAACCCGATCCGCCCATGTCCCGACAATCCTTTGCGGCCCGTCAGGCCGTGGAAGCACTTGATCCCGAAACATGGAACAGTCCCATTTGGGACGCATGCGCCGGACGTGGCGGCAAGACTCGGATATTGCTCGAAAAGGACATGTCAGTCTTCGCCTCTGACCCACACAGAGGTCGTCTGGCCGCGCTCCAACGAGAGTTGCCTGACGTAGAAACTTTTGTGGCCAATGCGGCCACGGATTCTCCGCCGAAAAAGCCCGGTTCCATCCTGCTCGATCTTCCCTGCTCCGGACTGGGAGTCCTGTCTCGCAGGCCTGACACAAAATGGAAGCGCAAACCCCACGATCTGGCCGACCTGACGCGCCTCCAGACCGAGATTCTGCAAAACGCCTACGACCATCTCCTTCCGGGGGGGGAAATCGCCATCATCACCTGCACTTTAAATCCAGAAGAAAACGAAGGGTTGATCGAAAAATTCGTCAGTGCCCACCCCAAAGTTTCGGTAAAAAAAGAATGGACCACACCACCGAATTCTCCGCTCAATGAATTCTTTTATGCAACACTGCTCAAGGTGAATTAAAAAAGAACTAGTTCTATTTAAAAAATTCAGGCACTAATATAGCCATTCCTATTCATGCTGAGTATCTATTCTGGAGACGCATAATGATAAAGTCTGTTGTGAAAAAAACCTGATAGCCTGTATTTTTGTATGTTTACTGTGTCCTTTGGCCTTTGCGAAAGACAATTTTTCCGGGCCTTATCTCGGAGCCCATTTGGGTGGAGCACAATTAGATAATACTATTATCGACAGCGACGGATATTCAACTCATCCAAAAGGGTATGAGTTCAACTATGACGACTCGAATCTTATTGGTGGCTTTGTTGGAGGCTATAATTGGCGAATCAATAATTGGGTGACAGGACTCGAGGCAGATTTCAATTTTGGTCAGATTGATGCCTCTTCCGATGCATTCGATACGTCGCAATATGATGAAATCGTTAAATCGACACACAACTGGTCTTCAACCCTCCGAGGGCGCGTTGGTTATGTTTTCGATAATTTCTTCCCCTATATTACAGGCGGTTTAGCTGTCGCAAATATAACGAATAAACTCACAGATTATGATGGTGCCAATGTGGACCCAAAGGATTCCTATTCAAGCACGAAAAACCAAATAGGCTGGGTTGTCGGAGCAGGTGCAGAAATGGAAATATCCGAATCCTGGGGACTTCGCTTGGAAGGATTGCATATGAACTATGGGCGCGTTGACAATTCCACAGGTGCAAACACGGCCTCTTTTGGACAGAGAAATAAAATGAACACCGTTCGGGTTGGACTTATTTATTTCTTTTAGTTCTTCTCTGTTTTTACAATGTGCAAAAGCGGGCAAAACAATATTTTCTGCCCGCTTTTGCGTGTAAGTTATACGTGTTGTTTTCTTTTTCCCGTTTTCTGACCTCAGTACCTACCGTGCGCCCATTTTCGCTCCCAACCAATTTTTCGGAGTGACCGATTCCGGCACACCTTCTCGTGCGTCTACCCCCCGCGCTTCGCGCAATTTATCCTGATAAACCTTCCAATAGGACTGAGCCAGCGCGGTGGACCCCGAAAGTGGATATGCCAAAGTCGCGGCTAGACGCGCCGAGAGCGTCTCGGCCAGCAGAGAATCGTATTTCTTGGGATCCGCTTCACAACGGACATAGGAAATAAACAGCGGTGCTTCCTCATCACACAAGATAATATTGGACTGAATCTCCCAATCACGGACTTCTTCCCCATTGACACCCACCACTTGAATTATGCGCAAAAAATCCACAGGCAGGTTGTACTTGTATTCCCACCGCCACAATGGGGCCACTGTCCCAGCGGCCAGCTCAGCCTGAGCCATGGCGCAATTCCACGGATGGGACCGCAAAACGGCATCACGCACGGCAGGCCAACGATGATTGCACAGTCCAGCAGCCTTGGAATTGTCACCAAGGGACATGATAACGTCCTCACCCAAATCAAGCAGTGCATTGTTACAAATCTCAATCACACTCGTTGCCATAGTCGTTACCTCTCTTTTCACTCGTTAATGGAGCGCATCCCGGCGGCCCGGCACTATGACCGCACCCAAAAAAGATAGCACGGATTTCGAATAACCCGACAAATGTTAACGAATGTCATAAAAAAGCAGACGATCGGCATATAAAAGCGCCTTGACATACTTCTCAATCAAGTCACCCTACGGACAACAAAAAAAGCGCCCTCCCAAATCGGGAAGGCGCCTATAAAAAATCACTTCAAGGATTACACTTCGTCGAACAATCTCCGAATTTCATCCATGTCCGAGGTAAGCCCAAGGGCGCACATCAACCGAATTCGCGCCTTAGGACCACCCAACCTTCCGCAGAGGATAACCCCCTTGCTCTCAAGGTCTGCGCCGCCGCCGGGATATCCATACACCGGCCAAACCCCGCCTTCGATACACCGGGTTGCCAACACTACAGGGATACCGTCTTTCATACACTCTTCAAGGCCGGGTACGGCTTCCGGCGGGATATTGCCTGCGCCAAACCCTTCAACGACAACACCCTTGATTCCAAGACTTTTAGCATTATCGATAAATGATCGGTCCATTCCCGTATATGCGGTAATAAGGGCTACATTCTCATCAATGGATTCCGGGCTGATTTTCCGCCTCCGATTGGGGGTAGAATGTCGCCTCGCCAGAACGACGGACTCCCCAGCAACGTATCCAACCACCCCAGCCTCCCGAGACTCGAATGCATCCACATTCAGAGAATTCACCTTGACGGCTTCACGGGCAGAAAAAATACGATCGGTCATCAAAATACAGGCGCCGACACCTGAAGGCAACGGAAGCAGACAGGCACGAATACCATTAGTCAAATTACGAATGCCGTCATACCCGGATTCTGAATAGTAGCGCATAGACCCGGTCAAAATAATCGGTTTGTCCGAATCAATGACAAGATCACACATGTAGGCTGTTTCGACCAAGGTGTCGGTGCCATGCAAAATAATAGCTCCGATGACACCCTCTTCACTCAAAGCTGCTTCAACGTCCCTGGCAAGTTGAAACATGTCCTTCGGCGTCATGTGAGGACTCGGCTTGTCCGACCACAAAACAGGCCGCAAGGATACATCTTCACCTTGGGGAACAAGCTGTTTAAGCAGTTGGTCGAAGTTACCGCCGGGAGCGACTCCTGGCACACCTTCAACCGGAGACATTCCAATAGTTCCACCTGTAAAAAACACTGCTATCTCAGTCTTTTTTGCCATACTTCATCCATTGTTGCGGTTCGTTGCAGTTATTTGTTTTTCAGAGAATTTACCTGACAAGCAACGGCCTCTTGCAGAGCCTTGCGGAAGACATTCTCATGCACTGCTCCAGTAATGGGAGGCAAGCTCTCGATAATAAAGGTCGGCAATGCGGTCACGCCAGCGGCACGTGCTGCTTCAGACCCTGCTGCGACGAGCTCTGTATATTGGTGTTCTTCAAGGGCCGCTTGAAGCCCTGCCCGACCAAGACCACAGGATTCACCCACGTCCAACAAGATTTCCATATCGCCGAGGTTCTTTCCGTCCGTAAAACCGGCCTTGAAGACCGCGTCATGAAATGCGTGATAAGCTCCATGCTCGCGAGCATACTCTGCTGCTTCAAGAGAAAGTCGAGTGTTGCTCAACAAGGCCATATCGCCAAAGGCAATTCCATACGGCTTACCTCGTTGGTTACATGTAATGACGGCCTGATCAATATCAAACTGGTTGAAGCGCTCAGTCATTGGTTGCCCCTGCACCGGAGTTTCCGGGTGCAGTTCGTGCGGAACCCATGTGTCCTCAATATCAAATTCATTTTTTAGGTGGTCGACAATCCCCGTGCCGACATAGCAAAAGGGTCAACCAAAATCAGAAAAGACTCGTATCTTGATGGGCATAATGTTTCCTTGTTTTTCCAACTCTAAGTTTCAGGCGGGAAAAGTAAAGGAACATTTTTGGATGGTAGCGTTCAAAAAGTAAGGGGAAAACAAATACTAGACGGCATCAATCTCACTTATAAAAATTGCTAAAGCTCAAACAAAAGAAATCGGTCGGGAGCCTTTCCTCTCTCCCGACCGATGAGTCAGTCATGCAGAGATAACTGACACGTGCCGGGTAGGCACAGGGACTCTCAAACCTCGCATATACCCGGCTGTCTTGGTTCGATGGTATATCGAACCTAAAACAAAATTCACAATTCATATCTTTCTTTCAACTCATGCAAAATGAAGACCATAAAAACCAGCCCTATTTGGACGCTTTTTCTTTGAAACAGCGGCTTTTCTTTACATTTTTAGCAAAATATCAAAACGGAATTGCCCTTTTTGGCAAATTTACTCATTTTAAATTTTCACCAAACAGCAGGGCCTTCTCGATTCCTTTATTCTATTTTTCAATTACCCATTTGACCTGTTTCCCTGACAGTTATATATTATAGATAATAAGAACAGCAATCTGGGAGCACGCCGAACGAGGGAGGTTCCCATGCACATGAAGACAAAAAGCGCACTGGCCGTATTTACGGGCCTCCTTGTGGCCTTTGCCACGGTCTTTCTCTTTGACTACACCGACAATTACATGGAGGACCGTTTTGTCCGAGCCATCGAAAAACAAAAAACCTATGTAGGGGATACTTTTTCATTGGATGCGCTCATGGAATACTACGACTGGGACGTCGTTTGTATCCTCCTGCCGGGCGAAGAACATTCTCTCAAAAACAGACTGGGACGCCCATATAAAGGAAAGAAAATAGGCTCGAATTCATGGAGCTTAATTTTCGTCAAAGGCAAGAGCGTTCTTGCGGAAATCCCCATAAAACAAACTTTCCTTCGCCCACCACCCCAACTTAAAGAGGAATGTTTCGAAAGATGGGCTGCCATCTTCAGTGTCAACCATGATCAAAACGGCGACTTGCGACTTTTCGTTGTCGGCCAATGAGGCACCATGTCCAATCACGCCCTTGAGAATGCAGCTCAGGCACTCAAAAACGCACGCTGCACCATGGCCTTTACCGGCGCGGGGATTTCCGTGGAATCCGGCATACCGCCTTTTCGCGGCCCCGGAGGAGTCTGGTCTAAATATGACCCGGACAAATTTGAAAAAGGATACTTCAAACGGCACCCAGATGAAGTCTGGCCGCTCCTGAAGGAAATATTCTTTGACATGCTGGGGAAAGCCAAACCCAACCCGGCGCATATTGCGTTAGCCCAATTGGAAAGCCAAGGGAAACTGGCTGGAATCGTCACGCAAAACATTGACTCATTGCATCAGGCTGCGGGCAGCTCAGTGGTCCACGAATATCACGGCTCCACCCGGCGTATGCAATGCATGACTTGCCGCACATTTTTCGATTCTCATTCCATTTCTCTGGATAAGCTTCCCCCGGCCTGTCCAGCCTGTGGAGGATTGCTCAAGCCGGATTTCATTTTCTTTGGTGAAGGCATTCCCACTGAAGTACACCACGCGGCAACAGACCTCGCCAAGCAATCGGACGTCTGCCTGATCGTGGGCACAGGAGGACAAGTCATGCCTGCCGGACGCATTCCGTATATCGTGAAAAATCGTGGCGGGACAATCATTGAAATCAATCTCTATGATACGGACTACAGCTACACGACCAGCGACTATTTCCTCCAAGGAAAAGCCGGAGAAATGACGCCGAAATTGGCACGGCTGGCGATGGCGTAATGATTATCCGTACTTCATTCAAACAAAAAGCCTCTCATCCATGAAATGGACAAGGGGCTTCGTCTTTCCTTTGTAAAAAAACTTATGCAAGGTCTTTCTGGTGCCAATCCCAAGCGGTTTGCACGATGTCTCGAACATCGCCGAACTGCGGTTTCCATCCCAGCACTTCACGCGCGGCTTTGGCTGAACTGACAAGAGCCGGGGAGTCTCCGGGACGGCGGCCAGATTCTGTCACCGGGATATCCTTACCCGAAACTTCCCGCGCTACATCGATAATCTCACGTACCGAAAAACCATTGCCATTGCCAAGGTTGAAGGCTCGCGATGCTCCGCCCGACTCAAGAAACTCCAACGCCTTCACATGCGCATTCGCCAAGTCGGTAACATGAATATAATCACGCAGGCAGGTACCATCTGGAGTGGGATAATCCGTTCCAAAGATGGTAATATTATCGCGTAAACCAAGCGCGGCATGTAAAATAAGCGGGATAAGATGCGTTTCCGGCTGATGCCGTTCGCCGATTTCACCATCAGGGTCTGCGCCTGCAGCATTGAAATATCGCAAGCATATGTGCTTGAGGCCATAGGCATAATCATAATCAGCCAACATCTGCTCAATCATCCGTTTAGACCATGCATAGGGAGACAACGGAGAAAGAGGGTGATCTTCAGCGATAACATCAGTTACCGGCTCTCCGTACACTGCAGCCGTCGATGAAAAAACCAGTCGCTTCACATCGGCTTCCAGCATGGCATCCAACAAATTCAAAGTATTACGAACGTTATTTCCGTAATACATGTCAGGTTTTGCCACGGATTCTCCCACGGCAATAAACGCGGCAAAATGCAGGACCTCACCAATATCATGTCGGGAAAAAACGCCTCTCAAAAACGCAGGATCGGCCAGATCACCCTGCTCAAACTCGCCCCATTTGAGGAAATCACGGTGGCCGGCAACCAAAGAATCCAAAACCACGACCTCACGCCCCAAAGAAGCCAAGGCTTTGGCCGCATGGGAACCAATATATCCGGCACCGCCGGTGATAAGTGTCTTTTTCATGAGGTCGTCATACTCCACTGATCAACGAAAGAGAAGTGGACTTTGTGCTATGACTGCATACGTCCGATCAATTCCTTGAGAGATCCGGCTAGGGTGGATAAATCATTTAACGCGGCCCGGGACTCGCCCATGGCGTGAGCTGTTTCACTTGAAATGGTATTGATCTCATCTGTAGCCCGATTGACCTGCTCACTCGTCGCAGACTGTTCCTCTGCTGCCGTGGCAATGGAGCGAACCTGATCCGCAGCTGTGTCCACACTTTCCCGAATGCGCTGCATGGATTCACCGGCCTTGGAAACCAGTTCCGTGGACTGTTGAATTGAAGCAACCGCATTCTCCGTGGCCGCAACATTTTCCTGTGTACCCGTGCGGATGGACTGAATAGCCCCATGCACTTCCTTGGTCGCGTCCATGGTCTTCTCTGCCAGCTTGCGCACTTCATCCGCAACCACGGCAAATCCACGTCCGGCTTCACCGGCACGGGCTGCTTCGATAGCCGCATTTAACGCTAACAAGTTGGTCTGGTCGGCTATATCATCAATGACCTGCATGATAGCCCCAATGTCTTCAGTCTGTTTATCCAGCCCGGCCATGGACTCCTTGAGTTGTGCCGACTGTGTACCAACGCCTTGAATCGCACCGATCACCTGATGCACCAACTCGGCTCCTTCTTCAGCGATACTGCGCATCCCCTCCGCATTACTGGAGGCGTCAGCGGCATTTCGAGCGACTTCGAGAACCGTGGCATTCATCTGTTCCATAGCCGTAGCGGTTTCACTGGCCCGATCCCGTTGAATATCCGAACCATGGCTCGCCTCGTCCACCTGCTGCGTCAGCAGAGAAGAAGCGGCGTCGAGCTGATCTGCGATGGAATCGGCTTCCTTGGCTGTTTCCATGAGCAATTCATGTTGATGTTTAGCCTCTTGCTCACTTTGCTTGATTTCGGTTGTCTCGGTCAGGATAGTAAAAGCACCAACAATCTTCCCATCCAAATCCTTAATCGGTGAAATATCCACGAGCAGATGATATGGACGGCCCTTGCGCCCTTCGCCAGCGGTGGCCTGACCGATGATGACTTTGTCTTCTCGCATGCACTGACCAAGCATGGTGGATCGATTGGCATCACCATAAACGAATTCAGCCATGGGCATACCAATAAAAGTTTCCGGAGGTTCGTCAATCTGAAGTAAATCAAGTTCAGGCTGATTCAAAAAAGTGATAACTTCATCCTGATCAACAACCACACAAGGCTGAGTCATGTTGGTTAACAGGCCTTGTGACATGCCAAGTTTGGTCTTGAGTTCCGCCGTCATATCCTGCACGGCATCGATCGTTTCACTGATGATATCTTTGGCTTCATAGTGGATAGTGGCGTTGTAATTGCCCTTGGCCACCTCATGCGTAAACTCGGAAAGATTGGAAAGGGGCTTGATCAAGGTCTTGACCAAAATGGCGCCGCCAAGGAAAGAGACCAGTATTCCGCACGTGACTATAATGGCACTGATTAACAAGACGCCATTGATAATGTCGTCTCGACTGGCTTGATCAAGATTCAATCCATCCAAGACGGAATTGACCTGAAAAATGATACCACAGGCAAGAATGATGGCCGTAACTGCCACCATAAAGACAACACCGCTGACGAGCTTGAAACGAAAAGGAACTTTCTTCGGATTGAACATGTGCACCCACCCTGATTGGTTGCCGGAATCGACCGTCCACATCCGCACGGGACAGTCAATACTCTAAATATTCTTTAGACCACTACGAGGCCCAAAGAAATCTGTCAACCAGGGAGGCTGAAATCAAGGGACAAACACACCTGCAATCGCGACTATTTCCATGCCTACGACACGAGAAAATTACTCGTCGCTACTCCACATGCCGCTATGGACCCAGCCAAGATATTTCCGTGCGAGAAACCCAGCGACTTCCTTGGCGTCATCAAGACCGAACTTGGGCACATCCGCATCCACGCCCCGATCTGTCACCATGGCGATGATATTCCTGTCATCCTGATTCTGTCTGGTGCATAAAGGATTCTGATGCACGTCCCCACGATGCACTTCAACTTTGGGGCTGTCGGAATTGAAATAACCCTCGGTCAAAATCATGTGTTTTCCCGGGAACAGGCTTTCCGCCAATTCAGGCAAGGTATGTTCATGGTCCACACTCTTGATCATGGCAATTCTGTCAGGCGAAGAAATGACCACGGTCTCAGCTCCGGCCTGTTTCAACCGCCAGGAGTCCTTGCCTTCATGATCAATTTCAAAAGAATGAGCGTCGTGTTTGATAGCCCCCACGGACACCCCAAGGGCTTTCAACTCTGGCAGCAATTTTTCAATGAAAGTTGTTTTGCCGGACTTTTTCTTTCCGACAATGCATATAATCTGTGGTTGCATATATCCCCCTCATTTTCGTCAAATTTTGGTCCTTTTGGCAGGAAAAATGACTATACGCAAGCGCAAAGAAAAAATCGACGACTCTTTACATCAATCCGTACCGATGCCACTCTATTTTATCCATACTTTCGACGATAAGGACGGTTATGAACAGTATTATCCCCCGCCAACGCGCTCTTCGCACCCTGTTAAGCCAGACATCACCCATGCCGCCAACAGTAGTGCCGCCCTTTGAAGGTGTCGGCAATGCCACCGCCGAGGCTGTGAATGCTGCTTGTCAGGTCCCGGAAAACGCATGCTCTGTCAGGGATGGATATGCTTTACGCGCGGTCGATATTGAACGGGCAACTGTTTTGAACCCGGTCCGACTTGAGGTCAAACAAGCCATACACGCGGAATCCCGAGACCCGAAACATCTCGGCCACGGAGAAGCGGCCAGAGTGCTCACTGGTGGCCCTGTACCAGACGGAGCCGATTCCGTACTGGCCGAAGAAGACATTGAAATCGACGGATCAACCATCATTGTTCGTGAGCCTGTCCGCAAGGGCTGGTTTGTCCGCCCTGCCGGTGGTGAGATCGATGCAGATACGCTCATTGCCCCACAAGGACAGATCATATCGCCGCAGGCCGCAGCCGTCATGACCCGCACACGAACCGGGTTGATCAAAATTCACCCCACCCCCACGGCACGGCTTATTGCGCTTGGCAGCGAGTTGATAGACCCGACCATCCATGATGATCCCACCCGTTTTCCGGCAGACAATCTCGTCTTGCAACGCGGGCTTTTCGAATCAAGCGGCGTTGCTGTTATCGACGCAACAGTCGTCCCCGACAACAAAGACACACTTATTTCAATGCTCAATGCCCCGATACTTCCCGAGCTGATCGTCACAACCGGCGGCACAGGCCGAAGTGAACGGGATTTCGCACAAACAGGGGCTCTCGAAAGCGGATTCACCATGCTTTTCGAAGGAGTAGACATACGACCGGGGCGCCACGTCTTTGCCGCTGTCCGTGACAACACTCTGCTTTTCGGCCTGCCCGGACCGCCCGCCGCAGGCCATGCCTGTTTTCACGCGCTCATCCTGCCCGTCATCCGCCGTTTGCGTGGATTACCTGACCAATCCGAACCGCTCATGGCCCGATTCACTCAAGGTATCAGCGCACGTCCCGGCAGCGAGTGGCTCGTTCAATGCGCTCTGTCGCTGCAAGGTTCACAGCTTACGGCGACACCTTTGGCAGGGAAAGATGTCCCTCCCATGGTTGGCCTCTCCCAAGCCAATGGAGTAGCCATTCTCAAAGGTGGAGAAGCCATTCTCCCCGGCGAAAAGGCCAAAATTGTGACTACTTTATTTTAAAAATGCCTCCGGTGGCCAGGGAAGGGAAAACCCTTTGAAAAGGGTTCTTCCCTCCCCTTCCCCCAGCCCCCACCCTCTCCTTTTCCCAAACTTTTCGTGTCGCCTTCGGCAAAATTCATACGTTTTAAATAAACAACACATCTGAATTCTCTTTCTTCCTGAGACCAACGAAGCAATAGACTTGAAATGCCTTGGGGGAGAGCACCGCGCTCCAACAACGGTTCTCTTCAGCCGCATAAGGTTTGGTAGAGTGGCGCATCTGTCAAACCGCACCCAGAACTGTCACTCAGCTTTCGATTCTCCGTCACGAAACCGTAACATGGTGAGTCTATCAATACGCAACACGTCATCGAGGACTGTACTTTTTTTACATAATTTCAAGGAAGGAAAAATGATGAAAAAACTTCTGATTGCATTTGTTGCACTGGCAATTTTGAGTGTATCCGCTCTGGCTAACGCCGCTGAAATCCGCGTCAAAGGTTCCACAACCGTTGACCCGGCCATGAAAAAACTGGTTGCCGCCTACCAAATCAAACACCCCGGTGTGAATTTCTCCATTTCCGCTACCGGTTCCGGCGATGGAGCCAAGGCTATCATCAACAAGACTGCCGACATCGGCATGATGTCCCGCGACATGAAGTCCGCCGAAGCTGAAAAATGCAAGGCCAACGGCATCACCCCTGTCCAGTTCGTGATCGCTCTGGATTGCCTGGTTCCCATCGTTCACCCTTCCAACCCGGTTTCCGCACTGACCACTGCTCAGCTCAAGGATATCTATCAGGACAAGATCCGCAACTGGAAAGACGTTGGTGGCACCAAGGGCATGATAGCTCTGTTCTCCCGCGAGACCAACTCAGGTACGTATGAAGTATGGCACAAGAAAGTCATGAAAAAGGAAGACGAATTTGATCTCGTTTCCCGTATGCCTTCCAACGCAGCCATGGCCGCCAAGATCTCCGGCAACAAAAAAGGCATTGGCTACGTCGGTCTCGGTTTCCTGAACCCCAAGGTCAAGGCCATCACGGTTAACGGCGTTGTCGCTTCCGTTGAAACCGGCAAGTCCGGCGAATACCCGCTGTCCCGTGGCCTGAACCTCTACACCGGCGGCCAGCCCTCTGGTGAGACCAAAAACTTCATCGACTTCGTCATGTCTCCTGCCGGTCAGAAGATCATCGCCGAAGTCGGCTTCGTCCCCATGCAGTAAGCCGAATTGAATCAATAAAATCAATTCCCGCCGAGGTGCGCACGCACCCCGGCGGGATCATGCTTGAAAAGAGGCTCCATACATGCTTTCGCGCACACGCAAGGAAAAGGCCATCAAGGCCGGATTTTTGATCGCCGCCAGTGCATCCATCATCGCACTGGGCCTGATCATGTATTTTCTGGTGGGAGAAGCCCTGCCCACGTTCATGGGCTTTGACGCCATGGGCGAAAAATTTCAGGGCGTCAACTTTTTCGATTTCATCTTCGGCGGACAATGGAAACCCGTTTCCGAAAATCCCCAATGGGGTATTCTGCCGCTCATCATGGGATCTGTCTGGGTGACGCTCATCTCCTCGGTCATCGCCATTCCACTCGGCATTATGACAGCCGTCTATCTGGCCGAAATAGCTCCGAACAAAGTCCGGGAAATCGTCAAGCCCATGGTTGAATTGCTGGCTTCACTGCCGTCCGTGGTCATCGGCTTTTTCGGTCTGGCTGTCGTGGCACCACTTCTCCTTGATATTTTTGACATCCGTTTCGGCGTCAACATGCTTAACGCCTCGATCATGCTCGCTTTCATGGCGGTTCCAACCATCACTTCCATTGCCGAAGATGCCATTCACTCTGTCCCCGCCGAACTTCGTGAGGGATCACTGGCTCTCGGTGCCACTCGCTTCGAAACCATCTGGCGAGTCGTCATCCCGGCGTCCCTGTCCGGTCTGTCCACCGCCGTTATTCTCGGCATGTCCCGCTCCATCGGTGAAACCATGGTCGTACTCATGGTGGCTGGTGGCGCAGCGCGTATCCCTGACTCGATTTTCGACCCGGTCAGGCCCATGCCCGCGTCCATTGCGGCAGAAATGGGCGAAACAAGTTTCGGTTTGGAAATGCACTATTTCTCACTCTTCGCCATCGCCATGGTCCTGTTCCTCATCACATTCCTGTTCAACCTTCTAGCCGATCACATCGCACACAAATATAAACAAGTCGGCTCTGCAAGCCTCTAGGTATAAGGAAATGTCTGAAATGATAAGTAATGACATGGTCATCAACGATTCCAATATCCCGGACACCGCCAGGTCACGCTTCCGACGCAAATTCACACAAGAAGTATGGTTCGGCATGTTTCGCGGTGCGGTCGCCATCAACGGCCTCGCGCTCTTTATCATCGTCGGCTATATGGTCTATTATGGTTTACCCGCCATTTCCTGGGATTTCCTCACCGGACAGCCGACAGAAGGAGGTCTTGCAGGTGGCATCTTCCCCTGCATCGTCGGGACCTTCTATCTTTCCATCGGCTCCATGGGACTGGCCCTGCCACTGGGTGTCGCCGCCGCCATTTATCTCCATGAATATGCAACGCCCGGTCCATTCATGCGCATCATCCGACTGTGTATCAACAATCTGGCAGGCGTGCCGTCCGTTGTCTTCGGACTGTTCGGCATGGCCTTCTTTGTGGCCTCGCGGGACCTCGGCGGTCTCGGCATGGGCGTGTCCATCGCCGCAGGTTGCATGACGCTGGCGGTGCTTATCCTGCCGGTCATCATCGGCACTTCTGAAGAAGCACTACGATCCGTTCCAGACACCTACCGCGAAGCTTCACTCGGACTTGGCGCCACCAAATGGCAGACCATCTTCAAAGTGGTACTCCCTTCAGCTCTGCCCGGCATCCTGACCGGTTCAATCTTGTCCATTTCCCGCGCCGCCGGAGAAACGGCGGCGATCATGTTTACCGCTGCGGCCAGTTACAATCCAACGCTTCCGTCATCCATCTTCGACGAAGTCATGGCCTTGCCTTACCAGATATACTCGCTTTCGGTTTCCTCCACCGACCCCGAAGCAACCCTTCCGCTCCAGTACGGCACCTCTCTTGTACTGGTGGCTCTGGTCCTCGGCATGAACCTTATTGCCATACTTCTGAGATCACACCTCAGAAAGAAGCTGACCTAGATCAAAACCTCAGCGGAAAGCCCCCTGTATCATGTGATACAGGGGGCTTTTACTTACTGATTATGACTATTGAGAGTCCGAGAATACAACTGCATATACCCAGAGACCATGCGTTGATAAGAAAATCGTTTTTGCCCGGTGGAGTAGGCTTCCATACCCATCTGACGAATCATGACTGGATTGGCCAGAAGCGTGGTGGCAGCATCCAGAAATGCGGCCTGATCCCCCGGCGGCACAAGCATACCAGTAACACGATCAGTGATTTGCTCAGGTACACCGCCCACAGCGTAGGACACGACGGGTAGATTTTGGGACATGGCTTCCAGAATAACCAGTGAATGATTGTCCGCCTTGGTGGGGTACAGCAACACATCGGCAGCCGTCATAAGCAAAGAAAGCTTCCGACGTTCCACATAAGGCCAAATCACAAGATCACCCTGTCGCTCTTCTTTGTCGCCACCCACAGCAAAACACAATAATTCCGGGTGTCGATCCTTGAGTTGCTGCCATATACCCCGCCACGCATCACCCGACTTATAAGCAGCAGTCATCCCCCCATGGGCCGCGAACACCACTACCTTGGCAGCGGGGTTAATACCGAGCTGCTGCCTCGCCGCAGCTTTGGGAAGCGGACGATTGGGCCATGGGATACCGTTGGGAATCACGGCCACTGTACGATGAAGATGTGTCCGGGCCAAACGAGCCAACCAGCGCGACGGAGCTACCAATGTCGGTTCCAATCGTCGTACCTGTTTACATTTCGCCTTTCGGATCACAGAAGAATCTGGAAATTTTCTTGGACAAGGCTCCGCACATTCTTCGTCAAGAGAAGGACAGTCCAATGGATACGGGCAACCGCCGGTAAACAGATCACAATCGTGCATGGTGATAATGATTTTCCGCCCCGGAGCAATGGAACCCAGCAAAGCTGGCCAGTTTCCGGTACAATGCACATGCCCCAAAGCCACATCAGATAAATAACGACCAAAATCCTCAGGCAAAATGGCTGTACCGTCCGCCTTTTCAGCCAGCTCAAAGCTCAAATTCGTTTCAACTTTCTGCTTCTTCAGACCGGAAATGAGAAGACGGGCAACCCGCGTCGCCCCACCGCTCGCTTCAAGCCCGGTATGATGATAAATTGGAGGGAGGTCCATATATTAAATATCCACCTTCTCCATATCCAACGTCATATTCACCAGATCCTCATCGTGTTGATCAGGCGTGATCACAAAACCAAACTTCTTGGACAAGCCCTGCATGGCTTTATTCTCGCGCATGGTCTGACCTTCCAGCACATGGGTTCCGCGTTCCTTGGTATACTGGATACCCTTATGGAACAGCATTGACCCAAGACCTTCGCCTTTCTGGTCGGATCGAACCACAATGGCAAACTCCGCTTCGGAATTATCCGGTCTTGTATTGGTTCGCATGACCCCCAAAGTTTCTGGTTCTCCTCTTTCATCCGGTGCCGTGGCAATAAACGCCATCTCTCGATCGTAATCAATCTGGGTAAAACGGGCGATGTCCTTGTGATCGAAGTCGCGCTGGACCACACCAAAGAACCGCAACCGCAAATCCTCGTCAGACAGGCTGGACAAAAATGTTCGGTGTGTTTTTTCATCTTCAGGGCGGATAGGACGCAAGGTCACCTGACGGCCAGTCTTAAGCACCACACATTCTTCCAGCTCACGAGGATAGGGTCGAATGGCAAGTCGGGCTTCTCCCTCACCCTCAAACGGTGCTATCTCCACCTTGCCACCCAAAGCGAGCACGCCTTCGGAATCTGCATACAATGGGTTAATATCAATAGACATGATCTGCGGCACGTCCACTATAAGCTGTGAAATCTGAATCAGAGTCAGACAAATATCATCAATATCCACCGGCAACTGAGATGGAGTCCCTCGAAGCAGGGCGGCTATCCGAGTTCGGCTAACCAATTCCTTGGCCAAGGACATGGAAAGCGGAGGCAGAGTAAGGGCCTGATCCTGAATCATCTCGCGAGCCATACCGCCATGTCCAAAATGAAGAACCGGCCCAAACACGGAATCCACGGTGGCAGACACGGAAAGTTCATGCGCTCCGGGCCTGCGTCCCATTTTCTGTACTGTGAAGCCTTCAATATAGGCGTCGGGACGTTCACGAGTGCACCGGGCCAGAATGGAAGCAGCACCTTCCCAAACCCGTTCCGGGGTCTCCAAATCAAGCATGACCCCACCCACATCGAATGGTTGTGGAATCTGTGGACTGCGAAGTTTCAACGCTACGGGGTATCCCAATGCGTCTGCGGCAATAACCGCTTCCTTTGCCGAAACCGCAATACGTGTTTCAACCACAGGGATACCATAGGCCGCAAGAATGTCCTTGGCCTCAGGTTCAGTCAGGGAATCACGCTCATCATCAAGCGCTTTCTGAACAATAGCTCGTGCGCTGGATGTGTCCGGGAAGAAGTCCGTAGGCAAAGAGTCGGGAGTCTCAATGAGCATCTCCTGGTTGCGCAAATACTCAGCCATATACAGAAAAGCCTGCACCGCCTGAGTCGGAGTTTCATACGTCGGGATATCCGCTTTGCGGAACACCTCGCGGGCTTCTTCTGCCGCACCCGAACCAAGCCACGCCGTAAGCACCATGCGTTTGACCCGCTTCAACGAATCTCGCAGAGCCTCGGCCACCTCCCTGTCGGGCTGAGCCATCCATGGCACATGCATAACCAATATACCATTGGCAGTCTTATCCTTGATAAGCAACTTAAGCACTGCGGAGTACGCCTTGCCGTCTGCATTAAATGGAATATCCACAGGATTGGCACGGGACCAGTTTTCCGATCCCAATATACCGTCGATGGCTTTGATGGTTTCATCGGAAAGCGGAGCCAGTTCTCCACCGCCACCTAAAAGTCGATCCGCAGCAAGAATTCCAGCCGAAGTTCCGTTAGTAAGAATGGCGAGTTTTTTGCCGTATACCTGTCTCGGCGTTCCCAACGTCTGGGCCGCATCGAAAAGTCCGTCAATATCTTCCACCCGAAGCATACCGGCACGCCGAAAAGCCACGTCATAGACCTCATCCATAAGTCGACGATCACCGGTCTCCAACAGTTTCACATCTCCAAGGACGGTATCCAGTGCCTGACCGGGACGGATAACCAACACCGGCTTGTTGCGAGACGCGGCACGGGCTGCTGACATAAATTCGCGAGCATCCTTGATGGATTCCACATAAAGCATGATGGACCGGGTCAAAGGATCAGAACCGAGGTAGTCCAAAATATCCGCAAAGGTCACATCAATACGACTTCCCAGAGCGATCATGTGAGAAAAACCAATGCCTTTGTCGATGGCCCAATCCAGAACCGTAGCAAACAGAGAATCTGACTGGGAAATAAAAGCGACCTTGCCCGGCCCTACAGCCCCATAAGCCAAAGAGGCGTTCAAATTAAGCGACGGGACCATGAAGCCGAGAGACTTGGGACCGATAATCCGTATTTCAGGAGGCTTGGCAATACCAAGAATGGTGGATTTAACATCCAGTCGCTCTTCAGGTGTCATGGAAGCGAAACCAGATCCCATGAGCACGGCGCCCTTGGTCCCCCGTTCCTTGAGGGAATGAATGATCTCGGGGACCTGATCAAGGGGCGAACAGACCACGGCTAAATCCGGGGTCTTGGGCAGGTGTTTGACCGACGGATGGGTCAACACACCCGCGATGGCTTCCGCCTCGTCAGAGACAGGCATGACCGGCCCCATAAAACCACCCGCCATGATATTGCGCATGACAATATTACCCGCATTACGTGGATCGTTGGTCGCCCCGATAACCGCAACGGATTTGGGCTTGAGGAGATACTCGAGATTGATGACGCTCATATGGTGCCTCGCGTGACATGTGTGCAGAATATATGAATGCAGGGTAGCGTGTTTTCCATAGGTCAGGCAACCAAGTATTGAAAACTGCCCATATTCTTGTTTCACATGCCTCAATGTAATATAGTCCTCATTATGAAAACAGCCTCACCGTTATACGCAATACTCTTCTGTTTGTTTTTTTCTTCCTTTGCCATGGCTCAAAATCTGTCAATCGTCACCATGCTCGCACCTCCGCTCGCCTACGAGGAGAACGGCAAAGTGGAGGGCGCAATGGCGGATGTTGTCCGCGAAGGCCTCCGACGTATGGAACTCGAAGCAAAAATCACCATCATGCCTTGGAAGAGAGCCTTACATATGACGCAGGAAGGCGAGGCAGATGCTCTTTTTCAAGCAAGTAAAAACACCGAAAGACAGCAATGGTTTCATTATCCCGAAGAGCCACTGTATGCGGTAAAAATTATCGCAGTAAAACGAATCCGGGAATCCATCCTCTTTTCGCCAGACCGATATGACTACTCACAATATACTCTCGGCATGGTCCGTGGTTATTATTTTGGCCCGCACCTCGAATCGTTTCTAAAAAAGACTCGTTTCAAAAAAAGAGAACTGGTTTCCAACCCTCGATTTAATTTCACCAAGCTTGCTCAAGGCCGCATAGATATGCTCATCACAAATATAGATACTGCCCGACAAATCATCAGCGAACCTGACTTTCAATATTTACTCGAAATAATTACCGGACCAAAGGGTGCACCTATAGCTCTGGACGAACCCAAGACGTATCTTGCCTTTTCCAAAAGAAGCATGACAAAAAACATCGCTGAAAAATTTTCCAACGCGCTCAAACTCATGAAAAAAGATGGAACGTATGACCGCATTCTCAACTCATATTACCCGGCTCGAAAACACAAACAGAAAAAAGACGTTCACACACCCTAAAGATAACGGACTCTTTGCCGATAGGTCTTATAAGAAGGTCGAGCCAATTTTATAGAAGGAGCGTTTTGTCATGGCTATCGAATCTTTGGCCCAACAAACATCTACATTTGTGGATTCCTTGAGCATCAAGCCCGCACCTTCCGCCGAAAAGACAGCGGATGAAACCAGCATGGAGATCAAAACTCCTGTTCAAGGGGATACCGTGACCATTTCCGAAGAAGCACGCGCCCTGATTGCTCCGGAAAGTTCTGGCGAATCCGATCAAAGTGAAGATTCCGCTGTCGACCAGACAATCAAGATGCTCAAACAGCAAATTGAAAAACTGGAACAAGAAGTAGAAGAGCTTGAAGACAGCGATCTGCCTGAGAAGATGAAGCGCACACAAGTGCAAGAAAAACAGAATCAGATCATGGAATTGCGTGACCAGTTGAACACGGCGATGGAAAACAAACTGAAAGCCGCGGGTGTGGCTGTAGGCGGCGGGACACGCGCCAACGGCTTTGGCAACAGCGCTTCCAATTTCTAGACAAAGCCATATGAATTATCAGACGCGGCAGGATCACCTGCCGCGTCTTTTTTTTGAAAAAGCACCACCTTTCCCACTCATCCACATCGGGAACGATTATAGACCTTGACTGACATTTTGGCGTTCGTATATTGTATATATGCCGAAATGCCCCGGGGTGGGCATCAATCAGACCATGGAAGGTCTGCTCGCGGCGGGGAGAGACACCCATGTCCATGTCGAGTGTAACCGACTTCATCGTAGCCGGACCAGCCGGTCAGGTGACAGCCGGGCCAGCAGGCTCATTTCAAGCCGGACCAGCCGGTCAAATCGTTACGGGAGAACCGGGCCATGTGCCCATTGACACCACTCCTGCACGCGTGATGATCGACACATCTATGGCCAGAATTCCCTATTCCAGCCCAACCGGGGGCAGCAACGCCAGTGCCTATGCAGGTGCCGGAGGCGCATCCTTTGGCGGAGGCTCCCTCGCAGGGACAAGCAGTACGGGCGGCTCGTTTGGCGGCGGAGCTGTCGGCGGCGGTTCAAGCGCATCACACATCGGCGGTGGTGGCGGAGGCGGAGGCGGTGCAGTCAACAACACTGGTGCCGCACATATTGGCACAGGCGGTGGTCCTGGCACAGTCCAGAACAACACCGGCGGCAATTCAGTCGGCCAATCTACCGGCGCAGGAAGCTCGGGGCAGACTGGCAGTTCCAACCCCATCAATATGAATAATACTGGCTCGGGCGGCGTATCCGGCGGAGCCAATGTCCCCATCTCCACAGAGTCGGGCAAGCCTGCGATCACACCATCTACTGGCGGCGGCGGGCTTTCTGGTGGAGGCGGAGGAGCACCGGCCCAACCAGCAGGGGCACCCCCGACCAGCGCAACTGGCAACGTTGCCATCGCACCACAAATGGGTATTCAGCCCATCTCCCCTGCGGGATCTGTTCCCATGACACCCAAGGTGGGATTTTCCATGCCCACCCTGTCCGGTTTTGTACCCATCTCACCAGCTGGCACCATCCCAGCTTCCAAGATGACACAACCGCATGGCATGTATTTCGGGCATACCCAAAGCTGGCCCAGCGATGTCATTCATCATACCAAGCACTCCGCACCGTACTCTCCGCCAAAAACGCCCATGGCCCCATGGATTCCTACAGCGGACGGCTATGCCGAACCATACGAATCTCCCAAGGTTAACTTTGCTGACACCAACGGTCCCGGCAGTAATATTGACATGCGGTCCGAATATTCCCTGAACATCGACCAAACGCAGGATATTCAACAGTCGCACCTGACAACGAACAATGAGTCCGTAGACCGATCTTTGGATCAGTCCATGAACTCATCCATCCACCGTAGCGACCAGTATCTCACAGAAAACAACGTGGACAATTCCGTCTCCCGCAACCAAGATATGAGCACCGTGGAAAATCATCAATTGACCCAGCAGCTCAGTCAGGTGACCAATCAAGAAAATATCACCGACAACGAGACCAACATTGTCAGTCAGCAGGACAATTCCAAGACGGTCAACAACACAGAGAACCAACAAATCAGCAACGAATCAGAAAATGTGAACATCAGGAATGTGGACGCCAGTCAAAACACCAATGAAGACAGATCAACAGACCGCACCGAAGTGGACAATTCATCCGTTAGTTTCGTCAACGATCAGGACCTGACACTGGAGAATGACAACTCAGTCACACGAAATGAGGACCATTCAACCACCGTCCAGAATAGCGCAGAATACACCCAGCAACAGGTCGACAACTCCCAGACGAACTACAGCTCCGACAATGACATCAGCTTTACGGAAAACCGAAATTTCGAACAAAACATCAACGATACCCATGTCAACGAGACCGACAACTCGCGTCAGGTAGAGCAATCCACGGTGTTCAACTTCACGGAGCAGGACAATTCCGTGGAAAACCACATCAACAACAACGACACTATCCTCAACGAGCACAACGAGATGTCGTTTGCCTACAACCTCAGTTCAGAGAACAATTTCGATCAATCACGAAACATCGATCAGTCCACAAGCTTCCATTTCACGGATCAGGACAACTCCATTCAAAACATTATCACCAATAATGATACGAATCTGGTGGAAAACCACAATCTAACCATGGCCTTCCCGGAAACTCGCGTTGTAGAAAATGACAATTCCACATCTCTCTCTGTCACCAATAATTTCAACAGGGTCTCGGAAGACAATTCAGTCACCAACATTGTGGATGCCCGAGAAATGCACATTTCGACAAACGAAGCACCCACATACGTGTTTGATAATTCCTCCCACGTCAGCATGAACTTCGCAGCACTTGAACGGATCGGCGGAGACATTGTGGCCGGTGCGGCATAGATCCAAATAAACCATAGACGAAAGAAGGCGAACATCTATAAATGTTCGCCTTCTTTCAATTTTTTTGGAAACCAAAGGGTCAATCAACACAAAGCGTTGCCGTTTGAATCGTGTGCATTTCAGTAAATCCAAACAACCCGGCAAACTTGAAAAGCCGAGGATCAAATTGCCCCCGGTCATCAGCTCGAATGCCCATGATCCGACTCTTTCCAAGTCGTTGGGCCTCTGCCTTCAACCATTTTACGTCCTCTCCAAGATTCTTCCTGACATTTCTTCCCCACCGAACAAGCGTCACATGCAACTCAAGCATGTCGTCGTGTTCAGCGATTGCCGAGTATCCATAGGTGATTGCAGCGTCATGCAATTCCAACCACCTATACTTCCCCGTTTCCGGGAAATTAGATAATTCCTCCGGCCGATGTTCCACGTTACGAACGGCCATGGGACCTCCCGAATGGATTGTAGTCGTTGGATGTTTTCGATGCTCTGTGGCCCGACTCGGGTTGACGAAATCCCACGGCAAAATAACGGAATCCATCCACGGCGTGGCTGGTCCAGTCGTGCACAGGTCGAGTGGAAAAATTCGCGGTTCTGTCGTTGAAGGATCGGCGGTAATGCCGAAGGGCTTCGATGCCCAGCGCACACTTTTTTTCATTGAACCAACAACTCGGCAGGATGGTCCGCACGGCATTAATCCCGTCCTGTACCGGAATATTCGGGGCGATATCAAATCGGATACCGAGAGAGCGAGACACTTCAAGCCGGGACTTACCCGTCCCCAATTCACGCACCCGGATATCGTGGGGCGCAATGTGCATGCCGTATTTGTATCCTTTCTGATCCAACACCTTGGCGTAATGATCTAACCCTTCGCCATTGGCCTCATAATAGTCGATGACGGCATACGTACCACCGGGCTTGGCCTGAATAAACCAGATGGACGTGGAATCGGACATACCGAGATCCCAAGCCGTATGAACAGGCATGGACGGATCATGCGGCACAGAAGTCACGCGACCATCCCTGTCTGCATCGCTCATAAGCTGACCAAAGTACGCTCCGCGAATAGCTGCGGTAAATGAACATTCAAACTCCTGTTCATATTCTTCCGGCGACATTTCACGCGCGCTTGCGGACAACTCATCAGGGTGAATAATTCCGGTTTCGGAAGCACGATACATGGCCGTGAACCAATCAGGGTCAAGCCTGGCTTTCTCCCATATCTCATACAAGGCATTTTTGCCGCGCGGTGTACCTATGAACAAGGCCCACCCCTTGCGATCAGACAAAGCGGGGCGGATAACTTCAGTCCAAACTCGATGGGGCATTTGCGCCACTTCATCAAAGACCACTCCATCCAAATACATGCCACGCAAGCTATCGGGATTGTTGGCCCCAAAGAGTCTAATCCGTGAGCCGTTTTCAAAATCCGCTCGCAATTCAGTTTCATTGAACTTTACGGTGCAATCATCCAGTCCCAGTCCGCAATATCGTTTGAGTTCATCCCAAACCACGGTTTTTGCCTGCCGATAGAGCGGAGCAATATAGGCTCCACGCCAATCGGACCGATTCGTTTTTCTGGCCGCACGGATGAGCTGATTGACCGACAACACGGTCTTGCCGAACCGACGATGACAGACCAGAACCGAGAATCGAGCTAATGAGGCCTCGATCTTTGCCTGATGCTCTCGTGGTGTATACATATCTTGTGTCATTCTTCATTTTCCTTATGTTGACGGACGGTTCTCCGAAAGGTATCTCATGGTAATGCGTTGTCCCGTCCTGATATTCTTTTTTCTGTTCGCCACGGTGACCGGTTGTGCAAACAATCGACCGACTCCGCCCCCTTTGACTCCTCAGGAAATGAACCTTCAGCAACATCAGGCAGAAGCCGCCGACGCTTTGAGTCAAGCCATGCAACTCATGCACGACGGTCAATTCCTGGATGCCAATGCGGCTCTCGATTCCCTGAACCGAGCCTTGAGACTTGATCCTTCTTTGGCAGGAGCGCGGTATTACAGATCGTCATTGCTTTTTGAAATGCATCGGTACGACGAAGCGTTGGCAGATGCGAATATACTGCTTGAGGCCAAGCCAAATCATACCAAAGGGCATTACACCCGAGGCTTCATCCTTCTCCAACTCGGAGATCTCAGCGGCGCCGCCAGAGACTTCACACAGGTCATCAGTACAGATCCCACCATAGCCGAAGCGTATGTCCGGCGGGGGTTCTGCTATGATGGACTGGGACGAACGGACGAAGCCATTGACGACTACACCCACGCGCTCGCACTCGACCCCGCTCATCTGGACGCCAACTACCGACGGGGCATGGCCTACATGGCGCTCGGACAGTACGAGCCAGCCCTCCGTGACCTGAGTCAGGCGTTCATTCTGGATTCGGAGAATAGCCAGATTATCATGGCACGCGCACAAGCCGCCATGAAACTCGGACAATTTGATACGGCAGTCACAGCTCTCAAACGGGCTGTAGCCCTTGAACCTCGCCGAAGCACACTTCAAGCTCTGTTGGCCGAGGCTCTGGCTGGAACCGATGACATTCCCGGAGCCATCAAGGCAGTACGCCGAGCTATCAGCCTTGCCGACGCAACTGGTGACAAAGCCATGGCTCGACTGTACCGGCAACAACTCGACAGCTATCTGGGAAAAGCCACTCCCTGACGATTTCATCGTACGGCCTCAAGTAGCACTCTGGCTCCCAAAACTGCCACCGTCGCCATACAGCCCCAGACAACACGTTCCAAAGATCGTATCTTCACCTGATTAGCTGCACACCGGCGGGATTCATTGATTTCCCGGATGTCTTCCTGAATAGCCTTGACCCGCTCGTCAATGCGGATGAGCATATTTTGCAAATCCTGCCGTTCCAGCGTGGTCATTTTACGCCTCCCCACGCATCCTTGATGCCACGAACAGCTCCGGGCAAAAAGTCACCGATCTTCTTGACGCCGAGTACGGCAGCAACAATCCAGAACGTAACCTGCAAAAACCAATCAGGCAGATTCTCCCAAGATCGTATAACTTCTCCGGCCCCCTCAGGATCAATCCCTGACCAGATGAAAAACCCTATCCAGGCAAAAAAAAGCACATCATCCTTCCAGCCTGCGTTCTCCAACTGCTTCATTTCCCATTCATGATTGAATTCCCGATCACTTCGGGCCAATCGCATACGGTTTTCCATGACCGCCTTCTTCAAATCCTCTTTTCGTTTGAGGTGACCGGATACGCCATCCACAACCATGGACAACAGTCCTGCCACCGCACCAATGAGCGGTATTGCCATTTCGCAATTCTCCAGTTTCTAGAGGGTGAAAACTCATCGCCCCCGGATTCATGAAACAGCATACCCCCATTTTAGAAAAACCATGAAAATGTGAATGATTGCATACTAAAAACACTTGATAAGTATAAAAAATCAGCTTGACAGGATGCTCTCCAGCCAGACGAAAACCCTTCACAACGAAAAACAGACATACGACAAGGAGCTGCTTGCCGCTTCACGATGGGGCTAGCCAAAACCAGCCGTTGTCTGTATGGAATAGTTAAGGAATATCGAATGCAACCGGTCCAGACTGACCGGAAATCAAGGAGGAACCTATATGCTCGTAGCCAACTGGATGACCAAGGATGTCGTAACCATCTCTTCAGACCGTTCCATGATGAAGGCCTCCAAGGTCATGAAGGACAAATCCATCAGTCGCGTGCCTGTGGTCGATGGGGATGGCAAAATTGTCGGCATCATTTCGGACCGTGATATCAAGGACGCTTCACCATCCAAGGCCACGACGCTGGATATGCATGAGCTGTATTACTTGCTCTCCGAGATCAAGATTCAAGACATCATGACCAAAAAGCCGATGACCATCAGGTCCGACGAAACCGTTGAAAAAGCGGCAGTTCTCATGCTGGAAGGCAACTTTGGCGGCCTTCCCGTCATTGATGAGGATGATAAAGTCGTGGGCATTATCACCGATACGGATATCTTCAAAGTATTGGTGGAAATCTCCGGCGTCTATGAGGGCGGCTCACAAGTCTGCCTTCAGGTTTCCACTGAAGCAGGAAGTCTGGCTCCGGTTCTTGATTACCTCAAAGCAAACAACGCCCGAATCATGAACATCATGACACGCAATGTTTCGGAATCCGAAAGCATCAAGGACGTCTATATCCGCATTCGCGAAATGGAGAAGCCCGAATTCAAACGGCTTCAACAAGGTATGGCAGAAAGATTTCAGGTCCAATACTGGGCTAAAGATCCGGTTCATACCGTCCTGTAATCCCTTCCACACAATCACCACGAGGCCGGACTTGTCCCGGCCTTTTTTATGGCAAACGCACCACGAGAAGTTGCGCACCAAACTCTTTACTTCTGTATTTTCCCATATTCAAAAAGCATGACTTTCACTGGGACCGGTTCACTATTTTACGGCAACCATACGATAAGTTTACTTTTCATAATTGATTAAAAACACACTCAATTACGCCGACGATTATACATTAATAAAGAGACTGCCACGGCCCATAGTGCCGTCAACAAAACATCCCAGCGCGCGCTTCTTCAACAAAATAAACCCTAAAGCAAAATGTGAACTCTACCGAAAAGAAGAGTGACTAAGAAGGAGAAAGGAGCGGTCATGGGTAGCGTTGTTGCATTGGAAGAATTCCGTCAGACTCTCGGCAAACGGGCGTCGCGTGTTCCTGTAAGAGAACACCCTGAAATTCGGGGCGGAGACATATGGGGTCGAGACTATACCGAAGTCGAGGCCATTGTTTTCGGATTGCTTCTCATTCGAGATATTGTGGCCTACCATCAAGGAGAGCTGAATCCCGAATTTGATCACCTTTGTCTGAATGGGCTGGAAGCTGCATACAAGGTCAATGACCTAGGACCAGCCAGACTCAAGGAAGCCATAAAACCGATCAAGGAATGGGTTCTCGACGATATGACCGAAGATAACAAACGGGATATGTCGTGGGCGCTTGTGGTGGCAGACCTCATCGAAAAATCTCCGACCAAATAGATACCGATAAGTGACGATCCCTTTTTACCTAAAATAATTCACTATACAAATTATCGATATCAATATCCCGCCCAGACAGTATCGTCTGGGCGGGGTTCTTTTTTCCAACCAGTAGCACTCAGTCACTGCGAGAAAATACATTTGCTGCCTTACCTCTTCTTTGAAATATCCCTCTTCCGTTTGCCGTTTACCCGATAGTTTCTGCCCTTCCCCGATTATTTGATTGCCTGCGTGCTCAATTCATCTATTATCAACGACATGGACGCAGAATTCACTGGTCACACCGGCCCCCAGATCCTGCTGTCGGCAGGGTGTCTCTTCCATCTCCCGCTGAAGCTCATCGCGCGCATTGGCCGGGACGCTGGCTTTGTGGGCATGGAATTAATCATGAATTCACCCAAACTCACACCCGAGGCAGGACTGGAAAAGATTGATGAGATATTGCCCATACGAAGCCTGCATGCACCGTTTCGTGACTGGGCCGCTTGGGGCGGACATCTCAATTCATGGAAAGCGACGACAGCTTTGGCCAACTCGCTTCCTCAAGCCGATCACATCACCATGCACCCTCCCGGCTCCAAGCTTGCCAACATGATCCAGAACCGCTGGTTCGAAAAGGCCTATGACTTGCCGTTATTGCTCGACGCCAAAGGGCGTATACAATTTTCACTGGAAAACATGCCTTGGGCCGAGGGTTCGCCCTTTGCCAAAGACCCACTCGAAAGGCTCATGGATCAATGTCGGGACAAAAACGTCGGCCTCACCTTTGACGTGTGCCATATGGGTGTTTCGGGACGCGATGTACTTCACGCCATAGACAAGGTGCCTGACAATTTGTTGTACAATGTGCATTACTCTGATGCGGTTGGATACACCGAGCACCTGACACCCGGCGTAGGGAATCTGCCACTGGAAGATTTTCTCAACCGACTTGGCAAACGCGACTATGACCGTTACATAACTCTTGAATTGGAACCGGCTGCATTCCCAGATGACGTTGATGGGACCATTAGAATCCTCTCCGACTTACGGGAAACCATGAAGGCACAAGTGGAACAAGGAAAGAGAGACGCTGAATATGCCGCACGCATACCTTGAACAAGTTCGCCAGAAAAACCAGACAATCAACCCGCTCCTTGCCTTCCTTGGCATTGAAGTTGATGAAATCAAACCGGATAACGCAATTCTCAGACTGCCAGCCAAACCGGAACTCCTTCAAGGCGCGGGGGTTGTCGCCGGTGGCATACTGGCGACCCTGTTGGATGAAACCATGGCCCATGCCGTACTGGGTGGAAACCCGCAAGGCAAACGGACCGCGACTGTGGACATGAATGTCAGCTACCTTCGTCCGGTACAACCTCATACAGATCTCGTTTGCAAAGCCCGGGTGGTCAAGCGTGGCAGCCGCATACTCTTCACAGAAGCCAGCGTTCAGGCTGATGGCCGTGACGTTGCCCGAGCTACCGCATCTTTCCTGCCCATATGACACATTCCCTTGCTCTTTAATTTTCCATGATTACATCCTGAATTGGAGGACATACCCATGACGACTGACACAAAACTCATTGTCTGCCCCGCCTGCCGAGCTCTCAACCGTGTTCATGCCGGACGTGAAGCCAAAGCTGTATGCGGCAAATGCAAGGCCAAGGTTTTCGAAGCAACACCCTTGGAACTGGTTGGCCCCACGTTTGACCGCCATATTGCCAAAAACGACGTCCCTGTACTGGTGGATTTTTATTCTCCCACCTGCGGGCCATGCCTGATGATGGGACCACAATTCGATGATGCGGCAAAACGACTTCATCCCAAGGCGCGTCTGGCCAAACTGGATACCACGGCAGATCAGGCCATTGCCGCCCGGTTCAATGTCATGGCCGTTCCCACGTTGATTCTTTTCAAGGAAGGTCGTGAAATCGCACGCCAGCAAGGCGCAATGAATACGCAGGATATTGAAAACTGGGTCAACAGCTCCATAGGCTAATTTCCCAAACCCCCTTGACGTAAAAGCGTACAGAGGCGAGAACTACCTATGCTCTCCCTCGACGTACCCTTTGTCCCGGATGGGGACTATACCGATTTCCTGGCCCGACACGCGGCATCGCTGACCTCGGTCCATTTCTCTTTATATGATCAACGACTGGCAGATAGTCGGCACCGCATGGAAAGCCCGGGACTGGACAAAATCATCTCGGGCCTTTCTGTCATTAAAGGCGTGGACAAATATGTGCTCATGAACGCACGCCTCCATGCACCGGGACGATATTTCGGCAAAACCGGACTGGACGAAACCGCACGACGCCTTGAACACATTCTCGAAAAAACAGATATCTCAGGTGTCATCTTTGCCGATCCATATTTTCTTCAGGCACTTTCCGACGCCCATCCTGATTTGGCAGAATCGCTGGAAGCCATCCCGAGCGTCAACTGCATGCTGGATTCTCCCGAACGACTTTTCGCCATGCTTGCCATGATCGACGGGACCATGTTCAAGCCGCCATCCCGCATCGTCCCCGACCGGGCACTCAACAGGAATCCTTCACGATTACAGGAACTCATTAATGCGGTACATAGTCTCTATCCGACCATGAAAATACATCTTCTGGCCAACGAAGGGTGCTTATACCAATGCCCCTATAAGCCGGCTCATGATGCCCACATATCGCTGGTCAACGAAGGGCTGTGTCACGAACGAACCTTTGCCATGAATCGAGACCTCGGCTGTGTACGACGATTGTTGCAGGACCCCGGCCTCATGCTCGCCTCGCCATTCATTCGACCTGAAGACGTTCATCGGTACGAAGGACTGATAGACGGCATCAAACTGTGTGGTCGCACCAAGGGAGTCGTCTTCCTCAAAAGGGCCATAACCGCGTATATCGACGGTTCCTACTCGGGCAATCTGCTTGATCTCATGGACGCCATGGGAGACCTCGCAGACCGGATACATACCCCCAACAAGGAACTACCCGACCAACTATTCGCTCAGGTCTCAACCTGTGACAATAACTGCACCGATTGCGGGTGGTGCCACGGCGTCATGCAGTCGATTTCCACACAGACCGATCCGGCTCTTTCCAGACTGTAGTCGCCGGTTTCCATTCCATCTTTTTTAAAAATGACATAGAGTTGTCTGCATACAAGGAGAGACTCATGAAAAAATCACTTGGCCCCAAGACACTGGCCCAACCCGCACCGGTATGGGCTGTTGGCGCATACGACGAAGACAACAAACCCAATGCCATGATCGCGGCTTGGGGCGGCATATGCAGTTCTGACCCTGCCAGCCTGACCGTCTCCTTGCGTCCATCCCGCCACACGTATGCGGGCATCATGAAACACAAAGCATTCACCGTCTCTGTCTGCCCTGAATATCTGGCCGCAGAGTCGGATTTCCTCGGCATGGTCTCGGGCAAAAAAGTCGACAAGTTCGCTGCCACCGGCCTGACTCCGACAAAAAGCGACTGCGTCAATGCTCCTTACATCGAAGAATTTCCGCTGGTCATCGAATGCGAACTGACCGGCACGTATGAACAGGGCATCCACACTCTGCTCATCGGCGAAATAAAAGATGTTAAGTGCGACGAAGACAAACTCGTTGACGGCAAACACCCTGATCCTGAAAAGATCCTTCCTCTGGTTTTCAGCCCCGGCACTCGCGCCTACCACACTGTTTCAAAATTCGTGGGGCAGGGTTTCAGTATCGGTAAAAAATACATAAAAAAATAGACGGTGAATATGACCCGGCATGCCATTGCGCTTGTTCTGACGCTTCTTCTATTCGCGGGTTGCGCTGCACAAGACCCAAACGCCCCCGTTCTTGATCTGATCGAACTGGAACAAAATGCGGGTGCGTATCATGGCCTGCCGGTCAATTCCCCACTCATTTCAGCCGAAGCCCAGCAGCAAGCCTTTGACGATTTTCTGAAGAAACACTTCGGTCCTTGGGAACAAATCGAACCCAAACACCCGGCGGATGAGGCTTTCTGGGGATTGGCAGTGTACGGCCACAAAAAGCTGTACGGGGAGAATACGCTACTTCGCGATCCTCGCTGGATACTCAATCTAACCGAAGCCTCTCAGGTTGGGACTTATCCTTCCATGGGCCGACGCGCCATTGCCGTGACCAACACAAACATGCGGGTACTCCCCACCAATCAACCGGTATTCTATGATTTCAAACGGGCCGGAGAAGGATTCCCCTTCGACTACATGCAAAACTCACTGATCCTTGCGGGAACGCCGTTGTACGCCGCTCATGTCAGCGCAGATGGCGCATGGATTCTTGTGGAATCCCGCTTTGCCTTCGGATGGGTACCTGCCCGAGAAATCGCTTGGGTGGATGACACTTTTGCCGCCGCATACAAAACCGGGGCATACAAAACTCTCACCACTGACAATGCTCCCGTAACGGATGAAGATGGCAACCATTGCTTCATCGCACATATCGGAACATTAATCCCCGTAACTCCCGCCACACAAGACCAACCGGAAGCCTTCATAATCCCGATCCGTGATCGCCACGGAAACGCTATCGCTGTCCACGCGACACTGCCACAAAGGACAACGGAGACAGCACCGATCCCGGCCACTCCCGCCAATTTCACCAAGCTGGCAAATGCCATGCTCGGCCTGCAATACGGCTGGGGCGGATTGTATGAGAATCGAGATTGTTCGGCCACAACCATGGACCTGATGGCCGCTTTCGGTATCTTTTTGCCACGCAATTCCAGCCAGCAAATCAAATTTGGCAAATTGACCCTCTTGGAAAACTTAGACTCCGATGAAAAAAAGGAACTGATCGTGGAAAGAGCTGTTCCGTTCATGACACTGGTCCGTAAACCCGGACATATCATGCTCTACATCGGCAGTCGCGATGACGAACCCATCGTCTTGCATTCGGTATGGGGCGTAAAAACCAAAGTCGGCGACGGCTATGGCCGAAAGATTATCGGAACCACAGCCATCACAACACTGGAACCGGGACTGGAACTGGACAATCTAGCCACAACCCTGCTCGATTCCGTGTCCCGCATTTCGACCTTGCCGTAAACCGGCATCCCCTCATCATTCTTCGCCTTCGAGGCCGTCCCACCGCTCTCGACGGACATAATTGCTTATATTCCGATCTCGTTGTTCACGTATCCAACGGTGTAAATCCTCTGGAAGTGCCCGCCACGCGCCCTTGTCTTCCCGCTTCCATGCCGGCAACCCCTTATCGCGAACCAATTCTATGATGTTTCACGAATTTTCCCCGACCGCGTCACAAATCTCACGCGCACCTTTCAAACATATGTCCTGAGATTTTAGCATCATTCTTCAACCCTCACCACAAAAGACAGTTGACCACCCAGCCGATCCAAAAATTCACGAAAAGCGGATCGCGATTGCATGATCCCCCGAGAACCTTCAAGAAAACCAAAATTCCTGCCGAGTAAAATACACCCATGGGTATCACCCACTACATTGCCGGGATGAAACAGAATATGAGATCTCCCCGGCACATCAGATACTTCATACGTCCGTCCGAAAGAATGCGAATCCACCCGGCTGCATAAGTATTCACCCGCAGGAATACACGACTTGTCTGGCTGGTTACCACGATCCGGTGGCTCCAAAGTCACGCACAGAACCTGTCCATTCAAACGTAAAACCCCGAAGGTTCCTTCAACTCCTTTTTCCAAACGCACAATGTCTACTTTTTCCATAAAATCCCACCTCTTTTTTGACAAATTTCAATTTGTTTTTTTGTGACATAGTCAATTGTCTATTTGAAAGTCAACAAAATTTGTCACAATCGTTTAGACATTTACCAATTTTTATGTATAAACAGGCCAACCATTAACTCAAATAAGAGGATCTCATGGGATTCACCGACGATGTGCGACAAGCACTCATTGACCGCATCGGTCCTGGTAAACGATACTCCAACAACAAACGGATGGCAGACGAACTCGGAGTCGACCCATCCCAACTTAATCGCTTTCTAAAAAAGGAACGGGGTCTGAATTCGGAATCTCTCGGTCACATTCTGGACAAGGTGGGTATCTCCGTCATCTTCGGAGACGAACCGACAGATGCCTCAAGGGAAGTTTGCTTCACTCTGCCGGGCGGAAGCGAATCCGAAGCGGCAATGCCTGAACCGCAATCAGACGATTACATGGCTGTTCCACTCGTCACACCAACCCTTGCGGTCTCCCCCGGCCTCATCCCTGAAGACAACGTCGAAGGATGGATATTGGTATGGCGACATCAGGAATCCATCCGCTTCCGATCAAATCTGGTCGCTGTGAAAATCGGAGTCGGAGAGCACTCCATGGAACCTATACTTCATGCCGGTGACATCGTCATTGTTGACCGCAATGATCGAGACCCCAGTCCCGCCGGAAAAATCATGCTCGTCCGCGAACCCGGTGCAACCGGCGCAATCAACATCAAACGAGTCAACACCAGACGCCTTGATGATGATGTGGAATTGATTTTCTATTCGGAAAACAATCGTGAACACCCTCCCATGACGTATCGACTAAAACACGATTTCCAAGGGGACATTGCTCACGCCATCGGGGGCAATGTGGTTTGGGCCTGGAACGACATGTCCAGAAAATAGTTATCCAACACCACAAAGGAAACCATGTTAGACTATCGACAACTTTTGATAAAAAGCCTGTACGGGACGTTCTCCCTACTCCTTATCGGCCTTCTGGCAGTTCCTGTCCAAGCTACGGAAACGACTGACGCGGCTCTTGCCTCTGAAATCGCCGCAATGCTGCTCAGTCAGGACCCAACGGAACGCGCCGCGGGAATTGAGGCCTTATCTGAAAATGGGCAGGGGTGCATGGGGTGTTTCCTCAAAATCGCCGACAACGGGACAACGGATCAACGACGCGGTGCTGTTATCGCTCTGGCTCTCCTCCCTGTACCGGAGTTGGCAACAAACGGTTTACTCAAGGCTTTGAATGATAAAGACGCCACCGTCCGCAGTCTGGCTGCACACGCATTGGCAAAAATCGGAGAAGCTGCTGCCGCACCAACCACCAGTCTCCTGCTTCATCCCAACGAACAGGTGCGAAACGGCGCAGCGCTGGCTCTCAGCAAAATGGGTACATCCGCAATTCCCGCCTTGACGACCATGCTCAAAATGGATGATCCCTTTGCCAAAGCAAAAGCGGCCTGGCTACTGGGCAGAATGGGCCACGAGGCTTTATCCGCCGCACCAGCTCTCATTCGCGCACTCAACGACAGTGACATGCGTATCATCCATGTCCTCTGTGAGAGCCTTGATCTGATCGGCCCGAATCCAGCAGTCGTCTACCACGAAATGACACTGATCGGTATTTCCGACAGCCAATGTCCGGTTAAACAAATAGGAACCTATGCGGCTCCCTCTTTGGTCAGGATTCTGACCAGACCAGGTACTCCCATGGGGAATATAGCCCTCTATACCCTCGCCCGCATGGGCAGGGTTGCCGAGCCAGCCCTCAAAGCGATCCTTGCAACCGGCACCGATGGTCAAAAAATCGCAGCTGCCCTGCTGTTAACCGGGATAGACCCGGAACTGGCAAACACGCTGCCAAAAAAACTACGCCGGTCCATGACCGGAGCACTGCATACCCAATAACACTGGAGTCACCATGACAGAACTTATTTACGCACTGATCTGCTCGGACCTCATCATCGATAAAGATTCGAGTTCCACATCTTTTATTCGCACCATCGAACATGCCGTTGTTCCCGAACTCCCGGCCACCCTGCCGTCAATCTATTTTGCCAGCCTGTGGGACCTCGAAAACAGTGGAGAGAAACCTTTTACGGTGTCCTTGAACCTCATTCCTCCCACAGGAGAGTCCATCACGCTGGGAATGCAGGAAATCACTCCCGGAGGCACCATGCTCCACAAAATGAATTTCCAACTTCCTGGCTTACGTGTGGAAACTGAAGGCAAACATGTTATTTCCGTTGCAATAAAAGCAGAAGGAGACTGGGAAACATTGGCTCGGCTCCCGATATTTGTTTTTAAAAGCGACAACGAATAGCTTTCTCTGAATAATTAATCCTTTGCAAAGCAATAGGCCATGTAGTGCATCTTTTTTTGATGTATTACATGGCCTTTTATTTGGTGGGTCAAATGTAACAGAAGAAAAGAGTACAAACTTTGTCTAGTACGTGTCTTTACTAAGCAAAATTTTTTAGAATATTTTACTAATTTTTCAAAGTAAAATAGGCTATTACGTATAAAAAAAGTTAGTTTTAACTGGACATTCAAACACGCCTGACATAGCCATCTATCATCGATTCGATATTTATAGATAACCACATCGTATATGCAGTATTACTGTACTACTCAAGTTGAAAAGGATTACAGATGCGCCAAGTCATACTCATGATATTCAAGGGGACACGACGACTCCCCACAGTCAGGGAGCTTGAATCCAAAGGCATTCAGGTTTCCTCTGCCGTTGCTAGAGGAAGACCTATAAAAATCGACTCCAGCCACCACACGGATGGCATGGCAACAACATGTTGTACAAAAAACCATTTGCAGAAAGACAAAACAGACGAATCCAAAATTTGATATTGTTTCAAACCGGACAAAAAAGGCCCTGACACAAAACTGCATCAGGGCCTTTGATTCCATCCGTCATCGATGAATATTATAAAATATCTTCGTACCCTTTCACAGCCTCATCCACAGGAGCACCTTCGTGAACAATACGATTAAGGACTTCCACCAACCGTGTAGGATTCGAATGCTGAAAAACATTTCGTCCAACAGACAAACCGGCACCGCCAGCGTCAATTGACGTTCTGACTATATCCAAAAAATCACGGGTGGACTTCATTTTAGCGCCACCAGCAATAACCACGGGCACACAAGCACATTCCACCACACGAGCAAAGCTCTCGGCATCTCCGGGATAGTTGACCTTGACGACATCCGCGCCCAACTCCGCGCCCACACGAGCACAATGCGCTACGGCCTGAGGGTCATACTCGTCAGCGACCTTCGGCCCCCGAGCATAGACCATTGCGAGAAGAGGCATACCCCATTCAGAGGCCGAAGCTGCAACCCGGCCAAGATCAGTCAACATCTGCCCTTCTGTTTCATCGCCCAAGTTTACATGGACACTGACTCCATCCGCACCGAGACGAATTGCTTCTTCCACGGTCGTCACCAACCGCTTCATGTTGGGAAACGGCGACAGACAGGTCCCGGCAGACAAATGAACAATACATCCAAAATCACGGCCCTGCATACGGTGACCAAGCTTGACCTGTCCCTTATGCACGAGACCGGCATTAGCTCCGCCCGCCACCAAATTCGTCACGGCGTCCCGCATTTTCTCAAGTCCGGCAATAGGGCCGACCGTGACCCCGTGATCCATAGGGACAATAATGGTCCGTTTGGTGTCGCGATTGAATATACGTTCCAAACGGATGGCTTTTCCGATATGCATCCTGCACCTCGCTCATGGCTGTTTCTGTCATGTTAAAGAATCCACGTTCACATAATACACTCGGCCCAAAGATGGAAGGGCAAACCCTCCGCTTCAAACAACGCCCCATTTCTTTCCAACCGGAGTTGTTGACGAAACACACAATACACGACTATTCTTTCATAGAGCGGCGGTATATGCAGAGGAAACTGGTACAAAAGTGACAGCCCAAAGGGGATTATAATGAGTGACGAAAGGACCTACGAATCCGTATTTGTAGCCCGCCAGCCCGTCTTTGATGCGAACAATGAGACCTGGGGCTACATGATGCTCTTCAGGGATAGCAAAGACGCCGATCGAGCCATTTTTGCCGACAATTCCGAAGCCACCATGAACCTTGTGGCCAATCTTCCCCTCTGCGGTGGTGCCTGCGGCAATCAGGCCAGACTCATGATTCACTTCACTCCCGAGGCTATCATTCGAGGTGTCCCCTATGCCGTTCCTTGGGACAACACCGTTATCATCCTTGAAGAAATGGCCGACCCTGACGACACGCTTATCGTGGCCCTCGGCGACCTGCTTATTGACGGCTATGAGTTTGCCATCAACAACTTTGAGGGTAAGCCCGGTTGCGAACGACTGGCAGAACTGGCCGACACCCTGATTATTGATCTTGAGGGTAAAGACGAAGCCGACATAAAAGCCATTGTCTCACAAGGAAAAAAATTCGGCCCGAGTAGAATGATCGCTAAACGAGTGGAAACAAATGACGACCTGGCAGTAGCAAAAGATGCCGGTTTTACTTTATTTCACGGTTTCTATTTCAAGAGACCACTGATCAAGACTGGCCGAAAAATCAATTCATCCGAAACAACCCGCCTGAAACTTTTCGAAATCATCGAAAAAGACGAACCGGATTTCGACGCACTGGCCCTCGCCATTGAAGCGGATGTGGCGATCAGCTATCGGTTGCTCAACTTTCTCAACTCGGCAAACTTCAGTTTTGCCACCACGGTCACCTCCATAAAACAGGCTGTTGTCCTGACAGGATGGAAACCCATCCGCAATTGGCTCAGACTTATCATCCTCACGGATCTGGCCCCGTCTGAAAAGACACAAGAACTCGCTTATCTGTCAGCACATCGAGCCAAACTTTTTGAAACGGCCGCTCTGGGAAGTGGTTACGAAAACGACTCGGACAAACTTTTCATGGTCGGACTATTCTCTCTGCTTGACGCCATGCTCAACACGCCCATGAAAGAAATCACCACCCACTTACCGGTAGATAAAGAAGTTAAAGCGACTTTGTGTAACAAAAAGACCAAATACTCCCCATGGCTCGACTTAGCCAAAGCCATCGAAGCCTCGAACTGGGAAGAAGTCGGAGACCGTGCCAAGGCACTCAACTTACTCCCCGGCACTGTAGCCGTCAGTTATCAGCATGCCTTCACCTGGGCCGACGCTTTTTTTGCATCCTCAACCAGCGGGAAATAGTAACAGGAGCACCCACAACTCCATGTTCCTCACCAGACGCGATTTTCTCACTTCGCTGATTGGCCTCGGTGCAATACCAGCCCCCCTGAGCTTCGCAAAAGCCCTGCCCACAAAAACGTTTGCTCTTGTCGGGCGAATCATCATCGGAGATGGTTCTCTCCCGCTCAACGACCACGCCATCCTCATAGACAACGGCCTTATCGAAGCCATCGTACCGGCCAAAAATATCACTGACCGCCCGGTGTTGAACTTGCCATATTCAACCATTCTTCCGGGTATCATTAATGCCCACTGTCATCGGATCCATACTTCAACAGGACGTCGAAAGCGTTGGCTGATGCACGGCGTCACAGCCATCGGAGACGTCGGGTCGCCATTGGACGCCATGCCCCAATTAGCCAACTCCCCGTCAGGCTTCACTGCTACGGCCAGTTTTTCCGGCCCCATGCTTACCCCTCCCGGCGGGTATCCACTCCCTGTTCACGACTCAAAATATGCCTTGATCGTGAAGTCTTCCGATGACGCACGGAAAGTTGTTTCCATGCTGGTCGACCACGGCGCAACCATGATCAAATTTGCCTTTGAGCCTGGCGTACTTCCAAAACCATGGCCCCAGTTCGATGCCAAGACTGTCAGCGTCCTTTGCAACACAGCCCGTCAACAAGGCCTGACGATTCGCTGTCACGTGGAAGATTTTTCTGGCTTGGAAAAGGCTTTAAACGCTGGTGTACATACGGTGGAACATGTCCCGCATCGCTGGCGTAGACGCGGCCATGTTCGCCCGATTCTCACATCGGACAACAAACTGATTGACCAATATATAACTTTGCTGGAGCGCATGAAGAAGGAGAACGTCATTCTTACCCCCACATTGGATGTGTTGTGCCGTTCTCCGTGGCAGGGGGCTTCACTTTTCGAACCAGTCCGGATTTTCCATACCATGGGAGGACGTATCGCTGTCGGCAACGATTATCCCTATAAACGAACAGAAGCAGGTATGCCTTTACGCGAAATGAATCTGCTTTCCAAAACAGGCATGTCACCGCTTGCCGTCATTCAGGCGGCAACCAATGTTTCTGCCGCAGCCTGCGGATTTACAGATCGAGGAACACTCTTTCCAGGTATGGTCGCAGACATGATTGTGGTACGCGGCAATCCTGCCCTCGGACTGGAAAAGATGGACACCCCCACACACGTCATCAAAAATGGTGAATTCGTTCGCTAAAAAGACTCAAAGTCGACGAGCGGATTCAGGAGTCAAAACGACCTTTCCAGACAAGGCTTGGTCTATACGATCCAAGGCTGCCTGTTTGCCCGAGGGCAAACGCACCTTGAGCGGAAGATAATTGGAAGCGTGATTGGCAAGAAACAGCCCACGTGTCAGAGTCAAACCAGACAACATCTCCCGAATCTCGATTAACATACCAACACCGTCCGGCAACTCGAATTCTCCACGTTCCCATCGGTCATGCAAAGGAGTACCCGGCACAAGCATCAGGCTGAGTGCGCCCACCTGATCCGGGTCCATTTCGCTCAAGGCGCGAGCTGTTTCACGGGCATGCGCGGCAGACCGCTCCACTCCGCCCAAACCATTGATAACCGTCACATTAAGTTTCAATCCGGCCTCTCTCACACGCCGCCCTTGGGCTACTATAAAAGCGGAATCTCCATTCTTATTCATGGCTTTGAGTATCTGATCATCACCAGACTCCAATCCCATATAAACGATGCCCAATCCCAAATCCCGAAGTTCCTGAAGCTCGGTATCGGACTTACGCTTGAGACTCTTCGCATTGGCATACACCCCCACTCGTGTAACCCATGGAAGATGCTTGCGAAGGAGTAACAAAATCTCTGCCAGTCGTTTATGCGGAAGAATCATGGCATCCCCATCACAAAGGAAAACCCGCCGCTGTCGTTGGCACTCACGAGCAGCGAATTTTATATCACGAAGCACAATTTCACGATCCTTGATATCGAACCGCTTATCCAGATAAGCGCCACAAAATGCACACTTCCCGTGCGAACACCCAAGGGTGACTTGCAGCAAGATGCTCCCCGCCTCACTGGGAGGGCGTATGATCATACCCTGATAATCCATAAAATCCTCCTGACAACAGTCACGATACGGAAACACCAAAAAATGGCAACTGTGACCAAGTGAAATGGTGCAAAATCACGAGGCAAGGTTTTATCATTGACCAATTTACGATGTTTTTTTACGCTTTTTAGCATTGAAAATCTTTCGGACACCGACAGGCATAGGAACGGATGTCTCAATTCACCGCCACACTCAGAAAAGACTTCAGGCACATCATGACAATCAAAAAAAAACCTGCGAGACCAACGTCATACGTTGCTTTAGACGAAACATCGCGAGCCTTGATGGACTCCTCTGTGGAATCCGCATTCGTCATGGATGTAAGCGGATACGTCTTGGCGGCCAACGGAGCCGCGGAAAAACTTTTTGAGCTGAAGCCTGGGCAGACACTCCAACAATCCAATGTCTACGAACTTCTGCCCAGAGGGGCCGCAGATTCCCGCAAGGCCAAAATCGAAGAAGCGATCCGTGAAGTCCGCTCTGTCCAGTTTGAAGAAGAAATCGACGGTCGTTCTCTGGTTCATTCCATTGTCCCGGTAGCCAATCCTTGGGGAGAAGTGGCCCGACTGGCGGTTCACACTCTTGATCTGACAAAATTACGAAGAACCGACGAAGATCTTCGACGCGAACAACAACGACAAATTTTCTTCATGGAATCACTTCCCGGCATCGTCTACCACCTCTACCCGGACCAAACCATCCGGTACGCAAACCGTTATTTCAGAAGATATTTTGGCAGCCCAAAAAATAAAACATGCAAAGAAGCCCTGAATTGTTCCTCTGGCTCCTGCGCATCCTGCCCCCCCATGGAAGCCATGAATACAGACCGGGCCGTGGAATGGGACTGGACCGATTCACAGGGGCGGACATTCCACCTTCAATGCAGTCCTATGACGGATTCCGCTGGAGAACGAATGATCATGGTCCTCGGCATAGACATCACAGCCAGACAGCAGGCTGAAGATGCCTTGAAACGAGCACATGACAAACTGGAAGATCGAGTAAAAAAACGTACAAAAGAACTCGAAGAAGCCAACATCAAATTGACCAACAAATCGACAAGACTAATCTCCGCCATGAAAAAGGCAGATGCCGCCACACGGGCAAAATCATCCTTTCTGGCTAATATGAGTCACGAAATACGCACCCCCCTCAACGCAGTGCTCGGCATGTCAGAACTGGCTCTGACAATGAGTGACCCGGAACGAAAGGACGCGTACCTCAAACGGGTCATGGAAGCGGGCAACTCACTCCTCTCGATTATCAACGACATCCTTGATTTTTCCAAAATCGAAGCCCGCAAACTGGCTCTTGAGGCCATTGATTTCGATGTAAAAAAAACTGTGGATTCTACCATGGATCTACACATGCTCTTGGCAGCCGACAAAGGATTGGATTTAACATCCACGGTGGACGGATCCGTTCCTGCTGTACTGGAAGGAGATTCATCACGGCTACGCCAAATCCTTATCAATCTCATTTCAAACGCCATCAAATTCACTGAAACCGGCAGTGTCCATGTCGACGTGACAGCACAAGAACCACCTTCTGATATGAAGCCAGGAACCCCGGTGGCCGTGACGTTTACAGTACGAGATACGGGTATAGGCATCCCCATAGACAAACAAAAAACCATTTTCGGTTCATTTCTTCAGGCTGACGACTCCATCACCCGCAAACACGGGGGCACCGGCCTAGGGCTCGCCATCTGCACGTTGTTGGTAAAACTCATGGGAGGAGAATTCTCACTCCAAAGTGAGGAGGGCAAAGGAAGCGCATTTTCCTTCACCGCCAATCTCCGCGTTGGCAACCAGAAGGCTCTGCAAGCTCAAGAGCAAAACCTGATGAATGCATCCATCCCGGAAATTCCCGAACTCAAAGTCTTGTTGGCCGACGACAACCCGCTTAACCGGGAACTTGCCACCACTCTACTGACTGAACGTGGTCACACCGTCACGGCTGTAGAAAACGGCATCCAAGCCTTGGAGGCTCTCAAGGAAGAACGTTTTGACCTTATCCTCATGGATGTCCAGATGCCCATCATGGACGGAGTTTCGGCCACACGGGCCATCCGTGCGCCACAATCCGGCGTCGTCGATCCTTCAGTTCCCATTCTGGCCCTGACCGCCCACGCCCTCAAAGGCGATCGCGAACGTTTTCTGGATGCGGGAATGGATGATTACATTGCCAAACCCATTACCATGAACAATTTTTACAACGCCATTGCCCGAAACGTAGACAAAGGGCTGGTTAAGAAAAATTTACATCGTACGCCTCAACCCAAACCGAATAACGGCCAGCCCTATGATCGAGTGACGGCCTTGGACATGCTCGGAGGCAAAAAGGAGTTGCTGGCCCGTATGGATACAATTTTCCTTCGAGACGTCCCCGGTGAAATGACTGAATTAACATCGGCCTTCGAGAGCCGCGACTGGGATACTGCCATGCGACTTGCCCACTCTATCAAAGGATCATCCAGAACTGTTGGGGCACTTAAAGCCGGTGCGGTTGCCGAACAAGTTGAATACTTGTGCAGGCACCAAGATGCCTCCTCTGCCAAGAAAGAACTTAAAAGCCTTGAATCTGAAGTTAAATCTGCGCTACAGTATATTAATCTGACGCAAGGTTCGGCGTAAAAGAACCACCCAGCCTAAGGAGCATGAGATGAAAACCATACTTGTCGTAGACGATGCCCCCATGATTCGCGAGTTACTCAAATCCGTACTCGAAGCAGAAGGATACAACGTTGTTGAAGCTGTGGACGGCGAAGAAGCCATTCATATATGTCAAGAAACCAAGATAGATCTTTCCATCATTGATATTTTCCTGCCCAAAAAAGGCGGACTTCAAGTCATGGGAGAACTCATCAAAGCAGACAGTTCCCACAAGTTCATTGCCATATCCGGCGGCGAGGCCTTCAACCCGGAAGCCATTGTCGAACTGGCCAAAGTATATGACGTGGTCGACACCTTCACCAAACCCATTGATACCCGCAAAATGGTGCGTGTCGTCAACAAGGCATTGGCGGACTAATAAACGCCCCACGCAACAACGCCCTGCCTGATTAAAATCAGGCAGGGCGTTGTTGCGTGGGATGAAACTCAAAAATGATTTATTCCATATCGACAGTCACACCTTCAACGACGTAAAAAAGCAGTTCATATTTATCCTGAAGAATTCCCACGACCTCTTCCACAGACATATCGCCCATGTCGGCCACTGTGACATAAGCGTTGGTAAATCCGGATTGAACCGGATCGTGCGCCGTGAACACGCTTGTAAAAATAATTCCCACATTCCTAATCTCGCACAACAGTTCTGCCAAAAGCTCTGGCCGCCCATCCATGCGGATGGCAAATTGTGCTCCACCTCGCAGAGAACCAGACGCCGTACACAAAAAGCGCAGCACGTCGGCTTGAGTAATAATGCCCTTCAGTTGACCGCCATCAACAACCGGCAAACCACCAACCTTGTTCTTCACCAATGTTTCGGCAACTTCAGTCATGGCTGCATCCGAATGCACACTAATGGGATCCGAAGTCATGATGTCACTCGCGGTCAATGTATACAGGCCCCCACCTTGCTCAGTCGCAAGGTCGCCAGGAATAAACTTGGAAGGCATGGCGTCACGGATATCCCGATCAGACACGATGCCGACCAAGGCTCCTTGACTGTCGATAACCGGAAATTGTCGAATATTTTTCTCACGCAGAAATTCAGCAGCGTCCAGAACAGACGAGTTAACCCCCAAAGAAATGACATTGATCGTCATCCAATCTCTGACCAGCATTCTCCACCTCCTGCATGAGCTTTTCCAGAATGAAAATGATCGGTAGAGCTTACGTGTTCAGGAAACGAATTGCAATGGAAGTTACAGTTTTACCGCTTCCGCACTGACAACTTTGACCAACTCTTTAAAACTAGACTTCAAAGGTCCAAGTTCCTCTATAACGGAATCCAATCGACCAAGATAACAACGTTTTTCCAACTCTCTTGATTTCTTAACCAACTCCATCGCCAACACGTGACTGGCAATATTCGTGATCGAATGCAAAGAAGCCCCCATCACCTTTGCATCACGATTTTCTGTAGCTTTATCAAGATTGATAATTTTCTCTTCCGCCTCCACGACAAACAGATCAAGAATATCCTTGAGCAAAGCCATGTTACCCTCAAATCTGTCAATCAAGGCTTGCATATCGAGTTTGATCGGGATGGCCTCTTCCCCAACTTTTTTCCCGGTTGATGACGTGGAAGAGGTCCCAGCCGTTATCCCTTGAGGGTGCCGAGTGCCCATGCTACGAACAATTGCATCTGAAAGTTCGTGCATATCAACAGGCTTGCTCACGTAATCGTTCATACCGGAATCCAGCATCCGTTCCTTGTCACCCTTCATGGCATACGCTGTCAGGGCAATAATCGGAATTGATCGATCATACAATTTGCCATCTGATTCCCGTATGGCCTGAGTAGCCTCAATGCCACTCATTTCTGGCATCTGAACATCCATAAGAACAAGATCAACGGCCCTCCCTTGTGTCTCAAGGACGCTCAACGCCTCGATCCCATTCTCAGCGGTGGTAATGGTATGCCCAAACATGGAAAGGAAATGAGTCAAATACTTCCGGTTCAGCGGATTGTCTTCAGCCAACAATATATTCAAATGCAACGTTTTGGGAGTCGAAGGCGTACGCACTTCTTCCATCTCCTGTTCTTCCGCGACACCAAACCAGGCTGTAAAATGGAAAGTTGAGCCAAAACCCTGCTCGCTCTCAACACCGATTTCCCCACCCATCATGTTTACCAATTGTCGGGAAATTGTCAGCCCCAACCCTGTCCCCTGATGTTTCTTCCGAAGGGAACTGTCCGCCTGAGTGAAACTATCAAAAATGCTTTCAAGTTTATCTTCAGAAATACCTGCACCGGTATCCCGAACCTTAAACAACAGACAAACACGGCCCGCTTCTTGGCGGGTCACACTGACCGTCAACTCGACCAATCCTCGTTCAGTAAATTTGAGAGCATTACCCAAAAGGTTCCATAGAATCTGCCCCAACCGATCAGAATCACCATTGAGTACGGTCGGGACGTCCTTGCTTACGGAATACCGAAAAGCAATGTTATTCACATCAGCCTGCGGCCCAAAAGACCGGACGCTTGTCTCAAGCGCAGACCGAAAATCGAAATCCACAGGCTTGAGTTCCATCTTGCCCGCTTCAATCTTTGAAATATCGAGAATGTCATTGACAATATGCAGCAATGAACCAGCGGCATCACGGATCATATCCATATGTTCCCGTTGTTCATCCGTGAGTCCAGTTGTGACAACCATTTCCGCCATGCCAAGAATTCCACTAATGGGGGTCCTGATCTCATGACTCATGTTAGCCAAGAACATGGACTTAGCCAAATTTGCTTCAAGCGCAACCGCCGAAGCCTCTTCCGCAGATCGATTTGCGGAGACCAACTTTTCTCCCATACGGCCATAATGAATGGCTGAACCAAAAAGATTGGCCGCAAGGGTCAAGGATTCGATTTCCACGGGCAACCAATCTCTCTCCGAACGATGTTCGGAAAATCCCAAGAACCCCCACCATGTATTCCCGGCAAACACGGGAACAATCATGACGGACTTTGCTCCAGTCGCCTCAAAAAAACCACGTTCTCCTTTGCGAAAATCTTTGACGTGACCACAAATAATCTTGCGCCTGAGCAAGGGGATACGCCACGAATCATAGTGCGGAGAAAAGCTCTGATTGATGAATTCCGGCCTTCCTACAATACTCGGGAAACCATCAGCCACCCATTCATGATTCAACGACAGGGTTTCCTCCGAGGAGCCTTCATCACTCTTGCTAAAAAGAAAAACTCTCGTGATGTCAGCAGCTTTACCCAGCTCATCAAGCGCGTTACCAATTCCTTCTTCCCAATCCGCCTTACGCAAAAACCGACCCGCAAAAGAAGTTAAAACCTGCAAAATAGCATCCCTACGGAATAGCATCTCTTCCAGTTCCTTTTGCAAGGAAACATCTCGTACCATGCCGTAAGCCCGCCGAAGATTCCCGGCATCATCAAGTTCGACTTCCCGGTTAGCATGCAGATAGTTGATCGTGTTATCTTTGCCCAAAGTCCGGTATTCAAAATCAAGCGGCCAGCCTTGTTCAAAGGTCGCTTCATTGGCTCGATCAAAAACCTCAACATCGTCAGGGTGAACACAAGCCCGAATCGAATCGAAATCTTCAGTAAGGAAACGACAGCCACGCTCCATAATCCGACGGAAGCCTCTCGACCATTTCACCCGGTTCCGACTATCCATTTCCCAATGGCCAAAACGATCTGTCTCTTCCATCCACTCGTGCATGAAACGTTTCTTGAACAGCTGCCTTTCCAATGCCATGCGGCTTTCCAGATGCCGAAGGCTCCGGACCATATTTTCCGGTATAGCCTGTGCACGAGAAAAAAAATCAAAAAGCCCTAATGAACGGGCTTTATCCTCATCCCCTTCATCCGTCACAACGATGACATGGACACCATACTCCTTACGAATACGCTGAACAGCCCGTGTCCACGTGGTATCTCCTTCGTCGGGAACAAGAAGAACACAATCTGCATCTTCTTTCTCTAACCGACGTACACCGCGCGAGACAGACGCCAGATGAACCAATGAGTATTCATATCCCTGCACTATAGGGGTAATGGAAGCCGACTCCACATTTTTCCCGGCCAAGACCAACAGCTTCAAATTTGCCTCCGCATCTCCAACGCAACATGCTCTTTATCAAATATTTACCCATGATTCATACGCTCAACAGATCTTCTGGACAAGTTTTTTCAAATAAATATCATCGCTTCACACATCATATATGGTCAAAAGCATGTGCCGACTACAAATTGCAACCGTCTGAAAAGACAGTTCTTCCAGTCGAACTACCCCTTGCTTTCTCTAGTCACGAGGTTTACACACACAGCAAGGTTCACAAAAAGTGAACATCGACCACTAATCTCCATAGGTGCCACCATGAATTTTTTACCTGAAAGCGACATGCTGACTCTCCTGACAGGAGCAACTCTGGCCGTAAAAATGGTTATGATTTTTCTCGCCCTGATGTCAGTGTGGAGTTGGACCATCATTTTTTTCAAATTCTTCACCATTGGCTCAGCTCGAAAAAAAGTCATGCAGGGATATGACGCCTTCATGGAGGCTCAAGACTTGACCAGCGGCCTCAAGAGTTTGGGAGATAAAGACCATTCTCCTCTGGCCCGTGTCTCGACCTTGGCGGTGCAGGAATTCCGGCTACTGGAAAAAGCAGAGGTCAACCGGGAGCGAAAACGCCTGCTCGTCAAAGACACACTGCGTCGTGTACTCAAACAAGGCATAACCAAGGAAATGCGTGTATTAACACGCAACCTCCCCTTCCTCGCCACCTGTGCCAACGCAGCGCCATTCATCGGCCTGTTCGGTACGGTTTGGGGCATAATGCATTCTTTTCACTCTATCGGGCTGGCCCAGTCAGCTGCTCTGGCAACCGTGGCTCCCGGTATTTCTGAAGCGCTTATTGCCACAGCCATCGGGCTTCTGGTCGCTATCCCGGCCACCATTTTCTATAACTATTTCCTCGGCAAACTCGGTGAAGTTGAAACCGGCATGATCGATTTCGCGGGAGCCTTTCTGAATCGGGCTGAACGTGAAATAACGTGGGCCTCCAAAATGGAAAAGAGATAGGATCAGCCCATGGCAATCAAGACCGGCGGAGGCTTCCTCAACGAAATCAATGTCACGCCCTTTGTGGATGTGATGCTGGTGTTGCTGATCATTTTTATGGTCACGGCCCCGCTCATGACTCAAGGAGTCGAAGTGGATCTTCCTGTGACCAAAACGGTCAAAAATCTGCCACAGGATTCCGAACATCTGGTCTTGTCGGTAAAAAAAGACGGCACCTTATTTCTTGACGAATATCAGGTGGCTCTGGATGAATTGCAAGATCATCTGAAACGACTGGTCGCCAAACAGAAAAAGCAACTGTTCCTTCGTGCCGACAAGGAAGTGGCTTATGGCACCGTGGTCATGATCATGGGCGAAATCAAAGGTGCCGGCATTGACCGGCTGGGCATTGTGGCAGAAAAGTCCACAAATCTAAAAAAAGATAAAAAGTAAACTTCTATGCGACACGCTCTGAGTTGGTTCCTCTCTATCCTCTTTCATGCCATTCTGGTGGTGGCATTGCTGCAATCGGTCGACCTTGAACCGTTGCTACCCGAGGATATCATGCAAGTGGATCTGACCGAGGTCGAAGAACCGCAACCGATCATGCCCATGCCGGAGCCGCAGAAGATTCCCGCTCCAGACCCCATGGCGGAAATGCCCGCCCCTGAAGAACCAGCCATGGCAGCTCCTCTGCCCATGGACAAGACCGTGGTTCTTGCAAACGAACTCCCGCCACCGCCAGAACCGGAACTCCCTCCCGAGCCGGAACCTGAGCCGGAACCCGATGTGATCGAAATCAGTCCCAACAAGACACTTCCGCCGGAAGAGGAGCTTGAAGAAGACGGCAAACCGAAAAAAATTTTCATTCGCAAAGATTTTACTGTCCACCGTGGACACGAAGCGCGTTTTGGCCGCGCCATGATGGGAGACTATTTTTCCTATTCAACTAAAGAATTTTCAGGCCAGTTCCGCACCAAGGACGATCGGGTCGTTTCCATCATCGACGCTCGCAACACCAAATACGGGCGATTCCTGATCTACGACTCGAAAAACAAAACCCTGCGACGCCTTAAGCAATCCTTCGGTAAATATGTGTACACCATCGGACCGTCAGTCTACGCAGACGAACCGGTCACAGGTTCAGTCACCTTTTTGGCCAAGAACGACCGTATCGAACGATTCATTCTCATGACCGACGATGACCGCATCGCTCATTACCCACGCAAGGTTCATGTCCGGGAAGAAGAAGTCACAATTCCCGGTCCATCCGAAAAAATTGAAGCGGGGATATCCAGACCACCCTATGGCGAAGGCCATGAAGGGGTCATCGTCATCCATGGCCCTGGCTGCGTCAATCCGGGGCTGGTGCAAGGCTTTACCCGTACTTTGTCCATGCATGATCTTGCCACCCTGCACTTTATCTCTCGCGGTTGCATGAATGAAGAGCCGACTCCCGGCACCACGGAAGATCTGGTACAGGATACAGCTGCCGCGCTGGATTACTTTGCCAATCGTAAGGAAATCGATGCAAACCATGTCGGAATATGGGGCAATGGTCTGGGGGCGCCCGCCGCAATCATGACCGCAAGTCAAAGCAAGCCCGCTTTTTTGGTTTGTGTTCTTACAGATTCCGTCAAGACCAATGATATCCCAAATCACAAAACCCTTGCTGAATTGAAAATCCCTGTTTTGTGGCTGATTACAGGCAGAAACACCGCAAAATGGACACCTCTGATCCGCACTCTTGAAGCCTTCCGCGACAAGAACAAGCGTCCATTTTCAATCATTGTCGCCCCGCTCAAGGCAAGCCAGGACGTGCTTGATGCGGAAGGTGAACAATCCGCCTGGGTAGAACAGGTCGCCGACGACCACGCCTCGCTTGCGGCCTCTTGGATTCACAACCTAAAAAAATAGATTTTACCCATAAGAGGATATCTCCCACCTTCCATTTGTCATACGAATACGCTATGGTTGATAGAATGACGTTTTCCTGCGAACCGTCTCTATAAAATCAGACTTACAGCCATATTAAAATACGCCAGACATGAATCGGAATCACGAATATCTTAAGCCAAGCCCTCAATTATTCGAGCATGTTCTCGAAGCTTCGGGAGTGGCCATGGCTATTCGGACCGCAGATCTGAAACCGATCTTCGTGAACAAGGCTTTTGCCGTTTTTTTTGGATATACGATCCCCGAAATGTTTTCCCTGCCTCAGGAAAACGCGCTTCCGGAAGAAACCCGAGCGTTGTATGCAACGTATATCCGACCAGCACTCAATGCCGGACAAAGCTGGGAAGGCGAATACTTCATCCGCCATGCAAACAATGAGAACATTCTGGTCTGGGGACGATTCGATCCTGTCCTCGACGCATCCGGCAACCTGGCCAATGTCATTTCCATCATGCAGGACAATCTGGCCTGCAGCCAAACCGCCAAAGCTCTCAAAATCAGTGAAGACAAATTCCGTCTACTCGCCGAAAATATCACCGATGTCATTTGGACAATGGATGACGCATACAACTTCACATATGCCACTCCATCCGTTCAAGATGTGTGGGGCTACACTCTTGAAGAGCTCGAAGGATTATCCCTGATCGGGATTACACTGCCCGAATCTCATAAAATCCTCAAAAAAGCCGAACAAGACCGCGCCACAGCCGAAGCACAAGGCGACTTCGATCACATTAATCGGCTGGAAATGGAACATTATCACGGCAAGGGCGGAACTATCTGGGTTGAAACCGCCGTCAGACGACTCTTTACCGAGAACGGCAAACCCGGAGGATACCAAGGTGTTTCCCGCGATATTACCCTTCGAAAACAGACCGAAGCCGCGTTGTTTGAACGAGAATTCCGATATCGCACACTCTTTGAGGACTCTCCCATATCTCTTTGGGAAGAAGACCTTTCCCGCCTTAAAACATATTTCGACGCTCTCAAAAAAGACGGAATCACCGACTTCCGACAATATTTCTACGACAACCCGGACGCCTTAGCCAAATGCGCCACGCTGGTGACCGTCGTGGATGTGAACAAGGCCACGTTGGATTTGTTAGCTGCAAAATCCAAAGAAGACCTGTTTGGCAACTTGGAAAAAGTCCTCACAGAAAGCTCCATGGCCGCTTTCACGGAAGAAATGATACTACTCGCCTCCGGTGGGTGTGAATATTGCGGAGAGATTACTAACCGTACGCTTCAAGGGGAAACAATTTGGGTGGTAGTCCACTTCTTTGTTCCCCCTGAGTACAAAGATTCTCTGGCTCGCGTCATCGTGTCATTGCTGGACGTCACCCCACGGAAGCGAGCAGAGCAGGCTCTTATGGATTCCGAAGAACGATACCGTGTACTGGCGGAAAATTCTCAGGAAGGTGTCGTCGTCATTCAAAATCGAGAAATCAAATATATTAATGAAAGCATGAGTGAAATATTTGGTCTCTCAACCGAAGAACTTGAACAAATTCATCCTCTTGAAATGGTTCACCCAGAAGACAAAGCCTTCATCCATGAGCAATTCAGAAGCATGTATGCGGGCAAAGAAAACGAAGGATTTGCCACATTCAGGGTCATAACACATCATGGCGATATCAAATGGCTCACGATCTCAGTCAAACCCATTATGTGGGAAGGCCAAGAGGCTCAACTGGAAATTCTCACAGATATCACACACTACAAAACACTGGAACGAGAGCTGTTATCCACCCATGCCCAAATGGAAGACCGCATTTCAAAAAGGACCGCAGAACTTTCCGAAGCCAATATTCAACTCAAGGCACAGGCTGAAGAACAAGGCAAAGCACAACAACGCATTGTTGCTTTGACCCAAGAACTCATTCGCATCCAAGAAGACGAACGGCAGCGCATTGCCCGGGATCTTCACGACAACGTCGCTCAAAATATTTCTTCCATTATGCTAAAAATGGAAACGTTGTTTGACGACCACTCATGTGTGGACGAAAAACTTCGTAAACGGGGCGAATCCGTGACAGACATTCTCAAAGAAGTCGTCGCCTCGGTACGGGATATCGCATATGGACTACGACCACCTGCACTGGACCAGCTCGGTCTGGTAAAATCTTTGCAAAACCTTTGTCTCGAAGCAGGTAATAAGCACGGTTTTGCAGTGGACTTCGTCGCCACAGGTGTCGAAGACTTCAGTATGGATTTCGATAGTGAAATCAACATTTATCGAATGATTCAGGAAGCAGTCAGGAACATTATACGCCACGCTTACGCGGATAAGGCTACTATCCGCCTCGTAAGAAGCCACCCTGACATCTTTATTCGCATTGAAGACAATGGGCAGGGATTCAAAGTTCGGGAACGCCAGGCAAAAGCCTTGACTGAAAAACGCATGGGATTGCGTAGCATGGAGGAACGGGCGCGCCTAATTGGCGGCTCCATGGAAATCCAATCACTGGTCGGAACAGGAACCCGCATAATCTTCCGACTGCCTACACACCATTCCAGGAGACACACATAATATGAATATCATGATTGTTGATGACCACCCCCTGTTCAGGGAAGGTCTCAAAACCATCGTCAACCGGGACAATAAGTACACGGTTTGTGCTGAAGCCGGGAATGGCAGGGAAGGCATTGCCATTGCCAAAGAACGTCAGCCGGACATCATGCTGGTGGATATTTCCATGCCTGAAAAGAACGGTGTCCAGATGATCCGTGAACTCAAATCCTCTTTGCCGGACACACAGTTCATCATCATCTCCATGCACTCCGAGGCCGACTATATAGTGGAAGCTTTCCGGGCCGGAGCTACTGGATACATGATCAAGGAATCTGCTTCGTCCCAACTCATCAAAGGACTGGATACCGTCGCCGCAGGAGAACTTTTTCTGGACAACGCACTGTCTCAAGAAGTGGTATTCAAACTTTTGCAATCAAAACCAGACAGCCCCGGCGGCAGCAGCGATCCATACTCTACCCTGACCCCCCGAGAACAAGAAGTCATGCGCATGTTGGCGGAAGGACTGACTGCTAAAGGTGTGGCGGAAAAGCTCTTCATCAGTCCTAAAACCGTTGAAAATCACCGCACCAACCTGATGAAAAAGCTTGGCCTGAAAAGTACGGTGGAACTTGTTCGTTACGCGGCCCGGCTCGGCCTCATCGATATAGAAACCTGGGCCATCTAACGCAGAGTAAACATATCAGAGAAGCCCCCCAGAGACAGTGTCACCGGGGGGCTTCTCGCAGGCAATGGTATCAAAAAGAATTACCCTTGAGAGATGGAAATCCTCTTAGGCTGAATCTTCTCCACCTTGGGCAGATGCAACTCAAGCACGCCGCCGTCAAGGTTGGCTTTAATCCGTTCTCGATCAACAATATCGGTAATGGAAACGGAACGAACGTATTCACAATCGCCGAATTGCATCTCCACATACTGCTCATTGGGATGCCGGACCAGACTGGTCCTGCCCGTGACTGTCAACTCACCTTCTTGCAAATCAATAGTCATGTCCTCGCGTCGGACACCGGGCATATCCATATAAATATAAAATCCATCCTCGCATTCCAGAATATCCGTGGCCGGACGATAGCGAGCCATGCTCTTATCTTCTTTCTTCATAATATTGCTCATAGCCATGTCCTCCCTTACTCCACGCTGATGCTGATGTTCTTCGGTTTTACTTCCTCGGACTTAGGCAAAGACACAGTCAAAACACCATCCTTCATGGAAGCTGTGACTGCATCTCTATCCACGGGGACTGAGATGTTGACAACTCTGTGGAAAACACCACTTGGACGTTCCTGTCGAAAGTATTTTCCTTGTGGAGCTTTGCGCTCACCCTTGATGACCAAAGTTTTGTCAGTCAACGTCAATTCAACATCGTCGATGGATACGCCAGGGACTTCTGCCCGCACATAAATATTTTCCTGATCATTGCTCAGATTGAGCGGAGGATAAGCCAGACGGCGATCATCGCCCATGGGTGACCGCAAAAACTCTTCAAAAACCCGGTCGAACCGGGACGGGAAATTATAGAGAGTATTAAAATCAATAACCATGAAAGGTACCTCCTTTTCTTGCGTTCCACAAAAAAGTAGGCACGTTTTTTTTGTCGTCAAGTCCACTTGTGGAAAAAATTTGCTCCGCACCCTTTTCCAAGGACACGGAGCAACAATAATCACAGTGATTACATCTTCTTATTTAGAACCAGTCCACTCCTTTTCAGGAATGGCCTCATCGACCAACATAATCGGAATATCGTCCTGCACAGGATACACAATCTTGCACTTGGCGCAGGCCAGTCCATCTTCACCGGGCTTCAATTCAAGCTCCCCCTTACATTGAGGGCAAGCCAGTATATCCAAAAGTTCTTTATTCAAAGACATCAATTCCTCCTTGTACTGTCAGGACACTACCCGCCGTACCGCTCACTGGCAACTGCCTTTGTTCACTTTACCAGACACCATGGAAACGATACACTACGGCGTTCAGTTACAGACTGTCCCTTAAACCATAAACCACACCCAAAATCATGAGCATAGATTTACACTCCCATTCCACGGCTTCGGACGGCACTTTGTCCCCTACCGAATTGATCAAATTGGCCAAGGAGTCCGGTCTTGATGCCATTGCCATCACTGATCATGACACCTTTCAAGGCGTTCAAGAAGCTTTGGCCGCAGGCAAAAAATACGGCATCGAAGTTATTCCGGGTGCTGAATTAAGCCTTGAATCCCCAGAAGGCGCTGGCTGGATTCACGTGGTTGCTCTGTGGTTGCCTGAAAGTGCTACAGAACTTCAGGAAGCCTTTGACTGGGTGCAGGAAGGCCGCAAGAATCGCAACCGCGAAATAGTCGAAAAGCTCCGGTCTTTGGGCATAAGCATCACCTATGAAAATGTTGCCGCCCGTGCCAAGGGGACCATTGGTCGCCCTCACTTCGCGCAGGAACTCATGGCACTCGGCGTGGTTTCATCCGTTGACGAAGCATTCAAGGTCTGGCTTGGTGACAATGGACGGGCATATATTCCCAAACGCAAACTCACGCCTGCGCAGGCATTTCCCATTCTCAATAAAATTGGTGCAACGTCCATTCTCGCCCATCCCTTTGCCCTTGGTCTCAACCTTAAGGACACAGAAAAAGTAGTTAAAGATCTCATGGAATTCGGTCTGGACGGTATAGAAGTCTATTATACAGAACATAGTGACGCCGAAGTAAAAGCATATAAGGAAATGGCCGAACGCCTCGGCCTGCTCATCAGCGGAGGCTCGGATTTTCATGGTTCAGTCAAACCAAAAATCAGACTCGGCAAAGGAAAAGGAGGCCTTCACGTCCCCACGGAACTCCTTGAAAAGATGAAAGAGGATCGCCGCTCAAAAGGACTCCCCGTATAATCTTGCCAACTGACTTCAAAAACATTTTCAGCGAGACCAGGATGCAACTCTGGTCTCGCTTTTTTATTCCAACATATTTTATATTTCATAAAGATCCTGATTTCCAACCTCACACTTCACAAAGCGACACAAAAGGTTGGAGAAAAGGAGAAGAAAGGAAGCCGCCGGGAACCTCCAAAATTCCACCTAGCGCACCTGTGCAGTTTAATGTAGCGTGGCGACCATGCCTGAGACTCGTACATATATACCGGAATTGTTGGCGCCTGCGGGCGACATGGAAAAATTAGAAACCGCCATTTTGTATGGTGCGGACGCTGTCTATCTTGGCGGCGACGGCCTGAACCTGCGTGCAGGGGCTGGCGGTTTTGACAAGGAAAGCCTCGCTTTAGGGTTGGCAAAAGCCAAAAAAGCAGGAGTAAAAGCCTATTACACATTGAACGTGTACCCACGTGAATCAATGATGGCACAAGTCCGTGAACAAATAGAGACTTTGGGCGAACTCCAGCCTGACGGCGTGATTGCAGCCGACCCCGGCGTCATTCGCTTATTACGCCGTGAATTACCGGAAATTCCGGTCCATGTTTCGACACAGGCCAACACATCCAACTCTGAATCTGTCCGTTTCTGGCGAGAAAACGGTGCCAAACGAGTCAATGTTGCCCGCGAACTTCGTTCCGGTGAATTGACAGAGATGCTCGATGCGGTTCGAAAAAAGATGCCAAATATGGAACTTGAAGTCTTTGTCCACGGCTCCATGTGCATGGCTATTTCAGGCCGGTGTTATATGTCCGCCCTGCTCAACGACCGCCCCGGCAACCTCGGAGAATGTTCGCACCCGTGTCGTTATGAATACCGCCCCACTGCCATCACCTTTGAAGAACGCACCCGTCCCGGGGAGAACCTCTGGGAAATCCGCGAAGAAGGCGAAGCTCCGGCAAACGACTTCACCTTTGAGACACCGTCCGAAGACTTTACTTTTGCACCACTTGGTGATGAAGAAGAAAAGGCAACTCCTCCGGCTGATCCGGCTTTGTCCTTGGCATTAGACAATGAACGGTGGACCAAATTTTTCGCAGCTGAAGACCTGTGTCTCCTGCATTATCTGGAATGGTTTTCGCGCATGAAAGTCGCCTCCATAAAGCTGGAAGGCCGCACCAAAAGTTCTGCATATCTCGCGCAGGTTGTGGATGCATACCGGACTGGCCTGAACGATGTCGCAGCCAACCAATTTCAAGCTGAAAAATATCTGACCGAACTGGTCAATGCAGCGACCCGTCCTTTGACCACCGGCTTCTTCGACCCTCAAAATCGAGGCGCTATTGCCGAGCCACCGGCTCCCGGCGAAAAACGCTCAGTTCTTGGCCGTATTCTTGAACCGGCTGGCGATGGAAAATGGCTTATCCAGACAAAGTCACGCTGGACCACATCCGAAGATATGGAACTTCTCATCCCCGGCATGATCCGCCCACGCCTTTCTCGCGAAGACTACGGTGTAGAAAATGACCAAGGTATCGGCCTCGACGTATCCCATCCCGGCCAAAAGGGACTGCTGATCTGCGACCACCCGGACATCAAACCCGGCATGTTCATCCGCAAACCTTGGGACCTTGATACGATCGAATAACATCCGAATTCCCCAAACAATCCACTTCGCCGAAGGCGCACCAAAAAGTTTAAGAGATGCTTAAGAACCCTTTGAAAAGGGTTCTTAAGTCACCGGAGGGACCGCCGGTAGGCTTTTATTCTTTACCACCATACAGTGCGTAGTAGCCGCTTGGTACGACAACCAGCGTAAACAGCGTTGATGCCACCAAACCAAATATCAGCGCCCATGCCAATCCCGAAAAAATCGGGTCCAAGGTAATGGGCCACGCACCAAGCGCAGTCGTCAACGCCGTGAGCACGATAGGCCGCATACGCACCGCGCCGGACAAGATGATGGCATCCTTGAGCGGCTTGCCGCTCTTGACCTCGGTCTGAATAAAATCAATGAGCACCAATGAGTTACGAATAACAATCCCGCCGAGCGCAATCATTCCGATCATTGAGGTTGCAGTGAAAAAAACCGGATCACCAAATCCACCGATCTCCCCACCCGCTATGATGTTAAGCAACCAGAATCCCGGCAAAATACCGAGCAAGGTTAAAGGGATGGCCGACATGATAAGCAACGGCATGACGAATGACCCCGTCTCAGCAACAAGCAAAATAAAAATACCAAGCAATGCAGCAATATTAGCCAACCCGAGATCACGAAAAACATCAAGAGTAATCTTCCATTCACCCTCGCCAGCCCATTCCGCACGGGTACCCGGTGGCATGGGGTTGTCCTTGAGCTGAGACTGCAAATCAAGCACAGCCTCACCCGGCGGGATACCTGCCGTGTCACCAAAGACATACGCCAATCGCTTCAAATTCTTATGATAAATAGGCTGTTCCGAAGAAACCTCGCGAAACCTCCCCAACTCAGCCAACGGGACCATGGCCCCGGACGCACTTTTCATGCGTAATTCGCCGAGCGTGTCAGGACCGGTCCTCAACCCGACCGGCAAGACCATGCGCACAGGCAACGGCTGCCGTTCACGCTCCATGTGAACAGAGGCCGGGGTTGCGCCGGACAGGGCGAGGCGAAGGGTATCCACCACGTCAGCAGCTGTTACGCCATGCAAAGCGGCCTTTTCCTTGTCGAGAACAAAATCAACCATCATCCGATCAGTCTCGGCAGAATTATCCAAATCGACCAAACCGGGCTGGGCCGCCATAAGCGACTCCACATGCTTTGCCCCGTCGATGAGTACGGAATAATCCAGTCCTGGCCGACCATATATTTCAGCGGTCAAAGTGGAGATAACCGGCGGACCGGGTGGCGTTTCGATAAGCTTAAGCCGCGCACCATGGCGGACAGCGATTTCATGCAAATCGTTTCGCAGTCGCAAACCAATACCGTGCGACTGCATATCCCGCTCGGACTTGTCCGCCAAATTCACTCGAATGTCGGCTAGGTTCGAATGCTCGCGCCAGTAATAATGACGCACCATACCGTTAAAATCCATGGGGGACGGCGACCCGGTGTACGTGACGAAATTGGTCACCTCCGGTACGGATCGAAGATACGCCTCAAAATCACGTACAGTCCGATCAGACCGCTCCAATGTCGTGCCTTCGGGCATATCCACAAGCAGTTGAAATTCGTTTTTATTGTCAAACGGCAGCATCTTGAGCGGCACCAAACGCATGAGTACCAAACCGGCACACAACCCAAGCCCCACGAAAATACCACCCAACAACAAACGACGATTCCGAGCCGATTCAAGAAATGGGACAATAACCTTGGAATACACTGCGAGTAGTCGAGAATTCACACCCTGCTCCGGGGATTCCCCTTCCTTGGCCTTTGCAGGAGCACGATTCCTCAGCAGCAGATATGCCATCCACGGGACCACAGTCAGGGCAGCCACGGTGGAAAAGGTTACGGTCAGCGGAACATTGGCGGCCATGGGAGCCATGTATGGTCCCATCATGCCGGTGATAAAGAAAAGCGGGGTAAAAGACACGATAATTGCCAAGGTGGACATGATGACGGGCGGCAAAACCTCTTTGACCGCATTCAACGTGGCTTCAAGCGACGACCGAATACCCATACGAATATGCCGCTGGATATTATCTACATTGGTAATGGGATCATCCACTACAAGCCCTAATGACAAAATCAAAGCAAACAGTGTCACCCTATTGATGGTGTAGCCAAACAAGTAATTAACAAAAAGGGCCAAGGAAAAACTCATGGGCACGGCCAGAGCCACAACAAGAGCTTCTCGCCACCCCAGCGCGAACGCAAGCAGGGCCACAACCGTAATGATGGCGAACAAGAGCGAAGACAACAACTCGTTGACCTTGGACTGAGCGGTTTCGCCATAATTACGAGTGACTGTAACGGTTACACCCTCGGGCAAGATCGTCCGCTCAAGCTCACGCACCTTTTTGATAACTGCATCCGCCACGCCTACCGCGTTGACGCCTTTTTTCTTGGCCAACCCGATGGTTACAGCTGAACGCGAAGTGCTTTCGGCTTGCTGGTCGATCTTAGCCAGATACACGTCGGAAAAACCAATCCGCGAATAACTGGTCGGTTCCTGTGGCCCGTCGATAACATCCGCTACGTCTCGAAGGTAGACCGGCTTGTGATCAAATACCCCCACCACAAGCGATGCCGCGTCGTCGGCATGAAGAAGAAAGGATTGACTAACAACCTGCGTCTCAACATCACGCCTGACAAACCGCCCTGCAGAGAGTGAACGGTCTGCCCCCTTGAGTGCTGTGTAAACTTCCAACGGCGACACATTAAACCCGGCCAAACGGTCAGGGTGTACCTCCACCCGCACCTCGCGACTCCGCCCGGAGTGCAGGGAAACGCGGGACACATCCTCGACCTCGGCCAGTCGATGAAAAAGTTCTTCGGCCATGCGCCTCAAATCAAAATCCGAATACCGCTCTTCAAATCCAAAATCTGCATGCAGCGTCAAAGCCACAATAGGAACGTCATCGATTTCAACGGGTTTTACAACCCATCCGGCCACGATATCAGGCGCTAAATCACGGTTCTTGAGGATAGTATTATGCAACTTAATGAGCGAATCCTCACGATCCTCACCGACAAAAAAACGAACTGTAACCGCAGTCATGTCCTTGGTGGAAGTTGAATAAACATACTCCACCCCATCGATCTGCCAGAGCAGCCGTTCAAGCGGGGTGGTCACAAGCTTTTCCACTTCCTCGGCACTGGCTCCCGGCACCTGTACCATGACATCTGCCATGGGAACCACAATCTGTGGTTCCTCTTCACGCGGGGTAATGAGAATGGCAGCCACTCCAAGCAGAATCGCCGCCAAAGCAACAATGATGGACATCTGTGATGTCAAAAAATATCGGACAATAGACGGCAACAAGCCTTTTACCGGAGGAGTCTCCATGCTCATCACTGGCCTCCGCCAACCGCAAGACCGACGGTTTCTCCGCCGGACAGGCCAGACAATATTTCTACCCGCTGATCGTGAACTTCACCGGTACGAACATACACCGATTGCCAGCCGACTTCAGTCTTGACCATGACTGTTTCAAGCTGCCCGACGCGCACGACTGCGGTTTCCGGCACGAGAACAACCACCTCTTCACCCAATGGCACCATCAACCGACCAAACATGCCAGGGTACAAACCGGGCACTATAGGCAATCGAACCTGAACCAGAAAGGAACGGGTCACAGGATCGGCCAATGGCTCAATTTCATCCACCGTTCCGACAAGCGGTTCGGTTCCGTCCAACGCCGAAACGATCACGGATAAAGAATCACCAAGCCGCACCTGACCAATGAGAGATTCACGCACCATGGCTTCCAATTGCAGAGACCCACCGGTCTGCAAACTCAATAATTCCTTGCCCGGAAAAGCCAGATCACCGGGTTCGGCCAACCGTTTGGCGACCTCGCCCGATTCCTGCGCTTTGATAGTGGTGTATCCAAGACCGATCTCAGCCTCCTGCACCACTTTACCCGCCTCACGAGCACGTGCCTGCGCAGCAGCCACGCCCTGTTCAGCCTGCCCCAGCCCAGCCTTGGCCTGAAGATAGGCAGACTCGGCTTTCTCCACTTCTTCGGCTGTAACCACCTTCTGGTCGTGCAATGTGCTCATGCGCTTATAGGTGGACTCTGCCTTGGCAAAACCAGCTCTGGCAGCGGCCAAAACATCACGGGACTGGCTGACCATACTGGAGGCTGAAGACTCGGCCTGTCGCGAACGCTCCAAACGAGTCTGGGAAGCTCGACTATCCAATACGACCAGATCATCACCGGCCTTAACGGTATCACCGGGGCGCACCAACACCTTAAGGACCCGGCCTGTCACCTGAGCCTCAACGCGAGTGTCAGTCTTGGCCTTGACCGTTCCCACGGCCTCATGCAGCCGAGGTAATGAAATGCGCTCGGCCACGACAGAAGAAGCGGGATCATTGGCTTGACCACGCTTTGCGGATGGGACCTCATCAGCCCCACAGGCCGACAGACACAAAACAAGAACAACAAAAAGGAAAAGACAGGGTATCGTATTCTTCATATGAACACGCATACCATAAGAGGGAGGCTAAAGACTACAATTAATAATGATTCCTACGGATTTCAACAAGATCGATTCTGCCTGGACAGAGGGCGCAAAAAAAGTGCGCCTTGCCTATCCAGGCCATCCCCTTCCGGGGCTTCACGCGCACACTATTTTTTGCATGGTCGCGACTCGTTTCGCTGTTTTATGGTGTGAAATGGTTTAACGGATATCACCCTCCGTTGCGGTAATCCGACTATGTCATGGACCCGTTCATCTTGGGTCCTTCCGCTATTTTATAAATAAGCATTAAACACCCGATGTCCAGTGGTACCGAGGCTTGAAAAAAGCTATTTAACTTGTTTAATAATGGCACCGCGTTCACGGTCAGGGACGAGCTCAAAAATACGCTGAGCTGAACCGGCAAATAAATCAAGCGGATGGTGCGAAATTACAAGGAGTTGTAACTCAAGGCGGTCAGCAATTTCCCCGATAAGTTTCATAAATTTAGGAATAAGCGCGGGTTTAAGCCAACAATCCTGTTCATCGAGAACAAGGAAAGGTCGGTGCTGTTCTTCAGGCAACTGCGACAAAGCGATAAGCCGCAATCCCACAGAAAGGATATTACACACCGAGCCACCCTGACCGGTCATGATATCCTCTATCTCATCTTCCTTGCCCTGATTGCGAATCTGAAATTGAATCTGGAGACGATTGTTTTTGACCTCGCGCAAAGTGGTCACAACACGATCCTGCCCCAGAATCTCACGAATGGCGTGGGTCAAATTGGCTTCAACCTCGTCAAGAATCTTGCCAAACAAGGCCGTGGACAACTCTTCAAGCGTATCCCGAGCCTTTGGGGCGAGCGTCAAAAAATCCCGCACGCCACCAAGAGATTCACGCACGCGACTATGCTCGCTATGCAGGGTCTCGGCCAAAGCCGACAACCTGTCCAGACGACGTTCAGCCTCACGCAATTCGCCCCTGGCTTGCTCAAAGGACACTACTTTCCTCCCTCCACTGCATTTTCAACGTCCGCAAGATCGGCTTGTATTTGTTGTATATGCTGGCGATATTTCGAAATAACTTCTTCATTTTTTTGCCGTTTTTCTTCCAGCAACGATTGGAGTTCCTTGATGTCGCTGGTACCATATTCAGCCATGGCCTGCTGTTTCAAGGTCTCCAATTGGCTGGTCAGATTGGCCACATCCTGCTCGGTGCGCACCTTGCGGTCACGCAGTTGTTCATAGTGACTTCGCAGTTCGTTAAGTTCCTTTTCCACTGCGGAATCCCTGCTTGTCCCAGTTTGGTTGGAGTTATTAATCACTGTGTATAACCTCCTCGTAAAGTTCCCAGATGAGCTTGCCCTCCGGGGTCTGTGTACTCAGATTTTCTTCAAGAAATTGTTTCAGACCGGTGCCCTCATGTGTCCGCTGCCACGCGAGCCGTTCCAATCCGTTGATAAAATTGGATTCACCCTCGTCTTCATGTTCTTCGGTAGGCAGTTCCTGATCCGGAAACACCTTGTCGAACGGCTCGAATGGCACCACCCATTTCTCCAGATCATCGCAACCGGGTGTCCAGATGGCAGCGGCAGGCTCCCGTTCCATGGAACGGCGAGTAAATGTCAGCCGCGTTATATTGCCGGGGTTGGCCCATGTGGTCTGCCCCTTGGTGATGGTTATCTGTGGGCGATGGATATGCCCGTTCACCAACCAGTCAATGCCGGGAAGTTCCTTGATCGTATAGGCGCGATCAATAAATTCCGGGAATTGAATATTATGATGCGTCAACCAGATGACCGTATCAGGGTCATCTGGTTGACGATCATATTTCTTGGGAAGCGGGGTACCGTCCGGGCTAGCACAAACCAAAACCTGTTCATCGTCGGTCTCAAGAATAAATTGCGGACTGCTTTCTTTCATCAGCCGGATCACTCCGGCGGCCTCCAAGACCGCAAGAGTGACATCCTCAGTAAAACGGGACTGGTATTTGTCATGATTTCCGACCAATGCCCAGACCGCTGAATCACCGGTTCTTGCCCCAAAAATCCGTATCAACTCCACAAGCATCTTGTTGGAGTTGTCACGAGGCCAGTGGAAGAGGTCCCCCAAAAGGACCGGAACCATGCCGAGAGCCTCAGCCTGGTCGAGACAGGCCTCAACCTTGTTCATGATCTGATCGAGATAACCATCAAGCCTCTGACCCGGCGGATGGTCCGCCAAATGGGGATCTGCGATGAAGAACAGACCATTGCCGTGGATATGGTCAACCGTCATGACGACACCCTTGATCAATGAATGTTGCAGTTGTCATATCACCACCACAAGTTGGGCAGCAGCCAAGCTGTTTTATACGTTCTTCCACGGTCTCTTCAAGCTTCTTCAAGCTGTTCTCCAACTTGGATAGCCCCACATTGGCCGATTCGAGTCTTGATGACAGATCATCCATGGCGGACAAGGTACCATCCAATGCTTCTGTTGACTCGACAGAAGGCGGCTCCACAACCTTCCGCAAGATGTTTTCCCAGCGCGATAAACGAGAACGTCGATATTGAACAGATATAAATTCATCAATAAAAGCAGCCATATCATCTGTCGATTCGGGAGAGGGAAAGATTTCAAGATTTGCAAAAACCGTTGTCTGAACTTCAGCCTTCCGCAAACTTCGGTCCGCCGAATCCAGTTTTTGCATCAGCACAGCGAGTGCGCCCGTATTTTCAAGAGGATCAGGCTGTTGCAGTCCGTTCAAAGCCTCAGTGTTGCCTGACGCGTATGAAAGTCGACTTTCAACAGTCTTCATTGATGAGATCAATGCGTCCAACACTCTGACATCATGAGTTTTCGGAGGATCAAGAACACCATCCAAGGTCGTCTTGCATTCTGTTTTTTTCAGGAGTGTATCAGACAGTTTTTTCTGTCTCTCAAGTACTGCTTCCAGTGCCGGAATAATTTTGTCGAAGTCGATTGCGGTTTTTTCCAATTCACGAGCTGCCGAAACTTGCAAATCAATATCAGGCAAGGGGGCCAAACGATCTATAACACCTTCAATTCTTTCGGTTTGCCCCTCCAAATCACGAACCTGCCGTTTGGCGTCTGTTGTCTGACGCTTCAACAAGTTCTGCATGGCCAAAAGATGGGCGCTTTCCGTGGATGCGGCAAAAAAAGCGGCGGCGTTACTTGCAGGTTTGTTCAACAAAAACACAGGCTCTCGCTGATTGCCTACATGAATATCAACCGGATCGCCGGATTCAAGCTCCACTAGATCCAATCTCAAGGCAGCACGGATATCTTCCGGTGGAGTTCTCCCGAATTTCCAATACTCTTCAGGCTCTTCCGCACCGGGCTTCCAGAGTTCATACCCGGAGGACCGTTTCTTACGTACCCAGACCACCCTGGTCCCATCGTCAAGTTCAACACTGACCCGAGCTTCTTTGGCACCATGTCGAATATTATGACTCGGCATGGGATTGGTTGCCAGACAACGCAACGCCTCCACCACAGCGGATTTGCCGGTGTTATTGCCGCCGGTCAGGATGGTCAGACCACTCCCGAGTTCCATCTCGGTGTGTTCATGAGCCATAAAGTTATCGATTATGATTTTTTTAATCATTATCTAAGGATATCTCGGCTTATCGTTACTAATTCTGAAATATTCTTCAATACCATATTCTCGCATCCTCTCATTATTCATGCGCCATATCTGCGCTAGCCTATCAGGCATTCCGTGTTCTTCACACGGGAATTCTTTACACTCAAAACAGTATGTAACGTCATGCTCTCGTGCACACGCAGGGACAACGCACGCCTTGAACAAACAGCCTGATTCACGACAACCAGAACAATAACCGGAAGCAAAATAGTCCAACAGTTCAGCAAATTGATGACAATGCTGAAAAACAGCATTGGTCGATTCAAACCGTTTGGCGTATTCTCCGAAATTGGCACCAAGATGCTCTTTCAACGCGGCACTCAACTCTTGAACAGGGCCACCTGCATACGCTACGCATTTTCCACACATCAATCCGCATGGGGCCAACTGTGATGCCATAAAATCTTCCGATCCAACAAGATAACCGTGCTCCCGCAGAATGAGAAGAGAGGTTTTGATTGCAAAGACAACCATTTCAACACACTTTGAATGCAGGTCCAGACGCTTGTATCGTTCCTGTCCTTCCTGAGTGGAAAAATCACATTCAATCAAGTCAAAACAATTGATACTGTTGTATTTTTCAACGAAGATGTCCCGAAATTCCTGAACCATAACATACACCGGGTCCAAATCCGCCCCCGGCTCCTGTCGACCTGCATACAAACCGAATCCCATGACAGCGCCGGTCACTGCGCCACACGGCCCACAAGTGCGCCCCATGCCGCTACAAAAACCGGTAGCCATCGCTACGGCCTCTTTCGAATTCTTACCACCAGCTTCTGCAATAAGCTTCAACACAGTCTCGGCGCACAAAAACTGATCGCCCGAGAACAATTTTTCCACGCGTTTCTCAAGAATATCAGCCATGAGGCATCATTCCGGTATTGCAGGCCAGATACGGACAAAATTCCACAGCTTCAGGTGTCATACGAGTCGCACGCCCTTTCCCCTCATGAAGAATCAATGGAGGTTCAACCATGAGTCCTTGTCCGCCTGCTTTCATTGTTTCCATAAGAACCATCTTTGCGTTGTCACCCTCACGGCTATGAACCAATCGCATTCGCTTGGGGACAAGGCCGACTTCGGCCAGATCAACCATCAGTTCCGGCAGTCGTTCCGGCAGATGAACAAAGAAAAATTTACCTCGCGTCTTCAGTGCCACGGCAGCACATCGGGCAAAAGCCTTGAAGGTTCCTTGTGCCTCGAAACGAGCAGTTTCACGCCCAGCCCCTTTGCTCGTTTTTCCCTTTCCTAATTCTCGATACGGCGGATTAGCTACGACAAAATCCACTACTGAATCAGGTCGCCATTCAGCCACGTCACCCTGCTGCAGCGTAAACTTATCGATAAGGTGGAGGTCGATACGATTTTCCTCGGCAGCACCTATGCTTTCTGGATTTAACTCAACACCAACAATTGTCATTCCGGGGTGACGAAGGAGCATTCCAATACCAATAACCCCGCACCCGCAGCCGAGATCAACACCTGTATGCCGGCGGCCTGCGTGGGCAAAACAACTCAAGAGCAGGGAGTCCAATGAAAACCGATATCCACCTTCCGGCTGCACGAGTCCACGCGGGAATAATTCGCGCCTCTTGAGTATGGCTTCCGTATCAATACCAGCCATTATGCCCCCTTCGGTTTTTTACCGCGCCGGATTCGCGCCTTGAACATATCTGCAAAAAGACGAGCCTCATTCAACCTCAAAAGAAAGGCCATCCCAATATACACTACGACCCACAAGGGAATGAGTAACAAACACCAAGGAGTCCATGTTCCGGTTAAATAGGCTCCCCACCCAATTAATATTGACAGCACCGCTGTTTTTGCTGCTGAACCGGCAGGCAAAAGGCGTGTTCCCCGCTTGCGCGTCAAGAGAACATGCAACAACACAAAATTCAGAAGTGATGACAGACTCACGGCCAAAGCCAATCCGACATGGGCCATGGACTGCATAAGCCAGACACCCAGCCCGACATTGGCTATCAGACAGGCCACAGCAATCTTTACCGGTGTTTTCGTGTCCTCCAAGGCATAGAATCCAGCAACCAGCGGACGGGACAGGGCAATAAACGGCAACCCGACAGAATAGGCGACAAGGGCCTGTGATGTTGCCGCGACCGCTTCCGAAGTAAAGGCTCCGCGCTCAAAAAGCAGGACGATAACCGGCTCCGCCAACCCGATAAGGCCTGCGGCAGCGGGCAAAGCAATAAAAAGTGTCAATCCAAGTGAAACGGACAAGGCCTTGTCGTATTCTTCCATCTCATTACGCGCAGCCAACTTCGCAAGGCTTGGCAAGGCCGCAGTGCTGACAGCTATCCCAAACACCCCTAGGGGGAACTGAACCAACCTATCGGCATAGTACAGATAGGACACAGACCCCACTGGCAAAAATGAAGCAAGGAGTGTCCCGAGCAAAATATTCAACTGATAAACAGCGGCTCCGAACACGGTAGGAAGCATGAGCAATCCCATACGCGCCACGCCCTTGTTGCGCCACGCCCATGGACCACGCCATGAAAAACCGGCCTTCTTCAAAAAGGGTTGTTGCAAAAACCATTGAGCCGCTCCGCCGATCAACACGCCGTAAGCCATGCAATAGGCCACGTTGTACCCCATGAAATATCCGAACAACGCAGAGCCTATCAATGCCACGTTCAGGGCCACGGGGGCCAGTGCCGGAGCAAGGAAATGACCTCGCGAGTTGAGAATGCCCATGCACAACGCCACGCCGCAAATAAAAATGACATACGGAAAGCAAATGCGAACAAGATCTATGGTCACCTGAAACTGTTCGGCATTATCGATAAAACCGGGAGCAATGGCCATGGTCAAAGGCCGAGCCAATATCTCCACAAGCACTGTGATAGCGACAAGAATTCCGACCAGCCAAATCATGGCGGACCGTGCCATGGCCTGAGCCGCTTCTTCTCCCTCTTCCTCAAGAGTCCGCGAATAGACCGGAATAAAGGCCATGGTCAGCGAGCCTTCGCCAAAAAGCCGCCGCAAAAGATTCGGAATACGGAAAGCCACAAAAAAGGCATCGGCAAAAAGCCCGGCACCCAACGCAAAGGCGACGATGATATCCCGAACAAATCCCAATATGCGAGACACCAGCGTGGCCCCTGCCACGACAGCCGCATTTTTCGCTATTGTTTTGGCGTGTTTATTCACTGTATCCTCTGCACTATGCCTTCCATCTCTTCCCGGCACGGCACACATATATAAATATTATTGAGCAAGACAATCCTTTCCTTGCAGTCTTTATCTCTTCCAGCGCTAAACCGCTAGTTTATTGCTTTGGCTGACAATACGGACAAAAAGTAGACGTCCGGCCTGCGACCTTCACAGCCTGCAACAAGGTGTCGCACCGAGCACATTTCTGGCCTTTCTTGCCGTACACATTGAAGCTGTTTTGAAAAGCCCCGGCATCCCCGTGGGCATTGACATAATCCGAAATGGAGCTGCCATTTTCGCGAATAGCCAGCTTGAGAACCGCCTGTAATTCTGAAAACAATTTCAAAGCCTTGGCATGACTCACTCGATGGCCTTTTGTTTCAGGATGAATTCCCGACCGAAACAGGGATTCATCTGCATAAATATTCCCCACACCGGCCACCACCGACTGATTGAGCAGCAGCCCTTTTATCGCTGTCTTTCTTTCGGCGATTCGTTCAGCCAGTTCAGCGGGAGTAACCTCAAGCGGTTCAGGTCCGACTTTTCGCAAAAACTCCCAATTCTCAAGCTGTTGTGCTGTGAATAACTTGACGTAGCCAAACTTGCGCATGTCAGAAAAGATCAGCCAAGAACCGTCATCAAGGATAAAAACTATCCGGTCATGTTTATGAATATCACGATGATCGCTATGGACCACCCGCCCCGTCATTTTAAGATGAAATACGAGTGTGCTGTCATTCGTCAGTTCAACGAGTAAAACCTTGGCTCGACGATAGACCCGACGAACCTTCTGTTTCAGAACTCCCGGCACAATAATTTCCGCAGCATCACTCAAACGGGTCAGGCCTGGAATTTCCACGGACACAATAGTTCGCTCCGTCAGGGTGTCGTTCAACCCACGGGCGATAACTTCAACTTCAGGCAATTCAGGCATGGTTAGATGAGTACCTGAAAACGGTTATGGTGAAAAGCGTCCGTCAAGGGCAGACACTTAAACCAAAAGGCTTTGCGACTAGCGACAAAAGGCATCAAGCATAACCTGTTCATCAGAAGGTTGTGAACTGATCCAATAAGCCAGATCGCCTACATACCAAAGGAGGTGCACCTGCCCCATCCCGGTGAATCGATAGACTGACACACCATTTTTCTCCAATTTTTTTGGATTTTTGAATGGTGATTTCGGATTGTCATACATTTTGTGAACCATGACACCAATCTGTCGACGCGCTTCTTTTTCAGAAGACACACGAGAAAGCCACACTTCGGCTGGACGCACCTTGCCCGCATCTTCTGGACGCATATACCGAGCGATGGCACTGGCTTCGGCTGACAGAGCCTTGCCATGCAACTGATTCACTTCCGTCTGTGCCTGTTGCCCAACAACAAGTTGAACTCGATCCAAACCACCGACCTTTGCAGGAAGGAACTCGGACAAATCACTGCCAAAAGCCGCGAACGGCATCCATAAAACGACCAACAGAACAAGAACTGCACGACGTATCATTATTTATCTCCACTTTCATCTGATTCGATTTTCATGTTTTTCTTCGAAGACTTGGGAGAACCAAGCTTCCCCACATTAGCGGTAAACAAGTCATCACCGCGCCGAACAGTAAATACAAGCTCTTCTCCGGCTTCATGAACCTTGAACCCCGCAATATGCAGGCTAAACAAATGTTCCAAGGGAACATCTGAGGCCTCTACAAGCAAATCGCCGGGACGCAGACCGGCCTTGGCCGCGCGTGACTCTCGCTGGACAGACTCGACAAGAAGGCCGCCCGTTCCAACGGCCGTTAGTAATGCCCCCATCTTCGACTGGTAACTATCTGGCGAATAGAAGAAAACATCACCCGCATCGGCATCGAATTCATCACCACGCCACGGCATGATGGACAAAACACGTGCGCCCGGATCAAACCGTCTGATACGCATGGCAATGCCCCATGCCTGTTCAACATGCCCGGCCCCAGCAACGATCAGCACGGGCCAATCATACTGATGACGCACCCTGACAGCCTCTTCGGCCATCTTGGAATCCCAGATGGACTGAATCAGATGGAATCGTTCCCGTTGCACTTCGTCCTCAGCATCCTTGGATTCATGCTGCCTAAAAATTTCATCAAGCACAGCCCGTTGGTCACTGGTCGGCGGCACGATGACCTTGGGTAAAAAGGCCTGTTCTTCGTCGGAAAGCGCTTCAAGGCCCTCTTTGGATATTTTTTTGGTCACAAAAGTGGGAACATTCAACCCCGCCACAGGCACACTGTTGCGCTGAGCAAGTTCAAAATGCCTACGGAATAAAGGAAATGGGTATCCCCATTTTGTTGACCATTGCAGTTCTTCGGCCAGGTCCTCCAATTCAACCTGCCCTTTTCCAAAATCATCGAGCACTTGCTGCATGTCCACGGCCACCATTTCCAACCCAAGTGAAAGGCCTTCACCAGACTCGGAAAGTCCTGCCAAAATACGTTGTTGAACCTTGTGGTCCCATGTGTTTCGATGCCCCTCCCCAACAAGAACATACTCATAACTATCTGCCATTGCTATGATCTCTTCAAAAAGCACCTGATCACCATATTTGGAGATAAATTCTCCTTTCTGCGGGAGAAAAGTCACCCGAAGAGGCTCCACAGGCAAAGGTTCAATAGCTTTTTTCACACACGCCCCCATGGACAAAAGCAGACTCAGCAACACAAATAACGTCACGTTGCATTTCCGTGCTCCATTCAAAATATATTGCATCCTTTCCCCTCAAATTCGGTCTTGAAAATCCCCATGCCAAATTGCCATTGGCAGCCCGGTTGCATCAATTTCAGGAAAATCAGGTATCGACCGCAGCCGTCCGCCCCCTTTCCACGCCGTAACAGCCAGCACGCAGGCGTCAAGAATATCATCGCCAGCGACTTGACTTGCTCTATATTTCAACCGGATAGCTTCAATAAGCGAACGAAGATCACACACCTTTTTTTCCAAAAGGACAAACCGATCCACCACCCCTAAAACATCTCTCTTCGGGAAAGGCATCGGCCCCCCAAACAATTGCGAAAAACACAATTCAGGGTGTGATTCATAAACTCTGTGGCGGGCTTCGACATTTCCTTGCAAAAACTCATCTACTTCATATATCTTTTTCACAATACCCAAGGATTGTTCGGATAACGACTTACCGGAAAGTTTCTGACTTATCAATTTAGCTTCACGTTTTGATCCGGCATAAACAGCCTTGCGAACCGGAGTATTAAAGACACTGCTCTTACGTTTTCCCAACCTCTCTCGAGTCAAAACATCGGCCTTTCTCGTTCCTGTTTCAGGAAGTCCAATAGGGATATCCACCAACACGGCTTCAGCGTCCTTATGCTTGTCCCACAGCGCAACAAATTCATCATACAGAGCAAAAGACCACCCCCCGTTAGTGACCCAAACAGCAAACCACCCGCCCTTGCACCCGTCTACGCCTACGTATTTCATCATGCATATATACTCTTCCACCAACATCCCCGCAACCAGATGCACAATTCAGCACACCCTTTGCAAAACGACACCAAATTATTTTGGCAGGAGGGAGAAAATTTAAGGGAAAAACAAAAACCCCGCACCGACAGCAGCCGGTGCGGGGTATAACTCTCAATAACTCGCGCGCCTAATCCCAGGTGCGCTTGTCTTCGATGGGTCGGATCTGCGGAGGCAGGGTTCCGGGTGCAAGCACCTTGAGGATCGGACGAAGCTTGATCTTTTCACGGAACAAATGGAGCAATTCGTCTTCCTGATTAAACTGTCCGGCTTCGATGGAAAGAACCATCTCATCAATACCACCCGGGTTGGTGACTTCGATCTGCCAACGCTTGACCTCTTCGAAGCGAGCCATGACCTGCTCAACCTGATGCGGATAGACAAACATACCCTTGATGCGGGCGGTGGTGTCAACGCGACCGACGATGCCACCGAGACGGGGGCTGGTGCGGCCACAGGCGCACGGTGAGCGATCCAGATAGCCGAGATCGCCGGTGGCGAGTCGGATGAGCGGATAGGTGCGGTTGAATGCGGTAACAACGATTTCGCCAACCTCGCCGTCCTTAAGCGGGATACCCGTGTCAGGATGGCAGATTTCAACAAATGCACGGTTGGAAAGGTGCAGACCGTTCTTGTGGAAGCATTCGTAACCGATACAACCAACGTCTGCGGTGCCGTAGCCCTGACGCATGATGCAGTCGAATTTCTTCTCAAGAGTGGAACGCATCTTCTCTGAGAATTTTTCGCCAGTGACAAAAGCGACTTCGAGGAACAAATCCTTACGCAGAGACAGACCCATTTCCTCGGCCTTCTGTGCCAGGTGCATGAGATAGCTGGGAGTACCGACGTAGCCGGTGACGCGCAACTTCTGCATGATCTCAATCTGGGAGTTGGTGTTACCGGGACCGGCAGGCACCACGGCGCAGGCCAGGTTACGAAGAGGTTCTTCGAACATCAGACCGGCGGGAGCCAGATGATAGTTGAAAGTAATCTGAGACAGATCTCCGGAACGGAAACCGGCGGCATAAAAACCTTCGGTCCAACCCCAGTAGTCTTCGGAACGATCTTCGGGATCAAAGATCGGGCCGGGAGACAGGAAAACACGCTGCAATTCGCCCAGGTCCTTGGTCAACAGTCCGCCGAGACGGGGACCCATGGACTGAAGAAAGATCAGCTCTTTTTTCTTGATGATGGGGATGTGCTTGATGTCGTTGAGCACGCGGAACTTGTCCACATTGAACTGTGCGCGGTCAAAACGCTTTTTGACATCTTCGGAGTAACGGTAGGCATATGAAAGCAACTCCTTGAGCTGAAGCTGATAATATTGCCTGCGTTCCGATTCGTCGAGTACCTCACGGCGGGAATAAATACCCTCGGTGCGATCCTTTCTGGTCATATGTATACTCCTTAAACTGGATGATTTGCCATTTTTGACAAGGAGCGGGACTATACCACGTGAAAATTATTTTGCAAGGAATATTTTTTTTCGTTCAGTATCTCAGCTAGTTAGAAAAAAACTTTTCTAAAAAGCAACTCTTTTTTAAAATAAACTTGACACTTGATAACCAACTGGATAGTGATACGTTCCTCGGAACACGGGTCGTTAACTCAGTTGGTAGAGTATCTGCCTTTTAAGCAGAGAGTCACTGGTTCGAGCCCAGTACGACCCACCATTTCCGTCCCCATCGTCTAGTGGCCTAGGACTCCGGCCTCTCACGCCGGCAACAGGGGTTCAAACCCCCTTGGGGACGCCATAAGAATTTCAAGCGGTTACAGTGAATGCTGTAGCCGCTTTTTTCGTTGCGTATCACAGGCGCAAAAAGGCCTCGGGGGTCAGTACTTCCGGGGCTTTTATCGTTGCTCGCTTATTTCATTGCAGGCTGCATTCAGACCAACCCACAAAATCCGTCAAGCGATATTTACGGTTTCTTTCCAGCATTTGGCTGACCAAGCCGTGTATTTGATCGACATCAGGCCATATTTCACTGACATGCCCCGCGCAGGTGGCTCTCTCCTTTAAAACCCCGTGTTACAATTTCCCGGATTCCCGCGAATGGTCTTTGGGAACGAAATGCTCAGAGAGGTAACGCCATGAGCAAACCATATTCGTATCAACTGAAACACGACCAAAACGGTCGCATCTTGGAGAAAACCGAAACCGTGGCAGGCACCCCCGTCACCTGGAAATATTCCTATGACAAGGAGGGGCGACTTTTCGAAGCGCACCTGGATCACAGGCTGATCTGTCAATGCTACTACGACAAAGAAGGTCGCCGACTGCGGGACTACCTGCCCGCCACCTGCGGGTATAATTACCGTGACTTCCAGTACAAACTGGATAACCGGCTTCTCCATGCCGGAGACAGTACATACGTTCACGATGACAAAGGATTCCGCTCCATGTGGTGCCGCAAGGGAACCTATCATCTCTATAAATATGCCCCGGACTATCGGCTGCTCAAAATGGAAATCGAGGGTCTGGACCGCGTCTACTCCTTCCGCCACGACGAGAACGGCCAGCGGACTGCCAAGTACCTGAACAAACAGCTTGTGGAAGCATATCAATGGCTCGATTTCGTCAGACTCGGGGCTTTCCATGACGGACGTATGAGCTACGAAATCGGCTATGAGGAAGGCGAACGGTTGCCCTCGGTCATGCGCCGCGAGGACGGCTTCACGTTCACGCTACACTACGATCAGGTCGGTTCTCTGCGCGTAGTTGCCGACCAGACCGGCAACGTGATAAAGGAGGTTCTGTACGACCCCTTTGGTGGCATTATCGAGGACACTGCTCCGGGCCTGCGTGTACCCATCGGCTTTGCGGGTGGCCTGCACGACCATGACCTCGGCTTAGTTCGCTTTGGCTGGCGAGACTATGACCCCTTCACCGGCAGATGGACTGCGCCTGATCCTATCGGCGACAAGGGCGGCGACCCGGATTGGTATGGGTACTGTCTGGATGATCCGGTCAACCTGAATGACCCTCTGGGTCTGGAAGGCGGATTCTGGGGTGGAATGAAAAAGATCGGAGCCGGTTTTGGCAAACTTTGGGACAAGGCGCCTGCGGGAATCGGCGAAGCCGTGACCAAAGGAGCAAAAGGAGCCGGTAAAGCATTGAGCAAAACTGCCGAAGCTTTTGCAACAAACAAGGATTTGCAGAAGTATACAGGAATTGCTCTGGGGGCGGGAGCCTTACCCATTGCGGTAGCAGGGGGTGCTTCAGCCGCTCCTGCCATTGTAGGGGCTGCCATGCAACACCCGGAAAAAATTGCTGCGGCGTCAAAGGCCACCGTTGATTTCGCTAATGGCCTAGTAGAAGGTCCGCCGCCCCAAAGCCCCGCTGGTGGAGCAGGAGCGTTCACCAAGGGAGTCTATGATTGGTACAAGCAGAACAGGAGATAGAATGCGTATTAAAATATGGGAAGGATTAATGAGCCTCTTAATGGTGTTCTATGGCGTATCCATGATTCGAACTGGGGTTTACACACTATATGGAGTGCCCATGTTTCCATTGGCAGCCTATGCAATGACTGCGATAGGAGTTGCTCTTCCCATTCTGGCTTGGTTTCTTAGATCGCCCAAAAGAAAGAAGTAACAAAATGCCCTTGGAAACACATATTCCAGGGGTGTTTTTTATTCTCCAAACACATCCTCAAGGACGTTCTCGGTGACACCGAATCGCAGATACCGAGTTGTGATCATCGGATTTTTGTGCCGCAGTATGGCCTGAATCGTGCCCCCCCTCTTTGGGATACTAAAAGAAAAATCAACGGGTTACACCGAAAGATGCAACCCGTTTTCTTATTTTACCGATGAACCCCGCTGGCTCGCCTCTGTTTCCGGCTTTCAGCGGTAAGTCAAAAGCTCTACAGAAACGTCTCCGGCTCTTTCGGATCGGAACATTTTTCGTGCAAGAATGTGTTTATCTCACGTATTTTTGGAGCATCCCAGAACCGGGCCTGAGTAGGGCAGGCCTTGATGCATGCGCCACACCAAATACAGCCGGTCACATCGGTTTCCACACCCATTTCGGTCACGCTCACGACCTGTGAGGGGCACATCTGAGCGCACTCGCCACACAAGGTGCATGTATCTTTATCGGTAACCGGGCTAAACGTGGATGGCGGCATGCCATCGCGGTGGGGGGTATTACCGGGGACTTCCAAAGTATCAAGCTGCTCCAGCGATGCGAGGCCCTGTATTTTATCGCGAACCTGAGAACCGAAAAGGTGAGCCTTGTCGATGTCCTTGTCGTTTGGACGTCCGGGGGCAACCGGAAGTTCGGAAGAGGAATAGGAATGCTGTGCGATAAATGCACCTGCAGCGCAGGGAACAAATCCCAGTTCATCAGTCAGATTACGAAGCTCCAGCAGTGCGTCTTCATAGGCTCGGTTGCCGTATACGGCCACGAGAACGACGGGACGGCCTTTGCCCTGAATATACTGACGAAGACGCTCCACCGCCAAATTGGGAACCCTCCCGGCATATACCGGCACACCAACGATTACGACCTCTCCGAGGGCTTTTACAGATTCACTTTCCACGGGAAATGTCAGGTCAGTGCGGGTGACAGAGTCAAAACCCATACCCTCGGCAACTGCCTCGACAACCTTCAAAGTCGATTTGGTAGGAGAAAAGAATATTATTTGTCCGGTGTTGTATTTCATGTTTAGCTCCTTATTTTTTTTGGGATACTTATGCCTTTCGATGCATGAATGCAAACAACGTCCATTCACATGTTCCTGAAAAAAGGTCTCTATGCCTTTTCATATTCATGCAACGTTCAGCATCGCGTTCCTCAAAAACACCAAGGGCTGACCGTAGGCCGGTCTTTGCTATCAAGACCTCGCCTCTAGTACGTCACTCTCTATCAACAGACCTTAACGCCTCATAGGGGGCATCAATCTCAATGCCGAAATACGTCTTCAGGGCATCCATATATTCCTGCCCTTCAGGGAGCTGTATTTCGTTTTCCTGTCCATCCCGAAGCAGGGTGAGCCTGTTGTTGAACAATGTGACCATGCCGTCCTCAAGAGGTTTCATGGCAACACGGGAGGTGGTGAAAAATGAATTGGAATTGGTTGACGTGTAGTGGGCGCCGTAGTTGATGTCTCCCTGGCAGACGTGCTCCATGTCAAAACTGTAGAGGTTCTGCCATCCCTCTTCAGAACGCGCCTGAAGCATATTCCCGAAAACACCGCCGTCGACCAGACGGATATACTTCCCGCTAATATCCTGAATTGTGTCTCGTTCAAGCAGATAGGGACCACGTGGATTATTTTTTCCAAACCCCACATCCACCAACCATTGACGGCCTCCCACATTCACAAGGGAAAGCTGGTGGCCTCGCCCAGAAGGCTGCCCCGACAAATGAACCCGAGCCAAGAGCGGACGGGCGTCGAATCCGAAAGCACGAAGTGCCATAAGCAACAAACCGTTCAGCTCAAGGCAATAGCCACCACGGGGGCGGCGTACGAGTTTATCAAAGAGATTTGCCGGATCGAGGTCGACGCCTCGGCCTAGTTGGATGTCAAAATTCTCAAATGGAATGTTGTAGAATTGCGCCCGTTGCAAGGCGTGCAGCCCCTCCGTCGTCGGCAATATTTTTTCTGAAAGATGCAATCGCTGAAGGTACGCTGTCGAATCGAACTCGAAGACTTTCATTTGCGGCTCCTGCTCTACGGAGGATAAATTTTCCCCTGACACTACATACTCATCCGGGTGGATTCAAGACGAAAGGATTGTCAGACCTCTTGTGCCTTGCTTAAAATGACCAAATCTACCGATATTATCGAGTTATCCTATCCATAAGAATCTCATGGAAACTAAACAAAAGAACCTATAAAATAAAAACGGCCACGAAAACACCCGTACACTTCTCCCAGCAGGAGTTCCTATGAAGAACGTATATAGCTTTCAATCCAAAGCCCTTCTCATAGGCCTTGTCATTTTTCACGTATTCGCCGGATTTTTGGTAGGTCACTTTTTCCCGCCCGGTCCTTGGGTTGAACAACTTTCAAAGCCTTCTTTTTACCCTCCTCCTATGGCCTTCCCTGTTGTCTGGTCACTTCTTTATACTCTTATGGGTGTCTCTGTTTGGCTTCTCTTGCACTCTGACAAGCAGGGCAAAGGGAAGGCTCTTTTATTGTGTGCGTCCCAATTGACCGTAAACCTACTCTTCACACCATTGATGTTCGGTCTGCGCAATGTGTTTTTGGGCTTTTTGGATGTCCTGATTCTATTACCATTATTGGTTGTAACGATTGTTGTGCTATACAAGTTCTCTCCAAGGGCTTCATTGCTCCAGATTCCATATCTCCTCTGGGTCGGTTTTGCTCTGACCCTCTCTTTCTCTCTATGGAGATTGAATTCGTAAAAGCGCTAATGCCGGAGGGCATCATGAAAAAGCAGGAAAACCAAACAAACGGTAAAATCAAATTGGGAATTGCCAAATGTCTGCTTGGACATAAGGTTCGATACGATGGCTCTCAAAAACTTGACCGCTTCCTGCGCGACACCCTCGGAGAATACGTTGAATGGGTGCCTGTTTGCCCTGAAGTCGAAACCGGCATGCCTGTTCCGCGGGAAGCCGTCAGGCTGGTTGGAGACGTTGATGCTCCGAGACTGGTTGGACGCAAGACCGGAGAGGATTGGACCGACCGTATGCAAAAATGGGGAAGCAAACGGTTGAAGCAACTCGAAGAGCAAAACATCTGTGGCTATGTCTTCAAATATGGCTCCCCTTCCAGCGGAATGACTCGTGTGAAGGTATATGCAGACAATGGGATGCCCCGGCTTGAAGGAAACGGAATGTGGGCGCGCATGGTCATGGAGCGCTTCCCTCAATTGCCATTCGAGGATGATGGACGACTCCATGATCCAAGATTAAGGGAAAACTTCATATCAAGAGTCTTCACGCTGAAACGATGGAGGGAAGCAATGGCCGCCGGGCACACGCCCGGAAAACTTGTCGAGTTCCATACAAGACACAAAATGCTGATCATGTCGCACAACGAAGTGATATACCGCGCGATGGGAAAACTGGTCGCTCAAGCCGGGACCGACAAAACTGATGTTCTTTTCTCGCAATATTTCGAGATGCTTTTCAAGGCCCTTTCCTACAAACATACAGTGAAAAAAAACGTCAACGTCCTGACTCATGCCGTCGGTTTTTTCAAAAAGGATCTTACATCCTCCGAGAAAGTCGAACTACTGGAACTCATTGATCAGTATCAGAAAGGACTTGTCCCACTTATCGTCCCCATGACTATGATCAATCACTATGTCCGAAAATATGGAAAAGAATATTTGGGAAAACAATATTACCTGCATCCATATCCGGCAGAACTCATGTTGAGGAATCATGTCTGATAAGCAACAAAAACGTATTGGCACTCTTGTTGTCACAGGGAGCTGTTAGCGGATAACTTTTCTCGATGGTTTTTTTCGTAATGATCTAAATACGAGCAAGGGGTTACAGCATATCGCTGTAACCCCTTGCTCGCTTTTACAACTCTTCACAGTCCATCTCAATCCTTCTCCACAAGCCAACTCTTTGAAAAATACATCGGGTTTCCTTTTTTTTATTCATGCTAAGTCTTTTCAATTGTCGTTCTTTTTGTAAACATCCTTTCTTTCCGACGGGTACAGGCTCGCCATACTATATATTCAGGAGACTATTGATGAACGCCAAAATTGGACGTAATGATCCCTGCCCTTGCGGTAGTGGTAAAAAATACAAGAAATGCTGCATGAATACGACAAATTCTGAGAGTCTGAATCTGTCAGAAACATACTTCAAACGCTACAAGGTGCGCCTGAAAACGCCAGAACAGATCGAAGGCATACGTCGTTGCGGCAAGCTCGTCATGAAAACGTTCGATGCCATCAAAGACATGATCAGGCCCGGCGTGCAGACCGAAGAAATCAACAAGGTCGTCCACGAATTCACCATCAAGAACAATGCGCGCCCCGCGCCGTTGAACTATCACGGATTCCCCAAAAGCGTCTGTATCTCGCCCAACGAGGTCATCTGTCATGGAATTCCCGGTGAATACACACTCAAAGACGGCGACATCGTCAACGTGGACATAACCTCCATTCTTGATGGCTACTATGCTGACTGCAACCAGACGTTCTTCGTGGGGACTCCCTCCCCGGATGCCCGCAAAATTGTTGACGTGGCCCGTGAATGTCTGCGCCTTGGCCTTGAACAGGCCAAACCCGGCAATATCATCAATGATATCTCCACCGCCATTCAGGTGTACGCTGAAAAACAGGGATGCTCGGTGGTGCGGGAATACATGGGCCACGGTGTCGGCATCGAATTCCACGAAGCTCCCAACGTTCCCCACTTCCGTTCTCAATGGGGCAACGTTCCCCTCACACCGGGTATGACGTTCACCATCGAACCGATGATAAACCTCGGTAACAAGGAAGTTCGTGTTCTTGATGACGAATGGACCGCCGTGACCAAAGACGGCTCCCTTTCCGCCCAGTTTGAACAGACCATCGTCATTACCGAAGACGGTTTCGAAAGCCTGACGCCGTTCGAATTATAAAATACTAAATTCTAAAAAATCATACCATCCCTGATATACACATCAGGGATGGTTTTTTATTTTTCATCCATAAATTCAACTCAGAAGCCTCAAATCATCCGCCCCGTATACCATTTCACCTCTCGCGCAACTCCTTGTCTTCAGATTCTCCTATGGACTTTTCCTTTCAAACACCTGTATGTTTTTTCTTAATATTTATTGGAGTATCCAAAATTCGTTCTGCTTGAAAACCATGGAGGTGTGATGGAATTGTTACGGGCTAATCCGTTCATGGCACTGTTCCTTTCTCTGGCCTTTGGTTATCTGCTGGGGAAAATCAAATTCGGCAAATTCCAACTCGGGGGCATTGCCGGAACACTGATAGCCGCCGTCATCATCGGGCAGATCGGTCTAAAGGTTGATGAAGGCGTCAAAAGCATCTTCTTCGCCCTGTTCATCTATGCCGTTGGATACAGCGGTGGCCCACAATTCTTCAGTTCCATCAATCGCTCCACCATCAAACTGGTCTTTGCCGCCATCATGATGACCGTGACAGGGCTACTGACCGTTCTTCTTTTCGCACAACAATTCGATCTGGGAGTCGGACTGGCTGCAGGACTGGCCGCAGGTGGCCTGACCCAATCCGCAATCATCGGCACCGCAGGAAGTGCAATAGACTTGCTGGGATTAAGCCAAAGTGCGGTGAACAGCTTAAAGGTCGACATCGCGGTGGGCTACTCCGTGACATATATTTTCGGGTCACTCGGGCCAATTCTCTTTGTGACAGCCATTCTGCCGATGCTCTACAAGTGGGACATCCGCAAGGAAGCCAAGGCCCTTGCCCACAAACTTGGCGGTGGCGGACTCGAACTGAATGAAGGCGAATACCTTCCTTTGTCCCGCATCGTTTCCCGCGTCTATCGTGTTGCCGAAGGCGCACCGGTTGTCGGACACAATCGCAACTTTCTGGAAGACCTGCACGACGACATGATTCGTGCTGAGTCCGTCATGCGCAACGGCGCAGCCGCTGAACTTGATGATACTTTCAGTTTCCAGCCAAACGACTTGGTCATGGTAACCGGCCTACGCACGGTGTTACAAAAATGCTCGCCATCCATAGGCCCGGAATACGAAGAAGAGGACGACCTTTTCACGCTGGTTGAAGAATCCCGCAAAATATTCATAACCAACAAAGCCTTCCATGGACGCACCCTTGAAGAGGTTCATCACCGCGGCGAAGGAGAACACTACGGGATCTATTACACGGCACTCACCCGTATGGGGCATGCAATGCCCCTGCTACCCAAAACCGAAGTGCATGTCGGTGACGAGATAACGCTCAGTGGTTCCAAAGAGGACCTCGACAAAGTGGAAAAAGCCATCGGCTACAAGTCCCCTTCAGTCCACGCCACGGAGTTCATGACCTTTGGCCTTGGCATGGTTGTCGGTTACCTGATTGGCCTTATCTCATTCCATGTCGGTTCTGCAGAAGTGACGCTCGGCAGTGGCCTTGGTTGTCTCGTCGCGGGTCTCGGTTTCGGTTTCCTGCGGATGAAGCACCCCCATTTCGGCGGCGTTGACTCTGGCGCAGTCAGTTTCCTGCAAAGCTTCGGTCTGGCCGTATTCGTTGGTGTCGTCGGACTCAATGCGGGCGCAGAGGCCCTGACAACCATCCAAAAGCATGGGGTCACTCTCCTGCTGCTGGGAGTGGGCGTCACCATGATCCCTCAGTTCGTGACGTTCCTGTTCAACTACTATGTATTGAAAATCAAAAATCCCGTCATCGCCCTTGGCGTGGTCACCGGTAGTCGAAGTGCAAACCCGGCTTTTTCCGCACTGCTCGACAAGACGCAAAACGCCACCCCCGTGGCTGCATTCACCGTGACCTACGCCATTGCCAACATCATGCTGACGCTCTGGGGTCCGGTCATCGTCACAATTCTTCACTGATAACAAAACATAATCACAATAAAGCTACGTACAAACTCGCAGGAAGGAGAAAACCATGAGTCCCAAACTGAGTCCTTTTGAACTGAAAGACACATTGATCGAACTCGCTGGAAAGGCCAAAAACCACATGATGCTCAACGCTGGACGTGGCAACCCCAACTTTCTCGCTATCCAGCCACGCCACGCCTTCATTCGCATGGGCGAATTCGCTTTGGAAGAATCCAGCCGTTCCTACGCATATCTTTATGGCGGATTCGGCGGCGCGAGCGACAAGAAACACATCGGTGCACGGTTCAGCGAATTTCTCATTCGCAATGAAGACAAAAAGGGCACCCATCTCCTGCGCGCCGCGTTCTCGTACATGCGGGATCAGCTCGGTCTAGATTATGACGACGTGGTCTTTGAATTCTGCGAAGCCTATCTCGGTTGCAACTACCCGGTTCCGCCCCGAATGCTGACCTCCATGGAAAAAGTCGTGCGCGAATATCTGGTCAAGGAGATGTACGGAGGCAAAGCTGCCTTGAATGAATTCGACATCTTCGCCACCGAAGGCGGCACTGCTGCCATGACCTATATTTTCCAATCCCTGAAGCGAAATCGTCTCCTTGCCGCCAAGGACAAGGTCGCTATTGTCACACCGATCTTCACGCCATATCTGGAAATCCCAGTCCTGCCCGAATACGGACTGGAAGTCCTGACCCTTGAGGTTGAAGAAGAACTGGGATGGCAGTTGAGCGAAAAAGCGATCAAGCAATTGGAAGACCCGGCCATCAAGGTTTTATACGTGGTCAACCCGTCCAATCCGCCGTCCGTGAAAATGAGTTCCAGCGTCCTTGAATCCGTTGCCAAACTGATCAAGGAAAAGCGTCAGGACCTCATGGTCATCACCGACGACGTATACGGCACCTTTGCCGACGACTTCCTGTCATTGGCCGCCATGGTCCCGGAAAACACATTGCTCGTGTATTCCTTCTCCAAATACTTCGGTGCGACCGGCTGGCGTCTCGGAGCCATCGCTCTTGCGGAAAACAATATCTTCGACGAAAAGCTCGCGGCTCTCGGCAATGCTGACAAGGCAGTACTGGCCGAACGGTATAGTTCACTCACGGACGATGTCCCCGGTCTGAAATTCATCGACCGCATGGTGGCCGACTCCCGCGCCGTGGCATTGAACCACACTTCCGGCATCTCCCTGCCCCAACAATTGCAGATGGCTTTCTTTGCCCTGTTCGCATTGGTAGACGGCCACGACGAGTACAAACAGGCCACCAAGAACCTCATTCGCCGTCGTTACGACCGCTTGATGGGCAGCATCGGTGTTGAGACTGAAAAAGACGAAAACAGCGTTGAATACTACACCCTGCTGGATTTGCAGGTACTCGGTGAATACTTCTATTCCAAGGAGTTCGGCCAGTGGGTCGTGGATAACAATCAGGACATGGAATTCCTGTTCACCATCGCCAGAGAATGCGGCATTGTCATGCTACCCGGTAACGGATTCGATGACTCTCACCCCTCGGCCCGAGTCTCTCTGGCTAACCTCACGGAATGGGAATACGAAACCATCGGCAAAATGACACGTCAGGTACTTGATGAAATGTATCAGACGTACAGTTCCAAAAAATAATTTATTCCGCCAAAAGATCAACGGGCTACAGTGACAGCTGTAGTCCGTTTTTTTTTGAGGGATATTTCGGCCTCCAACAGCACTTAATTCAACGCCGTCTGTTTACAGAAGATTCTCCGTATTGTATCTCGGCTAGAACTCGTACCGAGGAGCAAGACAGAATGTATTCCAAAGACGCAAACCCGGAAAGAACTGTTACTGACCTTTCATACAGCTTGATCACATCAGGTTATTCCACCACAGGCGTCGCCAATATTGTTCTGAATTACGCCAAAAAAATCACGGATAGCACTATTGGCTACGCGTCGGTTATTGATCCGCTCACCCGAAACAATATCTGTCATACACTCACGGGCATGATCGGCGATTCTTGTGAAATCCCTCCCAGCAAAACCGGCATTGTTTTCCCGGTCGGAACAACCGGTGAATATCCAACCCTCTGGGGTCACGCGCTCAACACACGTACCCCTTTTTACAGCAACACCCCACACACGCATCCCGCCTCAACCGGGTTACCGTCCAACCACGTAACCATCGAACGTTTTCTCTCCGTCCCTGTCATGCTGAAAGACGACCTTTGCGGACAGATCAGTCTGGCAAACGCAACCCGTGAATATGATGATGACGATCTGGAAATCGTTTCACAGATAGCCCTGCTTTTCGCACACGCCCTGCAACGCTTCCTGCTGGAAGACTCTCCCACTTTGAATATTCCGACGGAACAGCCCCTTGTTCAAAAAGAAAGACCTTTAAAAAATACGGACACGGTAGAGGAACGGCCCCATAACATTCAAACGACCATCAAAAACAATCTCAAGCGGCTGACCACCCCGTACATAGAACAATTGATGCAGACCGAGCTGACCAGCACCCAACAATTCCTGCTCGAAAAACTTCAGGAAAATCTGGAAGGATGTGCATCGTCGCTCCTTTCTCATACACGGCTCCTAAATGTCACGTTCACGCCTCAAGAATTTCAGGTCGCGGTACTGATCAAGTCCGGTCTGAAAACTAAAGAGATATCCGACCAACTCGATATCTCCATCAATGCCATTAACTTCCACCGCAAAAATATCCGCAAAAAGCTCTCCATCAGCAACAAGCAGGTCAACCTGCAAACCTACCTGCTTTCCCTCGAGGAATGGTAGGAGGAGACTACCAATCAACTCCTATTCATTCCCATTGTTCTCCCCCTAATACTCTCTATACTTCAGCATATCGAAGACTCACACTAACTTGATAGGAGTTGTGGTATGCTAAGTAAAACCCTGATTGTAAACGGGATTGCCAGAGACATCGTTGCTGACGGGGAGACGACACTTGCTGATATCCTGCGCAAGAATCTGTCCCTGACCGGCACCAAAGTAGGTTGTGACACAGGTCATTGCGGAGCGTGCAGTGTCATCGTTGACACCAAGCTCATCCGTTCCTGCTCATACAAATTCAAACGGCTCAAGCAGCACGCCACAATCACCACCATCGAGGGTGTCGGCACACCGGACAACCTGCACCCCTTGCAACTCGCCTGGATTCTCCACGGCGGTGCCCAGTGTGGATTCTGTACCCCCGGTTTCATAGTCTCAGCTAAAGCACTTTTGGACCTGAACCCCAACCCGACCCGCGAAGACGTCCGCGACTGGTTTCAAAAACACAGAAATGCCTGCCGTTGTACGGGCTACAAACAACTCACCGATTCTGTCATGGACGCGGCAGCCGTCATGCGCGGAGACAAGGACATCAAAGCCCTGTCATGGGAGATGCCCGAAGACCAGCGTATTTGGGGAACCCGATACCCCAAGCCGTCTGCCGTGGCCAGAGTCACTGGCATGACCGACTTCGGTGCGGATAAAATCCTCAAGATGCCTGAAGATACCCTGCACATGGCACTGGTTCAGGCGGAAGTCTCTCACGCAAACATCATCTCCATCGACACCACTGAAGCTGAAAAAATGGAAGGCGTGTTCAAGGTTGTCACGCACAAGGATGTACCGGGTAAAAATCGCATCACCGGATTGATCACTTTCCCCACCAACAAGGGAGACGGGTGGGATCGCCCCATCCTCTGTGACGAAAAAATCTTTCAGTATGGCGATGCTCTTGCCATTGTCTGCGCAGACACAGAAGCACATGCAAAAGCCGCAGTCTCCAAAGTCAAGGTCGAGCTTGAACAACTGCCGGAATACATGAACGCACCGGCAGCCATGGACGATAATGCCATGGAGATTCACCCCGGCACACCGAATATCTATTTTGAACAGACTGTCAAAAAGGGTGAAAGCACTGAAGCCATCTTCCAAAAGGCTCCGGTCGTGGTTGAAGACGATTTCTACACTCAACGTCAGCCCCACATGCCCATTGAGCCAGATGTCGGGTTTGCTTACTTTGATGACGAAGAACGTCTGGTTGTCCATTCCAAATCCGTTGGCCTCTACCTGCATCACGCCATGGTTGCCCCCGGTATTGGTATCGAGCCAGACAAACTCGTCTTGGTGCAAAACCCCGCTGGCGGCACTTTCGGATACAAATTCAACCCGACCATGGAAGCACTGCTCGGTGTCGCGGCACTGGCAACGAAACGGCCCGTGGCTCTCTGCTATAGTTATGTGCAGCAACAGATTTATACAGGCAAACGCTCCCCTTGGTTCTCCCATCTCAAATTGGCCGCAGACACGTCTGGCAAACTACTCGCCATGGATAGCGACTGGACTGTAGATCATGGTCCATACTCGGAATTTGGAGATCTGTTGACCCTGCGAGGCGCTCAGTTCATCGGTTCGGGCTACAACATTCCCAGCATCAACGGCATTGGCCGCTGTGTTGCCACCAACCATGCTTGGGGTGCCGCCTTCCGTGGTTTCGGTGCCCCCGAAGGGGAATTCGGTTCTGAAGTGCTCATGGATGAGCTGGCTGAAAAGCTTGGCATGGACCCACTCGAACTACGCTACGCCAACGTCTATAGAAAAGGGTCCACAACCCCCACAGGCCAAGAACCGGAAGTCTATTCTCTGCCAGAGATGATCGACATCCTGCGCCCGATATACAAGGAAGCACAAACAAAAGCGGCGGACAACTCCACTGACGCAGTAAAGCGGGGCGTCGGCGTTTCCATCGGCATCATCTGCGCAGGACTGGACGGCCCGGACCATGGTTCTGCGGACATCGAATTAAACGAAGACAACACCGTCACCCTGTACACGACGTGGGAAGATCATGGACAAGGCGCAGATAGCGGCACGACATGCACGGCACACGAAGCTTTACGGCCGCTCAAACTCATGCCTGAAGACATCCGTCTCGTTTTGAACGACACAGGACGTTGTCCTGACGGTGGTCCCGCCGGCGGCAGTCGTTCGCAGGTCATTGTCGGAAACGCAATCGTCGATGCATGTAAAAAACTGTTGGCAGGCCTGAAGACTGACGACGGAACTTTCCGCACCTATGACCAAATGGTGGAGGAAGACCTTCCTCTTCGATACAGCGGTTCATGGACCGCTCCAGCCGAAGCCTGCGGCCTTGACGGGCAGGGAAACCCCTTTGTCTTCTACATGTATGGTCTGTTCATGGCCGAAGTGGCTGTCACATTGGAGACTGGCGTCACGGAAGTTGAAAAGATGACGCTAGTCGCAGACATTGGCACCGTGGGTAACAAGCTCATCGTCGATGGTCAGATGTACGGTGGCATTGCCCAAGGCATCGGCATGGCCCTGTTCGAAGACTTCGAGGACATCAAGAAGCACTCGACCATGCTCGGAGCTGGTTTCCCCTACATCAAACAAATCCCGGACGATATGGACCTGATCTACGTGGAAACGCCTCGCAAAGAAGGACCTTTCGGCGCATCTGGCGTAGGGGAACTTCCTCTGACCACGCCTCACGCCGCGGTCATCAACGCCATCACTCAGGCATGTGGTGTCCGCATCACCAAACTTCCAGCCCGGCCTGAAAAAGTCCTTGCCGCACTGAAGAATCAATAAGCATCACTGCCAACAGGGAGGGGTATCAGCAATGCCCCTCCCTCCATAAAAAACGAGGTTATTGACTCATGAAAACTGTTCCTGTTCAAAAAGCCATCGGCATGGTCCTATGTCATGACATGACACAAATTATACCCGGTGAAATCAAGGGACCAGCTTTCAAAAAAGGCCATGTCATTGCCGAAGAAGATATCTCCAAACTTTTGAAAATCGGCAAAGAACACATCTATGTGCTCAACATGGAAAAAGGACGCATCCACGAAAACGAAGCTGCTGAACGCATTGCCAAAGCAGCAACCGGACCGGGGATCACTCTTTCAAATGTCAGCGAAGGAAGGATAAACTTCATCGCTTCACCCGGTCTGCTCGATATCAACACCGAAGCCCTGAACCGCATCAACTCCATTGAAGAAGTCGTTCTTGCCACCATGCACGATGGTCAGCAGGTCACGGAATCACATCCCGTTGCCGGGACACGAGTGGTCCCGTTGGTCATTGATGAAAAGAAAATAGAACAGGTTGAAGCGATCTGTGCCGAGTACCCATATGTGGTCGGTATTCGCCCATTCCAACATCACAACGTGGGGCTGGTGACGACAGGGAGCGAAGTCTATCACGGGCGCATTACGGACAAATTCGGTCCAGTCATCCGAAAGAAATTTTCCACACTCGGCTCCTCTGTCATGGACCAGCGTCTGACCTCGGACGATCCAGCCATGACCCGTGACGCCATTCTCGCCTTCATTGCCGAAGACGCCGAAATGGTCGTGGTAACTGGTGGCATGTCCGTGGACCCGGATGACCAGACACCTACAGCCATTCGAGCAACAGGAGCCGATGTCGTCACATACGGCTCCCCAACATTCCCCGGCGTCATGTTCATGCTGGCAATCAGGGACGGCGTACCCATTCTGGGATTGCCCGGATGTGTCATGTATTACCGGGCATCCATTTTCGATCTCGTAGTCCCTCGTCTTCTGGCCGGAGAACATGTCACGCGGGAAACAATCGTCGGCATGGGGCACGGCGGCTTCTGCGCAGGCTGTGACGTTTGCCGTTATCCAACCTGTCCCTTTGGCAAATAACATTAAACTTGTGCTCTTCCCTGAAACAAAAAAAGGCCGACCAACAAGTATAGTTGGTCGGCCTTATGAATTTGATATGTATTAAGCGTTTTTGACGTAAAGAATGGACTGGGTACTCATTTTCTTGATCACCTGCTTACCTTTGGCCTCAGCTTGCATCAGGAGAATTTCCTTTTCGCCGAAACTGAGTGCTCCTGTCAGACAGACATCAACACAAACCGGGTCCAGACCGTGAGTCACGCGGTCATAACATAGATTGCACTTATGTGCGTAGTTCTCTTCCTTGTTGAACTGAATAACATTATATGGACACTTTTCGATACATTCGCCACAACCGGTACACTTCTCCGTGTCGATAAGCACGATGCCGGTCTGTGGGTCCTTGGATATAGCATCGTATTCACATGCCTTGGCACAAGGATACTTCTTGCAATGCTGACACATGACGACCCAATAGTCTTCACGCAGTTCAGGATAGGTTCCTTCCAATTTACTTTCTACCCGAAGATAATTGGCCATGGCTCCGGGTTGATCATTCTCGTGGTCGATTATTTCGTGATGATTCCGGCAAGCCACGATGCAGGTCTTGCAACCGATGCAGCGGTCCAGATCCACCATAATGCTGAGTTGTCTCATTTCACACCCCTCTTATTTGTATATCTTGACTCGAGTCGAGACATGCGCCTCGCCACCGCGCATATCCTGTTCGTCCAACGTGGAACCGGCATCGGCAATCAATTCATTGTCGCCTATCCACTTGCCGCGAGATGCCACCTTGCCCATGGTCTGACCAAATCCGTGAATGATGCCCGCGCAACCGGGAATAATCTTTTCAGTCAACATGACAGGGACCTCAACAGAACCTGTACCTGATGCCATGGTCACGGTATCGCCATCAGAAATACCGAGTTTTTTTGCATCAAGAGGATTCAGGAGACAGGGGTTGGCGTCGAGACCGGATACGGGGTCACGAAGCTGTGCGTTATTTTGGGACCATGCGCCCGTATTGTTCAGGAAAATGGTCCTGAAATTAACAAGAATGAATGGGAACTCATCTTCACCACGACGATATTCCAATGGCAGTTCAGGACTGGGCCACTTCTGATCAATGTCCTCGTACATCTGCCATTCCAACTCGATCTTGCCGGATGGTGTATTGAATTTTCCGTTATCTTCATATTTACGAAAACCAACAGCTCCCGGCGACCAAAGGCCACCGTTCTCTTGGAGTGTCTTGACGGACATACCCACGCCGGACAATTCGATGTCGTAATATTCTACATCGTCCTTGAACGCGAAGTACTCGGGGAACATGCGCTGACCAAGCTCGATAAAGACACGGTTGGCATGTCTGGACTCACCGATGGGATCAACAACTGGCTGACACAGCGCCGCACAATGACCAAAGTTGTACCACCACGGCATGTAGAGTAATTCCCACCGCTCAAAGTTGGTCTGATCAGGCAAAACGAGATCGGCCCATTTCATGGTTTCCGACGGCATAATCTCGGTCACTACAAGCAGTTCCAGCTTGTAGTCGCCATTCTCGTCCTTCATGGTCACGGCCTTACGCCATTCGCCTGACCCCATTTCGGACAGAGCCGGGTTGCACTCCGAGGCAAAGAAGACCTTGAGGGTATCGTCCTTGATAGCCTGCGCAGCGTACCATGTGGGCTGAAGGAAGAAATTGTAATTGTCGAATTTTTCCCTGTTATTACCGGACCGATGATAGCCAAGCTCTGTAACATCAGGTGCCGGAGGAACGGGTTCAACCGCTGCCATGGGTGCGATGTCTGGCAAGGGCTGCCCCCCCGGATTGTCCAGATTGCCGGTAATGACAAGGAAGATGGACCAAGCGTGTCCCCAATCCATGGCGTTCCCGTACATAATGGACTTGAATGCGTCGATACAGGCACTGGGAGCCTCGGCAACCATCTTGGCGAGCTTGATGATATCCTCGGCCGGGACATCACAAATCTTGCTCATGGCTTCCGGTGTCTTGTCCTTGATGTATGCCATCAGGCCGTCCATGTCGCCTTCACGAACCCATTTGTCACAGAACTTCTTGTCATGCAGATCATTCAGCAACAAATAGTTGCAGACTCCCAAAAACAACGATGCGTCTCCACCGGGCTTAATGGGAATCCACCAATCCGCCTTGGATGCTTCCGTACGATAAATGGGATCGATAACAATGAGTTTTGCTCCGCGCTCCTTTGCGTCGAGGATGTAACTAGGTACTGCGGCGTCATCCAGACAACCGAACGGATGACGACCGGACAAAATCATCAGGCCGCCCTTGGGCACCGTGTGATACATAGGGGCGATGTGATGATTGGGAAAACAGCCGAATGTATGCATCATGGCCATGATCTTTCCCGAATCGCAATGAGGCAGGCCGGTCGAAATGAAGCCTCCGGCAGCATTGACAAAACGCCACTTCGGATCGGTCACGGAGTGTGGAAACATGGAGTAGGTAAACTTGTGGGCCTCACCGCGATCACGCAGTTCGGTCAACTTTGTTTCCATGATGTCCATGGCTTCTTCCCAGGTAATGCGCTCGAACTTTCCACTGCCACGCTCCCCTACACGCTTCATGGGATGCTTGAGACGCTCGGACGAATACAACGAAGTGATGCCAGCCATCCCTTTGACGCAGGCCTTGCCGCGTCCGCGAGGATTTCCCTTCACTTCCTTGACGACACCATTCTCTACACGCGCCAAAATGGCACATTCAGCTTTACACTGATAGCAGACAGTTGGAATCCACCCATCTTGATACATAACGTTCTCCTGTTGTTATCGCAGAAAACACATTTTCATTTACTTTTTATGACTATCTTCTTTAAAGCGGTATTTTTTTCTATACGCATTCCCGATGATCCAAATAAACGCCCATACAGCGATGAAGACGCCCCAGATCAACGGATTGAAAGGACTGTAATCGAAGTTCATTCCACCTCCTTAAGTTCCCCGTCGGCAGCCATGAATTCATGACGTTTGCGGTACAAATCCTTGAGTTTGAGGGGATCTGCCACCAACTGGAACACAACCGCCACGAAAAGCGTTCCACCAATAGCATTCCCCATGATTGTAAAGAGTTGGTTATGTGCCCAGCCAAACTTACCGAATCCCCAGTGCATCAGCACTGGAACGACGTTGTTCATACCGGAAACGGCCTCAACCCACATGTCCTGTTGAAAAAGCGGCACAGCCAAAAAGCCGATGTTCGCTATGCAGTGTTCATTCATGCCTGCCACAAAGGCCAATGGCCCGTAAGCGGTCAGAACGATCTTGCTCATGTCATCGTTGGTTTTCATGAAAAGGATGGCTGCGGATTGCAGTGTCCAAGTGCAGATTATACCCATGACAAAGATTTCCATGGCGGTCTCGCCGGTCTTTGCCAGGCCAATTTCATGGGCCCGCATAAGCCAAGGAAGAGCGTGGTAACCGCCGCCTTTACTCATGATCCACATGAACGTCATGGAGCCTATGAAATTACCAATATATCCCACAAAAACACCCCAGACGAACTGTCGCCAAGTGATGCGATCCTGAAACACTCCAACCAACCCATAGGCCATGTCTGCCGTGACAAGCGTCATTCCGCTGAACATGATGATGACCAACGAGAACATAAATACGAGACCCATAAGTAAATTGGCTAATCCCGGAGCCAGACTACTCGGCACCCCGGCAGAAACGGCCAATGCCAACATGGCACCGAAGCAGACAAATGCCCCTCCCGCAAAAGCGGAAAGTAGAAAGGCCAGCGGCCTTTTTCGCAGCATTCCCCACTTCTTGTCGCATACGTCTGCGACTTCCATCAGATGTTTTTCAGGACTCAAAGGCATCCAATTCTCCCATTCGAAGGGATACGCCTCTGATATAATAGCGCATCCCCTCACTCTCTCAGCAATCGCTTGCATGGTTATCCTGTCTTTCCACCAGCCAGCGCCGTGCACTGCGCGCAGACGTTTTTCGTCGTCCACACAAATAAGAGCCATGGGCACAAGAAAAAGTTACCTGTATAAGGATAAAATATGAAAGTTTTATAAAAAACCTAACAAAAAAGGAGTGTTGGGAGATGTCTTTTTTTAAAGGACAGAAAGAAGAAGAAAAGCGTGATCCTTCTTCAACAGAATTCATCACAAACAAATTCATCGAGATCACACGAGGAAGACAGAACACCACTGGCAATGGCCAATTGCATAAACTCATAAATACGCCCCCGATCAGGACTCAAATCATCAAATGTGACAATTTTTTCTTCAAGGACTTTGGCTGCAAGATCTCGAGATACGCCGGTATACACAGCCTGGGTTGCGGCACAGTAGTCGATATCCGTATGAAGCTTGTCTCTGGCCTGATATAAAATACGGACATAATCGCTCACCAATTCAGGATAAGCATTAAAAAAGTCCTCACGAACGGCAACCACACAGCAGATATGTCCCGGCGCAATCTCTTTGGAACGAATCTGCACATCAGCTCCGCCTTCACTGAGGCACTTCGTACTCCAGGGTTCGGCACAAAAAAAGGCGTCTATCAACTGTCGCTTCAAGGAACTGATGACGTAGGAAGGGTTGGTATCAGCAGTACTGACGTTGCCCCAATTCCCCGGTTGATCCTGGGCCAACTTGCCGAGCAGGACACGATGCGTAGAATATTTGCCAGGGACGCCCACAAGCTTCCCCTCCAACTTTTCTGCAGAAGTTGTCAACGAACTCCCATCGTGATGCCCATCCATGATGTATTTGAGCGGTGTCCCGGAATTGCACAACTGCATGGCCAGAGGTGCCATGATAAATGCCGCGTTGATTGTTCCCTGACGCAAAGCATTGGCAAGCGCGGTCCAGGACAGAAATCGCTTCATGTGGATCCGGGAGTTGCGTCCCATGCCTAAACGATGGGCCACCATACCCAGCAAATGATCCGATATGGGAAGATAACCGACCTTGATGGCGGGTTCACTGACATACTTCTCCAACATATTAGAAAGTAATGGGCGAGCATTGTGCAACCGCTTGCGTACGGTTCCTCTTTTCAAAGAAAGGGCATCAGCAACTTCTCCCACTGAATAGCCGGATTCAAAATAAAGTTGGCAGACATCCCGCAACGGCTCAGACAACTTTAAAATAGCCTGACTAGCCGTAGCGCGAAAGCACTTGGATTCATAACTCAATAAAGGGTCAAAAGACTTCGGGGCAAGAGGCTCGAAACGAGCCAGACTCTCCAGAGAGATTTCTCGCCCTCGGACTCGCAACTGCCGATGACATTGAGACACGACTATCGCCTTGAGCCAAGCGGGGAAACGGTCCACTTCACGCAGTTGATCCAACCGGGAATAGGCTATGAGTAAAGATTCTTGAACAACATCTTGCGCCTCATCAGAGGAACCAAGCATACGGTTAGCATGAGCGAGAATGCCGGGCATCAACCCGGTAATAAGTTCGTTCATCCCGCGAACATTCGTCTGTTCTTCAAAGTATCCCATGGGTCGGACGCACTCCACGTTCACTTAATCAACTATTCAGACCTATTACGTATAGCGGTATATCAAGAAAAATAATTAGTCGAGAAAAAACGAAGAACCAAAGTTGCCTTTCACTTTTTATGAAAAAAAGCAGGACACCAAAAGAACAGTTCAAGTCATTATTTCAGACATATAACGCCACTGTTTATGTCTTTTCATCGCGAATAAAAAATAAAATATATAATATGACTAAAAGGTCTAGATGGATATCTTGAGCGTGAATAAAACTTTAAGGGAGTATCCTATGGCGTTCAAAGATCTTTCACTAAGGATAAAAATCGGGGGAAGTGTTTGTCTTATCGTTTCCCTCATCCTCGTGGTGTACACAGCGATTGTCGTCTCAAAGACGCAAACCATTTCTATTGATTCCGCCAAAGAAATCGCGGATGAGATGGCCAACCGGTATGGCAATCAAGTCAAAAACAACATTGAAAAAGCACTTGATGCGTCTATCACAACTGCCGCCATATTCGGAGGCATGGTCAAGGACCGTGATATCATCGATCGCACCATCATCGACGAAATCCAAAAACAGGTCGCTCTTTCCGATGACACATTCTATGGAATTCAGTCCTGCTTCGAGCCAAATGCTCTTGATGGCAAGGACGCGGAATTCCATGCGACAGGCGACCCCATGTGGGAACACATGAATGGTGCTTACGGCAACTATTGGTGGAAGGAAGGCGGCACACTGAAAGTCGTGAACCTTACCAAATATGATTATCCAAATACGCGCGCATGGTATAAAGGCCCTCGAGACAAGGATGGACCGTTCCTGACGGAACCGTATTACACTGAGGTTGCCAAGACGAACATGTCCACCATCAGTGTCCCCATCCGGGAAAATGGCAAGTTCATCGGTATTGTCGGCATCGACTTTGTTCTAAGTGCTTTCCAGAAAATGGTCGATGGCATCAAGCCCATGGAAAGCGGTTACGCCTTCATCGCTTCAAATAAAGGCTACTGTGTGGCCCACCCGGACAGCAATGTTGTGGGCAAAAATATCACTGAAGCTTTCCCCCAGGAACTGAAGACCACCATTCTTTCCTCATTGGAAAATGGTAAAACGTTTGAAGACTTTATCGTATCCCCACTGGATGACATGGAATACCTCTTCGTGTTCCAACCTATCTTAGTAAATGGAACAGGTTCCCCATGGTCCATTGGTATCGCCATTCCCAAAGACAAGATTTATGAAGACGCCGACGCATTCCTGCAGTTGAGCGTTATCTTGACCATAGCCGCAATCCTTCTGGTCGTGGTTGTCGTTGTTCTGCTCGCAAGGGCCATCACCAGTTCCCTGATCAAGGCCGTCGAATTCGCCAAGGAAATTGCCGCAGGCAATCTCATGGCGCAACTCGATATCAACCAGAAAGACGAAATTGGTGTCATGGCCTCAACGCTCGCGGAAATGGGTGCAAACCTCAGAAGCGTGGTTGGCGAAGTACGTGGTGTGACCAACAACGTCGCCTCAGGTTCAGAAGAACTCTCTTCTACTTCCATCGCACTCTCGCAAGGGGCAACCGAACAAGCGGCCTCCATTGAGGAAGTTTCCTCCAGCATGGAGGAAATGGCCTCCAATATCAGCCAGAATGCTGAAAACGCCGCCCAAACGCAAACCCTTGCAGACGGCGCTGCCAAGCAGGCAGAAGAAGGCGGCGAAGCCGTATCCGAAGCCGTCACAGCCATGCGGGAAATCGCTGACAAGATCAGTATCATTGAGGAAATAGCTCGACAGACCAATCTACTCGCCTTGAACGCGGCCATTGAAGCTGCCCGCGCAGGCGAGCACGGCAAAGGCTTTGCGGTGGTCGCAGCCGAAGTCAGAAAGCTGGCGGAACGTTCAGGTGTCGCAGCGGGTGAAATCAGCCTGTTGGCAACCGAAAGCGTAGACGTGGCTGACCGTGCAGGCGAGCTGCTTGGCAAGTTGGTCCCGGACATCCAACGCACAGCTGAACTGGTCGAAGAGATCACCACTGCCAGCAATGAGCAGAATGCAGGAGCCTCCCAGATCAATACAGCGATTCAGCAACTCGACAGCGTGGTACAGCAAAACGCAGCTGCCTCGGAAGAGATGTCTTCGACATCATCCCAGCTGTCCGCTCAGGCCACACAGCTCCAGTCCACCGTCTCCTTCTTCAAACTTGATGAAGGCGGTTACCAGCAACCCCGGCAAGTCGTAGCAACCAGAAAGCCTGCACAAGCGCTGAGCACAACACAGTCTGCTCCTCAGGCCCCAACCCAAAGTGCACAAGGTGGTGTCGCATTGGAAATGAATGAGGACGAAGACTTCGAACGGTTCTAACAACAAAGAGCCGGATACCATCAATGATATCCGGCTCTCTTCCAACGGATTCAATTCTTTGGATGCTGAGACTCCCCGGCATACAGAGAACAACGAAAAAGGCCCCTGCCAAAACAGGGGCCTTTTAATTTCATAGATAAACCCGATTATGCCTTCTTTTCCCATTCCTCTACTTCAAAGCCCTCGGGAACTTCTTCCCAACCGGAGAACATGGCCGCAATATGCGCGGTGACAGAATGTCCGGTGGTCGTCATATAAACGTGAACAATGAGGAAGATAAGGATAGAAAACCCGCCAATCAGATGCAACAAACCTATCACTTCAAGTGAGAGGAATGACAACCCCCAATTGGCCCAATCGTTGTATCCCCAGTACAGGAAACCGGTCACCATCTGGAATGGCAACAGCATGGCCGTCAATGCCAGATAGGTCAGTCGCTGCATGGGATTATGCTTTGCGCTCTTGGACTTGTGCACAGGGTGCTCTTCTCCCTTGAAGATGCCTGACCCATAATACGTGGCCACCTCGAAAAGCTTCTTGGTGGTCGGAATGTATTGTTTGTATTCGTGGGTTACGAACATCCAAAAGGCAAAGAAGAAAAACATGCCGAGCCACAACAGCCCCAGGGTGTTGTGCAGATCAACCGCCCCCATGAAACCGAACAACTCAAACGTACCATGTACTTCAAAACCAGTGGCCAGAAGCAGGATAATCATGATGGCCTGAAACCAGTGCCAGAAACGCTCAAACTTGGAATACAGGTATATTTTTTTCATTGATTGTTGACTCATGGACTAATCCTCCTTCCTTCTGAGACCGGAGACAAAGCGCATAATGCCATGAATGATAACAGCCAATAATGCGGCTCCTGCGCCAAACCACCCTGCGGAATCCACAAGCTGATACTTGTCCCGACCCGGCATATAGAATCCAGTCAGGTCCTTGAGTCGCCCTTCAGGATTATGGCACTGGGCGCACTTCAGCGCGTTCTCGCGGGGTGCAACCATATGTGTGGTCGGGAAAGCGTAGGTCGTTTCCACAAACCCGAATTCACCACTGTATTTCTGTCCGGCATATTTCATGCCCACTTCAATGGATTTTTCCCAGTCAAACCCCTTCCAGTATGCAGTCTTGTCCTTCTTGTCGAAGGGGAAAAGATGCGGAATGACCATGGTCTTGTTGACCTTGTCATATGGAGACATGGCCCGATGCACTTTGAACGGCATGATGCGGGAATTCGGGTCTTTCCTGTCGCCGTTTGGCCGATTCAGCCAGACTTCCCCGGTAGGATCGATGGCATCTTCGGTGGTGACGTGATCCATGGTCCCGTCGAACCAATAATATTCAGGTACAACATCCTTTTCCCAGACAAACTCACCCTTTTTCTTCAAAAATACCGGCTTACCATCTGGCCCCTTGATCTTGGCTTTACCGTCCATAAGTTGTCCTGCTTTGGACCAATCCCACCACATCTTGGTGGATTGGGCACGAGCAAATTCAGGAATATGGCATGACTGACACGCCACCTTGTCGGTATGATCATTCAACTTGGAAAACATACCGCCGCTCATGTGGGGCTGGCTGCCGTGGCAGGATTCACACATAATCTTGTCGCCAAGGTCGTCCTGAAGCAGACTCTTGCGTTCCAAAGCCGCAGGCTTCTCATAAATACGCCCGGCCACATGATGATTCCGTGTGGTGTGACAACGGGTACAGGCAAAGTCCTGACCGCCGGATTCCTTGGTCCCCATATGAACATCGAGATTCTTGTCAGGTTTGACCAAGGAGGAATCAAGATCGCCATGCTTAACCGCATCAGCCCCACCACCAAAGAAATGGCAGGAACCGCAGTTCTTGCGTTCCGGGCGGCCAACGGATTGGGCAACCTTGGCCCAGTCAGGTGCATAATAGGTCTTGCCGTTTGATTTGAAGACCACGCCCTTCTGCGTACCCGGATTTTCCGGGTCCTCGACATATTTGGCGGGATAACCCGCACCGGACGGAAACTTTTTGTAGGTTCCGGTTTTTTCGTGACAGACAAGACAGTCGACTTTTTCCTGAGAGGTAAAGTCAAAGCTGTTGTCTTTCCATCCATAACCGGCATGACATGATGTGCAACGAGCCTCGTTGCTTGCGGTGTTTATTCAAAAATTGTTGACGGATATTCCGCCCTTGCCGAACTTTGCCGGATTCCCGGCTTCGTCTTCATCCCGCCAAGTCCAATGAATGGTCTGATGAAATTGTAAAGCCGCCTTGTTGTGACAACCAAGGCAGGCTTGCGTGACCTCTTCGGGTCGCATGGTCTTTTGTTTTTCCGGATCAAATTGCAGCTGGGCGAATTTGCTGTGATCAGCCGTGATAGTCTGAATAAGCGGTTTCGCCTTGGTCGCCTGAATGGCCAATTTTCTGCCCGGCGCGTTTTCGTGCTCCACTGCGGCCCATGCGCTTCCGGCATGAACCATCACGAACAACACCGCCAGGGCCGTCAACAGCCATCGCCGATTGCGAATGGTCATGTTCAACCTCCTGTTACTCTCGGTACCCCTTCCCGGAGGCCCATGCGCTCCGGAAAAAACTTTCATCTGTCTATATGTGCATGTTTTCATGTTTGATGTCCATATTTCATGAAATCGATCAATCATCCCTTCACCGGGACTGTAACAGCACCTTGCATGGACTCGGCTTGTGAATCACCAAAGATTTTCGGAGTAAACCGGACGTACCAGGCCGCGGACTGAACCTGAATGACATACGCCATGGCTATGACTAAAGCGGCATCCGACCCCTTGGAGCCAAAGGCGTTGATGGCAATTGCCAATGCAATGGAAAGATTACGCATGACCGAGCCATAAACCAATGCAATAGCATCACCACGCGACAAGAAGAACTTGCCCACCACGGTACTCAAAACAAAATTCACGCCGTAAATAATCACGAGCGGGGCAAGGATATCGAGCAGTACTTCGGGAGCCGAGGCAATAGTCTTTGCCTTGAGCGCCAAGGCCACGAACACGATGCCGAGAACGCCCAGCGTGGAAAGCGACGGAAACTTCGGCCCGATCTCTTTCTGAAATAATCCTTGACCATAACGGGCCACCAGAAACCATTGAGTGAAAAAGCCCAAAACCATGGGCAAAAACACAATGAAAAAGATCTGCCTGAATACGGCCAAAAGGCTTATATCAATGGTCGTCCCCATGAAGGCCTGCACATAAAAGGGTGTAGCCAAAGACCCCAGAATCAGACCGATAACAGTCATTTTGATGGCAGCAGACATGTTTCCCTTGGCAAAACCGGTCCACGAAATGGTCATACCACTCGTGGGTACCAGTCCGGCCAAGAGCAGACCGAGGGCCATGTATGGATTGTCTTTAAAAAAGAGGAGGCCGACGCCAAAGGCGAGGAAGGGAATCAGCCCGAAATTAATGAGCTGAGTAAGTATTTGCGCCTTGACGTCGCCCCCCTCAAAAACCTTCCTGATCTTGAGTGTGACCATCATGGGATAAACCATGAGGAAGGTGAATGGAACGATCATGGATTTAAGCCAGCCGGTATCGGCGGACACTCCGTAAACAAACCCTGCCACCATCATCACAGGGATGACGACAACAAGATTTTTAGATATTTTCTGAAGCAATGCGAACATGAATATTCCTCGCTTGAGCAATCAGTCCTGACCGGAGTCGCCCATTTCGGTTTCACGACATTCAGGATCGGAACAACACGGAGCCTCACCGTCACGGTACACAACCACTCCGTTACGCACCGGTTCCACGATGAACCGTCTGGTACAATCTGAGCAATTGACGTAGAAAGGACGGTAGTCGCTGTATTCAGCGGTTTCCTGACCAACAGAACAATACGGGCAATGAACGTGGGCACTCATGATGACCTCCTTGATATGTCTCAGTGTCGCCCTTAAAATAGACCTCTCCACGCTGGACGGCATTGATCTCGATCAACACAAACGACTTTTTCAGGATTTTTGATGAAAAAAAATGAACTCAAGGACGCAATCCGGGATTTTCCGGTATTTGCCAAGCTCAAGGAAGAGCAGCTCGACCGACTGGCTTCACATGCCGAAATCATGGAATTCCCCAGAAAATCACTGTTCTTCAGTGAAGACAAATCAGCTCAGGGCATGCATGTACTGCTCTCGGGACAGGTGAAACTGTTCAAGATATCCGAAGACGGAAAAGAACAGACCATCTTTGTCTTCGGTCCGGGAGAGCCGTTCTGTCTCTGCTCCACCTTTTCCGATGGCAAGCTGCCAGCCAATCTCGGAGCATTGGAGAACAGTCAGGTTCTATACATCACGCCGGATGAATTCGAACTGTTGGTCCAGGAAGACCCGTCCATCCTGCTCGTCATGATGCGGGTCATGTCCCGCCGTCTGAAAGAAGCCATGGACATGATCGATTCCCTATCACTCAAGCAGGTGCCGTCCCGATTGATGGCCTACTTTGAAAGCCGCCATCAGGGTGGCCGCGTCACGCTTGATCTGTCATACCGGGAACTCGCCAAGATCATCGGTATCACCCCGGAGGCTCTGTCGCGAACCCTGCATAAGATGGTCAACGACAAGCTGATCGCCATGGATGGATCAGACATAATGCTTACAGGTACAGACAAAACAGACTGAACATCATAAAGTGGCATCAGTACCAATCAGAGGAGGAGACCATGACCGAATTCAGAACGGAAACAGACAGCATCGGACCGATTGACGTTCCGGCCAATGTATTATGGGGAGCGCAGACACAACGCGCCCTGACCCTCTTTCGGATTGGAGACGAACGTATGCCGCAGGAAATGATCGTCCCATACGCCATTCTCAAAAAGGCATGCGCGCTCGCCAACCATAAAAAAAAGCACCTCGACACAAAAACCAAAGACTTAATCGCGCGAGTCTGTGACGAAATAATCGAAGGCCAACATCGCGACATGTTCCCGCTTCCGGTCTGGATTTCCGGGTCCGGCACCCAATACAACATGAACGTCAACGAGGTCATCGCCAACCGGTGTTCTCAACTTGCCGAGCACCCCCTCGGGTCCAAGGACCCGGTCCATCCCAACGACCACGTCAACAAAGGTCAATCAACTAACGATAACTTTCCGTCAGTCATGTATATGGCTGTTGCTATTCAAACTTTTTCGAAATTGCTTCCATCACTTCGTATTCTGAAAGACACATTTTTCACCAAGTCAAAAGAGTGGAAAGACATCGTCAAAATAGGCCGCACCCACATGCAGGACGCGACTCCTTTGACACTGGGACAGGAGTTTTCAGGATTCGGAACTATCCTCAAGGAAACCCTTTACAGACTCGATAACGCTTTGGGTGAAGTCTACTCCCTGCCACTGGGCGGCACCGCCGTTGGAACGGGTATCAACACCCATTCTGGATTTGATGAAGACGCCATTTACTTCATTTCCAAATTGACCGGACAACCATTTATTCCCGCAAGCAACAAATTCGCCTATCAAGGAAATCACGACGCGCTCGTACAATTTTCAGGCACCCTCAAAACATTGGCTGTAGCCCTGAACAAGATTGCAAACGACATTCGACTACTGGCCTGCGGCCCCCGTGCAGGTATTGCCGAGTTGATGCTCCCGGCCAACGAACCCGGCTCATCCATCATGCCGGGCAAGGTCAACCCGACACAATGCGAAGCTCTGACCATGATTGCCATGCAGGTGATCGCCAACGACGCAGCTGTGACCATGGGCGGCACAAGCGGCGCGCTCCAAATGAATGCATACAAACCGCTTATTATCCGCAACGTGCTCCATTCCATCCGGTTGCTGACCGATGGCATGCGCAGCTTTCGTAAGCACCTGCTGGAAGGTTTGGAACCGAACCGAAAACGCATTGAATCCAATCTCGAACAATCCCTGATGCTGGTCACGGCACTGGCCCCGACTCTCGGCTATGAAAAGGCGGCGTCCATCGCACACCATGCCCATGAAACCGGACAGACACTCAAGGAAGCCGCTCTGGAACTCGGCTTGATCAGCGAGCAGGAATTCGACCTTCTCGTGGTACCGGACAACATGGTCAGTCCAAAAGACTAGGCGGGACTCAGGAAAAGGGCGTATGCAGTCGCGCCCACCATGACCACCACCAGCAAACAGTTTACTCCGACCAAAATACGCCTGGACTTGAGTGTGCGCATGATAGCGACACCGGCAAGCCCCCATGTGGAATGGAACAGGGCTTGAAATGTCATGAAGGTGGGGACAAAAATAGCCATCTGCATCCAGAGCGGCACAGACGGATCGGCCAACTGACTGAATCCAACAACAGACATGGCCCAACTTTTCGGGTTCAACGGATGCAAAACAACGCCTTCCCAAAAAGTAAACCGCTTATCAACGCTGCCCACAGCAAGCTGCATGGTGAGCAACTTCCAGCCCAAATAACAGATATATCCCATGCCGCCGATCTTCATGCCCCACGCAATTTTCGGTGACGCCAGAAACAACCCGCCCAAACCAAGCCCTACAAAGACATTCAGGGCAAACATACCTGCCACGGTTCCAGCCAGAAATGGCAACGCGGAACGAAATCCCGTGGTTTGACCAATACCCATCATGGTCAGGTTGCCCACACCGGGCGTTCCGGTCATGACAATGGCGAAAAAGGCGAAGGCTGTGTATGTTTCCAAATTCATAATAACTCCCTCAAGGTCAGATGCCGACGATTACCAGCACACGGTTCTCCATGCTGCATGCCTATGTTTGACATTGTATGGTGTCAATGAATATATTGTCTGCATGACAATATATTCACCGGCCATCACGGAAGGAACCGAGCCTCTGTACAAGGGGTTGGCAGACGCCATTGAGCAGGACATCGCAACGGGCAGACTTGCCCCCGGTGAACGGCTGCCCACCCACCGCGACCTTGCCGACGAACTGGGTATGAATGTGTCCACCATTACACGCGGATATCGGGAAGCCGAAAAACGCGGCCTTGTTACCGGCACTGTCGGGCGCGGAACATTCGTGGCTTCGGATGCCACCACATCCACGTCACTTGTTTCATTCGAGCCAACCACACCGGGCATGCTGGAAATGGGGCTGGTTGCCCCGCTCCACCACATGGACCCGGATATCACCGAAGGATTTCGACGCATTGCCAGACGCAAAGACCCCACGTCCTTCATGCGCTACACCGATCCCCGCGGCCTGCCGTCACACCGCAAGGCCGGGGCTGCATGGGCCACACGATACGGATTGGAAACCGAAGCTGAAAACGTCATTGTCTGTGCTGGCGCTCAACACGCACTGACCTGTTGTCTGAGCGGGCTGCTTCGATCAGGTGACCGTATTGCCACAGACGCATTGACTTATCCCGGTATGAAAACCTTGGCCTCCATGTTGGGAATTCGTCTTGTTCCCGTTGAAATAGACAGCGACGGTATGATCCCGGCCAGTCTGGACGCAGCATGTCGCCGTGATGAGATCAAAGCGGTCTACCTCATGCCCGGTGTACATAATCCGACCACCGTGACCATCCCTGAATCCCGACGGACAGAAATTGCCCATCTCGCACAAAAGCATGACCTGATCATTATCGAAGACGATGCCTACGACCTGACGGACCTGACAGGCAACACGCCTGTGGCCAACCGAGCGCCTGAACGCAGCGTGTATATAGCAGGCATGTCGAAATCTCTTGCAGCCGGATTGCGTATCGCCTTCCTTGTCGCTCCCAGAAACATGCTCAAACCACTGGCCCAAGCGGTTCTCAACACCATCTGGATGGCACCGTCACTCAATGGGGAACTGGCCGCCATGTGGATCAATGACGGCACGGCTGATCAGGTCGTGGAAAATAAACGCATGGCAGCCAGTCGCAGATACATGCTTGCCTGCGACGTGCTCAACGAATTTCGATTCAGGGGAAAACACAGTGGGTTCTATCTCTGGCTGGACCTGCCTGAGCCTTGGACAGGACAGGCTTTTGAAAAAAAGGCTCAGCAGCAAGGAATAAACGTCTTCGGTGCAGAAAAATTTGCTGTTGGCGAATACGTGGCCCCACCCGCTGCCCGCATTTCACTCACGGGAACGGATACCCTCGCAGACCTTGAAAAAGGGTTGCTCGAAATACGCAGAATCCTCAACAACAGACCGTAACTCACAACAGTTGTTTAAAGAAAAATGTATCAACAGGATCAGGACTCTTTTCTTTTGTAGTGGGACTGAACCAACGCATCAAGAAAGACTTCGGTGCGCACATGTTCAAACTCCACATGCGCAGGCAACGAGCCAAACAACGAAGTTCCTCCGCCAAGGACAACCGGAACCCGAGTAATAATCATCTCGTCAAGCATGCCCTGCTCAAGAAACCCTTGAACCAACTGGCCACCGTCTACGTACAGACCGTGGAACCCCCGCCTATTCAATTCCGCGACAACATCAGCAAGCTTCCCATTCACAATCTCAACTTTGCCTTTCAAAGGCTCTGGAACATCCACCAAGATTGAACTCAACACAAACACCGGTTTCGAATACGGCCATTCGACATCAAATGAGAGAATTACTTCAAAGGTCTTCCGCCCCATGAGAAGCGCATCAACAGACTCCATAAAATCCGCAAAACCGAAATCGTATCCATCCGGATTCGGCACCGCGTTGAGAAAATCAAGTCCTCCATCACGATCCGCAATAAATCCATCAAGACTTGCACCGACATATGCAATATTAGGCATATACTCCCCCTATGAATTCATCCATGAAAAAAGGCTTCCAGCCGAAACCGCAAGCCTTCTTATTTAATTTCTATATTGCTGTTATTCCAAAGACTTGATGAAGGAATCCGCCTCGGCAATGGACTTGTCCATTTCCTTGATGAGCGATTCCACATCCGAATTTATGGTGGACAATTCGCCCTCCAATGCAGCGATGGCCTGAGCATTCAGGTTGTGTTTGAGATAAAGCACCTGATCCTTGAAGGCAGCCAGCACGGGATACATCTTCTTTTCAGCCTTGCGCATGGCCCGAATCAACCCGTTGTACTTGCTCTTGGTTGCAGTCAGTTTCCTCTGGCTGGACGCCCTCAACTTGGAACTGGAATACTGCGTAATCTCTTCGGCCCATTCATCGAACAGAGCCTCAGCTACATCTTCGACCTTGTCTATGCGCTTGCGAACATCGTCAGCGCGATCTTCACTCAACTCATATTCATCATTGAGCTTTTCATAGACGTCCTGCAACTTGCCGCCGTCAAAATTGACAACGGACTTGAACTGCTCCAACGCGGAGGCAAATTGTTCCTTGGCTTCTTCCTGTGACTCACGAGCGTCTTCCACTCGATCTGTCATGATTTCACGCTTGTCATATCCCATTGATTCCATGGTGGAATAATAGGTTTTCGAACAACCGAAAGCACTGAAGAGAAAGAACAGGGACAAGGCAAACACACACCGCTTCATATGAAACTCCTTCATGGGATTATGCATAATTTTCATGGATGGAATACAACAAACCAGGGAGGTCGGCAATGTCACGGACGCTGAACAAGCAGTTTACGGGCACCGTTGACCAACGCATCGGTAAATCCGGCCAGCCGATCTGAGATCAAATTCCAACAATGCCAATGAAGTCGAACGGTAAACGCACACCCCGGCAACAAATCAATCAGCTCGCCTCGTTCAACAAACTCCTCAGCGTGCTGCGCGGGCAGCATACCACAGACTCGACCCGAGGCTATAACCGGCGCAAACTTCTCTGAAGATGGTAGATAAAAGGCTTCATACCGGCGAGGACGTTGGCCCAAGGCTTGTGAAAAAAGGTCTCCATGCATGACATCCTTACGATTAAAAATAAGGATAGGAGCCTGCTCAACAGCTTCTAATGAAGCGCCATTATGGAACCATTTCTCTTTGTAAGACGGAGTGGAATACAAATTGTAAACCATATCTCCAAGATATTCCACGCGACATCCCTGCATGAGGGTTGATCGATCGCTAATACAACCAAGTACATCGCCATCCCGCAATAAACCAAGCGTTTCAGCCTGATCATCCACACTCAAATCAAGCAGCACTGGCTCTGTATTGAGATATTGGTCAACTGCCGGAAAGAACCATGTTGCCAACGAATCCGCATTGATACCAACGGGTAACGTGGTAAAGCCATCCGCTTCCTGCCCCAACCCCGGACCGAGATCATCCTCAAGCCGCTTCACCTGCCGATAATGCTTGAGCATCTCCCGACCAGCAGAGGTCGGCTTCGGCGGCGAAGAACGCACCAACAACACACACCCGGCCTGCTCTTCCAGCAATTTCAACCGCTGAGAAACAGCCCCCTGCGTCACATGTAACACCTTGGATGCCTTCTCAAATCCGCCCTCACTGACCACTACGGCAAAAGCTTCCACCAATTTGTAATCTAACATGCGCTATTATTAGCATTTCTAATGAACCATGAAAACAATTAGTTTCACAAGGCCACAAACACCAGCTTACATACCTCGCACAACACAACGACAACTCCCCTCAACCACAATTCGCAAAGCGGCACCAAAAAATTTTGGAAGGAAGAAGGGATGGGGTCCGGGAAGGCAAAAATATATGACACCGTTTATTCAGGGATTTGGAATGGGGGGCGGACTGATCGTCGCCATTGGCGCACAAAACGCATTCGTCCTGACGCAAAGCGTACGTCGAAATCATCATTTGGCCGTGGCCGCATTATGTATATTATGTGACACGGTACTGCTCACCCTTGGCGTAACAGGCGTCGGCACAGTGGTCGCATCCAACCCGGCCTTGACCACATTTGCTCTCTGGGGCGGGGCAGCTTTCCTGACTTGGTACGGTTTCACATCCCTGCGATCGGCCATGAAAGGCGGCTCGATGGACACGCAAGAAGAAACCGGTAAGGGACTCAAACATACCCTCATGCTCACCATGGCCGTGACCCTGCTCAATCCGCATGTCTACATCGACACCATCATTCTCATGGGCTCGGTCAGCGGGCAATTCATGGTCCCTGACCGGTATATTTTCGGCTTGGGCGCAGCCACCGCTTCACTGCTCTGGTTTCTCGCTCTCAGCCTCGGAGGACAAATGCTCGCGCCACTATTCAAACGCGATTTCACATGGCGCATACTCGATTCCGTCGTCTGCCTGACCATGTGGGCCATCGCAGCCACACTCATCAGAAATGCGCTCACAGCATAGCAAGCTATGTTTATAGACAGAAGCTATTTATAGCGCACTATATAAGTAGTTAACATTTCATAATAATAAAGAAAGCACTAAACTATTCGTTTTCACTCTCATCCTGCCCCTTGAGCTGAAAAAGCTGTTCCCAATTGATGGGGCGAAGGCTCTGACGATTCTTCCATTGCAGATAATCCCACCCATCATCGGGGATGGTACTCACTTGCACCTTATTCACAAACTGCTTGCCTTCATCCCCGCAACACTTGCAGGCCCAGCCGCAAATATCGCACGTACAGCCACCGGTTTTGACCATTTCCTTGGCCGTGCCGGATTTGTCGCAACACCCATCGCATAGACGAAGATAACCGGGATCTTTTTTGTGTGCCATATGCGAAAATACGTTGGTCGAATCACCCGGTCAAGCGAACATGCTTCATTTTCCTGCCCCGGTGTCGTATAGGGGAAACAGGAGCAATCAAATGACCCCGCACAGCACATGTCTTATGCCGCCGGTCAAGGTGTTACGTGACGATCTGGAGAAAAAACCAGAATCAGATCCTGGACAAGCAGAACCAAAACAGGACCCGGCCGATGAGACATCGGAGGGCCGGACTCGACTCCTGTGCAAAATCTGCCGTTCCCGCATTACCCGTCAGGATCTCGGTATGGAGGTGGATGGTAGCCACAGGCACGTTTTTTTCAATCCGCACGGTGACGTCTTTGAGTTGGGATGCTTTGCTTCCGCCAAGAATATCCTTCCTACCGGACCAAGAACCAACGAATTCACATGGTTTCCCGGTTTTGAATGGCAGGTGATAGCCTGTACCGGTTGCCTCACGCAATTGGGATGGCGATACACTGGACCGCACAGTGGTTTTTTCGGCCTGATAGTGGGGTTATTGGTCGAAGAACGCTGAATTCGCGTTACGGCGAATCCTCCCGATGCGATGGAGGGACATCAAACTCATCTTCAGACCGGAGCCATTGTTGCAACCGCTCATGACTTTCTTGAAGAGCCTTGTCGCGTTGCTCACGCGTCCGTACTTCATTCGCCTGCTGCTTTCTGTCATAGGACGACTGAAAAGCGTATTTGTCGACATGCCCGAGGCGCACATTGAAATTTAGTCGAATTCCTGGGTCCAACCGCCAATCCCGTGAATCGCTCATAACCAACTGAGGAACCAAACTGGTATAAAACCAATCCTTCCACTGCTTGCGATACTCCACTTCACCGACAACTTTATCCAAGTGAAAAGGTCTGTCCTCGGTTGATTTGTACCCGTTTTTTATGGAATATTGCAAAGCCGTACGCGTGGTTAAAAAATGGTACAGAGAAAAATCCAAGTCATAATAATTACTTGGATCATCGTATTTAAATACGGCACTGCCACTTGTCCTGAACATATATTTGTGAGCCAGAAACCAGTCGCCCTCCAGCTTGGTCTTGAATTCGGCGGGCTCGTCCGTATACACACGAAACCGTTGTATCGCTCGAATGTCCCAATCATCAAATTCCCACAACTCCACCCATTTCAGAGTGCCATATAATGCAGAATTTCCAAGACGCCATTTCACACCGCCGCCAGTACTGATATTCCGGGTCCGCGTTCGCTTAAAAAACGTTTCGACACCGAGATACGCATTTGTCGCGTCATCACCGGAATCTTCGCTCTCGACCTCTTCGACAGTGGACGAACCAAACCCCTCATCATCATCCAAACTCGTTCCAAAATTAATCAACCATCGCTCGGTGTTAGGCAGTCGAAGTCGTAAATCAAGCAGGGAATCAAAGTAGAATCCCTTGTGATTATAAACTGGCGCCACCTTGATACGCAGATAAGTTTTATTGGATGTGGTTCGATACAATTCGTCATCAAAAAACGCATCCATCCAATTCGCCGTAGAGGTGACAACCTCCGACCATTCCTGCTGTTTTTCGTCAGTATATCCTTTTTCCTGCTCCACCATATCGAGTGGATCGACTGGAACTCTTTCTCCGCCAGGTTTCTCGCTCTCCCCTCCCTCCTGTGCGCAAGCCATCCCTCCGGCACACATGAGCACCAGAAACACAACAGATAATACCCACAGGTATCGCGCAGCTTTTCCGAATGGCAGAACGTTCACTCCAACCTCGTTCATTCTCTTATAATTCAACACCATTGTCTCATCACAGATACGAGTGCCTGTCAATTATGCCCCCACAAGGCTGGGCATCATGCGTCGATCATGATAGCAAACAGCATGAGCTCGCTTATCACGGAACACCTTGTATGGTTTGACAAATATGCTCGCCGCCACGAAGAAAAAGCCGACGACATGGTTGTTGAACTGGTTCAAAGAAAACGAAGGCACACACTGCGGGTACTTGGTCATGTCCGTGGTATTCTCAAAACAATTTCCATTCCGGCACGCCTGTCCAAACTCGCTGAAATCAGTGCAATTCTCCATGACGTGGGACGTTTCCCTCAACTGGTTGGCCGAGCAACCTTTGACGATCAAACCGGATATAACCACGCTGAAGAAGGGGCTACAATCCTGCGAGACTCCAATAAACTCGACTCAATGCCAGCCGAGGAAAAGGAAATCATTCTTGCGGCCGTGCAATACCACAATCGTGCGAAGATTCCGCCCAATCTAGCCCCAGATACCGCGTTGGTCCTGAAGATCCTACGCGACGCAGACAAGCTCGACGCTATCCGTACAAACCTCCGGTACATGGGCCCGGACTCACCACATGGCAAAGCACTAAAGACCGGACTCATCTGGCACAAAACTGAATATTCTCCCCATATCGCCAAACTGGTTTTAAACCGGCAACTCGTTCCGTATCAAGATATCAAATGGTCAAATGACTTCGTACTCTTTGTCTGTTGCTGGGTCTATGACCTCCACTTTTATTACGCATACAAACACCTCGACAGGTCAGGGCAATTTGAACAACTTCTGGCGTGGCTCCCAAATGAAAATTCTTTCCCAGCACTCAAAAAACAACTCCGCACCGACCTCTCTCAATTCATTGCAAAGGGTTGACCCGCCTTGCCGCACCGGGATACATCCCTGCCATGTCGGACCGTTACCTTATCCCTGCCAACTTCCATCGCGTAGAAGACTCCATCAAACGGAGTCGATTCATCACTTCCGTAGATCACGCACCCGACACGGAGTCAGCCCGGGAATTCATCAATCGCATTAAAACAGAATTCCCGGATGCCACGCACAGTTGTTGGGCCTACGCATCAGGACCTCCCGGTGACACGGCAGCAGTGGGCTTAAGCGATGACGGAGAACCCAGCGGAACCGCGGGTAAACCCATGCTGAATATGCTCCTGCATGGCGGCATAGGAGAAATCGCGGTGGTCGTAACCCGATATTTCGGAGGCACCAAGCTCGGCACCGGCGGTCTGGTCAGGGCATACTCCGGCATGGTCAAGCTCGGACTGGAAACCCTGCCCACCAAGGAAATGGTCGAAACGGTCATCCGCTCAGTGACCATCCCCTACCCATCGGTCACATTGTTCAAGCGCATGCTTACCGACTTCGAAATTGAAATTTTGGCTGAAGAATTTACCGATACAGCAGGCTTTTCGCTGGAACTACCAGAAGAACATTTGACGCAATTTATCGCCCGTCTCACCGAAATGACAGACGGAAGGGCAAAAGTAACCGAAAAATGATGCGACAAGCAGTTGCGAAGAAATAGAAAAATGCGCTAGCCTAGACATGGCTAGATGCAATTCCCGGGGTAACAGCAAGGTTGAAAGCAGGTCTCATGTCCAAACAGAAATTACGCGCCATCTACAAGGAACTTTCTGATAAAATTGATACTTCACAAGAAGCCGCTCTGTTCGAGGTCAAAGAGCTAAAAGCCGACCTCAACGAACTCCAACGACACCTTTCCGGTCGGAAAAAAACAACAGATCTCCAGCCCGAAGACTTTCTTCGGTCCGCATATGACATCGCACAGCACCTCAGAGATATGCAAAAAAGGCGTGAAATACTCGCAGAGATGCAGGATACCGCCGCCGAAACCGAGGCAGAGGCATATCTCCTCTCCAGAGGGGCAAAACTCCTGACCCGCCCGGTTGGTTGGCATTTCCAGACATCCAAGGAACGGTTCCTGCTCCATGCGGAAGATTCTGTGCAGGCCGCAGCCAAACTGCGCAAACTCCTTTCAGAGGGCAAACGGCTGAAACGCCCCAAGAAGAAAAAGAAATAACCAGACTATACGCGTGGCCCACCTTGACTTTTCCGAGGCGGGCCACATCTTTATGAAGATATACAACCCAAACCAATGGAATACAATCATGATCAAACGTTTTGCCTTCGTCCTCGTGGCCATGTTCGCAGCCACGGCTCTGTCCGGCTGCGGATACAATCAGATGCAACAACAGGAAGAGGAAGTCTTCGGCGCATGGGCCAACCTTGAAGCCGTCCTGCAACGACGGGCCGACCTCATTCCCAACCTTGTCGAAACCGTCAAGGCAGCAGCAGCCCATGAGAAATCCACACTCACGGCGGTTGTTGAAGCCCGTGCCAAAGCCACTCAGGTCAAGCTCTCTCCCGAGATGCTGACCGACAAAAAGGCTCTGGCCAAATTCCAGGCTGCGCAGGGCGAATTGTCCTCGGCCCTGTCTCGACTCATGGTCGTGGTCGAACGATACCCTGATCTGAAGGCCAACCAAAATTTCCTGGGGCTGCAGCATCAGCTTGAAGGGACTGAGAACCGTATCACTGTTGCCCGTCAGCGGTACAACGACGCGGTCAAGGCTTTCAACTTCTCCATCCGCAGCTTCCCGAACTCCTTGACCAACTCCGTGGCTCTTCATCTGGAGCGCAAGGAATTCTTCCAGGCCGACCCCGGCGCCAAGGAAGTTCCCAAAGTCAACTTCGGCACCAATTCCTAAACGGAGACAGACGTGCGCAAATTCTACGCGACACTCCTTGGGGCGATCCTCGTTCTTGCCTTGGCAAGCGGGGCTTTCGCCTTGGATGTCCCGCCCTACAAAGGACGGGTCAACGATCTGGCAAACATGATGAATTCATCCACAGAACAAGCTCTGGAAGCACAGCTTGCGGAACTGGAAAAAACGGATTCCACCCAAATGGCGATCCTGACCATTCCTTCGCTTGAAGGAGATTCCATGGAGGACTTCTCCATCCGCGTGGCCGAGGCTTGGAAGGTCGGCCAAAAAAAGACTGACAATGGTGTCATCCTGTTAGTCAGCAAAGCGGATCGCAAAACACGTATTGAGGTCGGTTACGGTCTTGAAGGAGTCCTCACCGACGTGCTGGCCGGACAGATTCTCGACAATGTGATTGCTCCCCGATTCAAACAGGGAAACTTTGACGCAGGCTTCAAGGACGGCGTGATCGCCATCACCAGCGCGGTACGCGGTGAATTTGTAGCGTCCAAAAGTCTCAAGCGGAAAAGCAAGCTCAACATATTCTCGATCATTGTTGTCCCCATGATCCTTATCGTCATGTTTACCGAAAAATTCGGCAGGGCCAGACGACAAGGTCAGATGACCGACAACCAGACCCTTGAAGACGCCCGACGTCATGGCAGAGGTTCAACCGCTGCCAATCTGCTCCTGCTCTCCATGCTTGGCGGCAGCCATCGCGGCGGCGGAGGATTCGGCGGCGGTGGAGGCGGATTCGGAGGCTTTGGTGGCGGAGGTTTCGGTGGCGGCGGCGCAAGTGGTGGCTGGTAAAAAGGAAAGATAATTCACATGAAAAACTTAGCACAAACCTTCCTGACTCAAAAAGAACAGGATGCCCTTGTCCAATGCGTCAAAGACGTGGAAACACGCACTTCCGGTGAAATCGTGCCGGTCATTGCATCGACAAGCTACGATTATCGCCGTGCCGGACTCATCGGCGGTCTGGTCTTCGGAGTCGTTGCAGCCGTGTGTACTGCCACGCTTTTTGAGCAGACAGAAATGTGGGCCTTTCTTGTTCAGTTTCTCGGCTTTTTCCTGATCTTCAGCCGTCTCCTGAATGCTTTCCCGGCCCTGAAAAAGCCCTTCATATCCAAAAGGGAAATGCTGGAAGAGGTCAACGAGGCTGCTTTCACCGCTTTTTACCAGAATGGTCTGCATCATACTCGCGACCTGACCGGCATCATCATTTATGTCTCGGTCTTTGAGCGTAGCGTGCAGGTATTAGCTGACAAGGGGATCAACGACACGGTTGATCCGACTGTTTGGAAAGAAGTTGTTGAGACAGTCACTAAAGGCATCAAAGAAGGCCGTCCAGGCGAGGCACTCTGTCAGGGCGTGACTCAATGCGGCGAACTGGTCACTCAAAACTTCCCGATTAAACCAGACGATACCGATGAATTGCCCAACCTGATAATCGAAGGGGATGCACACTAGTCGCGATTTCACCCAAGGATCACACGACCGCCATATGGCCGTAACGCCTTTCTGTTCCTGTCGTATACAGGAGGCCGGAAATGCTCGCCATCGTTGTTGTCACTTCGCTTGTGGTTCTTGTCGCAGGAATGACCCTGCTCCGTGTGATTGGGATATCCCATTCTCCCAACGCCGACATATTGATCCAGATGTATGAAGCTTGTCTGCGAAATGATCCCCATACCAAAAATAAAAAAAGCCCCGCCTGACAGAATCAGGCGGGGCTTTTCCGTCATTCTTCAATTTTAAAAAAAAGCACCCATAATCGTCTCGATCTGTTCGCTATACTGGGATACGGATTCTTCCAACAGGGGAAAAGAGTCCACGCCAAGCAAAGCCCACGCATCCTCATCCATCGCCGGCATAACGTACATACCACTCAAAGCAATCTCGACCGCGTTAGCCAAATTATCCGCGATATGAATAATCGCCGGCTCCAACGGGTTGGGAGATTCCATCGGTTTGTGATGATAATTAATCATGTTCGACAACCCTTCAGGGAACTTCCATGCTTCGAGCAACGGCGTGCTGACATCCGTATGAATAAACCCCATGACGGACATTTCGGCCTCGGTCAGCGGAATGGAATTTTCACGCGCAAAAAGCATGGCCTCCGTGGAAGCATATGGCAACTTCTTGAACATGATAAGCCGCCCCACATCGTGCAACAGCCCACCGATAAAGAACCGTTCGGGCGACAGCCCTGTCTGAGTACCCGCCAAAATCTTGGCAAAAATTCCACAAGAGATGGAGTGTCTCCAAAAAGTCTCCATGTCCATAAGTTCCGGCGGAATATCCTTAAAATAATTTATCGCCGAGATACCGAGGGCCAACGTAGACAGCTCTTTGGCTCCCACAAGGGCAACGGCTCGCGAAATGGAATCTATGGTTTGTGGAAAACCGTACAAAGGGCTGTTGACCAGTTTGAGAAGTTTTGCAGCCAGACTCATATCCGTACTGACGACCGTGGCTATACGATCTGCGGAAGCTGAATCATCTTCCAGCACTTCCTTGATACGAAAGAAAATATCCGGAAAGCTGGTCAATTCGGTTTCATGCCTGACCAATGTTTCGGGGGTTCCCATCCCCTTGATGTAAATATCTTCCAAATGCTCAACGCTATCGGCCCTGCGTTCACTGACATCGGGCAATTCCCAACCCGCAGCGACCTGCTTGGCTGTCAGATCCAACGCGATACGAAACATTTCTATGGTTGGTTTAAAATCAGGGTTCACATACAGGAAAAAATCACGGACATATTTTTCAACCTCCAGCAACTTCTCTCTGCTCAAATCGTTCGGATCAAGTTCAACGTCAGCCTCATCAACACCAACGCGCTTCAGCTGTTCGAGGTGGCGGTCCTCCAACTTGGTGCCGGACTTGAAAAGCAGCCTGCCATCACTGGCAACCAAATCGGTAGCCAGAAGCATGCCTGCCTTCAACTCATCTAAGCGTGTGATACCCAAAGCAACACCCTCCGACAGGGACCAAGGCCCCTATTGTTCCTTCTTGTACGCAATGGTTCCCGCCTGGAAAAGAGGCTTGAACGTCTGCGAGATCTTATGCAGTGACTCGGAGTGACCGACCATGAGATAACCGCCAGGCAACAGGTTGTCATAAAAAGACTGAACAACCTTTCGCTTCATGGTCTCGTCAAAATAAATAATTACATTGCGACAAAAGACTATATGAGAACGGGGAATTCCTTGTACCGCCGTTGCATCCTTGAGATTCATTTGACGAAATTTGACCAGTCGCTGAACCTCGGGCCGAATTTTCCAGCCTCCCGGATCCTTGGTGAAATATCGTTTACGAATCGGGTCTGGCGTGGTTTTGAAGGAATACTCTCCATACACCCCTGCCTTGGCCCGCTTGACCATCTCGTCAGAAAGATCGACAGCTGTGATAGTAATTTTCCACTTGGCTGTTTCCAGCCGCAACGTCTCAAGAAGCAGAATGGCAAGGGTGTAGGGCTCTTCGCCAGAAGAACACCCTGCAGACCAGATATTCAACTCCAGTCGACCAGCTTTCCGATGTTCATCGAGTTTTTCCCGAAGCACGTTGTCACGAAACGCTTCAAGCTGCTTCATGTCACGACAAAAACTCGTCTCATTCGTGGTCACCAACTCAAAAAGATGCTTGAGTTCCTCGCCACGATCAAACTTCAAATACTTGATGTAGTCAGCAAAACTGGTCAATCCCAATTCGCCCAGACGCTTGGAAAAACGACTTTCGAAAAGATACTTGCGTTTGACATCCACAAAGATGCCGCTCTTTTCATATATGAAATCACGCAGTTGCACGAACTCATTGTCCGAGATCCTGACGTTTTTTCGTAAGGTCGTCGATTTAGAGAACAAAGAACCCATTCAATTCGATCCTTTAAAAACCAATGCCTCTTTCATGGAAGAAGCTATTTTGAAAATTTAAGAGCTAAACGGTATATGTTCTTGTTTAAATAAACAACTCATTTTCTCTGTCGTCGTGCAACTGCATCACGAACATACGACTGTACACGCTCTTCCCCTTCGAGAGCTTTCTCTGCGCCAAGAGCTAACGAAACCATCTCAATTTCACCAGGCTCTACATACACCGGTGCAAGATGTGAAACCTGTCGCCCAATCTCCGCAGTCAACGGTTCGCTTCGGGCCAATCCTCCAGTCAAAATCACCGCCGCCAAATCAGGCCCATCATCACCGTGGACCAAGGCAGGAACCATGGAGTACACAGAACGAGCCACAGCATAGGCAAAAGCCTTGAAAACCAGCTGGGCCGATTCATCGCCCTCTTCAATACGAGCCACAATCTCACGCGGATCGTTCGTCCCCAAATGAGCAAACAACCCACCTCGTCGAAGAACAGCCTGTTCCATCTTATCGAAACTCACTTCACCGTCGCGCACCATGTGCAACACAGGAATCAAAGGCAATGACCCGGTCCTTTCCGGTGTGAAAGGTCCTTCACCGTCCAACCCGTTCAACACATCAACGACCTTTCCCTGCCGGTGCGCTCCAATGGAAATACCGCCTCCCATATGACACACGATAAAATTGCCATTCTCATAGGCAATACCCAATTTGTCCGCGACAATCCGGGCCATACCACGCTGATTCAAGGCATGAAACAAAGACCGTCGCCTAATGGCAGGCAGTCCGGTCAACCGGGCCTTATCCATCATCTCATCGGTCACAACCGGATCAACCACGTAGGCAGGCACATCATATTCTCGCCCGAAAGCTCTGGCCATAAGCCCACCGAGGTTACAGGGATGCTCTCCATATCGGGCATTCCGCAAATCGTCTGCCATGTCGTCACACACTTCGTAAACACCGCCTTTTACGGGGTGCAACAACCCGCCACGACCAGCAACCGCACGCAGTTGAATTCCATCTCCACCAGCGGTTTTCAAAAAATCTCTTGTGGCCTGCACACGAAAATCAAACTGATCCGTTACCCTTGCAAAATCAGCAAGCTCACTCTTGCGGTGCTGGATCTCCTGCGCAGCCACGGATTGCCCGTTTTCGAACAGGGCTAACTTGGTTGATGTAGACCCTGGGTTAATCACAAGTATACTCATGCGGAACTCCTGTGGGCCAACAAACTGGCAAGTGCAATGGAGTGAAATTTACTCGCATCCGAATCCCCTCGCGACGGGACCACCACCGGCACACGACTGCCCACCACAACGGCGGCCATAGTGCAACCAGACAGGGTGGTCAGCGACTTATACAAAATATTCCCAGCTTCAATATTGGGAGTGAGCAAAATATCAGCATTCCCGGCAACAGGGTCATCGAATTGTTTGGTGGCTGCGGCATCCTTGGACACGGCAATATCAAGCGACAACGGGCCGAGCACTCTGGCGTCGCCGAACTCTCCCTGCCGAGCCATCTTGGTCAGGATATCCCCGTCAAGCGTGGCAGGCATCGCCGGATAATTAATTTTTTCCGTGGCAGCCAAAATAGCAGCTCTCGGCTCAGATATGCCCAATTTCCGTGCCACATCCAGCGCATTCTTCAGAATATCCACCTTACGTTGCAACGAAGGCGTAATGTTCACACCGGGGTCGGTCATGATCATCAGCCGCCCATCTATCGGGGACTCAAAAACACCTACATGACTTAAAATACGGGAAGGATGGGGAACACCGGTCTGCTTGTTCAAGACGGCCTTAAGCAAAGTCGCAGTCGGCACCAATCCTTTCATGATCAATTGGGCTTCGCCCTCACGAAATAACCGTACCGCCTCAGCCACCGCTTGCTCATCATCCGTGATATGGATCGCCTGAAACCGGGAAATATCAAGCCCGCGTTCATCGGCGATACGTTGTGTTTCTTCCACATCACCAATGAGAATTGGTTCAGCCACGCCGCGTTCATAGGCCTCTACACCGGCACGAAGGACAAACCCTTCTGCGGACCGGGCAATGGCAACCTTGGGCATGGCACCCTTTCCCACAAGATTCAGGGCAGCCTGCACCAGTCCTTCGAGGCTGGTTACGGGGGTAAACGCCGACACCTATTCGTCCCCTCGCTTGAGTGCAATCATGCCGGAACGACACATGGACTTGATTCCATACGGAATAAGCATCTGGATCAGACCGTCCACCCGCTCCTGATCACCGGACAATTCCACAGTGATGGTTTCCTGCCCCATGCCAACCACATTGGCACGAAAAACCTCGAAAATCTGCATGAGCTGACCAGTTTGTTCACGATCCATGGCCACTTTGACCATGACCAGTTCCCGGTCCACGAAATCCTTACGGGAAAGATCATCGATCTGAATAATCTCATCCAAACTATCCAGATATCGCTCGACCTTATCAATCGCCGCATCATCGCCATCTATACGAAGCACGATGCGCGAAACTTCCGGATTTTCGGTCTCACCAGCGGCCAGAGACAAGATATTGGCATCATATTTCCCGCACTCCTGAGCCATCTGGGCCAAGACACCGGGTTCATTTTTGCACAGAGCAGACAAGGTGCGTCGCAAGGGAATCTCCTTGATTTCGGTTCACGAGATATCGGCTTCAAACCGCAGTATCACATACCTCATACCACGGCTGATGAAAAGACCACGCTTTCAACTGGCAACAGGATGCAAGGATGTGTATACTTCCTGCATTGTGATCCATTACTTACGAGAAAAACGGTGGTTTTTCATCACCTTGATCATTCAAGCGGCCATGCTGCTTTCACCAGCCCCGGACGAAGTTTCTCCCGAAGGCTGGCGAGTCCTTGTCATGACCGTTGGCGCGACCATGCTTTTCATCACCGAGCCAATCCCCCTGCCCGCGGTTGCCCTACTCATCATACTCGGTCAGATATTCCTGCTCGGCATCGACTCCTCACTCGTCGCCAAGTCGCTCATGAAAGACTCAGTCCTCTTCATTATGGGATCACTCATGTTGGCCGTGGCTCTGGTCAAACAGAAACTCGACAAACGGCTCGCCCTGCTCATTGTCAGTATTACAGGATCGAATACATACCGTATTGCTTTTGGCATCTCCATATTTTCCGGCATATTGGCATCATTCATCGGTGAACATACTGTGGCAGCCATGATGCTTCCAGTGGCTTTGTCCCTGTTGCAATTGGCTACTGATGATCCGGCCAAACGACGCGCTTTAGGTCTGCTCTTCCTCTTTTCCATATCATACGCCTGTGCCATGGCCGGTATTGGCACACCGTCTGGTGGAGCGCGTAACGCCATTATGATCGACTATCTGCGTGATTTCTTCTACGCCACGGATGATCCAGCGACCTTCAGCTATTCTGTCAGTTATCTTGACTGGATGATATACGCCTACCCTATTTTTCTGGTGCAGTTACCACTCATGCATCTCATCCTGAGGCACACCTTCAAGACGGACATCACGGACCTCGGCCCTGCGGTGGAAAAACTCAAGGAACAGGTTGGGGACGAAGGATCGTTAAACGGTCGACACTATATGGCCATCCTCTTGTTTTTGATCACACTTATCGGATGGGTCGGATTCTCTTCCGAAGTTGGCATGGGAACCATCGCGATCCTCGGTGCGGTCCTCTTCCTTGTCACCGGCCTCGTGCGTTGGCAGGATCTCAATTCCGGCGTCAACTGGGGCGTTGTCCTGCTGTATGCCGCCGCAATATCCCTTGGCGTCCAAATGCGTGATACCGGTGCTGCGGCATGGGTTGCCGGTGTATTCATGGACCTGCTCGCACCGCTTGGCATGGACAGCGGCATCGGATTGATGGCGGCAGTCATGTTGCTCACCACCTTTATCACCAACACCATGAGTAATGGCGCAGCCGTGGCGGTTCTCGGTCCCATCGTCCTATCCATTGCCGTGGGAACGGAAACCAACCCGTTGGCCGTGGGCATGATCACAGCCGTGTCCAGTGCATTCGCCTATTTCACAGTCATCGGCACCCCGGCATCCACCATCGTATATTCATCCGGATTCTTGCGGCCCAAAGATTTCATGGTTGTTGGCTGGCGCATGGCGCTCATGTCATTTGTCGTTTTGCTTCTCGCATCGAAACTGTATTGGCCCTTCATAGGGCTGTAAGGAGTTGTCCATGACACAGGGCGACAACAGAATACGCATACTCATCTGCATCGGCGGCGGACCGGATTCATTATCCAGCCTCAAATATGCCACTCGCTTGAGCAATCAAGGGTGTGCGGACATTGATTTGCTTTATGTTCGCCCTCTGGACAGTGGCCTCAAATCGGGTGGAATGGAGGTGCGCGTTGCCCGAGAGAACATGCTCGACTGGGGTTTGGAACTTCCCGGCATGACCCACTTAAAGGCGGCTCGTGATCTACTTATAGAGCTTGGTGAAATCGCCCCGGATTCAAGTCGAGACTGGCATCACCGAGAACTCTCCGGCGATGCGGCAGGCGAATATGTCCGCGAGTACGAAAACCCTTGTGGCGGCTCCATATCACTCCGACTCCGCACTGCCCCGGATGTAACCACTGCCGCCATTGACGAAGCACAACAAAATAAGGCCGACATTATCATCGTAGGAGCTTCTCCCGAACCGGTTGAAGGGTTGCGAAAACTCCTCTCACCCAAGCCGCTCGCTCTCAAAATAGCGGCCCATTCACCCATCCCGGTCATAGTTGCACGGCAGCTAGAACCCGGCCGCGGTCATCTCGTCTGTGTGCAGGACACGGACCGATCCCGATCAATGCTTCCTGAGGCCATTCGGTGCGCCCACGCCTGCCAATGCCCGATTTCCATCATGTCCGTTGCCCCGGACGAATCAGGAATCAAATCAGCACAGAAAGCCGTTGATGAAGCCGCCGCACTTTTCAAGGAAAACGGCATCACGCCACATGAAACACTTGTCGAAGTGGGTGATCCGGTAGAGACCATCATCACCATCGGCTATGATTTCTCGCTCATCCTGCTCTCAGAATCGGAAAAGCCCTGGTTTGCCAAAGGATTCAGCGTCTCCCACGAAGTCGCTGCCAGAGCACGCAACTCAGTGATGATTTTGAAGTAGGGAGTGCCTCCGGCGGCTGGGGGAAGGGGAAAGAGGGCACCCTTTGAAAAGGGCTTCCCTCTTTCCCCTTCCCCCAGACCCCCAACCCCTTTCTCCCTCCTAAACTTTTTGTTGCCGCTTCGCGGAAAATAAACAAACATTTCTCTTTTTCTTCTTTTCATAAAACAACACAGTCCTTGATATGTAAGGCTTACATATCAAGGACTGTGTTTAATTACCCTTCGCCAAAGGCGACACAAAAAGTTTAGGAGAGTCCAGAGAACCCTTTTCAAAGGGTTCTTTGGCAGGTCCAGGACAGCGTCCTGGTCTCGCTGAAGGCGACGCTTACAAATCCACGAGTTCGACTTCGTTTTCCGTAATCGGTGTCCCCAGAAAGCGTGTACCGGTTCGAGCGAATCGAGGAGCGTCGTCAGTGGTAAGATACGCAGTAGTGCCACACTCGGAACCGGGGCGAATCAATTCGAGAAGGGTCAATTCTTCAAAAACAGTCTCTGCGGTTGTGGCTGCGGAATCAACAATAACGGTCTCAGGAGGCGTGACCTTCCTGATAGCCGGTGCCAGCAAAGGAAAATGGGTACAACCAAGGACCAATGTATCCGGAATGACAGGATCAACTGCGCCGGAGGCCGGATTAAAGACAGGATCGAGATAGCGTGCTGCCACGGCTTCGGGCACATCGCCATCAATCCAACCCTCTTCAGCCAAAGCAACAAAAAGAGAACAGGGATGTCCGACGATACGGGCTGCAGGAGAAATGGAATGAATGGCCCGCTGATAGGCCCCGCCGGCAATGGTGGATTCCGTCGCAACGACAGCGATGGAGCCATTTTTCGTAACGGAACACGCGGCTCTGGCTCCCGGCTCCACCACGCCGATGACAGGGACATCAGGGTACGCTTCCCGCAAGGCGGACAAAGCCATGGCAGAAGCCGTGTTGCAGGCAACCACAAGAAGTTTGATCCCTCGACTCACCAGCTCCGCACCACATTGAACACCATATCGGGTCACGGTCTGGGGTGATTTGGTACCATACGGCAACCGCGCAGTGTCACCAAGATAGATAACATCCTCACACGGCATACGCTGCCTGAGTGCTTTGAGTACTGTGAGGCCACCTACGCCCGAATCAAACATGCCAATGGGAAGTTCTGCTACGTTTTTCATGAATTACGACTCCTTGTACCGACAAGTATCTCGGCACCCGTCGAAACCAACACATTTCCATGAAAAAGTCTAAACGAATTGAAGCCCCTTTTTCAACGATCCGGCTATACCGCCGCACTGCCGACCGTACAATATCCAAGCATTTTCTGTGTCCAGCTTCTGGCCTGTACATACATGAGTTCAGCCTGAAGCGTTTCCAGGTCAAGTCGCTTGAGACGAGAAGATATTCCGCTCCATTCCCCGCGTTCATAACTTGTCGCTAGCCGCAACAATTCATACACTTCGCCTTCACCCCTCAGGGCCTTGACCACGGAATCCTCTAAAGGAAGCATCCCAATAATTTCATCCATTGAAATACTGAGCATGGAATCCAACAGTGAGAACAAGCCACTCATGAAGAGATTGTCCGGCTCACATGCAGTACATTTGGAATGATGGCAGACTGACTCAAGAAACTTGGCCCGATGCACTGCAAGATATGCCAACTCACTGGCTTTGGGAGTGGGGTTGAGATCGGCCAGCAGGACAGTTCTGAGCCACTGCTTGGCCTGAATCATGCCCATCATATCGATAGCTCGTTTGGGAGATGAAACCTTTTGACTCAAGCCCATTCCTGCGGAGTTGATGTACCGAAACAACCGATAGGATAAACTGGGGTCAGACTGAAGAATCTCCGCCAACCGAGCCGGTTCCAAGTCCACTTTGCACAATTCTGCCAAAAGCTGAAGCTTCGTCATTTCATTCGTCGTTAACTTCTTCCCGGGAATAATTTCTGGTTTACTGAAAAAGAACCCCTGAAATAAAGAAAAACCCATTTTTTGAAGTGCATAAAAAGTCTCGTTATCTTCAACTTTTTCAGCCAGAAGGGTAATTTCTGGGGGGATACTCTTCAGAACAGACGCAAGCTTTGTGGGCTTGTCTCCAAACTCAAGCATATCCACCTTGACGATATCAGCCATATCAATAAACGGCTCAAGCTCCGGCTGACCACAATAGTCATCCACGGCTATCTGATACCCAGCACTCTTGAGTTGGTTTACGGCTTGCAGCGTTTCTTCGTTTGGTTTGACGTGCTCAAGTATCTCAATAACACATCGATCTTTGGGGAGTGCAAAACCACCGCCTTCGATCAAAAGCTGTTCTGAAAAATTAATCAAAATTCGGGCGTCCGGGGACATACCTTCGGAAGCCAACGCCAAACCGTCTACGATGACCGATGAAGTTGCCTGTTCCTCGTTAGTAATACAGGCAACATTGTCCTCGCACGAACGGAAAAGGAGCTCATATCCCCAAACAGTCTCGTCAGCACGAAACACCGGTTGGCGGGCTACAAAAACAGTTTCAAGATTAGGAATGGTTACTGACATGAATTGAACATACGTGATTTTATGCCAATATCAATGATAGAATCAAAAAAAAGAGCCTTTTGCGTATCTGCTTCCTATATAGTGTACGTCGAGGTGTTGCCCCGTCTGAAACTTGCCAGAAATCCTTCCAGATCGTCCGCATTTTGAGACAACATGTCCTCCAAATAACTCAGATTACGATCAATGGCTTCGCTGTACAGATCTTTGTCAACTTTTCGACAATCCCTGAAATATAATTTCATATAGCGATCCACCCGCATGAACTCCTTGTCCAGTCGGGTTCTGACCACTCCTTCATAAAATGTGTTTGTCTTTGACAGTAAATCCATGGCGGAGTCATAGCCGGGAATTTTGGCTTCCTGAAATTCTTCGAAAAGCAAAAAAAGCTTTTCAAGATAATAACGATCAGCGATTTGCGCCAACAAGTCCGCACTTCCCAAAAAATACCCCATAATACGCATATTTTCCGAGGCAAAAGCCACCTTGGACGGAGACATGGCAAGTATGGTGCATCGGATACAATCCGCGATATCATCCATATCATCCTGAGACATGACGCCATCAAGATTGTTCCGCATGAACATGATGGATCGCTCTTCATGTCCAACTGTATATTTGGCACCGGTCCCTAGTGTGTCGTCAGCAACCTGTATTAATCCCACATCGTGATACAAGGCAGACAACAATCCCTTCAGGCATTCTTTCTCGGAAAAGACTTCACCATCAGCCAATGCGCCGTAAATAAGCCGGACTGTCGCCAGAACCACGGCACACGTATGCTCAAAATTATGATACTTCGTATTACTGGCTCGATAACCGGGGTACAGACCAAAAAACAATTTTTCTACGTCTTCAAAGGCCCTCCGAAAAATACTCGCATCATACTTCGGAAAAAATTCACGCAGGATATCCTCAGTCTCGCGACGAACGCATTCTCCATCAGCGGGGTCTACAAAATCATATAACTTCGGCATTGGTTCAACCATAGGCTATGCCTTCCCGTCTTCTGTCCATTTGTCGCGAATGGCTTTGATAACGTCAAAAATCTCAATAAAAATCTCAACCATTTCGGGATCAAAATGAGTGCCCGCATCACTTTCCAAAATCCCCAAACATTTTTCGTCTGGGAAAGGGTCTTTGTAGGATCGAGGCGATGCCAAAGCGTCATACACATCCGCCACGGCACAAATGCGTGCAGCCAAGGGGATGTTCTCCCCATTCCTCACCTCATCCCCCAAAGAAAGGCTGTCACTCCACACTGCGGAATACGGAACGCTCGGATATCCTCGCCCTTCATATTTCTCATGATGACACAGTGCTATTTCCATGGACATCCGATCCAGCTCAGACGTTTGATTCTTGAAAAGGCGTGCACCGTAAACCGTATGCCATTTCATGGTATCAAACTCTTCATTTGTCAGCTTGGCCGGTTTTTTCAAAATGTTATCCGAAATACCAACTTTCCCCACATCGTGAAGCATTGCTGCCAGACGCAGATTGTCCCGAGCGCGCTTGATGTCCTTTGCACTATGATTACGTCGAGCTGCCCACGTGCCATAAATCTCAGCAGAATATGCCCCCACTCGCTGAACGTGTGCACCGGTTTCCGAAGGGTCACGCAACTCGGCCATCTGCATCATCCGCAAAATGAGTTCCCGGTTCATGATACCACGCTCAATGGCCACCGACGCGTTATTACAAAACAAGGGAATGTACGTCTGGGCTTCCTGCGAAAAAACACCAACTTTGCCCATGTCATTTTTGGCATTAATAAGCTGCATCACGCCCACCAACCGGCTTTCCTGAGCAATAAGCGGAATCGTCAGCATAGACGTAGTGTGATACCCTGATTTCTCATCAAAAGACTTGTTGAAGCTAAATGGAAGAATGGGGTCCAACTCGTAAGCATCATCAATGGCAAGGCTCTGCCGAGTCTTGGCCACGTACCCGACGATGGAGTGTTCGCTGATAGGAATACTGAAATTATGGTATAAGGCTGCGTTAGCCGTTTCTTTTTTGAACAAGGTGTCGTTCTGAACGTAACTAAAAATCAGGCTGTCATCTTCAACCAAAAATATGGACCCTGCATCTGCCCCGGAAAGCTGTCGGGATTCATACAGAATCTTATCCAAAATAGTGTCAACATCTTTAAGCTGGTTGACCTCTTCTGTGGTCTTGAGAATTGCCATCACCGCATCGTCGCGGCTGGTAAGTCGTTCGGCAGTCATACATACTCCCTTGTAATGATATATCACTATATTGCCTAATCCCTATGGAAAATCAAGGATGCCAGCGAACAAAGAGTGCAACGAAAATTCGAGATAAAATCATCCTGCAAGGATGTCCCGCCATCAAAAAACAAAAAAAAGCCCTGCCAGCGTCAGCTGGCAGGGCGGAGAGTCATTGAAGCGTATAGCCTCGGCTAGCCGAGAAGTTCGGCAAGGTCTTCATCGGGAGTGGCGATGGGAGCGATATTATAATTTTCGACCAGGTAGTTCAACACGTTGGGAGTGATGAATGCCGGAAGTGTCGGTCCAAGCTTGATGTTCTTGATGCCAAGGGCCAGCAAGGAGAGCAGGATGGCAACGGCCTTCTGCTCGTACCAAGACAGAACCAGAGACAGAGGAAGGTCGTTAACATCGCATTCAAAAGCCTCGGCCAAAGCTAGGGCAATCTTGACAGCAGAATACGCGTCATTGCACTGACCAACGTCGAGCAGGCGGGGGATGCCACCAATGTCGCCAAGCTGTTTATCGAAGAAACGGAACTTGCCGCAAGCCAAAGTCAGGATAACGGTATCCTTCGGGGCTTTTTCAACGAACTCGGTGTAATAGTTACGACCGGGCTTGGCTCCGTCGCAGCCGCCGACGAGGAAGAAGTGACGAATGTCGCCAGCCTTAACAGCGTCGATAACGGTTCCTGCAACGGACATGACTGCGTTACGGGCGAAACCAACCATGACGGTACCCTTGTCGGTGTCTTCGGGGAAGCCGGGCATTGCCAGAGCTTTTTCGATAACCGGGGTAAAATCGTCATTGGAAACATGGACTGCACCGGGCCAGCCGACAAGGCCGGTGGTAAAGATAGCGTCAATATAGTTCTTGGGGTCCTGAATACAGTTGGTGGTCATCAAAATAGAACCGGGGAACGCGGCAAATTCTTTTTTCTGATTCTGCCATGCGGTCCCGTAATGACCAGCGAAGTGGGAGTACTTTTTCAGTTCCGGGTAGCCATGACAGGGCAGCATTTCGCCGTGGGTGTAAATGTTGATACCCTTGCCTTCAGTCTGCTTAAGCAAAGTATCCAAGTCTTTCAGGTCATGACCGGAAACAAGGATTGCCTTGCCCGCTGTTGCACCGAGCTTGACCTCAGTGGGTTCCGGGTGGCCATAAGTAGAAGTATTTGCTTCATCCAACAATTCCATGGCGCGAATATTCACGCGTCCACATTCCAGACCGGCTTCAACACACTGCTCCAAAGTCAGATCAGTGGACAAGGTTGCAGCGAGCAATCCCTGAAATTTGGCATACAGTTCGTTGTCTTCATAGCCCAAGATGGCGGCATGATCGATGTAAGCAGCCACACCCTTGAGACCGTAGGTCAGAGTCTGCTTGAGAGACTTGAGATCTTCGTTGGTTTCAGGATCGTTCTCGACGCCATGCTCCTTACCCTGGGCAACCATGCCCGGAATATCGAGAGCCGGGGTATAAACGGCAGGACCGTCGAATTCAACACCGGGAGCCTTGGTCTTCAAAGCTTCGCGCATGCTGACACATTCATTAATGAGTTTGACGAAACGAGCGTCGTCAAAGTTGACGTTGGTCAAGGTGGAAAACACGGCTTCAGCGGTGAAGCGGTTTACAGCAGCATCTTCAGTTCCGGCCGCACGGGCAGCAATCGCCACTTGGGAAAGTCCCTTGGTCAAATAGAGAAGAAGATCTTGCAGGGATGCAGTATTGTCGGTCTTTCCACAAACGCCGATTTTGGTGCAGCCGCCTTTGGCAGCCTGTTCACACTGATAACAAAACATGGTTTCACTCCTTGATGTTTCGATAATTTTTCGTTCTGTGATTCGAGGTTTAAGCGAAACCGGATTACGAGAGTATGACTTGAGTCAAAAAAACGAGAAAAAAGTCATAAAATTTGTCATCGAGTGTGAGAAGTCATGTTTCCATGATGAGCGAGGAGTGATAGGAGAAAGCATCGCCAACCATCAAGGAGCATGCCATGAAAAAAAGTTTTTTGAGTATTATTATTGTTCTTCTGCTGGTTACTCCCACACAGGCACAGGATGCCAATCGACAAAAATGTCTAGAATCAACTGCACAATTTTACAACTGCCTGAAAGGCGGGACCGAATTACAGCGCAACCTTGCCACGACATATCTGCTCGGAGCCATACAAACACTTGGAGCACTCGATCTGATTGATATTCCCAAAAACAAGAATATGGCTCACTTCCGCTTTGAATACCTCGACTTCGTTGAGCTGAACGCACGTATTCACGACGAACGTCCAGGACACGGAATGGTCATGTATCTCCTCCAAACCTATGGCAAAGAAACAAATTCTGAAGGTATGAAATACGTTAAATCACTTGATCTAATCCAATAACCAAAATGGACTCACAACGCCCTACATACAAGAAAAGGCCTCTGCGCAAGCGATCAAACAAACCGCCTGACCGCGTTTCACTTTATTATTCAGCACCCTTTTGCTAATAAAAATCAAACAGAAACCAACCCCGGGAATACCATGCCACGCCGCCCTCGCCCCCATCTGTCACGCCTTGTGCTGATTGCAGCAATCCTCATGGCCTGTTCGATACTCTCCGCACCAGCCTGGGCAGGAGGCAAAAAGCAGATTCTGCTCCTCAATTCCTATCATCACAATTTCACTTGGAATGAAGAAATATTTCGCGGGCTGACCGATGTACTCAGGCCCCGCGAGACCGGCATCGTCCTGCATATGGAAAACATGGACACCAAAAGAGTTGAATTCAATGAACAATATGCACGGCAACTTCGAGATGTTTTTAAACACAAATATCACGGCATTAAACTGAACCTGATCCTTGCAACGGACAACAACGCATTCGATTTTTTGAGACAATATCATTCGACGTTGTTTCCAGATATTCCGGTGGTTTTCTGCGGGGTCAACTCCTTCCGCCCTGAACTGATCAAAGGTCACCCTCTCTTTACCGGCGTGTCAGAATCGATTGACGCCAAAGACACTCTCTGGTGGGCACTCAAACTCCATCCGAACACTCAATCCATCTATATAATCAACGACCATACTCCCTCCGGGCTAGCCGTCACTCAATCCATCAAAAAACAACTCACAAATTTTTCACCGCACATCAAAGTCCGATATTCAGACAAACTGACCTTTCCCGAAATTCTTGCTGAAGTAGAGGCAATGCCCCGGGACGGCCTCATTCTGCAAGGCCTTTTCAACAGAGACAGCGAAGGACAATTTCTCGATGTAACGGAAGCCACTGAAGCAATCTCCAAGCGAACCAATGTCCCTGTCTACGGTCTATTCGACTTTGATCTCGGACACGGTATCGTAGGCGGACTGCTTTCCAGCGGTTACTTTCAGGGACAGACCATGGCCCAGATGGGACTGCACGTTCTGGCAGGGCGAAAACCCAATGACATTCCGGTTATCCATGACGATACGTTCAACCCAATGTTCGATTATGAACAAATGAAACGTTTTGGCATTGACCTCGAGGAACTGCCCGACGGAAGCGATGTCATTAACCGTCCGTCATCTTTTTATTCAGCACACGCCGGGGTTATTTGGCTCGGTGCCGGATTTGCCGTGTTGCAAAGCTTTATTATCCTCATGCTTGTGGTCAACATTACCAGACGCCGTCAGGCAGAAAAGGACCTACGAAGCGCACACCGAACCCTTGAAGAACGGGTTCGGACACGAACCAGCAATATGAAAGATTCGGAAAAAGCTCTACGTACAGTTTTCGATTCTGCTCAAGATGCCATTTTCATTCACGATAAAAATGGACGAATCCTGGAAACAAACCAACGCATGCTCGACATGTATGGATTCAAGAATGAACACCCGGATGATGTATCGATAGCCAAAGACCTCTCCAGCCAAAATGATCCGGTCTATCGTCTCTCCGCTATCTGGCGAGACGCCCTCAATGGCAAACCACAAAACTTTGAATGGCGGGCCAAGCGGGTTAATGACGACCACGAATTCGATGTTGAGGTATACCTCAACCACATCGTATTCCGAGGGCAGGACGCCATCTTGGCGAACGTCAGGGATATTTCAATACGAAAGGAATCCGAAAACAGTATTCGCCAATCCCTCTTCAAATTCGAAGCAATTTTCGAAAACTCGCTTATGGGCATCGCCATGTCCAATGGCCCAAAACTCGCAACGATTAATCGACGAGGGGCAGAGATATTCGGCCACACCCAGGAAACAATGCTTACGATGAATCATTCTTCCCTGTTTGAAAAAGAAGAAATGAAAGAACAGTTCATACAGGAAGCACGGGCTGCCCTTAAAACCAGCGGTGTCTTCAATACCGAACGAGCATTCCTCAATAAAACCGGAACCCCTGTCTGGTGTCGCATGTACGCCAAGGCCGTTGACCCGGAAAATCTAAACAAAGGCGTCATCTGGGCCTGGGATGATATAACCCAAACTCGAAATGCTCAGGAAGATCTGATGCGTGCGAGAGAAGATGCCGAAGCCGCAAACAAGGCAAAATCAGAATTTCTTGCTGCCATGAGTCATGAAATCAGGACCCCCATGAACGCCATTGTGGGCATGACCGACATCACCCTTCAAACCGATCTGAACGAGGAACAACGAGATTATCTCAAGACTGTGCAGGATTCTGCTCAACATCTCCTTTCCATCATCAACGATATTTTGGACCTTTCAAAAATCGAAGCCCAAAAACTGGAACTTGACCACGTGGATTTCGACCTTGTCTTCCATATCCAAACAACCATCAAAGGGCTGGAAATGCAGGCCAGACAAAAAGGGCTGGACCTGATCCTTTATGTGGATGAAGTTGTTCGTCGCTGCGTAAAAGGAGACCCCTTGTCTCTGCGCCAAGTTCTGGTCAATCTGGTTGGGAACGCCATCAAATTCACGCACAGAGGCTCCGTCACCATCCGGGTACTCCCAGCAAAAAAACCCACAATACAGCCAGATTCGCCGCAAACAGTGGGTATCGCATTTGAAGTGGAGGACACCGGCATCGGCATTCCGCCGGAATTCATGGACACGGTATTTCAAAGCTTTTCCCAGACGACTCGGGCCTTTGGCGGCACAGGCCTTGGATTAGCCATCTGCAATCAGCTCATCACGCTTATGGGTGGTAGGATTCATGTAGATTCAACAGTGGGCCAAGGAAGCATCTTCTCCTTCACGGTCTGGTTTGAACCAGGAATATCCTGTCCCGCCCCGGTCGGGACCGAACGACCTCTGCCAGAGGCTCCATCCCGTCCCATCAGGGTCTTGGTGGCAGAAGACAATGACGTTAACGTCATGGTCACCACGCTTAAACTGGAAGACTTGGGGTATTCATATGCCGTAGCCGGAACCGGCTTGGAGGTCCTCGACCTCCTCAAACGAGAGCCCTTTGACCTTATTCTTATGGACATTGAAATGCCTGTACTCGATGGTATTTCCACAACCAAAACTATCCGGGCAGCCATCCCCGGCGGCCCGATACCTGACCCAGCTATTCCTATCATCGGCGTCACGGCTCATGCCCTCAAGGAATTCAGAGATAAAAGCCTAGATGCAGGTATGGACGACTATGTTTCCAAGCCCGTGGATTTTCATGAACTAGCCGTCATTATCAACCGACTGATTGGCTCTTCTGCTCCGGTCCCATTACAAAAAGGAACCGAATCAGAGCCAACCCCACCCCATCCCAAACCAGAAACAGTAAACAAGGTATGGACCCCGGATGCGGCAATGGAATACCTCGGCGTGGATGCCGCAACCTTCAAGGACTTCTTGTCTGCCGCACGGGTCGAACTGATCACCAGGACCGAAGAACTCAAACAGATTCTTGACGGACAAAAGCCAAACAACGCACACACTGTGGTGCACACCATCAAATCCATTTGCACCTCCATTGGAGCCAATAAGGCAGCCAATGCCGCGGCTCAACTAGAAAGCGCGTGTCGAGACCAGAAAAAAACAACTGAGTATCTCGACGTATTCTTAAAAGAAATAACCCATCTCATAAAAATTATGGACGACCACGCATAATGCGGCCTATGCTTTACAAAATTATACTTTTATTCGGGTATTTAAATAAAGAAAAAACAGCTAGATATCATCCGCACCTCGTTCAAATTCTTCCCAAGGGAGAAATCTCATGGTTGAAAACGGTTTTTCCGAATTAAGAAGATTCGTTGCTCCCGAATTCATTTTCGGAACCGGGGCAGCCTCTCTGGTTGGGCAATATGCGGCTAACCTTTCCATCAAGAAACCTCTGGTGGTCACAGGACCACACCTCGAAGCTCTTGGCGTTTCTGGCCGAGTGATCGACAATCTCAAAAAAGAAAACATCTCCAGCGTCCTCTTTTCAGGCGTCACCCCCAATCCCAGGGACGGAGAAGTCATGGCCGGAGCCGAAATATTCCTGAAAAACGACTGTGATGCCATCGTGGCCGTGGGAGGAGGTTCTCCCATGGACTGCGCCAAGGCCATCGGCATTGTCTGTACCAATGACCGCCATGTTCTTGACTTTGAAGGAGTTGACAACGTGGAGCGTCCCGGCCCGCCACTTATATGCATTCCCACAACGGCAGGAACCGCAGCGGACATCTCTCAATTTTGCATCATCAATGCCATTAAACGGAAGGTAAAAATAGCCATTGTTTCCAAAACAATGGTACCCGATGTAGCACTCATCGATCCGTTGTTAACCATAACCATGGATGAGAATCTGACCGCTTACACCGGGCTGGACGCTCTGACACACGCGACCGAGGCTTATGTGTCAAACGCCGCCTCAGCCATCACCGATCTCAATGCGCTGGAAGCGGTCAGGCTGATTAAGTCCCACCTCTTGACAGCTATCAGAGAGCCGGACAATCTGGAAGCACGAACAGGAATGATGCTTGCCTCAACCTATGCAGGCCTGGCCTTTTCAAATGCGATACTCGGCGCGGTTCACGCTATGGCCCACAGCCTGGGAGGCCTGCTGGATCTCCCACATGGCCTATGTAACGCAATTTTGCTGGATCACGTGGTAGAATACAATTTTGATGCAGCGTCAGATAAATATTTGAAGCTTGGAGAGGCCATAGGGGCTCAAAACCCACCAAATGCAACAAACAACGACATCAAAAGAAACACACTGGCAGCCTTCCGAAGCCTCAAACAGGCTGTCGGAGTATCCGACAACCTCTGCGAATTGGGGATGTCAGTTGAAGATATCCCACTTCTGGCAGAAAACACTCTTGCCGATGCCTGCATGCTGACCAACCCAAAACAACCCTCTGCCAATGAAATCATGGAAATCCTCAAAAAAGCCTGCTGACAGAAATGCTGACCCGGCAAACGAGCGTGAAAAACTTATAGGGCTTGGCAAACGATCCATCAGCAAAAGCTATTACCCGGAACTCAAGACTCGACTTGAGGAGCTGGAACAGTTTCGTGCTTTGCTCGACCGAGTCAACGACGCTATTTTCGTTGTAGATGCAGACACCGGTATCACTCTCGATATTTCTGGTTCAACCACCACCATGTTGGGCTGCGAAGCAGATGTCTTGGTAGGAAGCAATTTCAAAACCATCTTGCCGGAACATATCCAAAGGCACGCCAATAATCTCTTCCATAACAAGACTCAAAAAATCACTCTGGAAACACAATTCAACCATCCAGACTGTCCAGACACCCCTCCGGTTCCTGTCGAACTAACTCTTCAACTCGTTTCACTCCAAGGCAAACGACGGGCCATCATCATGGCCAGAGACATCAGTGAACGAAAATACAATGAAGAAAGACTCAAGAAAAGCCATGCTCAACTGGAAATACGAGTCCGAAAGCGCACACTCGAACTCAATCGTGCCAATCAAGCAAAATCAGAATTTCTGGCTATTGTTTCCCACGAATTACGGACACCCCTGACTTCAATACTTGGGTTTGCCAACATCATCCGCAAAAAATTAGTCAAGACGGTCTTCCCATCCGTAACCCCCAATGCCCCCGCCGCAGTTCACAAAGAAATTGAACGAGTAAAAAGGAATATTGACATCATAACTTCCGAAGGGAACCGACTGACCGACCTCATAAACGATGTCCTTGACCTAGCCAAACTGGAAGCAAACAAGGTGGAATTCAACTTCGCCCCCGTCAATCCGCAAGAATTCATTCATCGGTCTGTTGAAGCCACAGCCGGATTGTTCAAAGATACCAATTTGGTTCTTCTTCTTGAGCTGGAGCCAGATCTTCCCTCTATCAACGGAGATCTCAATAGATTGATTCAGGTGATGGTAAACCTCATCTCCAATGGGGTAAAATTCACCCCCAAAGGAAGCCTCACCTGCCGCGCACGGCATCTTAATGACACTATACGCATCAGCGTCACAGATACGGGCATCGGCATGCCTCAATCCACGCAGGACACCATTTTCGACAAATTCACCCAAGGGCACGACGGACTGGCCGAAAGGCCTAGAGGAACCGGGCTTGGCCTGTCCATATGTCGACATATCGTCGATGGTCACGGGGGGCACATCTGGGTCGAAAGCAGCTCGGACAAGGGAAGTAAATTCACTTTCACCCTACCCGTCTCCGATACAAATCAATAAAAAAAAGCCCAGACATGCTGGGCTTCGTCGGTCAATTCATCAATCTAAAATCGGAACAAATATCGTTTGGCTATTTTATTGTACGTTCCATCTTCGCGCATTTGCGTCAGAATGTGTTCAAACTTTCGAATAAGCATGTCTTTTCCCTCAATGTCGGTTGCCCGGGAAAGAACGGCATAGGAAGGCTTGTCGTCAATAATTTTCTTGGGAAGATACACAATGGAACTCGTCATCCCCATAGGCTTCAAGGTGTAGTAGGTCACATCCATATTTCCGACAAACCCGTCAACTTCACCTTCCAAAAGCCCTCTCACCGCATCGGAAATATCCGTGTATTCCTTGGTACCCATAATACCGCCCGACCGGGCCGCATTAAACTCATCCCCCAAAGAAACACCTGCTACCTTGCCTATAATCTTTCCACGCAAATCTTCATACGTACGGAAAGAGAACTTACTGCCAACCTTGGTAAAAATCACGTAATCGCTCACATGGACCGGCACGGCATCCATAAACATGGCATACTGTTCACGCTCAGGAGTCTTAAAAAAAGAGATAGCCCCATCGCACTCGCCACTTTTCACCATTGAAACAAGTGTTTCCCATGGTTTAAACTCTATTTTGAGATTAATATCCGCCCGTCGAGCCACCTCAGTCAGGACATCAACATCAATACCCGCAGGTTTTCCTTCGACTATCATCGAATAGGGAGCAAAGTCCCTGTCGGCAACGAACAGTAGCGCATCCGCAGCTTGAGCCGGAACAGTAAACATAATCAAGCTGCAAAGGACGAAAAGAAAAGTGAGTTTCATCAAATATCTCCTGATAATTTTGAAGCATGTAACTGTAGCGTGTTCCCGGCTTCGGCACAAGGCGCCATGGACAGAGTAACAAAAGCCGTGGTAATTAATTATCCCCTTTTAGATTCAGCCAAAGGACCACCGCGTGAGTTTGCCAAGCATATTGATCATTGACGCAGCCCCTAATTTCAAATCCAGGGTGGCTCAGCATTTCCGTGCATCCGGTCACACTCTCGTTGAGGCGGCGGACCTATTCTCCGGTATGGCCCTATTCCATTCGGAACACCCCGATGTCATTCTGCTTGATCCAGCTCTCCCAGACACTCAGGATCTTGACGCACTGGTCCAACTGACTCGCTACCCTAAAAGCATCCCAATCATCATCTTGTCCTCAAATGGCAAAACAAAGGATGTAGTCAAAGCACTCAAAAATGGGGCATGGGAATATGTGATCAAAGATGACACCGCTCTGGACGAATTGGACCGTATCCTGAATGATCTTCCACACCAGCCAGAAGCAACGCCCGACACCCACGAAGATTTTCCTTCCGATTGGCAACAGCCATCCTTACAGGCCGTCATTGATGCCATCCCTAGCCAAATCTTCTACAAAGATCTTGATGGCAAATATATTGGCTGTAACCAAGCCTTTATCGACTATATAGGGCAGCCCAGGGAATCCATTATTGGCAAGCGTATTGAAGAGATCAGACCAAAAGAAGAATCGTCCGTTTTTATTGACAAAGACAAACAACTCTTCGCGCACGGGGGATGCCAGGAATACGAAATGTCCCTCCCTCTCAACGGGGAAAAATGTCATATTCTCATTCGAAAAACCCTGCTCTTCGGCCCGGATAAAAAGCCCAGTGGCATTGTCGGTATGGCCACGGACATCACTCGACTCGTAGAAGCAAAAAAAGCCCAGAAAAAGAGTGATCAACGGTATCGACAAGTTTTCGAAGCCACTGGTTCTGCTACGATCATCGTCGACGAAGATACAACTATCTCCAAAGCCAATAAACAATTTGCCGAAATGTACGGACGAGAGCGGAAAGACATTGAAGGGGTTATGTCCCTGACAGAATTTGTCGCGCCAGAAGATCGGGAACGCGTCTTGAAGCACCATCTCAATAGACGAAATCCGAACATGAAAGCTCCCTCCTCCTATGAACTTCACTTCATCAAATCTTCCGGTGAAATCCGCCATATACATATTCAGGTAACCATGCTGGACGATGGTCCTCAGTCCATCGCGTCCATAATCGACATTACCGAACTCAAAAGATCAGAAAACATGCTCAGAATGGCGCTGGGTGAGATGCAGGTTATCCAGCAGAACTCACTTGTGGGCATGGGAATGTTCCGCAACGGCACAATCCAACGCATCAACGAACGTGCGGAAGAAATTTTTGGAGTTCAAAGAAATGACCTCCTTCATACTGACGGATCACATCTGTTCAGATCACGCAGGCAATATCAAAGTTTCCGCAGGCGAATTCAGGCCGCCCTGATTGCTGAAGGTGAATACCTTGCGGAACACCAGTTCATCCGCTCGGATGGCATCATGTTGCGCATCACCCTGTTTATTCGGGCTGTAGACAAAGACAACCTCGATCAGGGTATCAGTTGGACCGTTGTGGACATCACCAAACGTCGATACACGGAAGCGGTCACACATCTTCTCTACCGCATATCCAACACGGTCAGCACCACTTCTGATCTTGATGAATTGTATGGACGCATTCATGCTATCCTCAATGAACATATAGCTGCGAAAAATTTCTTTATCGGCTTGTTGGATTCAAGTCGTCGCCACCTAAAATTCACGTATTTCAAAGATGAAAAAGATGACTTCATGGGCAAAGTTTTCGACATCAGCGACACCAATATCACCAGCCTGAGCGTGGAAGTCATTAAAACAGGTAAGCCCTTGCTGGTCAGCAAAAAGGGCCCATCAGGTAGAAATACAGCCAAACGCGATGCAATATACATGGACCGCAGGGATTTCCTACGCATGAAAGGTATTGACGAAAAAAAAATGATAGGAAGTTCTGCGCAAGCCTGGCTCGGCGCCCCTCTCAAAATCAAAGGGGAAGTCGTCGGCGTCATGGCTGTTCAATCATACACCAACCCTCACCAATTTTCTGGCTGGGATGTGGATATGTTAACCTCTGTATCCGAACAAATAGCCTTGGCCATCGAACGGAAAGAATTCGAACAGGATCTCAAACTGGCAAAAGAACAGGCTGAAGCCGCCAACCAGTCCAAGAGCGAATTTTTGGCAAACATGAGCCACGAAATACGAACACCCCTGAATGGGGTGTTGGGTATGTTGCAACTGGCCCAACGAACCGAGATGACCATAGAACAAGCAGATTATGTAGACACGGCCATCTCATCAGGAAGAAGTCTGCTCTCGATCATCAACGACATTCTCGACTTCTCCAAAATCGAAGCTGGCAAAATGGAAGTACTGACGGAACCATTTTCTGTTGAAGGCTTGGTTCAGGACGTTCTTTCTCCATTTAAACCTCAAGCTTCAAGCAAAGGGTTAAATCTAACAGCACACATCGATCAGGCTGTCCCTCCCATGGTTATTGGCGGCAAAAGTCGTCTGAAACAAATTCTTTTCAATTTGATCGGAAACGGTATCAAGTTCACAACCGAAGGAAAGGTTGAGGTTCGTGTGAAAAGTCTCAGTCGGGATGAAAAAGCCGGGACAACAAGTCTCCTCTTTTCGGTTGAGGATACCGGCATCGGCATCCCAAATCACATGCTCAATACTATATTTGAACCGTTCACCCAAGTTGATGGTTCATTCGTCCGTCGACATCAGGGAACCGGGCTAGGGCTTGGCATCGTTAAACGGCTGGTTTCCCTTCTGGGGGGTCAGTTAACAGTGGACAGTACGCACGGGAGGGGGACCTCTATTCATCTGACACTCAACTTCCTGATCGAACCGGGCGACCTCATGCCCGACCACACACTTCGACAAGCAACGAAATCCCTGAAGGACGGGCTCACGTTGCTTGTCGTGGAAGACAACCGGATCAACAGACTTATGGCGACACGAATGTTCGGCAAGATGGGACATATGTCTGAAACGGCATGCAATGGTCAGGAAGCCATAGACAGATTGAAGGAACGAAATTTTGACGCCGTGTTTATGGATATCCAAATGCCTGACATGGACGGTGTACAGGCCACAGAAATCATCCGTAACTCCCAACCGGGCTCCGCCCTGAACCCATATGTCCCAATTATCGCGATGACAGCCCACGCCATGGTCGGTGACAGGGAAATGTTCCTCAGCAGCGGAATGACCGACTATATTGCCAAACCCGTCAACCTGGACGAAGTCGAACAGGTTTTAAATCGTCTCTTCCAAGCATGATAACGAGTTAGAGGAAAATCAAACTTCATATAGACTCAAGCATCGTTCTATATGTCAATTGTATAGACATTTTCTCGATTTTCCCTAGCATTTGATCCGCTCTTATTATATGAAACGGGGAAATGGGTACAAACACCAGTGCCGCTCGGCCGGTATCCTACTTTCCCGTCCCTCCGGTTATGATCTTCCCGGAAGTGCTAGGGGAATTCTCCGTCTACCTCTGGCAGGGTGGGGACTTTGTGCTTTACACAGCCTCAGGTCAAAAATTTACCTCCCGTCATCGTCAGGTTCTGTACAAGAACGACATCAAGGAAATCTACATTCAGGGTGCTGAAAAACCTCAGTACGAAAAATACATTGAACGGAATCTCGGTAAAATTCTTCAGGATGAAAAACTCCCCATTGAAGTCCGTACCAAGATTTTTTATGAAGCCGCCAACGTGGTCATGCAAAACGTCTTTGACCGCAAACTTCCAAGCGCTCTCCGGGCCAGACATTTTGATCGCATCGCAGATGTGGTTAAAAATTCCATAAAATTCCTGGCTGCGGACAACTCCCTGTCCTCAGTGGCACCGTTCATTTCCCACGACTACAAGACCTACACGCACTGCATGCAGGTCTTTATCTATTCTGTGGCCCTATTCCAGACCTATGAAATGAATGATCATGAAGTCTTTGAATTCGGACTGGGCGCACTCCTGCACGACGTAGGCAAAGCCAAAATCCCCAAACGGATTCTCAACAAACGCGGCCCACTGACTCAGGCTGAACGTGAAATCATCAAAGAACACCCGGTTCACGGCGTGTCTATGTGCGCGCATTTGCCCATGACGCAGAATACCATCAACTGCATTCTCTTCCATCACGAGACCATGGATGGCAAAGGCTACCCTTCCGGCATCAAGGGAGATAATGTCCCTATGCCCGTCCGTATCATCACACTGGCAGACATCTACGACGCCCTGACGACCAACCGCCCTTATGCCGAAGCCATGCAGCCCTATGAAGCCCTTTCGCTCATCAGAAATGAAATGCGGGAGAATGTGGATATGAAAGTCTTCAAACGTTTCGTGGCAATTCTCAGCGGCGCAGACATGATTTAACCTCTGATTCAATTCCGTCAGCCCTCCTATCTCCAGCGACATGAAGCCGTAACCGTTATATTCGGATACGCTTGGTGCTCAGATTGACAATTTCTCAAAACAGGGTGAATCCGGTGGCATGAAAGCGATGGACAAAACCATTAAACACACACTGGCCGACCTGCTGAACCGTCCTCTCTCCATTGGAGGCAAGAAGATAGCCAACCGGCTCTGGCTCGCTCCGCTGGCCGGACTGGGGCATGTGGCCTATCGTAAGGTGCTGGAAAGTTACGGTGGATGCGGCCTGACATTCACGGAAATGTGCAGCGCCAAGGGGGTTCCGACTGAAAAGCCCTCGGTTTCCACCATGTTCAGTTGGCGCGAAGAAGAACTCGACCATCTTGTCTGCCAAATATTCGGAGCGACCCCGGAAGAAATGGCTCCTGCGGCCCGACGAATTGAAAACGAAGGTTTTTTCGGGGTGGACATCAACATGGGTTGCTCGGTGTCAGGTATCGTCAAACGCAATGCTGGAGCCGCCCTTCTCAAAGACCCTGACGCGGCATTGGCTGCCGTGAAAAGTGTGCGTCAGGCCGTCACCATCCCTGTTTTCGTCAAGTTTCGCACGGGCTGGACCCCTGATATCGGCCCTGCCGTAGAATTGGCACAACAATTCGAAGCAGAAGGCGTTGACTGTCTGGTTTTTCACCCCCGCGTAGCGCCGGACAAACGCACCAAGCCACCGATATTAGACCATATTAAAGCCATCACAGAAGCCGTATCCATTCCGGTCTTTGGCAACGGTGATGTGGTCACTCCAGAGGATTGCCTGAAAATGCTTGAAACAACTGGTTGTGCGGGCGTTTCTGTTGGACGCATGGCCATAGCTCGACCGTGGCTTTTTGCCGAATGGACTGCGGGATACACCCCGACAGAAACCTGTTTTCGCGACTATGCCTTCCAATTGGCCGATGCTCTAGATCAACACTTTAATGAAGTACATGCCCTCAAACGATACAAATTGTTTACTATCTATTTCGCAGCTAACTTCACCTTCGGGCACAGTTTACAATCCAAATTTCTGGCCGCAAAATCCATGGAAGACATACGGAATGTCATACAAAAGTACGTCAAAACAGACATGCAGCTCACTAAACGGCCAAATATGAACATCTATAGCATCTGACGAGGTTCTATGAACATCATCGATCTGAGCCACACCATCCATACCGGTATGCCGGTTTTCCCCGGCGACGAATCCGCCAATCTGCGACGGACCCATTTCGTCAACAAGGACGGATTCGCCCAGACAATGCTAACAATGAGCTCACACACTGGCACACATCTCGATACAGCGGCTCATCTTTTTGCTGACGCGCCCGGCCTTGATTGGTTAGGCCCGAACAATTTTGCAGGATGGGGGGCAGTGGTAAATCTGACTGAATTGCGCACACCACTTATCGAACCCACAGACCTCAGCATTCTCTCTGACATGGAAGGATTGGATTTCGTCATTCTGCAAACAGGCTGGGATGCCCATTGGAAAACGGACCGTTATTATGCCGATTTTCCTGCCCTTTCAGAGACATCCGCTCGTTTCATCGGAGGGCTGGGACTCAAGGGAATTGGCATGGACACACCATCGCCTGACCCGGTGGACTCAAGGACGTTACCGGCGCACATCGCCTTGCTGGATCACGGGCTTGTTATTGTCGAGAACCTAACCAATGTCGGGGAATTGCCGGATGAAGGGTTCATTTTTTGCTGTCTGCCGTTGCGGCTCAAGGACGGTGAAGGCTCACCCGTCCGCGCAGTAGGGATTACTTTTTAAAAATCTCCCACAGCCCCCATCCTCTCCTTTTCCTCAACTTTTATTAAACGCTTCGCTCGAGTATTCAATTAATTAAAGAGCGAGTTCTTTGGCGAGTACTTCGGCTTGGCGGAGGTCGTCGGGGCTGTTGACGTTAAAAAATGAAATCTGATCGGGATCGCCTTCTCTGAGTTGGGCAATAGGAACTTCTTTGACTTTTACTTTATCAAAGAAGCCAATAATCCGATAATTCTCGGTTTCAAGTTGAGCTTCGATAAATGGAAGGCAACGTTTGGAATATACGGCGCACAGTGGTTCCCGGTAGCCATCTTCCTTGAGAGGAATGACGACATCAGCATCAGGAGTAACTTCCGCGAGCAGTCGTTTGACCAGCCCTCCCTGAACAAAAGGCGCATCGCAGGCGGAAAAAAAACCATACTCCGCCTGCATGTCGTACAATCCGGCATGAATCCCTGTCAAAGAACTACGGGCTTCAAATCGATCCTCGGCGACAGGGAGACCGTATTGAAGAAAATCCTCCCGCTCACGCGCCGAAATCACTATTTCATGGAACAATGGGCAGTAGACCGAAAGCAATCGATCAAGAATAGTTTTGCCACCAATTTCCAAAAATGCTTTTTTCACATGCCCCATGCGGGTGCCAAGCCCGCCAGCCAGTATTATACCTGCGATATTCATGGCCGCAGGATAAATCAAGCCGGAACAAATGGAAAGAGTCCACAAAGCCGCCCTGCCTGTGTATACTGCCGCCATGTGGACAGCTTTTAAAATTTTCGCCTTTCTCTGCCTGTGTTATGCAGCGGTCATCGTCTGGATGTATTTATCCCAGCGCAAAATGCTCTATTATCCCAAGCAGGAGATGACAGCCTCTCCCGATGATATTGGTCTGAGACATGAAGATGTCTGGATGATTAACCCGCTGGGTACACGCATTCACGGATGGTGGATGCCTCATGCCGCACCTCGCTTCACCCTACTTTTTTCTCATGGCAATGGCGGCAACCTCTCTCACAGATTAGATACCCTGCGCATCTTCCACGATCTTGGGCTCAACGTCTTCGCCTATGACTATTCAGGCTACGGTCAGAGTCTAGGCGATCCCAGCGAAAAAGCCACAGCAGCCGATGCCCATGCTGCCTGGGACTGGCTTATTCAGGAACAAGGAATTGCACCGGAATCCATTATTCTTGTTGGACGAAGTCTTGGAGGTGCTGTGACAGCATCTCTGGCCGCTGAGTTGGTAAATGACTCCCAAACTCCCGCAGGGCTTATCATGGAATCAACCTTCACTTCGGTGCCGGATATGGGGGCATACATGTATCCATGGCTACCGGTACGTCTTCTTGCACGGTATCAATATGATAGTGCCACCAACCTCATAGGCCTTAATTTACCCGTTTTGTTCCTGCACAGCCCTGATGACGATATAGTCCCATATGCGTTGGGCCAAAGACTCTACAATGACTATCAGGGCCCAAAATCGTTTATAGAACTGACAGGAGATCATAATTCAGGGTTTCTCACCTCTGGCGCACGCTACCCTGAAGGATTGACCTACTTCCTCTCTTCCCTTGAAAAGGATTCCGACCAATGACGGACGGCCAGATACTGATTCTGGCCGACACCATCCTGGTGATTCATTTCATTATTGCGGCCTACCTGACCTTGGGGTTGCCTGTTATCTGGCTGGGGAAAATATTTGGCCGACAATTCATTCACAACCCATGGTTTCGGTATTCGCACGCGGGACTCATGGGGTTTGTGCTTCTGGAATCTTTGATCGGTATGTTTTGCCCACTCACGGTCTGGGAAACAAACTTACGAAGAGCCGCAGGACAACAGGGTGTCGGTTATGATGAATCCTTCGTCAGTCATTGGCTCGGGAAAATACTGTTCCATGACTTCAACGAAACCACCTATAGCGTGGTATATGGGCTCTTTTTCTTACTTATCGCACTGACCTTCCTGTTCATTCCAGTTCGGGCAAGCGGAAAAAAATGCCGAAACCGCAACCCCAAAGAACCTTAAGTACATAAAATATTGACTTTTTTCGATTGGTGCACGGGTTTTGCTTTAAGAGTTATACCCTGCAAGGAGGAACACATGCCCGCTATCGAACAAACACAATTTCACGGAACCAATACTGACATCGTCCGTGACCGCATTCAGGAACTTAAAGCCCGCGCCGCTGAAGGCTTGGATGACGCCATGAATATCGTTTCCAAAAACCTTGGCCGCGAAGAAGCCAAGAGTGCTGAGAACAGCTTGGCCGGACTTGGAGAAGGATTGACCAGTCAAGATGCAGCCATACACACACTGGACCCGCTCAAGGTTCTGGACCTCATCAGCGATCCATTTGAAAACGACTAGGTGATTAGTCTCTCCCAACCACGCTGAGGACGCCTTTTTCAGGGGCGTCCGCCTTTGCGCTTGCCTTTTGTTGACGCTGATAATACATTGTCATAATTAGACCTTCGCCTTTTTAAGTGTCCCTCAATGGTGACACCTTCTCCCCTAAAGAAAATATTCATTTTTATCTCCAACGCTGTCCGTCGGTTGCACGATCCCGACCAGTTTTATTGCTCTACCCTCTTGCCTCGTTTTTGGCGACAGCGTATAAAAGAATCAAAGGCAATGTCCCCGTGAAAGGGGTTTCGAATAACCTGTACGGAGGGTGGGAGGAAATAGAAATCGATTTCTTCTTAAACACATATGGCGAATCGAGTCGCCCCGCTCACAGAAAGAGCACCGTGCGCCAAAAACAAACGCACTAGGCCATCATAAAGTGTATATTTAGAAATGTCTGGTCCTGGTACAAAGCCGGAGAATCCGGCCTGGCGCACATTTTTGCGTTTTTTTCGCAATCCCCTCTTACAAATCCTCAAAAATATCCCCCGATTTTCTCTTGACAGGTTTTTCATTAATAGTGTTATCAAAACAATAATTCATTATGAAATGAGTATTTTGACTGTGACGTGCAATGCTCTTTTGTTTCAAAAAAAGCAAAGGGCAACCAGCAAACCCACAGCCCACGTAGCACTCGACATATGGCGGTTATACCATGACGAAAAACCCTCTCTGTTCAGCCGAAACAAACGAAATTGTCGACATTCTGAAAACAGCTGGAATAGGTGACGATCCGAACTGGATGGCCGTCATTCTGTTCGTCCGCAACCTTCTCACGAAACTCAGTGTGTTTACGGATGCAAAGAAGGCTGAGATTCAACGTGAGATTTGTGCGGAAATCCTGAAAAACGATTTTTCTGATGAACGCTACGAAATCATAATCGCCATGCTCGACATGTACATCATGCAAAACATCGGCACTCAGGAACTTGAAGAAGCGCTCACGAAAGAGAAGCAATCCGCCGCTCAACTTCTTCAGGAAATGAACGACATCATCAATTCCATGCAGGGGGCAAACAAACTCCATAGCGCTCGTCTGAACTCATTTCAGGCAAGCGCAACCAACGCAATTCAGGGCGGTACCAACAAAACCGCCATTCTCAGTAGGGTACGCGGTATGTTTCAGGAACTCATCACCGAGTTCAAAGACGAAGCCCGGGAACTCAATGCCAAGGCTGACCATTTTGAAAGAACGGCCAATTTTGATCCATTACTGACCGAGCTCTACAATCGCCGCGCCATGGAAGTCTTCATGAACAGTGCGGTCAAGGAATGTTGTGAAAATTGTATGCCCCTCAGCTTGATGTTGATCGATGTGGATCATTTCAAACGGGTCAACGATACATATGGACATCAAGCCGGTGATGATGTCCTTCGAGCTCTGGGCCGCATCCTCACCGCGCATGCCATGCAGTATGACGGCTTCGCGGCCAGATACGGCGGAGAAGAACTGGTCATCATCATGAAAAATATGGACCTAAACAGGGCCGCCATCAAATCTGAAGCAGTCAGAGCCGATGTGGAAAATTATGATTTCCGTATCCGTACAAACGGCCAATTGTCGGAAGATTCCCTGCAATTTACCGTCTCTGTCGGTGTGGCGGAACTCAAAGAAGGGTGGAATGCCAACTCTCTGGTCAGCGCTGCGGACTCAGCCATGTACAAAGCCAAAAAATCTGGTCGAAACAGAGTCTGTGCAGCATCAGCATAGCCCATGCCCTTCAACAGCTATCGACAACTGACGATTATAATTAGCCATATTTACAGGCAATTACTATTGTTTAGATTGGTGACAATCCTTGGATTCCTTTTGCTCCTCCCTACGCTCGCCATCAGTGGCAAGCCCATGGAGGTTGTTCTTCTGCACTCCGAATCAAACCCAACTGAATGGACAAAAAATTTTGCATCAGGCTTGGAAGCAGGGCTTGAATCCATTGCCGAAGTCCATCAGGAATTCCTTGGGCAGGAAGATATGGATGAAGACGATTTCGACGCAGTTTTTCACCAGTTGCTTCAAACGCACCGCACACCGCTCGCAGTAGTAACAGACGGACGCATTGCGTTCGCCTTTGCCCGAAAATATGGTCAGGAGCTGTTCCCAGACGCCCCTGTAATTTTCTGTTCCATCCCCCGTCCGGCACCATATATTTTGTCGACATGTGAAAATTGCACAGGACTGCCCGTGGAATATTCCATACAGGCAGTCGTAGATCTTATTTTCAATCTACGCCCTGAAACGCAGACAGTTGTAGGCATCGCGGACGGAACAACACGGGGTAAAGAACAGATGAAAGCCGTAACACAAGCCATGCGCCCATATATGGACAAAGCGCAGCTCATTTTCCCCGGTCATGAACCCGGTGATGACGCGGGCTTGGACCTCGATAGTCTGAGCACTGTCCTATCCAGCATTCCGAGTAAAGGAGTAACACTTTTTCTTGGATTTTCCGAAGACAGGGAAGGGGCACCTATTTCCGATAAGTCCGTAGCTGCCATAGTCAAAGCCCGAACTTCATCACCGACATTTGTTTTGGATGACGCGTTCATGGGGACGGGTGTAGTCGGTGGTCTCATGATTTCAGGCAAAGCTGTGGGACTCAATGCAGCCCATCTGGTTGATCGTATCCTGCACGGAGAAAATATTCAGGAAATGCTGCCGCAGCCTGTCCATAGCGAATTGATTCTGGACGGCAACGCCTTGGCTCGATTCGGTATTTCCGCACCCGATAAAGCCACCATCATCAACCCGCCAAAAATGGCTGCCGAGGCTGAAGACGCCATCCCAGCCAACGCAACAGGGTGGGGTGTGGGTATCATCCTGTGTGTAGGACTTTTCTTTTTATTCAGACGCTACAAGCCATAGATGCAGGATACCTGCACCATGGACATGAGGACAACAGCGCCCCCGGCAACGTAGGCCATGCAACGGGTTGAGCCCCTGACATGCCTGAAGATTTCAGCCATCTTGAAAGCAGAGTATTCATGGGTATATTTATCATGTTGAAGCCAAATCATGAGAATGCCATCCTTTTTTCCAAACGTACCCTGCCGGACACACGTCTTCATGACCAAACTGTGTCGTTCAGAAAACAGTCTGTAAACATTCTCAAACGGTATCAGTCACGCCTCTTGATGCATCATGACGAACGGCCACGGCCAGCACACCAATCAATTCCCCGTCACCATTTCTCAAAGGCGTGGAAACTGTCAGACAATAGTCATCAATGACTTTTGAGTGATATATATTCGAAATATATGTCTCACCTGTACGCACTGGCTCATGAAACCAATCTCGATGAGACCAGTCCGTTCCGACGCCTCCCTTTATTGTTCCAACAGAGGAATCATGCGCCAAAGCACTATCCGTCACCTGAACACCGTCCATATCAGTAATCCAAGCGATCTCAAGGCTCGGATTCTCCCGCACGGCCTTGTTGAGAATCTCTTGTTGCCGAAACCTGTCAAAGCTTGCCAACGACGGTTCCTGAGCCAATCCAGCAACGTCTTCCTGAACGGCCCCTTCACCCAGAAGCATGAACAGCCCATACAATTTGGACAATGTTTCGATCTGATCCGTTAATTCAGCGATAGCTCCACTTGTTTCGCCTACAGCCTGGGCGGTCTTGCTGGAAACAACATCGACTTCCGAGACAGCTCTGTTGATTTCCTCTCCTGCGGCTGACTGCTGGCTACTGGCTGCGGCAATGGCTTCCACTTGTTGTGTTGTGGATTCAAAAAATTCCATGATCTCATTCAACGCATCGCCAGACTCTCCAGCAAGTACATTGGCCGAATCCACTTTTTCAGCCGCCATGTCCATGCCTCGAATATTCTCTTGAACATCGGCCTGAATGTCAGCGATTGACCTACCGACTTCACGAGTTGCATCCATGGTTTTCTCGGCCAGCTTACGGACTTCGTCCGCGACCACGGCAAACCCTCGTCCAGCCTCACCGGCCCGCGCCGCCTCAATGGCTGCATTCAAAGCCAACAGGTTGGTCTGGTCGGCAATGTCGGAAATAACCGTCATCACCTTATCAATGGAACTCGCTTTGGCTCCAAGATTTGCGACTTTGACCTTGAGTTGTTCGGTTATGGTATGCACATCGCCAATGGAGTGAACGGTTTTTCGAACCACTTCAGCTCCTTCACGGGCGCGATTATGCGCCAACTCGGCGGCCTTGGACGCGTCTTCGGCATTTCCCGCTACTTCTCGGATGGAACCTGCCAGTTGCTCCATGGATGTCGCGGTCTGCTCCACACGATGACTCAGGCTGTTGGCTCCTTCCAAAATTCTGTCGGATTCACTATTCACCACCCCTGAAGCCTCTTTCATGCCAACGACAACGACTTCAAGCATACCGGCTGCCTGAAGCATGCCTTCACGCTGTGCTTTGGCTGCATCGGTCCGGGCCTGTCGCTCACTTTTGGCCTGCTCCATGGCGGCCTCTGCCTCGACTGCACGAGATTGGGCCAGTTCAAAAGCAACCTCTGCTTCCTGCATCTTGTCTCCCAAAGTATGCACCATGCATTCAATCGCTTCCTGAACCTGCTTCAATTCCCCCTTGAATACCCCTGATGCAACAGTGTCAAGATCTCCTTCAGCCACCTTACCCGCGTACTCACGAAGTCCATTGAGAGGACGGAGCAGGGCGCAACGGAGAAAAATCAGTGTCACAATGAGGATACCTACCGCAGATGAACCAGCCACGATAATGGCCGCATTTTCAAGATTGCTGATTGAAGCCAAGGCTTCGGAAGCATCTATTTTTACGACCAATCCCCAAACAGTGTCACCCACCGGGACGGGCGCATAGCCTGCCAAAACTTCATGACCGCGATAATCTATCGCATCCATACTGCCTTTTTCGCCTGCCAGTCCTTTACGTGCAGGGGCAGTCTCCATGGCACCACGCCGAGGAGACGCAAAAGAGGCCTCAACACTGTATTGTTCGGCATCAGAATAAAGATCAGACCGCATAAGCCTGTCTTGACCAACCAGATAAGCTTCACCGGTCTTACCCATACCAGCCCGCGGACTCATGACCGCATTCACGCTTTCTACAGGAATACGGAGCATGGCTACACCTTCAATCTCTTTTCCATACCGCCTGATTGGGGCTGCGATAAACGCACAGGGCTGCTGTTTCAGGGGAGGGTAGGGGTGGAAGTCGACAAAGACCGTTTCGCCAGCGAGAGCGCGTTTCCAAGCCTTCTGGAGCTTACTTCTGGAAAGCCCCCCCTTGGCGACATCTTCGCCAAGCTCACTGCCACGGGTAACGGAAAAAACAATGCGTCCGGTATCATCCAATATCAGGGCATCAGCATATCCACGGACTTTAACCCAAGGGAGAAACTCGGCAGACACCCGTTCCAGAGCGTGGGCATAATCCTCGTTGGCTATATCCATCTTTCGACCAGGCTTGGCCTCATAAAAAACAATATCCCGCAACCGGACCAACGCGCTGTAAACGTATCGCGCCTCGGAATACATGGTAATGTCCTTGCCCCAAGTCTCAGTCAAAACATGCAGGTCATGAAGTTTAGCCTCTTTGACCGAAGCGAGCTGGCTATTGGCCTGATCCTTCAAACTCTTGGACGCGGTATGCAGACTGTATCCAACCATGCCCCCCAAGGGCAAAACGCCTATAAGCAGGCAAAAGACAAGCATTTTCACACTGAGTTTCATTCTCTCTCCTTCCGTAACCGTCCAAAGAGTTTGGACGGGGAGAGCAAAACCTACTCTTCAATCTCGTTAAAGCGACACGATTTGTGACAAACACATGACCGTAATGTGAAAATTGTTTGACCTTTGTGTGACAAAAGGAATGGTAATCATTTCAGCATGAAATGATTCATGATGAAAAGAACACAGCATAGAGGACAGCCATGCCCCAAAAAAGACAGCATAGACAACTTGTGGCGGGAATCATCCACCATTTCAACTGAACAGCTTGGCCGCGAAATTTGAAGGAACCGCAACAGCGGAACAACGAAAGAATCATCTGCATAAGCAGGCCGGAGACGGCCAATGCAGGCAAGGCAAGAACCCAGAAAATTGGGTCGGATATCCACATAACGGTCATCAGGTCAGCTCATCACCCATTCCGCCAACAGGGGAGGGCGGGCAAAACCGCGAATCTGCTGAAAATGACACAAGGCGGTCAGCTCCACACCGTTCTTGATAATGGAAACCGGTCGATCGGAAGAAACTACAACCACCACGATATCCTCATGTTCAGCCGTAAATCTCAATGCCGAATTAAACCGCGCACCACGCGCCCTGTTCTCACCGGGAACGGATTGGCCATCCATAAGACAACCAAAGCCGTAGAGTTTCAAATCACGTCCAATATGCAATGCGCCGTCCAATTTTGCCAATGAACAGGCGAGTTTGAGCTGACTGCTTTCCTGAAGGTCCAACGGCTTTTCAAAGTGTTGACCTGCAGTTTTCAAAAAATGTGTCCCAGTGTCCACGATCAACGTGCACCCATGCTTACGGTCACGCACCCGATTAACCATATGCGAAATGATATGAAGCAGGCCGTGTTGCTCCTCCATATTCAAATCGGTCTCCAACAATTGCTCTTCAAGCTGAACCAGATTTGCCTTCAGGTTAGAAGAATGAAACCGACCATCAGAAAAACTACAGACCAACTCATCCTTAATCCACAAGAATCCGTGAGTGCCACTGAATTGAGCGGCCAGATACGCTCCCGGCATGGGACCAATGGCTATACCAAGCACGGTTGAACCGTCCGAGACCAAAACCCGCCCGGAAAACTCAACGGCCTGTAGTAGTTTGCGTACATGTTTTGTGTCGGACAGACTTGGCTGTTCATGCAAAGGAAAGCGACAGATCATGCGCACCTGATCGAGTTGACTCGGCTCAACTACCACGATTCGGCCTCTGGGCCATGCACCCTCTTCCTTGGTGCCGGACACGCCCATAATCGCATCCAAAAACGGGTAGACACGTATCTGTGTATCAAGCCACCCCAAACGACTCCGTTCATCTACAATATAATTCCGAATGGCGTGATTTGCACAATGCTGCAACATGAACCCGGCAATATCCAATCCCATGACATTGCACGTTTCAAAATTCTGGGAAACCAGCTCTGCGGCGTATTCCAACCAATTTTCGGTCGGTCCCAACGAACACATATCCGGGTGCTCCTCAGTAAACCACATCTGATAATGCATAGGGTGAGAACGTGCCCCGAGAGTAATAATACCCGACAAGTCCAGTCCGGCTTTATCGGAATCAATAATCTCCAATTCCCGGCCTTCCGGCGGACTTCCTCGCCACTTGTTGGAATACAAATAGTAGTCCCGAAGCTTAGGCTCGTGACCTTCCAGCAGATTTTGCGGATCACAAATACGAGGAGGAGCATCCTCACTTTGGGCGTACACAACTGCGGCTCGACTTGGGGGTGAAAAATGCGACAACCCTTCACGAAGTCCGTCCAGAATATGAAATATGCAGATATTCTCGAATGATGCTTCAGGCATTACCAACTCCAACGGTCTCAGTGCCTCCCTATATGGGATTCATTGGAACGGTAGGCCAAAAGTCTCAAAAATGTCCAGAAAGAACCCAAAAAACTCTTTGTTTGGGTAAAAATTACCCTTTTACAGCGAGAAGGACATCAGCAAGTTCACGAATGACGCCTTCGCCGCCTCGGGCGGTTGTGATGTAATCCGCCTGAGCAAGAATGGAGGGATGCGCATCCGCTGGTGCCACTTTAAATCCGGCCAATGCCATACCAGCAGCATCATTGACATCATTACCGACAAAAAGGACTTCGGCCACAGATATGGATCGTTTGTCCGCCAACTCAAGCAGGGCGGACGCCTTGTCACGGATGCCATGAATGGCTTCCAACTTAATTTTGTCGGCTCTGGCTTTCACGACAGGATTGACTTCCGTGCTCAGAATGACCTGTTCAAGGCCGAGCTTACGAATCATGCCAACTCCCATACCATCGCCACGATTTGCCCGGATATACTCCCGCCCATCCTGATCCACGGATACCGTATTGTCTGTCATGACCCCGTCAAAATCATACACCACAAGCTTGACCTTGTCGGCACCGGGTAAACCACGCTGGGTCAAGGCGATCATCTCACCGTCCAGACCGAGGTAAAGCGGCTTGTCACCCATGAGTTTCTCAGCACGCCCACCGCCGTTATCCAAAATAGCCGTTACAGCCTGTGCCACATCCGGCACTTCGATGGTTACAATAACACACCCGCCAGCAGTGGTATCCTTGGCCTCCACCAAACGCAGGCATTGCCCAAATGCCCCCATGAGCAAAGCGTCCCATGCGAGGCTGAAACAAAGGGATTTCTTGTAGAACGCGGAAGATTTTTCGATATTCCTGACCAACAGGGTGACGGGAGGGTAGGCTGTCATCGTGGCTCCTTTGAATTGATTGTTTGCGCAGCAGAGTACCTTGCTCGCCTCAATGGTGCAACCGTATGCGACCTACGACCATTCAAGAAGGGGGTATAAAAAAATCGGCCCCTCACACACGGTGTTTACACACGAAGCAAGGGGCCGATCACCTACACACAACGATTCTTCTCATGATTTCATGATGTTTCCGCTGTTTCTAGAATTTAACTCATGTTTATCCAGAAAAAACAATCATTATATTTCACCCACATTTTGCACCAACCCCGCCTTTTCAGCGCGCTTCTTTTCTTTCCGTTCCTTGCGCCGCATAAGCAGATCCCACTCAAGGGGCATAACAATCAATGTCAACGTTGTGGCCACACATAATCCAGTCACAAATGTCGTGGCCATGGTACCCCAGACCATTGAATAGTAGGGAATACCGAGAGCCATGGGGAGCAGGCCCAACGTCGTAGTCAACGTTGTCATAAGGATTGGCCTGAGCCGAATACGCACACCTTCACGAATAGCTTCGGCGCGACTATACCCCGCAGCATACAACCGGTTGATAAAATCAAGGAGGACCAACGAATCATTGACCACAACACCAGTCACACCCACGGTCGCGATAAAGCTGTTTACCGTGAACAGCGAACGGGTGAAAAAAGTACCAAAAACCACGCCGGTCAAAGCGAATGCGACAGCCGACAAGATAATGGCTGGCTGAACATAGGATTGAAACTGACAGGCCAAAATGGTGTACATAAGCATAATCGCAATGAAAAACGCATACATAAGCGAAGTAAAAGAACGCCCTGTAGACTCAAATTCACCGGCAAAACTCAGAGTCGCCCCCGGATACTGATGCTGAATGGTCTCATAGTAAGCCTTCACATCATGGACTACGCTGGTTGCACTGACCGGTGCACCAGCCCGAATGTTGGCCGTCAGAGTGATGGCCCGTTGCCCTTGGAAACGATTCAACTGCCCCGGCTCACGGTAGCTCTCAACGTCCACCAAATCGCCCACACGAACCGGCCCCTGATCATCTTCAAGAATGGGAATATCCAAGGCGTCTTCCGGCTGCTTCAGAAACCGCTTGTCAATCTTCATGCGTAGGTCGATATCCTCATCTGCTGCACGAAACTTACCAACAAATCGGCCATCTAGAATCCCCCCGGCCAAGGCAATGACCTGTGCCGGAGTCAAACCATATTCCGAAACAAGACTCGGTATGGGGCTGAACCGAAACACACGGTTGTCGGTTCCGGTATCAGCGGTAAAATCAAGAAGATATGGTGACAATACGTCATTTTTCTTGATCCACCCGTTCATATCATTTGCCAAAGCCAAAACAGCATCCTGATCTGGACCGAGGACGCGAAGATTCACATCCTTGCCCGCAGGCGGCCCACCTTGTTCCGGCCAAACACGCAGTCTCCAGCCGTCTGTTGCCAACGGCTCGAGCTTTCGCCGCACGACTTCGAGAAGCAATTCCGGGTCATTATCCGGATTTTCAATATATTCCTGCTCACCTTGAACCGGCAATTCCACGGTCACAATGGCCCGATTGGACCCGAAAATATTTTCATAATCTTCATTGATATCCATTCCACCAAGCCCTGAACACGCCTTGGTTGTACCGGGACCAAAAGCCAACACTGCACGCGACACTTCCTTGGCCTTTGCCGAGGCAGTATAGACATCTGTCCCGACAGGCCCTTCCATGGAGACATAGTAGAGTGTGTATTCATCAGGGAAAAATTTGATCCGCAACAAAGGCATGACGCCGGACACAGACACACCGAGCATAATGATGGCCAGTAGAAAAGCTCCAAAGACAACACTCATGGATTTCCATTTATGCCGCATGGCCAATTGCAGGACTCCGTCCACCATCCGTTTCAGGGCAATAAGAAACTTCGGATCCTTGCCGTGACTTATTTCCTTTTTTGCATGCACTTCCAGTTTTTTTGCTCCCGGCCAATCAAGAAAATGCGAAGGCAAAATGAACAGGCATTCCACAATTGAAGCAGCAATGGCAAAGCTGACAGCTTTGGGCACCTGTGCAAAGAATTCGCCCGTTGACCCTGACATGATCAGCATAGGCAAAAAGGCAGCAACCGTCGTCGATGTTGCGGCGAGGACCGGCAAAAACACTTCACCTGTGCCGACAATGACAGCTTCCTTAAGCTGCAACCCTTCCTGAACGTGCCGATAGATATTTTCCACAACCACGATGGCATCATCCACGATTATACCGCTCACCAACACAAAGGAAAACAACGTGATTTCATTGATGGAATTGTTGGTCAGCCACATAATGATCATGGTCACCAAAAAGGAGAAAGGCACGCCTACCGTGGTCAGCATGGCGTTACGGAAGCCCATGACAATCCAGATGCACACGCAAACCAAAACAATACCGACCAGCAAGTTTGATCCCAACGTACTGATATTATCGTTCACATTGATTCGCTGATCCTGCGTCATGACCGTTTCGACGCCTTCCTTGTCCAGCACAGGCTTAAACGCGGCCACGACTTTTTCAACTTCAGCGCCGATATCAAGGGAATTTCCTTGGGGCGTCTTGAGAATCTTGATCGAAATAGAGTCCTTGCCGTTGACCGATGAAACTACGAACGGGTCTCGATAATCCATACCGGCATGACTCAGGACGTCCCCAACGGTCACAAACGATCCATCGAGATCCCGACGAACCACTGTGGCCGCAATTTCATCACGGGATCTGAATTTTTCATCAACCACAATGACATATTCACCGGAATCACTGACAAAATCACCCGCAGGGACCGAAACATTCGCCCCTTCAAGAGCCTGACCAACCTCGTCAAAGGTCACTCCCAACTGCATCATTTTCTGCGGATCAAGCGACACATGAAATTCACGCTCATATTCACCATCGATCTGCACTTCCTTGACCCCGGGAATGCGCTGCAATGGTAACTTCATTTCCTCGGCCATCAGAGTCAAGGCACGGTTTGACCGATCCCCCACCAGATTGACCGATATGACAGGAAGCCACTCGGAAACCCTGATAACCATGAAGCTCGGAGGGTCCATCTCATCAGGCAGGTCGTTCTGCACCGACAACACCTTGAAACGCAACTCGTCATACAAAGTGTCGTAGTCGGTATCATCCAAAAACTTGACCATAATGGATGCACGTTGGCGGAATGACCGGGACCGGATGAATTCCACTTTCTCCAGATCCTGCAATGCATCCTCAATTTTGCGCGTGACCAATGTCTCCACTTCTTCGGGGCTGGCACCCGGCAGAAAACCACTGATAATCACCTTGCCCATGCGCACGTCGGGATACCGTTCAACCGGCAGATCAAAGACGCAAAAAACACCCACCACCATGAGCAACACGAATAAGAGATTCACGAAGACTTTCTGACCAAGCGTCAGACGTATCAAATTCTGGACCGGAGAATATTTTTTCATCATTCGATCCTCAGACTGCTATGGATGGAGCAAAAACATATCGCCGGGCTGTACATCAGGGCTTGAAACACGTCGCTTGTCGCCATCTGCAGAACCGAGCAGGACAACTCGCACCCGTTCACCGTCCGGGGTCATGAGAAAATGCTCTTCATACGCCTTGATAAGCGCGGAGGAGGGCACCTCGACAGCGCCACCGGGGTCTGGCAATTCTATGACCAACTCGCACCGGATACCGCCACGGAATTCAATATCACCCTTGGATATTTCCAAATCCACATTGATTTTACGCGACTGAGGATCAAAGCCGGGGGATACCCGTTCGACCTGCGCCTGAATTGTGCTGTTCAAATCTGTGAGCCGGAGCGAAATCGTCTCACCCATATCTTTCAGCGCTCGATATTCTTCACTAGTCAAGGCAAAGGGGACAAGGAGGACATCATATCGTCCCAATTCTGCAACCTTTTCGCCTTTGGTGATCCATTCGCCGGGTTCAACATACCGGGTAATGACCTTCCAACCCGACGGGCCGGTCAGAGAAAACCGTTTCATGCGCTCAATGAGCACACGTTCTTCCACCTGTTTTGCGCGAAGTTGTTGCAGGGCGGCCTGATGGGCCCGCACGTTAGAATCGAGAGTGGACTGAGCCGCATTCTGATTCTTGACCAGAGCCTCGTACCGCTCTTTTTCCTTTTTGTTATAAACGAGATCACTTTTCAGACGTTGTTGATCAGTCCGATTGGTATCCAAATCCAAATGAATAAATGTCGTATCCAACTGCGCGAAAAGACCATTTGCACCCAACGTGTCACCCACGTCAGCCGTAACGCTCTGCACTCGGCCGGATTCCTCGGTAACTAGGGTCATAGAATTTCTAGCTCGTGTAAAACCGGTCAACGCAGATCGACGGGCGGCAGACTGTGCCACGAATGTCTCCGTAGATCTCGGAGGAGGAGTCTGACTCTGAGCTTCTGCTTCCGCGGCCTGAACAAGCCCGCTCCCTGGAACTGCGGCCTCTGTCGTGGCCTCGCTGCCACAGCCGCCAAGTAGAAACATTCCCGTCAACAAAAAGGGAAGTCCTGCGAGAAAAAATCTTGAGCATGATTTATATATGTGCATGTCATTTTTCCTTTTTTCCGGGACGCATCCAAAAATCGAGAATACGGTCCATCAACATATCCATATCTACACCATCATGGAGCACGTCGACTTGACCAGTACTGACAAGATGCGCCAATCCATGAACACCGGACCACAAAGCAAAAACAAGAGTATCGACATCCACGGAGCCAAAATACCCGGTATCGATACATTCTTGTGCCGTATTGCGAAAATGCGTGTATGAATGCATGGAACTGGCTGCCCATTCGCCATCGAGATCAACCTGATCACAATTGGTGCTGAACATGAGATGATAATATTCAGGCTCACTCAATGCGAATTGAATATAACTTTTACCCCCGCTACGCATACGATCCATGGGGTCAGGGTAGCGCTTCATCCCTTCATGCTGCCGCTCGACATATCGTGCAAAACCTTCTTCTCGAAGCACCGATAAGATTTCACGTTTATTCTTGAAATATCGATAAATAGCACCGGGACTATACTCAATCACACCGGCAATCCGCCTCATGGATACATTTTCGAATCCTTCCTTTACAAAAAGATCCTTGGCCGCATCCAGAATGCGACGACGCATCTTTTCCCTTTCTCGCTCACGCCTGTTTTTCGTACTCATAATCGCCTGCTAGCAAACTGTGTTCACTTTGTAAACAGCGTTCACAAAATGTCACAAAGTCTCATTCAAATGACACACTTCAACAGCCTTCAATCACCCTCAATGCAATACGGACTTCATGGCGCAACGGACAACTATATGGTGAAATGGACGTATTATATTGAAATAAATAGGACCGGCTGAATTGTTATATTTGACCACTGTTGCGACATGAAATCGGCGTCTATCCGTTTCATCGTCCAAATTTTCAGCAACAACCCCGATGATTGCATCCAGATGCTTTTCCTTACCTTCCGCAACCCAATATGTTTCGCGGTCAGATTCCACGACAGTAAAAAAGTCTGCCTTTTCTCCGGGGGAGAAAGGAATCGATTCTACAGTAAACCGTTTTTTGTCCGGTATTTCCTGTTTCCCTTGTCCAAGGGACTTCAAAAGCCAAACACGCACTCTCCACAAGGCTCGCATCCAAGCCGGTTGATAGGATAAAACACCAGCCACAAATTCAAGTAGCGCAGCTTCGCCTTCACCTGATTTTACATCGATATGGTCTGCACTCCTCATGAACTCTGCCAAAGAAGCGACATGTGACAACCGTTCGTCATTCATAACTCCTCCTTACAAGAACACCATCAAAAACCACATCCAAAAGCGGCTCTACTCCAGCCATTTGAATCTCTGGATCAAATGTTTCTGAGGTCAACCCTTGAATCAGACCTGTAAGATAAAGACTCCAACACACGGAACCAAGTGCCAATGCATCTACGTTGCGCCTAATTTCGCCTCGCTCTTTGGCTGCATCCACAAGAATTTTAAACCGGACCATTACATCCTTAACTTGGCCATTGAACCTCTCTTTCCACTCGCCTGTTGCAAACACCGCCTCCTTGGCCACCGACTGAAGGAAAACAATGTTTGCTCTGTAATATCGATATAAAGACCCAGTTATTGAAAGGAATTGCTCCTTCAGAGAACCGTCAACCGGGACGGACTCGACGGCCTCCAGTGAGACTTCATTAATCTCGTCATAAAAGACAGACAGAAGCAGGGTGTTCTTATCCTTGAAGTGAAGAGAAATCGTTCCAAGACCTACCCCGGCAACTTCTGCAAGACCACGCATGGTCGTTTTCTCAAAACCCAATTCTATAAATTGGGCACGAGCGGCTTGCAGAATCTTCTCCCTAAGATCGAGTTTCCGTTGATCACGCAGAGTCATTTTTGTCATTTGGACGTCCTTTTTATGAACACGTTCATCTACTGAACATGTTCATAAAACGACTTTCTCTTTTTGGTCAACTATTAAATTTAGATGAATATAAGGAATAACCTTGGTCAATATGATCCTATTCTCAAAGAATCTCTCGAATTACCACTTTTACACAGTGTATCATCGCATCTTAAAAACATAGCTAACCATATTAACTGATATAGTTAGCTATGTTTAGATTGTAAACACTCAAAATATAATGATTATGACTTCAAAACGTCAAGAATTTCAATATTGGCAGCCTGCCATGCAGGATAGGCCCCTGCAACAACACCAAGCAGGCAGGAACCAACCAGTGTGATCAATAAATTGGTAGGTTCAATAACCACAGGCAGTCCGGCAAGAGAGCAACCGACAACAACCAAAACAATTGTTGCAAGTACGCCAAATCCACCGCCGACGGCCGCCATGAGTCCCGACTCAAAAAGGAACTGACGGATGATATCGCGTCGGCGTCCACCCACCGCTCGACGCACGCCGATCTCGACTCGTCGTGCCCGAACCACCAAAATCATAATTGAGAGAATACCAAGACCGCCGACGCCAAAGGAGATTGAAGAGGTGATACCACCCAACGTGGTCATGAGTTCCAAGGCCTGCCTTTGTAATTTCATGGCATCCTTTGGTGACATGGCACTGAAGTCATCGGGTTCTCCAGGATCAATGTTGTGACGCTGGCGCATGATTGACTGTACAGCACCATCCACCACATCACGGCCCGCATCTTTGGATAACCTCAGGAACACGCCACTTATCCATGTCTGATTGCTGGCTCGACGCATATAGGTTGTGATCGGAACAAGCATAATTTCGTCCTGATCCGTTCCAGAGACATCACGCCCTTTCGCTTCCATCACGCCTATAACCCGAAAACTTGCCCGATAAAGATAAATCTGTTGCCCAACAGCGTTCGCAGAATCATCGAATAAAGCCTTGGCTATGGTTTGTCCCAACACACACACCATGGCTCGATCCTCAACTTCCTTCCAATCAAAAAAACGTCCATATTCCGGCCTGAAATTACGGATATCCTGATAATTCGGCCACGCCGCCAGAACCACGGCATTCACCGCATTTCCATTACCACGCACCTGCATTGATTGCGTAACATAGGGGGTTCCCTCCAAAACGGATGGAACGCCATCTATCAAGGCCTGCGCATCCTGAACCGTAAAATTCCTGGTGACACCAGAGAGTCGAGCACTACCGCTTCTGGTAAAACGAACCTGACCGGCCATGACGGAGTAAAGATTGGGACCAAGTTTTTCAGTCTCCAATTCAGCCCGTTTAACCATAATCTTTGAAACATGCTGCACACCGGTAAAAGCCAATGCACCGAGGAAGACACCCATCATAGCCAAAATTGCACGCAGCTTATGTGCAGAAAGCGATGATACGGCGATTCTAAAGTTAAGTGGAAGCAGCATTGTTTAATTTCCGTCGTAGGCGGTCAAAATTCTATTTATAGCAGGATCTGTTCCACGCTATATTGCCATTAAATATATGTTGCCACAACCGCTCAAAGGCATGCCCTGTGTTATTCTCATCAAGAGGGTCTTGCTCGATCATCCGCAAACAATATTCATAAAAAGCCTTGGGTCGAGTTCTGATACGCTCACCAGTTACACAGAAATTGCCTGTGGGAGCGCGAGCGATAATTTGCTTTGGCATTGGGGCGGAAAACAACTGCTCAAATACTTCCCCTACAGGTATGTCTTTACCCCAACCCGACCAACGCCCCTCATTCTCAGGCTTACGCAAATCATGAGGCTGACCTAATCGATCACATTTGAGCTTAAACCACGCCAATCCTTTAAAGGGGGTAGAGCGATCCACAATGTCTACAAGCTGATTTCGCAGAGTTTTGATAGCAGCACGACCTCGATCATCAATATGATCAAAAGGGTCACCCTGCAAAAAAACATTCATAGTGGCTAGCTGGTCATATTCACTTACTATGTGCGTAAAATAGGTATGCGCTTCTCGCCCGATATTATCGAGATGACGTGTGTTTCTGGCGGGATTATCACTCTTGTCGTACACAACGTAATCATATCCCAAAGCATCGACCCAACCAATGTCTTCATTATACTTAGCTATGATCACTTTGACATTATCACGCATATAATTGCCTTCAACTCTAGATTTTCAACCGCAACACTCTTCAACGTCATGCTCTAATTCTAATTTTCTTCTTCCTATTAGAATTTTTTTATCAAAATCACTGCTTTTTCGTTATTTGCCAGTATGATTATTCCCCGATCAAGGAACATTAAATCACGCACCAATCACATATTTAATCAATAATTTCAGATTAATATCACATTTTTACTTTCTGTTCCATCAGATTATCATCAACCATAAGTACACTCACTGATGAAACAGAGGACACAAAAGGGCACATGGCAATCGATTTCATAGCCAAAACTAACTCAGCCAAATGTTCGATTCAACACATTTGGACAAGATCAATCTGAGATAACGCGAATATCTCTCCAAGGACCTTTACGAAATCGAGTTGTATATGTTGTCGCAAGTACCAAAACGTATGAAAGGATGCATATCCAAGGTCCATGAATGCCCTTGATATCCAGAGCATTCAACACAATAAGTGGAAATACTACACAAAACATCGAAGTCATTATCATGGTCTTCATAACGAATTTTGTATCACCAGCCCCTTTAAGCCCTCCCACATATACAATTGCCACCGCATCAACCATCGTAAAGACCGCTGCATAACGCATGAGCATTACACCCATGGTCAAGACAGCATTAAACTCAATCTGGGTTTCTCCATGCGCCTTAAACAGTTCCATAAGTGCCTCAGGAAAAACAACAAACATCAATGCCATAGCACCCATGTATGCCATTGCCAGATGCAAAACTGATTTAGTCGCATAAGCAGCCATGTCCGGATTCTTGTCGCCCATAGCCTGACCAACCATAATACTTGCAGCAACGTGCAGCCCAATGGTTGGCAAAAACGCCAGAGTATAAATGGAAAACACGGCATTCGTGGACGCTAACTCTACGGGGCCAAAACGCCCAACCATGAGTACAAAAAACGAAAAAGCAAAGAGATCAAGGAAAAATTCGACGCCGCCGGGTACTCCAAACCGCAAAAACCGTTTAAATAGCTCCGGGTCAAATCTCCACGCAGAACGAACCCGGTATTTCTTTTCATTTTTATCAGTAAACACCATAAAGGAATAACATATGACTGGAACTATATACCCAATAACTGTCGCTATCCCCGCACCAACAATACCGAGTTCAGGAAACGGTCCAATTCCATTGATGAGACAATAATCCAAAGGGACATTCAAGGTCATTGCCAGAAGACTCACAAGCATGATCGGTTTCGTCATACCGCGGCCAGAATAAAAACACGACAGACATCCGCTCACCACAAAAGCGCCACTACCCACAATCAAAATCCGAAAATAGGCTATTTCCAACTCCATTATTGCAGCAGGGTGGCCACTCATTTCAAAAAGAGGTCGCGCTATGAACCACAAAGAAGCCAGAATCATCCAAGAAGGCACACAGAACCACAATCCCTGCCAAAGAGACCGGCCAACCTCTAAAGGCCTTCCTGACCCTGTATACTGTGCGACAAATACACCAGCGTATTGAGCGACACCAAGAAAAAACGCTAAAAACATGAAAGCGACAATACTCGCTGGAACAGATGCACCCAATGATTCCGTAGAATAGTTTCCCAGAAACATACGATCAGTAAATGTCATAACGGTTGAAGATACCATGCTCACCACAAGCGGAAGGCCTATTACCAGGGCCTCTTTATACCCACCTTTTGCATGCCATCGCTTCATCAAAATCATTAAATTCTCCAATATATGTTGTACAAGAGGAAGTAGACTCACCCTCTAGCCTCAATCTTTATTCTATATCAAGCCTATTCTTTTACTCTTTTAGCACCCTATATATTTTCATTCAGCGTGCCCCCCTTGTTCTTATGAAATCTCCATGATAGTGAGATTTATCCATGCCACCGATATACAAGGATAAACATGCCAAATTCTGAAGATTCCTCCTTTTTTTCTCACATCTCGAATTTTCGCCGCCTTTACGCAAAAGCACTCACCACACGTCTTGAGCCATATCAGGTGCGCCCTGGGTATATCGATATTCTCAACCGGCTTTGGAAGCAGGACAACATCACGCAAAAGCAACTTCATGCGCAACTCGCCATTGAGCAAGCCACACTTTCCAACTCATTAAAACGTATGGAAAGGGATGGGTTGATTCATCGCAAGCGCGACCCAAAGGATCGCCGTCTTTCACACATCGTCCTGACAGAACACGCAAAATCTCTTGAGCCTACAATTCTGTCAGCAATTGTAGAACTTCAATCTGTGATAAACGTTGGCCTGACTATCAATGATAGGCGATATTTTAATCGGATACTCAAGCAAATGACCACTCATTTGGAATCGGACATAGATGACCCATGCCTTGTACTTCTCGATGAAATCGCTGAAGAGTAAAGTGAAAGGAATCTCCAACAATCAACAAACTCTTGCTTGTCTTAATATGACTCACTAAAGCGCTCTCTTTAGTTTTTTACTGCCGATTGCGTTCATACTTACCCTAAACAACTCTAATGAGTTGTTTAGTTAACCTTATTTTGTCATTTCTTGCGTGATCACATATGTTCACACACCTTCAATTGCCTGTTTTTATAGATATAATCTAGTCTTTCTCTTAGGTCTTTCAAGCTTCTTTGCTTTCTCAAAATGTTCAAAGAGCCTGCGGTAAAATCACACCTGTTTTGTTAAATTTGTGTTTTTTTCCCATTATTTTTTCCTTTGAAATCTGCTATAGCGAACCGTAATCGACAACAACGTCCTGTAATTCTTTTTTATCGTCGTAATTCTAGATTATATCTAGACTTTGTAGGACAACGTTGTACTTTGTTGACAATCTTTGACTCCTTGTGTCAATGAATGAACATCATAGGTCAAATTGTGACATTATGGACAACAAAGAAGCACCCAAGCCCCCGACCCTATTCACCGTACGTGAAGTTGCGGACTTTTTGCGGGTGCACCAGAGAACAGCATACAGACTGATTACTGGTGGAAGCATCAAAGCGATCAAAATCGGCAGTCAATGGAGAGTGCCTGAAAAAGATCTGCTGGAATTTATAGAGAGTGGATGGAAGGCTGCCGCGTCTAAGGATAAAGACGCCAAAAAGCCTGATCAATTCAAACTCCCCTTGGATTAAGGAGAAAAGGCATGTCAAAAAAAACGGTTGGCGGTCACGACGGAAACGATCCGATCCTCAATGTAAATCTGCCCAATGATTTTGGTCAGGATCTTGGGGTTACCGGCCACTTGATCGGCGAAGAAATGTACTTCGACGACAATACCGGTATGTTGACCATGGAAAAGTTGTACCGTGATGAAGACGATAAGCTTGCTTACGGTATTATTTCCGCCATCGGTCATGCCCGTGAACGCCGTGCGTATCGCTTGGAAGAAAGAGAAGAGACCTGCATTGTTTCCAACGGTAGCCTCAATCTTGAATTTTCTTATGACGAGCTCTTCGAACTGCTGGCCGTAGCGATGGAAGCGGAAAAGGAAAGTTCCAGCCGACAAGTCAGTGAGCAGGTCCGCCGCAGACTGGCAGCCAATGAATAAGACCACGCTGTAATAGATAAGAAGAAGGGGACCTCTCGGTCCCTTTTTTTATTCCATGTAGGTATGCTGTCCAGTAGATTCCATAACTGCACACCAGTAATCCGAGTGAGTATTGATACTGCGCCGTTTGACTGTCACCAAATCAAGGGGCAAATGCACCAAGCTTGATTTTAATCTCGTGACAACCATACCGGTTTTCCCAGCCATGGCCGCATGCACTGCATTCTGTCCAAGAAACCCACAATAAATTCTATCCCCGGCATTGGCAGGAACAGACCGTATTATGTAACTAGGATCAATGAATTTAATATTCACTTCCAGATCCCGCTTGTGAAAATGATCTTTCAAACCATTAATGATAAATCCACAAATGTCGCCCAACTTGGGATTTCCTGACGGATCTCGCTTTAATTTTTCGCCGAGTAGATCCTGACCGGCACCTTCTGCACACACAATGATTGCATGGTCTCGATCATGCAAACGCCTTTCAACGGCCTGCAACAAACCATTGTCACCTTCAAGCGCAAACTTCTTTTCTGGAACCAGCAGAAAATTGACTTCCTGAAGAGCAAGCGTAGCCTGTGCCGCAATAAACCCAGCTTCTCGGCCCATTAGTCGAACGATTCCAACGCCTTTATCTACTCCGGTAGCTTCAACATGAGCGCACTGAATAGCTTCGGTTGCCTTTTCAACGGCAGTATCAAATCCGAAAGAGCGGGTTATAAAATTGATATCGTTATCGATGGTCTTGGGGATACCTATAACTGCAATCTTTCGTTTTCGGTTGGAGACTTCTTCGACAATGGATTTTGCAGCACGCATGGACCCATCACCACCGATTACGAAAAGGATGTTTACATTTAGGCGTTCTAAGGAATCGACAATTTCTTCAGCATCTTGTAGGCCACGGGAGGAACCAAGAATCGTACCTCCAAACTGATGAATATGAGACACGTTCTGCGGAGTCAGTTCCTTAATTTCATATCCATAATCAGGGATAAATCCTCGTAGTCCGTTGGAGATCCCGAAGACAGTCCGGATACCATAGTGGTAATGCGCCTCATTGACGATTGAACGAATAACATCATTGATTCCCGGACAAAGACCTCCACAGGTTACGATGGCGCAACGGGTCTTTGACGGGTCAAAATACAATTTTTCGCGAGGGCCCGCTTTCTCAAATTCCTTTTGAAGGACGCCGGTCTTAATTTCACGCATTTCCTCATCTGTCAGCATGAGTGTTACCGGCTTTGACTCATCGACATACCGAGGATTCCTCACTGGCGTTTTTACCTTTGCAGGTCCCAAAGCAGGTATATCTGTCATAAAATTCAGATTATTCTTTGCCATCGCGTACACTCCAAAGGGTTATCCCAGTCACTAAAATCTCATAAAATTGTAGGACTATGTTCTTATTTCCACTGAGATACTTTCGGTTCCGGCAACTCATCGACTGATTCAAGCAGTTCTTCAGGGCGAGTCGTTGCCGCACCGACTTGAGCCACAACCACCCCAGCTGCATAGTTCGCCAATGTACATGAAGTCAGCAAATCAAACCCGGCGGAAAGGGCCAGTGCAGTGGTCGCGATAACGGTGTCACCGGCACCAGTCACATCAAAAACCTTACGGGCAAATGTAGGAATGTGGCTTACTGAGTCTTTTCCTTCAAACAAAGCCATACCATCAGGGCCGAGCGTGATCAGGAGGTTGTTACAATTCAACCGTTTAAATAATGCTTCACCAGCTTCCAAAACGGATTCACGATCTGTCACTGTCATAAGAGCGCCTTCACCTGCCTCCTTTGTATTGGGAGTCAGAAGATCAACACCTTGGTACAAATCATAATTCACGGTCTTTGGATCAACCAAAACCTGCGGCCGCACTGAACATGTGTCCACAAGGGCCATAAAACGATCCATAAATGTACGGGAGATGAACCCTTTGCCATAATCAGACAAGATTACGACAGGGTAGTCATTCACCACAGATTCAAGGATGGTAAACAGTTCATTATACGCTTCATCACATAAGGGAATGGCCAATTCATGATCAACACGAACCACCTGTTGATTATGTGCTATAATACGTGTTTTCTTTGTGGTGGGGCGGTTTGCGTCGCGAATAATCCGCGTTTCAATTCCCGCTTCATTGCAAAGATCATCAAGGAGCGCACCGTCTCGATCATCACCAACCACGGAAATAAGCAAGGGGGCGCCACCAAGATCTGCGATATTGCGGCCGACATTACCTGCTCCGCCCAGGACCACAGATTCCTTGTTCACGTTCACCACTGGCACGGGAGCCTCTGGTGAAATACGGTCCACATTGCCAATCAGGTAATGGTCAAGCATAAGATCACCGATTATCAGCACCTTGTGACCAACCAGCGAAGCAACAGCGTTTCGAATCATATCTCGTGACATAATAGAGTAAACCAGTGTTTTTGACGTGTTATTAATTTTTATACTCAACAAATCATCAGATAATGTCCGCCTCGAGACATCTCAATGATCATCATATTCAGATCGTTATCTCATCATCAAGACGAAAGACTTATTGCTCATTTAGACAAACGATACACCAAGCTTTTCAGCAATCAACCGCAACTCATTTGCGGAGCCATAACTCACTGTAACTTTGCCTTTTTCGGGAGAACCGGCGATTTTAACTTTAACTCCCAGCATATCAGATAGCGATTGCTGCAAATCAGAGAGACGGGGGTCCAAGGGTTTCGATTTGGCCTTGCCGGACTTCGCCGCAACCTCTGAACCAATTTCTTCTGCACCAGGTAAACGCCCATTCTGTTTAAAGAACGTCGCCTGAGCCTCAGCTTGGCGAACAGTCAACCCATTTTCTACAATCCGATGGTGCAAGGATTCTTGCGTTTCCGCATCAGCAACGGCCATTATAGCACGACCATGCCCCGCAGAAATAGCCCCTTGTTGAATGTCTGCCTGCACACTTTCGGGTAAATTCAGCAGACGCAGGGAGTTGGCTACAGCCGAACGACTCTTGCCGACCTGACGGGCCAGCTCTTCCTGACTCAACCCGAACTCCTGCTGCAACCGCTGATACCCCAAGGCCTCTTCTACAGCGTTCAGATCTTCCCGCTGCAAGTTTTCGATCAGTGCTATGGCCAAACTTTCCTGATCTGACATTTCACGAATTAATGTCGGAATCTCGGTTAAACCGGCTCTTTTTGAAGCACGCAAACGGCGCTCACCAGCAACCAATTCATAGGTAGTGTCACTCAGGGAACGCACAAGCACAGGCTGGAGTACGCCACGAGTCTTAATGGATGCGGCCAAATCAATCAGGCCTTCTTCGGAAAACTCACGGCGAGGCTGATGTGGGTTAGGGGAGATAGCCCCGACAGGGATCATCCGAACCTCTGCGGAATCCGAGGTCACTTTTTCGTCCTCTCGGACTCCACCCAAAAGGGCATCCAGGCCTCGACCCAATCCCCGATTACCAGATGTCATAACAATTCTCCTCACGCTTATGATTACACCCTTGCTCATTATGGCTGGAGTGCCTATATAGCCCCGAAGACAAGCGAAAACAATCGGAGCAATTATGTCTGATCATATCAACGAACTCTTTGATAAAGACGGCAATCTCATTGGCGCGCTGCTTTCTGCAGAAGCCTGGAACGCCGTTAAAAAACAGGTTTTTGATTCTCTTGGAATTGTGGAAACACATGCTGAGCCAGAAAAACCTGAACCTTTGGCCGACTGGGAAACCCTCAAAGACTATTGGGATTTCGATTATCCCGTGGATACCGACGTTACCTGTGAACAATGTGGCAACACCACTCAAGACTGGGCCAAGGATGACCCGCGCCGCTTTAGACTGACCAGTGCGAACCTTGCGGGTCTGGTTGCTTTTAAATGTATGCAGTGCCAATCAAAAGTCGTTAAAAGGCACTTCAAAGACGAACTCACCACTGAATGTACTCCGTACCGAGATTCAAAAGACACTTCCAAGGAAGGGCGGTACAACCGTTGATCGCCACTTTCTCAAACTTCCCGTCATGATAAACACATGACGGGCCGCAGGATCAAAGACCCCGATCAACCCACCGCAGCCGTACTCTTTGCCACTTCTTGAGCCAGAGCCAAATAAGCTTCTGCGCCACGTGATTTTATATCATAGTTGATCACGGGTTTTCCAAAGCTCGGTGCTTCTGACAGTCGGACGTTTCTCGGGATTATTGTCTCAAAGAGGTGTTGAGGGAATGCTTTGCGCACCTCATTCTTCACCTGCCAAGACAACCTGTTTCTGGAATCATACATTGTCAAGACGACCCCCAAAATGCCCAAATCCGTGTTCAGACGTTTTCGAACCAACTCGTACGTCATGAGCAACTGCGCAATGCCTTCCAATGCGTAATACTCACACTGCAACGGAACCAACATCTCTTTGGCTGCGCACAAGGCATTCACGGTCAAAAGGCCGAGGGAGGGAGGGCAGTCGATAATAATAAAATCATATTCCTCATCAACCGTTTCCAGCAGTTCTCGCAAATAATATTCGCGCCCAAACTTATCGACCAACTCGATCTCAGCACCGACCAAGTCCTGCGTACCCGGAAGCAAATCCAAATAGGGAACCCCGGTCTCACAAATAGCTTTGCCAATTTTTTTAGGATCGAACAGGACGGAATAAATATTCTCACGCTGATCCGCGGGGTAAAACCCAAGGCCGCTTGAGGCATTTCCCTGAGGGTCACAATCGACCAACAAGACCTTTTTTTCCATCACAGCCAATGACGCCGCAAGGTTGACTGAGGTTGTTGTCTTGCCAACCCCACCTTTTTGATTTGCTACAACAATTCTTCGTGCCACAAAACCCTCTCTTTAATGCTCCAGTTCACTCTCATGTGGATATTTCGAGTGTTTCACGTGAAACAATTTGCTCAATTTGAAATGTTTCACGTGAAACAGAGTCTGCACTTTCGTTCTGACAGTCGTAGGCTGAATTAATTTCTAACGCAAGTGGAGTTATGTAAAAAGAGATAAAAACGACAAAAAAAAGAGCAGCCAAAGGCTGCCCTAAAATTAAATATTCAACTCAATACTATTTCTGGTAATACTCACGGTACCAGTCGATAAAATTGCGAATACCTACTTCAATAGAAGTGTCCGGTTTGAAATCAACGTCTTTAACCAGATCACTCACGTCTGCCTCCGTTGCCGGGACATCACCAGGCTGCATAGGCATATAGTTATAAATGGCTTTCTTGCCGACAACTTCTTCGATCACTTCAATGTACCGAGACAATTCAACGACTGCGTTATTACCTATATTATAGACGCGGTAGGGCACTTTACTCGTACACGGATCAGGATTGTTGCCATCCCAATTTTCATTCGGTGTCGCGGTTTTCTTGACGACACGAACCACGCCTTCAACAATGTCGTCAATGTACGTGAAATCACGCATCATCTTTCCATAGTTAAAGACATTGATCGGTTTTTCTTCAAGAATGTTCTTGGTGAACAAAAAGAGAGCCATATCAGGACGCCCCCAAGGACCATACACTGTGAAGAAGCGCAGGCCAGTTGTGGGCAAGTCATACAGACTTGAGTAGGAGTGCGACATCATCTCATTAGATTTCTTTGTCGCAGCGTACAAGCTCATGGGATGATCAACACCCTCATGTGGATTCAACGGCATTTTCGTATTCATGCCGTACACCGAACTACTAGAAGCGTAGACCAAATGTTCGACCTTATTGTGCCGGCAGCCTTCAAGGATGTTCAGAAAGCCAACAACATTGGAATCGATATACGACTTGGGATTCTCGATGGAATATCTGACACCGGCTTGAGCAGCCAAGTTAACCACATGCGTAAATTTCTCTTGTGCAAAAAGATCACTCATGGGCTGATCATCCTGCAAGTTGATATTCACATATCTGAAAAGATCGCTTTCCTGTAAAACAGCCAAACGAGCTTTCTTGAGATTCACATCATAGTAGTCATTCAGGTTATCCAGACCAACGACTTCATGGCCTTCGCCAATCAAACGCCTGGAAAGATGAAAGCCAATGAACCCGGCTGCGCCGGTAACAAGTATCTTCATATTTTTAACCGTCCCTTACCCCAAACACTTAAGTCAGGATTAATGGTTCCGAAAAGAGTCACTGTCATAATTCCACTGTGTCAACCGAACAAGCTGCCTTCGAATCGGGAAGTGGAACTGCTCCCCGCTCATACTCCACACATCTCCCACAATGCAAGTGTGAAAAAATTCATTTCTCGATGAAACTGCAGTTCATTCTCTATTTTCGACCCTCTAATCCGTAAATTAACAACAAAACACCTTTTCAATAGCAACATACCGCTTAAAAACTGTTGAGGCACAAGGGGTTACAAAGACTGTTGAAAAATTTTGTCGCCTTAAGCCTTTTTGAACCATTCTTGACCACAATCTTACAAAAGGATACCAAACGCCTCCTGCGGCGCGTGAGGCGGTAAAAAAGGGAAGTGTTGCTGCAAAAGAGAAATTACAATCTGATTTTAAAAAGTTCTTCGACAGAAATTTGTTGTTCATGCGGGAGCATGGTGATGAGGCGAGCGAGAGGGTCAAGTTTATAGACTGTGACATGTTCAAGCATGTGTGTGGTCAAAGTCGGATCGGCATCCGGCAGAACGACCTTCAACGCTTCTTCGCCAAAGCAAACAATATTCGGCGCGCGCCATTGTTCCCAACCTTGCCAGAACATCTGAGTACTCGGTTGAAGCGTTCCACCCGAAAGAGCTGCTACCGGCCAAAAATTCATAGTCCCGGTTGGCCACTTGAGATGAGCTTGAATATTCTTGAGAGCAGAAGAGCGTCTGGAATCCGGTTGCCCACCAAGATCAAGACCAAGTTCCATATAGGTCATGATAACTTTGGGTGCCGGCGATTTTGCAAATCGCAAAAAACCGCTCCAAGGTTCTGAAAGAGGGGGAGCGTCATGAGTTGGAGCAGATTGCAGAACCGGCGAACTCTGAACCGGTGTCGTTACGGCAGTTGGATCAGGTGAAGAGGCGGGCGGAGTATTTGGATAAGCCTCGGACGAATCAACCTGTTGCTCGGGTTGCTCCACTGCAGCATTGTCAGAGCACTCAACTTCGGTGCGCAGGACAAACTCCAGACCGGACTCTACCCACGGCCTCAGGCTTTCGCGTGTTTTCAATCGAGCAGAAGGTGATCCCATAATCTCCACGCCACTTCGGTTTTGGGCAACTGCGGCCAAACCTCTTTACGTCCCTGAGCGTCCAACACAAACATTTGGTTTGTGGCCACACCGAATCCACTACCGGATTTCGAAATATCATTGGCTGCGATAAGATCGAGATTCTTCGTCTTAAGCTTCCGCGCAGCTTCATCTCTAATATTACTGGTCTCAGCGGCAAAGCCGATCAATTTTTGAGAAGCCTTTTTTGTCGAACCAAGGGTTTTCAAAATATCCTGATTGGTCTCGAACTCAACAGTAATACCTTCACCGGCAGATGTCGTCTTCTTATATTTTTGGTCACCAAAAGGAATAGGCCGATAATCCGCTACTGCGGCCGTCAAACAGCCCATATCCATTTCAGGCCATATATCCGTACAGGCCTCAAACATCTGATTTGCCGTGGTGACGGAGACTCTGGAAATTCCGGCAGGGAAGGAGAGGGCGGTTGGACCGGTCACAACAGTAACATCAGCGCCACGCAAATAAGCAGCCATGGCCATGCACGCTCCCATAGTGCCACTCGACGGATTGGACCAGAATCGAACAGCATCCCATGGCTCACGGGTCGGCCCGAGGGAGATCAAAACTTTTTTGCCAGCAAGATCCTGCGGGCTGATGGCCTTCAATGTTGCAATGAGAATTTCATCAACAGGAGCCAAACGACCGGTGCCGGTATCGCCACAGGCAACATGCCCGGACTCGGGCTGAATGCGAATATACCCCAACTCGTCGAGCATGGCCCAATTACGCTGCGTTGCTGGAGCAGACCACATGCGAGGGTTCATGGCCGGAGCGATCAGTTTGGGGCCGGGAAATGCGAGAGCCTGACAGGAAAGCATATCGTCCGCCAAACCAAATGCGAGTTTGGCCATGGTATTGGCGGATGCAGGAGCAATAAGCATAACATCTGCCACTTGTCCGGGTTCGAGATGATCAAAAGCAGTCTCGGAGCCGGGGGTATCTTCAAACATGCGCGTATAAACAGGCGAAGCATCCAATGCTTCAAAGCTCAAAGGCTGAATAAATCGAGTGCATGATTCGGTCAGGGTTGCCGAAACCATACAGTCGGCCTCCTGAAAGGAACGCACAAGGTCAAGCATCTTGTAAGCTGCAATGGAGCCGGTAACACCGAGATGGACACGCTTGCCCATAAATCCGGCAAATGTGTAATGCGGTTGCATAGTACTACTTGCTCTTAAGTCCGCTGCCGGAGTCCTTGACTTCCACCGCAAAAATGGTGGTCGTGGCCTTGGCAAAGCTGTCGTCAATCTGAATGACACAACTCTTGTTGAACTTCTCGAAGTTAAGGACGTGGACCTTACTCGCCTTGTTGTTGGAAATAAGGGTCCAATTGTCCTTGGTCATGTTGTTCACAAAATACTGGACCAACTCAAGGACTTCCACACGGCCGGAAAAACGCATGATGGCAGCACGGAATTTGGAGTTATCCAATTTATAGGAGTCGTCAGCGTTGTAGTCGATCTCCTTGGGAATCATGATGTCGTCGAAATCAAGGTAGTAGTCCGGCTCCTGATACTGGGCCTCGGGTGACTGGCCAGAAGTATCGGCAGAAGAACTTGTCCCGGTGGTCGTGCATGCCATAAGCCCGCAAACGAACATGAGCGGCAGCAACAATTTGATAAAAATACGCATAGTCTTCTTCCTCCGAATAACTTGAAATGTATTCAATGCTTCAATCGATCTATGATGTCGGCTCTTTCAGCCTGTCGATCTTGTCTTGCAGATATTTTTCCATCTCGCGCCTATCTTTACGGAGACGAACGAGTTCCGATTCCAAAATTTGTAACTTGGCCTTAATGTCGGACGTGTCGAACGTCAACTTCAAAGCCATTTCCTCAATCTCAGCGTCTTTCTGTTCCAAAGCCTTTGTCTGCTCGAGCAGATCATCTGGTATCATATCTTCTGAAACCGGAAGTTGTTTCAATTTCTTCTGGCTTCGAGCGAGAAGCACAAAGGCTGTCTTGAGCTTCTGAATGTCTTCCTGCTGATTATCAATGATGGTCTTTTGATCAGCAATGACTCCCATACAGGAAGCAACTTTGCCTATTACATCATTGAAGGTAGATGCCAACTCGGCATACCCTTCAGTGCGAGGAGCAGGCACACTTGCCCGATGATCGACTTCGATGGTCCGTGGAAACTCAGTTCTCAGGGCATCATCAATCTCGGACGTCACACGTCCTTCACCGTACAAACGGGATATGCGCTCGAAAACAACGAGAGATTCTTCAGGGTATTTTGTGACACGCCCCATCTTGCGGCCCCCAAGGAAATCCTTGAATAGGGCAGCGTACCGACGAGCCGTCGGTGCAGGAATACGAGTAAGTTTGGCTATCTCAGCCACGGAAAGCCAATTCATGTATATGGAATACCATGAATACCGCCAATATCAAGCCCCAAGCGTAAACCAGGGCATCTTATACCTAATTAATTGTTATTATTGAGAAAGAAAAAGATTCCGTTGAATTTCTAGGTGTTGTACAACACTGAGTTCATACAAAATATGGATATATATTTATGGAAATACCCGAAGATTACTTGCTTGAAAGCTACAATTACGACCTTCCAGAGGAACAGATTGCACAGGAACCGGCTGATCGTCGCGATGGTTCCCGCCTTCTTGTCCTCAATCGTGAGGCCGAAACCACCACGCCTTCTACCTTCACGGAGTTGCTGGATTACCTGCCAGACAACGCCTTGCTCGTGGCCAACAATTCCCGCGTTATTCCTGCCCGCATATTTGGCACCAAAGCCACTGGTGGCAGAGTGGAATTCCTGTTGCTCACACCGCTGCCGCTCATCAACCCGACAGAAAAAGACGGATGGATGACAGCTTCGGTCGAAGGACTGCTTCGCGCATCAAAGACACCCAAACCCGGTTCGACCATCTCCTTTGCCGACGATTTTCGGCTGGTCACAGACACGGCAGGGGAATTTGGACGTTGGCAGGTTGAATTGCAATGGAAGGGTAACCTCACTGAACTCTTCACCAAGCTCGGCCATCTTCCGCTGCCTCCCTACATCAAGAGACCTGACTCCGAAGCGGACAGGGAGCGCTATCAGACCACTTACGCCAATGAGTCAAAAACCGGCTCTGTGGCTGCCCCTACAGCGGGACTGCATTTCACGCCCGAAATGCGCGAAAAGATCAAAAACAAAGGGATCGAGTGGGCAGAAGTCACGCTCTATGTCGGCTACGGGACATTCAGCCCGGTCAGGGCAAAGGACATCCGCGATCACAACATGCACTCCGAATACATCGAGGTGCCTGAAACAACCGCCAATGCCATTCTCAAGGCTAAAGCTGAGGGGCGTCCCGTCATCGCGGTCGGTACGACGAGCGCCCGCACCATGGAGGGAATGTTTCGCGAATCTGGCCGAATTGGAAAATATGAAGGTGAAACTGATATTTTCATATCTCCGGGCTATGATTTTAAGGTCATTGACGGTATCTTGACCAACTTCCATTTGCCAGAATCGTCGCTCATCATTATGATCTCGGCTCTCGCTGGAAGAAAAACCATTCTCTCAGCCTATAAGGTTGCTTTGAAAAACGGCTTTCGCTTTTTCTCCTATGGAGATGCGATGCTTATCATATAGCTGGATATAACCTTTTACTATCATTCACAGAACTGGAGTAATACATGTCTCGAATCGAGGTCCAGGAAGATAGGTGCAAAGGATGTTTGCTCTGCACCACCGTCTGCCCTGTTGACATCATCGTCCAGTCGGACCGGTTCAACGTCAGCGGCTACAAAGTTGCTGAGGTACCCGAAGCTGATGCGGACAAATGTACCGGTTGCGCATCCTGCGCCATGATCTGCCCAGATGTGGCGATCACCGTTTACCGCACCCCAAAAAAGAAGGGGGGCAAATAACATGACCAAAAAAGCAGAACGCATTTTTGTTAAAGGTAACGAAGCTATTGCACGCGGCGCCCTGGCTGCCAAATGTCAATGCTTCTTCGGCTATCCCATCACGCCACAGAACGACATCCCGGAGTTCATGTCTTCGGCAATGATCAAGGCTGGCGGCGATTTTGTCCAAGCTGAATCCGAAGTGGCCGCAGCAAACATGCTGCTCGGTGCCGGTGCTACCGGTATCCGCGCCATGACTTCCTCCTCTTCACCGGGCATGTCCCTGAAGCAGGAAGCCATCTCATACATGGCCGGCTCCGAAGTCCCGGCGGTTATCGTCAACATGAATCGTGGTGGACCGGGTCTCGGTGACATCGGTCCGGCTCAGGGTGACTACTACCAGTCTACCCGAGGCGGCGGTCACGGCGACTATCGTCATTTCACCTTCGGCCCCGGCACTGTTCAGGAAGCCTACGACCTGACCATCCGCGCCTTTGATATCGCCTTTGAGCACCGCACACCGGTTCTCATCCTTGGCGATGCCATTCTCGGTCAGATGAAAGAACCCATCACCCCTTGGGAACCCGAAGGGGTTGAATCTGAAGGCGGACATGATTGGGCTATCAACGGTCGTGATGACGGTCGTGAAAAGCGTCTCATCAAATCTCTCTTCCTTCAGGAAGGTGAACTGGCGGAACAGAACAAACATCTGCAAGCCAAGTACGACTCCTGGACCGATCTGGCCGAATGCGAAGAGTTTGAAACCGAAGACGCCGATCTCATCATCTGCGCATACGGTTCCATTGGTCGCATCGCCAAATCCGCTGTTCGCAAGTTCCGCAAGGAAGGCAAAAAAGTCGGCCTGTTCCGTCCCATCACGCTGTACCCGTTCCCGTCTGCACAGCTCAAGGCTCTCGCAGATCAGGGCAAGCGTTTCCTGACCATCGAACACAATCTGGGCCAGATGCTCGACGATGTCCGCCTCGCTATCCGTACAGTGACCGATTCGGACTTCTATCCCATCTATCCCGGCAACCTGCCCACCCCGGACGAGCTCGAGGAGCCGATCCTCAAAAGCCTGGAGGGTAAATAAATGTTAGAAATGAATGAAAAAATAGTATTCGAAAAGCCGGAATCCGTCATTGATCGGCCCACCCATTACTGCCCCGGCTGTCATCACGGCATCGCCCACAGGCTGATCGGTGAGTTGCTCGACGAGATGAACCTGGCCGAGAAGACCCTCATGACAACCTCCATTGGTTGCTCAGTCTTCCTCTACAATTACCTGAATGTTGATGCTGTCGAAGCTCCGCATGGTCGTGCACCCGCAGTCGCTACTGGCGTCAAACGCGCTCGCCCCGACCATTTCGTTTTCACCTATCAGGGTGACGGCGACCTGGCTTCCATCGGCATGGCTGAAATCATGCACGCTGCCAACCGTGGTGAAAAGATGTGTGTAATTTTCGTCAACAACACGGTCTACGGCATGACCGGCGGCCAGATGGCCCCGACCACGCTCATCGGACAGGCAACCACAACGACCCCCGCAGGGCGTTGCATGACCCACGAGGGTGCGCCCATCCGCATGACTGAGATCATCGCCTCCCTCGGCGGAGTGGCCTTTGCCGCACGCGGTTCTCTCGACTCGGTCAAAAACATCCGTAAAGCTAAAAAATACATAAAAAAAGCCTTCGAATTCCAGGTCAACAACACCGGATTCGGTTTTGTCGAACTGCTCTCAGGCTGCCCGACCAACTGGAAAATGACGCCGTTGCAGGCCAACGAACGTATCCAGAAGGAAATGATCCCGTACTTCCCGCTCGGCATCTACAAGGATGTGTCTGAGGAAGGGGGTGTCTGCTAATGCGTTACATCGATTCTATCATCGCGGGTTTCGGTGGCCAGGGCGTCATGCTCATCGGCAACCTGCTCGCTTACGCAGGCATGAAAGACGGTCTCAACGTCACCTACATCCCGGTCTACGGCCCGGAGATGCGTGGCGGTACCGCAAACTGCACAGTCGTGCTTTCTCAGGAAGACATTGGCTCGCCCATCATTCACAGGCCCAAATCGCTCATCGCCATGAACCGCCCGTCTCTGGACAAATTCCAGCCACGAGTTGAAGACGGCGGAGTGCATATCATCAACTCCTCACTCATCGACATGGAGTTGGCTGATACTGATCGTCTGAAATGCTACGGCGTTCCCTGCAACGAGATCGCCGACGAGCTGGGGAACACCCGCATGGCCAACATGGTCGCCATCGGCGCATTTGTGCAGGCTACCGGAATCATATCTCTCGACGCCGTCATCGGCTCCCTTGAGAACGTGATCTCCGTGCGCTATCACAAGCTCATCCCCGCCAACACAGAAGCCATCAAAGCCGGCGCCAAGCACGTCAGCTAGATCGGTTACACGGTTTAATTAAAAGCCCGCTGTCAGCAAATGCTGACAGCGGGCTTTTTTTGTCTCCGACGGCTGGGGGAAGGGGAGGAAAAACCCTTTGGAAAGGGTTCTTTCCTCCCCTTCCCCCAGACCCCCATCCTCTCCTTTTCCTAAACTTTTTTGGTCGCTTCGCGAAGGAGGAGAGGGAAAACCAGGACAAAGAAATAAAAAACCTGTCAAGATGCATATTTATACCTATCGAGTGATTTAAGTATACATTCCTTCACATTTCAAGGAATTGGGGAAAACCGGGGATATGGTTGTCTGGATTCTCGGGGACAATCCTTGAGAACGAAACTAAGGAATCAGGTGAGATAGTCACCAGGAAAAAAGGGTATTACCAAATGGCGTCGGCCAAAGTCCCTTGCATGGGGTAGGGGAAGGATTCGCGGCCAACGGTCATTTCGCCGGTGAGCGTAAACGTAGTGCGGAAAAGATCGTTGGGGTCAATGATTGCTGAACCAGTCGATTTATACATGATGGGGGTCATCATGGAAAAATCGCGGATATTCATTTTTTCATTATCAATTTCAGCGGTAAAGGCAAAATCTTCTACGCTCTTGTCGCCGGGCAGGACCAATCGTTGAGATCGAATATCCACCCAACCCGCATGCGGAAGCTTGGCTCCATCCGGCAGGAACAGACTACCTGAAGCACGCAAAGTGCCCTTGAAATCACCGAAACCAAGCAAATATGTCAGGTTGAGGTCTCCTTCAAACTCGAACACCCCATTCGAAAACAATTCCAAAGTACACTCAGGCCCGCCGGTATCGAGTCGAACAGTAGCCAGCGGAGAAAAGCCCATGGTCACATAGGCACGCTTGAAATGAAGAGCGCCCGGAGTCTGGGCCACCGTGACCTTAAAATCCCGCACACGAAAGCTGAATGGACCATCCCGATCCAGTCCTTCCCAGGTCATCCCCACCGAGGGCAGTTGTTCATCAACGCGGGTCAGAGCTGATGCCCATATTTTATCCCATGGTGTGAATAATGTAATGCCAATCAAAAAACCCAGCATGATAAGAAAAAAACGGACCAAAATTCTTCCGGGCAAAGACGAACTCGTATGCAAAGAGGGTTTCATCGCAGTCCCCTCATCGTGCCAGCACGAGATGCACGTCTGCCAGACGCGGATCATCGTTGTTACGAGTCAATGTAAATTCAGGTGTTTGCAGACTGGCGCGGTCGCGTAAATCCTGTAAAAAATCCGTCAGCATAATCAGTGTAAGACCAGTAAATGTAACCTGCACTCCTTCTACATTCTCATTGAGACGGGTGGAACGGATTGAAGTCAAACGATCTTCAAGCAACCTGTCGTCAATAATGCGCCATGTGGCGTCCTTGGCCGACAGATGAGCGAGATCACCTCGTTTGGCACGCAGGGATTGTATGCCCTGCACGATAGGTACAACCCGCGCGTACTGTTCCTTTTCCGCCTCAATTTGTTGAAGAAGGGTGTTGGTAAAAATATATGCGCCTACAAACACGGAAAAAAAGATGCCTGCCAGACCAAACAGGGCCATCTTGAAAAAACGCTGCTGAGCATCAGGAGGCCAACTGCTCCATGGATATGTTCGTTGAGTGCGAGCCATCTTATTGCAACTCCACATTCAGGCTGAAAACTATCAAATCGCCCACAGGGTCACTTTTATACAACGAAAAAAGGTAATGATCATCATCGGTCAGCTTATCCAAATACGTGGTAAATCCTTGTTCATCACCAGCAAAAGAGCCTCGTACGCGCCCGGCTTTACCACTCAAGGTTATACCTTCCAACCGCAGATTTTCATCCGCAGGACGGCTCAACGCCGCAAGCAACCGAAGCGGGTCCAGTCCGATACTATCGGTAGCCAGAAGTTTGCCGTGTTCAAACTGCAAACGACCGAACGGCGAGGCTCCAATATCCTGCCCGAGAGCAGACATATACTGCACGTTTATCTCGCTTCGAATTTCTTCAAGCTGATTATAATGGAAAAGATAGCGCAATCCTTGTCCGCCAAGGAAAAGACTACCAATAACAAACACCCAGACAAAATTCCGAAGGAACCGTCTGGACGTCTTGCCGGACCTGAATACAGGTATTTTACTGTTGGATTCTGACTTCGTCATAACTCTGATGCATTGAATACGCGAAACCCCGACACTGAGCAAGCCATGCTCACATTTGAAACACCAAACAGGAATCCGCAAAACAAAAAACGACGTACCACGTTATACACGCAATACGCCGTCCACAAAGACTATTTCTCCACTCCGCACCAACGCCGTAAGGCTTTGAAGAGTAGGGCAGATGCTCGACGGGAGGATTTGATTTTCCCACAATCGTAGCCTAGCTACGGCGAGGACAGACTCAATCCTTCCAACGACGCAGATGCGCCGCTATCGCAAGCCGACTTCTCACGAATGAAAAACCCTCTTTACGTCACCCACACCGTGAGGCTTGGGAGAGTGGTGCAGATGTTAGGCGGGAGGATTTGAGTTTCCCACAGTCGTAGCCTAGCTACGGCGAGGACAGACTCAATCCTTCCAACGACGCAGATGCGCCGCTATCGCAAGCCGACCTACAAGCTTTCCGCAGCTCTTTCAACCGACTCCTTGAAACCCTCACGAGCATCCAGGATCTTCTGAGTCAATCCGTCATCATGCAAAGCAAGAATTTGGGCAGCCAGCCATGCGGCGTTTTTGGCACCGACCTTATCCAATGCAAGTGTACCGACCGGGAAGCCCGGAGGCATCTGCACAGTGGCAAGCATCGCATCCATGCCACCGAACGGAGAACCGGCCAGTGGTACGCCGAGTACGGGCTTGGTGGTCTTGGCAGCAACAGCTCCTGCGAGATGTGCGGCTAGACCGGCGGCACAGATAAAAACCTGCGCACCATCAGCTTCAAATTCCTCAACCAAACGAGCTGTCCGTTCCGGTGTCCGATGTGCGGAAGACACCGTAAATACATGCTCAATTCCCAACTCTTTCAACAGATCAGAGCAAGGACGCATCTTGTCCTCATCGGAAATTGACCCCATGAAAATTACAACCTTAGGCATCTCTCTTCCCTCTCGTTTGTCCGTTAAAAAAAAGTGCGCCCAATTCAGGCGCACTCGTTTTCACGTATTTATTTCAAACGCTTTAAACCCTTGTCAGCTATATCTTTTCGATAATAACTCTTGTCGAAATGGACCTTACCCACGGCCTCATAGGCCTTTTCCCGGGCTGCGGCCAAATCGTCACCAAGCGCGGTGACGCAAAGCACACGTCCGCCCGAGGTCACGATCTTGTCGCCGTCGACCTTGGTTCCGGCCTGAAAAACCTTGACTCCATCCATGGCATCCGCATCCTCAAGACCGGTAATTTCCATGCCTTTGGGGTAGGAACCGGGATAACCTTCAGCGGCCATGACCACGCCACACGCTGTCTGTGGAGTGGATGTCACCTCAATCTGATCCAGCTTGCCGTCGATGCAGGCAAACATGATTGTCAGCAGATCGGTCTCCAAGCGCATGAGCAACGGCTGACATTCGGGATCACCGAACCGGACATTGTATTCAAGCACACTGGGACCATCTTCAGTGTACATCAGGCCAGCATACAGCACGCCTTTAAACGGCTGGCCCTTGGCGGCCAGATGACGCAGAATCGGCTTGATGCAAAGCTCGGCAGTCTCGGCATACTTCTCTTTGGGAAGGATAGGAGCAGGGGAGTAGGCTCCCATGCCACCGGTATTGGGACCTGTATCGCCTTCATAGGCTGCCTTGTGGTCCTGACTGGACGGTAACATGGCGTAATTGGTGCCATCACAAAAACACAGGAAGGATGCTTCTTCACCTTTAAGAGTCTCTTCAATGACCACGCGGTCCCCGGCAGAGCCGAACACCTTTTTGACCATCATTTCTTCCACGGCTTCAATGGCTTCTTCTTCAGAGGTTGCCACGATCACACCCTTGCCGGCGGCCAGACCATCTGCTTTGACCACGAGGGGAGCACCGCGCTCCTTGATAAAAGCCACGGCAGCTTCATGCTCATCGAAAACACGAAATGCGGCTGTAGGTACGCCTGCATCGGCCATGACGTTCTTGGAAAATGCTTTGGATCCTTCCAGATTCGCGGCAAAGGCGTTCGGGCCGAAGCACGGAATACCTTCCTGTTTGAGCGAATTTTCCAGTCCGAGTACCAAGGGCATCTCGGGACCGACAACGACCAGATCGATTTCGCGGTCTTTGGCCAATTTGACCAGAGCCGGAATATCGTCATCCTTAATATCTATATTTTCACCAATCTGGGCAGTGCCGCCATTGCCGGGCGCGCACAGGATGGATTCAACTTTCGGACTCTGAGCAAGCTTCCAGCACAAGGCGTGTTCACGCCCGCCGGAACCAACAATCAATATCTTCATGAGTAGTTCCCCCTCTATCTGTTTTCGGGATGTACACGGTGTAAGGAAATTCACCGATTTTATCAAGTTAGTGATGCCTCCGGCGGCTGGGGGAAAGGAAGAGCAAAACCCTTTGGAAAGGGTTCTTTCTCTCCCTTTCCCCCAGACTTCCTATCCCTCTCTTTTCCTGAACTTTTTGGTGCCGCTTCGCGGAGAGGGCTATCAGAAGGCAATGCTTTGTGAGTATATGAAAGTAAGTCATTTGTAGAAAACATGAAAAAACCCGATCTGGTATTTCTACCAGATCGGGCGATAGGGTCAACGGAAGTCGAATTTAGTCGACTTTGGCGTATGCCTTGGGGGCTGCGCCACAAATAGGACATTTTTCAGTGGGTTCACCGTCCTGCGTATGACCACAGACGGAGCAGATGTAAAAGTCAGCATCAGCGAAAGTATCAGTATCGGCTTCAAGAGCCTGTGTGTACAGCTCGGCGTGAATTTTCTCAGCCTCGTTGGCAAATCCGAAATAGCGCAGGATAGCATTTTCGCCTTCGGCTTTGGCGTCTTCCATCATATCGGGATACATGGATTTAAACTCAAAAGTTTCGCCTTCAATAGCAGATTTGAGATTCTCCTCAGTAGAGCCAATACCTTTCATAAGACGAAGGTGCGCATGAGCATGGATGGTCTCGGCGGCTGCAGCAGCACGAAACAGCTTGGCAACACCGGGCTTGCCATCTTTTTCAGCCTTTTCGGCAAATGCCAGATACTTACGGTTGGCCTGAGATTCACCTGCAAACGCTTCCTTCAAGTTTTCCAAAGTCTTACTCATTGTATTCTCCTGTCTCAATTCGGTTGCAGCAACTTTATAGAGGTGCTGTGAATGTTCATTTGTTGAAAAATTAGTAATGATTCTCAAAAAGAAAATCAAGTACTATTTATTAATGCATACAACACAGTGTTCCATTTTGCTAATTCACAAAAAATTACAACCAGGCATAACCTCAACTCCCCCCTTCCTAACGACGCAGATGCGCAGCTTCATATGCCACAACATCTCCGATAACCAACGGCGTGAGGCTTGCGAGAGGGATGTAGCTGCTAGGCGAAAGGGTTTGAGTTTCCCACAGCCGTAGCCGAGCTACGGTGAGGACAGACTCAATCCTTCCAACGACGCAGATGCGCCGCTATCGCAAGCCGAGTAACGAAGCAAACAAAAAAAGAACCGCCTTTGTCTGGGAGGAAAGGATGAATATCCCAGACAAAGGCGGCTCAAACCCGCTTATTAATGGAAGCGTCCGCTTCCGGGAAATTAGGCGCCCCTGGTAAACAGTGTCAGGGCAAATGCAGCCATGGCAGAAACTCCAGACAAGATCAAAGGACGGCGGTTGCTCTTGCGAACAATGCGAACCGGCGTATTACGTGTGCCGTTCTGCAAGGCCATCATGGCGAGTCGAGTATCGTTTTCCATGCTCATAATTTTGCTCCTTCTCGGGTGCCGTCACCCAAGCGCTTTTCCATATCTGCACATCTACGGAACAACGTGTAATCAATCCAATTGTTTTGTTCGATTAACTCCTTCGGTTTTTCTGATGACAAAACCGATCTTAATCGGTATCGATAATTGACTCCATTGAAGAAGGTGATCAACGACATGGAACTCTATCAGCTCAAGACATTTGTAGTGGTGGCAGAAGAAGAGCACCTGACCCGTGCGTCAGTGCGATTGCATACGAGCCAACCTACGGTCAGTGCGCATATCAAGGCGTTGGAAGAAGAGCTTGAAACACGACTGTTTATCCGTACACCCAAGGGTATGCGACTGACGGAGGCAGGCGAGCGACTGAAAAACAAGGCAAAAGAAGTGCTTCAAACGGCGAGAGAATTAACGCTTGAAGCGCGTAACATGGGCGATGAACTGGTAGGCGACCTGTCCATTGGGCTAAACACGGATGCTGAATATCTGCGAATAGTGCCATTACTCACTTCTCTGGGAAACGAACACCCAAAGATCACGATGCAGATTCAACAGCGGGCAAGCACTTCAGTACAGGACGCCATTCTGGACGGCATATTGGACTGCGGTTTCATCTTTGGCGAACCTCGTCACCCGGACATTCATTCCGTCAAACTGAAAGATACACAATTTTTCGTCGCCGTACCGGACATTTGGAAAGACCGTATTCCCGGAGGGCTTGAGGCTCTGGCCGATTTGCCGTGGATCATGGATCCCAGTGACAACCCGTTGCAAAAACTGACGGACCCTTTATTTAAAGCCAGAAACATTAAGCTTCCCATCCAGTTGGAAGTGGACGGCGACGAGGTTATTCGTGTGCTGGTAGCTGCGGGTAAAGGCGTTTCATTTCTGCGAAAAAATGAAGTTGAGGCTGCCAATCGCATAGGCCAGACCGTTCATGTCATGGCCTTTGACGAATTAATTATTGATGTTCGTTTTGTCTGGCTAAAACGACGAGATCAAGACCCTGTCATGCAGGCCGTCATTGATCATGTAAAAAAAGCCTGGAGCATCCAATAGGGCAACTACACACCCCATTCCTTGCGGACTATATCGATAAGCATAGACATGGACGGATCGTCTGCCTGATTCTTACGATATACAAAATTCATCTCTAGTGAATGATGACCCAACAGCGGGCATTCCGCCCCCTGATTCAGCTTTAGCAGCCTGTCAGCCTCATCGTCACGCATCACACCGAGCGCCTTACCTTCGACAACAAGTGGCCGCATGACTTCTTCTGAATTCACACTGATTATCTGAGCCGGAACAATCCCATATTCATTAAACAGTTTTACCTGCAATTCCTGAAGAGGGCTGTTACTGGTAGCCACCACCCAAGTATACGCGGAAAGCTCTTCGGGACCGGCCTTGGCCAGATCCTTCTTCATGTGGGCAGCTCCCATTACGCAATAGAAAGGATCAGCCAGCTTAATCGTGTCGAGATCGCCATAAGGGTTACCGGAAAAAATAAATCCGGCGTCCATGTTTCTGGCCCGAATTTCACTGAGGATAACTCCGGAAGGGGATTGGGCGAGCTTCAAATTGAGACGCGGAAATCGCTCTGCAATCTGATTAAGTAGACCACTGACCTTGAGATACTCGGGGTCGGCACACAACCCGAGAGCCATCTGGCCGGTTACGGCACCACCCAAAGTCACAGCCCGGGCTTCGAGCGTATTGGCTGCGGCAAGGACTTCGATGGCATCATGCACCAGTTCAGACCCTGCATGGGTCAACTCCACACCACGCGCCACGCGATCGAATAATCGAACACCAAGTTCCTCTTCAAGGGCCTTGATATGTGCACTGACCGCTGGCTGTGAAGCATGGACACGCTTGCCCGCACGAGTAAAGTTTCCTTCTTCGGCCACAGCCACGAAAGTTCTGAGTTGATAGAGTTCCATTATGCCTTGATTCCTCCAATGGCCTCATAAGCCATCAGCTTTACTTATAGGTGATCTCATGCATTGTTATTGGACCAATCGGCTGTCCTTTCCATATGAGTGATTTCAAGGACTTTATCAAATTTGAGGGCAGACCGAGGAGGATTCCATGTTGCGTGAAGAAAAGACCAACGGTTTTGTGTACCTGTTCACACCCGAAGATTGCGATACTTTCTATCGCATGCCCAGAATGCTTAAAATTACCAAAGCATTTCTCTGGGTCGGTGTTGCATTTCTCATGAGCGTGGGTGTGAGTCAACTGGTCTAGTCATCCAAATATAATTTTGTCGCGGCCGGTATCCTTGGCTTTATATAAAGCCTGATCCGCCCGCTTCACTAATTCATCGCCTGTCTCTCCAGGTGTGTGCATAACAACGCCAAAGCTGGCCGTAATCCTTCTTGGAACACCAGTAAAGGCAAAATGCTTGACTGCCAAGCGCAGTCTCTCCGCCACCTTGATAGCGCGCTTCTCCCCAGTGCCAGGAGACAGGACGATGAATTCTTCTCCGCCCCAGCGGGCCAAAACATCTCCATCCCGAACCTGATCCCGAACCAACTGAACCATTTCACGCAGGACTGTGTCGCCAACGTCATGACCATACGTGTCATTGACGGATTTAAAGTGGTCAATATCGAACATGATCAGCCCAAAAGCCGTATCAGTCCCTCTCAAACGGCTCAATTTTTCCATCAGACTGCGTCGATTAAATGCTTTGGTCAAAGGGTCGGTTGACGCTTCTCCCTGAAAATAAACCCGCTCATCTTCCAAATCACTTATATCCTGAAACGAAAAAAGCCGCATATCCGTGCCCGGAAACTGGTTGAAAGTCACACTAAAAACCCTTGGCCGTGAACCAGGATTTCGTGGGTTCTCTATGTGCAGCACATGATCGCGATCAACCGGGTCATTGACCATTGATTCAATCCATTTGTGGGGATGGCCTTCATACATCTCATTATTTTGTTGTAGAATAAAATCTTCCAACCCCATGTCCAGAGCACACGCACTTTCTGCTGCATCCAGACCAAGAAAAATACGTAAAGGCTGGTTCATGTATGTCACATCAACTCCATCCACCAACAAAGCTGGGCCAGGGAAAAAATCAAGCAATCGATACAGGGAGTAATCTGCCTGAGCCATGCGCCGAGCCATGGAAATATCTCGTGCGCACTGCATGACCGCTTCACGGAGTTGCGAGCCATCCACAGGAAGCCTGAAAAACTTGTCAACGCCCAACTCTACGGCCTGTACCAGCCCGTATGGAGCATATGAACCAAAGGTGACGATTACCTTAAGATCTGGCGTGGATTCACGGACTTCTTGCAGAAGATGTAAACCGTCCAGCTGATCAATATTCAAATCCATGATCAGAATTTCCGGCTTGAGATCATGAAACAACCGCAATCCTTCACGGCCATTCGAGGCCCCATGGATATAGGCGTTTCCACCTTCCAGCAAATCCACCATACGTTTGCGCTCAAGGTTATCGCCTTGAACCACAAGAATATTCAAAAGAGACTTCCCGTTCAACTGCATGGCGTTTGCTCCTACACACCCATGATATTGTAACCGGAATCCACAAATACGATGTCTCCGGTGGTACCGGAAGAAAGATCAGAAGCAAGATACAAGGCGCATTTCCCTACGTCGTCGATGGTAATATTTCGATGCAAGGGAGCTTTTTCCTCGATACGACCAAGGATGGATTTGAACCCGGATATACCCGAAGCGGCCATGGTTTTGACCGGCCCAGCGGAGATGGCATTGATACGTATTCCGGCTTCCCCCAAATCTACGGACAGATAACGCACACAGGCCTCAAGCGCAGCCTTGGCCACGCCCATGGCGTTGTAGTTGGCAACCACCTTGCCCGCACCGTAATAGCTGAGTGTCAGGACGGAACCACCCTTGTTGAGCAATTTTTCATACGCACGACACAGGGCAACCAATGAAAACGAAGAAACATCCAGAGCGACTTTATATCCTTCACGGCTGGTGTCTATAAACCGCCCCTTGAGATCTTCGCGGTTGGCGTAGGCGATGGAGTGGACCAGAATATCCACGTCCCCCCATTGCTCTTCCACAAGCTGTGCACCGTCCGCAATCTCTTCGTCCGAAGTCACGTCACACTTGAACATGAACTCGCCTCCAAGCTCCTTACAGATCGGTTCCAGCCTGCGCTTGATCGGGTCCGCCGCATAACTGAAGGCAATACGTGCCCCATGTTCCTTGAACTGCTTAGCGATGCCGTAGGCAATTGAACGATCGTTAACAACACCGAAGATAAGAGCTTTCTTTCCTTCCAAAAGCATACGTTCTCCTTTTGCTGGCTCTCAGTGTACCTACGTTGCGCCTATATGGCTGCGAAAACCTTTTCCAAAATTTGTGCGCTGTTAGGCCCACCATTCAGATCAAGACCAAGTGGAGCGGCTTCCTTGTCCAAAGCTTCAGCCATATGGGAAGCGAGAAGGGTAGGTTCAAGGTCGTCGGAAGTAATAACACGCAGGCCGCCTTTTTCCTCGATACGCCGTGCTCGCATATTCTGCTCACGATTCTGAAGGAAAGGATACATCAACCCAAAGGTGTTGGTCGCCAACAAGTTCATGGTAGTGTTGTATCCGCCAAGCGACACAGACAGACGCGCCAATTCCAGATAGGCCAGGAATCGTTTGGTGAACCGTTTGACTGTGATGTGCTCGTAAGCTTCCGCTTGTTCCTGCAATTCCTGAAAATGCTCTTCCGTTGCATAGGGGCCGGTAAACATGACCAGTTTGTGAGGATGGGTTTCATTGAGCTTTGGCGAAGCCCCCATAACGCCGGTAAGCATGTCATGCCCGATATGCCCGCCGCCCACGGATGTAACGATAAGCGGGGTGTCACCCAGATTCAATTCCTTGGCCAGAGTCGCCGTCTGAACCGGATCCGACTGACGCGCCACGTAGCCGGTATAATGGACTTCCGGTACGATCCCGTCCACGCCGGGGAACGTTTCATCGAGCTTTACCAGATTCGGATCGGAATGAACCAGTACATGGTCAAAATTGGGATTCAGGTAGCCGTGGACACGTTCAACCTGTCGCTTCATGTCGTCCTTTTCCACCAGAATATCCCGCACGCTACACACAGCCTTACACTTGCCGTATTCACCCTTGCGGACTTTCTTCAGGATGGGCAGCAGCTCAAAACGAAATTTCTTACGGCCAAACGGAAATAGTTCGACCATGAAAATATCCGGCTGATATTCAGCCATTATTTCCTTGAACTGACGCAGGCGACGGACCAGAACCTCATCGACCTCGGCGCCTTCCTCCAACGGAATAAACCGGGTGAATTTTGAATCCATCATCAAGCCGGGGAGCTGAATCTGTGTCATGTTTGCAGGCGGATCGAAATCCACCTTGGCACCGCCTGTCACCAGAATAACCTCATGGTCCTTAAGCCCCTTGACGATTTCAAGCGAACGAAACATATGGCCCACGCCAAGGACGTGCTGACAATAAAAAACAATACGCATTTACAGCTCCATATTGAATTGGCCGGGAGCCAACTCATTTTCCAGACATTCGATACGATGCAGTCGGTACGATTCAAGGGGCGTGGGTTCATTGGGCATGAACTCCAAGCCGGTCAGGGCATAGGCCAGACACTTGAGCACGCCGTTATGGGTAACAACCAGCACGGATTTGTCAGGATGCTCCTCGGAAAAATCAATAAGCGCATCACAGGCACGCATAAGGACATCATTGCGGCTTTCGCCCTTGGGAGGACAAAAATCAAAACCCTTGTATTCCTGCTGCTTCACCTGCTTCCTGATCTGCTTCAAATCTTCCTTGGTCAACCCGGTCCATTCACCCCAATCCTGCTCACCGAGGCGGGGGTCTTCATGTATGGGCAACCCAAGTGTTTCATTGATGATCGTGGCTGTTTCCTTTGCCCGCCCAAGAGAGCTGGTCAGGATACACTGAAGCCCGCCGTCAGCCAATGTTTCAGCCCATTTTCGAGCCATCTCACGGCCCACATCACTCAAGGGAATATCTTCTGTCCCCTGAATACGAGACTCCCGATTCCAATCGGTCATCCCATGGCGCATACAAAAATATGTGGTCATTGTGTGGCTCCATTGCGCACAATGTCTTCCATAATGCGCATCATTTCTCGATAATTATTTTGTGTACTATGTACGTCTCGGACATAGGTGGCGCATTGCGCTGCCAATTCGTTACGCAAGACAGGATTCAAGGCCAATTGCCTGACGCCTGAAGTAAAATCTCTATACGTTGCATTGGTAATTAATCCGGTCTGTTCGTGTGCCACCACCATGGGCGCACCTTCGTCGTCAGTGGCCACTACTGGAAGGCCACACATCTGGGCTTCCAAATAAACCATACCCAAACTTTCCTTCAGCCCGGGGAAAGCGAACATGTCACCCGCACTAAAAATAACCCCAAGTTTCTGACGATCAACCATACCCAAAAAGCGGACCCGCTCGCCAAGCAGTTCTTTGGCCCGTTCTTCCAGTTGAGTGCGGCACGGCCCGTCACCGCCTACTATCAACGTGATGTCCTGACCTTCGGCAACAAGCTCGGCGCAGGAATCAAACAACCAACGTAATCCCTGTTCCTTGACGCCTGGTCGCATCATGGCAACGGTCACAATGACAACAGAATCACCTGTCGACCATTTTTTCCGCAACTGCGCACCGGCTACCGCATCCTGTTTGAGCAATCCTTTCGGCACCCCTGGCTGAATAGCTGTGTACCGAGACTGCGGGAGCAGCTTGGCACAACCACGTACATCATTCTTTCGATTACAAAAGATGTGGTCAGCCTGAAGCATGGATTTTTTGTTCAGCATATACCCCGGCCATGTCGCTATTTTTTTCCCACGATTCTCTGCATAACTCGCCTGAATAATGAAATAAGGCATATTCAAACGACGAGTTGCAGTCGGTCCAAAAACGTCAGGAACCTTGTAATATGAGCCAAATGTCAGCCAACAGTCTGCACCTTTGGCTGCACTGGTCATACGGTCTACAGCCAGAAATCCACCAGGCCACAAAGCTGGCTTGCGATAAATATTCTTGGCCGGAAAAAAGGGGAGGGCACAAATGTCATGTCCCAGTTCACGAAGGGTATCCAAAAGATCACGCGCAATAGTCACGTCGCCGGAGACAGACGGATTATCAAGCGGCTTGAACGGGGTGCACAAGGCGATCTTCACTGATAACTCTCAGGTTGCTTACTGTAAGAAGAAAAAGACTACATCAAAGCCGTCTATTCGTGAACCAACCATAAAATCAATTCTTGGGTGGAACCAATGGAATGGGCTTCTTTGGTACATCCGGCAAATTAGCCAATCGGGATTCCACAACCCGCCGATTCGGATAAGTGTCCACTATAGACTCCAGCAATTCTCTTGCCTTGGCATGATTCCGGTCATTTTCATAGATATCAGCCAGCAAAAAGATCGAAAGAGCGCGTGTTTCTTTGGGAACACCCTGCAAATTAAGCAATGTTTCAAGAGCATTTTTCGCCTGTGACCAACTGGAAATAAAACTGTAGCTTTGGGCCAGTTCATACAGGCATTGAGCCTTGTCATTGATATTATCAGCACTGTCAGCGCAATATTGCAACGTGGCCGCCACCTGACCATAATTACCCATATCCCGATACAATCGTGCCATGCGCAACTGTGTTTGTGTTGTCTTATCAGGAAATTCTGCTGCATGAAGCAAACATTTTTCAAATGATTCTATGGCTTTTGGCTTATTTCCAAGCACAGAATACACTTCACCAAGCTGGTACATAATTTTCCAGCCTTCTTCCTGATCATCACCAAGTTCCAGATACATGGCTTCAAGGAGAACCACAGCCCGGTCATATTCCCCTTTGACCGTCACGGCTATTTCACTCAACCGCTCCCATGCTTCCTTACGAAAGATTCCTTGTGGTGCAGCTTGCAAATACCGTTCGTATTCCTTTTCCGCTTCGAGATAGAATCCCTTGGAATAGGACGTACGGGCCCGCTCAATGTCATCGCTCCCCGGGGCTGGCTCAGTGGAACATCCGCCCGCACCCAACAGGGATACAAAAAGAAATATGATAAAAAGTAAACGCTTCATACCGCCCCTTTACAACCACATAAAAAACACCCTCTCACTTTCCCCCAACTTTCGCGAAGCGCGACACAAAGTTATGGAAAGTAGAGGGTATGAGGGTCGGGAGAATGAAATCGATACCCTTTTTAAGGTCTTTCGATTTCATTCTCCCGTTCGCCTGCGGCGTCCCCCTTTATGATTGTTTCTCAGTGAGTTCTTCGTCGTCATCCATGACCAGATCGAAACCGGCCACCTTGTTGTCGGCATCCATACGTACCAGACGCACGCCCTGTGTGGCGCGACCTCGTGTCTGGCTGACTTCCGATACGGACATACGGATAACCTTGTTCTGCGTGGTGAGCAGAATCACGTCATCGGATTCATTGACCATGCGTGCACTGATGACCTTGCCGGTCTTGTTAGTGAGACGCATGTTCAAGATTCCCTTACCGCCACGAGTCTGGCTGCGATATTGATCGATTGATGTCCGCTTACCAAATCCGCCTTCGGATACTGTTAGCAACTGATCGCGGTCAACATCACCAGTAACAACACACGCCACAACTTCATCGTTGGGCCTGAGTGCCATACCCTTGACGCCTGCAGTGGCACGACCCATTGGCCGGGCATCGTTGATATTGAATCGAATAGCGGAACCATCTCGGCTCGCAAGAATGCAATCCACATCCCGATCCAATTCACGAACAGTCATGAGTTCGTCACTATCACGCAGATTCACGGCCCTGATGCCGGTCGTACGACAATTGGCATACAAACCAATGGAAGAACGCTTGATCATGCCCTTCTTGGTCACGAACAGGAAGAACCGGTCATCGTCGAATTCACGCAACGACAAGCAGGTTGCAATATGCTCATCTTTCTCCAGTGGCAGCAGATTGTTCACATGCCCGCCTTTGGCGTAACGACTTCCTTCGGGAACCTGATGGACCTTGATCTTGAACATCTTACCGAAGTTCGTAAACAGAACCAGATGCTGGTGATTGGTGGTCAACATGAAGGTATGAATGAAGTCACCGTCACCGGTCTGAACGCCGGCAATTCCCTTACCACCACGTCGCTGCGCCGTGTAGTTGGACAGCGGAGTACGCTTGATATAGCCACGTCTGGACAGGGTGATGACAGTCTCTTCATCAGGAATGAGATCTTCAATATCAATGGAATCGAGATCTGCCATAAGCAGTTCGGACTTACGCGGTGTGGCGTAATTTTCCTTAATCTCGATCAGTTCGTCGCGAATGACGCCCTTGAGAACGTCATCGTTATCAAGAATGGATCTGAAGTATTCAATCTTTTTCATGAGTTCAGCCAGTTCTTCAAGCAGCTTGTCCTGCTCCAAACCAGTGAGCTTCTGAAGACGCATATCCAAAATGGCCTTGGCCTGAATCTCGGACAACTCGAAGCGATTCATAAGAGAATTACGGGCTTCTTCTGGCGATTTGGATGCGCGAATAAGCTTGACCACTTCGTCGATATTATCAAGAGCGATACGCAAACCTTCCAGAATGTGGACGCGCTTTTCGCACTTATCAAGATCGAACTTGGTCCGACGAATAATCACCTCGCGGCGATGATCCAGGAAGTATTTGAGTACTTCCTTCAAATTCAACAGCATGGGACGTTTACCAACAACAGCCATCATATTGATACCGAAGCTGGTTTCCAACGGGGTGAATTTGTAAAGAGAATTGATAATGATGTCGGCAATGGCACCGCGTTTCAGATCAAGAACGATACGAATACCGTTACGATCTGATTCATCACGCAGGTCTGAAACACCTTCGACTTTCTTCTCATGCACCAATTGGGCAATTTTCTCGACCAATGTGGATTTATTGAGAGCAAAAGGAATTTCCTTGATGACGATCCGCTCTTTCTTCCCCTTATTGGCTTCTTCCTTTTCCACAATACCGCGCATTTTGATCGAACCGCGGCCTGTGGTGTAGGCGTCAATTAGTCCCTGACCACCGAATACGGTGCCGCCAGTGGGGAAATCCGGGCCTTTTACAAATCCCATCATGGATTCAACAGAACAATCCGGATTATCCAGCAAATGTACGGAACCATCAATAAGTTCACCCAGATTGTGGGGCGGAATATTGGTAGCCATACCAACTGCAATACCGGTTGTACCGTTCAACAAAAGGTTCGGTACTTTAGTAGGCAGGACAGATGGCTCCTGCATCGTATTGTCATAGTTAGGATTAAAATCAACAGTCTGTTTCTCAATATCACCGAGAAATTCGCCGCACAATTTGGCCATACGTACTTCAGTGTAACGCATGGCAGCCGCGGAGTCGCCGTCAATGGAACCGAAGTTACCCTGACCATCCACCAACATGTCGCGCATAGAGAAGTCCTGGGCCATACGGACCAAGGCATCATAGACTGCGGAGTCACCATGCGGGTGGTATTTACCGATGACGTCACCGACCACACGAGCGGATTTCTTATAGGCTCGATTGTGGTAGTTACCCAGATCGTGCATGGCGAATAAAATACGCCTGTGAACGGGTTTAAGCCCGTCGCGCACGTCCGGGATGGCGCGTCCTATGATAACAGAGAGGGAATACTCAAGATAACTTTTCTTGAGTTCACTTTCGATGGTAATCGTATCACTCATTCGTTTGCCTCAAACTTAGATATCCAGTTCTTGCACAGCCAGTGCATTCTTTTCGATAAATTCCCTGCGGGGTTCCACATTGTCACCCATGAGGTCCATGAAGATGTCATTGGCCGCGGCCGCATCTTCGATATGCACCTGAAGCATGGTCCTCTTCTCTGGATGCATAGTGGTTTCCCAGAGCTGATCCGGGTTCATTTCACCCAAACCTTTGTAGCGCTGGATGGACCAACCTCGATGAGCCTCTTCGATGACAGCGTCATATAGTCCAAAAATGCCCGAGATTTCTCTCTCGCTGTCTTTCAACTTCAGAGTGAACTCGAACCCGCCACAGGCTTCCCGAAGCTCTTCATACGTATTGAAGCCCTGTTTGTAGAGCTTGGAGTAAAAGAACTCCATGGCCAGACGTGTACGGTGTCCATTTTCATTTTCGAAGATGATATACGTACGGTCTTTTTCCAGCTCCAGATCACGCTCTGTCTCAATAAAAACCTTGAAACCATTGGTTTCAAAATCTTTTTTGAAATCTTCAGGATCATTGTCCTCAAAGTAGGTGTAAGAAATCCGATCGGGGAAATTGAGCAATTTCTTATACAGAGCCGGTTCAATACCCACTGTTTCAGCCTCACCGAATTTGGCGCGCAGAAAACGGGATTTCTCCATCAACTCCATCAGTTCACTACCAGCGAAGGTCTGTTTCTGTGTTTCAATAGAAAGGTCAGTACCTACTTTTTCGAGCAGGAAATTATCCAGCTCGATATCATCCTTGATGAACTTTTCAAACTTACCCTTGTGGGCACGATACAAAGGAGGCTGTGCTATATACAAATTGCCTCGGTTGATCAGTTCCTCGTACTGCCTGAAAAAGAATGTCAGCAGCAAAGTACGAATGTGAGAGCCGTCAACATCAGCATCAGTCATGATAACGACTTTGTGATAGCGTAGTTTATTGTAGTCTTTTTCTTCTTCTTCGCTGCCGATACCGATACCAAGGGCCGTGATCATTGCACGGATTTCCTTGTTACCAAGCATCTTGTGCATACGGGTTTTCTCGACATTGAGAATCTTACCACGCAGCGGAAGGATGGCCTGGCATTTGGGGTCTCGGCCCTGTTTGGCCGAACCGCCTGCAGAATCACCCTCAACAATGAAGATTTCTGATTCCTCAGGTTTCTTGGACTGGCAGTCAGCCAGCTTGCCCGGAAGTGAGTTATCCGAAAGGGCACCTTTGCGTCGAACCAGATCACGGGCCTTGCGGGCCGCTTCACGGGCACGGGATGCATCAACGACTTTCTCGATGATGAAACGTGCTTCCTTGGGATTCTCTTCAAAGAAGATATTCAGCTTTTCATAAATCACACCGGCAACCAGACCGGATGCTTCGGAGTTACCGAGCTTGGTCTTGGTCTGTCCTTCGAACTGTGGATCAGGAAGCTTGACGGAAATGACAGAAGTCAAACCTTCACGAACATCATCACCCGTCAAACGCTTCACCAACTTCTTAGGCAAATCACCGTTCTGGATGTAATTGTTGATGGCGCGAGTTAGTGCAGTTTTATAACCGGCCAGATGTGTGCCACCTTCAATGGTACGGATATTGTTCGCAAAGGTGTAAGTATTTTCCTTGTATGCCGAGGTATACTGCAATGCAAACTCAACAACCATGTTTTCTGATTCACCTTCGCCGTATACGATTTCACCAATGGTACTCAAATTCGCGTTGAGATCCTTGACGTATTTAACTATACCACCGTCGAATTTGAATTTTTCGCTTTCAGCTTCCGGATTGCGTTCATCCTTGAACTCAATTTCGAGGCCGGAGTTCAGGTAAGCCAACTCCTTGAAGCGCTTCTTGAGTACATCATAGTCGAACTGATTAACTTCAAAAATTTCTTCATCAGGACGAAAACGCTGGGTGGTTCCTTGAGAATCAGCCGGACCGACTTCTTCCAATTCCTGAACAACAGCTCCACGTTCGAATTTCATACGGTAAGTCGTATTATTACGCTTTACCGTTGTCTCCATAAACTCGGATAAAGCATTGACGCAGGATACGCCGACACCGTGCAAACCACCGGAAACCTTGTATGAATCGTTATCAAACTTACCACCGGCATGCAGGGTGGTCATTGCCAACTGAACAGCAGGAACGCCTTCTTTCGGGTGGATGTCCACAGGAATACCACGACCATTATCTGTGACCGTACAGGAATTATCCATGTGCAGAGTGATCTTGATCTTGTCGCAAAACCCGGCCATGGCTTCATCGATGGAGTTATCGATGACCTCATAGACCAAGTGGTGCAGGCCACGGATATCGGTTGAACCGATATACATGGCAGGCCGTTTTCGAACAGCCTCAAGCCCCTCGAGGACGGTAATTGATTCGGCGTTGTAATTTTGTTCGCTCATTTATGCGTTTTCCTCTGTGTAGTAAGTCTCTTCCTGGATCATCATGGGCATGACGATCACCTGATAGTCTTTGTCATCCACGCCGGTCAGGCCGCAGGGGGCCTCAGTACCGGTCAATGTGAATTTAACACTATCGGAATTGAAATGGTTCAGGATCTCAATGAGATTCCTGGTTGGAAAGGCGATACGCTGCATGTCGCCATTAAACGTGGCATCAATGGATTCCCGCGCAGTTCCTGTTTCCTGCCCCTGAGCAGAAATCGTTACTTCGGAACCATCAAAGGCAAAATACGCGCACCTGTTGGAATCAGTGTTGAACAGAGCAACACGGGACAGGGCATCTACTAAATCCAGCCTATTCACTTCCAGTGTTGATACGGAATCGTCACCCAACTTTGCCAAAAAATTATTATAATTCGGGTACTGATAGTAGGACAGGGGCAACGTGAAGGTTTCACGCTTATCACCAGTACGGAAAAACAGTCGCTTGTCAGAGATGGCCAGCTCGATTTCATCAGCGGTCAGCCACTTCTTCAACTCGGTGAGATACTTCTTCTGGATGAGGATACCATCTTCAGGAAGCATGGCGTAAATATCATCGTTTACGAAGTTGAGCATGGAGAACTGGTGGCCGTTCAAACCGCAGACCTCGACCTTTTTCTCACCCATGACTTCACGTGGTGCCATATATATACAGGCAATAGCTTCCATGGAATCTTCATCGGAAATGCAAAAGGATATCTTGTCGATGATCTCATGCAGGAAATCACCGGACCAGAAGACTGTCCCATTATCAGGGAAACTGGAAAATTTCTGAAACCATTCAGGATCATTCACCGGGAATTTGTATTTTCTTGCTTTCTGTTCCACCAGGACATTCTGGTTTTCTTCGTCCGTGTGAATAGTCAGTTCTCCCTGACCACTTTTGAGCTGTTTGACCAGATCATAAAATGCACGTCCCTGAACACCGGCAAGACCTTCGCCCTCCAAGGCGGCCGGGTAGGATCCCATGAATTCAAGATTGGAGTCCGTGCTCATGATATTCAAATTTCCATTTTCGCATTGCAACCAGATCGTGCGAAGGAATGCGGCGCCTGTTTTGGCCGGGATAATGTTGGCCGACTTCTGGAGCCCTTCAATGATTTCATCTCTGTTCACTTTCAGAAACATAAATAATATCTCCTTTATTGTGATTTATTAGGTCGGTTCCTTTGTTCCTAAGTAGTCTAACATGCGTAAATATTATGTTTTTTTACGCACACCCACTGTGTCTAATTTGGAACCTTTTTTTCGTAAAATGGTCTTAATTCACGTTTGTCACTACATGCGACATTTATTCTTCAACGTTTTCAACAGTTGTTTCAATTCGAAATCATCTTCCTGTAATTGTTCAATTTTTTTTACGGAATAAAGAACAGTTGAGTGATCTTTTCCACCAAATGTTCTTCCCAGAGCCGGATAGGATGTGCTGAGCATCTGACGACAAAGATACATGGCTACCTGTCGGGCCTGAGCAATGTGCTGGTGCCGTTTAGTGCCGATAAGATCTTTGACGTGGATGTTAAAATGTTCGGAAACCACGCTGAGAATCTTTTTGGGTGTAAGATCATCCGTGGTCTTTTCCTCGGTGTTGGCGAGGATATGTTCAAAGTCTTTTTGTGAGAGATCCTGTTTGACCAGTTCCTTGAAGGCGAACAGCTTGAGCAGAATGCCCTGTAAGTATCGAAAATCAGTGAATCGCTGCGCCAAGGTCAGAATCTGATCCTTGGTAAGGGTCAGACGTTTTGCACGCGCCTGACGCTGAATATAGCCCACTCTGATTTCCAGATCAGGTTCCTTCAGTGTAACGATAAGCCCCCAGCCAAGACGGGATTGCAGATTGTCATCAAGGAAGTCGTAACTGGTCACTTTTTCACGACAAGCCAGTACCATCTGTTTTTTATTGTCGTAAAAGTGGTTGAAAATATTGACGAGTTCCTGTTGAAAATGCGGATGTTCCTTAATTTTCTGGAAGTCGTCAATAAACAGAAAGTCATATTCGAACAGGTAATTTCTGGCTTTGAACGGATCACCTTTGAACCGGATTGAGTATAGAGAATTCAGTTCATCCATGGAGCCCATAAAGACAGTGGAATAGTCGTTCTTTTTGCTTATTTCATTGCCCACGGACTTGAGAAGGTGAGTTTTACCTGAACCGCCCGGTCCGCAAATAATGAACGGATTGAACAATGAACCGGTCTGCTTGGATACTTCTTTGGCCGAAGCTATAGGAAAGTAGTTTTTCTTGTTGATCAGAAAAGTGTCAAAGGTGAATTCCTGACCAAATGGGAAGTCGATGCGTTTGACCACATCGGCAACCTGTACACCTTTAGACTTGTCGGATGTGTCACTGTCCTTGTAGCTGACGAGATAGCCGTTCCCAAAGAACAGGTTGAGCTGGGCTTCAAATTTGTCCTGAATGTCAGTTTCGAACCATTTAGCAAAAAAAGCATGCGGAAATCCCACAGTCAGTTTTTTGTTTTCCTCGGAATACTCAAATTCCAGAGGGTCAAACCAACGCTTGAGATCATCATCCGAGCATGTTTGAAGAAGATGTTGACGAAGAGGCTCTTTCACTGTGTGGTCTTTTTGTTAAGTGTCTGTTTTTATGAACTGAAATTATTATCCGCGAAAAATATGAACGAGAATCAAAAAAAACCCGCGAAATTTCTTAGGATCTATACCTTATAATATACCTAAAGCCAAGCTTTTCAGCCCGAAATCAGGGGAAAAACAGGCTGTTTTACCCCTGATTTTCGTCCAATATGTCGTACTTGTTGAAAACATGGTTTTTCCATTCCGTATCCTCTTTGATTTCCCACTCAAAAAACTGTTTTTTTACGCTGTGAAAAATACAGATCAACAACAGTGTTTTCCTTCGGGCGAAATTCGATTACAAGTGGTGAACCAATAACCAAGACTCTCCCTGCGGCATATGTCGTGGAGAGGAAAAGTTCAGGAAGGGGGGTCAGGGGTATAATTCCAATCCAAAGTGGTTCCCTGGCCGCCGGAGGCAATTACGTATGGCACAGTTTGAAGTGAATAAAACAGTCAAAGAGATTAACGAACGAATTCGCAAGGGCAAGGCCGTGGTGGTCAATGCCGAGGAAATGATTGCGATCGTGAAAAAGGAAGGCAAGGTTAAGGCGGCCAAGGAAGTGGATGTCGTCACTACTGGAACCTTCTCGCCTATGTGTTCGTCCGGCCTGCTTTTTAATATAGGGCAGCAACCGCCGGTAATGAAAGTTTCCAAGCTTTGGTTAAATAACGTCCTCTGCTATTCAGGCATTGCCGCTGTAGACGCGTATTTGGGGGCTACAGAGGCTTCCGAAGACGATCCCCTTAACAAGGTTCATCCGGGTCGCTTTGCGTACGGTGGAGCGCATGTCATGGAAGATTTGCTTCGTGGCAAAGCCGTGCATTTGCGAGCTGAGTCCTATGGCACCGATTGTTATCCGCGCCGTGAACTTGATAAGGATGTGACCCTGGCTGATCTGCCGAACGCAGTCATGCTCAATCCGCGCAACTGCTATCAGAATTACAATGCGGCCGTGAACCTGACCAGCCGTACCATTTATACGTACATGGGACCGCTCAAATCGAATTGTTCCAATGCAAACTTTGCCACTTCCGGTCATTTGTCACCACTGTTTAACGATCCGTATTACCGGACCATTGGCATGGGGACACGGATATTCCTTGGTGGCGGTGTTGGGTATGTCATTGGCGAAGGCACCCAGCATGTGCAAAAGCCAAAACGAAATGATCGCGGGTTGCCGGAAAATCCGTCGGGTACTTTGATGCTCAAGGGTGACTTCAAACAGATGGATGCCCGGTATGTGCGCGCTCAATCACTCATCGGTTATGGCGTATCATTGGCAGTCGGTGTAGGCATTCCCATCCCGATTCTTAACGAAGAAATGGCCTGGTTTACCGGCGTGTCCGATGCGGATATCACCATGCCGGTCAAAGACTATGGGTATGATTATCCCAACGGCATCCCCCGTGAATTGGCCCGTGTCACGTTCGAGCAACTGCGCAGCGGTGAGATTGAAGTCAACGGCAAGGCCACCTCGACCGTGCCTGTTACAAGCTACAGCATGTCATTGGAAGTAGCCGATAAACTCAAGGATTGGATTGAAAAGGGCGAGTTCCTGCTTTCAGAAAAAGTAGACGACATCCCCAGCTTCTAACCAAATTGATATACAACAATAAAAGGCCTGCCGAGTTTTCTTGGCAGGCCTTTTGTGTGCTTTTAATGAAGTCTTTGTGTGATTAAAAGAATAGTAAATAGAATTTTGCGAAGCACATAAAAAAGTTGAGGAAAAGGAGAGGCATTCCTACCTCACTGCGACCCAACTTGAACAGATGGATACAAGCGTAACGGCTCCGGCCAGTATCATGACTTGATTTATAGGCAGAAATTGAATTTCAAACAGGAACGGTGGAAAATTGAAAACTTCAGCAATGAACGAATGAACCACAGCCAATAGACCGATACCTGCCCCTGATCCAATAATTCCCTGAATGAACCCGCCAGTGAGCAACGGCCAGCGAATATACGCAGGTTTTGCACCTACCAACGACAGAATCTCAACTTCATCCATGCGTGTGAGTAATGAAAGCTTGATTGTGTTGTGCACAACGAGCGAGACGATTAAGCCGAGAAAGCCGAGTACTGGCCAGATGACAGCATGTGACATAGTCCGCCAACTTTGGGCGAGATCAGCCTGAAATGGCGTGTAATTGACCTTCGCAACAGCGGGCAGGGAGTTGAGTTGAGTGAGCAGTTTTTCAGCCCATCCATTGTTCTGCGCATCTGGGGGAACGGCGTATGAAGCCAGGCCAGAATAAGGCAGAGGATTATTATCTGCCAACCAGGAAAAATCGCCGGTTTCGCCAAGGGTCGTCGCGAGTTCGGTCAAGGCACTTTGAGGCGTGAAAGTTTTAAACACCATCAGGTGTTCCATGGATTTGATGACATTCCAGTCTTCAAGCACGGCTTCGACCTTGGCGTCTGTTTTCCAGTAGATTTGAAATTCTACTTGTCCCCGGGATTTCAGGAGTTCGAGATTGATGTTGTGCAACCCGATGAGGATCAGACCGGTGAGCAATGTGACCATGGCCACGGCCACCAGAGTAAGTAATTGGGCAAACGGATGGAGTCGAAGATCGGCAATGCCACGGCCTGTGAGGCGAAGAAATTGGGCGATCATAATTTCACTCCGCCAAAGGCACTTTCTTTTTCTTCATGGGGAGCAGAACCGTTGACCTTTGTGATGCGTCCGTCTTCAAGATGAAGAATCGTCGCATTGGGGACACATTGGAGTACTTCACGACTATGGGTCGCCATGATAACTGAAGTACCGTAGGTATGAAACTGCTTGAAAATTTCCATTAAGTGCATAGTCAGATCGACGTCAAGATTTCCGGTGGGTTCGTCGGCCAGAATCAGTTCGGGGTTGGCGACCATGGACCGGGCAATGGCAACACGTTGCTGTTCACCACCGGACAATCGTTCACAGGTGGAATAACTTTTTGTTTCCAGTCCCATGGCACGAATGATGGCGCGAACTCGGCGTTCAAGGTGCGTGCGCGGCATACCGCGGACTTCCAGCGCCATGGCCACGTTGTCGAAGACAGTGTGTGTGGGTAAAATTTTGAAATCCTGAAAGACTACACCGACCTTGCGGCGTAGTTGTGGGATATGTCGTTTTTTCAAATTATTAAGTTGAAAACCTGCGACGGATGCACGACCTCTCCGCATGGGAAGGGCGCCATAGAGCAGTCGTAACAGGGTAGTCTTGCCCGCCCCGGAATGACCGGTCAGAAAAAGGAATTCACCTTTGCCCAGTGAGAACGAGATATCCTTGAGCGCCCAATAGGCCCCGAAGTTGTATGAGAGATGTTCGACATTGACCATCATGCAGCTCTATGTACCCGTCCCTACAGTTTTTGTACAGCCAGTGCAGATCATGGCGTGTTACTTAATCATGATGTCTCAAGGACAGCATGCATTACATCCTGACATGTGTCTTCGTCAGGGACAAATGCGGTTTCACCGATGGCGACCACAGGCCGCATGCCGACAATGGAGTTGAGAATATATGCATGCCGGAATGAATGCAGTTCGTCCAAAGGCAAACGGACAGGAATAATATCGAGAGTTTGCGAAGCTATGGCGAGGGCGGTTGAAGGAAGCCTGTAGGGAGAGTCTACGCTAACGAATGAACCTTCCTTTTTGAGTACAAGTGCACCAGTGGTGGCTTCAAGAAGATTGTCCTCAAGGTCGAACAGGGCGGCATCGTCAAAACCACGAGCCTTGGCCTGTTGCATGGCCAGATGAAAAAACATGTAGCTGGTGGTTTTGTGTGCGTTGAGTGTGGATACGTGATGGTCTTTGCAGACGCAGAGCCTATATGCCTTGTATGGCTTCGGGTCGTGAGCTACAGCGGTGATGACAGGGGATGCGCCGTTGGTTTCCATGGGGTAGAAAATGTTGACCCGCGCAGTCTGACCAGTCAATCCATTGCGGTTGAGAACTTGTTCGATAACTTCCTCGAAATCCGTAGTTTCATATTTCACGCCAAAAGATCGGAGTGAATAGAGAATTCGGTCGAGATGCTGGTCGAGATGGCAGATGTTTCGGCCATTGTAGTAAATGGTTTCAAAAAATCCTGCGCCATATCGGAACGCCGGAGCACTCGGGTCAAGGCTGACAGTTCCGAGCGTGTAGGTGTTGTTGTAATAGTGGATCATGATTCTCCCAGCACAAGAAATTTTTCAGCTTTGGCCATTGTCTCTTGATACTCTCTCACGGGGTCCGAGTCTACAACGATACCGCTTCCGACATACGAGTCGAGCATGTGTGTTTCCATGTCGAATGTTGCGGTACGGATAACAATGGATGAATCCATGTTTCGTTCGTCTTCAATGAACACGACCGAGCCGCAATAGACACCCCGGCTGTGTGGCTCCAGTTGCTCTATGATCTCCATGGAACTTTTTTTTGGGCACCCGGTAATGGAGCCTCCTGGAAAGGCGTCAAGAAAGAGATCAAGACAATCCTTGTCGGTGCGCAGGGTGCCATGAACGTCGGCATACATCTGGAGAAGGTTATCCACTGCAAACACGGATTTATGATTTTTGACATGCACTGAACCATAATCACAATTAGCAGATATATCATTGCGCACAAGATCAACAATCATGGAAAGTTCAGCTGATTCTTTGGGAGAATCCGTTAATTGTCGATGTGCGTCAGGTGTAAGAATGTCAAAACGAAGCGTGCCTTTGATGGGTTGGGATAAGACCTGCCCATCTCGTACAGCCAGGAATCGTTCTGGTGATGTAGATAATATGCGTTTTTGACCGCTGATAAGCCATGCGTAAAACGGAGCAGGATGCTTACGGCGCAAGGTTATGAAAAGAGCGAGTGGATCGAGTTCTGGACAATGCCATGAAAGACGTGTGGTCAGATTTAACTGATACGTATGACCGGACCGGATATACTCCAGAGTTTGACGGACACCATCTTCATATCCAGTCTTGTCGAGAGATGCTTTCATTCCGGAAAGTGACTGTTCGTAATCGGGCAGCGTTTTATTTTCAGCTGTCATGTTTTCCAGCATTTTTGTGAGCGTGTCGATCAATGTTTGATGACTGGATGAAAACGTCACTTTTCCATTTTCAAAGGAAACAAGGGCTTTATATTTTTTAAGATGACCGAGGGGAAAGTCATATGACTTGGAAGAGGCGATGCCTCGCAACATCATGCCGTAGGTATAGCTGATGAAACCAAGGGCAGGGCCAAGCGAATCAAAACAGAACATCTTGAGCTGTTCCGGCGTTGTCGCTTCCGTGATAATGAGTTCCGCCATAGGATGTACACCGACAACTGAGCGAGTTTGCGCGGGATATCCATCGGCTGACAAAATCATTTCAGCGTCAAGATCACGGGCCAATAATCCAGCAAATCTATCAAATTGTGCTTGATTAATTGAGGCCGAGAAAGTGCAGGGCAAATGCAATGTACCAGCCTCCGTCCGGTGTCATGAATGACTCGGGATGAAATTGATAACCGAGAAGTCGTTTTTCAGCATTGCCGAGACACATGACTATATCGTCCCGGTTCACAGCCAATACATCCAACGTATTGCCAACCTTTGTCACCTTGAGGGAATGATACCGAGCCACTACACATTTCGTACCATCAAATTCAATCAAATCGGTTTTTCCGTGTACACAGCCATCCAACCGACCGGTGGACCCTCCGTGCAATTCATTGATGATTTGCATGCCAAGACAAATTCCCAACACTGGCTTGTCAGCATTGAATATCTGTTCATAGCCGGGATATTCGGCAGGCTCTCCCGGTCCCGGTGAAATAATGATGAGATCATACGCCGAATACTTGAGCGAATCCAACTGTGAATATGGTTTGATATCAACAACGCAGCTATCCACCGTCGAAACAATCAAATGCTCAAGGTTTCGAGTAAAACTGTCATTGTTATCTATTAGAAGGATATTCATGCTCACATCTACCCACATTCGCGAAGCGACTCAAAAGTTGAGAAAAAGAGAGGGATGGGAGGGGCTGAGTCTATATTTTATCCTTCACCTGACGGAAATATTCCTGAAGGAATTGAGAAGAGGCTTCTGCTCCATTCACATCGAGTCGTTCAAGGAGCACCACCAAATTTCCTCTGGGTGTGGTGGTAGAGGAGAAGTAAAGAGCTTGGGATTCACCATTGGGAGAAGTCAGGACAAATATCCAGATATCGCCGTCACGATACCAGTATGTATTTGAGATACCGGATTCTTCAGCCTCACGAGCCAGAATTTCCACAAAACCGGATAAAGGGAGTCTTCCGGGTACGCCGAGAAATTCATCCTGTTCATTCTTGATGACTATAGGGGTGTTCAGAAAAGCATCTGATGGCCTTTCAAGCTCAGTAGGCTTTTCAAGGGCGTAAGATTTAACCTCACCTTCCGGGCTGCGGACATTAACTATTTTTCGTGCGCGAACTTTTGTTTCAGGCTCGACTTTTGGAGCAACGGTTTTTTCGGGTGCGTTTTCCTGTTTATCAAGGAGGCGTTCTGAGGATTCTTTGTTGCGCGATTCAAGCTCAAGAAGTTTTTCCAAAACAGATTCTACCTTGCGCAACCGCTGCTCTGCTTTGGCCTGTGCCGTGGCCAGACCAGCCATGCCCTGCATCATTTGTCCTGCAGTAGCGAAGAATTTTTCCATGTATTCCTGCGACACTCCAGTAGGTGCTGTAACTGGCTGGCTTGTGGCCTGAGCGCGGCGCGGGCGAGTAACAGGAGCTTCCTTGAAGTTTTCCTTTAAGACTTTGTGTGTTTCTTCAACAGACATGCCTTTGGCAAAACAATCGCGGATCTTGAGACAGACGTCACCAGCTTCATTTTTGAAACGGATAGGCTTGCCTCGGGTCAATACGGGGATGAATCCCTGAAATTTTCGGCGGTAACTTTTGATAGTGGTCTCTGACACGCCGCAGAGTTTGGCGAGGTCTTTATGCGTATAGGTATCTGCCATGATATTTACTCATTCTGGGTTGTATGGGGACTGTATTTCTGGTGGTCAGACTGAGTCGTCGGGGCCTGGATCTGAGACGTGTATCCCAGATGCAGGAAATAGTGCTTTGTCTGCCCTTCAATGCGTGATTAAGCGTATTCTTTTTACCAAGCCTGACAACGACCTTTTGGGGTATGGAACCAAATGAAAGTCGGATCATCTGTCCTCCGTGTGTCAAATCGTCACCAATCGTCACCCTTGAAAAATATGAAAAAGTGAACAACGAAACTTATCGATCTTTTATCTAGAATTTATCTAGACGTCAAGAGTCGGATCAGCGTTTCGCTTGATAAAAGGAGGCAGAAAGTCGTGGTGTGACTAATTTATTTTGATGGTGGCCACATTGCTTTTTTTCACGGTGACGAGCTGTTTATCCAGATTATTGTCAATGGTATAAAAAGAATATGTGTCCGCGCTGTCACTTCCCATATAGATGCGGGCGTCCATGAAGATCAGTTCCTTGCCTTTTTTGGTGGTGACGATGAAATTGTGTTGATCTTTGAAAATGAACGCTTCGAAATTTGTAAAATCTTTAAATCGGGTGAAGCTGACCACGGTGGAAGAACGGCCATTGAGTTTGCCGGACATGTATAAATAGTATTTGCCGAGTTTGATTAGTTCGCTGATGACAATGGTGGAACCGTCTGCGAGTTGCAGTGTGCCAACCGGGCCATCCGGAATTTCATCCTTGAGGGTGTTGGTGGATTTTTGATTTTGATCGTCCGTAGCTGGCGCAGGGGCTGGGGCAGCGGTTTGTTCTGCCGCTTCGGCATCCGGCATGGGTGATTCGACGGAATCATCTTTGGTTCCACAGGCAGCAAGTGTTAGCACGAGCATCAAGGCTATAATAATGGTCCGCATGGGTCCTCCATGGATTTGTCATTGGAAAGGTGGTTTTAGCAGGTAACTGTGGGAGAATCCAGAGCCGGGTTGCGTGTTCATAATTTCCATTCTCTAAGTATGAAGAGGCGTGTGATTGTTTGAATCTTCAGCTGATGATATATTGTTTTTATCTTTGTATCCATCGTACGCTGAGGAGGAATGTGAAGTATCATCATTTTATCATCACCCGTTTCAATGTGAACATCTATCCCATTGATTTTCCGAAAAGACTTGAAGACACTTGGTTGTCATTACGACTGGAGTTGTTTCAAAAGTACTGTTTCCCTACGGTACAGGCACAGAGAAATCAGGATTTTACATGGTTGGTTCTTTTTGATGAGCAGACTCCTGATCGGTATAAAAATTTTATTACTATTTATGCTAAATACAGAAACTTTACGCCGGTCTATTGCGGGGCGTTCGACACTATTACGCCGCAAACTGTTCATGCCATGCACGAAATTGCGCCTGACGTTGACTGGTTTTTGACGACGCGGTTGGACAACGATGACGCATTGTCTACAGGATTTATCCAATGTCTACATGGGGTTGTCAATTCTCTGAATACAGACGATCTCAAACCATCAGATACATTGTATATAAACTTTCCCAACGGGTTGCAGTTCTGTGATGGGGAATTTTATGATTTCAAGGATGCGACCAACGCTTTTGTCAGCCTGCTTGAACGTCGGGATAATCCTCACACGGTTTTTTGGGTGGATCACCCGTCGATTTATGACATGGCGCCGGTTATTCAGGCCGAGACCGGACCCTTATGGCTTCAAGTGGTGCACGAGATGAACGTGTACAATTATGTCCGTGGTGAAAAGGTAGACTTGGAAGGAATAAGCAGTCGTTTTCCATGTGACTTTGGGAATGGTAAGTCTTAGAAAGCAAACGGCCCCTGATCGCACGTACGATCAGGGGCTGTTCTTTTAGAATTTCTGGAATTCGTCTTCAGGGAGAGCCCTGTACCCCTGTACTTCATTCGTTCTCTGGTACTGAGTGGTAGGATCACAAATGGAATCATTGAGCTTGAAGAAGCTGATGGAGGTATCGAGTTGCAGGACCTTGTCCGACAAACTTGCTGCTGCTTGGGCAACCTGTGATGCTGCTGCTGCGTTTTGCTGAACGACGCGGTCGGATTCCTGTAATGCGCCGGTAATCTGTGTCACGCCGGAATTCTGTTCGGCGGTGGCGGCTGATATCTCCTGAATAAGCTCTGCTGTGGACTGAATGTCTGGGACAATCTGTTCCAGGAGCTTTCCGGCTTCTTCGGCCACAGCCACACTGGTCGATGAGAGCTCACTGATTCCGGCTGCGGCGTTACCGCTGCGTTCAGCCAGTTTGCGAACTTCGGCAGCTACCACGGCGAATCCCTTTCCGGCCTCGCCAGCCCGTGCAGCTTCAATGGCTGCGTTCAGGGCAAGCAGATTGGTTTGCCGTGCGATATCTTCGATTATGCTGATTTCTTCGGCAATTTTCTTCATGGCTTCCAAGGTTCTGCTGACTGCCTGACCACCAACTTCGGCGTCTTTAGCTGCCTTTGCTGCAACTTTTTCTGTCTTGAGTGCTGTTGCGGATGCCTGGCGGATACTGCCGGACATTTCTTCCATGCTGGCGGATACCTGCTCAAGTCCGGCTGCCTGTTCCGTGGCACCTTGCGACAGGCCGTCGCTCGCATTGGCAAGTCCATGGCATTCGGAAGAGACGTCTTTCGAGACCTGTTGTACGTCTCTAAGCGTGTTGTTGAGTTTGGAACTCATTGTGTCCATGGCTCCGAGTATTGTTCCCATTTCATCATTGCGTTTTTCACAGTCCACATGGCTGAGGTCTCCCTCGGAAATGCGGGATACAATGTTTGTGCAATCAGACATGGGATTCATGATAGATTTTTGGAGCACCCAAAGAATGATGAGAACCGGGGCAATAACCATGGCGAGCATGATGGCCATGATGACCCACATGACCGTGGAAATCATGGCTCCCTGTGTAGCAATGTCCATGGACAGGACGATGACACCAATGACTTCCCCTCGGTAATCTTTGACCGGGAATGCGCCCAAAGCATTATCGCCAGCGAGAGATATCGTGGTGTTTGTCATCCCTTTTTGCAGGATATCGTCTGTTGCCATGGTTTGAGTTGCGTCATTTTTTTGCCCATATACGAGTACGTATTTGCCATCTCTGATGGGGTTTTTCGTCTGGTCTTGCAGTTTGGTGGTGATGGGCAGTAATTTGGAGTCCATGTACAGAAGCGTTTTGATGTCACCTGAAGATTCCATGGTTTTGAGGATTCCGGAAAATCCTATGAGAACTTCAACGGAGCCAAGATGCTGTCCTTCTGTTCCAGTGACAGGAGCCAATCCACGAATGGTGAATCCGCCTCGTCCCGGTTCAATTCCCAGAACTGCCTTGTGATCCCTATTTACATCGATAACTGTGTTTCGGAAACTGGACAGATCATCCGAAATATCGACCCATTTTCCGTTTTTCTTTGCCTGCTTTTCACGCCAGACGCGAACCAGACTTCGCGCAGTTGGCAGGTGGAAATGGGCTCTGAAACTGGAGCCGACCGTGTCCTTGTATCCTTTGAGAACTGGAGCGAGTGCCGTACGCAATTGTTCTCTGGCTTCCTGTGCCCTTGGGTCCATCGGGTCATTCATGTTTCCCATATTGGCTATGGAAAATGCGTCGACAACAGCGGGCATTTTGCTGAATAGAGCTGCCTGCTCCAATGCGTTGCCAGACATTTTGACAATGGATTGTTGCATATCCTCCACCTTGCCTTTGATGATGAGGGATACAAAAGACTCTTTGAGGGTATTGAATTGAGAATTGAGGCTAAAAAAGCCACCTGCAATCATTACCAACGTGACTATCAGCAACGGGGCGAATATTTTTGTTCTGATGCCCATGTGAATCTCCTGTCGGATTTTTACGATTAGACGAGAATATAGATGAGTTGAATATTATCCACTATTATAAAGTGTCTGCGCCGCAGACGGAACACCGATGATGAGAAGAGGATGTTTTCTACAGTAAGCTTTGTACGCGTTGTTGCTCTTCCGTAATGTATGAGAATAATTCCCTGGACATGTCACCGTATACCCTGATCGCTTCCATATTGAGTGGGACATCGACGTACTGCATAATGATCCTGTCGTCTCCGTCGTGAATATGAGGCATAATCCCTGCAAATGAAAAACCCATTTGTTCGCATTCTTCGACTAGGCGCGGCGAAGCGGGAACACCCAGAGGGAGGAAGGCATAAAGGGCATCCCGACGGTCCATTTTGCATTGATGCAAGCCTTCTGCAATGTCCCGTTTCGTCGATTCTCCGATGGTATGAACAATAATAAAAGCCACGTTGAGTTCATCGGGTAAGGGAAATATGCTGATTGATGATTCGCCTGAAGGCGGTTGAGTCTGGCCGTGCTCAATTTCTCGTGGGATTTCGAGCCATGAGTAGATTTCGGCTACCATATTTGTATGCCGTGGTGGTACGTATATGGTTTTTGGTGAACGATCCAAAGCGAAGTAGTGGTTTATGACCGAGCCTTTGTTTTGTTTTGAGGTGGCGAGTTCTTTGGCCTGCATGCCAGAAGCGGCGATGCCCAGAAACAGACTGCACGGCCTTGAACCCATTTCTTGCATACCTTTCTGGGAAAATGTGTGCGTGGTCACAGAGCAATCAAATATGCCCCAATCTCCTTCAGCTTCGGCAATATCAAAGAGTAGTCGTGCCACTTTCTTGGGCAAACCTGGGGAGCGATATGTTGGGTCCACAAACGCCAGTCCAAGCTCGGGAACTTTGACAGCGGGGTCATGATATTTGAAGCCAGCGTGACCGATCATGGCACCACTTTCAGGGTCATATACCGTGGCGGACAAAAACTCATTGTGTTTCACTTTTTGAGTCAGTGCCTCAAGGTCGTAGAGAAATTCTTCCTGAGTGTATCCGTAACAGCGCCATGCAAGTCTGCAGACTTCCGGCAGGTCTTCGATTGTGGTCAAGCGGATTTCAGGCTCTTTGACTGTGATTCGTTTTTTTCCCTTTTTGACGGTTTTTGTGTCGAGTAATTCCGGTGGTAACGCGCCATAGGCCAACCGCTTTTTCAGCCGTGTTTCCTTTCCTTCCCGACCATGGACGAACAATTCTACTGAATCCATGGATTGGTGCATCAGAAGAGTACCCAGACCGGGTTTATTCATGTTTTCAAGGCAATCGGGCGTGTAACGTTCGGCCTGACCCAGATTGAATGGGATACCTTTTTCCCTGATGGAAATAATCAGGAACTCTTCTTCGACGGAAAATTCTATATGAATACGTTCAGTTTCTTTTACAGGACCGGAGAAGTGGTCAACAGCATTACAAAAAGCTTCATCAACAGCCAATTTGATACCAAAGGTATCTTTTTCATTGAAAGACAAAACCTTTGCTACTTGCGCTGCACAATCGACAGCTGTTTTAACCATTATTTTGCGAACAGGGAGCGTTAATTGAGCCAGAAAAAACGTGACTGTGTGTTTTGTTGCAGCTCTCAAATTTGTCTCCGGTGCTATCCGTCTGAAGTTTATCGATGAATTAACATAAACTCATAGCGAAAGCTGAAGATGATCGCAATGAAGTGGGGGTAATGTGATTTGTTTCACGTAGAGAAGAGAATCTTATAAATAAATAATATTATTTGCATTAATATATTGTGATAAAAAGCGCAAAGTGTGCGTGGTTGGTAAATTGAAGGACTGGAATTTCCTTTTATCAAGAAGTTTGATGTTGGACAGAAAGTTATGGTGACATTGGGACTGGTATTAAAGCTGCGGTTTTGTTTCTTGGGAGGAGGAAAATCATCAGTTTGAAACTATGTCGAATGACGATCTTTTTATGAGAGCTGAGAATGAAATTCAATCATTATATTAGTATATTATAATAGCCTATCCTCAGGCATAGGCCTATTTCCCCATTGAAAAAGTATAATAATTTTTAATAAGCAGAAAGGGGATTATGATGAAATGGTATCAGTCGATTCGGTTCAAAATAATTGGAATGCTTATGCTGGTAACGCTCCTGTCGGCAAGTTTGACCGGGGCGATTTTGTTTAGCCAATATTACAGTAGTGAGGTGACCAATCTGGAGGTTGCGCTGAAGAGAAGTGCCGAGACAACTCTGAACAAAATAGGCCTCGACGACGTGAAGCCGTATGTTAAGGGCGGTTCTGAAAAAAACGAATTTTTCATGAATAAACTGCATGAATTGGCTGCAATAGTGGATATTTTTGATCTTGCTTACCTCTATGTCGTCGAACGTACCCCCACTGGCCAGTATAGATTTCTTATGGATGCAGCGATGCTGACAGGCGATCCAAAACCTCTGCAAATCTATGAAGGCGCACCTCCTGAGTTAGATAAGGTCTATACTTCCCGGAAAATGATTTATCCTGAAATTTATACTGATGAATATGGAACATTTAAATCCATTTTGAGCCCAATCGTTGTTAACGGGGAAACCATTGCTGTTATTGGTGCTGATTTTGATGCTTCGTCATTACAACAGATTCGATCCAAGGTTTTGTTAACATTACTTATCGCCATTACTATTTCTGGTATTATTGCGGTGCTAATTTCTTTTTATTTTAGCCGAAAGATCAACACGGCGATTACTGCGGGAGTAACTATTGCCGAATCCATTGCAGAAGGGAATCTTGTCGTTGACACGAATTATTCCGGCAAGGATGAAATCGGTCTCATGATTTTCACTCTTGTGAAAATGGTCAAAAAGTTGAGGCAGGTTGTCGGCGAAGTTCATTCCGTAACGGGCAATGTTACATCAGGGTCGGAAGAGTTGTCTTCAACTTCCATTATTCTTTCACAGGGAGCCACAGAACAAGCCGCTTCCATTGAGGAAGTTTCAGCGAGTATGGAAGAGATGACTGCTAACATTCAACAGAATGCGGGTAGTGCTACTGAGACACAAATTCTTGCTAACGGTGCAGCAAAACAAGCAGCGGAAAGCGGGACGGCTGTTTCTAAATCAGTCACAGCCATGCGCGAAATAGCGGATAGAATCAGTATTATTGAGGAGATCGCCAGACAGACAAATCTTCTTGCTCTCAATGCCGCCATTGAGGCCGCTCGAGCTGGAGAACATGGGAAGGGTTTTGCCGTGGTCGCCGCAGAGGTTCGCAAGCTGGCAGAACGTTCTGGCCTTGCTGCTGGCGAAATCAGTCAGTTGGCGGTGAGCAGTGTCGATGTAGCGGATCGTGCCGGCGAATTGTTGGGCAAATTGGTCCCGGATATTCAGCGTACAGCGCAACTGGTGGAAGAGATTACAGCAGCCAGTAACGAGCAGAGTACGGGGGCTTCTCAGATAAATAACGCCATTCGACAGCTTGATGAAGTCGTGCAGCAGAATGCCGCAGCTTCAGAGGAAATGTCATCCACATCCGAGCAGTTGTCAGCGCAGGCTGTTCAGCTTCAGCAGACAGTTTCTTTCTTTGACCTTGGAGATGCCAGCCAACCCAGTCAGGGAATGGTGAACAGGTCCCCTAGGGAGTATAATAAGAGAGCGTCCGTGAATATGGAGATGGATGGCGGGTTTAAACGTTTCTAACAGCGCAAACGAAAAGGCCGGACTGATGTTCGGCCTTTTCTTATTGAGTTTTGATCAATATAAAACACAATATAAATAGATCAGAAAATATATTGGTGGGTTCCGTGTGTTGTGCATCCATCTGTTCGCCTATGTGATATTCGTTTGCAGAATGTCATGGGTTTGGTTAGTAACTTCAGAGTTGTTACCAATTTCAGACGGATACCTCATATGATTGCCAAAGTTTCCTGTGCAGCCCTTATGGGCATCGATGCTTTTAAGGTTCAGCTCGAAGTTGATTTTTCCCGTTCCGGGATGCCCTGTTTTACCATGGTTGGTCTTGCCGAGGGCGCTGTTAAAGAGTCCAAGGAGCGAGTGTTTTCTGCGCTTAAGAATTGCGGGTTCAAGGTGCCACCAGCACGGATTACCGTGAATCTGGCTCCGGCTGACGTCCGCAAGGCGGGCAGTGCCTATGATCTGCCGCTCGCCATTGGGATTCTGGTCGGTATGGGCATCATCAAACCAGAAAATGCTGATGGTTGGTTTATGGCGGGAGAACTGTCCTTGACTGGCGACCTCAAGTCGGTCCCCGGTGTTTTGCCTCTGGCGTTGGCGGCGCGACAGGAATCCGGCAAGGGTATCATTGTCCCGGCATCCAACGGACGGGAGGGGGCTGTAGTCAAGGACATCCCGGTTATCGGTGCATCTGACCTTGGACAGGTCGTCCGTATGCTTTTGGGCGAGGAAGAAGTTGAACCTACAGCCGTGGACATCGATACTCTTTGGAATGAACGGCAGTCACATCGTGTGGATTTCGGTGAAGTTAAAGGGCAGGAACACGCCAAGCGCGCCATTGAAATTGCGGCGGCTGGCGGACATAATCTGTTGTTCATCGGGCCTCCCGGATCGGGAAAGACCATGCTTGCCAAGCGTATTCCCACGGTGCTCCCACCTTTGCGTTTTGAAGAAGCTTTGGAAGTGACCAAGATATATTCCGTGGCCGGATTGCTTCAGAAAGACCGTGCCCTTATGGTCACCCGTCCATTCAGGACACCCCATCATACCATTTCGGATGTCGGTCTCATCGGAGGCGGGCGATATCCTCAACCGGGTGAAACGTCCTTGGCACATCGAGGGGTGCTTTTTCTTGATGAAATGCCTGAGTTCAAGAAGGCCGTTCTCGAAGTTTTGCGGCAACCGCTTGAAGATGGGGAAGTCTCGATTTCGCGCTCGCTCATGACGTTAAAATATCCGGCAGATGTAATGCTTGTGGCAGCCATGAACCCGTGTCCGTGCGGGTATATGTCAGACGATACGCATACGTGCACCTGTTCTCCGTTGGCTGTGCAGCGGTATCGAGGGAAAATCTCCGGCCCGCTTCTTGACCGTATCGATTTGCATGTGGACGTGCCTGCGGTTCCCTACGAGGATTTGAAAAAGGCACGAAGTGAGGTGGATTCGGCCACCATGCGTGCTCATATTTTGGCTGCTCGTGATATTCAGGTCCAGCGATATGAGGGGATGTATTTTTCGCTGAACGCTGAACTGGATGGCTCGGCATTGGAAGAGTTTTGCGCCTTGGGGGAATCCGAACACGGATTTCTCAAACAGGCCGTGGAATCGTTGGGGCTATCCGCCAGAGCGTATACTCGTATTTTACGCATAAGTCGCACCATAGCGGATCTAGCCGGAGCTGATGAAATAGGTGTCGACCACCTGGCCGAAGCAGTGAATTACAGGGGTATGGACAGAGAGGGGTAAAGAGATACTTTACTCTTCGAAATCAAGTCCGGCTTTGCTGCGACCAAGGAGAATGGAGGTGATGACGGCAATGAAAAGAATCGTCACTGCAATGAGGCCATATCTGACCCATTCGGTTTTTTTTGCATGAAAGACGAACCAGTGACTGGCGATGTTCTTGTATTCGGCCATGGAGATGTCTGAAAATCCTTGATTCATGAGATTCAGAAGGACCCTATTCCCTTTGGTAACAGCTCCGTGAATGTTTTTCGTAAAAAGTATTTGTTTGACGATGAGACCGTGCCCACCTCCCTTTTTCCCTACTTCAAAACCAAGAACGGGATGATCTCCGGCAGCAGCCTGAATCGTATCATTTGCAAGAGCCTTTGCTATATCTTCGTTTGTGGAGAATTTTTTGACTGTAATGTTGATTTTATTTTTGCGTAAAAAATATTCAGTATAACCTCCTTTTAGAACGCCAACAATATAGGTGTCATAGATTGTCGAGAGATCAGCGTCATATTCGGCTTTGACAAGTAGAGCAGATTCAAGCTCATGAAAGGATCTGCTGAAATCGAGGGATTTAGCACGCTCATCATTGATGAAAAGGCCGCCGTGAATGTCGTATTCACCGTCGGCAACAAGGGGAATGGTTTTTGCCCATTCTTCAAATTGGAATGTAACGGGAATACCAGTTTTGTCCGACCATTTTTTCCAAATATCAATGAGGTACCCCTTGGGATCCCCGTTGACTCCCTGAAAAGAGAGCGGGGCGGAATTGGTTGGATTTATCACAGTGACACCATGTTCGCGATACCAATCATTATCCCGCGCTGAAGCTGCACTCCCAGACGGCCCTGTTATAGAAAACATGGCAAGGAGTATGGTCAGCGTTATGACTGCTTTGTGCCCGCTGGCGATAAGAGATTTGCCGTTCAGGAAATACATATAGATCAACATTAGCTGATTCTGGAGTCTATTGGCAATGATTCTACGAAAAAAAGAGGAGATGCCATGAGCATCTCCTCTTCATTTCGTCTGAATGGAATTTTTGCGGTTACATTCTGCCGAGAATTTCCGCCAATTCCACACCATCTTTTTTGCCGGGATTAAGCGGCAATCCTTTGAGTACGCCGAGACCTTCACTTTTGTCGTGAAAGTCTTCGTCGGACAGTGAGGTGACAGTGGCCGTGTTGACCATGGCGTTCACCTTGATGACTTCCAAGGCCAATGCCAAGGAGTCAAAATCGGACAGCCCTTCGTCAATGACGACCAACTTAACAGCACCGTCCTTGACCGCTTCGAGAGCGGCGGCACCGGAGGGCACCACGTCGATGTTTTGTCCGCTGGAATCTGCCAGAGAGTCAATGAACTCGCCTAGAGAGTCTCCACGGGGTGTTGCAAAGACGATGGACATGTTTATCGGCCGCCGCCGCAGGTCTGCTCTGCGGTGAAAACAGGCAGGCTGTCACGCAGGAAAGCTTCAATGGCAGTTTTGACAGTGGGAGCACCATTGCCGTGGAAGACTTCAATGCCAACCTGGTTGAAACCCATGAGTGGGCGCATGCCCATACCACCGGAAATCAGGGCCTTGACGTTCTGGTCGGCCAGATACTGCACCGGAGCCATGCATCCACCCTGTTCGTGGGGGCAGCTCGGTACGGTTTTTACGTCTTTGACTTCACCGTCGGCGACTGTCACGAGAGTGTACATGCCGCAGTGGCCAAAGTGGGCATCAACAGTGGCGTCCATGCCACCGGGTTCCGCAGTGGGAACAGCTACGAGAGTTTCCATATTCCTATCTCCTTCTGAAGGTTTGGTTACTTTTTTATGTCTTTGAGCATGTCCAGAATATCCGACCATGCCTGCTTGAGCGTTTTTGAGAGTTCACCGTCTTCATATTCCGTAATAACTTGGCGGTTCAACATGGAGTCGACCACTTTTTTATCATGAGGGAATCGTCCTATAACGGTATATCCCTTTTCATTGCAGTATGTTTCAATTTGCTCTGAAAGATCAGGGTTGATGTCCCATTTGTTGATCAGAACGGCGACCTTGGTACGGAATCCATCACACAATTCGGCAACACGTTTGAGATCGTGCAGGCCGGAAAGGGTGGGTTCGGTGACCGCAACGGCAAGGTCGGTGCCGGCCATGGAGCTGATGACAGGGCAACCGATACCGGGAGCACCGTCGCACAACACCAGATTCAATCCTTGCTCTTCTGCCATTTCACGTGCTCTCTGTTTGAGCAGAGTGACGAGTCGGCCTGAATTTTCTTCACCGGGAAAGAGCTGGGCGTGGACCATCTGGCCAAATCTGGTCTGTGAAACATACCATTGTCCACAGTGTCTTTCCGGGAAATCAATCGCTTCGGTCGGACAAAGGGCCACACAGAGCTTGCATCCTTCACACAGCATCGGGGCGACAGTGAAAAGGCCGTCCTTCTGGGTGATGGCGTTGAATCGACAGAGTTCCGCGCATTGGCCGCAACCGGCACACAGTTCATTGTCGATAACCGCTTCATTACCGGACTTGAATGATTCTTCGGTTTCATGCTTGGGGTCGAGGAGCAGATGCAGGTCAGGGGCGTCCACATCCAGATCGCACAAGATTGCTTTGTCCGCGAGATGTGAGAAAGCACCGGTAATGGAGGTTTTCCCTGCACCACCTTTACCGCTGATAATAACGATCTCATGCATGGCGTGTCTCCTTGGCTTCAACGGCTGCTGTCCGCATGCTTTCGCGTAGGGCGGTGAAGGTTGATTCCAACGGCTTGAGAGCCTTGGCGATAACTTCGCCTTTGGAGTAGGCCTCAGCTACATCGCGGGAATAAGGGATTTCAGCCCATACGGGAATGTCGTTTTCCCGACAGAACTCTTGCACAGTGTTGTCGCCAATTCCAGCCCTGTTGATGACCGCGCCCATAGGTTTTCCCATAGGTTTGAATGCTTCCCAAGCGAGTTTGAAATCATGGAATCCGAAAGGAGTGGGTTCCGTGACGAGCACAATGCAGTCTGCGTCCATAACTGCGGCGATGGCCGGACAGCTTACGCCGGGAGGGGCATCGATAAGGATGTCGCCTTCGGCGCTGAGAGCCGGGAATTCAGTACGAATTTGTCGCATAAGAGGAGGACTCATTGCTTCGCCAATGCGGAGACGTCCCATGATGAATTTATTACCGTTCGTCGTGCCCCGGCATATTTCACCGAGTTCCCGTTTTCCTGGAGTGAGTGCGCCTTCCGGGCAGACTTCAAGACAGGCTCCGCATCCATGGCACATTTCCGGGAATGTGAGCAGGGTGTCGGCCATGATTGTTATCGCTTTGAATTGGCAAATGTCGGCACAGGCCCGGCACTTGGTGCATTTGTCTTCGTCGGCCTCGGGCACCTCGATGTACGCCTTCTGGATATCGTCCAGATCAGGCTTCAGGAAGAGATGCAAATTTGGTTCTTCGACGTCCAAATCCACCAGAGTGATGGGAGAGTCCCACAAGGCGGCCAGGGATGACGACATTGTCGTCTTGCCCGTGCCGCCCTTGCCGCTGGCTACGGCGTATATCACTTGTTGCCCCCGGACTGTGCATTGGCGTTGTCAGCCATGGGAACTTCGCCGTTCTTGAATTTTTCAACAGCTTCGCCCACGGTCATGCCGTCTACATCCTGACCGATTTTGATGCCGGCAGCCTGCAGGGCAGTGAAGGCCTTGGGACCAACATAGCCGGTCAGGAGTACCTGAGCACCTGCATTGGCAACATTCTCGGCAGCCTGGATTCCAGCACCCTGAGCCATGGCTTGGGAAGAGCCGTTATCTACGTATTCGACGTTCATGGTTTCGAGGTCAACGATAACAAATCCGCCTGCGCGGCCAAAACGGGGATCAACTTTGTCGTTCAGGGTCGGTCCATCACTGGTAACTGCAATTTTTTTCACGGTAATATCCTTGAATTGTTGTGTTGTATTAGCTTGTTGGGGAGTATTGTCGGTTCCCATGGAACGGCCCATGCCAGCGTTGCCGCCGCCCATGCCCTGACCGCCCATTCCGCGGCCTCCGCCGCCCATTCCACGGCCCTGGCCTTGACCTTGGCCCATTCCTCGACCCTGACCGCCTACGCAACGACCCTGGCCGGACTTGCGACCTTGGCCGCCACCCATGCATCGTCCGCCGCCTCCGGCTCCTGATCCATTTCCATTCATACCTGGCATAGCTTCTTCTCCATCTGTTGTGGACGAGTTGTCCGCTTGCATTTTGGGGCAAGATGCCCCTTTGCAGGCGAGGGTGTAATGGCCGCCTTCGATGCGAATGGCGAGTCCGTTGGTCAACGCATTAGCGACGATAGACCTGGCTGCGCAGAGGATTCGTCCGAAGGTGGCGCGGGAAACACCCATCGCCTTGGCCCCATCCATCTGAGAGAGGCCTTCAGCGTCCGCAAGGCGAAGCGCTTCAAGGTCTTCAAAGGTGATCGTGGCGTTCTTCAGTTTTTGCATGGGAATCCCTTGCGGCTTGTAATAAGTCGTGTCGGGTTCCTGTTGCACCATCCGTCGCTTTTTTTGCCTTCCCATAGTCCCTCTTTAATATGAACAAGTGTTGAAATGACCATACACTCATAAAAGTGGTCGTCAAGTGAAATGAGCATATGCTCAAAAAAACATCAGAGATGTTGAAAAAGTCATTGATAATTACGTGGTGGGTATCAATTTAATCTGTAATAGAATATGTTTACACGGAAAAAAATAATATTGCAGGGCTGTACTATGAGAAAAGTATGTTTTTTTAATATGTTATTCTTTATAATTTTGTTTTGTGCACCTGCGCACGGAGCAGAATTGAAAGAAGTTTATTCCGCGGGTCCAGAGTGGGAGACTTTTACGCACAGGGATGGAACCGGGCTGTACCATGAGGTACTTCGAGAAGTATTTGCTTTGTATGAAATTTCTGTGAAGCATGAGTATGTTCCTACAAATCGGGGGGATGAGCTGGTTCTCGCAGGGATGGCAGATATGATGACCTGCGATGACAAAGCTACAAGCGACCAATTGCACATGTCCCGGTATCCTTTGTATGTGGATAAATATTACGCATTTTTCAGAAAAGAGCTGATTGGTCCTTGGCATGGCGTGGAAACTTTACGGGGCAAGGATGTCGCTTGCCAGTTGGGATATTACCATGAATGGGATTTTCCTGTGCCTGTGCACATCCGAGACCTGTCGTCAGGTGTGAAGTGTTTGCAGATGGTTTTACTTGAGCGGTCAGATTTTTACGTGGACGATATGCTGTTCATTAAGGATTCTATCAAAAAGTCGGGACTTTCTTTCAACCGTTTGGAATATGATACGAAAGAAGTGGGTATCAGATCATACCATCCCGTATTTAATGATACGGAACGGGGAAAGACGGTCATGCAGTTTTTTGATGAAGGGATAATGGTTTTGCACAAGGCCGGAAAACTTAAGCCTATTTATGAGAAATGGGGGCATGAATATCCCGACTTTGACAGCTTTTGATATTCGGTATTTCAAGTCATGGACAACCGCATGAAGCAGGTGTATTGACCTCCCCCATGCGTACTCAAGCAGACAGGCTTCGCCACACAATTATGTTTGAAGTCATAGGACTTCTCACTTGCACCCCCCTTGCATCCTGGATTCTTCAAAAGGATCTTATCAAGGTGGGGACTATGTCCATGATCATTTCGTTGACAGCTATGGGCTGCAATTATCTGTTCAATATCGCCTTTGACCACCTGCTCGTCAAACTGGGCCGTCGGGTGAATGATCGTCCACCGTGGCTCAGAGCTGTTCATGCCGTGAGTTTCGAAGCCAGTTTGCTGACGCTTACTGTTCCTTTCGTGGCATGGTGGTTGAATCTTTCCCTTTGGGCCGCATTTGTGACCGATATCGGTTTTGCCCTTTTCTTTCTGGTCTATGCCTATCTGTACAATTGGGCTTATGACGCCATTTTCCCCATGCCCGCGGATGACCCTCAACCCGTAATTCGGTAGCACGGAGATTCTTTTATGTTCGGCACTCACGACCTCATACTGTTTATTCTTTCCGGGTTGTTGCTGAACATTACTCCTGGGCAGGACGTTTTTTATATTGTGAGTCGAGGGGCTTCGCATGGCTGGAAAGGCGGAGCTTTGGCAGCACTCGGCGTAGGGTCCGGGTGTTTTGTCCATGTTTTTGCCGCAGCACTCGGCCTGTCCGCTATTTTGGCGACATCCGCCACAGCGTTTACCGTCGTCAAGTATGTTGGCGCCGCGTATCTCGTTTGGATCGGGGTGAGTATGTGGTGCAAAGGGAATGGAAACGCTGGCGACGCTCAAGAAAAGATTCTCTCTAGGCGAAAGGTTTTTTCGCAGGGCTTTTGGACGAATGCACTGAATCCCAAAGTCGCGTTGTTTTTTCTTGCTTTTTTGCCTCAGTTTGTGTCGGCGGATGCTGAGTCCAAGCCGTTGGCCTTTCTCTTTCTGGGGATTTTGTTCACGATTAACGGTACCTTGATAAATATGATTTGGGCTTGGTCTGCCGCCAAGGCTTCTGATGTGTTTGGCGGCGGTGGCAAGTATGTCCATTGGATCAAGCGGGCCGCTGGTTCTTTGTTTATTGGTTTGGGTATTCGGCTCGCCATGGCAGACTCGGCGGGATAGTTCTTTTTTGTTGAGATGAGAAGAGTAAGGAAGGGCCGCTTTGGAAGCTGCCCTTTTTTTATTGTGGGAAGCGCCTTTGGCGAGAGTCATTGTTGGGTGCTGAAGCACCCAAGGCTTTCCATGCCCTGCCGGGCGGGCTTTCTTTTTTGGCAGCGCCCAAAAAAGGAGCAAAAAAGGTCGCTTGCGCTATCTTGGCCGCCTGGTGATCGGCGGCAAGAAGCTGATCATCGTGCGCAGCTTTTGGAATTGCGTTCTTCCGCTGTGCTTCAGTGCAATTCCGAACGGAGACGCTGCTGTTGCGCGTTGTCAGCTTCTTCGCCTTTCGATCAAGGGCTGGGTTTGGTCCTTGTCTGTGAGAAAAACAAAGAGGGTTCTTTTCGATATCCCTTCGTCTTGAAGCTTGTGTAACTGGTAGGCGAAAAAGTTCGAGTTTCCCGCAGCCGTAGTCCGGCTACGGTGAGGACAGACCCAATCTTTTCAACGACGCAGATGCGCCGCTATCGTTAACGTCTTTTCTTCTCTTCTTTTTAAAAGAAACGCCTTTCGCAGCCCTTTGACTTGAGGCTTGTGAGAGTGGTGTAGCTGGTAGGCGAAAAGGTTCGAGTTTCCCGCAGCCGTAGCCCGGCTACGGTGAGGACAGACTCAATCTTTTCAACGACGCAGATGCGCCGCTATCGTTAACGTCTTTTCTTCTCTTCTTTTTAAAAGAAACGCCTTTCGCAGCCCTTTGACTTGAGGCTTGTGAGAGTGGTGTAGCTGGTAGGCGAAAAGGTTCGAGTTTCCCGCAGCCGTAGCCCGGCTACGGTGAGGACAGACTCAATCTTTTCAACGACGCAGATGCGCCGCTATCGCAAGCCGACTCATGAAACAGAACCCCCGGTCTCGGGGGCATGAGACCGGGGGATCAGGAGGTGACAGGAGGTTTGGGAAGGTGTGTCTGTATCTTTCTCTAGCGACAGTTGGGGAATCGCTTGGGATTTACTTGCCTTTGTTGATAATTATAATCATTCCTAAAAAGATGGATGTTGTCAATACAAAAATTGAACCTATTGAAAAGAGTGGCTCACGCCTGTAAAAAAAGGCTAGATATGGGTGAAGAAGTGCCGCATGGAATCGTTGATTAATGTTGGGGGAAATATGGTTGATGATGGTGTATCCATGAAAATCCTTTTGGATGAATTGGAAGACCTCAGAGCGCGTCAAGCTGAATGTGAAGACGAGCTGGAGGAATATAGAGCGGGCAGGAAGGGCGCGTGTGCCGAGGTAGACCAGTTACGGGAAGCCCGGGAGAAATTGGGACTTGCCAATCTGATCGTTGAAAATTCTCCGGCAGTGCTTTTCCGGCGTAAGGCCGACGATACGTATGCCCTCGTATATGTGTCTGAGAATGTCAGCCAGTGGGGCTATTCAGCCAAAGATTTTTTGAGTGGCAAGATTACTTTTGAAGAAATCGGCCACCCGGACGACAGTCAACGTCTTCACGATGAAATTATGCGGTATCAAGACCTTGATGTCGAAGAATATGCGCAGGAATATCGTATAAAGACCGCAGATGGCAACACCCGTTGGGTTTCCGATGAAACGTCCATCGTACGCGATGAGGACGGCAACCGGATTTTCAATCAGGGTGTGCTCATGGATATCACCCGCCGCAAGCAGGTGGAGGAAGCCTTGACCGCCAGTGAATCCAAGTTTCGGCGGACGATTGAAGGAGCTGGTGAGGGGTATTTTTTTATGGGCGGAGATTTGACCATCAAGGAAGTCAATGATGCCTATTGTCGGATGATCGGCTATGAGCGTGAGGAGTTGATGGGCAGACGTCCCCATGATTTCGCTACCCTTGAATATCAGCGTTTTCTTGAAAGTAACAAAGAGCATTTTCTTAAACAGGACCACCGTCGTTTTGAAGGGAGTATGGTGCATAAGGACGGCCATGTGGTGCCTGTATTAGTCAATGCCAATACATTGCGGACGGCGGAGGGGGAATTTCTTGGTCATGTGGCTTTTGTGGCAGATTTGACCGAACAGAAAAAAGCAGTGGAGTTGGCAGGAGAAGTACAAAAGAGTCTGCTACCAAAGAAAGCTCCCGATATTCCGGGCCTTGATGTGGCCGGTTCCAGTGTTGCCAGTGAAGTCGCAGGTGGTGATTATTTCGACTATCTGGAAAGTCTGGATATCGATCATCCTGGTTTGACTGTGGCTGTGGGAGATATCTCCGGTCACGGAGTTGATGCGGCCCTGCTTATGACCACGGCGCGGGGTTTTTTGCGTATGCGAGCATCCCAGCCCGGCACACCTGTTCAGGTCGTGACCGAGATGAACCGTCACCTTGCCGAGGATCTGGATGGTTCCGGTCGGTTCATGACACTTTTTTATCTCACGCTGGATACGGAAGATAAAATAGCTCGATGGGTCCGTGCTGGCCATGATCCAGCTATGATTTATTGTCCGATTCATGACGTGTTTACGGAATTGGGCGCGGACGCCGGATTACCGTTGGGGGTGACGCATGAATCCTTATATAGTGAGCAGGCCAACGACCTGCTTTTCGGGCAGATAATCGCCATCGGTACCGATGGTATTTGGGAGTCCCGAAACAGGGAAGGGGAGATGTTTGGCAAGGCCCGTTTCAAGGAAGCGGTGCGTGCCCATGCAGATCAGTCTGCCCAGGAAATTCTGGATAGTGTTTTTGAAGCCGTTTACGCTTTCACTGAAGGGGCCAAGGCAGAAGACGACATAACTCTCGTTATCGTCAAATACAGCAAGGAGAATTGATGCGTAGATCGGTCTTTGTGGTAGCCCTTGTGTTCTGTTTGGGGAGTGTAGCTTTGGCTGCGCCCACAAGTTTGGAGCGCGTTTCTCGTCACTGGACAGGTGATTTGTCAGAGATGATCAAGCAGGGACGACCTGTTCGAGTCCTTGTCTCGTACAATCAAACAAATTTTTTTCTTTCAAAAGGTGTTATGCGTGGTCTGGAAGTAGACCTCATGAATGCGTACGAGCGGTATTTGTCCAGAAGCAATCCCGGTAAAAAAATACGAATTGTTTTTTTGGCTGTTCCTTTTGACCAGTTGATTCCTGCCTTGTTGGATGGCCGAGGTGATGTTGTGGCTGCTGGTCTGACCGTGACCAAAGAGCGAAAAAAGAGTGTGGCATTTTCATTGCCTTACCGAAAAGACATCAAGGAAATTGTTGTTGGAGGTCATCGAAGTCGGGTGTTGTCGAATTTGGATGATCTGGCAGGGAAAAGAGTGCATGTCATGGCTGGTAGTAGTTATGTCGAGCATTTGAAGGCTGTGAGCAATTCTTTGAAGGCACGTGGACTTGCCCCCGTGGATGTAATTGAGGCAGATCCCAATCTAGTCACTGAAGATCTTTTGGAAATGGTGGCACGTGGTCTCATTGGGTATGCAGTGGCCGAGAATCAGTTAGCCGAGGTCTGGAAGAAGAATATGCGTGGGTTGCGGCTTTTTAATGATGTCGTCATTTATTCAGGTGGAGAATTGGCGTGGGCTGTTCGGCCAGGAAATACTGAATTCAAGGAGAGTCTTGATGATTTTTCCCGAACGGTGCGTCAGGGAACGCTTAAAGGAAATATGTTCTATAAGCGGTATTTCGTGAATGAAGATCATGTGCTTAATTTCAGAAATCCGTTGGCTGACGGGCGATTACAGCCCATGGCGAAATTATTTCAAAAATATGCAGAACAGTATGGTTTTGACTGGTTGAAAATTGTTGCATTGGCATTTCAGGAGTCCGGTTTTAATCAGGATTTGAAGAGCAACAGAGGCGCGGTGGGAGTCATGCAGATCAAACCCTCCACGGCCAGTGACCCTAATGTGAACATCAAGAATATTGAGAAGTTGGAAAACAACATCCATGCCGGGGTTAAATATCTTCACTTCTTGTGTGAACGTTATTTCAAGGATGTGGACCCTGAACATCGTGTGGACTTTGCATTGGCCGCCTATAACGCCGGCCCTGCGCGAGTTCGAAGTTTGCGTACAAAGACTGCGGAGAAGGGGTTTGACCCAAATCTCTGGTTCGGGAACGTCGAGTGGGCGGCGTATGACATTATCGGCCACGAAACTCCGGATTATGTCGCTCATGTTCAGATATATTACGCTGCCTACAAGGCCATGGCTGACGTACTGACCAAACGGAACAACGCCATGTAGTTGCGCCGGTGGACTTTTCTTTTTCTTATAGACTCTCATTGGCATGAAGCCGCTTCTTCGGGTATACTGAAAATAGCCCTCCCGTTTGGAGAGGTGTTTTCATCGAAACCAAGGAGTAGAGCTATGAAAATTACTCGTATCCTTCTTCCTGTTGACGGTTCCCGTTTGTCGGATGCTGCTGCTGACATGGCGATTGATTTGGCAGGCGACAATGCCTCTATTGTTTTACTGCATGTCCGAAGAGCTGTACCTGTTGGATTGGGACAACCCAATGCCAACGATTTGCTTGAGCACCTGACCAAAGGTGCGGAAGAGGTCATGACCCACTATCGAGCTATTTTATCCAACGCGAACGCAGATTTCATTGAATTGATTGTCGGCGGTGATGTCGCTGAAGTCATTGCCAATGTCGCCGACGTGGAAAAGTGTGACCTCATAGTGATTGGCTCCAAGGGTAAGTCGGATCTTGAAGGATTGTTTCTTGGATCGGTTACGCACAAGGTATTGCAGACCACCAATAGACCAGTGCTCGTCGTGAAGTAGACGAAGGGTGATTAGGAATGTCTATCGATTCGGAAATACAGGATTTGTGCTAAGCCTGATGGTTTGTTACTGTGCGCGCCATGCTTCAGAAAATTAACGGCATATTACTGTGTATTCTTGTTTTGACGGCGGGCTATGTTCCGGCCTTGGCGCAGGAGACTATTGTCGCGGTTGCCGACAGATGGATGCCTTACAATGGTCGGGCCGGGACCAATGATGAAGGGTATGCGGTTGAGATTCTTCGTGCGATTTTTGAACCAATGGGCCACCGTGTTGAGTATCGGGAAATGCCGTGGAAACGGGCTATTGAGGATGTGCTGGCCGGAAAAGCCGATATCTTGATTGGTTCCCTAAAGAGTAATGATTCAAAGTATATTTTCCCCAAGGAGACACTTGGTAGGGATTTGATGTGTTTTTATACAAATCGACCGGATTGGAAGTTCTCTGGTCCCGAATCTCTTGCAGATGTCAGGATAGGGTTGGTGAAAGGGTATATTTATAGGGACTGGGTTCTTGAAAGACTCAGGCTTTCACCGCAACAATTTCATATCATGCATGGCGACGAACCTATTGTTCGGCTTCTTGGGATGCTCAAGGATGACAGAATTCAAGTTATGCCTGGCAACAAGGCTGTTGTTGAATATTATGTGAAGACGCTTGGATTGGAAAAAGAAGTGCGTCTTGCCGGGTGTTTCACTGATACGGATGAAAAACATCTGTACTTCGCTTTGTCTCCTGCTCAGCCGGGGCGTTCAAAAGCGCTTGGAGCCGCTCTCGACAAAGGGATATCTCTTATGCGCAAGACCGGACAACTCAATCATCTGTTGATTAAGTACGGCCTTAAAGATTGGGTACGGCTCAGAAAATAGTCACCTTTAAGGGGAATGCGTTCCGTGTTGGTAGTGCGTTCTTTTACGATATATTGAGAATTTTGATACATTGAATAAACGACAGGGGCATCCGACTTTCGGATGCCCCTGTGCTATTTGGGGAAGGGAAGCTAGAATTTTTCGTAATCCTGATCATCCATATTCATGGAGAAGCCTTTGTTCTGATTTGTTGTCTGAGGCTGTGCGGAGGGAAGGGCCTGGTGCGGGGTGGTGACCACAACTCTGGCGTTGCTCATGCCACCGTTGCCGTTTTGGACCTTGAAGAAGGTCATTGCCTGAGCAAGGTTTTCCGCTTGTGCGGCGAGTTCTTCCGATGTGGAGGCCATTTCTTCCGATGCAGAAGCATTTCCTTGAACGACCTGATCGAGTTGTCCGACGGAAGAACTGATTTCAGTGATGCCTTTGTCTTGTTCAATGCAGCTTGAAGCGATTTCCTGCACCAGTTCGGCGGTTTTACCTATTTCAGGGACCAATTCTTCCAGCATTTGGCTCGCCCGGTCAGCAACACCCATGGATGATTCGGAGAGCCCGCTGATTTCCTCTGCAGCCTGTCCACTGCGCTCGGCCAGCTTGCGTACTTCGGCAGCGACTACGGCAAAGCCTTTGCCATGTTCTCCGGCGCGTGCTGCTTCAATGGCAGCGTTCAATGCCAAAAGGTTGGTTTGACGGGCTATTTCCTGAATGATGGTAATGCGTTCGGCAATGGATTTAAAGGCATCCAAGGCTTCTCCAACAGCCTCACCGCTCTCTTTGGCCCCTTCGGACGCTTTGACTGCGATACCTTCGGTCTGTTGGGCACTTTCAGTGTTTGAACGGATGCCGGAACTCATTTCTTCTATGGAGGCTGAAATGGATTCAATGGAGGCGGCCTGTTCAACCACAGACTGCGAGAGTGATTGTGCCGATGCCGACAGTTGTTCACTTCCGGCAGAGACGCTTTCAGTGGATTGGTTGACCTCGCCCACAACTCCATTCAGCTTATCCGCCATTTCGGACAGCGAATTGGCCAATTGTCCTACTTCATCTTTTTGATTCAAATCTACAGAGGCTGTCAGGTCGCCTGTAGAAACCGTAGTGGCGAAATCCATGCCCTTTTGGAGAGGGATAATGATGCCCCTGGCAATGATCCATGCGAGTACAATACCGATCAGTATGGAGATGATGCTGAAGATCATGACCCCGATTTTTGTGTCGCTTGCGGCTTTGAGCATCTCGCTATCAGTCATGATGTTTTTGGCGATAACATCCGTGCTTTGATTGAGTATGTTTTGTACGGCATTGAGGGCTGGCAAAGTCTTCGTTGTATAAACTGCTTTTGCCTCTTCATATCCTTTTATACGATTATCGTTGAGCGTAATAACCGAGTCTATGGCTGTCAGTGTCTCGACGGCAAGTCCAGCTGTAATTTGGCGGAACCATGACTGGGCTTTTTCTCGTTCACCGGATGCCAAAAAACTGTTGATATCGTTGGCAGATTCGTGGAGTGCGGCATGTGGTTCATATATGCCTTTGACAGCGGTCGCAAATTCAGGATCGGCTTGCATTTTTTTTTGCGTTTCAGCCGAGTAGAGCCATATGCCGAGTTTGCATTTGTGAGGATCGGCTTGAACACCTGTTGTGGTTGATTGAGGGTTAAGGAGTGTATCCTTTATTTCCCCAAGCCAAACCAGATGGTCAAGTTTCTTGTCACGGAGAAAGGCCCCAAGTCCAATGTCCGCCGGAGCATACTTCTTGCTGATTTCAATGGCAGAGGTGTGTAATTCGTTATGGTGTTTTTCGATTTCGGCCAACAGAGGTTTGATGCCTGGGACTAACTTTTCGGCCGCGACACGAGCATCGCTGTAGTACCATTTACCGAAAGCGCATTGTTTGGGATCGGTTTGAACATTGAGAGTGTGGATGTGTGAGTCGGTCAACAGTTCGTTGACTTTTTCAGCCCACTTGAGATGGTCGACGATTTTTTGCGTGAAGTTGCCACGTAATTGGTTGCCGGAAATGACTTCTTTGGCATTGCCAACGATTCCTTCAATGCCAAATGTTGACCATAACCCAAGGCCAATGAGCAAAAGCAGTACGGAACCAAAGCCGATTCCAAATTTGATGCAGAGCTTGCAGTCTTTCCATCCCATAATATCCTCCTATATTTCGTTAGATATCAGACTAAGATAGTATAGTTTTTCGGAGAGATTTGTGTACAATATGGTCATTACGAGCATAATAGTCGATTTTTCAATTATAATGTTTGGAAAATAAGTATTGATAATTAGAAGTCGGAGTGGGTGGAAATTCGTTTATGGAGGGAGGGTGTGAGATCTAGAGCAATGACCCGATTGAGTGCATGCCCGCTGCCACCGGGTGGGCATATTTCTATTGTCTCTGATAGCGGGCAACTGATAAGGTGCGAGCCTTGAAGAGTCGGATCGTGTGCCTGAAGGTGACATTATCCATATCCATAAGAAGATGACGTATGTTTTTATAAAGGCGTTCAACCCAAAGACTGGAGGGAAATATGAATATCCCGGTTTTCAATTGTAAAAATGCAGACGACGTGATGAAGGCGGTCAAGGATTATGACGTCAGCTTCATTCAGTACTGGTTCTTGGACATCCTCGGTACGTTGAAGAGTTTTCAGGTAACACCCAATGAGCTTGAGGCTTCCTTTGAGGAAGGCATGGGCTTTGACGGGTCTTCCATTCTCGGTTTCTGCCGCATCGACGAGTCGGACATGGTGGCCATGCCGGACCCGACCACTTTTCAGATTTGCTCCTGGCGTCCTTCTGACAGGCCGGTCGCCCGTATGTTCTGCGATGTCGTTAGCCCTGATGGTGCTCCGTTTGAGGCTGATTCCCGGTATGTCCTCAAGAAGGTCATGGGACAAGCTGCCGAAAAAGGGTACACCTTTTATGTCGGTCCAGAGCTTGAGTTCTTTCTTTTTGCAGATGATCAGGACACCGAAGTTCTGGATGCTGGCGGATATTTTGATGCTCCGCCGCTTGATCTTGGCAATAATATCCGTCGCGATATTATTTTTGCGCTCGACGCTATGGGTATCCAGGTCGAATACTCTCACCACGAGGTAGCGCCATCTCAGCATGAAATTGATCTACGCTATGCAGAAGGCATGAGAATGGCTGATACCGCCATGACATATCGTGTAGTGGTCAAGGAAACTGCGCGTAAGCACGGGTGCTATGCGACCTTTATGCCCAAGCCAATTTTTGGTGAAAACGGCTCCGGTATGCATGTCCATCAGTCGTTGTTCAAGAATGGCCGTAATGTATTTTATGATGCCAATGATGAGTATCATCTGTCGCCTGAAGGCAAGTCTTATATTGCGGGTATTCTCAAGCATTCCCCGGAATTTGTGGCTGTCACCAACCAGTGGGTCAATTCTTACAAGCGTTTGGTTCCCGGTTACGAAGCACCGGTCTACATTGCTTGGGCGCGTCGCAATCGTTCGGCGCTCGTTCGTGTGCCCATGTACAAACCCGGTAAAGAAAATGCCACCCGCATGGAATTGCGTTGCCCGGACCCGGCTGCCAATCCGTATCTCTGCTTTGCCGTCCAGCTTGCCGCCGGACTCAAGGGTATGGAAGAAGGATATGAACTGGCCGCGCCGGTGGAAGAGGATATCTTTTCCATGGATGCTCGCCAGCTCAAAAAGAATAAGATCAAGTCACTCCCCGGTTCTCTTTATGAAGCCACGCTTAACTTGCAGAAGTCCAGTCTCATGAAAGAAGTGCTCGGCGAACATCTGCATACCGCCTTGGTGGAAAACAAATTCGCAGAATGGGATGAGTACAGCACACAAGTCACCGAATACGAGCTTGATAAGTATTTGCCTGTATTGTAGGCGGCTTGCGATAGCGGCGCATCTGCGTCGTTGAAAGGCTTGAGTCTGTCCTCGCCGTACGGAGGTACGGCTGTGGGAAACTCAAAACCTTTCGCCTAGCAGCTACACCACTCCTTCTTCCTCATCGGGAACCTGATTTTTGAGAGAAGGTTGTATTTTGAAAGGTTTATTGAACGGGCGTATCATGTTTGAACATGGTGCGCCTGTTTTTTGTGGTGCATGATTAAAGGCGTCACGCTGAAGGCGACCGCCGGGAGGCTTTCATCTCGTGTGTCTTGGTGGTACATAATGAGATCGAACCTGAACAGAGGGATAGACGTATGGCATCGAACGTTTTTTTCTGGAATTTACGGGCAACAGTCAAAGCGCCTTTTGGCAAACGTATGCGCAGCCTGCTCAAGGCGGCCAAGGGTAGCCAGTACATTAAGGAAGGCGATCTGACTGCGATCAAATTGCATTTTGGCGAACAGGGTACGACGGGGTTTCTGCGTCCGTTGTGGATCAAGCCTATTCTGGATTTTGTTCGTGAAGCTGGCGGCAAACCATTCCTGACCGATGCCTCCACTTTGTATGTAGGACAGCGCGGCGAGGCCGTTTCTCATGCCATGTGTGCAGCCCATCACGGGTGGGACCCGCTTATGCTTGAAGCTCCGGTGATCATTGCAGATGGCCTTAGGGGTGAATACGAGGTGCCTGTTCCGGTAGGGGGCAAACATATTGAAGACGCGTATATCGCGGGTGGGATCGCCGAAGCGGATTTCTTCATTTCACTTAACCATTTCAAGGGACATGAGATGGCTGGGTACGGCGGTGCACTCAAGAACATAGGCATGGGGTCGGCCAGTAAGATGGGCAAGATGCAACAACATTTTTCTACTGGGCCGATTATTGATCAGGAAGCATGTACTGCGTGTGAAGCCTGCATCAAGGTCTGTAAGCCGGGAGCTTTGTATATTGACGAGGGAACGGGCAAGATTGCACTTGATGCGGAAAAGTGTGTGGGGTGTGGTGGGTGTTTTGTCGCCTGTCGTCATGATGGCCTCAAGGTGAACTGGAAGACAGGAGTGCAGGAGTTTTTGGAACGGATGATGGAATACTCCAAGGGCGTACTGGCGACCAAGGAAAGTCCGTGCCTTCATGTGAATTTCGTTATGGATGTGGTGCCTGACTGTGACTGTGTGGGCTTTACTGATGCTCCCATTTGTCCGGATATCGGTGTTTTGGTGAGCTTTGATCCTGTGGCTGTTGATCAGGCCTCTATGGATTTAGTGAATGAGGCCCAACCGCTTTATCCCAGCCAGCTGCCTTTTGGAGTCACGCCGGGCCAGAATAAGTTTTTGTCGATCCATCAACATGTCCCGGAGGCGTTCGGCCTCGACTATGCGGAAGAGATTGGCCTTGGCTCACGTGAATATGAGCTGATTAATCTTTAGAGAATACAGCGTAAGACAAGGGCGGGAGCTTATATCAAGCTCCCGCCCTTTGTTGTTTTGGAGTTAGAAGCGTTCGAACTCGTCACTGTCATCCATATTGAGGTCCATGCCACTGGACGCTGGTTTGGTCGGTGCGGCAGCGATTTGTTGTTGTGGCTGTCGTTTTACAACAGGGCGTTGGGGGGCTTGATGCGACGATGTCCCCAGCCTGAAGAAACTGATGGCTTGTTGCAGGTGCGCACTTTCGCTGGCCAGACTTTCAGATGTGGAGGCCACTTCCTCGGAAGAAGAGGCGTTTTGCTGAATGATATGGTCGAGCTGCTGGATGGCGGCGTTGATTTGTTCGACGCCAGCACTTTGTTCGTTGGAAGCAGCGGTGATTTCCTGAATGAGCTGAGCCGTTTCCTGAATGTCCGGCACTAACTGGTCGAGTTTTCCACCCGCTTCTTCGGCCACTTGAACCGTGGAGGAGGAGAGCTCGCTGATTTCGGAGGCGGCCAGACCGCTGCGTTCCGCAAGCTTGCGTACTTCTGCGGCGACAACGGCAAATCCTTTGCCGTGTTCTCCTGCCCGTGCAGCTTCAATGGCAGCGTTCAGTGCCAGCAGGTTGGTTTGACGGGCAATATCTTCGATGACCGAAATTTTTTCGGCGATATCGGTCATGGCATGCATGGCCTGAGATACGGCTTTGCCGCTTTCTTCGGCATTTAGAGCAGCCTTTGAAGCTATTTTTTCGGTTTTGCTGGCGTTTTCTGCGTTTCCTTGAATGTTGGAAGCCATTTCTTCCATGGATGAGGAAACTTCTTCCACGCTGGCCGCCTGCTCGGATGCACCTTCTGCCATACTTTGGGAGGAAGCTGCCAATTCCTCGCTACCAGACGCTACGTTTTCCGTGGCGGAACTGACGTTGCCGATGACGTTTCTGAGTTGGTTTGTCATGGTCCGCAGGGCGTTTGCCAGTGTACCGATTTCATCTTTTTGATCAACATCGATATCTTTGGTCAGGTCGCCTTCAGACAGGCTCTTGGCCAGTGAGATTCCTTTGAGAACCGGCTTGGTGATGACGTTGGCGATAACCAGAAGCACCACGAAGAGGATAACCACGGCAATGACGGCCATGATGATGGATGTGTAGGCAAAGGAGTCTGCCTGTTCACGGACTTTGTCCATGGGAATGACAACTGCCAAACTCCAAGGCTCACCGGTGCGTCCTATGGAGATGGGGGCGAGAGTAACGTACCAATCACCTTCGGCGTTCACGGTTTCATATGAAAAGTCTTTGCCCATTTTAGCAGCATTGGCCACGCTGTTTGCGTGTTTTGCATCCATAAAGTCACTGACATTCTTGCCCATCTTGTCGGTATCCGGGTGACCTACGATGGTACCTTTATTTGTCATGAGGAATGCGTAGCCAGTATCGAAAGGTTTAATTTCTTTAACGACTTTTTGTAAGTCATTGAGGTAGAAGTCAACACCGACAATACCGATATTCTTACCGTTCTTTTTGACTGGATGCCCTGTGGAAGCAAGCCAGAATTTTTTCCCGTCAACTTCCCAAGGGTATGGCTCTGTGATGGTTTCAATGGAGCCGGACATGGGTTTGGAAAACCATTCTTCATTTTCGAAGTTACCGGCACCGGCAAAGCTCGGAACAATGGCACCACCATCGCGATGATACCATGTGCGGTATGCGCCGTTGTATGTGTCCCTGTATTCTTCTTCTCGGTCATCAAAATTGCCGGGGGGAAAGGTACACCATGCGCCAGCCAGTTCGTCGTGTCGGTCAAGTACGTCAATGACAAAAGCGTCAAGGTATTCGCGATCAGGAATGGGAGTGTAATTGGCTCCCTGCTCATACGCTGCAGCCATGGTTCGAGTGGCAGTCATTGCCAGATCCATGGTTTCACCCACTTCAAGGCTGTGGCCATATGCCAACCTCTGTGCATTTTCAGTGGCTTGTTCAACGGCCATATCTTGCGCCTTGAAGGTCAGGATGACGGTGCTGGCAGTCATCACTATGAGAACGACGAAGAATGTGGGCAGCAAAATTTTGAGCTTGAGGCTCCAATCCTTGAAACGCATCTTTTCTCCTTGGATTACGTGAGGTGTTTGGTCTTTCGTAATATATCGGCAGCTATAGATCGCTACTTTATGTGAAAAGATACTGTGACAACATTATATTTTGTCCGCTGGAAGGGGGAAATAAAGGCAGGGGTAAGTCTTAGCTTGGGGGAGAATGGAAAGAGGGATTAAATCAGGTCGGCAGATGCCAGTTCGTCCATGAGCTGTGCGACATTGGAACACATGAAGTTCGGTGTGTAGTCGGTGAAGGCATCGGTGTTGGCGGCTCCACTGGTCACAGCTGCAGAAAGGGCGCCGGCTCGATGGCCTGTTTCGACATCCATGGGATGATCTCCGACCATGAGAGATTTGGTCGGGTCGGCGCCGATGACTGTGAGCGCCTGGTACAGGTGGGCGGGGTCAGGTTTGAGCTTGGATGCAACCTCACGGGGAATGAAGACACGTGTGTATTGTTCGATGTCCGGGAATACCGTTTTGACTGCCGGAGAAATATTACGAGTGATCACCCCCGCGGCAACGCCTCGTTTTGCAAGATCGGCAAGAACGGGTCTGGTAAATTCGAATAATGTACCATCTCTGGCTGCATCCAGTTCCATGGCCGTGATGACCAGTCGCCCGCGTGACAAAAATTCCATACCTTCAGCCCGGTCACGCTTCATGACCTGACTGGAGAGGTCTTCCAACCACTCGAGTGCGGGTCTGGAGTTTGGTACAGGCCGTTCGTCCATGAAGACTTCGCCAAGCGCGGCGATTTTGGTTTTCATCCAGTCGAAGTCCAGAGGAACATCAGCCAAAGTGCCGTCAAAATCGAAAATTATGGCGTCAAGTTTGCCCATGCGTGAGACCTATGTCTTTTGCGCGAGTTTCCGCAAGGTGTTCAGATTGAGGACATCATCCTGCAAGTCTTTGTCTTTGGGAGTCTCAAGAGTTTTGGGTACATCAGCAAAACGGGAATCCTGCATGAGGTTGCGGAAGCCGTCCAATCCAATGGTCCCTTTGCCTATATGCTCGTGTCGATCCTTGTGCGAATTGAATTCGTTTTTGGTATCGTTCATGTGGAAGAACTTGAGTCGATCCAACCCGATGATGTCGTCGAAAGTGTTGAAGGTGGCCGTGTAGGCTTCAGGTGTGCGGATGTCGTATCCGGCGGCGAAAGTGTGACATGTGTCATAACAGACGCCGAGGCGGTCAGGGTATTTGGATAACTGGATGATGGAGGCCAGTTCTTCGAACGTCGAGCCGAGATTGGTTCCTTGGCCTGCCGTGGTTTCAAGCAGGACCATGGCTGTTTCCGTGCCGGATTGTTCGATAGCAATATCCAGATTGGCTACATATCGTGCAATCCCCATTTCAACGCCGTCGCCCAGATGTGATCCGGGATGCGTCACCAGCCAAGGGATGGACAGTGCCTCAACGCGTCGCAGTTCTTCGGCAAACCCCAAAATGGAGCGGTTGACCTGTTCCGGCTTATTGGATGCGAGGTTGATAAGGTATGAGTCATGCGCCGCAATAGGGTAATTCCCCCATTGCTCCCATGCCACGGTAAAAAGCTCAATGTCATACCCGGTCAGCGGCGGAAACTTCCATTGCCGCTGGTTCCGGGTAAATATCTGCAACGCGGCGCCACCGACCATGCCAATGCGTTCGAAGGCCATGTGTAGGCCTCCGGCGATGGACATATGGGCTCCGAGGTACATGATCTTTAGGAAATCCAGCCGCTCAGTGCGTCAACGATCTTTTGGGCTTGGGCCTGACTGGAAATGTTGAATTTGGATTTGGGGCGGTAGGTGCCGTCGACTTTCTGATAACGACGGATGGTGAATTTTTCCGGGCCGTACTCGCCTTTTGCGCGATTGAGTTCTTGATATCGGAAGACAATGGTGGTCCATGCGCCCTTAGACAGAATGACCTTGTCCAACTCTTTTACAATGAGTTGGTTGTCTTCGGAATAATTGATAGTAATTTCGTCCACGTTGGATGCCATGATGCACTCCTTAAATATATGTCGTCTACCCGATCCGGGCAGCAGGGGCTTACCCATACATATGTCGATGGCAGATGGCAACCCCCGGATTCCAAGGGTTCCCGGCTGCTATACGTCCGCTGGCGGGGGTATCAACTACGCTGTTTGGCTTGGTGTGCTTTGGAATGGTTAATGATAACTGGTTCTCGTAAGTGAAATTTTGCACATCGAAAATTATGCATGAAAATTTGCAGGAAGGGTGTTTTTGAACGCTTGGAGTGATGAAGAAAACAGTTTTAGCTGCTTTTAAGGAGTTCTTAGAGAAATAACAGCAATGAAAGAGCCATGACGGCCATCCCCGCGATGAGTCCGTATACCGATAGATGGTGCTCACCGAATTCTTCGGCGGCAGGGAGGAGTTCATCAAAGGAGATGAAGACCATGATCCCGGCCACTCCTGCAAACAGGACGCCGAAGAGTGTGGGAGAAAAGAACGGCATCAGCACGAGGTACCCAATGAGTGCTCCCACAGGTTCGGACAGGCCGGACAGGAAAGAGTAGAGAAATGCTTTTTTACGATCACCGGTTGCGTAGTATAGGGGAATGGACACGGCAATTCCCTCAGGAATGTTGTGGATGGCGATAGCCACGGCAATAGCCATGCCCAGAGCTGGATCAGTCAATGCTGCGGTAAATGTTGCAAGGCCTTCGGGAAAGTTGTGGATGGCGATGGCTATTGCTGCAAAAATGCCGGTTCTTCTGAGTTTGTCGAAGTTGTGTGTTTCATCCTTGGGCAAATTTTCCTTGCCTTGATCCATCTCTTCGATGGAGTGCATTTCGTGTGGGTTTTCATAACTGGGTACGAGTTTGTCGATGATGGCAATAAAGGCGATACCTCCGAAAAAGGAGAGCACCGTAACCCAGGATGCCGTGACTTCTCCAAGTTCGGTGGTGAGTGCGTCTTTTGCTTTGACCATAATTTCAACGAATGAAACGTAGATCATGACCCCTGCTGAAAATCCGAGTGCCAAAGAAAGGAATTTTGTATTGGTCTGTCGAGCGAAAAATGCGATGGCGGAGCCGATACCGGTGGAGAGTCCGGCAAACACTGTCAGGCCGAAGGCAAAGAGTACGGTTTGAGTATCCATCTGGTGTGTATACCTAAAAAGACGGCATAATGCATCAGGGAAGTACGAGTAGGGCGGTTAGTGCTAGCGGAGACCTCGATCAGTGTGATAGTTCAAAGGCAGTGGGAGGCTGGATGTGAGGACTTTAATCAGAACAATTTGGGCAGTTGTTTTTTTGCTGGGGATGAGCGTGTCGTCCATGGCGTCTGATAAAGTTTCAGTCGCCTTTTTGAATCCCGCAGCACAAGGGGATGTCTTTTTTCAGCTTTTAACCGATTTTATGCAAGCAGCCGCAGACGATCTCGGGTTCGATTTGGACGTTTACTATGGTGGCCGAAATCATGTTCTTATAGATGAGAATGTGAAGACACTTTTTTCTCGTGACACACTCCCCCAGTATATTATCGGCATGAATGCCCGTGGTGCAGGAGAACCTCTTTTGGCTCAGGCTGAAGCGGCTGGAATCAAGACAGTCTTTATCAACCAGAGTTTTTTGGGTGCTGAACGAAAGAGCGCGGGTAGACCGGGCGAAAAATTTACGCAATGGCTTTTTGAATACCTGCCAGATGACACCCATGCCGGATATCTTTTGGCAAAAAAACTCATAGAAAAGGCCTCCAAGCGCGGAATGATTGATGCCGATGGCATGATCAACATTATTGCCGTGAGCGGGCATGAGACTTCACCTGCATCTCTTCTTCGGGAAGAAGGATTACGGGAAGCATTGGCAGAATTTCCGAATGCTCGGTTGCGTCAGATAATTCATGCAGGGTGGAAGCCGGATAGAGCCAGGGAATTGAGTCAGAGGTTATTGCGGCGATATCCCGATACTTCAGTTGTTTGGTCTGCCAGCGATGCCATGGGGGCTGGTGTCGCCGAAGGTGTCCGTGAATTGGGAAAGAACCCCGGATTGGATATCTTGATTGGTGGCGTGGACTGGACACAGCGTGCTCAGGAGTTGATTGAAAAAGGTGATTTTACCGTTTCGGTGGGCGGGCATTTTATGGATGGAGCATGGGCGCTGGTCATGATGTATGACGCCATGCACGGCATTGCCGTTCCCCGAGCCAGTCAGTCCCATTTTTCCAGTCTGACTGCTCGTAATATCTTCGAATATAGAAAGCATTTTGGTGTCAGTGACTGGCGAAAAATAGATTTCACCAAATTTTCAAAATCTCTCAATCCAACGCTTGAGTATTATGACTTTGGACTTGAAGCGGTCCTTGACCAAATGGAGGCTCTCCAATGAACAGATTGAAATATTTTGTCCTTTTTGCAGCGTTGTTGCTTTATGTAGTCCCTGCGCGTGCAGAAAGAATGACAGTCACGGTGTCCATTGCACCTTTAAAGTACTTTGTTGAATCAATAGGTGGAGATCTGGTTGAAGTCGAGGTCATGGTTTCGCCCGGCGCCAGCCCAGCCACCTATGAGCCGAAGCCCCGTCAGATGGTGGCTTTGACTCGGTCGAAACTGTATGTCGCCATTGGTGTGCCTTTTGAGAAGGCGTGGTTGCCTCGTATGCAGAGTGCAAACCCTGATATGACCGTGGTCAAATCGACATCCGGGATGCATTTGTTACCTATGGCTTCGCATCATCACCATCAAGACGGAAACGAAGTGCTTCAGGTAGAACAGGGCAAACACATTCTTGATCCGCATGTCTGGAATTCTCCGAAAATGGCCCGGGAACTAGCGGCAGTCATCCTTTCTGCCCTTGTTCAAGCCGATGCTACAGAGAGTTCTGTTTATCGGAAAAATTATGATCAGCTGATGACGAAAATTAATGATGTGGATACTGAAATCAAGAGGTTGCTGGCAGGCAGCAAGGGAAAACATTTTCTGACATATCACCCGTCATGGGGATATTTTGCCCATGATTATGGTTTGGTGCAGGTGCCTGTGGAGCTGGAAGGCAAACATCCCGGCCCTAGAGAATTGGCCGAAGTTATTGAGTTGGCCAAAGAGGAATCCATCAAGGCCGTTTTTGTTCAGCCGCAATTTTCTGCCAAGTCAGCACAGACCATCGCCGATGCTATTGGCGGTCAGGTCGTCGTGGCTGATCCTCTTGCGGAAGATTGGGCAGACAATCTGGTCAAGATCGCCAGACAATTTAGCGTAACCCTTCGTTAATATTTAAACTTTATTTGATCGAGATTACATGTTTTCAGCTTTGAGCTGACCACATGCCGCTTCGATATCTGACCCCATGGAGCGACGGATAAAGGCGGTCAATCCGTGATCCCATAGCCGTTTCTCAAAGGCTTCGACCTTGGCTCGATCCGGTGCGTCATAGGGCATACCCACGGTGGCGTTGTACGCGATGAGGTTGATCTTGCCCTTTCTGCGATCAACGAGACGAGCCAGTTGGTCCGCGTGCTCCATTGAGTCATTCACATCTTTCAAGAGCAGGTACTCAAAAGTGATCCGTTCGCGTTGGCGCATAGGGTACGTCTTGAGGCAGGCCATGAGGTCATTAAGATGTACTTTGGCGGCCTTGGGCATGATCTTGGCGCGCAATTCCTGCGTGGGAGCGTGCAGGGAAATGGCAGGCAGGGCAATTTCAAGGTCGCCTAAAATTTTGAGTTTGTCGGGGAAGCCGACAGTGGAAACCATGGACCGGCGCCATGACAGAGACAGCCCCCGTTCACACGGCAGGTCGGTCAATACCTTGATAAGGGTGTCAAGGTTGAGCAGCGGCTCTCCCATGCCCATGAACACGAGGTTCTTGAGTGGGTTCATGCCCTGATCTTCCAGATATTGGCGGCCTACCAGAATCTGCCCCATGATTTCGCCATAGGTCAGGTTGCGTTCGAAGCCGAGCTTGCCGGTGTTGCAGAAAGTACACGCCATGGCACAGCCCACCTGAGTGGACAGGCATTGGGAGTAACGGTCATTCATGGGGATGAGCACGGTCTCGATGAGCGCACCGTCACCCATGCGCAACAGCAACTTGATGGTTCCATCCTTGCTCGTGGCGACTTTGGCGATTTCCGGCCAGGCAATGGTTGCCATGGTGGCGACTTTTTCCCGGAGCGGCTTGGACAGGTTGGTCATGGCGTCAATGTTGCGGACGCGCTTCTGCCACAGCCATTGCCAGATCTGTTCGGTGCGGAAACGAGGTTCTTTCAAATCCTCGGCAACGAACGCCTCAAGGTCATTTTTTGTCAATTCAATAAGATTTTGCATGCGCGTCCCTTGTGTACGGCATGACGGACTGTGTCAAGTCAGGGAGCTTATGGCCTGTGCCTTTGGTCTTGCACAGGACATACGTCCAAGGTATATCTTTTCCTCGAAGGAAAACGAAATGGCATTGGAATATACGTTTTCGGGTCGGGACAAGCTGGTCAAAGGATATACTTATCCCATCAAGAGAGGGGATTTGGATGAAGCCTTGGAGAAAGCTGGGGTAACGGATTTGAGATTTGTTTCTTTCGGATGCTCTCCAAAGAGAGGTGAGGAAGAGGTAATATTTCTTTCTTCAAGAATGCTTGGTGAAGCAAATGGAAGCGGTGACTAGTCTAGGTGCGCTCCGTATATCATCATGTCGGCTGTTTCTGTAGCAATTTCTCAGTCGACTAGAATGCTTATTGCAAAAAATGATATTCTTAATCAGTTGGCGCAGTGGCTTAAAAAGTTAGAGCAGGCTGAAAATGTGCACCGAATGAAAGATCAGTTTTTTTATGTGAGCGATTGTGATGAAAAGGTTTTTATAAAACACTCATGATAGAGGGGCATATGGGACTTAACTATAATTATTCTAAATATAAATTGCCAAAATACAGAGGCTATTCATACCCTTTAAAAAAAAAAGAAATAGATGCTGCATTAGAGGAGGGGAATGTCTCTGAACTCGGGCGTTTGTATTTTAGTATCGACTACAAAGATTCTGAACTTGTCGTGCTGTTTGCGTGTCTCTCTGGAGAATCTCGTGCAGGGTATTGGATGAAGCAAGAGCCTCGATTGGGTATATATGCTGTCCCCATCCGAATTGTAGGCGAGGTGAGACAGCTTCTTGAAAAAACAGATATGCTAGCGCGTGTTGTCCGTTGGTTGAAGAGGCTGGAAAGCGCTTCCAATGTCTGCCGAGATGTAGGACAAAAGATCATGGTTTACTATAAGGACAGAGAATTGTTTATAAAAGATGAGAATAATAAAGAGATAAAGCTGCCCTGAGACAGCTTTATTGTCGTTATGTTGTTGGAGAGTTTGGATCGTACCCTCGATTAATCTTTTGAAGTTTATCTTTTGAAAAAGGGGTGATCAAAGGTACTTTTAACAAGTATCGGTCCATAAGTTTGATGGCGCCCTTGATGACATCTTTTCGGTTGAGAAGCTTTTTTCGTTCTTTTGGTGATTTTGCTTGCTTTGCTTGTTTACTGAGGTTTTTGAGTTCCCCTTTAGCGCCTTTTTTGAATTCATTACGGTCTTCCCCAAATTCATCAATTAATTCTTGAATCTTCGGGTCGCTTGAGACTAGCTTTCCTTTGCCGTGCTGCCCATTGGACTGAACCATGCCGCCGAGGACTCCGGTGCTGGCTGCGCCAGGGTTTTCTGTGGAATCCTTGTCATCTTGAAGTGTGGGCCTTGGAACAGCGTCTGCGCCCACATATTTTGTTGGTTTTTCAGGTTCGTTTTCGGAAGTTTTCTTGGTTTCTGTTTTTGCTGCCTGACGTTGAGCTTCAAACTCATGATATGCTTCGGCCCCTTGAAGCAAGGCTGTCTTGCCCTTCACATAGAGTTGGGGTGTCATATTGTCGCCATTGCGGTGGGGCAATGGGATGGGAATAAATTCGTCTTTGCCTTTTCTGAACTCCACGGTTCTGCGTGTACTGTTTGGTGCTTTCGTTTTTTTCTTTGGGTTGTTTTCCTGACCGTAATCATGGTTCAGGGAAACCTTTTTGCCTTCCTTGACTGGGTCCCAATCCTTGGGCTTGTCTACTGTCCACCAGTCCAGTGTCTGCGGATTGTCGTGGAACTTTTTGTTCAGGTTTCCGTTTTTTTGAACCGGCTCAAGAGTTCCATCGGCATATTCAAGCCATTGTCGGTCCTCGTTGCCGGTGTAGATGTTTTTTCGTGTGCGTGTGTATGCATCGCTATTTAACATTGATTTCATTGTATATTTTCGTGTATGGATGACCGGGAGCGACATTTCGCCCCCGGCCTATTTTTATGGTTTAGAGTCTGCTGCCGGGGACATAGTCGCCGGGGTAGAGTAGTTCAAAGCCTTCGTTGACTTTTTTGACGAAGGTAGAGTCGCGTTTGGACGGATCGCTGAAGCGGGGATCTTTCATCATTTCTCGCAGTCGTTCGATGGAAAGGTCTTCACCCCAGCCCTTGGTTGAGCCACGCAGACCTCCTTCGAGTACCAGTGGCGCGATTTTGGCGAATGCGTTGATGACGGCGGCGTGGTTGCCCGCGTTGGTTTTGTCGAGAGCCGTCAGCAGGTCGTCACCACCAATGGCTTCGGCAGCGCGCATGGCATTATCGAGCATGGTGGGTGTGTCGCCGCGATGAATGGAACGCAGGGATTCCAGTTCAGCCTCGCGCATGGATTGCGCCTCGCTCTCAATCCCGTGATGGGCGTCCATGACCAGCGGCATGAACCACTCGTACAACCCGGACACCTGTTTCGGGGTCAAGCCCAGTTCGTGGGATTTTTGTCTGAGGCCGTTGATCAGGTCTTCGCGGATTTCAAAGCCATCGGGCACGTCCATATTGGGCAGCTCATATCCTTCCGCTGCTTCGGGACGGCCCAGAGCAGTATAAAAAGCAGCCAACTCTTCAGGGCCATCGTCATCGCCGGGCATGCGGATATAACCTTCCGGGCTTTTGCCGATCATGCGCTGGGCATGAACCAAAGCCTTCACGGCTTCGTCCTTGGTGGCGTATTTGGCGAGAACCGGATGGTCGCGCAGGAGCATTTCCGTTTCCATGCCGTTTTCGTCAGCCTGTTTGACGGTCCAGTCTTCGGGAAGGGTCATCTGCCATTTTTTATTGGTATTGGGTGTCATCGGTTGTTTTCCTTATTGATGAAGTTGTTTTCATTGAGCATGTGTTTCATGTGCAGGATCAGCGATCTGCGTCCTTCATTGAACTGTGTGCGCCCTGCATCCGTGGAAAATGTGGAGCGCATGAAGCTTCCGCGTTTTTCCAAATCATCCATGATTGTTGCGCCGTCAGCCGATTCAAAAAGCCGTTTATAGGCTCGGTGCAGTTCCAGAGGAGAGGTGTCAGGCATGGGACGCTTCCTCGTTTGCTTCCGTTTGTTGCAGGACTATGGCCTCTTCCTGTGTCATATCTTCGGACTGAGCGGGGTCGGGAGCCATGTGTTCTGGCGGTGGTCCGACAATACCGAGCGCTCCGGCGAGCATTCCCCACAGTTCGGTGAGAACATTGGGTCGGTCTGTGTATGCTTCGGACAGGGTTTTGGCGATGGTGGCCATGCTGGCGACCGTGGCTGTGGTCTGTGCGCTTCCGGCAGCCTTGGTTTTGCCTTCGCGAGCGGCAGCTACATCCTGTTCCGGTTTCAGGTAATCGGACGGGGTGTCGAACAGCTCGGCAACGTGTCGAGCCATGCGATCGGTGTCGAAGTTGTCCATGATGCCGAAGGCGTCTGCGCCTCCCACCAACGGGCCGAGGTATTCCATGGTCTGGGATAACCCCTGTGCCTCGTACTGTTTTTGAGCGCGGGCAACAGGCGAGGTGTAGCGAACGTCCAGATCGTCGGGCGTCAGCCCTTGCGGGAAGGCAGGCAGGCCTCCGCTACGGAGCATGATGCGGAACACGCGTTTGATAAGCGGGCTGAGGAATTCAGTTTGTAATCTGCCAAGGACAGGGCCGAGGACGCGCATTTTTTCGGATTGACGGATAACCGCTTCGGTGGCGGTGACAGCCGGGCCTTCCGGGGCGATCTGGTCGCCAAGGAAGATACGCCGGATGGACTCGCGTCGTTGGTTCATCATCTCTTCGGTGGCACCGAGATCCACATGTACCGGCAGTGCTTCGATGCGGTCTGATGATCCTGCCCGATAATAGGACAACCCACCCGGACCGGAGCGAACCGGACCGAGGAAACCGTCGTCCGGCACCATGAGCGGCGGGTCTGACATTTTTTCGGCAGCCATAAGCGCAGTACAGGCCATGGCGTTGAGCACGCGGGTATCGGAAAGGGCGGTCTGGCCCGGTCCACGACCATAGGTTTCGCCTGCGGCCTTGGCCCAGCGTGGTACCATGTACGGCATTTCCAGATAGCCGGTTTCTTCCACAATGTGATTGTTCTTGGTTTCCATGTATACGCTGGCATAGGGGAAGTTCATTACCCCCAGACCACGCGGGTCACGGTCAGATCGAGGATAGACCGCGTGCAGTATTTCCACTTTCTCGTCGGGTTTGTCCTCGGCCTTGCGTTTGGTTTCATCCGAGCAGTTCACGCCCCATTCCTGAATGGCCTGACGGGCGGATATTTCGTATTTACGGTATACGGTGTCCACCTGACCCCGAACAGATTCGGCCACATAGACTTCGCCAAGCGGTCTGGTGGAAAATCGGACAATCATTTCATTGTCGGCTTCCACATACATCACCGCAGTACCAAGCAGGGCCACATCCAGATAAAGTTCATGGACATGAGTCTGGAACCCTGAATCTTCGGCGTTGAATACGGCAACCATTCGTTCGCGGGCTTCCTGAAGGAAGGTGCGTACGTCTGCATTGTCACCAAGTTGACGGTCTTTAACCGAGATATCGAACCACGGTAGGGAAGGGTTGGTAAGCAAGCCCCCCAAGGATGAAGCCAGCAGCTCCAGCGCGTGCATGGGCGTGGAGTCGAAGATGCGTTCATCACCGGTCTGACCGCGAAACGAGTTGGAGCCGCCAATGGAGGTGAAACTGTTCTTGCGGGGCAACATGTATTCGGTCAATTCTTGCCAGGAACTCACCCATGGCTGCCGCGCTTCTTCCAGTCCGCTGAACCGGGTGAGCAGTGAGCGCGCACGTTCTGTTGCGTCCATGCTACTCTCCCAACTTGTTCTTGAGGCCCGTGGGATTGTTTTCTTCTTCCTCAACCAGAGATGCCGCTCCATTGGAGAGTGTACTGGCGTTGCGTTTTTTTTCCAGATTTCGGGCTTCATTTATCTTTTCCCTGTCCCTTCGACGGGCGTCCGCCTCCTTTTTGCGCTGTTGCTCTTCACGAGCTTTGCGTTCTTTTTCCATGTCGCCGGATGAATCCGGTTTGTGTTGGATCAACCCTCCGACTGTGCCAAGCACTGTTGAGATTATTGATGCAGATCCTCCCATAATAAAATCCTCCTGTAAGATGTTTCACAGGAGGCTAACCCCGGTTTTTCGCAAAACCGGGAAATGTGAATGAATGTATATTCAAATCATTCAATAGGTATAAAAAAACACCTTGACAGGGGTGGGGAATAGGACGGTTTATTTGCCGAAAAAAAGGACAAGGCCTGCCGAGATTCGATCGGCAGGCCTTGTCCTGAAAAGTGAACGGATGGAGCTGAAAAGGGGCGTCGGGAAAGTGCCCGTATCAGTCGGAGGATATGGAGCGGTGTTTACATCGTAGTCGCGCCAGCCGAAACGGACGAAGCCGAGATCTCGGTCGTGCAGATCAAAATTTGTGGCTTTGAGGAATACATATTCTTTGCACCGTCATATAGATAATATGGCAAGAATAAGCAGTATGCTAATTGCTTCGTTCAGAGTCAGTGCTCTAATTTGAAAGAGCGGTGATATAAATTTTTCCCAAAAAGATTGAATAATCCATACAGACACTGCAGAAGAAAAGAGAAATAAAAGAATTAGTGTTGCTGACCCCATTAAAGCATCGTGATTAAAGATTGCGTCAAGAAGCGTTGCAGGCTCTTCTTTATATTCCAGTATTGACTTAATTGATTGAAATATGACCAATGCACAAAAGAGAATAGCATTGTATTTTGTCGTTATTTTTTTCATTATATCTTAAGTTCTTAAAGTTATGTAAATGGTACCTGCTTTGGCAATGTTTGTTACCAAAGCAGGCAATGAGGCTCGTAGCGAGGATCAATCTCTTTTATTATTTCTTGTTTTTGTTCCAATCAGAATCGGGATCACAATAGTCCCAGACTCCATCACTGTCGGTGTCCATGGACATCGGGTCTTCATCCAGCCCTTTTCCATTCAAAAATTTGTCTAAATCTTGAAGAAATTGATTTTTTGGATTTTTATCAGCAGCTTCCTTGCCTGTTTTTTTTATTCCGGCTTTGGTTCCTTGTCTAACCCCTTGCTTGATAATCCAATTCAAGAATAATCCATTGGAATCATTTGCATTCACCGGATCATCCAGACAATACCCATACCAATCTGAGTCGCCCCCTTTGTCGCCGATGGGGTCCGGGGCGGTCCATCTGCTGGTGTTTGCATCGTAGTCGCGCCAGCCGAAGCGGACGAATCCGAGACTCTCGTCATGGTGAATAATTGTGAACATAGTGGGTTTTTGAGGTGCGGAATGTTGTTCTCTGTCATCTATTGAGTAATCTTTAAATCTTCATTGTAACATTGGTTAAAGTCGGGATTGTAGTCAGGATTAATCTGGCAAGTGATGTTGTTTGAATATTTTTTCAAAAAAATCATAGGATCTATGACTTTTAAATTTAGTGTAAGATCCCCGTTTGCACCTGGGAATGGAAGGTCAAAAACAAGTATGCTAACAGAACTTCTTCCGTTGTATAGTGAGAGATTCTTTTTTGAAGGTTGGAATGAGGTTCCCTCTTTAAGTATTCGACCGTTCGAAATAAATTGATACTTTAATACTCCTTTACCAATGCCTTCGGAGTGAAATAATTTGCTCCCCGGGACTGAAATAGACAGGTCATAACACGTGTTGTATTTGTAATTAATTTTTATAGATGTTGATTCGTTTTTTTTAGTGACATCAAAAGGCTCGCTATAAATATTTTCATAGAATTTTTTGTGAAAAAAGAATGCTTGGAACCAGATAGTGTTATAGAGAAAAGCGGCACCAAGAGTAAGTATGATTATAATGATTGTTGTTAATCGCATTTAAGTACCTACAAACCGAGGGGCGTTGTGCCCCTCGATGTCGTTTTGTTTATCGCATGTTGTCGCCGCGCCAGAGTAATTTATAACGTTCACGCATTTTATCTGCATAATCCTGACAGTTGTTTTTTACTCCACCGATGCCAATGAGATTGTATTCACCTGGGTCAACACTCTTTTGAACACGCCCCATACGTTTGTCGTCGTAATGTTTGTCTTCAAGTTTGTATTTGTGAATGTCTTCTTTTCTTTTGAGGCCTTCTTTAAATAAGCCAGTATTATTGCCGCTGCCGTCCTCGTAGAATCCATGTTCATGCTTGGGCTCAAAGTTGTATTTGTCAGCTATGGATCCGTTCATGCTGATCTCGTGCCAATTTTCAGGCAAGAATCCCAATGGGCGTTTCCCAAACCGGAACAACCCCAACGGGTCTACCCCGTTCACGGGATCATCCAGACAATACCCATACCAGTCTGAATCGCCACCCTTGTCGCCGACGGGGTCCGGGGCGGTCCATCTGCTGGTGTTTGTATCGTAGTCGCGCCAGCCGAAGCGGGCGAAGCCGAGATCGCGGTCATGCAGGCCTCCGGCATAGCCGATAGGGATGCGCAGGCCCGGATTGGTGTTTTCAATGATGCCGCCAAATGGATCGTACAGAATTTCCTGTATCACATTGCCTTCCTGGTCGGCAACGACTCGAAGACTTCCGACTTGGTCATAGAAGAGGTAGGCGATTGTGCCATCATTCCGGCGCATTGCGTATGGGGTGCGGGTTTCGTCCTGATAGGCGAATTCGTACCCGTGTTGTCCGTCATGAAAGCCGGCAAGGCGGACGAAATCGAGCCATGCGTATGCCTCGACCAACTGGCTGTTGCAATACTTGGCAATGCGTTGGCCGTTGTCGTCATGACGGTAGGTGAAGACCCGATTCTGATCTTCCACCTCCATCCTGAGCAGACGATAGTCGGGCGAATATTTGTATAGATAATACGTGCCGCCATGTGACCAGATGGACCGGAAGCCTTTTTCATCATGTGTGTACGAATCTTTTCCAGCCCGAAGCAGCCGGTTCTCCATCGTGTAGGTGTAATCCCGATAGTTAGAGCCAGCCGTGGCCGGAAGGTAATCACGCATGCGGCGACCTTCCTTGTCATAGTGGCACTGACAGATCAGTCGTCCGTCAAGATGCGCCTCTTGCAATCGCCCGTCTTTGTCATATGAATATTTCCAGACAACAGCCTTGCCGTTGACGGTTTCGGTTTTTTCCACAATGCGACCATTCTGGTCGTGCCTGAGTGTATAGGAATAGGGGATCATTTCATCCTCCACGGTTTCGTCCTCAAGGATTATTCCCGAGAATCCAGACAACCCTACCCTTGGTTTTTCCCAACACCCCGAAATGTGAATGAATGTATACTCAAATCACTCAATAGGTATAAAAAACCATCTTGACAGGGGTGGTGAATAGGCCTGCCGGGACTTGACCGGCAGGCCTTCCCTTGAAAATCGAAACCTTCCGGGTCGGCGATTTCTCGCCCCCCCCCCCCTCGCGAAGCGACCAAAAAAGTGTAGGAAAAGGAGAGGATGGGGGTCTGGGGGAAGGGGAGGAAAGAACCCTTTCCAAAGGGTTTTTCCTCCCCTTCCCCCAGCCGTCGGAGACAAAAAAAGCCCCTGCCCGATTTGTATCGGGCAGGGGCTTTTGGGAGTGCGTGTTACTACTGCATTGCCGACCGGTTGCGGTTGATGGGCTTCTGCCCTGAGACGACAACCATGTTTCGGCCATTGTTTTTGGCTTGATAGAGCGCCTTGTCCGCCTTGATGATAAGATCGTCGTCCGTGGTCAACGCACCGCCTTCGACAGACGCCACGCCAATGGACGCGGTGACGGTGAAGTCCTGATTGTCGAAGTGGAAATTGCAGTCCGCGATAACTGAACGAACTCGTTCCGCCAGCTTCCAGGCTGCTTCTTCAGTTGTATGCGGCAGGAGCACCACAAATTCTTCGCCGCCGTATCGGGCCGCGAGGTCAGTGGTGCGGAATGTTGTGGTCAGGATTTCTCCGATTTTCTGGAGCACCATGTCTCCGGCCTTGTGGCCGTAAGTGTCGTTAACCTGCTTGAAGTGATCGAGATCGACCATGAGCAGGGAAAGATCGTGGTTGTAACGACGGCGGCGTTTGATTTCATAGACAAGCCGTTCTTCAAAGGAATGGCGATTGAAGACGCGTGTTAGTCCATCGTGATCTGCGCGGCGTTTGACTTCTTTGAAGGTCAAGGCATTGCGCAGGGCCAGACCGATATGGTTGACGGCAGAGCGGAATGTTTCCACCTGATCCTTGCCAAGTCGATACCCCGGTTCACAAAGCAGGGCGAGACAGCCGAAGGTTTCATGACCGGCAGTGAGTGGCATGGTGACGAGCTTTCCGTCTTCAGGCATCAGGGCATATTCGGGCCGTCGGGCGGAATCGGTGTGCAGGATGTTGAATCCGTTAACCGGCCCACTGCCCATGAAATTGGCGGAGGCCATGATATTTTCCACCCAGATGGATTCGGACTCGGGTGGCATTTTGCCGTTGAGGAAAATTTCAACGTCGGCCACTTCTGATTCCTGCTGATGATTCCAGAAGGCGGCATGCAGCATCTTGATGGGCAAAACCAGACTGAGGGTGTCCTTGGCGTTGGCGAGGATGGTGGAGGCATCCAGACTTTCGGTTGCCGAAGCGAGCACCTTGTTCAGAAACATGAGTTGGTCTGTTTTGCGGGCCAGCAATTCTCGTTCAAGAAGAATTTCTTCCGTCATCCGGTAAATATCAGAATACATGGACGTCACTTCCTTGGCGCGGAACATGACATCCTGAATCTTGGGCCGGGTGAGGGGAGTGCGTACTACGGTGAGAAATCCTTCAGCCAGAACTTGATCCATCTCAAGCGGTTTGTCTTCGCTACTCTGGATCAGAATGCGCTGTGTGGAATCCTGATCACGGTATTCCTCTTTGCGGTATTCGGGAAAATCACTCCAAACTGACCAGGGAATCCAGGCCGCAGAAGGCTTTTCATCTTGAGAAAGATCTTTGCCCAACGGCAGAGAATCGGTCGGGAAATTCCGAATGTGAAAGCCGGGGCCGACGCCGTCTTCGATCTGCTGTTTCAGCATCTCGTCAAGTCCGAGCCCCCACATGAGCTCTGGTCGTCTGCCTCGTTTTATGGCTTGTCTTGGCATGTCTCCACTTCTCCTTGAACGTCAAATCATTGACGAGCGTCTCACTCGCACCAAGAGTTGAGCAAGATCGGGGCCAAATATTGATAATCGTGTGCAGTTAAAGGTGTCGACCCTTTATAATGTTATTAACATGCTTGATTCATGGATGAAAAATGGAAGCTTAATATGTGGGTACTGAGGAGTGGGCGGAAAAAAATGCCTGTGGTTTTCCGCAATTCATTGACAAAAGGGCGGGGAACGGTTTTTACGAGAGTATGGCGAAAAAACAACGCATATGGGGTACTCTTGATCCCTTTTTTGAGGCCGGACCGGTTTTGGGTCGCATGGTAGCCAATACGACGTTTTTGCGAGCGTTGTTGGATGCCGACCCTTTTGATGAATATCATTTTTTTCTTTCAGGTCGGAAGAAACGAGACGCCGTGGGGAAGGCCTTGCGGAGAATTGTTCCTGCATTGATGGAAGCGGGGCGAATACGGCTCATGCTTCGGCACGAGCTGGCGGGCATGCTGGCCCAGACACACTATCATTGTTTTCATTTGTCCGATTGCATCACGAGTCAGCCATTTATGGCTCGTATGCGCAATCGATATAGCGAGCATATTTTCCCGGTCACCGGCCCCATTCATTCTTTGAGTTATTGTAATTATGGAACTGCCTTTTTGCAGCATCTGTGGCCCGGTACGACTCGACGGGATAGCATTGTCTGTACTTCCAGAGCCGGGAAGAAGGTGGTGGAGCAATATTTTGATTGGTTGCGAAATGGTTTTGGTTTGACAGAAGCTGAACATCCTGCCCCCATGCTTGTTCGTATCCCTCTGGCGGTAGATGCTTCAATTTTGACGCCGGGACACAGACGGGAAAATGGACCGGTCAGGCTGCTGGTCTTTGGTCGTATTTCTCATCATTCGAAGATGGACGTGGTTCCGCTTATTCGTGCAGTTCATCGGCTGGTGCAGGACGGCATGGACCCTGCCGGTGTGGAAATCGTGCTGGCTGGCTGGGCGGATGAAGATGATAATGTCCGTACCACTTTGACCAATCTGGCTGCCAATGCCGGGATTGCTCTCCATATTCATTTGCGCCCTGATGAGAAACAGAAGCTGGAGCTTTTCCGGTCTGCGGATATATTCGTTTCCATCGCTGATAATCCCCAAGAAACATTCGGTATTACTTTGGTGGAGGCTGGAGCGTTTGGTCTGCCAGTCGTGGCTTCTGATTATGACGGATATAAAGACATCGTGGCACATGGGAAGACGGGTTTACTTGTCAGGACCACCGGTTCAGACAGTACCCCGGATGTAGATATTGAAGCTCCGTTGACTTTTGACAGTGACTATCATCTACGTCTTTCCCAGCGAACAGCCGTTGATATCCCCCTATTGGCCGACGCCCTGAAACGACTCATTGAGTCCTCGGATCTGAGACAAGCCATGGGTGTGGCCGGGCGTAAGCGTGTTGAAGAAATGTTTTCATGGCCCACGGTTATTAAGCAATATGTTGAATTGTGGGATTCTTTGTGGAGCGAGCCGGTTGATGCTGACTCACTTCGGGAGAGAACACATCCGTTGGCTCCGGAATTTGGTCGCATATTTGGGCATTATACCAGTGATGTCCTGCGTGATGAAACCATGCTCAATGCTGGGCGCACGGGAGAAGCTTTTTATCGTGGTCGGGATTTTCCTAACCTCTATGCAGGGCTTGATATGGCCATTGATATGGAAATTGTTAAAAAACTCGCCTTTTTCAGTAGGAAGCCGGTTGACACCCACACCTTGATACGCAAGGCTTCTGAAGTCGCGCCGAATATGGATGATACTCAGATTAAAAATCATATCCTTTGGGCGCTCAAACAGGATATCTTGGAACATACAGATAAATAACCTTTCTCCAGACCTCTCTGTCGTCGGAGGCAGTTTTTATGAAAGCACTTAGAGCTGTACGAATGGAACGATGTATCGGTTGCCATTCGTGTTCGTTGGCTTGTTCAAGACAGGTCCACAAATTTCTTTCCTGGAACAAGGCGGGTATTCGCATATCGTCGTCAGGCGGTCTGTCCACTGGTTTCGAGGCGCGAGTTTGTCTGGCCTGTAACCCGGCTCCATGCGCCGAAGCGTGTCCGACCGGTTCGCTTTCCCAGCGCAGGGACGGTGGTGTTATTCAGAAAAAGAAGCTGTGTATCCGTTGTGGTGAATGCGCTAAAGCCTGTCCTGTGGACGCTATTTTCCTTGATCATGAAGTAAATCCGTATGTGTGCATCCATTGCGGTCAATGCGTGCCGTTCTGCCCGCATGATTGCCTTGAAATGGTGGAACTGCCCAAGCAGGAGCAGGAAGAAGGAGGGAGCGATGATTAGAGACTTCTTCCGTGTCATGATGGTCAATTTGACTACAGGTAAGACCAATATCCTTGAGCGTCCCGGACGGGGCGAATATTTGGGGGGTACTGGTCTGGCGGCAAAGCTGTTTGAAGAATTCGGTCACGTGGATCGCCATTGGGACGACCCGGAGCAGCCCGTGATTTTCGCTATTGGGCCGCTGACGGGGTATTTCCCGCTCATGAGTAAGACCTGCTGCGCGTTTCGCTCGCCGTATCATAATGAGTATACCGAAAGTTATGCAGGCGGAAAATCTGCACTGTCTCTAAGGTTTGCCGACCTTGATGCATTGGTTATCACCGGCAAAGCACCGCGACTGACTGCTTTGTGTGTTGGTTCTCGTCGCGTGGAAACTCGCGATGTAGAGTATATGCGTGGATTTGATGCCATTGCCACGGGGCGCGTGCTCAGAAAGATATTCCCAGGTTCAGGGCGTCGATCCATTATGCGTATCGGCCCTGCAGGTGAAAATTTGTCGGCGTACGCTTGTATTAACGTGGACACCTATCGCCATTTCGGACGCATGGGTGGTGGTACGGCCATGGGCGTGAAAAATTTGAAAGCCATCTGTATTCTTGGAGACCGAGGATTCGCATTGCCCGAAGGCAAACAGTATCCCAAGCTGTACAAGCACATTTATGAACAGCTCACCACCACTGAAATGATGGCCAAGTATCACGGCCTTGGTACGGCGGTGAACGTCAAGCCGCTCAGTGAACTGAAAAGTTTGCCGTGGAAGAACCTGCAACAGACTTCCAGCCCAAAAGCCGACAATATCTCTGGCGAAACTTTTGCCGATGATACGCTGTTGAGAAATGCGGCCTGTGCAGGTTGTCCTGTCGGTTGCATCCATGTGGGTTTTGTTCGCGAACAGTTTCAGACGAACAATCAGTATCTCTATCGACAGGTAGGGTATGATTTCGAACCGATTTTCGCCTGTGGGGCGATGATCGAGGTGACAGAGGCCAGTGATGTCCTGCGCATTTTGGATGTCATCGAAAAGGAAGGGCTGGACTGCATGTCCGCAGGCGTGGCTCTGGCCTGGGCCACTGAAGCTCTGGAAAAGGGTGTCATCAGCGAGAAGGAAACGGTTGTAAAATTGAACTGGGGTGACGCCGAGACATATATGGACGCTGTGGAACTGTTGGGTCGGCCACCGAATGAGTTCTATCGTCTGCTTGCATCCGGTACCATGAAGTGCGCCAAGTTTTATGGTGGTGAGGATTTTGCCTGCGTGCTTGGTCAGGAAATGGCCGGATATGCCACAGGCGAAGTTTTCTTCGTGTCCGAGGCCTTGGGGTTCCGTCATGCCCACTTGGACTCTGGAGGCTATTCCTGGGACCAGAAACACGAAGAACAGGATGTTACCGCCGCCCTCGATTTTCTCGTGGACGATGCTCGTGATCGTATCGTGCTCAATTGCATGGTCGGGTGCTTGTTCTCTCGGGGCGTGTATAAAGATGAACTTTTGGCTGAAGCTATGGAATCTGTCGGTTATGGCGAACTTCATGGAAGTGTCTCAGAAATAGGTGATCGAGTGCAACGTTTGCGCTGGCGTCTCAGACTTCAAATGGGCTACCGCCCGGACAAAGTTAAAATTCCTAAACGATATAAAGAGATTACCACATGGAAAGGCCCGCTGGATACGGAGTATCTTGAAGCTTTACGCTCCGGATATGCTGCCAGAATCCTTGAAATGGGTGCTCCTTTGGAAGATAAAGAGTAAAAAAAACGGCTCAGACTGAAAAAAGAGGTTGCCAACCGGCCCTCATTTCGGTAAATCCCTTTTCTCGACAGCGTGCTCGGGTAGCTCAGTCGGTAGAGCAGGGGACTGAAAATCCCCGTGTCGGCAGTTCAATTCTGTCCCCGAGCACCACGCGATATCAAGCCCTTACGAAGTTTTCTTCGTAAGGGCTTTTTCGTTGTTTGGTGAGATGTCCACGAGAAGTTGAAGAAGATCATTGTGTTTCTTCAGCGTGAGAGTGTCGACATCGTGACTTTGCGCTACGTTAGTTGTTGCTTTTCTTTACGTTGCAAGGGAAACCACGCATGTGGACAGAGCCGCTGATTTTGTCCGTGAAGTCGGTGTGGACGAGGAGGTTCACATTAGCGCCGTCGGGGGAATAGATGTCATGTCCGGGGTGGTCGAGATCTGGGCACGCTTGCCACCAACCGTGTTGTGTGCAGACAACGTTCTGGGCAAGACCTTCAGTCAGTTTGGCCTGAAGTAGAATGTTACCGTGTACTGTTTCCAATGATACCGTGTCTCCGTCTATAATTCCGAGAGCCTCAGCTTTATCTTTATTGATTTCCAGAAAGGGGTGAGGATGTCTTTTCCTCAGAGAGGGGAAAGCCCTGTGCTGTGATTGGCAGAATTCGCGGAGTTTTGCGGTAATCAATACAAAGGGGAAGTCTTCGGCCTTGATGCCAGCCTTTTCAAGAATACCGAGCGGGTCATTCCACGCGGGGAAAGGAGCTTGATCAATATCTTTGAGTTGTTGGGAAAAAAGTTCAACTCGTCCGGTCATGCTGCTGAATCCTTTTTCCTGATATTTTTTATAGGCCACCGGTCCTTGAATAAAGACGCCCCCCTCGTTTTCTTTGAGAGCCTTGAGTGAGAGCCCGACGGGTTTCAGCATGTCATCAAAAGCCGCATTAATATTTCCGTTCCAGAATTTGTCTGACACTCCGAGTCTTTTCGCTATTTCAAAAATAATCCACAATTCGTCCTTGCTTTCGCCTCGTGGAGTTGCAACTGGTTCGCGCCATTGGACTACCCATTTGTTCTTTTGAAAAGCCAGGGGGTAGCCGATTCTTCCTGTTTCCCAGAAGCTGGCCGATGGTAAGACTATGTCGGCCAACTCCGCAGTAGGGTTGAGGAAATGGTCAATATGGACATGAAAGTCGAGTTGCTTCAGTGCTTCGGATATTCTCTTACTGTCGGGGTTAGATGATATTGTATTTGTGCCGAAGACGATCAGTCCCTTTAATGGGTAGGGGGTTTGCTCTTCGATTGCCTTGCATATCAAGTGCGGTGGGACTGACATGATTGTTCCGGCTGGACCGAGTGGGTGATCGGGTAAAGCGATGTTTTTTTTGAACATCTCTGGTGTCACAAATTCAAAGCCGAAAGGGTAATTTAGTGGAGGCATGAAATTATTGATATGGTTTCCGCCTTGTCGGTCATAGTCTCCGGTCAAGGCATAGAACAGGCATATAGCCCTGTTGGTTTGTGTTGCATTGAGGTTTTGCTCTACGCCGTTGAATGAGTACCAGCATGAAGGACTGTTCTCGACCATCAAATGAACTGTTGCGATGATGTCTTTAGCCGGGATTGTGGTTGTTTTTTCCACATATTCCGGTGTGTATTGAGCAACAGATTTTCTCAAGCCGCTGAAAACGGTTTCGCACCATATTTTTTGTCCATCCGCGAGCAAAACTTTTATCCGTGCTTCGAGTAGGGGCGAGAAGTCGGTTTTTTCCCCAGGGTAATAAAATGTTGGCAGACCTGTTTCGGGTGAAATAACAGCAAATACATTGTTGTCATTGACCGATGAATCCAAGTCTGAAGCACGGAGTAAATCTCCGGTGTCGCACCGAATCAACAACGGTGCGTTGGTCCAATCGGTTACAAAGTTCGTATTGTACAGAGAGTGTTCAAGCATGACGTGGATCATGCCCAAGGCTAAAGCGCCATCTGTGCCAGGTTTGATCTGGAGCCATGAGTCCGCCTTGGCTGCGACTTTTGTGCGTCGAGGATCAATGACAATGAGTTTGGCATTTCGCTTCAAGGCCGAGTTGATTTGTTGATTATAGGCATTGAAAGTATTTGCAGGGTTATGGCCCCATATCAGCATGCATTGTGTGTGATTGAAATCGGGCCATCCTGCGGTAAAGTCGTCACCCATTTTCCCGAATGTCAGGGCAGATCCATTATCTCGATGCCAGTTGCAGATGTGGGTGGTGGTCATGTGGTTGGGGGTTCCATACACATTTGCCAATCGGCGAACAAAAGGCGTTATTTCCCATAAGGGAGAGGAGACATTTGTTTGCGAAAAGACAAATGCTTCAGCTCCATGTTGTTCTTTTATCTGCGACATTTGTTCGGCTACAATATCCAAAGCCTCGTCCCAACTTATGCGTTCCCAACCCGGATCGCTCGCTCCTTTGGGGTTTGTGCGTTTTAGCGGGTGAGTAAGTCTTTGTTTGCTTGATACCAACTCTGGTCCAGCAAATCCTTTGGGGCAAAGAGGTCTGTAAAAAAGGTGCTCTTTGTCTGGGCTGACTTTGATGAAATTGCCATCGGCGATGTGCGCTACAACCGGGCAATTACTGAAGCATTGGGCGCAATATGTTCGGATTTTTCGAATGTCTGGAGTAGATGTCTTTTTCGAGGTCTTCATTGGTATCCTCCGGATGGTCTGTGTTTTTTGATTCAGAAACGCCATAAATGTTGAGGAATTTCTTTATGTAAATGCATTGATTTTATAGTTACACACCGCAATGACAAGTTGTCAATCAGGTTGACACTTTGTCATTGCGATTGCAAAAAGGTGATGATTTATGTTATTCTAACTTTATGAAATATGCAGATGGAGAGGAACTTCATACGTTATTCCAGATGCTTCAAGGGGCATCGAAGGAAATAGAAAGAGTAGAGGAGTCGGTGCACCGCTCTAGCGGGTTGACCAGCGCTCAAAGCAAAAATATTTCCCACTTGTTAAAAAATGAGCCTATGACGATTTCAGATTTGGCGTTTGATCGAGGTGTCTCCCGTCAATCTGTTCAAGTTGCTATCAGTGCATTGGCTGAAAGTGGTTATGTGCATTTTGAAGACAACCCCAGACATAAACGTGCAAAGTTGTTGCATGTAACAGAGTTTGGCTGTTCTCGATTTGTCGCCGCTCAAAAGGCAGAATATGAAATTCTTCGGAAAGTGTTTCCGGACTTAAAATTAGACGATGTGGAAACGGCAACTCGAGTGTTGCAAATGGTACGGGATGGCTTATCCAAATCCCAAGTGCCTAACTCCTTAGAAAAAGAGTAACTCTTGTGGAAAATGAACGTTGAATAACTTTTCCAATTATTGGTAAAAATAAGGCCTTGCGAAGTAGATTTCGTGAGGTCTTTTTTTTGAGTATCCTTTTTTTCTGATTTCCCGATCTGTTACGGAATCTCAGCGCTTTTGTCCTTCGCGCAACACAATAATATTCATTATTTTGAGGAGTTGAGCTTTTCTCGCAAAAGATAATTGCTCGTTTGTTGACTGGCAAGAGGCTTTATTTGATGACGCAACACTTGCTATCTTAATGAAATATAACATTTTATTGTCATCTTGCTACTGGCATGCCGATTGCTCCCTTATGCCTCTCCCGCTCAATGAGCGCGATAACTTTGCATGGAGGAACCACATGTCGGTGAGAAACAAGCTCGTTTTGGTGCTTCTGGTTTGCGTTGTTTGTTTTGCTCTAGTTTTTGGGATGACCAAAATAGGAAGAAATATTTCTGATCATTATGTAACGCTTATGAAACAGGCGCGAAATGCCTATGGAGAGCTTCTGCAATCACGCAGGCAGGAGAAAAATTTTCAATTGCGCAAAAAATCCGAGTATGTCGACAAGGTGGCCAAGCATGTCAACGAGGCCCGTGTCGCTTTACTCTCCATTGTTGAAGCAGATCCCGAGATGCAACCTGTATGCGACAATGCACTCGGACTCCTTGATGAATATAATACAAGTTTTCAAGCTCTTGCTTCGGCTGAAACCGATATAGGGCTGACCATTGATACGGGGTGGCGTAATAAATTTGTCATGTCTGCCCGAGGGCTGGAGAGTATTTTTAAGGAAGTACATAGCCAGGATATAACTATTCTGCTTTTGCAGATTCGAAGGCAGGAAAAGAACTACATCCTTCGGCGTGAAGATAAATATATTGAAAGAATGAACGGCTGGATCAACGCCATGAAAGAAGCTGTGGCGGTTTCACCACTGTTTGGCTCCCAAGAACGGGCTGCGTTTCAGGAAAAGCTTCATATTTATCTGTCCGCTTTTGATGGGTATCGTAAAAGCCTCGAATCGGCCGACAAGGCATCTGCCTTATTAATTCAATCTGCACGAGCATTGGAACCAGTGCTTGAGGATATTCGTAACCATTATATGGAAAAGAGCGCTCAGATTGCTAACACTGTTGACCTCTCAGTGGTCAGCATGGAAGTGGCTGCCTGTGTGCTGATCATTCTATGTATTCTTTGGACGTTGTTTTCAGTCACCCGACCGCTTGCCGCGTTACAAGAGTATTCGCGAGATGTGGCCGATGGAAACCTGGAAGCCCAACCTGAAGGGAAGTTTAATCATGAGTTTGGCAATTTGTGCAATGATCTGATGCGTATGGTGTCTATGCTGCGAGATCAGCTTGAAGCTGTTCGTCTTAAGGAAGAGGAGGCGTTGGCACAGGCTGAAGCGGCAAGAAAAGCCATGTTGGCGACTCAGGAACAAGAGCGGCGTGTCCGGGAGCTTTGGGATTGTATGTCGGAGACAGGCAAGCAGGCAGAAGGCATTGCTGACCGCGTGGGTATGGCAACTGAAAAAGTTGCGGCCATGCTTGTCCAGATACGTGACGGGTCACACAATCAGCATGAGCGCATCATGGAGACCGCCATTGCTATGGAGCAGATGAATACCGTTGTTTGCGAAGTGAGCAAAAATGCTTCTCAAGCGACAGGGAGGGCTTCGGAGGCACGTGATAAGGCTGTAGAAGGCGCGGGGCTTGTTCAGGGTGCTGTGACCTCTATTGAGGACGTAAACGGATATACTGACAAGATTAGTCAGGGGTTGGAGAAACTCGGTCTTCAGGTTGAATCCATTGGTCAGGTTATGGACGTGATCAATGAGATAGCAGATCAGACGAATCTGTTGGCACTGAACGCCGCGATTGAGGCTGCGCGGGCCGGAGAAGCTGGCCGAGGATTTGCCGTGGTCGCTGATGAAGTTCGTAAATTGGCGGAAAAGACCATGACAGCCACTAAGGAGGTGGAAGAGCATGTTGTTTCTATTCAGGATTCTTCGGCAAGGAATATTGAACGGTTCCGTGAAGTCGTTGAAGTCGTGAAACATAGTGCCGTTCAAGCGCGAGCATCAGGGGAAGCACAGGATTCAATTATATTTTTGGTTGAACAAAATGTTGTGAATGTGGAAAGCATTGCCTCGGCTTCCGAAGAGCAGAGCGCGGCTTCTGAGCAGATATCCCAGGCCACGGAAGAAGTTCGTCAAATTGCCAAGTCGTTTACCGAAGGTGTTGAGCACGCGCATACGGCCGTGGTTGATCTCGTCGATTTGTCTGAAGAGTTGCGCGTTGGTATGCGTGAAATGCTCTCCGGTGGAGACGTGACGGAGAATGAAAATGAAGAGACAACGGTCATTTCTACAACCTCTTCGAGGGACGCTGTGAAACAACCAATGCTTGCATAAAAAAAGTGATTTTTAACTATGTCGAGGTCCGAAATCATGAAGATTTCGGGCCTCTTTTCTGGATGGTTAATTGATTATTGGTTTGTTAAAAGTGCTCGTAACCTTCGTCGGAATCCATGGCGATGGCAATGCCGGTTGGTTTTGACATAGTTTTTGAGGTGCTTTGGGAAGACATGGGCAACGCGGTTGTTGGCTTGGAAGTTTTGCGGACAACTGTTGTCGATTCGCTGTGTGATTGTTCATTTACCTTAAAGAATGACATGGTGGCTTGAAGAGTCTGTCCTTGCGCGGAAAGTTCTTCGCTTGTGGATGCCATTTCTTCAGATGCAGAGGCGTTTTGTTGAATCACCATATCAAGTTGGCTGATGGCCAGGTTGATTTGCGTGGTTCCAGCGTTTTGTTCATTGCTCGATGAGGATATTTCCTGCACGAGTGAAGCTGTTTTTTCGATGTCCGGGACGAGAGCGTGGAGCATTTCTTCGGCTTTGTCGGCAATTCTGACACTTGAAGAGGAAAGCTCACTGATCTCTGCCGCAGCGGAACCAGAGCGTTCTGCAAGCTTACGAACCTCGGCAGCTACAACGGCAAATCCTTTCCCATGTTCACCGGCTCGGGCAGCTTCGATAGCTGCATTGAGCGCGAGGAGATTAGTCTGGCGGGCGATTTCCTCAATGATGGAAATCTTTTCAGCAATGCTTTTCATTGCATTAACAGTTTGATTGACTGCGGAACCGCTTTCCTTGGCATCAGCGGCGGCCTTGGTTGCAAGGGTTTCTGTTTCCGTGGCATTTTCTGCATTTTGGCTGATGTTGGAAGCCATTTGTTCCATGGAAGAAGAGACTTCTTCAATTGAGGCAGCCTGTTCAGTCGCTCCTTGTGAAAGAGTCTCTGAAGATGCAGACAATTCTTCGCTCCCCGTAGCGACATTGTTGGTAGCGATTTCAACGTCCGCAACGACAGCCCGCAGTTTAGTGACCATGTCATTCAAGGCTTTTGCCAACATGCCAACTTCGTCTTTTTGGTTAATGTCCAATGTTTGGGTGAAGTCCCCTTCGGACATGTCTTTTGCAAAGCTGACACCCATGGATATGGGCTTTGTGATGGCTTTGGTAAGGAAGAAGGCAGCCAGAATGCCGAGGATAAGTGCAGTTGCTGCAGTAATGATGCTCGTGATGTTCGCACTGTGGATATCGTCGAGCATTTTTGCTTTTTGATCAGCACGAGCTGCTCGGCAGATTTCATCCGCTTTGCGGGCGGTGGAAACCATGTCTTTTTCAGCTTGATTTTGCTGTTTGCTGTCTGTTGCAAATGTGTTCAACGCCTTGAGGTATCCCTCCAGAGCGTTTTCGACTTCATCAATCTGACGAAGATTCGTTTGATTTTTAAAACGAGTCTTGAGCGTTTGGGCTTGTTCAAGAATCTGTTTTAGGTTTTCACGGCTTTGTTGCAGATATTTGTTGTTACGGGTGGTCATGAAGTCCTTTGCATTCATTCGTGCATTGAGAAACTTCTTGATCATGACATTGGCATCATTTGTTTTTGCGAGTTTGTCTTCAAGTATTTCTGAGGATGTGCTGCCGGTTGCTATAAGCTGGGACAGTTGTGCCTGTTGTTCGGCGTGTAATCCTTCTGTTTCGTTGAGAGCTTTTTGAGCCGCAGTAACCATCTCCTCCAAAGCTACTTTGTTGTTTCCGTCAAGTTTTAGATACGTTGCAAAAGCCTTTTCATATTTCTCAGCGGCTTTGACAACCTGAACCATTTGGTCCTTGTTTATTTGATGACTAAATTTTTTATTTGTAGCCAACGTTTGTGCAAGGAGCTTCTTGAGAGTTTCATCGTGTTGGTCAACGGCTTCAGGAGTGTGTTTGAGCATGAAGTTCTTTTCCTGAATACGGCTTTCGAGAATGAAACGAACAAGTCGATTAACATCATCCGCTTTGTCAACGCGATCCTGTACGTTCTGCATTCCATTGATTCCGATGACGGCGACCAACGCTGTTAAAAGCAGGACGAGTCCGAATCCTAAGCTGAGTTTGATACCGAGTTTTAAATTGTTAAGCATAAAACCTCCGAGTACAGTTTCAGGTTATACAGGAAGGAAAGCGTGACGTACGGAAGGCTGGTCTGTAAATAGAAATTGTTATAAATAAAGGATGTTTAGTAATAGTTATTTGATGTGTAAAAGAAAAGAAAGTATATCCACGTATTTTTGCGTGGTATTGCATTGAGGTATTGTACAAAGTGGAAGAAATGCATTGAAGAAGAAAGAAACTCCAATCATCCACGATCAATGAAGGAGAGTTTATTGTTGTAATATTTTCGAGACCATATTCAATGGTAAAGGAAAAAGAAGGCCTGCTTTAATAGCAGGCCTTCTTGAGGATATGTTTAGGTGATTTTGGGTTTACTGACTATTTTGTGTACCCAGCGAGTGTCTGACACCCTGTCTGAGACGACGTGTCCACATTCGCGCAGGTAGCGCATTTTCGCTCCACCATCACCGACAGAATATACTCTTTGGCCGACCGTATGTTGCCTGAGGAAGGTCATTGCGGCTTTTTTGTAGTTCCGTGAAAATAGTCCGAACATCATCTCTCCTTTGGAGTTGAAGAGCATCCCTTTAACACCAACTTTATGAATGGTCTATCCCCCTTTGAGGGGGGATTTTGGGGCTGATATCATTGGTTCTTGTTGGAGAATCCCTGGAATATCGAGAGGCTCTTTCTTGACTTTCGGGAATGATGGGCCTAGACCACAATCCGCACAGGGGATGAGGTTCCCCTTGAACCGCTTGATGAGCTGATGACTTCTGCCGTGTGAATCATGGTGGTGGTGTGTTTGAATTTCATGGGCCACATCCACGGATGTGGCCCTTTTGTTTAGAGACGATCTGAAGACTAAGGTCGCTGCCCCGTGTGACAGTTTCCTGTTTTTTCAGGTCTGTATGGATAATCTACAGCGTTACTGGAGAATGAAATGGCCCAGCCTTTAGCACGGACTTTCGTCAACATGTTCCTCGGCAATGCCCCGGTGTGGTACAAGCTCACCATCATTGCCTGCCTTGTCTGCAACCCGATTATCATGATCACTGCCGGACCATTTGTGGCCGGTTGGTTGCTTATTGCAGAATTTATTTTCACCCTGACCATGGCCTTGAAATGCTACCCGCTGCCTGCTGGTGGACTTTTGGCTATCGAAGCCGTTGCCATGGGACTGACTTCCGCAGAAGTTGTGTATCACGAGGCTCACAAGAACTTCGAGGTCATCCTGCTGCTGATCTTCATGGTCGCAGGTATTCACTTCATGAAGGACTTTTTGCAGTTCACCTTCACTCGAATACTCGTGAGGGTGCGTTCCAAAAAGGCCATCTCCTTGCTGTTTTGTCTGGCTGGAGCCTTTTTATCCGCTTTTTTGGATGCGCTGACCGTTACCGCAGTCATCATTGCTGTGGCATATGGTTTTTACAGTGTTTACCATCGCTTTGCTTCCGGCAAGGGGAGCGGAGATTCCCATAATCTGATCTCCGATGATTCGGTTAAGCAGAAGGACCGTGAAGAACTGTTGGAGTTCCGTGGCTTTTTGCGGAATCTGATGATGCACGGTGCAGTTGGTACGGCTTTGGGCGGCGTCTGCACGTTGGTGGGTGAGCCTCAGAACCTTTTGATTGCCCATGAGATGGGTTGGCATTTTGTTCCGTTCTTTATCAAGGTTATGCCTGTGTCCATGCCCGTTCTTGTGGCTGGACTACTGACCTGTCTTGCCGTGGAACAGTTTCATCTGTTTGGCTACGGAGCACAGTTGCCGGGTAACATCCGTTCGTTCCTGTTGGAGACCGCCATTCGTATGGAAGCAGAACAGGGACAGCGCGGTAAGGTTAAGCTGGTCATTCAGGCCTTAATCGGTATTTGGCTCATTACGGCGCTTGCACTTCATTTGGCAGCGGTTGGACTGGTTGGTCTGTCTGTGATTGTTCTTTTGACTTCCATGACAGGTGTCGTTGAAGAAAGTCAGCTGGGACAGGCTTTTGAAGAAGCTTTGCCTTTCACCGCCCTGTTGGTTGTGTTTTTCGCCATTGTCGGCGTTATTCATTCGCAGCATTTGTTTGCACCTATCCTCGGCTATGTCTTGAGCATGAAGGGACAGAGCCAGTTGGTGGCTTACTATGGAGCGAACGGTCTGCTTTCCGCCATTTCGGATAACGTGTTTGTGGCAACGGTATATATCTCCGAAACTAAGTTGCACTTTATCAACCTGCTGAACGCGGTTCCCGGTATCGGGATGAGTGGTCAGGCTTTGATGGAGAAGTTGACGGATGCAAGTCTGGTCAGAGCCGATGTTATAGCCGGTCTGCCTGCCGCTGCCGCCACTCAGGTGCGGGATATCATGCTGCACTTCGACAAGTTGGCTGTAGCCATCAATACCGGTACGAACATCCCGTCTGTCGCCACACCGAACGGTCAGGCTGCATTTTTGTTCCTGCTGACAAGCGCACTTGCACCAGTCATTCGTCTGTCGTACGGACGCATGGTTGTCCTTGCTTTGCCGTATACCATTACGATGTCCCTGACAGGTCTGGCTGCCGTGTATTACCTGTTGTAATAATCGTTTAATAGCGCGGGGCCGCCCCCGAATGTTCAGGGAAAGGAGAGAATTATGAAAAGCATCTCACGATTGATCGATCATATCATCTCACGGGTGAATGTTAATCTGAAACCCATTGGTCGGGATGTAGAAAACGCGGTTCGTCGGTCCATTCGGACTGATAAATTGACCAAGTACTACGCCTATTATGCCCTTTCTATTGATCATCCCTGGTACTTCCGTTTTCAGGAAAGTAATTTGGGGGGGACGTATTTTCTTGGAAAATGCGAAGTCGACCGTTCTGTTGTTCTTATGAGCGACATTCGCGGCGATGAACTCAAACCCAAAGGGGCGGTCGCGTGTTTTAACGGTATGGAAACTGAACTCTATCAGGATGAAATTATTCAGGTAGTCAACAGTTTCCTTATCAAGACGTTGGTACATAATCATTCCCGAAATTCGGAAATTCCTGAGTATTTTCGCATACTCAACACCGTGGCCATGCATTATTCCAATATCCATGGAACAACCACGGAAGGTGCGTATCTCGGAGCTTTTTCCACGGCTGATCTTTCCGTTTTGCACAACTGTATTTTAGGAGATTTCGCCTATGTTCAGGCTGGAGACCTTTCGCGCAAGACAATCCGGTCCGGGCGCGTCTGGATACGGAAGCAGGGTGAATTCGAATTTGACTATGCGCATGACCCATCGATTATTGATCGGTTCGTGACTTATGATGATGAAGGGCAGTTAACCGGGCTTTTTTCGGATTTCCTTAAAGGACGCCGAAGTGATTTCCTGCCGATGTACGATTCCTTGGCGTTCGAAAGCCCCGTGCCGGTGCCGGACAATGCCTTTTTGAGTCGATATGCCGTGGTTAAAGGTTCGAGTTTTCTAGGGGATAATTCGTTGGTCGCACAGCGGGCATATCTTGAGAACGCGAAGCTCGGCCACGGGTCCAATGCTCAGGAAAATTGTTTTATCATTGATTCTCAACTTGAGGGCCTTGATGTCATCGCCCATGGTGGCAAGCTTACCTACACAAAACTCGGGAACAAAGTTTTTGTCGGTTTTAATTCCTTCCTGCATGGGGAGAAGTGGAGCCGGATTACCGTGGGAGCCGGGACCATTGTCATGCCGCACACCATTATTGATGCCAAGGAGCCAATTGATATTCCCGATAATGTTCTTGTTTGGGGATATATTCGAACTCAGGCGGACCTTGAAGTCCATTCAATGAGTTTGGAAGAATTTTCCAAACGTCGAGTTATTCGACTGGGAAATTTGAGTTTCAAGGGAGATGGTGGTGCCTTCATCGAAGGATTCCGAGAGCGTATTGAGCACATATTGTTAGAAAACGGCGCGTACTATGATGGAGAAAGGCACACACGAGGACATGCGCAAAGAACACAGAGTGTTTCCTACAATTTGTTCCAGCCGTATTTGGCAGGCGAAGAGGAAGCAATGTTTCCTGCAATTGTTGTAGGGAGCAGATAGGCCCTATTTATTTGAATAAAAGATACAAGGCTTGCAACATGTCGTTGCAAGCCTTTTTTTGTGTGTTTGAAATGAAATGGGTTTTATGATTAATGTACAGTTACTGGATCGTGATTAAATCGGGGTGCAAGCACCAATCGGGGATATACTTGAGGAGGAGTTCCATGCGTAAATTTTTGTTTTGTTTGTGTGTCTTTCTGGTCATGCCTGTGTGTGCGCAGGCTGCGTCTGACATTGTAGCCACGTATACGTATTCTGACGGGTCAATGATCACATTGGTGACTCGTGATGCTCATCATGTACGGATGGATACGTCGCCGACTTCCTACATGTTGTTGTCGGGCGGGAAGGTGTATTCCGTGACTTGTGATGAGAGCGGAGCATGCAATGTCATGGACATGGGCCAGATGGCGGGCATGGCAAGTGGTTTTTCCTCTATGTTTGGTGGTGATGAGGCTGCCGAAACAGAATATGATGTTCGGTACGAAAAGACCGGCAGGACCGAAACCGTGGCCGGATATAAGGGCACGGTGTACGAGGCCAAAGTTTATGAGGATGGTAAGATTACCAGCCGTGAAGAAATGGTTTTGAGTAACCATTCGAACATCAAGAAGCTTTCCGAGGGATGGATTGCCATTGCCGAAGCCCTGACGCAGAGCATGGGTGATTCCTTTGACGATTCCATGGAAGAGGCCAAAAAGATGGGCTACGGTGGCCTATTACGTTCTGGCAATGACATGCGGTTGACCAGCCTGACCATTCGAAACCTTGATTCTGCATACTATAAGCTTCCGGCGAATTCCCAACAGGTGCAAATGCAGCAGCCCCCGGCTCAGCAACAATCCGGTGGAGACATGGGGTTGGAAAATGACGCCAAGGATATCGGGTACGATGCCAAGGAAGCTACCAAGGATGAAATAAAGTCCGGCCTTCGTGACGCCATTAGCGACATGTTTAATTAGGTCCAATTCTGAAGGACAGTTAAGAGCCCTGTGGTTTATACTACGGGGCTTTTCCTGTGGTAAACATCCGCTGTGATTCAGTGCAATCGGTTGACCTCTTTGATATTCACATTTATTCCGTTGGTAGCTTGAATGCCAATGCCCTGTCTGAAGGGGCGTAAACACGGTGGCAGTATCACAAGCAGCTGACATCCCTAAGTCAAGGAGTGGTCTATTGCCTGATATCAAAGAACTCATTCGATTGGCGACCGAGGCTCGCGATATGGCATATGCTCCGTATTCCAATCATCCAGTGGGCGTTGCTCTGGTAACGGATACGGGCGATATATACACTGGCTGCAATGTTGAAAACGCGGCTTATCCGCTAGGCTGTTGCGCTGAACAGTCAGCCATAAGCGCTATGGTGCGCGGTGGTGGTCGCGTCATTCGCGAGATCGTAATTGTTGGGCCGTCCCGGGACGTTTGTACGCCGTGCGGCGGTTGTCGTCAGCGCATACGTGAATTTTCCACCCCGGACACCATTGCTTATTCCTGCAACAGCGAGCGTGTACTTTTGACCATGACTTTGGATGAATTGCTGCCCCATTCTTTCGGGCCGGGAAACCTCAACAAAAAATAAAAATGAACGACATATTGAAAAAATTGGTGGCCGAGGCGCAACACATCGCGGCCAATGAAGAGTTTGCTTTGCGAACCCTTGCCTCCATGGACCTGACGTCTTTGGGCGAAAACGACACTGATGACACGATTAAAGATCTATGCTCTCGCGCTGTGTGCTCGGCAGGGCATGTCGCTGCCGTCTGTGTGTATGACAGATTTGTCCCGCTTGCGCTCAAGGAGCTGGAGGGCACATGTGTCCGTGTGGCTACGGTTTGCAATTTCCCTCATGGCGGAGCAGATGCGGCCAAGGCTGTTGCCGAGGCCAGAGAACAGGTCAATATGGGGGTGCATGAAGTGGATGTGGTCATGCCATACAAACGGTTCAAGTCCGGCGACGAAGACACCGCCAGTGCATTGATCGAACAGGTTCGTGTGGTTTGTGGTGAAGATGTCAAACTCAAGGTCATCCTTGAAACAAGCCAGCTCCAGTCCTTACGCATTATTGAAGCCGCTAGTCGAGCCGCTATCGAGGCTGGTGCCGATTTCATCAAGACTTCCACCGGCAAGGTGCCGGGTGGGGCAACTCTTGAAGTCGCTGCCGTTATGCTTTCGGTCATCAAGGAAATGCAGCCCAATACCAACCGGCCCCTCGGTTTCAAGCCTTCAGGCGGCCTCAAAACCGTGTCAGACAGCGCTGGATTTCTCTACCTTGCCGATCAGATCATGGGACAGGGCTGGGCCACTCCTCAAACCCTTCGTTTCGGAGCCAGTGGCATCCTCAATGATGTCCTTAAGGAACTCAACTTGAACAGTGTCCCTAACGAAAAACACGACTACTAAACACTCGTCAACACAACGAATAAAAAAACAAACTCCCTCCCTCATCCAATCAGCGCGAATGCGCTCACAAAAAGTTGAGGAAAAGGATGGGATAGGCGCCTCCCCATGAAATTTATACCGCAGGAAATAATCCGCAAAAAACGGGACGGATATCCGCTCGACAAATCCGACATCGAATCCATGGTGCGCGGCATCACGGATGAATCCGTTTCCGAAAGTCAAGTGGCGGCATTTGCCATGGCCGTGTTTTTTCAAGGCATGTCCATGCAGGAACGTATTGACCTGACTGTCGCCATGAAAAATTCGGGCACGGTCATCGATTGGCCGAGTTTGGGTTTTGAATCCGGGGTGGTGGACAAACATTCCACGGGCGGCGTGGGCGATAAAGTCAGTCTGATTCTCGGCCCATTGGCTGCGGCATGCGGTGCCTTTGTTCCCATGATTTCTGGGCGTGGCCTTGGGCATACAGGCGGTACACTCGATAAATTTGATGCTATTCCGGGCTATGATACGACTCCTGACCTTGAGACTTTTGTCACTGTGACGCGAGAAGCAGGTTGTGCCATTATCGGTCAGACCTCGGACCTCGCCCCCGCAGATAGGCGGCTGTATTCCATTCGTGATGTCACAGCGACCGTGGAATCTATCGACCTCATCACGGCGTCCATCCTGTCCAAGAAATTGGCGGCGGGGTTGCAGGGATTGGTCATGGATGTGAAATATGGTTCCGGTGCGTTCATGGAAAAATATGAGGATGCCAAAGCACTTGCCGAATCCATCGCCCATGTTGCCGCGGGTGCAGGTGTGCCGACAGTGGCCTTGCTCACGGATATGAATGAAGTACTGGGTCATAGCGTTGGCAATGCGCTGGAAATGCAGGAAGCCGTGGATTTTTTGACAGGTAAATATCGCGATTCGAGATTGACGCAGATTGTGTTCGCTCTGACTGGTGAAATGCTGATTCTTGCCGGACTGGCAAAGGACATCGGCGAAGCCACCATAAAAATGAACGCGGCTCTCGATTTAGGCACAGCAGCCGATTGTTTTGGCACAATGGTAAAGGGGCTGGGTGGTCCTGTGGATTTCGTGCAAAAGGCTGCGGAGTATCTCGATGTGGCTCCTGTGGAGATGGCTGTGTACCCGGAAAGTGCCGGGTTCGTGACGGCCATGGACAATCGCGCTGTGGGCATGACTCTGGTGGCCATGAAGGGTGGGCGTATCCGTGGGGATCAGTCCATTGATTACGGTGTGGGCATGACGAATTTCGCCCATGTCGGTGATAAAGTCGGACCGGATGAACCGCTATGCAGAGTGTTCGCACGCGATGAGGAACAGGCGAATATGGCGACGGAGCGTATCCGTGAAGCCGTGCAGGTTTGCCCGGATTGTCCGGCAGATCGGCCTGTGGTGGCAGAGCGTATTACAGGGGTTGCATAGATGGGACGCGCGTTTATTCTCGTGCTGGACAGCCTTGGTATTGGCTGGGCGCCGGACGCTCACCGTTTTGGTGATGCCGGTGCCGACACTCTTGGGCATATTGCCGAAAAATGCGCACGGGGTGAGGCTGATCAGGACGGTCTTCGGTCCGGTCCGTTGAATCTGCCGTGCCTGAGCTCTCTCGGCCTTGGACTGGCTGCCCAACTGGTGACGGGGACAGTGCCTCCCGGTCTGACATCGCCGGTTTTGCGTGGTCGGTTCGCGGCGGCAAATGAAATAAGTCTTGGCAAAGATACCCCGAGCGGTCATTGGGAAATGGCTGGGGTGCCGGTTCGCTTTGAATGGGGCTATTTCCCTCCTGAATATCCAAGTTTCCCTGAAACGTTGATTGCCGAGATTGTTGAAAAGGGCAATTTGCCAGGAATTTTGGGTAACTGTCACGCATCGGGGACGGAAATCATCGCCCGACTTGGCGAAGAACATATTCAGTCAGGCAAACCCATTTGTTATACCTCGGCTGATTCGGTTTTTCAGATTGCGGCCCATGAAGAACACTTCGGGCTGGATCGATTGTTCGCGCTCTGTGAACTCGTGCGAAAATTATTGGAAGGTTATAATATAGGGCGAGTCATTGCCCGTCCGTTTATCGGGGAACTGGGAGCGTTTACACGAACGGCCAACCGTCGGGATTATTCTCTGCCACCACCGTCTCAGACTTTGCTTGATAAGCTCAAGGCTGCGGGTCGAGAGGTCGTTTCCGTGGGTAAAATTGCCGATATTTTTGCACACCAAGGCCTGACGAAAAAGGTCAAGGCGCCGGACTCAGACGGCCTGTTTGATCTGCTGGAAGATGAAGTCGAGAATGCGCCGGATGGTTCGCTTACCTTTGTGAATTTTGTGGAGTTCGATTCTGAATGGGGACATCGTCGGAATGTAACCGGATATGCCGCCGCATTGGAACGAATCGATAAACGAGTGTCTGGGTTGACCAGTCGTCTTCGGCCCAGTGATTTGGCGATCATTACTGCGGACCATGGTTGCGACCCCACCTGGCAGGGAAGCGATCATACTCGCGAGTGCGTGCCGGTGCTCCTGTTTGGACCGGAGGTGCTGCCGGGAGCCGATGGCATGCGTGAGACCTTCGCGGATGTGGGGCAGACCGTTGCCATACACCTTGGCATTGAACCGTTGGGCGAGGGGGCGGCCATTCCCTTGAGCTAGGTGACATCCTTTTTCGTAAAAAAAGGCCCCGCCCGCATGGGCAGAGCCTTTGAATGACGATGATGTGAGTGGTTATTCCACAGCGAAGCCGCCAACAGACTGAGCAGTCTGTTGTGGGGCAGCGGTTTTTTGGGATTTGGTTGTGGGGCTGACCGATGTCTTCTTGATGATTTCGGTTGCCGCTGCCACCATGCCGCCCATGTTGGCGAGGTCTGTCGGGATGATCATGGTGTTGTTCTCTTTGGCGAGGTTGCCGAATTCATCGATGTATTGTTCGGCCACCTTGAGGTTCATGGCCTCGGCGCCGCCAGGCATGTTCATAACCTCGGCCACTTTTTGCAGGCCTTGTGCCGTAGCATCGGCAACGAGCAGGATTTCCTGAGCACGACCTTGGGCTTCGTTGATGCGTTTCTGTTTTTCACCTTCGGATACCTGCACAGCTTCCTGCTTTAAGCCTTCACTTCGGTTGATACGCGACTGACGGTCTCCTTCGGAAATAGCAATTTCCGCACGCTTTTCACGTTCGGCTCTCATCTGCTGTTCCATTGCAGTCATGACCGTGCTGGGAGGCGTGATATCTTTGATTTCATAGCGCATGACCTTGATACCCCATTCCTGTGCGGCCTCGTCTACGGCCAGCACGACAGATGAGTTGATGGTCTCACGTTCTTCGAATGTCTTGTCCAGATCGATTTTTCCGATGGCTGATCTCAGCGATGTCTGGGCCAGCTGCGAGGCTGCGATGTAGTAGTTTTCAATGCCATAACAGGACTTTTTGGCATCAATGACTCGGATGTACAGCACGCCGTCAATGGTTACGGATACGTTGTCACGGGTAATGCAGCTTTGGGCCGGGATATCCATGACCTCTTCCTTGAGACTGCGTTTATACGCAATCTTGTCGATGAACGGGATCAGGATATGCAGTCCCGCGCTGAGGCTTTTAGAGTATTTACCGAGTCGTTCGACAACAAAGTGGCTTTTTTGCGGCACCACGACAGCCGTTTTGATGATCAAGGTGATCAAAATCAGAACAAAGACAACGGCTGTTATCAGGGAAGTCAGGGTTGCGGGATCCATATTAGTTCTCCTTTTTTACAATAAAGGCGTTGGGGTCTTTTTCGTCACGATGACTGATGCGTACCATGTCACCTGTTTCCACAGAATCATCGCATCGGGCTGACCAAAAGGAGCCGAGATACTTGATGCGTCCAGCCTGTGGTGGATGAATTGCCTCTACAACTTCGCACTGTGCACCAATTGCTGCGTCTTCATCTTCTTCATCCGAGGAGGAGTCTCCGGCAAAGGTGTCGGCCATGGTCTTGCGAAGCAGGAGGAGCAGAGCCAGGGATGATGCTCCGAACACGATAATCTGCATTTGCAGCGAAAATCCGAAAAAAGCAGTGACCCCGGCAATGATCGCGCCTACGCCAAAGAATATGACGATGAAGGCGGGCATCACGAATTCTGCCACGAGAAAGGCCACACCTACACCGAGCCAGATGAGCCAGAGTATGTTTTCCATTGAGTTGAAATATTCCATTGGGCCTCCTGATTAGAAAAAAGTAATACCGCTCCTGTGTGGTTTTGTCGATACCAATACCGTTCCAGTTGTATGGAGGCTGTGCATCTTCTTTCTCTTTCTTGCCTATAGGTTCAAGCTGGTATACCGTGCCTTCGCTTCAGTAATGCTGAAGACATAAACACAGTAGAATAATATGAAAATCCGAATATCCCTTATAGGTCTCTTTTTCCTTCTTGCTGTGCTGCCTTCCAAGGCCAGTGAACCGGATTACATGGCGCTTATGGCCCATGATTCCGAAATCAAAGCCATTGCCACGGTTTCTCAGGTTCGACAGATGCGTGGCAATCGAGATGGTACGTTTACCCGTGTTTCTTTCAAGCGGGTATATGCGGTCACGCCCTATACTCCCAAAGTTTTTATAGGTGCATGCAAGATCTTGAACTACGCATGGCAAAAACGGTCCAAAGATATCATCTACATTAAGCCCAAAGTGGGGCAGAAAGTGTATGTGACCGTGTCTTCAAACGGAGGGGCCATCACCAGCTTTACTCGGCTGACACCGGAGTTGGACTATGCGGTTCGGAAGGAACCGTTTCGGGTGGAGTATACCCACGGCAAGGCTGTCATTCTGCCCCCTATCGAATAGTCTTCACCAGATTTTTATGATCCAATGAGGCGAAATTACATATGAGCCTCTTGACTTTGGACAACGGTTGGCTATATTGCCAAGTGAACGTCACGGAGAAAGCCTTTATGAAACAAGACATAGTCACACAACAGCAGTTTGAAGAGCGAGCCAACGTGGTCAAGGCCATGGCGCATCCCTCTCGGCTGATGATGATCGACGAACTCTCCCGGGGAGAGCGGTGCGTGTGTGACCTGCGTGACTTGGTGGGCGCGGATATTTCCACGGTGTCCAAGCACCTCACTGTGCTCAAGAAAGTGGGGATTGTGGAAGATGAAAAACGTGGCAAAAATGTCTATTATCGTCTGAAAGTTCCGTGTGTTCTTAATTTCTTCCAGTGCATTGAGTCTGTGCTGGCTGCAAGTAAGTAATATTTTTTTGTTTAAACATTTGGCGAAAACGCCAAGCGAGGGTGATATGTCTTTATCCAACACTACACAATGCGAGTGTCAATCCGGTTCCGGTAAAGGTGGTTCGGGAAGAGGGCTTGCAAAGTATCTTTTGATGAGCGGTCTGGCACTGATGGTCTGGTATGGTGTCTATAGTCAACTTCTCCCATTTTCCGATTGGTTTGCCTACTCCCTGCTTGGGTTGGATATGGGCAGCCATCTCGGTGCGGCCATTCAGTTCTTTGTTTATGATACCCCCAAGGTTTTGATGCTTTTGGTGCTGGTGGTTTTTCTTGTGGGCATCTTGCGCTCATTTGTGACCGTTAACTGGACGCGGAGTTTCTTGGCCGGAAAACGGGAGTCTGCAGGGAATGTCATGGCCGCGCTGCTCGGCGTAGTCACACCGTTTTGTTCCTGTTCAGCCGTGCCGCTGTTTATCGGGTTCATGACTGCAGGCATTCCGCTTGGAGTGACCTTTTCCTTTCTTATTGCCGCCCCCATGGTCAATGAAATTGCATTGGTCCTGCTTTACGGCCTGCTTGGTTGGAAGATTGCGGCCTTATATTTTGTTACAGGCATAACCATTGCCGTAGTGGCTGGATGGGTGCTCGGACGCATGAATCTTGAGGGGCATGTGGAGGACTGGGTCAAGGAAATCCGTGCTGGCGAAGCTGCTATGGATGAGAAGATGACGTGGACCGGGCGTTTTGATTACGCCTTGGATTCGGTCAAGGATATCACGGGGCGGGTCTGGAAATTTGTGGTGCTCGGAATCGCTGTTGGTGCAGCCATTCATGGCTATGTTCCCGAAGGTCAGCTTGCCGGTATTATGGGTGATGAAGCGTGGTGGTCCGTACCGCTTTCCGTGATTATGGGCATCCCCATGTACACGAATGCTGCCGGAGTCATTCCCGTGGTTGAAGCTTTGCTCGGCAAGGGGGCTGCCCTTGGTACGGTCCTCGCCTTTATGATGTCTGTCATCGCGTTGTCTTTCCCGGAAATGGTCATCCTGCGCAAGGTACTTAAGCCCCGTCTTATTGCGATTTTTATTGCAGTTGTCGGCTGTGGTATCCTTGTGGTGGGCTATCTTTTCAACGCAATTATTTAATCAATCATACAGGAGTTAGTTATGAAGATTCTCGTTATGGGCCCCGGATGCGCCAAATGTGAACAGGCCGAAAAAATCGTGCGTGAAGCTGTTGCTGAAGCAGGCGTCGACGCTGAAATCGAAAAGGTCAAAGATTTTCAGGAAATCGCTAAATACGGTATTTTTTCTACGCCGGCCGTAGTCATTGACGGCGAAGTGAAAGTTGTCGGAAAAGCCCCGAGTAAAAAGGATGTCCTCAGCTGGTTGTAAATCAGGCCAGTTGAGGCACGGGTTTTTGGAAAACAATTATGAGATCGTGAAAGCGGTTTCCAGAACAACGCATGGAGAATTGATGATTACAAGGAATATGACCGCGTTTTTGCTCGTTTTGATTCTTGTGGGTATGCCGCTTGCGGCACATTCACAAGGGGAGGGTAAAGTAAAATCCCCCGCTGAACTGATTTCCGGTGATCCTCAGGATGTTCCCATACCCGGCATGATTACCATGGTTGATATAGGTGCTCATTCCTGTATTCCGTGCAAGATGATGACGCCTGTCATTGAGGAATTGTCTAAAGAGTACGAAGGCCGTGTAGCCATTGTGTTTATCGATGTGTGGGAGCACAGAGCCGAAGCCAAGAAATATGGCATCAAATCTATCCCGACGCAGATATTTTACGATGTCGAAGGCAAGGAACAGTTTCGGCATGTTGGTTTTTTTGACAAGGAGAGCATTGTCGCCAAGTTGATCGAACTGGGTGCAAAGTAGGCTGGCCTGTGGACCAATTCTTTTTGATTATCAATCAATGGATGGTGAGTGGCACAGCACTCGCCGCCGTAGGCTGTTTCCTTTGGGGCATGGTGAGCGTCCTTTTTTCTCCCTGTCACTTGGCGTCCATCCCGCTTATTGTGGGATATGTCGGTGGACAGAGTGAGATTATCGAAGGCAGAAAAGCTGCTGGATATGCGGTTTTGTTTACGCTCGGCTTGTTTATCACCATAGCTTTGATCGGCATCGTTTGCGCCATGCTTGGCCGGATGATGGGTGACATCGGTTCATGGTGGTCAATTCTTGTCGGCCTGATATTGATTTGGGTGGGGTTGGATATGGTGGGTATTGGCAAGTGCTCTATCCCCGGGAGCCTGATGGGGCGATTGAAGCTCAAGGGTTTTGTCGGAGCTTTTACCCTTGGTCTGGCTTATGGAGTTCTTTCCGGGTCTTGCACCTTTGGTTTTATCGCACCTATTCTTGCTATCATTACGGTGCAAGAGCAGGTCGCCACCGGCATACTGCTTATCCTGCTCTTTGGCCTTGGACATTGTATTCCTATTGTTGTTGCCGGAAGTTCGACATCGCTTGTGCGTAAACTTTTGGAGAGCAACCGTTGGCAACGTGGCGGAACGTTGTTTCGACGTCTTGCTGGAATCCTTATCTGTGTGCTTGGAGGCTATTTCATAGCCCTGCCTTTCATATAGCCCACAGGATGCAAACCAATAAAGCCCCTCTGTCTTCTTTTGAATGCAGAGGGGCTTTATTGGTTTGTTTTTTCTTTTCTTTCTTTAGTCGCCGGAGGCGTCTCTATTTACTCACCCACAAAGCCGTGTCGGTGAGTTGGCGCAGGAGATTGATGGAAACAGAGGTCGGAAACATGTTTTCTTTCTTATTCCGTTTGGTGGTGCCGCGTCGTCCTACCCCTACCGCGGCATAGGAGGAAACAGCGGCTTCTTGAAGGATCGCCTTAACCACATTTTTGGCCACAACAGACCTGAATTTTATGCGATCTTCTGAGACACCGTTTTCCTTCATGATTTTTGCAGCCTTACTGAAATACTGTTCTGCGATGGTGGTTTCGTAATCCCATTTTGCTGCATGAAACAGAGTGAAGGAGTGTTTTTTTTCATCGGCCAAGATATATGAGGCATGGTCAGCCATGCGCAGGCTGGCGTCTGAACCATCCAGACACAGCAGAATATTTTGACGCGGGACACCGGTCGGTCGTTTGCAGACCCAGATGGGGAAATCGATATCCTGCCAGATTAATTCGTGACAGACCGAATTTTCGAATACTTCCTCAAACCATGTGAATCCTTTTCGGCCAAGCAGCATGGCGTCATAAAGACCGTTTCTGCACTCGTCGATAAGTTCACGGACCGTGCCTGTTTTGGAATGAACGACCTTTGTGTTCACATTGTCGCCGGGACAGCCCGTTCTGTCCTTGAGCCAGCGCAGGGCTTCATCAAGGGCCTTTTCACCCTTGTCTTTTTTGTGAGCCATGAGTTCTATGAGGCTGTCTCCCATGGGGGCGAGCGTGTCTTCATGCATATTCCAGGAGGCAAGTTTTGGGGCGACATAAAAGAGGGTCAACTTGATGTCGCAGACGTCATCGAACAAGTCTTTGAGAAAACGCAAATTGAATGACGCGGCGCGGTCATCGCCGATGGCGAGCAGGAGTTCCTTTTGCATATGACTGACTCCATTGTGATTAGTTGAATATGGAAATTGGTTTTCGTTTCTTATATGGTACTTCAATCCGCAGGGAAAACACAAGGCCAGGCTACTTGTTCTTTGCAACTACGACTGGTACATCCTTGAAGATAATGACGTACACTGCACACAAGCAAGTCGGGACACTTCTCGGAATCATCCTGACCGTGTTTATATTTACCGGAATTGCTTCTGCACAGAGCCTGAGCCTCATGGCCCCGTCGCTTGCCAATGTGAACGGCAGGCTGACCGCCCGGTTCGGTGTGACGGTGGAAGAGAAACCCGTCCTTAAAGGCGAGCTGGAAGATGGTGCCGTTTTGGTCCTCAAATGCTCGGTGAATCTTTACGAAGAAAATAATTATTGGCTCGACAGCGAACTGGCTTCGGTCACTTTCAAGAGTGTTCTTGAGTTTGATGCCTTGAAACGTGAGTTTGTCATGAGTTTGCCGGATCGTGAGACACCGCTTCGCAATAAGGATATCGGTCAACTGCTTGAAGATGGGTGGGGTGTTATCGAAGCAAGCCTCGGATCGTGGGCTTTGTTGGACCGAGGGACCAAATACAGTTTGCGGTTGCACACCTCCATGACTGAAAAAGATGCGCCCGAAGGCGTCATGCGATATGTCTATTTCTGGTCCTGGGATGCCGGAGCAGACAACTCTTTTCAGCTTGATTTTACCTACTAGGAAAGGCCAAGCCAGATGACTCCCGATCCAATCCGCATAAGCTCCTCGACACGCCGGGAAAAAAAGCGGCGCAAACGGGAATATATTTTGGCCGTGGTTTTTGTGGTGCTGATCGTCAGCCTTACTTGGGCTGAATTGAAATATTTGAGCGGTGATTATTATCTCATTTTGAATCTGCTTATTCTCAACGTGGTCCTGTTGCTGGCCATGTTGTTTTATGTGGCGAGAAACGCGGTCCGGCTTATTTTGGAACGTCGCCGCAAGGTGCTTGGGTCCAAGCTCAGGACCCGTCTGGTTTTGGCGTTTATTTCCCTTTCCCTTATCCCCACAGTGCTTATCTATCTGGTATCCGTAAAGTTTGTGCAGACTTCGGTGGACTATTGGTTCAAGGGCCAGGTCGAAGAATCCATGGAGCAGGCTTTGGAATTGGGCCGTGCTTTTTATGGTTCAGCTCAGGATCGCCTTGAGCGACGAGGATCGGTCATGATCGGTGAGATCATTACGTCCAAGTATGCGTGGGGCGGCAAGGCTATGGACCGGTATCTCGAAAAGAAATTTGGTGAGTATGATCTCAGCTTGGTTGGTGTTATCAACCCCGAAGGCAATGAACAGAATACACATGCCGCGTCTCAGTGGCGTGAAGCGTGGCCAGAGATCAAGGCGAAGATCGACTGGCAGTCCCTCAAGGCAGATCCGCGTTCATGGACGACCATTATTCCCAAACCCGGTAGTGACCTTGTGCTTGGGGTCACGCCCGTTGACGAGGGGCGGTCGGGCTATTTGGTGATCGGCGAGACCGTGGGACAGGGGTTATTGCATCGACTTGATCAGATTGTGCGGGGCCTTGATGAATATAAAAAACTCAAGACTCGCAAATATCCGTGGAAGATGAACCTTTATCTGACGCTCGGTGTCATGGCTTTACTCATCATCCTTGGTGCCATCTGGTTCGGATTTCGTTTGGCCAAGGAGCTGTCCGCGCCTGTTCAGGCATTGGCGGCAGGTACGGAACGCATTGGTCGAGGCGATCTGTCCGTGCGTCTTGAAGATCGGTCTGATGACGAGCTGGGTTTTCTGGTCCAGTCATTCAACCGCATGGCAGAGGATTTGGAGCAGAGTCAGGAATCCGTGCAGCAGGCCAATGTTCGACTGGCCCAGCAGAATCAGGAATTGGAACGGCGTGGTCAATATATTGAGGCGGTCCTCAATAATATTACTTCCGGTGTTATTTCAATGGATTCTGAGGGGCGTATCGGTACTGTAAATACGGCCGCTGAGAGTATTCTTGGTATTCCTGGTTCAATCCTTATCGGGAGAAAACCGCATCATTTGTTGTCTGGAGATTTTGCCCAGATGATGACTGACGCGTTGGAACAACTTTCCACCAAATCCGGGGGCGTATGGCAACGCCAGTTGGATTTGCCGGTGCGGGGCAAGACCATCAAGGTGTTGGTTAACGTGGTCTCGTTGAAGAACATGGGTGGCCGCGACGCCGGTCACGTGGCTGTGTTTGAAGACATAACCGAGCTGGAAAAAATACAGCGGTTGGCGGCGTGGCGCGAAGTGGCCCGACGTATCGCCCATGAGATCAAAAATCCGCTTACTCCCATCAAGCTGTCCGCACAACGGTTGCAGCGTAAATATGGCGAGAATATCGGGGAACCGACCTTTGACCAATGCACCGGCCTTATCGTCAATCAGGTGGAGCGATTACAGAATATGGTCACTGAGTTTTCTGCCTATGCCAAGTTGCCGGAAATACAACCGGAATCTGACTTTTTGGCCCCTCTTCTGGAAGAGGTCACGGCCATGTTCGAGAATACACATCGCGAGATCAGTTGGAGTCTTAACTTTGAATCTCCGATCAATGAATTCCCCTTTGACCGCGAAGCCATTCGTAAAGTGCTCATCAATTTGTTGACCAATGCTGCCGAGGCTTTGAAAGAGGTGTATGATGGACAGGTTTCCATCACCGCGAGCCATGATGTAAAGAATGGGAGGGTCATGGTGTTTGTGGCCGATAACGGCCCCGGTTTGCCTAAGGATTCCTCGCGTTTGTTTGAGCCGTATTACACCGAGAAAAAGAGCGGTACCGGTCTTGGTTTGACCATTGTCCGGTCTATTGTATCAGATCATGGTGGGCAGGTTCGTGCTTTGGCCAATGATCCGGTGGGTACGGTCTTTGTTCTGGAATTACCTGACGCCTAACTTCCTTTTGTCTCACGTCCCTTCTTCTCCCTAGAGAGCGTTTTGCTCCTTTTCGGGACTTTTTCGCGTTTTTACCAATAAGAGTTTTTATTGTTTGGAATTATACCGTGTTCCGTGTTATTTTCGGATATACCCACGATGATTGGGTGGGTGAAAAACACGAAGGGTATATAATTGCGTGCAATAATTGCCGGAGGAACCGGCTTTATAGGTAGATCTTTGGTAGAGGAGTTGAAGGCTCACGATTGGGAAATCGTGATCCTTTCTCGACGTCCGAAAAAGGTGGCCGAAGCATTTGAAACGGGTGTCATTGGCATGGATTGGGAAAACGGTGACTGGCCCGATTTGATCGGACCGGATACAGCCATAGTCAATCTGGCCGGAGCAAATATCGCAGCAGGGCGTTGGACTGGTTCGCGTAAGCAGCGGATACTTGAAAGCCGCGTTAACGTAGGCAAGCGTTTGGTAGAGGCCGTGAAAAAAAGCGGATCTTTGCCCGCTGTCATGATCCAGGCATCCGCTGTCGGGTACTATGGCCCGTGTGGAAGTGCGTTGATCGATGAATATGCGCCGTCCGGCACCGGTTTTTTGGCCGAGGTGACCCGACAGTGGGAGGCATCCACCGCAGAGTTGGAAGGCATGGGGGTTCGTCGATGTCTCATTCGTACTGGCATGGTGCTTGGCAACGGTGGGGCGCTTGAAAAGATGACAACTCCATTTCGATTGTATCTGGGTGGTCCTGTTGGGTCAGGGCTGCAAGGAGTGTCTTGGATTCATATGAAGGATGAAGTTGGCGCTATTCGATTTCTCATGGAAAACCGGGCTACCAGTGGGCCGTATAATTTGACTTCGCCTGAGCCAGTTAATTCTCGTGTCTTTGCCAAAACACTTGGAAAAGTCATGGGACGACCTTCCTCCTTTTCTGTTCCGGGCATTGCCTTGCGACTTTTGTTCGGAGAAATGGCGGATGAAGTGCTTTTGTCAGGACAGATGGCCCAGCCCGAACGGCTGCTCAAGGCCGGTTATTCTTTTCATTTTTCGTCGATTCATGATGCATTGAGTGATGTACTTGGCTAGATCGTTTAGAAAATACTGAATATGAACGCCCCTGCCGGACCATCCGACAGGGGCGTTTTTTGCAACAGGAGTTACGAGAGTGTGAGATCGTAACTAGTCGTTGAGAGCTTCGTATACTTTACCCACCATTTTTTCACTGGGGGTCAGTGTCTTTTCACCCGGTGTCCATTTGGCAGGGCAGGCTTCGGCGGGGTGATCTTTGAGGTAGGTATTTGCTTCCATCTTGCGGACCAGTTCGTCCGCATTACGGCCTACGTTATAATAGTTCACTTCAGAGGAAACCAGCATACCTTCAGGGTTGATGATAAAGGTCCCACGCAGAGCCAGACCAGTATCAAAGTCCCATACATCAAAGAAGCGGGACACTTCACCAGTGGGGTCGGCTGCCATCTTGAATTTTACATCGGCCAACAGACGTTCGTCTGTTTTCCAGGCCAGATGGGTAAACTTGGTGTCCGTGGACACGGAGATAACTTCGGCGCCGAGTTTTTTCAACTCTTCGTGCTTGGCGGCCAGATCAGCCAGTTCCGTGGGGCAGACAAAAGTGAAATCAGCCGGGTAGAAAAAGAGGATCGCCCATTTGCCTTCTTTGCGCAATGCGCCGAGGTCCACTTCGCAAAATCCTCCCTCAGTGGGGTCAAATGACTCCATGACGAATTCCGGGACGGGCTGTCCTACTTTAGCAAAATCAGGCATTGTTTCTTCGTGGTTATGTTCAGTACTCATATTATTATCCTTGTTATTGAATGCGTTAAATTAAATATAGGAATGATTCGCGTTCTCAACAAGCTAGGGTTAACCTGAGTCCGAGTCAAGTCTTTTTTGTGTTTTTCCATACTTTGCCCCTGAGGCGAGGTAGTGTATACCGATGGTTCACGTTGGAGGGACATGGTTTTTGCCTTCGGCGTTGTATACGACATCAAAAAAGAGAGCATATATGAGCCACGGTTTTACCAAAGTCAGGGAAATGGAAATTGCGGAAATGGCCACCAAGGCCATTGTCTATCGTCATGACAAGACTGGCGCACGCGTCCTGTCCATGATCAATGACGATGAAAACAAGGTGTTCGGCATCTCGTTCCGTACCCCCCCCGAAGATTCTACGGGTATCGCCCATATTTTGGAACATTCCGTTTTGTGCGGGTCCGACAAGTTTCCGGTTAAAGAGCCGTTTGTAGAACTGCTTAAGGGGTCGCTTCAGACTTTTCTTAATGCGCTGACATTCCCGGATAAAACCTGCTATCCCGTAGCCTCAGCCAATGTGCAGGATTTTTATAATTTGGTGGATGTTTATTTGGACGCGGTCTTTTATCCCCGTCTCACCGAGAATACCCTCAAGCAGGAAGGGTGGCATTACGAGCTGGATGGCAAAGATAAGGATATGACCTACAAAGGTGTGGTCTTCAACGAGATGAAGGGCGCGTATTCTTCACCGGATTCTCTGTTGTATGAACACTCCCAGCAATCCCTGTTCCCGGATATTACCTATGGATTGGATTCTGGCGGTGATCCCGCGATCATCCCGGAGCTGACATTTGAGCAGTTCATGACCTTTCATCGTGATCATTACCATCCGTCCAACGGCTATGCCTTTTTCTATGGCGATGACGACCCGGAAAAGCGCCTTGAAATTCTGGATGCAGTCTTTTCGAAGTTCGAACCCATCGACGTAACCTCAACTCGCATTCCTTTGCAGGAGCGTTTCTCTGAGGCCAAGGTCGTGCGTAAGGGGTACCCAGCCTCTGATCGGTTGGCCAAGGGCATGTTTACGGTCAACTGGCTTTTAGCCGAAACTGCGGATGCAAATCTGAACTTGGCCCTGCATGTGTTGGAGCATATCCTTGTTGGTCTGCCGAGTTCGCCGCTCAAGAAAGCCCTCATGGATTCCAACCTCGGTGATGACCTCGCGGGTGTCGGTCTTGAGGCCGATATGCGTCAGATGTTCTTCTCCGTGGGGCTTAAGGGCATGCACCCGTCCAACGCCATTAAGGTAGAGTCCATCATTTTCCACACCATTAAGGAATTGGTTGATAACGGCATTGACGCCCGTGATATCGAAGCGGCCATCAACTCCGTCGAGTTTTCCCTGCGCGAGAATAATACCGGTTCATATCCGCGTGGCCTTTCCCTCATGTTCCAAGCTTTGTCGACATGGCTCTATGACGACGACGAAGAAGGCGATCCGCTTCGGTTGCTGCCCTTTGAGGAACCGCTCAACAACATCAAGGGATGGGTTGCCAACGGTGACAAGATATTCGAGGAATTGCTGGCGCGTCTTTTCCTGCACAATTCGCATCGGACCACCGTGTTGCTTGAGCCGGATCACAAGATGGCCCGCAAACAGTCAAAGGTGGAATCTGATCGTTTGGCCGCAGCCAAGGCCGCAATGACTGATGATCAAATTGCCGCAGTCATGGCGGATGCCGAGGAATTGAATCGATTGCAGGCCGCGCCTGACAGCCCGGAAGCCCTTGCTTCCATTCCGCGTCTGGCTGTGGCTGATTTGCCGCGTGAAAACCGGATTATCCCCACGGAAATCCGTGAAGTCGCAGGTCGGAAAATGCTCTATCACGACCTGCCTACCAACGGCATCGGGTATCTCGATTTTGGGTTTGATCTTTCCTGCGTACCCGAGAATTTGTTGCCATACATGGGCGTTTTTGGTCGGGCAATGCTGGAGTCTGGCACGACCAAGCGTGATTATGTGGATCTGTCCCAGCGTATAGCCTGCACTTCTGGTGGTATCTGGACGCAGCCATTTTCTTCACCGGTCCGTGATTCTCAGGATGCGGCTGCACGACTTTTCATCCGCACCAAGGCCACAGGCGACAAGCTTGCCCCGACCCTTGAAATTCTTACCGAGATTCTGACTTCGGCCACGCTCGACAACAAAGAGCGCTTTTCCCGGATTGTTTCCGAGGCCCGCGCCCGCGCCGAGCAGCGGTTGGTTCCTTCAGGTCACATGGTGGTCGCCACGCGCCTTCGTGCCCGGACCCACGTTGGACATGCCATGGAAGAAGCCATGTCCGGCCTGACCAATTTGAACTTTCTGCGTCATCTCGAACAACGTATCGAAGAAGATTTCCAATCCGTGGCACAGGATCTTGAGCAACTGCGTACACTCGTTATTGCCCGGAACAACCTGATTATCAACGCCACTATGGATGGGGCTACCTTCACTCCCATTGAAACCGAAATAGGTTCAGTGGTCGCTTCTCTGCCTGAATCCGAAGCCGCTGTCGTGGCCCGTGTCATCCCGGATCTGCCTATTCGTGAAGGTCTCGCTATTCCGGCGCAGGTCAACTATGTGGGCAAAGGATGCAACGTGGCCGAGCACGGTTTCAACTTCACCGGCGCAGCTCAAGTGGTGAACAAGCTTATTCGTACCGGGTATCTCTGGGAAAAGGTTCGTGTGCAGGGCGGTGCCTACGGCGCATTTTGCCTCATGGATCGTATGGCTGGATCGATGTCGTTTGTCTCTTATCGTGATCCCAACGTGGCTGACACTGTGGCCGCGTTCGACGCTGTGGCCGAGTATCTCGACACTTTCGATGTTGCCGGGGATGAGCTTGAAAAAGCCGTTATCGGCGCTATCGGTGAAATCGATACCTACCAGTTGCCTGACGCCAAGGGCTTTACCGCGCTTGTCCGGCATTTGACTGATCAAGACGATGCGTTCTTACAAGCCATTCGTGAAGATGCATTGAACGCGACCGAAGCTGATTTCCGAGCTTTTGCCGAAGCCATGCGCATCAACGCCAAGCATGGCTCCATCTGCGTGCTCGGTGACAGTTTGGCCATGGAAAATGCTGGGCTGGATTTGGATATTCGACAGGTTTTGTAAGTAAGCCTACCGGCGGTCGCTTTCAGCGGGACCAGAGAACCCTTTGAAAAGGGTTCTCTGGACTCTCCTAAACTTTTTGTGTCGCTTCGCGAGGGGGGATACCAGTTTGGTGGGAGAATCTGAGAATTGTATTAAAAGGAGTCGGATGTCCGGCTCTTTTTTTTTGGGTAAGTGAAGGATTAAACATTTTTTAATGGAGTACTTTGGGATGCAACACATCCCAATAACAGTTCTTTTCCCCTAATAGCGTGAGGCTTGGGAGAGTGGTGCAGATGTGTTTTTTTTCGGGCCAAACCGACTGCAGACGTAGCAGCGCTACGTTGAGGATCGGTTTACACACGAAAAATGTGCAGATGCGCCGCTATCGCGAGCCGCGTCTACCCCATTTCTGGTTCTGTTTTCCAAGCGAAAAGTGGTGTTATGGGCTTCATGTTGGTGAAGTCCACGCGGACGGCGACGAATGCACCGACTGACGGGGGGAGGATACTGGAACTGATAAGTTTGGAAACACCCGTGTTTTTCCACGTTTTGGTTGGACCGGCGAGCACTGAGCGGGCCAAAGTCGGGCGGAAGCCTGTGGCGCGCTTGATGAGGTCCTGCATCTCGCACCATGTGAACCAGTTGGCCTTGGCCATGGTGGACCCTGAGTTGCGGATGTTCATGGTGTAATAAAGTGAATTCTTGTTCAGGAATCCGATGAGTAAACCTTTCTCGGCAACGCGGGCCGCTTCCGTGAGCATGGCCTCTGGTTCATCCGTGAATTCCAGCACTGACCAGAGGAACGCGTAGTCGAATTCGTTGTCTGAAAATCCCATGTGTTCGCCGTGGCCCAGATGGAGCTTCGCACGGTTCCCAAAGCGTTTTCTGGCAGCCATGATCATTTCCGGGCTGTTGTCAATACCGGTAACGTCCAAACCCATTTGATAGAGCATATCCAAAAATAAACCGGTTCCACAGCCGACTTCCAGTAGTTTATGCTTTCGTCTGGGCCATCCTGCCAGCACGTTTTGCAACAGCCGAGCTTCCTGATCGAGCGCAAAGCGTCCTTCGGGAGTGTCAAACCATGCTTCATATGTGTCAGGATTCCATGCCATGTTATCAGTTCCTCAATAAAAGAATGTCACCTTTCGAAGTATGACTCTCTTGTCCGTCTCTGTAAACAGGAATAGCGCGAACAGGTTCTTCTGATGTTATAGTCCCGGAGATGAAGGATCTCAATCCGCTTGGATTTTATACGCCTTGAGCTTGCGGTAGAGTGAACTACGTTCAAGGCCAATGGCTTTGGCTAGTTGTGAAATGTTACCTTCGAATTCCTTGAGTTTAGCTTCAAGAAAGCGGGCCTCGAAATCGGCGCGTGCCTGTTTGAGATCAGCAGGACCTTCGGAAATCAGGGTGTCCATGGATGATTCGTCGTTTTCCGGATGGGTGGGGTCGACGACGGGAGAGGTGGAGGCTGTTTGTTTGAATTCAGGAGGAAGACGGTCTGCCGTGACAACATCCCCGGCGTACATGATAAACATGCGTTCCACAAAATTTTTGAGTTCACGAACATTCCCGGGCCAAGGGTAACTTTTGAGGATTTCGATGGCGTCCTGATTAAATCCGATGGGCTTGAACCCGTGCTGTTGGACCAGTGTGGACATGAAATCTTCAATGAGCAGGGGGATGTCCTCAATGCGGTCTCGCAGGGGAGGCAATTCCAGAGGAAAGACCTTAAGCCGATAATAGAGGTCTTCGCGGAAATTCCCCGCCTCGATTTCTTTAGCTAAATCTTTATTCGTCGCCGCGATGACTCGTACGTCTACGGTAATGGTTTTTCGTCCACCGACATGTTCGAAAGATTGTTCCTGAAGGATACGTAGGATTTTTGCCTGAGTCTTTAAACTCATATCGCCGATTTCGTCGAGGAAGAGGATGGAGCCGTTAGCCAACTCAAATTTTCCTTCCTTGGCTTTGTCCGCACCGGTAAAGGCCCCTTTTTCATGACCGAACAGTTCGGATTCGATCAGTTCTTCAGGGATGGCTGCGCAGTTGACGGCAACCAGTGGTCGGTCGGATCGGCCAGATTGATCGTGGATTGATCGAGCTACAATTTCCTTGCCGGTTCCGTTTTCACCGGTAATGAGTACCCATGAATCCGTCGGAGCGACACGACCAATGACTTGCTTGAGGTTGGATATGGCATCGGATTCTCCGGTCAAATTGACTCTTTGTTCGGAATTGATGCGGGTTTTGAGAGCAATATTTTCCTGACGAAGGCGGGAGAATTCAAGACCGTTACGGGAAGAAACAACAACTTTTTCAAGGGACAAGGGTTTTTCGATGAAATCGAAGGCGCCCTTCTTCAGTGCTTTGACTGCTGTCTCAATGGTGCCGTGTCCGGAGATCATGATGACGGGCAATCCCTCGTAGTCGCGGGCGATAATGTCGAGCACTTCCAATCCGTCCATGCCGGGAAGCCAAATGTCGAGGAATATGAGATCAGGAATGTCCGTTCCCAGTAATTCAAGTCCGTCTTCGCCGGATTCGGCCTCAACGACTTCAAGGCCTTCGTCTTCCAGAATGCCGCGCAAGGAAATGCGAATACCTTCTTCGTCGTCTATGATGAGAATTTTTCCTGGCATGGATACTCCTTGCGGGCTGGTGTAATGTGCAATCCCTCTTATAGAATACAGAGCCGGATGATTCAAGGGATCGGCGTGTTAGAAATCCCAGTGTTTTTTACGCATCCATGCGTAGGAGCGTACTCCGTGGACCATTTCGGCCAGAGGAGTGCTCGCCGCATTGACGAAAATTTTGAGACTTGATGGACCGATCCATTGCATGCCTTTGAACAAAGTCCAGCGGAGTCGATTGGACGCCTTGAGTTCCGGCATGATCTGTTGATGCAGTCGACGGGTATACACCGGGCCGGGGTTGGTGTTGGTGGCAAGTCCATGGGCGACGGCTTCGCCAGCATACATGCCTGAGCACATGGCGAAAAAGATGCCTTCTCCGAAAAGTGGCTCAACGAATCCTCCAGCGTCCCCGGCCAACAATGTGACGCCGAATACCGGGTCTTCCAGATAATTCCCATAAGGCAAGGGGTGCCCTTGAAGGTCGGGTATAGCCTTGGAATCTACCTTGAGAAAGTCTAGATATTCTTTAAACAGTTGAGAAAATTTATGATTATCTGACTTGAGCCCACAGATACCGACGATGACGGTATTGTGATTGGGGAAGACCCATCCATAACCTGCTTCCATGAAACCAATGTAGAGTTCGGGGTATTTGACTGGTCTAGGGAAGTCTTTTGCGTCCAAACGGATTTCTATGGTTGCGGCCATGAGTTGCTTCATTCGGTCGCGGTCTATGTTGGGGAAGGCTTTTCGTACAACTGAATTAGCCCCATCCGCACCGATGATATATTTCCCTTGGAACGTTTCACCGTTGTTGCAGGTGATAATGCCCTTTTTAAGGTCACAGGCAACGACTTTGGTCTCCTGAAATACCGTTGCCCCAGCTGTTTCGGCTTTGGCGAGCAGGTGCGCATCAAATACCGTTCTGTCCACGAAATGAAAGGGGAAAGATGTTTCCCCTTCAGCCAGAAGGCCGTCAAAGGTGTGGATAGCGTATTGGTTTGATGCAAAGTTGAGAGCGCCAACGTTGGAGAGCAACCCCGGGGTTTCCCCGTAGAGGTGTTCAAGGAGTTTGACGGATTTCCACGTCAGCAGTCCTCCACAGAGTTTTTTTCGTGGGAATGAGGCTCTATCCAGTATTGCCACGGAATGGCCAGCTCGTGCCAATGAAAATCCGGCTGCACTGCCAGCCAGACCGCCTCCGCAGATGATGGTGTCGAATTGTTGTGTCATGAATGAATCTCCGAATGGAGAAGATAATACACTGTCTGTAGTGCCTCACGCAAGTCAAAGCCGACTTGCAATAGCAAGACAGGGAGCTTATGGAGTTGTAATGTCACAAAATAGGGGAGTCGTTGGAGCGGCAATTATTGTTTTGATTTTTGGATTTATGATTGCACTGGCTGGGGTTTCACAGGCTGACGGTGATGCCAAGTTCGTGGAAGTCATGGATGATGCTTCTGATGTGGCGAAAGAAGAAAATCTCTCCTTTTTCGATCGTTTGGTTTTTGCGCCCGTGCCTATGGTCAATCCGACCTTGGGAGCTGGTTTGACTGGCGTTGTCATGTATATGCATCCCAAGGATGATTTCGGGAATGACCCTGAAAAGAAGGAAAATGCCGAACTGCATTCCATGACAGGGGTTGCCGCCATGTATACCTCTAACGAGAGTTGGGCGACTGGGGCTTTTCATAAGGGTTTTTATGCCAATGATCGTTTCCGAGGAACAGCGTATCTTGCCTATGGCGAATTTAATTTAAAATTTTATGGTGTTGGCAACGATTCATTGCTGAGGGACAGGCCGCTTAAATACAATGCGAATATTACGGCATTTCAAACGACTTTTTCCGCCAAGATTTCGGATCATTGGTATATAGGGCCGAAAATCAAGGTGTTTAATTGGGGGCTTGGGATTGATCTTTCCAAGTTGCATCCAGTTTTACCTTATCTCAAACATTCCGTGACCACGGCTGGTCTTGGTCTGGCGGGGGAGTGGGATACCACCAATCATAGTGTGTTTGCGACCAAGGGGGGCAAGTTTAAGTTTGATGCCATGAATTATAATGACGCATGGGGTGGCGATTACAATTACAACAAGGCTTCTTCAAGTTATGCTCATTATTTTGGATTATCAGAAAGGTTTGTTGTCAGTTCCATGGCAGAGCTGAATATTTCTGGTGGCAACACTCCTTTTTTTGATATGCCGTTCTTGCCTTTGCGCGGTTTTCCATATGCGGAATATGTCGATAAACAGTCGGCATCCATTCAGGCGGAAGCAAATTACAAGTTGACCAAGCGGTGGGGTGTCAACGTGTTCGGGGGGCTTGGCTGGGTGGCCGGTGAAGTGGGCAATCTTTTTCAAAAACCGACTATTCCCACAGGCGGTTTCGGTGTGCGTTATCTCTTGTCTGAGAAAGAAAAAATGTATTTGAGCACGGAAGTCGGATTCGGACCGGATTCCCAGGCTCTGTATTTCAGGGTAGGAGAATGGTTTTAGCCTGAATTGTCCTTCTACATGGTATTAATCAAAGAGGTGGGGTTCTTTCCTTCTTTTTTGAGTTTCAGATATACACGTACATCCTTGTCCAATTTGGAAATAATGGATTTGGAAAGCCTTGCTCGTTGGGTACGACGTACCGGGGTGGAAAAGGTAAACCCATCAGCCATGGTTACGTGGAGTTCGAAAAGGACCTGAGTCGTTGGCGTAACTTTTTTGTAGCTATCCTGAGGCGCAGCATCGATTTTTATTTCTTTGAACAGCTTTTTGTTCGTTTTGACGTAGTTGGCGATGCGGTCAATTTCTTTGCTGGTGAAATCCTTTCGGTTCAGGGTCCCACTGAATTTGAGTTGCCTTTGTGCTCTGTTGGTAAAGACCGAATCCCCTTTACGCACGACGTCCAGATTGAAGAAAATGACGAGCGCTGTGACTGCAAGGAGAATCAAGAGAGTATTTCTGGTCCATTCCATGGTCTTGGAAGAGCGTCGTCGCTTCATGCAATCTCCTGTTGTCGGATAGTCTGTTTGGAGTGGCGACCATACAAAGAATCGGCTGGATGGAAAAGGAAAAGAGCGTAAAGCTTGGAGAAGGGCGGCTCTCTTGACAAAATAGAGGGTGGAAGCCAAGTTGCACAGTTGAGGCAACCGTGTGCCAAACGGATATCCCTTTGTAACGCAACATCATTGAACCTATGGAAAATAGTAAAATAGCCGCTCTTGTTGAACTAGGTATTCTGTGTCGAGGGGAACCTGTAGAGGTTGTCGGGGATGGCGGCATGGATTCCGGTCCGCATAAATATTCCGGGCATGACCAATTGTGCCAGTATGAAAATCCATCGTGTCGGTATCCTTTTGAAGATTCATCCATACCCGCGTTTGAGTACTATACATCGGATATGACCATTGGAGAGGCCTTGGCCCACACGCGTCTTGTTGTGATGCTTGGTGTGGCAGATTCGGAAGCCTTAAAAGTATGCTTGGCAAATCCTAACCTGATACTCGTGATTTTTGAGCCGGATGAAAGAGTGTTGATCCATTTCTTGGAATCAGTCAGGTTGGCTGGCTTGAATCGAAAGAACTTTTTTTGTTTCACCGGCGATCCATACTCTTTCAACCCCGCACTGCAGGATTTGTTGCCCGGCGATATGTTTAAGGTTGGCACTCCTGCTTTTTTCATGACCGATCGTATTCGTGAAGACTATGGAACGTGGGCGAAAGATGTTATTGAATATTTGGAAATTCTTCATTACCGACATGTGATTTATCCTCTGTCTGGTCAGACATTGGCGAGATCCCGTCCATTTAGGGATATTCACCGAGGGATTATCTGTGATCAACAGATTCACGCCTACGAGAACATCAAGGATTGGATGTCTTTTCCGTCTATTGCTGGATTGAGAAATCGATTCTCAGGCGGCTCTGCCATTCTGGTGGCTGCAGGTCCCGACTTGCCTGAAAAGTTTGAATATATTCAGCGTAATATTGACCGAGTGGTGGTCATCTGCGTGAACAACGCCATTAAACCTTTGGTAGAAGCGGGAATTCATCCTCATTTCGTTGTTATCAACGACACCTCTATTTCCTCGGGACAGGTATTTAAGCACATCCCCAAAATGCCGGAGACCATTCTGGTTGGTCATTGCCTATCTGATCTTGGTGGAGACAGGTTTAGGCAGAAGTATTTATTTGGCAGCTTCTTGCCGGAATTGTTTGGTGAAAGAGATATGTTCCGTTTACACGGATCAGTTATTTCCACGGCCTTTGCCTTGGCAAAACACCTTGGCTGCGAGCAATGTGCTTTGGTCGGCGCACAACTCGCTTCCGAGAACCCTTGGGGGTTAGGGTATGCAAAAGGTACAGTGGGCAAGGATGTTGAGGAAGTCTCTCGGCCACTTGTTAATCAATACCCGCAATTATATCCGACAATTACGCCCTTTGGTGACCAGCTTTATACGACGCTTAATTTCAGGGACGCGGCTCTGTGGCTTGGCGAAGTCGTCAGGCTGTCTGGGGTGAAGTGTGTGAATACGTCGAAATCAAGTATTCTTTATGGTCGGGAGATGCGTTACGAAGCTGAACCGAATTTTGATGAGATACCGGTAAAACGTGTCATGGCTGATTTGTTTCGGACCGAACCGCCGCGAGTGGATCGGAAGGAAGTGAAGCGGTACCTTCATCACGAACTCGCTCTTTGGGCCAGTGTCCGTGATGCTGCGAAAGCCATTCTTGCGGAAGAAGGGACAGCTCTCACGGCTAAGGGGATGGCTGTTTTGAGTCAGTTGGACAAGAGTAATGTCACGTATTTACTTGAGCGATATGAAGGTTATTTGAATGGGATTTTTTATCCCAAGGTCTTCAAGGGCGATGAATCAACGCGAGAGGAAGGTTTGCGATATTATTTCACGTATCTTTGTCGGATGTGTGACGATTTTCTTGTAAAGTTGAACTCTGCGGCCCGTGTTTTTTAAAGCTCCCGCTTGCACGCCAAGGGCATACGCCAACCTGTGCCAAACGAGCGGGGAGTGAGCTTTATTCCAGGAGCAGCCTGTCTGCGTTTGAATTCGGCAAAGCGGACCAACCTTAACACTTTTTTTACCACATCCGGGGCATACCCTTCGGCAATGATTTCCTGCTGTGTTTTTTGTTGTTCAATGTGCAGAGCGAGGATGCCGTCAAGAATATCATAGTCCGGTAGGGAGTCCTGATCCTTTTGGTCCGGTCTGAGTTCAGCAGATGGCGGTTTGGTGATGATGATTTCCGGGATGTCGGGTCTGACGTGTGCATTGTACCAACGGGCCAACGCAAACACGCCGGTTTTGTCCACATCTGAGATTACTGCATATCCTCCAGACATGTCTCCGTAGATAGTGCAGTAGCCCACTGCCAGTTCGGATTTGTTTCCTGTGGTCAGGAGCAAAGAGCCGAATTTGTTGGAGAGAGCCATGAGCAGATTGCCTCGGATACGGGACTGAATGTTTTCTTCAGTCGTATCCGGTTCGGTGCCTGCGAATGATTCGGACAAAGTGGCTTCGAATTGATCCATGATTGGCTGGATGGGAAGGGTTATGGTCTTAATGCCGAGATTCTTTGCCAGCTCAAGAGAGTCATCAATACTACCTTGGCTGGAATAAGGGGAAGGCATGAGTACGCAAGTGACGTTTTCCGCTCCGAGAGCTTCTGCTGCCACTGCGGCTGTCACAGCAGAATCGATACCACCGGACAATCCAACTAATCCTTTGGTAAAACCGCTCTTGTGGACATAGTCGCGGGTTCCGAGTACCAGCGCGTGCCATGTTTCGGACTCGCGTGAAAAATCGTCGTCGGCAATGGTGTTGTCGGCGTCGAGGTCCACAATAAATACATCTTCTTTGAATCCTGACGCACGGGCAATGAGTGTTCCATTTGCCGCAAAACCGCAGGATCGACCATCAAAGACAAGGTCGTCATTCCCACCGACCTGGTTCGCATAGATGAGCGGGATGCCGTATTTATGAGCCACGGTACTGAGCATGTCTTCTCGAAGTTGTTGCTTGCCGAGAAAAAGGGGTGATGCTGACAGGTTCAGGATGACATCGGGGTTATGGTTGGCCGCTTCTTCCAGTGGGTCGCGAGTATAGGATCGGGTGTCCCAATAATCTTTGTCATTCCAAGCATCTTCGCAAATAGTTACGGCGATGGTGTGCCCATTGAATCGGAGAATATTGTTTTCGGAATTGCCCGAAGGAGCCGGTTCGAAATAGCGAGCTTCATCAAATACATCGTAAGTCGGAAGCAGCGTCTTCCTGAATACCTGACGAATTTGTCCGTCCTCACAAAACAGGGCGCAGTTGAAGGCCGGTTTCCCTTGGCCTGTGGCATTTTGCTCCACGGAACCGAGCAGAAGCGGTGGGCCGTCTTTTAGAGCGTGAGCCAGTTCCTCGGCCTGTTGCCGGGCACGAGCCACGAAGCCTCCATATAGGAGCAAGTCGCGAGGAGGGTAGCCGGTCAGGGCCATCTCGGAGGTCATGCACAGGTCTACACCGAGTCGAGCGGCCTTTTGCGCCGCATCCATTATTTTTGCCGTATTGCCAGCAAGGTCCCCGACGATGGGGTTAAGTTGGAGAACACCGATTTTCATGGGGATGTTATTACGCGAAAGGTTGGTGGCGGGCAACGTTTCATGAGAGGCGCTCAATATACGCGTTGAGAGTTGTTGTGAACAACTCAGCGCCGGTTTCGTTTAGATGTGAATCATCGTAAAAGTGTTCGTTATTGAATTCATCAGCTCTCAACATGTCGAAAAAAGGGACATCATGTTTTTGTGTGAGCGAAGAGGTTGTTGCGAGAAATTCCCTTTCAATACCATGAGGAATTTTCTTTGTATAAAAGGAGTGGCCGGGAACGGTGAACAAGATGGGTTTCAGGTTGTTTTTTTTCAGGTCTGCGATGAGTTTATCCAGAATGAGAACATTTTCTGCAAAGGTTTTCGGATAGAATTTTATATGTTCTTTTTGGGAAACGAGTTCCATTTTTGCTTGAGCTTTGGAATTTTCTTTGAGCTGATTGAAGTTTCCTCGGTGTATATTTTTGAAATAATCGGAATACACTTTTTTTTGGGTTGTATAGATGGACATTATGTAGTCGGGGTCAATAATTGTATATGCTTTGTTTACCTTCTGCTGAGTTTGAAGGGCATTGTGGTAGTCATCTAAAATATGGGAGTACCGTGTCACCATATCGTTTTTTCGCATGGAAAGATCGTAGTGCAGGCTGTAACGGGTAAGACCTATCAAGGCAAATTCGAGAGATTCAACATGGTACTTTGTGAGGATGTGTTTCCATATTTTTGCATCGAAGTATAAGTCTTGTCCGTTCATTGCGAAGTTGAATGTCGGTGTTCCCATCTTCTCTTCGAGTACTCCGAGCATGGCATAGGAAATACCCGTTACCATGCATCGGAAATCATTTGATCTGGGTGAAAAGTCATTAAGCCGAGACCTGAAGTAATGATCGTGAAACAGGGCATGCGTGTTCGTGATGCAATTTTCCGGTACTTCGAATTCTGACATGAGCTGGGGTACGATGACCTCATGATACGCTGAACAGACTACAACATGGTCGTATTTCCCGCTTTTCAGGATGGAAGGAGAAAAGACTGGCAGGCTACAGAATTCGGTTTCCCATTTGTTAGAATCGTTGTCGAGGAAACCCAAGACCCGAACGTGTGCCTTCATGAATTGTAGCAGGTGTTTACCTGCGCCCCCGGCACCGAATATGTATATTGATATGGTAGTTGTAGACATGGGGTATGCTGTTGTTGAGGTGTTTAAAGAAAGTTGTTTCAGCTAAAGTCAGGCACAGCTCAGGCTGCTTTTACCTTTTCGGTCATATCCACTGCAGAGAATAGAGGCGCTCCAATTCTTTTCGGCTTAGGGCTTCTTCACTCGTCATGTCCATGCCTTCTAATCGTGTTTTCCCTTTGAATCGAGAGGCTTCGATGAAGAGTTCTTCGTACTTATCGAATACCGTTCTGGGGGAAAATTGTTTTGACGTTTTCAGTGCGGCTTTGCCCATGCTCTCACGGAGAGCAGCGTCATCAAGCAGTGTCTTTAATGCCTGTGCAATAACGTCAGGATTCAGGTCGTCGAAAAGAAGTCCATTGATCCCGTTGACGATAATTTCATTGGTGCCGCCGCACTGTGCATATCCTATGGTAGGCAGGCCGTGGGCCATGGCCTCAAGCAGGGCATTGGGACATCCTTCAAATTCTGATGGGAACGCAAAAATTTGCGCATGCGTCAGCTTTTCATTGATGTCGTCGGTGGATTTGTGGACATATGCTTGTTCCGCAACATCTGCTTTGGCAATGGTTTGTTTCAGACTCTCTGCCAGTCTTCCTTCGCCGCCCCAAAAATGGAGTTCCCAATCGGGATAATTCGTTGCGATTAATCCGAAAGCTTTGGCGAGTAGAGGCTGATGCTTGTGTTCATCCATGCGGGCCACATTGATGATGATTTTTGGAGATTGATTCTTTCCAGTAGGGTCGGAAAGCGTTGTGGCCTGGGCAACCTGATTGGGAATAGCGCGGAGACGCTTTTGGAGGAATTCGGGATAATAAGGTCTGAAACCTTCCATTTGAAAGTGGATGAGGTCGGCTGTGGAAAGTACAGCCAGACGTTCTTCTCTGCTTCCCCAGCAAAAAGGCTCCATGAATGTGGGATCGGTCCTTTCTGAAAAGATGAGCGGCACGCCGGTGTTTTTGAGAATCGCTGGCCACATCAGGATCTCGCGGCTTGAACTCATGACAAGGATTGCATCCGGTGCCACGTCGAGAATTTGACGACGTACGTTCTCGTGGAATTGTGGGTCATTATGGTGGCGGAGAAGTTTGTCGCGATATTTTAGATGTTCTGAGGTGTCGAGGTGCAGAAGTTTTATACCATCGTCAAGTTGGAACAAGGGGGCTGAAGGTTTGGTGTCATTGACGAGAACTGTACATTGGTGGCCACGGCGAAACATGTCGTTGGCCAGTGCGGCTCCAGCACGTTGGCGCCCCCCTCGTCCCAGAGTCAGATTCCAGATAACAATCAGTAGATTCATCGATATCTCGCCGGATTATGTTCCCTTTTCGGAGTGATGGAGTTCTTCCATAAGGTCTCTCGATAATTGCAGGGAATGTTTTCCCGCCAGCTTGTAGCTTGCTGCAGCCCGTTTGAGATTGTCTATATCCGTGAAGTAATCTCCCTGGGACATGAGAAATAATGCCTGCACCTTTCTGCGTATGAAATTTTGTTCTTCCTTGATGGTATTGGAGATGAAATCAGGGAGTTCCTTTCGTAATATCCGGCACACATTGGCCAGATAGCGGCGACGACTTGAGGTATTTAGATTGGTTATCTGTCCTAATCCTGTTGTTCCGGGAGATTGGCGAAAGAATCGTTCTGCCGTCAGCGAAGTGATATGGTACGGATCAGTACGCATGGAGAGTCTTCTCCAAAAGTCGAAATCTACAAGGACTTCCAGAGAGGCATCCATTCCGCCTGTCTGTTCAAAAAGAGCACGAGTATGGACAACGGTTATGCCCGGAATACAGTTGCATTCCAAGAGATCGCGGAAAGATACCTGTGGAGTATGTAGAGGGCGGCTGCGAATCTTTCTCCAGCTTTTTTCCTGTTGTTCAAGCGTGGTTTCGATCATATCCGAATAAGTCATATCCACTTGCGGCAGGTTGCGCAGGAAGAACAGGGCGTGTTCCAAGTGGTTTGGAAGCCAGATATCGTCGTCATCAAGGTAGGCAATATAACTGCCGGACGAAAGGGAAAAGGCTGTGTTTATGGCGTGTCCTTTCGAACAATGCTTTTCGTCGTGGTAGATAATCCGGCTGTCATTGTAGCCGCTCACAATATCGGCGGCACTTTCCCCGCCATCGTTGACGATGATCAGTTCCCACGAGTTGTGAGTTTGGCTTCTCACCGAGTCTACGGCGGAGGAGATCAACTCCTTTCGATTGTATGTTGCCATGAGGATCGACACCTTTTCCGGGCCAGTCGTTGAGATCTTTCCGCTCGGCGGAGTCTTTGACAATCGGACCATGGCGGATTCCAAGGCCGCGAGTTCAGAAGAGGAGCCCGTTGTCCTGTCAGAAATGGGTATGATTTCCGTATGAGTACACACGGTTTTTAGTGAAGATTCCATGGTTGTTGGGCAGACAATCAGTGAATATTGTTTCAGATCTCCAGAAGCGAGTTCTTTTTCGTTTTCTACCCAGAGGACGTTTTGGGAATAGGGTTTGGTTTTGTATCGGGTTCTGCCGACAAAGACTACGGTGATATCCACATCAAGATCGTCATGCCCCCATTCATCATTGAAATCTATGCGACAGAAATGACCCATTTGGCTGAATTTTGCGGCAAGAGCTTCGGCCTTGAGTGTGTTGGCATCCGGCTCAGCTCTATGGTCGAGAGCCGGGATTTTGATAGCTATGGACAATGGGTGGTCTGGTGTTTTGCGCTTGGACTCAAGAAAGGCGTAATTGAAATCATCTTGCGTCAACTTGTTGTACCAACGAAGATATGTGCGTTCTGTGTTGGCCTGGCAGTGCTCGAATCGACCTTCACTTTGACTTTCGAAATGGGTGACCTTGCACTCGGGGCGATAAATGATCTTTTGGTGATTTTCATGATAGCGCAGGCATAAATCTACATCCTCATGACCATTGATATAGCCCTCGTCAAAGCCGTCCATGCTCAGAAATTCTGTTTTGCGGACCGCCATACATGCGCCTGTGACTATGCGATATTCCCGACGTTCGGAAACCATCGGGTCATCGGGGCTGGCTGTATGAAAAATATGATACGGAATCCGATTTCGCCCGATGACCACCCCGGCATGTTGGACCGTTCCGTCCGCATAGAGAAGGCAGCCTCCAACCACTCCGGTGTCTCTGTTCGAATTCAACTCATCAACAAGGGGTGTAAGCCAGTTCTCATGAACTTGCGTGTCGTTGTTCAGGAAAACGACATACTCTCCTTTGCTGGCTTGAGCTCCTTGGTTGCAGGCTCGGGCAAATCCGATATTTTGTTCGTTGCGGATTGCGTTGACAGGCGGGGATTGAGTCTGCGGCAGGTTTGAAAGAAATTCGGAAGTTCTATCAGTGGAAGCATTGTCCACAAAGATGATTTCATAGGGAAAGGGCGTGCCTGTATGCTTCAGAATGGCATTCCAGCATTGCTCGGTGAGTTCCACCCGATTGAAGAGAGGGATAACGATGCTTACTGTGCATTTGGCGATTGGAATACCCTCATCGTGTTAAGATGGAAAAAACAGTATGAAGCGGCCAGATGGGGCGTAGTACAAAAAAACCCACTAGAATTGTCGATACATAAGCATCGAATGTTAGTCAAATTGCTCCCTGTTTCAGCGCATGGTTTGTTCTTTTTCGTGGCATGGGGCGTGTTTTTCCGGAGTAAGAGGTGGAACACTTTTTGTAGTACAACTTTTTGGGCGTTGAATTATTGTTATAAGAAAATATTTCAGCCTCGACTCTCTGTGACCTTTCGCTTATGAACAAAGGCGATGGTTTTCCTCCTTTTGAGGAGACTGTATAGCTTGATAAAATCAATGGAATCAAAGGTGTTAATATGAGCAAAGAGTACCCTCGCCTCGCTTTGATTGGAGCCGGATATTGGGGAAAAAATCTCATCAGAAATTTTCATAGCCTCGATTGTCTTGATCTGATCTGTGATAGGAGTGCGGAACATCTTGCCCTTTTTCAGAAGCAGTATCCTGGTTTGGAAGCCTGTCAGACATTGAGAGAAGTGCTTGAGCGTGATGACATTGATGCTGTCGCCATTTCTACTCCGGCCGAGTTTCATTTTGAACAGGCCCGTGAAGTGCTTTTGGCTGGTAAGCATGTGTTTGTGGAAAAGCCGTTGGCCTTGAAGGATTCCGATGCTGCCATCTTGATTGAGTTGGCCGGAGAACGGGGATTGACGTTGATGGTTGGTCATCTGCTTCAATATCATTCTGTTTTCCGGGCACTCAAAAATTTGGTGGCACACGGTGAACTCGGCCGTATTAATTATATTTATTCAAATCGCCTTAATCTAGGTAAAATCAGACGCGAGGAGAATATCCTCTGGTCTTTCGCGCCCCATGATATTTCCATGATTCTCTCTTTGGCAGGAGAGGCCCCCGATTCCATCATGGCTACGGGTGGTAATTTCCTTCATCGTGAGATCGCTGACGTGACCACGACTCATCTGACTTTTCCGTCCGGGATGCAGGCACATTTGTTCGTATCCTGGCTGCACCCGTACAAAGAACAGAAATTGGTCGTGGTCGGTGAAAAGAAAATGGCTCTTTTTGACGATACAAAGCCGTGGGGTGAAAAGCTGTTGTTGTATCCGCACACGATCAGCTGGGAAAATAATATCCCAGTTCCAGATCAGGCCGAGGCCCAGAAGGTTGAGGTCTCGGAAAGTGAGCCGCTGCGTGCCGAGTGCGAGCATTTTCTGGAGTGTGTAGCTCAAGGCAAAGTGCCGCTGACGGACGGAGAAGAAGCCCTTCGGGTTTTGAGTGTGTTGAACAGTGCGCAGGAGTCCATGAATCAGGGTGGGAAGAAAGTCTTTCCTGAATCCGTTGCAGGACAATCTCCCTCGGCTGATGCAAGGGTACATCCTTCGGCCTGCATAGATGAAGACGTAACTATTGGCTCCGGCACCCGCATTTGGCATTTTAGTCATGTGTTGAAAGCGAGTTCCATCGGTGCCAACTGCAATGTCGGGCAGAATGTCGTCATTGGTCCCCGTGTGCAGATTGGTGATGGATGCAAGATTCAAAATAATGTTTCGGTCTACGAAGGTGTCACTCTTGAGGACGATGTCTTTTGTGGTCCGTCCATGGTTTTTACCAATGTGATCAATCCCAGATGTCATATTCCGCGACTCTCGGAGATTAAGCCAACGTTGGTTCGCAAGGGGGCCACCCTAGGCGCCAATTGTACCATTGTTTGCGGTCACATTCTCGGTGAATACGCTTTTGTCGGAGCAGGTGCAGTGGTAACGCAGGACGTTCCCGCTCATGGTATGATGGTGGGCAATCCTGCTGTTTTGAAAGGGTGGATGTGCAAGTGCGGGACGCGTCTTTCTTCCGACTTCAACTGCCCGGCCTGTGGTGCTCAGTATGCAGAAAAAGGAACGGGACTTCATCAAGTGGAGAAATTGTCGTGACCTTGGAATTGCCTGTTGATGCGGGACTTTTTCCCCGCAGAGTGACCTTGGAATTGACGAATCGCTGCAATTTGAGCTGCACGTTTTGCCCACGGCAATTTATGGAAAAAGACCGTGGGTTCATGGATTTTGAATTGGCTCAAGACTTGATCCTTGAAATGAAGGATCATGCACCGGTTACGGTTGTCCCATTTTTTCGGGGTGAAAGCCTGCTGCATCCTCAATGGTATGATATCCTCCGCCTTATTCAGGATCATGAAGTCGGAGAGATTCAGTTTACAACCAATGCTTCACTGTTGAACGCGAAAAATAGTGAACGAATTCTTGATCTTGACCTTTCTTTTATTTCGTTCTCTCTTGATACTTTAGACCCTGTTCTTTATGCCGCCAGTCGTCGAGGAGCAGATCTCGACAAGGTAACGAACAATGTTTTGAAGTTTTTGAAAATGAGAGACGAGTGTGGTTCTAGTACTCAGGTACAGGTCAGCGCGGTGGAAACGCAGGCGCACAAGGTCGGCATGGATGCGTTCGTGAAATACTGGCGTGAAAAAGTGGACCGGGTGCGTGTCTATGCGGAACATTCTTCCGATGGTCATCCAGGAAGTATTGACGAGGAACTGCCAACGTTTGAAAAGCGTTTGCCATGTCATAAACCGTTTAGTGACATGGTTGTATATTGGAATGGACAGACGGCCTGCTGCAATCATGATTGGACTCGGCTGGTCAACGGTGTCCCGTTAGGCGATGTTGGCACCGATGGTATTGCTGCTGTCTGGCAAGGTGAATCATATGCACGGTTGCGCAAAATGCATATGGAGAGTCATCTTAATGGGGTTGTGCCTTGTGATGGGTGCGATCATTGGAAGATGTATTATATGGAAAATGGTTTTCTTGGTAGAACTTATACCCAAAGAGGGTAACTCCAGTGTTTAGAATTCCTCTTATTAAGCCGTTTGTGCCTGATGAACTCAAGGAAAAGGTGTTTGGCGTACTTGAATCAGGCTATCTTACGGAAGGCCCGGTTACCCGAGAGTTTGAGAAGGGGATCGCCGAAAAGGTCGGTGCGAAACATTGTCTTGCCGTCACATCCTGCACGACGGGATTGGAATTAGCTTTAAGGGCTATTGGTGTTGGGCCGGGCGATGAAGTCATTGTCCCGGATTACACTTATCCGGCTACTGCGAGTGTGGTGAATATTGTTGGAGCGACCTGTGTGATCGTGGATGTTGATCCGCAGACCATGCTCATCGACTATGATGCATTGGAGTCGGCAGTTACTCCGCTCACGAAGGCCGTGATTCCGGTTTCCCTGTTCGGCAATCCTCTGGATTGGGACAGGTTGAATGTGCTGAAAAAGGAACACGGACTTTTCATGGTGGAAGACGCCGCGTGTGCCCTTGGTTCTTCGTTCGGGGGAATCAGGACTGGTACCCTGGCTGACATCTCCGTCTTTAGTCATCATCCTCGCAAGTTTATCACCACGGGTGAAGGCGGGACCGTCACTACTGACAATGATGACTGGGCAGAATGGATGGAGTCTTATAAACATTTTGGTATGCAAGGAAATAGTTCGCGTCTTGGGTGTGAATTTGTTCAAGCCGGAACCAATTATAAACTGAGTGATGTTTTGTCTGGTATAGGTGTTGCACAATTACGGCATATGGACGAACTTTTGACGGAACGACGGGCTTTGGCGACGTTTTATTCGGAAAATTTTGCAGGGTGTGAAACCGTCCAATTGCCAAAAATCACTCAGTCGGGTGAGCATTCCTGGCAAACCATGTGCGTTTTCGTGAAGGATAGGAACCGCGTCATGGAAGAAATGCGCAATCAGGGAATCGAGGTTCAGATAGGGACGTATTCGTTGAGTATGCACCGGGCGTTTAATCAGAACCCGGATTGTCGAATAATGGGCGATATGGCGGGGAGTTTATATGCATTTAATCACGCTTTGGCATTGCCGCTTTACCACGGCATGACAGAGGCTGAACAGGTTGAAGTGATTGATATGCTCAAGGATGCCATTGGGTGAATTGTGGGCAGGGCTGATAGGACGGACGTATGCTTCAGTGATTCGAACCATGTATGGGAAGCCTCTCCCAAGTAAGTGAAGTAGGTATGTTTTTATGTGCGGCATTTGTGGACTGTTGAATTTTTCGAGTGAGCGCCCTGACGTAGCAACTCTTCGTGCCATGACCGATGCCATCAGGCATCGCGGTCCTGACGGAGAGGGCTTTTACGTTGATGGGCCGGTCGGTTTTGGCCATCGGCGTCTCGCTATCATTGACCTGTCGGAAGCAGCAGCACAGCCCATGGTGTCCGAAGATGGACGGTATGTTCTCACTTATAATGGTGAGGTCTACAATTTTCAGGAGTTGCGAAAAGAGCTGCGTGATCTTGGATATGGCTTTCGATCGACCTCGGATACTGAAGTTATTCTCACAGCATATCAGCATTGGGGCAAGGCATGTGTAGAGCGTTTTAACGGCATGTTCGCCTTCGCCATATGGGACACGCGGAAGCAGGAGTTATTTCTTGCGCGTGACCGTTATGGCATCAAGCCACTGTATTATGCTTTTTTTGGTAACACGTTCCTTTTTGGTTCGGAACAGAAGGCCATACTTGCTCACCCCGCAGTACGTCGTGAGATGGACCACGAGGCCCTGCTTGAATATTTTACCTTTCAGAATTTTTTTACGAATCGGACGTTACTGAAAGGAGTCACGACATTTCCGGCTGGATGGACGGCCACTCTTTTGCCGACTGGTAGCCGTGAACTTCAGATGCATCAGTATTGGGATTATGATTTTTCTGAGCCGGAACACCCGCTGACCGAAGCCGAGTATCTCGAAGAATTGGACATGCTTCTTGAGCAGGCCGTCAAGCGTCAGATGGTGAGTGATGTTGAGATTGGGGCCTACCTTTCAGGCGGTATTGATTCCGGGACTATTTCTGCTCTTGCCGCGCAATCAAACCCATATATCAAGAGTTTTACATGCGGCTTTGACCTTCATTCTTCCACGGGTTTGGAGGCCGGGTTTGATGAGCGGGAAAGGGCTGAGTTGATGTCGTATCTGTTCAAGACTGAACATTACGAGATGGTCCTCAAGGCTGGTGATATGGAGCGGTGCCTTCCCCGGTTGGCCTACCATCTGGAAGAGCCACGAGTCGGCCAAAGTTATCCCAATTATTATATCGCCCAGTTAGCCTCGAAGTTCGTCAAGGTCGTCCTTGGCGGGGCTGGTGGCGATGAATTTTTTGGGGGATACCCGTGGCGGTACTATCGAGCTGTGACGTGTTCGAATTTTGAGGATTACATCGACAAATATTATGTCTTTTGGCAGCGCCTCATCCCCAATGAGAAGATTCAGAAGGTGTTTGCCCCTATTTGGGGTGATGTGAGTCATGTCTGGACACGGGATATTTTTAGTAAAGTCTTTGGCGATCGAAATGTCGCCCCGAGTTCTTCCGAGCAGTTTATCAACAATTCTTTATACTTTGAGGCCAAGACTTTTCTCCATGGTTTGCTCGTTGTCAAAGACAAGTTGTCCATGGCGCATTCACTTGAAGCGCGGGTGCCGTTCCTCGATAATGATTTGGTGGATTTTGCTATGCATCTGCCGGTCAGGACGAAGCTCGGCAACCTGAATGAAGTCATCAGGATCAACGAAAACGAATCAAAATCAAAGGTCAATAAGTACTATCAAAAGACTCGTGATGGAAAATTGATTTTGCGCAAAGCTGCCGCAAAGTATGTCCCGGAAGGAATCTCCACGGGAATCAAACAAGGTTTTTCAGCCCCTGATGCGAGTTGGTTTCGAGGCGAGTCTATTAAATTCGTGGCAGATGCATTGATCAAGAAAAATGCACGGATTTATGACTATCTCGACAAAGACGTGGTGCAGTCGCTTGTGATGGAACATCTGAGTGGCAAAAAGAATCGGAGATTGCTCATTTGGTCCCTGCTCAATGTCGAGGAGTGGGTAGGACAATTTTTGGGTGAGGGGGATGCTTGAGATGAATGAGAATGAGAATGAGAATGAGAATTTTATAGCCAGATTGAAAAAGTGCTACCTCGTAGCCGACATGAAGATGCAGGAAAGGTTCCGCAGAAGCCTGCCATTTGCCGATGCCCTTTTCGATCGGTGGGAACGGGCAGAAATGTTGGGGTTTGGGAAAGGGGCTAGCATCTATAATTCTTCGCTTGTGTTTGGTGATGTGAAGGTCGGCGAGAATGTTTGGATCGGACCTTTTACCATACTCGATGCCCATGCCGAAATCATTGAAATCGGCGACAGTTGCAGTATCTCTTCCGGTGTTCACATTTATACGCATGACTCCGTTATCCATGCCCTGTCCGGTCGGAAAAAACCGCTGCAATCAAGTCCTGTTTCTATCGGGGAGTGTTCCTATATCGGCGCACAATCCATAATCGGTGCCGGTGTTTCCATCGGTAGCCATTGTGTTGTTGGAGCTAACTCCTTTGTGAATCGAGACGTACCGCCAAAAACCATTGTCGCCGGTTCGCCGGCAAAGAAAATCGGCGTTGTTACAATTGATGGTGATGATATTTTTTTGAAGTACAGTGACAGTTGAAAAACGAGTGAAAATGACCAACATAAGCCCTGACATCTCGAAGGTTAATCTTCAGATATGCTCTCGTTGTATTTATGATGAGCGAGTTTCAGGTATTTCTTTTGATGAAGAGGGTGTGTGTAACTATTGTCATCAGCAAGATTCTCTTGTGGAGCAATATGGAACCGGGAATGCGAAAGGAGAAGCCGCGTTCGACGAAATAGTCGAAGATATGAAACTTCAGGGAAAGAATAAGAAGTATGATTGTATTATTGGCGTAAGTGGTGGGACAGATTCATCCTATATGCTTCATCTTGCCAAGGAAAGAGGGCTGCGCCCGTTGGCTGTGCATTATGATAATACCTGGAACACGGCAGTTTCCACACAGAACATTCGAAAGATGTTGGAAGCATTAGATATTGATTTGTATACACACGTCGTCAATAACAAGGAATCTGATGATATATTCAAATCATTCTTCATGGCTAGTGTTGCAGAAATTGAGGCTGCGACGGATTTGGCATTGGCGGAAGTCATGTACAGGGCTGCAAATAAATGGGGGATAAAATATATTCTTGAAGGTCATTCCTTTATTGCAGAGGGAATAACTCCTCTTGGGCGAAATTACTTTGATGGTAAGTATATTCAGTCCATTCACGCCCAGTACGGTACTCGGCCGATGAAGACGTATCCGCTTATGACTTTTTCCCGTTTTTTGTGGTGGGCATTGGCGTGCCGTATCAAAAAAGTGCGTCCATACTGGTATATAAAGTATTCGAAAGAAGATGCAATGAAACTCCTGAAAGAGAAATATGGGTGGGAGTATTATGGTGGGCATCATCTTGAAAATCGTATGACGGCCTTTGCGCACAGTGTATATTTCCCGGAGAAATTTAATTCTGATTTTAGAAATAATACTTTGTCGGCTCTCGCTCGGCATGGTCGATTGTCGCGGGCTGAAGCATGGCGTCAATACAATACTCCACGTGCTGTTGAAACAGGACTTATAGCCTATTTTTGCAAGAGACTTGGTTTGTCTGAAGAAGAGTATAGTAAAATTATGAGCCGTCCTCCGAGGTCTTGGACGGAATTTCCAACGTACAAAAAAAGATTTGAGCGTTTCCGTCCCCTTTTTGCTGTTCTCGCAAAAGCGGAACTCGTTCCATACAGTTTTTATATCAAGTACTGCTTTCCAACGGGGCTATAGATGATAGTTGTGGTGGATTACGGAATGGGCAACTTGGGCTCAATTAGCAATATGTTCAACCGAATAGGTGTTCAATCGGTTGTGTCCAATGATTTTGATGTAATACGAGATGCTGAAAAGTTATTGCTTCCTGGTGTGGGGGCCTTTGATGCGGCAATGGGTATTATTCGAAAAACGGGCTTGAAAGATGTGCTTGATGAAAAAGTTCTTGAGAAGAAAACACCGATTCTTGGCATTTGTCTTGGTATGCAGCTGTTAACGAAGGGAAGTGATGAAGGCCAAATTCCGGGACTGGGTTGGATCGACGCATATACGTCTCGTTTTCCTCAAAGCGCAGGTTATAAAGTGCCGCATATGGGGTGGAATACAGTACAGAGGAGCAATGGGTATCCATGGACCAATGATGTGGAAGAACAGCGATTCTATTTTGTGCATTCATACTATGTGCGAGTCGAAAATGAAGAAAATTCCATGCTGAAAACCGAGTACGGTCTTACTTTTGATTCGGGGATTTGCAAAGATAATATCTTTGGATGTCAATTCCATCCAGAGAAGAGTCATAAATACGGGATGCAACTTTTGTCTTGGTTTGCGAGGATATAATGCTCAGGATCAGAGTCATTCCAACATTATTGCTGCACGACGAGAGTCTCGTAAAAACGACGCGATTCAAGAATCATGCGTATATCGGTGATCCGTGCAATACCGTCAGAATTTTTAATGAACTTGAAGTCGATGAGCTTTTGTTTCTCGATATACTGGCAACCCCCTGTGGAGACAGCCCCAACTACAAACTTCTCGCGGAAGTGGCATCAGAGTGTTTTATGCCTATTGCCTATGGTGGTGGCATCCATTCGCTTGATGACGCGAAGAAGGCTTTTGATATCGGGATTGAAAAAATTTCCCTTAATTCAGCCTGTTTCGATTCTCCTCAATTGATAACCCAGATCGCGAATCATTTCGGTTCACAGGCTGTTATCGCATCAATTGATGTAAAATCGACTTTGTTGGGAAATCGTAGGGTGTTTTGCGGCGGAGGAAGAAAAAATACCGGAAAAGATCCTGTCTCATGGGCAAGAAGAGTAGAAGCACTTGGTGCTGGAGAAATTCTTTTGACTAATATTGAAAGGGAAGGCTCATGGCAGGGATTTGATGTGGAGCTTACCCGGAGAGTTTGCGATGCAGTTGATATCCCCGTTGTTGCACACGGCGGAGCCGGCTGCGTCGATCATATTGCCGAAGTCGTCAATGAAGGAAAGGCCTCGGCTGTTGCTCTTGGAAGTATGGTCGTCTTTCAGAAAAAAGGCATGGGTGTGTTGGTCAATTTCCCGAATCGAACAAAACTTTTAAACGCAATACAATAGTCAAATGAAATACTATCTGCATGTAGGTCTCCATAAGACGGCGACAAAGTTTTATCAGCACAGCGTCTTTCCTCATCTTCCTGAGGAGAAGTACACGTATAATCCTGGTTTGTTGACTCAGTTGATGGCTGATTTGCTGAAGGCATCATCTGGGGATGTTTCCCTTGTTTTGGACGCGATTGCGGAAGAAAAACAACGGTTGGAAAAGGTTGGTCGAGATGTCGTGATTTCTCGAGAGGTGATGTCTGGCGATTTGTTTAGCTTTTATCGGGATCATACGGAAACCATTTCCCGTCTTGGAAAGGCATTTGACGATGCCGAGATACTTTTGGCTTTTCGGTATCAACCCGAGTGGATCATCTCCTGTTACCGTGAAAGTGTACATGAACATCACTACCAGAGCCTCGCAAATTTTATTAGTCAGTCCGTAACTGATGATGGGTTTGCTCATGCTGACTACAGGATTTTCGATTACACGAGCATTTTGAAGACCTATTGTGAGACATTTGGAAAAGAGCATGTCCATGTCTCTTTTTTCGAAAGTTTTTGCGAGGATCAGCCGCAAGCAATACGGGATGTTTGTACTATCCTTGGGCTTGAGAAGCCTCTCATCATACAGCGATCTTCGTCCATCCCAAACCGAGGGTATTCCGCGTTGGCAATATCCTTGTCCATTTGGCGTTACAAGACACTAAAGGCGTTAGGGTTACATAAACGATGTGTTCATCGGCCGATATTTTTCTTTGGAAAGAAAGGGATTCCGGCAGGCTTTAAGAATTTGTCTGTGCTGCCCGATGAACCGTATTGGGGGCAACGTTTTTTGCGGGACAATGAAGAGGTCCGGTCAGATTCATATCCGAACGTTGGCTTTTGGGAGAAGGTTCAGATGGCTTTGAGTTGGCGCAGTCTCATGAAGCAGGGCGTTGACAAGATTACGTATGTTGATTCCGACTTGTTGAAAGAACAGCGTGCAGAGATTGAAGTTTATTTTCAGGAAAAGAACAAAGCCTTTGATGTGTACGCACGTGAAATCAATGTGAAAATACCAAAACGGTATTTGGGGTAGGTGCTGTCTATGACGTTTGCCAATGTTTCAACCCCAAAAGTTGAATGGGTGTAATATGGAAGTTGTTCTACTGTATATATTTGCATTTGTAATCCGCATCCTTTTTTTGTGTCCGAATTCCACGGACAGCTGGTTGGTCTGGTATTCTTTGAACAGCCAGAAAGGACGTTGGTTGAATCATGCTGCCTACAACTCCTGTATTGAGGGGGCCATCGGCAATCCAAAATTGCAGTATTTTATTGTGAGCCTGTTTCCGGAAAAGTACCAAACAAGTGCCGGTAATTTGCTCAATATAGTTTATGATTTCGTCGTGATGACGTTTATATATATAATCGCATTCAATACCGTTGGCGGAGCCGAGGCCCGGTTGTTCGCCTTCCTTTCTGCAATGATCTATGCGACGGCACCCATTCTTTTGCCGTCAACGGCGAGGCTTACCGGGGTCAAGGCCCGTACTTTGAGCGGGTTGATAGGCTTTTTGTATTTTATGTCGCTCTCTCAGGCCCTTCTGTTTGATAACCATACCTTTTATCTTGTGTGCGGTGTGATTTCAGTGCTGGCAGTGTTAGCTTCTTCCTTTGCCATGCAGGTAATAGTCTTCTTTTCTCTTATCCTGTCCATTTTTTATATGACCCCGGCTCCGTTGCTGGCTTTTGTCATTCCGGTTTGTATTGCCTACTTCATCCCTGGAGTTGGTTTGAAGGAGATTGTTCGTCACAAAATCAATCACTACGGATGGTATTTCAATAGCTACGTGGGTACTGGGGCTAACAACAGAAACGACTTCAAGGGACTGATGGCAGAGATTCGTGGACAACGCAGGGGCAATATTATCCTGTACCATTTGTTCATGACGCAAAGCATTCTGATTGCGATGTATTCTCTCCCGGTGCTTTTTGTTTTGCTTTATTATTGTGTTTTTGACGGAGCTTTTTTGCAGATCATCAGCAATAGCCCTGTGTACACCTTTTATGCATATCTCGTCGCGGCTTCCTTTCTGTTGTTCATCATTATATCGACTCGGTATTTCCTTTTTTTGGGCGAGGCGGAACGGTATTTTGAATATTCTTTTCCTTTTGCCTGTCTGCTGATGGTGCCTCTTTTTAGCTCGGGACGTTTGTCGGCCCTGTTTGGTATCGGTTTGATTCTGTACCAAATTACCATTGTGCTGTGCGGTCTCTTTTTTAAATATCGTTTTGAGTACTTCAAGGCCTTTGAATCCTTTAAGCCTGACGACGAGGATGTGGAACTTGTCGAGATGATAAAGGGGTTGCCCAATGAGAATCCGAGCATTCTCGTTATTCCGACTAAATGCGCCTTCAAGCTGGCCACGCTGACACCGCCGGAATCCGGCATAAAATATTTGTTGTATTTCGTGACGAACAAAGTTGATGGATTCAAATACATGAAAAGGGCGTTCACGCATTATGAGTCACTTGATTTTGATTTTGACTATGTCAGATCAGAATACGGCATCGACACTGTTGTGGTGCTGAATGATCAGTGCAAGGTGCTTCCTGAAGTAACTCAAGAGTTTCTTGCGCAGGGTACGGTTGTTGGGCGTAACGAGAGATACACACTGTATTCTTTGTTTGACGGACGGTAGGTAGAATATGGCTGCCCAGAGTGTAGCTGAGCGTTTTGAACAAACGGAAGCGCTGGCGATCATACCGGCCCGGGGAGGGTCCAAAGGAATTCCGCACAAGAATATTCACCCGTTGTGCGGGAAGCCTCTGATTGCCTACTCTATTGAGACTGCTTTGGCCGCATCCAGTATTGATCGTGTGGTGGTTTCCACGGACGATAAGGAAATCGCCGCTGTTGCGCGGGAATATGGTGCTGAGGTGCCATATCTGCGACCAGAGTCGTTGGCTTCTGATTCTGCTGAAATATCAGGCTGCATAAATCATATGCTGCAATGGTTGTACGACGAGCAGGGATACGTGAGTGATTTGCATACGGTGCTCTACCCGACCCATTTGTTTCGTAAAGTCTCGTTAGTGGATTCCATGGTGCAAAAGGTTGCTGTAGGTGGATATTATACAGCAACAACTGTTCGACAGATTGATGTTCAAGAGTCTCAATATTTCGCTCAAGACTGTGGCTGCCTGCAAGTACTTCATGATCGGAAGCGTCCATTGGGCCGGGGGCAATATTACAGAGGGTATGGTTCAGTGCTTGTCCGTTCAAATCATTTTATGCCGTATTCGCGTTATGCTTCTATATTGACAGATGAAATTGAGTTTATAGACATTGATGAGTGGGATGATTTCTATCTGGCTGAGGAAGTCATCACACAAGGACTGTACGATTTCGAATTATGATTTTCATACTTCCCATAATAACCGCGAATACCGCGATGGACTGGTGCGAGGCGCCGCTTTTGGGCCTGTTGAAAAACACGGTGTCAGAGTTGCTTTCGTTGCCGAGCCACCATGATGTTTGGTTTCTGACAGATTCTTCCGTGATTGAAGAGCTGGTTCGAAAGGGGGGGGCGACATCCGTGTTGCGATTCGAGTCAGACGAAAATGGGTTCACAAGTGAACAGACAACCAACATTATTAAAAATAATTTTGGGGATAAGAGTTCCGTCACGGTTCTTGATCACAGGAATCCTTTGTTGACAGCGTCTTTGCTGATGGATGCTGTTGAAAAGTACTTTGAAGACAGTCAGTCCCCACTTGTTTCAACGGTTACTCCAGATGATCATCCTGTGCAGTTGCGTACCCTTTATAATGTTGTTGATGTCGGGATGATTCATCTGCTTGATCGTGGGGCTAATGCCGTTGAGAGTCTTCCGGCTCAGCTACATCGTGCGCAAGCTGTTACCAAGGTGTTCCCTTTTGATTGGCGAATCGTCGAAAGTGGTGATTCGGGGAGTGTCGTCTACATGTCCGGTGAGAAAGGGCTTGTACCCTTTACCTTTGGAGAAGTGGATTCCTGGAGCGAGATGTGGGTCAAGGAAAGTCCGACAACGGCGCGCATTGCCTTGGACGTGAACGAGCCCGAGGTATGCGGATATGTTTCATCTTCGGTGGGTTTGAATGGCCGGATATTTGTATCAGAAGACGGCGGTGAATTGTTTTTTCACAGTGAGGAAGCAGACAATTCCATGATGCAGCTTGTGCCATTTACCAGAGACGGTCTGGTGTCTGAAAGTCCGATGCTTGTTTCTTTGCAAAACGTGAAAACATGGCTCGGCGAGTTCGACGAACATATCGCGGGTTTTGCCTATGTCGAGCAAAAGCCTTCAGTCGGCGGACAGTATACCCATGAAAGCCTTTTTTCGCCTGCAAACGGGTGTTGGTGTGCAAGAACGCAGAGGGGGAATGACGGATGCAAGCTTTCTGGCAGGCAACGGTTCCCTTCGATTTTTCAAGTTGACCCGAGTTTGTTTGTTGGCACAGTGCAGCAGCTGAGGCATTTAGACGACTTGTTGTCTTCCGGGGAAGTACGTGGTTTTGAACTTGGCAATCATTCTTGTCTTATTCAAAAGCCGCTGGATGTTCTTCGCTATACTGCACGTTTTCGGTGTGTAAAGGGGGAGGGGCATGATGCATGAGGGGGGAGGCATGAATTCGCGACTTATGCAATTTGCCGTCAAGAATATGGTGCTTAAATCTGTTTCGGAAAAGTTTGAAAGTACTGATATTTTACAGGAATTTTATCGAGATGTGTGCAACTTGCGACTTCCCAATAGGGGAAGGGCTGTGGATATTCGATTGCCGCAGTCTGTGGAAAAGTACGTTTCGCCACCTAATACAGCTTTCCGCGATTTGACTCCTGTTGGAAATCGGCGATTTATGGGCATTGAGGTGTATAGCCGCCGCCTTGTCGAGATAAGCTGTGAAGATGGCATGCGAGATTTGCCTGTGGAATACGGCGCATTCGCATTGACAGGTACGCCCGACGGCTTTGCTTTTATTGCTTCGATAGATCAGCAACTCACTGTACTCAAACGTGATTTGACTATTAATTCCACTTGTTCGTTAAAAGATTTTGGGGTCAGTGCAAATGGCGCTACCCGGATAACAACTTCAGATGACTCCTTTGTGGTGGTTGTTCCGGAAAGCAGAAAAGTCCTTTTTATCGATAAGGATTTGCGACTCAAAAAAAGTGTTAATTTGCCGTATGGTTCTACCGTTCATGATGTTGTTGGTTACAATGGTGGGGTTTTACTTTCGGAGAGTGTGCCGGTTTGCAATGAATCTGGTGCTCTTCTTTGGATGAATGAGCATGGGGATGTTTTCACCATATTTGAAGAATTGGATAGACCTTTCGGGCTTTCGACATATCAGGATTGTATCCTTGTCGGTGATTTTAGAGGATTACATTTTGTTCATGTTGAAGGAATGATCGTTGGAGGGCATCAATGTATTCCATGGAACGAGTTTGCTCAGAAGGTTCAGGCAAGAAGCGGATATATTTATGAATCCGTTATAGAATTGGATAGAGTGACAACGATTGTGAGGCTCGCCAGCGGTGGGATCAGTGCAAATACCAATTTTTGTCTGTGTGAATTTGATTTGAACGATATCCGGTGAAAGAATTTAACGGCCCCCTTTTGAAGTATGTGGGGTATGATGAATATGACACAAAAGTTGAAATTGGCACTCTATGGCGCGGGAAGTGGCGGCGAAATAATGGAAAGAACTCTTCGTGGTTCTGGGGTGCGAGTTGTCGTTTTTTTTGATTCGGATTCGTCAAAAAAGGGTTCTACCCTCAATGGAATCCCGGTCGATAGCCCTGAAAACCATGACAAATATGAGTATGATTTTATCATAATCGCATCGACAACAGTGTACGAAGAGAGCATCTACAATACTTTGAGGGCATTGCAAATTCCCGGTGAGGTCATTGTTCCTCGTACTCTTTTGACAAATAATCTTCCTTCAACAATAAGAGATTATCGAAATGGGGCTTGCCCGGATGTTTGCGCTTCCGGGATGTCTTATCACCGGCAAGCGATAATACCGCAGTATTCTGCCCATACAATTTTCAATTATGCACAGACTTCAATGGATATTTTTTATGATTTTTCCGTTGCAAAAGAGTTGCTCAATGGTCGCACGACAACTCCGAAAGTCTGGCTTATTGGTTTGACTTATTACTCTTTGCATTATGACATGAGCTTGTCACAGCCTTGGACGCGGGTGTTTTATTACAAGGATTTATTTGGCTATCATAACCTTTCAGAGAAAAGAAAAGCCTACTATTTAAACGAATTTGATGTGAAAAAAATGGCTGAGATGCTTCCAGAGTCCCTTGTGAAAAGAGTTCAGGCGGCTGAATACACAACGCAGGTCCTGGAAAACAGGCACGTGGTTGACGCTAAAACTCTGGTTGATTTGTCTCGAAAACAGGCAAAGGCGGACTCCAACAAGGACTACCCTGCGACTTTGGATGAGAATAAAGGCCTTCTCGAAGCGTATGTTCAGTTGCTTGTGGATAAAGAGATTCAACCTGTATTCACATTGATTCCATTTCCAGATGTATATCCGATTGGAGAAAGTCTTTTTACGGAATTCTTTGAATACCTTGATGGACTTGGAACAAAATATGGCTGCCAATTCATAAATGGATATGATCTGAACGGATATGGCGACGAGTGTTTTTATGATACTTCACACCTCAATTTGCAAGGTGGGATTAAGTATACTCAGCATGTGGATGAGTTTTTGAACAAGATACTCTAATGAAAAATACTTATGATTTTATTTCTTTTGACAGATTTGATCGTGATCAATTTTTCTTTTCCGTTCCCTGAGATGCGAACCAGCTCCTTGCTTTGAGAGCTAATTCTTTTGAATGATCCAACAGAGCTGTAAAGCGTGCCTTGCCGTGTAAACCGACTTGTCGGGTGTCATGGCTTCTGTGACTATACAGTGTTTTGGGAACGTGCATGAACCGAGCACCGTTTATGGCGAATCGGAGATAACATTCGTGGTCATCGGCCATGGCGGATTCGTCATAGTAGCCATGGGATAGATGGAGCGACGTCTTGTAAAGCGTAGCCACGCCACACAGATACCAGTCACAGAAAGAGTGGTCGAAACGATAATCCGGCAGCTGAAATTCTTGAAGAATTCTATGGGTATCGTCTATGATAAACATGTCGGAATACACAAAGTCTGCCTGGTCGGCATCAAGGTGTTCCGCTAGGGTAGAATACATTTGCGGGTGGCAGATGTCATCCGAGGCAACAAAGGAACAATATTCTCCTTTTACTGCGTGAAATCCTCGATTGTATGTGCCGGTTGAGCCGAGATTCTGCTTGTTTTCAAGAAAGGTGATTGATCTGTTTTTTTTGTAGCGCTTGTGCGAGGTGCGGATGAATTCGTCCTTATCTTCGTCATAACGCGACAGAAAAGAGACAGAGTCTTCGTCGACCCCCTTAATCCAGTTCCGAATAACCTGAGCAGAGTTGTCAGTAGAGCAATCATCTACGATGATGATTTCAAGATTTTCGTAATCTTGAAAATAGATGGAATCGAGACATGTCTCTATGTATTCAGAATGATTATAACTCGGAACAACAATGGATATCAGTTTCATGGCAATACCGTATGGGCAATAATGTTCATTTGCTGAATTAATGCAAAAGATATTCCTTGCTGTGTCCTTGGCAAGCGTCCCTTATACACTGTGTCAGTATGGTTACTTCCGGGTCGCAATGACAGTTATTCCTGCTTCCTGCACATCCATTCTGTCAATGTCCAGCCCGGCTTCTTGGCAGTAGCTTTGAATTTCTTCGGGAGTGCTTCTGATACAGTTGAGAGGTCGGAACCAGTCGAAGTTGATGTGGTTCATCTCTTCCATAGTCAAAGTGGGGTCGTAATACATCTTGCAGAAATTCCAATAGAGGAGACGTTGTAGATTTTGTGGGCCTTTTTTTATGCCAAGAAGTTCGACGTCTTCAGGGACATCAATGGTAATATCCAGTTCTCCCAAGGCTATGCCCAGTTTTGTGAGCGGCTTCAGCGCTTCCCAGGCTTCGTCATTATCCATGGGAACGAGTTGCTCACGAATGTAATCGTCGGAGTATTCTCGCATCGGGCTTTTTTTGACGTACACATAGAACATGAATTTCCCACCGGGTTTGAGCTTGGTGGTCAGGGAGATGATCGCATCCCGCACCGAGTCTGTGTGGTGGAGGACGCCCTCTGATAAAATGATGTCCACTGAGTTGTCCGGTACAGGCGAGTTGAGAAGATCGGACTTGTGGAATTCGCCGGACAGTCCCTCTTTTTCGAAACGATCTTTGGCAACAAAGACTGCGTCGCTGATATCTACTCCGATGAAATGATTGTCGGAAAGATATCCGTCAAAGAGAAGCAGGGCTGACATGGCTGCTCCACACCCTGCGTCCAGAATGGTTTTGGGACCGTTGGCAAACCATTGTCCCCGCACCTCGGGCTTACCGCCGCAGTATCGTTCAATTAACCATTCTTTGGCGCGTTTCAGAGACGCTTCTGATTCAAATGTATCCAGTTTGGCCCACTTATACCCGAAAGTGTCAGCAGTTTGTGTTTGGTTTTCTGATATCTTTTTTGTGTCATTTTTCATTTTTTCTCCGGACGTGAGCTCGTGTTCGGTGAGTTGAAGCTTTCTGTGACTATTGGTGGTTGTTACCAGTTCAGAGTATGACTGACTAGACTCGAAGATTTCAAATCTCAGTTTGTTTGTCCATATAAATCATTTGGTCGCAGTATGAAGGCGGTTGTCAGTGAAGTTTTGTTGCGTAGAGCTCGGAGCGCCGAAGAATGTCAAGAAGGTTACGTTTGCCCGTGTGGTACATGAGTGTTAACGTCCCGCGGTGTAAACAAGTACCTTTTCAGCCTTTTTAGAGAACATTATGTCGCATGCCATTCGATTTTCCCACCCCGAACCTGAACCTGTCAGAACGCGCGTCTGGCCGGTGTTTCTGCCTTTTGCAGGATGTCCTTACAGGTGTGTTTTTTGTGCTCAGGATAAACAGACCGGACAGGATGAGGCTGATCTTGAGGCTATACTCCAAACATTGGAAGCAGACCTTGATCAAGCACTGGCTTTGGGGCAGGGGCCGTATGAACTGGCCTATTTCGGAGGCACGTTCACGGCCTTGCCGTCGCCATGGCCCGAAGCTTTTCTCGGATTGGCCATGCGTTATCGTGAGCGGGGACTGATTACTCATGTGCGTTGCTCCACTCGGCCTGACTGTGTGGACGAACCTTCTTTGGCTTTGCTCCGCGCTCAAGGGCTCGACATGGTGGAACTCGGCATCCAGTCCTTTGATGATGAGGCCCTCAAGACCTCTGGCCGTGGCTACACAGGCGATGTTGCTCGTGCAGCCTGTGAAGCGGTCAAGGCGTCTGGTCTGTCCCTCGGCGTTCAGTTCCTTCCCGGGCTTCCCGGTGATCGACCCGGCCTGTTTGCTTCGGACATGTGTATAGTCGCCGATTTAGAGCCGGAAACAGCACGTCTGTATCCTTGTCTGGTCATTAATGGCACGCCCATGGCTCGTATGTGGGAGCGCGGTGAGTATGAACCGTGGTCGTTGAAACGCGCCAAGGCAGAGCTTTCTGAGGCTTTGCCGGTGCTGTGGGAAAAGAATGTCCGCATCATACGACTTGGTCTTGCCCCGGAAGGTACACTGGAAGGAAATATACTGGCTGGGCCGTGGCATCCCGCCTTTGGGCAATCCGTGCGCGGAATGGCCTTGCTTAAAATACTTCGTGCCGAGATTGTCCGTCTTGGAAAGAAGCCGGTGTGCTTGGATGTTCCTCGTCGGTATTCTGGGGAAATTTATGGACACGGCAGGGAACTTGCCTCGTGCTATTTTGAGTTGGGTTTGCCGGAGTCGGCTATCAACTTTGTGGATGGGGAGTGCTTTCAGCTTTCATAGTTTCTGCCTTGGACGTGAGGAACGCCTGTGCCAGCGACGTATATTCTTTCCTTTACCCCAAGAGCAAAAGCGACTATTCATTACTCTCAGTCCGTGCGCGGACATTTTACCGAACCATAGACCTCAATGCAGGGGAGTAGGCGATACCGAATGGTTGAACTCGTTCGTGCGGCCAAAGCCGCGACCATGACCCCCGGTTCCGAGCCCATCAATGATGCGGGCATTCTCGTGGACCAGGGAATTATCAAGGAAGTTGGCAGGTATAAAGACCTGTCCCAGTCTCATTCTGGTCCAGTCATGGACCTTGGCGATACCTTTCTCGTTCCGGGCCTGATCAATGCCCATTCCCATCTTGAATTGGCTCATTTGCGAGGCACATGCCCATCCGGTCAGGGATTCGTGACCTGGGTAGAGGATTTGCTTAAACAGCCCATTTTTGATCTCGATCCCGTAGCGCTTGAATCAGCCGGACAGGAACTTAAACGATCCGGCACCATTATGGTTGGAGATATCGCCACCCGTTTCGCCAAGGAAATGGCCGGAATGCTTGAAGCATCCGGTCTTTTTTTTGTGGTCTTTTGTGAAGCCATAGGCGAAACCGTTCCCCGGAAAACTTTTATTCCTTCAGGTGACTTTGAAGCCGGCTTGATTTCCGTGGCAGGGCATTCTCTTTACACCACCCATGTGGATGTACTTCGAGCCGCCAAGGCCGAGACGCTTGAGAAAAACATTCCTTTTTCTTTGCATTTGGCCGAACACGACGACGAGGTCGCGATTATGGCAGGTGAGCCGAGTGCTTTCCTTGACCTTCTTCAGGCCCGAGGGCGTTTGCTTGATTTTGAGCCACCCAAAAAGCGGCCAGTACAACAGGCTGCCGCACTCGGTTTGCTTGATGAAACAACGCTTGCCGTTCATTGTGTCAAAGTCTCGGACGAGGATATCGAAACCGTACGCCAGTCCGGTGCCACGGTTTGTCTTTGTCCTCGGTCTAATGAATTTATCGGCGTGGGCCGTGCGCCATGGGAAAAGTGGTTTGTCTCTGGTACCCCGCTTTGTCTTGGTACGGATTCACTCGCGTCCAATCATGATCTCGACCTGTGGAACGAGGCCGTGTATCTTAAACAGAATTTTGACGGCGAGCTGTCACTGAATGACGTGCTCGCCATGATGACCCGCAACCCGGCCCGGATTATGAGCGCAGGGCATATTCTTGGCACGTTGGAACCCGGCAAGGTCGCCGCGTTCGCCAAGGTGCCGGAGAAGGTGATGGAATTGTTTTAGAGGCCGAATGGAAGCCGCCTGTGGCGGCGATGTCGGGTGATTTCGTCTCCGACGGGCAAGGGGCTATACCCCTTGCATCCCCATTGTCGCTTTGCGAGGTGGGTGAAATCGATTGAAAACAGTGTTCTGAAACGCTGTTAAAATATGATGATCTCAAGCCACGAATGTAGCTTGCTATAAAAAGTTTTGGAGATTCCCAAGACCCTTTTACAAAAAGGTTCTTGGGCCCCCGGAGGGCTCCCCGAGAGGGCTGCCTGAGGCATATTGGAGGCACACACGATATGAAATGGTTACACAAGGATTTGTTGGACGTATCCCAGTTATCAAAATCGGAGGTCATGGCGATCTTTGAGACGGCTGGACGATTCCAGGAATTGCAGGAACGACCGGTAAAGAAAGTGCCGACCCTGAAAGGGCGGTCCGTGATTTTGTTCTTTGCCGAACCGAGTACCCGCACCAAAACCAGCTTTGACGTTGCTGGAAAGCGGTTGTCGGCGGACACGTTTTCGCTGGCCAAGAGTTCATCCAGCCTGACCAAAGGCGAGTCGCTCAAGGATACGGCCCTGACACTGCAAGCCATGGCCCCAGACGCCATCGTCATCCGACATTGGTGCTCAGGTGCGGCCCGTTTCTTGGCCGATCGACTGGATTGTGCGGTTATCAACGCCGGAGATGGACGACACGCCCATCCTACTCAGGCCATTCTGGACAGCTTCACCCTGCATCAGGAGTGGGGCGATGTTGCGGGTAAGACCATTCTTATTCTGGGTGATATTGCCCATAGCCGTGTGGCCCGCTCCAATGTCATCATGCTGAATAAGCTGGGCGCGAAAGTTCGACTGTGCGCACCGCGTACATTGATGCCTCCGGCAGTTAAATCCTGGCCCGTGGAAGTCTATTCAGACCTGAATGAAGCGGTGAAAAACGTCGATGCGGTCATGTGTCTGCGTTTGCAGCTTGAACGTCAGAAAGATGGGCTGCTGCCTGATTTGCGTGAATATGCCCGGACCTACGGATTGAATCAGAGACATGTCGATCTGGCCAATCAGGACGTGCGTATTCTGCACCCCGGTCCCATGAATAGGGGCATTGAGATCAGCTCGGATCTGGCCGATTGTGCCGATTCACTGGTGCTTGATCAGGTGTCGAGCGGTGTGGTCACGCGTATGGCCCTCCTCTTCCTTTATATGACCCGCAAGGGCGAAGAATAAGTCGGAGAATAATGATGCCTAAAATAGATTTGATAATTCATAGGGCCACGCTCGACGGCAAGGAAGTGGATGTCTTTGTTGCCAAAGGAAAGATCGTTGAGATCAGGAAGTCTGTTGAATCTCTGGATGCGGGTGATGCGAAAGTGGAAGAGGCCTTTGGCCTCACGCTGATGCCGTCCATGACCGATGTGCATGTGCATCTTCGTGAGCCGGGGTACGAATACAAGGAAGATGTTGAGTCCGGGCTCCGGGCTGCTGCCTGGGGCGGATTTTCCAATATCATGTGTATGGCAAATACCAAGCCGGTGAACGACAATGAGTCCGTGACCGAGATGATGCTTGAAAAGGCCCGGAAGTTCTGGCCCAAGGGACCGCGCCTGTTTCCTATCGGCGCATTGACCAAGGGATTGTCCGGCAAGGAACTGGCTCCCATGGCCGAATTGGCCAAGGCCGGATGCGCGGCGTTTTCCAATGATGGTGTGCCGGTGAAGTCCACCAAGATTTTCCGTCGGGCCGTGGAATATGCCTCAGATTGGGACCGCGTGGTCATTGATCATTGCGAAGATCCATATATGGGTGTGGCCGCAGGCATGAACGAAGGCGAAGTTTCTAGCCGTCTGGGATTGCCTGCCCAGCCAGATGTTGCCGAGGCCCTGCAGGTGGCGCGGGATATCCTTATGGCTGAATATCTGGAGTTGCCCATTCATCTGGCGCATATTTCCTGCCGTAAATCTGTTGATCTGATTCGGTTCGCCAAGGATCGCGGGGTCAAAATAACGGCTGAAACCGCACCGCATTACTTGATATTTACTGAGGATTATCTGGAGAATGAGGCCACTGAATATGATACCAACGCCAAGGTGAACCCACCGCTGAGGACGCAAGATGATCAGAACGCCATGTTTGACGCGCTCAACGACGGCACCATTGATTGCCTTGCAACAGACCATGCTCCTCACGCTTCTTATGAGAAGGAAACCGAGTTCGATGTGGCTCCGTGCGGCATTACCGGGCTGGATACGGCATTGAGTACTACATGGCAATTGGTGAAGGACGGCAAGCTGAACAAGGAAGCGTTTACGCGTGCTTGGACCACGGCACCGTGCTCCATCTTCAATTTGCCGGTAAACACCTTTCAACCGGGAGACCCGGCGGACTTTTTCCTGTTTGATGAGGAAGAAGAATGGACAGTCTCCAACCAAACCTTATATTCCAAGGGTAAGAACACGCCGTTGCTTGGTACCACCCTGAAAGGGCGGGTAAAAACCCATTTCATTCAGGGCAAAAAGGTTGTATAGCAATGGTTCTGGGGCGGTTGGCTTCAGACAGAAAAATGTGCTGTTCGGTATTGAACGAGACAACATAAGGACTACGCAAAGGCTGTTTCTGGAAGCATACGCTTACGGACGGCCGGAAGGAGCAATATGAGTCAGCCTTTCAAAGATGCTGTCGGCTTTTGTAAAACCATCATGCGCAACGGTTACGATGCGTATGTTATCAATGTTCGCCTCCAGGCTTTGACTCTGGACGAAACGGGCGACGAAAAAGAACTCGACATCTGCACTGAGGCCGGTCTTTCCGAGCTTCAAAAATATTTTCCCAATCTCGAAGAATCTCAGGATAAGGGCATTCTCGGTTATCTGATGGAAGGCGGCGTGAAGTACTACTTCTACCCCGCAGACGTCACCGAGGCTTCCTATACGGATGAGGCCGTGTCTGTCATGACACCTCGTCTGTTGAAGCGGCTGGAACAGCGCGGGGATATTCCCTTGTCCGCTGTCTGTCCATTCATCCCTAAGGCCAAGGACATGTACGCCGATTTTGCTGATTTTTCCGAAGGTAAAATCCGTTTCAAGGGTGTCCCGGATCAGGCCCTCAAAAAGGATTACTCCTTGGCATATCGTGCTCTGCGATTTGCGGCCAATTTTGACAAGGAAATCGAGGCCAACTCCTGGATTGCCATTGTACGTAATGCTCGGCGAGTGCTTGACTATGTCCCCATGTCCGACTTTTTGGATGAATGGCGCAAGGTCGAAGCCGAGGCCATGTACAAGTTCTTTCGCCTGCTCTTTGATTCCATGCTTCTGCATGGCCTGATTCCTGAGGTTGCGGCTTTGTCCCGTGTCCATCAGATTAAGAATCCCGAAGAGGGTTCCGAAGAGACTGTGCTTGAGCACACCTTTGACGTGATGAAGGCGTATCCCGAAGAATTGCCTTATGATTGGTACGGCACCGTTGCGTGTCTGTTCCATGATGTGGGCAAGCTTTACACGGCTGAGTTTTACGAGGAAAAGTGGAATTTTCTTCAGCATCACCGTGTGGGAGCCAAGGTTTCCCGTAAGATACTCAAGCGCCTGCGTTTTGAGGAACAGGATATCGACCTTGTGTGCGATTTAGTCCAGAACCACATGCGGCCTCACTTCATGCTCACAGATAAGGGCATCCGCCGTCTGCGTTCTCTGGATGAATATCCACGTATCATGGAAATGGTTAAAGCGGACATTAAGGCCCGTGGCGCTTCCTGGCGCGAATTTAACCATAACCTCAAGATGGCTGAACGCGCCGATATCCCGGAAGACGAGATTGAGCCGTTTATGGACGGTAATCGAATCATGACGCTCACCGGGCTTAAACCCGGTCCCATTGTCGGTCAGATTCGCGACGAACTGCTCAAAGCACAAATCGCGGACGATGTTGTCACCGACGAAGATGCCGAAAAGTTTGTCATCGATTATGTTAAAAAGAATCAATGCAAAGGCACGACCTGCTAGCGCAAGCTCCACAAATAAAAAAAGGGCCGCTCGGATTTCCGAGCGGCCCTTTTTTTATTTGTGTGGCTTGCGCAGACGGCTTGAGAGAGCGGCGCATCTGCACATTTTTCGGGCTTCGTTTCATCCTCAACGTAGCTAGGCTACGCCTCCGGTGAAACTTCGCCCGAGAAAATGCACATCTGCACCACTCTCCCAAGCCTTTCGGCATCGGGGAAAGAAAACCGTTGTTGGGAGGTGTTTGCACCCCAAGGTACTCCATGCACAGCGCTTTGCTGGTGTTTTGAGGGAAAGAAAAAGGGGGCGCTTTAGACCGGTGAAAACGTGTGTCTTCGCCGAAGGCGACACAAAAGGTTTAGGAAAAGGAAGGGATGGGGGTCTGGGGGAAGGGGAGGAAAGAACCCTTTTCAAAGGGTTTTTCTTCCCCTTCCCCCAGCCGCCGGAGGCATCTTTATTCCAATCCCATACCTGGATGATGTACTGCGTCTTCCATGGTTTCGCCGTGGCAGACGACGCAGGTTCCGTTGGTTCCAATGGCTTGAGCTTCATCCATGTATTGGAGCGGCATGACATTGTCGCGATCGGATGCCGGGTAGATGGCGTGCGGGCTGCCGTGACAGGCGCCGCAATGCATGGCATCCATCTCGTCGCGTCGAGCCGCATAGAGCGTGGCAGAGCCATCGGTCCAGGAGTTGAAAGCCGAGTCGGTTTCCGGTGGTTGGAAATCCACGTGACAGGTCAGACAATCTGGTTCGTTTAACCACGGGGTGCGTGGATTGATGGCGTCCTGATTGCCCAGAGTTTGTGGGATGATCAGACCGAGTAACCTGTCAGCACCGGGAATGGACTGATCCTTTTCCGCCTTGAGCAAGGAGATCGCGTGATCTTCCATGGCTCCATGGCAATCCGTACAAACGAATCCGCCGAGGTCATGCTGCCCGCGTAGGGTGGATTCCGGGTGACATTTGAGACAGGAATCCTCGGCCTCGCGTCCGGCGAGATACACGGCGTGAATACCATGAATGGCGGCGGACAGGTTGAGCCGTTTGTTTTTGCCGTCCGTGTCCTGCATCGGGTCGTCATGACAGGACGCACACTCGACTACTCCCTTGCGATTGGAGAGATCGGTGCGGTTCATGCGGTCATGTACAGCCAGAATGTTTTCGACCGTGACGCTGGCAACACCTGAGTCTCCCTGTGCCCATTCGCCGCCGTGACAATTGCGGCACCCCATTTGGTCGGAAGTAGGTAGTGCGACTCGGGCAGTGGCTAGAATTTCCCCGGCGTCGTTGCGTGCTTCAAGGTTGATAACAGGCAATGGATTGTATGCGCCATTGGCCTGAGATTGAATGGCAAGTTTGGCTTCGAATCGTTCGAACTCTTCGTTGAGGGCGAGTGTGCCGGATAAGGGATTACCCTTGAAACCGTTTTCCACCTGATAGGTAATGACGATGTCTTCAAGTACACGTTCGGGGCCGGGACCGCGCAGGATGAGCTGTGCGCGTAACGTGTTGGAAGGCGGCAGCAGGGTCCACTTGTCGCTTTGGGCATAGAATCCTGCACCGCGTGCACACCATGCCGTGAGTACGTATTCCGAAGTATCCGAGCCAAAGGCTACAGGCTCGACCGATTCCAACTCCGGTAACTCTACTGGGTCCATAGGAGTCTTGTTGTTCAGTTCTTCACTGATGTACCTGGCCAGAATCATGCGCTCGTCCGGGGTTCCGGCAAAAGGTGGCATGTATTTGTTGAGCTTGCCCATGCCAGTGAGCAGAGCGTCCAACCCGTTGGTGTTGAATACGGCGGTGCGTTTGCGAATATCGTTCATGGGACCGCCGATTGAATGGCAGGCGGAACATTCGAGCTGATACAGGAATGCGCCGGCTTGCTTCCAGTTGTCTTCGGTGATGCCTTCCTTGAGTTCCGGCGGTGCCCATTTGGCAGAGGCAATGGCTCCGTTCTGGTTGATGATCGGCATATGCGCCTTGACGATGGACGTTGAATAGACCGTATCCCAGATAAGATACGGCTTGCGTCCGGCTTCGCGTACGAATTCAAAGGAACCGAAAAGTCCTTGTCCGGCCAGAAGGACGACCAGTGCCAGCGGGAAACTGATGAGTCGTGGGGCTCGGATGGCGAGCAGCAGGCCCCCGATAAGTGTTGCCAGACTGAACATCCAGAACCATTGCATGAATGCGGCGACACGGTGGGATTTGAACGCGACCATTTCATATTGTCCGGCAGGGAGAGCGGCTATGTACCACCAACCTGACACAATGACGGCCAATACACCAAGGGTTGTCCAGACTGAACAGGAGCGCACCGCGAGCATGCGCGTGTCGTCGTCCTTGATGCGTGTGGCCGTAACGAATCCGAAAAGACCGGCACAGGCCGCGCTGAAGAAGGTGCGGAAGACCAATGAAGGCCAGAAAGACGGGTTAAAAAAGCCGTCCCAGAAGTCTTTGGTTTGCAACCAGTCTCCAGGCGTGAGCATGAAGCCGATGATGCCGTTGATGAGGAACAGGGAGAACCAACCGAAGATGAAATAAAGCCAGCCCACGATGACGTGGTCGCGGCGGTTCATGGTGTTCCATGTATAGTAATATATTATGAGCGCGACGATTTCGCCGAGGAAACAGACCCACTCGGCAGCCCATCCAAATACGAATTGATGGATGAGTGTGATGGTCGCCTCAGGTGCTATGAGAGCGATGGTGAACCAGATTGCCACGCCGGATACACCACCGAAAGCCATAGTCAGGAGCAGGAAAAAGCGGGTGTGTTTTTTTGCCCATTCAAGCAGGTGCATGTTGTTGGTGCGGTATGCCGCTTGTTCGGTCAGGACGAGGAACAGTCCTCCTCCGACAGCGAAATGGGCTACGTAGACGTGGATGGTCGCGATAAAGGCGATCCAGAAGCCGCCGGCCAGAGTCGTGAGTTGCCAGATGGGATATTCCATGACTTAGCTCCTCCCCTGCCGTGAATTGAAGTAGAGTTTGATCATGTAGGCCATGGCAGCGAGGCCTACGATCAGGAATCCGAGGAAAAGATAGAAGGAGCCGTAGCGACCAGTTACTGGTGTGGACTCGATGGAGAACCACGGCGCGATGTACAGGGTGCGCAACCAGTGGCGGGTGCATACCATGAAGAAGACAGTGATGACCGCCCAGATGGTGGCTTTTTTCGGTTCTTTTTTGAAGCCTGCGATGAGCATGAATGCGGCGGCGATCAGTGAAGCGATTAATGTCCCGGTAGCCGGGATGTTCCGTCCCATGAATGCGAGAAGGATATCCTGAGGTAATGCGGCCAGAAACCAGATACCCACTGCCAGATTGACCAGCGTTGCACGGGTGAACCAAAGCATACCGGTGTCGATCATGTCGTCGTTGGTTCGGACCTGACCAAGCAGGGCAACGAACAATCCGCCGATGGCGAGAGCTCCGGTCATGAAGTGGAGGAATCGGGGATAAATGACCGGATCTGACCAATTGAGAAACGCACTGTCTGTGTTGAAGTATTTCAGCCATGTTTCGGGCTGCAACATGATGGTCATGTTGTTGGAGAACATCCAGCCCACGTAGAGCAGGCCAAGAATGGACGCTGCGAAAAGTGCGGTGCGGACTGCGTTGCTCATGGATTCGTATTTGAATTTATAAATGTAGAATCCGTAGTAGGAGAACATCAAGGCCGCGATTACGGCAAGCCACCATCCCCCCATAATAACGGAGCTGACGTAATCGAAGTGTCCGTAATTGACTTGAAGGAAGAGGAGGGGAGCCACACCCATGTTGATGGTCAGAGCAAGCAAAGGCGGTAGTTTCATACCGACTTCTTTGATTATAACTCCTTGACCTCGCAGACTTTTTGTCAATCCTATGACCGCCGAACCAAGTAGGGCGTTCATGAAAAGCAGGTGAGCCGTGAGGGTGACGATGAGCAAGATATCAAACCATGCCCAATGGATGGGTACAGGTTCGGCCAGTGGAATGAGTGATGCGGGATTCACAGGAGTTCTCCTTCATATTTATCCAGACTGTGAACCGTATTGTATATGGTAATTATTGTTAGTGCACAACATCCTTTTTCTTTGGCCTCGGTCTGACACTAATGAAAAGTTTAATTATTATAGTGACAAAAGCTTTATATCCCGTGTAAAAGGGCTGTAAGTCTATTTTTTTGATATAGGAGGCGGTTATGAAAATAGGTTTTAAGATAACTTCGCTTGGCGCTGTTCTCATAGGTCTGACAGTAACGTGTATCCTTGGCATTTTGCTTTGGCAGAGTGGCAATATGCAGGAAACGTTGACTGAGAGTTTTGATAAGCAGGCTCGACACGAAGTGGAATTGGCCGTTGTCGATGCCGGTAACATGTTGGCGACCCAGCACGCCACTTTGGCGAAGCAATTGGAGAATGACATGCATGTCGTTCTCGATATTGTTCAACGAAATGGGGGCTTTCACCTGTTGGATGAAACGGTTGATTGGAAGGCTGTGAACCAGATTTCGAAAAATGCATTGACTGTTTCACTCGACAAGATGGCTCTTGGAACAGAATGGCTTGGGCAAAATGCTGATCCGAATGTCTCGACCCTCATGGTGGACGAGATTATGAAAATGACAGGAACCACCTGTACTGTTTTCCAGACCATGAATTCTCAAGGCGACCTGTTAAGGGTCGCGACCAATATCCTCAAGACAGACGGTAATCGTGCTGTTGGAACGTTTATCCCCAGCTCCAGTATCGTGGCTCAAACGGTGAAGTCCGGGCAGACTTTTCGGGGGACGGCTTTTGTGGTCAATGCGTGGTATCTGACGCAGTACAGGCCCATCAAGAATGCGTCCGGTACGGTGATCGGTTGTCTCTATGTCGGTATCTTGCAGGAGGGTGTGCAGGAGTTGCGGCAGGGCATCAAGTCCGTTGTACTTGGTGAAACCGGGTATATGGCTGTTCTGGGAGGCCCGGGCAAAGGCGAGGGCGTGGTTAAAATGCACAAGGATAAGTCGCTTGAGGGACAGAATGTGCTTCAAACGACCGATGCAGAGGGAAATACTGTTTTTAAAGAATTGATCGAAGCCGCTCAGGCGAACGACGGAAAGCCTGTAACCAAAGCGGCCATGCTTGCCGATCGTGGGGGAGTTGAGCCTCGTGCCGTGCTTTTGAGTGCAACGTATTTCAAGCCTTGGAATTGGGTTATTGTGGGTACCGGGTATGTGGAAGAGTTTCTTGGAGGCAAGAGGGCTGCGGATGCGGCATTGGATAGCACGACGTGGTGGACCGTACTGATAGGTGTGGTCATGCTTGTGATTGGCGTGTTGGTCTTTTTCTTCTTTGCCAACAAGATGAGCCGTTCCATTGGCAAGGCTGTATCGGTCATGTCTGAGATCAGTCAGGGGAATCTGGATGTTCCCGCGCTTGATGCGGATACGAGTCGATTCAGGGACGAACTGGATGAGCTGGGTGAATCGGTTAACGCCATGGGTGAGAGGCTTCGTGACATTGTGCATAATGTCCAATCTTCCGCGCAGAGTGTGACTCAGGGTAGCGCTGAATTGGCGAATACTTCGCAGTCGATTTCCGCAGGCGCATCCAATCAAGCTGCTTCTGTTGAAGAAGTCTCGGCGTCCATGGAAGAGATGACCTCCAATATTGAGCAGAATACAGAGAACGCTCAACAGACTGAAGGCATCGCGCGGCAGGCCGCAGGCGATGCTTCCAAGGGCGGTGAGTCGGTGAGTCGGACGGTGGATGCCATGCGTCAGATTGCCGACAAGATCGCGATTATTGAAGAGATAGCCCGTCAGACAAACCTGTTGGCATTGAACGCGGCTATCGAAGCTGCCCGCGCCGGTGAACATGGCAAGGGTTTTGCGGTTGTTGCCGCCGAAGTGCGTAAGTTGGCAGAACGAAGCGGTGTTGCTGCCGCCGAGATCAGTGAGCTTTCGGCCAGCAGTGTCGATATCGCAGAACAGGCCGGGAAGATGTTGGGCAAAATGGTTCCAGATATCACCCGGACTGCCGAACTCGTTTTGGAGATATCCACGGCTAGCCATGAGCAGACCACTGGTTCATCCCAAATCAAGAACGCCATTCTCGAATTGGACCGTGTGGTGCAGCAGAACTCGGCAGAGTCTGAAGAATTGGCTGCTTCGTCCGAAGAACTGGCTGGTCATGCCGCTCAGTTGCAGCAGGTTATCGGTTTCTTCCGGCTTCGTGCAGGAACGACTGCCCCGTCTGCATCGGTTAGCGTTAACCGTACCAATTCACCCAAGCCGTTGCCTTCTGCTTCTCCAAAAACATCCCCGACTCCGTCCGGTATGAATTTGGATATGGGGGAAGATGACTCTGGGTTCGAGCGTTTTTAGTTGTGTAAGTAATACTTTGTCGAGGTCCGTGCTGCATTGTGTGGCGCGGGCCTTGTTTTTTGGGTAAAAAGAAGAGAAAGTCCCCTCCAAGGAGAACCATATGGGCAAGATACTGCTTTTCGATGCCGGGAATACCAACACCAAACTTTGTCTGGCCGATGATCAAGGGCTGGGCGAGAGTTATACCCTGCCAACACGTCCGGCCAATACCGATGATGATTGGGGACTCAAAATCGAGTCTATTCTGCTCCGTGAGGATGTGGACCCGGCAGACATTGAAGCCTGCGTTATTTCCAGCGTGGTGCCGCCACTCGATCCGCTTATTTCCCGCATGGCGCGGCGTTTTCTCAACTGTGAGGCGCTTTTTGCTGCCCGCGATTTGCCCATTGATATGGACAATGAATACGCTCGTCCAGAACAGGTGGGAGCGGATATATTGGTCGGGTGTTACTCAGCACGCATGACCTATGACGACAAGAATCTTATCGTTATCGATTTCGGCACAGCTACGACCTTGGCCTGTGTCCAAAACACCGCGTTCAAGGGCGGGCTTATCTGTCCCGGCGTCCTGTCGTCTGCTGGAGCTTTGGCCGGAGGTACGGCAAAGCTTCCCAAGGTTGATCTGACGGTATCTGATGAATCCTTGATGTGGGGTAAAACTACAGAAGAGTGTCTTAATCAAGGCCTTGTATTCGGGTTTGCATCCATGATTGACGGCCTTGTCGACAAGTTGTCAGTTCAATTGAAAGATCCCTTTGTGGTGGCAACTGGCGGTTTGGCCCGAACCATTGCACAGGTTTCCGATTCCATCGACGAACTGCGTCCCGATCTGGTCATGGAAGGATTGTGGATGGCATATTATAATCGGTAGCAGCGGTTTCATTTTGAAATTGGAGATATCATGTTCAAACGCACCTCACTCATTCTACTGTTGCTTTTCCTTTTGATTGGTTGCGTCGAGAAGAAAGTTGAAACAACTTCTCTTGCTTCGGCGGCACTTCCCTATTCCATATATCTTCCGAGTGATTGGAAAGCCATTCCGGACAGCAAGGTCCTGTCGTCAGATTTCAAAGCCTTTGCCACATTGGAAGATGGTGTTTTTGGTGGGGCATATACCGGAGCGCCAACGGCAGATCTCCGTCTTCCATTGATGGGTTTTACACAACTGAATACCGGCAAGGTCTCAGTTTCCGAGTTCTATGTTGTGGCGGACGGGATAGACGATTTGATGATGAAAATGTTTGGGGATGAGGGTTTGAAAGCAGTCGTGACTGCGAAAAAATTTGATGAAAAGAGAAAATGCGTTTTGATGGATACGACAGTCTTTTACGAAGGTGGCCTTTCTCTTGATATTGATTACGCCATGTTTTTTACCGAAAAGGGGCTGTTGTTGGCATTTGGTGCCGCTGCTTCTCAGGACAGGCAGACAAAAGACGTCATTCAACGCGCTTTTGCGAACTTGATTCTTTCGCCCGAACTTCAGTATCAATAGTCTTTCTGTGAAATAATAACTGCACTTCCCCAATGGGGCATATATAGAATTGAGCATTGTAGGGTTTTCATCTAGAGTCCTGCAATCAAGACGTTAATTTTTTTCATCAATCATAGAAGGAGACTCCCATGAGTACCATCGTCGGCGTTTGGGCGCGTGAAATCCTCGATTCCCGCGGCAACCCCACCATCGAATGCGAAGTTTTGTTGGAATCCGGCGTCATTGGCCGGGCAGCCGTGCCTTCTGGCGCATCTACCGGAACCCGTGAGGCCCTTGAACTGCGTGACAAGGAAGAGCGTTATAACGGTAAAGGCGTGCAGCAGGCCGTCGAGAACGTGCGCGGTGAAATTGCCGGTGCGGTTATCGGCATGGATGCCGTGCGTCAGGTTTCGCTCGACTACGCACTTATTGATCTGGACGGTACCGAGAACAAGGACCGCCTTGGCGCCAACGCCATGCTCGGCGTTTCCATGGCTGTCGCCCGTGCGGGCGCCCGTTTTCTGGGCCTGCCCTTGTACCAGCACCTTGGTGGCATGAACGCCAAGCTGTTGCCTGTTCCCCTTATGAATATCATCAACGGTGGCGAACATGCTCCGAACAATCTGGATATTCAGGAATTCATGATTATGCCTGTTGGCGCAGAGACTTTCGCCGAGGCCCTGCGTATGGGTGCCGAAGTCTTCCACAATCTCAAGACTATCCTGTCCAAGGATGGTCACGTTACCTCTGTTGGTGACGAAGGTGGTTTTGCCCCGAACCTGAAGTCTCACGCTGAGGCCTTCCAGTATATTACTCGTGCCTGTGAAGCCGCAGGGTACGAACCCGGCAAGCAAATCGGTTTCGCCATCGATGCCGCTGCTTCCGAGTTTTACAAGGACGGCAAGTATGTTTTGGCTGGTGAGAACAAGACCTTCTCTTCCGCTGAATTGGTCGATTTCTACGACGACCTCGCTTCCCAGTTCCCGCTTATCTCCATCGAAGATGGTTTTGCCGAAGCGGACTGGGACGGATTTGCCCTCCAGACCGACAAGATGGGCGAGCGCATTCAGCTTGTGGGCGACGACCTGTTTGTTACCAACCCGGACATTTTGGCCGAGGGTATCGACAAGGGCGTCTGCAACTCCATTCTGATCAAACTTAACCAGATTGGTACTGTGACCGAGACTTTGGACACCATTGAGCTTGCCAAGTGCGCCAGCTACACCAACGTAGTTTCCCACCGTTCTGGTGAGACCGGCGATCATTTTATCGCCGACTTGGCTGTTGGTGTAAATGCCGGACAGATCAAGACCGGCTCTTTGTGCCGTTCGGATCGTCTGGAAAAATACAACCAGCTTTTGCGCATTGAAGAAGAACTTGGCGATGACGGTATCTATTATGGTCCCGTTCTCGGTGGAAGTTTCTTCGACGAGTAGAAGAACGCATCACATAACGGGCCGCTCATATGAGCGGCCCTTTTTTTTACCCGGAGGTTTGAATGAAGAAATCGCTGTATTCCCTGCTTACACTGACTTTTCTGCTTCTTGCTGCCAATGTCTTTGCCGGTGATATCCCGGATATGAAAGGGACCTGGGTTTGCGATGCAACGGTTGTGGCGAGTGTGGAGCGGGGGATTTATGAAAATCAGTCAGCCAAAAGTACTCTTGTTATCGAAGAGCAACAGGGCCGTGTTTTTACGGGGCATAAAACGTGGGTCGTGAAAGGAAAAATCTTTACCGAAAAAATTGTGGGCGGCATCGCCTCGGACGGTGAAATTTATATTTCTGAAGAGAATGACGGCCAGATTCTGGGCGATCTCAACAAACGTGGCGACTCCTTTGTGGTTTTTTATGTGGAGAGTGGTTCCACGGCCAAGGTCGTTGAATTGACATACAAGAAGGCGCAATAGCCGTCCTCACATATCCAAGCAATGAAAAGGGCTACTTCCATATGAAGTGCCCTTTTTTTATGCTGGAACGGCGACCTTGGGCCTGACGTATCGATGTCTGTACTTCATGAAGAAGAATATGGACATTCCAACTGCCGCAATTTCTGACATGGGCACGGAGAGCCAGACTCCGGTCAGACCGAACAATGGTGGCAGAAGTACGATGAATCCCAGAGTGAAGACAAAGGACTTAAGAAAGGAAATGAGTGCGGATATCTTGCCGTTGTTTACGGAAGTAAAGAATCCCGAGGCGAGAATACTGACGCCTTCGAGTAGGAAGCTGAAAGCAAAGATTGCTAGTGCGCCTTCGGCAATGGCTATTACGGCCTGTTCGTCCTTGGCAAAGAGTCTGATGATGTCACTTCCGTAGAATATGGCAACGAGGAATGAAAGAATGGATGCCCCTACCATGATTAGTGTTGATGTGCGAACCAGTTCTCTGATCTTGGCGAAGTTTTGCCTCCCGTAGTTGAAGCTTATGGCTGGGGATACCCCGATGCTCAGGCCGATATGCACCGAAGACAGTAGATAGTATGTGTACATCATGATGGAGAGTGCGGCTACGCCGTATTCGCCAGCGTAGGAGAGTACAACGTAGTTGAAAACAAGTGTCTTCACGCCTGCTGATAATTCAGACACCATCTCGGATGATCCATTGACCATGGCGTTTCTCAGGAATCGGAAATCCATGGAGGGGCGTGCAAAGCGGAGCATCCGCGCTTTGAAGATGAAGTAGTAGATGCCGATGGCGACGGCCACGGCGATGCCTGCGCTGGAGGCGAGACCTGCCCCGCTGATTCCCATGTCGAACTTGGCGATGAGGATATAGTCCAAAGTAGCATTGGTCAGTCCTGCACCCACGGTGGTGCAGAATGCCCAGCCGGGTCTGCCGTCCAGGCGCATGAAGTATTCGACGGCCACTTGCAGTATGACCGCGCCCAATCCATAGATGATCGCGTTTAGATAGCTTACGCAATAGGGCAGAAGCTTGTCGGTTGCCCCGAGAAGATGTGCTACTCTGTCAGTGCCTATTCCCTTGACCAGAAGTATGATCCCCACCATCAGGAAAATAAGCACGCTAACGGTTAACGCGAAGTGTGCGAAGGCCTTTTCCGATTGTTGCTTACCGAGTTCAATGCCGATGATAGCGCTGGCTCCGGCGGCGAACATGACACCCACTCCGAAAGTGAGGCAGAAAAGGGGCATGATGATATTGACCGAGGCCATGGCGAGAGGTCCGGCGTACCTTGCGATGAACAGGGCGTCCACGATCGTGTACAGCGAGATCGAAATCATGCTGAGCACGGACGGAGTGACAAACTTGGCGTAATCCAGTGCGGACCACTTTCTGCTAAAAAATTGTTCCATCAAATCTATTCCTTGAAAGGGTGTTTTTCTTTCTTGAATGGAGCATGGGGTATATAGTAACTATAGGGTCAAGCAAAAAAGGCAGAAAGTAATGAAAATCAGATTTTCCACGGGCGAAATGGCAAAACATTTTGGCATCTCAAAGCAGACACTTATATATTACGATACAATAGGGCTTTTCAGGCCACGGTGGACAAATGAGGAAACCGGATATCGATCCTATTCCATCGAACAAAATGAGATACTGGATACGATTCTTGCGTTGAAAAATCTTGGTATGCCGCTCAAGAAAATTCGTGATTATTTGAATCTGCCAACAATTGAAGAGCGCATTTGTCTGCTTGAGAAGCAGGAGGAGCGCATTAAGAAAAAAATCAAAGTCATCACCAGAGCGAGGAAACGGGTTAATTCCATGCTTGCCGCATTCAGAGATCGTTCGAAAATTGTTCCTTTCGAGATGGGGGTCAAGCGGGTGGAGCAAAGAAGTCTGTTCAGCGAATCTGTCGGCGAGCCGTATGACCTATATCAATTGGAAATAGCTATTAAGCGGCTCCTTGAAAGAACGCAGGTACGGGGTGATACCGATTTGCATGAATTCATGGGGGTTGTGGATGCCCCTGCTGTAAGTGTGCGGTTATTCATGAAAGTGGGACAATACGTGAAGTCCGGCGGCAATGATCGCCTTGAAGCCGGGGATTATGCCTATATATACCATAAAGGACCATATGATACGGTTTATCTTTCACAAAAGAAGCTTGAGAATTTTATGGAAGAGATGGGACTTGAAAAAGTCGGGTTGATTTATGAAAATATCATGTTGGATTATTTGGCTGTGTCCAATGAAGATGAGTATCTTATTGAAGTGATGGTGCCTGTTGTTCGGCGGAGTTCTTGAATTTCGGTGTGTTGTCGTGCTGTTAGACCAAGATGTGCTGTCTGTCGTTCTTCTGTATCTCGGGTATGACAGGTATATGGGTGTTGCATAGTTCGGCCTTTTTCTTTAGGTAGCGGCCAATGCCTGCGAAAATTCGCCAGGGGTGGTTGGGTTTGAAGCAGCAAATTTTCATGTGATCCTGAAAGCCGTGGAGGCAAAACGATGATTCTTCTGGACGGTAAGGAAACAGCGGCAACTATACGCGCCGAGATCAGAGAGGAAGTGGACGGACTGGGTGGCAAGTATGGCCGTAAACCCGGTCTGGCCGTAGTGTTGGTGGGAGAAGATCCGGCCAGCCAGGTGTACGTACGGAACAAGGAACGGGCCTGTGCCGATTGCGGCATCGAATCCATTCCTCATCGACTTGAAACAGCCAGTCAGCATGAACTGGAAGGGTTGATTCAGGAATTGAACCGCGACGTGAACGTGGACGGTATCCTTGTGCAGCTTCCCCTGCCCGAAGGGCTGGACTCCCAGAAAATTTTGGATCTCATCGATCCGGATAAGGATGTCGATGGATTCCATCCGGTCAATGTGGGCAAGATGTCCCTTGGTCTGCCCGGCTTCAAACCGTGTACACCTGCCGGTGTCATCAATCTTTTGAAGCGGTATGATCTGGATCCGGCCTGCAAGAAAGCCGTGGTTATCGGGCGTTCCAACATTGTGGGCAAACCTCTTGCCATGATGTTGTCTCAGAGCGGTCCGTGCGCTAACGCAACCGTCACGCTGTGTCACTCGCGCACGCAGGACCTCAAGGCCGAGTGCTTGGAAGCCGATTTCGTGTTCGCAGCCATTGGCAAACCCAATTTCGTGACCGCTGATATGGTCAAGGAAGGCGCTGTCGTGGTCGATGTTGGTATCAATCGTACTGACGAAGGCTTGGCAGGAGATTGTGATTTTGATTCCCTCAAGGATAAGGTGCATGCAATAACGCCGGTTCCTGGTGGCGTCGGTCCCATGACTATTGCCCAGTTGATGGTCAATACGTTGGAAGCTTTCAAGATGCACGTTGGCGCATAGCGCATACAACGACAAATCAGTCTGTAAAACGGGCCGGTATATCCGGTCCGTTTTTTTTGTTTATACGGTGTAAAGATACTCGTTGAGTGTCCGATAAGGCTTGTATGCGAATTCAAGCTGCCCATATGAATTACAACTTCATGGAGAAGTTGAAAGAACGACAGAATCAAGGGGAAAACCTTGGTGCTGCCGGGGCTTTGCTTGAGAACCAACCCGGAATGCGTCTTGGGCAGATGGCAGACATCAACCCTGCGAAAGACGGACTGACTCCTGCTCGCAAGGCTTTGGCCAATGCCCCGGGACAAGCTGGTAAGCTGCCGGAATCCTTTCCGGAAACTCTGGGTGAAGTTTTCGCCAATGAAGTCGTCCGGCGTATGGACGACACTGCTGGTGAAGATGGACAGTCCAAGGATTCGTCAGACCTGAGAGATTCTCTTGCGTCGACCATGGACTGGATTCGTGAACGGTACGGCGATGAAACCGCTGCAGCCGCATCTGGTATGATTCTTCAATCCACCTCTTCCGGCGTTACAGAAGATACTTTGGGTGAGGGACTGCTCAATACCCTCAAGTTCATTGATCGCAATTTCGGGTTTGCTGCCGGAGATGCTGCTATTGCGAACTTTAACAGTGGTATTAATTCTTCCATTAACGAGTTCTTTGACAACGGCAAGCAGGAATTGTTCTTTGCGGTAGATTCTCCGCCGCAGGATGGGCCGAGTGCCACACAGGACCTTACCGCGCGGGTTGTCGTGCAGGCGCTTCAGTCGGGGATTGTCGACGATGATGCGGAAGATCCGCTGACAGGTGTTCTCGACGACCTCAAGGAAGAACTTAACAAGATCGCAGAGCTTCAGGATTTGACATCAAAGCTTGAAGCGAAGTTTAACCCGACTGCTGCCAACACCGAAGCTGCACACGCAGCGTATCAGGCTCAGCCCGGATTCAGTGAGCCTCAGTTTACCAGTCTTACCGTATAAAATATTTCGTTTGACCCCATGAAGCCGACCCGAAAGCGTCGGCTTTTTTGCGTTCTTTTTCGTCCATGACGGTGAATTTCATTGAAGGGGTTGAGTCCGCAGTGTGCATACCAGATAGTGGAGTTTTAAAAAGGCTTGGTATGCGTCTAATTTTCTTGACATGGAAAGCTAAAAGCATAGTCTCCGCCCCATGAACTTCTTGACTCCCGGCATGCGATACATGCTCCTCGGAACGTTTCTTTTTTCTCTCGGATCGCTCAGTGTCAAACTGGCGGGCATGCGTGTGCCGACGACAGAAATATTGTTTGTTCGCGGGATTATCGGTGTGGGGCTATGCTGGTATATTTTGCGTCGAGCTGGCGTTGGCGTGTTCGGCCAGCGCAAATTAGCCCTTTTCTTTCGTGGCTTGCTCGGTTTTACATCAATGCTGGCCGAGTTTTATACCATTGTTCATTTACCGCTGGCGGATGCATTGGTCCTGTTGTTTTCACATCCGATAGTGGTGGCTCTTCTGGGGTGGGTAGTTCTGCGAGAACGTCTGTCAAAGGGCAGTATGGTCGCAGTGTTGATATCACTTGTCGGCGTGACCGTGGTTTGTCGTCCCGGCATTCTGTTTGGGACGGGGAATTCCATGGACCCATTTTTGTTGGGTGTGGCCCTGCTGGCTGTGCTTTTGACTTCTGTCGCCATTTTGACTGTGCGTAGTCTGGCAAAGACCGAACACCCGGCAGTTGTGATGTTTTATCCTCCGCTGTTTATCGCATTGCTTGCACCGATATTTTATGGTGAATGGGTCGTACCGACCATGAGCGAATGGTTCATGATACTTGGAGTGGCTGTGTTTATGAACATAGGACAGTATTACATGACCCGTGGATATGCTATTGAGTCGGCCGCCCGTATCAGCGGGGTTTCCAGTCTGGAGATCGTGTTTGCCGCCATGTGGGGCATGATGTTTCTTGGGGAGATACCGGATGTCTGGACCGTACTTGGTGGGTCGCTTATTGTCTTCGGCACACTTGTTTTGGGAAAGTGTGGAAGAAAGGAAATGCTTACTCCGCCGCAGGGGCCGTCAGCCTGAGGACGGTTCGCTGATTGATCTTGAGTTCTTTTAGGTCTTCGCCCCAGTATTTTTCAATCAACTCGTCCATGAGGCCGTTTTTTTGTGCTTTGATAAGTCCGTCTCGAATGATGGGTTCAAGATGCTTGGCAGATGGATGCAAGAAGAACCAGAAATCACTGTCATAGGAGAAAAGAAGGGTAGGTTCGACTTCGATGTCGTGTTTCCCTTTTATCTCATTTAGTATTTCACCGACGCCTCGTGACAGATAATCTACATTTCTATCCTGACTGGCGACCATTGGATATAATGCACGCCAATCGCCATCTTTTTCCATGAATTTCAGCGAGTTTTCTCGCCAGATTTGGACATCATGCCACCCTTTGCCAAAGCCGCCGACCTTATCGAGTTGTCTGAAATGATGAAGGTTTTCAATGTGAGAATATGTGTGTGCCTGTCCCTTGGGGATAACCAGAACCCGTTTGCCGATAAGATTTTTCGTGAGGCCGACTTTTATAGGAACAAGTGGCAGTTCTTTGGCTTTTGCCTTGTGAAACCACCGTATATCAGTTTCGCCAGAGAGAAGCATTTCCATGCTGCGTTTTAGTGGGACGACCCCCACCGATTGCAGGTTGACTGTATATCCGGCGTCCTCGAGAGAATGGACCAGCAGTTTATGGAAATACCGATGGTTGCCAGTGGGAAGTTCCGTGACACGGATGGTGATATTTCCTGCCAATGACACATAGGGCAGTATGCCTATAATGACCAGAGCGGCAAATAAACGAAGCAACATAATGATCAGAATTTTTCGAAAATTTGGAGAAGCTCTTCGTCGACATCGTCTGGTTCATTCGCATTGAGTGTGACCAGTCGGTGCAGAAAGGTGAAACTCAATTCATCCATTTCCTTGAATGTCATGGCCGATTCAGTCTTGCCGTGTCGAACTATTTCTCCATCCACCACGATACGGATACCTGGCGATAGAGGCAAATGAAGTTCGCAATGCGTTCCGGGCTTGCAATCTTCACATCCGGTCAGGAGTGCGCCTTTGAGGCTGAGATTTTTGGTGGCCACGGGAATGACTACATCACCGATGCTGACGTAGGCCTCGAAACCAGCGGATACTCGTGTGCTGCGGCGTTTGTTCTTGGACATGACGTATTCCTCCTGAATGAATTGATAGCATGAATTCATTTGTATCTCAAAGAAAAGGGCCGGGATGCACATGCATCCCGGCCCTGGTATGAGCATATCCCGGCAGGCTTAGTCGTATTTGACCGAGCTGATCTGCATGAGGGTTTCCCAGTTGTGGATGGCTTCCACGTAGCGGATGGTGCCAGTTCTGCCACGCATGACCAGAGAAGAAGTCTCTGCGCCATGGCCGTGGTAGGTAACACCTTTGAGGAAGGTGCCGCCGGAGATGCCGGTGGCCGCGAAGAATAGGTCTTCGGATTTGACCAGATCGGATACGGTCAGCACACGACGAACATCCATGCCATATTCGGCCAGAGCATTCTTTTCAGTCTGCTTCTGCGGGTCGAGTTTGGCGAACATCTCTCCGCCCATGATGCGGATGGCGATGGCGGAAAGTACACCTTCAGGTGTGCCGCCGGTACCCATCATGACATCGACTTCGCAGCGCGGATCAATGGCCATGAGTGAAGCGGTGATGTCACCGTCACTGTGCAACTGGATACGTGCGCCTGCTTCGCGAATCTCGGAGATCAGCTTTTTGTGGCGTGGTTTATCCAGAACAAAGACGACCAGGTCATCCACATCTTTGTCCAATGCGCGGGCAATGAGCTTCAGGTTGTGGCCAGTGGGGGCTTCGATATCTACCACGTCTTTGGCCTGAGAAGGCACGACGAGTTTTTGCATGTAGTAACTCGGGCCTGGATCGAACATGGATCCGGCAGGAGCCACGCCGACAACGGCAATGGCATTGGGACGGCCATTGGCGAGCAGGTTGGTGCCTTCCAGCGGATCAACGGCGATGTCGACCTTGGGGCCATGTCCAAGTCCCAGCTTTTCACCGGCGTAGAGCATGGGAGCATCGTCCTTCTCGCCCTCACCGATCATGACACGGCCTTGGATTTCCAATGTATTGAAGCTCAGGCGCATGGCATCGACAGCCGCTTGGTCAGCGGAAATCTTGTCACCTTTACCAAGCCAACGGGCACAGGCCAATGCTGCTGCCTCAGTGACGCGGACCAGGTCCAATGCGAGGTTTTTTTGTGGGGCTTCCATGTGATACTCCTAGTATTTCTCTCGAATCATTCGGGCAAAGTTTTCGGGGGTGAACCCGTATTTGTCGGACAGGATTTTGCCGGGGGCGCTGGCACCAAAATGGTCCAAGCCGAGGACAACGCCGTTCAGACCGACATATTTGTGCCACAGGGGAGTGCGACCGGCTTCGGCAGCTGCTCGAGCCGTGACTTCCGGGGGCAACACTTCATTTTTATACGATTCGGGCTGATCGTCAAACAATTTGGTGGAAGGCATGGAGACCACGCGCACCTTGCGTTTGAGTACCTTGGCTGTTTCCAGACACAAGGAGACTTCGGAGCCGGAACCGATCAGGATAAGATCAGGGGTGCCGTCGCAGTCCTTGAGGACATAACCACCCTTGCGGGGACCATCGGTCACTGCCGGATATTCGGCGGGATCGAGGACGGGCAGACCTTGACGGGTCAGGAATATGGTGGAGGGCATTTCTTCCTGCGTAATGGCGATATCCAGACAGACTGCGGTTTCCATGGCATCGGCTGGACGCAGATCGATGAGGTCCGGGATTAGGCGCAGGGAGCTGACGTGCTCGATGGGCTGATGGGTCGGACCGTCTTCACCGACCCAGAAGGAGTCATGGGTGAAGACATATAACACCGGCAGTTTTTGCAGCGCGGACATGCGAATGGCATTGCGGCAGTAATCGGCAAAGGTCAGGAAGGTTGCGCCGAAAGGCATCAAGCCGCCGTGCAACTGCAAACCGTTCATGATGGCAGCCATGGGGAATTCGCGTACGCCGAAGGCGAGGTTGCGGGAACCGTATCCGGTCACGCCGAAGTCGCCGTAAGTGTCGCGGAAGTGCTGTGTCTGGTTGGACGGATCGAGGTCAGCAGAGCCGCCTACCAGCGTGGGCAGGGATTCCATGACTGAATTCAGGCAGGCACCCCAAGCTTTGCGAGTGGCCATGGTTTCACCGGGAGTGAATTCGGGCCAGTCGATTTTGCGCTCTGAACGCGGCATGGTGACTTCTTTCCACATGGCGGCAAATTCGGGGTCGGCCATCTTTTTGTCGACCATGGCCTGCCAGTCGGCAGCGTTTTTGCGCAGTCCGTCAAAGCGGGATTGGAAGTCTGCAACCACGTCCTCGGGAACATAGAAATCTTCGGCGGGCAGGCCGAGTTTTTCCTTGGTAGCTGAAATTTCCTCAGTGGACAGCGGAGAGCCGTGGGTCTTGTGGCTGCCTTCCATGGTGGCGCAGCCTTTGGCCATGGTGGTGTGACCGATGATCAAGGTGGGCTTACCCGTTTCGAGCTGACCTTCTTTGATGGCGGCACGAATTTCGTCTTGATTGTGGCCGTCCACTTCCAGAACCTGCCAGCACATGCCTTCGAAGACCTTGCGGTGATCGGTGCAATCGACCTGACTACAGGGGCTGGCGAGCTGAATTTTGTTGGAATCATAGTAGACGATGAGCTTGCCAAGTCCCCACAGACCAGCCAGAGATGCGGCACCGAGAGCCACAGGCTCCTGAATGTCACCGTCACAGGACAGGGCATAGGTGTAATGGTCCATGACATCGCTGCCGAGTTTGTCACGCAGGTGCGCTTCGGCGGCGGCAAAGCCTACGGATACGGCGAAGCCCTGACCCAGCGGGCCGGATGTTGCTTCCACGCCCGGAGTCTCGTTCACTTCGGGATGGCCGGGGGTGCGGGAACCGAGCTGGCGGAATTCCTTGAGGTCGTCAAGGCTGAGCAGACCGTTCAGGTGCAGCAGGCTGTAGAGCAGCATGGACTCGTGTCCGGCGGCCATGATGAAGCGGTCCCGGTTGAACCATTTGGTGTCATCCGGGTTGGTGTTCAGGAACTCGGAGAACAGGATAGTGGCATAGTCTGAGGAGGACATTGCGCCGCCCGGATGGCCGGAATTGGCCTTGGCAACGCCGTCCATGATCAACCCTTTGACCACGGCGATGGTCTTGTCCGTCATCTGTGTCATCTTGATATACCCTTTCTAAAAGTTGTTATTGGGAAACTGTGTCGATGAGATCGATGCGCCGCTGGTGTCGATCACCACCGAACTCTGTTTCCAGAAAATCTTTGAGAATCCCCAGGGCCAACCCCTGGCCGGTGACGCGTTCTCCGAGGCAGAGGACGCGAGCATCGTTGTGCTCGCGGGCCATGCGAGCGAGAAATTCATTGGTGCACAGGGCTGCACGGACGCCCATACGATTGGCGGTCATGGTCATGCCCTGACCTGTTCCGCAGATGAGTACGCCGAGCTTTGTGTCGTCTGCCTTGACTTTTTCGCAGACTTTGGCCGCAAAGAGCGGATAGTCGCAGGAGTCCAGACAGTCCGGCCCTTCATCCTCCACCTGATACCCCCATTCCTTGAGAGTCTTGATGAACAGGGCTTTGAGATTGAAGCCCCCGTGGTCGGAGCCGATGACGATAGTTTTGCTCACAGCATTTTCCCCTTTGCCGTTCGGTGACGTGGCAACGAATGCCCGTCTGTTTTCGAACAGCCCTTAACCTTGATTGTTGTCGTGCAGGTCCTTCATGCGTTCTTCACGGTCGCCTGCCAATTCGCTTTTGAGGGTGGCAATTTCTTCCTTCAGGAAGGCGATTTGCTTGAGGCAGAGTTCCTTCTCGGCCTTTTTCCCTCTAGGCTCCTCAGCGATACGTCCGAGCATGCCATATTCCCGATCCAATTCTTTTTCAAGCCTTCTCACTTCAAAGCGGCCGAGCCAGGAACGGATCAACCATTTCATTTCAGCTATCCAAGTCTTGAGTCCAAGCAGAAAGATTTCCGTGACGGATTCATTTTGGTTATTCTTATCCATTATTTATCCTCGTACACCACGGGGATTTCCCCGGTTTGTTGATCCTGATAGCCGTTGTCCAGTCGAATGGGAGAAATATTGTCCGGCAGGATCAGGTTGAGTGATTTGTCAGGCCATGGCGTAATCATAAGCTCACGGGACTTTATGTGCAAGACGCCCTTCTCTCCGTTGTCCAGAGCCAGAGTGATCTTGTCAGGGAGTGGTGCTTCATCTGATGTTTTTTCTTCGAATCGGTTAATTTCAAGCAGCCATTTGTGGGCATTTTCGTATGATTTGGTTGTTATGCCCTCGACCCGAACAGGACGGCCTACAACGTCGAGTGTAATGGAAGAGACCAACCCGTTGTCAAAGGTGAAAACATATCCTCCCTGTGAAGAGGTAACCCGGTCGGCGGTCGTGTATCGTTTTGGGGCCAGCCCGGAAAAGTCACCGACCAGAACATTGCCCAGTTGGGATAAAGAAAATGGGAAGGGCATGCCCAGGCGGGTTGCTCCCAACACCGGATTAACATGGGTATAGGCCTCCTCGTCGGAGGGATAAAAGACCAATAGCCCTTTGTTGTCTTCTCGAATGTGCGCCAGAAGTTTTCCGATGGAGGCCGCCACGTCCAAACGCATTGCCCCGTCGAAATCGCCCCACATGGTCATGATGGTTCGATTGGTCCGTTTGCGGGGTTTGATGCGGGTGTAATAGAGGCTCGCCTTGACTTTCATGCCTGCGGCTTTGGGTGAAACGCAATAGTGCCGCCTGAATGATTTCCAAGCGGCGTCTGGGGTGGCCATGACTGTGCCGGGTGGGGTTTTCGGTGTGCAACCGAAGGCCATAATCAGCAGCAGGGCGACCGCTGATGTCGCCAAAGGCTTCAACAGGGTCTGATAACTCATAGGTCTTTCAGCTTCTTTCTGATCATGTCGGCGTCGGCATGTCCAAATTTAAGGGCGAAGTTGTAGCCCTTGCGCGCTTCCTTGATCTTGCCTGCGGCAACAGCAATGTCGCCATAATGTTCCCAAATGGTCGGGTCCGTATTTACCACGTCGACTGCATAGCGAACATATTCCCAGGCCTTGTCGAGATTCCCCTTCCTGAAATGGACCCACGCGACGGAATCAAGGATATACCCGTTTTCAGGGTCAAGAGCAGAAGCCTTGGTGACTAACACCAGAGCACGATCCAGTTCGCGATTTTCTTCAGCCAGTGTGTAGCCGACATAGTTCAAGGCATTGGCGTGATCCGGGTGTGACCGAATCACAGTTTCCATCAAAGCCAGCCCTTCAGTTCGTTTTCCCATGGCCTCATAGGTCATGGCCAGCTCGTAGGTCAGTTCCGGGTCGTTCTTCAGTCGGGCAAGGCCTTGTTTCAGGGCTTTTTCGGATCCGGTAAGATTCCTGTTATGTTTGTGCAGGGTCGACTCAAGGATGTAGAAAATAGGTGCGTCGGGATACAATTCCTTGCCTTTGACCGCGATCTCCAGAGCTTCCTTCTTTTTACCCTGAAGGCTGAAAAGTTGAGCCTTGAATCGCAACGCATGTGGATAGAGTCGATCTGTCTTGGCGACCTTGCTGAGATAGTCCAGCGCTTTGTCTGGGTCATTTTCGCCTTCGTCAGCGATGACCGCTTTATAGAAATAGTATTCCGCCGGGGTTGTTCCGTCCGATGTCAGCATATCCAACGCCGTGGACCCCTGAGCAAAGAAGTCGTCGTTGATGAACATGAGTACCGCGTCGAGAATAAAGCTTTTGGAGGGCGGACCGTCCAGCGTCAATTGTAACGCCTTGGCTGGATTGTTCAGTTTGAGGTTGAGATTGATGAGCCGAAGTCGGGCCTCGGGAAAGGAGCCATTCTGTTCCAGTATAGAGGTGTAAATTTTTTCGGCGGAGACGTAATCCTTGGCCAGTTCGTATTGGAAGGCCAGCTCGACCAAGGCTTCAGAAAATTCCGGGTCCATGGCGATGGCCTTTTTCAGGCTGGCAATAGCTGCCTTGCGCATGCCGAGGTTCCCCTGCACGCGGCCCATGATGTAGATGGCATCGGCGCTGCGTTCTTTCTCGGGAATTTGTTTGAGGACATCAAGAGCTTGAGCGTCCTTGCCAGCGTCCATGAGCATCTGGCCAAGCCGTTCGCGGGCTTGAATGTCGTCGGGACGTTTGGCCAAGTATTCGTTCATGACGTTGATGGCGTCTTCCACACGATTGTCCGCGATATAGGAGTTGGCCAGATAAATGGTCAGCATTTGATCGTCTGGGAAGAGTGCCAGCCCTTCCTTGAGCGTAGCTCGGGAACGGCTTGTGCCTTCCGGGTGATTCCAGAACAACCCCGCTTTTTCCAAATACAATTCGGGAGAAGGTTCTATGGCAAGAATACGGTCAAGGGCCTCAACAGCATTGATATGCAGTTCATTGGCTTCTTCGTCGGTCAACGGACTTCGTTTGCCTTGGGTTACATGCCTCTGCAACTGCTGCATCTGATCCCGGTACAGGAGATAGTCGTAGTTCAGTTGTGCGGACGGGCTTAAAGGCCGGGACGCTGGGGATATTGTCGAGGTTTTCTTTTGGGCGCAACCGGTGAGGGCCAAGAGTGCGAGAAGCACTAAGGCTGCCATCGTTGCGTGAAATTCAATCCGGTGCGTGTGTGTCATCCGTTTGTCCCGGTTGGAGCGGTCAAAGCACGATTAGTCCTGCTCGACTACCCAGTCCTTGGAAAAGTCTTTGATTCTGCCGGTCATGTGCTCACGGATTTTTACCAGTAATCTGGCTTCAATCTGTCGCACTCGCTCCCGTGTAACGCCAAATCGTTCACCGATTTCACGCAGAGTCACGGGGTCTTCGGAAAGCAACCTGTCATCAAGAATGGTTGCTTCCTTTTCATTAAGGGTAGGGCGGATTTCCTTGAGGTTGTCCAGCAGGAGATCCACAATCTGATTGTTGGCGATGGACTCTTCGACACCCGGTCCCAACGTGGGCAGAAAGTCCATTTTGGTGGCATCGGAGTCTTCGCCCAACGGAGTGTTCAGCGACATGTCATTCTTGGACAGACGTTGGTCCATTTCGACAATTTCGGATTCGGATACGCCGAGTCGCTCGCTCAGGACTTCAGTCGTTGGATCGAAACCCATGGTCTGGAGTCGTTGCCGTTCCTTGTTCAGGTTGTAAAACAACTTCCGTTGCGTCTGGGTGGTCCCGATCTTGACCATCCGCCAGTTGTCCATGATGTATTTCAGGATGTAAGCTTTGACCCAGAATGCAGCATAGTAGGAAAATTTGATGCCTTTTTCCGGGTCGAATTTGGTCACGGCCTTGAGCAGGCCGACATTGCCTTCCTGAATAAGATCCAGTCCGTTCTGCATCCAGCGTCGTTGGAAATCCATGGCGATTTTGACCACCAGTCGCAGGTGGGAGGAAACGAGTTGGAATGCGGCATCCTGGTCGTTCTCTTCCTGTACACGTTTGGCGAGCGCATACTCTTCTTCCGGTTCCAACATGGGGAACCGAGCGATTTCCTTGAGATAAAGCTGTAAGGGATCCCGAACCCTGACCTCTTTGGAAGAGGGCATCGGGACAAATGCGGGGAGCTTCGACTCCAGCCCTGCGGCTTTGGCCGGGGCATTGATGGGAACAGCGTTCGGTTCCGGTATATCGAGGTTCTCTTCTTCGATATCTACGATTTCCGGTTCGACTGCGGTCTTTGTCTCTTGTGATGTCATGCTATATTTTGTGTGGGTGATTGTTGGACCCAGTTCAATACTTAATATAAAGAGCGAAAAAGGGACACTATAGATTTTATTTGACCTTATCAATGTTTTTCGGGGGTGCCGACTATGTGCAAAACCTTGCCTTTTCTTGCATCCCGCGTATTTTTCTCGCTGAGAAAATACTTGATTTTTCGTGTTTCTATAGCTATATCGAGATATCTTGATATAAGAATACACCCTCTGCCAAGGGCAACGATGAACCCCTGCGGCAGGTCATACGGAGGATAGAGTGCCCGATTTCAGGTCCATACTCGACGACGACAGGATATATTTCTTTGATGGTGGTTACGGTACCTTGCTGCAAGGCAGGGGGCTTCCGGCCGGACTTTCCCCTGAGTTGTGGGGATTGAAGGAGCCAGATGTTATTCGTGGCGTGCATCAAGACTATTTGGATGCTGGTGCGAACGTTTTGACAACCAATACTTTTGGTGGCTCTCGTCCCAAGCTTGGCCTTGATGCTGATCCGTATGAGTTGAACAAAGCCATGACCCAGATCGCCCGAGAAGTAGCCGGTGACACAGCCTTTGTTGCTGCCTCCATCGGGCCTACAGGGCATTTCGTACAGCCGCTCGGTGACATGACTTTCCGCGAATTGGTGGACATATACAAAGAGCAGATCAAAGGGTGTGTTGACGGCGGTGCCGACCTTATTCTTGGTGAAACGCATTTTGATCTGGCAGAAGCCCGGGCCGTGGTTATCGCTGCTCGTCTGGTGTGCGATCTGCCGGTGGCCATGTCCATGACATTCGAGGGACCGGCTTCTTTGACCGGGACTTCTCCACTGACATTTGTCGATACCATGCAGAATATGGGCGTAGAACTTATCGGCACCAACTGTTCTGCTGGCCCAGAGCAGATGCATGAAACTCTGCGTTCCTGGCAGTGTCGCTTGGAGACCCCGACTTTTGCCGAGGCCAATGCGGGGCTTCCTGAATTGGACGACGATGGTAATACCTCTTTCCGTTTGCCGCCCGAACCGTTTGCTGAACAGGCGGTCGGATTCGTGGACCTTGGTGCGAAGTTTATTGGTGGTTGTTGTGGAACCACCCCGGATCATATCCGTGCCTTGCGTGTCAAAGTGGGGGATACCCCATGGAAAAGACCGCAAAAGACCGACACTGCCCAGATGGTTTTGACTTCCCGGTCTGTCTCCGTACCGATTGGTTTCGATCATCCCGGTGTAATCATTGGTGAACGCATCAACCCCACCGGTAAGAAGCAGCTTATCGCTGAATTGCAGGAAGGTGTATTCACCGAAGCTCACCGGTTTGCCACTGAACAAATTGAACTCGGCGCACCTGTACTTGATGTCAACGTGGGCGCGCCCATGGTGAACGAAGTCGAGTTGCTGCCCGAGCTTGTTACCTCTTTGGTGGGCCGGTTCACTACGCCGTTGTCCATCGATTCCAATGACCCCAAGGCTGTTGAAGCCGGTCTGTGGAATTATCCCGGTTCGCCGTTGGTCAATTCCATTTCCGGTGAACCCGGCAAGATGGAGGCGCTTGGTCCCTTATGTAAACTTTTTGGTGCTCCGTTTATTCTTTTACCGATCGTGGGCAACAAGTTGCCGGTCACTGCCAAGGAGCGGCTGGATGTTATCGCTGATCTTTTGGCTCAGGCCGATAACCTAGGAATACCGCGCCGTCTGATTATGGTTGACGCTCTCGCCTTGACTGTTTCTTCCAAACCAGAGGCGGCCCGTCACTCAATGGATGTCATGCGGCATTGTCGTGATGAATGGGGGCTGCCGACCACCATTGGATTGTCGAATATCTCTTTTGGTTTGCCAGCTCGAGAGTTGCTCAATTCGACCTTTCTGAGCATTTCCATGGTCTCGGGGCTGTGTTCATTTATCTCCAATCCGAATTCAGAGCGTATTCAGGAAGCGTTGCATGCCACCGAGGTGATGCTTAATCGTGATCCGCAAGCAGAGCGGTATATTGAGAAGTTTTCCGACTGGACCGGCGGCAGTGGTGCTGCCCAATCAGGATCAGCTCCTGCCAAAGGTGATGATACACAGGGCTTGCCTCCTGTGCAGGCAGCCGTGATCAAAGGCAACAAGGATGGCATCCTCGCACTCGTGGATGTCGAGTTGGAAGCTGGTACCAAAGCCATGGATATCGTCAACGACATGTTGATTCCCGGTATCTTGGTTGTGGGTGACAAGTATGAGAGGAAAGAATATTTCCTGCCGCAGCTTTTGCAGTCCGCAGAGACCATGCAAAATGCGTTTAAGCGGCTTCAACCGTTGCTCGAAGAGGACGGCGACGCAGGCGAAAAGCCTGTTGTCATCATGGCAACTGTCGAAGGTGATATTCACGACATTGGCAAGAACATCGTGTGTTTGATGCTCAAAAATTATGGGTTTGACGTGGTTGATCTTGGCAAGGATGTCTCTGCCGACAAAATCGTTGACGCTGCCGAGGAAAACGATGCGGCCATTATCGGATTGTCTGCGCTTATGACCACGACCATGGTGCGCATGGAAGATACCGTGAAGCTTGTCGAAGAGCGCGGCCTGAAGGCTAAGGTCATCATCGGCGGGGCTGTTGTTACTGAAAAATTCTGTAACGCAATAGGTGCTGCCGGATGGTCCACAGACGCTGTCTCAGCCGTCAAGCTGGCACAAAGATTGACGCAATAAAAGATGTCTCCGATGACTGGGGGAAGGGGAGGAAAGAATCTTTCGAGAAAGGTCCTTTTCCTCTCCTTTTTCCAGCCCATTCTTTTTCGCCTTCGTGAAAACTAAATAGAATATATCTATTCGAAATTCTTTTGTTATCGATTATTCGTCGGTGAGGAAGTCGCTTCTTTGCGTTCTGTGTCGGCAAGTGCTAGGACATCTGCGGCTGACAGGCATTCCTGCGGCTCAAAAAAAGAGGGGTTGCTCGCCCCGGAGATGAATTATGCACAACGACGAGACCCAAGAGTTTCTGGCCTCACTTCCTGAATTGGAAGAGGGTAAGACATATTGTTTCAAATGTTATCCCGGCATTCAGTGTTTCAATGATTGCTGTAGCGATCTGGATATGATCCTGACGCCGTATGACATTCTGCGTATGCGCGGGGCATTGGATATGTCCAGCATCGAATTTTTGCGTGTATATACAACCGGTCACCATGCGCCTGACACCAATTTCCCGGTGTTTAAATTCCGTATGACAGATGACAAGGCCCGGACTTGCGCCTTTGTTACTGACAAGGGATGTCGGATTTACAAAGATCGTCCCGGTGCATGTCGCATGTATCCGCTTGGTCGCGCCACCAAGCCCGACGGAAAGGGCGGCGTGTCCGAACAATTCTTCATCGTCAAGGAAGATCACTGTAAAGGCTTTCTGGAAAAGGATGAGTGGACTGGTTCTTCCTGGAAGAAAGATCAGGGATTTCAGGAATATACCGCACACAATGATCGGTACATGAACATTCTGTCCCGCATCAAGCAGGAAGGCCGTCCTGTCTCCGAAAAGATGAGCCATATGGCCACTCTGGCCCTGTATAAAGTCGACGAATTTCAGCGGTTCATCACGAAAATGCGTCTTTTTGAGCGTGTTGAGGTGGACGAAAAGCGTCAGAAAGCGATATTGGAAAACGAACATGTCGCTTTGGCCTTTGCCATGGACTGGTTCGAACTGATGCTTTTTCATGATACATCCAAGTTGAAAACCAAGGGAGTGACGCCGCGTGGGCCTGCCTGTAAATCCTAAACTGATGTCCATCCGCACCTTCTTAAAAAAGAAGGCGGAGTTCATGCCCGGCCACAGGTTGGTCTTTACCAACGGTTGCTTTGACGTGTTGCATCCCGGTCATGTTGATTTGCTGACGCGTACCCGTGCGCTCGGTGATTCCCTTGTTCTCGGTCTCAATTCCGATGAGTCCGTCAAGATGCTTGGCAAGGGGGATGATCGTCCTCTGAACAATCAGGATGAACGCGCGTTTGTTCTGGCAGGTTTGACCTGTGTGGATTATATCGTGATTTTTCATGAGTCCACGCCTCTTGAGTTGATCAAGGCATGTCGTCCACAGGTTCTCGTCAAGGGTGGCGACTGGCCAGTAGATACTATCGTGGGCGCAGATGTTGTGGAAAAAGCGGGTGGTGAGGTCCATAGCCTTCCCCTGCTCGAAGGATATTCGACAACGGGTTTTCTTGATAGAATCCGAAACAGTTAATTGGTAGTTATGCAGAAATTCAAATTAGTCAGCATGGTCAAAGCCGCAGGTTGAGCGGCTAAGATCGCTCCAGGGGACCTGGAGACAGCACTTTCCGGACTGAATGTCCGCCACGATGACCGCGTTCTTGCCGGAGGTCCCGGCGATAACGAGGACGCTGCCATTGTGTCTTTTCCCGCAGGCAAGGCGCTTGTGCAGACTGTGGATTTCTTTACGCCGGTGGTCAATGATCCTTACCAATTTGGACGTATTGCCGCTGCCAATGCCCTTTCTGATGTGTACGCCATGGGCGGTGAACCGTGGACGGCCATGAACATCGTGTGTTTCCCGCCGACAAAATTACCGTTGGAAGTGCTGACCGCCATTCTTAAGGGCGGGCAGGACGCTGTGGACGAGGCCGGAGCCGTTGCAGCCGGTGGTCACAGTGTGGAAGACGATGAAATCAAGTTCGGGTTGGCTGTTTCCGGTGTCGTGGACCCGGATAATTTTGCGTCCAATCGGGGTGTGGAGCCGGGTGATGAACTGATTTTGACCAAGCCTATCGGGACCGGTGTGCTGGCTACCGCCGTCAAGGGTGAAATGCCGGGGTACGAACCGATGGAAGCATTGCTTTATGAAACCTGTGGTCGTCTCAACAAGGCTGGCGGTGCGGTTATTCGGGAGCTTGGTGTGAAAGGGGCGACGGATATCACTGGCTTTGGTCTTGGCGGTCATATGCTGGAATTGGCGGAGGCGAGTAATGTTCGTCTGGAATTACGTATGAAAAATGTTCCTTTGCTGCCCGGAGCCTTGGAAATGGCTTCCATGGGTATGTTGCCTGCTGGGTCCATTTGTAATCGTAATCACTACCTGCCCAAAGTGGATGTCGCCGATGGGTTGGACCCTATTCATTTTGATTTGATGTTTGACGCCCAAACCTCGGGCGGTCTGCTTTTGGCAGTCAAGCCGGACCAGCTTGATCAGGCTATGAATATGCTTATTCATGCCGGTGACGTCGCTGCCCATGTCGGCAGGGCTTACGCAATTTCTCCCGGTCAGGCCTCGCTGGCAATCCTGTAATCGAGTCAGGCTTTTGTAGTTGTGGAGGATTGCGCCATTACGCGTTCGATTTCTTCCCGCAGTTTTTCCATATCAAACGGTTTCGCGATGTAGCCGTTCATTCCCGCTTCTATAAATCTATCTTTGTCTCCTTTCATGGCGTGTGCTGTCAGCGCGATAATAGGTATATCAATGTCCATATCCTGACGTATGACGCGGGTGGTTTCGACGCCGTCCAGTCCCGGCATCTGGATATCGGTCAGAAAGAGATCAAAAGATTTATGTTTGAGTTTTTCCAAAGCCTTTTCACCGCTGTCGACGCACAAGGGAACGTGGCCGAATTTTATGAGAAGGCGTTCTACTACCACCCGATTGACGCGTTCGTCTTCCGCCACCAGTATCGATAACCCTTCCTTTTGCAAGCAGTTTTCTTGGGTAGAGGAGCACAATGATGGCTCTGCAACCTGTTTGGCTTGAATGGTAAATGTGATCATTGTGCCTTCATTCTCGCGGCTTTCTACATACAAATTACCATTCATGAGCGAGACCAGTCGGTGCACAATGCCCAAACCAAGACCTGTGCCTTGGTATTTGCGTGTTGTGGAGCCATCTGCCTGAGTAAAGGGATCGAAAACATTTGAGATCTTGCCTGCAGGAATTCCAATGCCTGTGTCTGTCACCTGGAAAAAAATGCTGACAATATCGTCTTCTGAATTTGAATGCAGGGGGTAGGCTTCAACATGTATAGAGCCTTGGTCTGTGAATTTGGCCGCATTACCGACTAGGTTGAATAATATTTGCCGAAGTCGTCCTTTATCGGCCTCGAAAAAACGAGGAAGGTTTGGATCAATGGTCCACGCCATTTTGAGGCCACGCTCTTCGACGTCGAGTCGGAAGGTTCCAATCACGGAATCGAGCATTTCTCCTAGTTCGAATTCGCTTTCTTCCAATTCCAGTTTGCCGGACTCAACCTTGGAGAGGTCAAGGATGTCATTGAGAATTTGTAAGAGATTGCGGCCTGAATTAAGTGCTGTATTAAGATAATCCTGTTGCGCTATTTCCATGGAGGTAAGCTGCAATAATTGCATCATACCGAGCAGGCCGTTGAGCGGTGTCCTGATTTCGTGGCTCATGTTTGCCAGAAATTCATTCTTTGAAAGGCTGGCAGCTTGCGCTTCCACCATGGCGTGTTCCAGTTCTACGGCCATGGTTTTGAGTTCCGTGATATCCGTGCCCATGTGCATATGGACCAATTTCCCGCGCAACCATTCGATTGCACTATCATAATTAAGATACCACGTTTTGTGTTCTTCGCTGTATCGTTCTGAAACGAAAGTTCCAGCAGGCCTGCCGTTTTCATCGATGATTTTGCCCTTGGCGCAGATTTCACATTTTGTGTCGCGGCCGCGGACGTGTTGATAGCAGGTGGTGGTATCGTCGCACGGACCAAATCGGTCTTTCATGTGAGCATTCATGAAGAGAATTTCATCGGTTTCCAAATCGGAAACATAAATGTAGGCACTCATGCCATCGAGAATGGTCAACAGTCTCTCATGGGCTTGTTTGACCTCGGTTATATCCGCAACCATGGCAAAAGCACCCAAATGATTTCCATCTTCTGAAGTCAGAGGTGAAGCGGACACCAAACCCCAGACCACGTGGCCCTCTTTGTGGACGAATTGTCGCTCATAGCGGTTACGTTTGCCGTGCAATACTTCCCCTGCACGTTTTTTGAAGTCTCCCAATTCTTGGGGCAAAAGGAAGTGTGTGTATCTTTTCCCGATAACATCTACTGCATCATAGCCGAGAAATTTCGCCATGATGTCGTTGACATATGTAATACGCCAGTCGGTATCCAATCCCACAATACCTTCATTGGCAGTTTCCACGATGAGGCGGTATTGTTCCTGCGTTTTTTTTCTGGCTTCTTCTGCATAGCGTGAATTGGTAACGTCTCTGGCATAGACCGCAATAGTCGTTACTTCGTTTCCGTCGAGCACGGGGTAGATAACGCTTTCCAGCATTCTGCCGCCCCAGACCGTATCTTCGGTCACAGGTTCTCCCGCTGTCTTAACTTTGGTAAAAGCTTTTTTGACGGTATTTGCCAGCATGTCTGGCATGAAATCATATATGTTGCAGCCGATGGCCTGTTCCACTGAACGACCAAGAATATCCGCCAAGGTTTGGTTTGCAGCGAGGATGGTGCCTTTGAGTTCAAATAGGCCAACCGGTTCCGTAATAGCGTCCAATAGGGCGCGAACTGAGTGTTGACTCTTTTTGAGTTTCTCTTCCATTTTCTTTCGGTCAGAAATATCACGAGAGGAGCCGACAGATCCGAGCCATTTGCCGGACGTATCCCACAGGGCTTTGATAACTGATTCGACCCAAATAGTAGATCCGTCCTTACAAAAAAGTTCCAATTCTATTCGTGTAATTGTGACATCATCACCTAGAAGGGCTTTTTCGCGAGCCTCGTCGAAAGCGACTTTAAGTCGAGTTTTGGACTCAAGAGGCATGGCTTTTTCACCATGACTCCCGACGATTTCCTCCGGGGAAAATCCGCGCTGGCGTTTTACCGATGGACTGACATACGTGTATATGAAATCTGGACCCATGGCCCAAATAACGTCATCCGTATTTTCTGCCATGAATAGGTAGCGCTCGTGCGACTTGATTGCTTCAAATTCAGCGTTTTTTTGGGCTGTGAGATCACGGACTGTTCCCCATGTTCCGCCTTTGATTTGACTATTGGGGCAGTCCCATAAATTGACCTGAACCTGAATACGGTGTCCATCCGCCCGCACTAATTCTTTTTCAAATTTAATATTGCTTTCTTCGCTACTCAATATATTGCGAATGAATTCGGCTTCAGCTTCACGATTTTCAGGCGGAGCGAAATCCAAGGGGGTTTTGCCGATCAACTTTTCGGCAGGGTATCCTAGCATGGTGCAAAAAGCTGGGTTTACCTTGAGGATGACACCTTCGGGATTGGTGTAAACGAGGCCGTCGCTGCTGGATTCGAACAACGCTTTGAAGCATCCGTCAGTCAACTCGAATTCTTTAATCTTTTCCTGACAGGATTGTTCGGTGGCGGGCTGGCCTTGAGGCGTTGTTTCTTGGGTCATGTCCGTCTGTTTCCCCTTGGATGGTGCATCCTTTGTGTAGTCGTCGAGAAGTATACTTTTTTTATCACAAAGACCAATTATTTTCCTTGTGACTTGATGCAAAGGACGATGGTAGGTAGTATGCTCACAAACTGAAAATACAAGGGGGCAGGCGATGAAATCAGATCAATACATTTTACTTGAAGATGAGTTTGGCGCGCATAACTACAAACCTCTTGATGTGGTCATTGAACGGGGTGATGGTATTTGGGTTTGGGACGTTGACGGGAATAAGTATATGGATTGTCTTTCAGCCTATTCAGCCGTGAATCAGGGGCATTGCAACCCCAAAATTCTGGCCGCCATGTCTGAGCAGGCCAAGAAACTTACCCTGACGTCCCGTGCTTTTCGTAATGACCAACTTGGTCCTCTTTATAAAGAGCTGTGTGATCTGACGAACTCTCATAAGGTACTTCCCATGAATTCCGGCGCGGAAGCCGTCGAAACTGCCATTAAAGCCGTTCGAAAGTGGGGGTATCAGGTTAAGGGTGTCCCTGAAAACAAAGCAGAAATTATTGTCTGCCGGAACAATTTTCATGGAAGGACTATCACCATCGTTTCCTTCTCCACTGATCCTGTTTCCACCACGGGCTTCGGTCCGTTCACGCCTGGTTTTAAGGTCGTCGATTTTGGAGACGCCGCCGCCTTTGAAGCTGCGATCAACGACAACACTGTGGCGTTTCTTGTGGAACCCATACAGGGAGAGGCGGGAGTTATCATTCCTCCTGACGGATACCTCAAGGATATTCGTCGTATCTGCGATGAAAAGGGTATTGTTCTCATTTTTGACGAGATTCAGACTGGTCTTGGGCGTACTGGTGCGCTTCTGGCCGAAGAACATGAAGGCGTCGAAGCAGATCTCACCCTTATCGGCAAAGCCCTTTCCGGTGGTTTTTATCCGGTCTCTGCCGTCCTCTCCAATACCGAGGTACTCGGCGTGCTTAAGCCCGGTGAGCATGGTTCTACCTTTGGCGGCAACCCGCTTGCCTGTGCAGTGGCTCGGACTGCGCTCAAGGTGCTCGTTGAAGACAAGCTCATTGAGAACGCGCAGAAAATGGGCGAGTATTTCATGGAGGGGTTGCGTAAAATCAAGAACCCTAAAATTAAAGAAGTGCGTGGGCGTGGCCTGCTTATTGGTGTGGAATTTCATGACAACGCAGGTGGCGCGCGGCAATATTGCGAAAAGCTCAAGGATGCCGGATTACTTTGCAAGGAGACCCACGAAACCATTATTCGGTTCGCTCCGCCGCTTGTTATTACTAAAGCTGACATCAATTGGGCCCTTGAACGAATCGTGCCTATTTTGAGTCTGTAAAGCCTTCGGGCCTACCGGCGGTCGCTTTCCGCGGGACCAGGACGCTGTCCTGGACCTGCCAGAGAACCTTTTGAAAAAGGTTCTCTGGACTCTCCAAAACTTTATATGTCGCCTTTGGCGAAGGGGTAATAAGTAAAGTCCCTGATATGTATATAATTCATATCAGGGACTTTTTTAACTATTTCACTCCCGCGAAGCGGCACCAAAAAGTTTAGGAAAAGGAAGGGATGGGGGTCTGGGGGAAGGGGAGGAAAGAACCCTTTTCAAAGGGTTTTTCCTCCCCTTCCCCCAGCCGCCGGAGGCGCTTACAATCCAAAAAAACGTCGAGCGTTGTCGCCGGTGATTTGCCAGATATCTTCGAGGGATCGGCCTTTGATTTGTGCGATGCGCTGCGCTGTGAACGCGGCAAGGGCCGGGTGATTCCGTTTGCCGCGCCATGGTTCGGGCGTGAGATATGGGCAATCCGTTTCGATCATGAGTCGGTCAAAGGGGATTCGGGTAACGGCGGCTTGGGTGTCCTCGGATTTTTTACGATACGTGACTGGACCGGGAATTGATATGTGCCAGCCGTTTTGGACAATTTTTTCAGCGAGATCAATACCTGCGCCGAAACAATGCCAGAGGACGGGATAATCATTGAGTCCCTGTTCTTCGAGAATGGTGAGAGTGTCGTCGTTAGCATCGCGGGAGTGAATGATGATTGGCAAGGACAACTCGCGAGCCAAAGCGATTTGCTTGATGAATGCGGCTTTCTGGATATCATGTGGAACTCGTTCCCAATAATAGTCGAGTCCTATTTCACCGACGCCCTTGAGTCGTGGATCGGCCTTGAAATGATCTCGCATGCGGTTGAGCACATCGTCGGTCAGGTCGTTGGCATTGTTTGGATGGATGCCGAGCAAAAAGGAAATATGTGGGTGTTTGTCGAAGAGTGCCCTGTTTTTTTCGTAGGCATCGGGTCCGAGAAAGACGTTGATGATTTGGCTGAATCCCGAGGCTGAGGCTCGGGCAATGAGTTCGTCGCGATCTTCGTCAAAATCTTCAAGATCGAGATGCGCGTGAGAATCCACGCCCCCGGCGGGGAGTGCTAGGGATTCCGGTTCAGGTCGTTTTTTTTTGGTCATGGTGTGTTTACAATGCGTCCCAGACGGTCAGGACAGCGAGTTTTTGTTCATCGGTACTGTATGCGTCAGCAGTTTCCTGACCCGATTCCAGCGCTGCTGCCAGATAAAGGTCATTTTCTTTGATCATGGTGACAGCTTCTTCCAAACAGAGTGCGGCGTCGAGCACATCGCCGTCCGCACACCACAGGCCATTCCCGGCCCAATCCACTTCGCGGAGTTCAATCCATGGAGTGTAGCGCGGTTCGGGTTGGATTTGGCGCATGTAGTCCCAGCCTCCGAATCCTGTGAATCCGACAGGCAGGCAGCCGCAGGCCATGGCCTCAAGGGGCGGGAGCGGACACCCTTCGGGAAAGCCCGTTGCGAGAAATATGTGGGCGGTCCGCAGAGCGTCGGCTACCTGATGCGTGTCCATTCCTTCGATGGGTAGCCAGTTCACGGCACTTGGTCCGATGCGGTGTTCAAAAATTGCTTTGATTTGCTGGGCCAGAGCTTTATTTTTGCGTGGCATATAGGCCACGGTGATACGGCTCGGTTTCTTGGTGTCAGTTGCGTGGTAGATGGAGCGATCAATACCCGGTCGAATGATTGGAGCGTCTTTATACGTGCTTTGCTTGACGAATTGGGAAACTGGATCGGATACAGCGAAGAATTCTACGGGCAGATTATGCCAATCAACTCCTTCGGGCAACGCGGAAAACAGGTAGGCCCAGTTCTGCACGTAGTTGACGCAATGTGCGCCAGCTTCCATGCCGGGGGCCAATGCATTGACCCAACCTTCCGGGACCAGCCAAAGATCGTCTTTTGTCAGTTGCAAGTCGGTCCATTCGATAATCGGTGCGGCATTAGCTAATCCGTCGGGTCGCCAACCGCCTTTTTCGCGAGCAACAAGACAGACATCTCGGTTAGCCTGATGAAGAATGTCGGCAATCTGCCGTAAGACGGTGACGCCACCGGTTGGTTTGTTGACCGGAGGCAGGAAAATACATGTTTTCATGATGCTTTAATTGAAACCATAATCTGTTGGATTTGGCAAGGAGAGGGTGCGGGGCGGACGAGGAGAGGGAGGCCCGCCCCGCAGCAAGGGAAGGAGCTCTACGGTAAGTTGCAAGACAGACTTAGCCTCCTTGGCAGGGGGAAAGCCTTTCAGAGAGGTGTCGGTTTTGTCGCGATAGAGTGACACTGTTCTTTGTTGGGTGTTGCGTGCATCCGCAGTGAGAATGCAAACGTTATTGTTGTAAAGGTTTCGCCTTTACGGCGACCTGCTTTTTTTGAGGCGAAAAAAAGGAGGCAAAAAACGCCTTTTCGTTGTGAACCTGATAACGGACCCAAGAGCCTGTACGCGGCTCCACTGCCCGACAGGATTGTTTGTGGTACAGACTCGGTCGGGCTTCGCTTCGCCGCGGGGGACAGGCTCTAAGGTTCGTTATCAATTGTTCGTCGTTGTAAGGGGCTTTTCGGTGTAGGTGATCATTTTTGATTCTAGGCTCTTCGATAATCATAAATAGTTATCATTTGAAATGAGTTGGCTGCTGACGGTGGGAAAAAACAGTGAGAAAAGAGGAAAGAGGAGCTTCTTTTTTTTGTTGGGCGTTGCGTGCTTTCGCAGTGAGGGTGCAAACGGTATTATTTCAAAGGTTTCGCCTTTACGGCGACCTGCTTTTTTTGAGGCGAAAAAAAGGAGGCAAAAAACGCCTTTTTCGTTGTGCGCCTGATAGCGGACCCAAGAGCCTGTAAGCGGCTTCACTGCCCGACAGGATTGTCTGTGGCACAGACTCGGTCAGGCTACGCTGCGTCGCGCGGGACAGGCTCTAAGGCCCGTTATCAATTGTTCGTCGTTGTAAGGGGCTTTTCGTTGTAGGTGTTAATTTTTGATTCTAGGCTTTCAGATAACCATACATGTTTTTTGATTTTTCATGTCACCGTGATTACTTTTTATTCCAAGCTCTTCGTTATCCATAAAGGGCCTTGGGGTGCTCCAGCACCTCAACACCGCTCTCCCTCCGAAGACGATTTTTTCCTTCTTCCGCCCAACCAGACGAAGACGGGACCCAGCCCTTGATCGGCGGCTTAGAAGCTGACCAATCGAAGGAGGTGGCTCTCGTCAGGGGATCAGGTGATTTGTCTTAAACTGAAGGATGACGGGAGAGGCAGGGCTTATACTTTTGACAGGGTGGAGCCGACTCGATTGGATCAGATTCTTGCCACCAATCATGGGGGCGGCCAAGCTAGCGCAAGCGACCTTTTTTGCTCCTTTTTTGGGCGCTGCCAAAAAAGGAGGCCCGCCCGGCAGGGCATGGAAAGCCTTGGGTGCTTCAGCACCCAAAAATGACTCTCGCCGAAGGCGCATCTTCCCAATAAAAGAGGTCGCTACAAGCGGCCTCTCCTTGCTCTTATCTAAGGCTTGAGCTGACTCAATAACATCCCTGCTAACATCAACCCGCAACCAACCATCGCTCGTAAACTCAACACCTCACCAAGCATCAGACACCCACCAATCACTCCAAATACAGCTTCAAGGCTGAGAAGGACGGCAGCATGGGCCGGTTGTGCGTCGCGCTGCGCAATCACCTGTAAGGTGTATGCAATGCCCACAGACAGGAAGCCTCCGTAAGCAATCGCCGGGGCCGCGCCAATAAGTCCTGTCATAGTGATTTCTTCGGTGGCAACAGCACCAATGAGACTCAGGACCGCGCAGGCCGAAAATTGTACAATGGACAGCTTGATGGCGTCCACCGCATCAAGTCCAGGGGACAGCTTACCCACAAGGAGCACATGCCCTGCCCAAAACACTGCGCTGACAAGGACCAACATGTCACCGAAGGAGATGGAAAGGTCCGAAGTGACTGACAGCAAGTACATGCCGACAACCGCGAGTCCTGCGCCAACCCAAGTTCCCCATCCGGTCTTTTGGGCTAGAAAGAGGCCGAAAATGGGGACCAAAACAACGTATAACCCAGTGATGAATCCCGCCTTGCCGGCTGTGGTCGCTTCGAAACCAAATTTGGCAAGTTGTGGACCAGCGAGTCCCATTTGTTGCAAGGAGGCTCCCACAAAGAGGGCAAGGCCGAGCAACCCACCGCCGATAAACATTTTTTTTCTATCCACTCCCATTGTTTTGGGGGAGTGTTTTTTCTGCATATAGAGAATGAGCGGGACTAGAGCCAGTGCTCCCAGAGCGAATCGAATACCATTGAAAGTGAGTGGACCGACGTGGTCCATACCCACGCGTTGCGCAACAAAGGCTAGCCCCCATATGACGGCTGTGATGAAGAGCAGAATGTCGGCGCGAAGTGTACGAGAATTCAAGCGGTGATCTCCTTTAAAAAGATCACCTCATGTACTGCATTCGTTCTCTGGCGGCAAGCGCACAGAGCAGGGATTACTCGGTGGAAGCTTCTTCTGCTTTCATTTGATCAACGGCAGCATTGGCTTTTTCGGCCAACGATTTGATCATGTCCAGCAGATAGGGTTCGGCTTCCGGGGTCCCTTCGCGGGGCGCCCAGTCCGGAATGTTCTTGTCGGAGTCCGGTTTGTATGGGCCGGTCTTGGTTTCGAACATCAGGGTATCCGGTTTGAGCGGAATGAATGTGTGATAGACGTGCGGAGCCACATCAATGCCGAAATTTTCTGTTCCGGGCTGGAGCAGAATGGTCTGTTCGACTTTTCCGTCATCAGTGAATTGCACATACAGCATGGACCCGGCCATGACTAGGACGGTTTCATCCTTGGGCGGGTCCAGATGCCTATGCGGCATTATGTACGTGCCTGGCTGCATGGCATTGAACATGCGGTGGGCAAGTGCGTCGTGGGACGAATGCAGCTTTTGCAGCATTCGTTTACGGGGAGCCTCTCTGGACTGGGCCAGCAAGTCGCCGACCATGGTCAGGCTCAAAGGGGTGACGTCGGTGTCGGGCGCATCCATAGCCATGGGAAAGTCGGTAGATTGTTGAGTCATGGGCAAGAGATATCCTGCCCATGAACTTTCGGCAAGTCGACTAGTCGAGCTTTAACCCGAGAAGTGACAACTCTGAGTAAGTCAGGTCGATGTCACGGGGGTGCACTCGAGACGATTTGTAGAAGCGAGGAGATTTGATGATCTCAACCTCGGCTCCGGGGCCGTCGTCTTCCACGAACCGACGGTCAGCGGCCAGCACGCATTCGTTGTCGGGGAGCAGGGCTTCCGCAATGTGTTGTGCCCGCTTGGTGAACAGTTCGGGATTGCTTCGATACAAAACGTCGTAATAAACACGATCTCCATGTTTTATTGCTCTCGAAAGAAGCAGCAGACATTGTGAACAACGGGTCGTTACCAGTACCGGCATGACGCGAAGGGGGACGTGGTCATCGAAGAAAGGCAAATCTTGAGGGGCGGAATGAGAGCGAATTTTACCCGGATCAACGATCAGTTCCAAGTTGTCATAGGGAACTCCGGTTTTGCGCCAGAGTAGTCGCTCTTCTTCAAGGACATTCATGCCGAGAGACTTGAAGAAATCAATCCGTTTGGGAGAAAGAGAGAAAACCGTGTAGGTTGTTTCCGGGTCGGCCGTGGCCATTTCGAGCATTTTGCTCCCCAGGCCATTTTTTCGATAGTCCTTGTGGATATACCAAGAGGTGAAGTTGGTAAATCGTTCCCAGTATCCGTCAATAATGCGGTGGGAACAGATGTGGCCGTGAAAGCCGACAATCTTTCCAGCGTCTTCAGCGACAATGCCGAAGTCCGGTTTGCCTGAACACCAGCCATGGGTAAAGAGAGCTCGCCATCGCTTTGGAGGGAAGGCTGGGTTCATGTGTTTTGTCAAAAAGGCGCAGATGGCGTCAAAATCATTCGGTGTCGCTCGACGCAGTATGGCAGTCATGAAACTTCCTATTTTGGTTGCGGCCAAATATCAGCCGGAACAAGCCATGTAACGCCAGCGTGCGCGGTGGTCAAGGCGAAGATGTCTTCAACGAATTGCCAAGCATCCCGGTCCATTTCAAGATGATGGGTGAGCAGACATGTTGGTTCGCTTTTGTCTGCCACGCCGGTTCGCTTTTCTTTCAGGTGGTTAACCAGAGAACGGATACACTTTTCCTGTCCAGCGAATCGGGCTTCTCTTTTTTTCCAACTGAGAACATCGCAATGAGCATCGGCCACACGCAGATCGCTTGGCGGCACAGGGCGATTTTTTTTGTAGCTGGCGGACAGACCACGAAAACCCATAACAGGCAGGTAAAAAAGAAGTTCGGGATCAATGCGGTTCCATGGCGGTACTAAAACAGGAACAAACCGGGTCTTGAAAAGTTGGCTGAGTTTGAGCATGCCGTCGCGTAATTCGTCGAGCACAACAGATTTTGGTCTGTGCAGCCCGAGTTCCCAAGCGCCCATGCCGGAGCCGGATGGGGCGTGGTTTACATGAGCATAGCCGTGTTGAAGAATCCAGATATGCGATGCGCCTGAGATGGTTTTGCGCATGGGTTCACCGGTTTTGGCTGGGACTGTCGCCAGTCCGCATGGCACGTCATACCGGTCGCTGATACGGATGAGCTGATCCAGTTCTATTGTGGGTTTTGCTGCATCATCATCTCGCCACCAGAGTTCGACCGTCATACCGGCGCGCCTCCAGGCATTGAGTTCCTGCAAAAATGTGTTCATATTATCATGGGTCATATTCATTTTTTATATCAAAGGTTCTCCACAAAAGCCAATGGCTCCTCTGGCGTTTTCGCGCAATCCGTGGCAGGACCATGCTCGGAGGCCACAACTGTGATGAATGTACCCCGTAATAGTATTATCTGGAACATGACGCGAAAATGTAATTTTCGCTGTGAATATTGCTATTTCCCGCATGACAACACCCCGGTAACAGAGACTCTGCCAGCCGAACGCATCAAGGACTTTCTCGATAATACCGGGGAAGTCTGGAAGGTGGGACTGACCGGTGGTGAGCCGTTTATTTATCCGAATTTTGTAGATGTCTGCGAGGTCTTGACCTCTTCGCATATCATCGGTGTGGATACGAACCTGTCTGTGTCCTCCAAAGTCAGGGAATTTGCCGAGCGTATCGACCCGAACCGGGTGCATAATTTGTACGTGGCTTTGCACATCGAGGAGCGTGAGAGGATCAAGGGCGTGGATGCCTTTATCAGGAATGCACAGCTTCTGATGGAAAAGGGTTTTGAGATTATCGTCAATTATGTGGTCCATCCAACGTTGGAAGGTCGTTTTCAGGAAGATCGGGATTTCTATGCCAGTCATGGCATTACCATCACGCCTCGTCCGTTCAAAGGCGAACATGAGGGGCGGCGGTACCCAGAGGCCTATGGAGATCGGGCGCAGGTTATTTTTGGAGATCACCCCGAACAGGGCAAAAAGGTCGCTTTCAATTTTTATGGTGTTCCCTGTTCCGCAGGGCGGACCTTGTTGCGTTTGGAACCGGACGGAACCATCTTCCGGTGTCCCGGCGATAAAACAGTGCTCGGTAACGTCATGGATACGGTCACGCTGTATGAAGGGCATGAACCGTGTATCAAGAAGCGGTGCCCCTGTCGTGGGTTGGACCATGTTCAGTTGACCGATTTCGAAGCGCATATGGTGGACGGTGTTCAGTATGCCGTGGTGGCTGATAATGAACAGTCCCGGTTCGCATTCGAGCAGGCCGTTGTGTTGGTGCCAAATGATCCGTGTGCCGAGAATAATCTTGGCGTGTTGGCGTGGCGTCAGGGCGATCAAAAGGATGCTCTTATCCATTTTGAAAACGCACTCACGAGCGTGCCAGATAACGCTCTTTATATTCGTAATCGCGACGGTGCACAGGCCGCACAAGCCGACTTTGATCCGCAGATATGTCTGGATGTGAATTCTGATTTAACAAAGTAGAGGTGGCGTCATGCCCGAATCTCGGGTAAAGGACGCTGTGTTGGCTTTTCTGGACAGAATGGACCCAAGACGGTAACGTCACGCCGTTGCCGAAATAGGATGATATTCGGCGTTTTTTATTGCCGTAGACAAACGATATGGAATCGAAAGCATATAATATACTCATGTATTCCCATGACACTTATGGTCTGGGACATATTCGGCGTACCATGGCTATCGCCAGGAATTTGGTGGCGCAGGATGTGAACATTCTCATTGTTACCGGTTCCCCCATTGTTGGGCGATACACTATGCCCAAGGGTATTGATTTCGTCCGTATGCCCGGCATGATCAAGAAAACCAACGCCATTTACGTCCCCCATTCCATTAAGGTCGACCCCAAGATCGCCATTTCTATCCGTAAGAACATTATTTCTGCCACGGCCAAAGCGTTCAAGCCGGACCTTTTTGTCGTGGACAAAGTGCCTACCGGCCTTAAAGGTGAGGTTCTGCCTACCTTGAAGTGGATCAGGAAGAATCTGCCATGTACCCGCGTGGTACTTGGTTTGCGTGATATCCTGGATGATGCAGCGTCCACCCGTGCCGACTGGAAACGCAAGCAGTTTCCCGAGGTTCTGCGAGATCTTTATTCCGAGATTTGGGTGTACGGCTACAAAGCCATGTATAATCCAATCACCGAATATGCCTTCCCGGATGATATAGCGGCAAAGACGGTTTTTACGGGCTACATCCCACGTAAAGCCCCGCGTACCCGTAAGGTCAGGCGCAAACACAAGCAGGTGGTTGTTACCATCGGCGGTGGCGGCGACGGTTACAACGTGTTGGATACCTATCTCAAGATGCTTGAGACAAACGGTACCGTTGATTTCAAGACGCTTATGATTACTGGTCCGTTTCTCTCACCAGAGCGGTTGGACGAATTGGCTGACCGTGCTCGTGCTCTTAAGGTTCAGATCAAGCCATTTGTGCGGAACATGGAAAAGCGCATGGCCAAGGCTGATCTGGTGGTTTCCATGGGTGGCTACAATACCATGTGCGAAATTTTGTCCCTGAAGAAGCCAGCCTTGATTATTCCCCGCGACAATCCGCGTCAGGAACAGCTTATTCGTGCTACTGTCTTTAAAAAACGTGGGCTGTGTGATTTTATCAAGTGGGGCGAAGTCACGCCCGAAACCATGCGAAAAAAGATCAATGGCCTGTTGGAAGACCCGACCCCCTACACCGCTGAACTCGAAACCTTTGCCATGACCGGTCTGGAAGTCATGCGTGAACGGCTTGAATACTTTCGAGAGCATTGCTTCTCTGAAGAAATATCCGAAGAAAACAGCGAAAGAGACTCCTCATAATGACGACCGAATCCAAAAAGAAAACCCTTGGCATGGTGCTCAAGGGGTATCCGCGCATTTCCGAGACATTTATTTCCAACGAAATTCGTTTGCTTGAAGAGATGGGATTTAATATCCACATCTATTCCATGCGCGCTCCTCGCGAAAATTTTTCTCACAAGTCCATCAAGGCGATCAAGGCCAAGGTCACATATCTGCCGTCTTCCATGATTTGGGGGCTTCCGGCCTTCCTTTGGTACAACATCCGTCTTTTTTGCAAAATGCCCAAGCGGTACATGGAATGTCTTAAGCTCATGAAGTCCCGTTTCGCGTTGGCTCCTAAAAAGTACACTTGGGTCAAGCATATGCTTCAAGCCGGGTACATAATGCAGAAATCCGTGCTTGATGATGGTGTTGATCTGGCTCATATGCATGGCCATTTTGCGCATACGCCGACAACCGTCACCATGTACGCCGCTTTCCTTGCCGGTATACCGTTTTCTTTTACGGCCCATGCCAAGGACATCTACACTCAGGACCCGCGTCGTATTCAGGACAAAGTTGATCGGGCCAAGTTTGTGGTCACCTGTACAAAATACAATGCCAATCATCTTGAAAAGACTGTAGGCGGAAAGAAGCCTATCCATTGTGTGTATCACGGTATTAATCTTGACCTGTTTTCACCCAATGGGCGTGGAATCAAAGCCAAGACGCCGTATCATATTTTGACGGTGGCTCGTTTTGTGGAAAAGAAAGGGCTGGATACTGTGCTTATGGCCCTCGCCAAGCTGCGGAGCGAAGGGCTTGATTTTCGTTACACTCTTGTGGGCGAGGGTAAGGCCAAATTCAATCGCAAGATCGAAAAGCTTATTCAGGATCTTGGTCTTAATGATGTGACCACATTGACCGGCACTATTACTCACGATGACGTTATCGAGTTGCTCGGTTCGTCCGATTGTTTCACCTTGGGGTGTCGTGAAGCCAAGGACGGAGATCGTGATGGCATCCCCAACGTGGTGGCCGAATCCATGGCAACGGGTGTGCCTGTTACTGCCACAGATGTGTCCGGTGTTCCCGAATTGGTGGTTCACGAAGAAACCGGCCTGCTTTGTCCATCCAACGATGTAGACGCTTTGGCCGACATTATTCGTCGGTCCCTCACTGACGACGAATTGCGCGCCCGGATTATTCCTGCTGCCAATGCGACAGTGCATGAGCTTTTCAACAACAAGAAGCTCATCAACACATTGGGGGAAATATACAAGTCGCATGGCGTTCCCTGTTCCAAATAGGAAGAGTGCCTGCCGGCGGCCTCCTTCGGAGAGACAAGGGCGCTGCCCTTGACCCGCCAAAGGGCGACCCCCTTTGGAATCCCATGTCGCCTTCGGCGAAGTATGTAACTGTTATGGTTACGATTTGAGTTAAAGAAATGATTTATGCGGCGCATCATGTTTTTAAGCATGGTGCGCTTTTTTTTGTGCTTGATGGATTGCCTTTCGCCGAAGGCGGCACAAAAAGTTTAGGAAGGAAAGAGGGATAGGGGGTCTGGGGGAAAGGGAGAGAGGGAAGCCCTTTTCAAAGGGTTCCTTCTCTCCCTTTCCCCCAGCCGCCGGAGGCATCTTCTATCCCTTACTCTGTCCCAACATGAAAATGCCGAAGGTGGCAAAGAGGTTGGGCAGGAAGGTAATGACTCGACCTTTTTCATCGTGGTGGTAGGTGGAAATGGCAACTTCCTTGACGATAGGCACTTTCATGCCCTCGCAAAACCGGAGAAAGTCGGTGATAGGTATGACCCGAATGTTAGGGGTGTTGTACCACTCGTAGGGGAGCTCCTTGGACATGGGCGCACGTCCTGTGAAGAACATCTGAAGCCGGTTCTTGTAGTGGGTGAAATTGGGGAACGAGACAATTCCGAGCTTGCCGACCCGAAGCATGTCCCGGATACAGGTTTCGGGATCGGATACCTGCATGAGCGCTTGGGATAAAATGATGTAGTCGAAGGCATTGTCGGGGTAATCTTCGAGTTCTTCGTAGATGTCGCCGTGAATGACGGATAGCCCCTTGGAAATGGCTTGGCCTGCAGCATCTTCGTCGATTTCTATACCCGTGCCGATGATGTGTTTTTCTTGCGTGAGGTAACTGAGCAGAGAGCCGGTTCTGCAACCGAGATCGAGTACTTTGCTGCCCGGTTTTATCCATGACGCAATGACTTGAAGATCAAAACGCATTATTTGTCCCCCGTGATTTCGTTGCTGACCCGATTGAGAAAGCCGGAGAGCAGCCCGTTGAGGCGATCATTGGGCAACAGAAATGCATCGTGACCCCATGGTGCTTCGATTTCGCAGAAACTGACATCCAGCCCGTTCTTTTTCATGGCTTTGACCATGGCCTTGGATTGGTAGGTCGGATAGAGCCAGTCCGATGTGAATGAGATAACCAGATAGCGGCATGATGCGCGGGAAAATGCTGAGACGAGAGACCCTTCGCCGTGCTGGTTTTCCAAATTGAAATAGTCGGCGGCCTTGGTCAGATAGAGGAAAGAATTGGCGTCGAATCGATCAACAAATTTATTGCCTTGATAACGCAAATAGCTTTCGACCTGAAAATCGGCCTCGAAATCAAAGGAAAGTTCGACGCGATCCTGAAGTCGGCGGTCGAATTTGTGGCGCATGGATTCATCGGACAGATAGGTGATGTGTCCGACCATGCGGGCCACGGCCAGCCCATGCTCGGGGCGGCCAGTCTCGTAATAATCGCCCTTGTTCCATGTGGGGTCGGCCATGATGGCTTGCCGCGCGACTTCGTTGAAGGCGATGGCTTGGGCCGAGTGCTTGGTGGTGGTGGCGAGTGGCAGGGCAGCCCGGACTCGGTCGGGATACCGTACAGACCATTCAAGGACTTGCATGCCGCCGACGGAACCGCCTGCAACGGCCAAAAGTGTGTCGATGCCGAGGTGATCGACAAGCCGACGCTGGCAGCGCACCATGTCGCCGATAGTTACCACCGGGAAAGAGGTTCCGTATGGGTGGGTGGTTTCCGGGTTGCGTGTCATCGGTCCGGTGGACCCCATGCACCCGCCAATGGTGTTGGAACAAATGATGAAATATTTGTCCGTGTCGATGGGCTTGCCCGGTCCGACCATGAGATCCCACCAACCTGGCTTGGGATCTTCTTCATTGTAATATCCGGCAACATGGGAGTCACCGGTCAGGGCGTGACAAACGAGGATGGCGTTGGACTTGTCCTCGTTCAGCGTGCCGCAGGTCTCATAGGCCAGTGTTACCGATGGCAGAATGCGGCCTGAGTCCAGAGTCAGTCCAGAACCGCCTTCGTCAAATGTGAAGGCCTCTTTCTTGACCAGTCCCACGGATGGCCCGTCAGCATTGTGTTCAATATATTCGCTCATGCCCGTGAAAGTACGGCAGAGCGGTTTGAGGGTCAATGGGCAGGCTGTCAGAACTCGTTGTTCATGATCTTTAGACAGCGTAACAGGGTGTCGTGGTCTTCAGGTGGACAAGCTCCGACGAGTTCTTCGGTCAGCTGCAAATGCAGCCTGTCGTGTTCTTCGAAGAGGGCATCTCCCTTGTCCGTCAATTCGACGTTGATGGACCGACGGTCAGTGTCGTGGGGTTTGCGGCGGACGCATCCCTTTGACTCCAGCCTGTCCACAAGCACAGTCAGTGTACCAGTGGTGATGCCCATGGCTTCGGCCAGCTCCTTCATACGCATGGCCCCATGGATGCCGAGAATTTCCAGAGTATGCATTTGTGGCAGGGTCATGCCTTTTTCCCGTACCACATCGTGTTCCCACGATGAGAGTTTTTCAAAGAATTCGATAATGGCGTGGTTGATTTTGTTGATCATGGTCGTCTCCTAAGTCGTAGATGTATACAGACTGTATGCACCAAAGGCTATGGTCATGACACCGGCAGTTCGCATGACCATAGGTTCGACCCAATCCTGTTCAAGCGTGCGAACGAAACCCGCCGCCTTGTATATCGCATAGATGACTGTTCCAAGAGCGATGGCCGTGCCGATGGCATATGCACCGAATACCATAGTTCCTTTGAGCAGGCTCCCTGAGTCCAGAGCATATGTATACATGATAGCCACTGTCGGACATGGCACGATCATGTTGACGAAACCAATGGAGAACAATCCCCACGTTGTGATGCTACGGGCAGAAGGAACCTTGTGCGTGTGGCCACAACTACCGTGGCCGTGCTGACATGTGTGTTCGTGCTCATCATTGTGTGAATGCGTATGCTCGTGGTTATGGTCATGGTCATGATTGTGCAGCAGGGAAGGTTTGACGATAAGGATGAGTCCAAGTGTAAGGAGTATCCCAAAGGTGATGATATCAATATAAAAAGAAAAGGATGCCGGGATGGTCAAAGAAATGGAACCGAGGGTCAGGCCGATGATAAGACAAGCAAGGGAAGTGCCGATAATGAATGCTGAGGTGAGGGAGAACACACGTTTCCCGTTTTTTTCGCCATACACAAATGGAGCCAGAACCAACCATGAGTGGCCGCATGGGTTTACGCCATGAACAAGGCCGAGCACGATGCTACTCTGAAGGGCTACCCAGAAAATTGAATCTAAAGGCATATGAATCTCTTTTGTTTGAATGTGATATAGTTTGAATATCAAGATTCATAATTCTGGTTTAGTTTGATAGTCAAGGCAAAATGGCAAAAAGAAGGAAACGTCTGTAATCAACGTTTCCTTAGCGTTCTTAAAAACCGGTAAATCAGTATGTTATACGATCCCGACGAGGTTGGTTTTGTTATTTCGATTTTTCGTTGTTTTCCAGCGTTACTGCCAATTCCGAACCGGATTTGAGGAACAGGTCGCGCTGCGGGAACGGAAATTCAATGTCGTGCTCATGGAATAAATTCCATATATTGAGGAGGATTTCGCTTCGCACATTGGCGACACCGCTTTCCGCGTCGCTGATCCAGATGCGGAGTTGAAGGTCCACGGAATTGTCACCAAACCCCATGAGGCGAGAGGCCGGGGCTGGATTGCGGAGGGCGCGCTTGACGCCTGTGCATGCAGTAATCAGGAGCTCCAGTGCCTTTTCGACATCGGAGTCATAGGCAATGCCTACCGGAATTTTGATACGGACGTTTTTGTCTTTGTGGGTCCAGTTAATGACCTCGCCGGAAATGAGCAGCTCGTTGGGAATGAGATATTCCATTCCATCACGGGTGAGGATGGAGGCGTAGCGTCCGTGCATCTCGCTGACGACACCAAAGACCGTGCCGACCTCAATGGTGTCCCCTGGCTTGATGGATTTGTCCATGAGCAAGAGAATGCCTGCCACATAGTTGGAAAAGATGGTTTTGAGGCCGAACCCGATACCAACACCGAGTGCGCTTGAAAAAATGGCGAGGCTGGTCAGGTCGATGCCCACGCTGGACATTGCGAACAGAATGGCCGCTGTATATAGCCCAGTCTTGACCGCTTTGGTCATGAGCACCTGAACCGAGGGAGACAATCCTGAAATGGCGTTAATACGGTTCGTGGCGAATTGAGCAACAATGACTGCGGCCTGGAGGAACAGTGCGGCCAGCGCCATGCCTTTGATGACCCCAAAGGCCGTGAAGGACGTCTCGCCGACGGTGATGCGCAGGCCTTCCAGAAAACCCGTGATTGGGGAGAGCAACCCGAAGATGCTGAGGGCGGCGACGGTCCATACTATCACTGCCACGCCACGTGCGAGTGTGTGGTTGGGCATCATGCTTGTCAGGAAGCGGATAATGATCCAGGCCACAGCCAGATCGCTGGCTGCGTCAAGTACTCGGGGCGTTAAATCCATGGACCAGAATATCGCTGCGCAAACCTGCATTAAAACGATGAACAGGGCCACATTGCCAACGTCCACCAAGGCCCTGAGTAGGGAGCGGCCAAGGTCGTTTTCAATAGTATCGTCCACCCATGCGAACAAGCGGCGTTCCAGACCTCGCCAAAGAAGGACTGTCAACAGATAGGCACCGAAAACGCATCCCCATTGGGCGAGCATTACTCCGGTCAGTACCGTGGAGTGAAGCCAGTCATTCAGGAATTTGATCGCGAATTCTATTTTTTCTTGCATGGGCAGCCTTGTGTCCGATGAATGTTAGCTTCGGGCCATCAGGTCGATAACTGTTCCTGCAAACAAGGCCACGGAAATAACGCCGTTCATGGTGAAGAAGGCGACGTTCACACGACTCATGTCGTCGGGTTTGACGAGCAGGTGTTCGGCCATGAGAATAAGCCCCATTGCCGAGGCTGTGATGAAGTAGATGACGCCAAGGCCTGCGGCCCAGCCTGCAAGCAGGAAGAATGCTGCGGTGGTCGCATGACTCAAAGTGGAGATGCCGAGTGCGGCAGGCACACCCAGTCTGGCCGGGATGGAAAACAGGTTTCGTTCGCGGTCAAAGTCTGCATCCTGACAGGCATATAACAGGTCAAAACCTGCGACCCACATGGTTACACCGCAAAAGAGCAGGACTGCTGGCAGAGTCACGGTTGGTTCTACACACAACCAGCCAGCAACCGGAGCCAATCCCAGTACCGAACCGAGTGCGAAGTGGCACCAGTAGGTGAACCGTTTGCAGAAGCTGTATGAGGCGGACATGATCAGGGCAACCGGCGACAGTTTGAGGCATAGAGGGTTCATCATGGCGCAGGCAACAATGAAGACCACGGCGGTTCCCACAATGAACATCAAGGTGAAGGCGGTTGAGAGTTCGCCTGTGACCAGTTCTCGTTTCTGAGTGCGTGGATTTTCGCGGTCGATGTCGAGGTCCGCATATCTGTTGAAGGCCATGGCGAATGAGCGGACTGCGACCATTGCCACGGTCAGTACAGCCAAATTGTAGAATCCCGGCCAGCCGTCTGCGGCCAGAAATGCGCCCATATATGCAAAAGGCAGGGCAAAGATCGAGTGTTCAATTTTGATCATCCGGCACACCGTGCCGAGGTCTTTGACGAGTTTCATGTGGTGCCTGTTTTTTATTAATACCTGTTTATCAGCGTTGCCCCGATGATGAGGAGGAAAACGCCGGCTATTCTCTGCCAGGAAACGGTGTGTACGTTAAAGCTTATTAATCCGTAGTGGTCAAGGATCAAGGCGGCGATGAACTGTCCGGCCAGAAGCCATGCCATCATGGTCGCCGCGCCCAGTTTGCCCGCCAGAATGATGATGGCGAATACAAAGAACGCGCCCAGTGCGCCGCCTGTCCATGCCCATATCGGGCGGATGCTGCCATGCCGATGGAGGGGATGGGGGCTTTGGTGGCAAACGCGTATGCGAGCAGGACCAATGTGCCGACGGCGAATGAGGCCGTGGCTGCCCAGATGGGGTCTCCCAGTGATCCTTTCAGTCGCAGATTGATTCCTGCCTGTACCGGCATCATAGCTCCGGCCAGCAAAGCGAATAAGACATACATCCATTTCATGACGACTCCAGTGTGGTTTGTCATTTGAAATACTATCGCTGTTTAGAGCGTTCGTCCATGGATTTGGGATTGGAATTACGCGGAATTGTTTGTTGTCTGTAACCGAAGTGGCACTCTTTACGTTCTCGAAATCTTTATGAAGGTATCGAATCAATCAGACAGGGAGGACCCTAATGACCAAGACACAGATCAAGGAAATTCGTATGCACCTCGTACAGGGGTTGAACACCATGATAGAGCCTGACGTTGATGAAGCTCTGGTCGTGGAAAATTGTCCGGACGATACCGATTTTGCATCTCAACTGGCTCAGCATGGGTTGAATGTATCCATACATCGACGTCGTGTGACCCGAATTCGGGAGATGGAAGACGCACTTCGGCGGTTGGCAGAAACCGATTACGGCGTGTGCGAGGAATGCGGCGAAGAGATCGGCGTTGCCCGACTCAAAGCCAATCCTGCGGCTCGGTTGTGTGTTCTTTGTCAGTCTGCGGCGGAAGAAGGGCTTACACGTTGTGCTTAACGCACTTTTTCCCCATGGAGGTTCCCATGGCTGGCTTTAAGTTTTCCGTGGACATGCATGTTCATTCCAAATTTTCCACCCGTCCGTCGCAATGGATTTTGCAAAAGATCGGGTGCCCGGAAAGTTTCACCGAACCACTTGATTTGTACAACATTGCCCGCGCTCGTGGCATGGATATGGTCACGATCACTGATCATAACACCATTGATGGTGCGCTGGAGATAGCCCATTTGCCGGGGACATTTATTTCTGAGGAGATCACGACATATTTCCCGGAAGACAAGTGCAAGCTTCACGTGCTTGCTTATCATATATCCGAGTTGCAGCATGACGACATTCAACGATGCCGTGAGAATCTGTTCGATCTTGTTCCCTATCTACGGGAACAGGGCATCGTCCATGTCCTGGCGCACCCGCTTTTTGCCGTCAACGACCGCCTGACGCCTGCCCATTTTGAGCAGGCGTTGCTGCTTTTTGACGTGTTTGAGGAAAATGGTACCCGCGATGCTCGGCAGAACAAGACGCTTCGGGACATCATCACCAAGCTGACGCCCATGGATATCGAGCGCATGTCAAACACCTACGGCATTAAGCCTCATGGAGATGTCCCGTGGGAAAAAGGGCTGACCGGTGGGTCCGACGATCACAGCTCGCTCAACATTGCGCGTATGTACACCCGGTTTACCGGTGGCCCGTGCATCAACAGTGTTTTGGACGGCGTGGTGAATCACACGTGCGCACCCGCTGGGACACCGGCCACACCCCGCACTATGGCGCACAACCTGTACGGCATCGGTTATCAGTTTTATTGTTCACGCACGGGGAACATGCGTCCTGAGGTGTCGGAACATCTGTGCTTTCGATTTCTCAAGTCGACACTGGCCCCGGGTGAGGAAAAGAAGCCGACGCTTTCCAGTTTTTTTCAGCGACTCATCGGGCGAGGCAAGGCTACTTTGCATAGAGAATACGGCCCGAGCGACTCCGTGCAGGAGCTGTTGCTCAAGGAAGCCGGGGATATTATCGCCCACGACCCTACGTTGATGCGTATTGCACAGGGCAAGGTCAACGATGTGGTTGAGCTGGAAAAGGAATGGGCGCGATTTGTTTCGCTCGCTGCCAACCGGGTTCTTTCCGAATTTGCGGATCGGACGCTGAACTCGGTGCTTGGCGCGAATCTGTTTGATGTTTTTCATTCCATTGGATCGGCGGGGTCGCTCTATGCCCTGCTTGCTCCATATTTTGTCGGGTATGATCTTTTCTCCTCGGAACGCAGCTTTTCTCGGGAATGCATGGCCCGGTTTCAGCATAAAAAGAGTTCTCGAACCGGCGATGATCTTAAAATAGCACATTTTACGGATACCTTTGACGAGATCAATGGCGTGGCCCGGACCATTCGACAACAGCTCAAAATGGTGGCCCGTCACGGCAAGGATATGACCGTGATAACCTGCGGAGCCAATGCGGATGTTCCCGGTGCGGTCAGTTTTGCTCCGGTAGGGCGGTTTTCTGTTCCTGAATACCCGGAAATAACGCTTTCCTATCCACCGTTTCTGGAAATGCTGACGCATTGTTTCGAGCAGGAGTACGATTGCATTTTGGCGGCAACTCCCGGTCCGGTCGGTTTGGCGGCTCTTGCCATATCTAGGATATTGAAGCTTCCGTTTCACGGCACATATCACACGGCCTTTCCCGAATACGTGGGAGCGTTCACCGAAGACGCGGCCTTGGAAGACGGATGTTGGCGGTATATGAGTTGGTTTTACAACCAGATGCAGGTCATTTATGCGCCGTCCGAGGCAACCAAGTTCGAGTTGGCCGACAAGGGAATCGACCCGGAAAAAATCGTAACTTACCCACGCGGTGTGGACACGGATCGTTTTCACCCGGATAAGCGTAACGGCTTTTTCAATCAGTTTGATGTGGGTAGTCGGACCAAGCTTTTGTACGTGGGGCGCGTGTCCCGCGAAAAGGGATTGGATGTGCTTGCCGAGAGTTTCAGGAAGGCCGTGAAGATGCGGGATGGATTACAGCTTATCGTGGTGGGTGATGGTCCTTATCTTAAGGAGATGCAACGTATACTCCGGGGTATGCCAGTGACGTTTACCGGTGTGCTCAAGGGAGAACCGCTTGCACAGGCCTATGCCTCGGCTGACCTATTCGTCTTTCCTTCGGCCACGGATACTTTCGGTAATGTGGTGCTGGAAGCCCAGTCATCAGGCCTGCCCGTCATTGTCACGGACAAGGGCGGTCCGGCAGAAAATGTTCTGCCCAATGAAACCGGCCTCATTGTCCCAGCGGATAATTCTGATTCCCTGCTTCGGGCCATCATCCACATGGTCGACACCCCGGAGCGCATCGAATACATGCGCCTCAAGGCCCGCGCTCATGTGGAAAAGCGTACCTTTGACGCCACTTTCCTTAAAACCTGGGAAATTTTTGGATCACACGTCGCCGCCTGATCTCGTTAAAAATGAAGAAGTCCCAAGATATTTAAGAATGCCTTTGGTTATTTATCTTTCAATTCCGGGTGCCGTTCGTAGAAGCCCTCAAGCGGTTCCAGTTCGGTTTGGCATTTGGGGCATGTGTGATTGCCAACATTGCGGAAATCAACTGCTGTTTCGCACTTGGGGCAGATATGCATGGTCATTGCTTTCGGTCTATTTGTCCAAGCTAACCAAAGAGAATATATGCCTGTTGTGACAAGTACTATTGCCCATGGTATGTTGTAATCGCTTACATCAAACTCTATACCATATTTTGACGTCCACGTTGGGTCGTTAACAAGGGATATCCCTGTCCAAAGACATATGATGCCAACTACGATCGTAAAACTATTTGAAATAACCCATTTTTTATAATGCATAAATATTTTTCCCTTCTTTTTCCGCGGGAATGTGAAATTGAAAGTCATAATATTGAGTTGTCTTTGACCTGTTAATTAAGGAATAAAAACAAAATTAATCAGATAATTTTCCAATTGTTTTACTTACCCCGTATCCAATAATCCCACTTGGACTCATCGGTGGGGGCCCTGGATCAAAATAGCCTGTCACAAAATCACCAATTTTTTGCGCAGTCACAGGATTTGTGAGTCCCGTTGCCGTAGCCGTGATGACTCCCGGTGAGCTAGCGACAACTGCCGCAGGGGCAAGTCCGAATCCGATGGTTCCTAATGGCTTATTCCCATTAAGTAAAAGGAGCCTCGGCCGGATAGCGCCAAGACTCCCATGTGTTATTTATCTTTGAATTCCGGGTGCCGTTCGTAGAAGCCGACAAGAGGTTCCAGTTCGGTTTGGCATTTGGGGCATGTGTGATTGCCAACATTGCGGAAATCAACTGCTGTTTCGCACTTGGGGCAGATGTATGTCCCGATTGATTTTGTTCCTTTCTGCCGGGTGATTATTGTGCAAATCAAAAAAAAGGCTCCACAGGCCATCATTAATCCACCAATTATTCGTGGATAAATGACTGGGACATGCCAATAATGCATATTTCCAGTAATAACTCCAAGTGCTCCAACAACAATTAGCGAAAAAAAAAGGAATAATTCTGAATGTTTGATCATTGCATTACTACTTATTTTAATCTGTCATAAGTTTCTTTCGCAATAGCTACTCCCATTCCAACTTTTGAAGTTGGTGGAGGGCCCGGGACAGTTGCTGCTGTAAAGGCATCATATGCATTTTGCACAGTCACAGGGTTTGTGAGTCCCGTTGCCGTAGCCGTGATGACTCCCGGCGAGCTGGCGACAACTGCCGCAGGGGCAAGTCCGAATCCGATGGTTCCTAATGGCTTATTCCCATTAAGTAAAAGGAGCCTCGGCCCGATAGTACCAAGACTCCCATGTGTTATTTATCTTTCAATTCCGGGTGCCGTTCGTAGAAGCCTTCAAGCGGTTCCAATTTGGTTTGGCATTTGGGGCAGATTTCATTTGGGACTTCTGCGAAAGGAAGTGCCGTTTCGCATTTTGGGCATATGAATACCTCTGCATAATATCGTTGTCCTTTGCGAAAAGCCATGATGAACATGAAAAGGCCAATCGACGCTACGACTATGCCAAGTGGTATATTGTACGAGCTCCAATCCCAGCAAAATGGCCAGTGCGCATCACACCACTGAGGTGTTGTTGCTATTTGGTATCCAAGACATGTATTAACGACCCCACCAAGTAGCGTGAGAACGTTTACTCTCTTTTCTCTTAGAGATTTCATTTGATGATTCCTTGTTGCCCAAAAGAATTTCGAGTGTTTCCTTGGCAATGTTTTTTCCTGCGACAACCTTTGCCGCTTCTTTCCCTTGCCTGATAATCGTCGGCGCGGCTGCAACGGCTGCTGGTGCGGCTTTGGCAATTCCCGCGCCGCCTGCGGCAGTTGCGCCAATTCCTGCGTTGATGGCAGCGGCCCCTGCCATGGCCTTTGCAGTTCCTTTGCTGGCCTTGAAGTGATCGTCTTTATTTTTCCCGGCCAACGCTCCGAGGCCATCCGCAGTAAGAGCGGCCCGCCTGTCAAAAAAAAGAGGGAGCCTCGGCCAGATAGCACCAAGACTCCCATGTGTTATTTATCTTTCAATTCCGGGTGCCGTTCGTAGAAACCCTCAAGAGGTTCCAGTTCGGTTTGGCATTTGGGGCAGATTTCATTTGGGACTTCTGCGAAAGGAAGTGCCGTTTCGCATTTTGGGCATATGAATACCTCTGCATAGTCCCGCTGGTCTTTGCGAAAAGCCATGATGAACATGAATACTCCGATTATCGCTATTCCAATTCCTGCTTCAACATGAAAGGGCTCCATTTCTGTGCAGTAAGAACCAAAATAGTGGCAAAATGTAGTACTTGAGTACACGAAGTATCCAAAAGCCATCGTTGCAATTCCTGCAAATAGAATGAGTGTATCAACCTGTTTCTTTTTCATGCTATCAATCATTTTTTTTGTTGCGTCGTTGCAATTCTTCTAAGGTCCATCTTCCAAGAGTAAGAACTTGGCCTTCTATTGTCTCAGGCGGTAAGTTGGGGTCCATCAAGTCCTTGCCTACCCGGCCAATCTTATCAAGCTTTTGAGGATTTGCCTTTGTCCATTCTATCCCGGTCTTAATGGCGTCTTTCCCTTTTCCTGCGACAGCCTTCGTCGCTTCTTTCCCTTGCCTGATAATCGTCGGCGCGGCTGCAACGGCTGCTGGTGCGGCTTTGGCAATTCCCGCGCCGCCTGCGGCAGTTGCGCCAATTCCTGCGTTGATGGCCGCGGCCCCTGCCATGGCCTTTGCAGTTCCTTTGGTGGCCTTGAAGTGATCGTCTTTATTTTTCCCGGCCAACGCTCCGAGGCCATCCGCAGTAAGAGCGGCCCGCCTGTCAAAAAAAAGGAGCCTCGGCCCGATAGCACCAAGACTCCCATGCGTTATTTGTCTTTCAATTCCGGGTGCCGTTCGTAGAAGCCTTCAAGCGGTTCCAATTTGGTTTGGCATTTGGGGCAGATTTCATTTGGGACTTCTGCGAAAGGAAGTGCCGTTTCGCACTCTGGGCAAATAAAGATTTCAGTATAATCTCGTTGTCCTTTGCGAAACGCCATGACGATCATGAAAAGGCCAACGGAGAATAGAAGAAGCCCCATTTCAAGGTGGTATTCACCCCATTCCCAACAGTAGTCGTCGTAACGAGAACAAAATCCAATATCCAGAAGCATAGTAAGGGCAACGCTAATACTAGCGCCCCCACCACCCAGAATTAGAAAGTCCACTTTCTTTTTTTTCATATGTCCGCTTTTCCCCTTTTTGAATCTCTCTATAGAGCTCTTGTCCAGCTTTGCTTGTTGCAACAATTATTTGGCCTTCCAATGTCTCAGGCGGTAAATTAGGGTTAACAATATCCGCTCCAATGCGACCGGTTTTACCAATTTTGTCCGGATTTGCCTTTGCCCATTCTATCCCGGCCTTAATGGCGTCTTTCCCTTTTTCTGCGACAGCCTTCGTCGCTTCTTTCCCTTGCCTGATAATCGTCGGCGCGGCTGCAACGGCTGCTGGTGCGGCTTTGGCAATTCCCGCGCCGCCTGCGGCAGTTGCGCCAATTCCTGCGTTGATGGCAGCGGCTCCTGCCATGGCCTTTGCAGTTCCTTTGGTGGCCTTGAAGTGATCGTCTTTATTTTTTCCGGCCAACGCTCCGAGGCCATCTGTAGAAAGAGCGGCCCCGCCTGCTCCTACAGTCGCAATGCCAGTTGCTGCTGCGAGTCCTAATAGAAACGGTCCAACAAATAATCCCGACGAATCCGTTGTATTCACCGGATCATCCAAACAATACCCGTACCAGTCAGCATCTCCGCCAGCGTCGCCGATGGGGTCCTGAGCGGTCCAGCGGGCCGTGTCGGGATCATAGTCGCGCCAGCCGAATCGGACGAAGCCGGTATCCGGGTCGTGGACGCCGCCAGCAAAGCCGATGGGGACGCGCAAGGTTGGATTCGAATCCCACAGGATGTTGCCGAACGGTCCGTATTGAATGGCCTTTACCACATTCCCGGTTGGTGAGACAACCGCTTTGAGTGAGCCTACCTGGTCGTAATATAAGGTGTAATCCGTGCCGTTGACCGTGGCCTTGTATGGGATGCGCTCCTCTTTATCGTAATGGAACTGCCAGTCGTTGACCTCGTCCTTGAAGCGGTCCAGACGGATGAAGTCTTTCCATTGATACGCTTCGTCCAGCGTGCCGTTGACGTACCGGGCTTGCCGCCTGCCGTGTTCATCATGGTCAAAGGTGATTTCCCGGCCATCCGGCAGAAGGGCGCCAATAAGTCGGTAATCTTTGCTGTACTTGTAGCGGGTGACAGACTCTCCATTGATCTTGGCAGATCGGAAGCCGAGTGCGTCATGTTCGAATTGAAGAGTATCAACGGCCAGCAGCCGGTCGTCATCCGTGTATTGATAGGAGCGCATGAACGGCTCGCGGCCAACGGTATAATCAGCCTTTCTGCGGCCTTTGTCGTCATATTCGAAGTCTTCACACCAGCCCGTGTCGCCAATGACCGAGGTCAGACGGCCCGCATCGTCATATTCGAATTCCCATGTTTCGCGGCGACCATTGATGCGTTCGGTGCGGGATTCGATCCGGTGGGTGTCGTTCAGGTCGAGTTGCAGAAAATATGGGGTGGCTCCGGCCTTGCGTTCCCGTTTGGATTTGTTGCCCCAATTTTTCGGTTTTGTTTCTTCGCCGAGTGTGTGGTTCCAAGAGAAATCGTGACCCTCATGCCACGGACGCCATTGGGCGGGCTTTTTGACAGTCCACCAGTTAAAATCGGTGCGTTGGGCTTCAAACTTCTTTTTCAAGTTGCCGACCCGGCGCACGGGTTCGAATGTGTTGTCCGCGTATTGAATCCAGTTGCGTTCGTATTTGCTGGTCTGCGGATTGTAAGTAAAACGACAAAATCGATCCTTCATGTGATCATCATAAAGCATGTCATGCTCCAGGGGTGCTGATTGTGGAAAAAGGGGCGGACCCAATGCCCGCCCCTTGAACCGGGATGCGTGTTCGGGGCCACTCCCCGAACGATCACCGTCAGCATACCCCCGGTTTTTCGGAAAGCAGTGAAATGTCAGTGAATGTAGGGTAAAAGCGTTCGAAAAGTATAAAAAATCAACTTGACAGGGTGGTGGCATTTGCTTTGAAAAGAGGATTCCATGCGTTCATTCCCCCCATTGCCCAAGGCTTTTATTTGGCGGTCAACTCTGCTATGCTTTTTCTTTCAACGAAACAGAGGTGAATTATGAATATATTTCGTCGGATTATAGTCGTTTTGGCTTTGTCATTGGCTTTAGTCGCCTGTTCAAATGAATCCGGGACCGAGGCCAATACCGAACAGGCCGAAGAGGCCGCCACGCCTGAACTGATGGCCAAGCCATCGACCGGGAAGTACCCGTATATGGGTGTGGCTGAGTTGGACAAGTATCTTGCTGACAATACGGGCAAGCCGACAATGCTGTTTTTTTGGGCCACATGGTGTCCTTCCTGCAAACAGGAAATTCCTGAATTGGAACAGTTGAATACGACCCATGGAGACTCGGTGAATATCATCGCCCTGTCCGTGGATGAACGGGTGGAAGATCTGGACAGATTCTTCAGCAAGGGCGATATCAATCTGCCCGTGTACTGGGGTGATCAGGCCATTGCCGCCAAGTATAAGGTAGAAGCCATCCCCACGATGGTCATTTTCGACAAGAGCGGAAAGCAGATTTTCGCTCAGGCCGGAGTTTTTCCACATTCCATGCTTGTTGCCATGGTGAAAAAGTTGACAGAGCAGTAGATTTCATGATTCGCAAAGCACGCATTGATGACGTTAAGGCTATTCACGGTTTGCTCATGCACACCGATGAACATGATGCATTGGTTCTTCCCCGTTCGTTCAGTCAGTTGTATTCGCACCTGCGCGACTTCGTGGTTGCCGTGGACGATGACGACAAGGTCATCGGTTGTTGCGCTCTGAGTTTGATCTGGGAAAATCTCGCAGAAATTCGTTCTCTGGTGGTGCTTCCGGCGCATCGTGGCAAACAATTGGGCCGCCAACTGGTGGAAACCTGCCTAAACGAGTCCGTGACATTGGGCATCCTGAAGGTATACACGCTGACCGAAGAAACGAGTTTCTTTGCCCACCTTGGCTTTGTCGAGGAAGGTATGGAGAACCTGAATCAGAAGATATTTATCGATTGCCTCAACTGTCCGAGATTCCCGGACCATTGCAACGAAGTTGCCATGACTATAAACCTTTAACCACACATATTACGATGCCACACAAATTGACACCGTTCATTCCCGCAGAAAAAATTGCTGATCGCGTTAACGCCTTGGGCCGTGAAATTACGGATTCCTATGAAGGCGATGGACCGCTGGTCTGCATCTGCGTACTCAAGGGCGCATTTTTGTTTTTTGCCGATATTATCCGAAAGATTGACCGTGAAATCGAGGTCGATTTTGTCCGCTTGGCCAGTTATGGCACAGCTACATCCCGATCAGAGGATATCGTTTTTTCCAAAGACCTCGAAGTTTCCATCGAAGGGAAAGACGTGCTTGTTATCGAAGATATCGTGGATACCGGCCATTCCATGGATTTCCTTTTGCACGTTTTGCGACGCAGAAACCCAAAGAGTTTGAAAATTTGTGCACTTATTGATAAGCATGAGCGACGGGAAATGGACGTCTCCGTCGATTTCCCTGGTTTCAAGTTGAGCGACGGATTTATTGTCGGCTACGGTCTGGACTATGCCGAACGATACAGAGAGCTTGACGGAATTTATGAGTTGTCCACGGCTTCTGATAGTTAACCAACCGGTTTTTCTGGAGATCGAAATATGATCGTCACCTGCCCGAATTGCGAGACCCGTTACAATCTGCCCGACGACAAAGTCCCTGCGGGTGGAGCCAAGGTCAAATGCTCCAAGTGCGCGCAAGTGTTCAAGGCTGAACATCCTCCGGTAACACCTGAAGAGGAAGTAGAGGCCCTTCTCGAAGAAGAAGGGCAGGGTGGGGACACCCAGGCCGGAGACGAGTTCGACGAAACATTTGAAGATGTGGCCGCTGGCACTCCTCCTGAAGAGGAGGCCTCTGTAGATTCACCCGCAGACGAGCCGCAGGAAGAACCCGTTGTCGAGGACGAAGAGCCTCCCGCGCCAGCTGCTGACCCCGCTGACGAAGTGGTGGAAGAGGATTTGCCGGATACTGACGACCTCTTTGACGATGCAGAAGAAGAGATGCCGGCCCCGGACGAAGGAGCGACACCGTCTGCCCCGGAATCTGATGGTTTGGGTGACGATCTCTTTGCTGATATAGGCGAAGATGAAGACGAGGACTCAAACGGGTTGTTCGAAGACGACGATGACGAATCGGATGATCTTTTCGCTGATGACGATGATGTTGATGACGAGGACGATGATGACGAGGACGACGAAGAGTCGGGCAGCGTCTTCGACGACTCTTTATCCATTGACGAAGTGCCTCAGAAAAAAGACGGCAAATCAATCGGTTGCCTGATTATCCTGTTGGTGCTCGCTCTCGGTTTGGGTGGAGCCATTTATTTCAAGGCATGGACATATATCGGTATTGATTTGGGCGACATGCTCAAGAATGTCCCGTTTGTTGGACAGCTGTTCATGGAGGAGACCGGTGGCGATCAGGAAGCTGCTCCCGGCGAATCCCCGGCAGAGCGAGTCCGCAAGATCGAACTGAAAAATGTCAAACAGTATTATGTACCCAATGAGAAAGTGGGGAATCTGTTTGTTGTTGAAGGGAAGGCCATCAATAAGTTCTCCTCTCCCAAAGAGCGGATAAAGGTCGAAGTCATCCTGTACGATGAGACCAACAATGTTTTGACTTCGCAGGCTTTTCTGTGCGGCAACGTGCTTTCACAGTTCCAACTTCAGGTTCAGACAAAAAAAGAAATTCAGGACGGGCTGTCCAGTGATGTTGGGATTCTGTCCAACAACACCTTTATCCGGCCTGATGCATCGACACCGTTTATGGCTGTGTTTTTTGAACCGCCCGAGGGCGTGAAGGAGTTCATGGTCAAGGTCGTGGATGTTGGCGATCCTGAATAAAAAAAGATGAAACTCAAGTGGGAGGGTGGAGACACTCTCCCACTTTTTTTGTGGGATAATTAAATCGTGTTTTTTTTGAACAACGGACGAAAAAAAGCTTGCAACCGCTTGCAAAGCATGCTTTTTTCTGGCCGGCGAAAAAGTGACAAATGAGTGGCTTTTTTGGAAATACCCATTGACGGCAATTGACGGCCTGTGCTACTTCTCCACCACTTGTGAAGGATTGCACGAATTGCCGATTCCGTTTATGTATCCTAATTGGAATGGCTGACAACAATTTTCACGGGATGTGAACATGCTCTTTTCAAAAGACGATCGGTTGGTACGTATCACACAATTGGGTGGTACTGCCGGAACAATGGGATTACACATTGTATCGGCCATCATCGTCGGGCTCACTATCGGGTACTTTCTGGATGATTATTTTGGAACCAAGCCCTGGTTGATAATGATCTTCTTCTTAGTAGGAGTCGTTTCCGGGTTTAAAATGGTTTTTGAAGATTTCAGAAAGCTCCAGAGGCGTGAAGAGGCAAAAAAAGCAAGTTCTTTGAAACAGGACGGAGAAAAAGGTGCTGGACGCGATTAACCAAAGGCTTGAGCAATGGCTCGTCAAGAGCGGATTTCCTAAGCCGGACGTACGTATCGTTGTCCGCAATCAGATTTATGTGTCGCTGGGGACCTCTCTAGTGATCATGCTGGTAACACTTCTTTCCCGATGGTCTTTAGCCTATTCGGCGGGGGCGATAATCGCCTTGGTCAACTTCTGGACGCTTGCCCGCGTGACTCAGACGTTGGTGTACGACGAAAAGCGAGGACCGTTTTTACTGTTTATAATATTCATGGCAAAGATGACTCTAAGCGGGCTGGCCCTTTGGTGGCTGATAGGAGTCGAACGTGTTCCCCATTGGGGGTTGATTTGTGGCCTCGGGACCGTGGTGGTCAACATCACTGCAACCGGACTGCATCAGCTGGGGAAAAAATAGCCTAGTTGCTTATAAGGAGGCTTGGATATGGGTTTTGCAGGTGGATTGGCACATCCTCTCTTATATATGGATATGCTCAAAAGCATCGGCCATTGGGGCGCCAGCGTAGAACATTGGCTCGGCGTTGAAAGCATCAACCATGTTTTGTACATGTGGTTGGTCATGGCTATCATTCTTTCTCTCGGTCTGCTTGTCCGCAGCCGTTTGCAGTTGGTTCCCGGCGGTCTCCAGAATCTCTTTGAGACCATCTTCGGCGGTTTGGAAGACTTCGTCGTCTCCAACGTCGGCGAACAGGGCCGTCAGTTCATGCCGCTGCTGTGTACCATTTTTATTTTCATTCTGGGCATGAACTGGATTGGTTTGATTCCAGGTTGTGATGCTCCGACCGCAAACATCAACACGCCTGCCGCTATGGCAATCATCGTGTTCTGTTTCTACCAATTCGTTGGTATGAAAAAATGGGGCTTTGGTTACATCAAGCATTTCATGGGTCCGGTTCCTGCACTGGCACCGCTCATGCTTATTCTCGAGCCGGTTTCTCACCTCGCTCGTCCTCTTAGCCTGACACTTCGTCTCTTCGGTAATATCCGTGGTGAGGAAATTGTCCTGATCCTGATGTTCATGCTGGCTCCGCTTGTCGGTTCTTTGCCCATGTACTTCCTGTTCATTCTGGCTAAGACCATTCAGGCATTCATCTTCTTCATGCTGACGATGCTTTACCTGCAAGGTGCGACTGAGCACGCTCACTAAGAGCCGCTCGACTAATTATGGGGAAATGGTCCTTGGACCAAAACATATTACGTAATCCATTTGGAGGATTAAAATGAAAATCGCTAAAATTCTGTTCACCACCATGGCTATGGTTCTCGTTGCTTCCACTGCTTTCGCTGCTGGCGATCCTGCTGTCATGTCCGCTAAAGCATACGCCACTGCCATCGGCATGGGCATCGCTGCTGGTCTCTGCGGCATCGGTCAGGGCATGGGCGTCAAGGGTTGCTGCGAAGGTATCGCTCGTAACCCCGAAGCTGGCGGACAGCTGTCCACCACTCTGATTCTTGGCCTGGCATTCATCGAGTCCTTGGCTATTTACGCCTTGGTTGTTAACCTGATCCTGCTCTTCGTCGTCTAGTTTTAGATTTACGAAATGAATATTAAGGGAGGCTACGGCCTCCCTTTTTCAGCTCTACTCTCATCCAGGATCACATGTCCGCCGCTATTTCAAGCGGTAAGAGACAGGAAAAATGAAAAGCGAACATATCCCAAAAGCGACTATCGGCAGGTTGGCCGTCTATATTCAGGTTCTTGAGAACCTGTTGCGCGATGGCAATGAAGTTATCTCTTCCGAGAAACTGGCGCGTGCCTGTTCAGTCAACTCATCTCAAATCAGAAAAGACCTTGCCTATTTTGGCGAGTTCGGCGTGCGTGGCGTTGGGTACTACGTTCAAGAGCTGATTACTTCGATCAAGCAGTCGCTTGGTATTGACCGTCTGTGGAAATGCGCACTCATCGGTGTCGGCAATATGGGCAGCGCCCTCCTTCGTCATCACGATTTCGAGCGGCGTGGATTCAAGATCTGCGCGGCCTTTGACTGCGACCCTGACAAGATCGGGTTGGAGTTTGAAGGAATGGAAATCGTGTGTCCTACACATCTTAAGGAACAGGCTCCAGAGCTGAACCTTGAAATCGGTATTATTGCCACGCCCCCGGATCGTGCTCAGCGTGCAGCTAACCACCTTGTGGATGCAAATATTCGGGGAATTATCAATTTTGCGCCTTCACGTATCAACGTTCCTAAACATATTCCTGTTGAGTATGTTGATTTCTTTGATCACCTCTACGGAATTGCTTTCCAGATTACTCTCGGTAACGATTAGTAGATTCATTGAAGTTCAGCAGCACATTTATGTGCGAGGAACGTAAAAACCCCCTGACATGTATATCAGGGGGTTTTTACGTGTTCGATTGTAAGGGATTCAAGCTTTAAAGCGGTACCCAACTCCTCGAATGGTTTCTATCCACGAAGCATAAGGCCCAAGCTTTTGGCGAAGTCGTCGGACGTGTGTATCGACGGTTCTGGAATACCCTTCGAAGTGCGTATCCCAGACCGTGTCGAGCAGATTGTCACGTGTCTGGACTTTCCCTGCACCCGATATCAGCACGGTCAGGAGTTTGAATTCTGTGGCGGTGAGAGATGTCTCTTCTTCGTCGATGGAAATTTGGTGTGCCTCAAAATCAATTTTGAGTCCTTCTCGTTCCCAAAATTTCGGAGCGTTAGGTTCGGGTGCGCCGTATCGGCGAAGTATGGCCTTTATGCGTAAAACAAGTTCCCGTGGAGAGAACGGTTTAACGACATAGTCATCAGCTCCAAGTTCAAGTCCGACGATCTTATCGACCTCTTCCCCTTTAGCGGTGAGCATGATGACAGGAATACGAGCCAGCGCAGGGTCTCCTTTCAACTGGCGGCAGACTTCCAAACCGTCTGTGCCCGGCATCATGAGGTCGAGCAGGATAATATCAGGTTTGAATGCTTGGGCGAGGTTGAGACCCAATTGCCCATCTTCTGCTGCTGCAACATCAAAACCCGCTGCTGATAGATTGTATTTGAGCAGTTCGCGAGTATCTCTGTGATCTTCGACCACCAAAACTTTCTGGGATGACACTGTTGGCTCCTTTCGGTGTAGTTCGGGTCTGCTATACCCTAAGCCGATGCACATAAGTGTTACATCTGAGCGACAATTTAGCAACTTGCTACAATTTATGAAGTCGGGATTAATGGTCCTAGATCATATTAATATGATGTGGGCTAAGTCTTTAATAGGCAAGTACAACATATTGAATTGACGAAAGAAGATTTATTCCTTTTGTCCATAAAGCGGTTGGCAATCCGTGCCGATAGGATAAATAACGCATGAGAAATCATAAGGACGATTGGAGCAAAAGAGTTATGTACTATCACGGATTCGACAAGAAATTTCCTTCAGGCAGTAAATATTGGACCATGTACGATGATCAACTCATTGGCATGCTCTTTTCGAAGATAGTCAACAAGACCGTGAGCGTTGAAACGACGTCTGCTGATTCTGAAGAAATCGTGGACGAAATGGTTCAGAACTTATTCGATCTGTGTTTCTACATTAATAAGGATTTTCACGACTGTTAGTCGATTGTTTGATGTCATATCCATTTATGAAAAAGCCCGGATTGTCCGGGCTTTTTCATGTTTAATGAATCGTGAAGGCTTCAATGCGATCATGGACATTCTGTTTTATATTTTCATAAAACAGTGAGTAATCATAGAAGTGATACACCCCTTTGGGGAATGATTTTAAATCGATTGAAACCAGTTTCATGTCAGCAGGTTGGACAACAAGGCCAGAATCTTTGCCTTGGGCAGAGGTAAAGTGCGGGACTGTTGTCGTGGTCCCGTCATCATTGAAGAAGACAGAGCCGATGTTGCGGTCAGCGGGAACAAGTTCACCGTCGATAGTCCAACTGAGTGGGTTTGTGACGATTGCGCCGGAGCGGATGGTCGGTGCCACACTCTGTTTGCCGGGAGCGACTGAATTATAGGAAATGAAACAGCCTGTCTGGGTCGAGTCTTCACACATTTTGAGGGCGGGGTTGTTGATTAAATCACCCTTGGTGATGGACCAGCCTATGATGTAGGCGGCTACCAGTTTATTTTCTATCCCAAGCTGACCCCAATGTTTGATGAGAAGTTCAACCAGTATATCGGACCCCTGACTGTGCCCGGCCAGAATAAAGGGGCGACCCTGATTGAAGTTTTTCAAATAATAGGTGAACGCCTGCCAAACATCTTCCATTCCATAGCTGATCAGGTTTTCGACATCTTTTTGCGGGAGTGAGAGGGCTGCCATGTTCATTTGGCGGTAAAGTGGGGCGTACAGGTTGGCCTGATTTGAGAAGACACTCGCCTGTGTTGTCAGTGACGTTGCGGCGGCCTTTTGCAACTGTGTGTTGTCCGGCGGCATAAGCCAATGGGTATCGTCATGGAGAATCGTTGGATAAACCCAGAAGATATCCACGGGGTGCGTGTTTGGATCTTCAGGGAGTGAGAGCCAACTTGCGTGCTCGGTATAGTCAGGCGCAGCCGGTACGTTCTCGGCGGAAAAGGGCGGTAATTGTGTCCCGGCCAAAGCATGTGTGGCAAGCAAGAGAAGCGTCAAAGCAACGCTTGTGAGTGTAGCAAGTCGGCGCATGGTTTAGTCCTCTAGGCAGAGTTTGACGGCCTCGATGACATCAGCGACATCGTCGTCGGTCAATTTGGCTGACAGTGGAAGGCTGACGGTTTGGCGTCCGAGGGCGACGGCATGTGGAGTGTCTTCCAGCTTCCACCCGTAGTGTTCGCGGTAATAAGGATGCTCGGGAACAGCCAAATAATGAACGCCTGTACCAATATTCTGTCGTGTCATGCGCATGATGAACTCGTCACGGTCAATGCCACAGGGGACCGGGTCCAGCATCAGTGTGTACAAATGACGTGCATGACGGGTGTTTGGTTCTTCGGGGGCGGGTTGACCAACAGTCAATGGCTTGAACGCCTCTTGATACATATCCCAAATTTCGCAACGGCGGATGAAATTTTCCTCGACCCGTTTTAGTTGATGGATGCCAATTGCTGCTTGAATGTCCATCATGTTGTATTTGAATCCGGCGTGTATCACTTCGTAGTGCTTGTACCCGTCATCGGAAAAACGCTTCCAGGCATCAGCGGACATACCATGTAGTCCGAGAACCTTGACGTTTTGAATGTCTTCTTCAGTGCGGGCCATGACCATGCCGCCTTCACCCGTGCAGACGTTCTTGGTCACGTAAAAGGAAAAGCAACCGAAGTCTCCGAAGGTTCCGGCGTGTTGTCCTTTGTAGGTCGTCTCAATTGCGTGTGCGCAGTCTTCGACTATTTTGAGGTCAAATTCTTCGGCAAGGGCCATGATGGGGTCCATGTCGCAGGAGCGTCCAGCAAAGTGAACGGGCAGAATCGCACGAGTGCGACTCGTGATTTTTTCACGGATACAGTCAGGGTCGATGTTCATGGTTCTGGGATTGATGTCTGCCAAAACAGGCGTGCATCCAGCATGAATAATGGCGTTAACCGAGGCGCAGAAAGTGAGGGGTGTGGTAATGACTTCATCGCCGGGCTTGAGGCCGAGAGCGACCAGACTCAAGTGGAGCGCAGCTGTGCATGAATTGCATGCAGCAGCGTGGCCTGATCCGAGATAGGAGGAAAAATCCTTCTCAAAACGTGCTACTTTGGGACCGGTTCCAAGCCAGCCGGATTTCATGGAATCAACGACTTCATCAATTTCGGCCTGCTCAATACGAGGTGCACCGAATACCAAAAAATTATCTTTTGAACGAACGGGCATGTTCGCATTCTCCTTATATAGAGTTTGTATTGAGGGGAGAAATATCAGATATCGGACGGGGGGTAAATGCACGCATGCTGACTCAGATTTATGGAGTAAAGGAAGTCACTCATTTGGCAAAATGGAGCTTTTGACCCAGAAGAGTATGGTCTTCATATGTCAATTCCGTAAATCGACGTGCCTGAGAGTTGCGCTTTGGCTTTGCATTCGCTATGTAACCAACCCGGCCCAATCCCGGGTCGGATACGTAAGTTCTGATATGAGGTACCGCAAATGATCAGACCAGATTTCGAAAAAATGGACGGAATGATCCCGGCCATTGCACAGGACGCCGAGACCGGCGAAGTCCTGATGATGGCCTATATGAATGAAGAAGCATGGGATAAAACCCTGGAAACCGGTGAGGCTCATTATTGGAGCCGCAGCCGTAAGACGCTATGGCATAAGGGCGGTACCTCGGGCCATACACAGAAGGTGAAGTCTATCCGCATCGACTGCGACGACGACACCTTGGTGCTTCTCATCGACCAGATCGGCGGTGCGGCCTGTCACATGGGCTACCGCTCCTGCTTTTTCCGTGAACTCAAAGACGGCGAAGTCAAAGAATGCTCCCCCGTCGTTTTCGACCCCAAAGAGGTATATAAATAATGTCTGATCAATTTCTCCGACTCGGTGTTCCCAAAGGCTCCCTGCAAGATGCAACTTTGAAGCTGTTCAAGAAAGCCGGTTGGAATATCAAACTGCATGACCGTAATTATTTTCCGGACATCGATGATGATCGTATCAAGTGCTCGCTTGCTCGTGCACAAGAAATGTCCATGTATGTCGAGAATGGTACTTTTGATGTCGGTTTGACCGGTATGGATTGGACCAAGGAAAACAAGTCCGACGTGATTGTTGTGGATGACTTGATTTATTCCAAGGTATCCAACCGTAAGGCCCGTTGGGTATTGTGCGTTAAGGGTGATTCTCCGTACAAACGTCCTGAAGATTTGAATGGCAAAAAGATTTCCACGGAGCTGGTTGGCTTCACAAAGGAATATTTTGCTTCTCAGAATATTGATGTGGATGTCTCTTTTTCCTGGGGCACTACCGAGGCCAAAGTCGTTGAAGATTTGTGCGACGGTATTGTCGAGATCACCGAGACCGGCACGACTATCAAGGCTAATGGATTGCGTATCATCGCTGAGTTGATGCAGACCAATACCCAGCTCATTGCGAACAAGGAAGCATGGGAAGATCCCAAGAAACGCAAGCTCATCAAGGAAATCAACCTGTTGTTGCAGGGTGCGCTCAAGGCTGAGAAAATGGTCGGCCTCAAGATGAACCTGCCTAAAGACAAGTTGGCTGATTTGAACGGCTCGTTGCCGTCTCTCAACTCTCCCACAGTGGCTGAGTTGCAGGATCCCAATTGGTTGTCTGTTGAAATTATGGTCGAAGAACAGGTTGTTCGCGATTTGATCCCCCGCCTCGTCGAGTTTGGAGCGGAGGGGATTATTGAATATCCTTTGAACAAGGTTATTTAACGATAGATTTCGTTTTTTAAAACAAGAATGGAAATGCCGGAAGAAGCGCTGCTTCTTCCGGCATTTTTTTGGTTTGCGTGCTTTCGTAATAAGGAAAGAGAAAAGAGGGACTTCGTTTTTTGGTGGGTGTTGCGTGCATCTGCAGTGAGGGTGTAAACGGAATTATTACAAAGGTTTCGCCTTTACGGCGACCTGCTTTTTTTGAGGCGAAAAAAAGGAGGCAAAAAACGCCTTTTTGTTGTGAGCCTGATAACGGACCCAAGAGCCTGTACGCGGCTTCGCTGCCCGACAGGATTGTCTGTGGCACAGACTCGGTCGGGCTACGCTTCGCCGCGCGGGACAGGCTCTAAGGTTCGTTATCAATTGCCCGTCGTTGTAACGGGTTTTCGGTGTAGGTGTTTATTTTTGATTCTAGGCTCTTCGATAATCATAAATAGTTATCATTTGAAATGAGTTGGCTGCTGACGGTGGGAAAAAACAGTGAGAAAAGAGGAAAGAGGAGCTTCTTTATTTTGATGAGCGTTGCGTGCTTCGCAATGAGGGTGCAAACGGAATCATTTCAAAGGTTTCGCCTTTACGGCGACCTGCTTTTTTTGAGGCGAAAAAAAGGAGGCAAAAAACGCCTTTTTCGTTGTGCGCCTGATAACGGACCCAAGAGCCTGTACGCGGCTCCACTGCCCGACAGGATTGTCTGTGACACAGACTCGGTCGGGCTACATTTCGCCGCGCGGGACAGGCTCTAAGGCCCGTTATCAATTGTTCGTCGCTGTAAGGGGTTTTTCGGTGTAGGTGTTTATTTTTGATTCTAGGCTTTTCGATAATCATAAATAGTTTTCATTTGAAATGAGTTAGCTGCTGACGGTGGGAAAAAACAGTGAGAAAAGAGGAAAGAGGAGCTTCTTTATTTTGATGAGCGTTGCGTGCTTCGCAATGAGGGTGCAAACGGAATCATTTAAAAGGTTTCGCCTTTACGGCGACCTGCTTTTTTTGAGGCGAAAAAAAGGAGGCAAAAAACGCCTTTTCGTTGTGAGCCTGATAACGGACCCAAGAGCCTGTACGCGGCTCCACTGCCCGACAGGATTGTATGTGACACAGACTCGGTCGGGCTACATTTCGCCGCGCGGGACAGGCTCTAAGGCCCGTTATCAATTGTCCGTCGTTGTAAGGGGCTTCTCGTTGTAGGTGTTTATTTTGATTTTAGGTTCTTCGTTATCCATAAAGGGCCTTGGGGTGCTTCAGCACCCCAACAGCGCTCTCCTTCCGAAGACGATTTCTTTCCCGCCCAACCAGACGAAGACGGGACTCAGCCCTTGATCGGCGGCTTAGAAACTGACCAATCGAAGGAGGCGGTTTTCGTCAGGGGATGTGGTAATTTGTCTTAAACTGAAGTCTCACGGGAGGGTTAGGGCTTATACTTTTGACAGGGTGGAGCCGACTCGATTGGATCAGATTCTTGCCGCCAATCATGGGGGCGGCCAAGTTAGCGCAAGCGACCTTTTTTGCTCCTTTTTTGGGCGCTGCCAAAAAAGGAGGCCCGCCCGGCAGGGCATGGAAAGCCTTGGGTGCTTCAGCACCCAAAAATGACTCTCGCCGAAGGCGCATCTTCAATTCTTCATCAGCTGCCTGAAAGAGCAGCCTTCCTTCTCTTCTTCATCTTCAAATTCAAGAATTCCACAAACAGCGAAAAAGCCATGGCGAAATAAATATACCCACGATCAATATGCTTATGCATACCCTCGGCCATAAGGAAAATACCAACCAACAACAGGAAGGAAAAAGCAAGCATCTGTACAGTCGGATGATTGGACACGAACTCACTGACCGGCCCGGCAAACAACAGCATCACAATCACCGCAATAACGATGGCAGCAACCATAACACCAATATGCTGGGCCATACCTACGGCTGTAATAACCGAGTCGAGCGAAAACACGAGATCAAGCAGAAGTATTTGGATAATCGCACTGGTGTACGAATATTGCGAGCGGACGTGTCCTTCTTCAAAACCCGGCCCTTCCAGTTTGTCATGAATTTCATGCGTTGCTTTGGCCAACAGGAAAAGCCCACCTGTTAAAAGCACTATATCTCGACCTGAGACAATGTGGTCAAACACGGTAAACAATGGAGCGGTCAACCCCATGATGGCAGAAATGGCAAGGAGAAGTGCAATACGGGTGAACATGGCTAACCCGATGCCAAGCCGTCGAGCTGTGGCTCTGGACGCTTCGGGCAATTTATTGGTCACCACCACGACAAAGACGATGTTGTCGATTCCGAGAACGATTTCAAGACCAGCGAGTGTAATGAGCGCGATGAGGTTTTCCAGCGTCCATAGTCCTTCAAGCATATATATTCCTCTTCGGGTGTATCATTGATGTGATTACATCAATGAATGAAGTATGCGGAAAAATTGACTGAGCATCAACATTCAACATGGTAGATGCCGGCCCATCCATTGAGGTGGCTCTTAATTAAGCGACCATTGATCCCGATGTGCTGAAAGAATCCGTGCATACATCCATTTGCAATATATTCGAGGAAAAGACGGTAATGTTCCTTGCCCGCGATCCTTTCTATCATGTGGATAACCCACCCCGTACACGCGGCACTGCCGGAAGGTGGGGCAAGGTAATCTGCAATGATGATACATCCTCCGGGCTTCACCACTCGTCGAGCTTCCTTCATAATGGCGACACCGAGAATCCGTGGCTTTTCATGCAATGCAAAGCTGATGGTTGCTGCGTTGAACGATTGGTCGGGGAAAGCAAGATTTGTAGCATCATCATGGATGTAGGTGGCGTTTGGTCGTTTCCTGCGGGCGACATTGATCATGGTCCGGGAAATGTCTACACCAGTAGTACTTATCCCTGAAGAAGCCGCTATTCCGGCGAGCATTCCTGTGCCGCAACAGAGGTCCACCATGCAATCAACCTTTGCGAGTAACAGCGCATCAACTATTGCGGTGTGAATGGGACGTAGAGCGGGACCGACAATCGGGTCGTACAGCCTGGCAGTGCATCCGTATTCATCCATGGGAATTACCGGGCGTTTGCCTTGAGCAATTTTTCAATACTTTCTTCGGTGACCCCATGTGCTCGCAGGATGTCCTGAAGCTCTCCGGTGGCGATCATTTCTGGTATCCGACGGTCGTAGATATCACGGAACTTGCGGCCTTCATCCGTGGGGGCGAATATTGGATGGGACTTCATGCTTGCGATATAAGTAATGTCAAATTCCGTGGATGGGAGTTTAGCCTCGAATATGGCCTCTTTGAGCAGCGTTTCGTCGTCGATGACATAATCAATGTGTCCCCTGTCGAGCATCTGGATGGCGGAACTCAAATCGTAAGCTTGTCGAGGTTTGAATTTAACCGGAAACAAGTGATCCATCTCGTATCCATGTAAATACGCGACCTTTTTCCCGGCTAAGGATTGTATCCCTTTGAATGTGTGTGTTTGAAGATAAACCGCCGCCAGATCATAAATGATAATAGCTTGCTTGCTCTGCAAAACTTTTTGACGGGTGTCCTCAATGTCCAAGGTACAGTGGATGGTCCCGGAAAGGAGCTCGTCGATTGCGCGGTTGTACGGCAATTCCTGGTGAACAAGTTCATAGCCTTCTGTCTCGTATACGCGGATAAGTATGTCAGTGATCAGTCCTGTGTTCCCTTTTCTGACGGCACTACCGATGTATGGCATGCCGAAAATACAGGTTTTTGGAGCCTGCCATTCGGGGTAACCGGCTGCAAAGGACGTTGGGGGTATGACCGCCGTCAGAAGCAAGGTTATACATGCGATTGTAATTATATTTCTTTTCACCTTTTCACTATTGGATAATTTGGCGTTGATGGCAACCAAAAAGGGGGACGCTCATTCGCTCAGTTGGCAGCTGATTGATTAGCATGATATGTCTACCTCAAAGAGGGGAAAATATGAAATTTTCTGGCGTGAATTTGCTCGATGAATTGGAACGTCCCGAATTGGCTGAACTCCGGGCTGTGTTCAATGAACGTTCTTTTCCCAAAGGCAATGTTATTTTTCAGCCTGATGAGCCGAAGAACAGGGTATTTGTTATCTCCAAGGGGCGAGTGCGAGTCTATCTGGCTTACGAGGACAAGGAATTTACCTTGGCCATTCTTGGCCCTGGAGATTTGTATTCAACGCATGCGGGCTGTTTTATTCAGGCCTTTGAGGATACGGCGCTGTTGGTGGCCGATGTCCAGTCTGTAAAACGATGGATGGCCGAAGTGCCTCTTTTTACCCGAACCATGGTCCGGGTTCTTGGTCATATTTTGCAAAATTCTTTCTCCATTATTGGCGGTCTGGCTTTCAAGGATATTTATAATCGCCTTATGGACTATATCCTCCGTGAAGCCCGTGATGCAGGGGTACGCCAAGACGGTGGCCTCGTGCTCAAATTGGATTTGACCATTGAACAACTCGCGCAACTTATGGGGGCCTCTCGGCAAACCGTTTCCACGTTGCTTAATGACATGGAGCGTGCTGGTCTTATGGAAAAACGTGGACGGGGAGAATATTTTATCCCAGACGTAGACGCGTTGGAGCGGGCTGTCGGTGAGTGACTGTTTTAAACAAGAAATAATCTTAAAATTAGCCTGGATATGAAAAATCCGGGTTATTTTTTTGTCTTTTTCATCTCATTTGTCGGCTATCTGACATACACAGGTATTGGAGCGGTGTATTCTCCCAATCAGAATAGGGTTTTCTTTGTGTAATCCTCCGTACGGGGCGTGGCTGCCGTTCGGGAAACCAGGGAAGGAGAAATGTATGGCTAAAGAACCGAGACCTATTGACGAACTGACTATTTGGGACGACGCGAAAGCAATGCTCAAAAAGGCCAGAAGGGAAGGCGTTGAAACTGTCCATGATCGTTTGGATCAGCAAACGCCTCATTGCAAATTTTGTGAACTTGGTACCACTTGTCGCAACTGTACCATGGGGCCGTGTCGCGTCAGCGAAAAGCGTCCCCGTGGAGTGTGTGGCGCAGATGCTGATGTTATCGTTGCCCGTAACTTTGGCCGGTTTGTGACCGGTGGCGCAGCTGGCCATTCCGATCATGGCCGTGATCTCATCGAGGTACTGGAGGCCATTGTCGAGGGCGAGGCTCCTGACTACAAGATTACCGATGAAGGCAAGCTGTTCAGGTTGGCCGGTGAAGTCGGTATTGAGACTGAAGGTCGTGAACTCATGGCCGTGGCTGAGGATCTCATGGAATGTTTCTTTGCCGATTTTGGCTCTCGCAAGAAATCTGTTTCGCTGCTGTCTCGTGTACCGGAAGTCCGCAAGAAAAAATGGGCAAAGCTCGGCATGACTCCGCGCGGTGTTGACCGTGAGATTGCCGAGATGATGCACCGCACTCATATGGGCTGCGACAACGATGCACCGAACACGCTTATTCACGCTGCCCGAACTGCTCTGGCTGATGGCTGGGGTGGTTCTATGATCGGAACCGAGCTTTCTGATGTTATCTTCGGCACCCCCACTCCCAAGATGTCCACGGCCAATCTCGCGGTCATCAAGGAAGACAAGGTCAACCTGCTCGTTCATGGTCATAACCCAGTCGTCTCCGAGATGATTTTGGCCGCAGCACGTGAGCCGGAAATGGTGGCGCGTGCCAAAGAACTTGGTGCTACTGGTATTAATGTGGCCGGTCTTTGTTGTACCGGTAACGAGCTGCTCATGCGTCAGGGTATCCCCATGGCGGGCAATCATCTCATGACCGAGTTGGCGATTATCACCGGGGCTGTCGAGGCCGTTGTGGTAGACTACCAGTGTATTATGCCGAGTCTTGTACAGATATCCGGCTGCTATCACACCAAATTCATCGATACGGCCAACAAGGCGCGTTTCACTGGTGCCATTCATTTTGATTTCCAGCCGCGTACGGCCATGAAGCAGGCGCGGGAAATCGTGTCCATCGCTATTGAGGCCTTTGCCGAGCGTGATGCTGGGCGCGTGGAAATTCCCGGAGAACCCATCGAAATCATGACTGGATTTTCTAACGAAGCCGTGATTGAAGCCTTGGGCGGCACCCTCGATCCGTTGGTCAAAGCCATTGCCGATGGCGATATTCGTGGTGCGGTGGGTATTGTTGGCTGCAACAATCCCAAGATCAAGCACGACTCCCTCAACGTTGGGCTGACCAAGGAACTGATCAAGAAGGATATCCTCGTCATCGTCACAGGATGTGTCACCACGGCCGCAGGCAAGGCTGGTCTTCTTGTGCCAGAAGCCATCGAGATGGCTGGTCCCGGTCTGAAGAAAATCTGTGGTGCGCTCGGTATTCCACCGGTTCTACATTACGGTTCCTGTGTGGATAATTCCCGTATCATTCAATTGTGCGCCGCCTTGGCCAATGAGCTGGGTGTGGACATCTCTGATTTGCCCGTGGGTGCATCGTCGCCTGAATGGTATTCGGAAAAGGCTGCTGCCATTGGTCTCTATGCTGTGGCATCAGGTATTTATACTCATCTTGGGCATCCGCCGAATATCCTCGGTTCCGAAACCGTTACCAATCTTGCCGTGTCCGGTCTTGAAGATTTGGTTGGCGCGTCCTTCTTTATCGAACCCGATGCGGTTAAGACCGCCGAAATGTTCGATGAACGCATCAAAGCCAAGCGTAAAGGTCTTGGGTTGAGCGAATAAGAATGCCTCCGGCGGCCGGGGGAAGGGGAGAAGGAAACCCTTTGAAAAGGGTTCTCCCTCTCCCCTTCCCCCGGACCCCCATCCTCTTTCCTTTCCTAAACTTTTTGTGCGCTTGCGGCGAGGGTTAGGAGAGCGAAAAGGTGAGGCGTGAATTTTCATTGGTGCAAAATTGCATAGAGTTAAAAGAGTCGTATTTTCGTGATACCCCGCGAAGCGCGACAAAAAGTTTAGGAGATTCTTAAGAACCTTTTCCAAAAGGTTCTTAAGCCGCCGGAGGCACATTCATGAAAATAGCATTTGCCGGGAAAGGTGGGGTTGGTAAAACCTCGTTGGCAGCGTGGACTGCCGACTGGTTGGCCCGGAACGGGAAGAATGTCTGGTTGGTGGATGCGGATACCGCGTTGTCGCTGGGGCAGGCCTCTGGCATGGCATTGGATCAGTTACCGCAGCCACTCATTCAGCGAGAGGATTTGGTGCGGGAACGTATTCATGCCGGGGGATTTCTGAATTTGAACCCGGACGTCGGGGATTTGCCTGAAGAGCTGGCCGTGGATGTGCCGTTGGGTGGAGAGCCGGTTGACGGCATGACACCGGGGCGCAAACGGCTTCTCGTTATGGGTGCCGTGACCAATGCGGGCGGCGGTTGTGCCTGTGACGCCAATGCGTTGTTAAAGGCTTTGTTGGCGCATATTGTTATGGATCGGGACGAATGGGTTCTGGTGGATCTTGAAGCCGGTGTCGAACATCTGGGACGTGGAACCGTGACCCACGTGGATGGATTGGTGATTGTGTCCGAGCCGTCCATGCGGAGTTTGCAGACCGGTGCTGAGGTGGGGCGCATGGCTTCTGATCTCGGATTGACCAATCAGGCTTTGGTCCTCAATCGATACGCAGGAGGTGAACCACCGGATTTGGATGGTTTGCCAGAGTGGTCGCTTTCCATTCCTCCGCTTGATGGATTGGTGGGACGACAGATGACGGATGCCTCCGTTTTGTCATTGCCGGAAGTTGATCGTTTGGATGGATATATTGGGGAGTTGCTGAGTCGTTTGAGCCCATAGCTCACTGCGTGTCATAGACATCTTTGTTACTACATCGGGTGTGCTTGCAGGCATGCCCGATGTTTTGTCATTTAATAATTGAGCATGTTGGTTTTTTTTTGCGATACTGTTGACTCGTAAAAGAACCTATGGAGTTTGCGTTTGTTTGATCACAGTATCGTTTTTGACCTCTTTTTATTGGGTTTCGCCGTTGCCATCACATTTGTTGTCGTGAGCTTTATAAAGAGGCGCGAAGACGAAAGACGGCATCGCGCGAAGAATCTTTTTTTGCAAACATTGATTGATAATATTCCGAGCCCTGTTTTTTATAAAGATACGAAGGGGGAATATCTTGGGTGCAACAAAGCTTTTCGTACGATGCTCGGACGTGAAATGCATGAAATAGTGGGCAAGACGGTTTTTGATTTGGCCCCGAGAGAACTTGCCGGAATATACAAGAAAGCAGACGACGATCTTTTTGCTGTGGGTGGTGAACAACGATATGAAACACAGTTGCAGTCTGCCGATGGTACCATACATGAGGTATTTTTTACGAAATCCTTATTTCAGGATACGGCGGGAAAGACAGCTGGGCTGCTCGGTGTCATGCTTGACATTACTGATCGCAAGAGAGCCGAAGAGGCGTTGAGACTGGCGCATGATGAATTGGAGCAGCGGGTTGAAGAGCGGACTGCCGAGTTAGCTGCAACCAATCTTTTTTTAGAGCGTGAAATTAAGGAACGTATAAAGGCGGAAAAGGAAAGTCGTGCCAAGAGCGATTTCCTTAATTCAGTCATTAATTCCATCAATCATGGGCTCGTAGTTATTGATATTGAAGACTATACCGTCAAGCTTGCCAACTCCGCGGCCTCTGAAGGACGCTTGGTGGAAGATGTCTGTTGTCATAAGCTGTTGCATGGCAGCGACATGCCGTGTGGAGAGAATGTTTGTCCGGTGCATGTCGTCAAGAAAACGAAAAAACCTGCGGTTGTTCAGCATGATCACATTAACCCTGATGGCACTGTGTCATACGTGGAAATTCACGCTTATCCCGTGTTCGATGAAGACGGGAAGTTGATTCAGATTATTGAGAACATCATGGATATAACGTCACGTAAGCAATCTGAACAGGCCATGCTTGAAGCCAAGGAGATGGCTGAAACCACGAGTCGTCTCATGTCAGAATTTCTCGACATGGTATCACATGAATTACGGACTCCCATGACCTCGGTACAGGGATTTGCCAAGCTTATAGATAAGACGGTCAGGAATCATTTTGAGCCGTTGGCGGAAGGCGATGAGCGTTTGACGAAGCAGGCGGGGCGTATCAGGGGGAACCTTGGTATCATTATGTCTGAAAGCGGCCGGTTGACGGAACTCATCAACGATCATCTTGATTTGTCGAAGTTGGAATCGGGCCGAGTCGAATGGCGTAATGACAGGATCGTTTCAGGGGAATTGATTGAGCGGGCGCGTGCGGCGACTCATTCTCTTTTCCATGATGATGCAGTTGATCTGGTGGTTGAAGTGGAGAAAGGCCTACCTCCATTCAATGGGGATTCTGACAGATTGCTTCAAGTACTGATAAATCTTATTTCCAATGCCGTAAAATTCACTTCTGAAGGTGGTGTCACCTGTGGCGTGACGAGGCGGGATAACGATCTTCTGTTTTGTGTTGCTGACACCGGAATAGGTGTCCCTGAAGATCAGCAGGAGATTATTTTTAGCAAATTTAGTCAACTACAGACTCGAAAAAGCGGCAAGCCTTCTGGCACAGGCCTTGGCCTCCCAATTTCGCGGGAAATCATCAGTTATCATGGTGGTGAAATTTGGGTTGAAAGCCAGCATGGACAAGGGAGTCGGTTCTGTTTTTCAATCCCCATCAAATAGAAACATTCTTTTATATGAGAAAAGGCCTGCGATCATATGATCGCAGGCCTTTATGTGTTCATGTGCAGATAGGATCAAGACTCGTGAGAGCCGTTTGATTCCATCGCAATGTCGCCTATTTCATGCAGAGCCTTGCCTCGTGCTTGTGCCAACTTTTTCCATTTGCGTTTTTCCTTTTTCAGCGCTTCGATTGTATGCAGCAGGTTTTGGACCGTGTGGGCTGGATAGCCATGGGTTCCTCGGTTCCCTCTACGTACCTCTTCATCGTTGCGCTGTCGGATCGCAATAAGCTGGTTGGCGTCAAGAATCATTGGCTCTCCTCATGGTCGAGGGCTAGGCTGTTTTGCAGAACGTTTGCTGCGAATATTCAAGGCGTTCCTTGTATTCTTCCTGCTTGCCCTTGTTCCACCGACCAACAGGGCGGTAGTATCCGACGACACGGGTGTAAACCTCGGTTTCTTTATTACAAGTGGGGCATTCGAAATGCTCGCCATAAATGTACCCGTGATCTTCGCAGACTGAGAACGTGGGTGTAACCGAGATGTATGGAATCTTGGTCTTGGTCATGGCCTTGATCAGGAAGTTCTTTACGCTCTCTTCATCTGGAGCAGCTTCGCCGAGGAAGGTGTGGAAGACCGTGCCACCATTGTACAGGGTTTGCAATTTATCCTGATGCTCAAGGGCGAAGAAGACATCCGAGCTGGAACCCACCGGCAGCAACGTGGAGTTGGTGTAGTAGGGAGTCTCGCCACCAGAGGTGTAGATATCGGAGTACAGCTCCTTGTCGATCTTGGCCAGACGGTAGCAGGTGCCTTCGCCGGGTGTCGCTTCAAGGTTGTACAGGTTGCCGGTCTCTTCCTGGAACTTGACGACCAGACCGCGCAACTGATTGAGGGTGCGCTGCATCAGGCGGGAGCCGGATTCGGTGTTCACGCCCTTGCCGAGCAGGTTCATGCACGCCTCATGGCCGCCGATGAGACCGATGGTCGAGAAGTGGCCCTTGAAACCGTTTTTCAGGTAGCGGCGGGAGAACGGGAACATTCCGGCGTTCAGGTTCTTTTCCACGACCTTGCGCTTGAATTCCAAAGACTCGCTGGCGAGATGTGCATATTCGTTGACGAGGTCGAAGAAGTCTTCTTCGTTGTGTGCCAGATAAGCGAGTTTTGCCAAGTTCAAGGTGACAACGCCGATGGAGCCGGTCAGATCACCAGCACCGAACAGGCCGCCGGTCTTTTTGCGGATTTCACGCAGATCCATCTGCAAACGGCAGCACATGGAACGAACATCTTCCGGGTTGAGGTCGGAGTTGATGAAGTTCTGGAAGTAGGGTGCGCCATATTTGGCGGTCATCTGAAGGAGCAGCTTGCCTTCCTTGGATTCCCAGGGGAAGTCCTCGGTCACGTTGTACGTGGGGATGGGGAAGGAGAAGATGCGGCCATCAGCGTCGCCTTCGAGCATGACTTCAAGGAAGGCCCTGTTGATCATGGCCATTTCCTCGGCATATTCGCCGTAGGTGGAATCCTGCAACTGGCCGCCGATGATGATTGCTTCGTTGGCAATGTGGGACGGCGGGACAAAGTCAAAGGTAAAGTTGGTGAACGGGCTTTGACCGCCCCAGCGGGACGTGGCGTTCAGGTTGTGCAGCAACTTCTGAATCTGCTGCTTCACGGTCTCGTAGTCCAGTCCATCGTAACGGATGAACGGAGCGAGGTAGGTATCCACGTTGTTGAACGCCTGTGCTCCGGCCCATTCGTTCTGGAGAGTGCCGAGGAAGTTGACGATTTGTCCGCAGGCTGCATCAAAGTGCTTGGCCGGTGTGGATGAACAACGGTCGCGTAAGTTGAAGCCTTCCAGCAACAGGTCGCGCAGGCTCCATCCTGAGCAGTAACCGGCCAGACCAAAGGAAAGGTCGTGGATGTGGAAGTAGCCGTGAGTGTGGGCCATACGGACTTCTTCAGGGTATTTTTCCAGCATGTACCGCGCTTGAACCGCGCCAGCCATGTGCAGAATGAGTCCCTGATAGGAGTGGACCATGTTGGAGTTTTCACTCACACGCCAGTCCACGTTGTCGAGGTAGCTTTCCGTGACACCGGAGATGTCCAGATAGGCCTCGTTCTGTGTGCGCAGTTCCCTGCGTTTTTCTCTGTATATGATGTAGCGTTCAGCGACCTTGTACAGGCGGGCTTCCATGAGCACCTGCTGTACAGTATCCTGCACCTGTTCCTGTTCTGGAACATCAACGCCGTCGAGCTTTTTTTCTACTTTTCCAGCCAGTCGGCTGGCGAGCAGCGGGTCTTTGATGCCGCTTCCTTTAAGTGCTTTGAAAATGGCGTCACCGATGCGTTTGGTTGACCATGTTTCGATACAACCATCACGTTTTTGAATCTGAATTGGCATAAATTTCCTGTGGCAAACAGTGGGATGCGGATGAGATCGACACCGAGGATTGTCGGCGTCGCGTTGTTTGCCCCGTTGCCGTTGTGATTGACGCGGCAGGACCGCTGAAAATCAGGCAACTATGTTGTCTGGTATGAACTTTCTTGTCTGTAAACGGGCTCCGCGGACCGTCACCGACAGAAACGCTTCAGGTAGGTCTTCTGGCTCTCCCCGTTCGTTCCGCCTTCCCGCTAAAGCAGTGGCTTGATGGAACAAAATACAAGAGGATTACAGCGGCGGGACCGCTCCGGCTTTACACCGGATTCCCTGTTATGGCCTACCGGCCACCTGAAGGACATCGTGATTTGGAGAACCTATCTGAAGCTCGGATTGAGTGCAAGACTGAAGGCGTCCTGTGGGGCTATCTGGTTACTCTTTCTGAGTACTGATTTTGCCTAAAAAGAAAAACAATAGTAATAATATTGAGGCACTAGCTGTAGCTAATAATAGTTTTATTTTGGAGTCAGATAATAGAATGAAAAAAATACCGATGCCGAACAAAAAGACCCCACCCCACAGGATTGTAGGGAGTAATAGGCCTTCTAGCCTGCCTTTATTTTTATGTTTTGAAGGATGCAGTTCATTTAATAAAAATTGGCTTTGTGCCGAGGCGAGTTGCGTGAAGTCGGGTGCATTCTCTTTTGTTTTTTCCTTTTGGTGTTCATAGTTCAGATTGTAGAAAATATTGGGCTTAATATCTATCTTGATCGTTATCGATTCTTTCTTGAGAACTTCTCTTTTTGTCTTGAATTGAGCCAATGCATTTTCTGGTATGTTTTTAATCATCCCGTATTTCATTATCAGGCTTTTTGTCCCGCTTTTTACTCCATCCCATGGTTTGCCCCAGTCCCAACCAAGGGGGCTTAGAGAATTCAAAAAAAGGCAAATTTGTTCTTCATTAGAAAGCTGTGCTCTGAGTATTTTAATATATTTTCTTTTTTCATTTTGATTGATGCACGTCGACTTATCAACAAATCGAATACAATGATATAAGTGTCTGAAATAGTGACCAAGGCGTGAAACGTGGCCTCCAAGGTAGACAATACTATTATTGCTCTCATTCTCAAGAAAAACGGGCCATGATTTGACGTTTCCCCATAAAGAGTTGGGCGTGACTCGTTTCATTTCGTATAATTCGTCAATGATCTTTTGGGAATCACGTCCTGTCAGTTTGTCTAGTTGAGGTTTTAAACTCGCTTGGGTCATGCCCCCCACTCCAAAGAATGTTGCCAAGTAGGCCACTGGAATTGCTTTATCTTGAACGTCTGGGTGGTTTCCTATTTTGGCATATGCATGACAAAACTGATCAATGACTTCGATAAAGACTCTTCGTCCTGTAATTTCCTCTCTGTATCGAGGACTGTGATGGACCATTTCTTCCACATTTTTACGGTGGAGTTGGACCATTTGGAAAAATTGGGTTTCAAATTGTTGAACCGTATAATTTTTTTGCTGTTTTATTAAAGTTGCAAAAAGCAAAAGTGCGCTAGCTAGTACAAAAAGGCTGCCACTCACTCCATCTACCAAAGAACCCAAATTATAAGATTCAGAGGGGATTGATATCCAATATTTAGAAAGGAATATGGATTTATATAAGATGGTTATGTAGAAAAGCACACCAAAAGTAATAGTTAGAATGGCTCCCCCTATAAATGCGCAGTGCATAATTGAAGTTTTTCCGTGATGTTTTCTATCTGTTAACCAGTTATTTTGTTTTTTCTCTCGCATCATAGCCTCTGAAGAGTGAATGTGTTCTAAATATTTGAGGAAAGTAAATTAGCCAAAATTATTAGCCTATATTTTTTTTGATGTGAAGTCAGGAATAGCTTGTATGGGACGTGTGAGGTGATTTTTGTCTATTTTTTATAGCGTATGGCGTCCCAAATTTTTGAATATAAGTGGAAGGTAGACTTATCAGTTGACTCCCCTTAATATATTGGTCATAGAGCACGCCGCTTGAGAGTTCGCATATTTATGGGCGCCAGTTCGACGTTCCTGTTTTCAGTCCTTCGTCTTGTTCTTCATAATGTATCGCTTCCATTTCAGCTGACAGCCTTACCCGGCTCGCCAACTATGTTTGCATCTGGGAATTTCCCGGTGCTTTTCCATTGCTGTTGCCTTTGTTCGTAACATCAATATCATTCGAGTATTCCAGAGGATTTTTTGTGGAAACAAGCCACTCTTTTGTCGCAAAATTGGAAGGCAGTGCCCAAGCCGATATTTTTTCCGGGCTGACCGTAGCTCTGGCCCTTGTCCCCGAAGCCGTTGCTTTTTCGTTTGTCGCTGGCGTGTCACCCATGGTCGGTCTGTATGGCGCATTCATGATGTGTTTGATTACCGCCGTGCTCGGTGGGCGTCCGGGCATGATTTCCGGTGCCACAGGCGCTATGGCCGTTGTCATGGTCAACCTTGTGCTCGAAGGCAACGCCCTTGGCGGAGCCGGTTCACATGCCGGCCTTCAGTATCTTTTCTTCACGTTGCTGCTCGTCGGGATATTTCAGATTCTCGCGGGTGTCTTTCGTCTCGGCAAATTTATTCGCATGGTGCCGCGATCCGTCATGATGGGTTTTGTCAACGGACTGGCCATCGTTATCTTTTTGTCTCAGTTGAAGATGTTTCAAACCGGTGGCGAGTGGTTGCAGGGTGAGCCTCTGTGGGTCATGGCTGGCCTCGTGGCTTTGACCATGGCAATTTTGTATGCCGTTCCCAAAGTTTACAAGAAGGCCCCCGGTGCGCTCATCGCCATTATTTCCGTTTCGCTGTTGGTTATCTTCAACCATATTGACACCCAGACCGTGCTTTCTTTTATCCAAGCCAATGGCGGTTCCGGCATCAAGGCTGGACTGCCGACATTCGCCATACCGACCGTGCCCTTCACATGGGAAACCCTTGTGTTCGTCGTTCCCTATGCGCTCATTTTGGCGGCTATCGGGCTGATCGAGTCACTGATGACTCTGTCGCTTATCGATGAGTTGACTGAGACTCGCGGGTCCGGCAACCGGGAGTGCATGGCGCAGGGAGTCGCCAACTTCGTCAATGGAATGTTCGGCGGGATGGGAGGTTGTGCCATGATCGGGCAGAGCATCATCAATATCACCTCGGGCGGGCGAGGGCGTCTGTCCGGTATTGTTGCGGCAGGTGCATTGCTGTTCTTCATTCTGTTCACCTCACAATATATAGAACAGATTCCTATTGCCGCTCTGGTCGGCGTGATGTTCATCGTGGTCATCAAGACCTTTGCATGGAGCACGTTCAACATCGTGAACAAGATTCCCAAGTGGGACGTACTGGTTATCGTGTTGGTGACTGTACTGACTGTGAAGTACGATTTGGCCATCGCGGTTATTTGTGGTGTCATTATCTCGGCTCTGATTTTTGCATGGAAAAACGCCCTGCGGATTCGCGCTCGGAAGATGGTGGATGAACACGGAATCAAGCATTATCAGATTTACGGTCCGCTGTTTTTCGCCTCTACCGCGCTTTTTCTGAGCAAGTTTGACGTGATCAACGACCCGGATGAAGTCATCATCGACTTTCAGGAATCCCGGATCATGGATCAATCAGCCATCGAAGCCATTAATAAGATTGCCGCGTTGTATCATCGTGCAGGCAAGTCCGTTCATCTTTGGCATCTCAGTGCCGATTGTATTCGTCTCATCAAGCGGGCTGAAAAGATCTGCGTTGTGAATGTGCTGAAAGACCCGGACTATTTCGTCGGCATAGATGATTACCGGCAATATCAGGAAAATCTTGAATTTGAATCATTGTAAAATGAAGGCCTGAGGCCTGCAAAAAAGATCAGATTTTGACGAATGAAAAATATACGTCGGGTCTGATCTTTTTTTGTGCTTTGCTTTCAATCCTTTTCAGGCGTTTGTATGAAAGATAAATCAAAAATCCTGTTGTCTTGGCTATACGTCAGGCGTAGGTATGTTTTTAATTGCAGGGTGTTCTTCGCGTTATGCCCTGTGAAAGGAATTTGGAGTTCTCGTCCAGACGTTGCGTTATGCGGTGTAACCCCGATTGGCCGGATGCAGATGTCGGCAGTGAGGCGTTACAAAATGTCAACGCGCTAATTTCTTTATTAAGGAGTCGCACATGCGAAAACTGATGCTCTCTACAATTCTTGCTCTCTCCTTCATGTTGTCTTTTTCTCTTCCTGCTCTTGCAGGCAGCCCTGTTAAAACATTGCCTGGAGATATCACACTCGCTCAAGCTCAGACCATTTTGACGGCTGCGCTCAAGAAGGCCGAGGCTATCAAGGTCCCGATGAATATCGCCATTGTTGACGCCGGTGGTAATCTCAAAGCCTTCTATCGTCAGGAAGACGCCTTTATCGGCAGCATTGACATCTCTATCAAGAAAGCAGTCACGGCTCGTTACTTCAATATGCCCACCCGCGCTCTGGGAGCCGCTTCTCAGGTTGGAAAATCCCTTTACGGTATTGAAGTCAGCAATGACGGCCTGATTCTCTTTGCCGGAGGCGTTCCGCTGGTGGATGCAAATAACGTTATCATTGGTGCAATCGGCGTGAGCGGTGGCAGTGTTGATGAAGATGAAAGCGTGGCCATAGCTGGGGCTGCAGTCATCAAGTAGTGTATTATTGGTCGTCAGTGCGCTGAGGACCGTGTTCGAAATATGTACGGTTTCAAACCGGAAAGGGTGAGCCTTTCCGGGGTGGAACCGTCTCTTTATTTGGTTGAGATTGGTATGATATGGTGCATGTTGGGTGATCAACTGTTGTATCCCGTTTTTTGACAGGGCATACGGAAGAGTAACGAATTGCCGTTGTCGGTAGTATTTTATGTCTATATGGAATGTGTCGTTACAGGCGAAACGCTTGATGCAACAGGCTTCCGGCAGTTTACAACTATCATGATCTCCGGTAGGAAAATGACGGCTTACCAACAATAAAGACACACTATGAATGAATTCCATTTTCGTACCCGCGACGACCTTTTTTTCACCCTGTGTGTGGTGCTTTTGTGTCTTTGTGCATTGCCGCTTTCTTCGGCCCGGGCCGACACCCCTTCCCCGCTTGTGATCAACGAGGTTTTCGTTGATGGATCGTCAAATTATCCCGACTGGATAGAACTGTATAATAGAGGCGATGTACCTCTTTCGCTTAAGGGATACATCCTGACGAAAAATGTTGAGGAACAACAGTGGCCTATTCGGGCGGATTTTGTGTGTCCTCCGCGTGGCTACAAAGTCTTTTATTGCGACAAAAAAGACCGTTACGATCATACCTCTTTCCGGCTGACCAGTGTTACCGGAGAAGTAGGGCTTTTTTCTCCCGAGGGCGAACTGATTGATTCCGTTTCTTACAATGACCTTCCGCGATTTACCTCGCTGGGTAGATGGCCTGATGGTGGCGATACTTTTTATATTCACGCCAGCCCGACTAAAGGGAGCGCGAATCAGGAAAGTTCGGTTCTTCTCGCTGTGGACACAGATATTCCCATCCTCTTCTCCCCTCCCGGAGGCATGTACGAGGACGCGGTCGAACTGAATGTCTCAGTCCCTAAAGGCATGCAGGTCCGATATACCACGGACGGTACCATCCCAGAGGCTACATCGCTCCTTTTGACAGGTCCTCTTTCCCTCTCGGAAACGACCGCTATTCGGGTTGCCGCAGTCTCATCGGAAGGGAAAGTCCTTGCTCGAAAGATCAGCTCCTATATTGTGAATGAACCGGGAAATCTCCCCGTGGTTTCTGTTGTCACGGCTCCGAAAAATCTGTGGGACCCGGAAATCGGTATATATACGGAGGGCGATTCGCCTCAAAAGGGTGAAAGCTTTGCCCCAAATTGGAGTAATAATTGGCGTAGGCCGGTACATATAGAGTTCTTTTCAGCTGTCGAGAATTGGTCGGTGGACGGTAAAACCCGCATTTTTGGCGGGGCTTCCCGTGGTCGGCCACAAAAATCCTTTGCCGTATATACAACGAGTAAAAAGGAACCATACGGTCTTCAGCGTCAGCTTTTCCCTCACGTCGAAAGGGAAAACTACGCCGGTTTCATTCTTCGTAACGGCGGCGACGCTTGGCTGCGGACACAGATTCGGGACGCGTTCATTCAGTCTTTGGTGGAAAACCGAGTAGCCTGTGACATCATGCCTTACCGTCCCGTTGTCGTATATCTCAATGGCTCCTATTGGGGGGTCTACGGCCTGCGGGAATTCATGATGCGTAAGAATCTGCTTGCTCGCCATGATTTGCCCATTCAGCGTATTTCCTTGATGGACGGCGGAGGGCAGGTTGCTTCAGCAAAAGGACCTTTTGCCAACATGGGGCCTGTCCCGGTCGAAGGAGATTATAAGCCTGCCTTGTCGCAGTTGGATGTCGATGCTTTTCTGGATTATCTGGCAGTGGAGTTGTATTCCGGCAATCCTGATTGGCCCGACGGAAACATCAAATGCTGGCGACCTGAGTCAAAAGAGATCAAGTGGCAATGGATTCTTTTCGACCTTGATCGAGGGTTTAACGGTAAGCGCGGAAAAGGCCCGGAGGTTGATCCGTTTACAAAGCTTTACCAACGGCAGGGCGGCCGCGGTCTCATGTTTGCGCAGTTGGCAGAAAACACGCAGTTTGTTAAAGATTTTTGTGGGCGCCTGATTGTACATATGCTGACCACCTTCGATCCTGACAGATCAATGACTATTCTTGATCGTATTGCTGGTGACATTCGTCCTGAAATGCAGCGACATATCGACCGATGGCGGTGGGACTGGAAGCCGGACAGACTGTTCATGACTGTGGGCGATTGGGAACAGAACCTTGAAGGCCTTCGCGAGTATTGTCGACAAAGACCACAGGCCATGCTGTCGATTCTTGATAAACGGTTTGCTGTTGGTAAACCGGTATATACGAAGATACGCATTGATAAGCAGGGTGAAGGAATGATCGTTGCGGAGGGTGTCCCGCTTGATGACGGCATCCTGCAGGGGCTTGTCCCTGAAAATATGGAGATTACCGTTACCGCGACTCCGGCCCCCGGATATGTTTTTGCGGGTTGGAAAATGACCCCGGGCAGTAAGCAACCACAGATACACATACAGGCAGGCAAGGCATTTACGGACTGTGCCCTGTTCAAGCCGTCTATAGTCCAAGAGCAGCATAATGAGTAATACTTTTTCTTTTATGGGCAGTAAAACCCGCTTCTTCGGTTGTCTGGTCGGAGCGGTGTCGGCGGCTTCATCTTTTGCCATCAACAGTGCGGCCAGCCGAGGCGATTTGTCCCGTTTGTTGAATGAACTGCCTGTTGCCGTGGGAATTGGGCTTGTTCTCGGAGTCGTCTACTTCGTGGCCATGCAGCGAGTGTTGCCGAAGCTGGCTCAGGATCAGGTTGATGAAATCTGGTCCGGTTTGACGTGGTTTAATCTCAGTGGCTTGTCTCTTTGGGCCGGTGTACTGCCGATTCCCACTCCGTATGTTGAATTCTGTGTGGGGTTTGTTTTCAGTGGTGGTTGTGCGCGACTCGTGGCTTCTGTTTATACTATTTTCGGAGCTTCGCTTTCCAATCGCAAGCGTTTTGCCAACACCTTTGTGATGCTTGCCCTGACGATTATGCTCGTCATTTCAGTGGTCAAGGCATCCCTTGCTCTCTCCCTCGGTCTTGTCGGTGCCCTTTCCATCATTCGTTTCAGGACAGCGATTAAGGAACCGGAAGAGCTTGCCTTTCTCTTTTTTACCGTCGCCATCGGGCTTGGATTCGGTGCTGGAAAGTTCGGCATTACTCTGGCTGCATTCTGGGCCATTTGCATCGGCTTCATTTTGTTTCGTAAAATTCGGGCAAATAAACATATGGAGAACGCGTATCTTGTGACTCTGTATGGTCCCGGAAAAGACCTGCTTTCCTCGGTCTCGAGCTTTTTGGACAAGAATGAGGTGGCCTATGAGTTTACCCGTCTTGAGACAAGCGACACTTCAAGTCATGTCAGTTTTCTTGTGGAGATCAATACTATTCAGATTCTCGAAGTGCTGGGGCAGCAATTTCGAGAGCAATATCCCGACGCCAACATGACGATTGTTCAGGCAAGGAATCTTATCTAATGAACACGGCCAGCACGGACGGAACCCGTTCCTGTCGCTATGAAAGGAAGTTCATTGTTCCGTTGCATATGGTGCAGAATCTGGCCTCGATTTTGCGGTACAGCAGTTTTGGTTTCAAAGAGATATTTGCTGAACGGATCGTCAATAATATCTATTTTGATACGCCGATGTTTCGTTTCTACAACGAGAACGTCCAAGGCGTTGCAGAGCGAAAGAAACTGCGTATTCGTTGGTATGGAGATACAACTTTGGCCAAGGAATGCCGCTTTGAGATAAAGCGCAAGGTGGGCGCTGCCGGTTTCAAGGATGTTTTTCCCATCTCGTTGCAACCCGGCGACCTTGCGACATTTTCCTTTTCAAATACGCTCGCACTTCCAGAGGATGTCAAATTGCAGTTGGCAGAAACGCGACCCGCCTTGTTCAATCGCTACAGGCGGCGGTATTTTCTCTCTGCCGATGAAAGGTTCCGGGCGACAATGGATTATGACCTTCGGTATTCGCATCCCAGTGTCATCGAACGCTCCGGTCATTTCGGCAGCCTTGATGGGGAAGCGGTTCTGGAGCTTAAATATAATCATGAGTTTGATATGGATGCTTCTCCCGTTGTGGATGAATTCCCGTTCTTCTTTTCGAAAAAATCTAAGTACGTCAGTGGAATAGACGAAGTCTATTCGCATTAATGCGCTATCTGTAAAAGAAAAGGGCGAGTGATTTCTCACTCAGCCCTTTGTCTCGTCGTGGTACGCTTAAGAAGTGTGTCGCTACGAGAATGTAAGGTAGATGTGATCGTATGCCATCTCTAAGGCAACGATGATCAAGATCGCTCCCATGATGTAATTCAGCCATTTAATGTAAACGGGATTTTCGAAATATTTGGAAACCCTCGAACCTGCAAAGGCGTAGACGAACGGTGCACCGAAACCGAGAGCGCCGAGTCCCATGGACCACACCGCGATTTCACTTCCCCCGATTCCTGCTGCCGGAAATTGAACGGCTGTTACCGGAAGAACGACGACAAAGGCTTTCGGATTCAGGAGTTGCATCAAAAGCCCGTCTCGAAATGTGAGGTTGGTTGCGCTGCTGCTGTTTTGCGATATGTCGATATTTGACGAGATAATTTTGCAGGCAAGGTAGAGGATAAAACCGACGCCCGCAGTGGCGATGAACGGCATGGCGTTTTCGTTGATTACGGCACTGCCCGTGTAGCCGATCAAAAGAAACCATATGCTCAGAGCTGTCGCCACCCCGAGAGAGAAAGGAATGTGTGCGTTGAATCGCTGTTGCATTCCGTTCTTTAGGCTGAGTATGTTTACGGGGCCGGGAGTATACATTACCCCCACGCAGAAGAGTATAATTCCGAGCATGTGGTTGTCCTTATTTCGTCAATTGGTGCAGGTATTGCTTGGGAGTGATCCCATAGGAACGTTTGAAATGGCGATTCAAGTGGCTCACATCAAAAAAACCGAAATCCTGCGCAATGTGGGAAAGTGATTCGTTTGTTCCGAGAATTTCTTTTACCCTGTTGATCTTGTGGTTGAGTATGTACTGGTGCGGCGTCAATCCGAATTGGCTTCGAAACAAACGGATGAAATGATATTTTGAAATATTTGCCACCATACTAAGATCATTGATTGAAATATTTTCCGTGATATTGTCATGGATGTACTCTGTGACCTTTAATAGCAGCGTGTCTTTATTGCTTATCCAGGAATCTGGACTAAAAATGCCCATTCTTTGGGCTATTCGTTGCGCTATTTTGTACAGAGCGTGTTCGTACTCAAGGGAAGAGTGCCCTGTCTCATCAACGAGCTGAGATGTTCTCAGGATCAAGGATTGGAGAATATTGTCAGTAAAATGGTTTTCCGAAAGTCGGAATTCCGTTTTATTCAACGCTGTGGCACTCCCTAAAAGCGGGTTAAAGTCTTTTGGTTCGAGGTAGAGCATCGTATATTTCAACGTGTCGTCGTTTCCGGGATTCCCATTATGCACATCGCCGGGGTTAAACAGAATAATGTTGCCCGGAGAGCTTCTAAACTCGCTACCGTTGCAAGAAAATTCCTGAATTCCTCCAGTCGTGACCCCGAGAGCCAATTCCTCGTGGGCGTGTTTAGAATAGGAAAAATCCGACATGACAGCATTGAGGACCGTCATGTTGATATCACTCTTGGCGTTTGCAAAATGAAAATGATTTGATTGTGTTTTTGCCATTTCTCAACCTCTATTCTTCCAATATCAATAAATGGCTTACAAGGGAAAATCTTGGACAAAATTGCTCAATTGCCTTTTCCCCTCACGCGATGGATTGAATCCTCCGTACAATGCCAACGAGCGAAAGTCTTGTGTTCATCAAAGTTTGTGACAACGGTTTTTGTCTTGAGGCCCCATTCCCACCCGGTCGTGATTGAGCCTTGTGGGGTTTGTTTTGTTTGTTGAACATGGAATATGTTTTTAATTCCTAAAAGCAGCGGTTTCGCACCATGCAATAATTGACTGTCTTTGTTTTCTTGCTTAAATGCTCTCATCGAAATCACTGTATTTAAGTAATTTAACAAAGGTATTGTAATGAAACAGCTGAAAGTATGGGGAATTGCTGCAGTGCTGCTCGTGAGCATGGTAAGCGTGTCCATGGCTGCCGAGCCGATTAAGGTCAAAGTGTTTGTGGGAGCTCAGTTCGAAATTGGAAAGATGGCTGGGGATAAGGCCGGCGAGTTCCAGCATTGGTACGAAGGGTATCTCAAAGACGCCAAGGAATACAAGGTTGTCGGCGCCGAGCACCCCGTATGGGTCAACAAAGACGGTGTGGCCGGGAGCGTTTTGGGAATGGGCAAAGTGCGTAGTTCTTCAAGCATGACTGCTATTCTCGTTGATCCCCGATTCGATTTTTCCGACACATATTTCATCATTACGGGTTGTGCCGGTACACCCCCGCGCGCTGGTACGGTGGCTGCCGTATTCTGGGCAGATTATCTGGTCGATTACGATTTGGGACATCGCTGGGGAGCCGGTGAGGTTGCCGAAGGCCAGCCGTTGTTTTCTGTTCGCAAAGGGTATGAGTCCGTGCGGACGATCAAACTCAATCAGAAACTTGTCCAACGTGCTTTTGAGCTGACCAAGGATACACCTCTTCAGGATTCCGACACTTCCAAGAATTATCGCAAGAATTATCCCGACAAAATGGCACAGCGTTCGCCTTTTGTTGGTGTGGGAACACACGTTGCAAGCGATACGTTTTTTCATGGCCCCACCTTGTCCAAGGAAGCCCAGTATGTCTGTGATGTCAACGGAGCAGGCACCTACGTAATAACGGAAATGGAAGGTGTCGCTGTGGGCTACGTTATCACGAAGTTCGGGCATGGCGATCGAGTGTTGAGCCTGCGTACGGCAGTGAATTTCGATCAGGGCAATCCCAACGAGACCACGCTGGAACACCTCGATCCTGCACCAGGCAACTACCCCGGCGGTTTCTCCACCGGTATCAGGAATGCCTATGTCGTTGGTTCCCGTTTTGTGAATGAAGTCATTGCACATTGGAACGAATGGAAGGATGGCGTCCCCGCCCAATAACCACCTTATTCCGAAGAATAAATACAAAGAGGTCAACACCATGTGTTGGCCTCTTTTTTATAAATGTTGAATCTTGGAAGGGCGAGCTCTGGCTTAACTCTTGAATACTATGCTCAAAGTTGCATGTGTAACATCTGAAATATTTGGTTTTTTATTCTCTGGTTAACAGAGAATTAATTGTATTTGATTGATTAGCTTATTGTTCTATAGATGAATGCCAAAGTTTTTAATAAATTAAGCACCGAGGATTTTTCATGAAAATTATTATCTTAATTCCACCATCTGAGGGTAAGGCTGATGGAGGAAATGATAAATCTTTGAAGTCTGTATCAGGTGTTGTTGCTGACTTAATTGGAGCGATTAAAGAAGCTGATCCTAAAAAGTTATATGGGCTTAAGGAAAAGGCTCTTGAGAAAGCAATTACTGTAAATAAGGAAGTCTTAAGCTCAAAAACAATGCCAGCAATTGAACGGTATACAGGGGTTGTTTATGACGCAATTGATTATCAAACTTTGAAAAATAAATCTGACTTTGATAAAAAAGTGTTCATTGTATCAGGGTTATTTGGTCTTGTTCGTCCTACTGATTTGATTCCCAATTATCGTTTGAAGATTGATAAATTAAAGGCCGCCAAGGTATGGTTGAATTCTAATTCAGAGCAATTAAAAGAAAAGTTTGTCATTGATTTGTTACCGCAAGCACACAAGAAAGCTGTGAAATATGAAAATGGGATTGAGGTTGAATTTGTCCTAAAAAAAGCAGGGAAAAAGATGCCGGCAGGTCACCAAGGAAAGCATATTAAAGGTCGATTTGTCAGGTGGCTTATTGAGAATAATATCAATGACCAAAAGTATTTTAAAGATTTTAAGGAAGAGGGCTATAAGTGGACAGGTGAAGTCTTTTTAAAGAAAGTCTAATTATTTACAAAACTGGCCGATCCTTTCTCCGTTTATGGCCGGTACGAAAAAAGGGCTAACGATTTCTCGTTAACCCTTTGATTTCTCATGGTGCGCCAGGGAGGATTCGAACCCCCGGCCGTCGGCTTAGAAGGCCGATGCTCTATCCAACTGAGCTACTGGCGCACGGGGATACTTGATAATAGAGGGAGTGGCAGAAGGTCAAGGATATTGTGAAGGTCTGTTATTCACCGATAATCTTGACCAGAACACGCTTTCTGCGGCGTCCGTCGAACTCGCCGTAGAAGATGCGCTCCCAGGTGCCGAAGTCAAGCTGGCCGTCAGTGATGGCGACCACGACCTCGCGGCCCATGACCTGCCGTTTCATGTGTGCGTCGGCGTTGTCTTCGTATCCATTGTGTCGATATTGCCCCACGGGTTCATGCGGTGCGAGCTTTTCCAGCCATACTTCATAATCGTGATGCAGGCCGGACTCATCATCATTGATGAACACCGAGGCTGTGATGTGCATGGCGTTGACCAGACACAGCCCTTCTCGAATATTGGATTCTCGCAGGCACTCTTCCACATCTTCCGTGATGTTGATGAACGCCCGACGGGTCGGGATTTCGAAGAACAGTTCTTTGCGGTATGATTTCATTGTTGTTCCTTGATTATTTTTTCCCACTCCCGAACGCCCCCATCCACCAGATGAAATAGCGGATGAACATCAGGTTTTTCGACTGCTTGAGATTCTTTGAACCGTTCAGGATCTCGTTTTTTCAGTTTTTTTAACAAATGATGCCATTCGTAGTCGAGTTGGCCCGATGTCTCTTCAATGGAAGGGGCAGTGGCTGTCTCATCAATCTTGTTCGCATTGAAATTGTAGTTGCGTTCGCGTGATTCTGTCAGCACAGCGGAAAGGTATGCATCAATGGCGATTAACGGATTGGGATGATCGCGGAAACGGGTGAGTTGCGGGTGGTTTTTGTAGCCTTTGGTTTGACCATGTAGCACAGCGCGCGCAAGCAGGCCTTCACGCCAGAGCGCGACCAAACCTTTGGCATCAAGGTGTTTGGGATGCACGGTCCAGAGCCGCACAGGCGTTACCTTGTTTCGGCCAGATAGCCCAGCTCACGCGAAAAGTCGTCGGTATCAACAGGCTTGTCATGGAGCAGGTGGCCCAGCCGCATCATAGGGCCGGTAGGAAAATCCTTGGTCCAACGGTCATAGTAACCGGTGAAACCATACATCCAGAGCATTTCCGAGGCCTGTGTAAAGACCTGATCTGCAAAGGAACGCCATGTAGTGGTGGTTTTTATTTCCCAGACGGGGAATTCTTCGCCGTCCACTTCACGTTTGCCCTTGAAGTCCACGGTAATGTCGAGCTTCCCGTTGGGTCTTGGGATGACTGACCAGTAATAGAGCCAGCCTTCGCCGCCCCATTCGAATTCCGTGTGGCGATAATCTTTTTCCATGTTGGTAGGCGCGTTCAGGTTGTGGACATCACATAAACATCTGAACAGGTCCTTGAGTGGTTCAGAGAACGTGGATTGAACGCTCAGATCGTAGTGGGAGTCACTGGCAATCAAGCGACATTCCAACCGACCGGAGCTGATTTCCGGGAAAAAAATCTGAAAACGTTCGCCAGACATCCGTACCTCCAAGGAAAATACAATTTCTCAAATCCTACACAACTCCTTTTAGATTAGCAAAAGGAATGGCGTTGAAAGCGACTCTCATTGGTTTAATGAAAAGGGTGAATTTTAAACCCTGTCAAGATGATTCTTTATACCAATCAAATGATTTTACTCTACATTCAGTCACATTCAGGGGGTTTTCGAAAAACCCGTGCTAGTTTTTTTCACCCGGCCCGGATGTCTCGGCAAACGGCCCTTGCGATCATGGCGAAATGGTTTCGCTGACGGTTGCGTGGACACCCGTTAACAGGACGCAGCTCGGATACCCGGACTCGTTGAGAATTTGTAACGGACAAGGAGAAAACGATGTCCACGACTGTCAGTAATGGTTTTGTAACCCAATATGTTGAAATGGTGCATCAGGCCTATCAGGCTCAGGGCTCCAAAATGCGTCAGACCGTCCGCCTTCAGAGTGAGGTCGAAGGTTCCAAGTGCGTGTTTCAGAAAGTCGGTAAGGGTGCGGCTGGCAAGAAAACCCGTCATGGCAACGTGCCGCTCATGAACCTCAATCATTCCAATGTGTCCTGCACGCTGTCCGACTGGTACGCTGCCGAGTACATCGACAAACTCGATGAACTCAAGGACAAGGGCGACGAAAAGCAGGTGGCAGCCAATGCCGGTGCCTGGGCTTTGGGGCGCAAGATTGATGAGTTGATTATTACCAAGCTCGGCGGTGCTGCCAACGTGGTCGCTGAGAATACGTCCGGCCTGACCAAGGACAAGATTCTTCAGGCCTTTGGCACGCTGAATGCCAATGATGTGCCGGACGATGGCCACCGTTTTGCCGTAGTCGGGCCGCATCAGTGGAACGAACTGCTGAATATTCAGGAGTTCAAATCCAGTGATTACGCTGGTGAACAGTATCCTTGGCTCAAGGGAACTGAATCCCGCACATGGCTCGGTATCACCTGGATGTTTCACACCGGCCTGCCGCTGGATAACGGTATGCGTAAGTGCTTTGTCTACCATCGCAACGCTGCTGGTCTGGCCGAGGGCCAGAAGGTCAAGGCATTCGTGGACTGGGTGCCGGAAAAGGCCGCCCATCTGGTGGACCATATGCTCAGTGCCGGTGCCTGTCTTATCGACCCGGACGGCGTGATTGAAATCCAGTGCGACGACGACGCAGTGATTCTCTAAGCTCATTTAAAACTACAACCGGAGGGGGCGACCCCTCCGCCATATATATGGAGAATTGAACAATGGCATACGTAAGTGAAGACATGCGGCTCATGGGTGGTGTCCCGGGTCAGCAGTTGTTTCTGTATCGTTCTGAAGACGCTGTCGCATCCGTGACTGGCTCCGGTTATTTTGATGAAGCAGCCATCGATTATACCCTCGGGACTGGCGATATCATCATCGCATGCACCGGTGCGGATCAGGCCGAATCTGTGGATATGTTGGTCGCCACCAACGCGGACGGCGTCGTCTCGGTAGTCAGCGGCACTTAATCTGTTCGGCTTATAAAGAGTCGACCTGGAAAAGCGTTTCATACTCCTCCAGAGGACCTTCTTTCGGGAGGGTCCTCGCTTTTTTTGAAAAAGGCTGTAAATAAAAGACAAATGAAAAAGGCCAATATGGATAAAGGGGATCCTGAGTATACTCGTTGACTTTTGGAGATAAAGAAAAATCCGCCGTGGAAGAGCAAAGAAAAGACGCCAACGGAAAAGGTGCAAAGTGTGACGCATCCGTTGGGAGAAGAGGTCGGAGTGACTATATTACAAGAGCTGTTGAGAAACTCAGGGCCTGCTGGCAGGGTCTTGGGTAAAGGTCTTGGTCCGGTTGGAATTGCGTTGGATGTATTGGATGGTTCAGAGGTGTGGTGATGACTCGACATATTCGAAAAGCTCTTATTGATATGGCTGGCCATGTGGCTGTTGCAGCAATCGTCTTTGGCTTGTGCTATTGGTGGTCTGAGCGAATTGATTTTTCATTTATTTGCAGTTCGATTATCATCGCCGGTGGTATCAAAAATTCCATTATGACGTACAATTATGAAAAGCGACATCGTGTGAAGTAAAAAATGGGGATGCCCATTCGGACATCCCCGTCTATTTTGAATAATCGTAAGCTTTAGAATTTTAGCGTCAGCCCGGACCCGACTTCCTTGAGCGGACATTTTTTTGCCATGACGATTTTGGCGGCGAGGTCGGTACAATGGCAGGCGTATAGGTTTTCCAGATTCAATGCGGCCAGATAGTCCGTGGTCGGATCAAGTCGTTCCGGTTTGGCCTGTTGCAAGTGGAAGCCGCCGAGGACCGTGCGGACTTTGTCCACACCTGTGACGCGCTTCGCCTGTTCGACGGTGTTACAAATACCGGCGTGAGCGCAGCCGGAGATAACCACCAGTCCAGAATCCGAGACATAGGCCAGAGCGGTGTCGTCTGGCATGTCGTCAGGTACTGGCCCATTTTTTTCAATGCGTTCACCCAGTGGAGCGGGCGGTTCGAAGTCCATGACGCGTTCAATTTCTCCGAGCGTGACCAATGTGTCCGTGAGCCAAACCGGCTTGTCGGTCAGGTTCAATTCAAACTGGCGTGATAATTTTTCTTCTGCCAGCAACATACCGAGTTCCGGCACTGCACTTTTTCGTTTGGACGTGAAGGCCTGCGGATGGGCTACAATCCGTGGGCGTGCGTGCGGCTGTTTATGAATAGCCGCCTCAAAATGATGGCGAATCAGATAATCCAACCCCCATGTGTGATCAAAGTGACCGTGAGACAGGGCAATCCAGTCCAGATTGAGCAGGTTGATCCCTTTGCGCTGTGCGTTGATCATAAAGGCGTCGGAATATCCGGCGTCGAAAAGTATGTTTTTGCCGCCATCCTGAATAAACATGGACAGTGCGGGTTCAGCCAGAAATTGGGTGCCGATGAGTGAATTGTTATCGACGAGAAAGGTCAGTTCCATGGGAGGGCTCCGGGTTATTGTCACTGGAATCAATTGCGGAAACAGTCTATGCTCTTCCCATGAATTCTCGCAACCTCATTTTATCACTTTTCCTGTTGTCTCTGTTGACTTTTTTTCCGGGTCACGCTTCGGCCCTTGATGTCCAATTCCTTCATATAATAGATGGAGACTCTTTGGTGGTCGTGTCTGGTGGCGATTCCGTCGAGGTCCGGCTTATCGGTGTGGATGCCCCGGAATATCGACAGGAATACAGTAACAAGGCCAAAGTCTTTTCCCTGAAATTCTGCCATGGCAAACGTCTGAAATTGGTCTTTGATCGAGAAAAAAAGGACCGTTACGGCAGAACGCTCGCCTATGTCTATGCCGACGGCGAAATGCTCAATAAAGCCATCATCCAAGCTGGGTTGGCCCTTGCCTTTAAGGTTAAGCCCAACACCAGATATTCCTCTCTTTTCAAGGCTGTTGAGAAAGAAGCCAAGAAAGCGAAGCGAGGCTTTTGGCGATTCGGTGGTTTGAAACAAACTCCTGCTCAATGGCGTAGGGCTCATTAGTCGGCTTGGGATAGCGGCACATCTGCACATTTTTCGGCCTTGCCGAGTCCTCACCGTATTAAGATACGGCTGCGGGTCGGCTGCGTCCGAGAAAATGTACATCTGCACCACTCTCCCAAGCCTCGATGCGTCGGGGATGGAGAGCCGTTGTTGAGTGCGTTCGCACTTCAAAGCACGCCAGTATTAAGGGGAAAGTTTATATTTTCTTAGTAGAAGTGAGATTAAGTGGGTATTTTCGCCGAAGGCGACACAAAAAGTTCAGGAAAAGGTAGGGATGGGGGTCTGGGGGAAGGGGAGGAAAGAACCCTTTTTAAAGGGTTTTTCCTCCCCTTCCCCCAGCCGCCGGAGGCATTTTTTATCCCAACCGACGGGCGAACTCGGAGACGATGATGGCTCCGGCCTGTGCTACGTTGAGCGAATCGAATTCCCGTTGGAAAGGCACATGCACGCTGTGGTGACAGAATTTGGAGACGCCGGGACGGATGCCTTTTTCTTCGTTGCCGAGCACGAGCACGGCGGGCGTTTCGAGTTCGGCAGTATAGACGTTGGCTGAATCAGACGTCATGCGGGCTGCGTAGAGTGTGTAGTCGTAGTTGACACAATCCTTCATGGCATTGGCGAGGTTGCCGACCTTGGCAACGGGCAACTTGTTGAGCGCACCAGCAGAAGAGCGGAGGGCTCCGGCTCCGAGATAGGCTCCGTGATGCTGGCAGACGATGAGTCCGGCCCCACCGAGCGCGTGGATGGTTCGGGCGAGCACGCCAACATTGCCGGTGTCCTGCACTTGATCCAAGGCAACGATGAGCGGCAGAGGAGCTTCAACGGCATCTTCGAGAAGTTGTTCAAGCGGAGTGTAGTCGAGGGTGGCACACCGGGCCGCGATTCCCTGATGATTTCCGCGATACATATAGTCGAGGTCCTGAGCGGAAACTGACTTGTGCGGAACTTTTTGTGTCCGACACAGTTCGATTATTTCTTCCATTGCCTGATCGCGTCGTCCTTTTCGAAAGGCGACGAAGTCCACTTTGCGAGGGTTGTCCATGAGAAGTTCTTTGACCGGCTTGTTGCCAACCACGTAAATTTTCCCGTCTTTTTTGTCCCGGCCATTATTTTGCATTTGTCTGTTCCTCTAAGTTGAGTGGCAAAAAGTTGCACAAGGTTGCGCGTGCCACGGGCACCGTGTAGGCATTTTACGCCTCTATTGCAATCCTGTGCAAGGTGCGATAGCAGGATAATCACGGACTTCTTGAGGTCGAGATTTTTTCTAGACTTTCATATGTTAGGCTTATCTGATAATGAAGTGCGGAAGTTGGAGGATAATTTGAGAGTTTTCAAATATGGATATTTGCTCGCAATGGCGGTATTTGTTGCGAGTTTTGCGGCTGGCTGTACGGCCAACAAGTCGCCTCAGGCCACTCTGCCTGTTGAGGAAGTGGTTTCCGAAAGCCAAGTCCCGGAGGATGCCGATGCTCTGGAACCAGAGATTATCGCCACGCCTGATGAGGCTGAAGATCACTTGAGCCAGACCGAACAGGCTGTGCTCAATCAACGCTTCGGGTTGTTGTTTGACCTTGAGCAGCATGACTCCAAGGATGTGGAGCTGTTTTTCACATTCTATACACATAAAGCTCGCAAAACCATGGTACGTTGGCTGGAACGTTCTCAGCCGTATCTGCCATACGTGCGCCGTGTCTTTACCCAGTATGGACTGCCGCAGGATTTGGTGTTGTTGCCATTCGTGGAATCCGGGTACAATGTTCGCGCTTATTCTTGGGCCGGTGCCGGCGGCATGTGGCAATTCATGCGTGGAACAGGGCGACTCTATGGACTCAAGTCAGACTGGTGGATTGACGAACGCCGTGATCCATACAAAGCTACTGATGCTGCCGCTCGTCACCTGCGGGATCTTTATGACAGGTTTGGTGATTGGTATCTCGCGCTGGCCGCGTATAATGCTGGTGAAGGTAAGATTTCACGCGCTTTGAAAAAGGCGAAATGCGAAACGTTTTTCGAATTGACGGAAAGAAATCGTAAATTGTCTCGTCGAACCCGCCTGAAAAAAGAAACCAAACAATACGTTCCAAAATTTATCGCTATTTCCAAGGTTTTCCAGAACCTCGACACGTTGGGTTTTGAGCCTGTGTCGTGGGAAATGGAGGTAGAAGTCGTGCCGGTTAAAGTGCCGGGTGGCACTGATTTGCTTGCCCTTGCTCGTGAGGGTGGCATGACATGGAATGAATTCCATAAGTATAACCCGGCGTTTCGTCGTCAGGTCAGCCCGCCACATATGCAGGCTACCGCCTATTTGCCTGTGGCCAAAGCCGACAAGATGATGGCGTATTTGTCCAATCCCGGTTCCAGACCTTTTGCGGGTTATAGCCGTTATCGTATTCGTTCCGGTGATTCTTGGTGGCGTATTTCCAGAAGGTTTGGCGTCCCCATCAACGTATTGAAAAGTGTCAATAATACTCGTTCCAATACGTTGCGTCCTGGTCGATATGTGATGGTTCCAGCGCATGGTTCCAGCAAGACAGTGACTGCGTCTGCGTCGTCCTCTTCTTCTAAAACTCGGGCGATCGCATCCAAGCGTGGCAATTATGTCGTCCGTTCCGGCGACACTCTCTGGTCCATTTCTCAGTCGTTCGGTACGACCGTGAATACGCTTAAACGTTCCAATGGCCTACGTTCCAGCCGCCTCAAGGTTGGACAGAAGCTCTATATCCCCAACAGTTCCAACGCAGCGACCAAGCAGGCCGTCAAGGAAGCTGGGAAGGTCAAGACTCAGATGGTGAATTACAAGGTGCGTCGTGGCGACAACCTGACCACTATCTCCCGCAAATTTGGCGTTAAGGTCACGGACCTGCGTCGTTGGAATTCCCTTAATTCTCGCGGAACCATCTATGCGGGGCAACGCCTCAAGGTTTACGTGCAGTAGTTTTGAAATTGATGAAATTCTAGAAACACCCGGTTCGATATGTCGAATCGGGTGTTTTTTTTGTGGATAAATGGGGACATCTGAAGTGGTCTCTAAACAGGGACTTTCCCCCGACAACCCTTGTCAGAAAAGGGTTTACAGGACCATGGAATTCCGATACGTACAGTACTCTTCTTAATATGAGAGGTGGGGTATTTTGCCCTTAACACTGCTGAATTGCAGACCTTTCTCCCAAGGAGCGTAAAGATGTGGGAAGCGGTTCGTATGAACTGACCGTGCATTAGGGGCTCGACAGCCTCGGAACCGATGACCCGAATGTCGCTGGTCCCACATCTCGTAAAATATACGTTAATACTACTTTGCCCGAGGTCCGTTGTGGAGGTAACCCATGGAAAAAACTACTGAATCTGTTGAAGTCCCCGAAATGGACATGGAAATGAATTTTGCTGATGCTCTTGATGAGTATCTGAATTCCGATTTCGGAGATCTGGACGAAGGCACCATCGTTTCTGGTGAAGTCGTCAAAGTCGACAAAGATTACGTGCTCGTTGATGTGAATTTCAAGTCCGAAGGACAAATTCCCGTTTCCGAGTTCACCGAAGCCGATGGCACTGTGACCATCGAAGTCGGTGAAAAGGTCGACGTTTTCGTCGCCCGCAAAAACGAAGCCGAAGGCACCATCTACTTGTCCCGTGACAAGGCCAAGCGGATGCAGCTTTTTGATAAACTGGAAGAGCTCCAGGAGAAAGACGGCGAAGTCGTCGGTCGCATCATTCGTCGCATCAAGGGCGGTTACACCGTCGATTTGGGTGGCGTTGAAGCATTCCTGCCTGGTTCTCATGTTGATCTTCGTCCGGTCCCCGACATGGACGCTCTGGTCAATCAGGAATTCGATTTCAAGATCCTCAAGATCAACCGTCGCCGTTCCAACGTCATCGTTTCCCGCCGCGTATTGCTCGAAGAGCTGCGCAGTGAACAGCGTGACAAGTTGCTCGGCACCCTCGAAGAGGGCCAGGTTGTGGAAGGTAAGGTCAAGAACATCACCGAATACGGCGTGTTCATCGACCTCGGTGGCCTCGACGGTCTGCTCCACATCACTGACATGTCCTGGAAGCGCATCAAGCATCCCAAGGAAATGGTCAATCTGGGCGACGATCTCGAACTGAAGATTCTCAACTTCGACCGTGAAGGTCAGAAGGTCTCTCTCGGACTCAAGCAGCTCGTACCTGATCCGTGGGAAAATATTGCTGAAAAGTACCCCGAGGATTCCCGTTTCAACGGTACCATCACCAACCTCGCTGACTACGGCGCATTTGTTGAGTTGGAGAACGGCGTTGAAGGTCTGGTTCACATCTCCGAGATGTCCTGGACCCGCAAGCTCCGTCACCCTTCCCAGATGGTCAAGGTCGGCGACGAAGTGGAAGTCATCGTTCTCGGTGTGGACCCGGAGAAGAAGCGTATCTCTCTCGGCATGAAGCAGATTTCCCCGAACCCGTGGGATGTCGTGGCTGAGAAGTACCCCGAGGGCACCGTCCTTGAGGGCGCAATCAAGAACATTACCGAATTCGGCGTGTTCATCGGTATCGAGGAAGGCATTGATGGCCTGATCCACGTTTCCGATATCTCTTGGACCAAGAAAATTCGTCACCCTTCGGAAGTTTACAAGTCCGGCGATTCCGTTCAGGCCAAGGTCCTCACCGTGGACAAGGAGAACGAGAAGTTCACCTTGGGCGTGAAGCAGCTGACCGAAGATCCCTGGTCTCATGTTCCTGCCAAGTACCCCGTGGGCCAGAAGGTCAACGGTACCGTCACCAACATCACTGACTTCGGTCTGTTTGTTGAGGTCGAGGAAGGTATTGAAGGTCTGGTTCACGTTTCCGAGATCAGCCGTAAAAAGATCAAGTCTCCCTCCGAGATGTTCAAGGAAGGCGACGTCATCGAAGCCAAGGTTATCCATGTGTCCGCTGATGAGCGCCGTCTCGGCCTGTCCATCAAGCAGACCAAGGAAGAGCCTGCACGCTCCGGCGGCGGCAAGTCCAAGTCCTTTGGCGGCGGCGGCATCGATGCCGGTTCCACCTTGGGCGACCTGCTCCGCGAGAAGCTGGAAGAAGCAGCTGGTGAAATCCCCATGGATGAGCCCGAAGCCGTTGTTGAGGAAGTGGTAGAAGCCGCTCCTGAAGCTCCGGTTGAAGAAGTTGTTGAAGCCGAAGCTCCGGTCGAAGAAGCCGTTGCTGAGGAAGCTGCTCCTGAAGAAGCTCCGGTTGAAGAAGCCGCTGCTGAAGAAGAAAGCAAGTAAAGCGAGCCCATCATGCGTATGGAAGAGACCAAAACTCGTTTCTCCCAGCGCCACCCCCTTCTTTTTGGGGTGATGATGATCATATTGGCCGTGGCCCTCATCTCGGGGGTCATGGCCTTTTTCCGTTCAATGGGGTGGACTCCCGGTTCATTCTCCATGTCCGGCGACAAGATTGGCGTTGTGCATGTGGAGGGGATGATTCTTGATTCCACGGATGTAGTGTCTTGGATTCATTCTCTTGAGAAAGATGATTCTATCAAGGGTGTGCTTCTGCGCGTGAATTCGCCCGGTGGTGCGATTGCTCCATCTCAGGAGATATATCAGGCCGTGACCGAGTTGAACGCGGTTAAGCCTGTGGTTGCATCGTATGGTTCGGTGGCTGCTTCTGGTGGGTATTACGCCTCGGTGCCGTCACGACTTATTTTTGCCAATCCAGGTTCCATTACCGCTTCCATTGGCGTCATGGCCGAATTCGTGACTGTTACCGAAGCCATGGAGAAGCTTGGTATCAAGCCTGAAGTGTTGACCACTGGTAAGTACAAGGCTGCCGGTACTCCTATGCGAGAGCTGTCGTATGAGCAGCGCGAGCAGATGCAGGGACTCATGATGGATCTGCATGAGCAGTTTGTGGATGACGTGGCAGCAGCCCGTACCATGGACCGTGCGCGGGTTGCGGCTGTTGCTGATGGACGCGCTGTGTCAGGTCGGCAGGCGCTTGCGCTTGGGCTTATTGACCAGCTTGGTAGTATGTCGCAGGCAGTGGATCGGCTTAAAGAGTTATGCGAGATTGACGGTGAGGCTGTTGTTGTTGAAGGGCCGATTGAGGATGTTCCGTTGATTCAGGAAATTCTTGGAGCTATTCATTTTGATATTTCTTCCAGTTTGCCGCAGGGATGGACCTTTTCTTATAAATAGATCGGCTTGAATTGAAGCAGTCGGGGTTTAAACCCCGACGGGAAATAAGAAGTAATGATGGTCGCTTTTGGGCGACTTTTTTTGTGGGATGCGCCTTCGGCGAGAGCCATTGTTGGGTGCTGAAGCACCCAAAGCTTTCCATGCCCTGCGCGGGCGGCGGATCTTTTTGGCTGAGCCGCCCCAAAAAGAACCAAAAAACTCGGCTTACTAGCTTGTCCGCCCCCATGATTGGCGGCAAGAATCTGATCCAATCGAGTCGGCTCCACCCTATCAAAAGCATAAGTTCAGCCTCTCACCTGATTTATTAGTTTAAGACAAATTATTTGATCCCCTAATAAGAGCCGCCTCCTTCGATTGGTCAGCTTCTAGGCCTCCAATCAAGGGCTGGGTTCCGTCTTTGTCTGATTGGGTGGAAGAAAGAATAAATCGTCTTCGGAGGGAGAGCGGTGTTGGGGTGCTGGAGCACCCCAAGGCCCTTTATGGATAACGAAGAGCTTGAAGTCAAAATGGGCATTTTATTGAAATCGAAGTTACAGTGATGGAAATGCAAAATTTTAAGTTATGTATTGTTATCGAAGCACCTAGAATCAAAAATGAGCACCAACAATGAGAACCTTCTTACAACGACGAACAATTGATAACGGGCCTTAGAGCCTGTCCCGCGCGGCGAAGCGTAGCCCGACCGAGTCTGTGTCACAGACAATCCTGTCGGGCAGTGAAGCCGCGTACAGGCTCTTGGGTCCGCTATCAGGCGCACACCGAAGAAGGCGTTTTTTGCCTCCTTTTTTCCGCCTCGAAAAAAGCAGGTCGCCGTAAAGGCGAAACCTTTGAAATAATTCCGTTTGCACCCTCATTGCGAAGCACGCAACGCTCATCAAAAAAAAGAAGCTCCTCTTTTTTCTCCTTTGGTTGGAAAACAGATATTGAAGTTCTAAAACTCCAAAATTGTTGCGTTTATCGAAGAGTTCAAATCAAAAATAAACACTTACAACGAGAAACCTCTTACAACGACGAACAATTGATAGCGAACCTTAGAGCCTGTCCAGCGCGGCGTAACGTTAGCCCGACCGAGTCTGCGTCGCAGACAATCCTGTCGGGCAGTGAAGCCGCGTACAGGCTCTTGGGTCCGCTATCAGGCGCACAACGAAAAAGGCGTTTTTTGCCTCCTTTTTTTCGCCTCAAAAAAAGCAGGTCGCCGTAAAAGCGAAACCTTTGAAGTAATTCCGTTTTCACCCTCACTGCGAAGCACGCAACGCCCACCAAAAAAAGATGTCCTTTCTTCTCCCCTCATCTCAGCGGTTATACATATAAAAAAGACGAATCAACCAATAGGCGGATTCGTCTTCCATACAATCAAAACGAAGAATATCTTTTGAGCAAACGCGACTTCTCTTTTCAGAAACCGTACCTCAAGTACTCTTTGTCTAATCGGTTAATCATCTGAATATACCGGTATGTTCCCTTCAACTGTGCTTCCTCGACAATTTGATACCCCTTACTCCGACAGGTCGGGCAGGCATCAATAGGTATCTCTACGCCAAGACAGAGTGGCCCTGAATCGGCTCGTGTTTCGACCTTGTACAACCCGCGACACGAGTCGCAAACCGTGACTGTTTCCTGCTGCACTTCATTGATGCCATCGGTGTCGTAATAAATCTGTTTGGGCCGGATAAAGGTGTCACCCGAAACAACTCCCTGTTTGCCATCGCCCTTGGCGTCAAATGGCGGGGGATTGAAATACAGCTCGGGCAACTGTTTACACAGCTCTTCAATATATGCTGTGGTTTGTGCGTCCTGTGCGATCATTTCAGCATTATAATTCGGTTCTTTGACGTGGGAATAATCCACTCCTGCCATGGCCAGACAGATACCGAGGTTGATATAGGGCAACGCACCCTGAATGGAATAGCCGCCTTCCAGCACCGCGATATCCGGTTTGAGCATCTCATTGAGGGTCGCATACCCTTTGGCTGAGAAGTTCATATTGGTGATCGGGTCCGAAAAATGGTTGTCCTGTCCTGCGGAGTTGATGATCAGGTCCGGCTTAAAATCGTCGAGGATGGGCATGACAATCCGCTCCATTGCCATAAGGAATCCCTCATCTGAGGTGTTGGGCGGCAGTGGAATGTTGAGCGTTCTGCCCATGGCGTTGGGACCGCCAAGTTCCTGCGGAAAGCCGGAACCAGGGTACAGGGTTCGGCCGTCCTGATGAATGGAAATGAATAACGTATCCGGGTCATGCCAGTAAACGTCCTGTGTCCCGTCACCGTGATGGCAGTCCGTGTCGATAATAGCGACTTTCTTCCGCCCGTATTTTTCACGGATGTGCTCGATCATCACCGCTTCAATATTGATGGTGCAGAACCCTCGAGAACCATGCACAACTTTCATGGCGTGGTGGCCTGGAGGCCGGACCATGGCGAAAGCGCAATCCCGCTCGCCTTCCATGACCAGATCAGCGGCTTTCATGGCTCCGCCTGCTGAAATGAGGTGCGATCGGGTCGCCACGCTTGAGACTTCCGGGAAGCAGAAATGAACGCGTTCAACGTCCTCGATGGCCGCGACATCGGGCTTGTATTCGCCTACACCTTCAATGTCGAAGATGCCTTCTTCGCGCAGTTGGTCTTGCGTGTAGAGTAGCCGTTCCTGTCGTTCAGGGTGGGTCGGGGAGATGGCCCAATCAAAAGCCGGGAAAAAGATGATACCGAGGCGGTTATTTGACTTAAGCATGCTTATTTCCTCCCCGCGAAGGTCTTGACCACGCCTGGCCTGACCTGACACTTCACGCGGATATTTTTACCAACCTGATCGTACCCTTCAACCATGTTGAAACTGGAGGTGTGAGTGATTTGCGCATCTTCCGACTGGAGAAAAACACCCATGGAGTCGAGTTGCATGGTCAATTGATTGACCGCGTCTTTTTCTGCATCCGATTGGTCGTAACTGGTGGGGACGTTCTCGCGGTATGACAGGGTCGGTATGAACATCACATGCCGCTGGGTGTCGGCGAAAAGTTCCAACTCCCATGTCGTGCGGGTCAGGGCTGCGCCAATGGCATTGGCGACATCATAGTTTTCCGGCACTTCGGTGGAAAGCTGGAATCGTTGAAACATTTCCATTTTCATGGCTTTTGCCGGACCGCCCATGAGGTAGACCTTTTTGGGCACGACCTTCTTTGCGTCGAGGAGTTCGTGGATGGTGTAGACCGGTTTGGAATTGATCTCGTCGATCAGCCCTCGTGTGGCCGAGTGAATGGCATCTGCTGCATACGCCACGGCTTTTTCAGCCAGAGTGTCAGCTGGGATGGAATGGCGATCCGCATATGTTGCCATGGCCTTTTTTGATGTTGCGACATCGCCTACTTCGGCAATTCCCGTGCAGTTGAGGGCATCGGTCAGCGTGACCCGTTCTCCGCCCATGCAGACTGATGGCCCAAGCCTGTTTGGTCCTACTCGGACGTCATCCCCGACGATGGAGATGGCAGAGTCTCCGCCGATACCGATGGAGTGGACTTTGAGGGCCGTGACAAGAGTGGGGTGGGAACCGATGGAAATCCCTTCGCGCTCGATGAGTGGTGCTCCGTCTGCAAAAACCGCGATGTCCGTGGTGGTGCCTCCGATGTCGAGAATCACTGAATCGTGGAAGATGTCCGTCAAGGCGATGATGCCCATAACCGAAGCGGCAGGGCCGGAGAAAATTGACTGCACGGGCATAGTGCGTGATTGGCTCAACGGCATGGTTCCGCCGTCCGCTTTGAGGATGTTGACTTTGACGTGACTCAGTCCCATGTCGGCCAATGCTTTTTCCACGGCAGTGGCAAAGTCATTGTACAGACGCCAGACCGCACAGTTGAAATAAGCCGTGGCAACTCGGCGTGGAAAATTGAGTGCCCCGCCGAGCTGGTGCCCGAGGGTGACAAAGTCGGCATGGTCGCAGACGTCTATATCTTTGCAATTACAGACCATGCGGCGAATGAAATTTTCATGGCGCGGGTTGCGGGTGGAAAATTTTCCCACTGATGCAAAAACTCGAACGCCGTTGTCGCGGCATGAATCAATGGCCTTTGACAGCTGACGATTGGACAGGGCGCGCACTTCGTTGCCGCGATGATCAATGGAGCCGTCAATGACGTGGAAATCCTTGCATGGCATGAAATTGTGTGGGTCGATACCCGGCCCGGACGTGACAATGACGCCAACGTCTTCTGTCTTGCCTTGAACAATGGCATTGGTGGACAGTGTCGTGGACAGGTTGAGTTGCGATACCGATGCCTTGCCGATACTCGCGAGTATTGTTTCCAAAGCCTCTGTAACCGAGGACAGTAGGTCCTCGTGACGGGTGGGAACCTTGCAGGATGCAACGACCTGCATTCCCTGACTCAGGTCCATGGCCACTGCATCGGTATGGGTACCGCCGACGTCGATTCCTAACAGCATCTTGTCTCCTGAAATTTTTCAAGCATGGGCTGGATTTAGCACTCCATGCGCCAAAGGCGCAACCGTGGAATCGGTCAGTGGTCGAAATCGGCAGAGGAGTGGTCTTCATGTTTGCCTTATGCCGTCATGTTCGTGTAGCGTGCGGAAGTTCACAACAACGAGACCCCCGCCCGGAGCGAGGGGAGGAGATTATACATGAGCAAGATTTTCATCGCAGGTGGCGCCGGACTCCTTGGAACAGCTTTGATTGAATCCCTTGATGGAAAGGCCGAAGTGGTCGCAGGCGTGCATTCCCCGGAAAAGGGTGAGGCCGTGACACAAGAAGGTGTTGAAGCCCGTGTTTTCGACTTCAAGGATGTTGATTCCATCACTCAGGTCATGGCTGGTTGTGACCGAATGTTTTTGTCCATTCCCTTGCAGGAAAAGTTGACTCGGTATGGCCATTTGGCTGTGGAAGCCGCCAAGAAGGCCGGGATTGAATATATTGTCCGTTCGTCCGGGTATGGCTCCTCTTCGGACGCTCACTGGCGACTTGGTCGTGAGCATGGCATGGTTGATCAGTTCGTGGAAGATTCAAAAATCACCTATACGGTGCTTCGTCCTAACTCCTTCATGCAGAATTTTGCTGGTCCCTATGCCGAAATGATCAAGGCGGGTGTCATCGCCCTGCCGGAAGAAGATGCCGCCGTCAGCTACATTGATGTGAAGGACATTGCGGACTGTGCCGCTCGATTGTTGCTGGACAACGCCGGTTTCGAGAATAGCTTTTATGCGTTGACCGGGCCTGAAGGATTGACCTTGTCTCAGGTTGCGGAAAAGATTGCAGCGGCCAGCGGGCGCGAAGTGACCTATACTCCGGCTGCCGAAGAGGCTTTTATTGCCGCCCTGCAGGGTAAAGGTCTTCCCCAGTGGAATATCGACATGCTGGTCAGCCTGACCCGTGTGGTCAAACTCGGTATGGCTGGCAATGTGACCAAGGCCGTGGAATATCTGACCGGGGCACCTGCACGGACCTTCGACGATTTCGTTGCCGAGAACGCGTCAGTCTGGAAGTAATATTCATGGCGCCGCTTAAGGGGCAGGAAGAACTGCTGCGGATTATCCGCAAGATTTCCGCCGGGAACTACAGCGACGAAATACTGAATTTGACCGGCCCTGAATGTGCGCCGGAAATTCAGGAATTAGCCGAGGCTGTGGGGCTGATGATGGTCAAGATCGAGGCCAGAGAAGACCGGTTGGAGCAGCTTCTTGCCAAGATTCGACGCGATACGGTGAATACTGTGACTGCGGTTGTTCACGCTCTTGGTGCGCGGGATTCTTATTCCGAAGGACATGGTGAGAGGGTGGGCGTCTATGCCAGACGTCTTGCCCAACGCGTCGGACTGCCCAATGATGAAGTCGAGCGTATTCGCATTGCCGGAACGCTCCATGACATCGGGAAAATCGGTTTCAGCGATCAAATCTTTACGAGCGGCAATACTCCCTTGTCTCAAGACATGATTGAGGAAATTCATAAACACCCGGAGTGGGGGCGGGATATCCTTCAGAATCTCGACTTTCTCGGTCCTGCATTGGAGTATGTTTATGCCCACCATGAACATGTGGACGGCAAGGGGTATCCGCGAGGACTCAAGGGGGACGCTATTCCGCTTGGCGCACGTATTATTACGGTGGTGGATTATTTTGACGCCATGATCACTGATCGTTCCTATCAGAAGGGCAAACCTCTGGACGAAGTGATCGAAATTCTTCGTAGTCTGGCCGGTTCGACCCTTGATTCCGATCTGGTGGAGGCGTTCATTGTCGAGATCGAGGCCAATGGATTGGCTGGTGGACGTTGATGGAAACCCTTGAAGAGAAAATCGAGCGGGTGTTGAAGGACCGTATCGAATTGGTTCCATATGATTCGGTATGGCCCTCTCTGTTTGAAATGGAAAAAGAGCATTTATTTGCCTGTTTACCGATAGGTTTGGTGGTTCGGATTGAGCACTTCGGAAGCACTTCCATACCGGGCATGACTGCAAAGCCGGTCGTCGACATGTTGGTGGAAGTGACCAGCCTGGAGGAAGCCAAGCAGCGAATTGCGCCGGTTCTGGAAGCGCAGGGGTACGATTATTTCTGGCGTCCACAAAGTGAGGGCCAGACTCCCCCGCATTATGCGTGGTTCATCAAGCGGGACAAGAAAGGACAGCGGACCCACCATATTCATATGACCGTTGCCGATTCTACTTTGTGGCGAGGACTGTGTTTTCGGGACTATCTCGTTGCCCATCCTGAGACAGCGGTAGAATATGAGCAGCTTAAGCAAAAACTTGCGAGCACGTATCATGGAGACCGCGTGGCCTATACCGAAGGCAAGACCGAATTTGTTCGCAAGGTCTCGAATGCTGTTTTATCAAATCCCTCCTGACGGCAAGATCGTACAAGATCGACAAATTTTCATTGTGTATTCTCCTTTGAAATTGAAGGAGAAATCATGAGCAATATCTTTACAGCATTGAATTCCGGTCGGATCGCAGGTCTTAACACCGAGATTGATGCCGGATCACTTAAATGGAATCCTCATCCGACTTTTATTGGGGTAGCAATGAAGCATCTGATGACCGGCAAAGACACGGGCGGTCAGTTCAGTATGCATCTGGTGCGTCTTGAGCCCGGTGCGGAAATAGGCGATCATGTTCACGAAAAGAACTGGGAACTGCACGAAGTTGCTGATGGGAGCGGGGTGTGCCTGCTTGATGGCCGACGTGTAGAATATGCCCCCGGTGTAGCTGCGGTTATGCCGGAAAGCGTACCCCATAGTGTGCAGGCCGGTGAAGCAGGGTTGTGTCTATTAGCCAAGTTTGTGCCGGCTCTGATGGAATAACGAATTCAATGACAGTGAGTACGACTACATTTGTCGAAATACCAGGATTGGATGGGGTCAACGTGGTTCGCCACGCTGGGCCTTCTCCGACCGGGGCGCGCCACATGCACCAATCGTTATGTGTCGGTGCGGTGTTGTCTGGCGACAGGCCGCTTAAGGTCGAAGACATTTGGTATACGGTCTTGGCTGGACAGGTTATGATAATTCCTCCGGATATTCCCCATGCCTGTCCCAATGGCGGAGAATGCGAATATTGTATGGTCAGCATCCCTCTTTTCTGTCTTGAGGCAGTGGGATTTGATTTAGCGAGTTTGCGTGGGATAAAGCCGGTCAGCGATGATCCGGCCTGTTTTGGGGCCGTTATTGGATTGGCTGAGATGGTCGGGGAATCGGCTTCGCAACTGGAACGGCAGGGCGCTTTTATGCGTATGTTGGAGCTACTTTGTTTCAGTGACTGTGGTGAAAGGTTTCATATGCCAGAGCCGGATCGAATCGCCCGAGTCAGACATGAATTGGAAGAGCGGTGTGTCGAGGATATCCCACTTAAAATTCTTGCCCGGTTGGCTGGATGTAGTCCTTGTCGATTGAATCGGGATTTTGCTTCGGTTGTGGGGATGCCTCCACACGAATATCAGGCCATGCAGCGTGTGCGTATTGTGAAAACGTGTATCCGAGAAGGCAGAAGTTTGGTCGATAGTGCCGTTGAAGCCGGATTTTCTGATCAGAGTCATATGACCCGTTGTTTTAAAAAGATCATGGGCATGACACCGGGGAAGTTTGCACAAGGTTTGTCATCCACCCGTTTGGATTGAGTTTCTTTTTAGTCCCCAAACGGTGGTGACCTCCAGAGACTTGCAGGGGGCGGATCGTCTGGGGAATCGTCACACGATTTTCATTGACTTTTCCCCACAGGGCCTTACTTTTTGGCCGTGAGCACACCAATAAAGAAATGCATTTTTGCTATAATAGCTTTTGTCGTAACCGCCCTGATTCCTGACATGGCATATGCATGGGGTCCCGGCGTACACCTTGCGTTGGGTAATTCCGTGCTGGCCGATATGGGGTGCCTGCCGCCTTTGGTGGCCGCCTTGCTAGATCGGCATCGGAATGCTTTTTTGTATGGTTGTTTGTCCGCTGATATTTTTATTGGCAAGGGGACAAATTTTCGCCCCGGTCACAGTCATAACTGGGTTACGGGATTCAAACTTCTCAATTCGGCCAAAGATGCCCGAGTGCTTGCCTACGGCTATGGTTACCTGACACATCTGGCTGCTGACGTTGTCGCCCATAATTATTATGTCCCCAACGCGCTCATGGATATGAATTCCGGCTCAAAATTGTCTCACGTCTATGTTGAGGCGCAGGCTGACCGGAGTTTTAGACGTGAACAGGAGACAGCTTTATCCCTGTTCCGTAGGCCTAATCGTGATTCAGACGATACGTTGCTTTCGGCCATGGACAAACGGCGGTTCCCGTTTGTGGTTAAAAAACAGATTCTCAAGGGCAGTCTGACCGTGACTGGTCGTAAAACATGGGGCACCTCTTTGAGGCTGGCTGACAGAATATTGCCCGGACCTCGCGTCAACCTTCATTTGGATGAAATGTTCACTTTGTCTCAAAATATTATTTTTGATTTTTTGACGGATCCCAAAGCTTCACCTGCCGTCTCATTTGATCCTATAGGGAGCGGGAATTTGCGTCGGGTTCGTGATATTCGCATAAAACGGCAGGCTGGCGCTCTGATTCCTACTATCAAATTTCACCCGCATGAAAGCCTGACGGATATCGCTCGTCCCGTTATTTGTTCTGCCCCTTCTCTCGGGGCAACTGTCGCTGGCTGATTTTTCTGAACAATTCCAGTAGGCGTTTTGGAATAGATTCCACTTTGACGGTACTTTTGTTATGGTGCCGCGAAGTTGTCGTGTAATCTTATGGCCATTACGGACTTTTATCACCATGCTTAAACGATTTATTTATTTGATTCCCTTGCTTGCTGGATTGGCCGTGGCTGCGATCGTGGCTTTTGGGTATGTGGCTGATCGGGATAATCACATTGAAAAAAATCGGGCAGAAGTTCTCCATGTCCTCGCCGACGTAGCTACCAGGCTTGAAGGGGCTCTTGACGCCAAACAGCATTTGATTACGGCATTGCGTTCATCGGTTCAGGCGAATCCGGAAATACAGCAGGAATTGTTTCAGACCCTGGCCAAAGGGTTACTTATTCACGTTGGGAGCGTTCGTTCGGTGTGGCTCGCCAAAGACAATGTGGTGAGTCATGTTTACCCTGCCACCGGGGCTGAACAAGCCGTGGGACGTTCATTGCTCAGAAGTGGGCCGGTGTTGGCACGAGGCTTGGCCGTGCGAGCTCAGGAGACCGGGACTGTCCAGATGATTGTTCCGAGTCAGGACAGCAAGGAAGTCACTGACATTATGTTTTTTGCTCCGGTGTCAGTCATTTTGCCGGATGGAAGTAGCTCCTATTGGGGGCAGGTTGTCATCTGTCTCGATATTCGGGCTTTTTATAGCAAAGCCGGTTTTTCCGATGCCCATCCGGGTATTCTGCTTGGATTGAGGAAGCCTGAGAACCCGCCGTCTAAAGAAGTGATGTTGGCTGGTGTGCCCATGGTTTTCGATATGGCCCCTCTCGTGCACAATATTCCGGTTCCCACGGGGGCATGGGAATTAGCTGCGGTGCCTCGGGGAGGGTGGACCTCGTCACCGTACAAAACATATATTCTCGTCGGTGGAACTATTTGTATCCTGTTGGTTCCGATTTCTTTTTGGGCTGTTCTGGCCATGATTATGGGGCGGCTCGCTGATCGGGAGAAATATCGAAATCTGGTCCAAAATGCGAAATCTATTATTTTACGTATCGATATGTCTGGTGAGATCGTTTTTTGTAACGAGTACGCCGAGCAGTTTTATGGGTACAAACGCGGGGAGCTTATCGGTAAGCCGCTGATTGGCACCCTGATTCCCAAAAAGGACATGGAAGGGCAGTCCATGAAACGGTATCTTGGCCGGCTGCTCAAGAATCCGTCCGCTCATCCCTTCAATGAGATAATGAATGTTCGTAAGAACGGCGAAATCGTGTGGGTCGCTTGGGCCAATGATTCGGTGTTGACCCGCGATAAGACCATGGTCGGCCTCCTGTGTGTGGGGACAGACATCACTGACCGTAAGCTTATGGAAGAAGCCCTCAGGCAACGGGAAAAGCAGTATCGCCTTCTGGCCGAGAACGTGACAGATGTTATTTGGGGTTTAGATGCAGACTTGCGTTTTACCTACATCAGTCCGTCAGATGAAGTTGTACGTGGATATAAAAGGTATGATGTACTGGGGCGTTTTCTTGACGATTTTCTGACCCCATCATCCCGGACACGTTTTAGGGGAACTCTCCTCTTTTTGGAAGAACAGAATAAGAACCCTGCTCAACCTCCGTCTACTACCGAAAGTTTGGAATTCTTGTGTGCTGACGGTTCTACCGTTTGGTTGGAGTGTCATTTGGGCATTTTGCTGAATGAGGAAGGAGAGAAGTTGGGCGTGCAGGGTGTTGGGCGTGATATTACTGACCGCAAGCTGGCTGAAGCTCTGCGTGAGGATGTTGAACGCATAGCGCGACACGATCTCAAAACCCCGTTGGGTGCGGTCATCAGTCTTCCCGGTGAGGTCCGTCGTTTGGGTGGCTTGAACACAGATCAGGATGCCATGCTGGAGACGATTGAGGATGCAGGGGAGACCATGCTTCAACTCATTAACCGTTCTCTTGATTTGTATAAAATGGAGCGCGGGACGTATGTTCTTGCCAAGTCTGAAGTGGATTTGTTGCGGATGGTGGAGCGTATTAAGGCCGAGGCCATGCCACAGATCCGGAGCAAGGGAATCAGTGTGGGTATTGAAGTACGCTCCGGTCAACACGCTGATTCTTTTTTTGCCACAGTGGACGAGGAATTGTTTCGTTCCATGCTTTCGAATCTGATTATTAACGCATTACAAGCTTCACCAGAGTCTGGTTCTGTTTCCATAGTTTTGGAGAAGAATGGAGTTTTGACGCTTGCCATCCGTAATCAAGGAGAAGTGGCTCACCATCTCCGCGATACTTTTTTTGATAAATATTCAACCGCGAATACGCCCGGTGGATCCGGGCTTGGGACGTATTCAGCCCGCCTTATTGCGCGGACACATGGCGGCGATATTATCGTGGAAACGGATGTCCCCGGTCAAACTTGTGTGGTTGTGACCCTGCCCGTCTGATCGTTTGTTTTTTTTCACAATGCGAACGGCGCTCCCTGACTGACAGGGGGCGCCGTTCTTTATGGAGGAGTGTTTAAAAACTATGCGAGTTTTTTCATGAGCCACGCCATGTTCTTACCGAGGATGTCCATGGTTTCCATGCCTTCAGTATCTTGTGTGATTTCACCTTTGTTCATGCCAAAACCCATATTCCAATAGTGGGAACCAGGGACAATCATTTGCCCGATGAAAAAGAAGGCATTCAACGTGTTGAAGGTCTGGATGGCGCCGCCGCGACGAGCCACCGCGACACTTGCGCCGACTTTGCGGGCGAACATGTCGTCATTGGCTCTGGCGACCATTCCGGCCCGGTCGATGAGCGCGCTCATTTCCGTGGAGATGGTGGCGAAATAGGTCGGGGAGCCGAGAATAATGCCGTCAGCATCGTCCATGGCTGCAATACAGTCATTGACGAAGTCATTCTTTACGGCACACTTGCGATCCTTGTTTTTGAAGCATTTCATGCAGGCGATACAACCGTGCATTTTTTTGCCGCCGAGTTCGATGAGTTCTGTCTCAATACCTTCAGCTTCGAGTTCCGTGAAAACACGATTGATCATTTCAGTGGTGTTGCCACCCTTGCGGGCTGAACCATTAAAAGCGACTACTTTCATGATGTATTCCTAGTATGTGTTGTAATGAACCCGGTCAGCCTGAAAACGGCTTTCGGATTTAAGTTGTTGAGCAGGCCAGCCAATAGGGGCGAATCCGAGAGGAACAACATGTTCCGGCAAATTGAACATTTCCTTGAAAGCCTTGAGTCTTTCTTCAACGGGATGGATACCAGTCCAGACAGCTCCGAGACCAAGGCCATGCACTGCAAGCAGGAGATTTTGCATGGCTGCGGAACAATCCTGCACCCAGTATCCCGGAAATTTTTCTTTGCTCAAGTCTGCACAGACGATGATTCCGAGAGCGGCCTGAGTGACCATTTTCATATGAACATGAATACCGGCCATACCATCGAGTTTTTTTCGATCATCGACGACAATAAACCGCCATGGCTGGGCGTTACCAGCGCTTGGAGCCATCATGGCGGCCTCAAGAATTTGTTTGACCATTACTTCCGGGACCGGTTTGTTTTCAAATTTTCGTATGCTTCTGCGGGTGAGCAGGGCTTCCATGATATCCATATGTCTTTTCCTCCTGTTGTGGAATGTGACGTTGTTTACTGTCTTATCCTTTTCTGCTAATGGTGATAAAAGATCAAGTACGCACTTTAAAGTACTATAGTTACCAAAAGGAAACCATTGGCCTCTTTGTTTTATAATACATAGGCAGGGCAATGAGTAAAAGAATAAACGGAGTTTTGTATGGGGACTGAATGTTCCATGAAATTTTGTGGTGAAAAAAAGTATTTTTGTACTGTTGAACTGACATTGCAGGTCATCGGTGGAAAATGGAAACCAATCATTATTCATCGATTGGGGAATGACGGAACTTTGCGGTTTAGCGAAGTGAAAAGGTCCATTCCTAATATTACGCAGAAGATGCTGACACAGCAGTTACGTGAATTGGAAGCGGACGGTGTCGTCTCACGCAAGGTCTATGCGCAGGTGCCGCCAAAAGTGGAGTATTCCCTGACGGATTTGGGGCTAAGCGTCATGCCGGTAATAGAGAGTTTGTGCAAATGGGGGGCGGATTACGCTCGGTGGTTTGAAGGGCAGACGGTTGCGGATAAGGTCGTTTAGTCTCCGATATATCCTCTTTTCCTTTCCTCGGATTGCCATATGCTGTATGTAGGCCTCATTCATGGAGGTCTCAGATGTTGGATTCACATACTCCCATTGTACGAACATATCCCGCCCTTGAACTTGATGAAATTTGCGAGTTCATGGAATTGACGCGTGACGAGATTATGATGCTTGTCCCCAAGGCCATTGAGGAAGTCGAATATCGGCTTGATTTGATTCGGAGAAGTGTGGAAACCAATGCGTTGAATGATATAGTGCTGCATAGTCACACATTGAAGAGTGTGGCTGCTTCTATCGGGGCCAGAGCCACGCGAGAGGTCGTTGCCGCGTTGGAATCGGTAGCGAAGAAAGGGGACACTGATATGTGTGTTCGACTTATTGCTCAGCTTGAAGAAGAAGTGTCCCGACTCGCGGCTGAAGTTGCCGCGCTTTGAATTTTCTTAAACAAAGTCCCGGTACAGTGTAGACTGTGCCGGGACTTTGTTGACTGGCAGTGTTACCCTTTGCAGTTGTGTTTCATGCTGGTGCCCTCGACGATAAAGACCACTGACTCGGAGACATTAGTGGCGAGATCTCCGATGCGTTCAAGGTGGCGAGCCCCGATAATGGCGTGTATGCCGCGTTCCACGATGCGTGATTCAGTCACCATTTCAGAGGCAAGTTGTCGCAAGATGGCGATATTTAGATCGTCAGCCCTGTCATCCATGCGGCATACCTGTCCAGCCAAGGCGACATCGTCATCTATATAGGCCTTGAGGGCGTCGGAAAGCATGTGCTTGACGATGTTTGCCAGCTCTTCCATTTTTGGATTGTGTGGCATGGGCGGCCGAGTGGACAGGAACATTGCCCTGTGCGCTAGGTTGGAGGCTTCGTCGCCAAGACGTTCCAAATTCACCGTGATTCGTTGAGCACCGACAATGGTTCGCAAATCCACAGCCATGGGCTGGTCAAGTGCGAGCAGTTCAAGGCTGAAGTTATCGATTTCGTCTTCCATTTCATTAATGACATCGTCGCCGACTATAACCGTTTCGGCCAGATCAGCGTCGTTTTCGAGGTAGGCCTTGATCGCCTTGTGCACGGCGGATTCCGACAGGGCTGCCATGCGCAGGACCATGACTTTGAGGTCTTCAAGTTTTTTTGAAAAATGTGCGCGTTGTTCCATAAAAAAATCCCGTCCTTGGAGCCGGTTTAACCGAAACGGCCCGTAATATAATCTTCAGTCTGCTTGTTGGCCGGATTGGTAAACATGGCCTTGGTCTCATCCACTTCGATGAGTTTGCCCATATAAAAGAACGCGGTTTTGTCGGAAACACGGGCAGCCTGTTGCATGGAGTGGGTGACGATAATAATCGTGAACTCTTTTTTTAACTCGTGAATAAGGTCTTCGATTTTTTGGGTGGCGATAGGGTCCAGAGCTGAAGCCGGTTCATCCATCAGGAGCACTTCCGGTTCAACAGCAAGGGCGCGGGCGATGCATAGCCGTTGCTGCTGACCGCCGGATAACCCGAGGGCAGATGTATGAAGTCGGTCTTTGACTTCATCCCACAAGGCGGCACCAAGCAGACTCTCTTCTATTTTTTGTTCCAGGAATTGTTTGTCCTTCACTCCATTGACGCGTAGCCCGTACGCCACGTTTTCGAAAATGGATTTAGGGAAGGGATTGGGCTTCTGGAAAACCATTCCAATGCGGCGACGCAGTGAAACTACATCAATACCAGATGCGTAGACGTCCTGACCGTCGAGAGTCATTTTGCCATCCACACGGGTGCCGGGAATGAGGTCGTTCATGCGGTTGATGCAGCGCAAGTATGTGGACTTGCCGCAACCGGACGGGCCGATGAGGGCAGTGACCCTGTTCGACTCGAATTGAATACTGATGTCTTCCAGAGCCTTGAATTCGCCATAATGGAAGTCGAGGTTGTCGGAAGCCACCTTGATGGCGGTTGTCATGTCTGTTCGTTCTCCATTCAAAAGAGATTTGTCGTACCAGCGATACGACCAAACACGACTACCTCTTACCGGTTACGTCAGAATGACTTGGATGTTACAATTGCGTGACGGCGTTAATATTACGGGAGAGCGATTGTCGCTGTCAGTGTCGTGTCAGCGATATTCACAACAGGTTTCACGCTGTTTGCGGGCGGGGTACGGAAGTGAACAACAAGTCGGAGACGGTCAGGGTGTTCTCCCACTACGATATGTTTGACCGAGCCGTTTAGTCTGAACACATTTGCATCATGATATTTCCATGGTCCGATCAGATCGAAGACCAGCCGTCGAGGATCGGTTAGGTTAATATAACTGGTATCGGTCACAGGGCGGTCTGTTTGAATGGTTATGACGAAACCTGTGTTCGATTCTTTCACGGCGACACTTTTTACTTTACCAAGTGTTTGTGTGGGCGTTTCGGTTATGGGAGCAGGAGGTGGCGGTGTGATTTCGGGTTGCGGTTTTGCGATTTCCTGATCTGGAAATGTAATGGCTTGCGGCTCTTCAGGAGAGGTGATGACTTCTGGTTCACCAAGTTTTTGGTCTTCAGTGGACTGTGCCGGAGTTTCCGTTCCATCGGGTAAAACCATGGGAAGGATGGTGAAATCCACATTCATACGTAATTCATTGCGTACAGGAGTCTCTGCGCCACAGGAAGAGACAAGGAGTGTGTTCGCCATGAAGGCTATGGCAACGCATAGTCCCAGAAGAATGGCCCATTTACCAAATGTTTTCGACATGCAAGTCCCTTTTTGAAATTGAATCACTGTAATATACGCAAATCAGTTATAAATGGCAAAGACGTGGTTCCAGTTCTCTAGTCGAGGGAATCGTAAAATTGTGTGAGATGTTCGATGACGTGTTTGTCAGACCACCGCTCTTCCATGAATGTCCTTCCCTTTTTACCTGCGGCTTTGCATGCCGGGCGGTTATGGATGAATTCCATAAGCCTGTCCGCCAAATCCTCTTCTGTGTGTGCTAATATCCACGGTAGTTCTTCAGTCCTCGCGAATTTAGCTACTTGAGCGCGATTCCATTCGTCGAGCCCCGCAATAACCGCGACGCCTTGTGAAAGGCCTTCAAGGCTGGAAACTCCATAGTATCCCTGCATGTGATCAAAAAGAACGTGGCATCGACGTTTTCGGGCCAGACACTCCGTGTTGGGAACATCATCGATAAGGTCGACCGATATGTGGACCTTGCGTTTATTGATGGTGTTGACGACATTCAGAAATTCGTCGGTGTTTTTGAGATCCTTACGGGTCGGGGAGTGGCAGACTTTGAGAGGCCCATCGTCATCGAAACGGCCCCATAGGGGGGTGAACAGCGGTTCGTCTATAGGGACGAGGTTGGGTTGCCATTGGGCTTCGGGGAGGAGTTTCATCAAGTCCGGCGTGGAAACGAGCAAGTTACGTCGTCCCAATGCAGTATATTTTTGACGGAAGGATTCAGGGTTTGACCGGAAATCATGGTGTCCATGATGGTGGTGAACGATGGCTTTGCCTTTGATGAAATCAACAGGCAACAGATGGCCAAAGGATTGATTTTCATCGCAGGTCATGTGGAAATGAAAGACATCCGCTTCCTGCATGAGGATGGATACCTCCTCCATGCCGTCCGGACCAAGGTCGGGGACGTGCATGTCCTTTTCCCAAGAGTGGGTATATCGGCTTTCCAGTGTAACCAGTCGGGCCGAATGAGGAGTATGCCGATTGATGGCCTTGGTAAACTGGATAGCCGTTCCAGCGGGGTCGTTTATGGCGAGCATGAGAATGCGCATGTTTTGAGACGGCTCCCTGTATCGGTTTTGATGTCGTCAACCAATCCGCAGGTTCAGTTTATCCTGATTTTAAAGAAGTATTATTCCTTTTGGGCGGGGGCTTTTTCCACTTTGTCCAATTCTTTGCTTTTGTCTCCAGAAAGGTCCAGTTCACTGAATTCAGGGGATTCAGGCAATTTGACGGAAAAAGCATACACGGAATCCAGCCGAGCGGTGGTCGGAGCGAATGAACAGTCCAGAACATGCCCGCCACCTGTGCGGTCATTAGTGATGAAATGCCAGTGGTAGCCAGGGACATTAACGCCTTTGACAAAAGAAGGGGAATAGTAACCAACCAAGGTGCCTTCTCCTGAGAACTGGACGACCACCTGATGTTTGACCACTTCGTGTAATGGTTCGTAAGGCGGGTTCTGTTTGGGGATGGCCCGGGCCTTTACAAAGGAGAATCGACCATCAATGCGAATGGCGTAGAAGGCATTTTTTGAGGGTAACCCGAGGGTTATGGCCTCGTTGAGGTCATGTAACGATTGTATTCGGTTCAATTTGAGGATCATGTCTTCGTCGAAAAATGAAACCGTGGCAAAAGGTACTTTAGCACTGTCGGCGGGGACGGTTGCTTTGCCCCCTGCACTGATATGGTAAGGGGTGCCGTCTAGTACCACCAATTCTCCGTCAATGCCGTTGAGCGTCCCGAGACCAAAGTCTCCTTGGAACATGAGGTTCTTGATAGTCAACTCACCATCATAGAGACCTGCCAGCAAAGCGTCGATTGTGGAGTATTGATAAAGGGAATCGCCAGCAACGGCCAGACCGCTGGAAAATGTTGTTAAAGTAAGGAGGAGCAGGAGGCTGTATAGGTGTTTCAACGTGGTCTTCATGAGTTCTCCTAGAATTTGGATCCGGCGTTGCCTGAAGCGTCTCCGCTACATTCTGATTTTCGCAACTTTTTGACCCAAATTTCTCCAGTCTGGGTGTGGAACATGAGTTTGCGTCCTTGGGAACCACCCACGTCTTCCACTTGGATGGGGAGTCGGGCGAAATTGAGAAGTCGCCGAGCCATTTCTATATTGCGTTTGCCAATGTTGAAGCCGCCTGATGGGGTCTTGCAGGCAACCATACCACTTCCGCCTCCGAACATTTTGATGATCAGATCGCGTCGGGGGATACCGACTTTGTCCATTGTTTCCAACATGTTTTGTAGCGCTGTGTCGACAAATCGACAGACTTGCGGTTCAGGGGTGTTTTGTCGTTTGTCCTGCAGGCTGTCCGGTAGGAAGGCGTGACAGATTGTACCAATCCCCAATTTGGGAGAGTGTAGGGTTACGGCCAGGCATGATCCCAACACCGTGGATACCAACGTTGGTTGCACGCCGAAGAAGCAGTCACCTGTTTGGAGAAATACTTTTGGGAGTCCCTGTCCAAGTCCTTTCATTCGTCTATCCGTTCGATCTGAGAGTCCGCTTTGCGGACAGTTTGTATGTCAAAGCTATCATCATGACGCGCTAAGTCAACTGGTTGCTCGAATCTTGTGCAGCTGTCCGGGAATGATTTGTGTCAAAATCAGTGAAACCAATGACATGACGACTGCACCGATAAATACAGCTCTGTAGTTCGTGATCCAGGCAATGCCGCCCATCACCGGAATAAAGACCGCGGCGATATGATTGATGGTGAATCCAACGGCCATACCGGATGCAATATCTTTGGGATCAGCGATTTTTTGGTAAAATGTTTTGATACCCATTGAAAAGTTGAAGACCACATTGTCGACGACATAGAGCCCGCCAGCCAGAAGAGCGCTTTCAGTATATGCGTATCCGAGGAAAACCAGAATCAACGTAGAGTATTCCACACTGAGAACGGATCGTTCTCCGAAGCGATTAACCGCCTTGCCGATGAGAGGGTTGGCAAAATAGTTGATCACGTTGTTGCAGACAAAAAGAATGGTGACTTGTTGGATAGAGTAATCAAATTTTTCCACGAGGAGAAATACGGCAAAGGCCACGAATATTTGTCGTCTAGCCCCGCTCATGAGAGTCAAAGCATAAAAGAGCCAGTACTTCTTTTTCAGGACCATTTTCTTGTGCTGGAGGGGAAGGTCTTTCCGAGATGGATCTCGTGTTAATCCCCACAGGCCTGCGCAGACTGCCACGGCGCCGAAGAGTGCGAACATCTCGGTGTATCCAAGCGTCTTTGCAAGGAAGTAAATGAACCCACCGACAGTGATGTTTGTCAGCGCTCCGATACTTCTGAGCCGTCCCATAACCAGTGGTGCTTCCGTGTGATTGAAATATTGTAATGTGAGTGATTGGTTCATGGTTTCGAAGTAGTGGAAACCGAAACTCATGAGCAAAGTGGTGCAGATAATGCCGGTTAGGGAGGGGAAAAGCCCGGTCAATCCGACTCCTACCCCGGTGATAACGACGGATAAGGCGGCCAGTCGGTGTTCCCTGATGATCAGGATGACATATATAGCAAGCATTGCCAGGAAGCCCGGGACTTCGCGGATGGAGTTTGCGATGCCCATACCCAGCCCGTCGAGGCCTGCGACATCTACGGCAAAGTTGTTGAGCAGGGTACGCCATCCCTGAAAAGCCACACCCGTACCCACCATGAGTACGAGGAGAAAAATATACATTCGGCGCTTTTTAAGTTGATCAGTCATTGAAGTCCTTTTTGATGAGGGGCGACAATAGGTCTTTGACATGTGAAAAATCAAGTATAGAATCGTGTCATGAAAGAAGCACCTATAATTGTCTCCGCTTGTCTGGCGGGTATGTACTGTCGTTACAATGGCGATACACAGCCTCACGAAACGATTATTGAGCTTGTCAGTCAGGGACAGGCCATTCCATTTTGCCCTGAAGTTCACGGTGGTTTATCAACGCCGCGTGCTCCTTGTGAAATAAGGGAGAACAAAGTTGTTGATAGTGATGGCGTCGATCGTACCGAAGCCTTCCAACGCGGGGCAGAAGAAGGGCTTCGTCTGGCGCGACTTGTCGGAAGTCATGAAGCGATTCTCAAAGCCAACTCTCCCTCATGTGGGAGCGGTAAAATTTATGACGGCACGTTTTCATCAACCCGCGTTGCGGGTGACGGATTGTTTGCCAGATTGCTCAAGGAGAACGGGTTTACTATCCGTACCGAAGAGGATTTGCCTGAATGACCGAGTTTGCTGGATTACCGTTGACCATTAAAACAAATCCGCGAGCCAAGCGAGTGTTGGTTAAACTTGTACCGGGCGTTGGGTTGGAAGTGGTCGTTCCTCGCGGCTTTGATCATGCGTTAGTCCCGGATATTTTGTTTGAAAAGCAACGGTGGATAGAACGTACTCGAGACATTTTGCTGGCTGAAGGCCGGGATCTCTCAGGCGAGTTGCCTGATTTGCCCAATGTTATTGATTTCAAGGCATGGGACCGGGTGTATCAGGTGGATTATTTGGATAGATCCGGTTCCGTAAAGGTCATTGAGAATGTGAGCCGGCTTCAGGTAAATGGTCTTGTTGAAGATCGGCGATCCATATTCGAGGCCTTGCAAATATTTACGGCTCAAAAAGCACGTGAATTTTTGTTGCCACGTCTGAAATTAATGTGTCGGCACACAGGATTGACGTATTCGGCTTTGCGCATACGGCGACAGAAAACGCGCTGGGGCAGTTGTTCTGCTCGGGGAACGATTTCTCTTAACGCCAAGTTGCTTTTTTTGCCGATTGAGTTGGTCGACCACCTGCTCCTTCATGAGCTTTGCCACACCAGACAACTCAACCACTCAAAGCGGTATTGGGCTTTGGTGGCGTCCTATGAGCCTGATTACCTGCGCCTTGAAGACGAGGTAAAGCATGGCGGAAAGTATGTTCCGAGGTGGTTTGCCTAGCTTTCTGCGTCCTCAAATCTGGCTGTGATGATTGCGCCGTCATCTTCGCGAGCTGTGACATCCAGAATTTTGGATTTGCCGTGACAGGCGAAACCTTCCGGGCCGTGTGATACATAGCCAGCGGAAATGACCTTGGTGTACGGCATTTGTTCGCGCATTTCGTCAAAATTGATACGGTTGGGAAAGATGACGGGAACAGCGGTACCGGAAAAATCTTCAAACATTATGTATTTCATGGGGCGTCTCCTTAAGTGAGCGTCACACTAATGGGAACACGGCGCGAGATCAACCTGTTGCCTGAGAGTCCCAGACAGGATACACCTGATTCCGATGAGTGAATACAAGAAAATTGGCGTCTGGCAGACTGCTTTTCTGGGCGACGCCGTACTGACCCTGCCCATGCTTCGTGCAATCAAGGACCGTTTCCCTGACGCGGAACTACACTTTTTTGTGCGTACCGGTTTTGAATCAATCTTTGCCGGACAGTCAGAAATCACCGCTGTTCATGGTTTTGCCAAACGCGGAGCACAGAAGTCTCTGAACGCTGCGGTTCGTTATGGAAGAGCCGTTGGACAACAAGGCTTTGATCTGTGGATATCGACACATACAAGTTTCCGTTCAGCTTTGGTGAGTGGTGCAACTGGTATCGATCGGCGTATCGGGTATGACAGGCCATGGTTTAACCGTTTTGCGTACACTGAGACTGTTGACAGAAAATTCAATGAGTTGGATGAAATTGAACGACTCATGGAATTGGTCAAGCCCTTGGGTATTGATGTCTCGGCTCCAAAAGCGGAGTTGGTGCTTTCAGAAGAAGCTCGTGGCGCGGCTTCGGCGTATTGGGATACGACCAATTTTGGCAGACCTGTGCTTGGGATTCACCCCGGCTCTACGTGGCCGACAAAATGCTGGCCTGTCGATTATTTCAGCGAGATCACGTCCCGAGCTGTGGAGAGCGGTGCGCATGTCCTTATTTTTGCAGGTCCCGGAGAAGAAGATGTAGCCAGACAAGTGGAACAGGGGGCAAAGGCTGATTCTGCTCATGTGACAAATCTGGCGGGAAAGCTTTCCTTGCCAGAATTGGCAGCTTATCTTGGGAAGCTTGATGCATATTTGAGCAATGATTCCGGACCGATGCACTTGGCGTGGACACAGGATGTTCCCTTGGTGGCCGTGTTTGGTCCAACCGTCCGTTCTCTTGGTTTTTTCCCGCGTGGGGACAACTCCACTGTCATGGAAACAGAATTAGCTTGTCGGCCTTGTGGGCTGCATGGCCCCAAGAAATGTCCGGAAGGACATTTCAAATGCATGAAATTGGTTACACCTGATATGGTTTGGGAGACTCTTCGAAAGAAGCTTGGTGTCTGATTCAAGCAGTGTTTTTGTGAGTAAATATCACATAAAAAAGGGCAGGCTCATGAGAGCCTGCCCTTTTATTTGTAGGGTGAGGATCAGATTGACTAGCAGGTGCCTGCATCCGTACCGCTGGACTTGCAGTTGATGCGCATGATTGCACGCTTCAGAGCAGTCTGGTTGCGGATGGCGTCGATCTTTTCCTTGGCCGCGGTAGCACGCTCTTCAGCACGCTCCTTGGCTAATTTGGCGCGGTCGGTATCGATCTCGGTGGCCTTTTCAGCAACTTCGGCCAGAATAGTGACCTTGTTGTGGCTGACTTCGGCGAATCCACCGGAGACGAAGACGTAATGCGCCTTGCCGTCTTGGTTATAATGGAGATTGCCGATTCCCAGAGCGGACAGGAAGGGAACGTGGTTCGGCAAGATACCGAATTCACCCATGATACCGGGTGCGCCCACGTAATCCACGTCCTCGGAAAGTACTTTCCGGTCGGGAGTGACGATCTCAAGTTTCAATGTGGCCATGAATTACCTCGCTTACTGCTTGGCTTTTTCGATGGCTTCCTCGATTCCGCCGCACATGTAGAAGGCCTGCTCGGGCAGGTCGTCGTACTTGCCGTCGAGAATGTCGCGGAATGCCTGCACGGTGTCCTCGGTCTTGACGTAGACACCGGAAACACCGGTGAAGACTTCAGCAACGTGGAACGGCTGGGACAGGAAGCGCTGGACGCGACGAGCGCGAGCAACGGTCTGTTTGTCTTCGTCAGACAGCTCGTCCATACCGAGAATAGCGATGATATCCTGGAGATCCTTGTACTTCTGCAACACGGACTGGACTTCACGAGCAGTCGCGTAGTGCTCTTCACCGATAACATCGGGGGAGAGGATACGGGAAGTGGAGTCAAGCGGGTCAACAGCTGGGTAGATACCGAGCTCGGAGATCGCACGAGACAGAACCAAGGTGCCGTCAAGGTGAGCAAAGGTGGTAGCCGGTGCGGGGTCTGTCAAGTCATCAGCAGGAACGTAAACGGCCTGGACGGAGGTGATGGAACCCTTGTTGGTGGAGGTAATACGCTCCTGCAGCTTACCAAGGTCAGTACCCAGAGTCGGCTGATAACCAACCGCGGAAGGCATACGGCCGAGAAGTGCGGAGACCTCTGCGCCAGCCTGAGTGAAGCGGAAGATGTTATCAACGAACAGGAGCACGTCCTGGCCTTCTTCGTCACGGAAGTACTCTGCGCAGGTCAGTGCGGTCAGAGCAACACGTGCGCGGGCTCCCGGAGGTTCGTTCATCTGGCCGTAAACTAATGCGGCTTTCTCCAGAACGCCAGCTTCTTTCATTTCGTAGTAAAGGTCGTTTCCTTCACGGGTACGCTCACCAACACCAGCGAATACGGAGATACCACCGTGCTGCTTAGCGATGTTGTTGATCATTTCCATAAGGATAACGGTCTTGCCAACACCTGCGCCGCCGAACAGGCCCATCTTGCCGCCTTTCGGGAACGGGATGAGCAGGTCAACGACCTTGATGCCGGTTTCGAGCAGTTCCACCTTGGTGGACAGTTCGGTGAATGCCGGAGCTTCACGGTGAATGGGAAGACGCTTTTCGCAGGGAACCGGACCCATTTCATCAGCAGGCTCACCAACAACGTTCATGATGCGGCCCAAGGAGCCAGCACCGACAGGAACGGTGATCGGAGATTCAAGGTCGGTTGCTTCCATGCCGCGGACGAGACCTTCGGTGGCGTCCATGGCGATGGTGCGTACGACGTTGTTACCCAAGTGCTGTGCAACCTCACAAATGAGGATAGGTGCATCAGCGCTATTGGGATTTTTAATCTCCATCGCAGACAGAATGTTGGGAAGATTCCCTTCGGCAAATTCGACGTCGACAACGGCGCCGATTACCTGAACGATTTTACCAGTATTAGCCATTTTTCATAGCCCCCTTTTATCCTTTCAGCGCTTCCACGCCGCCGACAATGTCCATAAGATCGCCAGTAATGGCGGCCTGCCTTGTCTTGTTGAAGAGCAAGGTCAGGGAATCCGTCAGTTCGTCACACGCCTTGGTGGCGTTATCCATGGCAGCCATACGGGCAGCATGTTCGGAGCAGGAAGTGTCCAACATACCCCGATAGACCTGGACCTTGATGAACCGAGGCAGAAGCTCGGCCAGCAGGCCCTCAACAGACGGTTCATATAAGTAGTCTCCGGAGCCACTCTCGGCGGCTTCATCTTCCTCGGCTGCCATAGGCAGGATGGTGAGGTCGACAGGAGGCTGCTTGGCCATGCTTTGGAATTCACCGAATACAACGTGAACTTCATCGAGTTCGCCGTTAATGTAGCCAGCAATCAGCTCGTTACCGACGCTTGCGGCCAAGGTGAAGTCGAATGAACTCATGGCGTCGCCTTCGGCGCGCACCATTTCGTATTCGGTCTTCTTGAAGGTATCACGGGCTTTCTTGCCGATGCAGTACATCTTGATAGCCTTGCCTTCAGAAGCTTTTTTCTTGGCCAGTTTCATGGCCTTGTTGATAATATTAATATTGAATGCGCCGCACAGTCCTCGATCGGAAGTAGTGACCATGATACCCACGGTCTTCACTTCGTCCCGGACTTCCAGCAGCGGATGTACCGATTCGTCAGCGCCGGCTGCCAAGTCTCCGAGCATCTCATAAAACTTGTCCGCATACGGACGGAAGCGTTCGATACGCTCCTGTGCGTTGCGCAGTTTTGCCGAGGCCACCATGTTCATGGCCTTGGTGATCTGCTTGGTTTTCTTGACGCCAACAATCTGATTTTGGACGTCTCTTAACGATGCCATTCGCTACCCCTTAGTTAAGCGCTGAAGCCTTTCTTGAACTCTTCAAGGGCGGCCTTGAGATCAGCTTCAACAGCGTCGTCAATCTTCTGTTTTTCGACGATGGAGTCGAGAACTGCAGATTTGGTGTTAGCCATGAATTCGTGGAATTCTGCCTCGAATTTCTGGACAGATTCAACGGCAACGTCATCCAGGAAACCGCGAGTAGCGGCGAACAGGATAGAAACCTGCTGCTGGACGGTCTGCGGCTTGTACTGGCCCTGTTTCAGAACTTCAACCATGCGTGCGCCACGGTTCAATTTGTCCTGAGTAGCCTGGTCAAGGTCAGAACCAAAGGATGCGAATGCGGCGAGCTCGCGGTAAGTAGCGAGGTCGAGACGCAGAGTACCGGCAACCTGCTTCATGGCCTTGATCTGTGCGGAACCACCGACTCGGGAGACGGAGAGACCGACGTTGATGGCCGGGCGAACACCGGACAGGAACAGGTTGGGCTCCAGGTAAATCTGACCGTCAGTAATGGAGATAACGTTGGTCGGAATAAATGCGGAGACGTCACCGGCCTGGGTTTCAATGACGGGCAGGGCGGTCAGAGAACCGGCACCGAGGCTATCATTAACCTTACAGGAACGTTCCAGCAGTCTGGAGTGAAGGTAGAAAACGTCACCAGGGAAAGCTTCACGGCCCGGAGGACGACGAAGCAGGAGGGACATTTCGCGGTAAGCTGTAGCCTGCTTGGAAAGGTCATCGTAGCAGATCAGTGCATGCTTGCCGTTATCACGGTAGAATTCTGCCATGGTGGCACCGGTGTAAGCAGCGATGAACTGCAGCGGTGCAGGCTCGGAAGCGGTAGCAGAAACGATGGTGGTGTAATCCATTGCGCCGTGCTGACGAAGAACGTCGGCAACCAGTGCGACAGATGCTTTCTTCTGGCCGATGGCAACATAGAAGCAATGCACATCGGTGGTCTTCTGGGCGAGGATGGCGTCCACGCAGACAGCGGTCTTACCGGTCTGACGGTCACCAATGACGAGCTCGCGCTGGCCGCGGCCAACAGGAGTCATTGCGTCAACAGCCTTGAGGCCGGTGTAGCAGGGCTCGTGAACCGATTTACGAGCGATGATACCGGGGGCCTTCATTTCGACCGGACGGGTTTCGCTGGCTTCAATCGGTCCCAGACCATCAAGAGGTTCACCCAAGGGGTTAACCACGCGGCCCATGACGGCGTCGCCGACGGGAACGGAGTAAATCTTGCCGGTACGCTTGACCGGGTCGCCTTCCTTAACACCGGTGTCGGAACCCAGCAGGGCGACACCAACGTTGTCTTCTTCAAGGTTGAGGACCATGCCCATCAGGCCGCCGGGGAATTCCAGCAGCTCCATGGCCATGACGTTCTCAACGCCGTGAACACGAGCAATACCGTCACCAACATAGAGGACGGTACCGGTCTCGCTCATTTCAACACGAGACTCATAATTCTGAATCTGGTCCTGAATGATTTTGCTGATTTCTTCTGCTTTGATCTGCATTGCCCTACTCACCCCTTTTAATATTTTCTTTCAAAATCTGCAGCTGAGCCTTGAGGCTGGCGTCCATGACTTTGTCCCCGACCTTGAGGACGATACCACCAAGGATTTCCTTGTTGGTAGAGAAAGACAGCTCCAGCTTCTTGCCGGCCTGTTTTTCGAGGTTCGCCTGGATTGCAGATTTTCTTTCCTCGTTAAGTTCACCCACCGTGGTGAGTTCACCGGAGATAACGCCGGACACGACGTCAATCATGGCCTTGTAGTCAGAAGCGACGGCAGGAAGCATCTCGACCCGGCCCTTGTCGGCCATGAGATCACAGAAGTTCTTGACCATCGGGTCAACCGAAACTTTTTCGATCAACTGATTCAACACAGATTTCTTTTCCTCGACAGAGAATGCCGGGTTTTTAAAGAAAGCTGTGGCCTCGGGAGCCTCACTGATGGAAGCGCCGATGGCGATCAGCTGCTCGCCGTACTTTGCCTGTTCTGCTTCGCCTTTGGCAGCGCCAACGGCAAACAGAGCTTTGGCATAGCGGCGGGAAACGACGTTACCGATCAATTGAGCACCACCTTTGTTAAATAGTCATCCACGAGCTTGTCGTGATCTTCGGCGCTCAGCTTCTCGGCAACGATCTTCTCGGCAGCTTCGATTACCATGTCGGCCATTTCGCCGCGAATGGTTTCGATGGCAGCCTGTGCCTCGTTGGAAGCGGTGCGCTTTGCCTGTTCGGTCAGAGCTACGGCATCCTTCTTGGCCTTTTCGATGATAGCGGCCTTGATAGCCTCGCCCTGCGCCTTGGCATCCTCAAGGATCTGCTGCTTTTCCTGCGCCATGTTGGCTATGCTGGACTCAACATCTTTGAGCTTCTTTTCGGCCTCTACCTGACGGGACTGCAGATCATCGAGATCTTGCTTGATACCGTCGCGGCGCCCCACGAAGAAGTCTTTGATTTTTGCTCCGCCAAACTTGTAAAGCAGTGCAGCGAAAATCGCGAAGTTGAGCATCCGAAGGCCATAGTTCTTCACGTTTTCAGGCGTGAAAACAGCGTGACCTTCCGCAGCGCTGGCAAAAGCGACAGAGGAGACAGCCAAAGCGGTCAGCAGGACCGCAAAAAACACATACATCCGTTTCAAGATGAAACCCTCCTCTCGTCTAAGCCTGGCCCAGGATCTTGCCTGTAGCCTGCTCAGCGTATTTGTCCACGTCCTTGGTCAGCTGTTCCATGGCGCCCTTGACCTGAGATTTAATCTCGGTACGAGCTGCCTGGATGGTGCTGGATGCTTCGGTGCCGGCAGCAGACAGCAGGGCCTGTTCTTCGACCACGCCTGCGTCTTTTGCAGCACTCCGAATCTCTCCGGCTTCCTTGCGAGCTGCGGTGAGCTGGGCCTCATAGTCGGCCACTTTCGTCTCAGCGTTCTCGTTGAAGCCTTCGATTTTCTCCAGCTGATCAGCCATCAACCCCTTGCGTTTCTTGATGATCTCGCGAATCGGCTTGATGAGCACGATGTTCAGCAAGAAGATCATAACCAAGAAGTTCAGGCCTTGGATAAAAATTGTTTTGTCAGGTAATACCATACCATATGCCCCCGATGAGGTTGTGAATTTTGGCGCAAAGTCATTGGGAATTACCCAATTTCAAGGGTTGTGTCAAAGGCTTTTTGCCTTTGAACACCTTGAAAAGTGCACCTTCAAAACCGACTGCAACTGTTAGGATTCTTTTTTCGGTTTTACGTCCGAATTTACGTCGCGACTGCCCATGGCAAGCTCGCCTTCAAGTACCGCGCCTTCTTCGACAACAAGGCTCGGTGTCTCGATGTTCCCCTGCAAGTTGGCCGTCTTGTGCAAAACGACCTTGTTTTTTGCCTCAACTTCGCCCTTGAGTCTGCCGGAAAGTACGAGCTGGCCTACCTTAACCAGCCCTTCCACGACGGCTTCCTGGCCGACAACGAGCGTTCCCTCGGACACCACTTCACCTTGAAAATTGCCGTCAATGCGCACTGCGCCTTGAAAATGCAATTTCCCCTGGTAGTTGGTTCCGGCCCCCAAAAACGCATTTATCTCATCTCTCGCCATGAAAAACCGCTCCTGCAAAACCTGTTTGAAGAAAACCGGGCTGGCCCCGTATCAGAATTAGTTCTGTTTGAACAGGAACCGACGCATTGATACATTTAGCACAAGCCCGACTAGACAAAAATTTACCAGCGTCGCACTTCCTCCATAACTAATGAACGGAAGCGGTATCCCGACTACTGGCATAAGCCCGAGGACCATACCCGTATTAATAAGGATTTGCCAGAAAAAATAGAAGAACACACCGGCAGCCAGATAGGAGCCGAATAATCCTCGGGCATCCCGTGCAATGACCACCATTTGATATAAAAATACGCAAAAGAGAGCCAAAAGGAGCAGTGTTCCGAAAAATCCCCATTCTTCGCCGAGCACTGCCACGGCAAAGTCAGTGTGACGCTCTGGTAAGAAACGTAATTGCGATTGTGTCCCTTGGAGAAAGCCTTTTCCCCAGAATCCACCGGAACCGATAGCTATTTCTGATTGGATGATATGGTAGCCAGCTCCGAGCGGGTCAGTGGTTGGATCGAGGAATGTCATGATTCGTTGTTTTTGATAATCGTGCAGAAAAAACCACGACAACGGGAGCAGAGCCGGAATGGCAACAAGCGCAGTTTTGAACACTCTAGGGGTCACGCCGCGGAAAAGGATCATGCCGCCGAGAATCAGGAGGATGGACAAGCCTGAACCGAGGTCAGGCTGTTTGATGATTAATCCCGCCAGAATCATGCCCACGCCCAGTACATAGCCAAGTCGGATGAATCCGAGGGGTTCTCGCTCCTTGGAAAGTATGCGTGCGCCGATGATGAGTATGGCGATTTTGGCGAGTTCCGATGGTTGGAAATTCATGAATCCAAGATCAAGCCAGCGACGGGCACCGTAGATGGTTTTGCCCATGAAAAAGACGGCAATAAGCAGAATGACCGTGGTCCAGAACAACGGCCAAGCCATGGTTTTCAGATGGCGGTAATCAAAGAACATGAACACGATCATACCGAGCAGGCCAACCGTTCCCCACAAGAGTTGCTTGTGGTAATAGGGGGCTAGGTTCATGCCTTCTTCAAGTCGGAATCCACTGGCGGAATACAGATTGAGAACGCCCACCAGAAAAAGGACGACGGCTATGCCGAGCAACGGCCAGTTGATGTAGAGCAGTAATCTGCGATCAATTGGCAACGGGCTTCTCCTTGGATTTGAGGGACAGGGCACGGACCGCTCTGGCCTTGGCTTTTCTGGCTTCGGGTTTCATGTGAACTTTTCCGTTGAATAAATACTCGATGCACGCCTTGATTATGGGGCCGGCACCACTGCCACCGTGCAGACCATGCTCAATGAGTACGGCAATGGCGTAACGGCGACCGTCTTTCTCCGCAATGGCAGCCATCCATGCATGATCGCGAAATCTGTATGGAATTTCATCATCTTTCAACTCTTTCAGTTCGTCTGTCAGGCGAACCACCTGAGCCGTGCCGGTTTTGCCACCCACAATGACGCCTTTGGTGCGCAGACGACGGCATGTGCCACGATTGTTGTCGACTGTTTGTATGAGTGCGTTTTTAAGCAGGGCGACTTGCTCGGGAGTGAGAGGTATTTCCCTTTGAACCACGGTTTTTTCGTCTTTGAGCAGGAGCGGTTTGAGGAGCTTGCCACCGTTAAGAATGCTGGCAAAGAATCGGACGACTTGAAGCGGGGTGACCAATGTAAACCCTTGTCCGATGGACATGTTGAGGTTGTCGCCTCCCTGCCAGCCTTCGCCGAATCGTTTGCGTTTCCATGCGCGAGTAGGGATATTGCCTGATTTTTCATGGGGCAGGCGGATGCCGGTTTTTTCACCGAAACCGACGGCCTTGGCGAATTCGCTCATGCGGTCCACTGTCAGCTTTTTACCCATCTTATAGAAATATACGTCACAGGATTCCACAAGAGCTCGTTCCATATCGACGATTCCGTGTCCTCCCTTTCTCCAGCAGCGAAAGACTCGACGGCCAAGACGAGTTTCGCCCGTACAGCGTACGGTCTCTTTGGGGTCAAGCATACCATAGCTCAGGCCGGCACCGGCAACGACGTGTTTGAAAACAGAACCCGGAGGGTAGACCGACTGGATAACGCGGTTCTGCATGGGATGCAGAGGATTGTCTCGAAGTTTCGCCCATTGTTTCGATGTCAGGCCTGAGGAAAAGTCGTTGGAGTCATATGATGGCGCGGTTGCCAAAGCCAGAAGCTGCCCCGTGTCCGCATCCATAACCGCCACACCTCCGGCTTCTTCATCCAACCAGTCCATGGCCAGTTTTTGCAGGCCAAGATCTAAAGAGAGGGATATCTCATGTCCGGCCCGAGGGTGCTTAAGGACCCGTTCCTGTAACCGACGACCTGTGACGTCCACTTCATATTGCGTCAGTCCCTTGATGCCGCGCATGCGGTCCTCAAGCATGAATTCAATGCCCTGTTTGCCGACGGTATCCCCAAGGGCAAGTTCTGGATTTTCCGATAATTCCTTTTCATTAGCTTCGGCTACATATCCAAGGACATGCGCCAAAAGGGTGCCGTACAAATACAGACGGCGTGGACGAAATTGAATCTCAAGACCGGGCCACCGAAGTTTGTTGGTTTCTATGACGGCCAATTGGTCAAAGGTGAGGTCCGGGACCAGAATGAGTGGTTCAAACGGTTTTACCCGTTTACGATTTTTTTTGTAGAGAGCCTGAAGTTCGGTGAAATCCCGTCCGGTCCATTGAGCAACCTGATGCAGGGCTTTTTCAATGTCAGGGCAATCTTCTCGGATCAATCCAAGGGCATATGCAGGTTCGTTGATCGCCAACAGGTCTCCGTTGCGATCGCGGATTAATCCTCGCGGAGAAAAAATGGATTCCTGACGTAGCTGGTTGTCTTTTGCCTTGAGAGCGAATTCTTCGCCATGGTGAATTTGGAGGAACCAGAGTCTTACGGCGAATAGACAGAAGAGCCCCAGAATGAGCATCTGGAGGAGCAGCAAGCCGGAGCGGGGTGGCTGTTGGTCGGATTCGTTATAAAGATTTGACATTGTGCCGCAGCCTTTGTGGATAAAGATGGTCTATGACCAGCCAGATCAGGAAAAAACCACCAGCTTGCATGGCCCCTTCAATAAGAAGAGGCTGAAATGGTACGTGTAGGTTGGCCAAAGATGATACGGAGTTGATCAGAATCGGGTGGAGCACGCCTAGTCCCAGCCCAAGAAGTGCCATGAACAGGAATGAACGGGCTTCGAATAACCATTGGCCCATGAAATAGAGTGTGGTGATAAGGCCATACCATGCCAGACCGTATCCAAATGGCAAATTCCCTGTGCCCTCGAGCAGAAGAATCCAGATGATAATTAACGAAATAGTGACCGAAGGTCTTTCTTCTTTTTGTAAAGAAAGAATGAGTCCTGCGGCAAAGAAATCGATGCCAGGTATGGTTCTTTGTCCCCAGATTCCGAGGATGGTGTAGCCGCCCCACCAAAGGACGGTCAGGACGTTATTGGTCAGCGGCACCGTTTGCACCCTCCTCGCTGACAGGGGCCACGTCCGGGATTTTGCCGGGTGTCCGTTTGAGCAGCAGAATTTCTTCCAGACTGGCCATGTCGACCAGCGGTTCCGCCATGACAGTGAGGAAGAGGGAAATATCCGAGCGTTGGATACGTGTCACACGGGCAACAGGCAATCCTTTGGGGAATATACCCGACAGGCCGGATGACAACAAAAGTTCATTTGGCTCAATGGGCGCATTTTGATTGATATACCGCAAGATAAGTTGTTTGCCATAGCCCTGCCCTGCAAGCATGGCTGGAGAGCGCTGTTGTGCGCCGATGACCGCGATGCGGCTGTTGGGATCAGTAAGAAGAAGGATGGTAGAGGTGGCGGCTCCTGTGCGGAGGACTCGACCTACTACTCCTTTGAGAGACACTGCGGGCATGTCGTCTTCCACATCTGCACTGCTACCTTTGTCCACGGCGATCGTGTCGAGCGCGCCGGCAGGTCCCATTCGATGAGCAATGACCCGTGCGCCGAAATATTCCCATTGGTCGGGTGGTGTGAATTCAAGCAGTTTTTCGAGACGTTCAGCAGAACGTGCCTGAGAGTGCAGGAGCATGTTCTCTCTCCTGAGTTCGGCAGACTGTGCTGTAAGATCGTCGTTTTCCTGTTTCAGACCGACTAGATAAATATATCGATACCAGAAGTCGCTGACCTGATCGGTCACCCATATGCCTGGACGTAAAATAGCACCGGAGACATCAAGCCCGGTATAGCTCGACAGGGCATCGAGATGTCCTGTGCGCAGGTTCCACGTATACAATGAAAGGTATACGAATAATCCTGCCAAGATGATGACTGCTATTTTTTTTGGGCCTTTCACACGTAGAGTCCTATCGAACAGTTAAAAAGCGCACGGTTGCCGTATTGAAGCAACCGTGCGCTGGTGAACAACTTGTGGGCTTGGTCACGCCGGATGCCGGTTAATCGGTCGTGACATCCTTGTACAGATCAATGTTGTCCAAAGCCTTACCCGATCCGAGTACGACCGCGGTGAGCGGGTCCTCGACTACGGTGATTGGCAGTTGGGTCTCATGCTGCAGCAATTGGTCAAGTCCTTTGAGGAGCGCGCCTCCACCAGTCAGGACAATGCCGCGGTCAACGATATCGGCAGCCAGTTCGGGCGGAGTCTGTTCCAGTGCGATACGTACGCCCTGGACAATGCCTTCTACCTGTTCGCTGATAGCCTCGCGGACTTCCTCGGCGGTGATGGGCCGATTCTGTGGAATACCGGTGACCAGATCACGTCCCTTGACTTCCATAATCGGTTCCTGATCTCCCAGAGGATATGCGGAGCCGATATGGATTTTGATCTGTTCAGATGTGGATTCACCGATGAGCATGTTGTACTTGCGTTTAACGTGCTGCATGATCGCTTCATCCATCTTGTCTCCGCCGATGCGAACGCTTCGAGCGTAGACGATACCGGACAGGGAAATGACGGCGATTTCAGTTGTGCCGCCGCCGATGTCCACGATCATGTTTGAGGTTGGTTCAGTAATCGGCAGATTAGCACCGATTGCTGCGGCCATTGGTTCCTCAATGAGGTAGACCTCGCGTGCACCGGCACTCTGTGCCGATTCCTTGACTGCGCGTTTTTCCACCTGAGTAATACCGGTGGGTACGCAGATCATGATGCGAGGGCGGACCAACCGCCTGGAATTGTGAACCTTGGAAATAAAGTGTCTGAGCATGGCCTCCGTGACCTCGAAGTCGGCGATAACGCCGTCCTTCATGGGTCTGATGGCCACGATGTTACCGGGTGTGCGACCGAGCATTTTTTTTGCTTCGGCGCCCACTGCCAGTACGGTTTTGTCACCCCGTGAATTTTTCTTCACGGCAACGACGGACGGTTCGGACAGCATAACTCCCTTGCCTTTGACATAGACCAGCGTGTTGGCTGTGCCTAGGTCGATGGCAAGATCATTGGAGAAAGAGCCGATGATTCTGTTGAGCAGGTTACCCATGTATCCCCCGGTCAATGCGAAACTTTTATGAAATCCCTGTGTGTGGTGCGCGCTTCCCAAGAGAGGGCAAGTGCGCTAGCGTACGTTTTCAACAGAAGATTCGTACCAAATGAAACCCAGTCAGGCAATACGCCAAGCATGGTTTGACGGCTTTTTCTCAACTTTTTCTAAAAAAAAGATGCATCGTACCTTTTCACTCTCCACATATATGCGCCAACGGTTTGGGCAACGTGTTCAGAAAATTCCTCTGGACGCGGGCTTCTCGTGTCCGAATCGTGATGGAACGATTTCACGAAAAGGGTGTGTCTTTTGCAACCCTCTCGGGTCGGGTTCCGGCATGCGAGAACGCGGTTTGTCTCTCGCCGAACAATGGGCTTTTTGGCGTGATATCCATCTGGGAACACATGGGATCGAACTTTATACCGCTTATTTGCAATCCTATTCCAACACCTATGGGCCGTTAGAGAAACTGGCACAGACATTAACCGCGCTTGATGGTTTGCCCGGCCTGAAATCCCTCGCCCTTGGGACACGTCCCGACTGTCTGGATGCGGAAAAGCTTGACCTTCTGGCCGAGCAAAAAGAGGCGTTGGGGTTGGCAGAGGTCGTTTTGGAACTCGGGCTGCAGTCTTCCAACAATGAAACTCTTATTCACATAAATCGTGGGCATGACGCTGCGGTCTTTGCCGAGGCCACGGAAGCAGCTGTTGCGCGAGGGGTGAAAGTCGTGGCTCATGTCATGGCTGGATTGCCGATTCCGCAAGGTCGCGAGGGGCAGGAAGAGCTTTTGGCAACCATAGAGTATCTCGATGCGCTTCCGATTCATGGCATCAAGTTTCACAACGTGTATGTATGCCGGGGAACGCAGTTGGCGCGGTGGTTTGAAGATGGACAATATGTGCCCATGAAGCAGTTGGAATTTTTGGAGAATCTGTCCGAGGCAATCATGCATCTTGATCCGAAAATAGTCATTCATCGCCTTAACGGAAATCCTCAAAAAGGAGAGTTGCTCGCTCCTGATTGGGCCGCCAACATGCGCGGTATGCATAATGCCATTCGCGCGTATTTCAAGGAGAATGACGTTTGGCAGGGCAAGAAGAATGGCGCCGAAAACGGGCCTCCGAAGTGGTTTTCTCCAGACTTTGAGAGAGGACGGCTCTCATGAAACATGAACATGTAAGTTTGTCATGTGATACGATCTGTCCTTTTTGCGGGACGACGGTTCCGGGCGGTGCCAGTGTGTGCACAGGGTGCAAGGCTGTCTATTGTATCCGCAAACGTATAGGGCGGCTTGGCGTCTCTTTTTTTGTGGTGGGCTTGTTTCTTGGCTATACCATATCACCTAACCATATGTTGCCTATTGCGCTGTTTGTTTCGGCGGTAGGAGCATTCAGCATGAATGTGCTTGATGCCCGTAAACCGTTCTGGCTTCGATACGACCCGTAGCCTTTGCTTCAATTCAAAATTTGGTTTTTCCCGTTATCCCAGTTGGGCGGTGACTTCTTCCGCCGTCAGTACTGAACATCCTACTTTTTCCAGATCAGCACAGTCCTTATCCGTGATACCGGCGATGCAGTCGCGCACGGCCACTACTCGCAGGTGGCAACTCATTGCGTCGTATATAGTTTGACGAACGCAATTGGCGAACCATGTTCCTGTCACAATGATTGTCTTGGCCGGTGCTTCCAGCAGGTACCATTCGAGTTGTGTCTTGTAGAAAGCGCTCCAGCTTTGTTTGTAAAGGACACACTCTTTTCCCGAAATACTTATGGGTGTTCCCCACTGGAGTTCTTCATGGTCGATGGTGACTCCTTCCGGGAGCAGTCCGTCAGCTATGAGTGCTCCCCATGTGTCAGGAACGACAAGTTCTGTCCCATTTTCAAGCAGTGTGCGCCTGCATGGTTCTGCCTTGTGTCCATTCTGGGTGTAAAGCCGAATGACATGGGCGATGTTTTTATCGGCTTTTCGAAAAGCTTCAACCAAAGTCTTGGTTCTGGGGAGGATTTCGAGAGCCTCGGGTCTTGATGCTGTCCCTTTGGGCTGTACAAAGTCATTTTGCATGTCAATGACGATAAGGGCACAGGAGTCGAAAGTCGGACAGGTATACGGGTCTTGTTGGAACATAATGGGTAATGAAGGTTATGAGGTTTGTCGGTTGAACCGTGGGTGCGTCGCAAGAAGAATCCCGCTAACGATGAGCAGGAAGCCTGCGCCGTGTGCCCATGTGGCAGATTCGTTCAAGATGAAATATGCTTCTATCGCGCAAAAAACAGGCAGAGTGTAATAGATGAATGAGGCCACGGTTGGGCCGATGATGGAGACAGCCTTGGTCCAGAGAACATAAGACACCAATGACGCACCGATGCCGATATACAGGACAGAACCAATGACCGTGGGGGTTGGATTGAACTGCGGCGCGAGGGATTGTTCGATCAGTGCACCTGCTATGAGTGGCAGCACTCCTATGAAAAAGGTTGTGCCGAGATAAGCGTAGGGGTTGATCTCCTGTGGTTTTTTCTTGAGCAGGATGGAATAGACTGCCCAGAGAAAGCCAGCTCCCAACATCCAGATATCTCCGACATGGAATGATAGATCGCGCAATATCTGGAGTTGGCCGCGTGTAACCAGAATTACGATGCCGGTGATGGAAATGATCAGTCCGAAAGCCCGAAAGCGGGTGATCGCTTCACCAAGGAATATGCGTGAAAGGATAACCACGAAAACCGGTGTGGTTGTTGCGATGAGCGACAGATTCAAGGCCTCGGTTGTATGCCCAGCTTGATAGATGAGCGTGTTGAAGACCGTGACCCCGAACATGGCAGAGATCAACATGTGGCGCCAATGTTTGCGGATACGATCTCGTTCACGCCAGATGATGGGCGCAGCAAAAGGAAGCAGTACTATTGTGGCCGTGGACCAGCGCAAGGCTGCCAAGGTAATGGGCGGGAGTACATCGCCAAGCCCTCGTGCAATGATGAAGTTGCCTGACCAGATGAGCGTAGCTAACAGGGCGCAGAGTGAGCCGAAGCTTTTGCTTGGAGTCACCCTAACTGACCACTTCGAAGCCGATCTTGGTGATGGCCTCCTTAATGGCTTCGGGTGCGATGGCAGTTTCGTCGGAGTAAATGACGTCACCGGAAAGCAGGTCGATACTTACGTCTTTCGCGCCTAAAGTTTCCATAGCTTCAGTGACGGATTTGACGCAATGTTGGCAGCTCATGCCTTTGACTTTAACGATGGGCATAGAACGATCCCCTTTTTATACTGATGATTACCCGATTACGTTTTTAAAGCGCACCGAGGTTCATTTTATCGGCGATAGCGGTCATGTCACTGGACAAAATTTTCTTGTCTGAATCAAAACCGGCCATGCACAGGATAGTGAGACTTTTTTTGGAGTCAAGCAAGATCATTAGACCGCCGGAACCGGGCATGCCGGGGTCGAAGAAAAAAGCTTTGTGTCCCTTGTATTCCAATGCCTGCGCGTCGGGCATTTGGCTTTCCTGATCAGAAGCCAACGTAAACTGATAGTTCAGTCCATCGGCCTGTATGCCGACAAACGCGCTGCCTTTATCGGCTGCCGCACCGATTTCCTGACCGTTGGGGATAGCCTTTGCGGCCTGTATTTTGAGTTCGGTCAGATTCCATTCACCGGCAAGAACAGTGGAACAGAGACAGAGAGTGACCAGAAAAGAGAGAACGAGTACGGACTTTTTCATGAAAACTCCAAGAAAGTTGCGTTATGTGCGAAAGAAGGACTTGTTCATACATAACGCAACCGAATATGCAAATAAAAAAGGTGATGTTTTTATTCGCCCTTGAAGAATCTCAGCCGTAAGGAGTTGGATACCACGGTTACGGAACTCAGTGCCATGGCCGTTCCTGCGATCATGGGATTCAGGGTTGGTCCGCCAAAGATATGCAAGACACCTGCGGCCACCGGGATGCCGATGACGTTGAAGGCGAACGCCCAGAAAAGGTTTTCCTTGATATTGGTCATGGTTGCCCGTGAAAGTTTGAGTGCGGTCAGTATGCCGTGCAGGTCGGATTTCATAAGCACCACGTCACCGGATTCCACGGCCACATCAATACCTGATCCCATGGCAATACCGATGTCGGCCTGCGCCAGCGCCGGGGCATCATTGATACCGTCGCCGACCATGGCAACCTTGCGTCCGTCCTTTTGGAGTCGGGTGACTTCTTCGGCCTTGCGGTCAGGCATGACGCCCGCGATGACGGTGTCGATACCGGCCCGTTCAGCAATGACTTTGGCGTTAACTTCGCTGTCTCCCGTCAGCATGACCGGGGTCAGGCCGTTGGCCTTGAGTTTGGCGATGACTTCAGGAGTTTCATCGCGTATCTCGTCGGCAATAACAAACAGGGCGTTAAGTTTATTTTCGGAAGCGAAGTAAACAACTGTCGCGCCTTGTTTCTCATAATGACCGACGGCTTCTTCCGCGAATCCGTCTTCTCCGAAGTTGCAACCGTGTTCCTGCATGAAGGCCCAGTTGCCAATGAGAACTTCTCGATAATCAATGGTAGCCTTAATACCTTTGCCCGGAATGGCTTCAAAGGAGTTGGGTGTCGGGAATTCGAGATCCTTGTCCTTTGCGTATCGGACAATAGCCTGTGCCAGCGGGTGTTCGGATTGGGACTCTGCGGCCGCAGCCAGATAGATGGCTTCTGTCTGGGCCATGGTGCCACGGACCATGGTGATAGCGGCCAGCTCCGGTCGCCCATGGGTCAGGGTGCCCGTCTTGTCGAAGATCACGGTGTCGAGATTACCCGCACCTTGCAAGGCTTGGCCGGATTTGATGAGAACACCGAGTTGTGCGCCGCGTCCGGTGCCGACCATGATGGCGACCGGGGTTGCCAGTCCCATGGCGCACGGGCATGCAATGACCATGACGGCCACGAAAATGCGCAGGCTGAACGGGAAATCCGCTCCCCCGATGAAGTACCATGCCATGCCAGCCAGCAGAGCTGTGAGCATGACAGTTGGTACAAAATAGAAACTGATGGTGTCCGCGAGATTGGCGATGGGAGCCTTGGAACCTTGTGCTTCCTGCACAAGTTTGATGATACGCGCCAGCACAGTATCTGCGCCTACGCGTTGGACTTCCATTGTCAATGCGCCGTGGGTGTTGAGCGTGCCTCCGGCCACAGTGTCACCGATGTCCTTGCCTACGGGCATGGGTTCGCCGGTCAGCATGGATTCATCCACGGAAGAACGTCCGTCGGTGATGATGCCGTCTACGGGAATACGTTCGCCCGGTTTGATCAGGAGCAGGTCGCCTGCTTCCACTTCTTCAACGGCGATGGATGATTGTTCGCCATCGACCAACAGAGTGGCTGTGTCCGGGGTCAACTGCATGAGCGCACGGATGGCGTCGGACGTTTTAAGTTTGGATCGTGCTTCGAAATATTTGCCCATGGAAATCATGGCGATCAGCACTGCTGCGGATTCATAATAGAGGTCCATGGCGTGCATGTGCACGTCACCTATGGAGCTGGCAATGGCGATGGTGTTCCATAAAGAATATATGAAGGCCGCACCTGTACCCATGGCAACGAGTGAATCCATGTTCGGGCCGCCCCGTAACAGGGCCGGGATGCCTTGGAGATAGAAATTTCGACCAGACCAGACAACGGGCAGGGTCAGCAGTAGTTGTGCCAGCGCGAAGTTGAGCGGCGAATGCATGGGGTCAAGAAATTGTGGAAGCGGCATTCCCCACATGCGTCCCATGGACAGGATCAGCAGCGGCAGAGCGAACAGAAACGCGGGGATGAGTGCGCGTTTTTGGGTGGCGAGTCTTTCTTCGGCCTTTTTGCGACGTGATTCGAAAAGAGTGGTGGTGTCAGACTGGACTTCAGATGAGAACCCTGCGTCTGTAATGGCTTGCCTGATGTCTCGGCGGGAAATTTGTGCGGAGTCAAAAGAAAAGGAGCCGGTCTCGGCAGCCAGATTTACGGTCGCGGTATCCACGCCGGGAAGATTGCCCACGACGCGCTCTATGCGGCCGGAACAGGCTGCGCAGTGCATGCCGCCCAGTGCGAGGTTGAGATTGGTCAATCCGTTTTCTACAGGGAAAACAGCCTCAAAACCGAGGTCCTTGATGCGATCGCCGATGGTTTCAGCAGTCACAATCTCGGGGTCGAATGTCAGGTCCATGCTTTCAGCGGCCAGATTGACATTCGCCGACTCTACACCGCCCATGTCACCAACCACGCGTTCCACGCGACCGGAACAGGCCGCACAATGCATTCCGTTAATCTGTACCAGAGTCTTTTTCATCGTTGATAATCCTTCTCAATGGGTTGGTGCCCATAGTGCGCACTCTCACGCGGTTTGGCAAGAATTTAATGAGAGAGAATTTTTTCGATGGTCTTCATGGCTTTAAGAAGTTGTTTTTTATCTTTATCAGCTATTTTGTCCAAGACAAGATGTGCTTGTTCACATGCATCTTCATGGAGGCGGTTCATTAAAAAGTTTCCTTTTGGCGTGAGGGTGAGCATTTTGACACGAGCATCTTTTCTTGAACGATTTTCAATTACCCATCCTGATTTTACGAATTTTCTTATAAGGCGACTTACATACCCTTTATCCAAAGCCAACAGCTTCATGAGGTCGCGAGCTGAAATGGCAGTTTGGGAGTCCAATTCATAGAGTATACGAGCCTCCGTCAAGTTGACGGGGCGGTCATAGAGGGAATTGCCGAGCAAGCCCATATAATTGGTATAGAACCGATTGAAATGACGAAATTGGTCGGTTTGTTTGCGGGTTGTCATAGTAAGGAGAATAATAAAACAAGTTGACAAAGTCAACAAAATTGCCGCATCCTCAAAGTATGCAAAACGTACTCATTCATTCGTACCGGCCTGGCATGATCGGTGAAATCGTCCATTTTCACGGTTCGTATTACTCGAAGCATTGGGGGTTTGAAGGCTGCTTTGAAGCGGAGGTGGCTGAAGAGCTTGGCGCCTTTGTTCGGGACTATGATGAGAGGCGCGATGGGTTATGGTGTGCCGAAGTAGATGATTGTTTTGCCGGTGCTATTGCCGTTGACGGCAGTCGGTTTGGCCGAAGGCAGGCTCGTGTGCGCTGGTTCATTGTGCCGGAAGAATTTCAGTCCAACGGTGTCGGTTCACAGCTTTTTGAGCAAGCCATGAAGTTTTGTGAGGTTGGCCGATTCGAGCTGGTCCATCTTTGGACTTTCAAGGGGCTTGATGCGGCTCGGAAACTCTACGAGCGGAATGGTTTTGCTCTTGTGGAAGAAGCCTCTCATTGCGAGTGGGGACCGGAAATAACTGCACAGAAGTTTGAACTTTCCCTGACTCGGTAACTTTATTTTAGCCAGCCGTTCTGACAAGTCTGAGAAGATCGTAGGGATACTGTTTATCCAGTGATTCAAAGACCGGAGTCAGAGAGGTTATTCCCTGCTTTTCAAAGGCCTTGATGGAGAGCCGGATATTTTCTATTTCCTCTTCGGGGAGATCGATAACCGTACGGTAATCAATTTTGCCGAAACCTACGGCCTGTATGAGATGCCGCCATATGGAAGTGGGTTTGAGGCCACGCTCTTTGGCCACCTGATCGATATCGCGGTGTTTCAGGAACAGGTCGAGTGATGTCTGTGCCGTGTTGGAGAATTCACTTTTTTTTGCTTTTTTCTTTTCTCTTTTTTCATACCGATCTTCCGGGATTTCCAAAACATTGGCAGGACGGCCATGCTCTTCTTCGTGCATTTTGAGGCCGGACAGGAACCGTTCGCCGAATCGGTCGAGTTTAACCTGACCAACGCCTGACATGAGGCCGATTTCGTCGAGGTCCTGTGGGCGATATTGCACGAATTCCAGCAGCGTCTTGTCCGGGAAAATGGCGTAGGGAGGTGCTCCCTGTTCCTCGGCTACCTTGAGTCGCAGGTCGCGCAAGGCGTCGAACAAGGCTTCGGCTTCCCATGTATTGAGGATGTCCTCGGCCATGACCACGCGTTTTTTCTTCTTGGACTTGCGAGGCAGAACCGGGTCGGTGCGGAGCCGGACTTCCTTTTCTCCCTTGAGCACGGGCCATGACTGTTCGTTCAGAGTCAATGCATTGAATCGTTCGAGATCCACGGACACAAGCCCACTCGCCAACAATTGGCGGTACACGGATTTCCATTGCTCCTGATTCATTTCTGTGCCGATGCCGAAGGTGGACACACGGTGATGTCCGAATCGTGTGATGCGGTCGTTTTCCTTCCCAACAAGCACTTGTGACAGGTAGTTGACGCCGAAGCGTTGTTCGGTGCGAAATATGTTGGAGAGTGCCTTTTGTGCGGCCTCGGTGCCGTCCCAAGTCTCTACGGGGTTCAGGCAGTTGTCGCAGTTGCCGCACGGTTCGATATGTTCTCCGAAGTAGGCGAGCAGGGCCTGACGGCGGCAGGTTGCGGTTTCCAGAAAGGCGAACAGAGAGCCGAGTTTGGCGTGTTCGACCATTTTTCGTGTTCCGGCGGCTTCACCTGAGTCGATCATGGAGCGCAATATCGCGATATCCTGCATACCAAAGCACATCCACGCCGAGGCGGGCAACCCGTCGCGTCCTCCACGCCCTGTTTCCTGATGGTAGGCTTCCAATGATTTGGGTGGCTCAAGGTGGCAGACAAACCGTACGTTGGGTTTATCCACTCCCATGCCAAAGGCGACCGTGGCCACCATGATAACGCCTTCCTCGCGCATGAATCGGTTTTGGTTGTGGGCGCGATCTCGGGCAGACATTCCGGCGTGGTACGGCAGGGCTGTAAAACCGTTTTTTTGAAGAAATTCTGCTGTTTTATCCACTTTCTTACGGCTTAAACGATAGACAATGCCTGCGTCATTGGGGTGGTTCTCCTCAATGAATCGTTTGAGCATGGACGTGGCGTTTTTTTTGGGCACCACCGTGTATGTGATGTTGGGGCGGTCGAATCCGGTAGCAAAGACCTGCGCCTGCTCCAATTGCAGATTGCGGATGATATCCGCCTGCGTCGGTTCGTCCGCGGTAGCGGTCAAGGCCAGACGCGGCACGTTTGGGAACCGTTCCTTGATCACGGACAACTGCATGTATTCTGGCCGGAAATCGTGTCCCCACTGGGATACGCAATGCGCTTCATCAATGGCAAACAGACATGGGTTGCACCGGGCCAGTAAGTCGAGAAATCCGGGTTTGCACAGTCGTTCCGGGGCTACATAAAGCAGGTCGAGTTGGCCGTTTACGAGCATCTGTTCGATGTCATAGGCCGTATTTGGATCAAGGGATGAATTGAGGCAGGCTGCCCGTACCCCCATCTGCGTCAGTCCTTGTACCTGATCCTGCATGAGTGCGATGAGCGGGGAAACACAGATTCCTACCCCGTCACGTAGTATGGCCGGAATCTGGTAACACAGTGATTTGCCACCGCCTGTTGGCATGAGTACCAGTGAATCGCCGCCACGCATGGCGTTGTCGATGATCGGCTCCTGTAACCCGATAAAGTCGGTGAATCCGAAGACGGAAGAAAGTATTTCACGAGGCGACGATATGGAGGAAGGTGTGGGGGAGGACATGGGGAGCGAGACTATGGCAAAGGCTCGCTCAAGGCAATGAAAAGCCTAAACCACACTTGCCAACATGGCTCCCGGCGGTGGCAGAATTTGTGCTGTGCTTTTGGCATAGGCTGAAAGCGCGGCCTTGATACGGCTCTTGGGCGGTGTCTCGGTGGAGACTGTCTCGGGGTGCCGTTCGCGGTAGTGTGCGCCATCCGCACCGACCTTGGCGCGCAGGCCTTCTACTTCGGCTTCAGTTTTAAAGGCACGGGCTTTTTGATTTTGTTGACGTACGTCACGAGACAGGGACGGGTCGAAGACCGTTTCTTCCTGCTGATAGTCCAAGCCGAACTTGCCCAGGCGAAAACCGAAAGACGTGGTTCTCGTCGTTGCCTGTGGCTGCACCTGCTTTTTTACGGGCCGCTTGTCAGCAAGGTCCGATGTTTTGCGGTACTGTTCTGATGCGTGGCCTGTGATGCGCACGATCGTCTCCTACGACTTGGTTGCCAGCCTTTTCTTGTGCACAAAAAAAGGCCGTGGCGATTCCCATCGCAGCCCGGCCATCCCTGTGACTTTCGTCACGCTCAATCCAGAGGGATCCGTGGTTTTCCGCTTCCCATCCGTGGGAGTTGGCAAACTTCAGTCAGTCATTCGAACTATTACTATAATCACTTGGCTGATTTTTGACAACCCCGGGCATAAGGGGCTACTAGCAAAGACCCTGTCACCGAATACCATTCGGGCTTTGGCGAGGGGTACAGAGAGTCACTTCAACACGCGAGTAAATTTGAGATGGGTTACGAGATTTTAGTTAAAGAAGAGCTGATCCCGGGACAGACCACCCTGATGGTCATTGATGCGCCCCAGGTCGCCAAAAAAGCCAAGCCCGGCAATTTCGTCATGCTTCGAATTGCCGAAAACGGCGAGCGTATTCCTTTGACCATTGCGGATTGCGATAAGGAGAATGGTACGATTACCATCGTTTATCTGGTGGTGGGAAAAACCACTGCCGAGATGAATACACTTAATCAGGGCGATGAATTTATGGATGTGTGCGGGCCGCTTGGTAAACCCACGCATATTGAAAAGTCCGGCACCGTTGTCTGTGTCGGCGGAGGCACAGGCATCGCCGCCATGCATCATATTGCCAAGGGGCACGCTGCAGCCGGGAATCGTGTCATTGCCATCATTGGCGCACGTTCCAAAAATCTGCTTCTCTTTTGCTCCGAACTTTCTTCGTTTTGTCCAGAGGTCCGCATTGCCACGGATGATGGCAGTGAAGGCCACAAGGGTTTTGTCACCGAAGTCCTGAAAGATATTCTCGAAACCGAAGACGACGTGGCCGAAGTGGTCGCTATCGGACCGGTTCCCATGATGGAAGCGGTTTGTAATGTGACCAAACCCTTTGGCACCAAGACCACCGTTTCACTCAATTCTATCATGGTGGATGGCATTGGAATGTGTGGTGCCTGTCGTTGTTCCGTGGGCGGCAAGACACAGTTTGCCTGTGTGGATGGCCCGGAGTTTGACGGACATGAAGTGGATTTTGCTGAGTTGAAAACCCGTTTGTGGCAGTTCAAGGAACAGGAAGGGGAATCCATGGAATTGTTTAGCAGGGAGTGTCAGTGCAATGGCGGAAAATAAGAAGAAGAAAGTCCGCGCCCGGACACCCATGCCACATCAGGACCCAATTCAGCGCGGGAAGAATTTTGACGAAGTAGCCCTTGGGTATTCTCGTGAGCAGGCCCTTATTGAAGCCGAGCGGTGTCTGCAATGTAAAAAGCCGCTTTGTCAGGAAGGGTGCCCGGTCAATATCGACATCAAGGGCTTTATCGCTCAACTGGTGGATGACGATTTGCAAGGTGCTTACAGTACTATTCGCAAAACCAACTCCCTGCCTGCTGTCTGTGGTCGTGTCTGCCCGCAGGAAACCCAGTGCGAAGGAAAGTGCATTCTCGGCAAGAAGCATGAGCCGGTGGCCATTGGCCGTCTTGAGCGGTACGTGGCCGACACCTATGCAGCAGAATCAGCCTGTGAAGAAGTGACCGATCTGTCCACCTGTGCTTTGGAGCGGGAAGACCTCAAGGTCGCCTGCATTGGGGCGGGACCGTCTTCTCTGACCGTGGCCGGATATCTGGCCGGCCGTGGCATCAAGGTGGATGTTTTTGAAGCCCTGCACGAACCGGGCGGTGTGCTTATTTACGGTATCCCGGAATTTCGTTTGCCCAAGTCCGTAGTCGGTCGTGAACTGGACGGTCTGCGTGAACTTGGTGTGACCTTTCGTACCAACTGGGTGGGGGGCAAGACCATCACCATTCAGGATTTACTCGAAGAAGGCTACAACGCCATCTTCATTGGCGTGGGAGCAGGACTGCCACGTTTCCTGAACGTACCGGGTGAAAATCTTGTCGGCGTATTTTCGGCCAACGAATATTTGACCCGCGTCAATCTTGGTCGGGCCTATGATTTTCCTAATTATGACACTCCGGCCTACAATGCGCGGCGTGTGGCTGTGCTTGGCGCAGGCAACGTGGCCATGGACGCGGCCCGAACCGCATTGCGCATGGGAGCCGAAGAAGTGTCAATTGTTTATCGTCGGTCCGAGGACGAAATGCCTGCCCGTCGTGAAGAAATCGAACACGCCATCGAGGAAGGCATCAAGCTTCGCTGTCTGTGCGGCCCGGTCTCTTTTCATGGCGACAATCAGGGACGGCTTAAGGCCATGACCGTGCAAAAGATGGAACTTGGCGAACCGGATGATTCCGGCCGTTGTTCTCCGGTCTGCATTGAGGGGGCGACCGAACAGGTGCCCTGTGATATGGCGATTATTGCCGTGGGCACGCGTCCGAACCCGATCTTGCTGGAAGCGACTCCCGACCTCGCTCTAAACAAGTGGGGCTACATTGAGGCTGATGCCGAAACCGGCGAAACTTCCATTTCTAACGTCTTTGCTGGCGGTGATATTGTTACCGGCGCGGCCACGGTCATTTCGGCCATGGGCGCGGGCCGACGTGCAGCCAAGGTCATTGCGAGCAGATTGCTGTAAGCGATTAGCTAAGTTCGCGTATGAGCCACCAGACCGAAGTATCGGTCTGGTGGCTTTTTTGTTGGGGTGAAGGGGGGCCGTGAATTGTATTCGTGAGTTTAAAATAGAGTAGGCAGGTATACTTTTATTCCATCTTGACAAGAAGATGCCTCCAAACTATTAGCGATAACGACTTTCATTTTCATTTATAAAAGCTCAAGTTTGCAACGGTATCACTTTCAACGGTTGATGGAGGATGTGTATGAAATTTAAAATGTTGTTGGCAGTGGGAGTGCTGTGCGTTTGTGTCGTACAGGCCCATGCAGCGAATGAAGGCTGCATTGATTGCCATGGTAAAGACAATCCGAAATTGGTTGTGGACTGGGAATCCTCGGCCATGGCCAAAAAAGGTATGGGCTGTGAGGATTGTCACGGCACGGAACACGATGGGCCGACGAATGTGGATAAATCCGTATTGCCGACAATTAAGCAATGTTCCAAATGCCATGAAAAGCAGGCCCGTCAATTTATGCTTGGTAAACACGCAAGAGCTGAAGAAGCCCTCAGCATTCCACCTATGGGCAAAAAGGTGAACAAACAGGCTCCGGTCGTTTTCAGGCGCGCCTGTGCAACGTGTCATCAGGAAATATGTAAGGGCGGTGGACAGTGCGATGCGTGTCATTCCCGGCATCGTTTTTCGGCAGAAGAAGCCCGTAAGCCGGAGGCATGTCTCCCGTGCCATATGGGGAATCATCCCCAATATGAGGCTTATGGATTTTCGAAACACGGTGCGTTGTATAAATCGCGTGGACTTGATGATGCCGTACCAACCTGTGCGACATGTCATATGTCCAAAGGCGACCACATGGTGAAAACCAGTTGGGGTTTCTTTGGTATTCGAGGTGAGGAGCCTGATAAGAAACAGGCTGCAATTCAAAAGAAAGTCAAGAAATCATTATCCATGCTTGGCCCTGTGCTTGCGCCGGACAGCTTTCGCCCGGATATGGCCCAATGGAACGAACGTCGTGAAGCCATGCTTGATATTTGCGCCGATTGCCACAGCCGCTCCCATGCCAAAGGTCATTTGGAAGAAGGTGACAAAGTCGTTACTCAGGCCAACAAGATGGCGTCAGGATTAATTTCTGCAGCCGATGAATTGAAAGCCATGGGGGAGTTGAACCAGAAAGAATACTTCTGGCTGATACGGGATAAAATGCATGCACAGCGTATGGGAATGTATATCAATGCCTTTCATCAGAACCCGGAAGGCGTGCTCCTTGATTTCATTCATTTTAAGCGCGAAACCATGGCCTTGAAGAAAAATATACAGCAAAAGAAGGGCAAGAAATAAGACAACGCGAGTTGTTTATGCCTTCAGCCTGTTATCGCCAGATCGAGTTATCGGTCTGGCGTTTTTTTTAGCGTAGTAAAGTCTCGATGTAACCGTTTGTTCGTTTTGAGCGATAATAGTGAGACAGGAGACCTTTATGATTCGTATCGGATTTTTAAGTGCGCTATTGTGTATGTTTGCTTTGAATGGACCGGCTTTTGGCGGGGCGTATCCCATTGTGGACACGGGGCAGGACGGCTGTTTTGACAATCAGAGTCAGACCAAATGTCCGAAGCCGGGAGAATTGTTCAACGGACAGGATTCTCAGTATAAAGGGAATATGGCCCGCTATCAAGACAATGGTGATGGGACAGTGTCCGACCTTGTGACAGGGCTGATGTGGGTCAAGGCACGAGGATATAAATTGAGTTGGCGGACTGCCGTGAATGGTGCGCAGGTTTGCCGAGTTGGTGGGTATGACGATTGGCGCGCTCCCTCCATCAAGGAACTTTATTCCCTTATGGATTTTAATGGGTGGGTTCAAGGGAAGGCACAGGATTCCGTTGCTTTTATTGATACTCGATATTTTGATTTCGCCTGGGGCAATACTCGAGCCGGTGCTCGTATCATCGACTGTCAGGATTGGTCGTCAACTTTGTATAAGGGAACGACCATGGGAGGTAGTCGGACTGCCTTTGGTGTCAACTTTGCGGATGGGCGTATCAAGGGATATCCGATCATGGATCGCGGCACTCGCCATGATAAATATATTCGTTATGTGCGTGGCAATTCAGATTATGGCAGGAATGATTTTGTGGACAATGGGAATGAGACTATTGCGGATAAGGCCACGGGATTGGTCTGGCAGAAAACCGACGACGGTAAGATCCGTAATTGGGAACAGGCGTTGTCCTATTGTGAAAATTTGACCCTAGCAGGACACAATGACTGGCGTTTACCCAACATCAAGGAGTTGCAGTCTATCGTTGATTATTCGCGCAGTCCTACCGCAACAGGTTCAGCAGCAATTGATCCGATATTTGGTGTGACAGAGGTGGAATCCTATTTTTGGTCTTCCACCACACATTTGGATGGGCCAAAGCCCAGTCATGCGGCGTATGTCGCATTCGGACGCGCCATGGGATACTTTGCACCGCCGAGGTCCAGCGCAAACAAGGATTTGATGGATGTGCACGGGGCCGGAGCGCAGCGCAGCGACCCTAAGGCTGGTGATCCGTCCCGCTATTCGCAGGGACACGGTCCGCAGGGAGATGACATCCGCATTAATAATTATGTCCGTTGTGTGTCCGGTGGGGACGTGGAGTACTACGAGCCGTCAAACGATCAAATTCCCGAGTGGAAGGGAATTGCTGGCAATGATTCCAATCGGTCCATGAAGCAGGATCAGAACAGGCCTCAGAAACAAGGTAGGCGGGGCAGTCCGCCTCAAGAGGCCTTTGACGCATGCAATGGGAAATCGGCAGGAAACAGGTGTACGGTTGAAACACCACGTGGGACTCTTTCCGGTATTTGTGTGGATATGCCGGAAGGAATAGTTTGTGTTCCCAAAGGCGGCGGTGGTAGGCGGTCCCGACAGTAAATTGAATTCCCCTGACTCAACACCCTCCCAGTATTGAGACAGAAAACGGCGCACCATGATTTCATGGTGCGCCGTACTTTTTGTTTGGGATGCGATGTTAGGCTGAAGCGTCTGTATCTTCTTCGATGACCTTTTTCAGGCGATCTTCAATCATCCGAATGTGGAGACGTAGGGAATAGATGTAATCCGTATACGAGAGTGGAACCGAGGTCTCTAGAACCTTGCGGTCCATGCGTTCCAATTGGGCAAGCATCTTTTGGGCATCCTGAGTGTTTTTCATTTCATAGGCTTCCATGTCCAGTTTCTTAAGATGCTTGTACCACTTGAAAATGCGGCGTCTGATCTGCCAACGGTACGCTGGTGGTGTGATCTTGAATAGTGGGAAAAGTAGTGTAAGCAATGGGATAAGCAGAATCTTCAGTCTCTCCACGGTGATGGCGAGCTGGAACGGGAGATAACGCATAAGGAATGGAGGGCCGGATTTATAAAAATTCACGGCTTCGCTGCTGAGTGGGAAGAGGACGGATTCATCGTTCGGAAACGTGTCAGGCCGAGCAAACATATCTCCCTTGGAATGGACCGAGTCAGCGGCCAGCAGGAACAGATATTTGATGGCTGGATGCAGGTCTTCCCGCACGACCAAGTTCGCCGAGGGGGCGAGCAGCGAGATGTCCTTGCTTGGCAGATTATCTACCAGATCAATGCCGCCTTGAGGCAGTGTCAGTTTTTTTAGATAGTGATGGGTGCGAGCATATGTTTCGGCTCGTTGGAAGGAATACAGCGCAATCTTTTTTCTGGCATGAATAAGTTCATTCACAGCTTTTGAATCAATTCCGGCAATGGTAACCAGCGCATCTATTTTGCCTTTCATCAACAAGGGGATAGCTGCCGAAGCTCCGGCTTCCACCAATTTTGCGTCTTCGATGGTGACTTCATTCTCATCCAAAAGGGTGGTCACCAGATGATTGGTACCGCTTCCCTTGGAGCCGACTGCGATGGAGTGGCCTTTGAGGTCGGCCAGCGTTTTTATTTTGAGTCGTTTTTTGTGGAATAGCCAGACCGGTTCATAATACAGGCTGCCCAAGCTTTGCAGGGTCGGGTGTTCTTCGGGGGTGGTGATACCTCCCTGCATGAGTGCTGCCTGCACATCAACTTCAGGGTCGCTGATGCGGGCCAGATTATCCATTGAGCCATTGGTTTGAATGATTTCCAATTCATACCCGTGTTTGGCAAAGAACGCCGCATATTGTTTGGCATATCCGTAGTACGCGCCACCTTCACCACCGGATACGATGGTTACTTTGTTCGGGGGTAATGGATCGACAAATTGGAAGGCGAACCAGAGGGCGCCGGCCAGAACACCTGCGGCCAGACCATAGATAATGACTGACATGAGCAGGTGGGATTTGAGCATCTTTACTAATTTGGCGAGGTATGGATTTTTCATGATTGAATGAATGTAAAGAATTCATGAAGAGGAGACAAGGCTCTTCATACTTTGGGAATGGATATTCATTTTGAGGTAGATGGTGCGTGCATCCGCAGTGAGGATGAAAACGTTATTGTTTCAAAGGTTTCGCCTTTACGGCGACCTGCTTTTTTTGAGGCGAAAAAAAGGAGGCAAAAAACGCCTTTTCGTTGTGAGCCTGATAACGGACCCAAGAGCCTGTACGCGGCTTCATTGCCCGACAGGATTGTCTGCGACGCAGACTCGGTCGGGCTACGTTACGCCGCGCGGGACAGGCTCTAAGGTTCGTTATCAATTGTCCGTCGTTGTAAGGGGGCGCTCGGTGTGGGTGATTATTTTTGATTTTAGGCTTTTCAATAAGCATCAACAATTTTATTTGAAAGAGTTGGCTGCTGACGGTGAGGAAAAGCAATGAGGAAAGAGAAAAGAGGGACTTCTTTTTTGGGTGGACGGTGCGTGCATCCGCAGTGAGGATGCAAGCGGTATTATTTCAAAGGTTTCGCCTTTACGGCGACCTGCTTTTTTTGAGGCGAAAAAAAGGAGGCAAAAAACGCCTTTTCGTTGTGAGCCTGATAACGGACCCAAGAGCCTGTACGCGGCTTCATTGCCCGACAGGATTGTCTGTGGCACAGGCTCGGTCGGGCTACATTTCGCCGCGCGGGACAGGCTCTAAGGTTCGTTATCAATTGTCCGTCGTTGTAAGGGGGCGCTCGGTGTGGGTGATTATTTTTGATTTTAGGCTTTTCAATAAGCATCAACAATTTTATTTGAAAGAGTTGGCTGCTGACGGTGAGGAAAAGCAATGAGGAAAGAGAAAAGAGGGACTTCTTTTTTGGGTGGACGGTGCGTGCATCCGCAGTGAGGATGCAAGCGGTATTATTTCAAAGGTTTCGCCTTTACGGCGACCTGCTTTTTTTGAGGTGAAAAAAAGGAGGCAAAAAACGCCTTTTCGTTGTGAGCCTGATAACGGGCCTTAGAGCCTGTACGCGGCTTCATTGCCCGACAGGATTGTCTGTGGCACAGACTCGGTCGGGCTACATTTCGCCGCGCGGGACAGGCTCTAAGGCCCGTTATCAATTGCCCGTCGTTGTAAGGAATTTCTCGTTGTAGGTGTTAATTTTTGATTCTAGGCTCTCCGATAACCATACAAGTTTTTTGATTTTTTATGTCACCGTGATTACTTTTTATTCCAAGCTCTTCGTTATCCATAAAGGGCCTTGGGGTGCTCCAGCACCCCAACACCGCTCTCCCTCCGAAGACGATTTTTTCCTTCTTCCACCCAATCAGACGAAGATGGGACTCAGCCCTTGATCGGCGGCTTAGAAACTGACCAATCGAAGGAGGTGGCTCTCGTCAGGGGATCAGGTGATTTGTCTTAAACTGAAGGATGACGGGAGAGGCAGGGCTTATACTTTTGACAGGGTGGAGCCGACTCGATTGGATCAGATTCTTGCCGCCAATCATGGGGGCGGCCAAGCTAGCGCAAGCGACCTTTTTTGCTTCTTTTTTGGGCGCTGCCAAAAAAGAAGGCCCGCCCGGCAGGGCATGGAAAGCCTTGGGTGCTTCAGCGCCCAAAAATGACTCTCGCCGAAGCCGCCCGTAGGTGGCATCATTACTTTTTATTTCCCGTCGAAATTTAAACCCGACTTCTTCAAGTCAAACAATGAAACGCCTCACCAACATAATGGTGAGGCGTTTCATTTGCTGAGGAACTCTGTGGAGGTCTTACAAAGTCAACCCCAGCGGCCCGAGGAAAAAATCACCTTGGAAGGTCAATTCAGCCGCGCCTTGCAAGAAGACATTGCCGTCCTCCAAAAAGATAGTCAGCATCTCATCACTGGTCGTGGTCAGATTCGCGAAATTCCCGGTCAAACCGAGTGCGTTGGCCAACACTTGTGTCGCGGCTGCTCCAGTCCCGCAAGCATATGTCTCGGCTTCCACACCGCGCTCATAGGTGCGTAATAACATCGTATTCTTGTCGATGACTTGCGCAAAATTGACGTTGGTACCAGCCGGAGAAAAAGTTTCATGATAGCGAATTTTTGGACCGATCTCCATGATGTCGAGTGCTTTGACGTCATCCACGAAGACAACGGCATGAGGAACACCAGTGTCAGTGAAATGGACGGTCAGCGGTTTGCCGTCGATGTCCAGCGTGATGTTGGTTTTTGTCTCTTTGGGCGGAGTAAGCTGAACCTTGACGCGACCCGCGTCGGGGCCGTCAAGAAGGACGGATGCCCTGATGGGGCCGGCATCGGTGCCGAAGGTGTGCTCAGCCGGAGCCAGACCTAGAGCGTGGGCGAGTTTGCCTGCACAGCGGGAGGCATTGCCGCACATCTCGGCGCGAGAACCGTCGGAATTGTAGAAATGCCAACGGTAATCCAGGTTTGCATCTTCGGAATTTTCAAGGAAAAAAAGGCCGTCGGCATAGATGCCAAAAGCGCGGGCGCAGAGGGCCTTTGCCCATGCTTCCATGGAAGACTCAGGGACGCCAAGTTCCCGGTTGTCGATGACGACGAAATCGTTGCCGCAACCCTGCATTTTATAAAAAGGAACGGACTTGGTGAATATATTCATGGTGTGTGACTCCATTTTTAATACCGGTAAGCCGTGTTTTACATATGGTCCAATTCTTTTTGGATATGGATGAAAAAAAAGTCAGGATGTAAGCCATTGTATGGCTTGTTCTTTCTCTATGAAAGTCTTGCAGTTGAGCGATCGGTTGAAGAGTGCATTCTCATATGTGATGGCGATGGGATACCCCTCTTGCTTGACAACATTGGCTACTCGTATACCCAGAATTGCGGCCATATCTACTTCGGCAGATTGGGCAAGAAGTGTTGCGTCTAAAGATGTGGTTAAATTCGTCAGATTGGTTTCATCTCTCAAGACGCGTTTAACATTGGATTTTGTTACCGTGTCCAGAATTGCGGCAGCATATTGTTGCATTTCTTCGTGTGTGGTCACTGTCCCGGCAGTGGTAACGAGCAAATGGTTTTCTTCGAGTTTGAATGTAAAGTGCATGAATGGGGATGCTCAATATGTAGTACGATTTTTGATGATTTAAGGATTGAAGCAACTGAGAAAAAAGTCAAGTTCACTTTCTTGCCATTTACAACTGCCAAAGGTATCGCTGGTCTTATTAAGAATCAGGAGAATGAAAAGACATGTCCAAACCGTGTGTTGGATGTGGGTGGTGTTGCCTGCAAGACCCCTGCATGGAATCTCATAGACGATATGGTTATATGCGCCGTTGCCCGGATCTTTTTTGGGATGAAGAGAAGAAGCGGTACATGTGCGGCCTCATGCTCGATCCTGAAATGAGTGAGCAGGTGCGTCAATCGCAACATGAGGGGCAGGGCTGTTATGCCCCGCTCAATTCCTGGCGGGATGATGTCAGGAACAGAGACAACGAAAAATAGGGCTTCCCCCTATTGCCCTAATTTGTTTTTCAGGCGATAGTCCGTCGCATGTTCAAAATTTCAGATACGGAGTTTTCCCCATGCGAGTGACCTTTGCCGGTGTCGGCGAAGCTTTTGATGACAAATTGCCCAATACTTCCTTATTGGTACACGCTGGTTCTTCCACCGTTTTGCTTGATTGCGGCTTTACTGCCGCCTGTGTCTTTTGGGGCATGGCCGCGAATCCCCTTAAACTGGATGCAGTATATATTTCACATTTTCATGGTGATCATTACTTTGGTTTGCCCGCATTGCTTGTCCGTTCCATTGAGGAAGGGCGCACAAAGCGTTTAACCATCCTTGGACCTTCGGGTATTGAATCCCGTGTGACCCGCCTTATGGAAATGGCGTATTCCAATGCCTTGGCTCGGGCAAAATTCAGTATATTTTTTATCGAATGTGATCCCGGTCAGGATTTTAAACACGCTGGTTTCCGGTTTCGTTTTGCCATGAGTGACCACGCCATGCCCTGTCAGGCTATTCGGCTTGATACGGCAGATAAATCAATGTTTTACTCTGGTGACGGGCAGCCCACTGATGATACTTTGGAGCTGGCCTTAGGGTGCGATCTTGTGGTTCACGAATCCTATTCTTTGGATCAGGAAAAAACCGGACATGGAAGTGTTGAATCTTCTGTCGATTTTGCTCGTAAGGCAAATGCCAAAGCTTGTGCTTTGGTTCATGTGAAACGAACAGTTCGACGGGAAAGAAAAGATGTGATTCTTGCACGGGCAAACGCCATCTCTGATATGAAGGTCTTCCTGCCTGAGCCAGGAGATGTCCATATTTTGTAGAGTCTTATTCCCTTATTTATCATTCCCAACGAAGACTTTTTATGCCATCGTGCGCAATACTTAACGTTGTGAAACGGGCGTTTGATTGGCTTAATTGATCATTTGTTTTTGTTTCAGAGGGGATTATGGCGGGAAAATACGACTCTATCGTTTACGATTATTTTGAGAAATCAAATGGAAATGTGGTTCTTGTCAGTGAAGACCAGCTGTTCAAGAAGACTCTGGCTACTACGCTTTTTAAGGTTATAGGCACCAAGCGAAATTGTTTCTTTGCCTTTGAGAGTGTGCAACAGGGGCTCAAAAAAATTCAGGAATTGGATAAACGGTCTTTAGAAACGACTGTTTTTATCGAGCGAATTTTGGGTGGGCATCCAAGCACGGATACCATTATCACTCTCAAACGATTGTTGCCGGATCTGAAGATTGTCGTTCTGGCAGGCGAAACCAAGCGGGAAAACATCGCCTATTTTTATGAGCTTGGCGTGAATAATGTCATCTCCAAGCCTGCTTCCATCAATAATATCATCGAAAAAATGGCGTTCACTGTGCAGCCTCAGGGTAAGCTCAGTGAATATATGTCCATTGGAAAGCGGTGTCTTGTTGCGGGCAAATTCATGGAAGCCATGAAGATTGCGGATAAAATATTGCAGCTCAAGCCCGAGAGCCCTGCTGGACTCATGCTCAAGGGGGATATTTATTCGTTACAGGGTGATCTGGATAAGGCGTTGGCCTGTTTCCACCGTGCACATGATAGCTCAAAATTATATCTGGAACCCCTTAAGAAGCTGGTGGGGGCGTATAGGGAAGTGGACGAGGAGAAAGCCCTTGTTTACATGAAAAAACTGGATAAATTGAGCCCGCTTAATGCTGAACGAAAAACGGATATCGGCAAGATTTTTGTTCATCAAAAGAAAATGGAGATGGCGGAAAAGTATTTTGATCAAGCCATTGATGCTGCGACGCACGAAGCGATGAGCCTGATTAGTTCTGTTGCCGAAAATATTTCTGAAGCAGTCCAACAGACCTCACCCCGTATGGCCGAGAAATACTTGAGCAAAGTTTTGGAGGCAAAAGGATCACGCCTTGGGCTGGGAGATATTACGCTTTTCAACAAGCTTGGTATCGCTTTGCGCGGACAGGGCAAGTGGAAGGAAGCTATTGAAAATTACATTCAGGCATTACGAATATCTCCAGACGACGAAGGACTACATTACAATATGGGGATGGCCTATATTGATGGTGGAGAGCGTCGGTTGGCGGGGAAGTGCTTTGAAAATGCTTTGAAACGGAATCCTGGTTTTTATAAAATAAGCGAAGCTGTTTCCATGAATGTCGGCATGCTTTTCAGTGAACTCAGAGAGAATGAGAAAGCAATACCCTGTTTTAAAAATGCGATAGAACTAAATCCGAATAATACCACTGCTCTGCGGAAGCTGGCTGCGCTCGAAGAAAAACTGTAGACGGCTTTCGCATTTCCCAGATTATAGTACCCCGGTTGTCCTTGCTGACAGCCGGGGTCTTTTATGTTGGGTTGACCCATTTCCCCCACATCACGTAGTATGTAATTGGATAGGATCTGCCGCAGTGTACTGTGTGAAAAATGGGAGAGAGCATGCCTGGAGAATCCGCTGACACCATCGTTCTTGATTTTATCAGGAAAGAGGGAGGAGTCATCGTCTATTTGTCCGACGATTTCGTCTTTACTCGTGCTTTGCGGAATATAGTTTCACGGGTTATCGGTTTGAGTGGTGACTCATTACTTGCTTTCTCATCCATGAGCTTAGCCATGAAGAAATGTCTGGAATTGCAGGATCAAGGAATTCCCTGCGTTATTTTTATCGAAAGAATGCTCGACAACCGGCCTTCTACGGATTTTATCATCACACTTAAACGGGAATTTCCGGATGTGAAGATGGTTGTTTTGACGTGGGAGGCCACGCAGGAAACCGTGGCTTACTTTTTTGAACTGGGAGTGAGTCGCGTTTTGGTCAAGCCTGCATCTGCCAACATGGTCATTGAGGCCTTGGCAGAAGTTATTTCTCCTCCCATGGAGCTTAAACAGCAGATATTGTTGTGTGAAGAGCTTTTGGAAAAAGGGGAATATGCCGCAGCATTGGATGCGTCGGATCGCATTCTTATGACGAGGCCGGATAGTGCTCGTGGGTTGGTGCTGCGAGGTAATGCCCTCATGGGAGTGGAGGAGACCGACAAAGCCGTGCAGTGCTATATGGCTGCCCATGAAGTCCAGCCGATTTTTATGGCTCCGCTGATCAAGCTTGCGGAAGCCTTTAGGGAAATGGACGATGAACGAGCTCTTGCCTATATGAAGGAGTTGGACGACATCAGCCCATTGAATCCTGAGCGTAAAATCGACATTGCCGAGGAGCATTTGCGCAAGGGTGAGCATGAAGAGGCGGAAAGATATCTTGATCGAGGTATGGCTGTCGCGGAAAAGGAAGTCAGCAGCATGGTTGGCGATTTGACACAGCGCATTGTGGACGCAGTGACGGCCATTGCTCCCAATCTGGCGGTAAAATATCTGAACCGTGTCATCGACACCAAACGGGTTTTGGGTCGGGATGACCTTGTCCATTTCAACCGTCTTGGCATTATCTTGCGAGGCGAAGGGCGATGGGCCGAGGCCGTCGAAGTCTATGGCAAGGCCGTGACCATTGCCCCGGAAGATCCGGTCATTCATTACAATATGGGGTTGGCTCATTGGGAAGGCAATAAGCGTATCGTTGCGTTGGAATGTTTTGAACAGGCTTTGAGCATTGATCCTCATTTTTACGCAGGCAGTGTGGGTGCAACTTTGAATATTGGGTCGTTATATCTGGATTTGCGACGATATAAAGATTGCTTGCCGTTTTTTGCTCATGTTTTGGATTTAGATCCTGAAAATTCTTTGGCACAAGTAAAGTTTGCTGAAGCGAAAACCAAAGCCGAGATCGAACCTGATCCAGTCCGGTCTGCATTAGAATCAGAGGGCGATGCCGACCTTGATCTGTCTTTGTCGGATTCAAGAAAAAAGACGAAGAAACGAAAGCCTTTTACTAATCTGGAGTTGTAAAGGGGCTGGGTCTTGAGTTTGAGTGATTTCCCACCGTATAAATTCAGAAGCGAAAGTCGTTTGCGTATATACATGGTGACATGTTTTACGTACTCTGCCCCGGAAGATCCTTGTCGGGAAGGAGTATCATGAAATTTACGATGAAAGACCTTGATTGGGCGGCGGATACAAAGGTCATCACGGTAGAGGTTCGTGACGCATTGGCTGATGCATTTCAGCAGAAATATGCGGACAAGCCGTCGTTGTCATTTGCCAATGTCCTCTACTATTTGGGTGGACTTATCGTTATCGGCTCCATGACGTTTTACGTTACTTCGGCATGGGAGACCCTTGGCGGTGGCGGCCATTTGGCTGTGGCACTTCTTTACGCCTGTACCTTCCTGCTGGTGGGCCGGTGGCTCTGGAAAAGGAAGGAGCAGCGTATTCCCGGAGGAATTCTGGTCACGGCAGCGGTCTGCATGACGCCCATGGCGGTTTTTGGGGTTCAGGAAATGATCGGTTGGTGGGGCTGGCATGAACCGGGAAGTTATTCAGATTTTTATCTATGGGTCAAAAGTGGTTGGTTCCTTATGGAAGTATTCACCATCGTGGCTGGGGTTGTCGCTCTTCGGTGGTGCAGATTCCCCTTTATCATGCTGCCTGTGGCGTTCAGTCTGTGGTTTATGTCCATGGATTTAACCGCTGTTATATATGGGACTGATTTTTCATGGGAACAACGCAAATTGGTTTCCGTATGGTTCGGTCTGGTTATGTTGATCGGAAGTTTTATGGTGGATCGGCGAACCGAGCAGGATTTTGCTTTTTGGGGTTATTTGTTTGGGCTGCTCGCCTTTTGGGGTGGATTGACCAGCATGGACAGTGACACGGAACTTGGCAAACTTGTTTATTGTTGTATCAACGTCATTTTGATGGGTGTGTCGGTGTTGTTGCAACGTCGCGTGTTCATCGTTTTCGGTGGCATTGGCGTCAGCATATATCTTGGACATCTGGCCTACGACGTTTTTGAGAGCGAATTGCTTTTCGCATTTGCCTTGAGCGGGGTTGGATTGGCAGTTATCGTTTTGGGATTGCAGTACCATCGGCATAAGGACTTCATAGAACAAAAGATGATGGGAATGCTCCCCGAGGTGTTAAGACGGATATTGCCGCAGTTCAGAGTATAGGGGCAACCCTGTATTTCAGCCGGGATTGGTCGTCTTTCTCCTCTTGGATTGCGGCACCAAACGTGCTAGTGCCTGCCCGACAAGCTTTGTTTAAGGAGAATATATACTCATGAGAGCGAAAATACATTTGGAAGAAGCACTGAGAAAGGTGCTGGACGGATTTGGTTGGGAATGGCCGGAGAAAACGGTCATCGAACCTCCCAAGGATAAGAAATTCGGCGACATGTCGGTCAACGTGGCCATGATGCTCGCCAAGCAGGCCAAGAAGGCTCCGCGTGCCGTGGCCGAAGATATTCAGGCGGCCTTTGAAGGGGATGCCCTGATTGAGAAGGTCGATATCGCTGGCCCCGGTTTTCTGAATTTCACCTTTGCCCCGAGTTTTTGGCAGGACACCGTGGGGGTTATCACCGAAGTCGGTGAGGCATACGGCACGTCCACCATGGGCAACGGCACCAAGGTGCAGGTGGAGTACGTGTCTGCCAACCCCACTGGGCCGCTGCACATCGGGCATGGCCGTGGTGCTGCGCTGGGTGATTCTCTGACCCGTATTCTGGAAAAAGCAGGATACGACGTCGAAGCCGAATATTACATCAATGACGCTGGTCGTCAGATGCTCATTTTGGGTGGTTCCATTCTGTATCGTGCTCGTGAGATTGCTGGTCAGGATGTGACTGAACCTGAGAATTTTTATAAGGGTGACTACATTGCCGACATCGCTCGAGATGTCATGGCGAAGTACCCTGACCTGCTGGATATGGATGAAGCTGAAGCCACTGAGTTGTGTAAGGTTTACGGAAAGGACGTGATTCTTGAAGGAATCAAGGTCGATTTGGCCGCTTTCGGTGTCCGTCACGATGTTTGGTTTTCGGAAAAGTCTTTGGTCACCGATGGCAAGGTTGATGAGACCTTTGCCGACATGACCGCGTCCGGTATGGGATATGAAGCTGATGGCGCGTTCTGGTTCAAGTCCACCGAGTTGGGCGATGACAAGGACCGTGTCTTGCGCAAGTCCAATGGCGACACCACGTATTTCGCATCTGACATCGCCTACCATGACAACAAGTTCAAACGTGGTTTTGACCTCGTTGTCGACATCTGGGGTGCGGATCATCACGGATATATCCCGCGCATGATGGCGGCCTGTGAAGCCCTCGGTAAGAAGGGGGGGTTGCACGTCATTCTGGTCAATCTGGTCAACCTGCTTCGGGATGGACAGCCTATCGCCATGTCTACACGTGCTGGTCAGTTCGAGACACTCAAGGATGTGGTAGATGAGGTCGGTTCAGACGCTGCACGGTTTATGTTCCTGTCTCGTAAGTCCGATTCCAAACTCGATTTTGATTTGGAATTGGTCAAGCAGAAGTCCATGGATAACCCTGTGTACTATGTGCAGTACGCCCATGCCCGCATTTGTTCATTGAATAAGAAAGCAGCTGAGGCCGGCATCAATGTCGCCGCTGTTGGGCCGGATTCCTTAGCTCTGCTTGATACAAAGTATGATATGGAGATTCTTCAACATCTTGACCTTTACCCGGATTTCGTGGAAGTGGCTGCACGGACACAGAGCCCGAACATGATCTCCATGTATTTGCAGGAGCTTGCATCAAAGCTCCACAGATACTATACCAATTGTCATGTACTCTCTGCCGATGCCGATATTGCTTCGGCCAGACTCATGTTGTTGAGCTGTGTGGCCGTTGTGGTCAAAAATGGATTGAGTCTGCTCGGAGTGAACGCACCGGAATCAATGTAGGATCATGGCGGAAAAAAAAGAACCGAAATACAAGATCAAAGTTCCCAAGCTCAATGCGAGCAAGAAGACCTATGATTTCTCCCTCTCCCTGCCGGGCATGATTAGCGCGGTTGGGGCAGGCGTACTCGCACTGACTTTCTTTTTTGTTATGGGAATACTCATTGGTCGAGGGTATCGACCGGAGGCAGATGTGCCGCCCCTTGAGCAGATTATGCCCTCCAGTGAGCATGGTCAGGCAGAGGAGCACGCCAAGCCTCAAGTCCTTAAGCTGGAGGAGTTGGAATACGCGGATCGTTTGTCTGCGCCGACTCAACAGGTTATGGATCAACCCGCAGTCACGCCGAAGCCGGTTAAACCAGCGGTGAAGAAGCCCGAAGTCAAAGCCGAGGCCCCGTCTGTCAAACCAGAAGTCTTTGATCCTACCGCAGTCAAGCCGGGTGATCCTGTCTTTGATTATGTTTATCAGGTGGCTTCGTTTAAGAAAGCTGAAATGGCGGATGCATTGCGTGACAAGTTGGTCGCTTCAGGCTTGCGTGCTCAAGTGGCATCGGGAGAAGCGAAAGGATCGACATGGCATCGTGTTCAGGTGCTTTATCACGGCTCGCCAGCCTCGACGGATGAGATGAAGGCGGTGCTTGCCAAGCATGGGATCAAGAAACCACTTTTGAAGAAAAAGACACCTGCACAATAATGAGAATGAAAAGGCGGACCACATGGTCCGCCTTTTTTATTTCCCAAAAAAGCCCCTGCCGAGGCAGGGGCTTAATAATTTTAATATCATTGCGCGTTATGCTTCTTTGGGAGTGTGAGTCCGATCTGTAAAGATTCGTTTGGCCAGATAGATAAACGGCGTGTCCAACCCGGCTACCACGATCTTGATGACGTAGGTGGAAAGCAGAATTTCCATAAAGACTTCTGTCGGGAACAGACCCCAGAAAGCGACGAAACAGAAGATGGCCGAGTCGAGCAACTGGCTGAGCATGGTGGAAGCATTGTTGCGCAGCCACAGATATTTTTCGCCGGTCCGTTGCTTGATGGCGTGAAAAGCCCAGACGTCATGGAGTTGAGATATAAGGTAAGCCATCATGCTTGCCAGAGCAATGCGCGGCATGAAACCGAACAGGGCAGACAGGTGGGGCTGGGCAAAATCATCGGCGGCAGGCTGGAAATAAAGTGCGATCTGCATATATCCGACCATCATGACCAGAGCCACAAATCCAAGGAGCACGCCTTTACGCGCTTCTTTTTTGCCGTAGAATTCGCTGAGTAGGTCCGTGGACAAGAATACACTGGCATACAGCACGTTGCCCAACGTCGTAGTCAAACCAAAAAGCTCAACGGTTTTGAGCACCTGAATATTGCACAGCAATAAATTGAAGACCATGAGGCCAAACAGGCCAACTCGACCAAAGAGCCGGTAGACCACCAGGACCATACACAGGTCCACCAATGCGAAGAGAATCCATAACGTTTCGTTCATGCGCGTGGGTCTGCCCGTTATCGGGGATTAGGTCAAGTGCAAACCTTTTAGTCCACGGTTTAAAAATCCCATTTCACTCGTAGCCATGCTCCGTGCTCCACGGTGGTCTCAGCATATTCTCCCGCATACCCGAGTTGGCAGGACCAGTCATCTTTGGCAAAGGAAATGAATGTCTCGAAGTTTGCGGCCGTGAGGTCGCTTTTGGAGTCAACGCTGACAGGTTGTGCTCCCGGTACGGACTGGGATGTTGAAACCGAACCATCTGTGAGGGTTTGCCGAAGTCCGGCATATACGGATGGAACAACAGTGAATACTCCGGTTCTCATGGTCCGCATCCATCGCAAGCCTGCATTGGCCTGTAACTCATGGTCGTCCAGTGTGGAATAGGTGGTGTCCCACGTGCCATTGGCTTTGGAAGAGTATTTATCGCGATGAATCCATAAGTGGGTCAAACCTGCAGTGGGCATGAGTATGTCGTCACCCAGAATGAAACGATATCCGCCTATGGCGCGGCTGACAGCGCCGAAGCTCGTGTAGTCGGCCTTTTCGGACACATCCAATGCTGCCCCGGTTTTCCCATCATATTCGTGCAGGGTAAAATATGGCGTGACGCTTCCGCCGAGTACCCAGTCATCAATGACCGTTCCCCCGTGAACGCCCAACGTGAACATTGTCTGATTTTCGTTGTTGTCGGTGTATCCTGATCCTGTGAAGTCGATGACAGCATGTCCGAAACCGCCGTGGACGCCAAGTACAGAGCCGTTGTCTTGATATTCAAAGCCTAAGGTTACGCCACCTGTTCGTGCTTCATATCCCATGGGTGAACGGGTGCTTTTTGCCCATGATCCATACGGCATGGCAAATATATCGGTTGTCGGCTCGTCGTTGTGCGCCAGTGAACTGCTCCCGACATCAGTCATCGTGCTCCGGGCGTCGGCAACCATGATAGATTCATCATTTTCTGCGAACAGGGTTTGTCCGAGGGATTGCATCATGGCATTGGTGGCCATGCGATTATGGACCACATTGACGGAATTCATGATTGAAAGCTCTGCTACATCTGCAGCAACGTTGGCCGGAGAAGCCGGAGGAGCATACTCAAGCCTGACGGTATCGTCGTGATGTGTTGCTCCGGGTGTGTATACGGCAGTGACATTGGGGTTCACGGCCTCGACCGAGGAAAAAGTGCCGTGTGTTTTGTTGATCGGGTCGTCAAAAAGTTTGTAATCGGTGTTCCACTGAGTGTCGCCTTCGAGGCTGGTGAGAAGCAGTTTTGCGTCATTGAGGTCCAAATCGGGAGAGCCCCAACCCATGATCCTGATAGATGCATGGTTGGGATCGCCATCCAAAACCATGTTGTAAGTGTCGACCAGTTTGACGCTACCGTTTTGGATGTAGATTTCGTAAGATTGTCCAGTGGTGTGGATTTCGCCGGTGTTGGTGACTTTTATGCCACTTCCTCCCAGGTGCATGCCTGCAGCATCCGGATCGTCTGCCAGCACATACATTTTACCTGTATTAACAACTGTTGCGTTTGTTGCGCTAGTGTCTGTTTTTATCAGTCTTGCACCTTGTCTTGGACTGCCGGGGTCGATGTATTCCTTGAGAATCATGGTGCCGTTGTTGATTGCTGTTGTGTTTGCTGCGGCAAGATAAAAAGCGGCGTCTTCGGTTCCCCAGTGGTAAGTAATATCCATGGTGCCGTTGTTGATAAGTTTTACATTAGGTGCAGCCGCGACAGCACCATTTGATTGACCATAGGCATCAATGATTATGGTACCGTTATTCGTAAACGTGCCAGGTGTTGCGCTTGGATTGAATCTGACACCACAAAATGATCTGAAGTTCGGCATTACGGTGTCGTGATACAGAGCCTCGAGTGTCCCTTCATACACAAGGTCTGTGGTATACGTATCTAATGAAAAAAGAGTGTTATAGAATGTCGGGAGTCCATCGTCGTTTGGAAATTCGGCGTCGTCACCATCGGAAAAATTGAAATCGTCAGTAATGATTTCGGTAGAGTCTGTTGTAAATCTGTATTTGTATCTTGCGAGTGATGGTGAGACTGTGGACAGCAAAAAAAGAACAGCTAAAATCGGAATGAGACTAACAATGAAACCGGAAAATGTGGATGCGGGCGAGTGTTTGAGCATGAGTAGTCGTGTGTATGTATAGGTGTGAGTATGAAGTCTTATAATAATATATGAACATGTGTTTAAATGAATAGACGAATAGATGTAAAGTGTATTTTTTGTTTAAAGCAAGTTAGTTACATGCGGCTCGTGTGAGTGGGCATACAAAAAAAGCCGGAGAAAAGACTCTCAAAGAGTATCTTTTCTCCGGCCTTGCATAAGCGGTGGCCGAGATGGCTGGTTGAATTATCCTCTGGTGATCAATCCGTAATTTTTTTTGCCTTTGCGGATGACCAGTAGTTCGCCTGCTATGAAGTCGGAGTCCGTGATCGTATGGTCTTCTTCAACGCGTTCGCCGTTGATATAGACGCCGCCACCTTTGAGGTCCTTTCGGGCCTGACCTTTGGATTTGACCAATCCGAGGTCAACGAACATCTGAGGCAGGTCGGGAACATCCCCGGGGGCGTAGCGGAATGTCGGTGCGGATTCCAGAGCGGATCTGAGAGTGACCGGATCAATGGCCTTGAGATCCCCTTTGCCGAACAATGCTTCGGTGGCTGCCAGAACGCGATCCAGTTCCATCTGACCGTGAATCATGCGAGTGACTTCTGCGGCCAGTTTTTTCTGGGCGGCGCGTTGATGCGGTGCTTCTTCAAGTTGTTTTTCCATTTCCGCGATTTCGTCTTGGTCAAGGAAAGTGAAGATTTTGAGGAACTTGATGACGTCAGCGTCATCAGTGTTCACGAAGTATTGATAGAAGGCATACGGCGAGGTCATTTCGGCGTTCATGTACACCGCATTGCCTTCGGATTTGCCGAATTTTTTGCCGGATGCTGTAGTAATCAGGGGGAAAGTCAGCGCAAAGACTTCGGCTTGTTCGCCTTCATGGGCAGAACGACGACGAGTGAATTCACATCCTGCGGTAATGTTGCCCCATTGGTCTCCACCACCGATCTGCAGTTTGCAGTTGCGGGTCTTGAAGAGATGATAAAAGTCGTAGCTCTGGAGGATCATGTAGGAAAATTCGGTGTAGGAAATACCGGTTTCTTCGCGACCAATACGACCCTTGACCGATTCTTTCTGCAACATCCAGTTGATGGTGAAATGTTTGCCCACGTCGCGCAGCAACTCGATGGCCGTCAAATCTTTGGTCCAGTCGTAGTTGTTGACGATATCCGGGCGATCACCTGTGTTGCGTTCTACAAAGCGGCGGACCTGCCCTTTAATTTTTTCAAGGCGCTCTTCCATAATGTCGGTGTTGGACAGTTCGCGTTCCTTGTCCTTACCGGATGGGTCACCGATGCGGCCAGTGGCTCCACCCATGAGGTAGAGTGGGTTATGGCCTGCACGTTTCATTCGCACAAGGCAAAGCAGGGGCACCAGATTGCCAATATGCAGGGATTCCGCGGTGGGGTCGAAGCCGCAATACATGGACGCTCCGGGGGTGGCGAGATATTCCCGCACCTTGTCTTCATCGGATACCTGATTAATGAGCCCTCGCCACTTTAATTCGTCGAAAATATTCACTTTAGTCCCCGTTATTGCCGTACGTTTTTGTTTCGTTACGGTCTGTCATTTTGCTTGAACGTGGTAATGGAAACCGCGTTGCCGGTTGTATCCTCTATGTCAAAAATCGCGCCTTGTAAAATCCCGGGTCCTGCAGCGGCTTCAAGTTGTCTGGGCAATCCGGTCAGGTATCTGTCCAGTATGATTTCCGGTTTCATGCCAAGGCAGGAATCCACGGCTCCACACATGCCCAGATCCGTCAGATATGCTGTGCCACCCGGCAGGACTTTGGCATCATTGGTTTGAACATGGGTGTGGGTGCCAACCACGGCTGAAACTTTGCCTTCCAAAAAATACCCCATGGCGATTTTTTCACCAGTGGCCTCGGCATGGAAATCAACGAGTTGGACCGGGATATCGGCAGGCAATGCGTCGAGAGCGGATTCCATGGCTGCGAACGGGCAGTCTATAGGCGGCATGAAGGTGCGCCCAATGACATTGAATACGGCTACGGGTGGCAAGCCTTTCTTTTCAAAGATGCGCAATCCGGTTCCCGGAAGGTGGTCGGCATAGTTGAGCGGTCGCAAAATTCGTTTGTCTGAATCGAGCATGGAGTACAGGTCCTTGTACTTCCATATATGATTGCCGCCGGTGATTCCGTCGACCCCGGCTTTGAAAAATTCTTTGGCATGTTTGGCCTTGAGGCCATAGCCCCCACTCGCGTTTTCACCGTTGGCAAAAACAAGGTCGATGGACTCTTGTTCCCTGATGCGGGAAAGGTTGTCCTTGATCGCCTTGCGACCGGGGATGCCGACGATATCGCCGAGAAACAGAATGCGCATGATACTCCTGTGAATAAAGGGCCGTCAAAAAACGGCGGATGTGAAAGAGAAGAGTGTGGACTGGTCGGGGCTGATTACAAACGTTGGAACACCGTGGGAGCAACCTGTCTGATGGGCAGGGTCAAGCCTGACAGACTTTCCGAGTGTCCGATGAAGAGATACCCACCAGACTTCAGGTTGTTGCAGAATTTGGCGAACAGGGTGGCTTGGGTCGCCCTGTCAAAATAGATGACCACGTTGCGGCAGAAAATGATGTCCTGATGATTTGGGAGCTTGAAATCTTCCATGAAGTTGAGCCGTTGGAATGACACTTTATTGCGGAGGCTCGAATCCATCTTGACCAGTTTCTTATCCTTTGACTTGAGCATGTACTTCTTTTTGTACTGCATGGGCACGTCCTCCACCTTATCCATGGAATAGACGGCGTTGCTCGCTTCGGTCAGGATTTTTTGGGAAATATCGGTGGCAAGGACGGAAAATTTGAAGCCGTGATGTGTGGAGGCCCATTCGTGGAGAACCATTCCGAGAGTGTATGGTTCTTCTCCACTGGAACAGCCGGCAGACCATATGCGCAAATCGCTATTTCGGCCAATACCCCGACTCCATAATTCAGGCAACACGGAATTGTTCATGATGTCCCAATGCTTGGGCTCACGGAAAAAGTGGGTTGTGTTGGTGGTCACCACGTCAATGAGGTGTGATCGTTCTTCTTCGCGGCCTTTGTCGGAAAAGACGTAGTCGCAATATTCTTTGTAAGAAGACATACCCAGAACACGGAGACGCTTTTGAAAGCGGCTTTGCAGTAATACGCGTTTTGTCGGCGGCATCTTGATGCCGAATTCCGTGTGGATGAGTTCGCTAAACCGTTTGAATTCGGTATCGCCCATCTGGGACTGATTGACCTGCATGGCTTTATTCATTGTCTGCCTGGTGTCGACCCCGTTTTGTGGCGCGGTGTTCCGACGAGCCGTCGCCCTGTTGTCTTCATGTTTACCGAGCATTCGTGAAACCCGGTTTTACCAATCCATGATGGCATCATACGATAAATGTCCTATTATGCCATGATAATTTGCATCAATGTGGTGAAAAGCATCAATGTACAAGCCTAATACAAACACACCCGAACTTCTTGTGAAATTCGGGTGTGTTATTAAGTCCTGTTATTTGGCGTAGCCAACAGCCCGTTTTTCCCGAATTACTGTCACTCGGATCTGGCCGGGGTAGGTCATGTTGTTTTCGATCTTTTCGGCAATGTCCTTACAGAGAACATATGTGTTCTCGTCGCCGACTTTCTCTGAATCTACCATGACACGAATTTCTCGTCCGGCTTGAATTGCGTAAGCTTTCTGTACGCCTTCGAACCCTGTGGCCAAACCTTCCAGCTCTTCAAGTCGCTTGACATAATTTTCAAGCAGTTCTTTGCGGGCACCGGGACGTGCGCCGGACAGCGAGTCCGCAGCCTGAACCAGATTGGCCAGGATGGACATGGGCGGTGTGTCTTCGTGGTGAGCTGCGATGGAGTGGATAATCTCTTTGGATTCGCCGTGCTTTTTGGCCAAATCCGCACCGATGATGGCGTGAGGGCCTTCGATTTCGTGGTCAACGGCCTTACCAATATCGTGCAGCAAGCCTGCGCGCTTGGCTTCTTTTTCGTTGAGGCCCAACTCGGCGGCCATGACACCACACAGGAATGCGACTTCCATGGAGTGCTGGAGCACGTTCTGGGAGAAGCTGGTGCGGTAATGAAGGCGTCCAAGAAGGTTGATAACTTCCGGATGGATGCCGTGAACACCAACGTCAAAGGTGGCCTGTTCGCCAATTTCCTTGAGCTTGGTATCCATTTCGCTCTCAACCTTGCGCACAATTTCTTCAATGCGGGCAGGGTGGATGCGACCATCGTGGATGAGACGTTCCAAAGCCTGCTTGGCGACTTCGCGTTTGAGCGGGCTGAATGCCGACAGGACCACGGTTTCCGGTGTGTCATCTATGATCAGATCAACGCCGGTCGCAGCTTCCAGAGCGCGAATGTTACGACCTTCGCGGCCGATGATGCGACCTTTCATATCTTCGGAAGGCAAAGCGACAGCGGTGACAGTTTGTTCACCTGCGTAGTCTCCTGCATAGCGTTGTAAAGCCAGGGAAAGAACTTCCTTGGCCTTTTTGCTGGCGGTTTCCTTGGCTTCCATTTCTATATTGCGGATCATTTTAGCGGCTTCATGGCGGGTGCGGGATTCGATCTCGCTGAGGAGATTTTCCTTCGCCTCTTCGACAGTCAGGCCTGAAATTTCCTGAAGCTTGCGTTCGTGTTCATCCGCTTTATGCTCCAGTTCTTCCTCAAGCTCGCCCAACTGTTTTTCCTGCTTGATGAGCTGCTTTTCCAGCTCCATGGCCTGAGCTTCCTTGTCAGCGACTTTCTCTCGCTTGGTATCCAGGCGTTCTTCTTTGGAGTGGAGTCTTCTTTCTTCGTTTTTGAGTTGGCTTTCGCGGTCTTTGAATTCCCGTTCCAGCTCTTTTTTCTGGTTATAAATTTCATCCTGAGCCTGGAGGCGGGTTTCCTTTTTCAAGGCCTCGCTCTCCTTCCTGGCTTCTGAGACTATGCGCTCCGCCAGGCCCCTGGAGTCTGAAACCTGCTTGTCGGATATATATTTGAAGAGGATGAAGCCAGTTCCAAGACCGACTGCTATCCCTCCACCGACCATGGCGATTTCGGTTAACATGGGGTTACTCCTTTATTGTATGTTGACAGACTTGGGCGGTCTGTTGACGCCGTAATGCAACCTGAAGAGTACAGAAAAAGGTACTCTTTATGCGAAGAGAAGGGGGGGAAGGGATGGATTGGACGGAAGGGTAGTGTATATATTACCGTCTGAAAATGCCGATCTTTGTCGGTCAGACAGTCTTATTAATCCCCGGGGTGCCGTGTCGTCTGTTTGTTTTGAACCTGGCATTTCCAGGTGGGCATGACTCGTGAACCTTTAGGCTTCCCGGTTAAACCGGGCTTGCTCACCAGCTCACTGGAGTCGTCGCCCTTTTACAGAGTATTGGCTCAATAACACTCCAGACAATCACGCACGCCCCAGGGGTAATTCCTTTCCGACCTCGGCCCCGTCCAATTATCGGCACAGGCGCCTATGAGGTCTTTTCCAAAATCTCTTCAATCTTCTCTTCCAGCCGCTGCAGCTTATCTGTGGCGACCAGATAGTCGTCCGCCAGACTGAGAAGCAGGTAGGTCAGCAATTTCTCTTTGCTGATATCACCGGCTCCGGCAACAAGCTCCTTGTGCTTGTTTTCAATAAACGCCTGGGCGGCCTCAATGCGGGGGTTATCCGCATCTGTCTTGAAGGATATTTCGAGTCCCAGCAGAGTCAACGTGTATCGTGGCATCGTAACGCACTATTATTCCAGCTCGTTCTGAATCTTCTCGAGCAAAATGTCGATGCGAGATTCGATGTCGTGACGCGTTTGTCTCTCGGTCTCGACTTCCTCCCTCAAGCGCTGGTTATCTTCTTTCAATTCATTGATCTTGTTCAACAATTTGCTGAATCTTTCTTCAAGTTGGGCAACAAGTTCCATATAATATATCTAGTCCTTTTTTTTTAACAAATCAAGACTTCTTGAGTCTGCGTTTTATGTTTACCTGCTTGCCTCGAGCCACGGCTCCCTGACCTTCCGGTACATCTTTCGTGATGGTCGAACCGGCCCCGACGAGGGCATCCTTTCCGATGGTGACCGGAGCCACCAGAGCGGTGTTGGAACCGATGAATGCACCTTCACCAATGGTGGTGGTGAATTTGTTCTTGCCGTCGTAGTTGCAGGTGATGGTTCCAGCTCCGATGTTGGAACCGGCTCCGACGTCTGCATCTCCCAGATATGTTAGGTGGTTGGCTTTGGCGCCTTCTCCGAGAGTTGCCTTTTTCATTTCCACGAAATTGCCGACGCGGGCATCATTTTTCATGACAGCACCGGGACGTAACCGTGCATACGGTCCTACCCAGCAATCTTCACCGACAGTGGCTCCTTCGATGTGATTGAACTGACGCACATCGCATCCGCCTTCGAAGGTCGAATCAAGAATATAGTTGTACGAACCCAGTCGAGCACTGGCTTTCACTGTGGAATTTCCGTAAATTTCGCAGTGTCCGAATATTTCTGCGCCTGGTTCCACTTCGACTTTGGGGCCGAGGATAACTGTATCAGGGTTGTGAATGAGCACGCCGGAATCCAACTTTTCATCCACGATTTGTCGGCGCAAGGTGTTCTCGGCGGTGATCAGTTCTCGTGGGGAGTTGATGCCCATGAGGCTGATATCGTCGCCGCACTGCACGCCGTCGATGGTCAGGCCTTCGTTGACGGCCAGCTCCACGATGTCGGTGATGTAGTATTCGCCAGATTTGTTTTCGTTTTTCAGTTTTGAAAGCAACGGGCCGATGGTGTCCATCTTGAGCAGGTAGACCCCTGCATTGACTTCGCCTGTGACCGGTCCGTGGACGTTCAGGTCATAGTCCTTAGCTTCCACAATGGCCGTAATCCTGCGTTCAGGATCACGTACAACTCGACCAAAAGCTCCGGTATCACGAGGGGTGATGGTCATGAAAGCGAGGTCACAGCAACCGACGACATTGGTAATTCGGTGCAGTGCCTCAACCGTGACCAGCGGGGTGTCGCCGTTAATGACGAGGCAATGGGTTGCTCCGGTTTTTTCTACGGCATCCCATGACACTTGCAGTGCATGGCCAGTACCAAGCTGTTCGTCCTGCGTAATGAATCGGTCGGCCTTGTCCGGGAACGCGGCTTCGACCCCTTCTGCATCATGCCCAACAACCGTCAGGATATCTTCCTGCATGATCGGTTTGAGCGCGGCATAAACATAGTAAAGCATCGGCTCGTTCAAAAGTGTCTGCAACACTTTTGCCTTGGCGGAATGCATACGTGTACCCTTGCCTGCGGCCAGGACCAGGGCGGTAATTTTTGTGTCAGGCATTATTTTCTCCGTGTCTTTTGTTTCAGGCACGATCACTCTCAGTGCAATCAATCGGAGGATAATTTACCTGCTAGAAGTGAAAAGGACAAGAACCGTTTGTGAAATCCCGTGAGGATACAGAGTGTAAAGAATCTTAAATCGAAGTTGTCCGATTTTTTTGAATATGAATTGAGAGAGAAAAACCATTGGGTATAGCCCCGCGAAGCGGCACCAAAAAGTTTGGGAGATTATCAAGAATTTTTCTCAAAAGGCCCTTGAGCTACCGGAAGTATTTCTAATACGCCAATCGGCCCAGTGATTTCATGATAAGCGTGCAACCCATGGCGAACATACCCGTTAATCCCATGCCGCAGGAGAACCCAGCCAGCAGAACCGGCGCGTAATGCCGCCATTGCTTGCCGTATTTCTTCAGGAAGTAGAATCGACCGAGCAATGCGCCGATTACCTCCAGCAACATGCCATGCGGCGTTGATTGTCCCAGACCACGCACTACGCCGTAAACGAGAAGTACGGGGAGTCCGAGTACGTTCAGTACTGAGTACATGATGAGTCCCAAACCAAGACCTGACAGTACAATAGGACCGGACAACGCCTCGAAAAAGAGTGAATTGCCTTCCAAGGTTGAGGTCTGCATGAGCAGGGTGTTCAATGCCTGCAAATGCCATAATTCCTGCGCAAACGGATATTCCGGAGACGGAATGGGTGCCAATTGCCACAGAAATTGTGAAAATAGCAGTGATGACACCATGACGATGGGGAAGACGATGATTTCCGCCTTGATGATGCCGCGTAGGCTTGTTCCGGTCAGTTCGATCTGCCGGAATTGGACCGTGGCCTCTCCATAGTTGTGAATGGGAATGGGCGCGTACCAGATTTCAAGACCTTGATAGCCGAAGAATTTGGCGCCGGCGATGAATGAGAATTCTCGAACCATGGGCAGTGCGATGAACTGACCGGCTACACCTTCCATTCGGGCTGTGATGTACGAGATTATTGGCGTGTAGATGAAGCCGTACAGCACGAAGAAAATCCATGGGAATGATGGCACCAGCCAGACGCAGAATGCGATGTAACAGAGTGTTGAAAAAACATAGATGCCGATGGATACCCAGAAGTTGATGTCACCACGGCCTTCAGGTGGATTGAACAGGGCCGAGAAATCCAGTCCTTTACCATCCGTATTTCGGAAAGATTTGACCACATAATAGATACCCACCGCGCCGATGGCCAGGCCCAGTCCGATACCGAAGCTCATGTAAAAATCAAAGTTGTTGGCGAACACTGTCTCAACGGTTGCCATACCCGGATGCCAGCGGTGCAGGACTCCATGGGAATACAGGATCGGGTTGGCGATGATGGTAATGATCAGACCAACCAGCCCGCCTATGACCGCCCAGAACGGCAGGACCATGCCGATAAACACTAGCCCCAGATCGAACTGTATACCTGTTGCCACTGCGGGCAAAAGGTCTTCAGTGTGCATGGTCAACTCAATCCACGGAATGGGAATCAGTCGGATTGGTTCACTGAACAGTAGTCCTGATAGTGCTGGCAACAATACATAGAAAAATCCAAACGCCAGTCCGATGACTCCGCCGATGGAGAACACCCGCCATTTCCAGCCGGTTTTTTTATCCTCGGTGGATTCGGCCAGTGCCATGGTACCCAATGCGCCAACCGGGGCCATGGGGAAGGGCAGTTTTTCCACATCCGAAGTGATGCGATACAGAGAATATCCCAGCCCGAAGTGGTCGATGCGCTGCACCAGTTGTGCGCCCACCAGCAGCATGATTGGTACCAGCCAGTCCGGGTGCATGAATGTGCGTTCTAGATATGATCCTGACCCAAGAGCCGGGGCTATCCAGTGTGGAATGAATTCGGTCAGTCCCAACATTCTCGCCGCGTCCGACTGCACGAGGTACTGGTTCCATAGCAGTCCTTGGAATGGCGAAGCCAGTGCTGCGCCAGCCATATAATAAAGAAGGAAAATTTCTTGCTGTTTTAGGTGGGTGTATGAGCGTTTTGCAATCTCTGCAAAGAGGATGATCGTTACCCAGCGGGCTGCAGGACCGATGCCCTGACCAATGACCAGCTGCAAATACATAGACCCCGGCATCATCAGGAATCCTATGAAAATGGCACCAACTATCATCTTCCAATCAAACCCCTCCTCGAACTTGTCGGGGGGCTTCATTAAGTCACGATACTCTTTCAGTTCTTTGTCGTCATACATCCAAAATGCCTCCGGCCCCCCCCATCCCTCTATTTTCCTGAACTTTATATCGCGCCTTTGGCGAAATTTGGTTGAGGCGGGGAGCCGTGCTTTATATCGTTTAAGTAATCTTTATCTTATTTATTACATCTGCGCGAAATCGCACACGGGATGCTTAAGGCCCTCTGCCTTAAGCCGTCAAAGGCGAAATCTCCTATCAAATCCACCGACAGGCGGTCTTACCTTTCCTCATTCCCGCCACTACAACGGGAATACATTATAACTTTGTTCGTTGAACAATCCGATCATGGCCCAGAAGCCACCCATCAGGAAATCGCCGAGTATGAGTCCTATGAACAGGAAACGGACTCGATTGAACAGACTGGTCCCGCCGTAATGCAAGACCAGATGGTTACACATCCAGCCGAGGAAGAATGGGAACCAGAGTATCTTCATGCCAGCCGAATAAGCGGCCAGGTAGCCGAGCGGATGCAATGGCCACCATGGGAATTTATAGTAGCAGAAAATCAAGATGAACATGGCGAGCGCGCCGAACCCGGCATAGGTGATGAGCCATTCGTTGGGGCCGGTGGGTTGGTCCACGAGTCGCTGTGCATTTTCGTAGTTGGCGAGCACAGTCTGTGTGGCCCAATCAAGATTGAGTTCTCTCAGGCCGTATTTGTAGCCGAGATAGAGCATGGTCACGAACGCGGTGACGAGTGCGAGCACCAGAGATAGGCCGATGGCAACGAGTACGAGGTTGCGTTTCGGGGTTTCCTGTCGAATCTTTGAGCCGTGGAAAAGTGTTGGCGCAATGGCCTCACGCACGTCGAGGAACAGGACTTTTTGCATGACAGCGGTGGCAGCCACACCCACGGAACCGAAAAAGCCGGTGCCGAACAGTCCCATAAGACCATCAGATGGCGCGGCAGTGAGTGTGAAATATGGCAGTCCACCCTGACAGACCAGACGGCTGGTCACCAGTGTGACGATAAGAAATGCGCAGGGCAGGAGTACGGCGGCCAGAAGCGGGAGGCCGAACCACCAGCCCCAGGCCATGAGAAAGATCATGCCAATAAAAAGTCCCCAAAGCGGCCATATGGGCGGTCCCCATTCGTCGGGGATAGTGTCGAATTTACCTTTTCCTTCCAATTCAGTGCTGTGGCAGGTCGGGCGCAGGAAACAGATGAAGGTTTCCTTGAGGTGATGTCGAGCCAGCCAGATGAGGAAGATGAAGAAGATGGCGTATGCGCCGATCACCTGTGCACCTTCGGGGCGGGCAAGGTCTGGACCGAAGGTGGTGCCGAGCGCGGCTTCGGGAAGCTGCCACCCGAGGATGTAGAGGAGTCCGAAAAGCAGTCCGGCCATGAGATGAAACACCCACATGGAAAAGGATATCTGGCGGGTTGTCAGGAAGGCGAATCCGATAAACGCCGGGATGATGTAGAGTTTGAGTTTGTAGAAACCGGAAAAAAGACCGAATTTGGGGAAATATGACCCGGCCAGAATGAGTGTCGGTATTTGTGGGACAGAGGGATAATAGAATTGCAACCCGTTGATGAGGTGCAACGCTCCGGCCATGGTCAGTCCGATGAGCAGATAGTTGTTGGACCACCATGAAATGAATTGTTTCTGGTCCAACGCGTCTCCCATGATCATGGGGACGCTCACCATCGGGAAGTGGACCCGTTCGTTAACAACCCACTGGCGGCCGAAAAGGGTCATCAGGCAGATCATGACGAAGAAGGAGCCGAGAATGAACAGTGACCAGACGAGCAAAGTGGGCAACCAAATACCCCATGGGATGGCTGACAGAACTGCGGCGACACCCATTTCGTTGCCGCCGTCCAGTCCTTCGAAAAACAGGCTGACCGCTTCGGTTGATTGCGGGAACCATGATTGCGGCAGAAGCGGCGTCAGGACTTCGGTCCAACGATAGGCATCCTTGGCAAATCGTTCTGGGGCCGTGATGTTGATGAAAAAGGTTTCGGTGAGACCGGCAAAGCCGATAGCCGTGAACAGGACCATCATCAGCCATATAACGAGCAGTTCAACCCCGGAAAAGAATGGCGGACGTTTGCTGAGTCTGGAGGAAAAGGCATCGAACACGAACAACCATGTTACGATGAAGAATGGGGCCATGGGGAAATGCCCGCCGCCCATGGGCGTGTTGTGCAGGACCGTGTTGTTCAGCGGCGTGAAAATGCACAAGGTCAGGCCAAGGAGCAGGCCGGTCAGAAGCGCGCGGAGGCGGAGTCTTCCGTTCATGCTGCCCCCTCTTCGTCGTTCAGTTCTTTTGCAATGGTTCGGTTCATGTCTTTAGCGTAACTGTCCACGGCTTGGTCATCCAGAGAACGCCATGCCAGCAGTTGTTTACGGAGGTCATTGAGGAAGTTCCTGTTCAGGTTTTCCCACGCCTTGTGCTCCCCAGCCTCACGGTGAAGGATGACTTTGATCTGCCGGAATCCGGTGTAGAGGTCAGACGGGCAGAATACGAGTTTTACTTTTTGGCGTACCCCGAAATCGAACGGGGCAAGCCAGACGCGCAAGTCCATGGAAAAGCAGAGATCATCAGGGATGGGAATATCTTCAGACACACCGCTGACAAGGCCGGTGTTGGCCTCGACTTGTTCGAGGTCCAGGAAGTTGCATTGCATGTCATCGGTACAGAACGCGCCATGCGAGACATCGTGATGGGCCATGTAGTATTCGTGCAGGAATCCACCTGCGGAGTTGATTTCACGGAGTTTGATAAGGAAAGGCAGGATTACAACCAGTTCATTGCCTTCGGCTTTGGGCATGCTCCATGATTTGTTCACGTCCGGGATGGCGATATTGGCCGCGACTTTAGCCGGATAGATGGCTGAAATGAGTACCACGCCGATAACCAGAATCATGGCGGCTACACCTGCGGTGGAGGAGTAGTTGGCGGTCATGCCAGCCCAGAGCGGTGTCCCGGCAAGGAATGCCGAAGAGATCTGGGCCAGAAGATAGCCGACCACCACGGAAATGACAGCAAAGGCGAGCGCTTCTGCAATGAACAGGAAGGCTACGTGCGGAGGAGCCAGTCCGACCGACGTATAGACTGCGATTTCAGGTTTGCGCTCATAGACTGAGCCGATCATGGTGTTGAGTACGATCAGTATGGAGATGCCGAGGGGGATCAGAATATTGGCCATGCCTGAATAGTTGACGGCGTCGGATGCGAAATAGAGCGAGGTGCCGTTTGGACCGCCCCGGAACAAGAGCATGCCGAATCGGTCTCCCATGTCGTCGGTTTGAGCGAGAGTGGCGTTGTCCGGTTTGACGGCGATACCTTTGAGCCTGCCAGCCCTGAGAGACAGCAGCATTTCGGCTGGCATGAGTATGGTTTCCGAACCGGGGATGTGTTGGTAGCGGGATTCGGTGGTGACCACATCTTCGCCGTTTTCAATGGCTTCGGCCTCAACTTCGGACAATTGGGTGGCGGCCTGATTGGGGAAGATGATGGGTGTTATGGGTTCGCCGTCGAGGTCCGGGTGATCGTTCAGCCCTTCATCGCTGAAAACGCCGACAAGGGTGATCTTGGTGCCCCATGTTGTGAGCGTATTGCGTTCGGGGTCGAGCGGGTCTGCTCCCAGCTGGTTCGCCATGCGTTCGGACAGCATGACGATATTACGTTCGCCTTCCTTGAACCAGCGCCCCTTGATCAGAATGCGATCCAGTCCACTGACTTGCGGTTCGAGATAAGAGAGCCCCACCAGACCACGAGCCTGTGCGGTTTTGTCGCCAAGGGAAATCGGGATGAGCGGTGCGCGGGATTTGTCCGCCGTGAAGCCGGTGTCATACCATGCACGGGGAGCGACAACGCCCTTTCCGGCAAAGGCTGTTTCCACCACAGATAAGGCTTCTGCGGGGACATCCTGCCAGTTGAGATATTTGAGCATCAGGCCGGAGTAGGAGGCTTTGTCGCTGAACTGTGCCCACCCTGCCTGTCGCACAGATTTAACCGTGGTGAAGTTCATGATGGTGAAGGTAAGGATAACCAGCGTGGCAAAGGTCAGGAACGTGCGTACCGGACGGCGTTTTAGGTTGCCCACACCGAGCACAAAGGCCGCACCGAATGCAGCGGCAGGGCTAATGCCAGTCAGCTTGATATGGGCTGATCGCTTCTGGAGTTCCACCATTTCACGCTCGAATCGGAAGAATATGATGAGCGACACCAAAAGCGATAGCGCGAGAATGAAGAACGCGAGTATGACCACCATTGGTGAATAGGTCAGTTGGAAAGCGGGGTGAACGAAATAGACCACACCGATAATCAGCGTCAGGAACCCGAGGAAAGCGACAATTCGTTTTTTGATATCCACGAATGAGAAAAAGAGTCGTTCCATGCAATAGGCGAAAGGCACAAACAGGGCAACATAGAAGAGTACGCCGATGAGGACGTCTTTTTGAGTCTTGTCCACATCGTTGTACACCCGGCTTGCCTTGGATAGGGAGGCTCTCGCCGCTTCAACAAATTTATCCCATTGCTTTTCGGTTTTGAACTTTCTGGCTTGAGCTAGTTCTTCATCGCCTTGTCTGCGCAGGTCCCGGATGCGTTCGTTGATAATGCCTTTCTGTTCCAGATTGTCGATGCGCGGACCGATCAGTCCCCACATGTCTATGGCTGCCTGAAATTCTGTCATGGGTATCACCGGCCACTGACGAGCAATGAAGCCGAGTCCCTGCGGATGGTCTTCATCCGTGTTCAGAAGCAGGACCTTTTTATCCAGTACCGTGTCGGATAATGTAAGTTTGATGGGAGTATCCGGCTCAAGGAACAGCGTACCCAATGTGGATTTGCGTGTGTCCATGCGGCTGTACCAATAGCTGACCGGCGGGGCTTCGGTGCGGCCATCAATAAGGGTGGGCCGATAAAGAAATTTGAAGGTCCGCGGGTCGAACATATTGAACAGCGTGGTCTGGGTACAACTGAAAAGGATAAGATCCGTTGCCTGCACGTCTCGTTTCAGCTTGATACGATACGCGGACTTGCCGGTTTTGGGCTTGTCGATGGCCCAATCCGCCAGCCCTGACAGTTCATTGAATTTGAACGCTTCAACAACAGCCTTGTGATAGCTGACTTTCTTGTTGGCGAGGCCGGGAATGCGGAAATTCCCTTGCGTGTCGACCATGCCGTAGTTGCGGGTTTGCCATTGGAAGGCGAGAACGACCATGCCTGTTCCGGGCCTGTCCGGGAATATTTCACCTTTTCTGAGGAGGTTGGCGCGTCCTTCAATGGTGACGAAGCGGTTTTTGTTCCGTTTGCCTGCATCGGCTATTGGCTCATTGGCCAGAGCGTCGAGCAGGGATATCACAAGTGTGGTCTGTTGAGCCAGAAAGTCGAAATCAACACGGTCAATCGTGTCATAGGGCGTACCCCAGGCGGGACGGACATCGTGCACTGTTGCCAGAGTCAATCCGGGGAATCCGGCCAGTGCCATGGGTTCACCACCCAGTTCCGGGGTATCGGGCAAGTAACTTTGCCATGCGCGTTTTCCCGGACGCAGGGTATCGCTGAAAAGTTTTGCGACATCGTTGTTTGATGTTTCAAGTTTTTTGACGGCATCCTTCATGACCGTATCCAGAGGGCGGAAAAATGCTGTGCGATTGATGGATGGTTTGAGGTCAATGAGCCATCCTTTGTCGAATCCGCCAACACCGTTACCGTGGCTGGACAAGAAGAGTGACACATGGGCGGCAATAGGAGATTCGCCGATGGTTTCACGGAGTTTAAGGGCAGAGTTGACGTCTTTGAGTTGACCAGTGGCATCTTTAAAAATGGCTGTTTCATGGGCAGTAGCCGGTTGGATGAAGTCTTTTAACGCTGTGCGCTCCATGTCGGAGAGCGGGAAGTCGGCAGTACTGGAATTGATCCAGTTGAGCCGCTTTAACGTCATGCGTTCACTGGCCAGAGATTTGATACGCTGTTGGTGTTTTTCTTTGGTGTCTTGTTGGGCAAGCAGCCGCAGTCGCATCAGCTCTTTGGTTATATCATCTTCCTGATTGCGAACTACAGCCTTGAAAGCGGCCTTGAGCAGAAAACGATCACTCTCGTCTGCCAGATTTGTTTCGGAGAGAGGGACATCACTGCCGAGCATTTGCAGGGTGCGGTCTGTGTCTTGAACCAGTTTTTCAAGCGACTCTTTGCGTTTGTTGAGATGTTTTTCCTCGGTGGCTAGTGCCCATGTGAATTCACGCATGCCGGCCTGTGCCGAAGCCTTGCCGGCTGTGGCAACCAGAAGAACGGACCGTTTGGGTGTGTGTGTCGCGAATCCTTGAGCCGTATCCATGAGCGCGGCAATTGATGATGCTTCGTCAGCCCCCGGCGCATGGCCGTCCACCAATGCGGTGGAGTCATAGAAAGTTTCAATGATGATGGTTTGCTTGGAAAAATCGGGGTCGCTGCCTTGAATACGGCAATATATCGTGTCTGCGGCGACATTGCGCCATGCCGCTTTTGCCGTCAGCCGTGTGGTGCCGAGGTGTTTGGGACCTTTTTGAGTGAATCCGGTGCCGAACAGGGATTCGGCCTTTTCACGGGAGAGCCAAAATGTAGGAAAGTCTATTGGAGTTTGCTCGAATTTGTATTCGAACAAAGGCTTGGGTGCGTGTCCGCCATCTCCACCGCGCCCGATGAATACCAAACCTCGTGCGCCGAGCATGGCTGCATTATTCCAGTTTTTACCGGAATCCATGTCCATGAGAACAATGGAACCTTGCACACTTAGTCCGTTGAAGTCAGAAACTCGGCCTTGTCCGACATAGATGAGCGGGCCGTTGATGCCGGGTGGCATGACGGCTCCAGGAGAGAGCGCATTGATTTGTAATTGCCTGAGTTCTACAGTCTGCCCAGATTCTTCAAAGGTCAGATGTGCTCCCATTTTGACGGGAACAGGGATGTGGAATGACTGGCGTCCTACGGTTGCGTTGGGCAAAATCTTTCTGAATTCGGCTTCCACCATGTCTGCGGCTTTGGCAGCACCGGGGGTGCCGAGAGATCGGTCTTCAAGAGAGCTGAGTTGGCGCAGGAAATCCACGCCGTTGGCACGGGCCGGGAGCACTGTCGCCATAATAATGGCGAGACAGAGCAGGAAACGCAGTCCGATACGCGCCATGGGTTAGGCCTTTTCCTTGCCGTTTGTCCGGCCAGTGAGCTTGTCGTCGATACCGCCGACGGTGATATCCAGTTCTTCACGCCGCTCCACGCGATCCACTTGGCCGTCGCGTACCCAGATTACCCGGTCAGAGACATTGAGCATCTTATAGTCATGGGTGGCGGAAATGATGGTCACGCCACGTTCCACCGAGAGCATTTGCAGCAGTTCGATGATTTCTTCACCCGTGGACAAATCGAGGTTGCCGGTCGGTTCATCCGCCAGAATGATGGATGGATCATTGGCCAGCGAACGGGCGACGGCCACACGTTGCTGTTGTCCGCCGGATAATTCCAGCGGCTTGTGTTGAAAGCGTTTTCCCAGTCCGACCAGTTTGAGCAGTTCAATACCCTTGTCTTGCGCATCGTCCGCATTCATCCCGGCAAAGGTCATGGGCAGGGTGACGTTTTCAAGTGCGGTCATGACCGGGATGAGATTGAAGGTCTGAAATATGTAGCCGATCTTGCGGTTGCGGAGCCATGCCAATTCAAAGGCATCCAGTTGGGAGATATCCACTTCATCAATGAACACCTTGCCGTCTGTGGGTTTGTCCAGCCCGCCGATCATGTTGAACAGGGTGGATTTCCCTGAGCCTGACGGACCCATGATGGAGATATATTCTCCGGCGAATATTTCCAGATCCACGCCTTTGAGCGCCTGCAATTCGACCTTTCCCATGGTGAAGGTCTTTGTGACGCCGATGACGCGGACAATGGTACGTTTTTCTTCGCTCATACTATTCCTTAATGTTCTGCGCGTATCGCATTGATCGGTTCCATACGTGCCGCCAGCAGGGCTGGATACAGGACACCAAGCAGGCTCAGGAGACAACCGGCCAAAGTGGCAATGCCTACCGAACCGAGCATGGAAAGAATGGAAAGGTCGTGAATTGCCGTGAATCCGAAACGAATACTGTTTGTCAGGAGAGAGACAATGCCTCCGAGAAGTGCGCCGACACTTGCCCCGGCCAACCCTTGCATGGCTGCTTCGAGCAGAAAGATGCGCAGGATCATTGAATCCAGTGCGCCGAGACATTTCATGACACCGATTTCAGAAAAGCGCTCAGTGACGGACATGAGTTGGGCGTTGATAATACCCACGGTACAAACCAAGAGCGAAAGGATGACGATCCATCGTTCCTTGGCAGACATTGTGACCACACTCTGCGCCGCATCCACATCGTATCCCGCCTGAAGCAATGCTCGGGCCGCGTGTTTTCCTCCGTGTTCAAGCAGTCCTGCCGCTATATCTAAATTAACCAGCACGAAACTCAGGAATGAAACGGCAAGCACCAGACTTGAGACCGTGATCATGGAACGGAAGAACCGAACCTTCAGGCTCTTGAAACTGATCTCCACCGATTTGGAGAAGGGAAGCGAGATAAGGCGGTCAACCTTTCCTGCGGGAATGTTCATGCGTATCCTTCGAATTCACTGATAAATATTCAATTCCTCCCATAGTAGGCCCAACCCGCATCCATGACAAGGATAAATGGACCGCAAGGGGGTGATTTTACGGAAAAGACTGATTTTACGGGGTATCGAATCGGCGATGTTTCATGGTGGCGTTGTTTGTCACATGCGACAAGCAGGTGTCGAGAAAGTCCATGGCCGCCTGATTCATGCGTTGATGATGGAGCATGACCCCGACACGTCCTGTCTGGATGGCTGCCTCGAATTCTTTGGTAAGCGCGTCCCATCCTAGGGCTGGATCAGCTTCGTTTCGGGTGTGCAGGTCAACGTTGATGGGAATGTCCGGTAAGGTATCGGGAAGTGGAACTTTGCGTTGCTCTCCGGCAGAACGGGAGACGCAGGCGTAGCCGAGTTCGATCAGAGCCTCGCCTGTTTGTGCGTCGAATCGATTCCACGGTGGAGTGAATGCCGGGTAGAAGGATTCCCCCATGATCGAGTTCAACCGGTCGTGTCCCCTTTTCAGGGCCTGTTTCTTTTCGGAGGCAGGACGCTGATCGCCGAATTCCGAGTTCTTGCCCGAGGTTTGGTGGCTGCGATGCTGCCAGCCGTGTTGATGCCAACAGAAGACCGGGCTGTCTCCGGCCCAATGTATGAGGATATCCCAACGGGCCTGCGTCAGCCATGCCGGAGTGACGGCCATGTGGAGGGGAATGTCATACTTAATGAATAGGTCCATCATTTGATGGCAGTTGTTACTGGGAACGGCTACGTCATCGGCACGAAAAAATATTTCCGTTTCGGCCGGGGCTGTGTCGAGCAAATGGCCTATTCTTTGTATTCCGTCCGTAGACGGGGTGAGCCATAGCGATGAGATATGTGTTTTGACGATCATGAGGGATCAGGACTCCACGCCTTTGATGACCACCAGTGTGAGGTCGTCCTCGCGAAAGTCCGACCCGGAGAATTCAAGTACCGCGTCACAGAGTTCTTTCATGATGGTTTGTGCGTCTTTGTCATTGTTTTTTCGAATGATTTCACGGATGCGGTCGCCGCCGAACATTTCTCCGGCGGGGCTGTGCGCTTCCCATATGCCGTCAGTACAGATGAAAATGATTTCACCTGGACCAGGCAGGTTCATGGTTTTTTCGTGGAATTCCCACTCTGATTCGACTCCCAGAGGGATGTCTGCGCCTCTCAGTTCCGTGAACGTGTCGGTTGCCGGGGCATAAACCAAGGGTTGTTGATGACCTGCGTTGACCCACGTTGCGGTTTGTAATGTCGGGTCCATGACCATAAAAAACAAGGTCATGAATCGGCCTGTTTCACCGATGTCATGCGTTAAATGTTTGTTGGCCCGCGCGATGTTTTCTGTGGCCGATCCCGGCGTTGCTGCATTCTGTCGGATCACGGCCCGTCCTGCTGTCATGAGCAGGGCTGCGCCGATACCATGACCGGATACGTCGCCCACGGCAACAGCCAACTGTCCGCATGAATCCAGATCGCATTGGATGAAATCGTAAAAATCACCGCCGGTTTCGTCCGAGAAAAGACTGACACCCGCGATATCCAGTCCCGGAAAATTGGGTTGCTCGGACGGCAGGAAATGTTGCTGGACCTCCTTGGCGATGAGGAGTCCTTCGCGCATACGGACACCTTCACGCAGTGCGCCGATCATGGCGTTTGTATGCCCGGCGATAACGCCGAGTTCATCCGAAGTGGTCACGGGGACGCGGCGGGTCAGATCGCCTTGTGCTATGTTTTCAAGGACCATGGTTTCCGTGTTGAACAACAGCCGAAGGTTTTTGGTATAGGAAAAGATCAGGTTGACCACCATGATGAGCAGAAAGGCCATGATGAAGATTATTTCAAGCAGGACCGAGCGGTTTAAAAAGCCCACGGCTGACATGGTGAGTTCCTGATTCGCCAGCCATTGCACGTCACGGATGATGACCAACAGAAGAATGGAAGTGATCAAACAAATGGTCAGGGTGGCCACAAAGGAAAATTTGCGTGTCATGGGTTTCAGTTTATGCGGAGGATCATAGTTGGCTTGACCCGCTAATGCTGTGTTGATGACAGTACGCTCTCGCTCAAGAGCGAGGTCCAGCCCAGCGAAGAAGCCGATGGTGAAAATCCCTAGCGCCAGTTTAAGACCGCTTTGCAGGATAGGGAAGCTGTAGCCGAATTGCAGGGTAAGGGCGGCCACCAGCCCCGCGCCAAGGAACAGGAGTAGGTCCAACCTAAATTGGAGAAAGGCCTGCCGGATTTGCGGGGCGGTTTCGATCATCCTTTTTTGGATGAGTTCGCGGACAAGATAGGCTGTTGCCATGGGGAAAAGAATGACCAAACCAAGCTCCCAGACCGGGAGCCGTATCATGAAAGGTCAGACCCGGCCGCCATATATGGCCCCGCCAAGCACGGCGAGCAGGTAATAGGCCAAAGGCCGGATGGCGGACATTGTCTTTCCCTTCTGCATTCAAACCGGTCCTTTTTTGTCTTCTATCCCTTTGCCAAGAGGCACGATCTTGTTTAATCATAAGTCAGTGTCCACCTCGTGGACAAGTCTTAATTCTGAAAAAGGCAGCGTCAAACCGATGAAAAAAAAGTGCATGATTATTTGGGCAGCAATGATTTGCTCCGTACTGTTCTTTGGAACACCGGCTGTGGCCGGAGATGATTTCCCTACATCCCTTGCGGGGTTTTCTTTGGGGGATAATGTAAAAAAATATGCTGACTATTGCCATTTGGAGAAGGCTGTTCCCGGTTCTGACGCACCGTTTTTGAGTGAAGCCGTCATTAAGTCCGATGTCCTTCCGGGTGTTCGGGGGGGGAGCCTGATCTTTGGTAATTGCGACCACAAAGATGAACTTGTCGGTATCAAGTTGAAATTTCATGACCGCGGTAAAGGACTTTTTGACAAGTTGTACAAACAGTATGAGAAGAAATTTGGTGAGCCTGACAACTATGTGGGTGATGCTTTTAAGAATGTCATCGCATGGCAGTGGGTGTTCAAGAATGATAGTAAGGAAGAAATCGCTCTGGTGCTTATGTGGAGTCGTAGCCAGCAGATGCGCCCCGGCGTTTCTATCAAGCTGACGCACAAAACTCGCGTGAAGCAGGAGCTGGATTGCTATTTGGCGATGGATAACGACAAGAGTATGAACGGAAAGAAAAGCCGGATCAAGTCTCTGGATCAATACATCCCTCACTAGGCATGGCTGAATATCTTTGGAATGGCCTTGGCGTTGTCGCGCCTGATGTATGGGAACCTACCGCTATTGAGCGGGATGGGTTGACTCTTGCCGAGGGTGGGCAGCCAGTATGCGAACTCAAGTGGAACCGCATTCGCGGTTCCTTTTCTTTTGAAAAACATATCAAGAAGCTCACCAAAGGCCACAAAGGAGCGGCTATAAGCGGTGTGGCCGATGAGGAAACTCCTCCAGCTTGGAATGACGCCCTGAGAATATTAGCTGAATTCGGTCTCCGTTCTCAGAGCTTTATTTGGCAGGCTTCCGGTGTACGAGGCATTGGCGCAACCTTGCATAACCCCGGTACCGGACTGGCCGCGCTGGTGCAGTTTTTTATCCGTGCCGAGTCCGATGAAGATCGGGCCGCCAAGGTGTTGGCTTCACTTCGTGATTATTCGAGCGGCAAAAGTCTGCCATGGACCATGTTTGGCGTCACAGCACGAGTTCCGGCAGAGTTTATTCTCGACACATTTTCGTTTCAGCCTGGGCATTATCGTGTTCAATATTGGCGGCCAAAATCCGGTAAAATGTCAGAGCGTGTTCCGCCGGGGAAAGGGCCGGGAACCCAGCTTACGTTTGAACGATTTGCACCGGCTTCGGTTCTGCTGCGACACACAGGTCTGGCTGAATGGATAGCCGAGACCGTAAAGGAAACACCTGAAGTCGAGGCTTTTGCAAGTCAATCGTCGAGAGTCGCGTGGAACAGTGCCCTCAAGACATCGTTGCTTCGTAAGACATTACGGCGTGAGGTATATTCTCAAGGGCGGGCTTGGACGACTGAAACAGGGAACGCCATCCTTTCTGTGTGTGCGTCGGGGACAGTCCCTGCACCTGAAATTTTGTTTGCCGATATTTGTGGGAGTTACGCTCTTGTTCAAGAATAAATCGACAGAGCCTGTCATTTCGCGCGCCGAGGCCCTGAATATGGTCCCGGTGAAGAATAGGGCCGTGGAAGAGACTGCTTTGCCTGATGGTTTGGTGCGGTTGGCATATCCCTTGGCGATAAAACCGTGGTTTGGACGGTTGGCTGAAAAGGTAGGTATGTGGGACAAGAAACCCATGATCAAACAGGTTGAACTCGATGAACTGGGAGCGTTTGTTTGGGAACGAATCGATGGCGAACGTTCTGTTCAACAGATTGCCGCAGAGTTGGCATCATTTTATGAAGTGCAGCCACGCGAGGCCGAGTTGAGTGTGACTGCGTTTATTAAAACGATTGGTCAACGAGGGATTATTGGGTTGAAATAGTTTTTTTTGGACGTCTCCCAATCAGCCTTTGGCTGATTGGTCATCTCCTTTTTTATAGAATGCGTTGCGTGCATCCGCAGTGAAAATGCAAACGGTATTGTTGTAAAGGTTTCGCCTTTACGGCGACCTGCTTTTTTTGAGGCGAAAAAAAGGAGGCAAAAAACGCCTTTTCGGTGTGAGCCTGATAGCGGACCCAAGAGCCTGTACGCGGCTTTACTGTCCGATAGGATTGTCTGTGACAGACTCGGTCGGGCTACGCTTCGCCGCGCGGGACAGGCTCTAAGGTCCGTTATCAATTTCTCGTCGTTGTAAGGGGGGGCGGTGTAGGTGTTTGTTTTTGATTTGGGTTTTCCGGTAAATGCATACATATTTTTAGGTGTTTTATGCCATCGTGATAAATATATTTCATCATAGGTGCTTACTTTTAATTCTAAGTTCTTCGCTCTCCATAAAGGGCCTTGGGGTGCTCAAGCACCCCAACACCGCTCTCTCTCCGAAGACGATTTCTTATCCGCCCAGCCAGACGAAGACGGGAACCAGCCCTTGATTGGCGGTTTAGAAGCTGACCAATCGAAGGAGGCGGCTTTGGTAAGGAAATAGATAAGTTGTCTTAAACTGAGGAATGGCGGGAGAGGAAGGGCTTATACTTTTGATAGGGTGGAGCCGACTCGATTGGATCAGATTCTTACCGCCAATCATGGGGGCGGCCAAGCTCGTAAAGCGCCTTTTCTTTCGTCTATTTCTTTTGGCGCAGCAAAAGAAATGGACTCCGCCGGAAGGGCGCGCTTTAGCGCAATCTTTAAAAAAAATAAAACGCCGTCCTCAAGGCGGCATCCTTATTTCTTTTTCCCAATGAAGACAGAACCCCGCTTTCTTCAGGCCCGCTGCTCGAAGCGCCCCCTTTACCTCCAGTAGATGGTCGCCGTCCGCTCTCCAAATTCCCGAGCTTTTTTCACATCGACCCCAAAATACAGATCAACCCGCCGTTTGAATCGTTTATTCATTTTATCCAAAACCACATAAGGTCCGCCGAGTCCTTCAATATGCACTTCGGCCTGATTTCCTAACCCCATGGGAATAAGGTCGCGCGACACTGCCACACTTTTCATGCCGGGTTTGAGCTTGTTCGCCCATGCCGCAACAAACGGATTGCCATCTGTTTGTCCCCGTGTAGAGTTGTATGCCGTCACCGTCACATCCAGGCTTTTCCAGAATACCGGATTAGGAATACTCAAACCTGCACTCACAAAGGTCATCAGCGCGACCACGGTCATGGAAAGAATAAAATATTTCATAACTCATTGCGTTACATGAGGAAATAAAGATCGGCAAGACAATGTCGTTAGTATGCCAAAGCGGGGGGGGCGACAAACAACAAGATGGGTACAAAGGAGGAATAAAGACGACTTTCATACGCCCTGTTTCTCTGCTGAAATAAGAGGTATGGGATGAATAGGAGAAGGTATGTCGGAATCAGAAAATGAGATTTATATAATTGTCCGCGATGGCGAATCAATCAAACTGGATGAGCTTGAGGGGGGCACCGTTCACGTCGAATTCCAGCATGACAGTGAAGAACAACAACGCAATTATTGTGCGTGCAAGCCTTCAATCATTGAGTATGTCGTCGATCAGTCTCTTGGTGTCGTGAGGGGCCTATTCTATATTGCGGTCGGTATTATCCTGTTTGGCTGGTTCCTGACGAAATGTTCATAATTCGGTGCAATATGCTGCAAATCGTTTGAGCACTGATGCTGATTCTGGCGTTTCAACCACTGCATCGCGAAGACTGTTTGCATCCCCACCCTGATCAGTGATTTTTCCTCGCAATTGTTCAATGTAATAGCGGATGGCCTCGGCATCGAATTCCGGGTGAAATTGTACTCCCCATGCGTGGTTGCCTACACGGAAACATTGGTGTGGATCATGACTGCTGGCAGCCAGCACCGTGGCATTTGGTGGCAGACTGAGTGCGGTCTGGGAATGAGTGACATGGCCTTTGAAAAATGAAGGCAGACCGCCAATGAGTGGATCAGCCATGCCGTTTTCAGTCAACGTGATATCGACCGTGCCAATCTCCAATCCCTCGGGATGAAATCCTGCTTCACCTCCCAAGGCGTGGGCCATGAGCTGATGGCCGAAACAAATGCCGATCATGGGCAGGTTCATCTTGACGGCTTCTTGCAGCCATTGAGCTGTGGTGGATATCCAAGGCAGATCATCAGTAACCATATCGTGAGAACCGGTAATGACACATCCCGCAATATTAGTAGGGGCAGGTAGTGGTGCGCCGGAGCGGACGTCTACACAGAGACAGTCTTCAAGGGGCATCTCCATGGCATTGGCGGTCCAATGTTCAAAATCATCGTGATCGTGGGTGAATTCTTCAAAGGTACCGCCGGTTTTGATGATCAGGATTTTTTTCATGAAAGACCTGCGAAAGCGTTTTGGAGTGAATGAAAGATTGGATGATGGCGCAAGGTCTCCAGACTGTCAACGGGCCGTGTCCAGACTTGAATTGTTACCCCGCTTTGCGGTATTGTATGGCAAGCACAGGAGAGTATAATGGACCATATTAATATTGTTAGACAATTGAGTCGCCGAGATTTTATGAAAGCCGGGGGTATGACAGCCCTTGGTATCGCCCTTGGCGGATGTGCCAAAAATCCTGTTACCGGCGAGAATCAGTTCATGTTGGTCAGCGAGGAACAGGAAATTCAGATGGACAGAAAGGCTTCGCCGCAACAACTGTCCAACGACTATGGTCCAACGCAGGATCTTGCGCTCAATGAATATGTGAGCGGCGTTGGTACAGCCCTGTCTGATAAATCGCATCGGCCGCAGATGCCGTACTCCTACCGTGTGGTCAACGCCAATTACGTTAATGCCTACGCCTTTCCGGGTGGGACCATTGCCTGTACTCGCGGTATCATGCTTGAAATCGACAACGAGGCTGAACTTTCGGCCTTGCTCGGTCATGAGATAGGACACGTCAACGCTCGGCACACTGCGGCGCGTATGAGTTCGCAGACCGTCATCGGTACATTAGCCGGTGTCGGTGGCGCGGCGGTTGGCGCAACATATGGTGGAACTTGGGGGGCACTCGCAGGAGGTCTCGGTGGCCTCGGTGCAGGATTACTTCTGGCATCATACAGTCGTGATGACGAGCGGCAGGCAGACAGCCTTGGTATGGAATACATGACCCGTGCTCAATATAACCCGGACGGCATGATAGGATTGATGGAAATGCTCAATGAACAGCATGACCGGGAGCCGAGTTCCGTTGAGATCATGTTCGCAACCCATCCAATGAGTTCTGAGCGGTTGGCTACGGCGCGCAAACAGGCCGTTAATAAATACATGGGAGCCGGAGAGTACGCCATCTATCGCGAGCGGTATATGGACAACACTGCAGAACTTCGCAAGATCGGTCCGGCTATCAAGGAAATGCAGGACGCAGAAAAGCTTGGCGGTCAGAAGAAGTACGATGAAGCCGAGGAAAAGATGCAGTCTGCCCTGAAGAAGGTCCCGAACGATTACACCGGTCTTTTGCTCATGGCGAAATTGCAGATGGCCCAAAAGAAATACGAAGACGCTCTGCCTTATGCCATGGAAGCCAGACGAATTTATCCTGATGAGGCTCAAGCCAGCCAGTTGAGTGGTGTGCTTTTGATTCAATCCAAGCAGTATTCCCAGGCGCATGACAGTTTCGAGGCCTATGACAAGGCGTTGCCCGGCAATCCTTATTCCAATTTTTTCAAGGGCTACAGTCAGGAAGGCATGGGCAACCGGGAAGAAGCTGCCCGTGAATATTACAAATTCCTTCAACAGGTCCGGCAGGGTGATCAAGCCGGTCACGCTTACCAACGTCTCATCGATTGGGGCTACATCAAGGGCGAGGTGCGACCTGTGCGCGACCCCATGTCTTATCTGGGATAACGGCTTCCGATAGCTGTGGCCTACCGGCGTTCGCTTTCAGCGGGACCAGGACGCTGTCCTGGACCTGCCAGAGAACCTTTTGAAAAAGGTTCTCTGGACTCTCCAAAACTTTTTATAGCGCCTTCGGCGAGCACACATAGTCCGAAAAAGATTTTTAGTCATGATGCAAATCGGGTTTCGATTTAGCTGACTAAGATCTCGCGAAGCGACACAAAAAGTTGAGGAAAAAAGAGGGATAGGGAGTCTGGGGTGAAGGGAGAGAAAGAACCCTTTACAAAGGTTTTTTCTCTCCCTTCACCCCAGACGTCGGAGACTTCTTAAACTACCCGCCGCACTTGGTATAAGCGCAGGATTTGCAGATGTGGCAACCTTCTTCGAAGACGAGCGGTTCGCCGCAATCCGGGCAGAGTTCCTTGTTGAGTGATGCGACCTGTACGTCGACGCGATCACCGCTGAGATAGCGGGATTCGAAGACATGGGCGATGGCATCGGGAATGGATTTGACCAGATGTTTTTTCATGAATTTGGGATTCTCGCCGCCAATACCCTTGAGCTGTTCGACGATTTCTCGCACTTCAACGCCGGAACGCAGGGCAAGAGAGACGAGCCTGCCAATGGCTTCGGCCTTGGCGGTGATTGATCCACCGGATTTGCCGATGGTGGCAAAAACTTCGAAGGGCTTGCCGTCCATCTCGTTGACGGTCAGGAAGAGCATTCCGAGACCTGTGGCGATCTTTTGGGTGAATCCGTAAATGACATCCGGGCGATCCTGAACGATGGAAGTATCTTCTTCCTTTTTCTTGTCGCTTTCGCCAGTGCAGAGAACTTGGGATGTCTTGGAGCCGTCGCGGTATACCGTGACGCCTTTGCAGCCATATTCGTAGGCCTTCCAGTAGATGTCCCAGATGTCTTCCTTGGTGGCGTTGCTGGGTAGATTGACGGTTTTGGAAACGGCATTGTCGGTGTGTTTCTGGAATGCGGCCTGCATCTTGAGGTGCCAGATAGGTTCGATATCCATTGAGGTGACAAAAATTGTCCGCAGTTCTTCGGGCAGGTGTTCCATCTTTTTGATGGTGCCGATTTTGGCGATTTCTTCCATGAGGTTGGCAGAATAGGCTCCGGCATCCTTGACCGCCGTTTCGAAAAATGGGTTGGTCTCGACCAGCTTGTCGTTGTCCATGACGTTACGCACGAAGGACAGGGCAAACAGCGGCTCTACGCCGGAGGAACAGCCTGCGATGATGGACAGAGTGCCGGTAGGCGCGATGGTCGTGGTCGTGGCGTTGCGGTAAGGACCAAGATTGGCTTCACCGAAAATGGACTCAACATATGTCGGGAAATGGCCGCGCTCAGCGGCGAGGGTCTTTGACGCACTTCGGGCTTCGTCCTGTACGAATTTCATGACGCGTTCGCCCATATCAACGGCAGTCTGGGAGTTGTAGGGGATTTTGAGCTGGTAAGCAGGTCAGCCCACCCCATGACACCGAGACCGATCTTGCGGTTCATCTCAACGGTTTCGGTGATCTGAGGCAGAGGGTACTGGGAGGCGTCGATGACGTTGTCCAGAAATCTGACGGCCAGATGCACGATGCGCTTGAGTTCATCCCAATCCACTTCGGAATCGTGACCATTCTTGCCTTTGGCGAAACACTTGCCGAGGTTGATGGAGCCGAGGTTGCAGGCTTCGTAAGGCAGCAAGGGCTGCTCGCCACAGGGGTTTGTGGATTCCATGTCGCCGAGCTTGGGCGTGGGGTTGTCGCGGTTGATGCGATCCAGAAAGACGATACCCGGATCGCCGGATTCCCATGCCTTTTGCACCAAAATATTGAAGACATCACGGGCGTTGAGAGACCCTGCTTTTTCACCGGAATTGGGTGCGATGAGGTCGAAATCCTCTTTCTTCTCAACAGCTTTCATGAAGGCTTCGGTCAGGCCTATGGACAGGTTGAAATTGTTCAATTCCCCATCACGTTCTTTGGCCTTGATAAAATCCATGATGTCCGGGTGGTCGACGCGTAAAATGCCCATGTTAGCGCCGCGTCGGGTTCCACCCTGTTTGATTTGTTCGGTAGCGCAGTTGAAAATCTTGAGGAAGGAGAGAGGCCCGGACGCCACACCGCCTGTGGAGCCGACTACTGAATCTTTGGCACGCAGGCGGGAGAAAGAGAACCCTGTACCGCCGCCGGATTTGTGGATCATGGCTGCATGCTTCACAGCGTCGAAAATGCCTTCAATATCGTCTTCGATCGGCAAGACGAAACAGGCGGCCAACTGTCCGATGTCGGTGCCTGCGTTCATGAGTGTGGGGGAATTGGGCAAAAAACGATATGAAGTCATAAGGTCGTAGAATTCGCGTGCCAGCTTGGTGGATTTGAACGAAGACTCTTTGTATTTGTTTTCTTCTTCGGCAATGGCTGCCGCCACTCTCCAGAAGAGCTCCTTGGTGGTCTCGTACGTGACCCCCTCGGTGTCTTTCCGTTGGTAACGCCGTTTCAAAACTATCTTGGCGTTTTCATTGATAATCGGGTCTGAAAGATTAGCTGGCATTTTGAGTTTGGACATAAATGAACCTTCGTAAACGTTTGAAAAAATTGAATTTATATAAAAATACAAGCAAAAGCTGATGTAGGCGCTAGAGAATATCTAGACTATAGAAAGCAGGTGAAAAACGCCAGTGTAAATTGTATTTTTATGCATAAACTCCGGGAAGCCTTTACCTGTCTTGGTTGTCAGCTTTTGAGGCTTATCGAAAATAGTTATTATTTTATTTCCGGTATTTTTTATGCCATTTTCAGAGGCCCGGGAAGTTGGGAAGAAAGATTTGAATCAGCAATAAATGGTGTCATTTTGGTTTGCGGATTTTAATTACAAATAGAATGAGGGGGTTGCTGATTTAAAGATGATACAATGCATCCTCAAAGTTGATATGGAGGTTATTCATAGGCCAGAGCAACCTGTTGGCGGAGGGTTTCGGCCAGACTTTTATCCGAATCAGTAAAGGAGCTGGCTGAGTATATATTTGCCACACTGCCGTTATGATAGACTATGATGGTTTCGGCAAAGGCCTCCGCTTCGTCGGCATCGTGGGTGACCATGATCATGGGGATGTCGAAGGTCTCAAGTACTTTAGTCAGTTCATTGCGCATGCGAATGCGCAATGGTTGATCCAGGGCGCTGAAGGGCTCATCCAAGAGCAGGATTTTAGGGGAGGGAGCCAACGCTCGAGCGAGTGCCGTTCTTTGTTGTTGCCCACCAGATAGAGCGATTGGCCGTTGGCTGGCGATCTTTTCAAGACCGAATACGCCGATCAGTTCTTCCACGCGCCACGTATCCTTTGGGCTGAGTTTGCCGAAGAGCGGCTTGAGTCCAAAACTGATATTTTCGCGGACAGTCAGGTGAGGAAAAAGGGCATAGTCTTGAAATACATATCCGACATCGCGGGATCGTGTGGGGACATTGATGTTCGTTTTGGAGTCGAAAATCACTTCGCCGTTGATTTTGATGTACCCTTTGTCGGGCGTGAGCATGCCCGCGATGGATTGGAGGGTCAGGGTTTTGCCCGATCCAGACGGTCCGAACAACACCAAAGCACGGTCTGTCGAGAAGAACTCCGAGCGGAGGAGAAATTCATCTCCTCCGCTTCGCATATGTTTTGTGATATCAAGTTCGAATTTCATGACACAAGATGATTTTGTTAGGGGCGCTTGAAGCCGCGTCCTTCCAACAGGGAAGCACCGGCATCGCTGCGGACAAATTCCACAAAGGCTTTGGCGATATCTTGTTCGCTGGACTGCTTGAGTACTGAAATGGGGTAGGTGACAGGCTTCTCAAGAGGAATTTCCTCAATGATGGTCACTTTTTTGCCTGCTTTGACAGCATCAGTACGGTAGACAAAACCACAATCGATTTCATCGCGGGACAGGTAATCGAGAATCTGACGGACGGATTCGCCAAAGATCATCTTGGGCGTTAGTTTTTTATAAAGATTCTGAGCGGTCAGTGCGCCCTTGGCATATTGGCCAGCAGGAACGGTCTCGGGTGTGCCGATACCAACGGATTTCACCGCTGAGCCAGTGAGATCATTCAACGTCTTTACGCCAGCCGGATTGTCTGCCGGGGTTGCCAGCACCAGAGAGTTGCGAGCGAAGACCTTGGCGTCGGTTTTGTTGACGAAGCCTTTGTCAACGGCCTTTTTCATCCATTTAGGATTGGCGGAGGCATAAACATCAGCCGGAGCGCCCTGTTCTATCTGGCGGTACAAAGCGCCGGATGAAGCAAAGTTCATAACTACATCCACGCCGGGATGGGCCGCTTCAAAGGCGGGTTCTATGTCGCTGAATGCGTCGGTCAGACTGGCAGCGGCAGACACGATAAGTTCCTGCGCCATGGCACCTGTGACGGTCCCGGCAACAAGAAAGAGAGAGAAAACAATAGAAGCAAAAATAGTCGTTCGTTTCATGATGACTCCTTGAATGGTCGTTAACAACGAGGTTTCAATAATTTGCTCGTGGTCATGAGGATGATCACGCAGACGATACTGATGATGAGCACCAGTGTGTTGGCGAGTGCATTGTTTCCGGCTTGGACCGCTGAGTAGACAGCGAGCGAAAGAGTTTGTGTCCTGCCAGGAAGATTGCCGGCCACCATGAGGGTGGCACCGAATTCTCCCATGGCACGAGCAAATGCAAGCATTCCCCCAGAGAGAACACCTCTGAAAGCCAGTGGAAGGGAAACGCGAAGAAAGACGGCCAATTCTCCTTGTCCCAAGGTGCGGGCTGCATTTTCATAATGTGCACCGACCCCTTCGAGTGCGGCACGAGCGGATTTGAATACCAATGGAAAAGCAACCACTGTGGCAGCGATGACCGCCCCCTGCCAGGTGAACATGAGTGTAATATTGAAGTGCTCTTGCAGCCAGCTTCCGATAACCCCTCGACGTCCGATAAAGACGAGCAGGTAATATCCGAGAACGGTAGGAGGCATGACCATGGGCAGTGTGCATACTGCGTCCAGAAAGTCTCGTCCGGGGAAATCCCACCGGGCAAGTACATACGCCGTGCCCACGCCAAGTATCAATGCCCCCAGCGTCGCCAGTCCTGCGACCTTGAGAGTCAGTAACAGCGGTCCGGTAAAGGCCACATCGGTAAAATCAAACCACATCATATCCATGACAAACCCATCTCTGAAAAGTCTGGCAACATATCTTTGTAGCGTCTATTTTTCCCACTGGAAAAGTATAGTAATTTGTTGTCCATCGATGCATTATGCACACACAAAAAGAATTGTAAAGCATAGAGCAACTGTCACGAATATACCAAAAGGCGTGACAGTTGGCTTTTGTCAGGTGTTAATGAGCTTTCATTTCTGTTTATTATGCATAAAATAACATAGTAGAGTCTGTCTTTTGTCATAAAGTACAGTGCTAATCGGTGTCTTAATATTAATTTTACATCATTATAGTATGATTTTACTATTCATATTTTGTTCACTATACTTGGGCTGACCTAGAGAATGAAGGTTTCCAGACAGTTCTCACTTCCTTTTCAGGTGTGATTTTTTTTGCGCATATAGAGACCGGACGGAGCTGGATAGAGGGGGGAGAAACGAAGCCCCACCCATGCTAGGTGGGGCTTCATTTGCGAATGTTTGTTATTTTTTGAAGACGTGGAACTCGTAACCGTATGTGCCGGGGTAATCCCGATACTGCGCGATTTCCTTGCGGGTCATGTCGATGATGGCTCGTCCATTCGGGTCTGTTCCATAGGTCGATTCAATTTCGTTCATTCGCCGTTCAACGTCATTGTAGAAAGCATCCCAACAGGCGGTGTCGATGGTGAAATTGCCGAGCATGGTATAGCCCGCGGCTTCGCCAGCGCGGTTATTTTCTTCGGCAGTACGCATGGCAGGGTAGCCTTCGGCCCAGAAGTTTTTGACTTCTTCAGGTGCGTTGCCACGGATGTCGTCTGAGAGCCAGACCGCGTCGGAGAGACAGAGACAGCCACCGGGTTTGAGATAGCGTTTCCACTGTTCAAGCGCCTTGTCCACACCCAGAATGTATGCCGCACCTTCGCACCAGATAAGGTCAAAGGACTCCGGTTCAGCCTGTATTTCGCTCATATCCATGACTGCAGCAATAATATGTTCTTCCACTCCGGCCTTCTTGGCGTTTTCGACCATTTTTTCGAGGAAGGGGTGATAGATTTCTGTGGCCGTGACAATGCCGTTGGATATCTGCGCCAGTGGGATAGTTGCCCCACCTGATCCGCAACCCAATTCGAGAATCTCCGGTTTTTCCGGCAGGTCAGTGCACATATCGTAAGCGCGTTGTGTCATAGCAAAACTGCCGGGACCTTCGCGGTCGAGTCCTTCGTATATCTTAAAGAATATTTCCATGAATTTTCCTGATTCCTTGTTGATGTTGAATATTGCATGCGGTGCTGCGGCCATTGCCCGGATGGCTGAGATTTCTCCTTCAGGTATATGCAGGCGGCGCAGGAAATCCGCATGTTTGTCAGGTGCGCTCTTTTCAAATTGGACATGCCAACGTCGCATATCTTTTTCGCTGAATCCGGCGGAACTGAGCAGAGAAACCCATGTGGTCTTGTCCATGACTTGCTGTTCGTTCAACAAGTCGGTTCGGCCAAGCAGGTTGGTGATGAATCGTTGCTGTTCCCGTAAGGTGTCCATTTCCCGATTTAGTTCTGAGAGTCGATTTTCCAGAGTCGTGGCCACGCCGGTTTCCGCTTGATCGTCGAGCATGTCACCAATAGCTTTGAGACTGATCCCGGCTCTACGGTATTCACATATCCTTGTCAGGTGGATATCGTCTTCATCCGAATACTGTCGATACTCACCTTTGGTGTGACCGTTCGGTCGGAGTAGGCCGATGCGGTCGTAGTAGAGCAGTGTTGAGCGAGATAGGCCGTGTTTTTTGGCGAGCCTTCCAACAGTGTACATATGTTGTCGGTCTCCTGTCAGCTTTTGTCGTTTGTCCGCAGCATTTCGCCTGTTGCGAGATAATATGTGAGCAATTTTTCAAGTCCTATTATTGTGGCTTTGAATACTTCTGATTTATGTTTCACGTATTCATTTCCCTGCTTGTTTAATGCTGTCACATGTTGGGTCCATTTGAAAGTCGTCCCGGTTTTGCTCGGTTCTACTTCGATGATGTAATGGGCAATTCTCCATGCGCTGGTGCGGACGAACTCGATACGTTCCATCGGGTCGAATCGGCATGTGAACCAGGTTTCCGGGCCGCCTTCTGTCGGGAAATCGGTGCGGAAGACGCAACCCAATTCATTGAATCCGTATTTGGAGTGGAGTATCTCGCATTCCCAGTCTTCTATCCAATCATATTCGCGCACAGGGCAGAGTTGTGGCCAGATATCCTCGGCTGGAAAGTCGAGGTGTATCACTTGTTCAACCGTAGCGTGTTTCCCCTTGAATGTAGACATGAGTTTCTCCTTGTCGGTGTTGTTCATGTCTTTGTTTCTGCACTATAAACCTATAGACAGGTCAACGCGTTTGGCAACTTTTTTCCCGATTGGGGGAAAACCCGATTTACGTCCGAATTGTTTTCGTCTATTGGCAGGTTAGCGGTCCATATCATTAATATCTAACAAGAGAGAGTCTTCATATGCGTATTTCAGATCGCCTGACGCGTATCAAACCTTCCGCGACTTTGGCTGTCAACGCCAAGGCCTTGGAACTCCGCGCTCAGGGACGCGAGGTAATCAGTCTGGCAGTAGGGCAGCCCGACTTCGATACCCCTGCCCATGTTTGCGACGCGGCCAAGGCCGCTTTGGATGAAGGATTCACACGTTATACTCCGGTGCCGGGGATACCGGAATTGCGTGAAGCCGTGGCCGGATATTACACAAAATTTTATGGGGCAAAAACCGGCGCGGACAATACGATTATTTCCAATGGCGGCAAGCAGGTGCTGTACAACTTGCTTATGGCCGTGGTGAATCCCGGCGATGAAGTTCTTATTCCGGCTCCTTATTGGGTCAGCTATCCGGCCATGGTGCAGTTGGTTGATGGCGTTTCCGTGTTCGTCCCTACTACTGCCGAGGAGAAGTATCTTGTCACCGTGGAGGCTCTTGAAGCCGCACGTACTGATAAAACTCGAGTGCTTGCTCTTAATTCGCCGTCCAATCCGACTGGCTGTTGTTATACGCAGGAACAGCTTGAAGCCATTGCAAAATGGGCACGGGATAACGACATCTTTATTATCTCTGATGAAGTATACGACCGTCTGGTGTATGCTCCGTTTGAGCCTGTGTCACTTGCCAAGACCTGGGAAGCGTATCCCGAGACCATTGCCATTGTCGGCGCACTGTCCAAGTCCTTTTGTATGACTGGTTGGCGTGTCGGGTATGCCTTGGCGCATGAGGATCTGGTTAAGGCTATGAGCAAGATTCAAGGGCAATCCACATCCAATATCAACTCCATAACCCAGAAGGCTGCACTCGCCGCATTGAATGGCCCTTGGGATATTGTGGATGAGATGAAGGAAGCTTTTGTTCGTCGGCGTGACTTGGCTTACGATATTATTACTGGTTGGGGAGCAAAATGTCCCAAGCCGGACGGTGCATTTTATTTGTTCCCGGTGTTGGATCAGTTCTACACTGAGGATGCGCCGGATTCTGCAGCGATGTGTACCAAGATTTTGGAAGAAGCTGGCGTTGCACTGGTGCCGGGGTCTGCGTTTGGCGACGACAAGTGTATTCGGTTTTCCTACGCTGTTGACGACGAGACTTTGAAGGATGCTCTTTCCAGAGTCGGTAAAGTTTTGATGGGAAAATAGCTTTTTGAATGAGAAGAAGCCGGAGTTTCAACTCCGGCTTCTTTATGTACACTGCTTGAAGTGTGTTCTTATAGGCTTGGGAGAATCTCAAGTTCCATTTCAGTCGCAGCAGCCTTTAAAAACACCTTTACCTCACGTTTGAGGTGTGGACTGTATCGTAACAGTAAGATCCCTTTGAATTTATTCACTACAGTGAAAATTCCGAGGTTGTCATATCCTTCCAACAGAAAACGAAACAAGCCGATGTCCGCGGTGTTGATGCGAACATAGCTGCGTGCTGACGTCTGTGGCGGAGGCGGACAGATTCTTTTTCTGGGGCGATTGCGTGAATTCTTCTTCATGGATGTTGTCTAGCGTCAGCCTGTAGAAAAGGCAATACCGCGCAGATCAATGCGTTTAGGCCAAGTCGGACGTGGCAAGCACTGAAATCAATCGTTTGAGCATTTTTTGGTCAAAGGCACTTCGCATGGATCGGATGTGCGTCAACGCTTCGAAAGGCGTTTTTTTACGACCATATTTCCCAGTGACCAGATTGTCATACAGATTGCACATGGTCAGAACCTTGACGTAATCTGGAAGGAAGTTTCCTGTTGAGCCGGAGGGATACCCTGTCCCGTCTTCCCGTTCGTGGTGGAAAAGAATACACTGCAAAGTTTCCTGCGGCAGCGGGAGCGAAGAACAATAGCCTACACCAAGCGCAGGATGCGAACGTACGAGATCTTTGCCTTCACGGTTAAGGGTCTCGTACCTGTTGACGAAAATATTTTGGGGCAGTTCAAGCTTGCCGATGTCATGGAGCATGGCCCCAAGGCCGACGGCCACCAACGTGTCGTGTTCATCTTTCATGAACGTGGCGAGGGTAACAATGGTCAGGACCATGACGGCAATGCCGTGGCGGTACAGGCTGTCCCCTTCTCTGATGAACCGAGACAGTTCACGCAGAGCATCGTCGCGGGTTAGAAATGTGAGAGAATTGGAAATGAGAGACTTGATGCGTTTGAATTGCCGCTTGTCTACAGGGGCAGGCAGTGAACGATCAAAAGCTGATTTGGCAATGGCCACAGTGGCGTCGTTCCACGCTCTGGCTCGTTCGGATAGAGGGATGGCTTCGTCTTCCAGTACCTCCATGATGTTGTCTTGAAGGTAACTTGTATAAAAAGCGTAGTCTGATGCTTTGACATACAAGTGCTTTACATCAAGCATAATGAGACGCTTAGTATGCTCTTCGGTAAACAGGACACCTTTTTCCGCATACAGCACAAAGTTTTTATCCTGTTTCAGATACAGCGAAAAACCGCCGACCCTGGAAGGGATGACCATGTATGGCGACACTTTAAAAACATTGTTCGCTGATATTTTGTGGGATTCTTCGTTTTCGATCCCAGTCGCTGTTGCGTCCTGCATTCTTTTTCCCTTGGGAAAGCGGGGAAGCCAAAGCAATCAGAGACCGTATCAAGTGGATTCATGGAGTATGGCTTTGACAACCCGGCGGTCTCGATGAGACCCGTGGCTTTCCGTCCCCGTTTCGCAACGGGTTTGGCTTTTCTTCGTGGAATAAATACACATCAATGCTACGACTGTAAACCTTTGAATTATAGTTTTATGTCTGCCTTTTGGGCCTGAAATCAAATTATATTCAATGTATGCTATATATTTTTTTGGGCTTCCTGAATCATCACATTGAATGCCTCTGAACAACATTTTCCTGTGGGGTTTTTTACGGCACACATGGATTTCATTTCATCTCGGTAATGCTCAATGATGCTTTGCATGTCGTTTAAACCGTTGGTTTTTACTGCGTCAAACACCATCTCTTTGGTGATCTTATTACAATAACAGGCCATGATCGGATCAACGTCGGCTTTGGTCCAAATCGGTGTGGCCGTCTGGTCGGTGGTAAAGTGATGAGAGTCATCTTGAGCATACCATGACACAGCACAATCTGACGAAAGACACAGTCCGTATATTTTATCAGACACAGCAGTACGATGTTCGCTATCAAGCAGATATCGTACAGTGCCGGATTTGACGCGCATCCCTTTTTCGCCGCACTTGGGGCAGGCCGTTTCTATGAATTCCGGTGGACCACCACAGGTGCAATCCCGATTTTTTGTATCCATAGGCAGATCATTCATCGGTTTGATCATTAAATCCCTCCTTGAAAAGTCTAGTATCTGAATTAGAGTGTGACCGTTGTGTCGAAAGTCAATGTGCACTTGACCATTTCCATCATTTTCTCCTTCCGGCTTGCCTTCTATTCAGGAATGGTTACTCTCGGTCAATGACTCAATCAGCAGACAAGAAATCCATTCATATAGAAGGCGCCCGGCATCACAATCTCAAGGACCTGACTTTGGACATCCCCCGCGATCAGTTGGTCGTGGTGTGTGGTCCGTCAGGCTCGGGTAAATCCACGCTTGCGTTCGACATCGTTTATGCCGAAGGGCAACGGCGGTATGTCGAATCCCTGTCCGCATACGCTCGTCAGTTCTTGCCCCAGATGGACAAGCCGGATGTAGACAAGGTCGAGGGGTTGTCTCCGGCCATATCCTTGGAACAGCAGACCGCCACACGCAACCCGCGTTCCACGGTCGGCACTGTAACCGAGGTTTATGACTTTCTGCGTGTGTTTTACGCGCGGCTCGGCAAATTTTATTGTCCCAAGTGTGGCAAGGCGATCGCGGCCCAAACCACAGATGAGATCGTGCAGACCATCCTCGCCATGGAGCAGGGTACCAAGTTCATGTTGCTGGCACCACTGATTGAGCATCAGAAAGGTACGCACAAGGATCTGTTTGCCAAGCTCAAAAAAGAAGGCTTTGTACGAGTCCGTATCGGTGGGCAGATGTACACCCTCGATGACGTGCCGGAGCTTGAAAAGCACAAGAAGCACACCATTGATTTAGTCGTGGATCGTCTCGTCATCAAAGATGGCATCAAGAAACGACTCACGGATTCCGTAGAACTTGCGCTTGAACGCGGCGATGAGCGTTTGACCGTCGCAGTCGTTGGTGGCGACAATCCCCGCGACATCCTTATGTCTACTCTGTCGACCTGTCCGTCCTGCAAAATTTCCATGCCGCGTTTGACCCCGCAGCTCTTTTCCTTCAACTCGCCGCAGGGGGCGTGTCCCACTTGCAACGGCATCGGCACTGTCGAATATTTTGAGCCTGATCTCATTGCACCCAACAAGGGGCTTTCCTTGAACGAAGGCGGTGTGATTCCGTGGAAATCCGCCTACCGACAGGAGCAATACGGACCGAAGCTCAAGGCGCTGTGCAAAATACACGGTATCACTTTGGACTCTCCGCTATCAGATTTTTCAGCCGAAGCATGGGATGATTTGTTTTACGGCAACCCCAAGGTCAACTGGCAGGGGATCGTCCCCATTCTTGAATACGGCCAGATGCAGTCCGGCGTATGGGATCATTGGACTGCCCGGTTTCAGCAGTCGCGACCATGTCCTGATTGCAAGGGTGCGCGCCTCAAGCCCGAAGCCCTTGCCGTACGAGTGGCAGACAAGAATATGTACGAGTTTGCGTCCATGTCCATTCAACGTGCGCTCGACTGGTTGAATGCGCTTGATTTTTCCGGGCATGACACGCTTATTTCCGAACCATTGCTCAAGGAATTGACTCACAAGCTCGGCTTTATGGTCAACGTTGGGCTTGAATATTTATCTCTTGGTCGCAACATGGGTACTCTGTCCGGTGGTGAAGCCCAGCGTATTCGTCTTGCCTCTCAGCTCGGTTCAGGGTTGGTCGGTGTAACCTATGTTCTTGATGAGCCGTCCATCGGTTTGCACCCTCGCGACAATCAGCGGCTTCTCGACACGCTTCGTTCCCTGCAGCGTCGGGGAAACACCGTGCTCGTGGTCGAGCATGACGAGGAGACCATTCGCGAAGCGGATCACGTCATCGAAATCGGCCCCAGTTCGGGCTGGCTTGGTGGCGAAATCGTGTATCAAGGTCCTGTGGACAAGTTGCTCACAGCGGATTCCCTGACCGGCAAATATTTGCGTGGCGACATGTTTATCGAGCCGCCCGAATCCCGTCGCAAGGCAAAGGAATTCATCACCCTCCGCAGTGTGCAGACCAACAATCTCAAGAATCTTGATGTGGAAATTCCGCTTGGCGTCATGACCTGTGTGACCGGCGTATCCGGTTCGGGCAAGTCTTCGCTCGTCATGGACTCCATGTACAAGCATCTGCTGTTGCATCGTGGGCAGAAAGCCAACAACCCCGGCAAAATCGGCGGTATCGACGGCCTCGACAAAATCGAAAAGGTCATCTCCATCGACCAGACGCCCATTGGTCGGACGCCGCGTTCCAATCCTGCCACCTACACCAAAATCTTCGACGAGATTCGTAAAATCTTCGCTGGTTCAAAAGAAGCGCGTACACGTGGCTATCAGCCCGGACGATTCTCTTTCAACGTCAAGGGTGGGCGGTGTGAAGCCTGTAAGGGGGACGGCCAAATCCGCGTCGAAATGCATTTCCTACCCGACGTGTACGTCACCTGCGAAGCCTGCAAAGGTAAGCGGTACAACGCCCAGACGCTTGAAGTGGAGTACAAGGGCAAGAACATCGCCGACGTGCTCAACATGACCGTGCGTCAGGCCCGTGAATTTTTCGCCAACCATCCTTCCCTCATGCGCAAGCTCGACGTGCTCGCTCAGGTCGGTCTTGAATATCTCAAGCTTGGCCAGCCCGCTACAACGCTTTCCGGCGGTGAAGCGCAGCGCATCAAAATCTCCCGCGAGCTTGGCAAGCGCAAGCTGCCCGGTGCGCTCTACATTCTCGACGAGCCCACCACCGGTCTACACATGCACGAAGTCGGCAAGCTCATCCGTGTCCTTCACGCGCTTGTCGACAAGAACGCCACCGTCATCGTTATCGAGCACAACACTGACGTCATCATGGCGTCCGATCATGTCCTCGATCTCGGTCCCGGCGGAGGCGAGCACGGCGGTCAAATCGTCGCCAGCGGTACGCCCGAAGAAATTCTCGCTAACCCCGACAGCGCTACTGGTCAGTTTTTGAAGTAGCGGGGAAGGGCCTCCGGCGGCCTCGCTGGGGCGCTCCTTCGGAGAGACCAGGGCGCCGCCCTGGACCCGCCTAAGGCCGAGGGCCTTAGGAATCCCATTGCCCGCCTTTCGGCGGGTGCTTCATGAATCGAAAAAGACCTCTCAGCTTATTGGCTGAGAGGTCTTTTTCGATTCATGGAGTGGGATTATGGACAGTGCTTTTTGTTTCGTATAAACTTTTAAAATGTATTGTTATTGTGCCATGTTAAACATTTAATATACAGGTTGATTAAATGAATTTGAATAGCCTGCTTTCTTCTGTTTGTGGTGGTCTTTTTGTATTATTTGGTGTTTTTTTAACTGATTATTTTAACAATAAAAAAGAGCATAACCACGAAAAAAAAAGGATTAATAATTTTAGAAGTGCGTTGTTGGTAGAAATAAAAACTTATTATAGTTTGTATTTTGAGAATATAAGAGAGGCTCTTTTGCAAAAAGAAAAAGGAGCACCATTTTTATTTTATTACCCCATAACTCAAGATAATTATTTTTCTGTCTATGAACAAAATGTGGATATGTTGGGTTTGTTGTCAGATCAAAATGAACGTGAATTGATAGTAGAAGTTTATGCGCGCATCAAAGCTATTATCGACACATATCGATTTAACAATTCCTTGATTGAAAAATATGAACTAATAAGTTGTAATAGTGAGTTGGTAGAAAGAGATAAAAACAAGAAATCGCTAGTTGATGCGATGGTGGTATATGCAGATCTGATCGTTGAATCTGATAAAAAGTTAGTTAATTGTGTAAACAGGCTTATTGAGATGATGGATAAAAAAATGTAAAAATAGGTACATAATTCCAGTCATTAAAGACAATTGTATTTAATATGTTTTTAACGGAGGCTTCTAAAGCCCTTGATCGAGAGGCCTAGAAGCTGACAGCGCGCATCAGCAGCGTTTTTATTCGGAATTGCACTGGAGCGGAGCAGAAGAACGCGATTCCGAAAGCTGCGCGCGGTGATCAGATTCTCGCCGCCGATCACCGGGCGGCCAAGTTCGCGCAAGCGCCTTTTCTTTAGTCTGTTTCTTTTGGCGCAGCAAAAGAAATGGACTCCGCCGGAAGGGCGCGCTTGAGCGCAATCTTAATCTTTCTCTTCTTCCCTCTTTCCCCCACAAAAAAAGCCCCGCTTGAATTTACTTCGAGCGGGGCTTTCTCTTAATCTTGCTTCGCAAGAGGCAGACAAACTTTAATCAAAAAGTTTCTCTGCTTCTTCATATACATACCGCATGTACATCATCTTGGGAGAACCACCCATTGCAACGGCCAAGAGGCCTGCATCGATGATTTCGTCCTTGGTTGCGCCGTGCGTGGCCGCATTCTGTACGTGCAGGGAAATACACATGTCACATTGGGACAGGATGGAGCAGGCAATCAAAATAAGGGACTGATATTTGTCCTCAATCGCACTGCCTTTCTTGATGGTTGCGGTGAACCCCTGGTAGGCCTTGAAGACATCCCGGCGGTTCTTGTTCATCTGTCGGAAGAGATCGGTAGCTTTTTCAGCAGGTTCTTTCATACCATACTCCTTTAATAATACAGCGCCGGTCCAAGAGAACATCTCTTGGGCCGGGCGCTATGAGAGGGAGAGAGTCCCGATTGGGTTAGACGTTGGGTACATCCAAAAAAAACGTCTGTAAAGCGGAAAAATGACGTTTTTTTTGTCGTTTTGGCGAACTTTTTTGCGTGTTTTATCAAAAAAGCAACCGATACCACGTTCTTGGGCCTCAAAAGTGGTTTTCGGTTTCGTTTTTGAAAGAAGATCATGCGGGTGGTGCTTCGTTTTGCCTGAGTTCATGCCATTTATGTATACCCCGAATGGAGTTGATAAATGCGAGAATAAAGAAAATAGCGAAAAACCCACTGATGAGAGCTTGAATTGGTATAGAGGTCATTTTCAGGATAAATACGGAAAGGTACAGAATAAGCCCGGCAATGGCGGCAATTTTGTATTTTTTATGAATGCCTATCCCGATCAGGGCGAACAGGGCGACATCCACAAGGGGCAGCAGGTCTACTGACTGCCCCGGATAATCGAGGATGAACATCACTGTGTTCAGTATTGTGAAACCACAGATGATACCGCAGGCCCAGACGCCTTGTGATGCTGCGTAGTGGGCAATCTCGGAATCGGTTATTTTGGGCCAGAACTTGTTGAAGTCCTTTCGTGGTTGTGTGTTCTTTTCAGACATTCTGAATCACCGTAGGTCTAATCCTCGTTGCCATGAATGAGCGTGTAAAGTGCGCCCTTTTGTTCGAGCAACTCTTCATATCCGCCCTGTTCGACAATACGGCCCGCTTTGAGAACCACGACCTTGTCATAGTATGGGAGCATATCCAGCCGGTGAATGACGGCCAAAACAGTGGATTTGCCTTTCCAGTTGTTGGTCAGGATGTTTTGCACACGACCTTGTGATTTGTTGTCCAGCGCGGCGGTGGCTTCGTCCAGAATGAGGACCGGCGGGACTTTGAGGAATGTCCGTGCAAGAGCGACCTTCTGTCGTTGACCACCGGACAGTCTGTCGCCCATGGAACCGACTTCGAAGTTCAATCCCATTTCGGCCACAGGCTCCAGTGCGCCCTGCATGATAAGGGCCTGCATGATGCGATGGTTGATCTCGTCTTCAGCACCTTGAGCGTCGGCGCGAACACGGCCAAACAGGATGTTGTCCTGAATGTTCAAGGAGTCGATGTATTTGTCTTGAGCGAAGAATTTGAATGAGTCAGGGTGCTCCTGCATTACTTTGTCCATGAAATCCTGACGGGAGCGGACCACGCGGTTGACGAATCCCTTGTCCAGTTCAATCTGGCCATAAATGCCGGGAATGTAGGCCAAGGCAAGTTTGAAAATCAGGCTTCGTTCTTGCTCGGAAAGAGGTTCGCCTGAATCCAACCGGTTGGCGACTTTTTGATATTCACCGTATTGGGCTTCCGGGATCGGGCACCCAGAGAAGGCTTCATGATCAGGTTCCGGTCCCAATTCGTCGGTGACCATTCGTGCCAGAGTTTCTCCAAGAACGGTCAGGTGAGCGACAAGGCCATGTTCTTCAAGGAATTCGAGGAATTGGTCGTGTTCATGTAAATGTTCTTGATCAAATTTTTCGTCGACAGCCGCGCCGAATGCGATGTTTTCAGCCACTGTCATGTATCGGCTGTAGTTGTCTATATCGAAAAATTCGATGTGCTCGGCCACGTCTGCATACATACCGGCTTCGCCTTCTTGAAACTCCTGTCGTGAAGCGAGGATTGCTTCCTTGAGAGACTCGTCCGGGTTTTTTGTGTCCAATTTTGAGCGCAGTGCAAAGGAGAGGATGTCCGTGAACAGGCCGACTTGTTGTGTGATTTTGATCAAGTCGTCACGGGTAGGTTCTTCACCTGATTGGGTACAACTGCCCCCTTGCATGGCCAGAGATTGGCAGGAATAGAGCAGATTCTCTTTGACGGTACCGTCGAAAATGAATGGATGCTGGGCCACCATTCCGAGATTGTAGGAAATATCCTGTTTGGTCAGCTCGGAAACCTCGCGACCGCCCACAAGTATACTTCCACCAGAATACTTATAGAGTTGAGCCACGCAGAGAGCCAGGGTCGATTTGCCGGAACCCGAGAACCCGACCAGAGCCACGTGTTCGCCGCCTTTGACTTTCACGGAGACGTTGTCGAGCAAACGAATATTACCGCCGACAACGAATGAAAGATTGCGGACTTCGATATCGTTATCCAATGCATAAGGCTCGCGACCTTCAGTAACTTGCCGGAATTCTGGAGCATGGTCGAAGGCGCGCATGATCTGGCCGTAACGGACAGAACTGTCCTGATATACCTGCCAGAATTCCATCAGCTCTTTCCAAGGGTCGTAAAGCTTTTCATACGCGGACAGGAAGGCCACGATGGCACCCACGTCAAAGTGTCCCTGAATGGCATAGTAACCACCGATGAGAAAGAGGACGAACGGCCCGAGGCTCATGAAGAAATTATTGACGAACTTGATGCCGAATTTGATGCTGTTCTGTGTCACTGTTGCTTTGTAAAGCTTGTCAATGACAGCGGAGAAGCGCGCTTTTTCCAACGGAATTGATGCGTTGGAATGGACTTCGTGCACACCGGAGACGGCTTCGCCTACCAAACCGGATAATTTTTGGGTGTGCTCAATGCGTTGACGATTGGCTCGCCGGAAGTACTTCTGAATGCGGGGCAGGATGAGCAGTTCTATCGGATAAATGGCAATTGAAATGAGGCCGATAGTTGGATTCAGGTGAATCATATATCCGGCCATTGCCAGAAAAGTCAGTACGTTGACCGCAGGCACGGCCACGGCTTGGCCGATAAACGTGGCCACAGGGATGAATTCGGTGATAAGGTAGGAAATGACATTGCCCGGAGAAGTACGGCGATAGAACTGGACCGGTAGGGAAAGCAGGTGCTCATAAAGTCGTTCACGAACAACCTTGAGTGTTTTTTCACCGATATACACCTGCATCAGGTTGATACAGTATTTGAGTATGCCCGCCAGGGTCACGGCACCGATGTATAAAGCGCAATATCGCCATAAGGCCGGGAGATCTTTCAGACCGATGGCTTCGTTGATGATCCTCTTTTGCATCTCAAGTGGCAGGACACGCATGGCAACGGTGACCACGATGATGCCCACAACGGCGAGTTGAAGAGGAATATTTTTATAAAGAACCCACGAATACAGTGCTGTTTTCGTGATGCGTTTATTATCGTTGGGATGCGGCATGTGACCGTCCATTGTGCTGATTGTGAAGATTTTGCTTTGTATAAACGGAATAGGATGTTTTTCCAAGTATTATATAAGGGAAAAGCGGTTTCGCGGTGGACAATTGGCCCTGTTGTATGGTCAAACTGCGAGTGGTGAACAAAAGGACGGCCTCATTGGGGAATAAGGTATGAAATTTTCCATCCGTATTAAAATATTCGTTGTACTTTTGGCGTTCAGTCTGGGGCCACTTTTCCTTTCGCGTGGGCTTATGGGCAAAGCTTCCTCCGAGGCTGTACGAGATATGGCCGAAGAGTTGCGTAAGGAACTGCTCTTTATTGTTGCCTCAGAACTTGAATATAACGCTACGTCATTGTTGACCCTTCTTGAGCGCGGTGGGGAGACTATGAAATTAGCAGTGCGCGCCCTTGCCATTGATACTGGACGGGTTTTTGATCACAAAAAGCCTGCTGCTGAATCAAAAATTTATTATTCCATTGATTTTGCCGATCCCGACGAAGCTCCACCGGATGCAATGCCGCATATCGGCTATGTGCGAAAGACCATGTCCGGGCGGGAGCGGCCCATCAAAGTCAGTTTTGAGTATCCAGCAGTTCATTTATCCCATCGTGTGCGGGGAAAAGATGTAAAAAAGGATCTGCAACTGTTGCAGCAGTTGACCCCGACATTGCGTGGCCTCATTCAAGACATGACCGATGCTCCATTCTGGATCAATGTCGGTCTTGAATCTGGTGTATTTCTGACCTATCCGGGGCATGGTGGACTCCCTTCCATGTACGACCACAGGGATCAGGATTGGTATCAAGAGTCCAAGGAATCAAATACATGGAAGTTTTATCTGACTGTTGATCCTGTCACACGGGCGACTGTGTCTACGATAGCTTTTCCCATTCGATCAAATGACGGAACATTTCTCGGCTGCGCATCTTTGGATCTGCCTGCTTTTGCCATAATGGGTGAGGAGGAGTTGAAAGAACGGTGGGATGGAGAAATCCTTTCTTTCATGGTCACCCGGGATTCTTCCGGAGATGCTCAGAACAAAGGACTACCGATTCTTGCACAGAAAGACCCTCGTGCTGGCGGCCATCGTCATTGGATGTCCGGCGTTGAACAGGAGTGGTTAACCTTTGATGATCCCATTGGTACGGAAGTCCTGTTGCACGCCATGGACATGCAAAAGTCCGGCACGGTGCCGCTTTCCTATAAAGGGGAAGATTCTTTGTGCGCCTTTGCTTCCAATAGTTTTTATTCTTTTATTATCATCGCCCCTAAAAAGGTGGTTTCCAAATTACCAAATGCTGTGGCCGGTTCATTGGATATCCTGTTTGATGAAATGCGTTCTATTTCCTTTATAATTTCCGGTATAATGTTGATTTTTACCGGGGTAATCGCCTGGTTTGGTTCACGGGCAATCACCCGGCCTCTTCTCGCCATGACCGATGTGGCCCGGCGATTGGCTGGCGGTGATTTTTCGGCTCGCATGACGCAGAAAACCGGTGATGAGCGCGATGATCTTATAGAGTCCTTTAATGAAATGGGACCACAGCTTAAGGAATTGATGCGTCTCAACAAAGACATGGAACTCGCACAGGAAGTGCAGCGCTTGCTGCTGCCACATTCCGAGCCATGTCTGGATGGATTCGATATTTCCGGTGGTATTTCCTATTGTGATCAGACCGGTGGTGATTATTACGATTTCCTGAATGTTAAATGTCAGGATGGAGAAGCATTGGGAGTGGTCGTCGGTGATGTGTCTGGTCATGGCCTTCCGTCTGCCATGGTCATGGCCGCTGCCAGAGGACAGTTTCACACCCTGTCTAAAGTCACCATGGGGCCGCACGAACGGATGCAATCCATCAATGAAGTGTTGAGTCGTGATTTGGATGGGACAGGTCGATTCCTGACGATGTTTTATCTGCGACTCAAGAAGAATGATGCTTCGGTTAAATGGGTACGCGCAGGACATGATCCGGCCATTCGATACAATCCGGACACCGATAGTTTCGGCGAGTTGCTCGGTGCAGGACTTCCGCTTGGGGTTTTAGAAGAGTATGAGTACGAATCCCATGAGACCCAGTTGGAAAACGGCGAGATTCTGGTGTTGGCCACGGACGGAGTCTGGGAGGCCCGGAATGATGAAGGCATAATGTTTGGCAAGAAGAGAATGCTTGCCATCATCAGAGAGAGTGCGCATAAAAACGCAGAGGGAATCCGTTTGGCGTTGATGGACGCCGTGGATCGCTATCAGGTCAATGGGCAGGAAGATGATATTGCAGTCGTTGTTATCAAAAAAACCAGCGGAAAGTGCATGCCTGGAGATACCGTCTCATTTCGTATGACCAATAAGGAAAACTGCTTTCGGTGTTTTCAGCCGAAAGTAGAGGCCTTTGGTGAGGCCAACGGTTTGTCGGGGAAAATAATTTTTCACCTGACATTGGTACTTGATGAATTGGTTACGAATATCATTGATTATGGGTACGCCGATTTCGACGAACATCCTATCGACGTTTCTTTGTCCATGGACGGAGATGTTTTGACTATCAAAGTGGAAGATGATGCCGAGCCTTTCAATATTTTGAAGGCCCCTGAACCTGAGTTGGATGTGCCATTGGAAGACCGTGATCGCCCCATCGGCGGCATGGGTATTCATCTGATCAAGAACATGGTGCATGGTATTGAATACGTGCGTGAAGGCGGCAAGAACGTCCTTACATTGAGAAAAGATACAAGCAAGTCCTGCACTTCTGCGAAGGGGTAGGCATACGGAGGCATACAATGGCAATGAATCAGGAAAATGAGAATGGTGTCATCATTCTTGCGGTAGACGGTAATCTTGATGCCGAGGGTACTCAGGCCATGGAAGAGAAAGTCCTTGCCTTGCTTGAGAGTGGTGAAACTAAATTGCTTTTTGACTTCACGGGGTTGGACTATATCAATAGCTCGGGCTTGCGTGTGCTCGTGCTCGCTTATCAGCGACTCAAAAAAGCCTCTGGCACTGTCGCTATCTGTGGCGTCAAGGATTACATTCAGGAAGTTTTCGAAGTATCCGGTTACGACAAGATTTTTCCGCTGTATACCGTACGGGCTGATGCCTTGGCGGGAATGTAGATTCGATTCGTGATAAGGTCATCTGCGTCGCTGTAGGGTGTAATTTAATCGCTCTAATGGAGCGAGGTACGCCAGCGGTTAAATTACACACGCCATCGACACATCTGATTTCTTTTTAAAAGTCTGCCCCGTGTTGGGCAGAGCATCTTGTTGCTGCCTCATGTGAATATGAAAATATAAGAAGGTCTCATCTTTTTTCGTGAATACGGAAAAAGTGAGACCTGTTTTTTTTATCATGCAACTCACGAAAAGACGCCGAAGGCACATTAAAAAGTTTTGGAGATTCTCAAGAACTTTTTGAAAAAGGTTTTTGAGCCTTTGGAGGCCTTCTCCTGAATTTGAGTCGTCCGTCAATAAGAATGGCCGCGGCTGAGACAATGAGCATGCCGATTATGAGGCGCATGGTGAACGGTTCCCCGAGGAAGGAGATGCCGAGTGTTGATGCGCTGAATGGGATGAGCAGGGTCACAAGGCTGATGTTGGTTGCTCCGGCTGACGTGAGTATGCGGAAGAAAATGAGAGAAGCAATCGTCGAACAGAGTAACCCCAGTCCTGTGATGGCGGCGAGGGTTTCGAGTCCTGGCATGGGTAATTCCCATGGTCTGGTCATAATGAGGACAACGGGGGCCATGACCAATGAGGCAGCAGAGAGCTGAAGACATCCCATGACTGTGGGGGGCATGCCGGTCAGCCGTCTGGCGTAGGTTGCCGCACAGGCGTAGGACAGGGCTGCTCCCATGATGGCTATTTGTCCGAAAACGTGGTCGCCGAAACCTATGAGCGCGTCAGTGCCGATGAGAGTCGCCACGCCGCCTAGACCGAGGGCCGCGCCGGAGAGTTTGCGCATGGAGAACCGTTCGTCCGCCGTGAAAAAGTGGGCCACTAATATGGTGAAGGCTGGGGTCGTGGCATTGATGACCGCGGCCAGGCCGCTTTCGATGTACTGCTGTCCCCAGACAATGAGGAAGAATGGAAGTGCCGTATTAAATGTACCGAGAACAGCAAGCTGTCGCCATCGGTGTAGATGAACACGGGCCTTTTGTCGGGTAATGAAAACCACGGCTATCAGGCCGAGGCTCCCAATTGAGATACGCCCGAACACGACCAGCATCGGCGGCAGTTCCCGCAGGGCTATTTCGTTGAAGAAGAATCCGCCACCCCAGATGATGGAAAGGGTGATGAGCATCAACCATTCAATGAGGGTCATATTTTGTATGCCGCGTGCTTTCATGGTGCCTTTGTGCCTGTGAATTGGTGCTTGTTCAAGCGGATATCGGCGTTGGCTTTTACGAAAGCTATATGCCTGAAAATAAAAATCCGCCTGTCCGGATAAGGACAGGCGGATATGTATGTCTGGTGAGGCTAGCCTTAGAAGCTATAACCGAGAGCCGCGCGCATCTCTGCGGGGATCATGGCATCCTGTCCAGGCTCAAGAGCCTTCCAGGGAGCACCGGCTTCCTTGCGGGATGCCTTGACTTCTTCGAGGTCGAAGCCGTAGCGGGGCACGTCAAACTGCTGACCGGGGTAGATCATGTCAGGATTGTTGATCTTGTCACGGTTAGCCTTGAAAATCAGGGGCCACATGAAGGGATCGTTGTACACGTGCTTGTACTCGGAAATCCACCACAGGCATTCGCCCTTGGTCACAGTGTGTGTCACCGGCAGAGAATCGTATTCAGCCTTGTAGACCTGCATGGGGTCGACAATAACGACTTCTTCTTCAACGATGACTTCTTTTTCCTCAACGACAACCACTTCTGGCTCGGTTTGGACTTTTTTGGCGCAGCCCCAGGCAAAGACAAGGCACAGGGCGATTGCGAGTAAAATCAGCTTCTTCATTGTGGGCCTCCTCAAAAAGATCGCATTTTGCAGATTCCAGTGTGAAAACTGGGTCAAGTATTTATTCTAGTTGCCCAATTATCAATAATTTTCTTTTCTTGCAACACTATTTTGCTGGTTGGGTTCTCGGCGAAGGCTTTCTCTATTGCCTGACTCGCCTCTTTCATCCATCCTCCCATACGAAGACTCTCACTGGCAAGGACGAACATGCGTTCCGGTTCATTTTCATAAATGGCGGAAATAAGGTGGTCGTATTCAGTGCCGAAAACAGCCTTAACCAATTCGTTTTGTGAGAAAATATACCGTGCTAGTAACACATTCTCACTGTATCTATGAAGGTAAAATGGAAGAAGTTGTCGGCACTTGTCGATAATGAACCGGATACGGTCAATTTCGCGACGCATGGATTCTTCGGTTTGATTAAGAATTTGAAAAAGTTGATCCGTGATATCTTTTTCCGACTCGCTCAAATCTCCTTCGTGGAGTTTGTGAAACCATGGCGCGTAGTTTTGTTTTTGATAAGCGTCTTCCTTGAGCTTAGTGGCTTCATGGAAGATGTAGCCGAGCGCCCAGTCGAGAAATTTTCCGCCCAATTGAGAATGAGGGTCGTTGCGGAAGACGTGGTGAGCTGTGTCTTTCATGCGCCAGAGCAAGCCCTTGTTCATTTCAAGACCGACGAGGTCTTTGATTACTTCAAATTCCACAGTCCCGTTTTCGTCGAACCCGATGAATTGAAGTTCAAGTTGTTCACAGGCCTGGCAGAAGAATTTGAACAAGTCCCGCACGAATTCGGGATGCTTTGTTTGTATCCATGCTTTTGACATGTCTATTCCTTATGCAGGGAAGATGACATCTATGCGTGCGCCGCCGTTTTCGCCGTTGCTCAGATGCATCTCGATGCCGTGGCTTTCGAAGATGGTGGAAACCAGTGCCAGACCGAGGCCTGTGCCGGAATCCTTGGTTGTGAAGAAGGGGTCGCGGACTTGATCCAGATGATCGGGTGAAAATCCAGGTCCTGTATCGAGAAGGATGATGTGGAGGCGTCCGTGCCCTCGCGCCGCGTTGATGGACAATTCTCCAGCACCGTTCATGGCCTGGAGTGCGTTGGCCACGAGGTTGTAAAAAGCGCGGTATAGAAGATCCTTGTCGCCTTTAACTGACATGTCATCGCAGTATTTCCGTTCAATGGTCACACCGAGTTTTTCGCATTCCGGTTCCATGAAGACGGAGACCTGTTCAAGGATGGAGTCCATTTTGACAGGTAACATGGATGGTTTCTTGGGACGGGCGTAATCAAGAAATTCTGTTACGGTTCGTGAGAGTCGTTTGGCTTCTTCGTGAAGGGCTTCCAGAATACGGGTAGAGGAACTGCCTTCCTTTTTTGCCCGTTTCAAAATGAGTTCGGAGCTGGAGCAGATGATACCGAGCGGATTGCGAATTTCGTGCGCAACTCCTGCGACCATGCGACCCATACCTGCCAGTTTTTCCTGCTGTTGTAATTCGAAGATGAGTTTTTCCTTTTCCTTGAGCTGTTTGTTGCTTAACCGCTCTGCGCGTCGCAGCACTGTGAGGACGAGGAAAAAGAGCACCAATGAGGTGATGAGGGAAAAGGCGATGACGAGTCGTTCAAAGTTGAGCATGGACAAATAGTCATCCGTGATATCCTGTTCAAATTCCAGAATGCCCATGATTGGGTTTCGGTCGATGTTGGTCAGACTTCGTTCGGCGCGGAGTGGATTATATGCTCTGAGGGTCATGCTGCCGGGCTTGAGGTCTACCATGAACAGGGCTGCGACTTTGGAGACGCGGGCCAGGATCTCGGCACTGAAATCTTCAGATTCCCAAGTTTCCGTAACCTTGTATATGGCGTTGCCCGGTTTACCGATTTCATCCTTCGCCATGGAATAGATGACAGTCCCTTTGGCGTCATAGATTCGCAAGGTCGAGACATGAAAGCTGTGGACCGTTGACCTGATCACTTTGTCCATGGCTTTGTACTGGTCATCGTTTCGCAGTTGGATGTGACCGAATTTGACTACCGTGGGGATCACGAATCGGGAAAAGAGCTGATGGCTGACATTTTCGGCCAAGAGCAGAGCAAAGGCTTCCTGTTTTTCAAGCAGGGTCTGCTCGGCATATTTCGATATGAACAGTGACAGCAGCAGGCTGAAGCTCAAGATGATGACCAGTAGCGTCCAGGATATGACCTTGACGAACTGGAGTGGTTTGCCGCCGTCGGCGTCGGATATCTGCAACGGATTAAAACTCCCGTAAATCTCTATCTGCAGTGAGGAAAGCGTTTAAATCCGCTTTTTCACCTTCAAGGCCATCCGCGTTCATACGCGCCTTGGCCAGTCGTTTTCCAAGTTCCACTGCGGGCTGGTCCAGCGGGTTGATACCCATGAGCCAGCCGGTCAGAATAGTGGCCGCGCCGAGCAGGGTTATCAATTTGCCAGCTTGTCTCGGGCTGTCCGCGCCCATGCGCAGTTCCACCAGCGGTACACCGTTGGCAGACAACGCCATGCGCGTGCCGAGGCCCTCCGCCTGAATCAATTCACCGAAATCCTTGTCCCGAACATAACTGAATTGGTCTGGGAGGTCTGCCGGGAATTTCGGTCCGGTAGGCAGATTCGGACAGGTCAGGAACAGGCACGCCTTGTTGCGTACACCATCCATAAACATCTGGTTTACGGAGTGCTGGTCCGTTACGCCAATAGCGGGGACAGGCTGACTCCCTTTCCCTTCCTTGCCAAGCGATTCGGCCCAGAGCTGAGCAAACCAATCTCCAAAACTGGCCCACAAGGGGATATAGGCGAAAAAGATCATCTCATCAAACCCCTTGTCCATGAGGGCCGCACCCCACGCCGCTAACTGGAATGATCCGTGTTCGGTCAGGGTCTCACCAGTGAGGTTCGGGGCGGTCAATTGATTGGCGACCTCTTGAGCCCCGGCCATGAGCGAATCGACATCCATGCCCAGAAAGAGGGCTGGGACCATGCCCACGGCAGACAGAACAGAATATCTTCCACCAAGATTGTCGGGGACCGGCAGGGCCGTGATGCCGTAGGTTTCCACTTCGCCGCGTAGGAATCCGTGTTTTTCATCGGTGACGAGCAGCATGTTTTCATGCCACGCGTCTCCCAGATGGCGTTGCATCCATTTTTTGAGAATAAAATACTGGCCCACTGTTTCGATAGTGCCGCCGGATTTGGAAACTGTCACGACCACGGTCTTTTCGGGCGGGAGTTTGGCAAGATACGCTTCAAGGGCATAAGCATCCACGTTGTCAGCAATCCAGAGGCTCGGTCCGGAGTGTCCCGGTTGATCCTGCTGGGGGAAGAAAGCTTGTTGTAACGCACGAGCGCCTAAGGCAGAACCACCTATACCAAGCAGGAGCATGTGATCAAATTTCTTGAGAAAAGGTTTGAGTTCTTCCAGTTGTTTTTTGAGGGCTGAGGCATAAGGCATGGTAAGGAAAGGAAGCTTGCCTGCGCCAGTTTCCTCACGAAGGCGTTCCGCCATTTCTTCGGCCCGAGCTTCGAAGCTCGCCATGTCTAGGTTTTCCAAACTTGAATTGGTCCAATCAAGAATATCAGCCATGATGTCCTCCCGGTAAGTGTCGTCAATGTGCCGAGCACCTTTTTGGCATCGTCTGTGCCGTACAGAAAATATCATTTCCCTGTCATGTACAGAGATTCGTAGAATACCATGATTTCCAGAAAAGGAAAGTCATGGCCTGTCATCAATTCCGCTTGCCGAACAGGACGCGTTGCAGGTCGGCCAGTGTTGCAGCGGTGCCGGAATGGCAGACAGGGTCATGCCCCAGACGGTCAGCCTGTTTGAGTCTGACATCATGGGCGGCCACAGGGCGTACTTGTCCGTTGAGATCTATCTCGCCCCAGAAGACTGCGGATTCCGGCAGAGGTTGATCATAAAATGACGACATGATTGCCGCCACCACGGCCAGATCAAGGCCGGGGTCTTTGGAGGCCAGCCCTCCTGTGATCTTGGCATAAATGTCATGACCACTGAGATTCAGGCGTAATCTTTTTTCGAGCACGGCCAACAATAGGTTGAGTCGGTTTGTATCAAAGCCGAGTGCTGTACGCCGGGGAATGGTCAGGAATGACTTGGAAACCAAAGCCTGTACTTCCACGGCAAAAGGTCGCTGGCCGTCTACAGCCAAGGCCATGGCCGTGCCGGAAAGGGATGGGTCCCGTGCGCCGAGGAAAAATGTGGCCGGGTCTGCGACGACTTCAAGCCCTTTCTCCTTCATAGTGAAGACCACCAATTCATCACTGGGGCCGAATCTGTTCTTGAGTACGCGCAGGATGCGGGAAAAATGTTTGCGATCACCTTCCAGATACAGGACCGTGTCCACCATGTGTTCCAACAGTTTTGGTCCGGCAATCTGGCCGTCCTTGGTTACATGGCCCACGAGTATAAGGGTCGTGCCTGTTTTTTTGGTTTTTTCTACCAATTCGCCGGATACGGCGCGTACCTGACTAACTGAGCCGGGAATGCCGTCGGCCAGAGGGGACGCCAAGGTCTGTACTGAATCAACAATGAGCAGTTCCGGCGGATTGGGGCCGTCCAGTACGGCCAGAGCATCTTCCACTTTGTTGGATGCCATGGCGAGCAGTCCCGGCCCGAGCAGGCCGAGGCGTTCCGCACGTCCACGGAGTTGCGGCAGGGATTCTTCGCCTGAAAGATAGACTGCGGTGTGGCCTAGTCTGGCCTGACTCCCGGCCAGTTGTAGAAGCAGGGTGGATTTGCCGATACCCGGTTCGCCGCCGAGGAGGATGGCTGCTCCCGGTACCAGCCCGGAGCCGAGCAGTTCATCCAGAGAGTCCATGCCTGAAGTGCGGGTGGTATATTGTTCACTGTGCAAATCTTCAAGTGGTTGCGGCCTGTCCTGAGCTGCCGCCCTCACGGATGAGGCACGCTTATTGTTAACAGTGATGGATTCCAGCGTGTTCCATTCCTTGCACGAAGGGCATTGCCCTTGCCACCGGGGAGATTGTGCGCCACAGGCCGCGCATCGAAAGACGTCTTTGGTTTTCATGCGTGTGAGTATCCCGCTTTTTACCGGAAAAAGTCCAGCCCGGAAAATGTGTGACACACAATAAAAATGTTGACGATATGTATGGGCCGTCAGTACCCATGCTGTACGGAAAAAAGTATGACAGATAGAAAATCGACATTTCTTCAAGGCGCTCGTGACATCAGCCCTATACTGGCGGGTGTGATGCCGTTTGGCCTTATTTGCGGTGCCGTGGGAGTCTCTGAGGGGATGCCTGAATGGGCTTCCTCCATGATGTCTGTCATCGTCTTTGCCGGAGCCTCTCAGTTGGCGGCCATTCAGCTCATGAGTGAAAATGCATCTGTTGCCGTGGTTATTCTTACCGGGCTGATAATCAATGCGCGTTTTTTCATGTACTCTGCATCCATCGGTCCGCACCTCAAGGGCGTTCCACCGTTGCAGAAGGCTGGATTGGCTTATTTGCTGACGGATGGAGGATACGCCGTGTCCGTGGCCCATTATCTTCGAAACGAGATCAGCAGCGTCAACAAGGTCTGGTATTATTTGGGAACCAATGTTGTCATATGGGTGGGGTATATTTCTTCAACCATCATTGGTGCGTATGTTGGCGCGGTCATCCCCCCTGAGTGGCGACTTGATTTTGCTGTCCCGTTGACTTTTACGGCTGTGGTTATGCCCGCCATTGTCGACAGGCCCATGGTTCTGGCTGCGCTTGTTTCTGGTGGCATGGCTGTTGCCGCATCTTCTCTTCCATATAACCTTGGGCTGATGGTCGGTGCCGTCAGCGGCATGGTGGTCGGTTATCTCGCAGAGAGGAGGCTTGCCAATGCTTGATATGTCCATTTACTGGCCGGTTGTATTGGGGATTGGTATAGGGGTCTTTTTGATCCGGTATTCGTTCATCCTGATTATCGACAAAGTGACGTTGCCGGAGATGGTGCAACGGATGCTTCGTTACATTCCCGCCTCAGTGCTTCCCGCGTTGATTGTCCCGGCGGTGCTTCTGCATAAGGAAGGCGGCGTGACAACGTTTGCCGGCTGGGATCAACTGACTGCTGCGCTCGTCGCTGTTTTGGTTGCATGGAAGACACGGAATATGCTGGCGACCATTGCTTCCGGTATGGTCGTCTTGTGGGGCATTCAGTTCTTTTTGTAAGTGGTGTTTCCAACCCCGTCTTTGATTTGACTGTCGTTTCTTTTTTCGTGCTGCCTGCATGTCCATTTCTCTTCAATTCCATGTGAAAATATTAACGCTTGACTCTTGGCGAACAGAGGTATTTAGTCTGCCCCTTTCGCGTGATTCTCCAGCCCCTGGCCTCCTCCCATAGGTTCGACCACTGACTGTGACCACGAAGAACCACCAAACCAAGGAGGTCTTTCAATGGCTTTTTCATTGCGTGCGCAGTTTGAAGCGTTCGCTCCCAAAAGTTTTACCTATTTGAAATCCTACTCGCTGACTGCGTTGCAGCGGGATTTGGGTGCAGGTGTTACGGTCGGTATCGTCGCGCTGCCGTTGGCTATGGCATTTGCTATCGCGTCGGGGGCCAGCCCTCAAACCGGACTGTTTACCGCGATTGTTGCTGGTTTTGTCATATCGGCATTTGGAGGCACTCGATTTCAGATCGGTGGACCGACCGGTGCATTCGTCGTTATCATCTCTGGTGTAATTGCCCGGAATGGCTTTGAAGGCTTGATGCTCGCCACGATTCTGGCCGGTCTGCTTCTCGTCGTCATGGGGCTTCTTCGACTCGGACGGTTATTGCAGTATATTCCTTATCCGGTAACAGCCGGGTTCACTTCCGGCATAGGTCTCTTAATTTTTACATCCCAGCTGAAAGACTTCCTGGGATTGCAGATCAGCACTATGCCGTCTGCTTTTGCTGAGCAGATAATGGCATGTGCGCACGCCTTGCCAACGGCACTGCCTGCAACTCTTGGTATCGGCGCATTGACATTGGCAATCATGCTGATTGTCCGCCGTTACATTCCGCGTATCCCGGCTCCTTTTGCCGGAATAGTTGTCGGTTCGATCGCGGCGTGGTCTTTGGGGCTACAGATCGAGACTATCGGAAGCAAGTTCGGCGGTATTCCTTCGACCATGCCTGATTTTGTCCCTTTGACCGGGATCAGTCTGGCAACGATTCGAAATATCCTTCCCGATGCTTTGACCATTGCAGTGTTGGCGGGCATGGAGTCTCTGTTGAGTGCCACTGTGGCCGATGGCATGAGCGGTGACAGACATAATTCTTCTACGGAACTGGTTGCGCAGGGGCTGGCGAATATTGCTTCTCCGTTGTTCGGAGGCCTGCCCGCCACAGGAGCCATTGCCCGTACTGCCACCAATATCCGAGCTGGAGCATTCACACCTATGGCCGGTATTTTTCATGTCCTGACATTGGTGGTTTTTATTAAATTCATGGCACCGGTAGCGTCTCTTATCCCTCTATCCAGTCTCGCCGCTGTCTTGATGGTCGTGGCTTGGGACATGAGTGAACCCCATCGACTAAAGCGGCTTTTTTTGGCACCGAAATCCGACTCCATGGTCATGCTGAGCACGTTTTTGCTGACGGTATTCGTTGGTCTGACTGTGGCAGTAGAGATTGGTGTTGTGCTGGCCGCCGTTCTGTTCATGAAACGCATGAGTGAACTGGTGGACATTCATAGCCTCGATACGGGCTTGCCGGAGGATGCGATCATCAGCCGTCGAACTGGAAACCCCAGAGTGGTTGTGTACGAGATCGCAGGCCCGCTCTTTTTCGGCATGACGCAACGGTTTATCGACATCATGCGATTCACTCGCAAGAAACCAGAGATTCTCGTGCTCTGCATGCGGCTTGTTCCCATCATTGATGCAACAGGTCTTGAAGGACTTGAGACGGTTATCCGCAAGGGGCAAGCCCGTGGTATCCGCGTCATTCTTTCAGGGGTTAACCCGAGAATCATGAAGATCATGACACGGCTTGGTACGGACAAAGTCGTTGGTAGTGAGAATATCTTTCAGGATTTCTCAACGGCCGTTGCCGCAACATTGCCTTATTTTGAAGAAGAAGCAGAAGCGGACGAAGTTGTGGGTAAGGTCCCGCACTGCGCGTAGACAGAGTGCTGTTATAAAGCAGATGAGGGTCGCCTGAGGGCGGCCCTTTTTTTAGACGTCTACACCCTGTTTTTTGTATTCGTTGAGCTTGTTGCGAAGGGTGCGGACCGAGATGCCGAGAAGTTCGGCGGCGCGAGTGCGGTTGCCGGTGGTCTCTTCAAGACTTTTGAGAATGAGCCGCTTTTCCATTTCGTGAATGGGCATGACAGACAAGGCTTCGTCCGGGGTGGACGGAGGTGCGGCTTCGGATGCAGCCTGCTGGTCGGCGTCAATGGATGACAGATCATCAGGTGTCCATTGTTCGTCGCCCATGAGAAAGTGTTTTGTCTGGATGGGCCCTTGTCCGGCGAGAAGCACGGCGCGCTCCATGAGATTCTGGAGTTCACGAACATTGCCCGGCCAATCATAAGCCATGAGCCATTTCTTGGCGTCTTCTGCAAAAGCAAGTGGATCAAGGCCGTAGGTGGCTGTAAATTTGTTGGTGAAATACTTTGCGAGCAAAATAACGTCGTCGCCTCGTTCCTTGAGAGCTGGCAGGGCGAGCGGGATGACGTTCAAGCGATAGAACAGGTCTTGACGGAATTTGCCTTCCTTGACCGTGGTTTCGATATCGCGGTTGGTGGTCGCGAGTACGCGTACATCAATATTGACTGTTTCCACTCCACCGACACGATCAAATTCCGATTCCTGCAAGACACGTAATAGCTTGGCCTGAAGGCCGAGGTCCATTTCCGTGATTTCGTCGAGCAGAATGGTGCCGCCGTCAGCCAGTTCAAACTTGCCAAGTTTGCGGTTGATGGCCCCGGTGAACGCACCTTTTTCATGGCCGAAAAGTTCGGATTCAAGGAGATGCTCAGGCAGGGCCGCGCAGTTGATTGCCACGAACGGCTTGTCCGTGCGGGTCGAATTGTGATGCAGATACCGTGCGAACATCTCTTTACCCGTGCCGGATTCTCCGGAGATGAGCACGGTGGCCTTGGAGCCTGCTACCTGTCGGGCAAGGGCAAGAACACGCAAAACTGCATTGTGGCGGCCTATGATCTGAAATTTGCTGGGTGCGGAAGGTGCTGCGGCTGCGGGTTTGGGTGTTGCGACTGGTGCAGGTTCAGGGTCCTGTTCTGGCTCAGGTTTCGGGAGAACCAATTCGATTTTTTCCCAGACCAGTGGCTCGATCCAGTAATCGCGTGCGCCGAGTTCAAGGTATTCGGTGGCCTGTTCAGCAGAACCGGATGCGGAGAAAATGACTACGGGCGGGAATCCCTCAACGGATTGCGCCTGTGTCAGAAAGCCTTTTGCATCAAATCCTTGAAGCTCTGGTCGGCAGAACACGAGACACGGACTGGACTTTTTGATGAAGCCGAGTGCGCCGGTGAGATTGTCGGCCAACCCGGCCTGCAACCCCGCCTTCTGCAAAGTGGGGAAGATGCCTGTGACGGACTGCGGTTCCGCGATGAAAAGTACTGTTCTAGCCGACATGATCCCTTCTATTAGCCGTAAGTGGGACAGTTTACAAGAGGTTCACTCTTTTCAAGGGTTGAACGGTGTTTTCGGGAACCTGTCAAGTTGATAATTTATACCTTTTTGACGTTTTTACTCGGCATTCACCGGCACTTCGACGTTTGGTCGAAAACCCGTGTGAGGCTTTTCGCAAAATTCGTAAAGTCGTTTTATGCCGAAAAATATCCCCCAACGAGAGTTCGATCCCAAAGCACAGAATTAAGAAGAGCCGTTCGCCATTGGTGGACGGCTTCAACTAAGGCTTTTCCCCTTTCCTTGCCCTGTTCTGACCCATCTGGTACTTCTCGGTTGCTTAACCGCAAACGAGAAAATAATGATAAGAACATCCATACCTGTCCTTTGCTATCATAATGTCAGTGACATCGACGGCCATACGCCGGAGTTATTTCGCGAACATCTGGACGCCATTGCCGACGCTGGCTGGCACACCATTTCCTCCCGCGACCTGCTGGCCGTGACGCGGGGACAGATGAAAGCCCCGAAGAAGTCCGTGGTCCTGACCTTTGACGATGGTCATTTGTCCAACTGGTTGACCGTGGTTCCTGAATTGGAAAAGCGGAATATGACCGGCACATTTTTCGCTCTGAAAGATTTTACCGTGGACGGTCCTGCACGCACATTTGAAACCGCTCCCGACATGATGACCATGCCGGAGACCTTCAAAGCCGCACACCTCACTGGCGATTTCTCTCAATTTATTAATAAAAATGAATTCAAGGCCATGCTCGATAAGGGGATGGAAGTCTTTTCACACGGTTGTCGTCATCAGGGCGCATTTCTTAACCTCAAGCCGCTTGAACTCATGGGACAGAACGCTCACTGGGGGGCTTGGTCTATCTATCCCGGTTACAATGCGGATTGGCCTACCTTCAAGGTCGTTAGCGCTTATGTATACGGAGGTTTTCAACCCATATTTGATGGTTCTGGAGAACCCCGTTTTGTCCATCGGTCTGTCGCAGATCGTCGAGATTTTTGTCGCAAGGAATTTCGTAAGAGCATTGATTGGATTCGCGATTTGAATGGCTATGACGAACAGCTTTTTTGCTGGCCATGGGGGCAATTCTGTGATGATGCGCAGGAGGAGTTGAAAAAGGTCGGGTTCGTCGGTGCGTTTACTTTGGAGCGGTGGGTCAATGCCAAGGGTACGAATTCGTTTAGGTTGAACCGCATCGGCGTGGGCAGGAAAAAGACTGGCAAATGGATTCAGTCCCGCTTGCGTATGTATGGTTCTGACCCTACAGCACGATTCTTTTTCAAGCTGCACACCAAGCGGCCCGAGGTGCAGAGTGTCTTGTATGCCACGGATTCTGCGAAGCTGTCCGGTGGTAGTCGGCAGATGGTCAACAACATCAAAGCCATGTCAGACATGGGGGTCAAAGCCTATGCCGTGATCACGAGCGATACTCCCATCAACGACGCGCTCAAAGGGCTGGACGTTGAAGTTTTTTACTTCGATGAATTCAAGAAATACAAGAAGGCCGGTCAATTCCTGAAAAAGTTGGTGCGGGATAATGCTATCGACGTGGTGCATACTTTTCACAATCGGGCGTACAAAATGGGCGTGTTGGCACGACTCATGGGTGCCAAGTGTAAGTTGTTCATTAACAGGGGTGTTATTTCCAAACCCAATTCGATATTTTTTCTGTGGACCGCATTGGCTGACGGCGTGATCGCAAATTCTCGGCAGTGCGCTGAAGTCATGCGTAAGTATCATGTGCTGAAAAAACGGCTAAATGTGGTTTACAATGCGTATGTTGGACCAGATTTTGGCGACCCCAAGCCACGCAAGAAGCGGGGAATCCGTTTTATCTACATTGGGAATACTGTCGACATCAAAGGGTATGATGTGTTTCTTGATGCAGCATCCATCCTTTGTGAGAATGGTGGATGTCGAGATATGGAATTCGTGGCTGTAGGGGTTCCCGAGGATCGGCGGGAGTGGTTTGCGGATCACATGACCCCGGCTGTCAGAGAACGTCTCCATCTACCGGGTGTCATTCCTCATGAGCAGGTGCTTGAAGAGTTGGCCTTTTCAGATGTGCAGGTGATGACTTCTCGTAAGGAAAGCTTGCCGAATGCGTTGCTTGAAGGGTTTGATCTCGGTGTGCCGGCCATTTGTACCCGTGTGGGTGGAGTGCCGGAGATTGTCCGTGATGGTGTCAACGGGTTTTTATGCGAGAGCGAAGACGTTGCGTGTCTGGCTGAAAAAATGCGGTTTATGGCTGACAACCCTGCAGCACGGTTTTCTATGGGGTGTGCCGGACGGGCTTTGATTCGTACTATGCTGACCCCGGAAGCCAAGGGGCGGAATCTCATGCGTGTATATATGGGAGAAACCCTGTGCGAGCCATTGGATATGGACAGCCTGCCCAAGGCGCAGAGCGAGGAGCAGATTTATGGCAAGAGCGATCACTGATGGATTGATCGAATTCTGGCAGTCGTTGCCCGAAGAACTTAAGGTTAAATTGCGCCTCGGGTTTACCGGGAAAAAGCATTTGCTGGATATTGCCGGATGGTGTTTGCGTTCTGGTAATCCGGCTGTGATACCCATTGCCGTCGATGCCCTTGAAACTGTTGTTCGCGAAAATTCACTCGACGGACGCATGGCTGCCGAGTTGCTTGCGTTGAATCCGATTAAAGATATTTTGTCATCGGAAGTCGTGGAAAAGCTGACTGTGGTGGCAAATCATTATCAGGCACCCGGCCCCTCTGATCCTTTTATGAAGCTTCGAGCGAGCCGAGATTTTTCGGTACTCAAAGACTTTATCCGTACTCAGGTTGCTAAGGATCCGAATAATTTATATTGGCGAGAACAGGCGCTGACTGTTGGTGTTTTTGATTTCGACACTGATTTTTGTGTCGATGTATTAAGTTTTGACATTGATTCAGGTGTCGAGGTGGTAATTAAAGACGCATTGTCTCGCGTCCAAGCGTTGTCGTCTCTTGAAAAAACAATTGATACAGATCAACTTTTGAATGATTTGGCGAATGCCCCATGGAATATGGGGTTGGCTTTGCGTGGATATGATGTGTTGGCCGGAGTGGCTGAAATGAGGGTGGCTCTGCCGGGTTCTGTCGCCCTGTTGTTGTATTCGTGGAACAAGGCGGATGAGCTGGATGCAACGTTGGCGTCTCTTTTTGATTCTGATCTGGCTGGTGCATCGCTTTTCGTCTTGGATAATGGTTCAACGGATCGAACCGCTGAGGTTCTTGCAGAGTGGGAATCTCGTTTTGTGGCCGAATTTGGTGCTGATCGGTTTACGGTGATTTCGTTGCCGGTGAATGTGGGAGCTGCGTCGGCGCGGAATTGGTTGCTGCATATGGATGCGGTACAGCAGCATGAATTTGTTTGTTATCTCGACGATGATGTAGAGTTGTCCAAGGATTGGTTGTCTCGGCTTGGAGCAGCGGTAAAGGTGTACCCGGAGGCAGGTGTTTGGGGATGTAAGGTCGTGGATCATGCCAATGAGTTGCTTATCCAAAGTGCGGACAGTCATTTGTTGGCCGAGCCGGATACGGTTGTTGATCTTTCGAGGCTTGCGCCGAATCCGTTTAAACTTTCAGATTTACATATCCAGACAGTCGATTCCGGTGATTTTGATTTCATGCGCCCTTGTGCGTCTGTGACCGGTTGCTGTCACCTTTTCCGAACCAAAATTCTGCTTGAGTCAGGGGATTTTGCGATTCAGCTTTCTCCGTCGCAATATGATGACATGGAGCATGATATCCGTTTGTGCGAGGCTGGATTGTTTCCGGTTTATCAAGGACATCTGGCTGTGCGGCATAAGAAACGTACGGGGATTGCGTCTCATACCTCAATGCAGGAAGAAGGAAATGCTTTGGGGAATAAATATAAGATGCAAACCATGCACGGGGTTGAGGAGGTGTGTGCTGCCGCACGGGCTGAACAGGCTGTTTTGGAAGCTGATATTTTGGTGAAATTGAAATTTCTTGAAGAGCATATGAAATAAGGAAGGGCCGCTTTGGAAGCGGCCTTTTTGTTGGGAAGATGTGCCTTTGGCGAGAGTCACTGTTGGGTGCTGAAGCACCCAAGGCTTTCCATGCCCTGCGCGGGCGGCGGATCTTTTTGGCTGAGCCGCCCCAAAAAGAACCAAAAAAATCGGCTCACTAGTTTGGCCGCCCCCATGATTTGCGGCAAGAATCTGATCCAATCGAGTCGGCTTCACCCGATTAAAAGCATAAGCCCTTCCTCTCCCTTTCTCCCTCAGTTTAAGATAAATCATCTGACTCCTCTATAAGAGCCGCCTCCTTCGATTGGTCAGCTTCTAAGCCTCCAATCAAGGGCTGAGTTCGGTCTTCGTCTGGTTGGATAGAAGAAGGAAGAAATCGTCTTCGGAGGGAGAGCGGTGTTGGGGTGCTGGAGCACCCCAAGGCCCTCTGTGGATAACGAAGAGCCTTAAATCAGAATGGACACCTACACCGAGAAACTCCTTACAACGACGGGCAATTGATAACGGGCCTTAGAGCCTGTCTCGCGTGGCGAATCGTAGCCCGACCGAGTCTGTGTCACAGACAATCCTGTCGGGCAGTGGGGCCGCGTACAGGCTCTTGGGTCCGCTATCAGGCTCACACCGAAAAGGCGTTTTTTGCCTCCTTTTTTTCGCCTCAAAAAAAGCAGGTCGCCGTAAAGGCGAAACCTTTTTAATAAAGACTGTTTGCACCCTCACTGCGAAGCACGCAACGCCCACCAAAAAAAAGAAACTCCTCTTTTCTTTCTTTCTTTCTTTCCCGTTTTTCCCGTCTGGTTGGAAAACAGATATTGAAGTTTTAACACTCCAAAGTCATTTGCGTTTATCGAAGAATCCCAAATCAAAAACGAGTGGCTACACCGAGAAACCCCTTACAACGACGAACAATTGATAACGGGCCTTAGAGCCTGTCCCGCGCGGCGAAGCGTAGCCCGACCGAGTTTGTGCCACAGACAATCCTGTCGGGCAGTGGAGCCGCGTACAGGCTCTTAGGACCGCTATCAGGCTCACAACGAGAAGGCGTTTTTTGCCTCCTTTTTTTCGCCTCAAAAAAAGCAGGTCGCCGTAAAGGCGAAACCTTTTTAATAAAGACTGTTTGCACCTTCACTGCGAAGCACACAACGCCCACCAAAAAAAAGAAACTCCTCTTTTCTTTCTTTCCCGTTTTTTTCGTCTGGTTGGAAAACAGATGTTGAAGTTTTAACACTCCAAAGTCATTTGCGTTTATTGAAAAATCCCAAATCAAAAACGAGTGGCTACACCGAGAATCCCTCTTACAACGACGGGCAATTGATAACGGGCCTTAGAGCCTGTCTCGCGTGGCGAATCGTAGCCCGACCGAGTTTGTGCCACAGACAATCCTGTCGGGCAGTGGAGCCGCGTACAGGCTCTTGGGTCCGCTATCAGGCTCACACCGAAAAGGCGTTTTTTGCCTCCTTTTTTTCGCCTCAAAAAAAGCAGGTCGCCGTAAAGGCGAAACCTTTTTAATAAAGACCATTTGCACCTTCACTGCGAAGCACACAACGCCCACCAAAAAAAGTACCCCTTTTTCCCTTTATCTTCATTGCGGTCGCCCGCAACGCCTACCAAGAAAGTACACACTCAAAAAAAGAACTTTACACTATCGAAGAAGAAGTCTCTGCGCAGCAGAAAAGCACCGTCGGCGGACCAACCCCGAGACGATGAGCGTCCCCAATGAAGTCGACGCAACTAACATCAACATGACCACGATTTGATAACGAATGGCTATGAGTGGATCAGTCCCGGATAAAATCTGACCGGTCATCATTCCCGGCAGAGACACGAGCCCTACGGCCATAAGCGAATTGATGGATGGGATCATTCCCGCCTTGATCGCGTTGCGCAGGATGTCCTGCGAGGCTTCGCGATAATCCGCGCCAAGTGCGAGTTTCATTTCCACCTCTTCCCGTCGAGCTTTGAGGTCCGAGAAGAGCCGATCCAGACAAATGGAAATTGCGGTCATGGAATTCCCGACAATCATACCTGCCAGCGGGATGAAATATTGGGGCGTCCACCATGGTTTGGCCCCGACAATCACGCCGGTAACGAGCATGGTGACGAGTGAATAGGTAACGATCATGGAGAGAAATGTCGGGATGACAAAGGGGATGGTTTTTTCAGACACACGGCCACGTATGATATGCACAGCCGCAGTGACCATGCCTGTAAACATGAGCAGCACGAGCCAGCTTATATTTGCACCGAAAACGAATTTGAGGACGTAGCCCATGAGAAAAAGCTGAGCAAATGTTCGGATGGTGCCGATGAAGAGATCACGCCCAAGGCCGAGATTATATTTGAAGGACGTGACGCCTGCCAACAGCACGAATCCGAGACAGAGGGAGAGTTGAAGCGGACCTATTTCAATGATGGATTGGGTCATTGCGCCACCAGCCCTTTGTCGAGAATAGAGACGATTTGATTAACGCCTTCCGGTGTTTTTTCAGAGTGGGAAATCATGATGACCGTGATTCCCTGACGACTGAGTTCCATTGTTTTTTTGAGCACGACTTCTGCGCTTTCCGGGTCAAGCGAAGCAGTGGGTTCGTCCAGCAAAATGACTTCAGGGTGGAGTAACAGGCTGCGAATGAGACATATTCGTTGTGATTGCCCCACGGACAACCTGTCCGCTTCGCTGTCCAACGTTAGCCCTGTGAGCAGAAATGAATCCAAGTACCCGGTTAGTTCCAGATCCGCAGGAGGGGTGACGTCTTTATTGGCATGGAAGGAAAAGGGAAGCAGTAGGTTGTCTCGTACGGTTCCGGGAAGCAGGGTGGGCATTTGTTGAACGTATGCCACGCACCGTCGCAGGGATGCCGGAGCAATGTCAGTGATGTCACATTCCTTATAGTGAATGCTGCCGGACTGGATTTCTTCCAACCGGCAGAGCAGGCGGAGCAGCGTGGACTTCCCTGAACCGGATGGCCCTCGTACGAGATAATACGCCCCTTGCTCGAAAGTCAGATTGGCATCGTGCAAAATGGCTGGGCCATTCGGGTATGAAAAGGATACGGATTCAAGAGTTAAACACATGCGTTATTCTTCTTTATTGATATATGCCAAAAATTTGTTGGCTTCTTCGAAAGAAGGATTCAGTTCAAGAGCCTTGGTCAGGTTCGCTTGGCATTCGTCCTTTTCACCTTGTTCAAAATAGGCGCGGGCGATGTTGTAGTAGAGGTTTTCGTCGTTTTCAGTGATTTCAAGAGCGCGGGAGTAATATTCAACGGCCTGATCAAGCAGCTTGGATTTGCGTAGGTTGATGCCGAATTCGTTAAACAGGTGCTTGTGCTCGGGGGCAAATGCTGCGTCCAGACCGACTACCCGTTCGAAGATATCTCCCGCTTTTTCCGTCTCCCCTCGCTCCATATAGGTCAGGCCGAGGCCGAAATTAGCGCGGACGTTTTGCTCGTCGAAGTTGAGCGTGGCTTCATACTCAAATTGAGCTGAGTAGAGTGCCCCTTGTTCGCGTTGATTTTCAGCGCGTTTCAAGGTGGAGTCCATTTCCTGCATTCTCGGATAGACTTCTGCCTGATAGTACTCCAATTCCGGATTGAATTTTTCCAGAAAATCGGGCAGCGCAAAGGCTTCTTTGGGGCCGGATGGGATGTTGTTATTGTTCAGAGGTTGGACCATGACCACCCGCCCATTCTCGTCTGGGTCAGCTTCTTCGGCAAACCAGTATGACTTCTGGATAGCCTTACGGGAGGTGGTGCCGGTGCCGACCCGGTTGACAGATTGAGAAGAAAATACTCCGAAGATTTTTTCGAGTTCCACATCTTCGGGAATAGTGACGGTCTCCATGGGTTCATCCGGGGCGACCTTGTTTTTATCTTGACTCACGACATGTCCTTGATTGGTTTCAATTCATTATGTGTGAACAAAAATTACACGGCAGTGCCATGAATGGCAACTGGCAGGGGTGTCGATTGAACGACAAAATAACACGTTCACAGGATGCGTGCATCAGAGCAATGGCCGTGTGTATTGATGCAAAAGTTTAAGCCTTTATTCGATGCGGAGGACATACGTTTCCGACGAACATTCGTTTGATTGGATACGAGAAAAAAAGATGTATCCAATGTAAAAAGATGACCATTTTCTCCCACCCCCTCCAAGGTGACAATCCGGTTTGTTTCGGGTAAACGCAAAGACGGCGAATTACTGTCTTCTGGATCGAATGATTCCAGAAGATTTTATATAATGTAGATAATTGTTGATGTTTCAAGGAGACTCCACTGATGGACAATGTCGGCAAAAGGATTCAGTCCTACCGAGAAAAACAGAATCTGACCATTGAGGATTTGGCCAATCGAACCACTTTGAGCGAAGATTTCATTCGCGCCGTTGAAGAAGAGGACATGTACCCTTCACTACAGCCGCTTGTGAAATTGGCACGTGCACTGGGTGTGCGGCTTGGTACTTTTATGGATGATCATGTGTCCCGCGATCCGTTGATCACTCGCCTTGGGGAACGTACGGAAGAACTGGTTATGCATCCCGCCGGGAAGGAACCAGGATTGAAGTTCCATTCCCTTGGCAAGGGAAAGACTGACCGTCATATGGAACCATTTTTTATTGAATTGATGCCCGAATCCGCCAAGGACGATCATCTTTCTTCGCATGAGGGAGAAGAATTCATCATCGTTCAATCCGGTAAGGTGCGCATCAAATATGGCCAGGAAGAAACCATCCTTGAAAAAGGGGACTCTACTTATTTCAATTCCGTAGTACCGCACAATGTGGCGTGTGCCGGTGACGAAATGGCCGAAATCTATGCTGTCCTTTACTTCCCCGAATAGGGAGGCCGTCATGACAGCACTTCGCGAAATAACCCTCGGACAACTTTTGGACGAGGCGGTTGAAAAGTGGCCTGATCAGGATGCCGTGGTCTATGTGGACCGTGATTTTCATCTGACGTATGCGGAATTCGGCGACTTGGTAGACACCATTGCCAAAGGCCTCATGGGGTTGGGTGTACAAAAGGGTGAAAAGGTCGCTATCTGGGCGAACAACGTACCCTATTGGGTCGCCCTGCAGTTTGCCACGGCCAAGATCGGAGCAATTCTGCTTACGGTAAACACCCATTATCGTTCACACGAGCTTAAATATCTGCTTGAACACTCCGAGGCAGAAAACCTGTTCATCATCGGTGAATATCGGGGGCATGATTATCTCGCCTCGGTGTATGAGCAGGTGCCGGAACTGAAATCGCAGGAGCGTGGGCAGCTTCATACCAATACGTTCCCTCATCTTAAGCGTGTGTTCTATCTTGGGCACGAGAAGCATCGCGGCATGTATTCCATTCCTGAATTGCAGGCCATGTCCGCCATGGTTTCCGATCAGGATTACAAGGCCCGTCAGGCTGAGCTTGATGCCCATGATGTCGTTAATATGCAGTACACCTCCGGGACCACGGGGTTCCCCAAGGGAGTGCAGCTGTCTCATTACAACATTGCCAACAACGGCTACTGGATCGGAAAGAATCAGAACTTCCAGCCGGGTGATCGGCTTGCTCTGACCGTGCCGCTCTTTCACTGTTTTGGCTGTGTGCTTGGTGTCCTTGCCTGCGTTAACCATGGTGTGGCCATGATCATTCTTGAGGACTTCGTGCCTACAGATGTCATGCTCGCTATTGATCAGGAAAAATGTACTGCGGTATACGGTGTGCCCACCATGTTTATCGCCATGCTCGATCATGCCATGTTTGATCGTTTCGATTATTCCTCCCTGCGTACCGGCATTATGGCTGGTTCGCCGTGTCCGGTGGAAGTCATGAAGCGGGTCATGGACAAGATGAACATGAAGGAAATTACCATCTGTTATGGCCTTACCGAGGCCAGTCCGGTCATGAGTCAGACCACCATCGGCGACACCATTGAGCATATGACAGAGACCGTTGGTCCGGCCATGCCTGAAGTGGAGATTCGCATTACTGACCCCGAAACGGGTGAAAAATGTGCTTCCGGTGTTCAGGGTGAGGTTTGCTGTCGTGGCTACAATGTCATGAAGGGCTACTATAATAACGAGAAAGCCACGGTTGCCGCTATTGATACAGACGGTTGGCTGCACTCCGGCGATCTCGGTGTTATGGATGACGACGGCTACCTGTCTATTACGGGCCGTCTTAAGGACATGATTATTCGTGGTGGCGAGAATATCTATCCCCGTGAAATCGAGGAGTTCCTTTATACCATGGAAGGCATTCTCGATGTGCAGGTGGCTGGTGTTCCCAGCGAAAAATTTGGTGAGCAGGTCGGAGCTTTCGTTATTCTCAAGGAAAACGTTGAGCTCGAACCTGAAGATGTTATCGACTATTGTCGTGGCAAGATCGCTCGCTACAAGATTCCGAAATACGTTACATTCATGACTGAATATCCCATGACTGCATCCGGGAAAATTCAGAAATATAAATTGCGCGATCACGCAGCCACCCTGTGGCCAGACGCGTAGAATAAAGATGAAGACTGGGGGAAACCTTTTGAAAGAGGTTTCCCCCAAACCCTCATCAAGAACTTTCAGACGCGCCGTCAGAAAGCTTAATGGGGGATATAAAGACACGTTGGCGGCGTGTCGGTGGCAAGCAAAGGGGAAAATGTTGCTTGTCAGGAAGAATCCTCCACCCCGTCGGGGTGGCGATAAAAAGTTTTGGAGGATTCTCAAGGAACCTTTTTTAAAAGGTTCCTTGAGCCGCCGGAGGCACTTCTTACAGGAGGTATATATGGAACAGTACAAGGAAATTGCGCCCCGTTTAGTGGGATTGCGAGAAGGAATCGGCTGGACCGTTGCTGAGATGGCAGATCTTTTGGGGCTGCCGGAAGACAAAGTTGCCGGATATGAATCCGGGACAGTCGAGATTCCGGTGGGGTATATGTTGGATGTTTCCCGACTGTGTCGAGTCGATCTGACCACGCTCATTTCCGGGCGGGAACCCCATCTGAAATCGTATTCCGTCGTCCGTAAAGATGAAGGGTACGCTGTGGATCGTCGCAAGGATTATGATTATAAATCCTTGGGGTACAAGTTCGCCGGACGCGAAATGGAACCATTTTTGATCACAGTACCGCCCAAGCCCGAAGAAGAAATGGTCGAAACTGCACACCGTGGACAGGAATTTATGTACGTCCTTGAAGGGCGTCTTGAGGTCCGTCTTGGTGGTGAGGCAATTGTTGTTGAGCCGGGTGATTCTCTGTATTTCAGCTCCGAAACTCCCCATGCCTTGCGTGGTATGGATGGTAAAGAAGTAAAATTCCTTGATGTGATTCTGTAGGGTTGGCCGATTTATCGGTCCGCCCGGAACAAGGTATGTAATTTTTTATGTGCGAAAAAACGCAAAATTGATTCAGAATCACGGAGTTATTTATCATGTTTACTAAGGAAGAATACGCCGATTACGCAGACTTGTGCGCCAGATATAAACCGGAATGCCCTGAGAATTTCAACTTTTCTTATGATGTTCTGGACGCAATGGAGCCGGGAAAAACCGCGCTTATTCATGTTGACGACAATGGTGTCCGTCGCGAATACGATTTCAAATTCTTTCAGGAAACGTCGAGCAGACTCGCCAATGCCCTTGTGAAACAGGGCGTCAAGAAAGGCGATCGTGTCATGCTCGTCCTGTATCGCCGTATGGAATATTGGACGGTTATGCTCGCACTGCATCGCATCGGTGCACTGCCTATCCCGTCTCCTTCTCTGTTGACGAAAAAAGACATCTCTCAGCGTGTCAATTACGCCAAGATTTCAGCTATCATTTGTGAAGATTCCATTTGTGCTCGAGTGGATGAAGCCAAAGGGGATTGCCCCGGCCTTAAACATTTCGTGCAGATTGACGGCGAAACTAAAGACGGTTGGCACGACTATGAAGAACTCATGGCAACCGGCGATGCAAGCTTTCCGCGGACTGCTGATTCCCCGGGCGGCGATGATCCCATGGTTATCTTTTTCTCCTCCGGTACAACCGGTCTGCCAAAGATGGTGCTGCACAATTCCTCCTATCCGGCGAGCCATTTCACAACAGCCGCGATGTGGCATGACCTCGAAGAGGGCGACATCCATCTGACTCTGTCCGAGACCGGGTGGGCCAAGTCGGTGTGGGGCAAGTTTTATGGTCAGTGGATGGCAGGTGCTGTTGTTTTTGTCTGGGATTTCCGGGGCAAGTTCGAGCCTGCTCATCTCTTGCAAATCATGGAAGAGAACAAGATTACGACCTTTTGTGCACCTCCGACGGTCTACCGTTTTCTCGTACGCGAGGATTTGTCCAAGTACACACTGTCTCTTCGTCACTGCACCACGGCTGGCGAATTGTTGAATGAGTCGGTGTTCCATGCATGGGAAAAGGCGTTCAACATGCCTCTTTATGAAGGATATGGTCAGACCGAAACCACACTTCAGGTGGCGACGTTCAAATGCATGAAGCCGAAACCCGGTTCCATTGGTCGTCCTGTTCCCGGTTGGGACATTGCGCTTATGGACGATGAGGGCAAGAAAGTTCCTCAGGGTGAGGAAGGCGAAATTTGTATCCGTATCGACAAGCCAGTGCTCGGGTTGTTCGATTCCTATATGGATGAGCCGGAAAAGACCGAGTCCGTCAAGTTCGACGGCTGGTATCACACCGGTGACAAGGCATGGGCGGATGAAGACGGATACCTTTGGTTTATGGGGCGTACCGACGACCTGATCAAAAGCTCCGGCTATCGTATAGGACCCTTTGAGGTCGAGTCTGCTTTGGTGGCTCATGATGCTGTCATCGAGGCTGCTGTCACCGGCTTGCCTGATGATGTGCGTGGGCAACTGGTCAAGGCAACCGTCGTTCTCGCTCCCGGGTATGAGCCGTCCGAAGAGCTGACCAAGGCCCTTCAGACGTATGTCCGCGAATTGACCGCACCGTATAAATACCCCCGCGTCATCGAATATGTGGACGATCTGCCCAAGACCATTTCCGGCAAGATCAAGCGCAAGGAGATTCGGGAAGCGGATCTGAAGAAGTTCAATAAATAAGAAAACTGACGATTAAATACAAAAAAAGCCGACCATGTGGTCGGCTTTTTTTGTGGCTATTGATGATGGAAAACTATTGTGGGTTGTTTGGATCGGCTTCGTTTTCTTCATTTGCTTCAGCCTCAGCAACGCCGTCTTCCGTGAGAAGAGAGGCATATGCGTCTTTGAAAATGAGTTTTGTAGCGAGTTCGTCGGCTTTTTCCCCGAGTTCCATGAGGTGCTCCAGGAAGTCGAGAATAAGCAGTCTACGTTCTTCTTCTCCGTTTTCAAATTCGAATTTGCAGTCGCCGGATTCGAAATACTTGGCCACGCGTTCCAGATAATCGATGTCGAGCATACGTAAAATCTCCGTTAGTCGTGATGGTAGGGCATGTTTTTATGGATGGTTCCGACGCGATATAATTGCTCAAGCAGGAGCAAACGTGCCAGCTCATGCGGCAGTGTCATGTCACTAAGCCGGATGGAATGACGGGCCGCTTTTTTGACGTCTTCGGACAATCCAAAGGGGCCGCCGATGACAAATACAGGCCGTTGGTTTGGTGCATCTGTCCATTTTTGAACCCGTTTGGCGAGTTCTCGTGAGGTCAATCGGTCGCCATATTCATCAAGAATGATGAGTACGTCACCCTTTTTGACCTTGGAAAGAATGCCTTCACCTTCCTTTTTGTTCTTGTCCTGAACTGGAAGTTTGCCGGGGGCGTCTTTGATTATAGACTCTTCCAGTTTGAAAAAACGTGAAAGTTTTTTCCAGTAATGGGCGCACCCATCCTTGGAAAATGGCTCTTTGAGTTTTCCAACCCAGATGAATCCGATCTTGCTCATGATACGCTCATAAGTTGTGCAGTGACGGTTGTGCCGTCAAAGTCAATGCGAATATAGCCGCCGCCTGCCAGCATACCGGGATTGATAACCGGGGTTTTTCCGATTATGTCCACTGCTTTTGATTCGTGAATATGACCAGTAAGGACCAGTGCTGGTTGAACTCGCTCAATGAATGTACGGACGCCGGGGCTGCCGACATGCTGTCCATTGCCGAGTTGGTCCACCTTGGAGCCGTGGGGCGGTTCGTGAATAACCGCAATAAGCTGGTCAAATCCTTCTGCCTGCGCGTGGGTTTCATCCAACCATTGGGCAATAGTTTCTTCAGGGACTTCACTGGGGGTGCCAAACGGTGTTGGCGTGGACATGCCTACCCCCATGAGGCCAAGGCCGGAAGTCAGCTCTCGGACACGCAGATGGATGTCCATGTCCTGTTCTTTGAGGTAGGCTTGTACCGTATCAGTATCCATATTTCCCGGCTGGGCCAGGATGCGAGGATTGATAGTGGCTACAACGTCAATTACGTTGCTGACAGCTTCGCGACTGCCGCGATTGGTGATGTCACCGGTAATGATGACAGCCTCTGCGCCGGACAGGTCGGGAATGGCCTCAATGAGACCGGTGGATTCGTGTATATCGCCAAATGCTATCCAATACATGATTATGTTCTCCTGAAAAAACTGGCATGACCCTATCGTTGAGTCATGCCGTTCGTCAACGGACTGTGGAGGGAGGACATAAAAGAGCGGGTGCCCCTGTATATGGAGCACCCGCGAAGCGTGTCTTATTCGTTTTTATCACCCGGCACAGCGAGCTTGGCGAGTTCGGCCAGTCTGTCGTCTACCATACGGTAGAGTGTGCCTGTGGGGTATTTCCCTTTTCTGTCGGGCTTGCCGCATCGTATGCCGGTGAGAATGTACATGGCTTCCTCAATGGTCTTGACCGGGAAGATATGGAACATGCCGTCTTCCACGGCTTGAACCACCTCGTCCTTGAGCATCAGGTTGACCACGTTGTCCGCTGGCAGGATAACGCCTTGCTTGCCTGTCAGCTTGCGACGCCGACAGACTTCGAAGAAGCCTTCGATCTTGCGGTTGACGCCGCCCACGGCCATGACTGCGCCATTTTGGGATACGGCACCAGTGAAGGCGTAGGATAAGTTGATTGGTGCACCGGATAGGGCAGAGAGTAGGGAAGCCAGTTCTGCGCCCGAAGCCGAATCGCCTTCAATACCCGCGTAGGACTGTTCGAAACAAAGCGAACCGGTCATGACGATCGGTTTATCCTGTGCAAACAGCCGGACCAGATAGGACTTGATGATCATCATGCCCTTGGTGTGGATAGGGCCACCCATCTGGGCTTCGCGTTCCAAATCGAGAATACCGCCGTGACCAACGCCTGCGGTGCAGGATATCTGGTGCGGCAGACCGAATTCGTAATCACCGAAGAGCGTGACAGACAATCCATTGGCTCGACCTGCGGCCTGTCCATCGGTGGCGACCTTGATAACCTGTCGGTCATAGTCGGTCATGAATTCTTCTTCATAGAGATTGACGCGGTAATCCTTGGCAGCAACCGCCTCGTTCAGGGCTTCAAGATCGACGGTATCCTTTCCGGCCATGCGTGCAAAAGCGGACGCTTCGATCATGCGTTCGCGCACGAGCGGGATGTAGAGGGAAAGCCGTTTCTGGTCTTCCACCAATCGGGATGAAAAATCGACCAACCCGGCGATGGCTTCTCTGGTCAACGGCAGAACTTTGGTCTCGCGTGCAGTCTGGCCGATGATGGATATGTAGTTTTTAATGTTAGCCGCATTCCGCGCCGCTGCGTGTTGCAAGTGCGCCTTGAGTTTGAAGTATTTGGCGAACCGGTCATCATTATAGAGCAGTATTTCGTAGTGCTCGTCAGAGCCGATAAGAACGATTTTGATGTCCAGATCAATCGGTTCAGGCTGGATGGTCCGAGCGCGAACTTGTTCCTGATCCACGGGATCTTCGATTCGCGATTGGCCGGACCTGAGAGCGCGGAGCAATCCTTCCCACGAGACATGGTTGGAAAGCAGGTCCTCCATATTCAACAGAAGGAAACCGCCGTTGGCCTGATGCAGTGAACCGGCCTTGATAAGGGTGAAGTCCGTATACAGTGCGCCCATTTCGGCTTCGCGTTCGATGGAGCCGAGCAGGTTGAAGGCCGTGGGGTGATCTTCCACCACCACTGGTGCACCCTTGGTCTTGCCGTTGTCCACAAACAGGTTGACCTCGAACCGTGTGAAAAAGTCTTCACCAGACGGCATCCCTTCGGGCAGTAATCCGGCCAAGGAAGTGTCGCGAGGCATGAATTGATCGACGTTTTCCACGACTTCGTTGACCAGTGCTTCGAAGTATTCAGACAAGCCTTTGATGGATTTGAATTTGTCAGAAACCTGTGAAAAACAATCCTGCATGACAGCCTTGGCTGTTTCTCGGTGCAGATCATTTTCGGACTCGCGCATCTCCATTTCGTTCTGATTGATCAAGCGAAGAATGGAGCTGACTCCGGCGAGGAGTTCTTCGCCTTTGGCCTTGAGTTTTTTGCGCTGGCCGGGTTTGATCTTGTCGAAGTCCTTGTCCGATATGACTTCGCCGTCAACGATGGGCGAAAGGGTGAGTACCCCTTCATCATCGAGACTGAGGGAAAAGTTTTCCTTTTCAGCGGTGGCGTCCATCTCGTTGAACAATTTTTCGCGTTTAGCGTTGAATTTTTTGACAATCCGTTCATGTTTCTTCTGGAAAGTATCCTTTTCGAATCGAGCCGGAATTTCCTGACGGATATGGGTCATAGCCTTGTGCTGAGCCACTTTGAACTTTCGGCCCTTGCCCGCAGGTATGGACACGGCAATAGGTCTGTCGTTGTCTTCGAAATTGTAGAGATACACCCAGTCACACGGTGGTGCGGCCTTAGCGGCTGTGGGTTTCAAAAAGGATTTGACGAAATATGTCCGGCCCATATTCGGCTCACCGGAAACGTAGAGATTATGTTCGTTGCCTCTGATCTCAAGGGCTAGCGACAGGGCTTGAATGGCTCTGGGCTGGAGCTTGGGGTAGACATTTTTGTCCGGGATATCGGCACTGGTTTCATAGGGGATCTTGGTCGGGTCCAGCGTGGCCCGGAGCTTGGAGCCGGGAAGCCCTTTGAGGGCGGGAGTAGTCTTCTTCATTGAATGCTCATGCTGTATTATTCGTGCACGACATTGGCACTTTATGAATCTAAGGTGTTTTTCCTCGGTTGTCACCATCCATTGTGTCAGGCTGCCCATGAAAAAAGGCGACCTTGAAAGGTCGCCTTATCTGTTTCAAGCGCAATGTGCCTACAATCCGGTCCCCTTGAAAAGAGCTTTTTGTAGTCCAAGGCTCCATTGCCCTTTGGGGAATCCGTATTTCACTGCGAAATTATCTAAAGCCTGTTTGGTCATTGGTCCCCAGTTTTGGTCGATTGTACCTTTGTAGTAGCCAAGGTCGCGCAAACGGACCTGCATGGCTTTTACGTCTTCTGGAAAGAGAGGGTTCAGGAAAGCCGTGCCACGCCCATACGGGCCTTCGCCGGACCTTGTTTGAGGTGTTGGCGTTGGGGCGTATGCATTGACAGGTACTTTTTGTTGATGAGGAACCGGGCGATATGTCTGTTGAGGCTGATTTGTGCTCACGGCAGGAGGGGCGGTTGCAGTCTGCATAGGAGCAGACGGCCCGGAGGCGGACGGTTTGGAGTTGTATCGGGCAACATGATTTCTTTCGCGTAAATCTTGGTTGATCCCACTTCCCGGTGTGTAATAGTAATTGTTGTAAAATCGGTCACGGAGGCTGGACGGGTTGAATTTTGCTGCGAACATGTGCACTCGCCAGCCATCATAGTCGAGATATGACTCCTGCTTTTTTGCCAGATTGTCCCGTTGCCATTGTGCTTTTTTCCGATCACTCATGATGACTTCAAATTTGGCATCCGCAGGGAGACGGTTTTTGACGAAGGTCATAACCAGATATTTATCGATTTTAGTTTGGTCTCGTTGAGGATTGAAACCGTATGTTTTGGCTGCATGGTAGACCGCTCCCCAATCCCCACGGGATTCAATCGGGACAGCTTGAAGAAATGTCGCATACGGGATCATATAGACTTCTAGGGTCAGTTTTGATGGAGAAGATGTTGCGGCCAAACATTGTGTGATGCTGATCTTGTCCTTTTGAACAGTGTATTGAGCCAAATATTGCAGGGTTGCGATGCGTTCATTCGGATCGAAAAGATGGATGACACCGGCCACATCAGCTGCATAGTTGTCGCCGATACCGTAGTTTTGGCCTATGACCGGGATCGCCCCGCCATGTTTGAAAGTGTAGAAGTACCCGTTGTTGAGGCCTTCCATATATGCATCTGCCCCGGGAATAAATGAGACAGAGCTCGGTCCTTGTTGGTTGGTGAGTTTGGCGGCTACGGCATAAGATACGGCAAGGGCATCCGGCGGCCACTCCACATCCTGTCCCATGACGGGGGAGACTGTTGTCAGGCATATCAGAAGGCTGAGAGCGAGAATGCGCTTTTTCATGGTGTCCCCCATTACCAAAGTTGTGTGTCTTCTTGAGTCGCCTGCGGACCAGGCATGCCATATCCGAAGCCTGAATAGTCAGGGCTCATGTTTCCTGGGGCGTCAGCCGTGCCATCGTGTCCTGTTTGGACACCTCGTGAATTGCGCATACCCATGGCCGATTTCCCGTAGGCTTTTTTTTCTTTTTCGAGTCTACGAAGGACTTCTACGGAAAGATCTACGCCTTTCTTAATACCCTCAATGGCTTTGATGGCTGTGATGATTTCCGGGTTGGATGCAAAGACGAATCCCATAATCATGTCCTGAAAGCGGCTTTGTGCTTCATTCTTTGTGTAATCAATGATGGCAACCGCGGCTTTCTCAGCGGTTGTTAGCTCGCGATGAGTGATCGGTTTTGGAGGGGTGTCTGTCCATGGACTTTGCCAGCCGTGTTCCGGGTCCATAACGGGGACGCCTTCTATTCCTATGGTGGGCTCCATGGCCGGGCCTTTTCTTCCTGATGGTCCTCTCAGAGCAGAACCGTCGCTTCCGCCACCGTTTCCACTCCCTCCACTATCGCATCCGCTTGCCAAGAGAGGTGTGGGGGCAGTCATGAAGAAAATAAACATGATGGCACCTGCGAACCAACAGGAGAGTGCTGTAAATTGTTGGGAGAAAGACATTTAAAGACTCCTTGTTGAAAAAAAGCTGCACCGCCAAAAATTGATATTTATAGTTGTTTTTAAGTTTATGTTTGTTGTTTTGTCTTTGAAGGAAAATAAACAAAGGCGGTCCTATTATCGGGACCGCCTTTGTAGGGAGTGATTACAGTCCGGTTCCTTTGAACAGGGCCTTTTGAACCCCGAGGCTCCATTGCCCTTTGGGAAAGCCGTATTTGACGGCGAAGTTGTCCAGAGCCTGTTTGGTCAGAGGACCAAAGTTCTGGTCGATTTTGCCTTTATAGTAGCCAAGCTCTTTCAGGCGGACCTGCATGACCTTGACGTCTTCCGGGAAGACCGGGTTCAGGAACGCGCGCCCAGCACCAAGTGGTCCATCGGTAGAAGGTGCCTGCATTGCTGGGGCAGGAGCCGCTGGCATAGCGGGAGCAGGTGCGGCTGACATAGCGGGAGCTGGTGCCGCAGGCATAGCGGGAGCTGGTGCGGCTGGCATCGCAGGAGCTGGAGCCGAAGTTGCTGTGGCTGCGGCAGGTTGTGCGGCAACAGGAGCAGGAGGGGCTTCAGTGCGATCTTTTTTCACGTTGGCGAACTCACCAACCACCACGGCTGGAAGATAACCTGTCGGGTCTTGTTTGTAGGTGACGCCCACGTAGAATCTACTTCTGCTTGAGCCGGGAGTGAACTCGCCACCCGCTATCAGAATACGCCAGCCAGAGTCGTTGATGGAAATTGCTTCGGCCAATTTTGTGCCTGCGCCATATGCGCGGCTTGTTACTTTCATGGCCAGCGAGGATTCCTGGAACAACCGATCTTTACAGAAGGTCATGATGAAGTATTTGGATTTGATGCCGGTTTTGGAACCATCTTCGCCATAGGTCATGGGTTCGGCGTTTTCAATGGCGAACAGGTAGTAGTCCATGTAACTGGTGAGTGTGGAAGCGACAGCCTTGAATGTCTTTTCTTTGACGAAGAATGTTTCCACTCTTGGAAAGTCCGGCGGGATGCCAACTACAACGGATTTGGTGATATTGACGGATCTTTTTGTCACCACGTACTGGGCTGCGTAATAGACGCCCGCACGACGGTTGATGACATCTTTGAACAGGAATACGCCTTCAAGCATGACCAGAACTTCACCTTGATTGAGCACGGTGGTTTCGTACCCGGTCACGGCCACGTTTTGGACGTCGAATCCCTCGTAATCAAATTCTTTTTCGCCAACGGCATGACGGCCAGCAGGATCGAAGGTGACATTTTCCACCGCGATTTTCCCACCGCGAAGGCGTTCGAGTAAAGCCGAAGTTACCAGCTTGATGTCATCGGGAGCCTGTTCCTGTTTGACGGGAATGACCTCGGGCGTCTGCACCTTTTTAGGTGGAGGCGGTGGAGGAGTTGAACCCAGACCATCCATTTTGCAGGCGGTCAGGGCAAGGCTGAACAATACCAGAATCGTGAGAATGGTATATTTGCGCATATGAATTATTACCTTGTTTTTGGACTCGCGGTGCAAGCGTTAAATCTGAGGTGTGCCGCCGGCAATAGGACTGGCCGGAGCGGAAGACATGGGGTCAAACGTCGGATCAGGCGAGTAGTCAGGGACCGAGGCGCGGTTCTCGGCACCCAGTATGTTGGCTGCCTGCTCCATGGCTTTGCCGATGCCCTTTTCTGCTCCGTAGTCCACACCTTTTTTAGCACCGTATCTGGCTATTGCCTTGACTGCGACAACTGTTGCGCGTTTACGGACTTTTTTTGTGATTGCGTTACGGGCCAGATTGATTCCAGCACGGGCCGTAGAGAATGCTTTGTCTGCGTTCATTGGCGAGAATTTACCAACGAGACCGGATGCGCCTCCGCCGATAACGATGCCTTTGACGATGTCACCGGGAGCTTTGCCGTCACGGTATGCGTTGGCACCACCTCGAGCTGCACCAAGCGCGGCCGCTGTAACCCAGCCTACACCAGGAACAAAGGAGAGACCTTCCTGCGAGTACTCGCCAAGTTTGTCCAGGATTTCAAGCGTCTTGACGCAGGCATCCAACATGGCCGCTTCATTGTTGGCGGCGTTTGAGTTTTGCTCCAGAAAGACTTGGCGGATAGTGAGCAAGTCACGTTTTGTGATAGTCGAGCCAGTGAAAGCCGTTATCAAGGTGTCTTGCTGCGACGGATTGAGGTTCCCGAAGATGTCCACCAACTCACTGGGTTTCCACGGATCGATTTTTAAATCTTTTGGTGGGCCTCCTACATCGCCGCCGCCTCCGCCGTAGGCAGAAGCCTCGGTCGGTGCAAGGAGCAGAGTGAGTGCGAGCAGGAACGCCACGACCCCATGCATACCTCTTGTCGTTTTTGACATGGTTATCTCCCGATTTGTTATAAGTTATCTGCCGTCTATAGCCATGGAATTTCCCTTTGCCCCCTCTGGGTCGGCAAGCTCCATAGTCTTTTGAACTACACTGTTGTCCGGCACGAATTCCGGGACCATGGCCGCCAGCTCCGGGTGGCTGAATCTGAACAGGCGTATGGCTGGGCTGGACTCTCCATTGTCATTGATGTGTGTGAGATAAATTTCAGTATATGGAGAATTGTCTTTTGAGGAAAAGGCGAGCCAACGAGAATTTGGCGACCAACTGTGCCAGGAATTCATGAGGTTCGTATTGGCTTTGAGTACGCGAGGAGAGCCTCCCTTGGCAGGAATAATGACCAATCGGCTGTCTGGCTGGAGCACCAATCCGGTTTTGCATTGAGTGAATACAAGCCATTTCCCGTCCGGTGAATAGCGGGGGAAGAAATTGCTCATATGATTGTGGGATGCACCCTGAATAGGTGTGGCAGTGCCACCTTTGCCATTGTTGAAAGGGATAGAATAGAGATCGAATTGCATGGGGTATTTATCATTGGCATCAAGAATGGTTTGCGAGGGGTCTTCGTTACGAAGTTTGCCGTTTTTGATGTCTTTTACAAGGTTGGGTTTGACTGCAGCTCTGGCAAAAGCCATCTGTTGGCCGTCCGCTGTAAAGGCTGGATTGGTTTGGACCATTGAAAGATCATTTGCGCCATTTAAAGGCAGGACTTGTTCTGTTGTGCGGTCGTAAAAGGCGATTATACCGGTTGCAGGATAAAACATTTGTGAGAAATGGAGGTCGTCGAGCATGATGAATGCCGATGATTCTCCGACCGTGGAGGCGGCATAACGACCATTTGGAGAGAATGTGGTGAAGAGGCCCATGCTATATTGGGAAGGGCCGGGCGCCTTATAGTCGTTCCAAGAAATAATGTCGTCATCGGTGATTGAAATCGTTTTTGATATGTCCACCAAGACATACCCACCTTTATCTCCCTTGTAATCCATGTCCATGCCATATGTTTTCCCGTTTGCGGAATAAGCGTGGCAGTTGAAACAGATAGGTTGATCCTGCAGGATTATCCTTGGCCTGCCGAAGGATGAAAGGTCTCCTATGGCTATCTGACTGTCGTGAGGATTATCTTTGGCTTTTTTGAATGGCAGGCGTTTTCTCAAAAATCCGATATGTGAACCGACTTGGTCATTGGATATGGCAAAGGATGTTTTTCCTATGGAATCGAGTGTGCCTGAAGTGCTGATGCCATAAATACTCACTTGGATAGAGGCGTTTCCGGCTGTGGATTTGATCTGTTTCCAGAGAATTTGGTTCGGAATCCAGTATGGAGTGTCGATAATGCCACGACAAAGGGGGGTGTCGTTTGCTGACAAGGCAATAAGCCATGTCGTGTGCAAGGCATCATTCCATCGGATAATGAGCGATGCTGCATCAGCCGGGACCAAGGCTCCGGGGAGGGGCTCCAGTACGGGGATTGTGGAGGGCGATTCGTCGAGCGAAAATGAGCCTATCCACTCTTTGAGAGTCTGTTTTTGAGGAAGTTGGACATCAATTGATCTGAAGAGGGGATATGCAAATATTGGTTGAGCGAAGAAGACAGTTGCCATTATGCAAGCAGTGAGCAGAAAGAAAGAATACCGGGAGAGGCGCAGGCGTTTCGTCATAGTATCACCGAGTAAAAAATCTATATTGAGATTTACACAGTAACCCGGTGTGGAAAATATGGCAAGTTTTCCCTCTTTTTGCTCGACGTTTGGTCAAGAAAAAGAAGCATGGGGAGAACGCTGAAAAAACGGAATATTATTTGATGTAGTTGGGCAGATTCAGAAAAAGATTCGTTGTATAGGATACCATTTTATCCATGATCCATGGGAATGCTATGAGGAGGGCGAGAAATATTGCGACAATTTTCGGGACCATGGTCAGGGTCATTTCCTGAATTTGGGTGGCAGCCTGAATGATGGAAATGATAATACCAACGACCATGCCGATACCGAGCATGGGGAGGGAAATGATCAAAGTCATCTCAATGGCTTGTCGGGCAAAGCCGACCACAAATTCCGGAGTCATACGACGCACTACTCCCAGGGAAGGCTTTTGTGTCCCGTCACTGGAACGTGTTGACCAAAGAACCTACGAGCAGGTTCCAGCCGTCGATAAGAATAAACAACAAGATTTTAAATGGCAGTGAGATCATGACCGGTGGCAACATCATCATACCCATGGCGAGTAGGATTGAGGCAACGACCATGTCCAGAATCAGGAACGGGATGTAGATTAAAAAGCCGATGGTGAAACCGGTTTTGAGTTCTGAAATGGTGTAGGCGGCAATCAGCATCAGGGTGTTTACGTCCTCTTTTGTCTGGGGACGGTCTTCCTTGGTGATTGAGTAGAATATGGACAGGTCTTTTTCGCGGGTATGCTTGAACATGAATTCGCGGATGGGGACCTGCGCTCTGTTCAAGGCTTCTTCAAAATTGATTTGTTCATTCATGTAAGGCTGGAGAGCTGTGTCATTTACAGCTTTTCCCACGGGCATCATGATGACCAGCGTCATAAATATGGCCAGTCCTGCCAACACCTGATTGGGCGGCATCTGCTGCGTTCCCATAGCCTGACGAATGAAGTGAAAAACGATGATGATGCGAGTGAAGGAGGTCATGGTCAGCATGATTGCTGGGGCCATGGACAGGACTGTGAGCAGGAATAAAATTTCGAGTAGGGTGGATATTTCAGCAGGGTCGGCCTGTCCTGCGGCCAGTTCCATGGTCAATTTTGGAATGGTTGGAGCTTGTCCGAAAGCCAGAGCAGGGAGGAGGACGCCAGCAAGAGCGATCAGGATGAATGCCGTTATCCGGCCCCTGTTACTCTTCATTGTCGGTGCTCCTCTTCAGAAGTGATGCAAAACTCTTTACTGGTGTGACAGGTCCGTGTTGCGAACTGTCCGCTTCTTCTTCGTTGATCAGGGAAATACTGTTGTCAGTCACGCCGAGCAGTAAATCCTTGTCTCGATACCTGACCACGGCCACGGATTGACGATTGCCGAGCATGAGTCGGCTGATCAGGCGTGGTCCATTTTGACCGGACGAGAATGCCGCAGGGACACCGAAGCGTTTAAGCAGGTAGTAGGCCAGAAAAATGACGCCGAGCAGAAGAAACAGATAGCCGGCAGTGGTCAGGATGGTTGTTCCTGAGTCCACGGCTGGCAACTGCATGGGGGTTGCCACTGTTTCTACGACGGTCGTGTTAGCCAAGTTGTTTCACTCGTTCGATGGGGCTGATAATATCTGTCAGCCGGATACCAAACTTTTCGTTGATGACAACGGCTTCGCCACGGGCGACCAATTTGCCGTTGACGTAAATTTCAAGAGGCTCACCAGCCAGCTTGTTCAATTCCACGACTGAACCCTGACCCAATTGGAGCAGTTCGTTGATGAGCAGTTTTGTGCGTCCGAGTTCGGCGGAAACTTCCAGAGGGATATCCAGAATGAAGTCCAGATCGCGTTTGCCCGAAGAGCTGCCGGCCTTGGCGTCTGCGCCCATATCGGGAAGCTCGTAGTCGTGGGTCTGCGTTGAAAGGAAAGCCTGTTCCTTTTCGTGTTTGACCTCTTCCTGTTCGGTGTCGGCCAGAGCAGCAGCCCATTCGTCTGCAAGGGCTTCGTCATCCTGTCCAACGTCGGCACTGCCTGCGTCTGAGGGATCGGTGATGTTTTCCAATCCACCAAGCGGATCGTCGGAGTCGACGGATGCATCTCCATCGCCATCCAGCAGGGCGTCGGCCCATTCCTGTGCAAGTTTATCTTGATCTTCAGCCATATCTCTTACCTCGCGAAAAAAGGTGTTCACCAGTAGTGGCCGTCAAAAAAAGCGACGGTCCGAAACGGGATTTGCAAGAAGCGTGCTACTGGATAACCATTTCCGTTATATAGACCCTGAGCACACTGCCATTTCCGAGTATCTGGTTCAGCCTGTCAGCGATTTCCTGTTTGAGTTCAACTTTGGCTTTCATGGTGGAGAGGCCATCATATGTCTTGCTTGAAAGCAGCAGGAGCAAGGTATCTTTAACCTTGGCTTCATATTTTGCCAGAGCAGCCTGCGCGTCAGCATCGCGAACTTCAACTTCAACACCGAGTTTGAGGTATCTGCGGCCAAGCGGGTCGGCGAGGTTTACCAGAAAGACCGGCAGTGGCACGAGTTGCCCTTCCAAGTCTTCCAGCGGGGCCTGTGCATCGGTTGTTTCTTCACTGGTGGCTTCGTCATCTGGCGCGGCAAAAAACATGGTATATCCGAAGTATCCGCCAACACCCAGAGCAATCAGCACCACAAGGATGATGATCCACTTGAGCATTCCGCCTTTTTTCTTCCCTTCTTCCTGCGTCAGTTCTTCATCAGCCATATCGGCCACCTTTCTTTTCTTGTTGTGTGGTTTCTATATCGCCAAATGGGGCATTTTTCCAGACAAACTTTAGACTACTGGTAGCCACCAATTGGCCGTGCGGTTTTCAGAAGTATCTCTACACGGCGGTTTTTGGGAGACTCCACGGGAAAGCCTCGCTCATTTACCACCGGGAAATTGCCTCCATAGGCTGAGATCGAAAATCGTTTATTCGGGACGCCGAGGTCCACGAGATATGCGAGCACTGCCAGAGCGCGGTCTCCTGAAAGTTGCAGTGGAGTTTCCGCGTTGTCGCTCGTGTCAGTATATCCGGCAACGTTAATAGGGGCTACGGTGTGGGTCATCATGGGAACAAGCCGTGAAATAAGGAATTGTCCTTTGTCGGACAGCTCACTGGTGCCGGGGGAGAACAGGATGCCGTCGGTAAAGACTAGAGCGACCCCGTCGGGTTTGGCAAGGACATCGAGATTTGTGTCGAGGTCGGATTTGTCGATTTCTTCGGGCAGGGTGTCATCCGGGAATAGCAGGTCCTTGATGCGATCCTTTTTATCCAGCACTTCCCATGGTTTTTCCATGAGGTCGATAACCATTCGATCCTTGACTGAAATTCGACCAGAGCCTCGCTTGTCTAGCAGGCCGAGGTCGGCGGTTGTCAGGGTCACAGTGGTCAAAATAGCGTTGTCCATTGAGGCCATCGTTAGCAGCAGCACGAAAAAAGTGAGCAAGAGGGTCATCAGGTCCGAGAACGTGACGAGCCAAAGCGCCAAAGGCGGGCATATCTCTTTTTTCTTTTTACCCATACCTACTCCAACTCTTTCGGGGTGGAGACATCGAATTCGAAGCCGTCCACCTTCAGGGTGTCGGTCCGTTTCTCTTCAACGGGAGCGGCTTGGATGATTTGTTCGCCCAACTGGTTGGAGCGTTTATCGAGGACAATGTCCACGCGTCTGTTGCGGCTGCGATTTTCTGCTGTATTTTGTGGATAATGGGGTCTGAATTTACCAAAGGCTTCAACCCTGAGCATGTCAGGACTCAATCCGTTGTCCAACAGATATTGATAGATGGCAAGAGAGCGATTCAAGGAAAGTTTCCATGAAAGGTCGGGATTTTGTTGAGCGTCATCAGGTTGATAATCGAGACCGAATTCATCCCGAAGTGTTGAGGTGTGCCCGGCAAGAAGTAGCGGATAGCGCACTTGTTGCAGCATGGGCAGAAAGCCGTTCAAGGTTTCAATGCCTTCCGGGGAAAGGGTGAAACCGTCCGGGCCGAACAGGAGTCTGGCGTTGATACTCAGGATTTGAACGAACCGGTTCGAGCGGAAGTTTATATCGTCATCAATATTTTCCCACTTGAGTTCCTTGAGCGGCTCAAGGTCCCCTGAATCCATGGGGCCGGGTTCAACTGTTTTTTTGTTGTCTTTTTTGGAAAAAACTTCATAGCTGGCTTCGTTGAAGCCGAATGTGCCGATGATGGAACCAAGGGCGACAAGTTTGCGTCGTTGGTCCACGGTGGACATGGAGACCAGCAGGATGAAGAATGTCAGCATCAGCGTCATGACGTCCGCGAATGTAACCATCCACGGGGGAATCTCTTCGCAAACGAGCTTTTTTTCTTTTTTGGCCATGACGTGGTCCTCGGGCCTTGCGGCAACGTGTCTCTATTCCGAAACAATCCTGTCCTTGGGAGGCAGGTAACTGTTCAGTTTTTCTTCAATGATGCGCGGGTTTTCGCCCTTGGAAATGGACAAGATTCCTTCCATGATCATTTCCCGGAGCAGGATTTCTTCCTTGCTGCGGGCTTTGAGTTTGCCTGCCATGGGGTTGAGGATGAGGTTGGCTATGATCGCACCGTACAAGGTGGTCAGCAAGGCAACAGCCATGGCCGGACCGATGGAAGATGGGTCCGACATTGTTTGAAGCATCTGTACCAGACCGATGACAGTTCCGATCATGCCCATGGCCGGAGCCAAGGTGCCGAGAGCCGCCACAACATCCGCACCTGTGGCGTGTCGTTCTCCAAGGTATGAAATTTCGGTTTCCAGAATTTCCTGAATGGTTTGTGGTTCCAGGCCATCAACGGTGAGCTGCAATCCTTTGCGCATGTAGTCGTCGTCGATTTCTTTGATAAGCGGTTCCAGAGAGAGAATACCTTCGCGGCGGGCGCGGTTGGCGTAATCCTTGAAGCGTTCAATGACCTCGGACGGAGCATCCAGACTGGAAAAGAACGTGTTTTTGATAACCCCGATGACGCCAATGATGTAGTTCATGGGATAGTTGACCAGACCGGCACCGATAGTACCGCCTACAACAATAAGCAGCGACGGCACGGAAACGAAAATGATCAGGCTGGAGCCTGTCATGATAGCCGACAGCACCAGTCCGAATGAGAGAACAATGCCAATTATGGTTCCGAGATCCATGCCGTATCCTCTGCCTTGTTTCTTATACCTTCGGAGGCCGTGCCCCGAAAATTCGTGTTCCTATTCGTACAAGTGTCGCGCCTTCCTGCACTGCCGGAATGAAATCTCCGGTCATGCCCATGGACAGATGCGGCAATCGTTTTCCCAGTTGGCTTTCCAGCGCATCCCGCAACTCTCGCAAACGGGAAAAAACAGGTCGAGCTCGCTCTGGATCATTGAAAAAAGGCGGCATTGTCATTAAACCGACAAGGCGTACATTTTTCATTTCCATGACTTCGTCAGCCAATTCAGGCAATGAATCTACCGTAATTCCAGACTTTTGTGTTTCTCCTGCGATATTAACCTGCAAGAGTATGTCTTGAACTACATCGAGGCTCGAAGCCTTTTTATGCAATGCTTGGGCCAGCTTACGTGAATCTACGCTGTGCACCAGTGCAAAATTCCCGGCAACGAATTTGGCTTTGTTGGATTGCAACCCACCGATAAAGTGCCAATTGACACTCAGATCGGCCAGCTCTTCCTGTTTGTTCAGGACTTCCTGAACATAGTTTTCGCCAAAGTCCACCTGACCACTTTCAACCAACGCCCGGATATCCGAGGCCGGGTGCAGTTTTGACACTGCCACCAATGAAATGTCTTCGGGCTTACGGCCTGCGGCCTTTGCGGCCTCGGCCAGGTCCTCTTTCACTTGGGCCGTTTTGTCGGCCAATTCAGTCTTTCTTGTGCTCATAACTTATCTATGAATTCCGGGCCTTATGCTTCATTTTACTTTATCGGCCCAATCAATATTTAGTTTAACGAATTAATGATATTATTTTCAATCCCTAGCCACAAACAAAGATATAGCACAGCTTTTCATGCTGTAACCACCCGAAATTTCGTTGAAATTGTGTGAAGATGGAAAAGTGTAATTTTATCAGAATTTTATGTCTAGATTTAGTCTATAAACGATTGATTGCGGCATGGCTTTTGTGGAGGCAGAAAACTGGGGTGGAATAAAGAAAGGCCGGATATTCCGGCCTTTCAGTCTGTTTTATGAATATCCGTTACGCTGGGGTAACGATTGAATGTACGGTGCGTACCAGTTCGGCTTCGCCCTGTGCTGCATAGGTTTCGTAGAGAGACATGATGGTGGTCTGAGAGAAAACGTAATTGCGGAATTGGTTGAAAGGTTTCTTTTCAAGATCGTTTTCACTCATTTTGTAGTCGCGAATAGCCACTTTTTTCATGATTGGGATAATCCATTGAGCCGCAGGGACGGTCAGTACCCAATCGTGGTCGCCGAGGTGGGTGACGAATCCTTCCTGTCGGCGGGGCAGAGGCAAGGTCCTGCCGCCTTTATCTAGCAGACCGCGTTTGACCGGATCAACACCTGCGATGAGAGAAGCGGCTCGAATCCAACCCACGACTTTGGCTTCATCTTTCGGGGTGCGCGGATGGTTATGTGCACAGGCCTGAGCGACGCAGACTTCGGCAGGCAGGCCGCGCACAATGGATTCGGCAACGCCCAACGGGTGATGCTCACCTGTCCCACCAAGTTTCAATTCGGTTCGAGATTTGCCATTCTCATCCCATTGGAAGACCCACGGTTTATGCAGATCGTGAAGAATTTGCGCTGCGATAACCACATCGCGATCGAGCAGGTAGTCGTATACGTCACGATATCCATCGTAGAGGGCCATGGAGACTCGGACGTTGAGGTCTGTGTGCGTCGCAAGACCACCAGGGTAGGAGTGGTGACTTTGATAGCCGCTGCCCGGTGCAGAGTAGAATGGTTGGGATGATTGGGAGCTGTTGGCCACTGGCGGGAGGAAGTCGGTTTCCTTTACCTCTTTGAGTAAACCCTTTGCGGTCAATTCTTTGTAAATGGTTTTTTTGTCGGAACGCCCCATTCCTTTGGTCAGAGTTGGAGCGGGGTTGTCAAGAATTGCTTCCACTTGGTGGCGGATGGCCGGATTGCGGATTTCTGCGGCAGCATGATGAATGGATCGCCAAGATGCGGAAACAGGGGCCGAGGCTTCGGCCATGGCAACAGGACTCATTTCCATACATTCGTCCATTGTTTTGCAGGATGGTGCTGCAAAAGTTGGAGTGGTTATGGCGGTGGCAGCAACGGTTGCACTGGCCACGACTCCGAATTTCAGGAAATCACGACGGTTCAAGCGTTCGGTAGGCATGGTATTTCTCCTAGAATACAAGTGTTTTATTGAGACCTCCTACATACTTTTTCTCTGCGATGATTGTGTGGCGTCGTCGTGACTGTGTGTGCCTATGTTGTGAATATTCCGTGAAATATGCGGCGGTTGTTTTGTGTTTATGGAAGAGGAAAAGGTATAAATCATCCATTATCTATATTAGAAGGGTTGACGAATTGCCTTATTAACGTGCATACACCGCAATCTGACCACCCGGAATGTGATTCGGATTGCCTGATGACCATTATAGACGGATGGAAAACCGGAAATTATCTAACAGTCTGTTCAAGAATGCGCGAGTGCCAGGCAGCGATATCGTTGTGAAGAAGGATGCAATCGTGAGTTTTTGAAGAGCCTGATATGAGAGAACCGAACATGCCGAAAGATCTTATTATCGTTGAGTCCCCTGCCAAGGTGAAGACCATTTCCAAATTTCTGGGCAAGAATTTTATTGTCGATGCCTCAGTAGGCCACGTTCGTGATTTGCCTACCCGAGATCTCGGTGTCGACGAAGAAAACGACTTTGCTCCCCGCTATGAAGTTATCCAAGGCAAGGAAGATGTGGTCAAACGTCTTCAAGCCGCAGCAAAGAAGGCTGATACAGTCTTCCTGGCACCTGACCCCGACCGCGAGGGTGAGGCCATTGCTTGGCACGTTGCCGAGCTTTTAAAGCCGGTCAACGACAAAATCCGGCGTATTCAGTTTAACGAAATTACATCTCGCGCCGTAAAAGAGGCTTTGGAAAATGCACAGGAACTCAACGAGGACCTGTTTGACTCCCAGCAGGCCAGACGTATTCTGGATAGGTTGGTGGGGTATAAAATTTCTCCCATCCTGTGGAAGAACGTAAAACGCGGAATTTCCGCAGGACGCGTCCAGTCCGTGGCGCTTAAGATTGTGGTGGAACGGGAAAAGGAACGCCGAGCTTTTCGGGCTGATGAATATTGGCCTTTCAAGGTATTGCTTGAAGGTGGCAATCCTCCGCCATTTTGGCTGGACCTGCACAAATTGTCAGGCAAGGCCGTCAAACCCGGTGTCAATCACGTTGGCAATCAGGATGAGGCTGAAAAACTTCAGAATGCCTTGGAAAACGGTGAGTTCAAGGTTGATTCCGTGCAGGAGAAGCAGCGCAAACGCAATCCTTTGCCTCCCTACATCACCTCGACGCTTCAGCAGGACGCCAACAGGCGTATGGGCTATTCCGCCAAGCGGACCATGTCCATTGCCCAGCGTCTCTACGAAGGTGTGGAACTTGGCAAGCGTGGTACCACGGCTCTTATTACCTATATGCGTACTGACTCCGTTCGTATTGCCAAGGATGCACAGGATGCGGCCAAAGAATTGATCCTTGATCGTTTCGGTGCAGACTACTATCCGCCAAAGACTCGACATTTCAAGACCAAGGGCGGCGCTCAGGACGCGCATGAAGCCATACGCCCGGTTGATGTGAGCATTACGCCCGATGACGTGAAGTCCTTTCTCCCTGCGGAGCAACACAAGTTGTATCGGCTTATCTGGCAGCGTTTCGTCGCTTCACAGATGGCTGTTGCCACGTTCTGGGATACCACAGTCCTCGTGGGAGCCCCGGAAACCATTTGGCGCGCCAAGGGCGAGCGTTTGCTTTTCGCTGGTTTTCTGGCTGCGATGGACAAGGCCGGTAACGATGACGATACCGAATTGCCCAAGCTTCACGAAGGTGACGTGCTCACCCTTAATGAATTGAAAAAAGAGCAGAAATTCACCCAGCCACCGCCGCGTTTTTCGGAAGCCTCGTTGGTCAAAACTCTGGAAGAACTCGGTATTGGTCGTCCTTCCACTTATGCAGCGATTATTTCTACACTGCTCGATCGTGAGTATGCCCGGCAGGAAGAGAAGCGGTTTGTTCCTACTGAACTCGGTTTCACTGTTTCGGACCAACTTGGCGAACATTTTCAAGCCCTCATGGATGTGGGCTTTACCGCCCAGATGGAAGGCATGCTTGATGCCGTGGCCGAGGGCAAGAAGGATTGGAAAGATTTGCTGAAGCATTTTGGTGATGATTTCTATCCGACTCTCGAAAAGGCCCGTACTGAAATGGCTCGGAGCCAGCAGGTTACGGACATCAAGTGCGAGAACTGCGGCAAACCCATGGCCATCAAGTTTGGTAAGACCGGCGAATTTTTAGGCTGCACCGGTTTTCCCGGTTGTCGTACCATCAAGAACTTCACCCGCGATGAGCATGGCGCCATTCAGGTCGTTGAGCGCGAAAAGCCCGAAGAGACTGGCGTACTGTGCGAAAAGTGCGGTCGCCCCATGGCTATCAAACAGTCTCGTCGAGGCGAATTCCTTGGGTGCACCGGCTATCCTGATTGTAAATCCATCGTTAACTTCAAGCGTGACGAAAACGGCAAGATTCAGGTTGTTGAATCTGAAAAGCCCGAAGTTGTCGGAACCTGTCCTGACTGCGGCGGTGAATTGCTGCTCAAGAAGGCCCGCACCGGCTCCCGGTTTATTGCCTGTTCCAATTACCCGGATTGTACTTACGCGGCACCGTTTTCCACTGGCGTTCCTTGCCCGAAAGAAGGGTGTGAGGGCGAATTGGTGGAAAAATCGTCACGTCGAGGCAAACTCTTTTATTCCTGCTCAACCTATCCCAAGTGCGACTACGCGGTATGGAACTGGCCCATCAACGAGCCATGTCCCAAGTGCGATCATCCGATCCTGACCCGCAAGACCACCAAGGATAAAGGTGAACACATTGCATGCCCCAAGAAGGGCTGCGGGTACACTCGTCCGATCGAGGACGAATAGTCCGGTTTCCGAGAGCGGACCATCTGCACCTCTTTCGGGCACAGTTTAATCCTCAACGTAGCTAGGCTACGCCTCCGGTTAAACTGCGCCCGAGAAAATGCACATCTGTCCCACTCTCGAAAGCCTCACGTCGTTGTCTGGCGGGGGTACGAAGGGCGCTGTGCTGCTTCGCTTTGTCGGAGTCGGAATGTTTGGAGTGGGTAATTTATAGGGATAATTCATGGCGAACGTATCTCCTTCATATGATGATGTTTTAGCTGCTGCGGAACGGTTGGGGCGTCCCGTTGACCCGGGGCAGGCCGAGCTGTTGGCGGTGTATCTTGGGCAGCTTATCAAGTGGAATAAGAAAATGAATCTGGTCGGTAAGTCTGACTGGCGGACCGTTTTCGATACACTTGTGGTGGATTCCCTGTTTTTGGCTGATTTTTTGAAAGGATTAGCTCTTGGAGACAGGCCATTGTGTCTCGATTTTGGGGCTGGAGCAGGGTTGCCGGGGATTCCTTTACGTGCGTTGTGGCAGGAAGGGGATTACTGGCTTGTCGAATTGCGTGAGAAGCGGGCACTGTTTATGACATCCGTACTCAGCAAGCTCAAATTGCCCGGCACCAATGTGTTTCGCGGCAGGGCCGAAGATGCTTTGGAGCGCTTGGAAAAGGGCGGAGCCGAGGCCACTGCTGATCTCATTCTCAGCCGAGCGTTTATGCCGTGGCCTCAGTTGCTTGATTTTGTTTATCCCATGTTGCGCAAGGATGCAGAGAGGGCCGGCATTGCGGTCATATTGTCCAATGACCCGCCGCCCGCTGAAGCAGAATTGCCTGACGGGTGGATGCTCGGTGATGTTGCGAGTTATCCTGCGGCTCGGGGAGAACGTTTTTTTTGGTCGCTGAAGGTGCGATAGAAGATGCCTTCGGCGAGTATGTTAATATTAAAAAAAGAAAGCTCCGGCAGCGTGTGTTGTCGGAGCTTTTGATTTTACAGAGTTTTTTGTGCAACGACAATGAGTCTGCTGCTCAAGGCGATGACTTCAGGGTGTGTCGCGTAATCGCGTTCGAGTTTTTCAAGGGCTTGAGTCGTGGCTGCGTTTTTCATTGCGGCATTGGTCTTTGCGCTGGGTGGGAATGTCAGCATGGGGGTAAGTCCTGCAAGGGTCTGTATCGTCATGCCGAAGGATTCGAAGGTCCCTGTGAATTCTGTGGGGCCGAACAAGTGCAAATCCATGTTTCCTTTGGATGAAAATTCACCGGTTTCAAGCGTGTGCATAAAATCGGCTGATGGTTTGTCGCGGAACAAATCAAAAGCGTGGCGGTATTTGTTTCCAGCATCGCACAGGACGTACCCGCCGGGACGGACGACACGGCAATACTCGCTTATCGCCTTTCTGGGGTCTGAGCATAAGGAAATGGGTTCTCCCGTTGAGATAACCATGTCAAAACAGGCGTCATCAAAGGGATGCAAGTCGCAGACATCCAACACCTCAAATCTGATGTTTTCGCTTAATCCTTTGTTCTCCGCATCTTCTTGTGCCTTGGCGATCATGCCCGGTGAAAAATCCGAACACGTGAGAGCAAACCCCATGGGGACCAGATGTTCGGCCCATCGTCCGGTCCCGCACCCAGCTTCAAGTACTTTTCCGTCGGGGAATTTTGACAATAGCGGTTCTATGTGCCGCCACCAACTCTCATGATAGAATTGGCCTGAATGGTTATCTGATTTGCACAATTTTCTCGCCGCATGCTGTTCAGCTCTTTCGTCCCAGATTTTTCGCAGTTCGTTATTATTCATGATGTCTCCTTGGTGGTCTGGAAGAATGATAGATGTAAATAAAATATTTTGTAAAGCTTCTAAACAAAATAAAGTTGATTAGTGAACAATCAATTGTCGAGAAATCAAGCTATTGAAGCGAGAGCTAGTACAAGTGTTGTGCAAAATGTGTATTTACTTTACATTTTCAGCATGACGACAAAAGAAGAAACCATTGTACATATTTCTGGCAGGTTGAAGCGGATTATTCGTCAACATATGCGTATTGAGAAGTTACCAATTCATATTGGTGAGTCGTGTGTGCTGCGGCCGGGAGAAGTGCATTTCGTGCAGGCCATTGGCCGAAATCCCGGGATAAATATACATGAACTCGGCGGGGTGATGGGGGTGACGCGGAGTGCTTCATCACAAATGGTTGGCAAGTTGGTGAAGAAAGGTTTTGCAGAAAAGCGTTCTACACCTGAGAATCGCAAGGAAGCTCGGGTTTATTTAACTTCTGCAGGAGAAGAGGCATTTAGTGTTCATGAAGATATTCATGAGCGGCATTTTAAAGAGTTGTTGCACAGACTCGATGAGTTTTCTGATACTCAGATAGCGACGGCAGCAGCAGTCCTTTCTGTGTTCGAAGGCATTATGGACGAACGCATGGAAGAACTCTTCGGCAAAGAATAGAAAAGAAGTCTCGGTAGCATTAATGCTACCGAGACTTCATGTCTTTTTATAAACCCATTCGTCGAAGGTGACATGGGATGCTTAAGGCCTTCGTCCTTAAGCCGTCGGAGACGAAATCACTCGACAATTCAACTTGATTTACTGCACGTCCCAAGTAGCGCCCTGCGGCGTGTCTTTAACCTCGACGTTCATTTCAGCCAGTTCATCACGAATGGCATCGGACTTCTCGAAATCCTTGTCTTTACGTGCCTGCTGACGGGCGTCTAAAAGCCCCTGAACCTTGATTGGATCAATCCCGGCGCGGGCGGCTCGGTTATCTCTCAACTCGGTAAGGAATTCGACAGGCTCGCGTTCGAAGATGCCGAGCACTTTACCCCAGTTTGCTACATCTTGTTTGATGCGAGTGAAGAGATCGCGTCCACCTTCGGATTTGCGGAGGTTCTTGTCCTCTGCAACACGTCCAGCCAGACGGATGGCAGAGAAGACATGACCCAACGCGCCAGCGGTGTTCATATCGTCTTCCATGGCTTCATCGAAATGTTTTTCGATCTCGTCCAGTTCAGTGATCAATTCTTCAGGGAACGGGGACTTTTTCCATTTTGATTTCGCCAGTTCAACGTCCATCTGGGCCAAGGCGGAGTAGATGCGCTTGATGCCTTTTTCCGCTTCTTCAAGGGCCTCGAAAGAAAAGTCGAGCGGGCTGCGATAGTGCATGGTCAGCAGGAAATAGCGCAGTGTTTCGGCAAGAAATTTGTCCAGAATATCTCGGATAGTAAAGAAGTTACCCAAAGATTTGGACATCTTTTCGGAGTTGATCTGTACGAATCCGTTGTGGACCCAGTAGTTGGCGAACGGCTTGCCCGTATCAGCCTCGGACTGTGCCACTTCATTTTCATGGTGCGGGAAGGAGAGGTCCTGTCCTCCACCGTGAATATCGAGCGGTAGGGAAGAATACTTTTCGGACATTGCCGAGCACTCAAGATGCCAGCCAGGCCGTCCTTGACCCCATGGGGATTCCCAGGAAGGTTCGCCGGGTTTGGCTCCTTTCCACAGCGCAAAATCGAGCGGGTCTTGTTTCTCTTCGCCAGGATCGATGCGTGCACCGGATTCCAATTCGTCGATATTGCGACCTGAAAGTTTGCCATATCCTTCAAAGGAGCGAACCTTGAAATAAACATCACCGGACGGTGTAGAGTAGGCATGCCCTTTGTTGATGAGACGTTCAGTCAGAGCGATCATCTCGGGAATGTGTTCGGTGCATTTCGGTTCCACGTCAGGGCGAAGCACGGACAGTTTGTCCATATCCACATAGAATTCACCGATAAATTTTTCGGCGATTTCGCCAGCTTCCTTGCCGACTTCATTGGCGCGCTTGATGATCTTGTCATCAATGTCAGTGAAGTTGCGGATAAAGTTGACGTTGTATCCTTTGCGCTGGAGATATCGGTACAAGACGTCGAAAACCACGCTGGAGCGGGCATGGCCGATGTGACAGAGGTCGTATGCCGTGATGCCGCAGACGTACATGTTGACGTCATTGCCGTTCGCCGGGGTGAATTCTTCTTTCTGTCGTTTGAGCGTGTTGTAAAGTCTCATTGAATTACTCCATTTTTATTCATTTGAAATAATTGGTATTTAATTAAATTCCATCGCTGGAAGTAGTGACGATTTTCATGTTCAAAAGCTGCATGGTTTCAAAGATATCTCGGCCCATGAAAAAGTACAGCACAGGAAATGGTTCTTTGGGCGCGAATGACACTGTCATGGTGGCAGGGTCTCCCATGAAACGTCTTAGACCGAGCATGACATCTTCGGCTATCGCGTTTTCCTTGCTGGCAGCGTGTTCAGCCAGACCGGCCAACTCATGTTGAATGGTTGCCACGGTCAAGGTTTCGGACATACTCATGGCTGCTGACCAGTTGCGAACGACTGTTTTTGTCAATGATCGATCCGTGAAACGCAAAGTGGCATTGTCAAGGCGCAGGCCGACCAATTGCTCCAGACGCATGTCATTGAGATCAATGCCATCCACTGCACAGGTCAGCATTGCATGTCCCAATTTTGGGTCATCCATGGAAAGTGTTTCCAGCGTCAGGACACCGTTGGTCGCATCGTACGTATAGTCAAGCTCAATGTTGCCGGCGATGGAATCAATGCCGGATTTCAGCATGATCTCAGTCCATTCCCCGAAGTTTTCTTGCGTGACCAGACAGGAAAGTCTGGACGCTGTAGCATGTGCATGATGGGGAATCGGGTTGCGTTGGTCGAAGTCATTGATGCGCAGGGCGTCGGCCGTGAAGTGCTGGCCTGAAGGGAGGGTTGCGCTGACGTTTTCCAGCGTGACCATGTGATCGTAAATATTTACGGATAGATCGTCATAGGTCAGGGTCAAACCGGGCGTTTGTGCGATTGTTCGGTCCAGTTCCTTGCGGACTTCCGAGTGAACAAACCAGTTTAGAGCCACCGCGCAGATGACTACAAACACACCGAATGAGATGAGAAATTTGGCAATTTTATTCATGGCTTACAAATCCCGGAGGCCGGTGACGGAAGCCACAGCCTTGATACCTTTTTTTGCGCCGGTAAAGCCGAGTTTTTCTTCAGTGGTTGCCTTGAAGTTGACCTGATGCGCATCCAGTCCGAGCAAGCGGCAAATATTCTTTGCGATTTGATTCGCATGCGGGGAAAGCTTCGGAGCTTGCGTGATAACGGTCAGGTCGGCATGGACAATACGTGTGTCCGCCTCTTCGGCCATGGTCAGGACTTCTCGCAAAAGGATAGAGCTGTCCACTCCCTTGAATTTCGGGTCTGTGTCCGGGAAGTGTTTGCCAATGTCTCCGCCACCGAAAGTGCCCAGAATGGCATCTGTCAGAGCGTGCAGGAGTACATCTCCATCTGAATGAGCGATGATGGTCGGGCCACCGGCAATGGGGACGCCGCCAAGCACCAGAGGACGATCGTTTTCGCCGCCGAAGCGGTGAACGTCATACCCCCAACCCACACACGGGACAGTCGTCTTGGTTTCTTCCAGACGTTTCAGGTCTTCGGGGACAGTTATTTTGATGTTACGTGTCTCACCGGGAACAACGGCCACCTCAGCTAATTTTTCAACCATGCTGGCGTCATCGGTGACTTCCCATCCTTCTGCATCAGCCTGGTCATGAGCTTCTTTGAGTATGGACGTTTCAAAACCTTGCGGTGTTTGTACCGCGGCCAGCTCAGCCCTGTTCAGAGTGTCGATAACTGTATCGTCAGCCACGCGTTTGACCGTGTCCGTCACCTGTATGGCAGGGATCACGCCATGCGCTCCATTATCAAGGGCTTCGATGAGATCGGTGATAATTCGAGGGGATACGAACGGGCGGGCCGAGTCATGCACCAAGATGCCGTCACACTCTTTGGGCAGTCCTGTCAGTCCATTCCTGACGGAATCCTGACGTCGCTCACCACCGGAGATGACTTTCCACTTCAGGCCGAGGTCTTCCGATTTGAAATATTGGCGGAGTTTTTTCTCCATGACCGGAGCATCTTCGGGCGGGAAGACGAATACCAGCCCCTTGACGCGCGCTACACGTGAGAATGTTCGGGCGCAATGCCAGAATAGTGGTGCGGATTTGTATTCGAGGTACTGCTTGCGTTCGCCGTTGACGGCTTCAGCCAGTCGGGTACCGGAGCCTGCGGCAAGGATTATGCCCCAGATATTTTTGAGTGGACGCGTCATGCGAAACCCTGTGCCGTTGAATGAAAAGTGGTCGCGCGAGAAAAGGTATGCGCCTTTTCTCGCGCGGTATATCAAGTTGGAGCCGGTCATAAGCCGGGTTTTGTGGCCCCTTTCGGGGTGGTCATCATTCATCTAGACCGACTGTTACCAGCCGGTTCGAGCAACCTACCCGACAGCTCGATCGGGCCGATCTACAGCGCTGTCCTATTTGGTCTTGCTTCGGACGGAGTTCACCTGGCCTGCCGTGTCACCACGACAGCCGGTAGGCTCTTACCCCACCGTTTCACCCTTACCGCCGGTAAAAACCGGAGGCGGTATACTTTCTGTTGCACGTGACGGGGATCGCTCCCCCTGGGAGTTACCCAGCGTCCTGCCCTGAGAAGCCCGGACTTTCCTCCCCGATCAAAGATCGCGGCGATGACCTGTCCGACTCCAAACTTGTGTTATATCCAACGAGGCCGTCAGGCCCCGAATTCAATCTCTAATCCTGAGATTCAGGCTCAATGTGCGCTTTCCAGTAAATGAGGCGCTGGCAGTTGGGGCAGCTCAATATCTGCTGGCCTTTCTGCAAATCGTTGTACGCCTGCGGCGGAATCATGATGTTACAGCCAGAACAGATACCCTTGGAAACAGGGACGATAACTGGATTCTTCAAGCGTTCACGAATGAACTCGTAACGGCCCAAGATCGGCGGCGGAACAGCCTTGCAGGACTTTTTACGCTTGCGGCCTAAGGAGTCGAGTTTCTTCTGAGCCTTGGCCAGACGTTCGTCCAGTGTTGTCTTGAGTGCATCGTACTGTTCTTTGACGCCGCTCATTTCTTCAGTCAGTGACTCGGTGGCCTCGTCCTGACGGATAAGTTCTTCACGGACAGCTTCCTGCTCGTCATCACGCATGCGGTTGAGTTTTTCCAGAGAATCCATTTCGCGCATCATGGCGTGGTATTCCTTGGTGTTGCCAACCAGCATCAGCTTGTTTTTGGACTTCTTGATTTTACCGGCATCCTCATCGATTTCAAAGGTCAGCTTTTTCTGCTGTTCCTTGAGGATATCAGTTTTTTCGTCGATCTGGTTGCGGCGTTCATTGAATTCGCTCATCTGTGACTCAAGGTCGGACAGCTCTTGAGGAGCTTGTTCGATTACATCCTTGAGGGTGAGGATCTCGTCGTCAACCTGCTGCAGAACGATCAACTGTTCGATTTGTTTCTGATACATTGTTAACCTCTCTATCTATTTGAAATTTTGCCCAATCGTTCAATCGGCTTGTTTCGCTATTTTTTGACGTGTACCCGGAACGGGTCTTCGCCTTCGAAAAATTGTACGTCCACATCAGCCATCTCGCCTGCAAGCTCTTTGGCAAATCGACGCATCATTTCCTCTTCCAATGAAAAATGTCCGGCATCCACCACGCAAATAGGTGTCTCCACCGCTGCATGATATTTTATGTCGCCGGTAATAAATACGTCAGCTCCGGCGTTTGCCGCCTTGTCGATAAGCGACGATCCAGAACCTCCGCAATAAGCCACTGTGGTAACCGTTTCAGGTTGTGGGCCTGAAATCATGAGTGCGTCACGCTGGATAAGGGTATCCAATTTCGCGATGAACGCATCCCATGGCAAGGATTCTGGCAACTTACCGACTTCGCCAAAACCAACTTCACGTCGGGGTGCGGTCAGTGAGCGAATATAGAACAGAGGGCGTTTGCCCATGGAAAATTCAATCTTGTTGGCCACATCAGCCCAGTGCGACTCGTCGCAGACTAAACGGACTTCGCCGGTACGACTTTGTGATACGGAATGAATACCGTCGTGATTGGCCCAGATGTCGGCGGCTTCTCGGGATATTGGTTCTTCTGTGTAGAAGGAAGCCTCAATGGGGGCGTAGCCTGTTTCGATTTCAAGGAGTTTTCTGCCTTCCAATGCAAGATCATATCCTAACCAGAAAGCCGGACCACCGGGGCGGGTGTCCAAAGAGGTATGTGCGCTGTACAACCATGTGCCGCTTTTAACGACGCGACGCAGCACATCCATATACATGGATTCCGCGTTCGGCATTTTGGGCTTCATGTACAAGGGATGATGTGTAATCACGGCCCCGGCACCCCAGTTTAGACACTTCTCAAGGGTTGCTGGTGTCGGCTCCAAGGCCGCGGCCACCTTGTCAGTCTCTGTTATTTCACCAGCAATCTGGACGCCGCTATTGTCCCAGGAACTTTGATTTGCTTCCGGGGCGGAAATGCGGAAAATCGATAAAATATCCTTAATTTTCATATGCTTACGACCACCTATCGTAAAGAAGATGCTCCCGTAGGGTTTCCCCCTCGGGAGCATTAATTTCCTCTTCAATAACCCAGCCATTGGCCTTCGCGGGATACTTCAAGATATATGCGTTGAACTGGTTTCCAGTATCAAACTTCTTCAATCACGTCTCCCGTTTGGAGGGTCGTTGGTGGGCCAGCCAGGATTCGAACCTGGGACCGACCGGTTATGAGCCGGTGGCTCTGCCAACTGAGCTACTGGCCCGTTGTCGAGTCCGGGAAGATAGACGTACCAAGAACGATTGTCAAGCCGGTCTGTTTTTAACATCGGCAAATTGTTCAGCTGTGAATTTTTGATTTTTATGAAAGCCCTCGTATCTCATGAAGCAACCTGAAGCGTTGAAGATTTTTTCTATTGTGTCTTTTCGACCTGTCGGATCACTTTCATTGCGTACCATGATGCGATGGCGGCGGATATCCAGACGATGGCAAGGATGGAAAGCCAGAGCGAGATTGTGCCGTAGCCGAGGACAGAGGTGAACAGGGTGAAGAGCGCAACCGGCGCGACGACCTGTCGGGCAAGGCCCATCCAGATGGCGAAAAGCGGTCGTTTCATGCCTTGAAGGGTGGAGGTTGCCACGAAAATGATCACGTATCCGTATAAGGTAAACGCATCTATACGCAGATATTCCGCGCCAATGAAAATGACTGCGGGGTCAGAGGTGAAGAGTCGCATGAGCGGTTCGGCCAACAGAAAAATTGGTATTGAAAGTGGGAGGAGCATAATAGCCCCATACTTGAGATTCTTGCGTACGGATTCGCGGATACGGTCAATGCGGTTTGCTCCGTAGTTTTGCGCGGTGACTGTCAGGGCAGCGACACTCAGGCCAATGGATGGCAGAAGGACAATCTGGTCGATGCGGGTGGCGATACCATAGGCCGCTGCTGCTTCCGGTCCGAAACCGGAAACAAATTTGAAGATAACGAAAAATCCGAGGGCGATGGTCATGGAGTTAAGCGCTGCTGGAAATCCCTGTCGTGCGATGTCGGCGTAGAGAGTGGGGTGCGGAATGAGGTTTTTGCCCGCGTTGGTGACAACCAGTCCTGTTTGACGTGCTCTATATCCAAGATAAATGGCTCCGAAAGCCTGAATGATGACCGTTGACCACGCCACGCCTTGAAGCCCCATGGCGGGGAGACCGAAACCGCCGTATATAAACCATGGATCAAGGGCTATGTTCAGTGTTGCCCCAAAGATGAGGACGTTGCGAAAACTTCTGGTGTCGCCTTGAGATTGAAGTATGGCGTTGAAGAGAAAAATTGCCACTGTAGCGACGTTGCAGGCGAAAATCGGGTTCATGTAGGCTAGACAAGTCTCAAGGTAATGTCCTTCGGCTCCTAGCCAACCGAAAATGGACGGAGAGAATGTCAGGCCGAACCAGGCCAGAAAGATGGAGACGAAGATGCCGAAACTGAGCATTTGTACGGCAATGAAAGCGGCCTGCTTGCGATCTTTGGCTCCGAGAGCTGCCCCCATGAGAGCGGTGGAGCCGGTGCCGATGCCACTGGCAAGCGCGGTGATGATGAAGTAAACGGGCAGAGAGAGGGCCAGAGCCGCTACGGCTTGCGTGTCAATGCGTCCGGCCCACCATGTGTCGACAACGTTGAACATGGTGTTGAAAAAAAAGCCCACCGAAGCGGGAACCGCGACCTGTCGGATAACTGCGGAAATCGGGCGTGATGTGAGGTCTGTAGTGTCTGTGGTTTGTGTCATTGATTTTGTATAACAGATAATGAGGTCGAAACCGACCCCTCTGGTAATTACATGGTTATGTTTGCCTGAGGCGCACCTGCATCATCGGCATAGGCAAAGGCCATGCGCGGTGTATTGTGGGCAAATCCGTATTGGCCGTCCGGGGAAAGCATGATGACTCCGCCGTATCCGTGTCCTCGATTTTTGAGCACTTCCATAGAAAGAGCGGCTGCAGTCATTGGTGCGTCTGTGCGCAGAAAGTCGCAGGCAGTTTTGCAAAGCATGACCCGGAGAATGGATTCGCCGTACCCTGTGGAAGAGGCCGCGCCGAGTTCGTTGTCCGCATAACCGCCGGACCCGATGATAGGGGAATCTCCCACGCGGCCAGGATGTTTGCGCGGGGTTCCGCCCGTGGAAGTGGCGCAGGCCAAGTTGCCATTTTTATCCATGGCAACGGCTCCGACGGTATCCGAAGGATATTTACCGCTGAAAGCATTGATGGGCGTAAAAGATTCGTCATTTTTTATTTGTTCGTAAAAGGCGAGTTCCCGGTCCGTGAGCAACTCGCGAGGGTCGATTTCAGTGAAGCCACATTCCTGTGCGTACTGCATGGCGCCAGCTCCGACGAGAATACGAAAATCCTTGGCCGTCATGACCTTGCGTGCCAGAGAAACCGGGTGCAGAAGGTTGGCAACAGCAGCTACTGCGCCAAAATCCAGTTCCTTGCCATCCATAATGAAAGCGTCGAGTTCAATATCGCCGCATGCGTTGAGGAATGCTCCTCGTCCTGCGTCGAATGTGGGGTCTGCTTCCAGGATGTTGACGGCTTTTTCCACGGCATCCATAGCGGATATGCCGTCTGCCAACATGGGGTATATCTTGCTGACTGCCTGATGTACGCCCGCTACATGGTCGTCGACGAATTCGTCGGGAATGTCCCAGGCTCCGCCGTGAACTATAAGTCTTGGTTGCATTGCATCCACCTTTGATTCTTTATCAAGTCTGGCGAAGTATGCCAGAAGGCATGATGGGAGTATAGCCGATTGTTGACGTGTCAGCGGCCTGTCTATAGGTATTGAACCATGGGCAAGACTCCAACAAATACAGATGTGCGGTTTTGGCGCGACCCGGACTTACCCGGTGTAGAAGCTCGTTATTCCAGTTATAACGAAGACGCTTTTCGAAAGCATACTCACGCGGCCTATTCAATAGGAATCATCGAGACAGGGAAAACAACATTTACTCTTAACGGCGAAGCTTTTCATGCTGGCGCCGGTCAACTGGTTTTGATCGAACCGGAAGTTGTTCACGTCTGCAACCCTGATTTGGACTCCCGCATGACCTATCGGATGTTTTATGTGGAATCCTCGTGGCTGGAAACAGTGGGGGCAGAGATGTTTGGTCGGGAGATAGGGCCTCCGTCATTTCCCCTGCCGGTTGTGGATGATCCGGGATTGGTTGCGCATTGGCAGGATCTGCATGAGGTGGTCTCGAACGGTGGTGACCGCCTTGAGAAGGAGTCCTTGCTGGTGGAAGGACTTGCAGATTTGTTGTTAAGATATGCTGAATGTGGAGAAGTTCAGGTTTCTACTGGTCAAGGTGATGCAATCTTAGCCGTCAAGCGCCATCTGGCAGAGAATTTGGCCGAGAAGGTCAGTCTGGATGCGTTGTCAAAAGTCGCGCATGTGAGTCGTTATCATTTGCTCAGGACGTTTCAGGCTTCTGTGGGGTTATCGCCACATGCATATCAGAACCAGCTTCGGGTTGATCTGGGTAAGAAGCTTTTGGCGGAAAATCTTTCTATCAGCCATGTCGCTGTTGAGGCGGGATTTGTGGATCAGAGTCATTTTTCCCGAGTGTTCAAGCAGTATACGGGAGCCACTCCCCAACAATATCAGGCCGGGGTCGGAGACCGCCGCTGATTCGATTTCGCAATTTCATACAATATCTTTGTTCCTTCTTCTCTCATGGTGTCCCTGAAAATAATTCAGGAGGCTGTTGATGAAAGAGACGATGACTGATGGCGTGGCTGTGGATGCCTTGTCGCATTCCGGTGTTCACTTCATGGGGCCGCGTTTGCTTGCTCCATTGTGTCTGGCCGGAGCCGTTTTGCTTTGGGGAACATCGTTTATGGCGACCAAGACTGCTTTGACAGGGTTTTCTCCCATGGTCGTTATTTGGTTGCGTATGACTATCGCCGCGCTTCTGGTCTTATTTCTTTTTAGACGTATACCCGCGCCCGACTATCGAAAGGGAGACTGGAAGGTCCTATCCTTTCTGTGTCTGATGCAGCCCTGTCTGTATTTCTTGTTTGAGGGGTACGCCATCGCCCTGACAACATCTGCTCAAGCCGGTATGATTTCTGCCCTGGTGCCCTTGATGGTTATGGTCGGAGCGTGGGGCATCCTCAAGGAGTCCATGTCCTTGAGGGGAGTGTCGGGAATAGTGGTTTCCATATGCGGCGTGATTTGGTTGTCGTTTGGCGGGACACCCGATGAGACTGCCCCAAATCCACTTCTCGGAAATACACTTGAAGTCGGGGCCATGGTGTGCGTGGCTATTTATATGGTGGTCATGAAAAGATTGTCCGCACGATATTCTACATGGTGGCTGACGAGTATGCAGTGTGTGGCCGGCGCATTCTTTTTTTTGCCGGGAGCGATTGTGTCAGGCTTTGGCCCGTTGCAGGAAGTCTCTTTATCTGCATGGTGTGCAGTGGGATATCTTGGTTTTTTTGTCACCTTGGGGGCATTTGGCCTTTACAATATGGCCATGACATTTATGCCGGCAGGACGGGCTGCTCTGGCTATTAATATGGTCTCGCCTGTGGCTCTTGTGTCAGGCTGGCTTGTGCTTGGTGAATCCATGTCGTTGATGCAGTTGTCTGCGTGCGGGATTATCGGATTTGGTGTGTGGTTGGGGCGGAGGGGGTAGCGGCAACCGGACGTTTTGGAGGGTTAATTTACGGAATCGTTCGGGTTTTTTTCGGTGCCAAAAAACAGCCTCCCGATTTGGGAGGCTGTTGAATGAATCTTGTTGAGGAATGACTATTTCAGTTCCAATTCTTTTTTCAAGAACTCGAAATCGATATTGCTAGCGACCAATTCTGCGCCTTGCTTGATTTTGATGGCATCACGCAGTTTGTGTCGTGACAGAATGTCATCCATTTTCTTGGCTACGGTGAAGGTGTCTTCACGGACCATGATGATGGGTGTTTCCAACACTTCGGAGCGGGTCAGGATGATGTCGTTGGGATAGAGATTGCCTGTCAGGATCAGACAAGGGCAATCGCCTTCGAGTGCAACGAGTTGGACATCCGAGCGATCACCGCCCACGATAATGGCGGAGTTCTTCTTTTTGCGGAAATGCGTCATGAAATTTTCCACCTGCATGGTGCCGATGAGAAATGATTCCACAACACGTTCACTTTTGTTGTGCGCAGAGATAATCTTGCCGCCGAGACGGTCAGCCAGATCGCCTACCTTGATGGCACCCATAAGCGGGTCACGAGGGATTACGCCGAGAACTTTGACGCCTTTGGACTCAAGCGAGGGGGCCAGAAGCTGATCAATCTCATCCATGAAATTCGGCGGGACATCATTGAGGATGACACCGGCCATCAGGTCGCCCAGAGTTTCTTTCATGACCATAAGGTAATCATATTTCAGTTCCTTCTGGAACCGGTCGATGATTATGGTCTTGATGCCGAGTTTCTTGATGACGGAAATTGCGTCGGTGTCGCAATATTTACCGGAGTACATGGAGCCGGACCCGGCCACCAGAGTGACGTCCTTCTCTTCAGATACGGCGGCGTAGCCTTCCACGATCTTGTCGAGGAGGCCATCCATCTTGCCGGTGAAGGCTTTGACTTTAAAATCTTGAGTGACAACTACGGGAGTGACCATCTCGGGGTCAGCCGTAACACCGAGCACATCCTGCACGAATGCTGCATCCTCGTCGCCGAGTTTGCCGTCGATCTCCATGGGCATGGCTCCTACCGGTTTCATGTAACCGACGTTGAAGCCTTCTTTCTGTAGCCTCAGGCCAAGACCCATTACGATCATGTTCTTGCCCGAGTATCCCGTTGTTGATCCAATGTAGAGACCTGCCATGGAAACCTCCTGAATTATGGCGTGAGCGGGGCTGGTCAAGCACCTGCTGCTCATCTATATCACTTTGCGAAAAAATCAGCCGATGGTCAAGCGCAGGTCTGTAACAAGCGCACCTTCGGCATCCACTAGAATCGGGTTGAGTTCAGCTTCTCGAATTTCTGGAAAGTCCGTCGCCATCTGCGACATGGACAGTAAAATATCTTCTATGGCCGCCAGATTGACCGGTTCTTCTCCCCGAATACCTCGAAGCAGGGGAAAAGATTTGATTTCACGGACGATATCCTGAACATCCTGCAAAGTCAGTGGAGCCAGTCGATAGCTGATGTCTCCGAGTACTTCGGCCGACGGACCTGCCAGACTAAAGGAAATCAACGGGCCGAATTGAGGGTCCTGTGTGAACCGGATCACAACCTCGCGGGCCTTGATCGGTCCCATGGTCTGGACAAGACATCCTGCGATATAGGCGCCGGGGCGTTTGCGTTGGGCTCGGGATGTTATGGCGAGCCAAGCGTCGCGTACTTCTCGGGGTGTCGCCAAATCCAAGGCCACACCATCCACATCGCCACGACTGGGGATATGCGGAGAAACCAATTTGAGTGCAACCGGGTAACCCAATTTTTTAGCAGCTCGGACAGCTTGATCGCTGGTACGAACCAGACGTGTCTCAGGGACAGGGAGTTCATAGGCCAAGGCGATGTTCATGGCATCGGAAAAAGGCAGTTCTGAAATCCCCTGATTCAACAACTTCTTGATGGTTCGCTCGGCTCGTCCCTTGTCGCGTCGGAAACAGACTTCGACCGGGTACGGACGGTTTTTCCATTGATAGTGGGCGTGCATCGCGGAAATGGCTCGGATGGCTGGTTCCGGGTAACCATAACAGGGAATACCCGCCTGTAACAACATGTCTCGACCTGGGCCAATGCGTTCATCGCCCATGAAGCTTGCGAAAATTGGTTTGTCGCATGTTTGTGCTACATCAATAATGACTTGTGCCGTTGCTTCGATTTCAGCAGACGCGGTGGGAGTCAACAGGACCAGTATGGCGTTGGTCATTGTATCTTGAGCGACGGCCTCCAAAGTGACGCGATATCGTTCAGCCTTTGCATCCCCGATGATATCAATGGGATTGTAGATAGCGGCAAAGGGGGGCAGGGCTTTGGTGAGTTTCTCCAAAGTAACTGTGGATGGCCGTGCCAAATGTAAGTTTGCCCCCTCACAGGCATCAGCGGCCAGAATGCCGGGGCCACCTGAGTTGGTGACGACTGTCAGGTTCGGGCCTTCGGGCAGCGGTTGTTCGGCAAAGGCTCGTGCCAGATCAAACAGGGATTCCAGACTTTCTACCTGAATAATGCCTGCCTGTTTGAACGCTGCGGTGGAAGCGACTACAGACCCTGCAATGGAGCCGGTGTGGCTGGATGTAGCTCGTGCACCAGCCTGAGTGGTGCCTGCCTTGATCATGATGACCGGCTTTTTGTCTGTAACAGCACGGGCTTTTGCTAGAAATTTCTGTCCATCATCGACAGATTCCAAATAACCGATGATGACTTTGGTGTCAGGGTCTTCTCCGAGTGATTCCAGAACATCCGCTTCGGATATGCCGGCTTTGTTGCCAAGCGAGATGAATTTGGAAAATCCGATGTCTTCGCCGTCAGCCCAGTCGAGGATGGCCGAACAGAGTGCTCCGCTTTGTGAAAAGAAGGCGATGGACCCTTTGGCCGGTTTGGCCTGCGCAATGGTTGCATCCAAGCCAATAGCCGTGTTGATGAGTCCCAGCGTGTTGGGACCGAGCAGGGTAATACCTTTGCGTCGGGCCAATTCGGCCATTTCCATTTCAAGTTCAAAGCCGTCCCTGCCGGTTTCGCGAAATCCGGCTGTGATGACGCAGATGGCACTGACATTGGCCTCGGCCAATTTTTTCATGGCGGGCAGGACTTTTTCACGTGGTAGGACAATAATGCCGAGGTCCGGTGGCTTGGGAATCTCAGAAATGTCAGAAAAAGTCGGAATGCCGAGAATTTCTCCCCCTGCGGGATTGACGGGGAAGATTGTACCCTTGTACCCTGCGGCAATCAAATTGGACAAAATGACGTTGCCGAGCTTATGCGAACTCCTTGATACGCCAATGATGGCGATGGAGTCCGGATTGAATAGAGAGCGAAGATGTGCGTCTGCTTGCATAAATACAGGGGGTTGAATGGATACTGATGAACTACAGGATTGTATCCACCATAGGTTTGGTCAAGTCAAGTTTCTGGAGGTAGCTCTCACGCACTCCTCGTTTGCCAACGAACAAGAGGTGAATCAGGACAATGAACGCCTGGAATTCCTGGGGGATGCAGTGCTTGAACTGTGTATTTCAGAGGAAGGCTTCAAGCGTTATCCCAGAGCTGCTGAGGGACAGTTGACCCGCATTCGTTCGCAATTGGTGAAAGAACAAAGTCTTGCAGCAATTGCCCGTGATCTCAATCTTGATAAGTACATACGATTGGGGCGCGGTGAAGAATTGCAAGGTGGTCGTGAACGGGACGCCTTATTGGCGGATGCCCTTGAGGCCGTGTTGGGAGCCGTATTTATGGACGGCGGGTTTGAGGTGGCTAAAAGAACCATCTTGAATATTTTTGAAGGAGAGTGGCCGGAACAAGCCATGTTGCCTGAGACCAAAGATTATAAGAGTCGGTTGCAGGAAGTGGCACAGGAACGTTTTCGGGAGCGTCCTGTATATGTATTGGCCGGAACCAGTGGTCCCGAACACGAAAAATTGTTTATGGTCGATGTGACGTTGCCCGAAGGTGAAGTTTTTCGCGGAGTAGGGACGAGCGTCAAGCGGGCGGAACAGGAATCAGCCCGAGCTGCATTGAAGTTTCTTTCCGAAGAATAATTCAGAAATATGATTGTATGAGACGGGCAAAGCTTTTTTGTGCCCATCGGTCAACAAACGGAAACGACCGGAGATCAAGCCCCGTGGCATCCTTGCCACGGGGCTGATTTCCGATCGTCTTCAGCCGTGTGTCGTTGTCGGCTAGCCGCCGATGAGCTGCATGGCCATTCTCGGCAGAGAGTTGGCCTGTGCCAGCATGGCGACAGCGGACTGTGTGAGAATCTGGTTGCGGACGAACTCGGTCATTTCCTGCGCCACGTCGACGTCGGAGATACGAGATTCAGCAGCCTGCAGGTTCTCGGCCTGGATACCCAGGTTGGTGATGGTGTTTTCCAGACGGTTCTGCATGGAACCGAGGTTTGCACGAATTTTGTCCTTGGAAATGATCGCGTTGTTGATCGCTTCCATGGCTGCCTGTGCCAGTCCCTGTGTGGAGATGGCCTTACCAGCATTCTGTGCTTCCCAGGTTGTCTGATTTGTGTCGAGAGCCGCAGCCTGACCCAAACCGAATGCAGATGCACTGGAACCCTGAATGGCGACATAGTAATAGTCTTCCGCGCAGTCATTGCCGGTACCGAAGTGAATCTTCAGTGGGCCGGTGGACTGTAAACCTGTACCGTCATGATCGACAGCAGGGTTACCGGAAAGGTTGCCGTTCAGGAGATAAATTCCGTTAAAATCAGTTGCGTTGGCGATACGGGTGATTTCCGAGGACATTGCTTGATACTCGGAGTCAATGATCAGACGCTGATCTGAGTTGTATGTACCCGTGGATGCCTGCATGGCCAGCTCTTTCATGCGAATGAGCTTTTCATCGATGACCTGCAGCGCGCCGTCAGCGGTCTGAATCAGCGAAATTGCATCAGATGCATTACGAATGCCCTGGTGCAGTGAGCTGATTTCCGAGCGCATGAGCTCGCGAATTGCCAACCCGGCAGCATCATCGGCAGCCGTGCCGACTCGCAGACCGGAAGACAAACGCCTGGTGGAGACACCCAGACGACCATAGTGGTCGGACAGGTTTCTCTGGGCGTTCATCGCCATGAGGTTGTGGTTAATGACTAAAGACATCAGAACCCTCCTTGTTCGATTATCAAATCCATTTGGCATTGTTAAGCAGTATGCGTGCCAATATAATTTTATTAAGATATATTAAGGCTATAACTATCTAAAAAAAGTCTAGAATGGCTATTTTTTCCTATACCAAAAAGCTATGAAAAGCGTTGTTCGTCAATGGTTTGTCGGTGGTGGTGAAAAAAATGCCACTTCGAGCAGTGGAGGGGGGAGCGTTCTCGATAAAGATGAAGATGAAGAAATAAGGATGGCCGCTTTCATGCGCCTTTGGCGAGAGTCATTGTTGGGTGCTGAAGCACCCAAGGCTTTCCATGCCCTGCCGGGCGGGCCTTCTTTTTTGGTAGCGCCCAAAAAAGAAGCAAAAAAGGTCGCTTGCGCTAGTTTGGCCACCCCCATGATCGGCGGTAAGAATCTGATCCAATCGAGTCGGCTCCACCCGATTAAAAGTATAAGCTTTACCTCTCCTGTCATCCTTCAGTTTAAGATAAATTACCTGATTCCCTTATCAGAGCCGCCTCCTTCGATTGGTCAGCTTCTAAGCCGCCAATCAAGGGCTGGGTTCGGTCTTCGTCTGGTTGGGAGGAAGAAGGAAGAAATCGTCTTTGGAGGGAGAGCGGTGTTGGGGTGCTGGAGCACCCCAAGGCCCTTTATGGATAACGAAGAGCCTTAATCAAAATGGGTATCTTCACCAAGGACGAATTTATAGCGATGAAATGTGAAATTTTAAAGTTATGTATTGTTATCGAAGCACCTAGAATCAAAAAATGAGCACCTACACCGCTGCCCCTTACAACGACGGACAATTGATAGCGAACCTTAGAGCCTGTCCCTCGCGGCGGAACGTAGCCCGACCGAGTCTGTGTCACAGACAATCCTGTCGGGCAGTGGAGTCGCGTACAGGCTCTTGGGTCCGCTATCAGGCGCACAACGGAAAAGGCGTTTTTTGCCTCCTTTTTTTCGCCTCAAAAAAAGCAGGTCGCCGTAAAGGCGAAACCTTTGTAATAATTCCGTTTGCCCCCTCACTGCGAAAGCACGCAAAGCCCACCAAAAAGATAAGTCCCTCTTTTTATTTCTATTAAGTAATAACTAACATTTCGCTTCATTCTTGTGCCTGTACCAAAGACCAAAGCGGCCCGGCAGATGGGTATTCTGCCGGGCCGCAAGGTCTTCTGTTATCCCCCGCGGGTCAGACGGGGGATATCTTGGAGAAGGAGTCTATGAGTATGGGTTACTTTAGACCTCTATGTGCTTAACGCTTCATGGCGATAACTTCGCCGAGCATTGAGTCCGTTGTGGTGATGACCTTGGTGTTAGCCTGGAATCCGCGCTGCGTGGTGATCATGCGAACGAATTCAGTGGCCATGTCGACGTTGGACATCTCCAGAGAGTTGCCGTCAATGGTTCCCTTGCCTGTGGAGCCTGCTTGCCCTGTCAGGGCGGGGCCGGATTCACGGGTTTCAGAGAACAGGTTGCCGCCTTCACGTCTGAGGCCATGCTCGTTTGTAAAGGTTGCCAGAGTGACGGCGTAGAGTTCGAGTACCTGACCATTGGAATAATGGCCGGTGATTACGCCTTCGCGAGAAACCGAGATGTTTTGCAATATACCTGCGGAGTAACCGTTCTGGCTCTGGAACAGTGTGGAGGAACCGCCGGTGTCGTAGCTTTGGGTGGCCAGTGCGCTGACAGCGGGATCCTTGAAGTTTGCCAAATATCCGGTGTTACTGATGTCGTTGCCGACCATGGCCGCGGTGGTAGGCAATGTGCCAAGGCCGCCTTGCCAACCGATGGTAACCGCGCCACCGCTACTGGACAAGTCGCGGTTGCTCATGCCGAAATCGATTTGAAGTGGTGTGGCATTTGTCGCTTGAGCTGTGCTGGCATTGGATTTGCCTAAGAAGTTGGCTGTACAAACGGGGTAACCACTGGTGGAGAAATCTGCCAGATCCCAGTTGTTCAGGTCCTTCAGTGCTCCACCACCGTTTGACTTGAGTGTATATGCGCTCATGCCGGACAACTGGCCTGTGGTAAACGTCATGGTGCCGATCATGAGCACGCCTGCAGCTGAAGTTGCTCCCTGTCCGACGGAGGTTTGAATTCCGTTCGCGCCGGAAAGGATACGCCGATCAGCATTAGGTTCACAAGTGACCATGTATTCCCACACCGTATCGCCACCAGCGTTGCTCATTGTTACCTGATCGTAATATACTGTCAGGTTATGCGCGGTGCCGATGTCGTCATAGACTTTTAGGGTGGTTGAATACCCATAAAGCGTGGGTGCCAGCGGAGTTTCTTCGTGACCGCGCCAGTTGTTGAACATGGCAAAGTACGGATTGGTATCGCTGGACGATCTGTCCGGTGCCGTCGGGTCCAGGTTGGTGACGATGGACACATTGCTGGTAGCATTGGGCTCGGATTGGAAATTTTCCAATCTGATGTCCGTAGGTGTTCCGACGATTCGGGCCGAACGAGGGGACAAGGATGTGTCCGAACTGGAAGTTGTCACGGATGTCGTGGAACGTTCGATTTCCCATCCTTGCAGAACGTAGCCGTGGGGATCCACGAGAAACCCGTCCTGATCAAAGCGGAAGTTACCTGCTCTGGAAAAATACTTCATGTCTTCGCCGAGGGGCGAAACGAGAAACATGCCGTCACCGGATATTGCCATGTCTGTGGCTTCAGTGGACGCTTCGAAAGCTCCCTGTCCAAAGTCCGAATAGACAGTGGACACACGAACGCCGCGTCCCACCTGACCGATGCCGTTGACCGTGGAAAAATCGGTGCTCATGAGGTCTTCGAACTGCATCCGTGCGCCTTTGAAACCCGTGGTGTTCACGTTGGCGAGGTTGTTGCCGATGACCGTCATCCGTTCGGAATGCACCGTAAGGCCTGAAATGCCTGAATAAAGTGATGCTCCTAAACCCATATCTACCTCCTAATCTCTTCTCCAAGAGCCTGCGGCGTGGATGCCGTCAGGTAAAATTCATATGACCTATTCTTTTTCGTCGTTCTCATCTTCTGAGGGGTCCACCACCGGATCTGTGCCGGGATCAACCACTTCCTTGACGTTGAGGAAACTGACAAATCTACCATCGCTCAGGCGCAGATATTGTGTGCCCTTTTCGTTGACTACGGCATCGACCCTGCCGGAAATTTCCGTTTGGACCATGACGTGTTTGCCGTTGAGATCTTCACCAAGGATACCGATGCCGTATTGGCCATCGGGCAATTTTTGACCCGCTTCGTTCTTGCCATCCCACTCGTACTGATACGACCCGGCTTTCTTGCTTCCCAACTCGACAGACCGAACGATGGCGCCTTCGGAATCGTAGATGTTCATCATGATTTTCGAGACAGGTTCACCAAAACCATAATAAATGGTCGAGGCGTTGCCTTCGTTCATGCTGATCTTGTAACCTTCAGCCTTGACTTCTTTGCCGATGAAGCTGACGGCGGAGAGCATGTCGCTTTGTTGCATGGAGCTACCCAGCGACTTGATGCCGTCGTTGATGTTGGTGAGCTGCTCAAGGCTTGAGAACTCTGCCAACTGGGAGGTCATCTCTGTGTCCTCCATTGGATTGAGCGGATCCTGATGGGTAAGCTGTGCCACCAGGATGGTCAGGAATGAATCCTGGTCCATTTTCGATTTGTGCTCTGGGGAGTTGGATGCGGCGAGTCGCTGCTCCTGTGCCCCGAGAATCATTCCACCATTGTCTATGTAACCCATAATAGACCTCTCCTACGCAATAACGTGTAACCCATGTGCGGCATTAATTGCCTGCTCACGGAGTAGTTGCAGGTCTCGGGCCACCATGCCGCCATCGCCGTTGCGCATGTTCTTCATATGGTTGCGCATGGCTACCATGGCTTCTTGATCGCGGGCCATATTATGTTGTTCCTGTCCGAACCAATCATGGGCATCCTGATTGTTGGCGAGCCCGGTTTGGACGTCGAGTTTCTCAACTTTCAGTCCTTGATTTTCTAAAGAATTCTTAATGATATCTATATTTTCATTGATAATCTTAGCCGCTTCAGGACTCTCTGCTCGGATGCTTGCGCTTACTTCCTTGCCATTGACCTGAAGCACAATGGAGAGCTTGCCGAGGTTCTCAGGTGTGAGTTGCAGAGTGAGCTGCTTGCCACCATTATTCAAAGTTTTGATGAAGGCATTGTCCACCTGCTTCATGACCTTGGGGGCGGAAACTTTTTCCCATGCCTTGGTTTTGGTTCCGGTCTCGGTCGTGGTGGTCAACCCTGTCTTGAGAGTTTGGGTCGTATCTTCGGTTTTGGTCTGTACTTTGCCTTGTGCAGAGTGAGAACCATCGTCGTTGACTTTGCCAAGCAGGTTGGTCCAGTGCTCATCGGATTCAGTTTTCTGCTGTTCGGGAGAGTCGGTATTAGCATCAGGTTTGGCGTCGGTTTTGATCTCGACCTTGTCCGCCAGATTCTTTTCGGAATGGTCTCTGACTTTGGCGTCCGGCAGGGAGTCTTTTCGGTCCTGTGTCACCTGTTTGAAATTTTCATTCACTTCGGTTTTGAGAGAATCTTCTGCCACGCGGGGTTTCAAATCAACGGCTTCGGAAACTTGACGCGCAAGAGTGCTTTCCTTGGCAGAGTCGCCCATGGCATTGACAAAGCCTTTGGTGATTGTGCGAACCAGTTCCTGATCCTTTGAGTCCATCTTTCCCATTTCCTGACGTATCAGGGTAAAGGCTTGCTTGACGTCTTTAGGCAAGGAATTGGTGCCGAAAAGCTCCTGTACCTTGGCGGTGAATTCTTTGGAAAAGCTCAGAGCCGAAGTGAAAGCTTCTATCTCCTGCTTGTTAAACAGCAATTGCTTACCTTGCGGCATAGCGTCGACTTTGGCCTGGAGAGCCTTCATGACTTTGGCCTGATTGCCGTTTTCCAGATCGCCGATCAGTTTTTCACTTTCCTTGTCCGTAAAGCCAAATTTTGAAAAGAAAGAATTCAGTTTTCCTTTTTGTTCATCTGAAAATTCGTGTGTTCGCATTTCGGCCATACTTTGGGCCACAGTGGAGACAAATTGCTCCCACGTCATACCGTCTTCACTATTTATCTTATCTTCAATTTCAGTGATTTCTTCTTCGCTCATCCCATATGCTTCAAGGTCGTCCTTGACTTCGTCGAAATCTTCTTGAGTCATCAGGGAGTCGCGTGCATCCACTTCGGGCTCTGGTTCTTCCTGAACCGGGACTTTGGTGCCGGCGGCATTAACTGCTTCTTCCTGTGTGTCAGTATCAGGAGCGGATTCGAGCATTTGTTCCTGAGAGGAGACAGGTGCCAGGGCGAGTTCGTTCTCGACCATATTGGCGTGCTCATTGAACAGATCAGCGAACAGGGCGTGTTGATCACCCTTGTTGGCGGAGGCTATTTTCACCACCGGAAGTTGTTCGGTTGTCTTTTCTATGGCGATGCCGGGAATATTTTGCATACTTTTCTCCTTCGTCACTTTTACAATCAAAAGACGTGCCAAAGGGAAAGTACTAAAGAATCAGTGTGTTGACCGAATGTTCAGGTAGGAAGAAATGGCCCTTTCAGGCTTTGGAAGTCGGGAAAGCAGCGTTTATCGGCAGGCTGTAATCAATTTTTCCAGAAGCGTGAGAACTCTGCCCCATGCTGGACGGGAGTAATCGTTGTTCTCAAGGTACATGTGGGCATACCCGGTGAGTGGTTTGACAACGGCGGGGCTGGCTGCCCAGAAGGATTCGTCGAGAATTGCGCCACTTTTCAACCCATGTTTGAACTGGCGGCCCATTTCCGGGATATGTGAGAGTAATGCTTCCGCTTCTTTTTCGGCAGATTCGGTAAGGTCAGTCCATGTATTTGAAAGCACTGAAGGTTCCCACAGGCCGAATTCGTACCCGAAGTATTGTTGCCAGAAGCGTGCGAGGAGTCTTTCGGCATCTGGTGGTGCTGGGTCAAGTCTCTTTATCTGGTAGAGACCGAGGACGGATTTTCCTGTTTGGAAGAGAGTCAGTCCTGGCAGGTCCAATTTTGCGAGTTTGGTTGAATTGTCTCCGGCCAATATGCGTACGGCAAGTGCGGCCACGCGTCCGGGTTTGAATGCGTCGCGGCAGTAGAGCCGATCACGGGTACACTGCCAACATCCTTTGGCACAATCCATATCTGCACGGAGTACGTAGTGGCCGGGTGAGTATGGGCCGGTTTCCCATGGGTTTACGTTCCCCATGGACAAATTTAGGCACTTCAAGCCGGACCATGCCGCCAGATGCATGGGACCGGTATCTGGAGTGATGAATAACCCCAGCGTTTGTCCTACAACACTGAATTCATCGAGCCCAAGGGTTCCGCACAGATTCAGGGCTGGGCCTTTCGCGAGTGAGACGACTTTGAGTCCCAATTCTTTTTCTGCCGGACCGCCAAAGAGAACGGGGCGCAGATTGCGACCATGCAGTTCATCAACCAGTGCAGCCCAAAAGGTGGCGGAAGGGCGTTTTGCAGCATCGCTTGCACCCAGGAAAAGACCGACTTTGTGTCCATCCGCAAGAGTGCGGGGCATACTGAATCGGGTGGCTTTGATGCTTGCATACGGTACAACATCAAGAGCGTTGAGTTCCGCCCAATGATACCGGTTGTACAGATTGTTTTTTACGAGTGATGTTCGGTAAAGTTGCCAGTCTCCATGAACAAAGTGGGAGCCGTCGGCAGATTGAACCGGACCGAGTTTATGCTCAGCTGAGAGTTCACCTGCCAGAATAGCGGCTTTTTCTTGAATGGATAGATTGAGAACGAGTTCGAAGGAATGACGTTTGAGGACATGCAGGCCGGACCATGGGAAATATGTGACAGCCGGTGAGAGCTTCATGAGGGGGGCGTAGAAGGTCTCCTCAGCCGCGACAAAAATAGGATGGCCGGGATAGCTTCTGGCGAGCCAGAGCATGAGCGGATATGAGAGAATGAGATCCCCCATTCGCTGCATTTGGAGTATGAGAATCGGTTTTTTATCCGCCATGGATTACTCGAACGTTTGGCGCATGGTTTCAATAAGGCTGAGCATACGGTGGTCGTATGTATGTTCTGCCAATACGCGTTTGCGGGCTGCGTCGATGATTCGTTGCCGTTTGTCCGGTGCGTTCAAATAAATGTCCACCAGTCCGGGGATTTCGTCCGGGTGGCTGTAAAAGACGATTTCCTTGCCCGGTTCGAAGAGCTCTTCCATCTGACGGCGGTAGTCTGTGAGCAGAAACGCTCCGCAGGTAGGCACGTCAAAGACGCGTTGGTTGACTGCGCCTTTCATTTGCTGACTAGTACAATTGAAGTTGATGTCGGAGAGTGGATAGAAATCCGGTAGGTCATCGTAGTAGGATAACTCGGAATGATATTTCCAGCCCATGCGCCCTTTGAGCAGTTCGTTCCAACCGGGATCGCCTACGATGAGCGGGTTGAAGTCGAGGATGCGAAGGATGCAGTCCAGTCTGTAGAGCAGGGTCGACTGCCATGTGATGAAAGTCAGGTATGCCTGTTTTCGTTCCGGCGTTTGTAGAGTCTCGAATTCTGAGAGTAGTTCAGGAAAATGTTGTCTCAGGAATCGACCGGCCTGAGGCTCGCCGGATTCTCCAAAGGCCTTGGCGACCACCATACCGGCTTCCAGCAAACGGGGAGATGGCATGGATGCCTGAATGCGTTTGATTGTTTTGGTCAACATGGAGTTGCCGACAAAGGAAATGGGGGCACGCCATTCTTCCACTGGTTGAGTGCGGTGCGGTACCAGTCTTGTGGGGTCGGCGCCGAGCGGAAGATGAAAGACGTTCTGGAATCCCATGTCCTTGAGTGAGTCCACGGTGTCGAAGTCCCAAGTGAACAGGGCAGTTCGGCATTCGAAGAGGTTCTGGTAGGCATCAAGGATGAGGTGCGGGTTGTCTACGAACCAGGATGCCAGTGGAATATCGTAATTCTTGAGCAGGGTGGTGAGTATTCCCTCGCGGTCAACGCCAAGATGGTTGACCGTGAGAACGAAGTCCGGCTTGAAGGCCGTCAAGGTTGCCACCATTTGTGTGACAAAGGTGTCGAGGTCCATTTCCTTGGTGCCGAAATCCAGAAAATGATATTCTACGCCGAGTCGTTCACACGCGGCTTTAAGTTCGCCGATAAGAAAATATTGGCTGGTGAGCAGGAGTATGCGCGGAGCGGTTCCCTTGAAATTTGGCCGTGTGTTTTGGTCTTTTAGCATTGTCCGCAACGATACCTGCGCCTGACCTATTTGTCTACAACTCGCCGGAGCCGTTGCGTTTCTTGGACCGATAGAGGTCTTTGTCCGCTCGCATGGTTATGGAAAGGAGGTCTTCCCCTTCTTCATATTGAGCCAACCCATAACTGAATGAGATGGGAAGGTCCTCGGAAGATTCGGCTACGGCGGTGAGTGCTCGTTCTGCCAATGCACTGGCATCATCCATGTTACCGGTCAGGAAAATGATGAATTCATCGCCACCCCAACGAGCCAAAATATCTGTCGGCCTGATGGTTTTTCCCACGGTGTCAGCTACACATTTAAGCACTTCATCGCCTTTGAGGTGCCCGTGCTTGTCATTGACATCTTTGAATTTATTGAGATCGATGATGATCGTGGATAATTGTTCATGGTACCGTTTTGCTTTGTAGGTCGCCTGTTGGAAATAGATTTCCAATGCACGACGGTTGGCGACGCCAGTCAACGGATCGGTTTGGGCCAACCGTTCCAGTCGTCCCTGAAAGTGATTGACCGTGAACGTACACAGTACAATGATCAGGATGGATGTGCATATACCTATAGTAATGGTGCGGACGAGGTTGTCCCTTGCAGAAATCAAAGCGTCATCTTCGCTTTGTTCGACGATGAGATACCATTTCAGTTCCGGGATATATTGGGTTGAGAGTAAGTAATGAGTGTCGTCCCAATTATATTCCAGACTGACTGATTTTTCTCTTTTGGTGAGTATCTTTGAAGCGAGGTCACGGATTCCACCGGCCTTGGCAATGGAATGTTTCTCGATAAGCCGTTTGTCGTGGTGCACCTGAACCAGACCATCCTGATCCACGAGGTAAATTTTCCTGTTGTATTTTTTTTTCGATTTTTTCAGGAGTTCGGTAGCATGTTCGATGTTTAACCCCACACCGGCAACACCGATGAAGCGGCCATTATTGTCTTCCACCCTGAAGTTGACGAAAATTGTCAGTTTGTTGTTTTCAACTTCATTGGTGTCCACGTCCAGATCGAATTCCTTGCCTGATCGTCTGAAAGCATAGAACCAAATATCATGAGGGTCCCGTGGGTTGATTTCTTTGAGGATGCCTTCCTGACTGTAATAGGCGTCTGTTGCTGATGAGACGAAAAAGGTGGAAATGAATCCGTATTTTTCCTGAATCTTTTTGAGGTAATCGGTGATTTGTCCGACATCCAGTTCCCCGTCGGTCACCCAATCCTTGAGAAATGTGTCATTGGCCATTGAGGAGGACACGAGCAGTGGCCGCATCATGACGGCTTGAATTTCCGAATAGATATTTTTGCCGGTCAACGGCAGGGAAGAGTGGAGCAATTCGGCTCGGATGGCCCTGCGCGTGAAAACGTAGTTGACCAGACTTGTTGCCAGAAAAGCGGAAACAAGAATGAAGGAAAGGGCTAATATCAGTTTGGATTTAATGCTCATTACGTCAGTTTAAGGTATCTGGCCTATAAGGACAACGGGTTTACATCTCGTCTGAATCAAGAATGATGGTGACGGGGCCCCAGTTGGTGAAATCCAGATGCATTTCCGCTCCAAAGCGGCCTGTAGCAAATTGACCGGGGGCAGCCTTGCGTGCATCTTCCACAAAATGGTTGAACAGGGACTCCGCGATATATGGGTGGCAAGCATTGGTGAAGGACGGGCGTCGGCCTTTCTTGCAATCAGCGTACAGCGTGAACTGGGAAATGAGCATGATGTCCCCCTGGATGTCTGAGAGCGACCTGTTCATTTTGTCGTCTTCGTCCGGGAAGATTCGTAGGTTGACCAGTTTGTCGAGTATCTTTCCCCATACGGGCTTGCTCGGCAAATCCGCCTCATCCCCATGTCCGAATCCGACGAGCACCAACAGACCTGTGTCAATCTCGCCGACCACGGCTTCGTTGACCGTGACCTTTGCGTCAGAAACTCGTTGAATGACCAAACGCATGATTAGACTATCCTTTCGTGGATGGTGGAGATGTGTTGACTGATATGCTGTTTTTCCTGTTGTTGTTTGGCTTCGTGTTGGCAGCCTTTACTCAGTGCTGCGAACAGGAAAAAACAGACGAATGCGAGGAAGGCTATTCCGCTCAGGATGCGTTTTGGATTACTGCGTGAATCCTTGGGAATGAGGAGACTTGTCATGATCTTACCGTAAGACATGCCATTGATCTCGCCCCGTTTTTCTTCTTTTTTATCTGACACGGCTATTCTTCCCAGTAGGTTGCCTTGGAAGATTTTTTCTCTGAGACAGACACTTCGACTAACCGGACAGGCTCCGGCATGTTTCCGTTCAATTCCTTATATATAAACATGGCGATGTTTTCGGAGGAAGGATTGACTTCGGTAAAACACTCCACCTCGTTGAGATGTTTGTGATCGAGTTTTTCCAACACGTCTTTGGTGCGCTGCTTTATTTCCTTGAAGTCGACGAGGTATTGAACTTTTTCATCCAGCTTGTCGCCTTCAACCACTACTTCCACACCGAAGTTGTGGCCGTGCATGTTCTCACACTTACCGCCGTAGTTGCGCAGTTGGTGCGATGCTGAAAAATCTTGTGTAATGGTCAATTTCCATTTGCCGGGCATATTTTGTCCTTCGTCTTTTTAATACTTGTCGCGATCTTTGTACTCGTGGGGACGGCGATCGCCTCCCTGAAATTCTTCTACCGGGTACTTACGTTCGTTCCTCTCGCATTTTTCATGGGCAGCCGCAACCAGATCAACGCCCAGCTCCGAGGACAGGCGAGTCAGGTAGATGAGTACATCGGCCAGTTCTTCGGCCACGGCTTCTTTTTTTTTGCCGTTTACATTCCAACTTTCATCGACGGTCAGCCATTGAAAGTGTTCGACCAGTTCGCCTACCTCCGCAGTCAGGGCCATGGCGAGGTTTTTTGGGGATTGATGCTTTTGCCAGTGACGCTCTTCCACAAATTTGCGGTGACGTTCATCGAGTTGTTTGAGTGAATCCATACGCTTGTTATTTATTGTTGAGGGTTTAAATCATAAGGCGGCGTTTTGTGCCAGGGGGTTGTACTTTTGGCCATGTCCTGGCCTACTTTGAACAGTTTGGACATATAATCCGGGTCGAATAATTCGTTGGAATCCGCTTGAAACGTCGGCGGGATGAAGGCCAGATTAAAATCCGCACCGTCCCGCTCCGCGACATAAAATATTCTGTAAAGATCCCCGATACCTTGATTGCGGATCAGGCCGGTCAGGGACCGAGCGGCGATGTCGCCCAGATTGGGGTTTACCTGAACTGGTTTTGTGGCCAATGCATCATTGCGGATAACATAGAGAATGATTTTTCGTGAGATCCCGAGTTTGTCGAGATTCTTTTTCATATGAATGCTCGGCGGATATGCGAAAACCTGATTGGTAACACCCCCGTCCACGTGCATCTCTTCGTATTTTTTGCCGTCGATTTCAAGGGAGAAATACATTGGTGGAAAAGCCACGGGAACGGAAGCCGAGGCGAGAATGACATCCCGAATAAGCTGGTGGGCTTTTTCTGTCTGGAGTTGGGCGATAGCTCCTATATTCCAGTAAACCGGGCGCATCTCGTCAAGGTTCGTCGTGCCGACGAACAGCCGTCGTCCTTTGCGATGTTCGGCGGCGATTTTGTTGATGACCTCTGTATTAACGTAGGTCTTTAACGCCTGTCGAAAAGATTTCACGTTAAATAGGCCGTCTCCCGCAAGAGCAGAACCGATCGGACGGGCTTTTACCAGATTGATGGTGCTGAATGTCGTGTAGAGAAGTTTGAGCGTGGCATCATATTCTGGCCCGAGAAAAGCGAAAGGGGCAATGAGCGCCCCGGTGCTGACGCCGGTGACGAATGTAAAATCAGGCCTGTCGCCTCGAAATGTCCATCCTGCCAGAAACCCTGCACCAAAAGCTCCGTCCGCACCACCCCCGGACAAACTGAGCACAGTAAAATCATCTGTCTTGCCGGTCACAACTTCCTGTGCAGCCCATTGAGCCAAAAGCAAACGCATGGCCGTCTTTTCCGGTGTCGAATCCCCGTAAAACCTGATGTACTTATAATTCGGCAACTGGCCATCATTCAAAAGACCTTCCGGCATGGGGGATCGCTTGCCACTACAACCGATCAGTACCAAGGCCAGACATAGGAGCGTAACAATACGGAAAGTGATTTTTAGACGTATTATTTTCATTCATCCCCACTACTGCGCGGAGCGCACATAAAAAGTTTCGGAAGGAAAGAGGGGGGCGGGGGAGGCCCATCCTTATTTTTTTATGGTAGCCTGATGTTTCAACGCATCGCCGTTTTGCCATTTTTCCACATCTTTCCAGAATTCGCGACTTGGGAAGATTTTCCAACCATGGCCGAGCTTGAGCGTGACCACACTTTCCTTGGTGATGACTCCGAGAGTCACGTGCGTGTTGCCGGGGTAACGTTGCAGAATGGCCTTGAGCATATTGAGATGTGAATCCACGGCATTTTTTTCGCCGATCCAGAGCGGTACGGGCTTGTCCGATCCCTGAACAGCATCAGCCAGAAACATGACCTTGTCAGCTAAGATTTTGGCTGACTTGGGTGCTTCTTCCTGACCAGGCTCTTCACGAACATCAATTTTGCCTTGAATCATGAGCGGGCGGTCCGCATCGATAAGTTCGCGTGCATCCGCATAGACCTTGGGCAGCATGGTGACTTCGCCGGATGTGGTCAGGTCTTCGGCCACGCAGAATGCCATGGGGTCACCGCGTTTGGTAATGAACTGCTTGTAATCCGGGATGATCACGGCCACACGAACTTCTGTTCCGTTGGGAATATTTTTGCAGTCTTCAAGGGTTGAGGTGCGCAATCGGGCCAAATCCTGGCGATAGGCAAGCAAGGGATGGCCTGACAGGAAGAAACCGAGAACCTCTTTTTCCAGGACGAGTTTTTCCTTGTCATCAAATTCTTCAAGGTCAGAGCAGGTGGGCGAGTGCGCTGGAGCGTCTTGCCCGCCACCACCGAGCATGTCTAACATGTTCAACATGCCGGAATCCTTTTCCTTGGCTTTCTTCTGGCCGAGGGCAACGGCTTTTTCGAGGTCTTCGAGCAGGGCGGCGCGGGAACAGTCGAAACAATCCAGTGCTCCGGCTTTGATGAGTGACTCTAAAACTCGTTTGGTCACACGGCGCAGATTTACCCGCTCGCAGAAATCGAAGATGTCCTTGAAGGGGCCGCCGTCGTTACGTTCAACCACGATTTCGTTGATGGCCTCTTCACCAACGTTTTTGATGGCGGCCATGGCATAGAGAATGTCGCCATTGAGTACCGAGAATCGAGCATGTCCAGCGTTGATGTTGGGCTGCTTGACCGTGATCTCCATGTCGCGACATGCGTTGATGTACATGATGATCTTTTCGGTGTTGTTCATTTCCGTGGACATGAGCGCGGCCATGAATTCAACCGGAAAGTGCGCTTTGAGATAAGCGGTGTGATAGGAAATGAGCGCGTAAGCGGCGGAGTGCGATTTGTTGAAACCGTAAGCCGCAAACTTCTCCATGGTGTCGAAAATCTCGTTGGCTATCTTGTCGGGAATTTCGTTTTCCCGTGATCCTTCCAGAAAACGGGACCGCTGCTTGGCCATTTCCTCGGCGATTTTTTTACCCATGGCGCGCCGGAGCAAGTCACCTTCACCGAGCGAGTAGTTGGCAACAGTCATGGCGGTTGCCATAACCTGTTCCTGATATACCATGACGCCGTATGTCGGCTTGAGTGTATCCTCCAACGATGGGTGAGGGTAGGTGACTTCAATGTCGCCGTGTTTACGCATGATGAATTCATCAACCATGCTGACGCCGTGAGAGCCGATCATACCAAGCGGGCCGGGTCGATAGAGTGCGAGCATGGCGACGATATCTTCGAAGCAGTCAGGGCGCAGCATCCTGAGGTATTTGCGCATGCCCGAGGATTCAACCTGAAAGATGCCGTCCGTATCACCTTTGGCAAAGATGGCGAAGGTGTCGGGGTCGTCCAGGTGCAAGGTGTCGAGATCCGGCGCGTTTTTGCCTTGTTCGCGGATGATATCCAGACAATCCTCGATAACGGTCATGGTACGTAGACCCAGAAAGTCAAACTTGATCAAGCCGACTTTTTCGACTTTTTTCATGTCGAACTGGGTCACGATTTCACCCTTCTTCCCTTTGTAGAGAGGAAGGTATTCAACCATGGGCTTGTCCGAGATAACCACGCCCGCCGCATGGGTAGAGGCATGTCGGCATAGCCCTTCGAGACGGGTGGAAATGTCTATGAGCTTGGCGATTTTGGGGTCAGTGGCGACCATGTCGTCGAGTTCGACCACAGCCTTGACTGCGTTCGGGACGTTGATCTTGGCTTTTTCCACGCCGAGCATTTTGGCTATGAGAGCTGGGTCGTCCGGGATGAGCTTGGCGATACGGTCTGTTTCTCCAAAGGTCATGCCGAGAGCGCGACCAACGTCCTTGATAACCGCCTTGGTTTTCATGGTACCGAAGGTGGTGATCTGCGCCACGCGGTCATGGCCATACTTCTCGGCGCAGTACTTGACGACTTCGAGACGACGACGTTCGCAGAAATCAACGTCGATATCAGGCATGGAGACACGTTCTACGTTCAGGAAACGTTCGAACAGCAGATCGTACGGGAGTGGATCAAGGTTGGTGATTTTGAGCGACCACGCTACGATGGAGCCGGCTGCAGAACCACGACCGGGACCGACAGGGATGCGGTTGTCCTTGGCCCAGTTGATGAAATCCTGCACGATAAGGAAGTAGGCCGGAAATCCCATTTCAACGATAACGCCGAGTTCGTAGTCCAGTCGATCCCAGTATCGTTTTTCGTCTACTTCATAGGTAATGGTATCCAACCGTCGCCTGAGACCCTCGCGGCAGAGCTTGTCAAATTCCTCGTCCATGTCCGAAACGCCTTCGGACAACTCGTATTCAGGGAAATAATAGTTCCCCAATTCGATTTCGAGGTTGCATTGTTCGGCAATGTGCTGGGTGTTGAGGATGGCTTCGGGGACGTGGGCGAACGCCTTTTCCATCTCTTCTGGTGTCTTGAAATACAACTCCTGCGTGTCCATTTTGAAGCGCTTCTCAGCGTCAACGGTGGTTTGTGTCTGGATGCAGAGCAGGGTGTCATGCGCTTCGTAGTCCTCGGCTGTCAGGTAATGGCAGTCATTGGTCGCGACCATGGGGAGGCCGGTTTTTTCCGCGCACTTGATGAGTAACTCATTGAGTCGGGTCTGTTTGCCAATGCCGTTGTCCTGTAATTCAAGATAGAAGTTGCCGGGGAAGATGGACTCATAGGTTTTTGCCATCTCTACGCCTGCTTCCAGTCCTTCATTCATCAGCATGCGCGGAACTTCACCAGCCAGACAAGCGGACAGGGCGATGAGCCCCTCGGAGTGCTTGTTAAGGAGATTCTTGGAGACACGAGGTTTGTAATAAAACCCTTCCAGATAGCCGGTTGTAACCAACTTGGTCAGGTTCTGGTAGCCCTTTCGGTTTTTTGCAAGCAGTACCAAGTGGTAGCCGCCGCCTTTTTCCTTGCGCTTGTGTGCGTCTTCATCGTCTATGTCACCGGGAGCCACATAGACTTCACAGCCGATAATGGGCTTGATGCCCATATCCATGGCTGCCATGTAAAAGGTCGCGGCTCCGAACATGGATCCGTGGTCGGTGATGGCCACGGCAGGCATGCCGAGGTCTTTGGATCGCGAAAGTAGATCCTTGATGCGGATTGCGCCGTCCAAGAGGCTGTACTCTGTATGGACGTGAAGATGAACGAATTCGGCCACGGTGCTCCCTGTGGAAATGCGGTTGATTCAAGACACCAAGGTATACTGGATTCCTTGCGGCTTTGGAAGAAGCGAACCGGTGATAGTTTAGATTTTTCGGTAACCGCTTGAAGTTGAATGTGATTCGGGAGTGCGTATTGGTGTTGTTGATTTATATAGAGTGTTGACCGAGTAGGCCCCTGAATGTAGGTTCTCGTTTTGCGTTCAAGTAACTTTTGTTAAAAGGCGGAAAGGAGCGAGTACGTGGCGGATAATATTTGTCCCCCTGTTGATGAAGAGGGGGTTCGAACAATCCTTGAATCAAGACGAGTAAATACGTATTTTCAGCCAGTTGTAACGATTGCTTCCAAGTCCATTATTGGTTTTGAGGCTTTTTCTCGTGTGACCGGAGATAATCACTGTATTGATACTCGTATGTTGTTTCATAAGGATTTAAGCCCGGAACTCATGGTAGGCGTCGATCGTATGTGCCGCAGTATGGCACTTGAGAAGTTTAAGCCAATTCATGATGCTCATAAAAAAATGCTTCTTGGCCTGAACGTGAATGTGGAAATATTCCCGCATATTGATCCAAATAATCTGACGTTGCCACGGTTGATTCAGGAGGCTGGAGTTGATCCCGGTAATATTGTCCTTGAAGTTATGGATTTTGCGGCTGACAGGGATTTGGTGGCATACTATTGTGAACTTGTGCAGGGGTTGGGGTGTAAGTTCTGCTTGGATGGGTGTGCCGTGGATGACTCGTTCAACTACGCTATTACCAAGATTAATCCGGATTTCGTCAAGTTGGACAGATCGTTTTTTGGTGAGGCCGAGCGAACAGATTACTCGGCAAAGGCGCTGGAGGCATTGCTTACTGTAGCCAGCCATGTCGGAGCTTCGGTTATTGGTCGGGGGGTTGAAAGCGAAGCCGAATCTATCCGGTTGCTTTTGGCCGGGGTCGATTTGCAGCAGGGCTATTACTATACAAGAGGAGAAGAGAATAGCCCCGGAGACCCTGCCGGTAAGTTCATGGAAAAGATTGTTGAGACCCATGATAAGTATTTCAAGGTAAAGAATAAGCTGGTTCTTCATAAAAAACAAAGATTTGTTGAGGCTTTCAAAGATGTTTCTGCCATTTGCACCAAGCTGTCTAATATGTCGGAAGAATGGTTTGAGGATGGGTGTAAGCGTTTGGTTCGCAAAATTGAAGGTGTCATTTCAATTCTTGTTCTTGATGACCGAGGGCGGCAGATAACTCGACGTGTCTCAGCCGGAACAGTACAACCATTACATCATCCAGATGCGATTGCGGAAGCCGGTACGGATCATTCCGTGGAGGATTATGTCCTTTATCTTGATATCGGCTATGAAAAATTTGTGACTCCTCCGTTTGTTTCTCCTGTTACCGGGGAACAGTCCTGTTTGATCAGCAAGCCGTTTTTTAACGTGCAAGGCTCTCGTTACATCGTTTGTGTGGAGATGCCCCACCCCGGCTAGTTGACATTCCCCCGTGAAAACGGTCCATTGTCAGTGATCAAAACGTCCAGCCGGGAGCCTTTGTGGAATCCTTCACCGACCTATCCGCCTATCTTTGGCAACGTCTGCCTCTGATTCTTCTTTTTGTGTGCGGCTATTTTATTTACCAACTGATGGCTGCTGCCCGGATTACGGACAGTTTTGTGCTTTGGACTTTGAAAAAGAGCCGAGGCCATGCGTCTTTTTTGATCCTGTATATCATTGCCGCATCAGCGGCTTTATCTTCATTTATTCCCAACACCATCACAGTGCTTACCTTGATTCCCGTACTCAAAAAACTGGACAGGAATTTTGCAGAGCAGGGTGCCACAGGGATGACCACGGTGCTTATGTGTGCGGCCATTTATGGTGCGGCCATCGGCGGCATGGGATCCATGATTGGTTCCCCCGCCAATGCCGTTTTGTTCGCTGCACTGGATGTGTTTGAGATTGCAGGCCGTGAACAGATTACCTTTTTTAACTGGTTTGTTTGGTCAGTCCCATTGGTGATAGTTTTCGTGTTGGCCGCTTGGGGTGTTGCCGCAGGACTCGGATTGTCTGCATCAGCGAGAGGTGTGACCGTACATATGGAAGGTCTGACGGAAGAAAACGTGGGCCAAGATCGTCAACAGTATGGCGTACGGTTGTTTTGGTTCTACATTTTTTATTGGATGGTAGAAGCGGTGCTTAGGCAGCAAGTGGGTGGGTTTG